>NZ_CP195123.1:3852500-7572968 GCF_057365095.1 Rhodopirellula sp. J20-39 | reverse complement strand
GCGACGTGATTCTGCTGCTGAACGCTAAACATGGGCGAGATCCCGGTGCGGCGGTCGGCCTCGGCGTACCGACTCTTAGGGATCCGGGTCTACCGGTCCATCCGGGGTAGGTAGGAAACTGCAGAAATCAGTCCGCTACCACCGGCCGATTGGCTCCATCCACTATCCGCTCCATTCCCTATTCTCAGCAAAGTACTGCATCGGTGATGGAGAATTGGGGTAAGTGCCGTGTCTTGCCGAGACGGAATCGTCAGGCTGTCGTCTATCTTAGAGCCTGCCGTGCTGCGAGCGGTTTCGGGGCGTGGTTTCCGATTTAGGCGGGAGGTGAATATTCTCGTGTGTTGTTACCCATGCTCGGATAAAGCGTTCTTGTTAGCGTTTCCTCTTTGGGATTGGTGCGTGGATTTATCGCGACGATTGATTGCCAGTTGCGATTTTTCGGCGTTCTGAATTTGGTCTTTACTCGGTTTGATACGTTGCAGACTCGTTCTGGAGCGATTGTCAAGGTTTGGCGATGTGGGTTTCGGTTGGCGGCTCCTCCAATATTCGCAACGGTTTCTGGCGATTGGGGATTAGGCAGCTTTCGCCTCCAGCAACGAATTGAGATGACTCACCGCTGTAAAATACTTGTGGAGTCCTGGGAGATTGGTGTTCTGTTGGCGATGTGCAAGCGAGCGTGCTGAGGTTTGTCTGTAACTTCGGGTGCGGTCGAGGGCTGTTCCAATTGGCGAAAGGTTTGGCTGTCCCGGAATCAGAAGCTTGGTACCCCTTTTCGGCATCCGAGAATGAGCGGATGTTCGATGTCTAATCACCGGAGCTTCGGGGGCTGGATCTAGAGTGCCGAGCTTCATGCCAATGGCTGCTCCCTGCGATTTGTTTTGCCTGCTTTTCTTTCCGAAATGGCCGTTTGGGAATTCTTAAGAGACCGAGTTGCTCGCTTTTATCCAACGAATTACGGGCAAAAGCTGGGTTTGTAGATAGTTTGAATTTCTGATGTATCTTCTTACCCTTTTACGCTTGACGTAGAGAGGGCCAACAGCTAATTTCCTCGTTCGCCCGAAAGCGACCGGTTGTTCTCCCTTTTTGCGGGGAGGTTAACCGGCTGTTTTTGACAGCGTCTTCTGGGTCCCCGCTTCGGTGGGCATTCCGGAAAACTGATTTTTTACAATTTGGTTGTTTGGTAGATAAGATTTATAGATCACCTTGCTTTGGTGTTTAGTCAGTCCGTTTCGGGCTGGTTTAGGCAGTCATCGCAAGGAGTGAAGTAAGTTCTTTTGGAAGCGTTGCCAAGACGAAGTGAAGCTTGTCGCAAGACGGGTTGATCGGAGTGTTGGCATAGAATTCGATTAAGATTCTTGAATGTGATATCGTTAATAGATTCAAATTGAAATCTACGATTTCGAGCGGCTCTTCAGTTTATCTGGAGGTTGTCTTGAGTTCGGGATTTCGGTGGCCAATCTAATAAGGGCACATGGGGGATGTCTTGGCGTTAGAAGGAGAAGGGCGTGGAAGTCTGCGAAAAGCCTGGGGAAATTGACACACAAGTGATGATCCCGGGATTCCCGACCGCAGCATACTGAATACATAGGTATGTCTGTAACAACCTAGTGAACTGAAACATCTAAGTAACTAGAGGAATAGAAAGAAAAATCGATACCGTCAGTAGCGGCGAGCGAAATCGGTATAGCCCAAACCGTGGGGGTTTCCCTCGCGGGGTTGTAGGACTTCAATATGGGATTGCAATTGGTTAGTAGAACGACTTGGAACGGTCGGCCACAGAGGGTGACAGCCCCGTACATAAAAACTTCATTGCACCTTAGAAGCACCTGAGTAGGTCTAGTCACGTGAAACCTAGACTGAATCCACGGGGACCATCCCGTAAGGCTAAATACTCTCTAACGACCGATAGCGAACCAGTAGCGTGAGTGAATGGTGAGAAGAACCCCTGCTAGGGGAGGAATGTGAACCTGAAACCATGTGCCTACAAGCGGTCGGAGCACTATTTTAATGTGTGACGGCGTGCCTTTTGCATAATGATCCGGCGAGTTGTGGTAAACGGCTTGGTTAAGTTCTGACGGAACGAAGCCCAAGGGAAACCGAGTCTGAATAGGGCGAAATATGTCGTTTGCTGCAGACGCGAAACCTGTGTGATCTACCCATGAGCAGGTTGAAGCGCGGGTTAAACTGCGTGGAGGACCGAACCCACTTAGGTTGAAAACTGAGGGGATGACTTGTGGGGAGGACTGAAAGTGTAATCAAACCAGGAGATAGCTCGTTCTCTCCGAAATATCTTGAGGGATAGCGTCGAGTAAATTAGTGACCGGGGGTAGAGATACTGAATCGGATGGGGGCCCTTCCAAGGGTACCCCACCGAACCAAACTCCGAATACCGGTTCACCTTACCTCGGCAGTCAGTCCCTGGGGGATAAGCTCCAGGGTCGAGAGGGAAACAACCCAGATCGCCTGCTAAGGTCCCGAAGTAATACTTAGTCACTAAGGAAGTTGAAGTGCCGTGACAGCTGGGATGTTGGCTTAGAAGCAGCCACCATTTAAAAAGTGCGTAACAGCTTACCAGTCGAGCATTTCTGCGCCGATAATGAACGGGAGTAAGTATTACACCGAAGCAGCGGATTCTAGATTTATCTAGAGTGGTAGGAGAGCGCCGATGAAGAGATACGAGCCATACGGTAACGAGTGGTGTCGGCTTCATCGGGTGATTATGCCGGAATGAGTAACGATAAAATAGGTGAGAATCCTATTCGCCGAAAGCGTAAGGTTTCCTGGGGAAGGTAAATCCGCCCAGGGTTAGCCGGTACCTTAGTCGAGGCCGAAAGGCGTAGACGATGGATAGAAGGTCAATATTCCTTCGCCGGTTGTGTATTCGATGCAGGGACGGCGTCCAGAAAGTGAGCGGTACGAATAGAAATGTCCGTAGCGAAGGCTGAGAGATTCGGGATTAAATCACCGATGTTTATCAAGGCATAGCTCGAGAGCATCCAAGTTCTCGAAGTCATTGGAAGGACGTCCAAGAAAAGCTGCTAGGTTAAGCAACTGACCGTACTAAAACTGACACAGGTACGCGAGATGAGAATTCTAAGGCGCTCGGGAGAACTGTGGTTAAGGAACTCTGCAAAATGGCCCCGTAAGTTCGCGATAAGGGGCGCCTGGTCCGGTTCACGCTGGAACAGGCCACAGAAAATCGGCTCTAACGACTGTTTATCAAAAACACAGGTCTCTGCTAACACGCAAGTGGATGTATAGAGACTGACGCCTGCCCGGTGTTGGTAGGTTAAGGAAGACGGTTAGCCTCACGGCGAAGCTGGCGACCGAAGCCCCAATAAACGGCGGCCCTAACTATGAGGGTCCTAAGGTAGCGAAGTTCCTTGTCGGGTAAGTTCCGACCTGCATGAAAGGCGTAACGATTGGAGCACTGTCTCAACCACAGACCCGGTGAAATTGTAGTTGTGGTGAAGATGCCACATACCCGCGGTTAGACGGAAAGACCCCGTGAACCTTTACTGTAGGCTGCTATTGGGTTGAGATATAATTTGTGTAGGATAGCTGGGAGGCTTCGAAGTTTGCACGCTAGTGCATTCTGAGCCGTTGTTGAAATACCAGCCTGGTTATATTTTAATTCTAACTTTGATCCCCTGAAACGGGGCAAAGGACAGTGTCAGTCGGGCAGTTTGACTGGGGCGGTCTCCTCCCAAAGAGTAACGGAGGAGTGCAAAGGTACACTCAGTCTGGTCGGCAATCAGACGTAGAGCGTAAAGGTAAAAGTGTGCTTGACTGCGAGACCCATAAGTCGAGCAGGTACGAAAGTAGGCCTTAGTGATCCGGTAATCCCGAATGGAAGGGTTATCGCTCATCAGATAAAAGGTACTCCGGGGATAACAGGCTTATCGCATCCGAGCGTCCACAGCGGCGATGCGGTTTGGCACCTCGATGTCGGCTCATCACATCCTGGGGGTGTAGAAGCTCCCAAGGGTTTGGCTGTTCGCCAATGAAAGTGGTACGTGAGCTGGGTTCAGACCGTCGTGAGACAGGTCGGTCCCTATCTGCCGTGGGCGTTCGAATCTTGATGGGATTCAACTTTAGTACGAGAGGATTTAGTTGGACGAAGCTCTGGTGTACCAGTTGTCGCGCTAGCGGCACGGCTGGATAGCTAACTTCGGAACGGATAAACGCTGAAAGCATCTAAGCGTGAAGCCCGCCCAGAGATAAGGATTCGTAGACATTAGTCGAAAGCCCCCTGGAAGACGACCAGGTTGATAGGTTGGAAGTGTAAGTGCGGTAACGCATTCAGCAAACCAATACTAACGGGCGAAGGTTTGGCCACCGATATCCCGCACTCAAGTGTGATCGGATGGCTTCCGAAGAAACAAGAATTGGATCTACCAAACAATCTGGCTTGCCGGAGGCGAAATACCCTTCGGCAAGTCTTTCTGGCGACGATATCGCAAAGGTTATACCTGTTCCCATCCCGAACACAGAAGTCAAGCTTTGTGAGCCGATGATAGTGCATACCAGTGTGAAAGTAGGTATTGCCAGATTTTTAAAACCCTTCGACTTCGGTCGGAGGGTTTTTTTATGCGCCCAACCAATTCCGCAAGTTCGCAGCACCGCACCCCGCAGATTCCGAGTTAGTGCTGGTCCTTGACCTGTTCTGGTGGCGACGCGGTTCGGATGGTGGTCGCTGAGTAGTGGCGAGCTGGCGAACTCGATGCTTGCCCAGCTTAGTCGTTCATGCTCCTCGTGAGCGCCGTCTCGCGATCGGTCGATGAGTGGCAGTCAGCTGGGGATGGCCGCCCACTACCACCGGTTAATTAGCTGCATCCCGCATCTCCGCTAATGTCCTGCATCGGTGATGGACCTGGCCAATGGCGTGCCCTATGAATCCAGCGAGTTCGCCGTGGTTGTGCCACTTGCATCCTGAGCCGGAGCTTGTGCAATTTGATTCTGAGATGGCGGTGCCGTGTGATCTGATTAGCGTGTGGTCTTGATTTCCTGTTCTGGGGAGGAATGTGTTGGGTGTGTTATCTGCCGGGTTTGGCTGGCGGTGTTTTGGCGATCGCTACCTAGCCTATGAAAGTTCGCTAAATACGCATTGCATTATTTACGATACATCATCACACTGGTCGCCCTTCGGCGAGTCGGGTGACTGCGTATTGTGCGTGGTTGTTCGACCGAATGAGACCATTCGCCTTTTACTTTCACAGGAAGACCATGCCTCCACGTCCCATGAGCACGCGTAGCCGTGCCCGTAAGCGATCACGCGTCCGTAGCCGTACCCGCAAAAAAGATCCAATCTTCGTCGATGGTCACCGGCCACGGCCGATGTATGTCGATTACAAAGATATCGACTTGCTATCGAAGATGGTGAACCGTCAAGGACGCATCATGGGCCGTCGCAAGAGTGGTTGCACCGCAGCCAGCCAGCATGCTGTGACAGCGGCTGTTAAGCGAGCTCGTTTCATGGCTTTGTTGCCATTCGTCGGCGAGTAATCGCGACGTGGAAAATTCTGGCGAGGGCGTTCGCTCGCCCCGCTTTCTAGCTAAGCGTCGCGTGGAGTTTCGTGACACCGACGCGGCTGGCATCGTTCATTTCTCGGCATTCTTCCCGATCTTAGAATCGGTCGAGCACGAGTTCCTGCGTTCGGTAGGGATTGCCGTGATGCCGGGTGAAGATCATGCCCATAGTGTGACCTGGCCACGTGTTTCGGCGCGTTGTGATTACCAGGGCCCCGTGCGATTTGAAGACGTATTGGATGTCGCTTTATACGTTGATCGCATCGGTGGAAGCAGCGTGACGTACCGGTTTGGTATTACATGTGAGGGGCGTAATGTAGCGACCGGCGAGATTGTTGTGGTTTGCTGTCAATTGACGGCTGGCGGGCAGTTGAGCAAGTCGGCAATTCCTGAGGACATCAAAAAACGGTTGGAAGGTTAGCGTGGCTGAGCCCTCGGTATTTGTCGGTTTTGGTTTGAAGTTCCTATACCCAGACAACTGGGTGTTGGTTGAGCGTGCCAAGGACGAGGGCGACCAGGGCGTGATGTTCGATCTGCCCAGCGGTGGTTTCGTTTCGCTGGAAACGTTGCCGATTACGCGAGAAGACGAAGCGATCCTGAGCGAGATCGACTTGATGTTGCGTGATCAGTATGAAGAAGTTGAGCGGGAAAGCATTGTTCTGCCTGGAGCCGATCCGGATGAGCGGGCAATGGATCTGCGATTTTACTATCTCGATCTAATGGTGATCTCGCGAGTCGTGCTGTTGGACGCACCGGATTCAACACGCGAGCAGATGCCGATCGCTGGACGAATCTTGGTCCAAATGCAGGCAGAGAGCCGCGATTTTGATGCCAACGAATTGGTCTTCTCGGCGTTACTAAAGCAGATTCGCGACACACCGTAATCTGGCCGGCCTGTTACAGCCCACTGGCGTTTTAGCTGATTTGAGCTCGCATCCTATGTACATGCGGGTTGCGAGTTTCTGGCCGTGCTCCAGCGATCCTAGAAGCGTTGGCGACTGGACTTGGGGGGAAACTTCGCCTTGCCATCAGCGTGGTGTGAGCGACTTATCTGCGGCCTGTGTGACCGCATTGCGGCGATGCCGGTGAGACGGTTTGAGAGCACGCCTTGTTCTAGGGCACGCCTTTCCTAGATCAGGTCTTGCTTGCGTTTCTTACGGCGGCTGCCTGTGCAGTCGCGACAGACGCCTTGGACGATGAGCCGGTGTCCGGTGACTCGGAAGCCGTGCTGGGCCGCTTCGGCATTTCGAATGCTCATCAGTTCCTCGCTCCGGAACTCGATCAATTTACGACAGCGGGTGCAGTACAGGTGATCGTGGGGCGGGTAGCCATAATCCAGCTCGTAAACCATGCGTCCGTCGAGTTGGAAGCTGATCAACAGTCCGGCGTCCACAAATTCCCGTAGCGATCGGTAGACGGTCGCTGAGCTGACGTAGTTGGGTTGCCCCTTTCGAGGCAGTTTTTCGATTAATTCGTCAGCGTCGAAGTGTTCGTGCTGTGAAAAGATCGTTTCGACGAGAAACTTCCGAGGTTTGGTTTGTCGTTGTCCACGGCTTTGCAGGTATTCCTCGAAACGCTCCTGTGGCGACAGATTGACTTCGAGACGTTCGAGGGATTCGGCGCTGGACATGGAAGATTGTATTCGTATCAGAGAAAAGATTGCCCAGACATCATATCAAAATCGGTTGTGGATGTCCCCGCGAAATTGACGCGTGGGCAGGCGTAGCGGTAGGGCCGTGGTCATTCGGGAAGGCGGTCGTCCCAGCATTTAGGAATGCAAAAAGCTCGGTGTCCGCATAGGGATACCGAGCTTTCGATCGTATTTGTCAGGAGTGGCGACGTTGGCTTTTGGACAAAGTAGCCCGTTAAGTAAGAAGATTACCTAGCGGGCTAATGGCGTTCAGTGAAGCCGATTACTTGTCGGTGAAGTCAAGCATCCACCAGCCGTCGTCCCATTCCAGGCTGACCTTACGCCATCCCAATGGGACTTGTGGGTAAGGGTAGAACGGGCCGATGTATGGGAACGCCGATGGGCTGTACTGTTGTGGGTACGACAATGCAGCGTAGTTCGGCGAGGCGGCGTAGCCTGGCCAAGCGTAGTTAGGCAGGTTTGGCGAATCGTAGCGAGGAGCACCGGCGGGAGCCGCTGGTGCCATCGGCACAGGTTGACCCATCATGGGGGCTCCGCTGACTTGGCCACCGTAGGAGCCAGCAACAGGACCGTGATTGACGACGCTTCCTGGAACGACCATTTCGCCGTTGATCATTTGTTGGCCGCCACCGTAACCGTAGGATGCAGCACGAGCTGGCACACCTTGGTGCTGGCGTTGCTGATACTGGCCTTGTGGTTGCGACATGTGTCCCGAAGGCATCGCAGCCATGGCCGAACGGTTGCCTTGTGGCAGTGGTTGTAGACGCGGAGCTGCTTGACGTGGTTGAGCAGCGACCTGAGGCGCAGATCGGTGAGCAACGGTTTGGGCAGGCACCGAAGGACGTTCGACTTCGATCATGTTACGGACGCCACGGGCACCGGGAGCATGTCGAGCGATGTTGGCCAAGAAGTCGCGTTGTTGTTGCGAGGCAGCTTTGCCTTCCAGTTCGATAATTCCGTCATAGGAATTCACGTCGACACCGAAGTTGGCGACGTGTCCTTCCGCTTTGGCTCGGCTGATCGCTTGAACGACCGACTGAATCAGTTGGTCATCGTTCACCATTGGCTTTGCAGCGGGTTGGCTGGGGACGGTATGGCTGGCAGTGGTGCCTTCGTAAGCTGCGGTTGGCAGCACGAGACCGGGCACGACTTCTTGTTTTTCCGAAGCCACGTTGGTGTCAACGTGTGGGTTGACTTGAGCAACCTTTGCACTGGCAACCTTTGCACTGGCCAGATTTGCTGGCGCCGGTGCGGCTGGTTCTTCCGTTGGAAGCGTCAGCTCGCTGTCGGCGACTGGTGCGGTTGATTCCGTTAGTGCTTTCGCGAATTCGATAGCATCTTCGGGTGTGGTTGATTCTTGTGAAGCTTCGGTTGTTTGAACCGAGGCTTTTGGGCGATAGAGTTTGGCGGGCTTGGAAGCTGCCAGTGCTACCGTTTCTTGCACTTCGAGTTCATCGACGACATCACGGATGCCTTCAACGCCCTCGGAAGTTGCAAGCACAACGGCTCGCTGTGCGTCCCCGGTGACTTTACCGCGGAAAAGTACCACGCCTTCATCGACTTTCATGTCGAGCGTGAAATTCTTGAGTTCACCCGCGTCGCGGCTGACCTTCAGTCGATCAATGATTGATTTTGCGATTTCTTTGTCGTCACCAAAGGCCTGGGCAGGTCCCAGGGTGGCAACGGCTGCCATCGCCAGTCCGAAATATTTGCGTCGCATCGAAATGCCTCCCAACAGTCCTGAATGTGGTCGTGGATCAGCAGGCGTCCAATCGGACTGCTGATGGATCTGCAACAAACGTTCGTCGCCTGCCGATCCGACCGGTGTTATGGTCTGTTTCGGTTGTGAGGCCCTGTCTTCGGCAGGTTATTTCCGATTTTGTCGGTAAAAGCAGCCGAATTGGAGTGAAACCGGTACTTTTCAGTACGACACGCAGCTTTTTGCGGACGGGAAGAAGGGTTTCAGCCAGCGGAAAAAAATCTCGCCGAGCCGCCACCATGGCGAATAGGAACATTGACGCGTTTGCCACAGCGTGGGCAACTTCCGGCATATGCGGTCGCATCGTGGTTACGGTAGATTCGGCCATAGGTGCGACAGCATTTGAACTGAATTCCGATAAACGGCCGCCGAGTTCGCGACGTTTCCGGTTCGCTCTTTTCCGGAACGCTGGCTGTATCGAACACGCTGCCGGGGGCGATGTTTTCAAAATCCGGTCGTGTGCGTGTTTTTTTGTTAGCCATCACGAGTTTGTTTGCGAGTCGCGTCTGTTCTCTCGGGGAGATTGAGTCAGGCGGGTGTAAGACCGGTAAGTCCGACCCCTCAATCTACTTCGGTTTGAACCTGTTCGATGGTCAATCGAAGTTGTTTGCGGGCCCGGTTGAGTCGACTCCGGACGGTGCCGATCGATAATTCAAGGATTTCCGCGATTTCCTCGTAAGAAGCTTCTTCCATTTCCCGCAAGATCAAAATGGCTCGATGTTGGTCGCTTAACTGGTCCAGGGCGGTTTGAACCAGGCTCACGTGGTCGTTGCGGATCATGGCTGCGTCAACGGCATCGCCCTGGTCGATCACATCGCTGCCGAGATCTTCCCGTTGCTGATCGAGCGAAACCTTGGCTCGTTTTCGACGTTTTCGCGAAAGGGCGATGTTGAACGCGATTCGGTACAACCATGTGAAAAACTGGCTGTTTTGCTGAAAACTTTCCAGCTTGATGAATGCTCGAATGAAGGCTTCTTGAGTGACTTCTTCGGCATCATGGGTGTTTCCACAGACGTGCGTCATTGCCCCAAAAAGTCGGTCTTGATGCTCGATAACCAGCAATTCAAACGCCGGCTGGTCTCCTTCCAGGGCGCGGCGAATCAGGACGTTTTCATCGCCTGCGGACAATGCGGTGCTCGTTTGGGGGGACGACAGGGGCGTTGATCAGGAGGGGTGTTGATCCGATCAGCCCTCAGTTTAATCGCCATGGAGTCTGGCTAGTATCGCAAGGCGACAGTTTATCGCATCGCGTTTTCACTACAGCCGTCACGCGGTCACTGTTCGGGGGAAATTTCTTTTGAAGCGGTTGGGTCGGATTTGGGCAGGTCCGATTCGGTTGGATCGGAGTCCACGATAGGACGAGTAATGTCGCTGCCGGATTCCGCTTCAGGATGTGACTCGCAATCGAGATCCGGTTCCGAATCTGCGTCAGGTTCTAAGAACGCGTTTCCCGTTTCGGGCGGGGGCGATTCTTTGAGCCAAAGAGGAATGCACAAGGTAGCGATCGCGAATCCCAGGATTACTCCGCGGTCGGAGCCGTCTTGGTCGGGGGCGGATGGCCATAATCCCGATTCCATCAGTGGACGCCATAGCATGACCTGCAGTGCCAAAGCGACTGGCAGACATAACGAAAATCGCCCCATGGCATCGGTTCGGTTGGGGCCAAACCGGCGACCACACATAACGGCGTAGATGGAAGCTGCGATCAAGACACCGGACGTTGACTGCCATCCAACAATCAACGCGACCACGGAAATTATCATCACGAGATCGACTAGCCGCCGCGTGTGATTGCCTAGCGGATCCGTCTTCAAATCGGCTTGAGGGCATAACGCTCGAGCCATGACTCGGGCGAAGAAACACGCGGCAACTAACGAGGTAAGAATCCGTACGAGGGTTTGGATGAGCAGTGGCGTGTTACCCAGATTCTGGATGGCGACTTCATCAAGTCGCGCCGACATTGAGCGTCGTGCCGTTAAGCCGCCGTTGACGAATTCATGCCAGCCTTGGGGAAGGTCCAGTTGCCATGGGACCATCGCGAGCGACGGAATCAAAATCATTCCTGCGATTAGCCATGCGGCAGCGAAGTAAACCAAGCGGGCTGGGATCCCGTTGCGATCGTAACGAATCAATCCCATCGCCCACGCGATCGCCAATCCGACCAGATGGTAGGTCACCGGCACAACCGAATAGGTTGAAACCATGGGAGTTAAAATCCCGTTTCGAAAGGGCGAAGGGTGATAGGGGAGATTCCATTCGTAGAGTTCGAGCGTGCCGACGAAGGCGAACGTGATCGCGACAGCGGCTTCGACGATCGGGTAGCGAGATGAGATCGGGAGCCGGCAATCGCGGCACCGGCCTCCCAGCCACAACCAGCCAAAGACGGGGACGTTATCGCGGACCCGAAGGGTGTTTCGACATCGCGGACAAAACGAATGCCCATTCACGCTGAGTCCTTGCGGCATCCGCCAGACGACGACGTTGAGGAAGCTGCCGACGCTGGCACCGCAAACGGCGAAAAACGTGAAGATGACAACGTCATTCAGGCGAGGCAGTGCAGCTTCTTGGAACGACCAATGACCATGGGACGCCGCAAACACGGACGCCGTCACCCCGATGTAAATCGCAGCGACGACGAGGTATCCGATCACGATCGTGACGGCAAGCTTGCGGTAGGAATGGAAGCGGCGGGAACGGCGTGCGAACAAGCGAAGTAATCTCATGAAAACGAAACGGCAGATAACACCCTACTTTATCGCTCACATTGTCCGATGAAGGTAGCAGGCTTGGTTTTTGTGAAGGAATCGTGAACTTTCGAGCCAACAATCATGGAGTTCCAAAGAGAGCCTTTTGTAAGTCAATAGGCAGGTAGTAAGCTCGCCAGGGTCAGTGGTCTAGATGTCCAATCGCACGCTAAGGAGGCATCCCCGGCGTGCGATTCAGGCTAGGTCCAGCAATGAAAGTGTCCGCCCCTGTTTCTTTCTGGTCAGTCTTTCGATGAGCGTTTCAGAGTCTCCTGCCGCGACACTGCAGTGTGGCGCTTGCCAGCATGCCAATGGGGATGCGGCGCAGTTTTGTGTTTCTTGCGGCCACTCGCTTCACGAATCGTGCAAGCAATGCAATGGATCGGTGACCTTGACGCAGAAATTCTGTGTTGCCTGTGGTACCGATCTGTCGGCTTGGTTGTCCGAACGAGTGGTAGCCAACGAGAAGCGACTTGCCGAAGCGGTGGCGGCAGCGAAATCACACGAATATGAACGATCGCTCGCTATTCTAAAATCGATAGCGGAGATCAAGGATTTTCGCTTCGCTAAGCAAGCGGCCACTGCCAGCCAGGCCAGCGGTAAGATTCAGGCATTGAGAGATCGCGTGTTGGGCGATGCCGCCACTCGGATTGAACAAGCTCGTCAACTTTTTGATAGCGGCGATCATGCGAAGGCGGTCGCGGCGTTATCGCCATTGCCGGACCGCTTGCTCGATGACGCATCCCGAAACATTTTGAATACGGGACGTCAACATTTGGGGCAGCTTGCCGAGTTGCAAAAAGAGTTGCAGCAACGATTGATCGAGAAGGACTACTTGTCGGCGATGGGATTGACCAGCCAGCTTCTTGAGTTGCAGCCGGGCAATGAACAGTACTTAACCCTGTCGAGCCAACTTGGTGGCAAGCTAATTCGTCGAGCCGAGAAATTGTTCGCTCGGCAAGATTTTACTGCCGCCAGCGAAACACTTTCCTGTTTGTCTGAATCAGTGCGTAGCGACGCGTACTACAAACTCAAGGATCAGATCGAGACGGCGAACTGGTTGAGTGGTCAATTCAAAGACGAACCTTTTGCGCATAACAACTTGGGCCGTTTGGCGTTGCGGTTTTCCAAAGAGGTGCCTGGAAGCGGTCACGCTGCTGACTTGGTCAAACAACTTAAAGACGCCGTGAAAGGGAAACGAAAACGACGTCGTGACCTGTACCCGGAATGGACGGGGAACCGGCGGAGTTGGGCTGGCGGTCGCTTGGGCGTGTTAGGGCAAGTTGAATCGCTTGACCTGGAATCGTTGTCCGATCCCATCGCGTCGTACGGACCGTATGCCGTGGCTATAGGCTTGGCGTTGCAAGGTTTGGGCTGCACGCGAATCACTGACAACATGATTGTCAAGAAAGGGATGTTTGCCAAAATCGCGAAGGGGAAGAGCAAACTCGCATGGGGCTTTGATATCGGTGCTGCAGGTATCCGAGTGGTGTGTTTGGAAATAGAAAAAGGAAAGTCCAAGCCAACGGTGCGAAAGAGTTTTAGCATCGAGTTCGAAACTCCTGTTTGCCGCGGCGGGAATCTTCGCAGTGGCAAAAGTGACGAGGTTGTTTCTTCGCTAAAGACATTGCTTGAAGAGGTTGATCTGACCGGTGCCACGGTGTGGTGTAACTTGCCAGCGTATGAAACGGTGGGGCGATTTTGTGAATTGCCGCCGGTCAATGACAAGGACGCGGACAAAATGGTCGAAGCCGAGGCTCGTGGTCGGATTCCGATCGACAAAGATGACTTGGCGTTGATCACGTGGCGAAGCAATTACGACAAAAAGGCCAAAACGGGACGACCGTTGATGATGGCGGCTGCAACTCGCGTGGCAGTACAGCGGCGCGTCGACTTGTTAGGGTCGGGCGGTTTGACCGCAATCGATGGGATGGTTCCTGATGCGATCGCATTGGCCAATTTCGCCGCATTCGAATTTGCCGATCTGCTCGATCCATCCTCATCCGAGGACGAGGATGCCAATAGCGAAAGTACAGACAAGCAAGAACTCCAAGATGCGGTGGTAGGGGGCAAAATATTGCCAACCGTGGCGGTCATCAGCGTGGGAGCTTCGATGACGACGATGGTGTTAGTCTCCCCAATTGCGGTTTGGTACTGGAGTCAGGAGTCGGGTGGTGAGGACGTCACGTCCAGCGTTGCTCGCGAGACGAAGTTGACTTTGAAACAGGCTGAGCAAGCGAAGCGGAACCTGGCGGCGCTCGAGTTTCCAAAACGAGTTGATGATGCAATCGAACAAAAGCAAGTTGCGCTGAAAATGCGGTTGGCCAAGTTGCTTCAAGAAGCACAGTCAACTTTCGATCATTTTGACGTGCAACAGGTTTGGTGCGTGGGCCAGGCACACTTGCAACATGGATTCTTGCGTCGAGTACTGACTTAGTTTTCGTCGTTCAGACGTGGTGAGCCATTGTTGCGCTGGCGCTGCCTGTGGAGCCAAACTCGATCGTAAAACCGGCTACAGTGATGGTTTGGAATTTCCATCTGAAGGGCGGTTCGCTTGTCCACACGTACTGAAACTCATTCCTGGTTCGGCGCCTTTTTGCAACTCGTCACGGCGCTGCTGGCCGTTTTGACGTTTGTTTCGCTGTTAGGGCGTTATCACTGGGTTTGCGATCTGGTCGCGAACTTGCGGGTTCAGTGGGTGGTTGGCATTCTGATTTGGATGGGCGTGTGTTGCGTGGCGGGACTGCGTTGGAACGCGAGCCTTGTGCCGTTGTCGAGTCGGTTGTCAAAACGGTTGTTGCTGAGTCTTGCTGCGTTACTTTTGCTGCATCTAATTTTACTCCTTCCGGCCTGGACCGACAGGGTTGCGGACTCGGGGCAAAATGATCCGGGATCCTTAGAGCCTCACCGCGAAGGCGAATCGCTTGAGTCGTTACGCATTTTGACGACCAATGTGTTGACGTCGAATCTTCGGCACGATGATGTGATTACGGAGTTGAAGCAGATTAATCCGGACGTGTTTGCCGTGCTCGAATTGTCGACCGAGTTGGCTGGCACACTGCAAGAAGCGTTTGGTGACTCTCATCCACATCAAGAGCTGCGACCCCAGGACACAGGCAATTTTGGGATTGGAATGCTCAGTCGCTATCCGCTACAGCGAACTGAAGTTTTCGATGTGGCGGGCGGACCCATGGCGATCCAAGTGGAGGTTGAAGGCTACCGAATTATCGCGGCGCATACTTACCCGCCGATGGGTTCTTCTGGATTTGATTACCGAAACGAACAGCTTCGTTTTCTTGCAAATTATGTCGCTCAGCAATCGAGCCTGTCTCGCAAAACGGTTCTGATCGGCGATTTGAATGTGACGCCCTGGTCGCCCCACTTTGCTGATTTCGCGAACGATGCCAGCCTTCGCCGTGCAGGCATTGGTTTGAACGTAACGCCCACTTGGTTTGCTCGACCGACATTTGTGATGGGGTTGGTCCTCGACCACATTTTGATCGGATCGGACCTGCGTTGCACCCAGTTAGCGATCGGTAAAGATTGCGGGTCGGATCACCGGAGCGTGACAGCGACAATTGCTTTGGTAACGGGGGCCGAGTGATGACGACGAACGAAATGCCTAGATGTAGAACATCGGTTCTTCGCTTTCCCGAATAGAACGAATGACATCGCCCAGCCGAACACGAGCGAGTAGTTCACGCGATTTTTCGTCCGCCGCTCGCCAATGTTTCTTCAGTGCTCGCTGAGCCGAAGGTTCGTCATCGCGAGCCGGTTCGATAGAATCGGGACAACCGATCGCTTCGGCGATATCAAGCAGGGTGATCGCGTCGGGTGCGACTTCAAGAAGGTAGCCACCTTGGCTGCCGCGGACTGCTTTGACGAAGCCGGCTGCTTTAAGCGATCGGAGAATTTGGACCAAGTATGGTCCTGGGATTTCGTTGCGTCGAATGATCTCCGCCGACCGTACGGGCACACCCTCTTCGCTGTGGATTGCTAAGTCCATCATGGCGAGGCATGCGTAATGAACGGCCGCGTTGATGACCATTAAGTGAGCTCGTCTGGTGCTGCCGTGTGAATCGTCGACTTAACCCCTGGGTAAACGTTCGTTTCCGTTACCACCCAGTCCATGGGAATGTCGTGTGATTGCACTGGAATGTCAGGGAAGATTTGACACTCAAATGCGAGTCCGGCAAATATTGTAGTGGTCGGTGCTTGTTGGAGCAGTTTGTCATAGTAGCCCTTTCCGTGGCCGAGGCGATGGCCGTTGGAATCAAAAGCCACACCGGGAACGATGACAAATTCAATGTCGGCGATGGCGACCAGTTTGGCTGGTAGTTTTCGCAGCGACGGTTGGGGTTCCAGGATGCCGTACTTGCCTGGGGTGAGTTCGTCGAGCGATTCCAGATGGAAAAGCTGGAGATCCGATCCAACACAAAACGGGATGACGACCTTTTTGTCACTCGCAATCGCCGCCGGCAGAGCGTGTCGGGTTCGTACTTCGTCTCGCGCGTCGATGTACCACAGCACCGAATGACAGTTCTGGTAGGCCGCCAGGGCACACACCGAGTCGACGATGCGTTCACTGATTTCGTCTTTCTTAACTTGTGCTTTTCGCGCCGAGTGTGCCGCTGCACGGATCGCTTGTTTGCGATGTGCGAGAGCTGATTCGGCGGGAAGGGCGGGTGTCATGAGAAGGCGTTATCGTGTTGGGCTATTGGTCTGGTGATTCGGAAGACCGATGCAACATTGATGGGTTGTCACGAAGCAAAACGTACGAGAGTCGTTCAACCTAAATCAGCAAAGCGAGCGGCGGGTTCGTCCCAAACTTCAGTGTTTTGCGGTTCGTATGTCAATGTTGGGAAGCTGTCGCGAATCAATTGTCGAGCTTCGTCAATCGACTCTAAGCGTTTGCTGCCGATCATTTGCATGACGACATTTCCGATCGCAGTCGCTTCCACTGGCCCAGCAACGACGGTGCGATTGCATGCGTCGGCGGTCATCTGGCACAGCAATTGGTTTTGAGATCCGCCGCCAACAATATGGATGGTTTCGATGGAGGTCTCGGTCAATTGTTCGAGGCTCTTGAGCGTGGCGCGGTAACGCAAGGCGAGCCCTTCGAGTGCGGCGCGGAACAGGACGCCATCTTCGGTGGGGACGGTTTGCCCGGTACGCTCTGCCAAGGCTCGCAGCTCGTCGATCATGTCGGTCGGCGCCAACAGGGTAGGATCGTCCGGGTTGATCAACAGCGAGAATGCTGGAGCGGCTTGGGCAGCGTCCACCATTTCGGACCAGCTCGGTGCGGTGCCTCGTCGTTGCAACGAGGCACGGATTTGCTGGAAAATCCATAGACCACCGATGTTCTTTAGCAAACGCGTGCTGTTGTGAACGCCGCCTTCGTTAGTGAAGTTCAGTTCGCTGCATAGTGGCGTGATGTTGGGTTGTGGCAACTCGACACCCATCAACGACCAGGTTCCCGAGCTGATGTAACACCAGTCGGGTTTCGATGGTGCGAAGTTGGTGGCTGGCACCGACAATACCGCCGACGCGGTGTCATGTGTCGCCGGAGTGATGACGGGGACGTCATGCAAACCAGTGGTCGCGGCCAAGGCGGGTTGGACAACGCCGATTTGGGTGCCGGCAGGTGTGGGCTCAGGGAACAGTTCCGACGGGATGTCGAACGTGCTAAGCAGCTTGGTGGACCACTGACCGGTTTCAGGCGAGAGCATTTGGGTGGTCGACGCGTTAGTAGCCTCAACGGTCTTGGCACCCGAAAGCATCCAGTGGAACAAGTCCGCCATCATGAGGAAGGTCTTCGCATGACGAAGCGAAACGTCACCGAATTTGCGTCCGGCCATCAATTGATAGAGCGTGTTGATCTCCATGAACTGCAGACCGGTTTCGGCGAAAATCTCTTCGCGAGAGAGTTGGTCGATCGCGTCGGTCATCAAGCCTTGGTTTCGCGGGTCTCGGTAGCAGCGAACCGGGCCGATCAATTGGTCGTTTTCGTCGAGCAAACCGAAATCCACACCCCACGTATCGACCCCCACGGAGGCGATTTCGACGCTGGGTAAGGTAGCGGCTTGATCTGCCGCGAGTCGCAGCCCATGAGTGATCTCTTGCCACAAACCGAGATGGTTCCAGAGCAGGTCGTTGTGAACACGAACCGGTTTATTTTCGAACCGCCAAATTTCGGCGAGTTGGAGTTTGCCATTCGTAATTCCACCTGCAATCACGCGGCCGCTGGATGCACCGAGATCGACGGCAAGGTGGAGCGGACCGGCTAGGCCTGCTTGGGAAATAGCGTTGGACGGTTCGGCGGCAAGCGATGAATTCAACTTCGGATCCTAATTGGGGGCTTTCGGGCCGAATTGCGGATGGGGAGGACACACGCTACGCACCAGGCAAGCTAGCAGCAAAACGACGACGGTGGTGGTCTTGTGTTCACCGGTTCGCTGTCTTGGGGACGTTTCAGTCGGTGATCTTGTCCAATGGGGGACGTCTCGGAGCGTCTCGGGTCCAGAATTTCGAACGTATCCAGGTTACCTGAGGTCCAGGAATCCGGCGACCTCCCGCACCGCGGCAAATTGAAACGGGTGGCCCCCCGGATGGAAAAGTTTCCGGGCGGATTTGATTTGCTGGCAAAAGCTGCCTAGCCTGCCGAAACGACGCAACCTGGTTAGCCTTCAATGCTTAGCGAACCGACTGTCCGGTCCGAGATTGCTTCGAAAGAACCGCCCGAACCGGGGCCGATCTCAATTTCGAAAAATCAGATGTTGACCGGGACGGGCGGGGACGTAGGCTAGTCCTTACCTCCGCGAGTTCGCCAAGCGTGGAGCCGAACGCGGTCAGCTCGCGGCCATGGGCTGACGTTCGTTGAATCGGCCGGAAAATGACGTTTTAGACTGTAAATTGCGGGTTTTTCCGCGGTTCGCAGTTCACCGACTTTCTTCCGGTCTCTTTTCACGACGGCTCTACGGGCCGGGGACATGATGTGCCCGGTCGCGGACGCTCGCGTTTGTGGGGATCGCCACCCGAGCGGCTTGGGTTGTTATGCTGACGCCCCCTCTTTAATGGATCACACGGGTTTGCTGTGTGGGTCCGCTTCGCACCATTTTGCTGTTCAGAAGAACCCTCCATGATTGCACGTCTCGCTTTTTCTTCGTTGGCACCTTTGGTCCTGGCAAGTCTATTTCTGACGCCCCCCACGGTGTCGTGTGGTGAAGATGAAACGGCTGCATCAAGTGGCGATGCGGGTGCTCAGTTTTACGAAGTGCGAACCTACCAACTTGGCGACGAAGGTGATGCTGAAGCGGTCGATGCGTACTTGAAAGATGCATTGATCCCGGCGCTGCAACGTCAGGGGATTGGTCCGATCGGTGCGTTCTCGCCTAGCAATGCCGACAAGAACCAATTGAACGCAATCTTTGTGGTTGTGCCTTTCGATCAACTCGAACAATTGCAGACGTCTCGGCAAGCACTTGCGAGCGACAGTGCTTACCAAACTGCGGCGGCTGATTACCACGGGCGTTCCCACGATAAACCACCCTATCAACGCATCCACAGCGAAGTGTTGTCGTCGATCGCATGTTGGCCCAAAGCGAAAGTGCCAGCCGGGTTGCTCGAAAACACCGAACGGGTTTACGAGTTACGGCTTTACGAAAGTGCGACTGAACAGATTGCCGACACGAAGATTGAGATGTTCAACAGCGGTGAAGTTCCGATCTTTTTGGACTGCGGCATCAATCCAATCTTCATAGGACGCTGTATCGCGGGGGCTCACATGCCGAGCATGACCTACCTGACCTCGTACGAAAACGAGAAGGCGCGGCTGGCAGCTTGGAAAGCTTTTATGAAACATCCGGATTGGCAGGTCTTGAAGGTTGTGCCGAAATATGTCGGCACGGTTTCTCGAATCGACAAATTCGTTCTGCAGCCTAAGTCTTACTCACAAATGTAAGTCGATCGGTTCTGTCCCGTTGGTGTCGGTGACGTTAGGATTTCCCGCATGACACCAATGATGAAGCAGTACCACGAGGCGAAAGAGGCATGCGGCGACGCATTGCTGTTCTTTCGCATGGGCGATTTTTACGAACTGTTCTTGGACGACGCGAAGGTCGCTGCGGGGCTGCTTGGGCTCACTCTGACCAGTCGGGATAAAGACAGTGCGAATCCGACGGCGATGGCGGGATTCCCGCATCACCAGCTTGATCAGTACCTGCAAAAGCTAATCAAAGCGGGTTACCGGGCCGCCGTTTGTGAGCAGGTCGAGGACCCCAAACAGGCTAAGGGGTTGGTCCGCCGGGAAGTGACGCGAGTCGTCAGTGCCGGCACGCTGACGGACGATGGCTTACTTGATCCGCGAGAACCGAACTACTTGGCGGCTGTGTTTGCAGTAACGCCAAAATCGAAAGGCAAAAAGTCGGCTGCCGATCCGAATGAAATTCAGGTGGGAATCGCGTGGGCGGAATTGTCGAGCGGACGTTTCGAAGCTGGCGTTTTCCCTAAGAACCGAGTGGAAGACGAGTTGGCTCGGATCAGCCCCGCCGAGGTGCTGTACTGCGAAGACGATCCACAAACACACCCTGACCTGACCATGCCATGGTCGTGGACATCACGCCCGGCGTGGAGCTTTGCGCTGGACGCGTCAGAAAAGTCGTTGTGTAAGCAATTGGCAGTCAAAGGTCTGGAAGGACTGGGGTTCGAAGAAGGATCGGCGCCCGCGATTCGTGCTGCTGGTGGGGTGCTCGCGTATTTGCAAGACACCCAGCGAGGTTCGCTCGATCACTTCCGGTCTTTGATGTGTCACAACCGCAGTCCCGTCTTGCAGATTGATGCCGCAACGCGGCGGAGCTTAGAAATCAATCGCACGATGCGAACGGGCAGTCGCGACGGGGCGTTGTTAGGCGTGGTTGATCGCGCGGTGACCTCCGGCGGGTCTCGGATGTTGGCGGATTACCTTGCGGCACCATTGGTTGCACCGGAGGCGATTGCTTATCGGGCTGACGCGGTTTCCGAGTTGGTGGGCAATCACATGCTTCGTGCCGACGTCCGCAAAATCCTGACTGATACTTACGATCTAACGCGATTGTTAGCGAGAATTGCAACTGGGCGTACTGGCCCAAGGGATCTGCGTCAAATTGCAGTCACGCTGGGTGGCTTGCCAACGCTGAAGGCAAGATTGACCGATCGGGTAAGCGATTGTTTGGTCGAGATCGAGTCGCGGTTGCACCTTTGTCCTGAGTTGCGAACCAGTTTGGAGAATGCTCTGAACGAGGATTGCCCGCTTTCGGCGGCCGAAGGCAACTTCGTTCGTCCTGGGTTCGACAGCGAGTTGGATGCACTGCGTGAACTGGCCAAAGGCGGCAAACAGTGGATTGCCGAATACCAACAGCGGCAGATGGATGAAACTGGCATCTCGAATCTGAAGGTTGGCTACAACCGAGTGTTCGGCTACTTCTTAGAAGTTTCCAACGCCCAGAAAGACAAGATTCCGGCTGACTTCATTCGTAAGCAAACGCTGAAAAATTGTGAGCGATACATTACACCGGAGTTGAAAGAGTATGAGGAGAAGGTGCTTTCGGCTGACGAGAAAGCATCGACCCGCGAACAGATCATTTTCGCAAATCTGCGGCAGATGACCCACGATCATCTTGCTGTCCTGCAAGAAGTGGCGACTTCCATTGCGAGGTTGGATGTCTTGGCGGCGCTCGCTGAAGTTGCGGCGCAGCATCACTGGACGCGGCCAAAGATGTCCGACGATAGCGTCGTTCGAATTGAAGGCGGTCGGCATCCGGTTTTAGATGTGTCGATGAAGCAGGGCGAGTTTGTGCCTAACGATTGTGTGTTGAGCCCGGAAACCGGGATGATTCATTTGATCACCGGGCCAAACATGGCGGGTAAGAGCACCTATATTCGTCAAGTGGCATTAATCACGCTGCTAGGACAGGTTGGTAGTTTCGTGCCAGCGGAATCGGCTGAGATTGGAATCGCGGATCGCATCTTTGCTCGGGTGGGTGCCAGCGATGAATTGTCTCGCGGTCAGAGTACGTTCATGGTCGAGATGGTCGAGACCGCTCGGATTTTGAATACGGCAACGTCGCGAAGTCTGGTGATTCTGGACGAGATCGGTCGCGGGACTAGCACGTATGACGGGCTGTCTTTAGCGTGGGCGATCACCGAACACTTGCATGAACAAATTGGTTGTCGGACGCTTTTCGCAACCCACTATCACGAGCTCGCGGCGTTGCAAGAAACGCTGCCACGCGTCGCCAACATGAGTGTTGCCGTAAAAGAGTGGCAAGACGAAGTCGTTTTCCTGCACCGCATCGTCAGCGGCAGTGCGGACAAGAGTTACGGAATTCAGGTGGCACGCTTGGCGGGGATTCCGCCTCAGGTCAACGCCCGAGCCAAAGAGGTTCTCGCTCAGTTGGAAGCGGATCATCGCGATAACCTCGACCGACCAACGATCGCACCGCCGAATGGGAACCGGGAAGGCGACACCTACCAATTGACGTTATTTGGCTATGCCGACCATCCGCTGATCCAAAAAATCAGCAACGCTGACTTGGATTCGATGACACCGATGGAAGCGCTGCAGTTCCTGCAGTCGGCTAAACAGGACTTGGCACCGAGTATTCAGTCGCCACAGCCCAGTTCTTAGCCCGTATCACGCCTAAAACGGCGGTGATGTTCAGAGATCAGCCTTTTCGTTGCCGTCTTCGTCGTAACGAATCAGGGCGAAATAGCAGAAGCTGACCGGTAACGCGGGTAGGGTCAGCAGAAAGAAGAAGGATTGCAGTACCGAGACCGCCAGTACGACGGCGACGAAGCCGCACCACAGCCACCAGGTATCCCGCCAAAGGCCTTTGAGTTGTTCCATCGGATTTAGTTGCTTTAGTAGCGTTAGAGCCAGAATCTGAACTTTAGCGGTTTTCAAAGCCACACGGAACTGCCGTTGCAATCGGATGCTGGAAGCAGAAGTTTTTAGCGAAAACCCTCAATCTGCCATCGCGTGTTGTCACCGGCACCGCTAGACTGCTTGGCTTACCGTCGCGGAAACAAGGGCGAAGTTGCCCGGTAATTTCGCGACAAAACAACTATTTTGGACTGAAGAAGATGGCAGAAGGCACGATCAAACGAGTTACCGACAAGGGATTCGGATTCATCGACACAGGTAGCGACAAGGACCTTTTCTTTCACTCGTCAAACCTCGTAGGCGTCCAATTCGACGACCTTCGCGAAGGCCAACGAGTGACTTACACGGAAGGTCGTGGTCCTAAGGGTCCCTGTGCTGAGAACGTCGCACCGGCGTAATTGTCTTTCTGCAAGACATTTTATACTGATTGACGCATACGGATCGTCGGTTTGCTTTCGAGCAAATCGGCGATCTGTTTTTTTATGCCGGTAGGTTTTGGCAAGAAGCGATGCCAACGGCTTTTCGGTGAGACAGCAGCCTACCCAAATCGGCTCGCCAAATATTGGAAACTAGGCCGTGCGGGTCGCGATGATCGCGTCTGCAGCACGAAGGCCACTGTTCATCGCACCTTGGATGCTCGGCGTCTCTCGGTGGTCACCGATGACGTAAAGCCCGTTGCCTGGCGATGCACCGTGAACATCCTGCTGAACTTCATTTAACGCTCGCTTGGGAAGTCCATACGGAACGCGGTACGTGCGAAGATGTTCCCATTGGTCGGCGGTGGAGCCGAACCAGTTCACTAATTGCTTCCGCACTCGGTCAATCAGTGCTTGGTCGTCCGTTCCATCGGCGGGTTCGTCTTGTGAGTCGATACTGACCGAGATCAGTGATTGACCCTTGGGGGCATAGGCCGGGGCCACTTCGCTTAGCACGGTGGCGGATTGAATTGGTCCCGATTCGTCGCCGCGAAGCATCAGCATGCCGGGCGAGCGAACTGGCTGACGGGAGGCAAAATACAGATTCGTCGTGCCGGACCATTCCGTTTTTAGTTCAGGCTGTTCTAGCAATCGCGCTGCTCCATCGCTTGGTGTGGCAACCACTAGTTGCTCGCACTGGAATTCGATGGTCGTGTTGCCGTTCCCTGTGGTGTCGCGATTCGTTGCGATCACCTGATGGGGCAGGCCTGGTGCGGAAGCCTGGGTGATGGACTGGACCGAAGTGTGGAAGTGGAGAGTGCCTCGAGGCAGGCTGTCGGCAAGTTGCCGCGGAATGTCGGCCATGCCGCCAGATGGAAGGGCAATGTCACCGCCGGCAAACATTCGAAAGACAAATTCCAGCATCCGGCTCGAAGTGGACAGCGATTCGTCGAGGAACACGCCACCAAGGAAGGGGCGAAAGAACTCGTTGATTACCTTCTCGCTAAAACCATCCTGCTGCAGTCGGGTGAGTGTTTCGCTGTGATCGCGATGATAGAGTTCGTCGAGTGATCCGGATTTGCTGGTGCGGCGCAGCTTCGTGATACGCAGTTTGTCTTTCAGTGAACCGACTGGATTGGCGACCGTTGCGAGCGTTTTTAGCGGACGGCGCCAAGGATCGCTGAGTGTTCGAAAACGACCGTTTTGCCGGATAAGGGCTCCTGGTTGAAACGGCTTGAGGTTCAAGGCGTCGTAATCGAGAAGTTCGCGGCATGCTGGGTACGCGGTTAAAAGAACTTGAAACCCGTGGTCGAGCGTGAAACCACTGACATGATCGGTGCGAACCCGCCCACCAACGCGGTCGGTTGCTTCCAGAATCGTGCAGGCGATGCCGTTTTGGCTTAGACGCTTTGCGCAGGCGAGCCCTGCCAAGCCTGCTCCGATGATGACGACAGGATGCTGGGATGGCTGAGGCATTTCGGACTTCCCTGATTGCAGAGAGCTTGGTTTTCCAGAAAGCATGGTTGGCTAAGGCGAACAGCCAATCGAAATCTGCCTGAAATCGCTGAGCATAACGGTCAGTTGTTCAGGGCAGTCGAGGGCAATTGTTTCGCAGTGGCAACCTTTTGCATCTCGCCCGGGTTAGAGCGTTATTTGCGCCGGCGCGATCACGTTTTCGTCCGCTGCGTCACCTGACCACTTGGGAAGATCGGTTGCCGTGGCTTGCCAGCCGGCGTGGACCAGTTTGGCGTTGGCAGCCTGGTCGGATGAGCTTTCTCCGATCCAGCGATAGCGAGCGGGAGAAGCGTCGCTAGGGACCGTAATGGATTCGTTTTCAGCAGCGTCGACCAGTCGCGTGATTTTGAGCATGCGATCAAGAGATTGTCGGCACTGTTTCAAACATGGCCGGGCGGCCGCGCCGACTTGGGCGTCTTGATATTGATCCAGGTTTTCATGGATGAGATCGATCAGCCGAGCGTCGCGTTGTAGCGTTGCCAGCAGCGTGATAGCCGGGTTCTGGCCGACGGGTTTCGCTGGGGCTGGCGCCGCGGACGGCTTTTCGGCAGTCGGCTTGGTAGCCGCTTCGGTGATCGTGGGCACCGGCGATTGTCCGTCCAGAGCCAACGCCATTCGCTTGGCTGCTTGAGGGTCGAACATCGCTTTGAAGAACGCTCGGAAAGCTAGGCCGATTCTCATTGTTGTGTTTCCAGTCGTTGCGTGAAGACGAGGCGTTGCGTTAGGAGGAAGGCCAGCAAAGCGAAGCCTTTTCCGGTAGCACCAACTTAACGAAAGTGCTGGCGGTCAAACGGTGGCGTTCAATTCTGCGGCTGAACGGTCGGTTGTTCACGGCCAGTCACGTGCTTGATCTCGCGAAGAGGACGGCTGAAGCCTGAGCTTCAGCGAACTTTAGGCTTCGCTGACGGCGGGTTCGGAAGGTGGCTGGGACGAAGACAAGCATTTACCGATTTGCCGAACGGCTTGCCGCAAGCGGTGCTCGTTTTCGACCAAGGACATCCGCAAGAAGCCTTCGCCACCGGCACCGAATCCGCTTCCAGGGCTGACCGCAACGTTGCCTTCTTCAAGAAGCTTCATTGCGAAATCCATCGTGCTCATTTGGCTTCGCCAAGGTTCGGGCACTTCGGCCCAGACGAACATACCAGCCTTTGGCGGTTCGAGTTTCCAGCCCAATCGACGCAGTCCGTTGACGAGAACGTCACGGCGGCCTTGATAGATTTCAGACTGTTTCAGAACGTTTTCTTCAGTGTCTCTCAGAGCAACGATTGCGGCGATTTGGATCGCCTGGAACATGCCGTAGTCGTAGTAGCCTTTGATTGTGCCCAGCCCGCGGACCATTTCAGCGTTGCCGGCGCAGAACCCGACTCGCCAGCCAGCCATGTTGTAGCCCTTGCTCATCGTCGTGAACTCCACGCCCACGTCTTTTGCTCCGGGAGCCGACAGGAAGCTTGGAGGCACGTAGCCGTCAAACGCGACATCGGCGTAAGCGAAGTCGTGGATCACCATCAGCCCGTATTTTTTGGCTAAGCGAACGACCTCGATAAAGAAGTCGGGTTCGATGACGGCCGACGAAGGGTTGTGCGGGTAGTTGACGATCAGGATTTTAGGTGCGGGCGTCAGGTTCTCGCATGTGTAAGCCACGTTGCTGAGGAACTTATCTGGATCAGCCACATCGAGGGCGACCACGTTCCCCGATGCCAGAATGACGCCGTACATGTGGACGGGGAAATAGGGTGATGGGATGATCGCGGTATCGCCGGGGCCCATCAAAGCCAAGCACATGTGCGAGAAGCCTTCTTTGCTTCCCAGGCAGGAGATGATCTCGCTTTCATGGTCCAGTTCGACGCCGTACTTGCGAGAATACTTGTTGGCGACTTCACGGCGCAGGTTGGTGATCCCGTTGGATTTGCTGTAGCCGTGGTTGCCTACGTCAGACGCAGCGTCGTTTAGCTTTTGGATCACCGAGGGATCCGGTGGATCCGAAGGGTTGCCCATTCCGAGGTCGATCACATCGTCGCCGGCGCGTCGTTTTTGATACAGCGAGTTGTTGATCCGGCCGAACATGTAGGGCGGCAAACGGTCAACGCGAGACGCATACTTCACCTCGAAGGGAGGCTGGATAGGGTCTGTTGTGGGCGAACCGATTGCAGGTGCATCGATATTCGGATGATCAGGATCGAATTTGTCACTCATGTGTCGACGCTAAAAAACGTGGGCGAGCTGGCTAAACAGTGGTGAAATTGCTAAGCCAATTGGATTGGCCGGGGCGGCATTGTCTCACGTTAAACGGGTTTGGGTGTAGGGGGAGTGATTGGATTTCAGCCAAAAGGTTCGTAAGAAACTGTTTTCGGGCGATTTATCCCAGCAGTCGATACGCCCAATCCGCTGCTGTTATTGCACCCGCGGCGATGATTCCAATCGCGATTGCTCGAGATATTGCTGGGCCAGGTCGCTGCCCGGTCCAGGTGGATTGGATCGCTACGACGATTACGATCAGTGTCAAAATTCCAAGGGCCGCGCCTCCTGCGTTAGCCTGGATGCTGGCCAGGAGATGCCCCCGAGTCAGGTGGCTCCACGAGGTCGTCATCCCGCATGCGGGGCATCGCATCGCGAACAATACTTGCAAAGAACACGGGGGCAGGCCCAGTTGTTGGTGGGTCCCCAGTCCGCCTGGGTTAGGGGAGAGCGAGCGGGCGACGACGAGTGGGGTCGCTAGACTGATTGCCAAACCTAGGCTGAGCAAGCGAATGGTGCGCGGCCGAAGTTTTGCCGGCCATTTCATGTCCCGCGTCGGTTGCCGTACCAACGGATTTGCATCCGGTCGCAATAGACATATGACTGCTCTTCGCACCACGCGGTTAGCCAGTCACGAGCCGCGTCGAGTTGCTCGACAGTGGTACCCTGCGGCATGATCCAGACATCGTTGGCCTGCACACCTAAGGCCTGCACGACGGATTCGATCTCTTCAAATTCAGTGGGTGAGTCGACGACAAATTTGACTTGGTACGATCCCGCCCGCGCCATCAGCTTTCGCATCGTTTCGATAGGCAGTCGACGCTTTTCGTGGGTTTTGGCCCAGGCCGGGTGGTCGGCTGCGTTTGGGCCGCTGGCTCGCAGTTTGGGGCTGAGTGACAGCAGATCGCAGTCAATTTCGACATCGACGGTGCCTGCGGTTTCGATCGTGACGTGATAGCCACCCGCACGAAGGCGATCGGATAACTCCACAATTCCGGCCGCGATCAGTGGCTCACCGCCGGTCAAAACCACGTGGCGAATCGGCTCGGCTAGATCAGGGATCCTCGCCGAATGGACCTGTTGGACCAGTTCGTCGACCGTCAATCGCGATCCTTCGGGGTTCCATGATGCGTACGGTGTATCGCAAAACCAGCAACGCAAATTGCAGCCGCTGGTCCTAATGAAAAAGCTGGGCACTCCGGTCAGCTCACCTTCGCCCTGCAGGCTAGCGAATGTCTCGGCGACGCGCAGCGTGGCGTTAGAGGCGACCGAGGTCACTTTTTTCGAAGCAGACCACGATTTACCCGTAGGCTGGCTTTTCTTGACTTGCTGGCTGGGTACAACAACACCACGACTGATCAAAAAACTTTACCCTTATCCGTTTGTGATTGAATTTCAGTGACTAACAGCAACGAATCCGACTTCCGAGACATTTTAGAAGTCTTTGACAACCCGGCCCAACATCGCGATTTCACGATCGAGCACAATTGCCCCGAGTTTACTTCGGTTTGTCCGAAAACCGGCCAACCGGATTACGGCACCATCGTTTTTACTTACGTTCCCGACGAAGTGTGTGTGGAACTGAAGAGTTTGAAAATGTATTTGCAGCGGTTTCGCAACGAAGGAATTTTCTACGAGGCGATCACAAACCGGATTTTGGACGACTTCGTCGCTGTCGTAAAGCCTCGCAAATTGCGAGTCGAAAGCCGTTGGACTCCCCGTGGCGGTCTGAACAGCAACATCACCGTCGAATATCCGTAAACCGGTTGTTCGATCGGATTGCCCATCAAAACGGTTTTAGAATGGTGGGCAGTTGGCGGTAGAGGAAGCGGGGCATCACGCTTAGGTAGCGATCCGAGACCGGATCGTGGTGAATCAGTAAGTCGGCACCGGCCTGTTTCGCGGCGGTGTCAATTCGCTGGATGATCGCTTCCCGCTGCGGCCCGAGTTCGTCGCCAATCACCATTACGGGCATGCGATCGTAGGTTGCGTCGGTGCCCACCCACCAGATCCCGTCGCTGGCCACGCGGGCATTAAGTCCTAATGGATTTAGCGTTTTGCGTAGCATCGTTCCGGCGGGGTCACCGGCGAAGGGCATCACTAATTGTCCGGGCGATAAGCGACGAACGCGAGCATCTTGCCAGTTGACGATGCAGGCCGATCCGTTGAGTCGCGCGGTATGGCGAAGGAATCCGGCCAGCGTGATTGCGGTGTCGAGCTGATTGCCTGATTCGCCTCCTTCGACCAGAGGCCAATGATCGGGGAAGTCTTCTTGCGGGCGGTTAGCAGGATCGAGACACGTCGCCTGGATCATCAAATGTTCCAGCGTGATCGGGTTGAGCTTGGTAGGAAGGCCTCGTGCTTTTCGCAATCCATCGGCGACGACTGCCCGGAGACCAATTCGGTCCCGTTCTTCCCACTCGACGGATTCATTGAATGCCTTGATTATCTCTTTGGCGGTTTCCTCTTCATCGCCGAAGTCGCTTGTGCTCAAAACTTCAGACAATCGCTCCGAAAGGTCCTTCGCTTCCAGCGTCCAAAGCATCTCGTCAGGCTTTTGCTGAAGAGACACCTTCAGTTCCAGGGCAAGTGCGTCGAGTAGGTCGCCGATGGTCTTCCAGCCTGGTTTGCGATCTTCGATTTCTTGGGTGAAGGAAATGCCAGCCAAATCGAGAGTGACCCAGTCGACCTGCATCGGAACCTGAGTCAACTCGCTGCACAGCAGCAAGAAATCGGCAAGCGGGTAACCGTCGGATTGAATCGCGACACGAAATTTCAATGCGTTGGGGATGTTCACCTTCTGAGGCGGCGTGGCCAAAATCATGGGGTCGATCATCGCATCGGCAGCCTGGTCGACACGAAGGTCTTCCACGTTGGCATCGGATGGTTGCACAGGCGGCGCGTCAGGAGCATTGCCAGGAACATCGAGTAAACGAGTGAAGGCTTCCAGTTCTGGAGGTAGGCCCATCAGCGGATCGGCGACGGTGTCTTCACCGCCATCGCGTATGACTTGCTGGTCGTTTGGTTTTTCTTCTTCACTATCACGCAGTGGATCGATGGGCAGCAACCCGCTTGGGATCATCGGGGCTGGATCAGTCGCCGATGACGTCGTTTTGTCCGGTGCAGATTCTGGTTGCGTTAACTTGGGTGTCGTTGGAGAAGCGTTCGGATCGTCCGGCGTGATCGCAGGGACGGTTTCGTTATCGGTTGATTCGGTGTCCGAAGTTGCGTCGATCGATGCGAGCGATGGGGCCGGCGTCGGCGCAGGGTCTGGCGTAGTCGCCGGATCTGTCGTGGGTGGTGGTTCAGTCGTGGGTGGTGGTTCAGTCGTGGGCTGCGGATCGATCGTTTCCGCTAGCTGAGTCGGTGTCGAAGATTCAGTGCTGCCGAACAGCCACATGGCTAAGATGCCCAGAACAACGATGGCGCCCAGACTGATTGCACCGATCATCAACCGTTGTCGTGAACGGCGTGCTGGTTCAGCCAACCATTTCAATTGGTCTGCGACTTCAGCATTCGAATCGGTCGTGGACTGATCAAGAGCAGAATCGGCAGCATCCGCGATCGGTGGTTCGGTGCCCATCGACTGAACCGATCCAGACTCCTGTGACGAGGGGGATAACGGATCGCCAGCCGATGACTGCGGAAACGGTGGTGGCCCGGCGTGTGGGAATTCGGCTTGCGAGAAGTCGTCTCGCGTCATTTCCTGGCTGTCAACGTTCTCATCACCAGCCACCATCGGAGTGGAACGCGGTGGGGCAGCGGATTGGGGACTAGGCGGCGAACCGGATTGAGAATTGGGTTGCGAACCTGGTACCGAACCCGATGGCGAACTTGGGGGAGGTTTCAGGGAAGCGACCGGTTCGGTCTGGTCAGGGGCGGTCGCTGGTTCGTCGATTTGAACCATCGATCCACAACGAGGGCAGGCGACAATCGTGCCGACGATCGATTCGTCCGTGACGCGCAATCGGCCATGACAACTGACGCACTGAACGGCAAACGGCACAGCCAAGAGGGTTAACCTGAATTACTTTCCGCCGGCTTCGGCGATCATGCTGGAAACTTCCGACGCCACCAAGGAAGCTGGCAACGCGTAACTGACCACGCGTCCGGCGCGGGCGATGTTCAGACCAATGACACGGCTCTCGGTATCAAGAATCGGGCCGCCACATTGTTCTGGATTCAGTACCATATCGTGCTGGATCGCTTGCTCGAACCCCGACAGTCGAATGTTGCGAGCACCGTTGACGCGGGCGTCGTTCTCGGACTCCTGCATCACGGCGAGTTCACCCATCCGAGCGGGGATATCAACGGTGCTGCCATCACGTTCAATGGTCAACTGAACGACTTCACCGGGGAACATGCCGTTCAGCGTGCTGACGACTTGGCGGACATCGTTTTGGTTACGACCGTCAATGGCGATGATTCGATCGCCCCGTTCTAGGCCCGCTTCGTCGGCGCCACTGTCGGGAATGATGTTGCGAACACGAGCACCCGCTTGGCTGATGCGTTCGAGTTCGATGCCCAGTCGTCCTTTGTGAGAAACCTTACGGGGTGCCGCGCCAACGACACCCAAGCCGATCACACGTCCGGTTCGATCGGGGCTAATCAGAAAGCTCCCGATCAGCGGAACGTATCGATCAAACCGCACAGGTTTCAACGATTGAATTTTTGTGGCTTGATCGACCTGGGCGACAAGTAGAGCCAAGTCACTGCGTCGCCGAACGGCGGCCACACGCGCCGGGATCAGACGACCGTCGGCAAGACGGATGCGGATTGGATCGCCGGAAAGTTCGCTGCGTTTGGTGACGATGTATGCGTCTTGCAAAAGCGATGGATCAGATGAGGTCGCTGCGGGTGAACTGGGGGAGGAACGCTCGCTTGACGAGTCGCTGGATACGACGGTGCCCAACGCGACCGGACGCCCGCCACTGATGACCTCAACGACGCTGGCTTCCGATTCTTCCGCGATCGGGTTCATCAATCGCATCATTTCGTTGCTATCGCGACGATGCAGAACGCGATCCACCAATCGCTGTTTCAGCCAGTCCGGAATGGGCGAATCGTCTTGTGCCCAAACCGTTGTTTGGCAACACGTCAACAAAGCCAACGCCATCGCGAGGCACTGTGACGCTTGAAAACACTGTGGAAATTGAATTGAACGGTTGTTAATGCGGTTGTCTTTAACGAAGGTCATTGGCTCTTCCAATCTCTACAACGACTTGAACCAAGTTGCCTTGACGGCGAACCCAAACTTTAACGCGTTCGCCAGGCATGGTGTCGGACACCGCCTTCTTCAGCGATTCGAATCCCGTGATCTGAATGTCACCAAACCGTTCGACCACGTCGCCCGGTTCGATGCCAGCGTCTTCGGCCGGCGAACCTGCCGTGACTTCTTTAACGGACGCTTTTACGTCGGAACTGTTACCGCGGACGCCCAAGGCCGGCTTGAATCCCGGCAGGAATCCCCACGATTCGCCTTGGTCCATCCGGCTCCAAGAGTCGTCGTAGTGGTTGATCGGCACGTGTAAGTTGTCGGCGACATCGTTGCCAATGCGGCTGTGAACGGCGATCAAGCGACCGGAAAGATCAAACAGCGGGCCACCTGAATCGCCGCCGATCAACGCACAATCAGTGACTAGCGAACCGGGGCGTACGTCCAAAATTCGGCCCACGCGGGTCACCATTCCGCGGCCTCGGTCGTAGCCACCGGGGTGGCCGGTGGCGATGCACCACATGCCAGTTTTTAAATTCGAGCTGGAGCCGAGCGTAGCGTGCGGCCAAGGCTTGCCGCTGTTTTGGTTGGAATCAATTTTCATCAGTCCGGCGTCAACGTTGCGGTCCATGCCACGCGTGGTCGCGGTGACCGTGCGGCCGTCGGCCAGCGTGAGAACCGCGGACTTACCAGGCCGCATGGCAACGTGAGCGGCGGTCAAGACGTAGCCGGTGGGAGTGATGATCACGCCACAACCTTGCGCCGGGCCGATCTGAACGCTGACCGTGCATTCCGCAGCCCGTGCGGCAATCATTTGCTGTTGTCGCTGAAGCAGTCGCAGCGTCACCAAAGAATCTGGCACGCCGCCATGATTCAGAAGGCTCAATAACGCCGGCGGCGGTTCCACCCAGGTGTCTCCCTTGGGCACGCGGCGGACGCGGTCAACTTGCGTGGCGTCTTGTTCTTGGTCGCCGAGCGGATTTTGCTGGGTCGTATTGGATGACGAGCGCGGAAGCGTTTGAGATCCGGAAATCACCACGCCGTTGTTTCCCGAATTGGGAACCACTTGGCCCGAATTGGGAACCACTTGGTTCGGGATGACCTGGTTAGGATAAGGTTGTCCCTGGATCACTTGCCCCGGAAAGATAGTTCCCTGAGCGACAACTTCGGGGGCTGTTTTCCAAAAGGAAACGTGAGCAACGCCCAGAGCGACGGCCAGAAAAGCCACAAGCCGGGTCGATCGGTTCATGGATTGGCTGAAAAACGTCAAATCAGGTGTTCCCGCTCGCAAGAGAAGCAATTCGAAGAAGCTGTTCGATCGTGAATGTTGGGCGACAGCCACACACGCTCTCGGTCGGAGCTTGCCCACCATTGTAGCCAGTAGAGAACCACTGGCCCATTGTGCAGTCCCCCCGTTTTCGCGTTGACGGCGGTCGAGGAAGATCAATGGTTCGGTTATTCGTGTCAGCTCGGTTATTCGAGCTCACACGCTTCTTCGCATTATTGTACCGGAATTGCCTTCGATGCCAAATTCTTCACCGGGGTCTGTGATAACGGAGTCCGAAATACCAGAACCTGTGTCACCAGGGGCTGTGCCGTCCATCGCTAGCGGGTCTGGCGTGACTGCCGAACCGGACTCGCCCAGTTTGTTGGTGGTTGGGTGTGGATATCTGGGCCAGCGAGTCGCTCGTCAGGCGATTTCGGCTGGTTGGAAGGTTGCCGCGACGACCCGCAGTCCGAATTCTGGCACACGAGGGGGCAAGTTCGACGAGCTCTGTCAGGCTGGGCTCAAGCTGATTCGCTTTGACTGGAACGACTCCCGCGATTTGAGCCGGCTGCAGGAGGCGATGGCGGCGTATCAAATTGACCGGGTGCTCGTCGCCGTCAGCCATGACCGCAACGGTCCGTACGACCGATACGCGTCTCAGGTTGATGGTTTTGCCCGATTGTTGGGCGTGGTGCGGCAAGCGGGCCAATTGCATGGGACGGTTGCCCCGGATGTCGCCTATATCAGCACCACGGGGGTCTATCATCAAACCGGCGGTTTATGGGTGGACGAGGCTTCACCGACCCAACCAACGCGTGAAGGCGGGAAGGCTCACTTGCAAGCCGAAGCGAAATTGCGAGTTCATTTGCCCGATTCCCCTTGGTGCATTTTGCGGCTTTCAGGCATATACGGTCCCGGTCGCGTCCCTCGCGCGGCCGACGTGCGGGCGGGGCGTCCGATTGCCTCACCGCCGACTGGACACTTGAATCTGATCCATGTTGACGATGCTGCTGCGGCCGTGATTTCGGCTTTGTCTTGGTCAACCCAGTTTCCAACAGCGAACCGCCGGAAGCTGTACGTCGTCAGTGATGATGAGCCGGTGGTTCGTCGCGAGTTCTATCAGCAGATCGCTCGTCAGACGCGTTCGCCGCTTCCCAGCTTCATTGATCCGGCGAAGGATTCGGGCGTCCGTTTTCGCAGCGAGACCGATAAACGAATTTGGAACCGCCGTTTGAAGCGAGACCTGTTACCAAAGTTGAACTATCCCACCTATCGCGAAGGCTTGGCCCAAATTCTCGTCGCGACTTCCTGAGCCCGGCACCGCGTGACCCCCTGTGTGATCCTTGCACGGCATGATTCTCGCACAATGTGATTCTTGCCCAGTGTGATTCTTACGCGGCAAACATCGACACGAACGCTACACTACTTGCATGACCAATACCAAATCGCCTGCCGACGTTTTTGATCTGAACCAGCCGTTCGCCCCATCGGGCGATCAGCCGCACGCGATTGAACAATTGACCAAAGGGTTCCTTGCCGGCAAGACGGCGCAAACCCTGCTTGGTGCGACGGGTACGGGCAAGACGTACACGATGGCCAACGTAATCGCCAACCTGGGCCGACCCGCGTTAATCTTGAGTCATAACAAGACCTTGGCGGCGCAGTTGTACGGTGAGTTTAAAGAGTTCTTTCCAAACAACGCGGTTCATTACTTCGTTAGCTATTACGACTACTACCAACCCGAAGCCTACATCCCGCAGCGAGACGTTTACATCGAAAAGGACTCTTCGATCAATGAAGAGATTGACCGATTGCGGTTAGCAACAACCAGTTCGCTAGTGAGCCGGCGAGATGTCGTGATCGTTGCGTCGGTCAGCAGTATCTATGGTCTGGGCTCACCGGAGGACTACAAACAACTGGTGATCGATGTCCATGTTGGCGAGCAAACTCGCCGCGATCATTTGCTGCTCAAGTTGGTTGACGTGCAGTACGACCGAAACGACTTTTCATTCGAACGTGGCAAGTTTCGTGTACGCGGTGACTCGATCGAAATCTGGCCAACGTACGAAGAGTTCGCCTATCGCATCGAAATGTGGGGTGATGAAATCGAGAGGATCTCGCTGATCAAGCCGGTCAGTGGCGAGACCATCAAAACGGTCCAGGATCTATACATCTATCCGGCAAAGCACTTCGTGATGCCCGAAGATCGTATCCAGCGAGCATTGAAGATGCTGCGGCAAGAGCTTGCCGATCAACTGGAGGTTTTTCAAAGTCGCGGCAAGTTGCTGGAAGCACAGCGGTTGTCGGCACGCACCAAGTTCGATCTCGAGATGCTTGCTGAGGTAGGGCATTGCCCCGGCATTGAAAACTATTCGCGACCGTTGTCGGGAAAACCGCCTGGTGCGACGCCTGACACGCTGTACGAGTTTTTCCCGAAGGACATGGTCACGTTTGTTGACGAGTCGCACGTCACCGTGCCTCAGGTTCGCGCCATGTATGCGGGCGACCGCAGTCGCAAGATGACTTTGGTCGAACACGGTTTTCGCTTGCCTAGTGCGTTGGATAACCGGCCGCTGAAGTTTGAAGAATGGGTGGAGCGAACCGGGCAAATTTGCTTCGTCAGTGCCACGCCGAGTGATTACGAATTGGAACGAACCGGTGGTGAAGTCACCGAGCAAATCATTCGTCCCACCGGGTTGCTCGATCCGATCGTCGAGGTTGTGTCGGCGCGAGGGCAGGTCAATCACCTGCTTGGCGAAATTCGCTTGCGTGCTGAACGGAACGAGCGTGTCTTGGTGACGGCGTTGACCAAGCGGCTTGCCGAAGATTTGGCGAACTACTTCCAAGAACAGGCCGTGCGTTGCCGCTGGTTGCACAGCGAACTGAATGCATTCGAACGTGTCGATTTGTTGCAAGAATTGCGGACCGGGCAGTTCGATTGTTTGATCGGCGTTAACCTGTTGCGAGAAGGCTTGGACCTTCCCGAGGTATCGTTGGTCGCCATCCTCGATGCAGACAAAGAAGGCTTCCTGCGTAGTGAAACGAGTTTGATCCAAACGATCGGTCGTGCAGCTCGGAACGCGAATTCGCGAGTCTTTCTATATGCCGATCGAATCACTGACTCGATGCAGATGGCGATGGACGAGACCGAACGCCGCCGTGCGATTCAGATCGCGTACAACAAAGAACACGGCATTGTCCCCAAGACAATCTTCAAGAAACTGCGTGCCGGAATCGAGTCCGACGCGGCCAAGCATCGCGAGGCGGAGCGCAAGGCAAACGAAGAGAGTGCGATCACGTACATCACGCTAGAATACGTCGAAGCGTTAGAACGTGAAATGCTGTCCGCAGCCGAAGACTTGGAATTCGAACGGGCTGCGAAACTTCGTGACCGGGTGACGCAGTTGAAGGAGCATATCGGCAAACCGCTCTCGGATATTGAAATTTCCGATTCCAAAGCGACCTCGGGCGGACAAGGCCGTGGACGCCGTGGTGGTAAGAAAGCTAAGGGTCTGAACCCAAATCGAACCAAGATTCCTCGGCCCAACCGTGGGTAATGGTGAGGCCCTTTTTAATAGCTGAACGGCGGTTGCCTCGCGTTCTTTATTTTCCGATGCAAAAGCGGCTGAAGACCCGATCCAAAATGTCGTCGGTGTAGACCTCACCGGTGACTTCGCCGAGTTGTTCGACGGCCAGTCGCATTTCAGCGGCCACGATCTCGTGACCGATTTGGTTTTCGGTCGCGTCGATCGCGGTCGCCAAGTGGTCGATCGATTGTCGTAAGGAATCGCGACATCGGGCGGCCGTGCCCATCACGCCACCTGTTTCATTGCTGTCGTGTTGTTGAGCGATGGTAAAAAGCATGTTCCATAGCTCATCGATCCCTTCGCCCGAAACCGAACTAACGGTGAGGCTGGGCGTGGAGCCTGTCCACATCGGCGGTGAATCCAAAAGATCGGCCTTCGTCAGCACGACTCGGTCCGTTGCGGTCCGTTTGCGGCCATCCGAGAGTGACGGGATAGTCGGTTGGTCGGATGTCGCGGACGAGTCGCTCGCGTCGATGCACCATAAACAAACATCGGCAAGTTGAACGGCACGGTTAGCCTGTGACTGCGCCTGGGACATGACTTGCCAGTCCGGCTCGTCTTGGCCGCGGTGTTCTAAGCCAGCGGTGTCGGTCAGTGTGAAGGCGTGATCTTCGTACTCCACTTCCACGGTGATCAGGTCGCGCGTTGTGCCTGCCTCGTCGGCCACGATAGCCGCGTCAATTTCAGAGAGCCGATTTAAAAGACAGCTTTTTCCCGCGTTGGGTAGTCCTCGCAGGACGACGTTCAAAGTGGCGTGCTGTGCGTTGCGTTCACGTAATTGGTCGGCGGCTTGGCCGAGCTCGAGTCGGAGCTCAGTTAAGCGTTCGATCAATGCACTGTCTTCGATGAATTCAATGTCTTCGTCAACGAAATCAAGCCCGGCTTCGACATCGGCAAGCATATTCAGCAGCGAGTCCCGAGCGTGTTGCAGTGGACGAGAAAGATTCCCGGCCAGTTGTGACAACGCACGCTCCAGCGTGCTCGCGTCCTCGGCATCGATTACGCCCAACACCGCCTCGGCTTGGGTTAGATCCAAGCGTCCAGCCAAGAACGCCCGCATCGTGAATTCGCCTGGACGAGCGGGACGTGCTCCCGCTTCGATCATGTTGGCGACGACCGCATCCAGAATGGGTAGCGAGCCGATTAGGTGTAATTCGGCTGACGGTTGCCCGGTGTAACTCCGCTTGGTTGGCCACACCAGAACACTAACGTCGACCTCGCCGAGAGATTGCCCTAAGTCCAGTGTGGTCTCGATTCGCCGTGTCGTCTGGGGCCCGCCGTTTGTTTCGATCAGTCCCCGGCTCTCGAGAATCTGCATCACTTGGTCGCCCGACATCCGCACAATTCCGCGTTGCGCCGGCGCTAGCGGAGACGCAATCGCTACGATGGTGTCGTCGGCAGTAATGATGTCGGACAAAGTGGTGCTTTCTATCGAGCCGTTAAAGAGAACGTAGGGTCATGAAGTTGAATCGTGATGGGGTAATATTTGTTGTTGTCAGTATGCTGGGCGTGTTCAGTAGCGTGAAAGTTTGCGACGCCGTGGAGCCTTTGGAGCGTCCTGTTTTGGCAATGCTAATCGGCGAAGTGGAGTACGAAACCGCGGTGACACTGCCGCGGTTTGCGGCCCAGCACCTCGGTGATGATTACCGCGTCATCACAATCCTTGAAGACCCCGAACGTGAAAACCATTTTCCAGGGATCGCACAGATTGACGATGCTGATGTTTTGTTGGTCAGCACCCGCCGGAAAACGCTACCCACCGATCAGCTCGATCATGTCCGTCAGTTCGTTCGAGAGGGAAAGCCAGTCGTGGGCATTCGCACGGCCAGTCATGCCTTTTGTCTGCGGAAAAAATCTCCACCAGCCGGTCTCGATGCCTGGCCTGAATTCGATGCCGCGGTTCTAGGTGGCCACTATACCAACCATCACTCCAATGAGTTGAGCTCGATTGTCCAGGCGAATCCCAAAGCAATCGGACATCCCATCTTGAGTGGTCCCGTTTTGAATGATTCAGGCGTCAACGGATCAACCGGAATCACGTTTCCGCAGGGTGGCTCGCTATACAAAACGTCGCCTTTGGCCGCCGGAACCGAACTGTTGTTGATGGGAGTCGCCAGCGGGGTCGATCCTGAGCCGGTCGCTTGGACTTTTTGCCGATCTGACGGTGGAGTCACGTTTTACACCTCGCTGGGGCATCCACGGGACTTCGCGAACACGAAATTCGTCACATTGCTGCGCCAAGGGATTGCTTGGGCAGCAAGCCAATGATGCGGCTTGCCGAAGGTCCCTGCAGCGGATATCTTCACCCGTCCACATGCGGATGTGGCGGAATTGGCAGACGCGCTAGACTCAGGATCTAGTGTCCGATAAGGACGTGGAGGTTCGAATCCTCTCATCCGTACTATGTTTTCCCGGTGATTTAGCGGGGAAACGACGCTCAAACAAAACGCCGACGGCTCACCGCTGCTGGCGTTTTTTCGTTCCTGGGCCACAAATGATGCTGATCGCCGGCAAAAGGTAGGGCGAACCAGTTCCGTTTGGTGATTCTTGTAGCTAGAGCGACGGGGAAGACTGACACTTCGGCGGAAGCAGCGACTTCATCGGCTCGTTTTCGCGGTGTCGGGTGGTCCAGTGGTTTGAGTGCGACTTTCAAGCTCAACGACCACCGCCGGTGTATGGCTGTCCCTTCTTATACCTTTCGCCGATCACACATCTGCGAATGAATTGGAAGTGTTGCCGTTGATACATTCCGAACGAGTAACCCCGCCCGACGAAGTTGGGAGAGGGCGAGCAGAGCCGTTCAGGCAAATGGGAGTGAGGGGGGGACAAGCACGGCAAACCCGCTCAAGAAGAAGCGATCCCATTTGCAAGTTCTAAGATCGTGCTCCACTCAATTCATTATCCCTGAATCCACCCGTCAAGGTTCGCCATCTAAAAAGTCCTTCAAACACCTTGTTGCGGAGTCGCCTGTTCGAGCCATCCCAAGCAATTGTGTAGCGTTAGATGGCTCCAGCAGAAACTAAAAACGAGGTAGAAAGATGAGGCAGGAAAACAGGCTCTTACTGGGGGCGTGGCACCGATCACCGCGTGTAAAGCGTATCGCAACGAGGCCAGTCAACATCGTAGGAAAGTGTTTCCAATGGATTTGAATCTCCGCACAACCACTTTACGATTCCGCATGATTGCGGCGGTCGTGTTGCCAGTTCTATCGCTAGTCGCGATGACCAACGCTCGCGTGGCCACGGCGGCGGATGAATCATCCATGCTGCGCGTGCGGATTGCCGACGATGGTCGACACTTTGTATTCGCCGACTCAGGCAAGACGTTTACGCCTTGGGGGGTTAATTACCTCGGCAAGTTTGGTGAATTGGTTGAGGAGTCGTGGGGCGAGGATTGGCAGCGCGTCGAGCGTGATTTTCGTGAGATGCAGAAACTGGGGGCGAACGTCGTACGCGTCCACCTGCAGTTCGGCACCTACATGACAGGGCCGGACCAGTTTGATCAAGCCGAGCTCGATCGATTGAAGAAGATGCTCGATCTGGCCCAGGAAGTCGGTCTGTACCTGGATATCACCGGCCTAAGTTGTTATCGACTCAATCAGATCCCGCAGTGGTACGACGCCATGGACGAAGGCCAGCGATGGGATACCCAGGCGAGATGGTGGAAGAGAATCTCGCAAGTCTGCGCCGGCCATCCCGCTGTCTTTTGCTACGACTTGATGAATGAACCCATCGTCGGTGGAACACCCAAGCCAGGCGAGCCGAAATGGGTTGGTGGCGAACTGGGCGGCTTCTACTTTGTCCAGCGACTCTCACATCAGCCGCGCGGTCGGTCGAGTCACGAGATCGCCGCAGCCTGGGTTAAAAAATTGACCACAGCGATCCGTAGCGAAGATTCTCAGACACCCATCACGGTCGGTGTGATCCCGTGGGCGCCGGTGTGGCCCAATGCCAAGCCACTGTTCTACTCACCCGACATCGCCAAACACTTTGACTTTGTCAGCATTCATGCCTACCCCGGTGCAGACAAGGTGGAAGCCGCGATCGCCGCACTAGCTATATACGACATCGGCAAACCAATGCTGGTTGAAGAGACGTTCCCACTGACCTACACGCTCCAAGAGATGGACGAATTCATTGAGGGCGGGAAGGACCGTGTGGACGGTTGGATCAGCCACTATTTCGGCTACACGATCCAACAGCATGCCGATGGTGCCCAGCCGACCGCCTCGACGCCGGACACACCCTTCAAGCCAGCCGTCGCCGAATTCCTCCAATACTGGAGTGACAAAGGAAGGGCGATCCAATCCAATCAACAGCCCGCTACCGAAAAGAGCCCCAGTCCAAAATGACGGCCATCGATAGGTGTGATTGGCCCTACGACGAGTACCGAAAAGCGGAAGGAAATCTGTTCGGTGCCATCCAATGAGTGGCACGAATCGAATCACTCGCCTGATTCGACAGTGCGTTAGAATTCTTCTCCAGCTTGTCATCCTCCGTCATCGATTCGTCTCTCTATTCTCGCCAAGGCACTTTTATCCAAGACGATCGATCACGAGATCGCTAGTCTGCCTGAGCTGCGTATCGACGACACTCGTGTTTACACCGATGTGAACCAGTGCAAAAACGGGACGACCGAAATGTTGTTCAGGGTATTGGAACAACTCGACATCCAGATCGCTGAGGCGTTGGCGGATCACCGCCGATAAGTTGTGTATGATTTCGCTGGTTCAACACCCGTTAAAGTGTTTCCTGTCGAATTCCGTCGCCCCCTCTGCCATGGCCGAGCTGTCCGATGTTCCAAAAACTCACCCTACTGATCTGCTCCTTGCCCTTCGTTTGCGTTCTGCCGACGACATCGATGGCCAGCGACGCGTTGACGATTGGCCTGATCGGCGACTCCACTGTCGCGGACACGTACGGCTGGGGGCCCGCAATTGAAAAGCGTTTCAATTCCGATACCACGGTTCTCAATTTCGCCAAGAACGGAGCCACCTTAGACTCACTTTCCAATCGGCTGGACGAACTGCTGAAGCTGGCCCCGGATTATGTGTTCATCCAATTTGGGCACAACGATCAAAAACGCTATGGCACAACCGAATACCAGCAAAAGCTGACATCGTACATTCAGCGTATTCGCAAGGCGGGATCCAAGGCCGTCGTCTTCAGTTCGGTGACTCGCCGCCATTTCGGGAAGGACGGTAAAATATTACCTCGCGAATCGGGCTTGAAAGCTAGCTTAGTGGTGTTCGCTAGTGCCGCCCAAGCGGTCGCGAAAGAACAAAACGTCGCGTTCATCAATCTGTATCAGATCAGTGTTGAGCACCACAATGCGATCGGCCCCCAAGCTAGCGCGGCCTACAATTTCGACGAAAACGACCGAACTCATTTCAGCCCCAGTGGTGCCGATGCGATTGCCAACCTGATTGCTGAACAATTGAAATCAGTCGACGCTTCGATCGCCAAGCACCTAATCTGATAAACGCGTGGCCCAACTCAGTGATTTTGCCTACGGCTCAACCGTGATCAGGTCAACTGTTGCTTGTCGCAGTGTGGGCAGCAGGTCGCTTGCGAACCAGGGATTGCGTTTCAACCATCCGTTGTTTCTCGGACTGGGATGTGGGAGCGGCAGAATCGCGGGCGCGTAGGTTCGCCAGTTCTTGACGTTGGTGGTCAGTGGGTTGCTTCGCTCGTCAGGCAAGTATTGCGATTGTGCGTAGCTGCCGATCAACAACGTCAGCTCAATCGACGTGAGCTGTTCCAAAAGCGGTTGATGCCACAGTCGGGCGCATTCTTTTCGGGGCGGTAAGTCGCCAGAGGCTCCGCTACCTGGATAACAAAACCCCATTGGCATGATGGCGACGCGCTTCGGATCATAAAACGAGTCACGACCGATGCCCATCCAGTCTCGCAGACGATCACCGCTGGCATCGCCCCAGGGGATCCCTGATTGATGGACACGACGACCGGGAGCTTGCCCGATGATCAGGATTCTCGCACCCGATGCGGCCTGCACGACTGGCCTGGGTCCCGCCGGAAGATGTGCTTCACATTCTCGGCACTGGCGAATTTGCTTCAGCAACACGGGAAGTTCCATCGATGGGGGTCCGCTCAGTCTGTTCATGCGATCTCCTGCCGTGGCTTGCTTATCTCGGGTGCGACGAAAATCGACTTAGGTCAACAAGAACGGAGCGGTTCGGCTGCGTTTGGACTTGACGACTTTGGCAGGTGGCCCTTGGACGACGATTCGTCCGCCTTCATCGCCCGCGCCGGGTCCAATGTCGATGATCCAGTCGCTGCTACTGGCGACCTGCATGTCGTGTTCCACCATGATGACGGTGTTGCCGGCCTCGACGAGTCCATTCAATTGCGACATCAACATCGACACGTCCGCGGGGTGCAGACCCGTGGTGGGTTCATCCAGGACATACAGCGTGTCACCTCGCTGCGCACGCTGAAGCTCGGTTGCCAATTTGATTCGCTGGGCTTCGCCACCGGACAACTCGGTCGCCGGCTGACCAAGTCGCAGGTAGCCGAGTCCCACTTGCAGCAACGCATCCAACGCACGCTGAACCGGAAGTTCTGCGGCGAAAAATGCGTGTGCGGATTCGACGGTCAAGTCGAGTACTTCGGCGATGTTCTTGTCTCGGTAGGTGATTTCGAGCGTCTTGTCGTTGTAACGCTGACCGCGACAGACCGGACACGGCGTGTAGACGCTGGGCAGAAACAGCAACTCGACGCTGACAAAGCCCGCGCCCTCGCAGTTGGGGCAGCGTCCTTTGGCAACATTAAACGAAAACCGACCGGCATCGTAACGGCGTGTCTTCGCTTTACGAGTCGACGCGAACAGCTTACGAACGTGGTCGAACAGCCCGGTGTAGGTGGCCAGGTTCGATCGCGGTGTGCGACCGATTGGCTTCTGGTCAACGGTTACCAATCGCCGCACCTGATTCATGCCGGCAACGATCCGCCCTCCCGTCGACGTCTCGAGCTCTCGTTCCAGCAGATCGGCTTCGCCACTCGGGGCATCCACCTCCTTCTTCTGGCCCCGTGACTCGCCGACGAGTTCGACTAGGGCCTGACTGACCAGACTTGATTTACCCGAACCCGAAACGCCGGTCACGGTCGTCATGACGCCGAGCGGAAACTCGGCGTCGAGACCTCGAAGATTGTTTCGTTCGATTTGCTGCAACTTCAGCCAACCCGTCGGCTGTCGCGGCGTGTGTTCGGCTGCGGGATTGTTCGAGAACAGATATCTCGCCGTTTGTGATTTCTTGACGTGACGCAAACCGTCCAGTGGCCCGCTGTAAACCACTTCGCCGCCATGGGTTCCCGCGTCCGGCCCGATGTCCACGATCCAGTCGGCATGTCGGATCACACTGACATCGTGCTCGACGACAAATAACGAGTTGCCGGATTGTTTCAATTCATCCAACGCACCTAGTAGTGCTTGGGTGTCGGCAGGATGCAGGCCCGCCGAGGGTTCGTCGAGGACGTAGACGACGCCGAACAGCTGAGAGCGAATCTGCGTGGCCAATCTCAACCGCTGCAGTTCGCCCGGTGACAAAGTCGGCGTGCTGCGTTCGAGTGACAGGTACCCCAAACCAAGCGTCGTTAATGCTTCGACTCGGGCCAGAATGTCGCTGGCGATTCGCTGAGCAACGATCGCTTTTTCGCGATGCCGATCACTCGCGACCGGTTTCGCATGGGCAGCTTCCCGTAGTCGCCCTGCAAGTTCGGTCAACGTCAACTGTGCCAACTCGCCAATGTCCAGTCCCGCAAACTTGACAGATAGCGATTCACGTTTCAGCTTTTTCCCATCACAGTCCGGGCACTGCGAAATCTGCATGAACTGGGACACCCGTTTCTTGGTACGGTGACTTTGCGTCGTCGTGAAGGAGTGCAGCACGTAGCGCCGGGCGCTCGCGAACGTCCCCATGTACCTGGGCGATGCATCCTGTTCCTTCGCCTGACTCTCTTTCGCCAGCCCCGCTTCGTTCAGCCCCGACCTTGTATAAACCGGGACAACGGGTGTCTCATCGGTAAACAGAATCCAGTCGCGAGTCTTCTTGGGCAGCTTCTTCCACGGCTTGTCGATGTCGTGTCCGAGTGAAACAAGAATGTCGCGAAGGTTCTGGCCTTGCCACGCTGGCGGCCAGGCCGCGACGGCTCCTTCTCGAATTGTTTTGGTGCCATCGGGCACCAGCAACTTTTCAGTCACTTCGAATACGCGACCGATACCGTGGCATCGCGGGCAGGCTCCCTCGGGAGTGTTTGGCGAAAACGAATCCGCATACAACAATTTCTGGCCACGCGGATACTGCCCGGCACGCGAATACAGCATACGAAGGCCGTTGGAAATCGTGGTGACGCTGCCCACCGATGACCGCGCCGACGGCGTTCCCCGCTGCTGTTGAAGTGCGACGGCGGGCGGCAGTCCATCAATCGCATCGACGTCCGGCTCGCCCACCTGGTCAATCAATCGCCGCGCGTAGGGCGACACCGAATCGAGATAGCGACGCTGCGATTCGGCAAACAGTGTCCCGAAGGCCAACGAAGATTTTCCGGATCCAGAGATACCTGTAAATACGACCAACGCGTTGCGAGGCAGATCGACGTCGATGTTCTTTAAATTGTGGACGCGTGCTCCCCGCACTTGAATGCAGTGGTCGGGGTCGCACAGAACGTTCTTCGATTTTTTAGGAGCGATGATTGAGACTTTTCTTGAGTGGGTTGGTCGCGATCACATGATCGCCACCTTGGTTCCGCGGCAATCTTCTTGGCGCAGCCGGGACAGCAAATGTAAATCGCCTTGCTATGGTGCATAGAGTGCTTTAGGTGTCATGCATCTGCTGTCGCGGTTGATGACGCAAAGATTGGTCCAGAGATTCTCTTGGGATGGAGGATGGCAGTGACTTGGACTTCGCGGCAGGTATCACTTCGAGTCGAGGTCCAAGTTCGGGGGATGAAAACAGTCCTCGGCCCTAAAATAACGTCGCTTAGAAGGCCAGCAATTGCGATCCAGTTCGAAAAACTGGGTGTCGCTGCTGAAGATGCATTATCGTAGTGATTGTTGAACCCGCCCGCCGGATCGTTGCTTAACCTACAGTCGAGATCCATTTCGATGCGAAATCCAATAGGTCCAGGATCGTTGATGATTTTCGCGGTTTTGTTAAGCCTGATCGGGTGCAGCAATCAAGTCAGCCAACGAGAAACGGGATCCGACGCGCCCGCCCAAACCGATCGACCTCGTTTGCGTTGGACCCCGCATACCGTTGGCATGGTCGACGCAACTGTGGCCCAATATGAGATTGCCATCGTCAACTTTGGATCGGAAGACGGTCCAGGCAAACCGAATCAGGGATACGCTCGCAACGAAGCGCTCCTCCAGCAGCCTGACCTGCAAGAATTCTTTCGTGATCACCACGTCCAGTTATTCCATGGCCAGGAAAGCTACCTGACTCCGCCAAGAGGTCTTAGCGTGGACGACTACAACGCGGGTGACGACAAGGCCACGATCGCTTTGTACTCGGCACGAACCCCGTACAAGCCAACCATCCTTTCGCCCACAACCAAAGACGAGATCATCCAAGCTGTTGAAGGTCTGCAAGAATGGCTTGATTACAACCGACCGAAGACCGCAGCCGAATGATGTCGCCGGATGGCGTTGAAAGGACCCGGTTGGTCGGCGGGAACACCAGGAATGCATTGTTGCACGACTTCCGAACCAAGGTGCCCCCCAAAAAAGAACGCCTCACTGGTACCGACCAGCATGCATCGTCGCTTAATCAAGCCAATGACACCACGCCCTATTGATCGCTACGTTCCAAGCCGTATTCGCATGGACGCTGGCCCTGCGTTCGTGATTTTAGGGACGTCAGACAGATCGATCTCTTCGGACATGTCACCATAGCCGCACGCCAACTTTGAGGGGCACTTCACTGACACCGTGGCGGAGAAAAATGCGGGGTTTGGTCGGCCAGGTAATGCTCGGTTAGAACAGCGTGACTAGGTCGGTTTCTCGGCGGTCTTTTCGGAGGTTATCGGTGGACTGACTGAAGTACCAATCGACGCCGCCGTCTCCGTCGAGGGTGTCGGTGGATCCGTCGCCTCGAATGGATGCCGAAAGATCGCCGATGAGGTCGAGCATTCGATCCGCTGGGGAGTCTTCGGAATGGGACCAACGGGCCAGCAGGGAATCGGCGTCGGTGAGGTTGTCTTGAGGCGTGAACGCTTCGCCGATCAGCAAATCGTCTCCGTCGCCACCGTTCATGCGGTCTTCGCCCCATCCACCGATCAGGATGTCATCACCCAGTTGACCATTCAGGCGATCGTCGCCAGTTCCGCCATCGATGTAGTCGCTCGCCGCTCCACCTCTTAGGTCATCATTGCCCGCCCCGCCGTACAGATGAAGTGGGATCAATAGTCGACGGTCGGCGTTCACTTCGTCATCACCCTCGCCACCATGGACTTCAACACGACTGATGTTTTCGTAGTTGATGCGAGACCAGTTTCCGCGGCTGATCAGTTGTCGAATCTCAACTGAGTTGGGCTCGTTGCGCACGTCGAATAGACGGAAGTGATCGTCTTGATCGGTGCCACCCATTATCAAGATCGACATGCCAGGGTGATCCGGATCCGGAATTAGGCGTCGATCAAGCACTTCAAGACTGGACGATTGCGTTCCTAAACCGTTATCGCTGTCACGCGTGGTGACTTGCACCGTGTAGGATCCGGTCGACGCGACGGTTACCTCAAATTGTTGGCCGGTTCCTACGGCAATTACGACGCCATCGGAATTGGTCACTTCCCACAAGAACAAGACCGTTGCATCGGTGGGCAACTGATCCACTTCGGCGGCGAAGGATATCGATTGCCCGCTGACGATTTGGACCGGTTGGCTATCGACGAGTTGCTGAGGGGCGGTGAAGACGACCGTTCTTTCCGTCGGTGTTGCTGGTGCATCTGGATCCCCGTTACCAGCGTCGGTACCGGAGTTGGTTGCGTCGCCAGGCCAGACGAGCGGTGCATCGGCGCCGGCGGCGGCATCCAACAACAACTGCGTCGTGATCGATGTGCGAGCCTCAAAGACCGCCTCGCCCATTGCCTCGTGAACATCCAGGTTCGCGTAATCGCCACCGTCACGGCGAACGTTGTCGTCGCCGCTTCCACCATCAAGAATGTCGGCACCGTTGCCACCTAAGACAATATCGTCACCAGCACCGCCTTCGATTTCGTCGTCACCGACACTACCCATCAAAATATCGTCGTCGATCCCGCCATCAATGGTATCGCCCCGCAATTGCACGTCCACATCATCCAAAGTGGAGTCTTTCAAAAGCGAACGCATAGAAAGGTCGAGAAACGCGGTCGAGTAGTCGGATCGACGCAGCGATATGTATTGATCCGGATCGCTCGTCATGACGGGTGAAACGATCGCCACATGATCTCCCATGACGATGTCGTTTCCGCTATCGGTTTGGATGTTGTCTTCACCGATAGACCATGTTCCGCCAATGGACTGATGCCGTGTTGCAGGCGACATCGCATCGGTCACTGAGCTCGCCAGCGTTTCTCGGCCGATGCTGCGGTCGTAGCTGGTGGGGACGTAGGGGCGATCACCATCGGCAATTTCGTCTAACAGCATCTCGACATACGCATCCAAGTCATCAATCTCTACTGAGTTCGTCGGCGTGGTGAGTACCAGCGGTGTTGCCAGAACGCTAAAGTCGCCTGCGACTAAGTCGTTGCCTGCATCGCCGGTGATCAAGTCTTGATCCAAAATGCGATCCAGTGAGGGGACATAGGCGATCCGGTCCAGCGGAGTGCGGCGAGACAGTTCTTGTTCCACCCTCACCACTCGAGATTCGCGTCGAGCGTCGAGAGATTGGCCCTCGATTCGAGCTTGTTCATAAAGCAACAATTCAAGTGCTTCCAACTGATCAGTGTCCAAACCAACCACGCCGTAAGAGACGGGGAAGTCGCTCAGGTTGCCTGTCACGATTGGGGCGATCAAGGTTGCATCCCCACCAAGCAAAGTATCGTTGTCTTCGTTGCCGTGGATCTCGTCACTACCCAGATTCAATTCGTGGTATTGCACATACTGAATGCTATCGCCAGAGATGGCTGGCAAGCTCGGGCGAGTAGTTGCAGCATCGTTTAGCAATGTGTCAATCACGTCCAAGTGCACACGAGATAACAAGCCAGTGGCATCGTCCGCGACGGCTTGTAGGAGCGTTAGGTATTCCTGGAACGCGGTTGCGTTTTCAGTGATCGTTGATTCGCCTGGGATTTGGCGTGTGAAGGGCAGTTCGAACGTGCCTGTGTCGCCGATGATCGTATCACTTCCCGAACCACCATTGATGATGTCGTGGCCGATCACGATTTCGCGAATAGGTGTGGGCGATCCGTCAATTTCGTAGCGAACCACATCGCGGTCCAACGCCAACGCTTCAAACGCGTGCATCAGCCCGGCAACCGATCCCGTCGCTTTGTCAATTGCCTCATGAATCGGTGTGACCCCAGTCTGCAAATCGCTGGTTACGATCCAGTTGTCACCGAACAATAAATCGTCTCCACCTTCACCGTGGATCGTGTCGTTGCCTTGCAATGAATCGTTATGGCCCACAAACCGAGGCGTCAAAACGATGGAAGCCGACAGTCGCAGGTCATCATCGGTCACCAACAAGTCTTGATTGGCGATTTCCGACAACGTTGTGTTTACGCCGGTGACGCGATCCCAGCGAGGCCGCTCCGCTACCAATTCGCCTGGCTCGGCAACCAGTTCCGGAACGATCACCTTCCCGAAGCCGGGTAAGTTCAACTGGATGTCCGACAGATCGTCATAGCCTGCCTCGACGCCGATCAGCCTCCAGGCATCAATCATTTGCGGAAGATCGGTTTCCATCGGAGCGACGTTGACGCCATGATCCCCAATCAACGTGTCGTCGCCGTCGTCACCATGCAGTGTGTCATCGCCACGTTGGCCTAGGGCGATGTCGTTACCCAAGCCGCCGTAAATGGTGTCATTATCGGCTTCCACCAAGTCCAATAAGATGGCAACGGTTTGAGTGAACCCACCTGAATCGGGGATCCCGAATCCGGATGGAAGGTGCATGCTTGCCAACAGGATTTGGTCGGCATCAAGCAGTCGATCTGCTAGATCGGCCGGAAGGTCGAGCAAGCCCGAGGGCCCCGTCGGAATGATGTCAATGACATGAGCGATTCGCTCCGTGATCAGGTCTCGGTGCCAGGTTCCGTCAGTGTTTATTTGCGGCGTGCCGTCTTCATTGAAGTCACGCAGGATGTTACCCGCGTCGGCCAGTATGAAGTCATTGCCCGCGTCACCGTAGATCGTGTCGCTTCCCAGTCCGCCCATCAATTCATCGTCGTCATCGCCACCATGGATCTCGTCGTCACCGCGTTGGCCGCGGATGATGTCCATGGCTTCATCACCGTACAGAATGTCGTCGCCGGCGATGAGATCACGATCATCAAACGGTTGGACTTCACGAATGACGATCGCATCAAACGGAGCCAGGTAGTTTTCCCACGTACCCAGTTCGGTGCTGAGCAGCGTCCGGGTGATGATGCCGTTATCACCTAAGATGACGTCCTCATCTTCATTGCCATGAATCGTGTCATTGCCGTCGGCACCAAACGGAACGTTATGTCCGCCTACGAGATCGTCCTGGCCTACACCGCCGTTGATTGTGTCATCACCTTGGCCGCCAAAGACGAAGTCGTCGCCTGCATCGCCGTCAATCTTGTCGTTACCACCGCCGTCAGCAACGGTGATGTACCGACTGACGACACGTTTATCGACTGGACGTCGGAAGTCGACTTCGCCGTGATCACCTAACAGGATGTCGTGATCATCACCGCCGTGGAGTTCGTCATCCGTCGCACCACCGATCAGGATGTCATTGCCTGCTTCGCCCCAGATTTTGTCTTTACCGCCGATGGTGGGATCGATCGTGATGATTTGATCGAGCGTCGTTGGATCATCATCGAGGGTGTAGTCAATCCGCCCACTATCACCAAATAGCGTGTCGAGTCCCGCGCCGCCATGGATGGTATCGCCCATTGCCCCGCCCAGGACAACGTCATTGCCGCCGCCTGAGTTGATTGTGTCGATCCCGCCGATCGCGGTGTCAGTGGATTCAATGAAGATCAGTTCTCCGGCATCATCGAATGTCGCGCGACCGTTGTCGCCCAAGATGACATCACGAGCATCACCGCCCGTAATATTGTCTCCGGCAGCTCCACCGAACAATACGTTGGATGCATTTCCGGCGGTGATCGTGTCCGAGCCACCTTCGTCAGGATGCGCTGTGTCAATCGTGATGCGAATGCCGGTGACTGAATCAAAATCCGCGATGCCCTCATCGCCAATAATAATGTCGGCCTCGGAGTCGCCACCGGCCAGAAGTTGATCGTCGCCAGCCCCGCCGAAGATCGTCTTTTGTCCTTCACCGGCGGTGATGTGATCATTGCCTCCGAATTCGTAAGACTTGGTCCGTACTAGATCCAGCACGCTGTTGACGGTGCGAGCGGTGGGATCCGACACGATCGCTGCTCGATCAATCACCCCACCATCACCCAGGATAATGTCATTGCCAGTATCACCGTGGATGGTGTCTACACCGACACCGCCAAGAATTTGATCGCTGCCAGCACCGCCGTGAATTTCGTCATCGTCACCCGCTTCATCATTGATGGTCAGAATCAGGTTGGCGCCTCGGACGAATCCATCGGTTTGATTCTCCGGCGCGGTCGAGATGCGATATTCGCTGGTCCCATCCAGCATCTCGCTGAATTCCGGCCAAGCTGTTAGCGTCGTCGCGGTGTTGCCGGTGATCAAACGAGGCTTTTGCAAGAAGCCGGTGCCGTTGTTGATGTCAACGTACAAGCCACGCAGTCCCGTGTCTGTGTCGCTGGGCAGCGGGAAGTCGGCGGCCGCATCAAGCAGGTTTCCTGAATCCGTAAAGTCTCCTGTCACGGAACCACGAATCGGATCAATAACGGTACCCAAGCGTGTGACCACCGGATGATTGCCTGCACCGTCGTCGTTACCGTAGTAGTCCACACGGCCTTGATCGCCCAACAGGATGTCGTCGCCCGCACCGCCGGTCAGCGTGTCGCGACCGAGACCACCGAAGGCGACGATGCCTAGGGTGGAAGCGGACGCATCCACCGTGTCGTTGCCACCTTGAGTATTGACGGCAAAGGCACCGTCTTGCGGGTTAGTGATTTCGTAGCTGTCGCCCAATACGGGCAACTCGACCCAAATCCCGTCTACCGAAACGGAGGTGTTCGTATTGCCAAGAATGGTTTTCGTTTGTTTCGTGCCTAACGCGTTGACCGTGGTCAGTTGATAACCTTTCAGTGAGTCCACGGCACCAAACGAGGCCGTGGAGTCCACCAGTTCCGTGAAGCGGGTGTTGGTGACATTGGTAGCCGACGTTGCGGTTCCGGTCGCCACGGTGACATCCGCTGCGTCTAACGCGACATCGACAGCGTCGCCCATGCGGTCGGTCGCAGGCCAATAGATATCGTCGCCGGTGTTCAGGAAAGTCCAGGTTTGATAGGTCTCGTCGATGGACGTGCTGGGGTCATCCCGCCGGGTATGCGTTCCCAGAACTTGGAAGTCATTGTTGCCAACGCCCAAGTCGATTTGCAGTACTTCAAGATTGCCGTACGACACACCGCCAGCTTGTAGTCGGCCACCGATGGAAATGTCGGGGCCCATGTTTAGGCCACCGATTCGGTTGGCCGTCAAGAAGCCGCTGCTATCAGCTGGGCTGTCTTCATCGTGCAGGAACAGGTAGTCGACCGATTGAGTTTCATCGACGAAGAAGTTCAAGCTCTCCGAGGTCAACGCATAGCTTTTGATGACGTCATCAGCGACACCGAAATCGTCATTGAGCGTGACCACAATCTTGCCTGCAACCACGGTAGCGTCGGTGATCAGACGGAATTTGCCGACAACCGGATCAGCAGGGTTGCCTGTCGTAGCATCGGGGTAGGCCGCCAGCCAATCCGCGGAGGGATGAATCGCGACGACTTCGAGGGTTTTGTCGATCAGTTCAGCGACGTCGGAAAGATCATCCTCCAGGCCCAGTAGTTCAAGTTGTAAGGACGTCAACGTTTGCAGGGTGATGACGTTCCCGACGACGGAGTCCACATCGCCGGTTTTCGCTTTCACATTCGTTTCAACTGGAAGCTTTTCCGGATCCCCGAGACCTTCGAGCGAGCCTTCACCGCCGGCACCATCGACCACGACTGGCCCCAGGATGCGGCTGACCGTGTTGGCTCCGTTGGCAAACTGTTTCGTATCGCCACCGTCGACCTGGTCATCATCGATCGCCCGCACCCCGATGCGAATCGGTTCGTCCCAATTGTCTTCATCAAAGGTGATGATCAGGTTCTCGCCGTCGACGCGGACGCGTTCCACAGGCAGCCCATCGAGACTGTAGATTTCCACTTGTTGGGCGTCGGTACGGATCCCGCCGGTGCGAGTGGTTTTGGTGATTTCCGGCGTGATCGTCACTTCGACCTCACCCTTGTCCGCGGATCCGCGTTCGGGTTGAGCGGTCAGCACCACTTCGTAGCTATCCGTTTGCAGTGACTGAATGTCGGCGCGGACCACGTCTAAGATCAGTGGCTCTACCGAGGTTGTGAAACGGTAGGTACCCATGGAACCTGAAACGCCTTCAGCCGAAAGGTAGTAAGTGCCTGTCTCGGTCGGGATAAACGTGATCTGCGAGTTGTTGCCGGTTCCCGAATCTTCATCGCTTTCGATCTCGGTTCCATTCGCATCCAGCAATCTCAGTTTCGGATTGGCAAGCGTACCGTTGCCGGTGGAACTGCCTTCCAGGTCGAAGGTGTAGGTGTTTCCAACCGCCATCTGCACGGCGAACCAATCTTGATCCGAGCCGGAATCAATCTCGCTGCTTGCCGAACCCGGTGCGAACACCTTCGCGGGCGTCGATGTTGAATCAAAAATGTCGTCACGGAATTGGGCCGTCAGAGTATACGAGCCAAACCGCGAACTGTAGCCGCCCGCTAACAACGTATATGGACCGGAGATCGAAGGGGTAAACTCGATCCAAGAGTTCAGGCCAGCACCGCCGTCATCGTTGTGAGCAACCAGACGGCCCAGCGGATCATGTACCCACAAGTAGGGATCGGGGTTGGGGGTGCCATCGGTTGCCGAGCCTTCCAAGCTAAACGTGTAGGCCACGCCGGCAACGAGCGAGAATACATGCGATTGACGCGAATAGGGGCTCGGCATCGTGCCTTCGACGGTGCCCAGAGAAGAACTGCCACCGACGACATCGTTGGAGATTGTGAACTGAGTCGTTTCGTCGGGGGTGGTGTCCCAAAGGCGGTCCAGCGTTAGCGAGTTGGATTCACTATCCAGGATTACGGCGGTTTGCCCGATGCCGGTGCCAGCGACCACTTCGATGGTGCGTGAGGTCAACGCACTGGCCAATCCCGCATCACCAGAATACTCAATCCGTGTGAACTCAGCGGCACCTTCAATGACGTCGGTGGAGCCACCTGATTCGCGTATCAGTACCGATGGTGCATCGGCGTCGCTGATCCGGACCAAGACCGGTTGACGGAAGACGTCATGGAAACCGATATCCAGATAGTCGTAGTCAATTTCCAGCGTGTTGCCGACCACGCTCGTGGGCTTGCCATCAGCCAGGAACACAATCTGATTGCCTACCCACTGCCAAGCTGGCATCGAAGACGTTCCGGGGTTGGTAAGTTCGTCGTACGCCAACAGATTTTGTTGGTTGTAAGTCACTGTGTTGATGGCAGTCGCTTGCCGTGACATGCCGACTAACGTGACAGGAGCCGAAGGTGAAATCGTGAACTGGTCGGTTTGGTTGCGTGTGACATCCACATTGTCCGAAGTGATCTCGAACTGGATTTGGCGAGTATGGAAGCCTTCTCGCTTGCCGTCTTGCAATGCAACGATTCGCACCTCTTGGTAGTCATTCCAGTTCGTTGCATCGAAGGTGAGCGTGTTACCTGCGATGGGTGTGCCATCGATTTGGGCGATGCTCAGGTGCTCGTCCAACGAAACCAGTGCAACCTGGACGGAATCGATTGGGTTGCGTGATAACTTCACCCGTATCAAATCCTGTTCTCCGAGATGATCGCCATCGCCGCCTTCGATCACGGATGTGATGGTGTTGCCATCGATCATCGCTGGTGTTGTCGCAGAAGTATCGAGTCCATAGGTTTGGTCGACGATCACGCCTGCTTCGTCATTGTCGTTAATTGCCACGGCAACACTGACTACGGCGAGTCCGTCGTAACGGCGAATGCGGTACAAGGACTCACCCGGTACCGGTTCGGTGTTCCAACCACCATTGAGAATCAATGTGTGTGTGTCCAGCGTGCCCAGGACTAATCGGAGTTGCCCCGCACCGGGACCGCCCACAATTTCCAAGGTCGCCCCACGTAGCCCTTCGGGACCGAATTGGGAATCGTCGAATGTGGCTTCCGCGTCGGAGAACGTTGTGCGGGTATCCAGTTCGTCGGGAAAGCTTTCGTCATCCGGCAATCCGGCGGGTGAAACGTCCACTGCCGTCATCTTGCCAATCAGGGAATCGTCGACCCGAATTTGGTAGGTGCTGTTACTGTCCGGGACATCGCTTGCTTGCCAACCGCGGTCGAGTGTCAGTTTCAAATCACCGAGGATGTCTTTCTGGAAAGAGGTGTCCGCCGCGTCAACGGTGAACTCCAGTTCCATCTCGATCGATGAGGTGGGATAGGCATCGCCAAAGTCATTGACGTCAGAACTCGGCGTGAACTCAATGCTCAGTTCGCCGTCTTCCAGGAACCCTTGCATTTGAGTTTGGGTCAATTCCACCACCGCCGTGGTGGACTGATAAAGTCGGCCTAGGTTTCCGTCATAGAGCGTTGTGATGTAGGTGCCGTTGATCGTGACATCGAGGTTTTCATAGGAACTATCAAAGTCACCAACGGCATGAACTCGAAGTGTGGCTCCCGATGTCACGCTGACACGTTCCACGCCTTCGGTTAGATCAAATTGGAAAGTCGAGGTGTTGGGACCGAATACATTCGTATCACGACCGGACAGTCCGACGATGGCTTGCGCACCGGTGATGAAGCGACTTTGGCCGGTGCCAGCACCGTCGACAATGCTGACTTGGCGACCTAGTAAGTCGTCAACGCTGTCAAGGAACGGGTTGAAGGCATCGAGCGGTTCGGGCACGGTGAAGATGGGGTTTGCCGCGAACAGTGGACTGGTCGTCAACACCTCGTCGTCCAATGCGATCTTAACCGTGCTATCGGTATCGGGGACGCCAGCCCCATGTAACCATGCACGATCGACGGTCAATTGCATGTTGCCGTCGACCAGTCGAGCCGAGTCGATGCGGCGGGTTTGAACGGTGACACCATCGGCCAACGTGACTTCAATAGTCTTGCCGGTGAACTCATAGAATGGGCGATTGGTCGCGATCGTTAGCGTGGCCTGTGCCACGACGCCAATTGGCGTTCCTTGGACGGATGCGGCGGTGGAGGTCACCAGGTGATTGATGCTGGCGGATTGTTCGCCTTCCAGAGCGTCGTCGTTGTACGTGAACTCCGCCACCGTTGTTGGATCGATCGCTGGCAATAGATCCGACCGTGTGAACACGCCGCCGGTGTCGTACTGCGTCACGCTGTCGGCGCGGATTTCGACTCGCTGAGGAATTTGCCAGTTGTCCGCAGTAAAGCGAAGCGTGACTGCGGAGCCGTCCTGTTTTTCTTCTGCGCCGATCGCTGGACTGCTTAGCCGGAACGCGAGTGCGCCCAAGTTGCGTCGGTCGGGGCTAGGAAGCGGAGCCAACGCTTTCACCAGGACGTCGAAGCCGATCAAAGGTGCTCGCGTGAGTACGACGTCGTAGTAGTCGAACAATGAGGAATCGTTATCGCTCGTCTCCGACACTATGCTCGATCCTCCGCTGGGCAGGATGACAACAAAAGGTTCGTCATTATCAGCCACGTTGGCCGAGATGCCCTCGACCTTCATGTCCTCGTAGCGAACGTCGGTGCTGTGTGTGACGCCGTGGGCGACAATCCCGCTGTGTCCCTTCAGGTCGTTGCTAACGACCGGAGGCGTATCGCCGGACAGATTGAAAGTGTCTTCCCCAAGTCCACCAAACAGTTCCGTCAAGAACGTCTCGCTGGTGCTCTTCACATAGAAGCGATCGTTCCCCTCGGCACCATCGATTCGTAACGATTCAATGCGAGTGAAGTTGATGGTCAGACCCGCGCCGAAGACGCCGTTTTCAGTCACGACAAAGTCATCGCCAAACTCGGTGCCGATGACCGTCAGGACATCAAAGCCGTCGCCGCCGTTGATGCTGACGGGCGCGTTGACGGCGTACTGAACCAAGTCGGCCCCAGCACCGCCGGTGATGTCGGTGCGTTGACGTTCCGGTTCTCGTGATCCAACCAACGCGAATGCACGAACTTCAAATTGGTCATCGCCGGCGTCGCCATTGAGCGACAAGACCGCCTTGTTATGGAAGACGACAAATCGATCGTTGCCGAGCCCGCCATTGATCGTCATCGGGGAGCTGATTCCGTTGGAAAGGAATCCTCGAGTCGTCTCGATGGTCGCAAAAATGTCATCGACCGAAACATTGGCTTCTTCTTCGTTTCGTTCGGATCGGAACAACTGGCCGATTTGGAACGAATCATCGCCGCCCTCGCCATTGATTGTGATTTCCGCAGCGGAATCATCGACGGCGAAGTGATCGTTCCCCAGTCCGCCTTGGACCACAATTCGTTCGACGCCAGAATAGTTGACGCGTTGGACGGCTGGATCGTAGCCCGCTTCGGTGGGCGCGTGATCGGGATCGTTCAGCAACGCCACAAACGCGTTGGAACCACTGATGCTGGCCCGCAACAGGAATTGATCCGGTGATATTGTTCCCACCGCAATGAACACATCGGTGTCTTCGGAAGGTCCACTGTCGAGCACTTTGATCAGCGAGTTCGCTTTGCCGTCAACGTAGACCACATGGAAGGTATCATCGCCACGATTGCCGTTCAGGACATCATTGCCGTCTAACGACAGGATCTTGTCGTCACCATCGCCCCCGGACAATCGATCGCTCGCCAACCCGCCGTCAACGGTGTCGTCACCGAGTCCGCCGTCGATCGTGTCGTTGTGTTGTTCGCCATAGAGGCCATCTTGGCCGTCGTCGCCCTGGATCGTATCGTTGCCGTAACCGCCCCAGATCAGGTCGTCGCCCGACCCACCTTCGATCGAGTCAGCATCGTAACCACCCTCTATGCGATCATCATCGTCACCGCCTCGCATGACATCTCGGCCCAGTCCACCGAGTAGATGATCGGATCCAGCGTCGCCATCGATGGTATCAACGCCGGTGCCGCCATCGATTAGGTCATCGCCGCCGTCGCCGTGGATTTGGTCGTCATCACGCCAACCCCGGATCACGTCGCGACCACCGCCACCAAAGATCACGTCGTTTCCTACGCCGCCGAATAGAATGTCTAGGCCACTTAGTGTGCGGGCTTCGTCATCGCCGTATAGAGTGTCGTTCCCCACTCGTCCGGACACGTAATCGTTTCCGGTACCACCGACCAAATAGTCATCGCCACTGCCGCCGATGATAACGTCATCGCCTGCACCGCCATGGATCGTGACGGGCACAAAGACATTCAGCATGACGTAGATCGAATCGTTGCCGCTGCCGGCCGTTCCTGAGATCGAATCCACGGCGGTGAAGTACTGGAAGATGCCTCCACTTGAAACGACGATGTTCTGTCGATTCTGGTCATCGGGTGCGCTGGTGGCACCGATGTAGACTTGGTTGTCGGCGGTACTCGAAAGCACCAAGTCCAATGTGCCGTTGATGGGCTGGCTTCGGTTAGGCAGTCCCAGGAAAGTGGGCCAGCCACCAACAGGTGTACCAAGGTCAGCAGGCGAATAGCTTTCCGACGAGATGGGAATAGTGAACCCGATCGTCACCAGATTGATCCGAGCGGTGAAAATGTTGAATGAGATTTTCAGCCCGAAGATGGGTGATCGCTGGGTTAGGAAAATTCCGACAACGATGTTTGCGAACACATCGGCTCGAACCTCCAACCGGATCCCATCATCAAATGCATCCTTGCCGTCAGCCGAGTTCTCGCCGGTTGACGTATCCACGCTGAAGTCAGTGAGCCCGTCAAATTCATAGGCACGCACCCGGCCGTCGCCATCGGGATCGTTGAAGTTCAAGTCTTGGCCAACAAAGAACGACAACTCAAAACCGACTTGTGCCTTGATGAATTCCCGTAGTTTGCCACCTGCCAAATTCCGGAACGGATCGATGAAGACACCCGCGCCGATACCGCCCAAGATGCGAATTTGGGGTTCATCACTTCGTGTGCTTGCGGCGCCAAAGCCTGTTGAAGCCCCTGACTGACTTCCGGCACCTACGTTGAGATTCCCCACCGCACTCGGGGCTGGATTGATTCCGTTGAAATCGTCGAAGAAGAATCCATTGAGGATGTCGTCTGGATTGCCGGTGTACCCAAATCGTTGCAGACCAGTCGTGTCGAAAGCCATCGCGTATTTAGCGCGAGCCTCAAACGCTACTGAAACGAATGGGAACATATACTTTGCATTGTCCAATGGACGTCCAACGAGCGTTCCCACCAATGGGTGAATGAGTGTGCTTAAAGTGGATTGCCATTCCAGCGGAATCATCTTGTACAGCAAGTAAGACAATTCCGGCGTTTGGTAAGTCAGCAGGTAGCTGTCTTCTTCCGCGTTGCCGTCCAATGCGGTCTGACCCAGCAACAACTCAAAAGAGTGCGACAGGATAGGCAAGCCGATCGGTTGGATGGAGCCATCTTGAACGGTGCGAATGGCTCTTTGCGCTACCGGGGGAAGGATGTCGCCCAGGAAGCCAAGACGGGTCACGCCAGGCAACATTTGAGTGGTGATGAAGCTCAATGCGGCATTTTGTGCTTCGCTGGAGCCGTCGCGAGCGACGGCTAAGATTTGGCCCAGGATCGTGCCGGATTCGGGTGAATCTTTGAGCGTGCCCAGAGCACGCTCTTGGTTTTCTTCGCTATTGAATAGTTCGCCACTGCCACCACGGGCGACGGCACCGTCGACGGAGAAATTCCCTAAGTCAATCCACTCTTGTCCCGTCAGCAACGCGATCGGGATGAGGTCGATGTTGTCGAATTCGCCGCTTCCGAACAGATCCGAACCTGTCTCGGTAATGAAGTCTCGTTCGAAAGGACTTCCGCCACGTGCTAACGCACGAATCGCGACTGCCGCTCCGACGAAGTTGCCTTCTTCAGTCGTCCCGCCGAATGCGGAGGGCGTTTGTGAGTAGGATTTGCGTCCGAAGATCAGCGATAGGATCGGCATCGCTTCACTTTCCAGGAACTTCAGAATCGCGTCAGCCGCGTCCAAGGATTCACTTAGTCGAGTGATCGCGGGGCCCATGAAGTCGCGAGTGAATCCGACCAGGTCGAACTGCACGTCGTTGAATTCAATGGTTGGCACTTGCGTTTGCACGACCAGTGAATCGTTGACCGTCCAGTCCCAATTGCTGACATCCAAGGTCAAACGATAGGGGGCAAAGGCCGCCGACTTGGGCAGGTCCGTTTCAATGGTCAATGAAAGCGGATTGAGCTGCAGCGGATCGGTTGCCGATTCAGTGATACTTAACAGGTTCGGCAGCGGGGAGTTGGTGAACCCTCGAATTGGTTCGATCGGGAATGGTGATTCCGCCGTCAAATCGTTCACCGCCAAGCGATGATTCCCACCAACAACTTGGGGATCGTGGAGATCGATGACGAATGTGCCAGTCAGCTTGGATTGGCCAGGGGTCGCGTCCCAGATTCGGACGGGCAGCACGCCCAAGCGACCACTCATCGTTGTCGATTGAGAGCGTTTAACCGTTGCGTCGCTGGTTGTTTCTTGGACTAGCGGGGCACCCGGCGATTGGGTTGGCTCCACCGTGAGAACCCGCGCGGATTCACTAATCTCGAAGATCCGATAAGTTCCATCATTGGAACCTGATCCTGAAACGATGATTAAGTCGCCTTCGTTGAACCCGTCGGTGCGCCAGTTTCCGCTGTCTCGAGTAATCGAGTCGTACACATCGACGGTGGTTACGGATCCGAATGGGCCCGTAATGCTTCGTGTTTCATCGTGGAAAGTCAACGCGGGCATGCCCGTGGCGGTGACTTCGGTCACGGTCACGCTGATGCCCGATGTGGGGCCTTCTTGAATGACACGGTCGTTCGAATTGTTGGTTCGTTCCAACGATGCATTGGTTGGCTTCAGCTTGATCTCTAGACCGTCGCTAGTGATTTCCTCGATCAGATAGGAACCATCGTTGCTGGTCGAATTGGCGACTGAGATGATCTGGCCGGTTTTGAAACCGTCGAGGATCCAGTTGCCACGATCCCGCTGAATGCTGGGAGCTGTGGACGTTGTGTTGACAAACGTCAGTTGGGGATCAGCTGCCATCGTGACCGCATGGGTGGGCAATCCAATGTCGAGCTGGATCTCTAGATCGCTGGTCGATGAAACATCCAAGTACACACCGTCCGCGATGCTCACGCCGACCTTCATTGGGAAGTGGAACCCGAAGTTGACGTCCGCGAGGGCATCCGTTTCCAGGCCCAACCCAGGTAACAACAGATCCAGGTCGACCGGCGTTTCTAGCGACTGGGTCGCCATTTCGAGGTCCAGTTCAAACTCCACGCCCACAACGAGCGTGTTCCCATCGACTTCGATGGTATCCGTTTTTACTTGCACATCGTCGATGTTGACGACGCTGTCACCGGACGCTGGTAGATTCTGTAGCCAATCAAAACCACCAGGCCCAAACGCGTCGAACAGGCCCTGACGCACCGACTCGATTGACGTCTCCGCTCCGTAGAACTCCAGGTTGTCGACCACGGAATCGCGGATTTGCAGCAAGAATTCCGCCGCGTCGCCCAGTTGTCTTCCGACAAGCGGTAATTCACGTCCCAACAGCGATGTGTCTAACGCGTTATCCAGGTGAGTGAACAGTTCATGGAACCCAAGTCGGAACCCGTCCATCGAATTCGCCAACGAGAAGTTCTGCGTGAGCGTTTCGAATTTCGGCCAGTTTCCCACGCCGCCAATCAGGTTGGTGGTGAGGGTTGATGAATCGGTGGGTGAATCAATGTCCCCGATGGTCAGCTGAATGCTGGGACGCGTTTGAGGCGCGTCATTGGGCACGATCTGTTCAGGAAATGCCAAGTGGAAATCAGCGTCCATTTTACCGGTCAAGGAAACCGGTGTCTCACTAGCGCTCGCTGCCGTTTCGACTTCGGATAGATCGGAAATGCTGGCGTCGGAAGTTAGGTCGGCATGGAAGGTGGCGGATGCGGTGGAAACGCCATCACCGTCTTGGTCCAACACGAAGTAACCCGTCAAGACTTCCGTGGGCACACTGCCGAATAGGGTCGTGAAGCTGAACGCATCCACGTTGCTAGCGGCAACCTCGAAAGCAGCCTCGGTGCCGCTGCCAATCCCAGCATTTCCGATCAGCATAGGAGTCGGTGAATTGGGATCGGACAGGTCAATCGCCAGTCCGATGTCAACGCTGCCGTCCGCGATCACCGTGGCCGGGCTTTGACGCAGTGAATCATTGATCGCCGCGACTTTCTGGAACCCTAATGCGTCTCGGTCTAAACCCAGATTGGTCAGGTTGAACGCCATCGGCACGCTGGCGTGGATCGCATCCAGGTCCAGTTGTATGTCCAATGACAGTTGTTGCTCGGCTTCGGAAAAACTGAGCACCACGTTCAGGTCGCCGCCTTCGAGTCGTGACGACAATTGGGATGCTAATTCCTGGATCGACTTCGGTTGCAGTTCCGTTGGAAGTTCTTTCAACGCTTCTAGGTGCGTACGAAAGTGGTCACCAAAGGGAAACAATTCGGACAGGCTGGCGGCCAAGCCCGGTAGGTTGTCCGCCAGTTGCGATTGGTTTTGGAGGGTTAATAGGTAGTCGGCAACCGAGTCGAGATAGTCGTACATGTCATCGATGGTTACATGTTCGGTAGCCACCAGCATGGCCTGCGCGACGCCATTTCCTGGCAACGAAGGAACCACCGTTTCGCTGCCGCTGCGGACGTCATAGAGATTGACGGCATCGACAAGGAAGTCGGTCTTGGTGGCGGCATCCACCCCGGTGATTGAAGGCTCTGGCCGCAGTTTCATCGACAGGTCAAGCGGATGGCTGAACTCCACTTCGCCGCCTTGCAACCATGTGAACGGATCGCTTAGTCCGTTCCATAACTGACTGACCGAGGCCGTTTCGAGTGTCAATGCGGCGGCTGTGTGAGACGACGCTTTGTCGATGGTTAGGTCAGATATTTCAACGCTGGTCGCTCCAAACAACGCGGTCCCGGTGCCTCCGGTTGCATCTGTATCGACGGCAACTGAAATTGTTGGTGTCGCCGATTGGATCAGCTGGAAATGTCCTGCGGCGGTGTCGCCATGAAGTGGGGAACCGCCCAAAAGTCGCGTAGGCGATTTGAGTTCGATGACGAATTCTGGATCCAGTTCGTTGTCCACGGGAGAGGTGAAGTCCACGTTTTCGGACGAACCCGTCGATAGCCCCAGGTCGGTTGCCGCAAGGCTGGACGCCCCCACGTTGGCTGCCGTAAACGAGGTCACTGTGCCTGCCTGGCTGCGATCGATTAGGAAGTATGCCTGCTTGCCTTCGTGATAGAAGACCTCGAACTGCGCCGACGAGTACCCACCGGCGACCGCGGCGCGGGAAATTCGTTCCACGACATCAGCGATCGTGCCAGGCGATTCCAGTTGGCCGGTGTCGGGGTTCGTGTCCAAGTCAACGGAGAACGATCCGGTGGCACCGCTTAACGTGATCGTCAGGTCAGCGGCGGATGATCCATTGGTCCGGATTCCGAGTCCCTCGAATCCTTGAAACAGTTTCGTGTCGGGGTGGGTTGCTTGACCTTTGGCATCGGTGCCCAGCCCTAAACCAATGCGTGCACCGGAGGAATTCAGGGCGGCAACAATCAAGCCGTTGGGGATCTCGTATTGGGAGGTCGCGTCGGGTGGCGTTGACCATGCCGCTTCCAGGGTGAGAGTGCTGGACGTGTTACCTGTGATCATCAGGCTTTCACCTGCACCGGTGCCCGCCGTGATGGTGACCACACGACCGATCAGTTCGTCATCAGCTACACCTGGGAACGTACCGGCTATTGTAAGTTCATCGCTGGTTTCGCCTGAGGGGACGTTGATGGCAACCGCCGTTCCGGTCAAAGCCGCGGCTTCCTCGGTTCGGTCGACTAGGACAATCCCGTCGCCTGTGATTTGAACATCAAAGTCCCAGTCTTCGTTGTAAGCTCCGGTGTCAGGGGTTACCCGAGGCGCGGGCAGATTCAGACCGGCGGAATTGGCAGCGGTTTTGATTGCACTGATGTAATCGTTGACCGTGACCAGAGAATCTTCGATGACGTAAAGTTCGGTGCCGGTTGTGTTTTGATACTTTGCCGTTCCCGCCAAGCCCAACGCAAGTGATGCATCTTGGGCCGTTCCATCGCCAGTCACGGCAAAGGTTGGTGCACCGGCGGGACTGGTCATGTCCGTCAGTGTCAACGTTCCTCGACGGGTGTCTAGCCTCGCGAAGCCGTTGCGAGTGCTTTCCACGGTGAAGGCTTCACCGGTTCCAGGCACGGTTTGGAAGCTCTCGGCGAGGGTTAGCGTATCGGCCGTGTTGGAGATGATTTGTTTGGTTTCGCTGCCAATGGTCAGTGACCGACCGACCAGCGAATCATCGGCTCCAAACGGTGACGAATTGTCGATGATGGATGAACGAGTGCTGCCGCTCGACACGGTACCGGTTAGCTCGGAATCTTGATCGGCGGCCGCCTGAATGGCTTCCACGATTTCGCCAAGCGTCGTCGGCGCAGCACCCGACGATTGAACGTTCGCGTCCAGGTCGACGGTAAAGCTGCTGCCGTCGTTCAACGTGATTGTCAGGTCGGCGACCCCGAGTCCATTGGCGGTTAGACCCGCACCGTCGTTGATGTCTTCTAATGGAATGTCGCTTAGGGATTGATCAAAGTTGACGGGGAACGAGGTCCCGTCGGCGAGATGGATACGGATGTCATCGAGGCCATCGGCAATCGGCACACCCTTACTGTCGTTTAGATCCGCCACGACCGTTGCGGTTGAGAATTCACCTGCGAAACCGATCTCGCTGAGGTCGATCTCGATGGGCAAGTGCAGCGAGAGCGTCGGGTCGTCCAGTTTCAACGTCCCGCTGGCATCCACGCTGACTAGCGATCCGAACTCGGGGATTTGGATTTCATCGGTTTGGGAATCATACGTCTTTGCGAGATCAATGTTGAACGCGAACGTGGAATTTGCGGCATCGAAGGTCATTGCCCCAATCGTCGTCAACGGTGCACCATCGGAGTTCGCCGTGGGCAGCGATAACATCTCTTGCAAGGTCAGGAAATTGGCGCCGATGTTGGGCGCCAATACAATCACGTGTTCGGGGTCACCGCCGACAACGACATCTTGTTCCTTGGCGGCAGCGGTCAGCCCAAGATTGGCTGCCACAGCATAGTCGTCCCCGGAAGGGTCCTTCTTGGGGGTGATTGTGAACGTGTTGCCCTCCACCGATTCCGCTGTCTTGTCGACTAGCTGGATTAGCCCGTCTTCGGCGGTGATGATCTCGAACTGGTCGGTCGTCACGCCGGCTGATATCGCTGCGGCAGAGATTGCCGAAGCGACTCCGCCGAGCGTACTGGGCGTTCCGACATTGACATCAAAACTCTTTGAACTGTCGCGCAACGTGATGGTCATCTCGGCTTCAGTGCCAACGCTGTTTCCCAAAGCCTCCGCTAGCGTTTGGTTATCTTCGACTTCGACGATGTCGCTTAGTGGAGTTGAAGCGATGAATGGTGGTAACTCGATGCGACGCAGGAATTCGTCTTGATACAAACCCGCCACATCGACCAAGTCTCCATATGTTTTCGCTTCGCCCAAGAGGATCCGTTCGCTATCGATCGCTTTCAGGCTGAGCGTGTCCAGGTAGGTGCCGATTTGCTGCATCACCTGCAGCACGGAATCGCGATCCATGTTGAAGAACGCATCAATCGGCAGGTCAGTCAAGTTTTGGCTGAAGGCGGCATCATCGGTGCCCCAGCCGTCTTGGCTAAAGGTGATAGTGGCCGTTTCGGTGTCAGTGATTCCAGAAACGTCCTTTGCCAAAGCGTAGAGTGCGAGATCGACCTCCGCGGAAGCCGTAGTGTCATGCGAAAAGCCGCTTAGACGTGAACTCACCTGCAACTCAGAGCGGCTCAAAACGCTATCGCCACCGGCTAGGTTATTTAGCGCCGACGTATCGAGTGTTGTACTGGCATCTAGCGAGATGAAACTGTTGCTGTTGCCCGGTCCATTGGAACCGACTTCCAAGCCGAGTAGTCCGGCGACAATTCGGAAATCTGCATCGTCCATGTCCACGCGGGCCTGTGCGTCCAGGTCCGAGCCGAAGTCAGCGAAGAAGAACGTGGTGCCTGTGGCATCGATCCCGAATGAAAAATCCCAATCAAAACTGGTGATCAGGTCCGCCGTTAGATCGGGGGTCGTGAGGTTCGTGTCAAGTTGATCGTCCAACGACAAGATCTGTTGGTCTAAGGACAGAGGCTCGTCCGCATGGGTTACCGTGACCTGCATGCTGAGGGAAACTTCCAGCGAATCATCGACGAAATTAACGCTAGCGACTGTGTCAACGGACAGGCTTCCCGGTCCACCGTAGTTGCTAACGTCCACGTCTTCGATGGCGGCGATCAGCCCAAACACATCAGAGTTGCTTCCAGTCAGATAATCGTTGACCGGATTGGTCAGTGTGGAATCCAGGATATCGCCGATCGGAAGCACCGCACCGAACTTCTGGCCGTTGAACAAAGGCAGTTCACGCCCCATCGCATCGAACGTGCTGAGGTCATCGCCCAATCCCGAAATCTCGCTCAACCCCGCATTCAATTCAGTCTCGTTGGACGATTGATGCAAAAGCGAATCAGCGAGTCGAATGCCTGCGGTTTTCGCAAACTGGATTTGGTCTCCACTGCTATTTTCAACAATGATGTCGCCAGCGGACAATGACGCGGTTAGTTCGCCGCTGACCCCAGATAGGTCCAACTCACCGCCATCGGTATCCACAATGTGGGCGTGGTGCCATCCGTTGTTGATGTGATAGACATCATTGCCTTCACTGCCGTAGAGCCCAATGGAGACGTCATTGAGCTCACCAACGGTGATGCTGTCGTTTCCACTTGCCGCGGAAACCAAAATAGTCGTAACTCCATCGGCCGGTAGTTCGATGCCGTTCTTGTTCGCGTCCGCGTCGCTGAAGTTCGTAGCGACGAGTTCATTGATATTGGAGACTTTGATGGAGCCAGCTTCAATTTTGATTTCAAATTCATCATCAACCCCACTCCAATCGTAAATCGACAGGGTGCTACCACTTAGTGTCACGTCGGCGGTAAGCAGTCGTCGTGATTCGAGATTTTGGAACTGAGACCGACGGAACTTGCGTTGCAACCGGCCAGCCTTGCGTTGCAAACGGCCAGCACGGTTTGCTGGGGAAGCCGAACGCTTACGAAGATTGCGTGTGCGGCTACGAAGTTGCTCTAGCAGGAAATCGATGTTCATCACAGAAGGTCCCAAATCCATTCGGGTTGGCTAACATCTCGAAAGATGGCGGCGATCTTCAGACAGGCAATCTGGCAGTTGCTTTTGTCCACGAGTCACCAAGCACCGACAATTCATTTGTCAGTGTCGTCAACTTGTAGTCGGTTGTGAAACTCGCCGCCAGTGAGTTTCACGCCATTAATTCGGGTGAGCTCAAAATGACACATTGGACTGTCAATTTATCCAGGATGTTGATAACCGAAGGGCTCCTGAATCAGCTTGCAAGATTGCTCGTTTCCGCCCGTACCGGCATTTTCGATGAACTCATCTACATTAAGTAAACGTTTGTTTCCTGGCGAAAACGCCCTTTCAGGAAGCGGAATAACCCGGTTCTCGAGCAAGTCGAAGCGACGTTTTGATTTCAGCCGGTGTTTGACAATCGTCGTCGCTTGCGGCTTGTTGATGGGGATGTTTGCGTTGGAGGCGCGGACGCATGCGGAGGATCAAATCAACAACATCCCCGCGTCTTGGCAATCCGAAGCCGCCGCTGTCACCACACTATCGCTGCAGCAAGATTCGGATCTCCCCGAAGACACGATTCAGCAAACATCGATCGAATACACCCTTGACGAACCAGTCAATGAATTAGGTGCGGGGATGGATGTTCAAGCAAGCCTTCGTTCTATGCAAACGCAGTTGGCTCAACAGGAAAGGAAAATCCGGCAATTGAAGTCTGGTTCGGCCTTGATGAAAGCGGCTAGCGAAGGCGACGGACGAATCTTTGCAACCTTTGAAAGCGTTTTGGTGCAGCCGGTTCAGTCCAATGGTACCGGTGTAATTGTGGAAACGGACGATGGCTATTCGCACGTCGCGTTCCCTTGGGCCATCACACACAGTCCACGAGTTCAATTGGGACGGGAATCCAGTCCAGACTCGCTTGGCTGGAGGCTTCGAATGTGGGAGTTTCGCCACTCGCAAGGCTTCAGCGCCAATGACAGCAATGGTTTGATTCCCATCGGTAACGAGGCAACGGCTGGTTACTTCATTGAAAACGGTGACATGCTGACGGGGGTTTCGTTGCTAACCGAGGGCAGTTTTGTCAGTGCGATTCGAACCAACGTCATCGACATGGAACTTCAAAAACAGGTCACCGCGCCGTTCGATATCTACGCCGGTCTACGTTACGCCAAAGTGGCACAAAGCTACCGCGCGGCCACGGACGAAGGAAACGTGAATGCACAATCCGAGTTCCGAGGGATCGGTCCCACCGTCGCGATGCGAATCACGCACCGATTGCCACTGGAACGACTGGAGCTATTTTCCAACTTGCGTGGCTCAATGTTATTCGGTGCGAAGGATTTCTCCGCGACCGATGATGTTCCCGGGAACGTCGGACAATTTTCTGGAGAACTTGATCTTCGTTCTGGTGACGACTTCGCGGATTCCTTGGTTACCAATGCGGAACTTCAAATTGGCATTCGTTACATGATTTGTAAGTACTACACGTTATCAGTTGCGATGGAAGCACAGCACTTCGGTAACGTCGGTGGCCCAAACCCAACAGCCGCATTTGCTGGCGTCGACGGCGGGATTACCGGCGACAGTCCGCTTGACGATAGCCTAAGTTTTCTTGGGCTAAGCGTGCAGTCGGAATTCCTTTGGTAGCCACTTGCCGCCTCGTGTGAACCACACGCTGGAGGCTTCCTTGTCAGACCTGTTTAGATCAGGATGTAGATCTGAGCGTCGGCGATATCGCGGCTGCCGAGTTCAGCGAAGATGCTATCGAGTTCCGCGTGAACGAGGCATAGTGACGTCTCTTCCGGAGCGGACTCAGCTTCGTCTTCAGTGACGACTACGACATCATCGGTGGCCGTGTCTTCCGTGCCCGAGTCATCACTGCTGGTGTCCTCTAGGGTTGTATCGTCCGTCGTTGCATCATCGACGATGGTTGAGTCATCAACCACATCGTCATCGTCGGTCACAACGGCGTCTTCGTCCACTGTTGTATTGGTGACCAGAGTCACGTCATCGACCGATTCGGCTTCATCCACGGTATCGTCGATCACCCCAAGGTCACTGTCGTCGACTTCCACAATCGAATCGACCTCATCGTCTTGCTCATCCAAGCCAGACTCGGCATCCGACACCAGTGCTGATTCAGTGTCGTCACTGGTTTCATCGGACGACAGATCTTCGTCCTCGTGACATTCGTAATCGCAATCTTGCGCGGTGCTATCGGTATCGCCGGCCAATGTTTCGGACTCCTCCAGGTCATCTTCTGTGTCCGTCTCGGTTGTGGTGTCCGTTTCAGTAGCGGTCGTTTCGCTATCTGCAACGTCGTCGGATTCGTCACACGTTGTTCCTTCACCGATTGTTTCGTTGCCGGTAGCCGCGCCTGCTAACATTTCAGGGGACGGGCCAGGGTGATGACCGCCATCGCCTGGATGGGGTGGACGGCCGGAACCGTTTTCGTGCCGCGGCGGCATGATCCCTTCATCGCTTGCTTCCTCGCCACTGACTTCATCGGTTGATGTGGCGTCTTCTGCATCGGTGATATCCGTCTCGCTATCGGCTGTGCTTGTGGTGGCGTCTTCGGCGATTTCAAACGCGTCGGTTGTTTCGGTGGTGCTGCCAGCAACAACGGAAGCCACTTCGGCGACTTCTTCGGTCGGAAGTACGTCGGTAGCCGCCTCTACACCCATGCATCCCGCTAGCACGCGACGGGTTTCGAGACTTTGAACGGAAAGGCGTCGACGGTTGGGGGAGCGACGTTTCATGACGGGGTCCTTGGTTGATCAGGAATCAAGTGTTCGGACGATCGAGCGAATCGTTTGATCGCTCGCTCGTCATCTTCATAGGGACCGTCCGGCAATCGGATGTCACAGCAAAATATTTTCAGATCGTTCTTTGAAAAGGTTTCGTGGCATTGCTTTCTGGTAATCGTCCTAGTGGTGTAGTCAACGTTGTCCCTGAATCAGGTCGGAGTCATTGGCATGGTTTCCTTCGCTCGCTTTCCTCGTGCGGTCACTCAATCCACCCAGTCCATGCATGCTCGCTATCGCGCAAATGGAGAGATGGTTGGAACCGAAACGGTTTGTATTCTTGGAGCCGATGGTGCGATCGGTCGACGAACGATTGAGATTGCAATTAATTGCGGTTACCAGGTTCAAGCGTTGACCCACGAGCCACTCGATTATTCCCATCCACAATTGAGAGTTCGGAAGGGATCGCCACTCAATGCACGTGATTTGCGGACGGTCATCACTGGCAGTTCATGCGTCATGAATTTGTTGAACTTAGACGCGGGGCGGGTGACTTCATCGGTTTCTCTCCCGCCTCATTACAGTACTGAAGTCACCAAAATGACGATGTCGGCAATGCAGCGGCAACAAATTTCTCGGTACTTATTGGTCTCTCATCCGAGCGTCGTGATGCCCGCCGATCGACGCCAAACACCACAAGGAATCACTTTGAAATACTTGTGGCCCCTCGTGAACCGTCGTCGCTGGCGTGATCTGCAAACCGAAGCGGATTTGCTCAGTCGCACGACGTTGGCATGGACACTGATACGATGCCCGAAACTGAAGGACGTCGATGGATATGGACCGGTCGACGTGGACCGCCATTGTCCCAACGGAACGATGGTCAGCCTTGATCGATTGGCGAGATTCTTGGTCTACCAAAAAGATTGTGATAGCTATCTAGGCGATAGCGTCTTTGTTGCCAGTCGGCTGAGACGATCAAGGTGCTTCTAATCTCAGTGTCACTTGATCGAGGATGCAATGGCGTGCATCGGTCGAGACGGTGAAGTCACGGTTGTTAAATCGAGGCGATCGCCATGGTTTTGGTGAAACGAGATAGCCGCTGCGTTGTTTGGCACACGCCAGGTATCGGAATTCGGTCGCTGACCCAACGTGGCGTGGATTGCTTTTCTTCTTAACGCCGCGTGTTGGCAACCGCTTCGGGAAGACTGCCGGGTTCCAGCAGTGGTAGTCCATTCCAAATCCTGAATTGATTGACGCCTTGTTTCAGGTTTTGAAAGGGGCCAGGTATTGCTTGGCCATCGTTCGGAAGTGGCTGTCCAAAGAAGTCCTTGCGAATGGATTCGCGGTCTGTTGATCCGACGGACGAGAGTGAACCGGGGACCGTCAAGGTGAGGTGCTGTTGTTCCGGATCGTACGAAACTAACATTCCTTGCAGCAAGACACTGTTGGCATCATTAGGAAGATCATGGGCGAGCCAAAACGCCTTCCATTGATCAAACGTGAGGTTCGCTTTGGTCTCACCATCAATGGAGTCAGTTCCAGTGGACGAATCACCGAGGTCATGATCGACCATCTTGATGAACTCAGTTGGCGTCCAAGGTGACGGTTTGTCGCTGGCGCTGTTGATGCGGAAGACACGCTGTTGCGGAGTTGCATCATAGACGTTGTGATCCAAACGCTGAGGGCCACTTCGATGCGACGGATAGTTGATGTCCATCATCGCGTTGTGTTGAATGAATAAATTGTTGAACAGCGAATGCTGATAGGTTCGGGTGCGGGCGGTAACCTGATAGATGTAGGCTCCTTGCCCTCTGTTCTCGTTGACCGGACTGTTGGCAAACAGGTTGTGCATCGCCGTCGATCCCGACGCATCATGAACATAGAATTGGTGCAGTTTGTTGCCGATGGCGATGTTGTGATCCACGAAGGCGGAATCCCAATCATGGTCGCTCATTTCCAAGAAGATTCCTTTAACGCCGTTGTTAATGACAAGGTTCCCGGTAATGCGAGTGCCAGGAAATTGGTTGTCCAGCCAGATGCCATCGTTGCGTGGATTGTCGGCGACATAGTTTCGGGCAACCAAACCATCGCGGATGCCGTGGCACTTGATTCCGGCATGTTCGTAGCGTTTGTTGCCGATGAAGCCGAGCGTGTTGTTGCGCATAATCACGTTGTCTGAAATGACGACGCGTAGGCTGCCTGAACCGATCAATCCGGCCGCGCCGTTGTCGATGAAGTAGTTAGCTTCGATGCGATTATCGTTCCCCGATAGACTATCTTGGGCTGAGTTGAGATCTTTTGCGGATTGGGCGTCGGACTTGAATGCCCGTTCGTTGTCGCCGCCTTTGAAACCGATGTCGATTGCCATGGTGTTGGCGTATCGAATCATATTGTTGCGGACGATCCAGTGGTGGCCCCCACGTAAGCCCATCGCACCTGCTTGGGCCCATTTGGGAGTGTTCCAAAAATTGGTCGGGTAGTTGTTGCCGCAGTGTTCCATCACAAAACCTTCCACGGTGATGTATCCCAGCCCTAGTTGATGGGGTGCGAAGATTCGTTGGCGGGTTGTGATTTCGATGGATTGCTTGGCCGGCAGTTGATCGCCAAAGTTGACGTACACTCGTCCTGACTTCGCGTCGAAATGCCATGATTCGGCTTTCTGGCTGACTTCTTCGAAAAATGGAACTTGCGTGTACAGTTCGCCGTTAACGATGAACTGACCGCAGTTGTAAAACAGGTCCGGATTGCCATAGCCGAAACGTTCTTTTTCGGGCTTGCCTTGGCGGTTGTAAGGAGTGGAGGCGAGTTCAATTCGGAATGGGTTGGAGCCGCCGAGGTACGCGTCGTCGGTGAACATTGATTCGTCTAAGACGGCGTAATGCACGGATCCGGAATGTTGGGTCCAAGTGGGGGTCCATGGATCCGATCCTTTGATCACCACCTTGCCCCAAGTTTCGCCTCGGTAAGTGATCGGCTTGCCAGGTTGGCCACCGCGGGGTGGTGCAACTCGTTCGCGATACACGCCCTCGCGTACGAGAATCGTGTCACCCGGCATCGCCAGTTCGGCAGCATGGCTGATCGTTCGAAAGGGGTGTTCGGCGGTGCCTGTCGCGTCGTCATCGCCAAAGGTGGAAACCACCCAGGTTTCGGCGATGAGCGTGTTTGAAGTCGACCCCAACACCAAGAAGCTAAACGCAACGAAGCACAGTAACGCAAGGTTTTGTGTGAGTTCCGTTGGTAACAAGAGCAAGCGTGAAGCTGAACGCAACGAAGTGCGCGAAGCACTCAAGTAGGGAGGCTGCATGATCGTGAGGGCAGGGTTTCAGAGGAAGGATGTTCGGAGGGAGCCAGCGAGAAGCCAGGCGGCAGGTGGCCTATCAAGGCGATAGGAAAGGGCGGGAGCGGTCTCGACTCGCGGGGCGGCTACGGCCTCGGTACGATTCGGATCGCTTGACCACCTTGAGCGGATAAAGACATTTCCAAGACGGAGGTTTGGCTTACCGGATCCCGTGAGATGCCGACTCGCGTTCGAGTTTTGACGGTTGGGTCGTCAAAATAACGATTGGCGATGTAGGTTTGGTCGGCCGATAAGAAATCCAACGGCAGACGAATTTTGCGTTTGGTGCCACTGTTCATGGCTCCGATGAACCACTGGTCTCCACTACGCCGCGCGATCACGGCGTATTTTCCAATCTCGCCATCAAGCACGCGGGTTTCATCCCAGACCGTTGGCAACGCATCGTAAAACTCCAATTCGGGTTCATCGCCGATAACTTGATCACCGCCGCCAGCACCACCGACTTGGCCAGCCTTCGCTGGGCGATCGTACCAATACAGGAACTGCCATGGGCTGTAGAAGCAAACTGCCTTGGCAAGTTGATAAGCGTGGGTCGCGTTGTCGTCGACGCGTTTGGAGTAGTAGCACACGGTGTGGTCGGTGGGTCCGCAAATGGACCGGCTAAAGAGCAACATCATTGTGTGTTCATTGGTGGGTGATGTTTCGTCGCCTGCGTTGCCTTCAGATGTCATTAGGTTGGGATAGGTTCGTTCGTATCCCGTTGGGCGATATTCGTCATGGACATCGACCATCAATTGATGATCCGCTGCCTTGCGAATGGCATCGTGCAACCACGTCGTCCATTTCTGCGAACCGACGTGAACGAATCCGAATTTAACGCCGGCAACTCCCCAGGACTGGTAAAGGGGCAGGATCTCGTCCAATTGAGATTCCAATGCACGGTGGTTCACATACAAGAGCACGCCGACGCCGCGTTCTTTGGCATAGGCAATGACTTCTTGTAGCGCGAGCGGACCAGGGGAACGATTCGGGTCAACGGTTACGGTAGATGCATCCGAGGCATTGTCGTATTCGTTCCCATACCAACCTGCATCAAAATGGATGTACTCCATCTGATGCTCGACAGCGAAATCGACGGCCGCTTTGCCTCCGGTGGTCGTTAGCGTGACTTCACGCAGCACCTTTCCAGGCTTGATCCAAGAGGTGTCCTGAATCGCGCAGGGCTCGTTGAGGTTAGCGACTAGAAAGTTGTTCTCGATCAACTCACCCGGTCGGTTCGCCACCATGATGAATCGCCATGGTGTATCGCACGGTAAGCTAGCCTTTACTTTTCCAGTCAGTTGGCTGACCAGCGTGACGGGACCGTTTGATTGGTGTGTCGTCGCCTTGTTATCCGCCGATGGTTTTGTAATTGCCGACGTTTTGATAGGCCCGAGTTTCATTCTCGCGTAGTCGACCAGTCCCGCTTCACCCAGTGCTACGTACAGGTCATTGGCGGCCTGGATCGCTAACGGACGTTCGCAGCCATCGGCTACCTCGCTGAGTTTGGCTTTCTCGTAATCCGCCTGAGCTCGATAGGCGACCCACGTGTTGTGGTTGGCGGGGAATTGGAATTCGCTTAGCTCGCGATCGATATCGATACGGTCCAATCCAGCTTGCTTGGGGATTGTGTATCGAAAGGCGAGGCCCTCATTGAAGGCGCGGAAGGTCACTTCGATCGTGATCGGTCGCTTGGCGAGCGTTCGCAGCGTGAGGGTTGTTTCATTGTAGTGATCTCGAATGACACTTCGTTCGCCACAGACCGGTTTCCAAGTTTGATCATGGGAACGATTTTTTACCGAATGGGTGCGCACCCCTTTCGTCGTTGCTTGAGAGCCGACATCCAATCCAAGACTGGATGGGGCGACGATGGGGCGTCTTTGCCATGTGACGGAATAGCTAAGCAGGTCGGCGAGGTCACCGGTTTGGTTCACCTCGATTTTTGCGAGCAACTTTCCGTCGGGGGATGTCAATTCGACCGCTTGGGCAGGGTTCGAGCTGGCAAGCAGGATTCCGGAGACGACTGCGCAATGCGATAGCAGAGCAACCGACTGGCGAAATGCCAGAAAGGTGGATGGATTCATAGGGGTGGGGTCTGAGGTGGGAATCTTGAAAGATTTTGAGAGCAGCATTTGTTGGCACATCGAGTTCGGTGCCCGGTTTGCCTCGCTGTGGGACTACTTGCGTATCTGATCGCATCCGAATCAGAGAACGCTCCTGTTCTCTACTGCCGTAAGGCCGCAAATCGGCTTGGGAATTTGGAAAAATGCTTGATCTTGAGTCGTTGGGGTTTGACCAAATCAGCTAATGGGACCGAATTGGCTTCGAGATCACCATGATGTGTCGGCCAGGATATTTGCCAATCTTTCGTACTGTTCGAGCGAGTTGTAGGCCTGGGCGGAGATCCTGAGGCAGCCAAGATTCTCGTTAAGCCGAAACACTGGCATCTCGAAACGGTGCTTCGATCGGATCAACTGGCTAATCGCGTCGATTGCTTCCCTGGTTCGACCTTTCCATGCCGGGATGGGAATCGTCGCGATACTTCCTAGCATGGATTCGGGGGCAGGCTCGTCCAGTTGCAGTCGATCGAGGATGGCGCGGCGACCGGCAACAACAAGTTCGTGGTTGGATCGCATCAGAGCCGCCAAGCCGTCATCGATTGGCTGGCCAGACGGCGACGGATGAGGTAACAGTGTCGCCAGAAAATCCAGCGCTGTGGGCAACGCAAGAATGGGAGATGGATCAAACGTGCCGGGCCAATTGAAGTTTGCTTGAAAACGAGAATCGCCAAAGCCATCGGTATTGGCTCCGTGACTGATCACGGTCGGCTGCACTTCGTCTTGCCAATCTTGGCGGACGTACAGAAATCCCGACGCTTTGGGGCCGCACCACCACTTATGGTGGTTGGCGGTGTAGTAATCCGGTTGGAGTTGATGCAAGTTGACTGGGATCATACCGGGCGCATGCGCCCCATCGATCATCACCCGAATGCCGCGGGCGTGTGCGAGTTGCACAATTTCGCCAACGGGAAGAATGATTCCGGTTGGGCTGGTGACATGATCGATCAGTATCCAGCGTGTCCGCGAAGTCAGGCTGGCTGCGATCGCGTTAACAACTTGGGAAGGATCGTTGATAGGGAACGGCAGATCCGCAGTGATCACCGTAGCGCCGCAACGATCCGCGGCGTAGCGGACTGCATTGGTGCATGCTTTGTACCCATGGTTGGTGACGAGTAATTCGTCACCTGCTTGAAGCGGTAACGAGCGTACAACCGCGTTGACTGCATCGGTCGCGTTGCGGACGAAGACGATGTCGCGCGCAGCGGCGTCAACCAGATTGGCGACCCGATTTCGCACTCGATCAAGTTTGGGCAGCAAAGTTCGCTCAGGTGCCAAAAACTCAATAGGTTCCGTTTCAAGCTGGGCGATCCATTCTTGTTGGGCCGCCAGAACACAACGTGGAGTGGCGCCAAATGACCCGTGGTTCAAATAGTCGACGTCAGGGTGGAGCAGCCAGTGATCTTTAAGCGATTTCGACAATTGGTTTCACTTCGGTTGGTGCGTGCTGGTCAGGGAAAGGGATGTCGATAACATGAACGGCTTGGTTGCGATCGACGGCATTTGGATGTCTAGCGGTAACGCTTGTGGATCGCCCGTGCCGGTTTGGCGAAAGCGACCGTTTAGAGTTTGCAAGAGTATCAATCATGGACTTGTTTTCGGATGTTCACCAATGGCTGCTCGAAACACTGTCCGCCAAGAATGTAACGAACGTTCGCAATCTGCAAACGTTATGGAGTGGTTACGGTGCGATCCTGCGTGTCGGTCTTTCGGGTGGGCCGGCGTCGTCGGTGATTGTCAAACAGGTTTCACCGCCGACGCAAAACAATCATCCTCGCGGTTGGAACACCGATTTATCGCATGAGCGTAAGCTTCGTTCGTATGAAGTCGAATCGAATTGGTATTCCAGTTTTAGCGATCGCTGTGACGCGGCTTGCCGAGTTGCGAAATGTTTTGCGGTCGGTGAAGTTGCTAGCGGGCAAGTGATCGTGCTGGAGGATCTTGATGCAGCGGGGTTTGCGAATCGTCGTCACCAGCTCGATGCCGAAGGAGTTTCGTCGGGCTTGCAGTGGTTGGCGGCCTTTCACGCCAAGTTTTTGGGTGTGGATCCTGAAGGACTTTGGCCGGTCGGAACTTACTGGCATTTGGGCACTCGCCCGGACGAGTGGTCAGCGATGGGGGAAGGGAACCTGAAACGGTTCGCATCCCAGATCGATCAGCGACTGCTTGCGGCCCGCTTCCAAACGCTGGTTCACGGGGATGCGAAGGTGGCCAATTTTTGCTTTTCCAATGACGCGACAGCGTTGCCCGCCGCGGTGGACTTTCAATACGTCGGCGGCGGTTGTGGAATGAAGGACGTGGCGTACTTCTTAGGCAGTTGTTTAGACGAGGCACAATGCGAACGCGACGAATCGTGGCATTTGCAGATCTACTTTGACGCCTTGCGGAAAAGTCTTGCTAACCAAAACGTGGATGCTGCCATGGTGGAGTCCGAGTGGCGGGAGTTGTACCCGTTTGCGTGGGCCGACTTTGTGCGTTTTTTGGAAGGCTGGTGTCCTGGGCATGCCAAGCTTCATCGCTATTCGCGAAAGATGGTCGAGACTGTCCTGTCTCAGATCTAGGATGATCCGCTTTAGCCTTCGTTCATGGGTGGTGATTACCGTTGTTCAATTGATCTCGTTCAATTAATTACCATGAATTGATCTCGATGAATGGTGATGCCGTTGAGACTCGATGCCGATAGAAGCTGGCACCTTGGAGCATGCAGGTGAGTCACTACAATCCAGCCAAAGGCAGCTAGGGGTATCGGATCTGTGTTGGAATCCGCCTCACGCATGTTGCCAAAACATTGCTATTTGAAAAGTAAACGAGATGGGCTTTCCAGAAATCGTGACGGGGATATTCGGAGCATTTGTCATTTTTGGAGGCGTGATGGGCTACGTGAAAGCTGGCAGTAAGGCGTCCTTGATCGCTGGTGGAATCACGGGCGGACTGCTTCTGGTCTCGGCGTTTCTGATCTCAAGAGAGATTGCCGCAGGAACAATTTTGGGAATTGTGGTTTCGTTGCTGTTGATTGGTCAGTTTGGACCGTCTTTGTTTAAGAAGTTCAAAGTGATGCCCAATCTGTTGGTTGCGATCTTGGGATTGATTACCGTCGTGACGCTTGTCGTTCGCCTTTTTCAATAGGTCCCATTCCTGATAAGGATGTTTTGGCAAGCCGGTCTTTGAGAATGCGGGTCTGAACCGGTTTCATGAAAGTCGGCTGCGGCGCTCGTAGTCATTTGACCGCGTGGGATGGGATAGCGGTATCGTGGCTTTATTCCATCGCAAAGTCTTGTTTTTCGCCGCTGCCGTCACATGACCCCCGCGGGAATTGGCTAGACTCAAACGGACAGTCGTTTGAAAACATGGACCTTTGATCTGGGGAACACACCGCGATGCGAATTGCCGTACCCAAAGAAACCTGGCCGGGTGAACTTCGAACCGCGATGGTGCCAGCCAACGCGAAACGGTTGGTGAAGGCGGGATTTTCAATCAGCGTCGAGTCTGGGCTGGGCCTTGCGGCGGGCTTCTCGGACGATGCGTTTGAGCAGGCCGGGGCGACGGTGGTTGCGGACCGGACCGCGTTGTTCGGCCAAGCTGAATTGGTCCTGCGAGTACGCAAACCCGAGTTGGCTGAAGTCGCGGGGATTCCGGCTAACGCCGTCCATGTCAGCTTCTTGGATCCCTTCAACGAGCGAGAGTTGGTTGAGGCGTTGGCGACGCAGGGTGTGACGTCGCTATCGATGGAAATGATCCCGCGTAGTACTCGCGCCCAAAAGATGGACGCATTGTCGTCGCAAGCAAACTTAGCCGGATACGTCACGGTGATCGAAGCGGCGCATTTATGCCCGCAAGCATTCCCAATGATGATGACGCCGTCGGGCACAATTCGGCCGGCACGAGTGTTTGTAATCGGTGCGGGTGTGGCAGGCTTGCAGGCGATCGCGACCGCAAAACGACTGGGAGCGCGGGTGGAGGCGTTTGACACTCGACCCGTTGTCGCCGAACAGGTTCGCTCGTTGGGAGCCAAGTTCGTTGAAATCGATTTGGGCGAAGTGGGCCAAACCGAACAGGGGTACGCCAAAGCGTTAACGCCCGAACAGATTGAGCTGCAACGCGAAGGCCAGAAAAAGGTTGTGGCGGAATCGAATGTGGTGATCACGACCGCTCAATTGTTTGGCCGGCCCGCGCCACGTATCGTCACAATGGACATGATCCAGCAAATGCAGCCAGGCAGTGTGCTAGTCGATATGGCCGTGGAAACCGGCGGTAACGTGGAAGGCTCGGTGCTTGATCAAGTGGTCGATATCGACGGTGTGAAGATCATTGGGCGTGGCAATTTGCCGTCCCAGGTCAGCCGCAGTGCTAGTGAAATGTATTCCAACAACTTGGTTAATTTGATCGAAGAGTTTTGGGACGCCGAATCGAAGCAGCTTCAGTTGGACGCGAGCGATGAGATCGTCCAAGCCGCCGTGGTGACCCGCGATGGGGCGCTCGTGAATGAAACTATCCGCAACGCATACGGAGAATCGTGATGGAACTTGTCTATCTTGGATTTGTTTTGATGTTGTCGATCTTTCTGGGATTTGAACTGATCTCCAAAGTGCCTGCGACACTGCATACGCCGCTCATGTCGGGGGCTAACGCGATTTCGGGGATCACCGTCGTCGGTGCGATCACGTCGGCGGGTGCCGGGCTGGAAGGGTGGGCCACTCTGTTAGGAGCACTCGCGGTTTTCTTTGCGACCGTCAACGTCGTTGGTGGGTACATGGTGACTGACCGCATGTTGGGCATGTTTAAGAAGAAGAAAGATCAAACGGGAGACACACCATGAGTACTGAAGTCATTGGTGCCGGCTACATCATTGCCGCCATCCTGTTTGTGTTTGGATTGAAACGGATGAGTTCGCCGGCGACGGCGGTCCGTGGCAATGTTCTGTCGTCGATTGGCATGTTGATAGCCGTCGTGGTGACGTTGACGTCACGCGATATCATCGATTTTAAATGGATCTTGGTGTCCGCCATACTTGGCAGCATCGTCGGGATCATCGCGGCCAAACGCGTGGCCATGACGGGCATGCCCGAGATGGTCGCGTTGCTAAACGGTTCTGGTGGCGTCGCCAGTTTGTTGTTGGGCTGGGCCGCGTTGCAGGCTGCGGAATTGCAAGGCGACGACCTGTCTGCCTTCACGATGGTGACCATTCTGTTGTCGATCCTGATTGGCGGTGTGACCTTTACCGGAAGTCTGGTGGCCTGGGCGAAATTGTCTGAAGCGATCAGCAGCGGGGCGATGAATTTTCCCGGCCAGCGGTTCTTGAACGTGCTGATATTGCTTGCCCTATTGGCATGCAGCGTGATGTTGGTGATGGGGCAGGGGCCGCCGACGGTATTACTGGCTGTCGTGATTGTCTTGACGCTGGTATTGGGCGTGATGGCGGTCATTCCCATCGGTGGCGCTGATATGCCCGTCGTGATCTCGTTATTGAATAGCTATTCAGGATTGGCGGCGTGTGCGGCGGGACTCGCGATTGACAATACGATCTTGATTGTGGCTGGTTCTCTGGTGGGTGCGGCAGGAATCATTTTGACCAACATCATGTGTAAGTCGATGAATCGTTCGCTTACCAATGTGCTGTTTTCAGGGTTTGCTGCTCCGCAGGCCGCAACGAAGGTGGAAGGTGAGGTCAAGCCGATCACTGCTGAGGATGCGTATCTGATCTTGGAAGCGGCGACCAACGTAACGATGGTTCCCGGCTATGGTATGGCGGTCGCTCAGGCGCAGCATGTGGTTCGCGAACTTGGGGAGCTGTTGGAAGCCAATGGGGCGGAGGTCACCTACGCGATCCATCCGGTCGCGGGCCGAATGCCAGGGCACATGAACGTGTTGTTGGCCGAAGCAAATGTTCCTTACGACCAATTGGTTGAAATGGAGGACATCAACCGGCGGATCGAAAACATCGATGTGGCGGTCGTGATTGGTGCCAACGATGTGGTGAATCCAGCCGCTCGGGAAGACGAGAATAGCCCAATCTACGGAATGCCGATCATCAACGTGGATCAGGCTCGGACGGTGTTCGTGTTGAAACGATCGATGGCGTCGGGCTTTTCGGGCGTTGAAAACCCGCTGTTCTTCAAAGAGAACACTCGCATGCTGTTTGGCGATGCGAAGCAATCTCTTTCTACCATTATCAGCGAATTTAAGAACTGATAGCCGTTTTCAGGTGCAGCGATTGGCGTGCGTCGATTGTTATCGAGACGCCGCAATCGCTTGTGGAAATGGGGATGTGTAAAGGTATCTCGGCTCAGCACCAACCAACCCAATGGCTATTGGTCCATGAGCCAATGAAGGTGGTGTCGTGCGCCAGGGCCTCTTTGATAGAATGCCGGCGAAATCGAAATTGATATCGTATTTACCACAACCATCTGAGAATGACGCTCCGTGAACCATCGACTGAAAACTGGGATTGAAGGCCTCGACGCACTGCTGGGGGGCGGGTTGCTGCCTGGGAAGTTGACGGTGGTCTTAGGAGCAACCGGGATTGGGAAAACGCAACTCGGTGTCTCGTTTGCAGATTATGGTCGGCAACAAGAGGGCCAGCGCGGTGTGGTTTTTGATCTGACATCGCGTGGGGATGCGCAGAACCACTTTGAATATGCCGCCAGTCAGCGAGATTGGGAGATGGCGGTTTACTCAGCGGTCGGCCGAGTTGATCCGGACCTGATTTGGGATCCGGTAAAGGCTCGTCAAGATTATCTGCATCTGTTTGAACATTCCGGACGACGGGTCACCGCCGGCGACTTGGACTCGGAAGGTTGGCGGCAATGGAAGGCGGAACAAACCCGCAAACTGGATCACACGATTGCGTTTTTGTATGGCAACTTCGTCCATGGAGTTCGTCGTTTGGTGGTCGATGGTGTTGAGCCGGTTGAACGCGCAGCAGAATCCATTCAGTTTGAAATGTTCGAATATGTCTATCATCAAATCTTGATGAAGGAACACGATTGGGTTGCCCGAGACCTGTTCCGAGTTGGGTATCGTGCCAATGAAGATCAGGTGACGAAACACGCTTACGATCGAAACGACTTAGGTTGCTTGCTGCTCGCTACGAGTCATGAGGTGATGTTGGATGACCTCATATCGCGACCAATCGAAAGCGGCGATGTGATGTCCGGTGCCAACACCATCGTCTTGATGGGAAAGACTCGGGATGGCAATCGAATGGGGCGAGCACTGTATGTCGCTAAGCATCGCGGCAGCGCTTGCGAAGAATCCATCGTGCCGTATGAGATCGACGACAATGGCATTCGCCTTCTTGCATAGGACTGCGCGACTGATGTGGTCACCGAATAATTTGCGTTGTTCCGGCGTGTTTTTTCGAAAAAAGACATGATCAACCTGCTCAAAATGTGCTGTTTTTCATTGGTGTAGTCCCGGGGGAGAAACCGATGAACCTAGGCAGGGGGGGCTGTTTGGCGCGGTAGGGCACATTTGCCGCTTCGACACTCTCACCTCATATGGCAGAGAGTTTCGTTGGATAGCAAGATCCTAGGGGCAAATTATGAAGAAGATCGCGACTGCATTGTTGGTGTTTGGATTCGCACTGTGCGTGAGTTCAAAGTCCCAAGCACAGACCTCTGTTTCGACAGATTTTTGTGTTCAAGTTCAGAGTTCGCTGGCGATCTTGGCACCCAATGGCCCGGTTGCGTTGATTCACGATGGCACGATTGGAATCAAAACCTTTCAGCCTCAAACGTTTACCGTCGTCAATAATGATTCGGACGGGGCGACGGTAACGTTCGCCACAACGACGGGGTTTGTGCATGGCACACTGCCACTGCTCTTCCGCGACGTCGAGCTTTCCCTCGCAGTCGGATCAGCTGACGCCGGATCCAACTGGACGGTCGATACAGCAACCGATCAAACGGATGTGTTCAGTGTTCTGACTCCCGACTTTTCAGCAGAAGTTCAGGCAAGTTCTTCTGCGGCCGGAAACGCGGAATTGGATTTGACCGTGGCGATGGATAGCGGGTTGTTGTCAACGCTTGTCCCAGGAACTTACTGCACCACGGTATTGGCTACGATTACGGCAAACTGATCGTAACGGAAGACAGAGGTTGTCGCTAAACGATGTCCTCACTTCTATCCACTTCCGCTAACGCAAGGAACAAATGCATGCGATTGAGCAACATGCTTTGCTATGTTTGCATGATTTGTCTGTTGGCGGGCGCCGGCTGCAAACAGCTTTCCAGTCAGGTGCAGGAAGAGTCTTCAATGAGTCCGTTGCTAACGGATTCCTTTTTTGAAGTGTCAAAAGAAGCTGGTTTAGCGAGAGTGCAGTCGTTCGAGAAGTCGGCGACAAGTGAAGTTCTTCCAGAACCGATTGCGAAACCCAAGCAGGAACTTGCGTCACGAATTACATCGTTGGGACCAACGATCGAGCTGGATCAACCGGGCCAGTTGCACGCACCGAACTGGTCTCAAACGCAAGAGACACCGGTTGCGAAAGTGCCTAAGAATAGAAACGCCAACCCGCCCTTTCGAGCGGCTGCCTATCGTTTGCCATCCACCAGACAAGACGCCCGAACCCGTGCCGATTCGGTCGTTTTCCGTGGTCAGCATCAGGGAGCGCCACCGGCCTCGGTCGCTGCAGTGGGTTACGAGTTTGAGCATTTGTTGGCCCAGCCTGATGTGCAGCAGACGATTGGCGGAGAGGTGCTGTTGAGTGATGCGTTTGTGGAAACGGATGTTCGACAAGCGATTCATTCATTGTCGGAGCAGGCTGGGTTGTCGGTGATCATTGACGATCAAGTCCGCGGTTCGGTGACGGCGGTCATTGAGGACGAGACCTTCGAACGGGCGCTGCGTAAGATGCTGCTGCCGTTGGGTTATACCTGGCGGCAAGACGGTGCCGACTTCTATGTTGGGTTAGCTGACCCCGCATCCGCTTTGTTCCCGTATCTGGCAGAGCGGTATGTCTATGAGGCTTGCCATCGGACGCCGGAAAGTTTGAGATCGCAGTTGCCGGTTCGTCACTTGCCGTTTGTACGGGTGGTTGAACAGGGCGGAAAGCTTGCGATCGAAGCGCCGCCCATCACCGCACAACAAGTGCTGCGAGAACTCGAAGAGATTGACGTTAGCGTCCCTCAAGTGACGCTTGAAGCAGTCGTTTGTGTATACAGTCCCGAAACCAATTTTCGATTTGGTTTCGATGTGCAACAAGGTGTGACACTGGATGGTTGCAATACCAGCATGTTGTCGCTCGATAGCCTGGGCATTTCAGGTCAATACGGACCGGCTGGTTTTAATTCCCAGTTGAACAACTTTGAATACACCAGCATGTTTCTACGTGCACTGGAGCAGAAGGGGTATGTGAAGATCCGGGCTGCTCCTCGCGTGACAACTGAAGACGGAAAGAAGGCGGAAATCCACATTGGACGCGAATCGTTTTTCAGTGTGCAACCAACGGGAGCCGGGGTGGTTTATCGCCAAGACGTTCAGAAGGTGGACTCCGGTATCATGCTTGAGCTGACCCCTGAAATTCGAGCGCCTAACGTCACCATTCACATCGAACGAGCCGAAGTCAGCGAAGACATTCGCAGTGATGAAACCCAAGCCAATGCCTACGACATGTTTCCGGTAATCAACCGTCGGCGGGTTTCGACATCGGTACATGTTCAGGATGGCCAAACGATCGTGATCGGCGGGCTGACCCAAAGTCAGAAAGTGGATCAAGTCAACAAGTTGCCATTGTTGGGCGACGTTCCTTATCTGGGGCGACTCTTTCAACGCATCGAGCAGCGTGAACAAGAGGCGGAAGTGGCCATCTTTATCTCACCCACAATCGTTTATTAAGTGCGATGAAAATGAAGTTCAATCGTAGCGTCTCGATGTTGCTTGTCACGATTTCGATGGCGTTCATGGCCGTGCCCATTCAGGGACAGTCGCCCGCATCGCGTTCGGGAATGACGGAGATCGATGGGCAGTTTCGGCCGACGTTTCGCATCGACCCATTGGTCTTTGAGTGCCAGGCGAGACCAGGGCAAACGGTGCGTTTCAAATTTCAATTGCACAGTAGCACCAAGCCAGTGGACCTGCTTGTGCAACCGGTGTCGCTGAAGCAGCATCGTGACGGCAAAATTACTGCGGCGGACACCCTTGATCGCAATGATTCGGTACGTTTGCAGACGCAATCGCGAATCCGTTTGCGAGCCGGTGAACAGCGAGAAATCGAAGGCACTTGGACACTGGCTCGAGACCGGGGGCAGTTTGTCAGTGTTGGTCTGTTGATCACCGACTTGGCCGAGCAGCCGTTGCCTCGTCAGAGCGGCGAACGAACGGTTGGAATCCGATTCGTAACCCGGTATCTATTGCGTCTTGAAGCCGACATTCGTCAGCCCAATGCCGTGACGGGAGATCTACGTCTGACTTCGGCTAGACTCATCGATCGCAATGGCTTTGCGGAGGTCAATGCTTTGTTGTGGAACACCCATGATGCAGGGCGTCGATTGCAGGCAAAGGCTCGGCTGTTGGATGAAACGGGGAACATCGTGGTGGACGATGTACCGTTGGGCGTTCCTGCTCGCATGAACCAGCCTGAGCCGAAACGGACCGAAGTCGTCTTGCTTCCGCAAAGTCAGGTAACGCTGACGACTCGTGTTCCTGATCCAGTGTATCCCGGCAAGTATCAACTGCAGATCGTCGTACTGGATGGTCGGTCAGTCGTTCATGATGAGTCCGTTCCGATCACGGTCGGTGAGTACGACTTTCAGGCTCAACGGAGTGTGACGGCGAGAATCTTGAAGTCCATTCGGGTTGAACCGTCGGCGGTTGAATTATCCACCTTGCGTGGTGGCAATCGTATCGTCCCCTTATCGCTTCAGAATCACGGCGGGGATGTCGTGACCATGCACTTGGTTGCGCAGGATCAAGGTGGGAAACCGGCGTCTTGGTTGAAGATTCGGCCGGCCCAGATCACTCTCGCCGCGGGTGCGAAACGCAACGTCATGGTGATGATGAACGGCAGGTCCAAGAACGAGGGCAACCAATATGGCGAGCTCCGTTTGGTCGCAAAATCCGATGCGATTGCGACATCGGCAACGTTGCGATTGCCCGTTGCGATGCTAAATCAGGATCGGCCGGAAGCCGCGGAAATTTCCCTCGGCGAGCTTCAGTGGGACGAAACCGCGACCGGCGTTCTGCAGATCCCCGTTCATAATGAGGGGACACAACATGTTGCGCCGCACTTGTCCTTAAGCGTTTCACGAGGGAATGAGGTTCCGGTCGTCCGGGAAGCGGGATTCCACACTTGGTTGTTGCCAGGAGAATCACGGACATTGCGTTTTCATGTACCCAATCTTTCGGCGGGCGAATACCAGGCGACAATTGACTATCTAGCGGAACGCGGCGCTAACCCAGCGACAGTGAAGCAATCGATCCGTCGTTGAGTCGGACTGCCGTCGCTGAGTCGGACTGGTGGGGCACTTCGGAATGGTGTGTCGTTGGTAAGCGACCTTGGAATGCGTGCCACCGGATTAGCCACGGTCAGGTGGACCATTTTCCCGTTGCGAAAACAGGCTGAAACTGCGTGGGCGACAGGCTACAACGCGGGCTTTTGTCATTTGTCGTAAAACCTCTCATCTTCCCTATCTCTTCTTCTCTGCGTATCTTTCCTGGCGATGTTCTAGGGTTTAGGTCGCAGGAGAAGGTCTAGATGGGATTCCGAAGACTTCGTTCAAACCAAGTGGCTCAACGCCGCTCGCTTTCCAACGTTCAAAGCCGATCGTCACGTCAAACTCGGCGCCGATTGATGTTGGAACCGCTGGAAGGAAGGCGATTGCTTGCTGTCGCGTCTGATCTAGCCAACCTGACCGGACTGGTCTACGACGACTTTTCCGGCGACGGGTTTACCGCAGGCGAGGCTGTCGAGGGAGCCGTCCTGGATTTGTATTTAGGTGACGGGGATGACCAGTTTGAGCCGGGGGCCGGCGATACCGAACTGCGGATGACAACGACCGACGCATCGGGAAGCTACTCGTTCGAACGGCTGCCGGCGGGACAGTACTACGTGGTGCAGCCGGCCCAGACAATCGACGGGCGGACCTTGCAACGATTCGTTTCAGACCCAATCACGATCACGTCCACCCAGGCTGGTGGTCAGGTGATTCGCACTATCGATGGTTTCGACCAGGATTCGCAATCGGTTGCTGACGATACCAACGATGGGAATCCGTCGACGTCGACCCAAGCCAGTGTTGACGTTTTGGGCGGGGCGAGAGACTTGTTGGTGAATCTAACCAGCACCGATGGTACGATCGAAATCACGGTGAACGATACCAATAGCTCTGACCTTTTGAAGATCAGTTCCGATGGGCTGGGAGATGGTCGGCGGAGTGTGATCTATGACGGAAACGGTGACGCGCCGGAAACGATCGAAGCGACGGGGCTAAACAATTTTGATTTGACACAAGGTGGACAGGCATCCGGCATTGGTCTGGCAATGAATTCCGTCATTCCCGATGGGATCGCATTGGTACGGATTTATTCCGATCCCAATAGTGATGGCAATATCGGAGTCAGCACGGCGACTTTGGATATCCAGCGGTCGACAACACGACCAACCATCACGGAGTTCATTGACTTCGATGACTTTGTCACTACATCAGGTGGTGGTGCTGATTTCACGCAGATTGGTGCGATTGAAATCGAGATCCAGGGTGGACCAGACTATGACGCGTTGGCAAATCAGTTTGTCACGTTGGGGTCCAATGAGATTGCCGTTGCTGACTTCAGCAATTTTGAGTCGGTAGATTTAAGACTGACCAAGGAATTAGTGACAACCGACGCCACTTTCAATCAACCGGTTACGTTCACGTTGACGCTCGTCAATGACGGTCAAGACACAGCGACGGGAATCGTTGTCACGGACACACTCCCGTCAGGAATCACCTTTCAGAGCGATCAGCCTTCGCTGGGGACATTCAGTCCGACAAGCGGCGAGTGGTCGATCGCATCTCTGCCGATGGGAGCAACAGCAACGCTTTCAATAACGGGTGTTTTGACATCCGAAACCACACAGACCAACACCGCGGAAGTGACGGCGGTGCAACAGTTTGACACCGACAGCACGCCGGACAATGGCGATCCCGACGAGGATGACCAAGCAACGGCAAGTGTAACAGCAACGCAGATCAACCTATCGCTTGATAAGACGGTTTCCAATGTCCGTCCTAACGTAGGCGATACCGTGACGTATCAGATCGTTCTGTCTAACACCGGCGCGGATACGGCTACCAATGTGATTGTGGAAGAGACGTTGCCCAGTGGGTTGGTGTTGACAGGCAATTTGCCGTCAACGGGTACATTTAATACCGGGAATCGTCGTTGGACAATTCCATCGCTGGCATCGGGTGAGCAGGCAACCTTGGAATTAATGGTGCTGGTGAATCAGTCCGGTAGCTTCACCAACGTGGCGGAAGTGATTGCGGCCGATCAACGCGATACGAACAGCACGCCTAATAACGACGATTTGGACGAGGATGATCAAGACGACGCGACCTTTGAAACACAAGTCGCTGACTTGTCGGTCACCAAAGCGATCTCCGGTGGCGCCGCGACGGTGGGTGACAACGTTACGTTCACGATCACCTTGAATAACGAGGGACCCGATCCAGCAACCAACGTGAATGTTCGCGATGTCCTGCCAACGGGGCTGACCTATGTGAGTGATTCGGCCACGCTGGGGGATTACGATTTTAGCACAGGGATCTGGTCAATGCCTTCCGTGCCGGTTGATAGCGGGACCAGCAGTCCGGTTGTCTTGACCCTCGTCGCTGCCGTCCAGAACGCGGGAAGCAAGACCAATGTTGTCGAAATTATATCGTCGGATCAGGTCGATTCTGATAGCACGCCGGGCAATGGGAACACGACCGAGGACGATTACGCTTCCGTCATTGTGACACCGGTGACGATTGATTTGCAGTTGAGCAGTGAGGTGAGCTCCACACGTCCCGGACCGGAGGAAACGTTCACCTACACACTGACGCTTACCAACACCAGTTCGAGCGACGCCACAGGGGTGATGGTGCAAGATAGCCTGCCCGATGGAGTGACTTTTCAGTCCAGTACCGCGGGCCAGGTATACTCTTCGTCGACCGGGATTTGGAACGTGGGTAACGTCGCCGCTGGCGAGACTCGCACCCTTGAAATCGACGTCATACTCAACCCAAATCGAATTGCGATTTTCGACTCGATCGTCAACACTGCACAAGTAACGGCAGCCAACGAATTCGATACGGATAGCACGCCAGGCAATTCCGTCGCGAGCGAAGATGATCAAACCAGTGTAACGGTCGTTCCTGCACGTGCAGATTTGTCTCTCGCAAAAACGAGCGACAGCACGCAATCCAGTGTGGGCGAAGAGGTAACGTTCACGATCACGGCACGTAACGATGGCCCCGATCCGTCAGGCCAGTTCATTGTTTCCGATCCGATTCCCAGCGGAGCGACGTTTGTACGCGCGAACGCAACTATCGGCGTCTATAGCGAAGTGACAGGGCAATGGAGTGTCCCGGGACTTGCCAATGATGAATCGTCCACTCTTTCGATCGTCTTGATCAGTACGGTTGCGGGCTCGATCGACAACGTTGCCGAAATTATCTCGGCAACCCTTCCCGATACCGATAGCACGCCTGGAAATTCGGTTGAGGGGGAAGACGATCAAGCGAGTGCATCCGTTCAAGCTCAAGCGATCAACCTGTCTTTGGACAAAGTCGTTGATATCGCCACGCCACGGGTTGGTGAAACATTTCGTTATACGATCACGGTTACCAATTCGGGGCCAGACACGGCAACGAATATTGTCATCGGCGAAACGATACCAACGGCGATTTCCATCGTTGACAGCCTTCCCGAATCGGGAACGTATGTGACTTCGACTCGGCGTTGGACGATTCCTTCGCTGGCTGCAGGTGATTCCACGCAGCTTTTCCTGGACGCCCGAATCAACAGTCTCACCAATTTGCCCGAGGGTGATCTCGTGAACACGGCCGAAGTGATTTCGGTCGACCAGTTCGATCTCAATAGCACGCCAGGCAATAACGATCCCGATGAAGACGATCAGGATGCGGCCAGTGTGCGAGTTCCCATCGCGGACATTTCGATTGATAAGACCACGTTAACTCCGTCGCCCAACGTCGGTGAAACCGCTCGGTTTGAAATCGTTGTCTCCAACGCTGGGCCTGATGTCGCGACGAACCTGGTAATCCGTGATTTGCTTCCCGATGGATTGGCATATCGATCCGATAGCCAGAGTGACGCGTCGGGAGTCTACGTGTCCAGTACAGGTTTATGGTCGATCCCTTCGCTGGGCGTTGGGCAATCCATGACGCTGCAAATCAATGCGGACGTAAATGAATCGGGAACGTTTACCAACGTCGCCGAGTTGATCGAAGTTGACCAAGACGATCCCGATTCGACACCAGACAACAATCTTTTGTCCGAAGATGATCAAGATAGCGACCAATTGACGACGCCCATCATCGATTTGTCGCTTGCGAAAGTCGCTTCGGTCGCAAGGCCGGCGGTTGGTAGCGAGGTCTCTTTCACGTTAACGGTAACGAATTCAGGCCCCGATACTGCGACCGGTGTGGTCGTGGCAGACTCGTTGCCCAGCGGGTTTCAGTTTTCGTCAGCAACGCCGTCGGCTGCCTATTCGTCATCAACGGGACGTTGGACGGTCGGTACCCTAGCGAGCGGTGATTCCAGTGAACTGGTTATACGCGGTACTGTTGGCAACGAGGAAACGATTACCAATGTTGCTGAGGTGATCGAAGCGGATCAATTCGATCGCGACAGCACGCCGGGGAATGGATTTGATAACGGCGAAGACGATGCCGCGTCGGTATCGATCACGCCAGCGAGTGCGGATTTGTCGTTGACTAAGAGCGTCAATGACAACACGCCCAATGTGGGGGACGATGTCACGTTCACGTTGACCATTCGCAACGATGGGCCTGATGCGGCTGAGGACATCGAAGTGACCGACTCGCTGCCGTTTGGGCTAACGAACGTTCGTTCGCAAACCGCGACGGGAAGCTTTAGTGTTAGCGATGGGGTCTGGCGAATTCCAACGCTCGCCGCAGGTGGATCGGCGACTTTGGACATTACCGCCACCGTCGACTTTGACGACAACAATACTAGTGATCCAGTGGTCCGCACCAACTTTGCGGAAATCACGGCATCATCGCAGCGTGACCCGGACAGCACGCCGGGAAATCGAGCGGGTGAGGATGACGAAGCCTCAGTGGAGTTCACGCCACAATTGATTGACCTCGCGTTGACGAAGGGTGTCAGTGATACCCGGCCGAATGTCAACGAGACCATCGAGTACGTAGTCACCGTTCGCAATGATGGCCCCAGCACCGCCACGGGGATTGTCGTCGCCGATCCATTGCCCAGCGGTTTGACCTTTGCTTCCTTCAGTGCCGACGATGGAACTTACAACCAACAGACCGGTCGTTGGACGATTCCGGAACTTGCTGCGGGCAGTTCAACCACGCTCATCCTGCGGGCAACAGTGAGCCCCAATGTCGACAATCTCGATGTGATCTTGGCCGAAGGGATTGTGAATATCGCTGAAATCATTGATGCCGATCAGCCGGATCGGGACAGCACACCTGGCAATGGGGCGGGTGAGGATGACTATGCCGCGGTGACCATTACGTTGCCGCGGGCTGATCTTTCGCTGACCAGTAGCGTGAGTAACGCGACGCCCGACCGAAACGAGACGGTTCAGTTTTTGGTCACGATTCGTAACGACGGTCCAGACGTTGCAACAGGAATTGTGATTTCTGAATCGGTGCCTGCGGGTCTAACCGATGTCGAGATTATCGCGTTGCGTGGTGATTACAACGAATCCACTAATCGTTGGACGCTCGATCAACTTGAAGTGGGCCAGAGTGCTACGTTGCAGGTGAGCGGACGCGTGAGTTCGCCGGATACGTTGACCAACACGGCGGAAATTATTCTGGCGGACCAGTTTGATCCGGACAGTGTTGCTGGAAATGGAGTTGTTGGAGAAGACGATTTGACGGATGTGACTGCGGTTCCTCGTGTGGTGGACGTAAGCGTGTCAGCGGTCGTCAGCCCGGAAGAAATCGTCCTCGGCGATACCGTGCAGTTGGTGGTAACGGTCCAGAACGGTTCGGCGAGTACGCTGGTGCAGACCGCGGCGTTGGCTGATCGGCCGATTTCCGATGCGACCGGTGTGGTTGTGGAAATTGATATCCCCGATGGGCTTAGTTTGACGGATGTGGATCCGGCTTCAGCCAATTTTGACCCGGTTACTGGACGCTGGACGGTTGGCGACTTAGCCGCCGGTACGAGCCAGCAGCTCACCCTCCGCTTCTTGGTGACGGAACAAAATGCGAAGGTGTTTGGCATCGAAGTAGTCGAAACCAATGAATTCGATAGCGACAGCACCGCTGGGAATGGCGTTACCGGTGAGGACGACCAAACGGAAGCCACAGTCCGGCCACCACGGACCTTGTCCAAACGCTTGTTCTTGAGTCGTTGAAAACGGCGAAATCGATAGACAAAACAAAACCCAGGGTGCACTGGCAGCCTGGGTTTCGATGACGTGTTCGATTGAGTGCGACTTAGAACTTCAGATCGTTTCGAGGTTCAAAGTCTTGAGCTTCTTCAAACTGCTTGATCAATTCGATTGCCGACTCGGAAAGTTCTTCGGGCAATTGAATCTGCAGCTCGACGATCAGATCACCTGGGTTACCGGAGCTGAACTGAATGCCTTGGCCTTTGAGCCGCAATCGCTTTCCGCTGCGGCTACCCGCTGGTATCGAGAGCGTCACGGTGCCTTTCGGGGTGGGAACATCGACCTTGGCACCCATTGCCGCTTCGCCCACCGTGATCGGCAGTTTGACTTCAAGATTTCGCCCAACTCGATCAAAAAAGGCATGTTCATCGATCTTGATGATCAAGATCAAATCGCCTGGCTCGCCGCCGGGGACCTGTTGGCCTTGGCCGCGAAGCCGAATCTTGGCACCCTCTTCGACCCCGGCTGGGATCGTGACTGAAAGTTTCTCGTTCTTTCCGGTCCCGGTGGGATAGAACTCTGCCTTGCCGCCGAGAACCGCTTTTTCAAACGGAATCGATAGCTCGTAACGCGTGTTGGCTCCCCGTTGCGGTGGTGCAGGTTGCGATCGCCGACCGCCACCGAAGGGACTGCCTCCACCGCCCGGTGAGGCGCCACCACCGAGGATTTGTTCGAAGAAGTCGTTGAAACCGTTCTCGAATCCAGGCCCTCCACCTGCTCCGCCGCCACCCCGTCCGGCAGCTCCGAAGATTTGTTCCAGGTCCAAGCCGTCAAAGGATGGTCCGCCACCTCCGCCGGCACCCGGTTGATAACCGCCACGGATTTTCTCGAAATCGCTGCCGTAGCGGTCGTAAGCAGCGCGTTTTTGCTCGTCGCTTAGGACTTCATAGGCTTCTTGGACACGTTTGAACTTTTCTTGGGCCGCTTTGTCGTCCGGGTTCATGTCCGGGTGGTACTTGCGCGCCAGTTTGCGATAGGCTTTTTGCAATGCGGACTTGTCCGCGTCGCGAGAAACCTCGAGGGTTTGATAAAGGTCTTCAGCCACGGTGAATGTTCAAAAAAGAGTAGTTGCGTGTCAATTTGGCAGCTTTCATGCGTTTGCTAAGACTGTAGCAAACGACAAACCAATTACCGATAGGTCTGTTGTCGAAGGTGGACGCTGGACGCCGCTAAGCGAGGCATTGGGATCGGTATTTCGGTGCTGTCGTGTTTCTTGGGCGATGCTCGCGACCGCCGGTGTAATGCTTGCGGTTGCTTGGTTAATCCTTGCGGCTCAGCCGGGGCAAGCCGCCGAGGGAACCTTGACATTGCGTGTCGTTGATGAGGCGAGTGGCGAGCCCATTTCGGCTCGAGTGGAGCTGACGCGACCGACGCTGGTTTCGCCGCGAGCGAAAGCTCGAAACTCCCGCCGCGATAACATCCGCGTGGTGCGTCCCCTGCCTGCTCGGGGCACAATCGGGACGTCGTTCGGGTTCATTTTGGAAGACTCAGTCAAACTGAACTTGAAGGAGGGGCCTTACCAGTTTCGTGTAACGCGAGGACCGGAGTACCGGGTGATTCGCGGGGATTTCGTGATCGAGAAGACTAGTGTGGACGAGCACGTGGTTTCGCTTCCCCGGATTCTCGACATGAGCGAGCTGGGCTGGACGAGTGGGGATTGCTTGGTACCGAAGTCGGACGACGATCTTCCTCGCCGCTTGTCAGGCGAAATGTTGAAGGTGGCATTAGAGGAAGGCGGTGAGCCGACATCGGTGGAAGTGAAGGGTGGACTGGCGTTCTATTCGACTGGTGATGCTAAGCAAGATAGCGCGCAACAAGGAGATGCTGAGCCAAATTCACGTGCTGATGCTGATTTCGCTGCACTGGATGAAGTGAAGAAGATTACTTTGAGTCGACGAGACGCCGGCCGTGAAGCTCTGCTAGGTTCGAGCGCTGATACTAAGATTGCGATCGAGAATCCGTTTACATGGCCGTTGCCGGTTTACTTGGCTAGCCAACAAGTTGATGGCTGTTTTGTGCTGGGAGACTGGTTGAGGTTGGATGCTACCGTATCGCGTCCAAGTTCCGGTCGACCTTATCCGGGCGAGATGTTACCGGACAACCGATCGTTGGGCCGGGAAGCTGAACAGATCTATTGGGAAATGCTGGGTGCCGGATTCCGCATCGCACCGCTGGCGGGCACCGGTGATGAAGCAAGAGATCATCCGGTGGGTTACAACCGGTTGTACGTTGCGACTCAAGCAAACGAATCGTCATCCTATGAGCGTGCGTTGGCCAATCGAATGGCGGCGCGGAACGATGAACTTGAGAATCAAAGCAACTCAAGCGGACAGCCCGCAGTGGGACAGGCAACCACCGAACAACAAAAGTGGTGGGACGGCGCATGGCGCGGGGAAAGCTTTGTGACCAACGGACCGTTGTTACAGCCGAAGCTGAATGGGTATTTACCTGGTCACGTTTTCGAACTTGGAGCCGGCGACGAATTGCAGCTAACACCGGAACTGACCATCACGGTTCAGGACCCAGTAGAGTACCTGGAGGTGATTTACAACGGCATGGTGCACACGACATCCAAGTTGGATGAGTTTGCGAAAGCCGGTGGACGACTAAAACCCATTCGCGTCGATCAATCGGGTTGGGCGTTGATCCGAGTGGTCACGTTGTACGAGGGCCACTTTCGGGCGGCGACTACGGCGCCTTGGTATTTCGAAGTCGACGGGAAACCTCGGATTTCGAAACGCAGCGTCAAGTTTTTTCAAACTTGGCTGGCTGATTACGAAGCGGAGTTGAAATCGCATCGCAATCGCGACTTGGCTGCTTATGCACCATTCATCCGAGCCGCTCGCCAGTTTTGGCAGGACCGCGCCGACCAGGCGAGTCACCGTTAGGTCACTCGCCTGGATCGCGAAAGCGAACAGCTTGATGGGTTACCAGATCCGGATGCGATCATCAGGAGCGAGGTAAAGCGGGGCGTCTTCGCCAATGTTGAACGCTTCGTACCAAGCATCCATGTTGCGAACGATTCCATTGACGCGGGATTCGCTAGGGCTGTGCGGGTCAGTGATTAGACGCTTGCGAAGCTCTTGTTCACGGTACAAACGACGCCAAATTTGTGACCAACCCAAGAAGAAGCGTTGGTCGCCGGTCAGGTCGTCGATCACGGGTCCGTCCTTGCCGTCCAGCGACAGCTTGTAGGCCGCGTACGAGACAGATAGACCACCGAGGTCGCCGATGTTTTCACCCAGCGTCAGTTCACCGTTGACGTTCATGTCGTCGAACGGTTTGAATTCGTTGTACTGGTCAACCAATCCAGATGCTCGCTTTTCGAACTCTTCGCGATCCGTTGGTGTCCACCAATTTCGAAGGTTCCCGTCACCATCGTACTTGCTTCCTTTGTCGTCGAAGCCGTGGCTAAGTTCGTGACCGATGACAGCACCAATGCCTCCATAGTTGACCGCGTCATCGGCAGCCATATTGAAAAACGGAGGTTGTAGGATCGCGGCGGGGAACACGATCTCGTTCATCGTTGGGTTGTAGTAGGCATTGATCGTTTGTGGCGTCATGTGCCACTCATTGCGATCAATTGGACCGCCTAGCTTATTGAGGTCGCGGTGGTACTCGAATTGTGCCGCGGCGATCATGTTGGTCGCGGGCGATCCTTTGACGATCGTCAAATTGGAGTAGTCTTTCCATTCATCGGGGTAGCCGATTTTGGTGGTGAACTTAGCCAGCTTTTGGAGAGCCTGTTTTTGAGTGCCCTTGCTCATCCATTCGCGTGACTCAATGCGTTGGGCAAAGGCTCGCTTCAGGTTTTCGACCAGCTCATTCATTCGAGCCTTGGCTTTGGGGGTGAAATGCTTTTCGACGTAAAGTTGCCCGACGACCTCGCCCAATACGCTGCCGGTCGCATCGACGGCCCGCTTCCACATGGGTTGTTGTTCATCGGTTCCTGAAACAGCTTTTCCATGGAATTCAAAGTGTCGACGTTCCAAGTCCTCGGTCAGCGACGAGGCGTATCCGTCGATGATTTGAAACTTCAAGTAGTTTTTCCACGCCGCAACGGGTTGCTCGGTGAGAACTTCGTCGAGGGCTTTGAAATAGCTTGGCTGGCGAACGACCAAGTTTTCCTGGTCAGATAGGCCAGCAGCGTCGAGCGTGTTTTGAGTGGGGAACTCAGCGACCAGTTCGTCGACTTCGGCGATGGTCTTCAGGTTGTAGGTCTTTTCCGGATCGCGGTTTTCAGTCTTCGTCCATTGGCGTTGAGCGATTTCTTTTTCAATCGTGAAAACCTGTTTCGCGGCCGCCTCGGGATCGTCCGTTTTCAGTTCCGTCAGCATGTCGGTGACGTAGGTTTGCAGTTCGTCTCGTAAAGTGGCGTAGCGTTGGTCGTCTTCGAGATAGTAGTCGCGGTCGGGCAGGGTGAGTCCGGACTGGGTGAGGTAGACGATGTATTGATCGCTGTTTTTCGCATCGACACTGACGTAGGCTGCCATCGGGCCGTAAATGCCACGCTGAGCCAGCCAACCGATTGCCGAGGCCAGATCCGCTTGCGTTTCGATGGCGTCGACCTTTTTCAGCAATGGTTCGATGGGAGTGATGCCAGCTTGATTGCGAGCGGCAACATCCAAAACGGATCGGTACATGTCGCCGACTTTTTGAGCCGGCGTACCTGACGGAGCGTTCTCTGCAGCAGCCTGATCGATCAGTTTTCGGACCTGTTCACGGGTGGCATCATCCAGCACTGTGAAAATGCCGTAGTCGGCTTTGTCAGCAGGAATCGGGGTTTCGTCGAGCCATTTCTGGTTGGCGTACAGATAAAAATTCTCGCCTGGTTTGACCGTTTCGCTGAATAACGACTGATCGATGCCCGCAACTTTGTTCGCGGAATCAGACGAAACGCTGGGTTTTTGTTCACCTTGAGCCTGGGTGACACTGGCGAGGAATAGCAGCAGCAGGACGGGAAGTGTGTGCGTCGTTGATTTCATGGTGTCCGATTCCTTGGATTGGATGCGATCTAAAACTGGTAAGGAAATAGAGGCGCTGTCAATTTGCGTGACCTAAGATTCTGGGCCATACGGTTCAGGTTGCCCAGTGGTTGGTTGAATGACCGCCAGGGAGGCCCGTATTGCATATAACCCTTGTAATCGCGACAAACGATAGACTGCCATTACTGGTGGATGAGATTGCCCCCCACTCTCGCATGTGAGTCTGCGGGCTACACTGATTTGATGTGGGTTAGGGGGATTAGGAAAAGGATCCATTCGAAGCAAAACTGTGGAATACGAAATCACCACTGATCGAAGTAGCGACAATCACGAAACTCGCGGTATGCAGCCGCCGGTTCATGTGGCTGGAAAAACTGCGCCGTTGCGGTCCGATTCGATCGCAACGAAGTCCTTGGGCCAATTCCTTTCAGGTTCGCGGTCAAACACAACCTCGGCGAAGATCGATCGAGGTGACTTTTCCGCCATCCAGTTGCCGACGCTGGTCGAGTATTGTTTGCACTATGCGAAAAACGAGACCGCCACGCAGCCAGCTTTCACACATGTAACCGGACAGCCGGGAACGCACGATCGGCTGACATTCGAGCAATTAGACCGACGCGCTTGCGCCATTGCTGCTGAAATTCAAAGACGCGGAGGATCGGGGCATCCTGTCTTGGTCGTTCAAGAGCCTGGCGTGGATTACGCTGCATCGCTCTTTGGATGTTTGTACGCGCGGGCCATCGCGGTGCCGGTCTATCCTCCGCAAATGTTGCGTTTGCAACAAACCTTGCCTCGTCTTCAAGCGATGATCGCCAACGCGGGTGCGAAGTGCATGTTGAGCTCACGCTCGATTATCGGAGACTCATTGCTGCCGTTGTGGGGCATGCCTGATGAGATGGCGATCGCCGTTGACGAAGTGGATGCACAGGCCGCCGAAGATTGGGATGGTGTGTTGCCTAGCACGGACGACGTCGCCGTCTTGCAATACACATCGGGATCGACTGGGAATCCACGCGGCGTGATACTTTCGCACCGGGTGTTGCTTAGCAATCTAAATGCTGTCATCGAACACTATCACTTCGAAGGCGCAAACAGTGTCCAGTGGGTTCCACCCTATCACGACATGGGATTGATTGGTGGCATCTTTGTGCCGATTTTCCGTGGTGTGGAAACGGTTGTAATCTCACCAGTCGACTTTGTGCGTGACCCGTTGTTGTGGCTCAAGTGCATTGATCACTACAACGGTTCCAGCAACGGATCTCCCAACTTTGGATACGAGCTTTGCGTGCGGCGCATCAGCGATGCAGATTGCGAAGCAGCCGAATTGGACTTGAGTTCGTGGAAGGTTGCCATCGCGGGTGCTGAGCCTGTGCGAGCGTCAACGCTACGACGATTCACGGAAAAGTTTTCTCGCTTTGGTTTTGCACCCGAGTCCTTTTGTCCGGCTTTCGGGATGGCGGAAACGACCGTGGTCGCGACCGGAACCCCGTTGGAATCACTCTTTCGTTCGTTCGTCGTCGACTCGACCAAACTGCAAAGCGGAGTGGTCGAAACGGTCGCCGAATCAGGTGGCTCGGATCCGGTCAATACGCTCGAGTTAGTCAGTTCCGGAGTACCGGTCGATTCGATGTCTTTCGAGATCGTCGACCCGCAAACTTGCCTTCGCGTACCCGATGGGCGTGTCGGCGAAATCTGGGTGCGTGGCGATTCGGTGGCGTTGGGGTATTGGAACGACAAGGAAGCCACTGAGCGAACGTTCCACGCACGCATCGAAGGTGAAGATTCTCGCGAGTACCTGCGCACTGGCGATCTTGGGACACGCATCGACGGCGAATTGATCGTCACCGGGCGGCTGAAAGAACTCATCATCGTTGCCGGCCGGAATTTGTATCCGCACGATGTGGAAGAGGTTGTTCAGTCCGTCAGCGAAGCGTTCCGACCTGATACCGGAACGGCATTTTCGATGGACACGGGGGATAGCGAGGAACTCGTGATCGTCCAAGAACTGTGGCGTCCTAGAAAATTTTCAGCCGAAGAGTTGCTGCCTGAAATTGTGGCATCGGTACTGGATCAAACGCATGTGACACCGCACACGGTCGTGTTGGTGCGATCGGGAAGTTTGCACAAGACTTCGTCCGGGAAGCTGCGTCGAAACGACACGAAGCAGGCCTTCTTGAATGGCGAACTAACGGAAGTGGCCCGCTGGGAAGCTTCCGGAGTGACGAAACAAGATTCCAAAGCTTCATCGCCGCCGATTACCGAGACGGAAAAACGCGTCGCTAAGATTTGGTCGCGGTTGCTCAACGTGGATGACATTGGTCGCCAAGACGACTTCTTTCACCTTGGTGGCGGATCGCTGTTGGTGGGTGAAATGTTGACCGAGGTCGCAGCGGACCTCCAAACCGAACTGTCAATCACGACGGCATTTCGGCACAGCACACTCGCGGAATTCGCGAAGGCATTGGATGAACAATCCGGTACTTCCAATTCGCTGGTCACCATTCCGCAAACGTCGCTTCAATCGGGTAAGGCCTATCCGCTATCCCATGCTCAACGCCGGTTCTGGTTGTTGGATCAATTGGGACAGACCGACGCGTTTGTTTATGTGCCGGTATCGATTGAGCTAGACGGTCATATCGAAGTTGAAGCTCTGCAAGCGGCAATCGACTCGTTGGTAATTCAACATCCGATGTTGCGCACCCGAGTCGTCGAACAGGACGGTGACGTGTGGCAAATGATTGCTTCGCCTAATGATGAGTCGTCGCGAACGATTGTTCGTACCAATGCGAATGAACCTGCCGGAAGTGACGAACTGTTTCAAGTCAAGCTTACGCAAAGTGATTCGCAATCAAGCCGAATTGATTTGCGGTTCCACCATATGATTTGTGACGCATCAAGCGTTGAAGTTTTGCTGGCCGATTTGCAGGCGATCTTAAATTCGGATTCTGCACCGACGGACAACGCGGAAGCGACTTCGTATGTCGACTATGCCGCTTGGGATCAAAGCGAGCCGCGACAAGCGATGTTCGACTCGGGTGTGGAATACTGGCAACAGCGTCTCGAAGGCGTATCGCAAGAGTTTAATCTTCCTCGACACGAATCCAGTCAGGATGTGACGGCGAAGGTCTTTCACACCGAGGTGCCTGACGATCTTGGGAAACAGATTGAACGGATTGCAACGCAGCACGGCGTGACCGCTTCGATGGTTTACCTGACCGTGTTCCAGAGTGTGTTAGCTCGATACGGCGACAGTGATGATTTCGTGATCACGGTTCCGACTTCGTATCGCCCGGCGAAGGGGCTGAATCGAACGGTCGGTTGTTTCGTGAATCCCATTGCCTATCGCGCGACTGTCGAACCACTCGCAAGTCTCTGCGACGCGATGGTGGCTTCACGAGATCGTTTGTTGGCTGACCTTGATCATGCCGACGTGCCGTTTCAGCAGGTGTTGGGGGCCGTCGATGTCGATCGTACCGGACTGCGAATGCCACTGTCGCAGATCATGTTTCTCTATCAGCCGGCGATGAAGTCGCTCAAGCAGTTAGGGAAAACTTCGGTGCGGACAGTCAAAGCGGATTACTCCGACGTGACGGCATACGATCTCGCATTGGTCGTCGAACCTTCGCAAGCGACTGAATTGACGTTGATCGCCGGTCGGTCAATTGACCACGACGCCGCGGAACGAATTTTGAATGACTTGCAGCGATCATTGGAATGGATCGCAGGCAACCCTGAGTGCCGCGGTTCCGTATCCGAACTTGCCATCTCATTGCCGGTTCACACCGATTCGCAAGCGAAGCCGGCCGATACTCTAGCGATGTTAATCGATCGACTTTCCGAACATGCCAGCCTTCGTCCTAGTGCGATTGCGATTACGGATGATCAAGCTTCGTTAAGCTACGCGGACTTGGATTCATCAACGAATCGGGTCGCCGCGGCACTCATTGATCAAGGGATCCAGCCAGGTGACTTGATTGCCATCGAGATGCCTCGTTCGCTGGACTTAATCGTCGCGATCTTGGCGGTTTGGAAAGCACGGGCCGGTTACGTTCCATTGACGGAATCCATGCCCCGCCAGCGACGCCAGCAGATTCTTGACGATGCTCAACCCAAGTTGTTGATTGATTCGGCGATGTGGGATTCGTTGCTAAGCGGCGGGGAATCTTTCAACAAACCGACTTCGGTTGATGTTGGCGGAAAAACTGACGATCTGGCTTACGTGATGTACACGTCTGGCTCAACTGGCGTGCCTAAGGGCGTGGCGATCGAGCAGGGCAGTGTTTCCAATTTGTTAGCATCGTTCGCGGAACAACCTGCGTTCTCCGCCGATGACACCATGTTGGCAGTCACGACGGTCACGTTTGATATTTCGGTGTTGGAAATGTTCCTGCCGATTTGGTGCGGTGGCGGTGTTCGCATCACCGCCCATCAAATTAGCGATGCTCCAGAAGCCGTCGCTGAGCTAATTGAACAATCCGATTGCACACACGTGCAATCAACTCCATCGGCGTTTCGAATGTTGCTGTCGACGGGTTGGCGTCCCGGTGCCAAGCTGACTTTGTTGTGCGGTGGTGAACCGTTGATGCATGATGTTGCCAGCGAGTTGTTATCGACCAATCAATCGCTATGGAACGTTTACGGACCGACCGAAACAACGGTTTGGTCGACGATGCAACGCATCTTAGATCCGAATTCGATCACAATTGGAACTCCGATTCGCGAAACCGTATGCCGAGTGCTAGATCGCAATCATTTGGAAACACCGATTGGTGTCACCGGTGAATTGTGGATCGGTGGGCAGGGCGTTGCTCGCGGTTATTTCCGAAACGAGGAACAGACTTCCGAACGCTTTGTTCGGATTGATAAGGATCGCTTTTATCGAACCGGCGATCAAGTCCGACTACGGCCAGATGGTCAATACGAGTTTCTCGCTCGCAATGACCGACAAGTCAAAATCCGTGGTTTCCGTGTTGAACTGGATGAAATCGAGGCCGCGATCCAACAATGCGATGGTGTAGCACGGGCCGCGGTCGTGCTGCGTCAGAACCAATCGGGTTATGACAATTTTGAGGCCTATTGCGGTGTGTCCCAAGATCATCAAGGCGATCCGTTAACCGTCGACGCCTTGAAGCAGGATTTGAGCGACCGGCTTCCAGCCTACATGATTCCAGTAACGATTCATTTAATGGATCAGTTGCCGCAAACACCTGCTGGTAAGACCGATTACAAAGCGTTGCCTGCCAATGTGGGCGAAGACGTGGGGGCAACCAGCGAACCGCCGCAAACACCGATTGAAAAAACCTTGGCGGAAGCTTGGTGTGAGATCTTGGAAGTGGAATCCGTGGGCCGCCACGATCACTTCTTTGACCTAGGCGGCAACTCATTGATGGCGGCACAATTGTTCGCTCGATTGCGTGAACGGTTCCAAGTCCAACTGCAACTCAGCGAAATTTATCAGCGACCGACGATATCGGCCTTAGCGGAAGCTATTGTTCAAAACCAAGCTGACACTCAGGCGGATGAAATATCCGATCTGCTAAGCCAGCTCGACTCACTTTCCGACGACGAAGCCCTTAAAGCTCTCGAGCAAGATTCATGAGCGAATCACAATCTCCTGTTGAACTTGATTTTCTGATCATTGGTGCCGGCCCTGCGGGTATCCAACTGGGCTACTTCATGAAGAAGGCCGGTTGCAGCCACTTGATCTTAGAAGCCGCTGATCGACCGGGCACTTTTTTAGAGAAGTACCCACGCCACGGTAAGTTGCTGTCGATCAACAAGATTCATACCGGTTATACCGATCGCGCTACTCAGCTTCGTTACGACTGGAACTCGTTGCTATGTGATGATGATGACATGGCGATGACAAATTATTCCAAGGAATATTTTCCAACCACGGAAGAGTACGCCAAGTACACGCGTGACTTTGTCGAACGTTTTGATCTGAGTATTCAGTACAACACCAACGTCACGTCCGTCCGAAAGGCGGATAATGTTGGCGAAGGTTATGTGGTCCAAGATCATCACGGAACGACATACCATGTCCGTTGTCTGATCGTTGCCGTAGGCGTGCAAAAGCCTTATGTGCCCAACATCCCAGGCATCGAGCTGGCTGAAAACTACATGGATATGTCGTTGGATCCCGATGATTTTGCCGGTCAAAAAGTTTTGATCTTGGGCAAGGGGAACTCGGCGTTCGAGACGGCAAATCATTTGATCGCGGCCACGCGAGTGACGCATTTGTGCAGCCCCAATCCCATTAAGATGGCGTGGCAGACGCACTTCTTTGGCCACCTTCGTGCGGTCAACAACGACTTTCTAGATACCTATATCCTGAAAGGCCAAAACTCGGTTCTTGATGCAGAGGTCGAGTGTATCGAGAAGGTCGGGGATGAGTACCACGTGCGCATTCGCTTTACGCATGCGGAAGATCAACGAGCGGTTTTGGCTTACGACCGTGTGCTTTGCTGTACCGGTTTTCAGTGGGATCCGACATTCTTCGATGCCGATTGCCAACCGGACATGGCTTGCGAAGATCGGTTGCCGGCGATGACCAGCGGTTGGGAATCGACGAACCTGCCTGGTGTCTTTTACGCTGGCACAATCACACAAATTCGCGATCTGAAGAAGACGATGAGCAGTGTGCTGCACGGCTTTCGTTTTAACACCGCAAGTCTTTTCAACATCGTCACCGAACGCGTTCTGGGCACGCCCTGGCCGCGAGATTGCTTCGAAGCGACGTCACACAATATTGCTGAAAAGATTACCGAACAGGTCAGTTCGGCTGCTGGCTTGATGCACCAACCTGGATTTCTAGGTGATTGCTTGGTGGTGGACGACGAAACCGGACAAGCGGAGTATTTTGCCAATCTTGCGGTGGACTACATCCAAGACAGTGACTTCGCCAAAAATGCTCACTACTACATTATTACGATGGAGTACGGTGAGTTCGATGGCGATTTGTTCAACAAAGAACGCGATCCAGATGCCGCCAAGGGCTACGACGATGCTTATCTGCACCCGCGGATTCGTCGTATGTGTCGCGGGCGAATGCTTGCCGAACATCACATTTCCGAATCCTTGGAAAATGATTGGCGAATTGGCAAACATCCGGGCGATCTACCTCTGATTCGCGCTCTGGATTTCAAAGGCCAGGCTGATCCGACCCAATACCAAGAAACGCATCGCGAACAGTTGGTGCAGTACTTGGAAACACAATTGGCGGTGGGTTCACCCGGAATTGATGAAGTCCCCGCCGCAGTCGGCTGCTCAGACGATTCGATGGGACACAACGCGGGTGAAACGTGCGGCTGCACAGCTGCTTTCCCGACGACTACCCCGCCGGATGGCCAAACATGTCCGACCTCGAGAAACGCCTAGCCCAATTATCTCCTGCCAAACGGGCTTTGTTGGAGAAGATGATCTTGGAGCGAGGCGGAAGCCTCACGGCCGAGATTCCGGTGCGACCTGCAGATGCGGCGGCCGAGCTATCAGGTGCGGAAAAACGATTGTGGTTTGTCGACCAGATCGCCAAAGACGATCCGTTCTACAACATGCCGCTGGCTGCGCGATTGCGTGGACCGTTGAAGCAAGAAGCATTCGAACGCGCTGTCCAAACCGTTGTGGAACGTCATGAGTCGTTGCGGACGACCTACCATCTTTCCGATGGAACGCCGTTTCGTCATGTGCACGCGTCGATGCCGGTGCGCTGCAATTGGGTTGATCTTTCGTCGTCAAACGATGCGGAAGCCGATCTAAAGAGCCGCATGCGAGTTGCCGGGCGGGCGCCTTTCGATCTTGAAAATGGACCGCTGTTGCGGGTGACGGTTTACCAACTGGGTGAAGATCACCATGTCGTCTTACTGGTGATGCACCACATCGTTTCGGACGGTTGGTCGATGATCGTGATGTTGCGAGAATTGACGCTCGCGTATGAAGCCTTTGTGATCGGCGAGAAAGCGGATTTGTCACCGCTTACGATTCAGTACGCTGATTTTGCGCACTGGCAAAACGAGCGTCTCTCGGGCGACCGCATTGATTCGCAAATGGATTATTGGCGTGGACAACTTGGTGATGCGCCGGCGGTGCTGGACTTACCGGTAGACCGACATCGCCCGGCGATTCAGGATTTCATTGGGGCCACAGTCGAATTTGAATTATCCAGCGAGCTGACGAAAGGCGTCAATGAACTCGCAATTCAATTGCGAACGACTCCTTTTGTGGTCTTGATGGCAGCCGAAGCGGTTTTGTTATCACGCAGTTGTCGCCAGGATGAATTGGTTTTGGGGACGGCTTCAGCAGGACGTGTTCATCCTGAAATCGAGCCGTTGATCGGCTTCTTTGTCAACACGCTGCCACTGCGAATCGACTTAAAGGAATCGCCAACATTTGCCGAGTTGGTTCAGCAAATTCACACCACGACATTGCAGGCTCACGAGAATGCCGAGGTGCCTTTCGAACGATTGGTTGAGGAGTTCGCGCCGACTCGAGATCGAAGTTTTTCACCCATCTTTCAAGCCGCATTGGTGATGCAAAACTTGCCGCGTGACCATAAGTTGGCTCGTGATTTGGGACGCGAGGCGAGTTTGCAGGTTGATCCAATCTTGGTCGATAACGGAACGGCGAAATATGACCTGACGTTCTTCTTGTGGGAAGAAGACCATCGCTTGATTGGACATGTCGAGTACCGTTCGACCTTGTTGGACAGCACGACGATCCAGCGAATGATCGAGTCCTACCGGACGATTTTGGAAGCGGCGGTGGCGACGCCGGAAGCGAAAACAGAACGGCTTCCGATGTTGTCCAGTGATCAGTTCGAACAGGTTGTGAACGTTTTTAACGACACTTTGGTTTCCGAGGATGGAACGCAACTGCTGCACGAGTTGGTTGAGGAGCAAGCGACAAGCCGGCCTAACAAAGTTGCCGTAGTCGATGATGGGAAAGAGTTTACCTTTGAACAACTGATTCGCCGCGCGGAGCAAATCGCTCAGCATTTATTGGGCGAAGGGATACAACCCGAATCGGCCGTGGTGCTTCGTCTACCACGATCGTTTGATTTGATCGCGGTTGTTCTTGGCGTGTTGAAAGCAGGTGGGAGCTTTGTGCCAACGAACATGGACGCGCCGCAATTGCGTCTGGATCAGGTCGTTGACGACGTCGACGCGTTTGCAGTTATCGATTCGAAGTGGCTAGAAACGCATGCCGGTGAACCGGAGCAGAAGACCGCATGGCCCGATGTTAAGTCGACCGATCGCGCGTACGTGATTTTTACTTCGGGATCGACTGGGAAGCCAAAGGGAGTCCAGATCGAACACCGAACGATCACGAACTTCATTCGTGGTCAGATCGAACGGATGGAAGTGTGCCGGGACGATCGCTTCTTGTTCAGCTTTTCGCCGGCGTTCGACGGAGCAGTTTCAGAAATCTTTTACTCGCTTTCGAGTGGCGGCACGTGCGTACCGGTGGACCAGTCAACGTTGTTGGATCCGACAACGCTTAGTCAGTTTTTAAACGATTCGAAGATCACCGTTGCAAAGTTCCCGCCAGCATTGTTGGCGATGTTGAACCCGCAAGATGTCCCCAATTTGCGAACCATCGCTTCGGCAGGCGACAAGTTGACCGGAGAACTTGGACGTCGTTGGACGAATGCGAAACGCCGCGTTTTCAATGGTTATGGTCCAACTGAAGTCAGTGTTGGTTGCAGCATGATGCCGCTGCATCGGAAGTGGGAAAACGAGAAGCCGCCGATTGGACGTCCCATGCGAAACATGCGGATGTACGTCTTGGATGGGCACCGTCAACCGTTGCCGATCGGCGTGACGGGCGAGATCTACATTGGTGGTGCCGGGGTCGGGCGTGGCTATCTGAACGCTCCCGAATTGACGGATGAAGTTTTTGTTGACGACCCGTTTGCGGCCCCGCCGTATCCGGATCTGGACCGAGCGAGAATGTATCGGACCGGTGATTTAGGTCGTTGGTTGCCCAGTGGTGAGATGGAATTTGTCGGACGCGCTGATGATCAGGTTAGTGTGCGTGGTTATCGGATCGAGCCGGGCGAAATCGCGTCGGTTCTAGAAACGTTGCCCGCCGTTCGGCTGGCTGCGGTTGTGGAACGATCCGATGATGAAAGTTCGCAGTTGGTTGCTTATGTGGTGGCCGAACAGGAAGCATTTGACGTTGATTGGATCAATGCGTCAGAACGTGATCACGTTTCGCAGTGGCACAATTTGTTTGAACAAACCCACCGTCTCGCCCCGCCCGTGCTGGATACGGCCTTTAACGTCACCGGCTGGATCAGCACGTTCACGGGACAACCGATTCCGACCGCCGAAATGCGGGAGTGGGCCGACGGAGCGGTCAGCCGCATTGTGTCGCTCAACACCGATCGTGTTCTTGAAATTGGATGCGGAACAGGTTTGTTATTGTTACGGGTGGCCGAGCATTGTCAGTCGTATGTGGGTTCCGACTTGTTGGAATCATCGCTAGACAACATCCGGGTGGAATTGCAACGTAAGCCGGAATTGAAGTCCAAGGTCAGGCTACACCAATCCAACGCTGATGATTTTTCGCACTTACTTGGCGATTCCACGAAACGCGAATCGTTTGATTGCTTAGTGCTTAATTCGGTTGTGCAGTACTTTCCGTCGCTGACTTACCTGCAGCGAGTGTTGCACGATGCGATTGAGTTCATCGAGCCCGGTGGGTATCTATTTCTCGGTGACATCCGAAATTTATTGCTGCAAGATGTGATGGCGGCCGCGGTGGAACGAGCGCGAGCTGAATCCACTTTACCGATATCGGAACTGAAGCATCATGTTGCTTCACGAATTGAACACGAAGAGGAGTTGCTGATTGATCCACGTTGGTTTGACCAGCTTACGGAGATTCACCCGCGTTTGCGTGAAGCAAAAATTTTATTGAAGGCGGCGGATGCGAATAACGAGTTGAGCCAGTTTCGATACGACGTGGTGATGCGAGTTGACGAGCCTGTTTCAGATGATGTCTTAGAGCAAATTCAAGCAACACAATATGAAACGAAGCTGGCTTGCGAGCGAGCCGCCGAAGAGATCAAAGCTTGGCAGTTGATTCAGTCCATGGGGCAGGGGCAAACCGTCGCCGATCTGGAAGCGGCGATTGATGCGGCTGAGCAAGGCAAGCCGGTGATGCTGGATATTGAACCGGCCGACCGCTTTGCAAACGACCCGGCGGCTTCTGAGGTGTCACGTCGGTTTACCAAGCATCTGCGAGACGAGCTGCTTGAACGGTTGCCTAGCTACATGGTTCCATCGGCCTTTGTGCTGATGGATGAATTGCCTCGAACAACCAATGGGAAGATCGATCGCGATGCGTTACCGCGTCCATCGGGCCGACCTGCGTGGGCGGGAGACTTTGAGGCCGCCAGCACACCTACACAGAAAGTCCTCGTTGAGATCTGGGAAGAGCTCTTGGATGCGCATCCGATTGGCGTGCGAGACGATTTCTTTGAATTAGGCGGTCACAGCATGTTGGCCGTGCGAATGACCAGCGAGGTTGAAAAGAAGCTGGGCGAACGTCTGCCGTTGGTGGCATTGTTCCAGGATGCAACGATTGCTCACCTTGCCGAGTTGATTGATCAACCGGAGTTGGCTTCCATCAGTTCAACCTTGGTTCCTTTGTCCGCCGCGGCTGTGAAATCGTCCACGACATCGAAGTCAGCACCGTTGTTCTGCATTCATCCGGCCGGTGGCACGGTATTTTGCTACCGAGAATTGGCCCATTTCTTGTCAGCTGAAGACTCATCGAACGATCGAGCGATCTATGGATTGCAGGCACATGGGATCGATGGAAATCGGCCACCGCATGAAACGCTAGCGGAGATGGCGGCGCATTACGCCCGTGTGATTTCGGAACAACAACCTAGCGGAAAGGTTCATTTGGCAGGATGGTCGCTCGGCGGAAACATCGCTTTTGAAGTGGCTCGCCAATTGCGAATTCGTGGGCGATCCGTTGGCATCGTCGCTCTTCTTGATTCGGGTTTGTTGTCACCTGAAACGGAATTGCGAGAAGAAGACTTCTTGCCGCTGTTGTCGGCGCTATTTCCAGGGGCCGCTAACTTGGACCTGGAGGCGATCCGTCAAAAGCCACCCGCCGAACAACTTCAATTTTTCGTTGATCGAGCGGCCCAGGCGGGCATCGTTCCGGAAGAATTGGATGCCGAGAACCTAGCGGCGAATAATGCGATGCACGTCTTTGGAGTCTTCCAGGCGAACGTGAAAGCGGTTCATGAATACGTTGCGGAGCCCTACGATGGTGAAGTGCATCTGTTCCGACCGGAGGATCAGGATCGAACCAATCCGTTGTTCGATGATCCGTTGTTGGGTTGGCGAGCGGTGACCGAGGGAGTGCAAGTAGTGACCGTGCCAGGTGACCACGCTCACATGCTGCAGGAACCTGCTGTCAATGCGTTGGCCAAGCAACTCGCGGGGATGTTAAGTCAGAACGAAGCTTTGGCGTGAACAGCCTTCGGAGAGCACTTGTTGGCTAACGGCGTGGGTCGTCGCCGCGACCACGCCGCGACCGAGAGTCGCCACGAGGGCCCTTTAGTAGCGAACTGACATCAAACGCTTCGCCTTTAAGAGACTCGAACTGCTCTTTTTGATTCGCATCGAGGACGTCCATCATCATGGATTCAATTTCGGTGCGGATGTCTTGCATCTTGCCGTGGAAGTCTTGGCGAGGTCCAGCTTGTCGCATCTCTTGGAAGCTCTTTCGCATCTTTTCGTCTTGGACGCGGCGGATTTGCTTGAGCTTGTCAATTTGAACTTCGGTTAATGCGAGTTCCTTTTGGACTTTCGGCGCACCGAGTGCCATTGGACCGTGAACTTGAATGGCAATCTGTTCGAGCCGTTCGACTTGTTTAGGCTGAAGCACTTCGACAAGGCGGTTGCGCTGTTCTTCTCGCCGGCTTTGGATTTTCTGAAAGAGCTTTGCTCGTTCTTCGTCGCTGGCGTTTCGGAAGTCAAATTCTCGATCGCTGTCGTCACCACGCTTCAAATCCGATTGTTCACGTTGTTGGTGTCGCAGTTGCCGTTCCAGGTCCCTCAATCGTTCCACTTGGTCGGGTACCAAATTCAGTTCCGATTGAACCTTAGATGAGCGAAGAAGCCCGAACATGATTTCGCTGCCGGAAGGCTTTCCGCCAGGGCCGCGTTTCCCATCACCATCATGATCCCGGCGATCGCCACCTTCCCGGCGATCACCACCATCTCGGCGATCACCACCATCTCGTGAACGACCATTCTTGCCGTCCTTGTTGCGAGATTGATCGTCCTTGTCTTTTTCCTTGTCAGCGGACTGCGGTGGGACGCGATTGGGCGCGGAGTCGTTGCTGGCGACTTTGTCGCCCGATGGAGGTGTCTGGGAGGCGACTTCGACGCTGGTGACGACCGCGAAAGCTAGGCAGCCGATAAGGCATGCGATGAAAAAAGGACGCTTTGTCATGAATCTGAGGTGGCAAGAGCACTTGTCGTTTTGCCGAAAATGGACGGCACTGTTCTATTGAAACCCCATTGAGGGCCTAAGTTTCGCAAACAACGACACATTCGAGCGTTGCTGGGCCGAAATTCAGCGGATATCCGGCCAAACGCGGGCATCGCCCCAGGAGCGAGAAACGCGGCGTTCTGGATGCCTTTGACTAGCTTAGCTTCTTGATGCCAGCGGTGGGATGAATCGTCCGCCAGCCCTTCTTGATCAGCTCTTTCATCGGGATCTGTTTCAGACAGGCGACGACTCGGTTTTCAAGCGAGAATGAAAATCGATGCCACCTGGAATCGGTGATCGTTCCGTAGGCCACTTCGCTGGTCGTTGTGGTTTGCTTTTGCTTGTAGGGTTGTTCGCCGTAGCCCATGTCGATGCAGTTGATACCGTGGCTGCTAGCGGCGCGAACGATCTCGGTAAACAGAGCGGTGCCAGGCGAGTAGCGAGCGTAGGTCGGATCGTATGTGGGGAACCAATAATGCAGACGGCCTCGTTCGATCATCCCGTAGTGCGCGGCGACGACTTTGTCGCCTGCCCAAAGCACCGACAGGATTCCCTTGAGCGGTTGCTTGCCTAATTGGCAAAACTCAGCTTCGTTGGAGACCATCGAGGTGAGGTCCGGCCGGTGGGAGTCTGCTTCGCTGCACGCGATTTCGTCATCCCCATTATGCAGCTCATCAACCAGCTTGCGTGTCCAATCGGGGAGGAACAAATCGAGAATGTGCGTGCGGTGGTACTGCGCCCTTTTCCACTGAATCGTTTGCTTGAGAATGTCAGGGCATCGGCAGTCGATTTCCAGGCGGACTTCGCCAACCTCTCGACTCAGTTTGCGAGTCTTCTGGCCCTGTTTGCCGATCGTGCGGTGATCCCGTTCCAGTCGTCGCAGGAATTGCTTGGAGTCGCCCGCTAGGTCTGCTCGAAAGGCTCGGACGGTTTCTAGTCGATAGTCAGCAATCCAGTCCGATTTGGCTTGGATGATCGAATGCATGTTGAATGCGGTGACTTTGCACGCCTGAAGCCATGCCGACCAGTCCACACGAGTGGCATCCAGTCCGATCACGCTTTGAGCGTCGTTTAGAAATCGACCCACGGGAACGCCAACCCGCCCAACACGATGGAAGGGTAGAAAGCCGATGGCATGTTCGGGATCGAGGGCTGACCCGACGGCGCCATGGTCGTTGGAATCCGTGTCCTGTTCCGACGTCGTGGCAACAGCGACGAGAACATCACCTCGGGCGCGATGAACGGCTGCAGCAAACCGAGGCGAAAAGAAGGGCTGGTCGAATTGGGCGGAATCGTCAGCGATCCACCGCAATGCGTCCCACTTGTGGAGCATTTCTGGTGAGAGGTCGTCGAAAGCGACAACCTGAATTCGGGACGCCGGTACAACGGATCGATCGCTCAACTTCATGGCTGAAGGAGCAACGTCCTCCCACTGTTCCGAATGGACGCCCGGGTTTAGCGGAGCATCAACCTTCGAACGAGTCGGATCACCTTGGTGTGGTGCAGGGGGAGGGGTGACGTCAGGCAACACCAGGGAGATCGATAAACGCGGCAAAGAAGGAAGGCAAGACAGGATGACATCCGTGCATCGCATTCATTCAGGTTAGTCCAAATGGCCTAACTTGCACAGTTAACGAAATCGTTTTCTAACGACGGGTCTTTTTGACCTTCGCTCCGCCTTGGCGGACCTTGAACTTTGGATTGCTCTTGCAAATGACGTAAATTCGGCCACGTCGTTTGACGACTTGGCAATCAGGGTGGCGGTATTTCAACGCGCCGATACTGCTAACGACCTTCATGAGATGATTCTCGGGGTGGATATGCGTTGTATAGGTAGTGTTTCGGGCCACGCAGGATAGCGAAATTTCAGCGGTGGGCAACGGCAATCCGAAATCCAGCCTAGAAAAGTACGCTAAGACTGATTCGAAGAGGCTGATGTCAGCATCTGATCGAAGGCCGAAACCAAGTATTCCAAGGGGAACAAACAAAACGACCATTCACGACTGGCCAAGATCTGTTCTTCGGCAGAAGCCTGGTGTAACTGTGCTAATTCCGAACGTAATGTCGCTCGGGTTGGCTCCAGCAACGCAGACAGCTTGCCGTTGATCGACTCAATTTGCCGGTGCCAGTCACTTCGCTGGTGGTGTGGAGGCATGTTATCGAGCAGGTCTCGTTTTTGGCGAGCGAGAGCCTGGATCGCGGGCGAATCGTGGATGATGTTGAGTTTGGTGTCGTTTTCGGTCGAGTTTTCTGAGTTGGAAGCGTTGCCAGCCCAGCGTTCACCTTGGTACTGGGTATCCCGGATTTTTCGCTGCAGGGTGCTGATCTTGTCCGCACGGTCGGGGTCAACCGACTGACCGGGAAGTCGCAATGTTGCGGAAACGACCTGAAAGGCGGGGGCTGTGATGCCGTAGAACTGGCTCATGATTCGATCTGCAAGCTGATCGTATTTGCCGCCGCCGATGCCGTGCAGGAACAAATCGCTCAGCAGTAAGCGTGCGAACATGGTGGTGACGAGCGCTCTCGGTCGCAGCTTGAATTCGGGTGAATTGGATTCTGAAAGAATCACGGCAGCCCGATCTCGATCGCCAGCGGGCAACAAAACGCCCGGACGATCATTGGAGCGATCCGTGATTTCCAATTGGTCGCCTATTCGGCGGACCCACACGGCTCGCCGGGTTGGCGAATCATTGCCGTACACCCATAGCGGCAATTCCCAATATTCACCGTCGACAGTCAAGTTCGGGACGGGGTGGGCGTTGCTGCGGATCCCATGCCAGGCACGGTAGTGGTCAGCCGAATCGTTATAGACTTGATGAAAACGCTCGAAATCGTCGATCCACTCCATCACAAAGCGGGCGAACGGGAGTCCGCGAACGGCAACGCCCAGCGGGATTTCTAGCGTGTTCCAGCCCAATTCCGCCTCGAGTGAGTGCCGGGCTTGAGCGAGCGCACAACCGGCGATTTCGCAACGGCGAATTGCCTCGCGAGCATGCGGCCATAGCGAGGAAATCAGCGGGTTCTTCACCAATGGAGCAATCGTCCGTTGGACCCCATTTTCGAAAGCGTCGAACTGCCTCAGGTCTCGGATTTTGGCTTGTTCGTAAGGGATCCCCGACCCGCCATTGTCGTACCCCACCGACGAAATACGAGCTCGCCCGAACGAATCTCGGACGGGCACGCGAATGGAACGACTTGATGCGACGTCGTTATCGATCACCAAGTTGATGCCAATCGCACCCGTTTCTTGGCTGATGTGCTGCAACGCAAAATTCTTAAACCACACACCTGGATGAAAAAGTGTGGGCTGATGACCGGCCATCACGATCGGTGGCGTTTCCAGGTGGGGTGCCGTGCCGGGCAAGGGATTGCCTGCGGCGATGGCTTCCTGGTTGCTGGTTTGCGTGTTGCTGCCGCTTGGTCCGCTGACGGTTCGATACGCCGACGTGTATCGCCGCGCATCCTGAATCACTTGTTGGCGAGCTTGCTGGCTTAGCTTGTGCCAAAAATCAGATTCGCTCGAACCGCTCAAGCCGACTTCATCACAAAGATTTTGCTTCAGCAGAAGCTCGGAATCGCCGATCTCTGGATCGATCAAGGCGGTACGGTCGTCCTGGCGAGCACGGAAAGCTCGATAGCCCGTGGTAGGGCGGGCTGGTGTGGTCACGACAGCGGATTCGTTAGTGATGGAAGATGCGGTCATCAAAGTTTGAAACGAGTGGCAAAGTCGGATAGGAAAGACCGTGCAGTCCAGCTGCATTCCGGTTGGCCAACGAGCTTCAATAAGTCTCGCAGTGCTGGACCGAAATCAACCAACCATCGGGTCGGTCGGCTGGAACATACAACTCTAGGAGTTGGACCAGTCGAACGCTGGCTAATCAACGCCGGGCGAATCGATACGGGCCAACCCGTCTTAAGGCCAGTCAGGATCAGTGACAGACCGGTTCAGCGACGCCAAACGAGATTGCACGTCAAGCAATCGCTGCCAAGCAGACTGCTTTAGCAACACTTGTTCCGTATCCTCATCCGTTTCCGCAGTTTCAATCAAACGTTCCAACCGATTTTGAAGGAAATCGAGGATCTCGCAAAGTTGCGCCTTTTGTCCTGGCGAAAGATCGTCCGGAATCCCAGGCAATTCTTCTACCTGTAGCGATTCGACCGGCAACGGGCTTTCAGGTTCCTGTTGCAGATCAACGGCGATCGATTCATCCAGTGACTTAATGTCTCGATTGAGCGTTCCCCCGCCATTGCCCATCAATCGCAGTCGCTCGGCGATCTGTTCTTCGGACCCCAGCAACAAAAGGCTTCGGCCCACCGCAATCAGATCACCGTGACGCAGGATCTTCAGTTGGCATTCCGAACCGTTAACTTTGGTTCCGTTGGTGCTGTCCAGATCCGTCAAGACGAGGCGATCATTATCGCGTTGGATCTTCAGATGACATCGGCTAACTCGCTCGTCGTTGAGCTGGATGTCGTTCCCTTCTTCACGTCCGATCGTCAGCGGTGGCGAGATTTCCTCGAACAGCTTCCCGCGGTCAGCGCCGTGCAGAACTTTGATCGTTACATTCGACACCGATCGGCCTCGGACGAAAATTGAAGAAGGCGGAGAATCCTCAAGGGACTGGAAACACCTTACCAAAAAACGATACGTGTTCCCAGAAACTGAAAAAGGGGATGTTGACTATAAACGCGTCAAGTGGCTACGTCTCCCGCAATCACGTTTTTGATTGCGTAATTTTCACTTCCGGGGCATCGATTATGCGGGGCACCGCTACTGCACCTCGGCAATGACGCATTTCAAATAGTCACTTTCAGGACAGGATACCGCACATGGGTGGTCGGGTGATGGGCCAAGTACTCGCGTCATCACCAAATCTCGCCGGCGTTTGCGGCCGACATCAACCAGCATGTTCAGGAAATCAGCACGCGAGACGTGTCCTGAGCAACTGCAGGTGACCAAAATTCCCGATGGGTTGAGCAGGTCGACGGCGGACATGTTCAGTCGAGCGTAGGCCCGCAGCGCGGCGTCGACTTGGCGTCGCGACCCGGCAAACCGAGGTGGATCGAGGATGATCGCATCGAACTTTTCGCCGTCTTGGCCGCGTTGCTTGAGATCATCGAAGCAGTCCGCTTTTTCGAACTGGACGTGATCTAGCGAGTTCGCAGCCGCGTTTTGGCGAGCCATCTCAAGTGCTTTCTCGCTGCTGTCGACGCCAATCACCTCAGCGGCGCCCGCCCGAGCGGCGGCCAAGGCGAAGCCGCCCGTGTAAGTGCAAACGTCCAGGACTCGGCGACCCTTCATGTACGATGCGGCGATCGCATGGTTGTCTTGTTGGTCCAGGTAGCCGCCCGTCTTTTGCCCGTCGCAAAGATTCAAAGCCATCTTCAAGTCGTTGTGCTGGTACCACACTCGACCGGATTCTTCCGATTCCAGCCCGCGGCTCCAGGACTCGATTTTGGTAATCCAGTCCGACGAGACGCCTTCGTGTTTGGCCGTCGCAGGATCCATCCGGCAAACGACTCGTTGGCACGGCGTGCCGTACTTTTCGCAAGCCGCCAAGACTTGATCGATCAGGAATTCGCCTCGCTGTAACAAAGCTGCCGAGGTGAACTGGATGGACAGACAATCCGCATAGCGATCCACGATTAAGCCGCTAAGCAGGTCCGATTCGCTAAAGATCAAACGCTCACCACCGCCAGCAAGGTTCGGGCGAACCGTTGATTGTCGACGGCGAGCGACGGCTTGGTCGACACGACGAGCAAACAGGGCATCGTTGATCGGTTGGTCAGCTTCGAAACTGTAAAGTCGCAATCGCAATCGGCTGGCTGGGTTGTATAGACCTCGTCCGATCCAGTTGCCGTCATGGTCAAGTAGCTCGGCGACTTGGCCGAACTGATTCTTGGTGTCGGCTTGGTCAGCGGCGAGATCAGTGGCCTCGGTCGGTGCTGCCTCGGTTTGAGCGGCGTCCGTCTGAGTGGTTTCCGGAACTGCCGTCAGTGCTGCGTTGTCTTTCGCGTTCTTGCCGGACTTGAGGTTCTTGTTGACGCGTTTGCCGTCGCCACGCTGGTTATCTGAGCGCGTCCCGTCGGCTAACGCGGTGGCCAACACCCAGGGGTGCCGCGATAGAAACGGAAAGTGACGGTTGGGTTTGGTTCGCAAAATCATCGCGGCGGTCGCTTCCGTCTCGGTGGGTGGGTGCGATTCCATGGCGTCTGAAGTGGCGGAATCGGTTGTTTCGGTGTCGTCGGAGGGGTGGGGCACGATGTTGAAGCTTCGAAAAGGGGACGGTCGTCAAAGGGCCGTTTTACTTGCAGGAACCAGAAACTATGCCCTGAAATTCAAAATTTGCGAGATGGGAGGTTTGCCCAAGCTTCCTGATTCGGCAAAATAGAACATTGCCGTCTAGGCAAAATAAAGGGTCTGCGGAAACCTGCGTTTGCGATTCTGGTGAATTGCAGACGGATTTCGGCCAAGTTCCCAAGCGGGCTGGTCCGATAATTCTGCCAATTGGCAGACGCTTCTGCTGCCTTTCACACTGAAGTTTTGATTGCTGAAAACCTAAGGTAATATTTATGCACGTCGTCGCCGAACCCTGCTCCGGATGCAAGTACACCGATTGCGTTGTCGTTTGTCCCGTAGAATGTTTCTACGAAGGCGAACAAATGCTCTACATCCACCCGGAAGAGTGCATCGATTGTGAAGCATGCGTCCCCGAGTGTCCTGTTGAAGCGATCTTCCACGAAGACAATTTGCCGGAAGAGTGGCAGAAATACATCGAGATCAACGCAGAGCAATCCGAGGAATGCGAAGTGATCACCGAGAAAAAAGAACCGCTTGCCGATAACTGAGCGTGATGCGGATTGGCCCAATGATGATCGTCCTGAAGATGACCAGGACGGTGACAACCGGGGCAATCGTGATCTCCAAGGACACTCTCATTTGCCCGTAGCCGAGCGATCGTCGATTGTCGAGCGTTGCCGGCAAGTCGGGGCGGTTGCATTGCCCTGGATCAAGCGAGTTGTTTTCTTGCTTGTGTTGATGGGGTTGGTGGCTGCGGCGATCCAGTCCAGTCGACGTTGGGTGGCTGAGACTGCGAAATTGACTGCGGAAGCGGAGTCTTTGCAACTGCAAGCCGCTGCGGCGAGCGACCCAGTTCGTCGTTCGGTATTGCGTTCCGAGGCGGATGCAAGGATCGCTGCGATCCCCTCGCTCGGTAATGTGCGTTGGGATCGAATGGCCTTCGCCGCGTTTCTATACGGGCTAGGGTTACTGCCACCGGGTTGGATTTTGCACCGGTGTTGCCTGGCAATGCAGGTTCCTTCTCGATGGCGTTTGGCCGTTGCCGCCCAATTGCTGGGGCATGTGGGGAAGTATGTGCCGGGTAAAGCTCTAGTGGTCGTGCTGCGCGTCGGCGCGATCTTGCCCAAAGGGCTGCCTGCGTCGCAGCGCCCAGTCGGTCGCGCCACAACTTGTGTCTTTTTAGAAACCCTGTTGATGATGGGCGTCGGCGGTTTTCTCGCTGGGGCGTTGTTGTGGAATTCGCCATTGCCGATTTGGGTGCGGTCGATGGCAGCGTTGATGGCGGTCGGTTCGATGTTGCCACTCAGCCCGCCGATCATGCGGCGATTGGTAGCTGTCGTACAACGTCGCCGAGCTAAACGGGAGCAAGCCTCTGCCTACCAACCGCAAGCCTCCGCCGACCAACCGCAAGCAACGGACGACCCGTTGCCGGTATCACAATCGCCAACGGTTCAAGGAATCACGTGGTCGTTATTAACGGTATGTGGTTTGGCGTCGTTGATTTCGTGGGCGTTCATTGGCGGTTCGTTTGCGTGCCTGGTTTCCGCGATCCCTTCGTGGGAAACCTTTTCTGATGCTGGGGTAGCGAACGAATTGGCGTCTGCGGCTAGCGTCGATGGTCTTGCTTCCTGGTTTGACTTGCTTTCTTGGACCGGGACGGCGACCGCGGCGATCTCGCTCGGCATGGTACTCGGGTTTGCATCACTGTTGCCCGGTGGTGCTGGCGTGCGGGAATACGTCACCTTGCTTGTTCTTGCGCCCGTGATTGGGCCAACCCACGCGTTGTTGTCGGTGATCGCGGCGCGGTTGATGTTTATCGCTGTGGAAGCCATCCTGGCGGCGGTCGCTTGGGTTTACTTGCGACGTTTTTCAGCCAACGCTCTGTAAATTCACTCTTAACGCAACCGAAATTCACTCGTAACACAACCGTTTATCAAGACCTTGAAAGACACTTTTCCTACAGCACCCTTTGGTTTCCTGCCTTTCAATAAACCCAAGGGCATGACGTCTCGTGACCTTGCCAACCGAGTTCAGCGACGACTGCGGCGCGAGAATGAAAATCGCAAGCTGAAGGTTGGGCATACTGGCACGCTGGATCCTTTGGCATCCGGTTTGGTGGTGTTGGCCGTTGGTTCCGCGACTCGGTTGACGCCGTGGATGTTAAAGCCAACGAAACGTTACGTTGCTACTTTCCGGTTTGGTGCCCACAGCGAGTCTGGCGATCTGGAAGAACTGGTGATCGAAGTGGCTGATCCGGTCGTGCCAACGCGTGCGCAGGTCGAACAAGCACTTGCCAGTTTCAGCGGTTGGGTCGATCAAACGCCTCCGTCGCACTCCGCGATTTGGGTCAACGGCGAACGTGCCCATCAACGCATCCGTCGCGGTGAAGAAATTGAAATGCCAACCCGTCGAGTCTGGCTGGGTGCCATTGAATTGCTGCGATACGAACCGCCTACCATTCAAGTCGATGTGACTTGTGGTTCGGGAACTTACTTGCGGTCGTTGGGGATCGACATTGCTGCCGCCTGTCAAACGGTTGCCGTGATGACGGACTTGGTACGCACCGAAGTAGGGAATTTCCATCTCGATGCAGCGATCGATTGCATGCCACCGAACGATCCGCCGCCGGTTCCAGGGATGCCCTTGCGGCACGAACTAACACCGATGAGCGATCTGAATGAGGTGACAGGTTCCCCGTGGTTAACCGATTGCGTTCAGTCGCCGATCCCTGCGTTATCCTTCATGCCCCGAATGGATCTGGATCGAGTGGACGCCTATCGCGTGCGAAATGGCTTGTATGTCACCGGGGAGCCAACTGCGCCAGAACACATGTCGGTGCCGCCGGACGATCCGAATCCTCAAACTGACTTGGCGGGTAACGAATACACCGCTGGTGAGATGATCGCGGTCGACCCCGAGGGAGACCTCGTGGCGATCATGCGGATCAAAAAGGCGCACTGGGCACCTTATCGAGTGTTCGCACCGACGTCCGATCAACTACAATCCTGATTCCGCAATCCCGCCTTCACAGCCTCCCACCTCAGCCCGCCTTTGCCATGTTTCACCGTACCGCCCGTCTGTTTTCGTTTGTATTTGTTGCCGCCTTGGTTTGTTGCGTCGTCGGCTGGAAGATTTCTCAGTCGCCCGCGGAGCAAATGCAAACCTTCGCAACCGCCTATCTAGAAACGCTCGACGACAGTCAACGCGAATTGACAATGAAGAATTTTGATTCGCCCGAGCGTGTGGGCTGGCACTTCATTCCCAAAGACGAACGCAAGGGATTGATGCTGGAGAAGATGAACGATGCTCAACGCACCGCGGCGCTGCGTTTGTTGCGTTCGGCATTGAGCGAAGCTGGGTACTTCAAGGCGAATCGAATCATGTTGCTGGAAGAAGTGCTCAACGAAATGGAGGCTGGTAAAGGTCGTTGGGAACGAAACCCACAGCGCTATTACGTGACCTTGTTCGGGGATCCGAGTCAAACAGCCTCGAAAGACGACAGTGGGAAAGCCGCTAAATGGGGACTCAGTTTCGAAGGGCATCACTTGTCATTGAACTTTGTTTGCCGTGGTAACAAAGTGCTCGACAGCACGCCCCAATTCCTAGCCGCAAACCCTGCGGTGGTCATGAATGACACCACCGTGACGCTCGGTAAAGGGACCGCTGTACTAAGTCGTGAAGAGCAACTGGGGTTCAAGTTGGTTAACGGCTTCGCGCCCCAGCAAAAAGAACTCGCGGTGATTGCGGATCAGGCCCCGCGAGACATTCGCTTTATTGCCCAGACGCAACCGGACGTGCTTCCTCCCGAAGGAATCGCTTATTCGAAACTGGATGACAGTCAAAAAGAGTTGTTGCAAGAGTTGGTTTTTCTTTACACCGATGTCGCCCCTGATGAAGTGGCGTCAAAACGACGTGCCGAGATCCAAGAGGATGGCTGGGACAACGTGTGGTTCGCTTGGGCCGGCGCAACGAAGCCTGGTGTTGGCCACTATTACCGAGTTCAAGGAAAACGTTTCCTGATTGAATTCGCAAACTCGCAATCGGATCCGGCTGGTAATCCTGCCAATCACATCCATACGATCTATCGCGATTTGACTGGCGACTTCGACTTGCCAATCACCCAGTAGTCTCGAAGCGATTGAAGTCTTTGACGGGCTAATTTTTATAATGGTGCAGCGACATGCAAGATGGTTGTTGCACGGTGTCCCACTCCGTCGTGGGTTCATGGTGAAGGTACAAGTATCTTCACCGAATCTTTGCAAAGCGTCGCTCATCCAGGTGGAGCACGCCAATGAGTGATGGGCTTCGGTAACAGCGAGGCAATCTTCACCAAAACCTGATCTTCGAAGTCGTCTGAACTTCATGGAAGTTTTCTAAGATCCGCCGCGTGGAAAGTTCAAAACGGAATTGAACTTTTCAGTTGGCGGACTTTGTCCTGCGGCGCATGCTGGCAGCGTGAGGCACCGTCTGGAAAGCTTCCTTTCATTGAAACGGCACGCATGGCCGAACAATCAGATGGTCTGTTTGAACACGAGAGTGAACGTCGTGTTCGTACACTCTTTATCAGTGATACTCACTTGGGATGCCGATACAGTCGTCCTGACGCGTTGTATCACTTCTTGGGCCAGTATCGACCAGACCAACTGTTTTTAGTGGGCGATGTCGTCGACGGCTGGAAGTTGAGTCGACGTTGGCACTGGCAACCAATCTACAACCGCATTCTGGATCGCTTGCGTGAGATGATGGGTTGCGGAACTCAGATCACGTATTTGCCGGGGAACCACGATGCTTTGTTCCGTAACCCGTTACACCGTCGCTTGCTAACGGATCATTGCAAGTACCTTTTGATCACCGATCAAGTGGTTTTTCATGCGGCCGACGGACGCCGCTTTTTGGTGACGCATGGTGATCGCTTTGATTGGTTCGAAACCAACGCGGTCTGGCTCTCCAAATTGCTGATGCGAACGTACGACCCACTGCTTGGGATCAGCCGCTGGCGACACCGGTTTAGCAGGAATCACGCTGCCAATCCGTATGCCGTCTGCAATCGACTGAAACGACAAACCAAGTCGATTGCCAAGTTTGTTTCTGCCTTCCAGCAACAACTGATCACACATGCCGAACGTGTGGGCTGCGACGGAATCATTTGTGGGCACCTGCACAGTCCCACGATCGCTCAATCGGATTCCGTGATTTACTGCAACACCGGTGACTGGGTGGAAAACTGTACCGGGTTGATCGAGCGTTTCGATGGCACGCTGGAGTTGCACTCACATTACCAAGACTTACCGCTGCAAACGTTGCCGCCCCGCGAGCAATGTCAGTTGTCGATTGCCTGAACGGACTGACCACGAATCCCCCTTTTCTTAGATAGGAACCCCATGTTTCACCGTTGGTTCGAAGCGAAATGTTTCCGTGCGATTCACTCTCGCAACCTGGTTTACAACACCTGTTGGGAAGATCCACGGCTAGACCGTCAAGCTCTTCGACTGCATTCGAATGATCGCGTCGTCATGATCACTTCGGCGGGATGCAATGCATTGGATTACGCGCTGGACAGCCCGGCGTCGATTGATTGTGTGGACATGAACCCGCTGCAAAACGCATTGCTGGAACTGAAGATCGCGGGCATTCGAGAATTGGACTACGAAGATTTCTTTGCCGCCTTCGGCACCGGCTGGCATCCGGATTGGAACCACTTATACGACACTCGGTTGCGCCCTCAATTAACGCCCAAAGTGCGCGAGTCCTGGGATTCGCGTCGGCATTTCTTTGACGGTTCGGCGAGACGTGGGACTTTCTATTTCCATGGTACATCAGGGCTATTTGCTTGGTGGATCAATCATTATCTCGATCGCGTCGGGCTTCGTGATGCCGTGAGGGATTTGATTGCCGCGCCCGATGTGGAAACGCAACGAGAAATATTTGCTGAGCAGCGTGTCGAGAAACGCTTGTGGAGAATGCCTATCCGTTGGGCTCTTCGGCGTGATACGACGATGGCCATGTTGGGTGTGCCAAGGTCACAACGTTTGCAGATCGATCGCACCTACACCGGCGGGATTGAAAGCTTCGTACGAGATCGAGTGCAAGCGGTTCTGACGAATCTGGCGTTGGCTGATAACTACTTTTGGCGGGTGTACCTGACGGGGGCATACTCCCAAGATTGTTGTCCCGAGTATCTTAAGCGTGACAATTTCGAGCTGTTGAAAGGCGGCTTGGTCGATCGGGTGCGTTGCCATACGCAAACGATGGAAGGTTTCCTATCCAGCCGAGACCATGCGTTTGACCGGTTTGTGCTGCTCGACCACATGGACTGGATGGCTGAACGGGCACCGGAAGCATTGGCTGAAGAATGGCAAGCGATTGTGGATCATGCCGGTTCGGACGCACGAATACTCTGGCGAAGTGCCGGGCCAGAGGTCGGGTTTGTCAATCCAATTCAAGTTCGCCATCGTGGCAGCGTCCGTCGACTGGGTGAACTGTTGAGCTACCGTTTTGATCTTGCTCAGCGGTTGCACCAGTTGGACCGCGTCAACACTTACGGAAGTTTCCATATTGCGGACCTGGAGACCGCAGCGTGAGAACGCTTGTATCCGATATGCGCACCATCGGGCAGCTTTTATTGGTGCCCGTCCGTGGTGACACTCACCAGGATCGGTTGGAGAGCTTTTATCGAGCTCAAGCGAGTGACTACGATTCGTTTCGCGAACGCATGTTGCATGGACGCCGAGAGTTGATCGACTCGTTGGTCTTTCCGGACCAAGGTGTGTGGGTCGATTTGGGATGCGGCACCGGTAAAAATCTGGAGTTTGCCGGTAAGGAGATTTCCAAGCTCGGAGGGATCGAATTGGTTGATCTTTCCGATTCGATGTTGAAGGTGGCTGCCAAACGGATCGAAAGTTTGCGCTGTGATGGAATGATTGATTCTTCGACTGAAACCCAAGTTCGGTGTTGTGATGCGACCGCGACACCGTTGGCCGATGGGTGTGCCGATGTCGTCACGCTTTCTTACTCGTTAACCATGATTCCAAACTGGTTTTCCGCGATCGATGAGGCATGTCGGTTGTTGAAGGTGGGCGGCACCATTGCCGTTGTCGACTTCTATGTGTCACGCAAGCATGCCAGTCGTGACCGAGTTCGGCATGGTTGGTTGACTCGAACGGGGTGGCCGATTTGGTTTGGGACCGACAATGTTAATTTGTCGCCCGATCACCTGCCGATGCTATCGAAACGGTTTCAAACGCGATCGCTGCATGAATCGCGTGGTTCGATTCCCTATCTGCCGTTGGTGCGTGTTCCGCACTATCGGTTTGTCGGCACGAAAGGGTAAGCAGCACGAAGGTTTGAGTAAAAGAGAAGCCGATCATTCGAAAGAGTGTTCGATGAAATCGTTGTTGAGTCGTTCTATCGTGCGCGTCGTCCACAACGATGAGGTCAACGTCATCAGGTTCGGTTCGGACGGATTGTATCGCAGTCGTGCGTGACCGGATGTGAGACCGACGGCGACATGCTGTTGCTTAGTGGGATCGTAGTAGACCCAGGGGCATCCGCTGGCACCGCCGCCGAAGTGGGTGGCGACGACCGGCGAAAATTCATCTTCGCCGCCACCGCTGACTCCAAACAAAAATCGACCGCGGCTACGCCAAAGTTGCTTGCCGAAATCAAAACCACTGCCCGCGGGATAGCCTAGGATGTCGACCCAGTGGTCGTCAAAGAATGCCACATCATCGAGTTCTTGGATTGGCAACTCGACGCCCATGATGTCGCCAATATTGCAATCGACACGACAGATCGCAATGTCGTTGTTCGTCAAAGGGTTGTCGAGATAGGCTTTCGGCACGATCCCCGATGTGATCCGGCACGCGGGAGTTGGAGTGGACGAATAGAAATCGTATCCAGGATGGAATTCCAAGCCTCGCGACCACTCGCGTTCGTTTGAATCGAACAGATTGTGGGCACAAGTCATGATGGTGTTGGGGCCGGTAATGAATGCCGAGCCGCTGGCGAATTGACCAACATGTTTGCCGGGTAACATGATCGCGAGCTTTCCAATCGCGTTTGCGATCGTGCTCACATCGGCGGGGATGCTCTGTTCCTGTTTCGAAGGTGTGTATCCCGCGGGCCACGCTTGCGGTGAACTCCAAAGTGGCGAGTCTGCCAAAGCCGTGGCGAACAGCGGCGTCAGTGGGCCGGTGCGTAACCGAGCTGGATTGGGGTATCGTCGCGCCGGACGCAGGTTTTGCAACGTGCCGGGATCAAGAGGCTGGTCATCGACGCGGCCCAGCAAGGATCGATCGGACGGACCCGGCGAGTTTTCGGGGACGTTGGATTGCAATGGGTTCCTACTGGACCGGCCGACTCGGGTAGGCTGATCGACTCGGGCGTTTTGCTGAAGCCAAAGCCCACGTTGAGTCAGGAACTCGTGTGATTGACCGGTGAAGGAGCGAGTCGTAACGCGATTGTCTCGCGGGTTTGCGTTGGGGTTCCGCGCGTCCGTCATCATGGATTCCGTGCTTGCTGATGAGTTCGTTGGTTGGAACGAGCGAAATCATTCGCTGGGATCAACTCGACAAAGAGACTTCGCATCATGCGGTCCGAACCCGCTCGGTGTGAGTGGCCGGTGTTGCTGGCTGCTAATTCACGAGCTTTCGATTTTTTAGCTTCCAATTTGTAAGCGTGAACATCAAATGCGATTGGGCGGGCGATCCATCACTGTCCAGCGATTCGGCGATTTCGTCAAGAGTTGAAATCGCCAAGCCCGCACCTGCGTTCGAATTGCGTATGATGATCGGTTTTCGCAAGCGAACTCTTTCCAACTTCATTCCCCATATGGCTGTCCCCATGCCGAGTCGACTCATACGTTGGTCGCTGACCTCTGCCCTGGCCGGATTTTTGTTCGGCTTCGACACTGTTGTGATTTCTGGAGCCGAAAGCACGATCCAGGCATTGTGGTCGTTGGGCGATGGCCAACACGGACTGGCCATGAGTATGGCATTGTGGGGCACCGTGGTGGGTTCGTTGTGTGGTGGTTGGCCGACGGATCGGTTTGGGCGTAAGGCAACGTTGTTGTGGATCGGAGTACTTTATCTCTCATCGGCGATCTGGTCGGGACTGGCAACGGACGTCTATTCGTTCATGTTGGCTCGATTTATCGGCGGTTTAGGGGTCGGGATCTCGACCGTTGCAGCCCCGCTGTATATCTCCGAGATCGCGCCGGCAGATCGTCGCGGTCGACTTGCTGGCTTGTTCCAGTTCAATATTGTGGTCGGCATTGTGGTCGCGTTCGCGTCCAATGCGATGCTCGGTCGGATCGGTGAAAACGCATGGCGATGGATGCTCGGTGTGGAAGCCATCCCTGCGCTTATTTTCAGCCTGTTGTGCATCGGGTTGCCCGAGAGTCCACGTTGGTTGATCTCGCGTCGTGGTGATGAAAAGGAAGCGACTCGTATCTTTGGGTTGGTCAGTCCAGAGGCATCACCGCAAGAGATCGCCGACCGCGTTGAGCAGATTCATCAAGCGTCCGAAGAATCGGATTCGTCAGAACGTTTTTGGACGATGCGTTTGCGGGTTCCGATCGCGTTGGCCTTCTTCGTCGCGTTCTTTAATCAGCTATCTGGCATCAACGCGATTCTGTACTTCGCCCCACGTATCTTTGAAATGACGGGTCTGGGGCAACAAGCGGCTCTGCTTCAATCGATAGGGATCGGTGTCACCAACCTGATCTTCACTTTCCTAGGGTTGTGGTTGATCGACCGATTGGGGCGACGCACGCTCTTGTTAATTGGTTCGGTGGGCTACATCGCATCTTTGGGAACGTGTGCATGGGCGTTTCATAGTGAAAACTTTGACATCGTTCCGGCGTGCATCTTCGCCTTCATTGCAGCCCACGCGATCGGTCAAGGTGCCGTGATTTGGGTGTTGATTTCAGAAGTCTTTCCGAACAAGCAACGTGCTGCGGGGCAATCGCTGGGCAGTTTCACTCACTGGATTTTCGCTGCGATTCTGACCTCCGTCTTCCCCATGATGGTGGGGGCGTTCGCACCTTCGCACGTCTTTCTGTTCTTCTGTGGGATGATGGTGTTGCAACTGATTTGGGTGCTGTTCTTCGTGCCGGAAACCAAAGGGGTGGCACTCGAAGACATTGAAGCGAAGCTTGGGATCGCGCCGGCGGCTAAGTCAGCGTAGCTTGTCGGTATTCGAAAACTGTTGCTTGGTCGTCAGCTTGTCCGGCACGATTTCGTCGGCTGACAAGGTGATGGTGTTCGGGCTAGAATTCGTCACCTGCCTTCTTTGCCCTACCTACTTTGACCCTGAGTGTTTGACATGCACGACCATCAATACGTTGAGCGTTTTGTTAGCCTATTGGATGACGATGCGAATGCGTTGTTTAACTCGTCCGTGCAAGACGCCGTGGCGCTTTTGGGCGCTGGTGACGCGGAAAGTTTGCGGCAGGTCGATGGGCAGTTTGCGTTGGTGCATCGCAGTGGCAACATCGTCCGCATGGCCCGGTCGATCGGGCGTCCGATGCGGTACTTTTTGGCCAAGCAAGTAGCCGGCCCGTGCTTGGTGGTTGCCGAACGAATGGATGAGATTCGTGATTGGCTCAAAGCCGAGGGGTTGGAAGATCAGTTTCATCCGTCTTACACGCGAATGGTGCCCGCCCACCACATCGTCGAGATCGCTTTGTTGGGATGTCCGGATCCCAATCCTGTGTACACCCGTTTTTTCACGCCGCAACGCAATCGGCTTTCGACAGACCTCGATCAGATTGGCTACGCGTATATCGCGGCACTGCAAAACGAGATCACATGTTGGTTGGATCATATCCCACAACACGAACCCATTGGTGTGTTGTTCAGCGGCGGCATCGATAGTGGGGCCGTGTTTTGTGCCACGTATGATTGTTTGTTGAAACGTGGCGAATCGCCGGCGCGGTTGAAAGCATTCAGTTTGTCGATCGATCAATGCGGACAGGACGCGGAACAGTGTCACCAATTCTTAAGCGATCTAGACTTAAGCATGTTCTTGGAAGTGATTGACGTGCCGGCATCCGCGATTGATTATCGCGAAGCGGTGGAAGTGATCGAAGACTACAAGCCGCTGGACGTTCAAGCGGCGACGATGGGCTTGGCCCTTTGCCGCGAAATTCGAAATCGCTATCCCGATTGGAAGTACTTGCTCGATGGCGACGGCGGCGATGAAAACATGAAGGATTACCCTATCGAAGAGAACAGCGAGCTGACGATTCGCAGCGTGCTGAACAACCTGATGCTGTATCACGAGGGCTGGGGCGTCGATGCGATCAAGCACTCGTTGACCTACAGCGGCGGTCAGAGCCGCGGCCATGTGCGATCGTGGGCACCGGCGAGGAAGTTTGGCTTTCGAGGTTTAAGCCCGTTTGCCCTTCCTAATGTGATTGAAGTTTCCGAGGGGATCCCGTTCATCGAGCTGACCGATTGGGAACACGGCAAACTCTACAACTTGAAAGGCGAAGTCGTCCGGCGCGGTGTCGAACAGGTAACTGGTTTAACGATGCCGGTATTCGAAAAGCGACGTTTTCAACACGGTGCGGGCACCGATGCCACGTTCACGGAGTTGTTCCCGAGTGATGAACAGAGTTACCGCGACGCGTTTCGCAAGGTATTCGCGTGAGTTTGAATGAGGCCTCGCGAGACTCCGGTTTGCAACTCACTTGGCGTTGGGCCGTATGAGTGAACCGCAGTGGTCCGACGCGGCGATCCTTTCCGCCCGTGGGCCTCGGAACTCAGTCGACCTAAATCGCCCCTACGCAATGTTGGTCGAGCCGGAGTACTCGGCGGCGGGCGTGGTCGAGGATGTGGCGACAGTTTTTCTATCTAACCGCGAATGCGTTTTTCGCTGTCTGATGTGCGATTTGTGGAAGAACACGACCGATGCGCCGATGCCAGCCGGAGCGGTCGTTCGCCAGGTTGAACATGCGATAGCGGAGCTCCCCGTCGCTCAACACATCAAGCTCTACAACAGCGGCAATTTTTTCGATGCACGGGCGTTTCCGCGGGGCGATCTTCCTAAAATAGCCAGGCTCGTTGCCGGTTACCAAACCGTGATCGTTGAGAACCATCCCAAGTTGTGTAACGACAAGGTGATCACGTTTCAGGATGATTGCGGAACGCAGCTTGAAGTGGCGATGGGGTTGGAAACGTCCCACGAGCCGACGTTGTCACGTTTGAATAAGCAGATGACGACTGGTGATTTTTCGAACGGCTGCGAGTTCTTGTTGAAAAATCAAATTCGCGTCCGTGCATTCGTCTTGTTGCGGCCGCCCTGGACAACGGAGACGGAAGGGATTCAGCAGGCGATCGCGTCGGTTTGGTTCGCGTTTGAAAACGGCGTCGATTGTTGTGCGGTCATTCCGACTCGGCAAGGGAACGGAATCATGGATCGGTTGTTAGCAACGGGTGATTTTCAGCCTCCGTCACTGCGTTCGTTAGAGGCCGTGATGGAGGAAACGTTGTCCTGGCGGAAGGGACGCGTCTTTGCCGATCTGTGGGACCTGCAGCGATTTTCGAAGTGCGACCATTGTTTCGATGCCCGGTACCAGCGACTTCAGCAGATGAACCTGTCACAAACGGTTCAGCCTAGTGTTATCTGTGGCATGTGTTCCGGTGACCTGAGTGACTCGGACGAGGGATAACGATGGCCGAAAACACGTATGACGTTTTGGTGTTGGGATCCGGCTTTGGCGGTAGTTTGCTGAGTGCGATCTTGGCGAAGTCCGGCTTATCGGTCGCGATGGTCGATCGAGCCAAACATCCGCGTTTCGCGATTGGCGAATCGTCCACTCCACTGGCCGACTCGGCGCTAGCCAGGATCGCGACGGACTACGATCTGCCAGAGTTAATGCCGTTGACGAAGTACGGTTCTTGGAAACGATCGCACCCGGAACTGACATGCGGACTCAAACGTGGGTTCAGCTATTTTGGGCATCGTCGTGGTCGGACGTTCGATCCGCGTGACCAATTGATCGTCGCCGCCAGTGCGTCAGATGAGGTTTCGGACACGCATTGGTTGCGCAGTGACGTGGACCAATTTTTGTTTCAATTGGCGAATAAAGTTGGTGTCACTTCGTTGGAAGGTGTGGATTATCAACTCGCAACCAACCCAGAAGGCTGGAGTTTAACGGGGGCAAGCGATTCGTCGCCAGTTTCACTGTGTGCCGGTTTTGTAGTGGACGCCACCGGGCCGGCCGGTGTCGTGCTGCGAACGCTGGGGATTCCCGATCAAGCGGGCGTGTTGAAGACCCGGTCGCAAGCGGTGTTTGGACATTTTGCGGGCGTACGCTGCGTTGCCGAAATGTTCGACAAGAAGGGCGTTAGTCGTGGTCGGCATCCTTTTGCATGTGACGCTGCGGCCGTTCATCATGTCTTGGATGAAGGGTGGATGTGGCAGTTGCGATTGGATGATGAAACGGTCAGTTGTGGGCATCTTCTGCGTATGAACGATGTTGCTGAAAGTCAGCGAGTAGGTGCCAGCCGTGTTTGGGAGGATCAGCTCGACGCTTATCCGTTTCTTGCTGAACAGTTTGCCGGTGCGAGGTTGGTGCGTCCCGCCGGTGGACTGCAAGTCACGGGGCGATTGCAGCGATTGACGACGGTTGCCGCAGGCTCGAATTGGGCGGCACTTCCATCGACAGCAGGTTTTATCGACCCACTGCACAGCACGGGAATCGCTCACACCTTATTTGGAGTACGACGCATCGCAGCGGCGATGTTGGGTGACGACGGTCTTCGGAAGCAGCGGTTGCAGGCATATTCCCAAGCGGTGATTGACGAGCTGAAATTCATCGATCAATTGGTCGAAGGCTGCTACGCGGCGCTACCCCATTTCCAGCTGTGGAGTGCTTGGTGCATGCTCTATTTCGCGGCAGTGACCTCGCAGGAACATACTGACGATCCGGCTGGCGTGTCGTCGTTCTTGGGGGCAGACGATGTTGAGTTTCGTCGGATGCTGCTGGTGGCTCGGCAGAAGTTCCAAGCGACCCTTGAAGGCGTTCCCTGTCCGGAGGAAATGTCGTCGTTTGAAAACTGGCTTCGCAGCGAGTTGCAACCGTGGAATCGAGTTGGCTTGCTGAGTCCCGAAGCCGCAGGGATGTATTCCAGCACGGCTGCGCCGATATGAAACCTTGGGTTGGCTGAGTCTCATTCAAACTAAAGATCGGCAACTCTATTTCTGGCGGAGCGGACGAGGCAAAGAGCTAACGATTCCTCGCAAGTCCTTCCCCGTTGGCCAGAAAATCGAAGATTCGGTCAATCGAAGTTTGCCACGAAGGGTCGGGACATTCTTTGGGAGAGTAGAACGATTGTCCTCAATCGTTCGGGATCGTTCTTTTGCGTGGAATTCCCAAGCGATTGCGACAATCGCTCTACAATGAACACGCACAAACACGATCTCGAATGGCGGGAATCTGCCTCTCCACGACCCATTGCGTTACTGATCGTTCCGTCGTTCCTAGAGCATTTTGGGGAATGCTGTAGGCTGTAGCGGAAGTCGTCAAGACTTTCGATCTCCACGTCTGGTCACGAAACTCTTGACGAGTTCGGTTACGACAAAAATCAAAATGCTCTAACGAATGAAAATCACCTTCGTTTCATCAATCTTCGTGTGATCGCCGCTCTCCATTGGCATTCGGTTGTCATGGTAATACCAGGTACCATTGCCGCTGCTGTTTCCGTATCGCCAGAGCACCAGTTCTTTGCTGGGGCGTAGTATCCGGAAGTAATAGAGTTGACCTCGTTCGAGGGCATTTTCGGCAATCAGCGGGGCTGCCTGAGTCAGTTCGGCTTGTGATTGTGGGAACTTACCGGTTCGGCGTTGGTACTGCTTGATGGCAATCGCGGTCAAAGTCCAATCACGCACTTCGACCCATTCTTCCAAGTATTGGCCAATGTGTGGCAACCAAAAGGAGTTCGTAAAGGGAGACCCTTGATGACTGGCCATCGGAATGGAAATGCAATCGATCGCATCTGGACTCATCTCTCGCTCGTATGGCTTGGCTAATGACCGGGCACTTCGCCATGGTTCCGGTGGGTGAGATTCAGCCACTGAATCCAGTAGGTTGAGCCAGCGATTGAAATGTTTGGCAGATAAGATGGCGGAATCGGCTTCGTCGCCTCGCCATGAACGAACGCTGAAACGATGTCTATTTAGCTCGGTTAAACGCATCGCCCGTGTTGCTTCGACGCCGTTTTTCCATCGCTGAGACAAGTTCATTGGCTTTGAGATGAGGCGTGTTAGCTCGGTGAGTTGTTCGTCAGACCACGCGTCTGCACGCAACGATTGTCGAATCAGGGCTAGCTGAGTTTGGTACTGTTGAAAGATGTTGGTTTGTTCAAGTGGATGCCAGGCTCCATCCAGTCTCTCAAGCGTATCGCCCATGCGTTGTAAGATTTGGATCGCTTGTTCCGTATCGCCCCTATAAAAGGCGATCCGGAACATTTCCGCATCCTGTGTTGTTAGGTACCACGTTGTCCCGGTCAGACTGGAGGAAATTCGTTCGCCGTCAAAAACGATGGGCATCCAGACGTTGCCACTTTGCTCAGATAGCCTTTGTCGGATTGCGTCGAGACTCTGCCAACGGTTCGCTTGAGCTTCGGCGATCGGCTGTTCACTCCACTCTTGTCCTGGCAGCGGCATGGGTTCCATTCGATTTAGGTCTGCAGTGCGGCGAACCACCTCGTCGTTGAACGCTCGGGAAGCAAGCAGCACGTCGCTCCATGCTCCGGTGTGCGTTCGGCTGGTGGATGCGTCGTAGGCCTTGGCCAATGTCACGCTGTCGGTTGGGATATTGTGCGCCGACCATTCCGAAATGCGCTGCTCGGTTTGCTGCATGCAGGCGTATGATCTCGCTAGTGAAACCACAAGGACAGCCAGCAACATGACTGGCGGTGCCAACAAAGCCAACCAGAAGCCCCAAGCCCTTTTTGAGTCATGTGGATGAACGCGCATCATTGTTTCTCCCAAGGGGCAAACCAGCGTTGGCAAGGTACGAGGTATCGGTGGATCATTGGCGATACCTGGTTAGGATCCAGTCCCGGTTGCAAGCGATCTGAATAGGGTGATGTGGAAAATGGATGTTCGGCTCCGTTGAGCAGCGAGTCCATCTTTTGACGCGTCAGCAAGGTTGATTCGCCTTGCTGGCCTTGGCTGATGAGTTGAAGTGCCAGGGCAACGAACGCGTCGACACCATCGTCATGAACCCAGGCTCTTTGAGTCATGGGAACCCATTCAAACCATTCCGTCGTATCGATCCCGCCGAGTTCGGGCCTTCCCTGGGATGAGCGACGGTGTTGTGTGTATTTCCACCAAGACACCAGAACCGCGCGGCGTCGAGCGTCTTGTCTGCCCTGAAAATCGCTCAGCATGGCCAGCACGGCCTTGCCGGATTTTGATTCCGCGTACTCCGACATTTCTTCCCGAGCTAGGCGGCGAGCGAGATACACTTCCAATTGATCGGCATACTCCTGGTCAATCCACCGGGTGCTGATACGCAGTCGCCTAGTCATCCGTGTCAGACAGTCCATCCATTGTAAAAGCATCGCTTCGGCTTCGCTGGAGGGTGATTCCATGTAGTTGAGCCGATGCAGTTCAGTTGTTGCGATCGCTTGCCAGACAATCGCGGCGTCGGCGAACAAACCGGTGTCGTCCTCACCTGGCATTTGAATCCACGACTCAGGCGCGTCCGAAAGCGACTGCATGATCTTCAGTTTCTCGTCGACCTTTTGGATCGGTCCGAACTCGTTGGTCAATTCGCGAGTCGCTCGCTCGACCAGCATCAGATTGGAAGCGGGGGACGGCATGGATGCGAGTTGTGCGGCTTCGGTTAATAAGATTTCTTTTTGCTCCGCGGGCATCGCTGGGAAGTCGCGGACAGACCATTTTGCCCACGCGAAGGGTGTTAAGACAAATGCCATCACCGCCGTCGCGTGTGCCACCCAGAACGGCCAGCGACGTGTCCCTTCCATGTGCGTTCGCATTGTCCACCAAGTCGCGATCATAGGAACGCTGATACAGAACACGACGATCCCCATCGGCAGTCGCATGGTTGAAAAGGCGGTTGCTAAATAGATGACCGATACGATCGACAGCAGCAGTGACAAAAACGCGCTTGCCGCCAAAATGCGGGCGACATGACTGGTCCACTGGGATACGGCATAAACCGTCGCGGTGACTAGGCACAGGAATGCCAATGACGGCATGGCATCACCGTAATAGTATCCTTGTTGATGCGAAATCCACTGGGCTGTTGCCAACTGGACCGCTGCGAACACCAGCAGTGCGGTGCAGCCGATCGAGACACCAATCACATGTCGGGAAAACCATGCTCGTCCCGGTGATACGCCGCGGTCAGCCAAAAACTTCATGCGCAGGCTGCTGCCATCTCCGGCGAATGCCATCACTCCCAGCCAGGACGCGCTGATGGTCCCGAGCAGGGCGATGATGAACAGCATGCTGTCTTGTGATGAAAATAGCTCGAACACAATCTGCAGCGGTAAGGCAATCGCAGCGGCCACGGCACCGGAACCTAGGATCCACAGCAATCGCGGTTGATCGTGGATCGATTGCCAAACCAACGCCAGCGTGGCGTCGAGAGGTTTCGGCGAGGACATTTCGTTGGGTGAAACGAGAGAGTCAGCCAATTGGATGCGTGAAGCCTTGGATCCCAGTTCCAGTGCTGGTTGTGTTGGTTCAAAATGTTGATGTGCTGATCGCAGCCCCAGCACGACCATTGCTGGAATCATCGGTATTGTGATTGCAAACGTGGTCATCAAGACTCGTTGCGGCGAGCCGTATCCGAAACCCAATTGCTGCCAAAGCCAAGTCCCGATCGATGCTGCCATGAATGGTAATACCGCCAGCGGCAGTAGCAACAGCAGTGCCGCAAAAGCAGTTCGGCATCGCCAAGCCGCAAACATACCACTGGCCAACAGGTAGACCGTGTGCGCAAACCAAAACGAAAAGTTGACGACCGGAGTTCCAGGAAGCCAATCGGGCGAAATTTGCTGAAAGGGCTCCCCGGTCGAGAAGATCATGATCCCGGTCAGCAACCACATCACGATGAGGCCCAGTAACGCCACCGCAAACTTCGTCGTGAAGAGTTGGTTGACCAGGATCGGTAGCGAAGCGGACCAGTCCATCGTTCGCGATTCTTTCTCCTGGCTAACCAGCAGTGGGCCTGCCCCCACGGCAAACAACGCGGGGAGTCCAAGGATCAGTATGCCTTGTAGCGATCGGGTGGGTGACGATTGCCCGCCCATTTGATAGAGCACAAAGAGCAGGCCGACGACACTGATCACCATCCAAATCAGTGGCATCGTTTGCCGGTATTCCTTCCAAAGCAATCCGCGAACCGAAGCCGACGCTGCAATCATGTCAACGCTCCCGCTTCATCGGATACGGCCGGACTTGCCAAGGCCGCATGAGCCGGGGGCGATTCGCCGGAGCCACCGGTTTCTTCTCGCGTGTAGGCGATGAAGATTTCTTCCAGCGACATCCGGCGAGTGTGTACGTCCTTGACCCCGGGAGATGCCGCCAGAACCGGAATCATCTCAGGCTGAAAATCGCGAACGATCATCTGACGTTGTCGTCCCTCGACCGACTCGCAAACGATGCTTGCCGGCGAGGGTGGCGGCGGTTGGCTGATAAGCGGATCGTCGATGTTGAGCGTCAATTCGGTCATTGACTCTTTGAGTTGGTCAATCGGCTCGCAGCATCGCAGTTGTCCTTGGTGCAGGATCGCCACTCGATCGGCGACGCGTTCGACTTCCGAAATCTGGTGGCTGGAAAGGAACACGGTTCGTCCCGCCACCGCTCGCTCGATCATGCTTTCAAGGAACTCACGGCGTACCATCGGATCCAAACCTGAGGTAGGCTCATCCAGGATTAGCAACGCCGGATCATGAGCCAACGCCAATGACAGAGCGACCTTCGCTCGCTGGCCTTTGCTTAAGTGCTTGATCTTGCGGTCTTCGGGAATCTTGTAGTGTGCGACCTGTTGGCGGTAGGTCGGAAGAAACCCGTCGTCGTAAAAGGATGCCGTGAACCAGCCGATTTCGCCCACCCGCATCCAGTCGTACAGCGAAGGATTGTCCGGCACGTAACCTACCCGGCGGCGTACCTGCAGGGCTTGTTTGACCGGATCGAGATCGCACACGCGGCAGGTTCCGGAAGTGGGCGTCTGGAAGCCGGTCAGGATCCGGATCAGTGTCGTTTTGCCGGCACCATTTTCACCCAAGATGGCGAACACCTGTCCTGCCGGGATGTCCAAGTCGACTCCGTTGAGCGCCTCGCAGCCTCGGAATCGCATCGTGAGTTGATGAGCGGAGATTACTGACGACATATCAACGAACTCGCCGAAAAGGAAGGAATCTGAAAAGTTGCCTAGCGGAACAGGAGTTAAGCAGGCACGGGTGGCATAGGCTTCCAGCCTGTGAATGAGGAAGCACAGGCTGGAAGCCTATGCCACTTTTTGTTTGCTCGAGCCTGCAACGAAACGTTTGCATCTAGTCCGGCGGTAGACCGGCGGGCGGGATCTTTCCGGCGAGTTGACGCAATTGGGTATCGACGACTTTCTGAATCTCGTCGGCATCCATTCCCGCTCGCATCGCCTCGGCCAACACATCGCGTATCGATTCGGCAATGAACGACCGCCGCTGCTTACGGCATGCTGCCGGCGCGGTCGTGGTAACGGCAACGCCACGGCCGCGAAGCGTTTCAATCAACTCTTCGGCTTGCAATTCCTGGAACGCCCGAGCGATCGTGTTGGGGTTGCATGCTAGTTGATGGCTCAGTTGCCGGACGCTGGGCAATAGTTGTCCGGGGCGAAGCGTTTGTTCCGCGATGGCAAACTTGACCTGCTGCACGACTTGCGCGTAGATCGGTTGTCCGTTCGACGGGTCGATGTGAAAGAACATCGTCAACGCGGCCTAATGAGTGTTGATGCCCTTGACGGTTCGCGACAGCTTGGCAAAGCGTCACAGTGCAAGTGCGTGTTGGTGTACTGGTTCGATAGTACACCTGGGCCAAAAGCGAGTCAAGCGATTTTCTTGGCTCGGCTGTGCGGTCTGCATCGCCTGCGTTCCCACCATCATCAACGCGTCAGGGCTAGAACCGCACGTTGAACTGGACGTAGGTGAATTCGCCGTCACCGCCGGTCGCACCGTTGGGGGCGATGCCAGCAGGTCCGCCTTGAATGACGGGGCTGTCAAAGTAGTCACCTGCCCAAAGGTAGGTGTAGCCGCCGATGAACTGCGTTCTGGGCGAGATGGTCCATCGAGCCTGCAGGTCCAGTTCATTGGCTAGCTGCCGTGAAGCCGATCCGCTGGGATCTTGATAGATCGGTGTGCCACCGATGGAGTAGACCGCATCTCGGCGGCTGGCTAACCAGTAGTTGTGGTATGCCAGATTGAACTGGATCTTTTCGGTCACCGCCGTGGAAAGTTGCAAGTTGAGATCATGCAAATTCTGGCGGTTGGTTAGGTCGGCGGCACCCAAGTAGTAATGGCCACGCGGGTTCAGTGGATGGAACGTGCCGTGAGTTCCATCGTTCAGATCGTTGTCGCCGGATGCCCAGTCATAGAACAACCAAACGGTGGTCGCGAAACTTGATTTCGCCAGCGTTCGACCAATCCCGCCGGTGAAGAAGCCGGCTGATTGACGAAGACTTGCGTAGCTGCCGAATTGGTAGCCGCCTTCCAGTTCGATGTGGTTGTCGTTGTAGCTGCGTTTGGTGCGTCCACCGATCGTATGGAGATTGAAGGTGCCGTCGTTCCCGTCGAAGTCGCTGACCACGGCGTCGCTGTCGGTCAAACCAAAGTAGTACAGTTCGTTCAGGCCCTTGTCGATATTGCGTTTGAAGAAGGCACCAAAGAACTGCCGGCTGGTATCGGGCGAATCAAAGTTATGGTCCTCCGGAATATGCTGCGAAGGGCTTAGCGGTTGAACCCAAAAGGCGTCCAGTCGCGCGTCGTCGCATTGCCACCACGTTCGCACACCGTCGTGATTCAGCGGCGTGTTCCGCCAAGGCCGACTGGAAACCAAACGTTGCGAACCCAGGTAAAGCTCCTGGCGTCCACCTCGCACCCACCACTCACTGCCTTCACCGTCGGATAGCAGTCGAGCATCGACGGCGAGGTTTTGGGCATCGAAGCGATTCAGTTCTGTCGCACCGGATGTGAACTCGTTGCCATCGCTGGTCGCATCAATGGCTTCGGCAAACAGTCGCAGGTTTTCGCCCCAGTGCACGTCGGCGAACAAACGCGTGCGATGCAGCAGGAAGTCATCGCTACGCCCAGCCAAACGCTGGCCTCGAATGTTGTTCTCGTTATGAAAGCGCATCCGGTACTGGCCGCCCAAATCAATCGTCAATCGATCCGTCGGCCGCAAGCGTTTCAGAGATTCGCCCAGGAAAGACTTTTCGACGTCGGTTTCGTCGAGGTAGCTGAAGTCATTCTCCAGGTTCGATTGGGCATAAGCCTTGCTTGCCAAGACCGGGTCACTGGCTTGCAATTCACTCGTTCCACGCACGGCAAGCAATCCAAGAGCGATCACGAGGCCAAGGTTCACCCCGAGTCGATTGAAGGCTGGCGTGGAAGGCATGGAGGTGGATCCTGGCGACGGAACGTTGACCTAGGTAGCCATCGTCCACAACACCCCGATCCACCTACCTATTCTGGGGCCCAGCGAATTGCACGCATAAAAACAATCGACCCCATCCTCAAAACCAGCACATTTTCACACGCCCGCCACACCGCCCATCGGCGAGCCCGATCGGCCTCATCGATTTCGATCGCAGCCAGTAGAAATCCATCCTCATCACCAATGCAGTGAAACCAGAACGCTGCAAAGATGTTGTTTGCAAAACGCTTCCAACGAACTGAAGAAACCGACGCAACCCAGCCTTATTGAATCCGAGACCCATCGGGCCTTAACGCACTGTGCTGTCGAGAAACCGTAGTCGGTGCAACTGGTGCATACTGAGACCAGCAACACCGACGCGTCGCAGGAGCATCCACCGGACCCGCCATCACCGCCATTCAAAATGGCATCAAAAAGTCCGCGCATCTCTTCGTGCCCAAGCCAGCCACTCCCTCAACAAGAGTAGGACGATTGTCCCCAATCGTTCGGGCTCAAGCGGGCTCATCTGGTCGCGTGCAACTCCCAAACGATTGGGACAATCGTTCTACAATGAAGTCATGCAATCAGCCACTTGATCCTGTCAGAACTCACCATGTATCCAGGCGGTGGATAATCCAAAGGGCCGAGGTCCAGGGGCTGGAACGATCCAGGACGATGCCATGAGAGTACGGCGCAACTCCTGGCCTACTGGTTATGATTGCATTTAAAAAAGGCGTCCGCGACCCTTTTCAGCTCCCCACCGAAGCACCGGAAGGCGGTCAGCGGACCAGCCATCACTGCCATTCAAAATGGCACAATAACGTCCTCGCTGGGCTGGAACGATCCAGGACGATGCCATGAGAATACGGTGCAACTCTTGGCCTACTGGTTTTGAACGCCCTAGGAAAAGCGTTCGCTGCCCCTTTGGGTTCCCCACCGACGCCGCCATCCGTGCCATCCAAAATGGCAAGAAAGAGTCCGCTTACCTTTTCTTCGTGGCAAATGCTCTAGGGGTATCGTGTTCCGGCAAATTGCCAAGGAACAATTGAGGTGCTCAGATACGTTTAGCTGCTACCAACACCGCCGTTTTCATAAATTGAGCCAAACCGAACCACTTCTTCGGAGCGTTCGCAGAGCATTACCGCTTTTTTATTTTTGCCGAGTTCGGAAGATGGATTAGGCGATACGTTCACATGAGCTGTGTTTCCGAGATGCTCTTTGAACACAGCGCGGTAACCACAATCAAGAATGTCCTGATACTTCAAGCGGACGATACCGCAGTTCTTTCGATTCCATTTCGACTCCGCGAATGCAATTGCGTCCGGAACGCTAAACTCTGACTCAAGAAAAACAGAGAAGATCGGCTTCTTGTAGTAGGCCGTCGATGGCCGATTCTCAGTTCTACACCAGAGATTCTCCGTCGTAACAATCCAGATTAGCGGGTCAGTGGGGTTAGGCTCTGAACCTTGTTCTCGCACCTAATCACTCATTTTTCAACCAGGAAAACAGATCCGAAATCTGTTCGTCGTTCTGCCTAATCGCAATAACGTTCTTCTCCATGATTGAAATTAATTGCCCTTCAGTCGCATCGGAGGCATTACCATCCCAATAGATGAAGCTCGGTGGTCCCTCTGGCGAGAACTCAATCTCTAGGTGTTTGGGCCCGTTATGCCACTCAAGCTGAAGCCCGCCATCACAAGTTGGGTTGATAACGGTATTGGGATGAGTGATGGATCTTCTGCAGAAAACGATTACTGCCTGCACTACTTCATCCGTTGGCGCAACAGCATCGTAGCTATCCCAATTATCTGGTAATGACCGAAGTTCGTCTAAACGTGCCTTAATTCGATCTTCAGCATTCGGATCGTAGAAGTTTCCTTCACTCGTGTAGCCAGGGAAGGCGGTTGAGTTGGGTTCACAGCTAGGATGTGACGTCTTGGTAATGCGATGAGGGTCCGTTAATTGGAGCATGTTATTCTGATTCCTTCGGACGTATTTCAATTCCCCAAGCCTTTTCAATCAAAGACTTCAGGGTGTCGATTGATAATGTAAATTCATCTGCTGCAGTTGCGAGTACTTCGCTTTCGCAACTTCGTGTTTCATGGTTGCCGCTTACTATTAGCAGACGCTCTGTCTGTTCAATCGAAACGGCAATACTCTTGTTGTCTGGTGCATCAAGTGAAATAGAGGCAGAGCGACGCTTGCTCTTGAATTCGCCCAATTCATCCGGCAGAGAACGTAGGGTAGGGTGTATTTCGTCTGAATTTGCTTTAAACGCAATGTTTGCGCCAACAGCTACCAATGGTGTTTCGGCCAGTTTCCGCAATATTTTCCCGACAGGGGATCCACAGTCGAAATCCGGTGACTCACTAACAATTTCTATTCGCTGGGGGTCAACGACAAGCTTGGCCCCGTTTTCACCAAGGCTAATGCGAAAACCTGGTCGCGAAAGTGCGAACTCCAAATTTTGAGGATCGCCCTCGAGCACACCACATTTTTTTAGCCAAGGCGGCGTGAAAATGTGAATGTTAAATGTGCCTACAGCGATGAGGCTGGCAGATTCGAAAGTGAATCGTGTCACAACAATCTGAGCTTTCTCGACATGAAAAACGAATATTTGACTTGGTACTCTAAGTTTACGTTAGACGCTCGAATAGCCGCCAACGTTCAACTAACATTCTTGATTTTAAGTAGTAGCCACTTGGAACTCACTACGGCAAACGGAAAAACAGAAAAGACAGTCTAATATAGAAAGCAGGGGACACCTTCATATTCTGTTGCCAAATGATTCGGCTAGCAACAGTTTAGTCGTCGGGAATGTCGGTTTTCTTTATAGGAAAAATGTAAGTACTGGTCGTGCTGCAAACTTATTCTCGGTTCGCACGACTAGCCCCACCCTTCACCCGCCCTCTAGCCCCGCCCTTTTGAGCTCTATTCGCTCGAAAGCCTGGGTTTCAGCCAGAGTTAATTCCAGGAGATGGGAATTCAGCCTCGTCCACGCATCTGGTTGGGTCTGTCTCTGTACGGGTTTGCCCGTTCTTTCCCGAGCTGTTGCCTCACCTAATGCAAGCCAGAGAGATGGCCCCGAGGGAGTCGAGTTGGTGGTTGCTCGAGACGGGCTTGGTAGGAGGGTCACGAGACGTTCAAGAAGAGCGTCGAGCGGGCGGGGCTGACCGCTTGGCTGAAGCGGATGCAGGACCTGGGGGCGACCCGTGACTTCGAGTTGCTGGACCTCGGGCAAAGACGCGACACGCTGCATCGGGAGCTGTGGCCCGTCTAGATGAGGCTCGTCGCCATGGCGAGGCAATCGTCGTTGGGCCGGGTGATTGAAAGAGGGGTGCCGAACGAGGGACGAAAATTACCCCAAAATTCACCCCGCTCGATCGCTGCGAATGGCGATGGATAGCATCTGGCCGAAACCGTGGGAGATTCGAAACGCCGCTAGAAACGGGTTTTGTTGCTGGTGAGTGCCAGCGGTTTCCCTTTCAAAATACCCAGGGCGGGACTCGAACCCGCAAGGCCGTATTCGGCCGGGGGATTTTAAATCCCCTGTGTCTGCCAATTCCACCACCTGGGCAGGTGCCGTGATTCACGGTGTTTTTGTCGATTTCGAGGGCGGCTTCGGGCCTCAAAAGTGCTCGATGGTGACAAATGGGGCACCACCGCGATGACCGCTGCATGTGCCATCGTGGCAGGATAACCGAATCCACGTCCTGGCAAAAGGACGGTTTCGACCTCCGAAATCGATCTTTGAAGCAGCTTTCCAGGCAGCTACACGACCCGAACTTGCGGGCCTTGTTTTCGCTTCAGACACCTTATTTTCCTCTTAGAGGGGGCCGTTCATCCAAAGCGGGGCTTCCGTGGGGAATTGGATCTTCGCAGGGGAGCCGGCCCGGTGTGCGGGTTTTTTAGTCCGTTTAGGGGGTGGATCTGCTGTCTTGGGCGTCTTTTAGGGAAATTGCGTGATCTTTCAGGGTCAACGTGACATTGTCTATTGGCAGGGCTCAACTTTCGCAGAAGGGCGGGGTAACGGATCACTCAGTCCAGTCGCCTAGTGTTGAGGGTCGATCGTGCTCGCAGTCATCGCGTCCGTGGTGGTTTGGGTGGCCAAGTAAGTTGCCTTGCATCCCACGTAGGAACCTCCAAGTGCAGGAATCCAATTCATGAACTCATCGAATCACTATGCTCGCGGATGTTCTGGTTTTCAGACCATGCCGCGTCGTCAGATCCTTCAAGCCGGGACCCTCGGTGCGTTCGGGCTCTCGATGGCCGACCTCTTTCGTCTGCAGGCGGCGGAGAACTCGGGGATGACGGTGGGCGCTGGCAAGAAGATCGAGCCGCGTGCGAAGAGCGTGATCCAGATCAACCTGCCCGGCGGTTTCCCGCATCACGAGTCGTTTGATCCGAAGCCGGAGGCGCCTGTTGAGTATCGCGGGTCTTTCGGAGTCGTGAAGACGAACACCGGTGAGGTGTTCAGCGACAATTTGCCAAGACTGGCGTCGATCGCCGACAAGTTGACGGTAGTGCGATCGGTTGTTGGAAAGATTCCGGACCACAACCTGGCGACCTACAACCTGTTCACCGGCTACACGCCCTCGGCCGTGATCGACTATCCGCAGATGGGATCCATCGTGTCGCACGAGCTGGGGGCTGTCGGCGAGTTGCCTTGTTACATCGCGATCCCGGGCAAGAACGCGGCCAGTGGCGGCACTGGGTTTTTGCCAAGTATTCATGGGCCGTTCGAAACCGGCGGCGATCCGGGAACGGAAAAGAAGAACTTCCGCGTGCGAGACTTCTCGTTGCCGTCGGGAATGTCGGTGGATCAGCTTCGGCGTCGGCGGGCGGTTCGCGAGACGGTCGAAAAGCGGATCCGGGACCTTGAGGCGAATCCGGTGATGCTTGACACGATGGATGAATTCCACGCTCGGGCCTATTCGCTTTTGACATCGACCGATGCCCAAGATGCATTTTCTTTTGAAGGTGAGAGCGACGAAACGTTGAAGCTGTATGGCAGCGAAGTCACCGGAGACATCAAGGGTCCCGATGGTCGGCTGCATCCGAAGGGACTCGCCGAGCGGCTGATCATTGCACGCCGGTTGGTGGAGTCGGGAGTGCGGTTCGTGACGCTGGAGTATGGATCGTGGGATTGCCACAGCGGTGTGGAAAAAGCGTGCCTGGATCAGATGCGTCCGTTTGATCATGCGATCGCGGGATTGGTGACGGACCTGGATCGTCGCGGGATGCTCGACTCGACCATTGTTTGGGTGACGACGGAGTTCGGCCGCACACCGAAGATCAACAAAGAGAGTGGCCGGGATCACTGGTCACGCAGTTTTTCGATGATGGTCGCGGGCGGCGGTTTCAACCAAGGGCTTACCTATGGGGCCAGCGACTCGACGGGCGGCGAACCCGCTCGCGATGCCGTGACCCTCGAGAACTTGATGGCCACGATCTATCACCAGATGGGCATCGATGCGAACAAGGAATTGGTGGCGTTCGGGACGCGGCCGATCGAAATTATCCGCGATGCCGAGGTCGTCAAGTCGCTGATTAGCTAAGCGACGGAAACGATTCTTCTTACGGGAGCCAACACAACATGCTTACTTTCAGCAGGACGATTCTTTCGTCTGTCGTCCTTGTCGTTTTATCAAGCGGTTTGATATCGAGCGGTCTCGCATGGGCTGACCCTTGGATCGCTGGCGTGACACCACGTCTGGTCGGTCGGGGAACGACCAGCGAGATCACGATCACTCGATGGCGCCACGAGGCCAGCGAACTGGTGTTCTATCCACCAGGGATGACGGGCCCGGAGTACGACAACAACGGCGATCGCAATCAGCATCCGGGCATCCGCTGCATCGGCACTGAATTTGACGCTGAAAAGGAGCGATTGGTTTGTCGGTTGGAGGTTTCGGACGATTGCCAGCCCGGCGAGTATCCGTTTCGGGTTTTGACCGCGGTGGGGCTCTCTTCGATGGGGACGGTTCATGTCAGTCCGTTTCCAGTGGTCGAAGAGGGCGAGAAAAAGCCCAATACGAACGACCAAGTTGAAACCGCATTGCGGGTCGAGCCAAACGTCACCGTGTTGGGAACGCTGTCGAGAAGCGCCGCCGATGACATTGATTGTTTCCGCGTAGCGGGCAAAGCTGGCGATCGACTTTCCGTTGAGGTCGACATGGTCAAGATGGGCAACGACCTTCGCTGGAACCCGGTGCCGGATGGTTACGATTCCGTGGTCACGGTTCTTGACCCGTCAGGAAAGCGGATTGCGATCAACGATGATTCGTCTTTGAACCGGCAAGACCCGTTGGTGTCGGTGAAGTTGCCTGTCGACGGTGATTACACCGTTGTTCTGCGTCGCTCGATGTTTGTTCCCGAAGAGAGAGCTTACGCGATCCACATCGGTCAGTACTTTCGACCGCTGGCGGCATATCCACCGGGCGGACCGGCAGGGGTGCCGCTTGATATCGAGTTGCTCGGCGACCCACTGGGGCCTGTGTCGCAAACCGTGACACCACCTGACGCACCGGGCACGTTCGCGTACTTCGGCGAAGCAACGTTGCCATTGTCGCTGCGTTCCAGCCCGTATCCGAACTTGCTTGAAGAGCCGGATCAATTCGAAACGCGAGTTCCTAAAACGCCGATCGCGGTTAACGGCATCCTGGCCAAGTCGGATGAGACCGATCGGTTCCGCATCACGGTGCAGAAGGGTGTGCCGCTGCAGGTGCGGGTTTGGGCCAGTGCACTGGGGTCGCCCGTGGATCCGTCGATCAAGCTTCGCCGAGTCGACGAATCAGGTAAGCCCGGGGCGGTGGAGCTTCAGGCTGATGATGCCAAACGTCCCGAACGCGATATCTTTGGCGGGCAGGGTGACTTTCCTGAGACGTTCGATCCGTCGGTGATCTGGACGCCGAAGCATGACGGTGATTACGTGCTTGAGATTGCTGATCCACGTGGTGTGGGTGGTCCAACGCATGTTTACCGTATCGAGATTGCACCGCCGGTTAACACGCTGCATGTGGGGCTTTCGTTTGAAGGTTACAAGCCAGAGCGGCCTCGGAAAACGTCGCTGTCGGTGCCGCGTGGCGGTACCTGGACGGTCCGGTTGTCGCTCTATCCGGCACAAGGAAGCAACATCAAGGGACCGATCGATCTTGGGATTGAGGGGATGCCTGAGGGTATCAAGATGCTGTCCCCGCGGATGCCCAGTCTGGAATCGGTTTGGCCGATGACGTTGGTGGCGGATGCCGACGCCGAGTTGGATGCATCGCTGATCAACGTGACCGCGCGGCCAGCGGACGGTGGCGAGCCGTTCGTTGTCGTGAACCAACAAAACCTGCAACGGGTGTCCTATTCGCACTATCCGTGGCGAAACATTCGGGTTGACCGATTCGCGGCCGCCGTGAGCGAACCGGCTGGCTTTGCGTTGGATCTTCAGGCACCCAAACAACCGCTGATGCGTGGATCGGAGATGACCATCCCGATCAAGATTCTGCGAGAATCAGGGTTCGACGAACCGCTGGAGATTCAGTGCGAATTCGCACCGCGCGGCGTCGGTACATCGCCCGCCGAGATCATTCCGGCGGGCGAGACGTCAGCCTTCCTAACGCTATCGGCGTCAGCGAATGCCAAGATTGGCAGCTCACCGCTGTATGTGATGGCGACCACGACCCAGGCGAGAGGCGGACGGGCGGACAGTAAGGTTCGGGGCGATACGGAATTAGGATCCGAGCGTGTGAGGGTCTCGTCGGATGTCGTCACCATCGAGGTTGCCGAGCCCTTTTTGTCTCTTTCAACCGAGCCACAAAGTGTTCGCCGCGGCGAGAAGATTGAGTACCAGTGGGCAGTCAAACAGATTCGTCCGTTTGAAGGCAAAGCAACCGTCAGCATGCTGGGTTTGCCGGTCGGTGTGACTCAGGTCGGTGATGAGCCGACGATCGATAAGGATTCGACTGAGGTGACGGTGCAACTGGAGGCACGCGACGAGGCGTTGTTGGGTTTGGTGAGTGATTTGAAGTGCGACGTGCGGTTTTCCGTCGGCGGCACCGAGATCCAATTACGGACGGGCTCCGGCAAGCTGCGAATTGACCCGAGATTGGAAAAGTGATGCGACCGACAAACCTGAATTCAGAACCCCGAAATCATTCCAAAGTAGGGACCACATTCGTGACCGTAAAATCAATGCTGACTTGGGTGCTTGCGGGCATCTTGCTGACGTCCAGTGGCGTCCATGCGGCGGAAATTCTCGCCGACACGTTGACGTCCAGTAAGTCCGCCGCCGCTGAATCGGCATCGGGGACTTCGGATCTCGATCAGTCGGAGGCTGACCTGTCGGACACAAGTCCTTCGGTCGTGCCGAGCTTTCGGCGTGACGTCATGCCGGTCTTCTTCCGCGCCGGGTGCAATGCCGGCACGTGCCACGGATCGGCTCGAGGCAAGGATGGCTACATGCTTTCGTTGTTTGGTTACGACACGGCGGGTGACTACTTCCGCACGGTGGAAGAGATTCCAGGCCGCCGCGTGAATACGGCGTTGCCATCGGAAAGCTTGCTGTTATTGAAAGCGACCGGTGCGGTGCCTCACACCGGCGGAAAGTTGTTCGAAAGTAACAGTGAGCTTGCCAAAACGCTGCGAGATTGGATCCAGGCGGGTGCTCCGGATGATGTCGGCGATGTACCCGATGTGGCCGGCATCGCGGTTTCAAAGCCCTCTTTGGTTTTCAAAAAGGCGGCACAGACGATGGACTTGCGGGTCACGGCGACGTACGCCGATGGTTCAACTCGCGATGTCACATCGCTGGCTCTTTTCGGTACCAATAACCCGAGCGTGGCCGACATCGATTCGCAAGGCCGCGTGATCGCCAAGGGGGCCGGCGATACGACGGTCTTCGCAAGGTTTAGCCGGTTCACCGTCGGCGCCGAAGTGATTGTGTTGCCGTCCAGTGAAGGGTTCACTTGGCCCAATCCACCGGAGAACAACTTCATCGATAAGCATGTCTTCGCGCGACTGCAAAAGTTGCGGATCGCGCCATCGGAACTTTGCGACGACGAGACGTTCCTTCGCCGTGTTACCCTTGATCTTGCCGCCCGGCCACCGACGGTGGAAGAGTATCAAGCTTTCATGGCGGATACTTCGCCCGACAAGCGAGCTCGAAAGATCGACGAATTGCTTGCCAGCGAAGACTTCACGGATTACCTGACGGCGTTGTGGGCGGAACTTTGCCGAGTTAATAGCCACGACTACACGGGACGAGGTGACTCGCATAAACCCGCCAATGCGTTCAACGCTTGGTTGCGCGATCAAGTGGCCGCCGATCGGCCGTTTGACGAAGTCGTGGCCGACATGGTGACGGCGGTTGGCAGCACGAACATCGACGGCCAAACGGGCCTCTACACGATGCTGATCAAAGACTACCAACTTGATCCCAAGGTGATGGCGGCGGACTTCTCGCAGCTTTTCTTGGGCGTGCGGATGCAGTGCGCGGAGTGCCACAATCACCCCTTCGATCGCTGGACGATGGATGACTATTACGGCTTCGTCAGTTTCTTCAGTTGCGTTAAGCGAAAGTCGGGCAGCGACAGTCGTGATCGGCGAGTGATCTTTGATCCATCTGCTCCACCGGCCAAGCACGCGTTGGACGGTCGGCCCATGCCCGCGAAATTGCTAGGTGAAGTTGAGCCCGTGAAGGGCGAAGGCGATCCGCGACGAGCGTTGGCTGCATGGATCAAGGATCCCGGCAACGACCTCTTTAACCGCAATATCGTCAATCGACTTTGGGCTCATCTATTTGGTGTCGGCATCGTGGACCCGATTGATGACTTCCGGGCGACAAACCCGCCGGCGAACGGTCCGCTATTGGATTCGCTCGCCGCACGGTATGTCGAGCATGGTCGCCGAATTCGGCCGATTGTTCGCGACATTTGTAACTCGCGGGTCTATCAGCTTTCGATTGAACCGACCCCATCTGGGAAAGACGACCTGCGGCAGTTCTCGCATGCTCAACTTCGGCGACTGCGGGCCGACGTGTTGCTTGATTCGATCGTTGCCGTTACCGGGGTTCCTCGGTCGTTGCCTCGATCCCCGACGGGCACGAAGGCCATCAACTACATCAACCGTAACCACAACATGGCGACCGGTGATTTTGTGCTGGATACCTTTGGCCAGTCGCCGCGAAAGACAGTGTGTGCCTGCGACACGAGAACCGAACCATCGCTCTCGCAAGTGATGCACTTGCTGGTGGGCGACACGTCCGGTCCCCGGGTGCACAAGGCGGGCAGCAACGGAGTACTGAAGTCAATCATGGAAAACGCATCGTCACCCGAAGATGTGATCGAGGCCATCTTTGTCCGTGTCCTTTCCCGTCGTCCGACAACGGCGGAGATGGAAACGATGCTGCAACTTGTAGCTGATGGTAAACCGTCGGACATCTACGAGGACATCTTCGCTGGACTGATCGACTCGAGCGAGTTTCTTTTCAACCACTGATGCATCCATTGTCTAAACAACCTGCCGCCGTCCAACTAGATTCGACTCGGAGAAGAATGATGAAGACTTCGCGCCACCGGCTTTCGCTTCCGTTTGATTCGGTGGCAGCATTTTTGGTTTTCGGTCTTTGTGTGGGTCTGCCGGTGAACGCGCACGCCCAAAACGAGATGATGATGGGCCAGATGTCCACTGGCGATAAAGACACGAGCCCAAAAGACACGGGCGTGAAGTCCGGTGGCAAGCCGGTCACATACGATGATCATGTCGCCGCGATCTTGAAAAAGAACTGTGCGACCTGTCATGGCGATGGGAAGCAAGAGGCCGGACTGAACCTTGCCAACTACGCTGACGTGACCGGCGAAAGCGGGCTTGTCGTACCAGGGCGATCGACAGCCAGCCACTTGGTGGAAGTGATCACCTCGACCGAAGAAGGCGAGCGGATGCCGCCCGAAGGCGACCCGTTGCCAGCCGAGGCGGTGGCGTTAATCAAGAAGTGGATCGACACCGGGTTGCGAGAAAATTCAGGGAGTTCCGCTGCGGAAATGCGAACGCTTGGCTTCCAAGCCGCGGCGCCGACTTCCGATGATGGTCCTGGAGCGGTTCCAGCGAACTTGCCAACGTTCATCCGCACGGTGACGCAGCGACCCTATCCGGTGCTCGCTCTGGCGGCCAGTTTGCGGGCTCCCGTGGCGGCTCGAAGTGGTTACGGTCTTATCGACTTTTTCAACCCTTCGACGGGTCACTCGTATGGCGCGATCGAGTTTCCTGAAGGCGAGCCGCTTGTGCTGAAGTTCAGCCAATCGGGGCGATTGCTGCTGGCCGCTGGCGGTAAGCCGGTGCAAAGCGGGACCGTCGTGCTCTTTGATGTGGCCACGGGGAAGCGTCTGGCAAGCGTGGCTGACGAGCCGGATGCGATCATCGCCGCGGACATTTCGCCCGATGAAAAGCTGGTGGCAATCGGGTGCACGAGCCGGCTCGTGAAGCTCTATAGCACCGAAGATGGCAGCCTGAAGGCGACCCTCGATAAGCACACTGACTGGGTCACCACGGTCGCGTTTTCGCCAGACGGAAAGTATCTGGCGACGGGCGACCGAATCGGTAATATCCATCTTTGGGATGGGGCCAGCGGCGGAGTGATTTTGCCGCTGTCGGAGCATAAAGAATCTGTGCGATCCCTATCGTGGCGTAGCGATTCGGGCGTCGTCGCTTCCGCCGCCGAGGATGGCACCGTTGTGTGGTGGGACGTGAAAGACGGTTGGCCGTTGTCTCAAAAGCCGAACGCGCATGCCGACGGCGTGCTTGATTGTCATTTCGGTCCACAAGGAGAGCTGGTCACCAGCGGCCGCGATGGGGCGGTAAAAATCTGGTCGGCCCAAGGCAAGCAGCTTAAGGCGTTTTCGATCGCGGAACCAACGAAAACCGAAAGTCCGCTTCCCCCGGGCGTCCGCGTTTTGCCAACCAGAGTGACGATCGCGGACGATGGTTCCACCGTAATCGCCGGTGACACATCCGGAAGCCTCCACACCTGGAAGCTTCCTTAAAACTTGGAAGCTTCCTTAAAACGACGGAAGCTCCCTTAAACCACGGATCAAACCCGAATTACTTCATCTGACGGTAGCGCTGGATGAGTTGGTTCGTGGAGCTGTCGTGGGCGAGGTCGCCGGTGTGGTCGCTGGCTAGTTCGGGGATGATGTTTTTGGCGAGGACTTTGCCGAGTTCGACGCCCCATTGATCGAAGGCGTCGATGTCCCAGATCACACTTTGGACGTACACGTTGTGTTCGTACAACGCGACTAGCTTGCCAAGCATGGAGGGCGACATCTGTTCGCCGAAGAGCGTGTTGGAAGGTCGGTTGCCTTGGAAGACACGATGGGGGACGAGCCAGTCTTCGGTGCCTTCGGCTTTCACTTCCTCGGCGGTTTTGCCGAACGCGAGTGCCTCGGATTGAGCCAGCACGTTGGCGATCAGGATGTCTTGATGGTCGCCGATCGGATTGAGTGACTTGGCGAACGCGATGAAGTCGCAAGGGATCAGACGCGTGCCTTGGTGGATCAATTGATAGAACGAGTGTTGGCCGTTGGTGCCGGGTTCGCCCCAGTAGATCAATCCGGTTTCGTGATCGACTTGTTCGCCTTGAACGGTGACGTACTTGCCGTTGCTTTCCATCGTGAGTTGTTGCAAATAGGCAGGAAAGCGTTTGAGGTATTGTTCGTAGGGAAGAACCGCGGTGGTTTCGACGCCAAAGAAGTTGGCGTACCAAACCGATAGCATCGCCATCAACACAGGCAGGTTGTCTTCCAGCGGTGCGGTGCGGAAGTGTTGGTCCATTTCGTGAAAGCCGTCAAGCATTTCACGGAAGCCGCTGGGGCCGACGGCGAGCATCGTCGAAAGTCCGATGGCGGAGTCCATGGAATAGCGGCCGCCCACCCAATCCCAAAAGCCAAACATGTTGGCGGTGTCGATTCCGAAAGCGGAGACTTTTTCGGCGTTGGTCGAGAGGGCGACGAAGTGTTTCGCGATCGCGGATTCATCGCCGCCGATGCCGTCGAGTAACCATTGCCGGGCGGTCGACGCGTTGGTCATCGTTTCGATGGTGGTGAAGGTTTTCGACGCGACGATGAACAGTGTTTCAGCGGGGTCGAGATCCACGGTGGCTTCGGCGAAATCGGTCGCGTCAACGTTGCTAACGAAGCGAAAGGTCAAGTCGCGTTGGCTGAAGTGACGCAGTGCTTCGTACGCCATGACTGGCCCAAGGTCCGATCCGCCGATACCGATGTTGACGATGTTGCGAATGGTTTTGCCGGTATGGCCTTTCCAGTCGCCGCCGCGAACGCGTTCACAGAACGCTGACATTTTGTCGAGGACGGCGTGGACTTCGGGGATCACGTTTTCGCCATCGACGATCACGCTGGCATCACGCGGCGCACGTAGCGCGGTGTGCAGAACGGCCCGGTTTTCGGTCAGGTTGATCTTTTCGCCGGTGAACATCGCTTCGATCTTTTCGCCCAGGCCGCGTGAGCGGGCGAGATCCAACAGCAGCGTCATGGTTTCCGAAGTGACGCGGTTCTTGGAGTAATCCAGGTACAGTCCCGCGGCCTCGGTGGTCATCGTTTGGCCACGTTTGGGATCGTCGGCAAAGAGATCTCGCAGTTGCGAATCTTTGATGGTGGCGTAGTGATCCGAGAGGGCTTTCCATTGCGGTGTGCCGGTCAAAGTAGCAGTCATCGGTAGGTCTTCGCTGATGGAGTTAGTGGTGGATTCGCGTGAGGCATCCGAGTTTGAATTCGGATTGAGAATAGGAAAAGCGTACTCGGTGGCGACTAGCCACGGTGGCCCAGACGGCCAAACATTTTGTCGAGTTCGTTGAGGCTGAAGAATAACGCCGTTGGCCGCCCGTGGGGGCAGTGATGGGTTTCTTGATACAGGTCTTTTTGCTCCAACAGGCTGGTGATTTCCTCGGGGGATAGCGGGTCACCGGCTTTAACAGCGGCTTTGCAGGCGACCGTGCTGAGCAAATGGTTCAGCAAATCTTTGGGGTTGGGATCGCGTCCGGCGCCCATAACGGACTCCAGGATCGTCCGCAGCATTTCCGCAGGACCGCGTTTAGGCAGGATCGCGGGGTAGGAATGGATCAGGATGGTCTCGCCGCCAAAGTCTTCGATTTCCAGACCGATGCGGGCGAGCGTGTCTTTGACTTCCAAGGCAGCGGCGCGTTCAGCCGGTGTCATCGAAACGGGTTCGGGGACGAGCAGTCGTTGAGCTTCGAGTGAGGATTCTTCGCCGAGTACTTTCTTGCAAACCCGCTCGTAGAGGACGCGTTCGTGAAGAGCGTGCTGGTCAATGACGACCATCCCTTTTTCGTCTTGGGTGACCAAATAGCGGTTGTGAACCTGGAAGCCTAAATAGCACACGCTTGGACGAGGACCGGCGGATTGACCGGGCTGAAATGACTGGCCGGTGATCGCGTTTGGGTTTCCACCCGATGCGCCGTCGGTGCCGGGTTGGGTGCCAGCAGTGGATTGGAAGCCAGTGGCGGACTCGTTTTCGTTTCTATCCCCTTCGTTCCCGTCCCAAGGAGCACGTTCGTCGGTGGAGGATCGGTTCGCCAAATCACGCTGCGAACCACCATCGAACGGTTGGAATTCAGGCACACCGCCGAGCATGGATGATGACGAGGAACTTGAGGACGCCGGGTTCGTGGAAGAGGCGGACTCGATGCGATGTGATTGCGGCAGATGAGGACTGACGCTGGCGGTGTCTTGGCCGGTTCGTGCCCAATCGATCACGGATTGACGCTGGACGTCGACATCACGTGCGGGCATCCCCATCACGGATTCGCTGGGTGTGCGAAGGTCTGCACCCTGAATCGGCTCCGGTGGTGTGGGGGAACCGACTCGGTGAGTCATGTCGGTTGATAGAAAACGTTGACGCAATGTTTGCAACAAACGGCTGTAAACGCGACCGCTGTCGGTGAAGCGAACTTCCAGTTTGGCCGGGTGCACGTTGACGTCGATCATCTCCGGCGGCATCGTCATCCGCAGGAAACAAACCGGATGCCGTCCAACCATCAGCATCCCGCGGTAGGATTCACCGAGGGCATGTTGCAGGGCGCGGTCGCGAATGTGGCGTCCGTTCAAAAACAGATACTGCATTCGGTTGTTGCCGCGACTGACCGAAGGATCGCAGGCATAACCGGTGATCTTGACCTGAGAGTCTTCGCTATCGATCGGGATTAGTGATTCCGAAATCTCGGTCCCAAAGAACGCTTCGATTCGGTCTGCCCAACGAACGGTGGGCAGCAGATCGAACATTTCCTTGTCACCATTGCGGAGACTGAAGTGCACCTTCGGGTTAGCGAGCGCGAGCCGCGTGAAGGCTTCGACAATGTGTCCACGTTCGGTTTGTGGAGTTTTCAAAAACTTGCGGCGGACCGGCGTGTTGAAGAACAGGTTGCGGACTTCAATCGTCGTGCCCACCGGGCAACCACAAGGACCAGGGGATTCGATGACGCCGCCGCGGATGTCAATTTGGCTGCCGCTGGATTCTCCTTCGGCGCGGCTACGGATGGTCATCTGGGAAACACTGGCGATCGATGCGAGTGCTTCGCCGCGGAACCCGAGTGTGCCGACGTGAAAGAGCGAATCGTCGTCGGGTAGTTTGCTGGTCGCGTGACTGGTGACGGCCAATGGCAGTTGTTCGGCAGTCATGCCGCAGCCATCATCGCTGATTCGAATCAGTTCGACCCCGCCACCATCGATGGTTAGGTCGACGCGGGTAGCGCCGGCATCGATGCTGTTTTCAAGAAGTTCTTTGACCACCGAAGCGGGCCGCTCGATGACCTCGCCAGCGGCGATCTGGTTGACCAGTTGGGGCGGCAGTTGCCGGATGATGCGGGGGCCCCTGGTTTGAGGGCCGTTGTTTTCAGAGGCCTTGTATTCTGGGCCCTTCTTATCTGGGCCCTCATTTTCAGAGACCTGGGACGCGGCTGCGGTCGGCGACGTGGTTTTGTCGCTGGCAGCGGAATCGGTCAGAACGGCGACGGAATCAGTTTGTGCATTGCTCATGCCCCGAATGTAACGGATCGGGATTAATGGACCAGCGGAAACTGATTTCAGGTGCGTCGGCCGGTTCGGGATGGTCCGCGATAACCCGCTACAACACGGATGATCGATCAGGTTCCCCAATCGGGTTTGTCCGATCGATCAGGCGAGTTGATCTCGGTCAAAGCTCGGAAGCTTTGAAAAGCCGGTGATCGCTATCGCAGTAGCGGTCTAGTTCAGTTCCAGCGAGGATTCCAGCTCGCGAAGTTCCTTTTCTGTCTCGTCCAGAGGTGCTTCGCTCTCGAGTTCGCCGGTTGAGATATCAGAGTCGTCAAACGGGGCAAGTTCGCTGCCCGAGGAAGTGAAGTCCAGTTTCAACCGATTCCCGTCGGGCTGAATCAGGTAGGCCTCGTCGACTTCACCTTGGGCGCCCATTTTGACCGAAAACTGTTGAGGCCCTGCTTCGGTTTCCGCGTCGAAAATGACGAAATCGGGGTTCTCTTCAGCTTCCTTCACCGTGGCGGTGAAGTTCATGGTCAGTTTGTCGATCGTGCCGACGTTGTCTTGAACTTGGGCAGATTGATTCAGTTCAGCTCGAACTGGCTCAAAAACAACGGAACCAAATTTAGAAAATCCAAAGGTCATCAGACCGCAGCAAACGATCAGGCCGATGAACCCCAAACCGAAAACAATTCCCAGTACCCACAGCCAGGTGCGGCTCTTCTTGGGCGGTGGGTTATTGGCGGAAAAGCCACCGTCGTTGCCGTATTGCTGGGGTGGGTTTGAATGAAAAGAGTCGTTGGACATGTTCCCGGCAATCCTTCTAGGGGCAATGAATGTTCAATCAAGGGCGCCCGACGCGACTTTTGAACCGTCGTTTGTCGGTCGATTTGCTCCTAGTTTATAGGCGTTGGCATTCCGGTTGGCGAGGTGATCGTCGTAGCGATCTATCCGTTACCACTGGATTGCAATCGAATTTCGGTTATTTTAACACTGCTGCAAGCGACGCAAGTGGATTCATTCTGCGAGTGTGTTTAGCCGCGCGGTTGGGTAGACCGTTTTTTAGTCCAAATGTTTCGTTTTTTAGGTTGTCGCGCGAGTGCCACCCCATGGTGGTCGGCCGATAATCCAACCAGTCTGAGGAGACTCGCGTTCATGACCAAGTGCAAGTTGGAATACATCTGGCTCGACGGCTACCAGCCAACCCAGAGCATGCGCAGCAAGACAAAAGTTGTTGACGATTTTAGTGGCAACGTCGAAGACGCTGACATGTGGTCGTTCGATGGTTCGTCCACCGAACAGGCTCCTGGTGGTGCCAGCGATTGCTTGCTCAAACCTGTCTTTTGCTGCCCCGATCCTGATCGTTTGGGCACCGGCTTCCTCGTGATGTGCGAAGTGCTGAACGCCGATGGTTCGCCACACCGCAGCAACGGTCGGGCAACGATCAAGGATAAGGATGACGATTTCTGGTTCGGTTTCGAACAGGAATACACCATCTTTGATCCTGAAACCAAGAAGCCAATCGGCTTCCCAGCGGAAGGCTACCCAGCTCCGCAGGGCCCTTACTACTGCTCCGTCGGTGCAGGCAAAGCGGTTGGCCGCGAAATCGTCGAAGATCACCTCGAGCTATGTCTCGAAGCTGGTCTGAACGTCGAAGGCATCAACGCCGAAGTGATGATGGGTCAATGGGAATTCCAAATCTTCGCTAAGGGTGCAGCTCGTGCCGGCGACGAAATTTGGGTTGCCCGTTACCTGCTTGACCGTACCGCTGAAAAGTACGGCATGGAAATCAACTACCACTGCAAGCCAGTCAAGGGTGACTGGAACGGTAGCGGCATGCACGCTAACTTCTCCAACACGACCTTGCGTACCTGCGGTAGCAAGGAAGTTTACGAAGCGATCTGCCAAGCGTTCGAGCCTCGTATCACTGAGCACATCGACGTGTACGGTGCCGACAACGATCAGCGTTTGACCGGTCTTCACGAAACTCAATCGATCGACAAGTTCAGCTACGGTATTTCCGACCGTGGTGCTTCGATCCGGATTCCAATCTTCACCGTCGAGCACGGCTGGAAGGGTTGGCTCGAAGATCGTCGTCCGGCTTCCAACGCCGATCCGTACATGGTCGCCAGTGCGATCATCGCAACGGTTCGCACGGCAAAAATTCCAGAAACCGTTTAATCGCTTAAGCGATTGCAACAGTTCACTGGATAGAAGCCTAGCTGCTTAAACCACGAAACCCACGCTGCCAAAGCAGCGTGGGTTTTTTCATGCACACGCCTAGCTCTGCATCCCTGCATCTCTGCATCTCTGCATCTCTGCATCCCTGCATCCCTGCATCCCTGTGGTCCTGTGGTCCTGTGGTCCTGTGGTCCTGTGGTCCTGTGGTCCTGTGACCCTTTCTACCTCCTCAAATCCCCGCCGTGTTTTTCTTTCAGGCCGCTTTTTAGTTTGGTAAACTGCCTGTTTTCCAATCCCTAGGCTTCGAAGCGATCGCCGATGTCTGAACCACGTGAACCGCAACGTTCGAATCCCGATGGACCTCGCAATTCCGGCGACAGTGTTCCTTGCATCGGGATCGATCTGGGGACAACCAACTCCCTAGCTAGCATCTTTCGTGATGGCAAGCCGGAGTTGTTGCCAACGGCGCATGGCGGTGTGTTGACTCCGTCGGTTGTAGGCGTGCTAGACAATGGCGAGGTCGTTGTTGGGCAAACGGCAAAAGAGCTTCGTGTCACCGACCCCGAGTCATGTGCATGGTGCTTTAAGCGTTACATGGGGCAGGATCGCCGATTGAAGATTGGCAACAAGGAATTCACGCCACATGAATTGAGCAGTCTTGTGCTGCGATCGCTGAAGCAGGATGCGTCGGCGGCATTGGGCGTTGAGGTGACCGATGCGGTGATCACCGTGCCAGCTTATTTCAACGACCACGCTCGGCAAGCGACACGGTTGGCCGGTGAGATGGCGGGGCTGAATGTGCGGCGGATGATTAACGAGCCGACCGCGGCGGCTTTGGTGTATGGCTTTCATGATCGCGATGACGAGAAGAATATCGTCGTAATCGACTTGGGTGGCGGCACGTTTGATGTGACCGTGATGGAAGTGTTTGAGGGGACGCTTGAGATTCGTTCGAGTGCGGGCGAAAGCCTACTAGGCGGCGAGGACTTCACCGATCGCATCGTTTCGGAAGTGCTGGCGTCGGAGAACGCGCAGTTGGAGATTGCTGAGTTCAATGATCCGTTGCGGGTGGCTCGCATGAGAAGCGAGTGTGAGACAGCCAAGCGTACGTTGGCAACGGAGGAATCAGCGTCGATTCGTGTGCCTGATGTGGACGGTCGGTTTGCGGCGAAACCGAAGAAGTTCCGCATCGACCGGAAAACGTTTGCGCGGCTATGCGATCCGCTGATGCAGCGGGTGGCTGGGCCGATCGCGCGAGCGTTGCGAGACGCTGAAATACAGCCCACTGAAATTGACGAGGTGATTTTGGTGGGCGGTGCCACGCGGATGGATGTGCTCAAGAAGTTCGTCGAAGACTATTTCGGAAAGCCAGCCGTGATGCGTCACAACCCAGATGAGGTCGTTGCGTTAGGTGCGGCAATCCAGGCGGCTTTGATCGACGACGACGCAGCCGTGGATGACATGGTGATGACGGACGTGTGCCCGTTCACGATGGGCGTGGAGGTTGCCAAGGAACTCGGCGGTCAGGTCCACGAGGGATACTTCTCGCCAGTGCTGCATCGCAACAGCACCATTCCGATTTCCAAGGAAGAGGTTTATAGCACGATGGCGCCGAACCAAACTTCGGTGACCGTGAAGGTGTATCAAGGGGATGCTCGCAAGGTGGGTGACAATGTCTTGCTTGGACAATTGGAAGTCAGCGAGTTGCCACCGGGGCCGGCGGGCAGTCCGTTTTACATTCGGTTCACTTACGACGTTAGCGGCGTGCTGGAGGTGGAGGCTTATGCGCCGGGCGGCAAGAAGTTCCGAACCGTGCTGACAAATCACATCAAGGGCTTATCGCCGAAGTCAGTGGAAGCGGCGCGGCGGCGGATTAGCGAGATGAAGTTCTATCCTCGAGAGGATCTCGCGAACCAGCAGCTTGCTCGCTATGCCGAACGGATGCTGGGCGAATTGCACCCCACCCAGCGAGAACAGCTCGACAGCGTTTTGGATGCGTATGAGGCCGCTATGAACCGGGCCGATCGGGCGGAGTTCTTGGCTACTCGAGAGATGTTGATGATGTGCTTGTCGTCGCTAGGGATCCATCCTGATGGAGACGATCAGTGACGGACTCGACGCCCGCGAATGGACCCGATCGCGGTGCGACGGCAACGGTAGGGAAAGCGTATGTTCGCGAGATGTTGGACTTCAATCCGATGTGGGATGCCCAGCAAATCATCTTGCGTCGGCGTGAGCTATGGGGCGGTGGCAATGTAGGGAATGCGACGACGGGCAATACCGCCGCAATCGCAGTCAAGCCGGAGGTCGACCAGCGGCTGCGTGATCGAGCACGGCAATGCTTGGATGTGTTACATGCGAAGTTTTACGAATTGCCACAAGACAAGCTTCTTCAGTACATCGGTGCGCTACGCAACGAACGGTTGCCGGAGTACGCCGCTACGGTGGCGCGATTGCAGAAAGTTGCTGGTTTGCGAGACACGGTTCTGTCATCACAAATCGAAACAGGTGATGTCAAGTTTGCGTATTCTTTGCAGCAAAGTTTGGTGCGGCCAGCTATCGAAGGCGGTGCCTTTCGCGAACAGTTCATCGAATCGATTATCGAGGAACGCCGCGTCAAACCGGCATGCGATGCCGTCAAGAATTATCTCGATGCGCATCCGGAAATCTATGCGCTCGAACGAGATTGGTTCGATCTTCTGCTGGATCCGGACAATCAAAGCGCATGGTCGGATAGCTATTCGTTCAACGGGAAGTTTCGCCGTTTCATGGGATGGAATCCTAGTGGCGTGGAAACGGTCGGTGGATCCATCAAGGGCTGGGTGGCAGTGGTCGTCTTTATCTTGATCATTGTGGGAAAGGTGGCGGGAACGGTCTCTCGGTCATCCAGGCGTAATGCGAATACGCCTGCTGTGCCCACGGTGACGACATCGCCCACGGGATCCGGTCCGCAATCGTTCGTGAACGGTTTGCCAAGCGATGGTCCGTCGAACAATGGTTCGTCTAATGCCAGTGGTGCTTCGGTTCCGGCGTGGCAGCCGGTTGATCGAGCCCCTCGCGAAATCACCTCGAGCGATTCGGATTCGCTGACAAAGATAAGAGAAGCGATAGAAAAGGTTCGGCTTGAAAATGAGCGGGCTTTTCGTGAGAGCCAGGAAAGGATGAATGCGAGGATCGAAGAGGATCAACGCCGGCTAATAGAACGGAACGAGGAACGCCGTGCGCGTTCCAACGAGATTCGAGGTTTGATCAAGCGGAAATCGTTCGGACCGGATATTCCGATGCCGGGTTTCCATCCAGCCGAAATGCCCATGCCTAGCATCATGCCACCGAATTACCAAATGCCGACGCCACCGGGTGTTCCGCAAATGCGGATGGTGCCCGGGGGGAACGATTCGTAGTGAATGATCTGTCACTTTTACCTGGTGACCCGGTAGGCTTCTTTGGACTAGCTGAAGGTTATGACCGACGCGATCTCAAGCGAGCCTATGGGAAAGCCATTCGGATCTACAAGCCGGAAACGCATCCGGCAGAGTTTGGTCAGGTTCGTGATGCGTACGAACGTCTAGAAAGGCAGTTGCGTTACGGCAAGCAAAAGCAGCAGTTTGCGGATGCCGCTGATGCGTGGAGTAAGAACTCCGCAGCGGCGGAAGCAACACCGTCGGTCTCCAGTGCACCAAGTGGAAATGTACGGCCGGCGCGATCCGCGAAACCAGCTAGTACGCTGTCGTTGCGGCAGCTTGCCGTGGCGGATCCCGCTGCGGCGACGAAGCGATTGGCTGCCCAGTCACGCCGTACTCCGCCGGACTACTATCTGGCGGCGTTGTTGGCCGACACGACTGCCGGTCGTCCGACTAGTAAGTATCTAGTGCATCTGATCGATGGGTTGGCCGCGTATCCGTCGGACCCTGGGCTATCGAGTCTTGTTGGTGAATACCTGCGGACGGAAATTCCGGACAAGATGCTGGCGAAGGTCGTTCAATTTGTTGCCGAGAAGCTTCGGTCGCCAGTGTTCTATATGTTGACGGAGTCGCTCTGGTTGCGATTGGTTGACGCGTTACCGTTTGATCAGTTTGAAGAGTTGTTGAATCAGTGCGAGCGATCGATTCGCCAAACCGAACCTGCGTTTCGAACCGCTTTCTATTTGCGGTTGTTGCGATCTGCTATCTGGAAGGCCCCGGCGTCGTGGACTGATACGGTGATGACTGAGCTTGAGTCTCAGTCGGCGGATTTGGGTTATGCGGCAAGCTCTGACCTTGAATATCTTGAACGCCTTCGTAGTCTGCTAAAGGGTGAGGCGAAAACGCCTTCGACAGATCCGGTGCGAAAAAAGCTGTTGGCTGCTATTCGGTTGTCGTGTCAGAACGATGATGCAGCCACGACCGCGCGTGTGTTGCTCGTGCTCAACGAAATCGCTCGTCATTCGAAGGGGGTGCAGAGTGCGTTTCCGATGAAGACGGCGTCTGAAGATGCCGCTTGGGTTTGGTTGACATACGCTCTAGCCGAACAAACGCAGGTGTATCAAGGTGAGCCGGTCGAGTTACCTGTAGGACGTATTGAAACGCAGATTCGAAGTTTGATCGAAGACCTGCTCCCGCACGTGGAAAGTCTCAACTCCGCAATCAACGGTATTGAATGGCGTTACAAGTACCTGCCTCTGGTTGCATGGGTGATCCTAATTGTCATCGTCGGAATGTTTCCGTTGCTAATGATTGGGTTCGGTGTTCTGGGGACGGGGGCAGCAAACGTTTTACTGGTTTTGGCTGGCATGTTGGGGTTGTTTGTGGCATCGTTCATCAGCTTCTTCCGTTGGATCTTTCCGAAGTATCTGAACGATCGGATGGGTGAGAAACAGCAGTCCGCTATGAACAGGATCTACGCCAAGCGATGGCGAGCTCGATTGTTCCGCTACGCAGGTTCGTCCGGGGACGCTCTTCAGGTGCAGATTGCCCGTATCGATGCGGTTGGCAATGCGATGGGCCACAATCGTCTGGGTGAGATGATCAATATGTTCGTTCGCCAAGACGCGGGATTTTGCGTGTACGTCGCACTACAGTCGCTGGTGCGGTAGAGACCCACCTTGAATAAGAGTCTTGCTGGAGTCTTTGCCGGTTGTTGTGACCCTCGTAGTTGTCCAGCGGAGAATAACCCAAATGACCGGAAGTCGAAGATCAGGTTTTCTGCTGATGTGATTTATGTGGTTTTTTAGATGCCCAGGCGATCCATACCAAAATCCCTAACGCCAGAGCGAGGCTCGCGCCATTGAGGCTGGTCGCGATTCGTGTGAACCAGGCGGGAGGGTCGAGTCGCATCAGAAACATGCGTGTCGATAGATAGTTCATTGCTGGACATGCCAGCAGTGCGATTAGGACATATCGCAGTCGGGTATCGATGCGTCGCCAAGCGGTTGATGCACGATCGAAGTTAGTTGTGATTAGTCCAGTGAGTGGTGCGGCTAGCAATAAGGCGTCATACGATTGGTGGTATAAGCTGACGAGCAGTGTCGTCATCGCCAACGCACCTGTGATGCCTGTGATGCTATCGTTCACATTCGCGTTTTTCATTCTTCGTAGAGCTGCCATCGGTAAAGCGAGGATCACGAACATGAACGCGAGATGGGGTAGGTCGCCAGGATCGTTTTTGGACCACTTGGCGAGGATGGCAAAGAGGTCGAGCCGTGTCCAAGAGAACACGGGTGATTCATCTTGCATGCCGCGATGGACTTCTTGGGTGTGGACGATTTGTTCTTGAAGGATACTGACGCCATTGACCATGTCGCCGCCGCCTTCGTGGTAGGCGATCCAGCCTAACGAGGCTACTGCGCCAACAATGCTAAGAGCGGCGCCTACGGTAAGAGCACGGTAGTTGCCACGTGCCAGCATCAGAAAACCGAGCGGTAGAATGTAGGTGGGCTTCGCAGAAACGATTAGCAGCATCCAAGCGGAAGCGATCGGTTTGCGATCTGCCCAGATTACGGCAAGATAAGTTGCCACGACCAGTTGGAATGTGAAGTAACCGTTGAACAATGTGATGTGCCCACATCGCGTGAACACGATTGCCGCTGCGATCGCGAGCACCACGTCCAGTCGTCGCCGAAAACCCGCGGCATCGGCGCAGATAGCAGCGAGAGCTATTAGCAATGCAATTTGCAACAAGGTGTTGAGCGTTTCACCCGCATGCAATGGCAGCATCGCCAAGGGAGCGTGCAGCCATAGGATAACCGGCGAGAAGAATGGTATCTGTCGTGCGACTGGATACTTCGCCGCGTACGCCTCGCTGTAAGGACTTTCGCCTCGGATAGCGGCTTGGGCGGGAAAGTAGATTCCGTTGTGGAAGTCGCACAAGCCTTGTTGGCTGGGCGTGAAGGGGCCGGGCGTTTGGTACTGGAAGACAACACGCGCCAGCGTCGCGGCCAAGCCGATCGTCAGGATGAGGGTGGCGGCGAGGGCCAGTTTGCGATTGCCGATTTGCCATCGTTCGGGGTCGCCAGTCGGCGGCGCTTGCTGAGTTGATTGGTTATTGATCGTTCACTGCCTCCGGCGCGATGTGAGTAGAAGGCGGCAGGTATTCAAACCAGCTAACGCGGTGGCCAATATTGCGTTGGCCGCCCGCCAACGTCCCGCATCCTCAATGGGATTGAGGATGATTGTCGATTCGATTTGCGGAGCGTCTGAAGCGTTTGTCGAAGACCGGCATCGATGATGGTGTCGTTGCCGTTGTTCTCTATCGGTCGGCCTTTACCCGTCAACCTTTCGCCGATGGGCTTTTAGCCCTTTTCGATGAGTGACTCGCCGGTCATCTCGGCTGGTTTTTCGATGCCGAGCAATTCCAGCAGGGTCGGTGCGATGTCGGCAAGTCGGCCGCCTTCACGAAGCTTCTTTCCCTTTAGGTCAGGATCGACGACGATTAGTGGGACCGTGTAGGTGGTGTGGGCGGTGTGCGGGCCTCCCGTTTCCGGGTTGATCATTTGCTCGCAGTTTCCGTGGTCCGCAGTCACGATTAAAGCTCCACCAGCAGCCAGTGTGGCTTCGGCGATGCGGCCGACGCAATCGTCGACTTTTTCGACGGCTTCAATCGCGGCTTTCAGGACGCCGGTGTGACCAACCATGTCACCGTTGGCGAAGTTGACGATATAAACGTCCTCGTCGTCCGCCTTCAAATGCTCAAGGACCTTTTCGGTGATCCCTTCGGCAGACATTTCGGGCTTTTGGTCGTACGTTGAAACATCGCGGGGCGACTGCGCCATGCCCCAGTCTTCGCCGCCGAACGGATCGTCGCGATAGTCGTTGAAGAAGAACGTGACGTGGGGGTACTTTTCAGTTTCGGCGCAGCGGAATTGTTTCAGTCCATTGGCCGCGATCACTTCCCCCAAGATGTGTGGCATCTTAGGTGGCTTTTCGAAAATGACTTCGACAGGCAAGCCGGTTTCGTAGCCGGTCATGGTGGCGAAGTACAGGTTGTCAATTTTGTCACCACGATCGAAGCCACCACCGGGAATGTCTTTCCAGGCCGCGTCATCGAATGTGAACGCTTTGGTGATCTCGCGGGTCCGGTCGCCGCGGTAGTTGATGAACATCATCGCGTCGCCAGGCTGGATTGTGATCGCCGAGCCGCCTTCGGGAACAATGGAAGTGGCCTCGATGAACTCGTCTCCATCGCGGTTGGAATCGGTTGGGTGATCGTAGTAGTTCTGAATCGCCGCGGCCGCGGACGTCGCTGTTTTCTCGGTGCCCTTGGTTAGCATGTCGTAGGCGGTTTGGACGCGTTCCCAACGCAAGTCACGGTCCATTGCATAGAAGCGACCGATCACCGAAGCGACCACGCCGACACCGGTTTCTTGGCATCGCTCTTCGATTTGGCTGACGAAGCCTAGCCCGCCGCGTGGTGACGTATCGCGTCCGTCGGTGATCGCGTGGATCGCCAGTCGATCGCCGGTCAGGGCATTGCGTTTGGCCAATTCGATGGTGGCCATCGCGTGTTGCAGATCGCTGTGGACTCGGCCATCGGACATCAGGCCGAGGATGTGCAGTCGGCCGCCGGACTTTTTAACGTGATCAATCGCACCGGTGACGACGGGGTTGGAGAAGAACGAATCGTCACGAATGGCGCGGGTGATTCGCATCACTTCTTGGTCGACAATCCGTCCGGCACCGATGTTTTGGTGTCCGACTTCGCTGTTGCCCATGACGCCATCGGGCAAGCCAACGTCTTCGCCGGAGGTCGCGATCAAGACGGACGGGTATTCGTCGGTCAGGGCACTGTCGACCGGGGTTTTCGCGAGATGGACGGCATTGCAGTCATCCCATTTCGGATCTGGGTTTTTGCCCCATCCATCACGAACGATGAGGACAACAGGTCGGCGGCGGAGGTTGGAGGTCGCAGTCACGGTTCGCTTGTTTTCCAGAAGTGGTTGAGCGTACGGAGTTTCTCGTGCTGCTAATTTATCCAATCATCGCGTTTTCAAGTAGGCGTCCAACGATCGTCGAAAGGACGGTGGGGATGGCGAGACGGGTTGGTCGCAGGATGGGTTTTGGCAAAACCCGCTATTTTTTGCGATAGAGTTTCCGCTGCTCGGCGTATTCCTGCGGTGTTGGCAGGGTTTCCGAGTCTGGGTGCTCGGCTTCCATCAGCCGCTGCAGGAAAGGGCGGCACCAGCCACAGCCGGTGCCCGCTCCATAGCAGTTAGAAAGCTCGCTAAGTCGCCGTGGCTTTTCGACACGGATGTACTGAACGACTTTGCGACGACTGACGTGAAAACAAAGGCAGAGGTCATCGTCGTCGTTCATGGAGGTCTTTTCGCGAGCGATTGATAATCGAGTAGGAATGCCGGAACTGCGCCGAAGCGGCTCGGTCCGGCCTACTTGACCCTGAAGCGTAGGCTCCAGTGCTTCGCTAGCGTTGGACGCGAGCGTTGCCCTTCCAGATGCTCCAAACTTGGTCTTCGTCGGCAGGTTGGCCGTAGTCTGTGTTAAGCGTAGCAGTGAGTGCACCGGTCGCCCAACCGAATTGGGAGCTCTTGTCCGCGTCCCAACCCTTCAGCACGCCGTAGAGCAATCCGCCGACGAAACCGTCGCCGCCACCGATCCGGTCGAAGACGCCAATTTGGCGAGGTTCGATGACGCTGAAGTTTTCACCGTGTGACACAATCGCGCCCCACATGTGCGAGTTGGCGCTTTCGACTTCACGCAGCGTAGTGGCGAACAAAGTCGTTGAAGGGTATTCCTGTTTGACGCGATTGATCATGCCCTTGAAGCCGTCAATCTTGGCAGCGATGCCTTGTCCGCCAGCTTCAGGGCCTTCGACGCCCAAGCAGAGCTGGAAGTCTTCTTCGTTGCCGATCAGGATGTCCGACAGGCTGGCGATTTCTTTGAACTGAGCCGCTAGTAATTCTTCACGGCCCTTCCAGAACGAGGCGCGGTGGTTCAGGTCGAATGAGATTCGAGCCCCATGCTTCTTGGCCACGCGAGCGATTTCCAGGCAGAACTCGCTGGTCTCTTCCGACAGAGCCGCGATCAGCCCAGACATGTGGACGATCTTAGCGCCTTCGTCACCGAAGATTCGTTCCAGGTCAAAGTCTTTGACGTTCAGTTTGCGGCCGACTTCGCCAGCACGGTCGTTTTGAACGCGAGGTCCGCGAGATCCCCAGCCGCTGTCGGCCATGTTGATCTGGTGACGAACGCCCCAGGGGGTGTCTTGCGAGAATTCGGGGCCTTCGTAGTCCATGTGGCGACGAGCCAAGTCGTCTTTGATGAACCGAGCGACGGGGCTGTCTTTAACGAACGCGGTCAGGATTTTGACAGGCAAACCGAGGAACGACGCGATGCTGCCGACGTTGGATTCGGCGCTGGTGCCCTGCATCTTGAAGGTGTCGCTGCAATGAAACGGCTGGTGGTCAGCCGGCGTCAGCCGAACTCCCATGCTGGTCGGAATGACGAGGGAGTACTTGGCGTCTTTTCGAAGCTCGATCATTTAGGCGGCTCGTGGGGGAAGAGTCTGGTGGGAATTATGGAATGTCGTGGAGAACCGATAACCGCAATTTGGATCACTGCGGTGTCGGTTGTTTCCGATGGGGACGCTAGCGGGAAGCTAGATCGTGACGGAAGCAAAGCCGCCGTCGATGGCGATGTTTTGTCCGGTGACGAACGACGAAGCCTGGCGACTGGCTAGCCAGATGGTGGCTCCGGCGAGTTCTTCTGGCTTGCCAAAACGTGCCATTGGGGTGTGGCCGATGATTTGACCACCACGCTCGGTGTAGGTGCCGTCTTCGTTGAACAGCAACTTTCGGTTTTGTTCAGCGGGGAAGAAGCCAGGGCTGATCGCGTTAACGCGAACGCCGGTGGTTGCCCATTCGCGAGCGAGCCAGAGGGTGAGGTTGATGACGGCGGCCTTGGCGGCGGAATAGGCGACTACGCGTGACAGCGGGATGATGCCCGACATCGATGCGATATTGATGATGCTGCCCACACCGGCTTCGATCATTGCCGGAGCAAAAACTTGGCTGGGAAGCAGTGCTCCGCCGACCAGATTCAGATCGAAAACCGTGTTCCAAGCTTCGCGGGGAAGCTTGCAGATATCGGCACCCGGTGGAATCGTCGCGTCGGGATGGTTTCCGCCCGCAGCGTTGACCAACACGGTCGGCGTTCCGGCCCAGGCGGTGATGGCGTCACGGGCGGATTCCAGAGAATCGCTCGACAAACCATCGGCAGCGAAAAACTTCGCTTCGCCGCCAGCGTCCGTGATCGCCTTGGCTCGGTTATTGCCGCGTTCTTCGTTACGGCCGACAACCGCAACTTTGGCACCTCCGCTACCGAGAGCCTCGGCCATGTGGCCGCCGAGTTCGCCAGTCCCGCCGATTACTACGGCGACGTCATTTTTGAGATCAAATAGTGTATTCATAGGACGGGTACTTTAATCCGCCCGATCGCCGTCGACCAGATGCTGATCAGGGGGAACGGATTTAGAAGAGATTCCGTTACATCAACCGATCGCCAGTCGCTATTTTTTCGTCGCCAATCTTGATTGCATCGCCGGCGGCTAGATGCCGGAATCCTGAGCTCGCCAGTCGACCAGGTGAACTTCAACGCTTTTGTAGCCACGAAATTCGTTGATCACCGGTCGGTAAGCGATCTCGATCGGGCCTCTGCATTCGTTCAGTGGATCGCACCAGTCGGCCGCACCAAAGGCGACCCCGCGAATGACTCGGTCGCCCTGTTTGAAACGGACCGATAAGTGGCGTTCACCACCGCCCATTTTTTTGGCTGGTTCCGCCAGTTCGACGCCGCGGCCCAGCAACACCGGTCGTGGGTTGCCCGCGCCGAAGGGGGCCATGGTTTCGATTTCCTTCATGATGTGCAGGTTCAGTTGGCCCAGTGGGGCCTCTGCATCAATCTGAATCGACGGCACGATCTCCTGTTCGGCCCATTGGCGCGAAACCGCTTCGCAAAAGTCGCCTCGGAAGGCTTCGATTTCTGATTCGCGGATGGTCAAACCGGCGGCAGCGGGGTGGCCGCCGAAACGTTCCAACCGGTTTTCACATTCCAGCAAAGCGGCGTGCAGGTTGATGCCGGTTCCGCCCACGCGGCCGGATCCCACTGCGTCGGCTTTGCCCGTGTTGTCCATCGAGATGATGATGACGGGCTTGGCGTACTTTTCGGCCAGGCGTCCGGCGACAACACCGATTACTCCGGCATGCCAGCCGACGCCGTTGAGCACCAACGCGGCGTCTTCATCCACGTCGAATTCTTCTTTGGCTTGTTTTTGTGCGGCCAATTGCACGCTTCGCTGCAGTGTATCGCGAGTGCCGTTGAGGCCGTCGATGTACTCCGCCAGCATGCAGGCTCGCTCGCCGGCTTCGATCGTCATCAGCTCAATCGCGAGTTGGGCTTGGCCTAGCCGACCGGCGGCGTTCAGTCGCGGGGCAAGCGAAAACGCAATGCTTTCGGTGGTCAATTCGGATGCCTGGTCCAGCTTGGTCAGTTTCATCAATTCGAACAGGCCCGGCAGTGGTTCTCTCTGCATGGTCTTCAGTCCGTGATTGACTAGCACTCGGTTTTCATCGACCAGCGGCACAACATCGGCGATCGTGCCGATTGCGGCCAAAGCCAGTGATTGCATCAAGAACCGCTTCATCGGCGGTGTGACTTTTTTCTGGCCTGCCTTGGCTTGGCAAAGCGACCACGCCAATTTGAAAGCGACGCCGGCGCCACAAAGTTCCCCGAAGGGATAGTTCGTGCCAGGAAGTCGCGGGTGAACGATCGCCGCCGCATCGGGCAGCGTGTCATTCATCTGGTGATGGTCGGTGATCACCAGGGTGACGCCCAGTTCCCGGCAAACTTGGGCGCAGTGGACGCTTGTGATTCCGCAATCCACCGAGACGATTAGCTTCTTGCCACGCTGGGCCAGTTTGCGAATCGAGTCCTCGTTCAGGCCGTAGCCTTCTTCGAGACGATTGGGGACATGATAAGCCACATCGGCACCCAACAATCGCAGTCCGTTGACCAGGATTGCGGAGCCCGTCATTCCATCGGCGTCGTAGTCGCCGTAGATGACGATGGGCGTGGATTGCTCGATCGCGTCGAGCAGGATCCGAGTGGCCTCGGGCACACCGGGAAGTTCCTGCGGGTCGCGCAGGTTGGTGAGCTTGGTGTCCAAAAAGGCTGTAGCGTCATCGGACGAATAAACGCCGCGACTGACTAATAGCTGTGCAACGACGGGCGAAAGGCCTGACGTTCGAATCAATTGTTCGACCATCGGGCCATCGTGTGGCGTGATCCGCCATTGCCGCTTCATCCGTGTTGCCTCGTGGAGCTTTGGCCAATCAAAGGGCCACGCTGGCGGGTGAAACCGGAATGTTTCAGCGAAACGCTTCCGTCAGCGTTGGGAAAAACTAGCGAACTACTTTTTCTTTTCGAGGTGCCAAGTGTGCTTGCGCACATGTGGATTGTACTTCTTCAACCGCAACTTCTCACCACCTGGCTTGCGACGCAGGGTGTAGTTGTAGTGACCGGTTTCTTCACAGACCAGGAAAATGGTCTCTGCTTTTTTCTTGCTTTTAGCCATCGAAATTCAGGCGACGAACGGGGAGTGTGTTGAAATTGGCCCCGAAGTATGGTCGCAGAGAGGGCATTTTGGCAAGACGTTCTTTCAGGACTTGGGCGGATTGAGCAGACGAGTGATTGTTTCGTCGTCCAAGTTATCCTTCGTGGCGACGTAAACGCCGGTGTCTACGAAGGTTTCGACGGGATTTCCCCGTAAGTGGTCCGCCAAAGTTTTGACGGCCAGATAGCCAATTTGCACCGGATCTTGCAGCACGATGGCGGCAACTTCGCCGGCCGACAGAGCATTTCGAAGGGAATCGCTGCTATCGAAGGCCACCAATTTTACTTTTCCTTGCAGTCCTCGATCCCGGATCGCTCGCAACACGCCCTCGGCATTGGGTTCACAGGCGGCAAAAATCCCGTCGACGTCGTCGCCGTAACGATTCAGTAGCGTTTGAGCCTTATCAATCGCCGATTCGGTGGTCGTGCCGGAGTACTGGTCACTGCTGATCACTTCGATGTTGTCGAATTGTTTCAGCCCGTCGAGGAATCCCTCTTCCCGTTTGTGCGTGCTGTCGCTGCCTTTGTTGTATCGCAAGCAAATGACTTTGCCGCCGGACTCACCGAGGCTGTCGGCCATCGCTTGGGCAGCGATTTGGCCGCCGCGGAAGTTGTCGGTTGCTACAAACGCGACCATGGCGTCTTTGGCAGCGTTGAGACCACTGTCAAAGATGACGACCGGAACCCCGGCACGCCCGGCTTCTTCGACCGGACGGATCAACGCGTCCGCGTCCAATGGTGCCAGGCAGATCCCATCGACCTGAGCGTTCAAGAACCCTTGCACCACGTTGATCTGTTCGTTGCGGTCACTTTCTTTGGCTGGGCCTTTGAAGGTGATTCTCGCCCCGACTTCTTCACCAGCTTGTTCGGCACCGTGTTTGACGGATTGCCAATAGATGTGATTTTCCCCCTTGGGAATGACAGCAAAATGCAACAGACCGTCGCGGTTCTTTTTGCCAGGGGCGTTTGCTTGTTGCGCCGAATCTTGAGGTGGCTGGCAACCGGCGATCGCGATCAACGAAATTAACAACGCTATCGGCGTATAGCTAGCAAACCAAGTCATGGTGAATGTCCAACTGAAGCGAAAGTTTGAAACGAGCAAATATATTTTTACGACCAGAGTTTACCGTATTTCGTTTGCCAGATTCATCCACCCCCGGCTCGTTGAACGTTTGACTTGAAAGAATTTGCAAAACTGCCTTGACCCGCGAAAGCCGCCCCAGCTAAGTTCCCGCTCATGGTCGTGAGCCGGTTGTTTCGGCAACCTTTTGCGACCCAAATGAAGTGTTTAAGAATGCTTTTCGCACGGGTCACTCTTCGGAGTTGGCTGCGAAAATCGTGAGTGCGGTTGGGTCATGGATGACTCGAAAACACTCGTCAGATTCTTAAGTACTTTTAGTTCGGTTGGTGCTAGCAAGGATGCGATGCGCCAATTCGGACGACACCACCCACCGGCTCCCGGAATAGAAGCGCGTTGTCCTCCGCCCCCCTAGGACCTCGTACTTTCCGGGAGCTTTTTTTATGCGCGTACGTTACGCAGAGGATCAGTTGCACTGACCGTCCCGATGTATCGAGGTTCGGATGCGCTGGAGTTCAAGAGTGCGAGCAAACGGATGCAACGCATGCCGATGACGCAACCGCATTGCAGACTTTTTGAGCAACCCTACGCAGGGTTCTGTATTTCTCTCTTGCGCTGAAACCCACATTCCGGCTATCGTGCAAAGTCGATGATCGCCCGGGAATATGCGATCGTGATTCGACTCATCTATTCGAAGCGAGACGCACGGATGCGACGCAGAGCAATCAAAGACTTTGATCTTCAGTCTCGCGAACTGTCACAAGCCGAACGAGCGCAGACAGAACGGACCGTGCACCGACGTGCCGATCGAATGCGCCGCCGCCGAATGATAGGGATCATGTCGTTCCTATTCATGGGACTTGTGGTTGCTGCGGCACCGAGCATGGTGAGCTACTCACCGCTGAGTCGATCGATTCTGGCTCAAGCGTTGGCCAGTTATGGCTGGGATGCCGATGCGGATTCGATCCAGGTCGGATGGGTCACGCCGACGCGAGTGACTGGTTTGCGGATGAAAGGTCGTCGCGCCGGATCAACGGTGGAAGTCGGTGAATTGCGAACCAGCTTGACGTTGCCACAATTGTTTGGAGGGGATGTTTCGTCGGGCAACTTTGGCGAGATCGTGTTGCGAGACGTGATGGTGAGTTGCCGCGTGGATCAACGCACCACTTCAATCGAAGAAGACTGCATCGACTTTCTTGCACCCTCGGACTCCCCGTCAACGATGCGGCCAGATGGCGTCGTTCAGGTTCAAGGCTTGCACGTTGACTTAACGGATTCATCAACGGGTGCAACTTGGGCGATCGATCAATCCAATGCTTCGATTGCAATTACACCGGATCAATTGGAATCTCAATGGCAGGGCGTGCTAAGCCAGCCGGGTGGCGGTGAGGGATCTTTGCAAGGCAAACTCGCGTGTTCAGTGCAAGGCAATGGCTTGCCGTTGACCTTGGACGTGGAAACGGATTCCCTTCCCCTTTCAATCTTAAGTTTGGTGGCGTTGCGTTTTCCCGAAAGCGAGCTTCCCGCTGAAATTACCGGCGATTTATCGGGCAACGCGATCGTGTCGGTACCAACGTCGGGGCACCCAAGTGTGTCGCTGCGTAAGGTGAAGCTGCGTGGCTTGGCGGCGTTTGATCCGCAGACTCACGCGAGACTATGGAGCAACGAACTGACTCAACTAGACGGTGATGGGACATGGCAGCCGGGCCGCATCGTCGCTCGTCAATTGAAAGCTCGAACTGATTTTGCTGTGGTTGCACTGAACGGTTCGTTTTCTGATTCAATCTCGATCTCTGGAACTGATTCCAATCCGCTGGTTTGGCTCGATCAAGTCGATGCAACGGCCGATGTCGAAGTGGACTTGCATCGTTTGCATGCGGCGATGCCCGGGTTATTGCCGCTGCGTCAAGACGCACAGTTGCACCGCGGAGTGGTTCGCGCCAGTATCCAGCCGATGGACTCGACCGCAACCAATGGACAAGGACGCGGGAATCAACGTCGTCGTCGTTTGATTGTTCAAAGCGATGCGATTGAAGCGACCGCCGGCGGCAAGTCGGTCCGGATCGCTCCCATGGATGCGACCGCCATCGTGGCCAGCGACACTTTCCAGTTGCGAGCGGAACAGTTTGAAATGCGAAGTCCGTTTGCGACGATCCGAGGTCAGGGTGACTTGGCATCCGGTTCGGCGGATGTGGACGTGAACTTCGGAAAACTATCCCGAATGCTTGGGCCCATCTTTGAGATGGATCAACAAGGTTTGCAGGGAGACATCCGTGCCAACGTGCGTTGGGACGCCGAGTCCAACGGTTTGTGGCGGCTTCGTGGAGAAAGCGACATTCGTGATTTGGTCGTTGAGGTTTCTCCGCAGCAGCGTATTCGACAAGATCAATTGCATTCCACGATCGACGTTGAAGGTCGATGGACTGGGCAAGGGAATCGTTGGGCACTGGAAGAGTTGACCCGTGGAGGATTGCATCTTGAAGGCGATGGCTTGCGAGCAGATGTGGACTTGGTGCAAACGGTTCCCCGTCTAAGCCGAAATGAGATGATTCCGTTGAAGTTGCGAGGGCAGGGACGAATTGAAACCATCGCAGAACTCGCCCGTCCTTGGTTACCGGAGTCACTGGCCAATTGCCGAGGCGGATTGGACTTCACCGCGCGGGCTTCGGTCAATGGTAACGGTGCTGTGGTGCTGCAAACGATCGATAGCCAAGTGAATTCATTGCAGGTGCCGATCGCCGATCGTGATTGGCAGCAAGAACTGGTGAAGATTCACTTCAACGGAAAAGCTTACTGGCCACAAAGTGAAGTGGTGATCCAGTCGATGACGGTTACCGGTGACGCGTTGTCGGCGGCGATCCAGGGTGAATGGATCAATTCCCGAGCGGATGTGGAAATCGCTTGGCGAGCTGACTTGAATCGATTGCAAACCAGTGCACCTAAGCGAATCGCTCAAGACCCTCGCTCGGTTCGTCCGGTTGGTTTCAATTCCAACCGAACTTCGAATCCAAGCAGCGAGTGGGCCGTCCGTGGAAGTGTCGAGGGAAATACGATCGTGGTGGGCGACACCACTCAATTGCATTTGGATACGCAACTATCTGGGCGTGATGTCGCCTTGCTGGAAGCGGGACGGGCGTCCAAGGCGGTCTGGCAAGAGTCGGCTGTCGAAATCGATGCTCAATTGCTGTTGAACGCGGCGCAAATGAGTGTGAAGGCAGATTCCTTCAAGCTCTCGACCGATTGGTGTGGAGCCACATTGGCCGGAACGGCGTCTTATTTCAATGATATCGCTGACGTCGATTTGCGTGGCCCTGCTCGCTTTCAAATGGATCAGGTATCCAAACGGCTGACGGACTTATCGGGGACCGTGATTGTCGCCGAAGGTCTGCATGAGACGCCTTTGGAAATTCGTTATGCACGAGGCAACAACAATCAATATGCCTTTACTGTGAAGGGCAACTTGGGTTGGGAAACCGTCGACACCGCGGGCATGTTGTTCGGGCCGGCGGAAGTGCCGTTCCGGATGACCGAAGACACGGTGACCATTTCGCCCAGCAAGATTCCGGTCTTGGGAGTCAGCCGGCTAACTCCTCAGATGATCGGGCCGCAGATCGCGCCGTTTGAATCCCAAACGGGATTTGAGTCCGCATCCGCTAGCACGGGTCAGGGTGAAATTTATGTTGCCGGTGACGTGCACTATCGACCGGAGTTGTGGATCGATGTGACGCCTGGGCCGATCGCTCGTGGCGTTAGTCTCACGCCGGACATGACCGAGAAGTGGCTGAAATACCTGGCCCCCATTGCCGCCGATGCCGCTCGTGTGGAAGGCGTCTTCAGTGCCGATTTGGAACAGGCCCGCATCTATGTCGACGATCCGACGCGAAGCCAAATCCGAGGCCGCTTGGACATTCAACAGGTACGGATGAACGCGGGACCGCTTGCTGATCAGGTGATCGCGGGGGCTCGCCAGTTGCAAGCACTCGCCGCGATCGGGTCCAACGTGCGTCCCGCCAGTACGGGTAAGACGCTGATCACGCTTCCGGCTCAAACGGTTGATTTTCAAGTCGCTAGCGGGATTGTTGATCACCGCGCATTGATGCTGGAGGTCGATCGGGCCAAGGTGGTCACCAGCGGCGAAGTTGCTTTTGATGGACGGCTGAACTTGACCGCTCAGATTCCACTAGATGCTCGCTGGTTGGGTAATGATCTGAAGGGACTTGCCGGGCAATCCATGACGCTGCCGATCGGAGGAACACTCAGTCGTCCACGTTTGGATTCAGCAGGCATCCAGAAAGTGGTTGCGGACTTTGGAGTGCGTGCCGCTCAGGGAGCAGTTCAGGATGCAGCCGGCAGCTTTTTACAGCAGCAGCTCGGACGCGGACAGCAGCAGCTCGAGCAGAGTTTCAATAAGAGCTTCGAGAAACTTCGCATTGATAAGCTTTTTGGGAACTAGGACATTATCCATATTTGCGACGGGGCCGGCGGCATATTCACTGGTCAGCCCACCTCGCCGTGACTGAATATTCGTGATGCGATTGACTGACCACGTGGTCAAAGAAGCAAGTCAGTCCTTCGATTCATAGCCGATTCATTTTACCGTTTGTTTGCAAAAGTAACCTGTGATTCCAACTCGCCTGACACGAACGATTTTGCTGGAGATTTTGAAAATCTTCATCGTCTCGTTGGTCGTGTTGACCACGATCATCCTGTTGATTGCGGTGGCTCGCGAGTTGATTCGCAAGGGACTTGGACCGCTGGCGGTGTTGCAATTGCTGCCGTTCGCCATTCCTATCTCGCTGCAGCACGCCGTTCCGGCAACGGCTCTGTTTTCGGTTTGCTGTGTGTATGGACGGATGGCGGCTGACGGTGAAGTCAGCACGGTGAAGTCGTCGGGGATCTCGCCGCTACGTCTTTTGCAGCCGGCGATTATCTTTGCTGCTCTGTTAAGTCCCGTCGCTGTCTATTGCAGTGACATGGCAGTGTCGTGGGGGAAGCCAGGTGTCAAACGCGTGGTTTTGTTATCAGTCGAGGATATCGCTTACAAAGTGCTGGAGGCGCAGCACTCGTTCACATCGGATCATGGTTTTTCCATTCACGTTCGTGACGTGATCGATCGCCGCATGATTTCACCAACGGTCATTGTCCGTGGCAAGAGTGACGACGCGTTCGAGGTGACCGCGAGTGAAGGTCAACTTTTAATGGACGAAGAGCGGCAAGCTTTGGTCCTGAAATTGGTCGACAGCAAGGTCGTCCGTGGCGAAGGCTTGCAAGGCATCGTGCCAGGTGAATCCACCTTTGAAATCCCGTTGGGCAATGCACTGGCCGATGAAGATATCGCTAGTGTCCGGCCTAGCGAGTTGCCGTTGCGATTGATCAGCCGCGAGCGGTCACGGCAAAGTGAACGAACTCACGCCGCGATTGGGCAGTTGGCCGCATTCACCGGGTTCGCGTTGTTGAAATCACGCCCGGATGAGATTGGCGGAACACAAGCCAGTAGCATCCACAACACACTGATCGCCAGCGAGCGTCGCTTGATCCGGTTGCAGACAGAACCTTGGCGTCGCTGGGCAGAAGGGTTCACGTGTTTCTTCTTCGTGATCGTAGGAGCGCCATTGGCGATCCTTGCGAAGACCAGCGATTACTGGACCACGTTCGGCATGTGTTTTTTGCCGATCATCCTGATGTACTATCCGCTTTACCTGTTCGGACTTGATCAGGCGAAAGCGGGTGACCTGCCACCCTATGGTGTTTGGGCGGGGAACGTGGTGCTTGCCGGGATTGGCTCAATTTTGATGGTGCGTGTCCGTCGCTATTAAGCCAGCCGTTTTCGTTTATCGTAGTAGCGACAAGACGTTTTGCGGGTTCTGGTTAGCCAGCGAAAGCACATTCGTTCCGGACTGAACCAAGATCTGTGCTCGAGTCAGTTTGGCTGATTCTTGGGCGAAGTCAGCGTCTCGGATCGAGCTTTCCGCTTCTTGCAGGTTAGCCAGCGTATCGTTGAGGCTGACCAGGTTGCTTTCTAGCGTGGTTGCTTGGAACGCACCCAATCGACCGCGGATTCCCGTTACCTGATCGATCGCCTCGGTAACGATTCGGGCAGCCAAGTTGGGGTCGGTCGACAACGCGGCCGATTCGCCACTGCCCAGTTGGAACAATCGACCGGCTGAACCGCCTAGACGGGCAGCACTGACACTTCCGATACCGATCCGTGCTTGCTGGTTACTGACCACATCGGATCCCAGTTGGAACAACGCACCACCGCCGGTGATGGAGAATCCAACACTGTCGCTAGTACCGTCATCGACGGTGATCGAGATGTCCAAGGTCGACGTGTTGATCGAAAGCGTGTTTCCACGACCATCGGCATCTACGCCGTTCACCTTTGCTTGGATGTCAGTACCGGTGACCCGTTGGCCTGAACCAATAGGGGATGTTTCAAACGTTCCGCCTGCACCTTCTTGGATCACACGAAGGTCGACGACGGCATCGGATCCATATTCGCTGGATGTCAAAACCAACGAAGTTCCGTCTTTGGTCGCGACGACGCCGGTTGCGTCTTGGACCAAGTTGATTTGTTTGACTAGGTCATCGATGCTGGTCCCAGCACTGACGTTGAACACTTCCGAGCCCGTTGCACCCAACAGTTCGAAGACAACGTCTTCGGCTAGACCACCCGAGCCGTTAACTCCGTCAGCGAATGCCGCTTCGGTGTCGGTGCCTGTGGCACTATTGAACGATGTGAGTGTGGCACCGGCGGCTACTTCCGCATTGTAGGTGCCTTCATCGCTGATCGCATCGATGATATCGGAGATGTCAACATCGACGTTTTCTTGGACTGTGACAACGATGTTGCCGTCGACGTCCACGGTAGCCGTTGGTGGTCCAACATCGGATGTTGTTTGGAAGGTGACTGTGTTGCCGTTAGCGGCGTCGCCGGTTTCTTTGGCTGTAAGATTGAGTTCAGCAGTGAAGGTGCCTCCGTCGATTCCGCCGGTCAGGTCCTCGGTGGTGGGGGCGATTGAAGTGCCGCCATCATAGTCGCCAACAGGTGGAGTGTCGGTGTTGGTAAGCACGGCATCGAAGTCGGCCAAGTCGTTGATCGCGGTTTCGATCGACGCAAGCGTCGCATCACTATCACTGTCGATCGTTAGGACGATATTACCGTCAACGTCAGTTGCTGCACCAAAGGTAGCCCCGGAAGACTCATTGATGATGATCTGTTTGTTGAACGCTTCCCCATCTGCCGAAGCGGTCACCGCGATCGTCGCAGTGCTGGTCGATGCATCGGCACCACCCGTCAACGATTCTGAACCGCTTGCGATGATGTCTGTATTGTCGACTGCGGTCGTGTCGGTACTCTGGAAATCAAAGTCGCTATCCGTTGACAGGAAAGCGGTGATCTGGGCCAGGGTTTGTCCTTCTTCCAGCGTGATCGTGATCTCACCTGGTGTGCTGGAATCGATCGACGATGCCGTACCGCCGGCCGCACCGGTGGTTTGCACAATAATGTCTAAGGCTTCACCTGCGGCCCCTTCAAAGGCTCCGCCCGTCTTCGCGGCGATGGTGAAGTCACCGGCTTGCGGTAGGGTTACCGTTCCAGAAGCCGCTTCAGTTTGCGGGTTGGCTTGAGTGAATTCGATCGAACCAGCCGCTGAAGCTGGCGCCACGACATTTTCGAGTGAGATCGATCCTGCGGACAGGGCGGGGGTAACCGCTTCAGGGATGTCCGGTATCGTGATGGAAGCTTGGGTCGCGGCAGCGGTCACGGTGACGGCCACGTCCAGCGATCCGAGTGCACCCAGGTTAGCCTGGTCTACTTGCAGGTTGGTGATGTTGCCAAAGTTGGTGCCGGCACTGGTCAAGAAGTCTAACCCGCCGTCGAGCAACTTACGTCCTTGGAACGTGGTTGTTTGGGCGATCCGGTTAATCGCTTCGAGTGAGCTGTCGATTTGCAACTGGTTAGCAGCGATTTCGTCAGTGCTTAGGGCACCCGTGTTAGCTGCCTCAACGACCAATCCACGAACGTCGTTTAGCAGGTTGCTGACCTGGCCAAGGGCACTGTCAGCGGTGCTGATGATTTGGCTTGCTCGATTGGTGTTCGAGACTGCTTTGCCAAGGCTGGTGATTTCACTTCGCAGTGCTTCACTTGCGATCAAACCCGCTGGGTCATCGCTGCCGCTGTTGATTCGAAGACCCGTGCTCAGTCGGGTCAACGCTTCTTGTAAGTCCACGTTGCTTGATTGAAGACGGTTTTGAGCGACCAGCGAAGAGACGTTAGTATTGATACGGGTCATGGCTTTGAATCTTCAATTTGATGCAAGTGTCTGTGGATATCGTTGCTCTAAACTCATCGGCGTCGGACCCTTGGAAAGCTCAGTATTCAAGCCGCTTTTTGGTTTAGTGTGTCCCCATAGGGACGACTATCTAAACCAATCGCTACATATTGCCATTTCACCGTTTCGTTTTGACTCGGACCCCTTCACTTTGAACAGTAAGTTGCACCCTTCGCATGACTTTTTTAAACGCTCGGCATTCGCTTATCGTTATTTGCCTGGTTGGAACCGGTGTGGGTGGATGTCCTACCGTGCTGGCGGAATCACCCAATGACGTCATTCCCACGACAGATCTCGCGGCGGCCAACGCTCAGCTATCAGAAGAACAGATCGTCGCGGCCTTTGCGGCTTCCCATGAGGGATACAGCAGCGACGAGTTAATTGTTGATGAAAAGTTGCGTGTGGCGTTCATGGACGCGTTGGGCATCGGGGAGCCGATCGATGGCAGCGATTCATCGGTTGCGGATCGTCAAACCACAGCTTTGCTCGAATTGTTGAGGCTACGAAAGCAGGGGCGTTTGGATGTGCCGACCACTCGTACTCGGCGTGAGGACATCTCGGGGATTACGGATACCGCAGAGATCGCGATTCGCACCGTGCTGGACCGCAACGACGTCAGTATTGATTCGGTGCTCTGTGATCCGCGACTTCGCAGCGAGCTTCAATCGGAAGCGGAAAAGTTGGTGCCCGGGGTGTCGGATCGATTGATTCGCAAAGCGGTCCTGCGGCTTCGTAAGATCAGACGACTGCGGCCGGAGCTCGTTTTGCGAGTGGCTCAGTGGGATAAAGAGGTGGTTACCATGCCGGTGATCGGTTTGGATCTCGAAGCGATTCCGCATGCTCCAGGGGTGTACATGTTCCGCCGTGACGATGGCTATCTGTATATAGGCGAAGCGGCGGATTTGCACGAGCGAATCAAACAGCATTTTGCCGGTAGCCATAATTCAGGCCTGGCGAAGGTCTTGGCTGTCCAGCCGACTGATACTGTGGATACGGCTGATTCTGAACAATCCAGACAATCCAGTGTGGTTTTGGAGCTACATGTGTTCGCAAAAGACTCACCGGGGCGGCAAACCGTGATGCGTCGTGCCTATGAGAGCGAACTGATCCGCTCCCGTGAGCCGAAGTTCAACCTGCGACCTTGACGGTTGTTGGGATTGTGCGGGTTGTAGGTTGTGGCGACATGCTTGGTCGCCGAAACTTCTAGCGATTGCCCGCCTGGTTTCCAAACGCGAACTATCTTGGCGTCTATGAAAACCATCTTCATGACCGTATTTGGACTTTCGTTCGCACTGGCTTTGGGGCCCGCCGCGACTGTGTCAGCAGATTGGCTGACGTTGCCATCGGACTACACGCATGATGCGGTTTCAGGACAACGGGTTGCCCAATACGCACCTGCCACGTTGCCAACGGCACCTCAAGGACCACCGGTCCGAACGAGCGGTTACACCCATTACCGCAGCACACTGGCGTACGGCCAGTCGGCCGACAACTATCATCGGGTTGAAGAATGGGGCGATCCGGTTCGACCTTACGGTGAATGGCGATTCCCATACCGACCATACAGCACTCCCTATCCTAATTGGGGTGCGCCGTTGGCCGGGTTGAACCTGAACAGTGGTAACTATTTCGGATGGCAATCCGGTGTGGTGCCAACGGCTTTGCCAGGCGTGGGCTTCCCACCCCATGCAGGACAAATTGGCCCGGGAACAGGACAAAACGGAGCAGGGCATCACGGAACAGGCCAAGCCGGCGGGAATCGACCGGACTGGCGTCCAGGTCCGCATCGGCCAAACTTTCCCAATCCCGCTGCGGGGACCAGTGGTTTGGCACCTTACCCATCGGGACGAGGCACCCCTTATCCCGTCGCACCGTATTACGACGGTTACTATCCGAACTATCGCGACTGAGCTTGACGCGATTGAGATTGCGATCGCGATTGCAAATGGATACCGCGATTTTGATTCGCTATCGACGACCGGTCGCGTTGACCATGTTGTAGCCCTTTTCGGTTAACAATTTGCTTAGCGTTCGCTTAGGTCCATAGTCGCCGTGAACCAGACGGATCTCTTTGGGGCGACTTTCCATCTCTTCAACAAATCGGATCAGGTCCGCTTGGTCACCGTGGGCTGAATAGCCGGTCAGTTGGTGGACGGCGGCGCGGATGGTGTGTTTTTTACCATCAAGTCGAACCCATTCGCTGCCGCGCGAAATGAAATGACCTGGCGTGCCACCGGCTTGATACCCAGCGAAGATAATGTCAGTGCGAGGGTCGCCGATGAACCGTTTCAGGTAATTCATCACGCGGCCACCGGTACACATTCCACTTCCGGCAATCACGACTGCGGGTAGCTGTTTTTCTTCCAAATAGTCGAGTGTCGATTTGTGTTCAGTATGGCTGCCGACGGTGGTGAGATTCTCGAAGACCAAAGGTTGATCGTCGGTTTCCATTAAGAACTGGGCTTCTTCCCCCCAGTGTTGTTTCATGTCCTTGTAAAGACTGGTGAAACGCGACGCCAAAGGCGAATCCACGATGACATCCACACGTTTCAGCAAGGATCGGTCGTCTGACTTTTCAACCCGTTCAAAGATCCCGTTCAGCTCGTATAGCAACGCTTGGGTCCGACCCAGTGAAAACGCGGGGATGATCGTCACACCACCATCGTCGAGTGTGTGCCGTATGATCGTTTCCAATTCCGCTTGGCGATCGTTTTTAGGTGGATGAAGTCTATCGCCGTAAGTGCTTTCGAGGACCAGAATGTCGGCGCTCTGTGGACTGACGGGCGGATTGAGTAGAGGGTTGGTTCCCGCACCAATGTCACCGCTGAAGACCGCTCGTTTGCTATCGGGCAATTCGACTTCAAAAATGGTCGAACCCAACACATGCCCCGCGGGCAACAAACGAACCTTGGCACCGCCAGGAATTTCTTTCCAATGATGATAGGGAACTGGCCGGAGCATCCGGTTGATCTGTTTTAAGAACTTACCGATCAACCTTTTCGATCTTGTGAAGCCAATTTTGAGAGCGTCTTCCATCACCATCGGCAACAATTTGGCGGTGGGCTCGCTGCAATAGATGGGGCCATCAAAACCAGCGGCAAGCAAATAAGGCAGGCGACCGGCATGATCAATGTGAACATGGGTTAGCAACAAGCACTCGACACCCCGTAGTGAGAATTTAATTTCGGGATTGGGATGCTTTTTGGCGTTGTCGCCTTGGAAGGTTCCGCAGTCAACTAACAAACTGCGATCACCGCTGCCGGAATCTTTCTGCCAAAGGAGTTGATGGCAGGAACCGGTGACACCGTCGTACGCGCCGTGATGGATGATTTGCATAAGAAGTTGATCAGAGCCCAGATGTCTTTAGCCGCAAAGTTTACCGAGAGCATATCAGATTGACGTTGTCCGGCGTCGATTCAGCATCGAATCGAAAGCCGTGATCCATTGCCGGACCATACGTGTCCCACGCCTCCCCGATACTTCTTTTGTCGCCCAGCAAGGGCCGCCTTCAACAACGATTCAGTGCAAACAATTAAAGGGAATTACCATGGCCAAGTTCTATGTTCAGTCGGGAAACTTTCGTCGTGTCGTCGCTGCCGATTCGAGCCGCAAGGCTGCGATTTGGGCGGTTCATGAGGTGATGCAGCAAATCATGCCAACCGAAAGCCACGAGGCTGCGGCAACTTCGATTGGCTTGACTGATCCCCAAGCCGAAGCTCAGACGGTGACCGTCTTGTCCGGTAAAGTTCGCGTCAATGAACGCGGTTTTGATCGCTCCGATGCAAGCGAGATTCCCACTATGGAAGTGGTCGGCGAATGGAACCAAATGGTGATGACGCTGGATCGTTTGCAGCGGATGTTTGGCGATTCGCCCGAGGTCGGTAACCCGGCTGCAAACAGTGAAGTGATGAAAAACAGCGAAGTGACCAACCCCGTTCGTGGCAACCGGCTTGCGGGTAATGATTTCTTGTCAGATGACATGGCGGCATGAAGCAGACCGTACCACAGCGTGGAGAAGCGTAGGTTTAGTCCACCCAATTTACGCAATCCGACCTGCATTAAGCCGTACGAACGGAAGGGCCGATACAACCAGGCGTTGGCTTTGCGTCAGCAATGATTGTTGGCGGCAATTGACCATATATGTTGGGTGTGAACCCACGGAGAAGGCTGATCTTGTCTCGGTGGATTTACAAGCTTGCTATCGGTGTCGTGTTGTTATTCCAGTTTGTTGGAACGACAACGTCGAAACTGTACGCCCAAAGCGAAGGCATTCAGCTCAACGCATCGAATGACCCAATCGTTGCTGAATTGGCATCTTTAGGGTTGCCCGAAAATTCAATGCTGATCGAAGTCGATCACAACGCTCCCATGCAGGTAGCAGCCTATCATGGCTTGTCTGCAAATGCGGAATCCCGCCAGTGGCATATTCTTCCTGATGGTTTACTTTGGGATCCGTATTTAGCTGGACCTCAAGAATCGCGGATGTCTCTGGTGATTCATCAGCGTACCGATGATCTAGATGGCTATTTCTGGGACTCGACATTGGGTGGTCGTGTCGGTTTGTTGCGATACGGAACCGATCAATCTCGCGGTGCTCAAGGCTGGCAATGGGATCTGGAAGGCGCCGTGATCACTCGATTGAACCTGGAAGAGTCTGAAGATGTCGAATCGATGGATTTTCGCTTCGGCACTTTAATTACCATGGCGGATGGTCCTTGGTCGGCCAAGTTTGGATACTTCCACATCAGTTCGCATGTGGGTGATGAGTATCTGGCGCGGAATCCTACCTTTGAACGTGTGAATTACGTTACCGAATCCCTGATCGCGGGATTGAGTTATCAGAAGTCCGAAGCGTTGCGTCTATATGGCGAGACTGCATTAGCGGTCAAAACTTCTGGTGGTGCCAAGCCTTGGCAATTCCAAACCGGTCTGGAGTTCATTCCACCGGTGGCGGTTCCAAAGAAGGGTGGACCGTTTACCGCTTTGAATATTGATATTCGAGAAGCGGTGGGCTTTCACCCCACGTTTACACTGCAATCGGGATGGCAGTGGCAGGGCAAACGATCCGGACGCCGGTTTCGTGCCGGCTTTCAGTACCTCAACGGGTACACGCCCCAATTTTCGTTCTTCGATGACAAAGAACAATCCATCGGGACGGGCATTTGGTTCGACTACTAGCCTAGCTGATGGCGCCGCTCATGCAGCGAACGGCGCGTCAACGTTTTGGTTAGCTTGAACCTTCTCAACGCATGCCTGGGTTGGCATCTTTGACCGCTTGAGCCATGACTTCGATGGCCGCGTCGGTGTAGCGTTCGTATTCGTTGAAGAAGTGATTCATTGCTGCTTCGTCGGCGAAGAAGAACATGCGTTGATGGATTGGATCACGCATGCCAAAGCGACGCTTGCCAGGCACGATTTGGCGTTCCTCGAAGAAGCGTACCACGTCGATTTCGTTCAACACGGGAGTGTACGGTGTGGGGTCAGCCAGGAACGTGTCCATCTTTTCGGCTGAACCGAACAAGTACAGTTTTCCTAGGTGCACGACGCCGAACTTCGGATTGCCTTCTTCCCATTTGTCCTCGTCGATCACGGTGACGGCACAGTAGCCTTCCATCGCTAACTTGGGTGTGGACGTTGATGCTGGAGCAGGTTTGGAAGCCGTGGTCGTTGGTTCCGGTGTGTTGTCCATCGAAGGTGGATCCAACATTTGGCCTGGCATTCCCAATGTCATGCCGTCGGTGCGAGCACCGGCCAATCGGGCCGACGCACCACCCGGCAAAGGACCGGTGGGCTGATGATAAGGGTTAGCAACCGGAGCACCGGGATGGGACTGGGCGAGGTTAGCCTGTGCAGGGCCGGTGGCGGGGCCAGCTTGGGCGCCAGATGGGCCTGGGTGGACGTGTGGGTTCGTTCCGGAGGGAACTTGTTGCATCGCATAGCTGCCAGCGGCGTTGACGGGCAGTTTGCTCTTGGGCTGCATCGCCAACATCTTGTTACCGGCGGAGGCCAGCATGCCGACATAGCGGTTTGGATCTTGTGGGCTGACTCCGTGTGCCAAACTTTCGCCATCCGGCGTCACGACGACGTCGGTGGGGAAACGCGTGACCTTGAACATTTTCGCCAGTTCAGGCGACTTGCCAGCGTGCACTTTGACTGGGACGAAGCCTTGCGAAATCGCTTGATTGACCTGAGGTGACTGGAAAGCACCGGCTTCGAGTCGATCGCAAAAAACGCAGTTGTCGCTGTAGAAATGCAGCAAAAGTGGTTTGTTTTGGGCTTTAGCTTGCGCGTGAGCGGTTGCTAAGTCGCTTTGCCAAGCAATCTCAGCGTGTGCCGCAACGGGAGCTAGCAAACAGGTGGCGGCTAGAAATACCGTCGATGTAATGTGTCGGGGCCATGCGAGTCGCATTGGACAAAGTCCTTTTTGTCGGTTTGCAGTATTGCGATTGCCCAACAGAAATGGGGCACGTCATCGGTAGTGATCGGTTAGGTAGACTTTAACGCTTGAGGGAAAGTTACCAATTTTGCGGACTGGACTGCTAGTGCGGCGTTAAAACCGAGTTTCACGGTTTCACAGACAACAATGGCCAGCGTTTAATGCCGGTTTGTAGATGACGATCCCGTACCGACTTAGCTATGGGGCACGGAAACGGACACGCCGAAACCATGCGAGCCTAGCCGATCGAACCGCAGGTCTAGCGAGAACTGCCTTCCTGATACGCTCTTAGCCGTGCGACCAGACCGCCAAGCTGGTTTGCTGCGGTGGGCAGTTCGACCTCGGCAAGTTCAGTTAGCGCCGCGATGGGGCCTTTGAACTTCTCGCAGTTCTGCTCCATCTCGACTGCGATGCTGCGGGATTTGTCGATTCGTTGTTGGCACAATCGAATGCGGTTTTTCCAGCGATTGACCTGCTTCTTTTCCTCGGTGGCCGGATGGTGTTCACCTGCGCGGACGGCAAACTGTTTCCGGCTGAGTCGGTCTCGGGCTTCGGCAAAGGCTTGTTCTGCGGTCCGTAATTGACGACGCCAATACGCGGGGTAGTCCTGGCCAAAGTGTCGTTGAGCTTGTGTGGCGACGGATTGCAGTTGGTAGCTCTGCAGCGTCAAACGCTCGCTGAGGTGACTGATCGCCCGCTGAAGATCTTCGAGCGTGTCGATACTGCGGACGTCGGCTTCACTCATGGACGGTCTCACCTAGTGGGACGAAATGGTGGTGTGATCTCAGGAAACGTGACCGATGGATTGGAAAAACGGGCAGAACGCGTGTTGTGTTTGAGGAGCAACCGGATTGAATTGGTTGCATCGAAAGCGAACCTAACCGGCCTTTATCGCCTCATTGGTAGCTTAGGCAAACCTTGCGGGCAACGCTTTCGTTCTTCCGTTCAGGTTGCAGCGATTATGTGCATCGATGGGCGATTGTGAGCCGAAACCGAACCTGACGGAAGGTACTACATACACAAAATCGGTTCACCCGATGATAGGATTCGATATGAATCGTTGGCTCATGTTAGCTTCATTCGCCGGCTTGTTGGCGATGTCCACAGGATGTTTGCACCATAACACACGGGGCGGCTGTTCGTCGTGCTCGGGTGGGACTGCAATGTCCAGCTGTGGAACCGGTAATTGCAATAGTTGCGAAACGGGCAATTGTGGCGGAGACTGCGGGTCTGCGTCTTGTGGATCGAGTGGTTGTGGGTTGATCGGCAAGGGCCGCGGCCGGCTTGCTGGTTGCCGCACAGGTTGCCAAGCTGGACCCATGGGTTGGCAACAAGGGGGGCTGGATTACAGTTCGCACCTGAACCCTGGATTCCTAGGACACAACGCGGGTAGCGCGGTTGCCAGCCAACCATTCCAAGCAGGTGCACCATCTGCGCAGGTTGCCTATCCGTACTATACTCACCGTGGACCACGTGACTTTCTGATGGATAACCCACCATCGATCGGTCCCTGAGCGGTTCGGGTTGGTTCTCGTTTAACAATCTCACCTATTGCATGAAGTACGCCGAGCATTGAGGCATTTGCAATAGGCTGTACTTTTCTCGAGGTGAAGTCCCGTGGCGTCTGATTTTCGACTCAAAGAATCGTTGCCAGAATTGACTGAACAAATCGTCGCGACGTATACGCCGGACGATTCGATCAATCACCTCGGGCATTGCCCGCTTCCCAGTTACGAAGCGGTGGTTCGAATTTTGTTGGACCTGAAGGATATCCTGTACCCAGGATATCGTCGTCGGACCAACCTACATGCTGGGAACATCCGCTACCACGTTGGTAGCTTGATCGACTCACTGCATGATCAGTTGACCGTTCAAATCGGACGCGCGTTACGTCACGAACATCGTGTGAAGCAAAAGCACGATGATTGCGTGGACGAGATCGACTTCGAAGCCAAAGGGCAAGCGATGACGATCGAGTTGTTGAAGCGAATCATTCCCTTGCGGAAAACACTCGCGACAGACGTACAAGCAGCTTTCGATGGCGACCCAGCGTGCCAGACAACCGACGAGATCGTCTTTTGCTATCCCGGCTTTGAGGCGATTACGGTTTACCGGATTGCTCATCAGTTGGTGAAACTCGACGTTCCCTTCATCCCTCGGATGATGACGGAATGGGCGCATCAGCAAACAGGAATCGATATTCACCCTGGTGCAACGATTGGTGATTACTTTTTCATCGATCACGGAACGGGTGTGGTGATTGGTGAAACTTGCGAAATCGGTGAACACGTCAAGCTGTACCAAGGTGTTACTTTGGGGGCGTTGAGCTTCCCAACGGATTCCGATGGTCAGATCATTCGTGGTCAGAAACGTCACCCGACGATTGAAGATCACGTCGTTGTTTACGCTAACGCAACCATCTTAGGTGGTCGTACGGTTGTAGGCCGAGATTCGGTAATCGGATCGAGTGTCTGGATCACGCGTAGCGTTTCGCCCGGTACAACGGTCTTGTTGGAAAAACCACAACTTCGTGTTCGTGGTGGCGATGACGCGGCGGATGAACTGGCTCCCGAACTGAACTACCAGATCTAGCGTGCTTAAAGCTGAACGCGCCATCGTTGTGATGGATCGCTTGTCGGATCTCTATCCTGATCCGCCGATTCCGTTGGACCATCGTGACGAGTTCACGCTGTTGGTGGCGGTGCTGCTAAGTGCTCAGTGCACCGACAAGAAGGTCAACGAGGTCACGCCGGAATTGTTCGAGGTGGCGGGCACACCCCGAGCCATGTTCGAACTGGGCGAAGCGAAGATTCTCGAAATCATTCGACCGCTTGGGCTTTCCAAACAGAAAGCGGCTGCGCTCGCGAAGCTTTCGGATTTGCTGATTCAGCAACATGATTCACAGGTCCCACAAAGTTTCGCCGAATTAGAAGCCTTGCCCGGCGTCGGTCATAAGACCGCTAGTGTCGTGATGGCTCAGGCGTTTGGTGTTCCCGCGTTTCCGGTCGACACCCACATTCATCGACTGGCTCAGCGATGGGGACTGACGTCGGGTAAGAATGTGGTGCAGACGGAAAACGATTTGAAGAAGCTGTTCCCTGAAGAGAAGTGGAACGACCTTCATCTGCAAATCATTTTCTACGGTCGCGAGCACTGTACCGCTCGCGGTTGCGACGGCACCAAATGTGGGCTTTGTCGCGAACTGTATCCGCGTCGCCGAAAACCGGTCGTTTGGATCAAACCGTAGTTACAGTCTTCGGTGCACTTGGTTATTCCGGCGAACACCAAACCACAATCGCCGGCAGCAACGTGAGGTTGGCGACTGTTGAGGCGGCCAGTGTGGCAGCGACAAGCAGCCCAAAAGTCGCGGTGGGCACAAAGGGGCTGGTTACCAGCACGCCAAAGCCCACGACCAACGCGAAACTCGCTAATACGATCGGCAATCCTAAGTCGGTCGCGGATTCGACGGCAGCATCATGTGTCGAACTGCCGGATAGCCGTCGGCGATGATAGCCGCTTAGAAAATGAACGGAGCCATCGATTGATAATCCGATGGATACGGCACCGATCATCGCAGAACCCAAGTCGAGTTGCCCGCCAAAAAGTCCCATCAATGAGAGCACGACCACGATGGGTAACGTGTTAACCAGCAACGCCGCCAAGGTTTCTTGCCATTGTCGGGTGGCAAGCCATAGCAGGGTGCCGACCAAACAGCATGCCAGTCCGAGGGCTCGCCATTGATCGCGAATCAGGCTGTCGACCAATTGCGACATTAAAACCGAATAGCCAGTCAGTAGCGGGCGGTCGGATTCGGCTAGGTTATTTTGCGTCGCGTACAGATCGAGTTCTTGGGTAATCGCTTGGGCAATGGCCGCCTTGTCCGGTCCCGACATCGCTTCATCGCGACGTAGCATGATCCGTAGTGAGCGGTGAGGCGAGTTCGCCGTTGGTTCAGGAAACGTCAACAATGCATGCGCAAATTCTGGGATCGCAGCACGCATGCCGGCCAGACGCACGTCCGGAGTGACAAACGACAGTAGGCTTGCTTTTGCCGCGACCGCGTCGGCATCGGCCAGACTGAGGACCTTACTAAGTCGGCTTTCACCATGCGGGCCCACGCGAATCGCACGTAAGCGATTCTCCAGTGCGAGCACTCGGTCCAGGTACGCTGGCGAGATCGAGTCTGGCGCTGGCAAGACGATGTCGATCACCCCAGCACCACCGAGTCGTTCTTCGACGCGACGGTAAACGGTCGCGATCGGACTGTCGGGACGAAAGTTTTGTAGAAAGCTGGTGTTGGTGGTCAGTGTGGCAACATGGCTGCCGCATGCCAGTGTGACCAGCAAAGTCGAGATTCCCAAAGGTATGCGGTTTCGCAATGCGATTCGGACGATCCTGCTTAGAAACTCTGAGCGTCGGTTTGGCACCCGAAGCTGATCCTGGCCGTCTGTATGACGCCAAATTCGAAGGCGGTCGGGCCACGCCAGGATCGCTGGCGAAAAGAGGATTAACGACACCAGCACAGATAGCGAAGCAACTCCCGTCATGATGCCAAACTGCTGAACAGGTCGAACTCCAGAAACCAGCAGCGATGCGAAACCAGCAGCATCCGTTAAACAGGTTGCGGCGATGGGGATCGCGAGTAGAGCGATCGTCGGTGTGGTGCTAACGCCGGATCGACGGCTGATTCCCAGGTGCATCACCGCGGCAACGACAATCACCGCAACAATCGCGATCAGGACGGCGGAAACCAAGGACAGTTCGATCCCGAACAACACCATGGTCGACCGCGTCGCCAACGTGGACCAGATGATGCAGATTGCCGACAAAACGACTACTCGGATATCGCCGAGAGTCAATAGAATCACCAACGCCAGCAAACTGATTGTGCCGATGGCCAAGCGTCTTCCATCCGCCAAAATGAGGTCAAACGCGTCCTGCAAAAGGATCGGTTCACCCACCAAGGCTGCATTGGAATCGGGGTTTACCGTATTCATTTGGTCGACCATGCGACGCAGGTCAGCCAGTGTCTTTTGGATGTTGTCGGGACCAAGCATCGCAACGATCGCCGATGTTGATTCGTCGCTGCTATGCGTGTATCCCTCGAAAAGTTCGCGGAACTCTTGAGCCAAATCGTCGTCGCGATTGAATAACGCGATGGAATCGTCGGACGCGAACGGAAGCTTTGGTCGTAGGTAGGCGAACACGTCGACCAGTTTGGCAACGGATAGAACACCAGCGACCGCGTCGAGAGATTCAACTTGAAGAGTCCGCCTGCGGTTGCGATTCAACCCATCTTGGCTCATCAAGTTCGGGTCGTCATAGACAACCATGACGACTTGGTTGCCGCCAAAGGTGGATTGAAGTTTTTGGTAATCGGCCAGTGAGACATCGTCATCGGCAAACATCGACGCCAATTGCCGGTTGACTTGAAGTCCCGATTGTATCGTCGCCAGTGGCCAAAGGCTCGCGATGCCAACGAGCAGTCCGAGCCAACGATATCGGTTGAGGAAAGACGCGAATCCAGCAACCGTCGTTGCAATCAGTGGCGGTCTGATGATGATCTCCTAGACGTCATCGTTCGACCCGCCGGAAGCACCCGATGCGTCTGGGGTACCCGACTTGGTTGCAACCGCATCTTTGTCTGGCACCATTCCAGGCGGCGGGAAGAAGATGGATTGAACGACCAGCATGATTGCGCCGGTGACCAATAGTGAATCGGCGATGTTGAAGTTCGGCCACCGCCACTGGTCGGACGCTTGCCAAAGGATCCAATCTCGCACACCGCTTTGCCATTGTTCGGGATAGCCGGGTTGCCACCACATCCCAATGCGATCATAGAAGTTGCCAATGATCCCGCCGGTGATGCATCCCATTGCGAAGGTAAGCCATTTTGAAACAGCGCCTTTGAACCAAAACAGCCAGACCAAAATGGCGATCAGAGCGAAGACCGAGATTCCTGCAAACAGAACGCCCTTGCCGGCACCGATTCCGAAGACGGCACCGATATTGACCGCGGTTTCGATCCCGAAGTAGCCTTCGATCAACCAGTAAATTTCGCTCTGGCCGGGAAGACCTCGCCATTCAAAAATGGCCTGTTTGGTCCACAAGTCGGCACCCCCGCCCAAAACGGCGAGCGCGGTAAAGAGAACGTAGCGAGAAATGGGGACCGAGCCAATTGAACTTGGTGCGGTCGACGTCGCTGCAGTGGAAGAGTCAGGTTCAGGGGTAGCCATCAAAAAATCGCGTGGGGAGTGGGGGGCCACGGGAAGACGACCGCCCCTGATAAACAGACGGCGGTGCAGTGTTGCCCTGTTCTATCGAAACCCAACGATTTTCATCACCCCGGTATGCCAGAAAGTGCTAACGTCCAACGCGAACGCGTCCGGAACGAAGCCGTTTTTGTGGCGGAGTGCAGGCCCGCGAATTCAGCTCGTTCATCCCAGCAACGCTCGATCGGAAGATTGCATCGAGCGTTGTTGCTAATCCTAGTCGCGGTGAGGTAACAAATCAGTTGCGGGGCGGTGGCAGTTCGTTGTTGCCGAAGCCCGTTTGATCCGATGCAGTGTCTTCCGGCAATGCGAGCGGATCAGGAAGAATTGCTTCTTGATTGCTTGGTTTTTGAAGCCGTTCCATCGCGGGTGCAGGTGCGGGCTCTGGTGTTTGAGTCGCGGTGGCATTCGGCTTGGATCCACCGAACAAGCCGCCCAATGCCGATCCCATTCCGCTCAGCAAACTTTTGCCACTGTCGGTTGGATCTTTCTTGGCATTGTTGGCTTGGCTGGTCGTCGGGCTGGAGGCTCCGCGAATCGGTTTTCCACCGGGACCGCCCATTTCCACATCCAATTCCACCATTGCGTCACTGCGGACCACGCCGAATTGAACACGGTCGCCTGGCTGGCTAAGCGATAGTTCACGAATCAAGTCATCGATATTGCTAATCAAACGTCCTTCCACCGAGACGATTCGGTCCAGTGGACGGAATCCACCAATTTTGCCTGCCGTTTCTTCCCCCGCGGTCGCAACCTCGACACCACGCTTGGGCGTCGCATTGCGTACTTCCAGACCCAAAGAGGCACGGGGGCGAGCCAAGGTTGGGCCGGCGGTGGAGGAAACCGGTGGTTTGGCGGCTTTGCGTGGTGTGGCGGAAGGTTGCCTACCGGATGCGTCGTCTTGTTTGTCGGCGGAAGCTTTGCCAGCAATTGCATCAGCAGGATCCAGATCGTCGGCCGTTTGGATGAACGGGACCATGGCTCGATAACGGCGACCGTTGCGATACAGTTCGATGGTGGCTTGTTGCCCGACACGGCTTCGGGTTTGAGCCCGGCTGACATCTGCCAAGGAAGCGGTTCGCACGCCTTCGATCGCGACGATCACATCCCCTGGACGTAGGCCGGCGCGGGTTGCCAATGAATCTTCACTGAAACCAGTGATAGCCAGACCACGGTACGGACCGACTTGGCTGGGTGAAACCTCGATGCCCAGTGTGGGCGTGTCGGATGAGTCGGCTGTATCGGATTTCCCCGATCGAGACTGGCCCGGCAGTGGCTTCGCCAAAACTCGAGCGTTTTTGGGGTCCGCATCAGCGCGGGATTGTCCTGGAGCTGGGTTGGGAGCTGAACGCCGATAGGCATCAGGTTGGACAGCCGGCGGCGGCTGAAGGGCGGCTCGGCGGCTTTCCGCTCGGGCACGCAGGCGACTGAACAGACCTTGAGCGGACGCAGATTGCGTGTCGACGCAGGCCAAAATCGCCAAACTGACCAGCAGGCCGAGTCCGATTTTGGAAAGAGGAAACATGAGTTGGGACAAAAACTTGGGCATGAATAAATCCGAGAAAGCGAAAATGTTGGTGGACCAAAGGTCGGATCCAATCTCGAATCAACGTCCGAGGTGAACCTTTCGTCCCCCCCGATGATAGAAGAGCCGACCGTTCCGGCCAACCAATCGGCCCAGATTCGGTTGCAAACCTCGGTTTCGACACGACAGGCAATCGCAATGGACGATAAACTCCCCGTCTAGCGATACACTCCCATACGACTCAGTTTCATGCCCCCTAATTCTTCTTCGTTGAGTTCGACCCGCAACCGGGACATTTGCGTGTGGGAATTGCCAATCCCAGATCTCGCGGTTGTCCTAACCGATTTTCTGGGACGCCTCTCGCCGACCCGAGTCAGCATCATTACCGACCAGTTGCGGGCAATTCTTCGGTCCGATCGCCAGCAAGATCTCGTGTTGCTTGCCGCATCAGCGAGCCCCGCCAATCTGGAAGAAGCCGTCGTGCTGATCGCGACGGTTCCTGAACCAGGTGACACCGCCTCGGTCCTGCATATGGACTGGACCCATCCTGCTACACCGGGCGATGCGACGGTTGCGGCCGGTTGTGCCGCGGCAATCTATCGCGAAATGGTCCCGATTTTCTCGGCCCGTGGTGTGCAATTCATTCAGTGGGCAACCGACCCTGACGAGACCGTTTCGCACCCGGCCGACTTGAATGCAGATCGGTCTGTGTTCGCTTGGCCGCGCCGAATGGGGTTCGTCCAAATCGGCACGCTGGATTATCTAGCGATGGACTTCCCGACCGCCCAAGACGGTGATGGAACGACACCGGTAATCTCGGAACGCGAACCGACGATACTTATCGAAACGCTGGATCACGAATCACCCGAAGCCGTGGCGGAGTTCGAACAGGTGATCCAGCACACCTATTCGGGGTCACTGGATTGCCCTCGGCTCGAAGAATATCGCACGCCCACTCAAATTATTCAGACTTACCGAAACGTTGATGCTTATGCACCGGAGTTGTGGTTCAGTGTACGGGCCGCTGTTACAGATGAGGATAACTTGTCTCGTGGCGAAGTCATCGGATGCATGATGTTGGCAAAACATCATAGTGCTGCCGATAACAACTTGGTCCTTGAACTGGTATACATGGGCGTGGTGCCGGAGCAGCGGGGACGCCGATATGGCGAGCAAATTATGCAGCAAATTTCGAAGATTTGCATTGCTGAAAATGCCAGCCGACTCGTATTGGCGGTCGATCAACGAAATCGCCCAGCGCACAGTGCGTATCGACGAATGGGAATGCTGAGCCTGTTCCGTGAAACGGTTTGGGTTCACTCGAATCAAACTGAATCTTTGGACTGAGTTACTGGCACCGTAGCGGAGTCAACCATCGACGATTCCAGTTCGGACGCCGATTTCATAATCAATGCGATGTCGCTGTCATCACCGCTATCAAGCTGGCGAAAAGGAGTCGGCGGGAAGGCGATGAAACTCGCGACCCAGCGAATTGCGATGGCGAATGCCGGACTCACCGTGTTTGCGTCTGACGGGTTGCGATCTGCAGATGGTTCGGTGCCCTACTAGCTATCGGCAGGACGTTGACTTCGTAGATATGAGCCGGTCCTCGTTGCATCACGGAAGTCATTTGAGTCCCCGATGGCATCCTCATTGAAAGCTGTCGGGCCGTGACATGGTTGTCGACAACCAAGAGAGATCGTCCTGATTGTTTGATGAAGTTAGGCAAAGCCGCATCGTCGACATTCATGAAATTGGTAACGTCGTGACGGTTTAGATAGAACGGTACTTCGGAGAATTCATGGTCGATCGTGGCGATCGATTCGTAATTCTCGATGGCCAGTTTGTCGGGCAATGGAGATGACTCACCGAACAATGTTTGTGAGCGACTGTAGGCCGGTACCATTTGATGCATCATCATGACAGCAAACAGAAACGCCACGCCGGTGGTGCTGCCCCACGCTATCCTGGCCTGATACCGGTTGCCGACTAGTAACAGCGATGTGACTAACAAAGACGTCCAAAGCATCGCCCAGGCATAGACTGAGAGGGACGCTTGCGGGTTGGTCATGATGACGAAGACTGCAAAACCGACGCCCGCCAGACAGGTTGTTGCTGTGGCAGTCCGGGCGGACCAAAAGCGGGCGAAAAAGTGCCGGTTAGGATTTTGCGTACTGCCAAGAACCTCATTGAGATAGTGCCCAATCATCAATGCCAAAGCAGGTGCGGCTGGCAATAAGTAAGTCGGCAGTTTGCACTTCGACATTGAAAAGAACACAAAACACCACACGCTCCAAAGCAACAGGAATCCAATCGCAGGCGGACGTTGAAGTCGGTTCTCTTCGCCGCGTCCAAACAGAAAGCGTGCATAGGGAATCGTGAGGAATGACCAAGGATGCCCCGCAATTAAGAGCACTGGGATGAAGTACCAAAATGGTCGGTGATGAAACTCGCCCGCGAATCTTGCCACGTTATGTTTGTAGAAAAACTCGACCAAGAAGCTGGGGTCTCGTTGGTGGACCGCAATGAACCACGGTAACGCGACAATGGTAGCGACCGATCCAATCAACCCGTAGTGCCACCACTTTGGTTGGGCGTGTCCGTGTGATAGCCATGCCATTACCGCAACTGGAGGCAACCATAAGACAATCGCGACGGGACCCTTCGTTAGAAAAGCAAGACCGATACAAATGCCCGATAGTAGCCACCAGCCTATCCGTAGATGCGATCCGCGTATCGCTTCGTAAGCCGTGAAAAGCGATAGCGACACGAACAGTGAAAGCACACCGTCAAGCAATAGATAGCGACTGGTGAAGGCGAAGCCGACCGAGAGTGAGAGCACGATACCCGCGATCAGGCCGATCTTACGATTGAAGAATCTTGTTCCGAAAAACATCGTCGACAAGATGGTGGCCAATGCAGCAAGCGATGGCACCAACCGAGCGGAAGCCTCGCTCATCCCAAAGCATTTGTAGCTTAAGGCACATAGCCAATAGACCAGCGGTGGTTTGTCGTAATAGGTATGGAAGTTCAACATGGGAAGAACCCAGTTGCCTGTGGCAATCATTTCACGTGGGATTTCAGCGTAGCGAGTTTCATCGCGATCGATCAGCGGGTAACTCAAATTGGTGAATAGAAAAGCCGCCGCGATGATCAACAGTCCGAACTGAAGCAGGCTGATCTTCATCGCTGAGCGATTGGGAGTCTTGCTGGCAAGGAAGCCCGTTTCGTCGGAGCGATCATGCGGCTTGGAAGTCGAGAGCAAAACCTCGTTCCACCAAAAGCGCGTCAAGCTGACAAGTACTTTGGGAATGTGCCTGGCGGATACCGTGCTTTCACCCAGCGTTCGGGGGCGATGCGAAACGCCGACTTCCACAATCCGGCACCCCAGACGTTTGGTCTGGGTTAGTATTTCAGAGTTGACGAGGAACCCGTTGTGTTTAATGGCGATTCGTTTGGCGATGTCCTGATGAAACATTTTCAGTGCACAGTCAACGTCGCGGACTCCGGTGCCGATCAACGCTCGGACCAATAGGTTATAGACCTTCGAATACAAACACCGGATGGCTGAGTCTTTTCGATCGATGCGGTATCCACAGACCACTTCGTATCGCTTGGATAGCAGGACGAATCGGTCCAGTTCGGTCAAATCAAATTGGCAGTCGGCGTCCGTGAAGACCACCAAGTCGTTCTTGGCCGCAGCGAATCCTGATCGGATAGCGGCGCCGTAGCCTTGATTGGGTGAGTGCTGCACCAGTCGGATGTGACCATTCTCGGCAGCCAACAATGTCACAATCGCCGCAGTTTCGTCCGTGCTGCCATCATCGACAACGATGATTTCGTAGGACTCAGTCACCTGCCGGAGCGATTGATTCGCTTCGGTGATTGCGGTCGCGATGACATCGGCCTCGTTCCAAGCCGGTAAGATGAGCGAAAGAGATGGGGCTGATGGAATCAGGGCAGATTCAGGCGGGTGCATCCTTGCACTCCTTTTGTTTATTAAAGAATTAGTAGTTCGCGGTGACTCTACGGCGGCCAACCGTTGGCGGCAAGTTCAACTTGTAAGTATTTAGTAGTTAGGTGCGTGTAATAGCGGAATTGAGTTGGGATGTTCGTCTGGGCAAGGTATAGGTAAACAGTCGCTCGGTCGGACTGTAGAACGAAAGCGACAGTTCGTCCTCGTTGACCAGCATCCAACAGAATCCAGCGGTGGCTAAGGCGAACCGTGTCTCGTCGATCCAAGCCGTACTGCGGAGCTTGCTGCCAGCACCGCTGATGACCTGGATCCAACCTCCCCCGGAATCCAGCAGTTGCAAGTCGTGATCGTGACCGGATAGATAAGCGTCGACGCCGAACTCGGTAAAGATTGGTGGTAAGAGCTCGGCGATGGACGGCACGATATCGTGCTGGCCTCCTGAAATGGCGGGATGGTGGCCAACGACGATTTTGTAATCCGCTTGACTAGCTGTCAGTTCATCCCGCAACCATGCCAGTTGTTCTTTGGCAGCAACGGGGTCGAGATGAAGACTGTTCGTGTCCAGCACAAAGCAGTCCACGGTCGCGGTGCCGGCACGATGGGATGTTTTGTAAAAGCGGCTTGGCATCTTCCACCGGTCGCTTTGCTGGGTGTACTGCACCTGAGCATCGACGTTACCACTGACGTCGTGATTGCCTAGGCAGGCATAGAAGGGCATATCGAACGATTCACGATCGAACAGCGATTCAAAATCACTATCGAATCGAGGGTCATCGACTGATTCGACGCCGCGTTCGTAAAAATTGTCACCTAAGAGCAATGCTGCGTCAGGACGAGACCAATTCGTATGACGACTCATCGCTTGAACGACCGCGTCGCGTCGCAGGGTGTCTTTTCCCGTATCGCCTACGATTAGCATGCTCAACTGCCCCTGATCGTTGACCCGTGTGGGTTCGGTTCCAATCTGAAACGGTTTCGCGTTTCGGGTGACGATAATCCACTGGTTGTGTGCCGCGACCCGGTATCCCAGGTAACCCAGTGGGCTAAGCAGGACTGCTAAAAACGTGCGACGGGACAGTCGTGGCATCTTCGGCAGTGAACTCATTTAACTATTCCTTTAGTAATTAAGTGTTCGCCCCATTCGAGGCGGTGCGGGCGGCAACCCGACTCAATAGTTCTCGGGCATCCACTCGTGCAGTTGCACGCGGTCTTCAAACCGTTCAAAGTCACGGACATGAACGTTGAAGTGGTGGAGTGCCTTCGCTGACCAGCTCGGCCACGGTGACCATTCACTTCGTTCGGACGCGAGTGCGTTCGTGGGGATCCACACTTGTTGTATGGAAACAGAAACCAAAACCAGCAACGCGATTCCGAAGACGGCGCGGACTCGGCTTGGTTGGTTGTCAGTTTGAGCCAATTTCACCAAACGATTGCTGCGACGGATCAAGGCGCTGCTTCGGTTTCCGAAAGCTAGCGTTCCCGCGGGCGTGTCAGTACAAGAGACGCTGTTGCATTGCTCGGCCACCTTGGCAAGGGTTCTTAAGTAGTCACTGAACTTACCGGTGGTCTTGGCCGCGACTTCATCGCAAAGGAACTCGCGGGTGAGTTCGGCACCACGTGCAGCAGACCAAACTAAGGGATGAAACCAGAACAACGTTGAACAAACACCCTGCAAAAAATGTTGCATCGGATGTTGAGTACGCAAGTGCTCGAGTTCGTGCACCAGCACATGTCGCAGTGTGATATCGTCTTCATCAAGTAACGTTGTCGGCAATACGATAACCGGTCGTTGAAGTTGCCAACAAAACGGTCCCTTAATTTCCGCCGAGGTCAGAATCGACAGGTTGGGAAGGCCGTCGGTAGCAACTTTGGTCCGCTGCAATAGTGCAGTTGGATCGATCGCGTCGCAGCGAAAGCGTAGGAAACGAACTAAACCAAGGCACAGCAGGGCACGTCTGATGATGGAAAAGGCAACTCCGATTCCCCACACGATGGCCAATCCCTCAACAATACTTGCTTGCCAAGTAACCATGCTTTGCACGGTTTCGCGTGAGACGCCCGATGGAAAGTCAAACAACCGGCGATGAGGCAAGGCAACCGCTGCGACGACCAACGCGATGACGGCTAAGAAACAGGTCGTCCACAATCGACAACCCCAACGCGAGTCGAGAATCCATCGCTGCAGTGCGAACGTGGTCACGAGCACGACCGTGATTTGGAAACACAGCGTGATGGCTACCTCGAACGCGAACCGCGTGTCCATTACGAGTCTCCCAACTCAGCAGCGGCTTTCTTGACGGCGTCGATATCATCCGGTGATACTGCGTCCGATTGCAAAAGACTTAACACGAGCGATCGTGTGGACCCACCGAATAGTTGATCCGCTAGTGATTTAAGCATGCCTTTGCGGACATCTTCGCGAGTCACCTTTGCCGTATAGGTGAACGCCCGGCCGATCTTCTTGCCGCGGCGAACGACGTTCTTGTCTTCAAGAATCTTCATCGTCGTTAGTACGGTGGTGTACGCTAATTCGCGGTCGATCGAAGCAACGACATCGTTGACCGTAACGGACTCTTTGTTCCAGACGACGTCCATGACTTCCGCCTCACACTTTGTCAATTCAACCGTCTTTTTTGATGATCGTGGCATAATGATTTTGAAAGTGGACGTTCTAATAAGTGGTACGCAACTGCGACCATTGATGATATTCGAGTAAGTCGACGCTATTGCTGACAAAGGAAATGTGGCCGTCACCCCACAAAAAGTTCACTCCACCAGGATGCCGACTGGAATGATCAGCCTCGTCAGCGAACGGGTTGTTGATACCCTCCAGAGCGGATCCGACAATCCGAGCCGCGGCGTCTTCGCCTTTGAGGCTGATTCCCAGCCAGGTGGAAGGAACCTGGGCCATCGTTCGTTCGCCGACCATCAGCGTATGGGAGAGGCCACGACTGAAGTCGCGGAACCGAGTCACTTTATTTTCCAGGAATGCGCCGTCACCCAAGGGTGCTGGGATGGAGTCGTCGGCTTCGAGTGTTCCGAAGGTTCCGACGTAGTTTGCCGTTGGCAATTCGACCAATGCGAGGGGAAGATCGTCGGACACCGTGGATTTCGTCATCACGAGATGGTCGTCTTCGTCTTCCTCATCACCCTCGTATAACACGAAGGTAGGTTCGCTGATGTCCGACGGACAGAGCATCATTTCCAGCGGAGTGTGCCGGGCCAAGTCGTGAGCTGGGTCTTCAATCGGTTTCTTAGTATCGATCTGGCTGAACAAACCCGGTTGTTCCAGGAACGGCAACAGTGGGACGGCCCAGCCGTACGCCGAATCCGCTGAGGGTGTGAACGTCCAGCCAGCCGGCAGGCTCCGTCTGACATCGTGATGATTGTGCATGGCCACACCGATTTGATGCAGGTGGCTGGTGCACTGGACGCGACGGGCGGCTTCCCGGGCAGAGCCGAGGGCGGGCAAAAGCAATGCCATTAAGATCCCAATGATTGAGACCGACACAAGCAATTCAAGCACCGTGAAAGCGGTGCGATTGGTTGATTGAGGGGGCATGCATTGCATGGGAATTGGCCACATCCGTGTGAGTTGATGTCGCCAATTTACGAAACACTTAGTTTTATCGCAATGGCTTCTTGAGATTGTATCCCTGCAATTAGCTAGGTCTGCAAGAACTTGCAGAGTCTCGCAAGACCTGGTTGGCAGTCGTCACATAGAGCGGCAAATCGCCAACAAGTGAGCCGTTAATGGGCAGGTTCTTTGGTTGGGAACTTCGGTGCACCGCCGGTATATGGGAACTCGTCGAATTTCTCTCCGCCGCCGATGACGCGTGGGTCGCCAGTTGCCTCGAGTTCACTTGTCAGTTGGTTCGAGAGTCTCTTGAGAACCTCGGCATATTCAGGATTGGCGGCGAGGTTGTTTTGTTGAGCCGGATCCTTTGCGACATCATAGAGTTCGAATTTGGGGCGCTTTCCAAAGGAAAGATCGTAGAGTCTTTGGTGTTCAGCATCCTTCTTTTCGTTGTCGAACATGTAGGATTTCGTCGGGCCGTTATCGGTGTCGGATAACCACGCGTTTTTGATGTGGGCGTTCTTGTAATCACGAGTACCGGCGGGCCAGCGATCGGGTTCGAAGTTGTGAATCAACAAAAAGTCTTCGTTGCGAATCGCCCGGCAGGGATAGCCACCATTGTCGGTTCCCGCTTGGCTGGGGACGTGTCGTTCCTTGCCAAACAGAACGTGCTTACGACTCGGGTCGATCCATCCGCTGCGATGAGCCGACAGCAACGGAGCCAAACTCCGGCCGGTCATCACGCCTGGAATGACAACGTTCGCGATTTCCAAAAACGTGGGTGCTAAATCGGTGCTGCTAACAAAGTCTTGCACCCGGTGTCCGCCCTCGAAATGTCCGGGCCAGTGGATTGCTAGCGGGACCCGAGCCCCTTCGTCATAGATGTTGCTCTTGGCACGCGGGAACGGCATGCCGTGGTCGCTGGTCATGACCACGATGGTGTTGTCCAGTTCACCGAGTTTTCGGATTTGGTCGATGTGGTGACCGGATTCGCGGTCGAAGCGTTGGACCTCAAAATAGTAGTCCGCCACATCGCTTCGCACTTCTGGCGAGTCCGGGAAGTTGGGGGATAATTCGATCTCGTCTAGCGGTATGCCGCTTTCGGCGCCGGAGCCTTCTTTGTAGCCGCGGTGTGGATCAGTCGATCCGAACCAAAAACAAAAGGGTTTGTCGGTGGGACGCTGCTTCAAGAATGTCTTGAAGTCTTTGAACTTGTCGCCGGCAGGGTTTCTCGGTCGGTCGCCGTTTTTTCCCGGTGCCCAGCCCTTGCGGGTGTAACCGACGAAGTAACCATTCTCTTCCAGCAGATCGGGATAAACGGGAATGCTTTTGGCGAGCGGTCCGTAAAGGTTGGCTCCTGAATCGAGTCGCCAGTGCCATTGGCCCGTTAGGATTGCGGCACGCGACGGAGTGCAAGAAGGTGCGGAGACATAGGCGTGTTCAAACAGGATGCCTTCCTTAGCCAAACGATCGAACGTCGGAGTTTTGACAACCTTGTCGCCGTAGGCACCAGCGTGAACTCCCCAGTCATCAGCAATGCAGAAAAGAATATTGGGGCGCGGCTCGGATGCATGCAGAATTCTTGGCATTGCCAACGAAATGCAAATCACGATCACTCGGCTAAAATGGTTTGGCACAGTCGTTCCTAAGGGGCAATGGGGAATGTGGCACCGCTTCATGGAAACGCAGAGCGGCGGACACTGGTCGTCATTGTACTCGCCTCATCATCCATTCGTGCTTTACCGAAGGGTGTGAAACACTAGGCGAGTGGTCTTGCCTAATAGGCTATTGAAACAATACATCGCATTGTACGAGGTCCCTATTTGCGTGGGCGGTATGTTCAGTGTGCTTGTTCAGTGTTGTCGATATGTTCTTGCCGCGAGTATTCGTCTGCTGTGCTGCCAGTTGCTTGATTGTGTTGCTGTGTGGGATCGGGGGATGTCAGGTGTTGAAGCCTGTACCGATACCGGAGGCGGGTTACCACATCGCGCCGGAGTTGGTGGCGGCAAACCGCAAGCCAATCGAAATTGGGCAACCGCAACCAATCATCGACGCGGTGGGTTGGGTGTGGGGAATTCCTGACAAAATTCTTTTGTGGGATCGACGAGTTTCACGCCACAAAATATCGGAGCCAACGCTGCTGACGGTTGCCGAGTATGTTCAAGAAAACAACTTGCCGCACGTGAAAGTGCGAGCCAACCAGTACGCGCCTTGGCAGGATTGGAAGCGGCTTCCCAAGAACAAAACGGTGGCTTGGCCCTATCGCTACACCTTAGGCGTGTTGTCGGTCGCGGGCGAAGCCATCTTCCCTGGACGTATCTTTGGCGGCGATCATTACAACCCGTTCACACAAACGGTGCACCTTTACAGCGATGTGCCTGCGATCGCCCTGCATGAGCTAGGACACGCAAAAGACTTCACCCGTCGAGAGTGGCAGGGTACTTATGGACTCGCGTATTTAGTGGTGCCGTTGTGGCACGAGACACTTGCTAGCCAGGAAGTAATGGCCTACTTACACGCTCATGGTGACAACGCCGGGTTGGCGGAAGCGAATCGGATTTTGTATCCCGCGTACGGCACCTACGTTGGGGGAGCAATAGGAGACTTCGTCCCCGACTATGCGGTTCCCATCTACTACGGTGCGGTGATCGCCGGTCACATCAACGGGCGAATTTTGAATCGGGATCTGCCATCGAGTACAAGCTCGCATGGGTATGTCACAGCACAAGTTGCGTCGACTGAAAATCGGTCCATGGTCCATTTGACCAACGCGATCGATCGCACCGGATTTGACTGGGTTTCGCAAGACAATGCGTTAATCGCGGACACGCAATTGATCGAAGACGCGCCCTTGTTTCGGTAACGCGTTTAGCATGTTTGCACAACCATTGAGGTTGTCGATCGTATGTAGCCGTAAGCAAACTACTTAGCGACGACGTTTCTTCTTCTTTTCACGTCGATCGTTTTTGCGTTTCGTTTTGTAATTCGGTTTACGGCTATTCGTTTCCGTTCGGCTGGGTTCACCCGGTCGTGACGCTGTGTGGTTCTTGACGACCGATAGGTAGAGCTGCCGATCTTGAAGATCCACTTTGTCGACCCGAACGGTCAGTTGGTCACCCAAACGGAACCGGTTGCCTTGCTTGAACCCGATCAGCATTTGACCGCTGCGTTCGAACCGATACTTGTCATCGGGCAATGTTGTGACTGGAACAAAGCCATCGACCGGTAGCTTGGTGCAACGAGCGTGAATGCCGTCGGCAAACACACGGCTGATGACGGCTTCCAGTTTCTCCCCTATCTTCTTTTTTAAGAAGTGGAGCAGCTTGAGTTCAATCAGTTCCCGTTCGGCTTGTGCGGCGTTGCGTTCGGCGTCGCTGCATTCGTGGCCGAGCTTGACCAGTTCGGCGAATGAATCGTCAGGCGTCGATTTTTCCTCCAACAGCTTTTGCACAAGCCGGTGTACGGACAAGTCAGGGTAGCGACGAATCGGACTGGTGAAGTGGCAATAGTGCTCCATGTCCAATGCATAGTGTCCTTCACGATGCGGTCCATAGACCGCTTTGTTCATGCTTTTCAGCACGGCGAAGTTGACTGCGTTTTCCAGCGGCGTTCCTGCAACCTTGTCCAGCACTGCTTGGATTTCAAAGCGGCTTTCGACATTGTCGATTCCGAGACCAAGGTCTTTGACGAACGCGGTAAGCATGCGTAGCTTGCGACGCTCCGGCGGGGCGTGAATTCGGTGCAGGAAGTTCAGTTCCAGCTTGTCGAGCCAGAAGGCAACCGCTTGGTTGCCCGCCAACATGAACTCTTCGATGAGCTGGTGGCTTTCGGTGTGTTCGACAAGATGTGCCCCCCGGACCTTTCCTGATCGATCCAGTTCAAGCTTGATATCAGGCATGTCCATCGACAGCGAGCCGGCTTTGAAACGCTGCTTGCGCATCTTCATTGCCAGTTCATGCATGTGGTCGAGCAGCTCACAAACGGGCTGCCCCCAGTCATCGACGAACGACTCGCGAGCTGATAGGTATTGGTCGATTTGCTCGTAGTTAAAACGTTTGTCGCTGCGGATCACTGCATTGTGGACTTCGGTGTGCGTGATCGTCAGGTCGTCAAGCATTTCGATCTCAACCGTCTTGACCAATCGCCGTCGTTCAGGCTGCAGCGATGCCAAGTGGTTTGAGATGATCTCGGGAATCATCGGGATGACGCGATCGGGCAGATACACGCTGGTCGCGCGAAGTCGGGCCTCCACATCAATCGCTCCACCGACATGCACGAAGTGGCTGACGTCAGCAATATGCACCCACAACCGCCAGCGACCGTTCTCTCGCTGCAACGAAATGGCATCGTCAAAGTCGCGGGCATCAAAGGGATCGATCGTGATCGTTAACAGATCGGTGAGGTCCTTGCGACCTTCGGGCAGGACGTCTTCGTCGAACTCATCGGCGCGGACGCGGGCTTCATCCAAAACGGCTTGCGGGAACTCATCCGGCAATCCGTATTGTCGCATGATCGACAACGTGTCGATGGCCGGATTCTTGCTGCTGCCGAGTCGTTCCAAGATGACGGCCTCGCCACCGTGGCCGCTGTCGTCGGGGAAGTCGACGATTTCGACGAACACCTTGTCGTCGTCGACCAAGGGCAGACCGCGCACGTCACCGACACTAACGGGCGTGTCGAAGTGGACACCGTCGAGATAGACGACGGGACCTTCGGGCAGTTCAGCAGCGGAATCGGAAGAGCGATTGTCTTGGTAAGGTCCGGTTTCGGGAGCAATCGCTTTACTGCGGAAGGTGCCGGTGTACTGACGACGTTCTCGCTGGATGACGGCGACAACGACACCTTCGACGCCGCCCCGTCGTCCCGGGCTGATTTGGACCTCGACCAGATCACCTTCCATTGCCCCGCCGGTCGAACCGGGAGGGACGAAGACGTCTTCGGGCACGTCATCGGTGACGCCTGTACCACCACTGGATGGGCGTACAAAGCCGAAGCCGCCACCCATCGCGCGACGAAACTTGCCACGAATGCTGTCGCTGGCACCGCCCACTGCGGCTGCGGCAACGACAAGGTGGTTGCCGCCATAAACCAGCCGGCCTTCTAAAACGAGTTGTTTAATGACGCGGCGAAGTTCGCGATACTCGTCTAAATCGAGTTTTAAGTGGGTCGCGATTTGCTTTGGCTTGCTCGGGCGGTATTCCGCTGCGTGGACCCATCGAAGCAAACGATCGGTCAATTCTTGAGATACTTGCATGGCTCAAGGATAATCCACCCCGGCGGTGGAAAGTAGCAGGCATTTGCGAAACGGATCGAGCCAACTTACATCGCCATGGGCAAAATCGATGACATGATGATTGTGGTGATCAAGCCACCAAGTGAAAGCGTCGCTAGCAAGGGCGTCCACGACCGCAAGGCTTCCCCTTCGGTCAGACCACCCATCTTGGTGAATACCCAAAAACCGCTGTCGTTCATCCAACTTCCCATTAGCGACCCGCTGCCGACCGCGGTGGCGACGTAAACCATGTGAAATGGCGGTTGAGTATCGCCCAGGATTGCCGCGATCATTCCTGCCCCAACGATCATGGCGACGGTGCTGCTGCCTTGGGCAACCTTCAAAACAGCCGAAATTGCCCATGCGAGGATCAGGATGGCCACCCCAGCGGCTTGTTGGCCCGCAAAATAGTCCTGGATGGTTTGGCTAATCCCGGTCTGACTTAACATCGCTCCGAAGGCACCGCCCGCTGCGGTAATCAGGATGATGACTCCGCCGCTCATCAATGATTCTTCCACGTCGACGCCCAGTTCACGCCAGGTCAGCGAGCGGACAATTTTGAAAGTTAACATTGCCGAAAGGGCGGCCAGTAGCAATGCGAAGTTTGGATTGGACCACAGACCCAGTGACTGGGCCGTCTTTCGCATTGGGCTTTCCCAACGGTGTGGAGCGATCAACTCGGGGTAAGCCGCATCCAGTAGAGCTCGATTCATACGGCGACGATCGACTGGCTTCATCCGGATCTGATCCGCTTTCATCAGTTCCGTCGTGACTTCCGGTGTTTGCACATTGGCGAAAGCGGATGAATCATAGAAATCCTTCGCGAGCAGTGCCTCGTTGATGATGCCGACGATCTGTTGTTTTTCTTGATCGTTTTCCGGTGATGTCTTCAGTCGATCACGGTCGGCATCCGTCAGTACGGTGCTTTGAAGGATTTGTCCGGCGGGTGACTTGCGAGTCGCGTTGGCGAATTTGTCGGCAAGCATATCGAAGTTTTCGATGTCCGATGTTAGCAAGGCTGCTCGGTCTTCCCCATCGGCAAAAGTGGTGGCCAAGGTTCCGGCACCGATCAAGACCACAGGCAAGACAACCGGTAAAAGGGAAGACCATAGACTCGGCAGTTCGGATTCTTCGAGTGGCTTGTGTTTGTCTTCGTTGGCACCTAGCGGACGCATGGGAACCGGCATCTTTTTGTCTGCGATGATGGAAAAACACAATCCCAAGATCGCTGACGGGATCGCGACGGCGGCTCCAACCAACATCATCATGCCAATGTCGACACCCAGGATCGCTGACACCAACAAAGGACCCGGTGTCGGCGGAACGAGCGTGTGCGTGATCGCTCCACCGGTAGCGATTGCCATCAAGTATCGCAGGTAGTTTTTGTTGGTCCGGCGATGCAAGCTGCGGGCGAGCGGGACCAGCAAGTAGAACACGGTGTCAAAGAAAACAGGGATGGCCAGAATGAAGCCACTGATCATCAGTCCCAGCGAGGCCTTCTTTTCGCCGGTAGCATTAACGGCGGTTCGAACGATCCGGTCGGCGGATCCACTGTCGAGCATGCACTTGCCGATAATAGCGGCCATCGCGATCACGATTCCGACGCCCGCTGCCGAGCTTCCGAACGCCGATACCACCGCATTCATTCGGCTTCCTGAATCGGCCCCAGTGTCATAGCCAACGAGCAGGCTGACGATCAGTGCAGAAATGATCAGAGCCAGGAATGCGTTCAGCTTTAGCCCAATGATCAGGCCCAGCACACTGACGATCCCAATGATCACAAAGACGATCGGTGTGGAGTCAACGGTCGTTGCAAGGCTGTCCGCGGCACTACTCGATGCCACGTCTTGTGCGAATACGGAGCCGCCGCAGCAGATTGCTACGAGCACCAATACGAGTAGAAAACAACGTCGAAACGGCTGGGGGATTGGCATCGGTGAAATAGCGTTAGATGTGGGGAAGGATCGGGCTGGTTTGCCGCATTGGCTTAAACTACCCCGGGCCAAGTGACCTTGCGGACGCTGCAGTTTAGTACAAGCAGATGACGCTGTGTCGTTTCGAGTCATCCGTAGCGAAAAGTGACGCAATCGTAGCGTGGTCGAAGACTTGTTAGGCTTTTAAGCTGTTAACGCTGACTGTCTCTCTTTCATTTACGCTGCAACTGTTCGGAAAAGTCCTCGCCATTGACCGCTGATTGACACGCATTTGGTAAACCAAACTTTGCTTGGGTGTGAAAGTCACGAAATGCGTTCCCAAATCATGCAGCCCAATGGTTCTTGTCGCGGGTAGTGCGATGACTTGGGTTGCGGTGTTGTGTCGGTAACGACCGCCGGAACGTCAGCAGTTTCCGTCCATTGCTTTTTTGTCTTTCGCCAATGTCTCAATCCAGTACATCCTCGTCCCGTCCGGCATCGTCAGACCGTCCCGTACCCACGTTTCGCGTCGAGGTGGCTAAAGAACAATTTGTCTTTTCAGCCGCCCACTTCATCACTTTTGCTGGTGACATTTGCGAGCGGATCCACGGGCACAATTACGGGGTCAAAATCAGTGTCGAAGGTCCACTGGACGAGAATCAATACGTTGTCGATTTCATTGCGTTGCGAGATGCGGTTTTGAAGGAGACGCAGGCTCTGGATCATCACGTGATCTTGCCTCGTGACCACAAGGAAATTCTCGTCACGCAGGACGAAACGGAAACAACAGTCCGCTTTCGCGAACGCCGCTGGGTTTTCCCGAATGAGGACGCGGTCATCATGCCAGTCACCAACACGACGGCGGAAGAGATTGCTCGCGTGATTGCGGAGAATGTCCGCAGCCGCACGCGAGAGCAGTTCGGTGAGTCACTGTCGATGATCGAAGTCGGCGTCGACGAGAATTGCGGGCAGTGGGGCGTGTGCCGAATGCCTTGGTAAAGCACCCATTTCGATGGAAGCGGGCTGAGTTGTAGTGAAGTAGGGCCGGTTCCTACCGGCCACTCCCGGTTGAGCGTGCAAACAATTCACTCGACGCGTAACCCGTTGACCACTAGCTCCAGTGGTGTCGTTACAACCACATTCTGGCCGGTAGGAACCGGCCCTACGTGGTACAATTCGGTGATGCCAAACTGGAGTGAAGTAGGGCCGGTTCCCACCGGCCACTCCCGGTTGAGCGTGCAAACAATTCACTCGACGCGTAACCCGCTGGCCACTAGCTCCAGTGGTGTCGTTACAATCACATTCTGGCCGGTAGGAACCGGCCCTACGTGGTACAATTCGGTGATGCCAAACTGGAGACGTGCGATAGTGAAGTAGGGCCGGTTCCCACCGGCCACTCTCGGTTGAGCGTGCAAACAATTCACTCGACGCGTAACCCGTTGACCACTAGCTCCAGTGGTGTCGTTACAACCACATTCTGGCCGGTAGGAACTGGCCCTACGTGGTACAATTCGGTGATGCCAAACTGGAGACGTGCGATAGTTCCTGGCGGAACGTTCTTCTTTACCGTTGTGACCGATGGGCGTCGACCCATCTTTCAATCGGAGGTCGCACGCTCGATCCTTGGAAATGTGATGCGTGAATGCATCGCAACACATCCTTTCGATTGCCGCGCAATCGTTTTGCTGCCTGATCATCTACATGCGATATGGTGCATGCCGCCTGGCGACGCCAACTATTCTGGACGTTGGCAATGGATCAAGACGCAATTTACTCAGCAGTGGCTTGATGCTGGTGGCTCCGAATGCGAAGTCAGCGAAGGGCGAAAGAAAGATGGACGGCGTGGAGTCTGGCAGCCCAAATATTGGGAGCACACGATCGAAGAGGTCGAGGACTTTGAAAGCCATTTTGATTACATCCACTTCAACCCCGTGAAGCATGGGCATGTGCGGTGTCCGGTCGACTGGCGTTGGTCAAGTTTTCACCGCTGGGTGAACCGGGGTGTCTACTCAAGGGATTGGGCATGCGGAGATCGAAACCCCAAACTGGACTTTGGCCCTATAGAAAAGACAGTGGGAGAGTAGGGCCGGTTCCCACCGGCCACTTTCACTTAAGCGTGCAAACAATTCGTTCGACGCGCAACCTGCTGATTGCAACCTCCAGTGGCGTCGTTGCAATCACATTCTGGCCGGTAGGAACCGGCCCTACCGACTAGACGCAGCGTACTGGGAGGCTTCGCTCCCGTCGCCTCAAATGCGGCATCGCCCGCTTGGACTGAATCGGTGATGAACGTCAAGCTCAGCCGGCCAAGTGGTGTGACTTCTCCCGTAGGGCCGGTTCCTACCGGCCGCAAGTCATTCGTCGCGGCCGGTGGGAACCGGCCCTACTTCACTGGGGCTGAAACAGATCAATTTCCCATTGGCGCAAGGGAGAGTTTTCGGTTCTCGTGGTCAACAGGGGCATTCCATTGATTCCAGCGATGACCATGTAGCCTCTTGATGTGCTGCGATATCGTGTCTTTCCGAACACAATTTCCTGATCCGTCCAGGGGACTGGGTTACGTATTGTTTTGCGAAGTAGATCCACGATGACCAACGCAGATTTTTCACGGGATCGAACACGAATCCATAGGTTCCTTTGAACGTCCAGTTGGTGCCCAGTGATTTCTGTTTCCTGCGGCACTCGAAAGTAATAACACCCATTCTCCTTCATGCCCTCAAATTTCAAATCCTGGACGATTACAAAGTCGTGAGAGGCGTCGTTGTGTTTTGCTCTTGCACCTAACAACACACATTCGGTTCTACCCACACCGTAAAACACATCGTGACTGCCTGGAAAGGTGGCAAACTCATCGACGATAAAACGACGGATTGTTTCCATAGCGGCAACTTGAAACTTGTATTCTGCCACTGGAACTCTAGGCGAATACCGGTTGATAATAGAGAGCGAGTACTCGCCCACTTCATCCAGTGTGCAGTAGTCACTTAGGTTGAATGTCATTTCGATCGGAACGCTTTTCGGCAAACGAAAGAGATCAGCCGACGCGATCTTAGTGAGATTGACCGTGTTCAAATGGAAGTACCTTCCAGTCCATTGCAGATCATTCACTTCTCCATTTGGGTCACGCAACAACAAATGGACGGCATCCGGTGCCCCAACACGGTCCATCCGAAGTCGGCCATCGGGATCAAGCAGCCCTTTCGGGTCGGGAGCGGCATGGCTAGTGTACCGAATTCGTAGCGGCACAGCACCACCCAACGGAAAAACGGAGTGTTGATTTACTATTTCGATGCCGTAACTTAGGCGTGAACGAGGATCTTCTGAGAATCCAATCGACACCGGCATAGCTATAGCAAAGATCGCGATGTAAATGCAACTTGACATGCTATGACTGGGGTTCCTAGCAGTCCTGCTAGATGATGGCAACGCAATCATTCTACTGCTCCTCTTCCTGGCTCCGGTACATCATGCGTGAGATCGATGTCCAGGTGGGACATAGGAGTGCTTTCGGTGCGTGTTGTCAACAAAGGCTTTTCCTTAGTCCCGGCAATCACCATGAAACCGGGAACCGATTTCTGCATGCGTGTCCACCCGAAAACTACTTCTTGATCTGTCCATGGAATAGGATTGCGAATTGATCCACGGAGTAAATCCACGATAACCAATGCCGATTGCCCGTTTCTTTTCAAGTGAAGCCATAAGCTTCGCTGTCTATCAAGCTGGTAATTGGCAATCCGTGAGTCTTCAGGCACTCGGAAATAGTAATATCCGTCTTCCTTCTCATCGTAGAACTCTATGTCATTTACCACAATGAAGTTGTCAGCTGTCTTTGTGTTTTTCGCTTGGGCATGCGCAAGAGTAAGGTTGAGCGTACTAACCCCAGAAAGTACTTCGCCGTCGAATCCACCAGGCACTACAAATCCCTTCACTTTGAATGTTCTTAGGGTGTCGAGTTCTGCAATTGCAAATTCGTGTTTTGCAAATATGAAGCCCCTGTTTGTTGGATCCGTCAGTTCGATGACATATTTTCCAGGAACCAGGTCATCGAAATACACCCTTAGATCAATCGACATTCGGATTCGTGATCCGACCGGCATAAGAAAACCATCGCTCTGGGGGGGGAAGCTGTCTCCGGTTGTAATAAAAGACAACCTCTTACTTTGACGTGATTCGCGACGGTTACCATCAGGATAAATAAGCTCTATCCTGAGATATTTAGGAACCCCAAAACGCCCCATCACGAGTGAGCCATATCGTTCTAGCTTAGTGTTTTCTGCTGATTTAACGTTATTGGTATAATCGAAAACAAACGGTACCGGGCCACCATGGGGAAACACCGATTGTTGACTAACGACAAGGATATCGAAGCTGAGATCCCGTGGCATTTGCTGAGCAAATACGCAGGAGGTTAGTGGAGCAGGCAACAGAATTAGGAAGGCAAAGTAATATTGAATTGACACTGGGATGCTTTTTCGCGGTATAAAATACGCCATTCTGAGTGCGACTTCTGCACTCTCCAGGCGGCGGAGTCCCCCAGATATCTCCTGCCCTACGAATCAGAGAAGAAAAGGTGTCGGACACCGTTTTGGGGGAATGGGCAGATCCGTTCATCGTTTGAGTTTCTTTGGGCGGCCGCGCGGACGCATCGTTGATTCAAGTTCGAACTTGCGTGCAATGGATTCCACCCATGTTTCCTGACCAAACGGAACGCCGCGCCGGAGAAGAAAAGGTGTCGGACACCGTTTTGGGGGAATCGGAAAGCGAGGTGGAATGGGTCAACCGGCCGGCCAGATCAAACGTCCAGCCGTAGTCGGCCAAAACGCCGGTGCTGCCAGTCCCACCGTGCGTCAAGCCGGTTAAGCGTCCAGAGTCGTCATAAACGTAGTCGCTTTGCACGACCAGGTCCGTACCGGTCAGGTCCTCGTAACGCTCGACTTTCGCGAATTGATCGATGGCGTTGTAAGTGAAGTCAACACGTTTGCTATCGACCGCATTGCCGCCACTGACACCGTGTTGTTGGATCGAAGTCATGCGGTGCAGCGCATCATAAGCAAAGTCCGTGACGAAATCGTCGGTCGAATCCAACGTAGCGGAAAGCTGGGTTCGACGCCCGGCAAGATCGTATTGGCTATCCGTGGTCACGATCGGCATCGCTGTTTGGGTGAGGTAGTTTCGAACGGTTTGCGTCCGTCGATCCAGATCATCATAGACGAAATCGTAGCTCGCTTCATCACTATCGACACCGAGTAAACGGTTTGCGGCGTCGTAATCAAAATCACGAGATTCCTGTAGTGCCCCTCCAGCGTACCAGCTTTCCTGGATCATCCGATCCAGGGCGTCATAGGAATACTCAATCACTCGACCATTGCGATCCGTGCGGCCGACCAAGTTGCCGTTGGCGTCGTATTCGAAGTCACGCCAGTGGCCAAGTTCATTGGTATCGCGAATCACACGATCCAGGTCATCGTACGTCCACGTGGTGGTGTTTCCTTCGGGATCGGTCAGAGTCAAACGATTGCCGGCATCATCGAAGGTCCAACTGATCGTGCCGCTGAGCGGATCAGTCTGCGAGACGCGGTTGTTGTGAGCGTCGTAGGTAAACGAGACCGTATGGCTAAGCGGGTCGGTTTGCGACAACAGGTTGCCCATTGAATCGTAGCTCCACGAACTCACCGGTCGTGAGCTCAGGGCATCGGGTGCCGGCCCGGTCATGGTCACCAATCGGCCCAGATTGTCGTAGGCAAAATCGGTGGTCCGGCCAATCGCATCGGTTGAGGCAATCCGCTGGCCAGCATCATCGTAGAGGAATGTTTCGACCGGCGCGGACAGCGGGCCGCCGGCACCATCGGGATCGGGTCCGGTGATGGACACGAGTCGGTTGCGAGCGTCGTAGGCCATCGTGGTGACGTTGCCCAGCGGATCGGTTTGGCTGATTTGGTTACCGACCAGATCGTAGGCGTAACTGGTCACCGGCGCGGGTAGTGGCCCGCCGCCATCGGGGTCCGGCCCGGTAACGGAGACCAATCGGTTCAGTCCGTCGTAAGTGAATTGAGTTTGCCGGCCCAGCGCGAGGCGTGAGATCGCAGCGCTGCTATGTCGTCGCTGAACTAACGAGCCACTTTCCAGACGATCGAAACGATTCGGGCTGTCTCATCCCGACAAGGCATCGAACCGTGCTCGTCGGGCCAAAACACGAGAGAAGCAGTCAAGGTCATACCGCAAAGCGATCCAAGAAATTGAGTGCAATCCAGCCTTGAAAACCGAAAACCCAGCCTGACCCCCACGAAGCGTTCCCATCAAAGGAGCTTAACAAGACAAGATTGCCTAATCAACCAATTCGGTGTCCGACACCTTTTGCCCCCCCGGTCGATCCAATTTGGAGACCGACGTATCGGCCAGCCCGATAGATAGTTGGCGTGCAGCGGTGACTTAATATTCCAGTGATACAAACTGCACCATCGCCAAAATTCCGGACTTTCGCACAGATTCGCGGTGAAAGCATTTCGTTCAACATAACGACAAACCGTTAGGAAATGCTCATCACTTTGGACAGGAAACGATTTGAAACGCCCCTGGTACAAATGCCCCTCCCCGGCGGAATGATAGTGAGCGTGATATCGCTGGGTGTGCGTCAGGATCAGCCACTGCGCAAATCGGCCCATCTCACCATCGACGTTAGGACTGACAACCAAGTGCCAGTGATTCCCCATGATGCAAAAAGAGAACAATTGTACGTCAAACTTCCCTACCGCTTCGCAAAGGATCGACTCAAAGGCATCGTAGTCCTGATCCTTGTGGAAAATAGGTGCGCGGAGGTTTGCGCGGTTCAACATGTGATAGCAATGTCCCGCTGCATCTGCTCGTTTTGGTCGTCCCATCAAAGGAGCTTAACAAGACAAGATTGCCTAATCAACCAATTCGGTGTCCGACACCTTTTTCTCCCCCAACCTGATGATGCAACCACGTGAGCAACTACGGGCACGACTGGCTATCGGAGATAACTCGTTTGAAACGAAGTAGTTAAAGGAATGACTGTGCCATTCATGGGTGGCACCTACCATCCCTCGGTGCAGTGAATGGTTTATAGACTAATCGGTACCGGAAGCCTTACTCTTCTCCTCCGGAATTCGCTGATTTATTTGATGGCTTCTTCCCATGAACAGTAGGAGAACAGATATACTTAGTGGAGCAGCAAAGCAGGCGATTCCAGTCACCCCATTCGATAACTGAAAATATCTCTGAAAGAAAAGAGCGTTTCGAAATACGAGTACAAGAATAAACGCGTAGGCACCGCTCGATATCGCTAATTGAAATCGTAAACCTCGGTACAGAAACACGCAGATCGGGATGTAAACAACAGTTAGCAATACGGCGAAAAACAAGTTCATCCCCAGTCGCATCGGCATAGAGAACATTGATCTCCCGCTGTAGGCAGAGTCAAGCAACTCTGCGGTGATAAGGCCAGAATTAAACGCCAAAACACTCAGTACTAATGCTATCGCCGGTGACGTGGATCGTATTTTCGCAGGCTTGCTTGATGGCTCGTGACTTTCGGCTGGTGACAAGTAAGGGTTCAAGACTAATCGTTGACCTTCGTCGGCCCTTCACCACCAGGCTCCGCTACCCACCAGTCTCCCCAATTCCAGATCGCGTATAAACCGTCACCAGCATAGACGGGAGCTCCCAAGATGTTCGCAATGTCTTGCAGAAATTGCGAATCAGCACCTGTATAGCAGGTGCGAAAGTAGACATTGGACGGTTTCTTTCGAGCCAGTTCGTCAAGAAATTCCCTTAAAGCACCGTTCTGTATGTTCGTCGAATTAAACGGACCGCCAGAACTGGTGCTTCCATGACCTACGATTTGCACCTCACCTATATCGTCAGGATAGTGGTCACGGAGAATCTCAGTGACATATTGCCATTGTTTCGAGGACATTCTGGCATCAATCGACAACACCTTGTCATTGACCAAACATTGATAAGAGCCTCCCCAAAGCGGTCCAAACGCTTCACTGAATGGATTAACAGGATCAAAGAAACCGCGTCCATAATCAAAATTGATCGTAAGCGATGGCGCCTTTGTCTCAGCTGCTTGCTTCTTCGGTTTCCCAATACGAATCGCACCACCGGTTATTGGCAAACCTCCCCCGTCAATCGGAATCGGACCAGCATCCGTAGACGTTCCGAAAGGAAGCCCGGTCGGACCGTATTGCGGCGGTTCCAATCCACTCGGATCGGTCTTCGTCGTCGGTTGGTTTCCAACCATTCGATACAGGTTCGCATCCCCTGCGGCAAAGCCGATCGGGTCTTGGCTGAGCCACGTTCCCGTGGCCGGATCGTACCAGCGAGCGCGGTTGTGTTGGAGATCAATATCGGCGTCCCACTCGCGACCCGTGTAGCCGAACAGGTGGTCAACCGCGGGGGCCGAGTCGCTCGCGATCTCGCCGGTCGATGTGTACGTCAAGTGCTTCGCGACCGTGGCGACACCCGTGGTGGCGTCATACTCGGCAAGATCCACGACCGTGTTTTGATGGTCCGTCAACGCCCACAACGTCGTTCGCTGCCCCGTACCCGGCGTGATTTGCTCGTCAGCCAGAATTTGATCCACAGCGGGGCCGTGCAGATAACGGTTCGTCAAGGCACCGGTTTCATCCAAGCGAAGGATCAATTGGTCCCCCGCATTGCCCCGTTCACCGCGGAGCCCGTCATAAACATAGAACTCCGTATCAGTGACGCCGCCACTGGTTACTTCCTTCCAAATCTTTTGGTCCAAGGCGTCGTAGCCGTACTGCACCGTTTGAGTTGTCACACCCAATGAATCTTTCTCGACAACCGAGACCAGGTTGTTATGAAAGTCCCACGTGTACTCGGTCGTCTCGCCGGTGGCGATAAGAGTCTTGAGCGTGCGGTTGCCTTCGGCATCATACTGATAGTTGTACGTGCCATCGGAGAGCAAACGGTTGTTGTCGCCGATCGTCGTCGAGACGTCGTCCCGGTTCCCGTTCGAGTCGTAACTGTATGACTCATCCGAGGGCGGCGTGGTTTGGCCGGACGTGGTTGAATACGTCGCCGAGGTCAGCTGGTCAGTATCGTCGTAGCTGTACGTGACATCGCCATCGGAAAGCGAGGTGGAATGGGTCAACCGGCCGGCCAGATCAAACGTCCAGCCGTAGTCGGCCAAAACGCCGGTGCTGCCAGTCCCACCGTGCGTCAAGCCGGTTAAGCGTCCAGAGTCGTCATAAACGTAGTCGCTTTGCACGACCAGGTCCGTACCGGTCAGGTCCTCGTAACGCTCGACTTTCGCGAATTGATCGATGGCGTTGTAAGTGAAGTCAACACGTTTGCTATCGACCGCATTGCCGCCACTGACACCGTGTTGTTGGATCGAAGTCATGCGGTGCAGCGCATCATAAGCAAAGTCCGTGACGAAATCGTCGGTCGAATCCAACGTAGCGGAAAGCTGGGTTCGACGCCCGGCAAGATCGTATTGGCTATCCGTGGTCACGATCGGCATCGCGGTTTGGGTGAGGTAGTTTCGAACGGTTTGCGTCCGTCGATCCAGATCATCATAGACGAAATCGTAGCTCGCTTCATCACTATCGACACCGAGTAAACGGTTTGCGGCGTCGTAATCAAAATCACGAGATTCCTGTAGTGCCCCTCCAGCGTACCAGCTTTCCTGGATCATCCGATCCAGGGCGTCATAGGAATACTCAATCACTCGACCATTGCGATCCGTGCGGCCGACCAAGTTGCCGTTGGCGTCGTATTCGAAGTCACGCCAGTGGCCAAGTTCATTGGTATCGCGAATCACACGATCCAGGTCATCGTACGTCCACGTGGTGGTGTTTCCTTCGGGATCGGTCAGAGTCAAACGATTGCCGGCATCATCGAAGGTCCAACTGATCGTGCCGCTGAGCGGATCAGTCTGCGAGACGCGGTTGTTGTGAGCGTCGTAGGTAAACGAGACCGTATGGCTAAGCGGGTCGGTTTGCGACAACAGGTTGCCCATTGAATCGTAGCTCCACGAACTCACCGGTCGTGTGCTCAGGGCATCGGGGGCCGGTCCCGTCATGGTCACCAACCGGCCCAGATTGTCGTAGGCAAAATCGGTGGTCCGGCCAATCGCATCGGTTGAGGCAATCCGCTGGCCAGCATCATCGTAGAGGAATGTTTCGACCGGCGCGGACAGCGGGCCGCCGGCACCATCGGGATCGGGTCCGGTGATGGACACGAGCCGGTTGCGAGCGTCGTAGGCCATCGTGGTGACGTTGCCCAGCGGATCGGTTTGGCTGATTTGGTTACCGACCAGATCGTAGGCGTAACTGGTCACCGGCGCGGGTAGCGGCCCGCCGCCATCGGGGTCCGGCCCGGTAACGGAGACCAATCGGTTCAGTCCGTCGTAAGTGAATTGAGTTTGCCGGCCCAGGGAGTCGGTTTGGGAAACCACATTGCCGTTCGCATCCAGGGTCGTTTGGTAGACAGGCGACGAGAGCGAACCGCTTCCATCGGGATCCGGTAACGTTTGAGTGGTTGTTCGGGCAAGATGATCTATCGCTGTTGCAGTGACGCCACCCAGTGGGTTGGTGATTGATGTTTGGCGACCGAGGGAATCGTAGCCAAACGACCATACTGGAGCCGCCAATGGGCCGGCCCCATCGGGGTCGGCTGAAGTGATCGTTGACAACCGGTTTAGGACATCATAAGTCATCGTGGTCGTACGACCGAGCGAATCGGTGCGTGAGACGAGGTTGCCAGCGGCATCGAAGCTTTGTGAATCGATTGTAAGTTGACCGTCCCCATCATGATCGGGACGCGAGACCTGAATCGCGCGGCCGAATTCATCGTTCTGATAGGTGGTCACCCGACCGAGAGGATCGGTATGACTGATCATGAATCCGTTGCTGTCATACGCAAACAATTCCACGGGCGCTGCCTCGGGACCAGCCCCATCGGGATCGGGTCGCGAGATTTCAATCAAGCGATCCAGTCCGTCGTAGACATATTCAGTGCGTCGGCCAAGTTCATTGATTTGGGCGATGAGGTTATCGCGGGAATCGTATTCCCGTTCAATAGAGGCTTCGTCGGATGTGCCTTCGGCAAAAATGGTTTCGATCGGTAACCCGCGTTGGTTGTAGACAATGCGAGTGACCCGACCGAGCGGGTCGGTAACAGTTGAAAGCAGTCCGGCCGGCGGATCGGTACTGACAACGGGAGCAGGAGTGTAGGTGTACTGAACGGTGGCATTGATCCCGCCGACATCGGCCACGGCCTGAGAAACCAGCCCAGTAGCCGGGTCAACCGTAAACTGGGTGAGGTTGCCCAGGGGGTCGGTGTGGCTGGTGGGCACGTCGAACGTGGTGTGATAGGTCCACGATTCAACTGACCCATCGGGGTAGGTTACCGACGTGAGGTTGTTGTTCGCGTCGTAGCTCATCGATGTCACGGGGGCGGTCAACGGGCCGGCGCCATCGGGGTCTGGGTCGGTTCGCTTCGTCACCAACCCATCGGCATTGCGTTCAAAGGTGGTTGTGTTTCCGTCGGCGTCGGTAACCACAAGCGGATTTCCGAAACGATCCAGTTGGAACGCGTTTTCATTGCCCAACGCATCGGTGTGGGAGCCACCGGACTCTCCAGCAAGCAACAGTGAAGCGGGGTTGGAAGACGTGCCGACACCGCCGGCAAGATCGACCAAGCCATAATCTTGTGCTGCGCTGACGTTTTCTGTCTGGCCATCGACGCGAGTAATGCTCTGCAGCATTCTCATCGAGTTGTAGGTGTAGGAGCTCGTCTCCCCATTGGGATCGGATTGCGATACTAGAAGACCGGTTTGGGAGTCGTATCCGAAAGTACGTTCAGGCCGTCCCAGCGGACCAGCTCCATCAGGATCAGTACCGGTCACGCGAGTCAGTCGCCCGGAGACATCAAACTGAAAATCAGTTTTTCGACCGCTATCGTCAGTAATCGAGGCGATGCGACCTCCGACGTAGGCAAGCACGGCGATGCGTCCGACCGGATCGACGATCTGTGAAAGCTCGTCAATTTGCCCATCGCCATCAGCGTCCGTGTAGCTGTAAAGCGTTTCATTACCCAGCACATCGTTGCGGCGAGTCATCACGCCGATTGAGTTGAACTTGGCCGTGTTTCCCAGGCGATCGGTCAACGAGTAACCGCCCGAGACGCTGCTTAAGGTTGTTGTAGCCATCGCTCCAGTGGGAGACTGGAACGTCCCATCGCCGTTGTCGGCAAAGAAGTGCGAATTCCCGTCCCCTTGATTCAATAAGACGCCTTCCGCTTGGATATCAAGTCGGTCAAGTCCGTTCATCGCCCAGTCATTTCCGAACTCTGTGTCTTGCCGATCGTTGATATTTTGGAAGCCTTCATAGGTCCGGGAACGAGTTGAAGGCTGGCCTTGACCGTCGACGAAACTCTCGACGATCGTCATTTGCCAATCATGGCGTCCGCTCGACAAAGAGGGCGCATCGGCCTGCAACGCGAAGCGGTAATACTCGCCCGCCACTACCTGGGCGGTCGAATAATGAACCGCCGGACCGGTGACTCCGCCGAGCGTGAGTTGGGCTTGGATTCCGTCGCGTGTCAGTGTCGTGTCGTCGAAATCGACGTCGACGGCGACCACCGGTCGTTCTGTGGCGTTTGTCTTATGGTTGAGTGTTAATCCGCCGCTTGCGGCAACCTTGCTGTTGATTTTGACTTCCAGGCCACCGGTTTGGCTGTTGGCACTGGTCTGCCCGCCACCGCAGGTGCATGTGCATGAACAGTACTGGGCAGCATCGCTTTGGATGTCATTATCGAGAATGGTCCCGGTCGCGGAATCCACCGCAAAGGAGCCGAAGGTGGGCTGGGACAGTGCCACCGTCATCGTTTCGGTTTCTTCCGGATCGTAATCGTTGACCACGTTGATCGTAATTGTTCCGGTTGTACTCCCCGGCTCGATGGTCAGTGTGCCGGACGCAGACTCGTAATCACCCGGGGCCAATGCCGATCCATCCATGGTGGTGTACTGGACACTAACCGGGACAGTGGTTGGTTGCGACAACGTCACTGGAAACTGCAGTGTTGCTCCATTCTGCTCCAACGTTTCCGCCGGGCCAATTGAAATGTTCACGCTCGGTGGCGGGTCATTATCGACAATCGTTCCCGTGCCGCTGCCGTCACCGATATAGGCCCCCTGCGGGTACGAAAGTGTGACGTAAAATTCTTCTTCGTACTCGGCGATTTGGTCGTTTGTGATGGGGACCGTTATGGTGGCTGTTGTTTGGCTCGGGCTGAAGCTGACACTCCCGCCAATGCCGCTGTAATCGCTACTTGCTTCGGCAGTCCCGTCTGTAAGGCTATAAGAGGCCGAAACCGGGCCGTCGTAGGCGTGCGATAGCGTCACCGGGAAGGATGCGGTGCCGTGTCCCTCGTTTACCGTGACATCGCCGATCGAAATTGTCGGTGGGGGAACCAGGTTCACGTCGAACACCATGTCATCGTGATCCGGCTCCTTGCCTACGTGCTTGCTGGTCACCAGGTCCTCGACACTCAGGCCGTTGAAATGGGCATAGTTATCTGAGTTCAGGCTGCTATAGGGGTACCACGTTCCGTCGGGGCTGACCAAATACACCGAGAAGTAAGGCCAACTGTGCGGTACGTTCACCGACTCGGTGTAACCGGCGTTGGTTGAATGATTTGAAACCTCCGTTCCGTTGAAAATAAGTATGCTGTCCGAAATCGCTGAGCTGCTCGCATCGCCTGGGGTATCAAGGCGGCGAATGTAAAGCTTGTTGGTGTAGCCAGCCTCGCGGACATTCCAAACGAAGTCGTAACGAAAGCCGCCTTCCCAGACCAATCCGCCGCTTCCGCCGCCGTCTTGGATCATCGAGCTAGAACTACTCTCGAAGAATCGCATTGGTAGGTTGTCATCGTATCCCGACTCCGGGGCCACGATGGCTTGTTTTCCTGAGTTACCCGATGAAGACCTGAAGCTTGAAGCCGAATTGGCGTCTGGTGCATCGGATTGCGGCCCGTAGACAACCCCGGCGATTGGCTCGCCGGCAGCCGGAATCAGCACATCGCTTTGGATTTCACTGTCGTCATCAAGTTGATAGACGTTTAGCTCGTATTGCCGCCGAACATCCGTATCGGCTGAAATGAGCAGTTGATAGTCGCCCGGCAGTACATCGGCAACGAATAGGCTGCTTGTCGAACCTCGCCAATTGCCAGTCAGGTATTGAACATTAACGATGCGTCCGGTTTGGCTGACAAGCTTTACCAAATCGGGATCCAATCGACCGTCACCCTGACGATCGATCAAGTGAAACGCGAGTTGAGACTCAAGGTCTTGCCGTTCGTCTTTTCGTGAGATCGTAATATCAAATTTATCGACCTCGCCTGAATCATTCAGAATTCCGACAAACTCCGAAAGCAACTGATCTTCATGCGTGACTGTGCTGTCATTGCTCAAGATCGTCACTGTTGGCTGGGCAATGAGCCAATCTTCATTAGTCGAACTCACCACGCGAACGTCGAAAGTCTCGTCATTGAGGTCCCATGCATCTTCCACGATGGGGATTTCAACTTCGGCAAACTGCTGCCCAGGCAAGAAAGTGATGTCTCCTGCGAGCGGAAGGTAATCTTCGCCTGCCTTGGCTGTGCCGTTCAGTGTGTGGTAACTCACGGTCAACGGTTGATCCGTTTCGCCGATCAATTCAAACACAAGCGTAGCAGTTTCTGAACGCGGATCGACCATGATGTCTGGGACGGAAATCTGTGGGCTTGAATCGTCTTCGTTTACATAGCCTTCTGCCTGAATCCCATCTAGCGTTGCATTAATGGCGCGGTTGAGCCTGCCGGAAATGCTTTGGCCTGCTTCCAGCGGCAAACCGGATGGCCATGAAACCTGGACGACTTTACGGGTTTCCTCTGGCAAGAACACGACGGTCTCAAAATGTTGCGTCGTCCCCGCCCGCCCGTCGTTGAAATTTAATATTCCATAGAAGTCGACGCTGACCGTTTTTTCGCTGCGCTGCACTAGTTCAATTGTGAAATTCGTTGCGTTTCGATTGGGTAGATCTAGCGATCCAACGATTTCCACCGTGGGTATCGAGTCCTGGTCCTGGAGCGTGACCGTCCCGTGCGCCTTCGTGATCTCAATTATTTCGTCGCCAGTGACGGCTGAATCGAGCACCACATCAAATAGTTCGGTTGCTTCGTCAATAAAATCTTCGTTGATGAACACGCGAATCGTAGAAGAGCGATGTCCCGCAGGAATGACGAGTTGGCCATCTTGCACGGCCGCAAAATCTCGACCTCCTACCGCTGTTCGATCGAGTGTCCGATAGGTGACTTGGACTGGTTCGTCAGTCGGTTCGGTGAGTGAAACGGTTAACGTTGCCCATGTGCGGTCTTCGCCTGCCCGCTCGCCCTCACGGATGGTGATATCTTCAATTGAAAGCGAAGGAAGAGTGTTTTCTTCGGGGACGACACGGTGCCAAGTCCCATCTTCTGACTCGACGAATCGTGAAGCGTACGTGGTGTCGACATCGCCGGGGGGAACCACGGCGTTGACGACGTCGTCGCCATCAGCACCATCCTCGACAACGGGAACAAAACCAGCGGCGGTATGTGACACACTCCGCCTTTCATTTCGTCTCGCCATATTCAGGTCGAACATGGTAATGCGACCGTCTCCGTTTGCATCCCCGGCGCGAAGCGCATCGGTAGCAACACCTCCATAAGCTGCTTGCAGTATTTCTAAATCATCCCTGTCCGTGTCTGCGTCGCCGTCGACATCGCCGACCAAAAAGGAGGAAAGAGAAAATTGTGCTTCAGTGCTGATTCCAACGCCTGAAACATCAATTTGATACTGACCATCAGGCAAGTCCAACAGGACCACGCTAGATCCAACCTGGTCATTGCGACTGAAGACCGGCTCTACAATTCCACCGTCTGCACGGTGAAACACAGCTGGTTCAGGCTGCCATGATGAATTGCCGCCACTCTGGACAACGAATCCAAGCAAAGCCGATTCTCGGCTGATGTTTAATTCGCTACTCGTAACGACGACATCCAGTGATTTGTTGCCGTCGTTCCCTGCTGGATCAAGCGTCCCGATGAATTCAGCAAACGAGCCACCCACCGGTTCAGCCGCAAGCATGCAGCGTGCTTCAAGCGATTCAAGTAATCTTTTTCGATTGACTCGCCTGCGTTGGCCCTGACGCTGCTGTGGTTTTCGTGCCCGTAAGAACCGCATGCTTAATCTCACTCTTGTTAGTCAGCTTGCTGCACGCGAAACGCATGCAGCAATGTCGATCGAAACGTCGGATATCCACACTGGCAAATGCCCCGCCAGGGGGTTGGCGTATTAACCTACGAGGTTTGAATTTGGGATGCAATATTCTCGCATTCAAAATTGCCACTTTTCTTGGATTGGTTTATCGGTGATCAGTCCATTTGGTTAACTTAACTTTGTGCGTTAGCCGTACACTACGAATTGCGGAACGGTTATATTCAAGCCGGCCAAACCTTTCGGTTATTGCACCTTAAAGTTCGTCGCTCAGAAAAACTAAAAAGCTTGAATCGATGTATAGAGATAGGCTATTGCGCAGACTTCAATTCCAACGGTTGAACGACCGATTGCCTCTAGCGGGAGTTCATGGCTTTGTAACCCTTGATCAAACTCTGTCATCGGTTGAGTCAATAAAAGCAGACTTCGCCACGAACAAGTCGATGGGAACGCTCAAGATCGAAGGGAGTTCAAACACCGGAGAAATCAAGAGTTTTTCTTATCCCATCAGCAATCAAGCCGGGCCCCAGGGGGCGCCGCAATTGAGCGAACCGTCTGACGATGACACTTTGGCCGTTCGGAACGGAACGCAACCCGAACTATTGATTGCCGATGAAGCGATCCAACTCCCGTTGTCGGTTGCCAACGGCGTAGTGCAAGTGGACGGGGTGGCAACCGTTTACGGCATGAACGATCAGGGAGCACCGGCTTGGGTTGATGTCGTTATTCAGTCTCGCCAAGTTGGGCCAGTCCAGGCATTATTCGCTCCAAGTAACTGGGAGCCATCGGAAGCGTTTGTCGGCGAAATAGCAGCTGACAGTCTAAGCGTTGACGGAAATGACGAAGTGCTCTTCACCGTCCTGTACCTCCACAATGATGTGTCAACACTTGGCTACTGGAACAAGCAAACCGCAACCCAGGTCAACGCGATTGGAGTCGTCAGTGGTGTGGACATCGCGTCATCACGAGGGGTCACCGTTGCGGGTACCGATGAGGGGGCTGACATTCATTTTCAAGGCGATCTACAGGCGAATCTGATTAAGAATTCCGCGACGGAACTTGGGCCGACCGGGCAATTGATTGACTTTGGACAGTTTTTAGCGGATCAAGGCGTGGTGCTAAGCGACTTTGGTTTTAGCAAAATATTAACCGTCACTGATGTGGCTACCGATGGGATGACTGAGCTCTATCTCGCAGGCACCGCGATTACACCTAGCGAGCAGTTGGCTCCATTTGTGTTTTACGCTGTCAATGCGACTCCTTTCACCAATCCATCTGATCGATTTGATGTAAGTGGCGACGATGCAGTCACGGCATTCGACGCGCTTTTATGCATTAACCAATTGAATGCACTTGAATCCCCTGAACTAGGTTTTGCATCGTCGCCGGCAAAACCATTTGTCGATGTGAGTGGAGATTTGCTACTCACTGCTCTTGACGCACTCCAGGTCATCAACTTCTTGAATGAATCGGAGTCAGGCAGCAGAGAACCGCTGCCAATCGCAGCTAGTAGCCTAGCAACACGGGTCGAACTCATGCCTCATGTGCTGAATTCTGAACTCGCTGCCGTTGGGCTCTCAGAACTCAACACGATCGAACCATCCATTCGAAAGATTGGCACCAAAGGACCGTTTCAAGCCAGCATCGCCGCGAGTTTGCTCCTGCATGAGCCCAGTCGAGCCGGCGAGCCTGCTGGCGATTCCGGGGCGCGGACGCCACACTACCGACGGAAGAGGCAATGAGGAGCCTGAGATTGTTGGAGTAATGTGTTTGCAAAGTTCAGAAGGATGGACACTGAAATTTGGGATTGAGTTCTAATCAATGGCAGAGAACTATATCAAATCGTGCGATAATTGTGGAAAGCAAATTCGCATGTCCGAAATGAGCAATGGACAGTGGCTTCCGTTTGAGGCTGATGGTAGCGGAAAACATAATTGCTCTAGCGTTAGTACTGCTCGCTCCCGTGCGCAAACAGAAATGCGGCAAGGCACACCGTACGCAGATCCTAAGATTAGATCGGATCGCCCAATCGATAGGAGTAGCGAAGACTATGCACCACCCGAAACGGGGCCTATCCCGGGGCGGTTGGGTTGTGGTTGCTATTTGGTCGCTGTGGTCATCGCTATTGGTATCGTCGGCCTGTGGAGGCAGTTGGTAGCGGGGTAACCATCCCATGCACCGCGTTTGGGGGTGCTGCAAAATGAACGAACCAAGGAATCGAAATGGCCTAGCTGCTTCTGGTTTGAGCGGTAAGTCCTCGACAAATGAAATGACAGGACTCGTTTGGCGTCAATCCGTTTGTCGCTAATCAGCCGTTTTGGCACTAGCTACGGTTTCCTCGGATCAGCCGTCAAAACCGAGGAAGACAGTCAAGCGGCGAATGGTGGAATATTCACTAATTTGGAGTTGTTGATCTGATGCCATTACGGCATTGCAGCATGTTTGAGGAGACTAGCAGTCAAAGGTTTCGAGGCTTTGGACGCCATGGCTTCACGGGGTATTTGACTCTCGTGGCCTTACTGTAAGTCACGAGAGGTATTTCCGGCTTTGGAACATTTCTTGCGATACTTAAAGGCGAGCTTCGTTCTTGATGGCATCCGCTTCGATTGCCTCCGGCCAGTGCTGAACTTACCCGGAGGCTTGAAGTGATTATCGAGTGGTCCGTTAGCTGCCATGGATTCTCCTCTTGTTGTCTCGACAGCAACAAACTCCGGTGTGCTGCATCTATGCAATGAACCGAGACTTCGGTGCAGAAGTGCTTGGCAGTGAAGTTGAGCTGCGTTGCGCCGATGCAGGGCGACTCTGCACCAGTGGAGACCAGGTTTGCGTTGATGCAGAATCACTTTGCACTGGTGTTGCACTTCGCTGCACTGATCCAGGGCCGCGCCGTGGTGATGCCGAGTGGCATTGCATGGATGCAGCATGCGGCTACCGCGCGGTAAGGCCGCTGTGCACGAGGTTTTAGGTGCCGCAGCGAGCCTTTAGGTGCCGCAAGGCCGGAATGATCGTCTCAACCGACGGTCATCCCATGATTCCAGGAACCAGTTTTGATAGCAAATGTTTGACCGGGCGTTAACGGAACCCCACGTTGTCGGGGGTCCGGGAGTGTTTCTTGGCCCGCGTGATTGCTCTATCGCAGCAAACTTTCGCACCGTTTGGGTGTGACGCTTTTGCACGGGGATTCGAGGGCAGTTGCATCTACATACAATCCCCTTCGAAAAGGAAACCTGATATGCGAACGAGCTACTTACCTTCCACCTTGAATGGCTTCAATGATTTCTGCCGCGACTTCTCTACGGAGATTGCCAAGGATCCTACTGGCTACGGCCTGACGCAAGCTGACGCCGAAGATTATGCAGCGTTGCAAACGGCGTTTGAGACTGCTTACGACGCTTCGATCAGCCCGATGACACGGACACCTTACATCGTGACAACGGTGCGCCAATTACGCACCGAATTGACCAAGTTGACTCGTCGTTTGGTGGACCTTTGCCAAGCTTCGGCGGATATGACCGACGCGAAGCGACGGGCGCTAGGGATCACAATTCGCAAGAGTCCGACCCAACATCCGGTCCCGCAGACGTATCCATTGATCGAAATTCGTGCCCAACGTCACAACACGGTCAAGTTCAACTTGCGTGATGTGGAATTAAGAACCGGTCGTGCTCGTAAGCCCGGCGGCGTGACCGGTGCAATGGTTTATACACATGTGGGCAATCACGCTCCGGCTCAATTAAGTGACTGGACACTGCACGGCACCGAAAGCAAGACGACTTGTGAGATCACCCTGCCCGATTCCACTCCGTTTGGCTCGACCTTGTGGATCGCTGCAGCGTGGTTAAATACTCGCTTGGAATGTGGGCCTCTGGGCGATCCAATGTCAACTCGACTGGGCGGCGGGGTTCCGCAACTTGCCAGCGAAACAAATCTGGTCGCAGAAGTCGTTTAGTGGCATTGTGAAAATAGAGATTGATCAGGGGGAAGCTCGGCGAGCCGAACTTCCTTCTGATGTTTGTCTTATTTAGCTGCATGCAGCAGCATTCCGTAAAGAATCGACTGTTCTTGTTAGGGAGTCGGTTACGAGTTTTGTCGGTTGAATGCCTTGGTAGAACACCCATTTCGATGGAAGCGGGTTGAGTTGTAGGTCGTAGCTGTCTGAGTCTAAGGTCGTTTCTTCTTAAGTGCAGATCGTCGCCAATTCGTAGCTGGCCGAGGCCCTCGGTCAGATTTGCGATGCTGCGGACTGAGAGGCCTCAGTCCGCACGTGTTGGGAAACGGCTCCGCGTGCGCAGCGATTTGCGGACAAATTTGGGAATTTCGACCGGGTTGTCCAGGCGGACGCCCGAAGTGGGATTTCGGCTTCTTAGCTATGTCGACTCAGCTTGGGAGGGCGGTCGGACCATGGAATCGTCAGTTGGTTTGCGATTTTAGTAGGATTTTGCCAGAAATCCGCTTCGGTGGGCACATTTCGCCTTTTCGGGGTCGGGCGAACAGGCGAAATTTCAGAGACAGGGCTGATCGACCGATCTATCCTGTACATCAGTCGTTTTCCACCGCTCGCTCTCGATAAACCAGTCACCGCGATGCTTCAAACCGCCGAAAATCACAACGCTGCCATGACCGACCTCGCGTTTCAACGCTGCATCAACCCAAAATGCGGCGCCACCTACGAAACACACAGCGTTCGTACCGCCTGCGATAAGTGTGGTGATTTGCTGGACATTGCGTACGATTGGGACCGCGCCGCCGTGCCGGATCGGTTGAGCTACTTTGAGTCGATGTGGAGTCAGCGAACCAACCCGGTTCGTTTTTCGGGCGTGTGGCGATTTCATGAATTGTTGCCCTTCGCCCCACAAAACAAAATCGTCACCGTCGGCGAAGGCCAGACGTTGCTGCAACAGGCCAACCAAGTCGCCAAATACGTCGGGATGAACGAAGGGCAGTTGCATCTTCAGTACGAAGGCATGAACCCTTCGGGCAGCTTTAAAGACAACGGCATGTGCGCCGCCGTCACGCATGCGGCGATGATGGGGGCTAAACGTGCGGCTTGTGCCAGTACCGGAAACACGAGTGCGTCACTGGCTCTTTACTGCAGTGCAACGCAGTTAATGAAGGCCGTGATCTTTATAGGCAGCGGTAAGATCAGCTACGGCAAGCTCAGTCAGGCTTTGGATTACGGAGCGTTGACGGTTCAGATCGCCGGTGACTTTGATGATGCCATGATCCGTGTTCGCCAAGTTGCCCAAGAGTTGGGCATTTACCTGGTCAACAGCGTGAACCCATTCCGGTTGGAAGGCCAGAAGACGATCATGTACCGCGTGCTGGAAGCACTTCGCTGGGAAGTGCCAGACTGGATCGTTGTGCCTGGAGGAAACCTGGGGAACAGCAGCGCGTTTGGTAAGGCGTTTCATGAACTGAAGGAACACGGGTTGATTGACCGCATTCCACGACTAGCGGTGATCAATGCCAGCGGTGCCGACACGCTTTATGAATTGTTTGAACGAGGCGGCGTTCGCTGGAACGGCGGCGATGTCAACATGCAACCGATCGTTGAGCACAACGACCGCATGGACCGCGAGGGAATGCGAGCGGACACGATCGCCAGCGCGATTGAAATCAATCGTCCCGTTAATCTGAAGAAATGCTTGCGAGCATTGGATTGGATGGACGGTGTGGTGCGCCAAGTGGATGACCAAGAAATCCTGGACGCCAAGGCAAAGGTTGCTGCGGGTGGCTATGGATGTGAGCCCGCCTCGGCAGCCAGTGTGGCGGGTGCGAAGCTATTGCGTAGCGAAGGCGTGATCGCCCCCAGTGACAGAGTCGTTTGTATCTTGACCGGCCATGAGCTGAAGGATCCAACGGCGACGGTGGCTTATCACACGACCGACCAAGAGTTGTTCAACGAAACCCTCGGCAGTCGTGGTGTGACGAAAGCGAGTTTCGCCAACCGGGCCGTAGCGGTTCCAAACGACCTGGACGACATCATCAAAGCGATCCAGCTCTATTCGTAACGGGCAGATTCGTAACGGGCAGTATTCGTAGCTGGCAGTATTTGTGGCGGGCAGTATTTGTGGCGGGCAATGTGGCGACAAGTCGCCGCGTTGAGCCTGGAGATACCTCGCCCGCTTATACCGTGCCCGGCTTGGACATGCGTCGGCGGGTTCTGGAGTTCCCGAACCAAGGCTGGACGCCGACGCACAGTGCGATGAACACTGCGCCTGCGTAGAAGCCGATGTCGACGTCTTGATGATCTTGGAAGACAAGGGCCCCCAGCAAGATGCCGTAGATGGGTTCCAGGTTGTTGGCGAAGTTGATCGTGAAGACGGACAAGCGGTTGAGCAACTCGACGTATTCGCTGTAGGCATACACGGTGCAAACCACAGCCAGGATTATCAGGTATAGCCACTCGATTCCATTGGGCATGCCATACTCGGCAGCGTCGGTTGATCCGGCAACGACGGACAAGACCATCGCTAACCCGCAAAAGATACTGGCACCGGACATCTCGTAGGCGACGATGATGCGGTGGTCTGCTTGAGTCGCAAGCATGCCGTTGAAGATAGAAAACAATGCCGCGACTACCGCGCTGAAGATTGCCAACGTCAGGCCAGCGGGAAGGTTTGGATCGCTTTGAAACGATTCGCCCCGGAAGATCCAGTAGACCGCCGCAACAATGATCGCTCCGAAGAACAATTCGTCCCACCGGATTTTGCGACCGCGGATCAGGATGGGTTCTAACAACGCCGTCCACAATGAAATGGTTGCCATCCCGACCATGCAAACGGAAACGTTGGCAACCTTTGCGGAGGCGAAAAAGGTGACCCAGTGAAGCCCGATCAACGCTCCGTTGGCCACCATCGGCAATGACCGTTTGCGGCTAATTGAGAGCCGGCTGCGTAGCATGGCACCGATCACGAGTGCAGCGATGACGCTGCGAATGAAGACCACTTCCAGCGACGGAAGTTCGATCAACTTTCCTAGAATCGCGGTGAAGCCCCAGAGCAAAATAATGCAGTGCAGCTTGAAGTAGTCTCGACGACGTTGGTGATGGGGCAACGCGAGAACTCGTTACGCAAAATGTGGGGCAATCAACAGAAACAGTATTTTGGCCGGGGGCCATACTATTGATGTTGCAATTCTGTTGGAGCCGCGATTGAGAATTGTGGGCCAGAGGTGAGAAGTGCGGGCTAGAGGCCAGCTTCGCGATACTCACCGATCCACGATTGCAGGTCGGCTTCGCTCATGTAGCCCACTTTGTCGTCAACGATGGAACCGTTGCGAACGAGCATTAGGCGGGGAATGCTACTGATTTGGTACTGTTGGGCGAGTTCGGGGTTTTCATCGACATCGATTTTCAGGACTTCCACATCGGCCGGCAGGCTTGCGCTAAGCGAGTTCAGTTCCGCATCAACTTGTCGGCACGGTCCACACCAAGTTGCACCAAACTTGACCAGAACTAACTTGTCTTGACTGACCACTTGGTCAAATTTGGCGGGCGAGATTGCAGCCGCCGGTTCCGCTGGAGCGGGGCATCCCGTTAGCGAAACACAAACGAGCGAAGCGGCGAGAGCGACAATGGCGTATGAATTCATCGGATGTTCGGAGGGCGAGCGGGGAGGGATGAAGCTGGACTGGAGATTGAATGCAACAGTCCGCCGGCGGGAAGTCTTGGCTTACCACACTATTAAGATGAACGTCGGGTGGAAGTGCCCGCCAGCTTCCCAGCTTAGCAGACCGTGGGGGGTGTGGTAATCAATTGACTTGCAACGCAACTTGCGGAATAACGGTGCGGGGGGCTGAAAGTCACAACGCGGTAAAGGTCGCGGTTGGTCGCCTAAGCAACGAGCGAAGAACAAGTGTCGAACAGAAAGGGTGGCAAAGGCTTCCAGCATGTGTTTTGCACAATCACAGGCTGGAAGCCTATGCCACTTATTTTCCGCTTTGTCCTAACGCAAATACAGGCCTAACGCAAATGTGCGAAAGGTGACCTCGCGAACCAAAATCGGAAGTTGGCGTCTACGCCACCCACTCGAATACTTCGATTCAGACAATGACCGCGACTGTTTGGGCCGCGACTGTTGGGGCCGCAGTGGATTGATCAGCTAGGCAAGGGCAGCGTTGGTCGCCTAGGCCTTAATTAGCATTTTGGCCTGGGCTGTCATTTGGATCCCTGCTGTTGGCTGGATCCGATCGTTTACCTGGGTCCCCAGTACTCATTTGAAAGGCTTCCAGTGAATTGGGCCCTGCTTGATTGCTGGACCCAGGCGAATAGCTAGACCCAGATTACCAACTGGACCCTAGCTGCCAACTGGACCAGGCTGCCAACTGGACCTACGAGTAGAAGTTGTAGGTCTTGTTGTACGGGTCAAAATCCGCATCGGTCAGTCCGACATTCACCTGGAGGTTCAGGTAGTTGTACTCTTCAATCACGCTGCCAGGCGTGCCAGCGGTGGTCGGCCAGTCGTAGGCAACATAGCGAATCGGCATGTTGAGCTGGTCGTCCATGAAGACTTGAGCTTGATAGAATTCGGCGTCCGGATGACGGGTCGGTTGTGTCACTTCGAGGACTGTGCAAACGCGGTCTTTTAGCTTGGCACCTTTGCGGAATTCGCAAGTGACGTCTTCGTGACGCATGGCTTTCTCGCCACGTTCGATCAGTTTGACGATCATGTTCTCGACGCCGATTTCGGTCAGCGGATAACGCTGGCCACGCATCGCGAGCATGCCGTCGACGGGTAGGTTCACGGTGGGCAGGAACCGGCCTTTGAAACCGCCTTCGTGTGCCACCAATTTGCCATCGTTACGGTTTTCGACGTAGATGACTTCACGGCCTTTGACCGCGGCTGGTTTCAAGAAACCGATGTAGACGCTGAAAGGCTGGACCAGTTGTCCGCCGGACACTTTCCGGTTGCGAACTTTCAGTTGCATGTATTCGTGGTCGCCGGTGGTTTCACCGATGCGTTCGCGTTTAACCAAGATAGCGGTGTAATCGCGGATTTCGGCCTTGGAGACTTCGAGCGATTCTTGGGCCATTTGCAGCCCGCGACGAAGCGCTGTTTTGCCTGGCGAGTCCATTGGCACGGATGTCGATTTTGGAATCGACATCGCCGCGTTGGCGACCCGGTGAACTGGGTTTGCCCATTGCGGCTCTTGGCCGAATGATCGCGAAATGGTGGTGCCGGAAATGAGTCCAGCAGCAAGTCCCAAAAATTGGCGTCGTGGCGTATTCATGACAATCCGTTGTGCGAAGTCTAATGCGACGGTGCATCCATTCCCGTCAAGCGTCCTCCCGAGTTATCGACACGGGAGCGACCGCAGGGATAGTGAAGTGGTTTGTGCACCCGTTGATCGGGACAACAAGCAAAGCTTCCCATATCCGGGCAATCCGCTAGTGTCGTGAAACTAACAGGAAAGAGCCGTGTCGGACTAGACGAATCGTGCAGGAAGCGGCAATTTTCGCCATGGTTCGTGGCGGATTCAGTTGACTTGGGCCCTAGCGGGTGGCTAGCTTGAAGGGGTTAGGCAGTTTTGCTTGACCGGGCCTGGTGTTCATCGCTGCTCGAATTTAGATGCTTGAACCAAGAAAGTTGTCCCATGAAACGAAATTTCCTGAATCAGCGTTTGCTGTCATTCGCAGCAGTATTATTGGTGGCCACGGTGACCGTTGTCGCCAGCGAACCGATGACTTCCAGCGAACCGGCGTCGTCGGGTGAGAACAAGGCAGCCAGCGAGTTGGATTTGACCGGTGTCAAATGCGTCGTGGCACCCAAGGATGTCCAGGCCAGCAAATCCGCTGACTACAAAGGTGGAAAGGTCTATTTTTGTTGCGGGGGCTGCGCTGGCAAATTTGCCGCCAACGAAAAGAAGTACGCCACCCAAGCCAACCGCCAATTGGTTCAATCGAAGCAGTTCGAGCAAACCGGGTGTCCGATGAGCGGCAACAAGGTGAATCCAGAAACCTTGATTACCGTTGACGGCGTGAAGGTTGGGTTCTGCTGTGAGCATTGCCAAGCAAAAGCCGAAGCGGCCGATGCTAAAGCGAAATCTGATATGATCTTCGGTGCGAAGGCATTCAAGAAGGGCTTCAAAAAGAAAGCTGAAGATTCCTGAAGTTGAGTTCGCCAAAACTAAATTGGGCCGAATGAACGGCCCACGATCGAAGCCGCAAGGAGCGTCCTTGCGGCTGTTTTTTTGCGCCCCGGTCGGTTTCGCCCGACGGTCTTGCTGATCGAATGGTCTGGCTGACTGCAACGATCGCAGGAACGAGCGGCAATTGGGACGAGCCGGCAATGGCGTCGCGTTGGCAACCGGGATTGTCGCTGTCGCGGATTTTTCGTTACGAACCAGGCTGCCTTTGCCTGATTGAATATGCGAATTCCGTTCTCCTATCGCCGCTGTCACGTTTTCCCGATTGTTTTCGGCGGGGCAGTTGCTGTTCTTGTGTCTGGGTTTGCTCAACCCGTTCGGGCTCAATTGCCTTCTGGGATGACCAAGTCGCGGTGGGCGATGGAGGATCCTGACTACGCCGTGAAATATGCCGACGGGGCTGAGAAAACAGACATCCCTGGCAAGATCAAGCAGGCTGCCGATGCGCGCTTCTTGAAGGAATCCTCAGGGCTCTATTTTTCCGGTGGACTGACCGCGATCGGCGAATCAAGCAACCCTTTGGGAAGTCTTGAACTGGGCTACACCGGTTACCGGACTTCCTATTTCACCAATCGAATGGGTCTGATCGCGGCCGCCAACGATGATGACTATTTCTTGGGCGGTGAAGTCGGGATGCGATTCCAAACGCCTACACGTTTAGCGCCGTTTGTCGGTCTCGGGTTATTCGCGGGTGTCTCGAGCACGACCGAGTCCGCTGAAGATGACCACATCGACAATGACGATGATGGCAGTATCGATGAATTCGGTGAGGAAGAGCAATCGTTTGACGGTGCGTTGATGGCTGTCTATCCAGAAACCGGGATCCATTTCTGGTGGACGCCGCGGGTTCGGCTGAGTGGATTTGGACGCTACCTCGTCACCACGGAAGGCCGCGACGCAAACTCGTTGTATTACGGTTTCACGATCGCGGTCTTTTCCAAATAGCTGCAAACGCTAACTGGCAATGCCGGACGCCTTGTAGTCGGACGTCCTTGGTGTTGCGTTGACGGGGACGGTGCCGAGAGTTTTCGACTACGGTCGCGGTGAGTCGATAACGGATGTGGCCGCTTGACTGGTCAAGGCGGCAAAACGCCGCTTATGGATCTCTGCCAAGATCGATCGTTTCTCATCATTCGTAGCGACTGACCAGCGACCGATCTCGTTAAGAGATCGGAGGCATCCGATGCAGACGTCTTGTGAATCGATTTGGCAAACTCCAGTACACGGCGATCGCGGCACAGTTTGCGTTGTTCTGCTGGATCGGCTCACAGGCTCAGCTCGATTCGTTGGGAAAGCTCGTTGTCCAGGCCATCCCATTCACTGAGCACACTGTCGGAGGCAGACGGTGTGATTTCCATTTCGGCGAATAACCCATCACCGTTGGTGGGCTCCACTTGACCGACAACCTTGGCTTCGGACGCCTCGACGGTTGCAATGTCAGTTTGGCTTCCCAACGTTAACGGTTCAGCCGATGGGCTGGAGGTGATTGCCGTAGAGGTGACTTGCAGTTCGTCGCCCTCCGATCCGCTGTCAGGACTCTCATCTTGGCTGTCGTCCTGGCTTTCGAGATTGTTGAGATAATTGATCACCTGCAGTGCATCGAGAGCGGTCACGTGTCCGTCACCGGAAACGTCGTAGAAGTGCCCCACGATTTCGTCGATCGTCTTGGGGTCAGGAAGCTTAGCGGGTTCACCAGTATTTATACGGTTGATGACTCGGAGTGCATCAAACGAAGTGACCTTTCCGCTCGCATCCACATCGGCACGCAGCAGGTAGTTTTGCCACGGTAGTTCCGTCGAGACACTGACGTCGATTCCGCCACCTGTCAAATGCCCGGTTAGACGACCGTCATCCAGCGTCGGAAGTCCCAACTGCCAATCACCGGAAAGGCTGAGCACTTGGTTGGGAGACGTGACCAACTGTGGTGGCGTGTCACCAAACCATTCTTGCAGTTCATTGGAGTTCAGCTCAAAGCGGATGGAGGGACTGTTTGCTGCGTCCGTCGATCCCAGGACGATGGTTTCGAAACGAACGGCGCGGTGCCGAAGCCAATCCACTAGGTTGATTGACTCTCCGTCGGCGAGATCGTTGGGGGCAATGACGAGGGTATCGCTTCCGATGCCACCATCAATCAGGGTGAAGTTATTCGTTGATGCGATGACAACGTCGTCGCCACCGCCCGTGTTGATTTGGATCAAGCCTTGAGAGCCGACGAGCGGATTTATTGTGATTTGTTGTGCGGCGTCGTTCAGGTTCAGGATCACGTCGGTGCCGGGATCAAACTCAGCGAACACGATGCCGGTCGCGATGTCGCGTAGTCGGGTGATCCCTGCATCGGTAGTTAATTCCAGTTCACTGGGTTGATAATCCTGAAGGGATACCCAGGCGGTCGCATCGGCAAATGCATCGTTATCGGCCGATAATCGAATCGGAATGACCTGAGTTGGGTCCAGGTCCAAATCGATCAGCCCGGTCATGGTGACCGTTTGCGGTTGGTCCCAGTTTTCGGGTGTGAAGGTTAGCTCCGTGGTGGTGATTTCAATCTGGCCAGTCGCGATACCGCTATCGGTTGCCGCGTTGGTAATCGTCACAACCACATCGCTTTCAGGGCGAGCTTCGAGTTGAACCGAGAAGACTTCGGCGGTTTCGGTTTCGCCGAGATCGAAGTTGTCTTGGGAACCAGCGACAAGGATGCTTGGCAGATCATCGTTGACAACGGTCAGTGAAACGCTGGAAGCCAGCAGCGTGGATGGGCTGACCGGCGTCGCGGTCACGTTAATTTGCGAATCGGCTTGATAGCGGGCATTGTCGATCACGGTGATAGGCACCCGCACGCGGTCCACGCCAGCGGGGAAGGTGACCGTGGATGGAACCGTTGCGACATCAGGATTGTCGACCTCCAGTTTCACCGTCAATTCGCCACTCACGTCGGCGGTATTTCGGTGAATCGTGACCGACGGTGCCGCGGTGGGATCACGATTGACAACCACGTCGTCAATCGCGAAGTAGGCGGGCGTGTTCATGCCCCATTGGCCGACGTCGGACGATGTCCAGCTAAATTGAAGTTGTGACGCACCAGCCATGGATGACAGGTCGATCGTTGTCCAATCGTTGACGATGTAGTCCAGCGAGTTGTCATCAAAACGGTAGTCGGCTAGGTAGAAATCTTGGGTGGCGACTTGGGCGTTGTCCGCGTCGAAGCCGGTGATCGTCAACAGCAAGAAGTCGGGATCGTCGCCCGATTCCCCGCCAAACTTCTTGGCAAAGGCATCGCCCTGCAACATCGAAAGAGCGGTGTAGGTGGTGTTGGTGATCGAGATCGATTCGAACTGGGCCCCCTCAAAGGACTCCGGTAATGAAAGCGTCGGTGAGCCACCTCCACCGCCAATCGCGAACGTGGACGAGCCGTTTGCGCCACCGCCGGGTACCGCATCATCGACGTTGGCGTAAGCAGCGAATTGATTCCCGAAGCCTGCGGTCGTGACGTCGGTAACGTTCGATGCCGACCATCCGCTCCAGCTATTCCACGCCGGGTTATAAGACGTTGGGAACTGCAGCGAGCCGGCCTCAAAACCGCCGCGTTGGTCGGAGCCGTTGTTGAATGATTCGGCGGCGAAGCTTGCGCCAATATCCTCAAAGTCAATCGTTTGCGTTCCGCTGGCTTCGGCCAACGTGGTGTCCGAAACCGATACCGTCAGTGTGGCATCGGTGTCGTCGAGCAGGTCGATCGAATTTTGAGTCGAGTTGAAACCTTCTGCTGTTGCTGTAATTGTCAGTGATTCCGGTAGTTGAGCGAGGCTGTCTTGGAACCAAACCAAGGGGACGTTCACGCTAGATTGACCGGGTTGGAAGGTGACCGTAGCCGGTAGGCTGACGCGGCTTGAGTCCTCACCGAGCGTTACTTCGAGAGCTTCCGTGTTGTCGGCGTCTTGGCGAGTGATCGTTAGTGAAGGTTGCGATGCGGTTGGTGCCAAAGCCACGTTGTCGATTGCGAAATAGCCGGGCGTGTTCATCCCGAAGTCGCCGTTGTCGGACGACGATAGTTGCATCGAAAGAGTCACTGCATTCCCGATGGAACTGACATCGACGCTGGTCCACTGATCAACGATGTAATCCATGCTGTTGTCAGCGAAGCGATAATCGGCCAGGTAGAATTCGACTTGTCCCAACGAATTTCCTGCAGCGTCGAGGCCCTCGATTGTCAGCAGGAAGTAGTCTTCGTCGTTGCCGCTTTCGCCGCCGAACTGTTTCGCAAAGGAATCACCATCACGCATTGATAGAGCGGCGTAGGTGGTGTTGGTGATATCGAGCGATGCAAAGGGAGCCGATGATGCAAGCCGATTGATTTCAACCGCCGAACTCGCAAAGCCGATTCCGTAGGTAGATGACCCGTCGGCGCCCATGCCCGGATAAGCCGAGTACTGGTTGAAGAAGCCAGGCGTTGTGGAGTCCGTGTCACGACTGACGGAAAAGCCGGACCAGGAATCGAAACCGAAGGCATTGCTAAAGGAGTTTTGGAATGACAAGCCGTTGTCTTCGAAGACCCCGGCCGCACCCGCGTTGTTGTCGAATTCACCTAGTTGCAGACCACGGCCGAGTGCTTCAAAATCGGCCGTGACTGATGCGTCGGATTCGCTGAGTGACTCGCTGCCGAAGCTGATTTCGAGATTGCCAAGATCAGCGTTGTTGACCGTCAAAGTCGTCGTGGCCGATACGAATGAGTTTGCGTCAGCGGTAATCGCAAGGGTTGGGTTGAACGCGGCAATGCCATCGCTCGAGATGGTGTACGACGCGGTGGCTTCGCTTTGGCCACTGGCAATGGTGATCGTGGCTGGGCCGGTGAACAGGTCAGTAGACTGACCGTTGAGCAACGCGGTGATGTTGACCGTTTGAGGTTGGTCGGTTTCAACGCCACTGCGCCGAACAAGAACGTCAAAAGTCGTGCCTTCTAGAACGGACGTGATGGGATTGCCGGTGTCGTCCAACACCGTGACTTGCAGGCTTGCTTCGTCGTTGTCGGTGATTTCGATTTGGAAAGTTGACGATCCAAAGCCGGTTCCAGAGGCTTGAATGCTGTAAGCCAGTTGCGTGTTTTGCAGCCCATCGTCGATGACGCCAACTTCCACTTCAACGCTTGCTGCGTTGGCTGGGATTTCCACCGTCGCCGGTAGGGTGAACGGGCCTGCATTCAGTGCGGTGAGTGTGACCGTAACGGCATTGCTGACGTCAACAGTGTTGCGACTAATCGTTACCGTGCCCGTTGTTTGTGGCGAGTCCTCGCTTAGTTGCAAGTTTGCGGGGCTGGCTTGCAGGACAGCGGTGTCGTCTTCGGCGATGTTGATATTGACGCTGTCGGATTCTCGGCCAGAGACGCTTGCGGTGATGTTGACGCTTAGGTCGCCGGTGACTTGAGCGTCGTCGAGCACGTTGATCACGACGGTGGCTTCCCGCGAACCGGCTGCGAAAGTTGCAAAGCCAGGCACGCTTAGTAACGAAGTGGCATCGTGGGTGATCGATACCGACAGCGGGCTACTGACGTCAGCATCATTACGAGTTAGGACCAATGAAACCTGTTGTCCGGATCCTTCGGTGACGTTCACGGTAGCGTCATCAAACGCAAGTCCAAGTACTTCATCGTCCTGGATCGTTAATGACAGGGTTGTCGGAAGCAAGTTTTCCGAGGTCGCAACCAATTCGAGTGTTCGATCGGGTGAGACCAATCCATCATTGGTTGGTGTGATTTCGAACTCAACGAACGATGCTCCCGCAGGGATCGTCACGGTTTCGGGGAAGCTGACTTGGTCGGTTCCCTGGCCCGCTAAGCTGATCACCAATGGCAATGATGTGTCGGCTGTCGGGCGAGACACGCGAGCGGTTACCGATTGATCTTCGGAGGTGCTGGATCGTTCCAGGTCCATGGGGACGGTCGGTTTGACGAGCGTGACGTCATCGACGGCAAAGTAGGCGGGCGTCGTGATACCGAACTCATTCGTGCCGGTGGAGTTCATGCTGAATTCGAGCGACCGAGCGTCAACGAGCCTTGATACGTCAACGAAAGTCCATTCGTCGATGATGGTGTCTTGGCTGTTGTCTTCGAAGCGGTAATCAGCAAGATCAACTGTGACGCTGCCGACCGAGTTCCCGTTCGCATCCAGGCCAGTCACGATTAGTTGAAAAAGATCAGGCTCGTTGCCGGAGTTGCCTCCGAATGGATCAGCAAAACTGTCACCGTCTCGAATCGAATAAAAGGCGTAGGCCGTGTTGGTTACATAGAACGAATCGAATTGCGAATTGCTGGCGGGGTCGAGTGTGATCGTTGGCGGCGGCGCTGGGTCGGACTCTTTCACGTCGAAGAACCCGACAGCATAGGTGGGCGAATCGTCGTGCCCAATGCCCGTGATAGCACTGTATTGATTCAGGTAGTTGCTGTCGCCAAGGTTGGCGGTGTTGGTGCTTTTGGAAATTGCCCAACCAGTCCAAGAGCCGAAGCTTCCATAGTCGGTGTAGTTGTTGTTGAGCGAGATTTCGTCTTCGGTGAAGCCGTTTGTTGCTTGATTAGAGAATGACCCGTCGTTAATCGTATTGCCGATCGTTTCGAAATCGGTCGTTGTCTGGCCGGTCGTGGCGGCATGCAAGACTGCGACACCGTCGACGTCTAAACCAGCGGATTGAGCCGTTGGTGTGGGGTCATAGATGAAGTTGCCAAGAGAGTCTTGGGCTGACTCGTCCCCAATGATGTCAACCAGACGCACGTGGGTGACTGCCGTGACGTCGAGGCCGCTTTCACCACTGAGTTCGCTTAGGTCAAACGGAGTGCCAAATCCACCACGGTACTTGCCAGCAAGATTGTTCAGGTTGGTGGGATCTACGCTGCCGAAGGAGTTGACAGGCCCGTTCGTAAGTGAAACCGCATCAAAACGAAAGAAGTTAACGCCGTCGGAAGAGACTTCAACAAATCCCAGTTCCAAAAACGTGTCGGAGAATGAGTTTTCAAAGACAGCGAAGTCGGCACCCATCCCGTCACGAATGGGAGTTTCAAACGACAAGGTCAGTGACCCACCGCTGCCCAGTGACACGATGCTTCCGGGCAATCCTTCGGCTGGGCCGAGTGCGTTGCTGGATTGCTTCCAAGTCTCGGTGAGGTTGGCACCTTCGGTGTAATTGGTGACCGAAGTGGCCCAGCCCACGATTGCCGAATCATCTTTGGCGATCGCCGTGGAACCGACTTGGCCGGCGGCAGGGGCATACGGTCCCGCAGCAAGCAATTGGCGGTTTTCCAAGGATTGCACTAGCAAACGACGCGACACTGGACGGCGCGATGCGGTTTGACGACGAGTAATCGCTTGACGGTTTTTGAATCGCTTATGCATGTTGATTATTCAAGGTGATAGGTTTCGTGGCCGTTGCGCGTGCAAAAGGCCGCCAGGATTTCGAGGTCGATGTGGTCTGTCAAAAAGTAAGTCGATCCATCACATCGAAGTGACATCACGCCGGTCGGATGAAAACTGCGCATGTCGTTTTCAAAGACGGGTGCTTGATTGATGCCAAAGGCTTGGTCGAACAAATTGCGCCCGTTGATCCACTGACCATCGGGGAACGCAGCGTCTTCAGCGATCATCACGGTGTTGGAGCTGCCATCGAGAATGTCTCGGAAACCCAACGCACGATCGTGCAGCATCATTCCGTTAGGAGGCGTGTTCCGCGATACGATCCGTTCGCCATAGATGCCGCCATAATCGGTGACACCCATGCCGCCAATACGAGGTTCGGATCGCGGCGTGGACGGACAGATATAGGCCGCCACCATTTCGGCTGCCGCGTCTAGGTTGGCGGGGTCGTCAAACGGTCGATTGAAATCGATCCGCTCGGCCAACGCCGCCTGTTCCAGGTACGGCAAGATGAATGCGGACCAAGCGAATTGTTTTCCATCGGCCACTTGCGGTCGAACTTCGATGGCGCCAGGTGGGAACTTTCCAAAGGCGGCGTGATAGTTATGTAGGCCAAGGCCGATCTGGTGCAAGTTGTTTTGACAGGACGCTCGCCGCATCGCTTCGCGGGCGGCCTGGACGGCTGGTAACAACAGCCCAACGAGGACGCCAATGATTGCGATCACGACCAACAGCTCGACTAGAGTGAAGGCGGATCGACAGCGACGAGAGTGCACTGAAAGCATTGCGGACAAGATCACAGAACGATTTGTGCGATGACAGGCAGCGCCCATCAAAGTACAGATTCATCCCAACAGGAAAGGAAAAAGTTCCTGACGTTGACCTCACCCAAGAAGGTCGCCCAGAGCGATACCACGATCACCCAAAGCAGACGTCCAATACAAGGTAGGTCTTCTGACTCCCGATGCTTCCCACGTCTCGCCTTCTCGCCGCGAAGATCGGAGTGCTGTGAGCACTCGCAACCGGACCGGCAATGGCCAAGAAGAGATTTGGGTCCAGAACACGAATTGGCAAGCCACTAAAATCAGCAAACCATCCCGTCTTCAGGGCATCGGATACAGCGGCCGGGCCGTCTCGGAATCTCACCGAAGTTCCCTGTTCTCGTGACAATCAAGCTTGATCGCCACGGCACCCAGTATCGTTAGGTAAGGAGTATTGATAGATGGGGATCCGATGTCAACGCAAAACATTTCAGCGGTTCGCGTTGGTCGAAGTCTGCGATTGTTTAGAAAACGGTGACATTTACGGCCAATTTGCTCACTTTGGGGAGTGGGGGCCGGCGTTCGCTACTTGGTCCGGCGGCGTGGATCGGCACGCAGTGGGTAAACGTGGGCCTGGAATTTCCCGTTGAGGGCGTCAGACTGTTGGGCGGCTTAACAGGACATTTTGGTCTAAGGAGGGTCTAGCCCGTTCGAATGAAGAATATCGATGCGGCGGAAGACCATTCGCCTTGGCCAATGCGAAGGTTCGATGGTGTGAAGGTTGGATGAATTGTCCGTCAATTGGTTGCTGCGATCACGACCGATGGGCGTATAGTACGGCGAAGAACGGCTGCGTTTGGGGTGATCGCCCCCGAATCTTTTGCATGGCTTTGCGAGATTCTATTGGTCAGTTAGCGTGACGCCCGAAATCGGCACCTACTGAAATTCCTGGTTCCCGCCTCCTGTCCCGCAACTTCTGAGATGCTCGTTTGGTGAACACGCTTTTCCTGCCTGAACTTCGCGAGATGCTTGCCTTCGGCCAAGAAGCTGAATTGCAAGAGTTTTGTGTTGCCCTGAATGCTGGTCGAACGGCAGAATTCATGGAGGGGCTCAACGACAAAGAAGCCTGGCAGGTCTTGCAGTATGCGTCGCCGGATCGTCGTGCCGAGATCTTTGGCTATTTCGACGAAGAGCGACAACTGGCGATGCTGATTGCCGAACCAGCAGACGAAACCTCGCTGTTGATCGAAGAGATTCCCGAGGATGACCGGGTTGACCTGATTCATGAGTTGCCGGTCGAAACCGTCGATCAAATTCTGCCGCTATTGCCAGCGGTCGATCGTCGCAACATTGAGCGTTTGCGATCTTATCGGGAAGGCACCGCCGGTGCGTTGATGACCACCGAGGTCGCTAAGTTGGCTGAAAAGTTGACGGTGCGAGAAGCCCTTGATGAACTGGGCCGCCAAGCCAGCGATCTGGAGACGATCTATTACCTTTACGTTGTCGACGACAACAACGTGTTGCGAGGGATTGTTTCGACGCGGCAGTTGGTTTCGTCGTTGAAAGAACCAACCTTGACTCTCGGCGACATGATGGAAACCGACGTCGTCGTGGCGTTGACGGGTGAAGACCAAGAGTCGGTTGCTGAAAAGGTAGAACGTTTTAACTTGCTTGCGATTCCCGTGATCGATTCCGGGCGTCAAATGCTGGGTATCATTACGCACGATGACGTGATTGACGTCGTTCGTGAAGAACTTACCGAAGATGCTCAACGGATCGCGGCGGTGGCGCCGTTGGAAGATGATTTCTTACGCATCCGGTTGGGGCTGCTCGCTTATAAGCGAGGAATCTGGCTGACGATTCTGTTTTTTGCAGCTTTGTTGACTGCGTTTGCTTTGCGAATGTATGAAGCTGAACTGGAAATCTATGCATGGCTGGTTTGCTTCATTCCGCTGATCATCAGCGCCGGCGGCAACTCGGGAAGCCAATCGGCGACACTGGTGATTACCGCGATGACGGGCGGCGAAGTGGTTCCCGGTGATTTGCCGAAAGTCTTCGTGCGCGAAGTATTTGTGTCGCTGATGTTGGGAAGCTTCTTGTCGTTGATCGGGTTTCTAGTTGCGTTGTTTCTCGCCCCCAGTGCATGGGATGCACTGGTGATCCCGATCACATTGTTGTCAGTGATCGTTTGCGGGTGTTTGTGCGGCGTGGTGCTGCCGATGATGTTCAAGCGATTGGGGCTGGACCCTGCATTGATGAGCAATCCGTTTGTGGCCGGCATCGTCGATATCTTGGGGATTGTGATCTACATCAACGTCGCCCGAGTGATGCTGGGTTAGCTCACCGAATCTAGAAAAGCCAGGGCAGGGCAGCTGTCAAGTCTGGCTGCTTCGTTGGCTAGGTCAGGTCTTCGAAGTCGATGTCGTCCAGCGTGGTGCTGGGCGTTTGAGATCGACTGGGTGCGCCGGTTGCATCGAGTGGTAAGTCACGGTCTTGATTGCCGATCGCTTCGTCGCCGGGCTTCATGCCAGTGCTGGCTATCGCGTCAATCTCATCGGCGGTTGCCTCGCGTACTTGAAGCTTGCCACCGTAGAGCCGAACCACCTTCACCCATTGTCCCGCATCGATCGGAAGCCCAGTACTGACCGCGGTGGTCTTGTGCCCATTTACCTTAACTTGGCCGCTAGGTAACAAGCTCGAAGTGGCTTTGCCGAATTCACCCACCAATTCTTCCAGTGGGATCCCGTCAAGAGTTTTCGCTGGTGGGCCAGTCGGATCGGTTTCCAGTGCATCTCGGTTCAGCATCGAGCGGCCCAGTCGAGTCTTGGGCCAAACGTAAAGTGCGATCGCAAACAGAATCGGTGTGGTCAATAAGTACACCAGCAATAGCGTTGCGCCAAACGGAACGCTAACGGTGAAACCGATGATGACCGACGTGACCGCCACTACAACAGCGATCGCACCAAGAAGTCCGCCACTGGGGATGAACAGCTCAGCCAACACGAGCGCATAGAAAACGATTAGTAGTCCGAAGGCGTAATAGTTGGGCACTACGGTTCCACCGCTTCGACGACGATTCGGCTTCCTAACACTTGCAGCACTCGCACTTGTTGCCCAGGTTCCACCGACGACCCGTCGCTGACGACGGATACCAACGTGTCACCAAAACGGGCTTTTCCCGAGGGCCGCAATCGAGTGGCGGCGACGCCGGTTTGGCCAACCAAATGATCGTAATGGGCGATGCGTTCGACCTCTTCGAGTGATTCCGGTGGAACGTCCATCGCGAGTCCTGTGGCGGTAGCGGCTCTGGGTAAGAAGGCTCGCATGATGAATAGCCCGACGACCATCCCGATCATGGCCCCCATCGCCATGCCGATACCGTTGACGGCCTCCGCGGTTTGATAGGCATTCCGCGGCACGACAAAGGTTTGGCTCATCAGTACCACGCCCAGCACTGTGAGGACTAAGCCGCCGATCCCGAAGATCCCAAATCCGGGCAGCACGAAGATCTCTATCGCCAGACAGGCAATGCCGAGACCAAAGGCGAGCAGTTCGGCCCATTCCGCGGTGCCAGCAAGGAACTTGGTCCAAAAGAAGAAGGCAAAGCAAAGCATCGCCAGGAAGCCGGGAATGCCCAGTCCCGGAGCACTGGCCTCGGCTGATAAAAACATGAACCCAAGCAACAGAAGGGCGAAGGCCATCCCGTCATTGCGACCGATTTGTTCCACCCATCGCACTAAGCCTCGATCGGATAATTGCGGCGGGATGGCGTCCAAACCGATGGTGGCGGCCGCTGCGGATAATGTTTCGGATTCCGCTTCGGCAAGCCCAAGTTCGATTGCGGCTTGAGCACTGAGGCCTTCACCGAGTTCGATTCGCTGCTCACGCTTCCAAACACTCGAAACGTCTTCCGCGGGTGCAGCGTCTGGATCACCGTGAGCGGCTTGAGCGGATTCGGCTGCGAACTCCGCCGTCAATTCGCTAGGGACTGCGTACCGTACCCGACCCGTACGTCGATGAACGTAGCGATGCACGGCCAATTCTGGATTGAGCAAACCGCGAATGAGCGTTTCACTTCGGCCGGTCGATTCGGCGATCAGTGCGATGAGTTCTCGCTGGCGATCGACATCTTGGGCATCGATCGCTTGGGCGCCGGGTCCGCCCAAGGTTGCCTCGGGGTGCATGCTGAGTGGTTGGCAGGCTAGGGCAAGCAACACGGCATCACCCCGCGCTTCATGGGAAACGAATCCACCGACGCGGCGAATCGACGAGCCAGGGTCCGCCGCGACAGCTGCCATCGATGCGGTACCCGGAAGGTAGCCACCCGGTGAATCGATTTCGAACAACCAAGTGTTGGTTTCAGCTGAGTCGACCGTGGCAGCTAGATTGGCCTGCCAACGCCGAATTCGTTTGGCATTGATGGGTCCGCTGACTTTCAATAGGACCCCAACGGTTTGTTCGGTCGAGTCAACCGACTCGCTGCGAAGACGCGAAAGGCCCAGATGGTCCGCGACTTCGTTGGCACTGGTCACGATTGTAGTGGCCGCTCGAAGTTGTCGCAGTTGATCAGCCGAAAGGGTCAGAGGAGCTCCAGCGTCCGCCCAGATGGTTTCTTCGAGAATGTCGCCTGATTGCCTAAGCTCGGCGAGTTTGGGGCCGGTAGCGAAGAGCACCTTGCCATCGGAAAGTCGGACCCTGGCCAGTTCGGCATCCGAGTTTAATAAAGTCGCAACAACCGCATCGGGTAACAGCCCACGTCGTTTGGCGATCGATTGATAAATCAAACGGGTGGTCTCATCGATCGACCCGTTAGTCGATGCAGCGTTGCCCATCGAGCCCGCTTTCGAAACGACCATGGATTCGCAAGCCAACGCAACCAGGGTTTCGTGTCCGGTGACCACGCCGTCAATCCAAGCGATGCACCGGATGCGACGAAGCTCTTGTCCAGAGATCGCTCGGGCAAGCTTCAGCGCGTCTTCCAGTGTCGTGTTGCTGCTGGTGGAGGCGGAATTGGGTTGATCAAGCAATGGATCGTTCGGTCCTGAGCCGGCGAATCGCAGCACGACCGTGACGCGATCGTCTCGGCTGGCTTGAGCCAAGCGGTTCAGTTGCCCCAGTGTTCGTTGCACTTGGCGAGCAGACAGCGGGCTGGGGATTTCGATTTGAAAGCCTTCTCGCTGACGGTCCGAAACTTGGGATTCGGGGCCTTGATCTTCCTTGGGAGGGGCCGATGCCGGTTGTGCGTAAGCGGGCTGCGCTATTCCGGTTAGGAAACAGAGAAGCAAACAGGCCGTTAGAGCGATCAATCGAGTCATGGCAGAATTATAGGCGAGTCGTCGATCCGCGACACCAGAATGGGCTTCGTTGGGACGCGATTGAGTGAGTTGATCGTGGATGGGCTAGCCGCCGAGGAGGGAATGCACACGGCCGAGCCAAAATCAGATGTCCTGCCGTCCACTTATCTCGTCAGACGATCGAACACCTCCATCTTAAGACAGGTCCAGCTCACCGGAATTGAACGCGCCCGCTGAACTAAGCATGTCCGCCGAGCCAACTGCCGACCTAAACGCAGTGTTGCAAGTCTGGTCGACAGAGACATACGTTGCCGGGCGGGTGCGAGTTGGGTGGCAATTGAGAGCGGTTGCGGGATTTGGTCTCAATGGGAGGCGGTTTCCGTTTATCGCTTGCCTAATGGTTGTCTGGCGACCGTTCCGCTACGCTGGCGTAGTGACTATACTTCGGCCTATTCCCCTCCAACAGCCTTCCTAACTCTCACCCCAATCAGCTCATGGACAATCGCAAAAAACTTCTTACCGCTGGCATTTTAACGCTGGTCGCTGCCGGAATAGGCTTTGGTGTGCGGGGCGGTTTGCTCGAAATTTGGTCTGCCGAATTTGGCTTCACCATGACTGAATTGGGCAGCATTACCGGCGGCGGGTTGGTTGGATTTGGAGCCGTGATTTTGTTCGCTGGCTTCATGATCGACACGATCGGTTACAAGCGATTGTTGATGATTGCGTTGGTTTGTCACGTCATTTCCGCCGTGATGTTGTTTGCCGCGACGCCCGTCTTTAACGCCAGCGGGAAAGACGCGGTGTACACATTGCTGTACTGGTCGATGTTTATCTTTGCGGTGGGCAACGGGATCTGTGAGGGTGTCATTAACCCGTTGACGGCGGATCTGTTTCCGAAAGAAAAGACACACTACCTGAACATTTTGCACTCCGGTTGGCCGGCTGGTTTGGTGATCGGCGGTTTGATCGTGTTCGCCAAGGGAATCGTTGCCTGGGAAATCTTGATGGCGACCTTCTTGGTGCCTGTTGCGATCTACGGGTTCATTATCCTGTTTGAAACGTTTCCCAAGACGGCTGCCCAACAAGGGGCGACTTCTTATGGCGGAATGCTATCCCGTTTGCTCGGCCCGTTTTTCTTGATCCTGTTGCTTGCCCACGCTTGCGTTGGATACGTCGAATTGGGAACCGACAGCTGGATCAATAAGATCACCGGCAGCATTCTCAGCAGTGCCACGTTGGGAACCGCCCTGTTTATCTACACGTCATTGTTGATGACCGTGCTACGATTCTTCGCCGGACCCATCGTTCACAAGATTTCGTCGTTGGGTTTGTTGTTGGTCAGTGCCTTGATTGGTGCAGCTGGTCTTTACTTGATCAGCATCGGCGACAGCGTTCCGTTCATGTTCTTCGCTGCGACGATCTATGCGGTGGGTAAGACCTTCCTATGGCCGACCATGCTGGGCGTGCTGGGGGAACGTTTCCCACAAAGTGCCACGATCGGAATGGCGATCATGGGTTGCGTCGGAATGCTTTCCGCCGGAGCTCTCGGTGGACCGGGGATTGGGTACAAGCAAGACTATTTCGCTTCAGGTCAACTCCAAGAACAGTCGCCTGAAACTTTCGAGCGGGTGAAGGCACCTAACGAAAACACGTTCCTGTTCTTCCCCCCGATTACTGGGATCGATGGTTCCGCAGCGGCAATGCTGGGTGACAGCGGTGCAGCAATTGACAATGAACGCGAAATCGCGGGCGAGGCTTGGGAAGGCGAGAAGTTCGACGAACTTCGCAAGCAATACGATTGGTGGCAATCCAACAAGGAATTCGCCGCGGTTGATGCGGCTCCAGTCGCCGAAGCTAACCTGCACGGCAGTCGGATGGCGTTGCGGGTGACCGCGCTAGTGCCCCTGACGATGGCACTGTTGTACTTTATCCTATTGTTCGGTTTCAAACGGACCGTCGTCGCACATGACGAACCGGTCGAAGAACAGTCGGCGACTGACGACGAGGAACCACCAGCTACCTCATACTAGGACGTGAATTGTCATTTCTCGGATTTGTCTGCAAGAGTCTATTTCGACGTCCCTTCCGGACGTTTTTGACTCTTGCAGCGCTGGCGACAGCGATTGGTTCGGTGATGGCATTGGTCGGTGTGGCGGACGGGTTTGCGGATTCGTTTCGCAGTGTCTATGAGTCGCACCGAGTTGACGTGGTCGTGTCACGGCAAGGTTCTGCGGACCGCTTGAGCAGTTCGCTTAGCGATGATTTCGCAGAGAAGATTGCCGCAGTCGACGGTGTGCAGAAGGCGGCAGGTGTGTTGCTGGAAACCATGTCGATCGAAGACCGACAAATCTACGGCATCCCCGCGATGGGGATGCGGACCAATTCGTGGTTGTTTGCCGATTATGGTCTCGAGCCGGTGGCACCAGAGAATGCCACCGACCCAGGGGATGTGTTGTATTTGGGCCAAAATCTGGCTGATCGAATGCAGGCATCTGTCGGGGACGCCGTCGATCTTTTTGACGAGCCTTTTACCGTTGGCGGTGTTTTTCAAAGCGGTAGCGTTTGGGAAAACGGCTCGATGATCTTGTCGCTGAAAGCATTGCAGCGATTGACCGGGCGTGAAGGACAGTTGACGTATATCAACGTGGTTCTAGACGACACTGTGGATCAATCGGCATTGGATGCGGTTGTGCAGCGGATCGAGTCGGTGGACCCGAAGTTACTGGCTTTAGCCACCGACGAGTTTGTGCGAACCGATACCCGGATGCAGATGGCCTCTTCGATGGCGTGGATGACATCGGCAATCGCTTTGCTGGTGGGAGCGATCGGTACGCTCAATACGATGATGACCAGCGTGCTGGAACGCACCGGCGAGATCGGTATCTTGCGAGCAATCGGTTGGCCGACTCGCCGTGTCGCGGCGATCATCTTTTGGGAATCGGTATTTCTGTCTCTGGTTGCGACTTTGGTCGGCGGAATTGGTGCCGCTGCGCTGCTTTATCTGCTTTCCAACCATGCCGCCGCGGCGGGGATCCTGCAGCCGTCGATCGCCCCATCGGTTTGGCTGCGAGGTGCGATCATTGGATTGGGGATCGGCGTGATCGGTGCATTGATCCCGGCGTATCGAGCGACTCGGTTGCACCCAACCGAAGCGCTTCGCCACCAAGGCTAGATATTGCTGAAGTCCAGGCCTCAGCCTGTTTTTGATGAGCTGTGAGCTGTGAGCTGTGAGCGGCACGGTACGGTACTGGGCCGCCTCGTAATTAAAAGAACTGGTAGTCCAGTGGTGAATCGAAGGCTGATTCATAATGTTCGATTTGGGTCGGACGCGGTTCGTTCGTGGGCCACCAAACGGCGACGACGTCGAAGCGGCAGGAGATGCCCAGCAGCTTTTTCCGCTTCAGGTAACGCATCGCTGCGCGGGCAATACGGGCTTGCTTGTTCTCGTCGACTCGGTCCGCCGGATGACCGGGCCGCAGGGTGGCGAGGGTTTTGACTTCGACGAACACAATCAATCGTTTCTTGACGTTCATGGCGATCAAGTCGATTTCGCCGCCGCGATCGCTCTCGCTTTCGGCAATGACTCGCAATCCCTTGATGCGCAAATACCGGGCGGCGACTTGTTCACCACGACGACCCAGGCGAGCTTCAGGATCAAAGGTGCCGTATCGCCAATCGAGATAACGGTCGTAGAAACGCGTCAGCATGCGATCATTGATTCAAGTAATAGAGGACCATGCCGGCGAGGATTTTGGCGGCGTCGTCGGTGGGATAGCCGGGGCACTGAATGGAGTTCTGGCTTTCCAGTGCACAACTGAGATCCAACGGTGAATAGAACACGTTGTTGGACCGGTCAGTCTGGATCACCTGGATGATGGGTGGGTCGGTACGCTGTTGGATGGCGATGGGTGTTTGCGTTTGGGGTGCTTCCGCCGGACTACCAAAGACGCGTTTCTGTTGCGGGGTCCGGATCTTGACTCGGGTGATATCGTAGCCACCGAATTGCGGGCTAAAAGCGGGGTGATCGGGTGGTAATGGATCCAGTGAGTCGTTGTTGGTGAGGGATCGCAATTCCTTTTGGATCGAATCGGCAAAGGCCTCGTCGCCGCAAATCGGACTGGCGAAAATCATACCTTCGCGATCAATGAAGTTCTTTAGCGCTTGCCGAGCGGTCGCGTCGAGCGTGAAGGCGGTTTGTCCGGTCATGTAAAGCACACCGACTCGGTTGAGGGATTCGTCGGTTAAGGCGATTGGCTCGTCGATCGAAATGACTTCGATCGCCAGTTTCTCTCGAATGATCGCGGCGGCGTTGGGAAGGGCCCGGCTGACTTGGCGTTCTCCCGCACCCAACGCAGCCATCGCGATCGGGATCGCTCCACGCGTGGGCACCGGTGCGACGGCGGCTTGGGTTGCACGACCGGCGTCAAGTTTGTCTTTCAGTTCCCGACCGGTTGCGTACGCCAATATGTTTTCACCTACTGTGATGCCCGCTTTGACTTGCCCCGCAATCGCTTTGGGCAGGTCGAGGTTGCGCAGCAATGGACCGCCGTAGCCCCAGCGACACATCAAGCTTTGGGGTGAATAGAAAATGGGCGTGCGGCAACAAGACTGTATGCCTTCAATCGAAAATTGATTTCCGCTCTCGGAAAGTACGATCTTAGGGTCCACAAACTTTTCCGCGAACCAAACCGGATGCGTTGCTGGCAGGGGTTCCAGCGGTGATTGTGGATACCATTGTTTGCACAGTTCCGTCACGCTTTGACGAAAGGCACGATCATCCCCACATCCATCGCCAGCCAGGGCATCGAATAGAATCGTACCGCCTTGGTCGAGGTAGTCACCGAGACGCTTGATCAACGCGGCGTTGAAATCGAGCCGACCACGTGACGCGATGACCAGCACCGGAGTTTGCAAAAGGTCATCGGTGGTGGCTTGTTCCGCGGAGATGTTTTGCCAAGTGAGCTCACGCAGCCAGTCCTTTTCGACATGATGCACCAGCGTTTGCAGGCTGCCCGCGTGCGGTTGGGAGCCGGCCGAGTCGGCGCCTCGCTTGATTGCAATTTGATCGCCAGTGGCGACTGTATTGTCGCGCGTCGATGGGTGATCGAGTCGGCCGATGACGACTTGGCGTTTTCCTTTGGCAAGAAAAAGTAAAGCAAACGAAGTGGCTATATCTCGATTGGTTTCGACCGGACCACCGCCTTGCCAGAAACCTTGGAAGTCGTCCTGGAGCGAAACCAGTCGCTCGGCACCCTCGCGGTACCAGTCACGGTCGCCAATCAATCGTCGTCCCGATAGCCGCCCCACTCGCTCGACGGCATACAGGTAATAAAAATAGCTGAGCAGTTCGCCACCCGGGTTGGCTCGGACGGTAAACACCGTGCTAAGGAAGTCCATGCCACGCTGAACGGTGTCGTCTGAGTCGCTGTTGCCGCAGCAGTTGAGTTGTTGGTTTTGGTTGTCCAGATCGCGTAGGCTGCCATTGCAGATGATGGTTGATGCAATGCCGGCGCAAGTCATGGACCCCGACGGAGTGGGACCGCCATAAGACCAGCCGCCTCGTCGCAGTTGAATTTTCTTCCAGTATTCGGCGGCGAGTTGGAAGATGGTCGGGTCCACTTCGATCCCCAGGTCCGCTGCCGCTCCGAGAGCGAGTACGGCGAATTGGGCATTGGAGGGATCGCCATTCCCACGACCGTTACCGTACGTCCAGGCACCCGCGAAGCGTTCGCCAGCGGCCTTTTGTTGAGCGGATAACCAGGCCACGTTACGCCGAATTCGAGGAAAGTCCTCCGGTTGGCCAACTTGGCAGAAAACCAACGTTTGCAACGCAACGGAATAGGTCTGTTTGGGCTCAAAGCCGCGTAGGTATTCCAGGGCCTGGATCAGGTTGGGATCTTGGCGGGAAACTCCGGCGTTCACCCAAGCGAGGGTACACAACGCCGATAATCCACAAGATTGGCCACCGTATTCGTTCCATCCGCCTTGGGGCTTTTGCGTTTTGCGAAGATATTCAATCCCCCGGTCGATGGAACGTTGTACTGTCAGCGCGTCGATTTCTGCGCAAGCAGGGTTGCAGGCCATCGCAAACGCCCAAACCAACAGTGCAAGCATCAAAAGCCGAGACTGGATTCCCTGTCGAAGTGACCGGAATCCATGCCGAATCGGATTCAGGTTTCGGGCTCGAAAGCCTAGACTGGTAAGGCATCGTTGGTGTTGAGTATCCGTTTTTCTTTCAACCATTGTGTCGTCCTGGATGACTGATTCGCCTACGCCTTCTAAAAACACGTCGCCGGTGCCGACCCCGCCGCCGGTTCGTGACGCTGGGGCAGTGTCTCCCAAATCGAACCCAACCGCAAACGCGGGTGCCAAACCTCGGAACCTAGCCGACGTGTTGCGAGAGTTTGCCGAGCATCAACAAAAGATGCGAGACGAACTGGGTAAAGTCATTGTCGGCCAATCCGAAACGATTGAGCAACTGTTAGCTGCAATTTTTACACGCGGGCATTGTTTGCTCGAGGGTGTGCCGGGGCTCGCCAAGACGTTGATGGTCAGCACGCTATCGGACATTCTGGACGTGTCGTTCAAGCGGGTGCAGTTCACGCCAGACTTGATGCCGTCGGATATCACCGGGACGCAGGTTCTTGAAGAAGACGAATCGGGGCGCCGCAGTTTCCGCTTCGTAGAGGGACCGATCTTTACGAACATCTTGCTGGCTGACGAAATCAACCGGACGCCACCCAAGACCCAGGCTGCGTTGCTGGAAGCGATGCAGGAACGACAGGTGTCGGTGGGACGCGAAACGCATACTTTGCCCGATCCGTTCTTTACCATTGCCACCCAAAACCCGGTCGAACAAGAGGGGACTTACCCGCTTCCCGAAGCTCAGCTCGACCGATTCATGTTCAACATCAAGATCGACTATCCGACCGCGGAGGAAGAAGAACGTATCCTAACGGCGACGACTCGCGGTGAATCGGTGAGTGTGAACAAGGTGATGTCCGCTCGTGCGATTCTGACCTGCCAAAAATTGGTCGGCAGTATCGCGGCGGGGCCATTGGTGATCCGCTATGCGTCGCAGTTGGTGCGTGCGACTCGGCCCAGTGACGAGTCGGCTCCGGAATATGTTCGCGAATTGGTCGACTGGGGAGCAGGGCCGCGAGCAGGGCAAAACCTAATCGCGGGTGCGAAAGCAATGGCCGCCATGCAGGGTCGATTCAATTGCGAACCGGCCGACGTTCAAAGGGTGGCGTTGCCAGTCCTGCGGCACCGGATTGCGACCAATTTCCAGGCTCAAGCCGAAGGCATGAATACGGATGCCATCATCCGAAGACTATTAAAAGATATCGCCATCCCGGAACCACCAAAAATGACCGGGCAGAGTTCACCACGTCCAAGTAAGTAATGCATGACCTCGTCGTCAACGAATCCCTATCAAGTCAGTTCCGTCGAATCGGCTGCGGGGACGAGTGTCGAGGGATTAGATGATGGGGCCACCGAAGTCTCTTTTCGGTTGACCAAAGGTGTACTGCGACACGCGGTCGATCACTTGTTGTTGCACCGGCATCCACTGAGGTTGTCGATTGGGTCGTTGCTGATGATCTTCGGCAGTGGTGCTGCGATCCTTTGGGCGGTGTCGCAAGGCACGCTGTTCTTTCTGGGTGTTTTCGTCGGGACGATGGCGTTGGTGACGCTGATTTACACCGCTTTGGTCCATCATTCGAAAACGATCATCCGAAAACGTGTCGCCCAGTTAGGGATGATGCAAGATTCGGTTTGCGTGGTCGCAATCGAAGATAATGAGCTGGTGATCACCACGACTGGGGGCGTTTACCGATGGCCGGGACAGCAAGTGAAGCTGTATCGCACGCCGTTCGGTATCGTGGTTTGTCCGGAGCCGATGACCCCGGTTTATGTTCCTAAGAAGAACAACTCACCCGAGAAAGCGTTTCGAACCCTTCGCCAGAAACTGCTTCAGTGGCAAACCGAAGCTGCCGCGTGAAGAAGCCGGTGGGGTGGGTAAGCGTCCGCCGGTGAAAACGGCGAACGCTTGCGGTGCGATCGTCGCCAACTTGAATGCGGCTGCATAGCAACCAACCACCACGATCGGCATCACGATCCAGCAAGCCGTTTCGACGGGAAGTAATCTTGCCGAGATCTTTTCGACCACCGCCCGCAGCGGGAACTCATGGACGAGATAGACGAAAAACGACGCGCTGGAGACCTTTAGCAGAAACTCGTGACGCGTTCGGTAGGCGAGCATCATCACAGCACAACCGCCGACCACGATAGAAGATTGGTGCAGAATCAGGTCTAGCAAACCGTTGCGTGAGACGTACCAAATGTCAAAGTTGGGACGCATCCAGACGCGAATTGCCACCAAGACGATCCATGCAACCGAAGTGCGAACGATCAGCCTAGTAGAAGCGTTCTCAAAACGGTGCGTCCACCGCGTGTCTAGGGCCGCCAAGCAGCCGATCGAAAAGAAGAGCAGAGTTTCGATGTTCAGCAGGTACCAACCGGCGACGATTGGGAAAGGTTGCAGGTTCAATAGCCAAAGCCCACCAAGAATCGCTAGCCACCAAGGACGTTCCGTTTGGCGTAGGACAAAACGCCGAATCAATGGCGCGATCGTCACCAATACCATCAGGTCTCGTAGGAACCAGAGTTGTTCAGCAGGCGGACGCAGAAGCCAGGTCGTCAGCAGGTTGCCAGGTGTGAGTTCGCTGAACTCTTTTTCCAGCACTCGAATCCCGCACCAAACCGCAACGGCGATCAGTCCAGCAAGCAAATAGGGAACGCCAACAGTGAGCCCGCGTTGCCGTAGCTTTTTTAGATAGGTGACTCGGGTTCCGTCATCGCTGCGGAAGTAGAAGAGTCCCGCCAAGAAGGCGAAAAGGGGAACGGCGACTCGTGCGATTCCGCCAAAGAGGAATTCCTGTGCGATCTCGTTGGAGTTCAGATGCGAAAAAACGCTCGAACTGGGGACCGTTGATCGATAGTGGATGCCGACGACCAAGACCGTGGCTACGAGAGACACCACTTGAAAGGATTGTTTGCTTGGAAGCGATAGTTCCGTTTTTGACATGTCGACTTAGGTTCCAGCGAAAGAGAGTTCACTGGAAAATCTAGGTCACAAAACGCACACTGGCGGCACGCTTGCATGTCCGCTGGCCGTTAGCAATGAGGCGTCGTGGTTAGGCAAGTCCCGCCAATTCGGTAGCCCGTTTGACTCGCGAGATGCCAATCATGTAGGCCGCTGTTCTTAGCGAAACGTTGTGCTGCGATGCCATTTGCCAAACGTCTTCGAACGCCTCGTTCATCGTGTGATCCAGTTCTTGGCGAACCCGGTCGAGCGACCAACGATAGTGCTGGCGATTTTGCACCCATTCGAAATAACTGACCGTGACCCCACCTGCGTTGGCGAGGATGTCCGGAAGGATGGTTACGCCTTTTTGGTGAAGCATTTCGTCAGCACCGGGATGCACCGGGCCGTTAGCCGCTTCGATGATGACTTTGGCCGAAATCGCACTGGCGTTTTCCGTCGTGATCACGCCACCGAGTGCCGCCGGAATCAGCACGTCGACCTTGTCCAGCTTCAGCAGGGCATCTAGCGGAAGATGTTCGGCATGTTCGAAGCCTTCGAGCAAGCCTTTGGGGTGAGCAATTTTGTGCCTTAGTAACTCAGGAATGTTCAGACCATCTTGGTGGTAGTACGTCCCGGTGACATCGGAAACTGCAACGATCGGATACTGGGCTTCATGCAGGAACTTTGCCGCATGGGATCCCACGTTGCCGAAGCCCTGGATCGCGACCCGCGTTTTCTCCGACGCCATGCCGAGCCGCCGAATGAGCTTATTAGTGAGTGTGCCGACGCCGCGGCCGGTCGCTTCTTCGCGGCCTTTGGCACCGTATTCTTCGACGGGCTTGCCGGTGATCACGGCGGGGTGAAAGCCGTGGTACTTTTCCCATTGATTGCGGAACCAGCTCATGACTTGGTGATCGGTTCCCATGTCAGGGGCCGGGATGTCCGTGTCAGGACCGACGATATCATGGATTTGATCGACGAAAGCTCGGGTTAGACGCTCGATTTCGGCGCAAGAAAGGTCGTCCGGGTTCACACCGATACCACCTTTGGCACCACCGTAGGGCAAGTTCACGACAGCCGTCTTCCAGGTCATCAAACTGGCCAAGGCACGGGTTTCGTCCAGGTCGACTTCGTGGTGATAACGAAGCCCGCCCTTCATCGGACCGCGGCTATGGTCATGTTGAACGCGAAAGCCGACAAAGTTTGCCAGCTTTCCGCTGTCCAGCCGAATGGTGACCTGAACCTGAACTTCGCGATCAGGCATCATCAACGCCTCACGGAGTTCTTCGCTAATGTCGAGCTGGTCAGCGGCTTGATTGAAGAACAGCCGAGTTGCTTCGAACGCTTTCATAATGAACCTTCCCAATGAGACTAAAAGTCGATGAGTGTGAGACTAGAAGTCTATGAAGCCGTAAATACTTTTTCCGGCGAAGTGGTGTTGTCGGTAACTGGATTTGGATCGGCATCCACACGAATCCAGTGATACAAGAATCCGCCTAGTAATGCACCAGCGATCGGTGCGGTGAGGTAAAGCCACAAGTTTTCGAAGTAGCCCGCCGCAACGGCTGGACCGATGCTTCGAGCGGGATTCATCGAGGCTTTGGTGAGTGGGCCAGCAACGAAGGCTTCCATCGCGATCGTTGCCCCGACAGCGAGTCCAGCGGTGATCGACTTTTCTCTTGCTCCCGTCGAAACGCCCATGACGATCCACATCAAAATGGCTGTCATCATGGCTTCGACACACCAAGCCGACATCGGTGGCAAGATCGTCATCGTCGCACCAAGCTGTGCTTCGCCCAGTCCAAGGACCGCACGCAATGACAACGCGGCCAAGGTCGCGCCAATCGTTTGAAAGACGGCATAGCTGATCGCATCACGAAACGGGAAACGACCTAGTGCGGCAAAGGCAATCGATACGGCGGGGTTCAAGTGAGCGCCGCTGAGATCGCCGATGGAATAGATCATGGTCATCACGACCAGACCCCATACCGTTGCAATTCCCACATGGGTCAACGCCCCTGTTTGAGCATCAACGACCATCGCGCCGCAGCCCAGAAGCACCAAGCAGTAAGTCCCAATGAGTTCGCAAACACAGCGACGCAGCAGAGGTTGGTCCATTGCGGATACCTAAGAAAGGTGGTGATTCAGCAGAAAACACTGCAGGCCGACGAGCGTTTTGGAATCGCGGATTGAGTGGCTTCGTACGAGCTTTTCAATTTCTTGCCGATTAACCAATCGTGGTCGTATCCGCTCGGTGGTTTCCAGTTGTTGCTCGCCCGCGGTGAGATCTTGAGCCACGACGAGGTGCATCAGTTCGTTGCCCAGTCCCGGCGCGGAGTAGAATTCGCAAGCGACGTTCAGCTTCGTGGCGGAATATCCGGTTTCTTCCACCAATTCGCGAGCAGCGGTTTTCAATACCGGCTCGCCAACGTCTCGAGTTCCGGCGGGAAGCTCTAGCAGGGTTTCGCCGACGCCGGTGCGTTCGTTTTCAATCATGACGATTGTGTCAGGATCCAGCAGTGGCAAGAGTACCACTGCACCGGGGTGCCGAATGTAGGCGCGGTAGTGGGTTTGGCCATCGCGGGAGGGCAATTCCATTTCGACCACGTCGAAACGGCTCGTTTGGAGCAGCGTCCTGGTGTTCGTCAACTTGAATATTCCCATGGAAATGCCGGTTTCTGGGGCAGACCGTTCCCGTTTTGGCTGCCAGGCCACTTCGCTTCTGCGATGGCGAATTACCGATTCTGTAGTCGTTATGGAGCTAAATGGTAACCCCAGAGCAATTTTGGGGCACTGTTAGGGGGCTGTGTCGGTGTATGGCGAAGGCTCGGGCCGGCAAAATGTTACGTATTCAAAACGATAAACCACTAGGCTGCGTATTGAGCTTTACCTACACTGGTCGTCTAATCGCGAATCATTCTCAAATAGCGATCGGCCGTTGGCCGTGCTCATTGGCGAGGTCAGACGGAAGCCGCGACATGCGGAAATCCTTCGTCATCGATTAGGAATGCGTTGCGGAATTGACCTTCACGGGTCGCGGGCTTCTGAAATCAGAGGCTGCTGGAATAGCTGTTGATACCACGGTCCTCTGGAAAAACCTGACGACATGATTGAAACCATGCCCACCCAACGTGAACTCGGTGAATCAGCTAACTCGCAAATTGGGGAGCAAGCTACTCCACAAAGCGGGGAGTCAGCTTCTTCGGTTGGCAATGCTAATGAAACTTCGCTAAATCGATTCAGCGGAACTTGTGGGCAAATCACCCGTCTGGATGTTCCGTTGGCGTGTGCGATCCGGCTGAAATCTTTAGGCCTTTTTGAGGGTCAGCGGGTGCAGTTGGCTCGCGGTGGTAATCCAATGATCGTGAAGGCCGCTGGTGGCAAAATTGCTGTCGCTGGCGAGATTGCTCGTGGTATTTTCTTGAGTGTGGCACCTTCATGAGTCAACCGATTGAGTCGACTGATGCTGTCGTATCGGACGATCTTGATAATCGGGAATTAGATGGCGGCGATGGATCGGAGTTAGATGTTTCCACTGGGAAAGTGGTGGCGATGTTGGGAAATCCCAATGTCGGCAAAACATCCATCTTCAATCGACTAACGAATCTGTTAGCTAAGACGTCCAACTTCCCGGGAACAACGATCGATCGCCGGATTGGAAAAGTCGAGCTGCGTGCTGGCAAAGCGATCACGCTGGTCGATCTGCCAGGAATGTACTCGCTGGAAGCCAGTTCGCCGGAGGAAGAGGTCGCCCGTGACTTCATCGCTGGTCATACCGAAAAGGCTCCCGATGCGGTGTTGATCGTCGTCGACGGGACGCACTTGCAGCGAACGTTAGTGGTTGCGCGCCAAGCGTTGCAGCACGGTCGCCCGACGTTGGTCGCCGTGAACATGATCGAGTCGGCGCGAAAACGCGGTATCGATATCGATCTGACGCTATTGTCTAGAAAAATTGGTTGTCCCGTTGTCGGCGTCTCCGCTCGGACCGGCGAAGGGTTCGATCGACTCAAGTCACAATTGGAAATCGTTCTCGCGGGTCCCGCTTTGCCGGTATTGTTGCCAGGCTGCGAACCGGAAAGTGAGCCGACCGTTGCTGAAAATGCATTGGCGGTCGATTCGGATGATGAAGCTTGTGGGGCGTGCCGCGTTTGTCCCTATGCCGATGGTCATCAATGGGCGACCGCGTTAGCACGCGAAAGCACTCGAGGTGCCTTGGTAGCGTCCGATGAGGCGACCGACCGGGCTGACCGTATTCTGACGCATGCGTGGTTTGGCTTGGTGGTCTTCGCGGGCGTGATGCTCGCGGCTTTCTCGCTGGTCTTCTATTTCGCCCAGTATCCAATGGAATGGATGGATGGCGCTTTTGCGAGCTTGTCGAGCTGGGTAGGAAACATCTTGCCTGAAGGCGACTTTCAAAGTCTGGTGACCGACGGGATCATTGGTGGCGTCGGCGGCGTGATGATTTTCTTGCCGCAGATTTTGATCCTGTTCTTCATGCTCGCGATCCTGGAAGATTCAGGCTATTTAGCGCGAGCGGTTGTGGTGGTGGATCGATGGATGCGACGAGTCGGTTTGCCGGGCCAGGCGTTTGTGCCGCTCTTGGCCGCTCACGCGTGTGCGATTCCCGCAATCATGTCAACGAAAGTGATCGAGAATCGGCGCGATCGATTGGCCGCGATCATGGTAATTCCCTTGATGACGTGTTCGGCTCGTTTGCCGGTCTACTCGATGGTGGCCGCGATGTTGTTCCCGAGCCAGCCATTCTTGGCCGCCGGATTGTTTGCAGCCGCTTATGCGTTGGGAATGTTTGCCGCCTTTGCGGTCGCATTCGTATTGAAACTAACCCTCTTGCCGGGTGAACCTTCGCCTTTGATTCTGGACCTGCCGCCTTACCGAGCACCGTCGATCGGTAATGCGCTGCGTTACGCTTACGAGCGAGGATGGATGTTCTTGCGGGACGCGGGCACCGTGATCTTATTGATTTCGATCGTGATTTGGGTGCTGTCGACCTATCCCAAATTGTCTGACGAACGGTTCGAAGCGACGTTGGTGTCCAACGATGTGGTCGTGGAAACAATGAGCGAAGCTGAGCTGGAAAACATGCGTGCTTCCGCTGATCAGAAACACGCAATCATCGGCCGAATGGGCGAAGTGGTCGCACCAATCTTCAAGCCGCTCGGCTTTGATTGGAAGATCAGCGTTGGGGTGATGACCAGTTTTGCGGCACGTGAAGTCGTTGTTTCAACCTTGTCGGTGTTGTACGGACTTGGTCCGGAACCGGAAGATGAGTCTTCGCTTCAGCAGCGATTGGCGTCGGCGACCAATGATGATGGGACGAAGGTCTTCAGCACCGCAACCTGTGTGAGTTTGCTGGTATTCTTTGTGCTGGCGATGCAGTGCTTGCCCACCCAAGCGGTCACTAAGAAGGAAACTGGTTCTTGGGGATGGGCGATATTTCAGTTCGTGTACATGACATTGCTGGCTTATGGCGCCGCCTTTGTGGCATACCAAGCGGTTTCGTCGTTCACTTGATGGTTATTTTTTTACCGCCAAGTAGAGATCGGAAATCAGTTCGGGCTCGGGTGTCTTGCCTGGAAGGTTACGGTTAAGTTCGAAGCTTGGCGTCGAGCTGAGTTTGTTTTTCCGCCCTCGAGCAATCTGATAGATCGCCGACCAACTGTCGTCCAGGAATTCATAGCTTCCTACGTGCCGGATGTGGATCGATTGTTCTCCGCCAACTTGGTGCTTTACCAATCCGGCGGGGCAGGGCGTTTGTTCGGCGGTGACGTATCCGGTCAAGAATTCAAATCGCTGCTTTTTGAGATCGACTTTTTCATAGACGGTGACGACTTGATCCGCCAACGGGATGCCCGCTGCGGCAAGTTTGGATTCAGTGGACTCAAGCACCTTGCCAATCTCGCTGGCAACATCTGCCCATTTGCATTGCCCTCTTTGGCCCAAAAATGTGACCTTTTCGGGCACCACTAATCCTGGCGAGATGATCGCTTGGGCCGGGATGGATCCTGTCTCGATGAGTGCTTTAAGACGTTTAAGTCCGCGATGGTAATCCATGCTGATGAAGGTTGTCATTTGCTTCTTCATCCAGAACAGGAACAGCGGCCAAGATCCGTTCATGATCCAGTTGACCTGCGTCTGCTCGCCGACGGATTTGAATTCGAAAATGACTTCCGATTGTGAGCGGAATGGCTTGATGAATTTAAGTTCTTCAACCAGTCGGTTTGGGGATTCTACTTTGATATGAGTCATGGATCCCTGGCCGCAGATGTCGCCGTTCCACTGATAGCAACCACCCTCTCCGCTGGCCATACCGTCAATCTTGATTTCGCATTCAGGGTTGGCGACCAGCCAAGGCGACCATTCGCTCCATGTGCCGTAGTCTGCAACGGTATTGAAGACCTGTTCGATGGGAGCGTTGATCAGGATGGATTCGTTGACGTAAAGACTTGGCACGGATTCATTCCCCAGCGTGGTTAATTGGCTTGTTAGGTGGGCGGTTAGCTTGGTGGCTAGCTTGCTTGTCCATTTGGTAGTATACGCCCCAAACATCGAGAGTTGATGCCCCTACGTTGATCTCGAACTCGCCCGCTTTGCCCCACCCAGCCCACCTTGAGATCGTCATGGATTTAGCCCTGTCCCCAGTTAGTGACCCTTCGGTCATTCTTCGTTACCGCGATCGCCAGTACGCGGCTGATTTGATAGCGGCGGCAATCCTTGAGTTCGATCTCTTCTCTTATCTAGACCAGAATCCCGGTATCACGCTGGCTGATTTGTGCTCGCACTTCGGATGGTTGGAACGACCAGCCGATGTATTGATGACGCTGTGCCGAGCCAGTGGTTTTGTGCAAACGAATTCACAAGATTGTTCGACTTTGACGGTGGTGGGAAAGGAGTTCCTGACCGGGGATAGCCCTTGGTTTTTGGGCCCGTACTATAAGCCGATTGCGGATTCGCCAAAGTTGCTGGACTACGTGCAGATTCTGAAGACTGGCAAGCCTGCGAATTGGCAAGCGAAGTCCGACGGTGCCGACTGGCATGAATCGATGAAAGACGAATCGTTCGCCAATGATTTCACCAGTTTGATGAATTGTCGCGGAATTGCGTTTGGGCAAAAGCTAGCTGAATCGCTTCAAGGTGATATGAAGGGTTGCAAGCGGATGCTGGATGTTGGTGGTGGTTCGGGGATCTACAGCATGACGATGGTATCTCGGTGCCCTGGCTTGTTGGCAGTGGTGCTTGAGCAATCGCCGGTTGATGAAATCGCCCAACGGGAGATTGAGGAAAACGGATTGGCCGACCGGGTAGCGGTACAAACCGGTGATATGTTTGTGGATCCTTGGCCCAATGATGTGGACGTGGTTCTCTTGTCCAATTTGCTGCACGATTGGGGGCGGGAAGAAGCCAACGGCATCGTTCGGCGCACGGCAGAGGTTTTACCAGCAGGTGGCTTAATCATTATCCATGGCGCGATTATCAACGCTGACAAAACGGGGCCACTACCGGTCGCGGAGTATTCGTCGTTATTGATGAATATCACGCAAGGAAAGTGTTACAGCCTTACTGAATATGCGGAGATGCTTGCCGCTGCTGGTATGAAAGTGATTCGAGATGCGAGCACGATCGGAGATCGGGGATTTGTTTTGGCACGCAAAGAATAGGGAAGGAAAGTGTCGTGAAGCGAATCTTGGTCACAGGGGCTAGCGGGTTTATCGGTCGCCATTTGGTGCGTTACCTGAAGCAGCAAGGCTATGATGTTCGGTGCCTCGTTCGGGAAAGCTCCGAAACGTCGGAGCTTGAAAAGTTAGGCGTTGAGCTTTCGGTGGGATTGCTCGCACATGTCGAGTCACTGGAACAAGCCGTAACGGGGATGGATGCCGCGATCCATTTAGCCGGGCTGACCAAGTCGCTTAAGGTAAAGTCTTTATGGGATGCGAATGAAACCGGGGCTCGGAATCTTGCGATTGCATGTGCGAACCAAACTGTGCCCGTCGAACTGATCGCGGTTTCATCACTTGCCGCGGCAGGGCCTGTGCTTCCCGACGGAACCGGTTCGCAAGTCGGTTCACCTATTCGTGCCGACATCGATACGGTTTCGAGTCGATCTGGGGGCGATCATGTTGTGAGTTTGAGTGGGTGGCACGGCGATAGAATCGCGGGGTATCGAAAACGGAATGAGTTCGACGACCCATCACCGATTTCAGATTACGGACGCAGCAAGCTTGATGGTGAACGCGCGGTCCTCGCGATTGCCGATCGCGTCCCGATTAGTATCGTGCGACCACCGATTGTTTTGGGACCGGGCGATCGGGATGGACTGGATCTGTTTAAGACGATCGCCAAGCTAGGCGTTCATTTGGTCCCTGGGCTGGCACCCTCGTTGTTTTCCGTCATCCACGTAGAAGATCTGTGTCATGGCATTGAAGCTGTCTTGCTGAAAGGTAAGCGTGCGTCGGTGGATCAGCCAAGTGTGGGAACTTACTTTGTCAGTCACCCCAATGCCCTGCTGTATAGTAGGCTGGGCGAAATGGTTGGCGATGCTTTAGGACGCCGGGTACGTTGTGTTCCTGTTCCTAGCGGGGCGGTTCGAGTCACAGCGATCGCGAACCAGGTGATGAGCTACTTACGGGGCCGGCCGCATATCTTTGGTATCGATAAGTCGCGAGAAGCATCGTCGCGAGGCTTCGCATGCGAAGTGACCAAGCTCAAAGAGGAGTGCGGCTTCGAGGTTTCGGTTGATCTTGCGATCCGGCTTAAGGAAACCGCTGATTGGTATCGAGAGAAACAATGGCTGTAGTGTCTAAGTCGCAATCCAGTCGTGTGTTTTGGAACACCTGTCTGATCTGGGGAATCTTCACAATTGTGGCAACCGCTGCGATTCCGCTGTACATGTTTTTCTCCTCGCGTCAGTTTCCGGTTTACGGACGTGGCGTGGAGACGCTGATGATGTTGCCGATGTTGGTGTCATTGGTGACTTATTGGCAATTGGCCATATGGTGGCAGTGTCGATATCCCAAACGGCCAGATGTTTGGTTATTGGTTCTGTTCGCACTTGTTACGGTGTGCTTTGCAACAATCATTTCGGTGGCTGCGGGTTGGTTTAGCGATTCAAACTATGTTGAGTTTACGGATATCTGGTCGACCACGATTTGGAGTTCTTTGTGGGTCGCACTTAACATCCTTTCGCTGCGAGTCGTGGCACCCGTTTTCAGTTTTTGGCACGTCTCGCCAGGGGCTGATTCAACAACGCTTCGGTTGGATCGTTGGTCAATTAAGGCAATGATCGTTGTGACTGCTTTGGCGGCAGGTATATTTGCGATGGTTCGCTACCAAGCGGCGCGAGTGGAAGGCGATTCCGTGGTCATGATGCCGTCGCTGGAATACACCCTTGCGATATCCGTGTTGCAGTATGCGAGGATGCTGTTTGTCTTGTTCGGTGCCGCTTTGGCCGAAGTCTTACCGCGAGGTCGAAATCGATTGTTGGTTGTTGCCGCTTGTCTGTTTGCGGCAACAGCATGTGCCGTGGGTTATGATCAAGTCTTCAAGCACTGGCTCGAACGTAGGCCTGGCGGAGGCAACATGTCGTCGATGTCTACCGATTGGGGATCTCACGCGTATCAATCAGGCATTCTGTTTCTTGGTCATGCTTGGTTTCTAAAACGCTGGCGGAAGGCTGGTTTCCGGTTGCAATTGAGAGGGCTGGTACCTGAGTGGCTAGGCTCGGAATGGCTAGGTCCGGAATGCTTAAGTTTGGACCCCGTCACGATGCCAACCGAGAAAGAAGCCGGTGAGATCGATAATTCGGTAAGCTGACTTAACCAAGAGGGTTTCGCAAGGAACGGAGCTAGCCGAAGCGGCGATCATTGCATTGATCGCGAAAGGTGACAGCTAGTGAGATTCTGCCAGAGAAAATTGCTCGCTCAATAGTGGGGCGGTTTTTCGTCCTCGACCGTGCCCGGTTCGTCCATCTTGTTCTTCACTTCCTTGACCTGTTCGATGATGCGTTTGATCAACCGATCCCGTTCTTGCGCGTCAAGCGTCAGTTGTGTTACGACTTCGTTGAGTTGTTCGCAAGTTCGCTCGCTGTGCGCAAGCTGAATTTCAAGCTGAGTGACGCGGTCGTCGATTGATCGGTTGGGTGATGGTGGGGACATAGACGGCTCGAACAATAGAGGTTTTAAGTGCTATTGGAGCATAGGGCAGCATTGTCTGTAAGACAGGCGTGTCCGCAGTCGTTTCCCCACAAGACCATCCGAAAACGAATCGATGCCCGATATCGAATGGGCCATTGTTAGCCGTAACGACCGAATCGATCGCTGACGGACATCGGCGATGTTACGGGGCGGGCGATTGCGTGCTATCGAATCGCGGGAAGCGTCGTGCTTACCGGAACCCTGAGCCAGTCTGTGATTAGCACCCTCTGGACGACGGGTTCATCCAGGTGGGTCAGGACGACGTTCATCAGTTGTTCACGGATTTCGTTTTGCGATGGATCTGCCAACCAAGTTGCATCGACTTGGCGTAGCATCTGTTCGGTCGCCTCAATGATCTCCATCCGCGACTGGGTCAGCAATTGTTCGCCGCGGAAGTGATGGTTGGGATCCACAACGGCATGCAGTTGCAGTTGGTAGGTGAAGCCAGCTTCGTTGATGTTTTGGAATCGAAGATCACCAATTTCAACGGCGTTGCTTTGCAAATTGCTCAAGCGATTGACGCGACTACGGACGTACCCAATCACAGCGGCATGGATTGCAACCATGACGAGGATGATCGTGGGAGCCCAAAAGCGACGAAGCAAAGACACTGTATTCTCAATGTAATACGGAAATTCGGAGTCGGTTTCCAATCCATCGGTAAGCCAACCTTGAACAAGATTGACTCGGCAAAATAGCCATGAACGGATGTCGCTAGCAGACGTTGAACCTGTTGATGAGGTTTCGAGTGCTACGACCGCTATTGAGTCAGGTCGTACCTGGGTTTCCAGCGATTTCGTTCAAGCAATTTCTTCTCTGGGTAATGAATAGGTTGCGTTTTTCAGCCAGACAAACGGATTCAGGCATTTTTGCTTCGGTAATCTGTTTGGAATCCAGACTTTTGGCCGTCAAACCGCAGGACGCCGATTAGGAGTATGGCTGGCAAGTGTGGTTCGGTATCCGATCGGAACTGGCTAGGCTGATTAAACGCCGATGAATGGGATGTCGGCGAACATGGGAGCAAAATCTCGCTTGGTCGCTTCTCGTAACCTATGGTTTTCCGTGATTCGTCTCGATCGTAATGATTCGCTCGGCAAGCCGATTGGCCAGCTAAGAGTTTTGCGACGAGTCGATATTTTATAGGTGAAGGGCGGGCTGACGTCGAAAGCGGCGGATGGGATAGAAGGCGTGATCTTCCATTTATTCTGAACGTTGAACCTGGTCCAGTATTTCATTTGGTTAACTGATGACTCAGCTTGGCAAACTCGTGGTGGCGTGCTTCGTCTTTTTAATGACGGTGACGCTGTTGCATGCCCATTTCAATCTTGAGCTCTTCAAGCGTCCCGATACGGTTTCGATGGACGGTGAGACGGCGACGCGGAAGTCGCTTCGTGTAGGGCACTTGCCGGTGACCTGTCACTTAACTTGTCCGGTGACCAGTTGGGTTAGCAAGCATTCCGATCAGCATTCGGAATTCGAGTCGTGGCGATATACCAGTTGGCCAGCGATGACCGAAGACATTGACGCGGGCAATCTCGACGCCGCGTTCATTTTGGCTCCGCTCGCGATGGTCATGCAGCGTCAGGGAACGCCGGTCAAGATCGTACATTTGGGGCACCGCGATGGAACTGCCATCGTTGTTCGAGACGATTCGCCGATTCAGTCGTTCGAAGATTTGCGGGGTAAACGAATAGCGATTCCGCACCGATATTCCAACCAGCGAATATTGGTTGAGAAGCTGAAGGATGAGTTTCGGTTCACCAACGCGGATATCACGATGATTGACTACCCGCCGCCAGAAATGCCAGCGGGATTGAAGTCGGGGCAATTCGAAGCGTACATCGTGGGCGAGCCGTTTGCGGCGAAGGCCGAGATTGATGGGTTCGGTCGAGTCCTGTATTTCACCAAAGACATTTGGCCCGACTTCATTTCGTGCGTGTTGGTGGTGACGGAGCGATTGATCGAGCGGGACCCCGATTTAGTTGCTGAATTGGTGCAAGGGATTTCCGCTTCGGGCAAATGGATCGACGAAGGCGACAATCGTTTGATGGCGGGGCTTCGCGAAACGGGCAGTGAGCAGCCAGGCGAGGTGACGATCCCGGATGGATTTGGCAATTCACCCCGAATGCAGGCGGCGATGATTGCGGCTCGGCAAGAATACTACAACCAAGATCCAGAGTTGTTGAAGTTTGTGCTGACCAGACCGATCGATCGTGTTCGGTACACGCATTTGAACCTCGCCAAGGACGACTTTAAAGAGATTCAGCAGTACGCCGAACAGTTGGGTTTTTTCAGCTTTCGCCCGGTGACCGCTGAAGATCCGTTTGGGTTTGACGACTACTGCGATCCTTCGTTTGAGGAATCCGGAATGTGGACATTGCCGGTGGGCCAGGAGGCTCAAGAGTGATGTCGATACGTAAGATTCTGCTCGGCCTGACCGGCATCGGATTGTTTGTGCTCGCTTGGCACATTGCAACTTTGGGTAACAGCAGGACGGACGTGCCGGGGCCTTGGTTGGCGCTGACCGGTTTGTTTGAATTGGCTAGCCAAGGTGTACTTTGGCGATACGTGATCGCATCGGTTTTCCGGGTCACGTGGGGATTCTTGTTGGCGGTCCTGGTCGGCATCCCACTGGGGCTTGCGATTGGTTGGTCAAATTGGATTCGTGAACTATTGAACCCGTTGGTGCAAGCACTGCGTCCGATCTCGCCGATCGCTTGGTTGCCCATCGCGGTTTTGGTATTTGGCGGGATGCGTTGGTGGGAACCAAGTGATCTGTCAGCGATCTTTTTGATTTTCTTAGCGTCGGTGTTCCCCATCGTGACGGCTTCGACGTCGGCGGTCGAAGGCATCGATAGTAAGTACTTGCGAGCGGCGCAGAACTTTGGTGTTAGCGGTTTAGCTTTGTTGCGACTGGTGATCTTGCCGGCGGCACTACCCCAGATATTGACTGGATTACGACTGGCGATGGGGATCGCTTGGGTCGTGTTGGTGGCTGCGGAGATGTTGGGAGTGCAGTCGGGACTTGGTTTCCAAATTAACGATTCTCGCAATAACCTTCGTTATGATTTTGTGGTCGCGGCGATGCTTGTGATCTCGGTCATCGGGATGTTGTTGGACGCGGTCATGTTGCGATTGGAAAACATGACTTTGACTCGCAGTGGAGGGACATCGCGATGAGTGCTGAAACAGCCAAGATACAGTTGCAGGATTTAACGCTGGACTACTCACATGATGGCGGCGAGTCGATGCCGGTGTTGAGTTCGTTCAATCTAACGGTCCAGCAGGGCGAGTTTATATGCATCGTTGGCCCGTCGGGGTGTGGGAAGTCCACGTTGCTGAACATGGCATGTGGATTCTTGAAGCCGACGTCGGGTACGGTTTTGATTGACGGGGAAGCGGTCGTTCGTCCTGACCCGCGTCGCGTTTTTATCTTTCAAAACAATGCCGTTTTCCCTTGGTTGACCGTTCAGGAAAATATCGGGTTCGGGTTACTTGATCGGCCGAGTACCGAGCGGGAACGCACGGTTGCCCGCTATGTCGAGATGGTGGGACTGGCTGGATTCGAGCGGGCTTACCCGCGAGAGCTATCGGGCGGGATGGTGCAACGTGTCGAGATCGCTCGGGCGTTAGCAGCGGACCCTGATGTGTTGTTCATGGACGAGCCACTCGGTGCGTTGGACTTCTTGACTCGGATGAAGATGCGGGCTGACCTGGTCAACATCTGGCGACAAGAAAAGAAGACGGTGCTGTTTGTGACTCACGATGTCGAAGAGGCCGTGCAACTTGCTGACCGCGTGGTTGTGTTGAGTCCACGACCCGCCGCAATCCGCAAGATTCTGGACGTCAACCTGCCGCGTCCCCGTAACCTTGACGCTCCTGAATACTTGCGATTGAGAGACGAGATCTTTGAGACGATGGGTCTCGATTTTTCTGGCGCGTCTTGATGGTTAGATGAGAAAACGCACTGCCTGGATGCTCCTGCCTTGTGGACTTTGATGCTTGGCAGGCGGGAGCCTGGGTACCAGGCGGCCGGGTATGGGAAGTGGCGCGTATTGCCGCTCCCCCGGAAATCTCGCTGAACGCTCGCTTTCCGACCCCTCCTGCTGCGCGGGCGAGGTTCGCAGGATGCTGCCAGCATGCTATTTCGAAAACCGGCCGCTCTCTTTGCGGACGCGGTTTGTACAGCTTTACAGTCTCAGCGTTTAGAAGAGTCGCGAGACTTTGCGGTTACTGCAGCGGCCTTGCTCACTCTTCGATGACGGCTTCGGTTTTGCCCGCTTTGAGCCTAAGGAAGGCGTCGAAGAAGCCTTGCAGTTCGCTGCCGTTGAGGACGCTTTCGAAGTTGCCGACGTAGTGGCCGGTGCGTGAATCCTTGACCCGTTGATCAGGGTGCAAGAAGTAGTTACGGATTTGGCTTCCGAACCCGGTGCGAGCTTGGGTAGCGTACTTGGACGCGTCTTCGGCTTCTCGTCGTTCTTCTTCGATTCTAGCCATTTTGGCTCGCAGCATTTTCCAGGCGGTGTCCCGGTTCTGGTGCTGGCTGCGCTCGTTTTGGCACTGCACGACCGTGTTGGTGGGGATGTGGGTCAAGCGAACCGCACTGTCGGTTTTGTTGACGTGTTGTCCACCCGCACCACCGGCGCGGTAGGTGTCTTCACGAACGTCTTTCTTTTCGATGTTGATTTCGATGGAGTCATCGATTTCCGGCGACACACTGACGGCGGCGAAGCTGGTTTGCCGCTTGCCTTCACTGTTGAACGGACTGATCCGAACCAAGCGATGCATTCCTTCCTCACCCTTCAGGTACCCGTAAGCCATCGGGCCTCGAACGGCGATCGAGGCGTGGTTGATTCCGGCCTCTTCATTTTCTTGACGGTCGAGAAGCTCAATTTTGTAGTCCTGGCCAACTGCCCAGGCGGAGTACATTCGCAGCATCATGTCGGCCCAGTCGTTCGCGTCGGTACCGCCATCGCGCGCATTGATCGTGACGATTGCCCCGGCACCGTCGTTGGGACCGTTGAGCAAGGCTTTCAGTTCGAGGTCGTCCAGGACCGTCTCGAGACGAGTGATCTCGCTGCGGACTTCGTCTTCGATCGAGGCGTCTTCTTCGGCCATCTCAAAGAGGGCTTCGAGGTCCTCGACGGTCTGGACAAGGTCGTCCATGGGGCCAACGATGCCCTTAAGGCCCTTAAGCTGCATGACAACGGTTTGGGCTTTTTCGCTGTTGTCCCAAAAGTCAGGAGCCGCCATTTTGTCTTCGATAGACTTGATTGCGGTTAGTTTGCCAGCGTGGTCAAAGAGAGTCCTGCAGTTGTTTCAGGCGAGCTTGGATCGATTTGCTGCGATTGACCAGTTCTGCGTCCATGACGAATGGGCCTCTTTGGGTATGATGGGGTGGGTGACTGGATTCAGTCGAACTGGATCGATCACCATTTCTATTTTTCTAACCGAGTTATTTATACATGTCCCGTGTCGTTCTCGCGATGAGTGGAGGCGTTGATTCCAGCGTCGCAGCCCACCTGTTAACCCAGGCGGGGCACGACGTCATTGGTGTCTTCATGCGTCACGGTGAGGCCTCCGCTTCGGCCTGCCGAATTGATTCCGATGGCGAAAATAACGCCAATCCGTTGAACCTTCCGGTGTTGGGCAACGTCGCTGGATCGGCGTCGTCGGGCAAGCGAGCGGACCACAAACAGGGATGTTGCAGTGCGACCGATGCGGCGGACGCGCGGCGTGTTGCGATGTCGATGAACATCCCGTTCTATTCGTTGGACCTTCAAGAGGACTTTCGGCGGATCGTGGACTATTTCGTCGATGATTATCTCGCCGCTCGGACCCCCAACCCGTGTGTGAAATGCAATAACTGGATCAAGTTCGGTCGTTTGTTTGACTACGCGGACGGTGTGGATGCGGATTTCGTGGCCACGGGTCACTACGCTCGGATGGTGGTCCAGGGTGGCCAGCGGGAGCTACATCGGGGGTTGGACGGACATAAGGATCAGTCGTATGCGTTGTTTGGAATCGGACGAGAGCGTTTGTCGCGGATGATGTTGCCGGTGGGCGATTTCGAAAAAACAAAGATCCGAGAGATTGCGGCATCGATTGGACTTGGGGTTTCCGAAAAGAAGGACAGCCAAGAGATCTGCTTCGTCACTCAGGGGCACCACAGCGATTTTGTGAAGTCACGTCGACCCGACATGGTGGGAGCCACTGCGGGGGAGATTGTGTTGTCGACGGGGCAGGTTGTTGGCGAGCATGACGGATTTGAGGCGTTCACGGTCGGTCAGCGGAAAGGCTTAGGCGTTGCGCTCGGCAAGCCGCATTTTGTGATCCGGATTGAACCAAAGACCAAACGAGTCGTGCTGGGGAGCGCTGAAGAACTACTAGCCCCGGGGTTGTTGGCCGACCAGGCGAACTGGTTGATCGATCCCGCTGAGATGCCTGAACGTGTGCGGGTCCAATTTCGCTACAACGGTCAGCCTCACGCCGGACGGGTTGTGTTCGGCGAGTCCGACCCTGCCAGCTTTGAGGTTCGTTTCGATCAGCCCCAATCGGCGATATCGCCCGGCCAGGCTGCGGTTGTCTATGACGGCGAGCGGGTGCTGGGCGGCGGCTGGATTGTGGCGGCGACAACGGTCCAAGACGCCCTTGCCGAAACCGCATCGGATTGAACGGAAATCTTGGGTCCGTTATGGTCGGCATCGAAACAACGCACAGCGAATCCATGTAGCGTTTTCCCCATTTTCGAACCACTTGCTGAACAAGAAACATGAAAGTTGCCACCTTCGAAACCAATCGCGGCACCATCAAAATTGAACTCTTCGAGGAAAAGACGCCCAAAACCGTTGGCAACTTCGAAACGCTTTGCGAAAAGAAGTACTACGACGGTTTGAAGTTTCATCGCGTGATCCCCGACTTCATGATTCAAGGCGGGTGCCCCTTGGGGACTGGCACGGGCGGCCCAGGCTATCAATTCGAAGACGAGTTTGACCCTGAATTGCGGCACGATGGACCAGGCGTGCTGTCAATGGCTAACGCGGGCCCGAACACCAACGGCTCGCAATTCTTCATCACCCACACTGCAACGCCGCACCTGGACGACCGTCACAGCGTCTTCGGCAAGGTGATTGAAGGCCAAGATGTGGTCGACGCCATCGAAAAGGGCGACGAAATGACCACCGTTCGCGTTACGGAAGAGTAAACCGAAAACGCTTTTGAAAGCCGCCAGCGTCCCTTGTCCGATTTACCTGGACCGGGACGCTCTTTCGGGGACGAGAATCGCGAGCAGCGAATACGGCGTGGTTACAATCGGAATGCTTGCAAACACGCTAGTCATCACCCCACAGCTTCGAATTAGCGATCGCAAGCGGTCTCACAAGGAGCAGGGCAGGGCTCGATCAGCTCGCCGCATCCACTTTGGCATTTCGCCGCTGGAAGTTTGAGCTTGCAGCCGCCCGAACAGGCAACTTGACCGGGCTCAAGCAGGTTGTCGCATTTGTTGCATCGCCATGTGCCGTCCAGATGGGCACTTCGGTTCCGGCATCGTTCGCGAGTTTCTTCCGCATAGCCTTCCCAGACCGCTGAGTACGAATTGCGGCTACGGAATAGCTGCAAGAACGTGCTGGGGGGCGGAAGCGACGGGCTGCGGTGAGGCCGGCATTCGCTTTGGCCTACCTTGCGGCAGTCAGCTTGTCGCTCCAGAAGTTCACCGCAACCGGATTGGCAGCCGCATGAGCCGCTATTGCACTTCGATTGACCGCAGCTTGGTTGGCCGCATCCGCAGCTACCCGAAGATTGGCCGACGTATGGGTTAACGCTAGGCGATGGCGCCGCGTACAAGTTTTCAGGTGCAGTGGCGTGATGGTGACCGATGGAGGTTCCTGATCCACCATGATGCCCCGTCAGGGATGTTGCTTCACCGACTTGATGCGAATCCGCTTCGGTGGAGTCGATATCAGCTATCTGGATGTCCGTTGGCGAGGCCAAGGTCGAGTAGCCAGCCGAGCCGAATTCTCCAGTTTCCCCGGCAGAGGTCAGCGAAAGGTCGGAAGCCGAGGTCGATTCAGATTCGGAACTTGCCGCGTCAACCCAGTCGCCCAGTAGCGAGTCGAGGTCCGCATGCGCCGTTGGCACGCAGGCAACAGTAGCAAAAACGGCGAAAAACAGTGGCAGCGAACGTTTCATAAGTCACCCTGGGTGGAGTATCAGTCCAGTCGGTGTCGAAGGGACCCTCGGTGGTATCGGCTAACAACCAGACCGTGTTGTTGCCAAATTCCATGCCGGGTCATTTCCGGACTAACCGTTTCAATCGTTTCGTCGATTGACGATCACCCCAACTTTGGGGAAGCTACCGATTAGGGCAAATAGCGAACCTGATCTTTTTTCACCCTGAATCCACTGCATGACTACCTTGGACAAGCAACGACGCAAAAAACTACAGGCCTTGGTCGACAAGGATTACTACTACCGATCCTACTTTGATGACGACATCGAAGTCCGGTCTTCCGGCAAATGCGGGCACGGAGTTTATGCCGTTCGGCAATTCTTGCCGGGTGAATTGGTCATGGAAGTGACCGGTCAGTTGATCCCCAAGAAAGCCTACGTGGGCAGCGAGTACGTGATGGATCTGGACGAGGACTGGTATCTTGAGCCCAGTACCCCCGGTGCGTTCATGAATCACTCGTGCAGCCCGAACTGCGAACTGGTCCAATTGACTGAGTTTTCACTAGGTGTCGTGGCGATTTGCAACATCGAGCCAGAAACTCAGTTGACGTTTGACTATGCCTGGGAAGCATTCGACTGGAATCCGAAATGCCAATGCGGCGCCCGGAACTGTCGCGGCTGGGTCGTTGCCGAGGACGAAGTCAAGAAGATGAAGCAGATCGCAAAAGCCGAAAAAAAGAAGCCCCGGTGAACGCCTTTCGCTGGAATGCGAAACGCCGGTAGTTAGGCTGGTGAGTCTGTATTCTCACCTGTATCTCGAATTGTCCACTCGTGTCGCTGATCTATCTCGACTTCAATCGAACCACGCCTGTCGCCCCTTCGGTGATCGAGTCCATGCAGGCGTTTTGGTCGACTCACTTCATGTTGCCCTCGCAGTCGCATGTCCACGCGTCTGCGGTCAGTGAAGCTGTTGAAAATGCGCGCGAAGGTGTTTCGATGCTATTGGGGTGTGACCCGTTCGAGGTGGTCTTCACCAGTGGCGGCACCGAGGCGAACAACCTAGGCGTGCTGGGCGCCGCGATGATGTGCCACGCCGGTCGTCAGCCCGCCGACTTGGTCCCCTACTATCCTTGCAACAACGATGGACCCGCGCCGCACGCGTTAGTTTCCGAAATTGAAAACGAGTCGGTGCTCGCCGCGGCCCGACAACTTCGACACCTGGGCTGGGTGGTCGAGACCGTTCCGGCCAACGAGTATGGAATCGTGTCGCCCGAAGCGTATGCATCTCGCTTCCGTGAAACGACTCGATTGGCGTGTTTGCAATTAGCCAACCCGGTTTTGGGAACGATCCAGCCAATCCGCAAACTCGCCGATCTGTGTCACAACAAAGGGATCCGTTTGCACTGCGATGCGACCGCCGCGGTAGGACGCATTCCGATCGATGTGAACACGCTGCGAGTGGATACGCTTTCTTTATCCGCGCACAAAATTTATGGTCCCAAAGGATCGGGCGCCCTGTTCGTTCGCCGTGGTCTGGATCTGCATCCGATCTCTTATGGTGAATCGCGAGAGATGGGACTGCGAGCGGGCAGCGAGAATGTGCCAGGCATCGTTGGGTTAGGTGCAGCGGCATCACTCACCGCTCGCTGCGTCGATGAAGCCCAAGCGACCCTGTCGGAATTATGCGAGCGTTTGATTGACGGTTTGCGATCCACACTCGATGGCCGCGTGACCGTGCTGTCGGAACATCATGATCGGCTGCCCAATACGATTTGTATCGAGATGGGCTGCGAAGCGCGTCGGTTACAAAAGGCTGCCCGGCAGATCGTGGTCGCGTCGGCGCAATCAATCAGTCCGCCTGATGAAATGACTCGGACATTGCGGGCGATCGGTCGAACCGAAAAACAAATCGGTCGCACGCTGCGGTTCTCGGTTGGCTGGACCACAAGCCGCGAACAGATCGACAAGGTTGTTGCCTTGCTTGCCGAGGCTAGCGAAGGAATTCTTTCTTAGGTCTTTTGGCCAAGTCATTATGCTCGTTTGTCATCGAACGAGCGGATCTTTGGTGTGCTATGGCAACTTTGATTTGCCGGTCGTTTTCAATAGATCGTCGGAACAATCAATTGATCCGCGATCGGCTTACGGCTGTAATCGTCCGAGCATTTGCGTTCGGGAAGTTCGATCGTAGGACGTGGGACCTCCTGATAGGGAATCTGTTCCAACAAGTGGTGAATGCAATTCAGCCGCGCCGATTTCTTGTCGTCGCCCTTAATGATCCACCACGGCGCGTCGGCATGGTGAGTCCTTTGCAGCATGATTTCTTTGGCCTTGGTGTATTGCTCCCATCGCTTCCGTGACTGCAGGTCCATCGGACTTAGCTTCCACTGTTTCAGTGGGTCATGGATACGAGCTTCGAAGCGAGCCTTTTGTTCTTGATCGGTGATCGAGAACCAATACTTCAGCAAGCGGATTCCAGAGCCTGCCAGCATCTTTTCGAATGTTGGAACGGTATCTAGAAAGTCTTCGTATTGATCGTCGGTGCAGAAACCCATCACGCGTTCAACGCCGGCGCGGTTGTACCAACTGCGGTCAAACAGCACGATCTCACCACCGGCGGGAAGGTGGCTGACATACCGTTGGAAATACCACTGGGTTTGTTCGCGATCGCTTGGCGCCGGCAACGCCGCTACACGACAGATCCGCGGGTTGAGCCGCTGGGTGATACGTTTGATCGCACCGCCTTTGCCTGCCGCATCGCGTCCTTCGAAAAGCACGACGATTTTTTCTTTCTTCTCGACCACCCAATCTTGAAGCTTGACCAGTTCGCGTTGCAGCTTCAGCAGTTCGCGGAAGTATTTGACGCGTTCATGCTTTAAGAGTGCGGTCGATTCCGAAGTCGGAAGTTCATCGTGAAGATTCGCATTCAAACGCTGGTCGTCTAGCTCGATCTCCAGTTCTTCGTCCAGCGATTCCAGCCACGCATCATGAAGCTGGTCGGTTTCTTGATCAACACTCATCGGTCGGATTTTCCTATCAGCGGGTGGTGGCTCCAATCGCGTCCTGAGCTCAGCGAATGGTTAGCCACGCGAGACGATTGATAGCTGTCGACAAAGAAGCTACTCCGTCCCGTTCCTGACGCAATGAGTTGAATCGCCCAGGAGTCATTCTGTTCACCCATCGCAATGAAATTGGTAGTCCAATGACCGCGATTTATAGGTGAAACCCAGGGCGTGAAGATTGGGTTATTCTTCAAGGAAGATTCGGTAGGTCGTGGGTTCGTGCTGGCGCCTAGCTACTACACCCAGATGTCAGCGTCGAGATTGCGGTAGCTGATCGCTTCGGCGAGGTGGTCTTCTTCGATTGAGGGGCTGCCGGCGATGTCCGCAATCGTGCGTGAGACTCGCAGGATCTTGTCGTGGGCACGTGCGGACAGGCCCAGCGATTCAACGCCGGCACGTAAGAGTTGCGTTCCGGTCGGACTGAGTTCGCAGAACTCGCGTACCTGACGACTGGACATCTGCGCGTTGTAGCGGACCGGGCTGTCGCGAAAACGCTCCGCTTGAATCTCACGAGCTCTGACAACGTGCTCTCGCATGTTCTGGCTCGATTCCGTTGTCGCCTTACGGGCCGATAGCTCTTCAAACGGCACCGCCGGAACTTCGATATGCAAGTCAATCCGGTCTAACAAAGGACCGGAGATTTTCGACATGTACCGTTCGATTTGTGGTGGTGTGCAATTACAACTGCGTCTCGGATCGCTGCGATATCCGCATGGGCATGGGTTGGCGGCCGCGATAAGCATGAAGTCGGCGGGGAAGGTAGTCGATCGCAGGGCACGTGAGATGGTGACAATGCCGTCTTCGAGCGGTTGCCGCATGACCTCAAGGGTTTTGCGATTGAACTCGGGGAGTTCATCCAGAAACAAAATCCCGTTGTGTGCTTTGCTGATTTCTCCCGGTGAAGGTGGGCTACCGCCGCCAACCAATCCAGCATCACTGATAGTGTGGTGAGGACTTCGGAATGGGCGTGTGGCCAACAATGGTTGTCCAGCAGGAAGTTGCCCCACGGCGCTATAGATCCGTGTCGTTTCGATTGACTCGGAAGGTACCAATTGAGGCAAGATGGTAGGTAGCCGCTTCGCGAGCATGGTCTTGCCTGACCCCGGCGGACCTATCATGAGCAAATTATGGCGGCCAGCGGCGGCGAGGGTCATCGCTCGCTTAGCCATTTCTTGGCCGCGGACGTCGGCGAAGTCGACTTCGTATTCGCTGAATTGTTCGAAGAGTTCCTCGACGCGACTGGGGACCGGCGGGATATCGATTTCACCGGCCAGGAATGCAACGCACTGCGCCAGACTGTCGACTGCGATCACCTCCAAGCCTTCCACGACGGCCGCTTCGGGTGCGTTGGCGGTCGGGACGATGAACCCCTTCAATGACGAATTCTTGGCCGCTTCGATGGCGAGCGAGAGGGCACCTTTGACTGGCCGGGTGATGCCTTCCAACGCAAGTTCGCCAACGACCGCGTAGTGTTCCAGTCGAGCGGTATCGAGTTGGCCGCTGCCGGCAAGGACACCTAAGGCGACCGGCAAATCGAACGAGGGTGCCTGTTTGGGTAAATCACCAGGAGCCAAATTAATCACGACTCTATCTTGGGGCCGAATAAATCCGCTGTTGACGATGGCTCGTTCGACACGGTGGGTGGATTCTTTCACCGCTGTATCGGGCAGCCCCACCAGGATCGTCTTGGGCATCGCCGCCGGTGAAATATCGACCTCAACATCGACCGGCATTGCTTCGATTCCGAGCAACGTGAATGTCTTCAATCGTGCGAGCATAGTGCTGCCTTCCTCCGGGCCAAACGTCTTCCGCGTCAAGTCGCCCAAGTGTACTGACGCTTAGTCATCGTGACGCCCTGGAAAGCGCGATGCAACAGGGGAGAGAAGTTTCACTCGCAAGGCGAGTCACTTTGAGGTCACTCGGTCGCGGTTTGAGATGTGTGCCAGTAGCCGCAGAGGATTCTTTTGGCGTGTGGCAGGACTTTTAGAAAGTGAGTAGCGATTTGAGCGGTGCTTTGTTAGCTGTCGGCTTGGGTTGGGTATTCGGATGGATGCGGGCTATTGGGGAGGTTCGGACGTGGTGAGAACGAGCTTAGGTGGGTGACGGCCTTCTCGTGAACCAAACCAGATGTCGTCTTCACCGGATTTGTTGAGCGTTAGTATGAACGTGATCGGACCGGGCTGGATTTGCGCATCGGTGACGTCCAAATCAATGACTTGGCCGCGAGTCACGACGCCGCGGTACTCCGCCACGACCTGGGACGCGGCCGGTGCGATTGTCTGTTCCAAGTTGGATTCATTCCAATCGCTATGCTGTCCCAAGTGCACTTGAAGTAGGCCGGAACCGGTGTCGATTTCTTGGGTAAGGGTCAGGGTAGCCGAAACCAGGTGTTCCACTTCAGGGACGTCGAAGCGAAGGTACACGACTCGTCGATTCGCTTCGACTTTCAGCCGAAGATCCTGCGTCGCTTGCTTGCCTCGGTTCAGCGTAACGTCGTCCGTCGGTGCAATACTGGTTGTCGTTTGAGGAAGATTGGCAATCTCCTGTACCGCAAACTTCGTGTCTTGTGTCCATAGCCTTTGCTGTTCACCGACTACGACGCGTTTGCGATCTTGGTGCCGAATCATGCTGACACGGCCTTCGTAGACTTCTAACTTTGTTTGCCCGTCCTCCCTTAAACCGAAAACCGTTCCCATGACATCCACCGTTGAGTGTTTGGTATGGACCTGGAACGCCGGTGCATCTGGCTTGCGTCGAGTGACTTCGAAGAGGACTTCGCCACGGTCGAGCGTGATCTCGGGGCGTGTGGACATCAGACTCACCTGTGCCCCGTTGTCCAGTGAGAGGATGGAACCGTCGGACAGTCTTAGCATCGCGCGAGCATGATCGCCGCAGATGACTTTGTCTCCGATCCGAACAGGCGCGTCTGGTGATAGTGGGAAGACACGAGCGGCGCGTTGGATCTTTACCTCGCTGCTGCCTGACACGTTCACGCATACGCCCATTTCTGTTGCATGATTTGTTGCTAGGTCGGGATAGAAGTAGAGGCCCAGTGCGAGAAGCAGGACGGCCGCGTTCGCAATTGCAAGACGGGCGAACCATCGGCGTGTGGAAACCGTGGGTGCGGACACACTCTGTTGGATCAGGTTGATTTCGACTTGTTCCGCCATCGATTCTCGCAGCAAAACATGCAGACGAGTTTCCTCTTGAAATTGCGTACGGAATTTCGAAAAGGATTTTACCGCATTGAGCAGTTCAGCGATTTCTGCTTCTTCGAGCGTGCCGTCGAGGTAACTGGTTAACAGTTCTTGGAATGATTGCTCATCCATTCTTGGTGTCCTCATGGCGACGATGCGGTTTGGGACTGAATGCACTGGCGAAGTTGGCAACGCAATCTCGCTAACGTTGTGCGGATCGAGCCTACTCGGATAGACGCTTGGTCGGCCAGGGTTTTTCCTTTGATGTTGCGTCCGTACCGTAGCAGCATGAGACGCTGCATATGCGAAGGAAGCTTTTGGAAACAACGTCGTAACGCGACCCGTTCGCCACGCCACAATTCGTCGTCTCCCTCCACAGCGATCTCGGCGAGTTCAGACAGCATCGATGTTACCCCATTCGTTGCCATCTGTTTTTGACGTCGCCAATGCCGAAGGACCACTCGTTTGGCGACACCACAAGCCCAAGGCGGAAATGTCCGACTCGGGTCAAAACTGTCTTCGCTCTTCAATATTTCAACGACCGTTTCTTGGAACAGTTCTTCCGCTAAGTCGAAGTCGTGAACCATCGCGACGATCATGGCAAGAATGCGAGATCGATTTTCAGTGATGTTGAGATAGGACTGGAAAGATTGATCGTTCATCGAATGATCGGAGAGGCAGTTGGAGCTTGATTCATGGGGAAGATGTGGTCCAGCATTCCCCTTTTTTGCTTGGAGCTCAATTGCGGGTATTGGGGAACGAGCAACGAAAATGGGTATCGCGTCAATATCCGTATTGTCTAACAGCTGGCGACCGTGCACAGGAAAATTGAAAACCGGAGCGACAACGCAAAAGTTTTCGCTTTTTCTGTGCACGTTCGGGGGATTTTCGTGAATAGGTTCCAAAGAGACGTGAATTTGTTATTTCTGGTGAATCCTAGCGGTTGAGGAATGTAGCGTGGAACGATTGGCTTTAAGACTTGTTTGTTTTTGGGGAATTGCCTTTTCAATAGGTGGTGCCATGGTGACCGCGCACTCCGCCGAGCCGGCGTCCGCAGCCGTGACGGGGAAGCTCAGACAATGGCACCGGGTCACGTTAACGATCGATGGCCCGGAGGCTTCGGAAAACGGCACACCCAACCCGTTCACGGACTATCGAATGGAGGTGACGTTTCGCCATCCCCAATCCGGATTGACCTACCGGGTTCCTGGGTATTTTGCAGCGGATGGGGACGCCGCGAATACGTCGGCAACGTCGGGGAATAAATGGCGAGCTCACTTGTCGCCCGATCACACCGGCACGTGGACCTATCAAGTCGCCTTTCATCGCGGCAAAAATGTTGCTGTTTCAGAAGACTTGCACGAAGGCACTCCTGTTGAGAATGCCAATGGAGTCAAAGGAACGTTTGATGTTGCTGCGTCAGATAAGAAAGGACGAGATTTCCGTGGGAAGGGGCGCCTTCAATATGTTGGTAAGCATCATCTGCAGTTCGCGGGAACCAAAGAGTATTTCTTAAAGACGGGTGTCGATGCGCCCGAGAATTTTCTCGCGTACAAAGATTTTGATGGTGATTTTAAGACAGATGGAAAGAAGGATAACCTCGTGAAAACGTGGCAGCCTCATGTTCAAGATTGGAACAGTGGCGATCCGACTTGGCAGGGCGACAAAGGGAAAGGGATCATCGGTGCGATCAATTATCTCGCGTCACAGGGGCTGAATTCCTTTTCGTTTTTGACCATGAACATTGAAGGCGACGATCGCAACGTCTTTCCTTACACGAGCTACGAAGAACGTCATCGCATCGACTGTTCGCGGATGGATCAGTGGGAAGTCGTTTTCTCGCATGGCACAAACAACGGGATGTATCTGCACTTCAAGACTCAAGAAGCGGAGAACGTCAAACTTCTGGATAAGGGGAACACGGGGCCAGAACGAAAGTTGTACTATCGCGAGCTGATTGCCCGGTTCGGACACCATCTTGCGCTGAACTGGAACCTCGGCGAGGAAGTTGGATTGGGGCACAAGGCAAGCTATGAAGAGAAGCGTGCATGGGCTGACTACTTCGCGGCACATGACCCTTATCATCATCACATGGTCATTCACAATGGGCACAATCACTATGACTTGATGGGCGATGCGTCCCCTTTGACAGGCTTCTCGCTGCAAACCAATCGACCCGATTTTCGCTCCGTTCATAACCGAACGCTCGAGTACATTCGACGAAGCGTCAAAGCGGGGAAGCCGTGGGTTGTTGCTTGCGATGAACCGGGCGACGCGAAGCATTCGTTGATCACCGATGCTGAAAACCCAGACCACGATAACGCTCGCCAGAATGCACTTTGGGGCAACTTGTTAGCCGGTGGTGCGGGTGTGGAGTGGTACTTCGGATACTCTCACCCTCATAGCGATTTGACGTGCCAGGATTACCGGGTGCGTCAAAACATGTGGAAGCAGTGCCGTGCTGCCTTGGACTTTTTCGCCGACCACCAGATCCCGTTTTGGAATATGACCAATGCGGATGGCCTGCTGACCAATAAGGATGCCTTCTGTCTTCAGGACCCAGGTAAGTTGTATCTAATCTTTTTGAAACCTGGTGCTAAGACTTCGATCGATCTTGCCAGTGCTCAAGGCCGTTTTGAAGTGCAGTGGTTTAATCCTCGCACGGGAGGTCCGCTGAAATCAGGTTCGACGCAATCAGTCGTCGCTGGCGGATCGGTGTCCGTGGGCAACCCGCCGAATTTAGATGGCGGAGATTGGCTTGTGGTTCTACGATCAGGCGACCCAAAGAATAACTAACCACCGGCAGTTCTAGATCCGTCGAAGTTGAATGCCATGCTTCCTGAATTGGGAAGCGTGGCTGTGGTCGAGCCGGCTAGCATTCTGAGTGACGATCGAGCTGTAGGTTCCGAGTTGTCCTTCTATGGAACCAGCCGCGAGCGGGAGAGAACGCTGCCGGATGTTTCAGTGCGTTCAAAGTTGCTTTCGATGTCCAGACCTTGAGCCCCAACTCAATTCGTCAACGCTTGGCTACGTTCGCAGGCTGACCAAATATTGGCCTCCCGTACTGGCGATTTCGGTGTGCACGTTCAGATCGGGAGTGAGCCGCGAGAGCCGGTCAACCAGCCATGCTGCAGCGGTATCAGCGTCCGCTTGGGTGGGGCAGCGAGCCATGGCTTCGCGGCCTCCTTTTCGCTGGAGACGATCTGCAGCGGCGATGATTGGTGCCGGATCGACGACAATCAAGTGATCCGCCCAGGGTACGACTGGATCGTTCGCGCCCTTGCCGGTGTTGCAGCTCTTGTGAGCCAGACGTTCGGGTGGTAAATCACCCTTGTCTTGCTTTTTCTTTTTGGCACGACCTTTTGTGATTCGTGTATCCACGGTTGCGGCACGTGGGTCGTTGGGCGGCATCTCGCGGTCGACCGGTTCGTCGCATAGCCAACACCGCCAACCGTCGGCATCGCCTACGTCACTGAGTTGTCCCATCGGTTTGGTTCCTGGATTCGTGGGGAATGGATTGCTAAGGAATCCGCTAATTGTCGCGTTCAGCGTGGCAAATTGTTCGAGATCGATCCTGGAGGCTCCGCTTCATTCGTCATCGATCGGGCGCCTTGCAAATGATCATCGCGGGGCCAAACTCTCGTTCAGCACGCACAATGCGGCAGATTCGAGGCCCGGGTGGTCTTGAGAGCCTCTTTGCGACATTTACGACGTCATGTTAGGTTACGCCCGGGACGCGGTGTTAATCCAGGGACACTCTCTTTTCCTCATTTATCTCCTTTTTCACGCGGACGCTTCCCCGCTTTTAAATCGGTAACATCTTGAAAGTCCCTAAGCGTCTGCTGCCTCTGATCGAAGACGGGTTGGTCGATAAGGTCTTGGGCTCGCTGATGAGTGGTAAAGAGGCTCAGGTCTTCCTTGTGCGATGCGGCGACGAGACGCGTTGTGCCAAGGTGTACAAGGATGTGGCCAAACGCAGTTTCAAAAATGCGGGGCAGTATCAGGAAGGTCGAAAGATCCGAAATAGCCGTCGGCAAAGGGCGATCGACAAGCGTTCGAAATTCGGTCGTGATCAACAGGAAGACGTTTGGCAGCGGGCCGAAGTGGACGCGTTGTACAAGCTTGCTGATGCTGGCGTCAGGGTTCCCAAAGCCTATGGTTTTTTCGATGGCGTGCTCTTGATGGAATTGATCACCGATGGGGATGGCGGCGTTGCACCCAGGCTCAACGATATCACCATGTCGGCGGATCAAGCCGTGAAAGATCATGCCACGGTCATGATCTACGTGCTACGCATGTTGTGCGTCGGGTTGGTCCATGGCGACCTTTCCGAGTTCAATGTCCTGCAAGATGAAGCGGGGCCGGTCATCATCGACTTCCCGCAAGTCGTCAATGCATCCGGGAATAACAACGCCAAATCCATGTTGCAGCGTGACGTGCGAAACATCACACAGTACTATGCACAGTTTGCGCCGGAACTATCTGAATCTCACTACGCCGAAGAGATGTGGGCACTGCACGAAAAGAGTGAGCTGGAACCCGATTTGAAGCTGACCGGTCAGTTCACCTTTTCAACCAAGGCTGCTGATGTGAATTCCGTGATTACCATGATCGACCTCGCTTACGAAGACGAAATGGATCGACAGGACCGATTCGGTAAAGGTTGAGTCAGCCGTCGTCTACCAAGTCGTCCTGTTAAGGTGCTTCGATGGTCTTGCTTAATGGTAGGCTGTTATTTCGCACGCGATGGAAAGCTGAGTTCACCATCAACATCTGAGCCTGTTGCGGGGTTCGTGGGAGTGGGCGAGCCCGTGTCCAAGTATTCTTTTAGCGTTGCGTTGCGATCTGAAGTTGTCGAGTTCGGGGCCGGCAATGTCGAACTAGCGTCTGACGAACGGTACTGATCGGGTTCTACTAAGTCGTTGGGGCGAAGGGGATCATCGGCGAGTCGCATCCAACCAACACTGCCCGGTGGGATCATTGTGTTGGCAACACCCGGCATGGACCGGGCGGTGACGGTTGACGGATTTTGGCATGCCCGATTGCAGCCTGAGCATCTCGAGCACGTGCGGCTAGCTCGCCAAAACATCAACTCATCCATGCACGATCGTGACGAGACAAAAATGCGATCGCCCGGTTGGAGTTGATAGTTCGACGACGTGTTGCCCAGTTGAACGATCTCGCGATAACACACCGGTAATGTCACGCGACAATCACACGGGTCCGTCGGGCGGGCTAGCAGAATCTTGCATGGGTTCGAGCTGCTAGTTAAACCGCCGGCGGTGACAATCGCGTCCAGGACGGTTTCAAATCCCGAAAGTGGATACGCACCCGGCGCGTTGACTTCACCAAGAACGTAATAGCGATGGACGGGTTCGAGCATTCGAACGTTGATCGCGATCGCATCGCAGTCATCGGGTAACGATGGCGATTCGATCGTTTGTTGATCCTCTTCGCCAGCGTAAGGTTTGCATGAGTTCTGTTGCTGGCGTACTTGATACGCGATCTGTTGCTCGATCAACGTCTCAGCTTCTTCAAGATCTCGTCCAGCAACAATCACACGGCCGTAGGGTCCCATGTCGACGGTTCCGTCGGCCAAGACAATTTGATCAGCCGGGAGTCGCAGGTCTCGTTCCAGGTTGACTGGTTCAATCAGCAACGCGTCGCCGGGTTCGAGAGCATGCGGCGGTAGCACCGACTTGGCGTTCTCACGAGGCAATCCACGCGGAATACGGGAAGCATCGAGTACCGCTTCGGCTTCTTGGGTCAATGTGGAATTCGATGGGTACAGGGACAGCCCCAATGTGCTGCAACCACTAAGCAGGATGCAGCTCGCAACGCAGTTCAGCGTCCACAGAAGTCCGCGGTGGGTGTGCCGGAGGTCACTGCGTTTGCAAGTCATCTTGTTACCTGTGCCCATGAAATCGTTTCCATGAGAACAATCGGCTCAACACGCTCGACGATCACTAGTGATTCGACCGATGTGGTGCAATGGTTAGAACCCGTGTAACCCGACCTGCTATTGTCTTGAGGCGGTTCTAGTTGCCGTCGATGCTGTCGACCGTGCCGGCAGTAATGCCAGTCAGAATCAATCGCTGGCCCTCGCGTAGCAGGAACCGTGCGGCTTCTTCCCGGAAGGTTTGGACAGGCTGAATGCGTACGATTGGGTCCTGGAGCGTGCCCACGACGTGAACGACTAAAGTGCGGTCTCGCAGCAGTTCCGAGATGTCCAGGATCGCGGAAGCGGGCAGCAACGAACGCAGTGCGTACTGTTGTGCCAATTGGGCAAAGTTTGCGGCGATGTCGCGGTAGTCGCCGGTTGCGATGATCGCATTGAGATCCATGCGGCCGCTGCGAATGTAGACCTTTCCATCGGCTTGAACCAGCGCGGTGTCGGAGCCCACCCAAAACTCGTCGACCGTGATGGCCCCGCCGCCGATGATTCCTTTGACTTCGCCCACATCAAATTGTTGATTGACCAGCGAAACCGGTCCTAGGAACCGCGACACACCGACCAGACCCGGGATCGCGGCGCCTCGAGTTTGTCCCAGTGCGAAATTGAAGCGTCCATTGAGATCGTCAACGCCTTGGATTGATTTCCCATTGAGTGTCAAGTCGCCAGTGATCTCGCCGCGAGCCAGCGATGTGGAGCGTCCGATTTGTTGCACGAGTCGCGAGAAATCGACGCGTCGTGTTCGCCATCGGCTCTCCAGATCCACCCCGCGTCCACCGCGCCGTGTTGATGCCAATGAAAGTTCTCCTTCGACTTGCCCGCCGCCTTGGCTGGATCGGACCGACGGGAAGCGGACATTCCAACTTTGGCGACTCACATTGGCATCGGCAGCTAGTCCGCTATGGGCGTTCCCTAGCGGTAGACCGTAAAGAACGAGTTCACGTCCATCGGCGTTTCCTCGAACTCGGATCGAATCGTGATAACCAGAGATCGTTGCGGACACGGACGCTCGTCCTTGAAAGTCGTCAGCCGTGTCGCCCAGAAACCACAAGCCGCGGGCTAGGTGAACACGGCTGGCCGAAGCGTGGAGGTCTACTCGGGGACGCAGTGATTTGCTTTCGTCCAACAAGTGGACGCGACCCTTCACGCGTGCGTTGCCATCGGCATAATCGCCCGTCAGCGAAACAATATCGAAAACGTTGTTCCGCAACCGGCCCTCCAATCGCATCGCCCGCGAAAGCAGCCGCGATCGCTCACTGACACGCGATAGCTCAAGCCGGATGTCAGCAGATGGAAGCGAGACTCCAGATCGCGCGTCCTGGTTCCAATCGATGATGTTGAATTCGCCGGACGCGAGGCCTGTGATGTCAATTCGCGAGCCAAACGCAGTTTCGAAAAGTCGGTCGAAGGACACACCATTAAAACGGAAGTCGGTTTTTCCTAGTCGAGATATAACATCCGGCCATTCATCATTCGCCTGCAGATTGGAAGTGGTTTCCAGGGATAGAATTCCGTCGAACAGTTTTCCATTGGCGTTAAGTGAAAGGTTGCCGGCGTTCGCCGAAGCAGTCGCTTGCAAGTTGCCGATCGAGGCTTCGCCGATCGTGATACTTGTCAAAGCCAATTCCGCTTGGCCGCGGTGCTGGGCCGGTTGGTTGATCGATTCCATCGGCACCTGCCAATCAAGTTGGCCTTCCAGTGCACTGGAGACTTCAACTTGTCGTCCTGCAACAGGCAACTTGAAACGCGGCTTGATTCCGGCAAAGTTTAGATTTGCCTTCGCGGTACCTGACTCAATGAAAGGGAGTGTGACGGTGCCTGAAAGGCTGCCTTGGAAAAGTTTGGCATCCAGTTGGTTGATCGCCAGCGATTCGTCGCTGATCGAGTAGTGAGATTTCAATTCGCCGATTCGAAATGATTTCGGCAGGTCCGATAAATCACGTACTGGCTCGATGTTGAACTCTGTTGGCGTCAACTTGATATGGTGCTCCAGCGTTCCTAGGTCGACGCCAGCGATCGTCAGTTTGGGTGAAGCGATCGATCCATCGATGTTCCAGTTCGATTGCTCGATTTGTTCCGCCAGCCGTCCTGTTCCGCTTATTTGGAAATCAACCTTCCCGCTCGCTAGGGGAACGCTGTTGGGTTGGTTGGGTTGAGTGAGTAGTTCGATCGCGGTGCCTACGGGAATGTCGTCGCCGTACACCTCGAAGTTAAATTCACCGTTCGCCGATAATGGCAGCGTGGCGTTGCCGAGCAGGCGAATCGATTGTGGTGAGCGACCGGGCTTTAACGCGGCGAGTGAAAAGTCTTCGATGAATAAAGTTTGGTCCGCGATGCGTATACGCTGTGCATCGAAATCCGCGGGCGGAAGTGTCGCTACACGGAGACCGCGCCCACTGAGGTTGCCGTTGAGTTGGTAGGTCGCGATTTCGCCAGCGGTGTCTAGCGGGACTCGGAGGTCAACGGCTCCCGAAAAGACTCCGTCGCTGGGTAGGCTGTTGTTGGATGGCCCCAGGTACTTTGCAAGAAGAGCACTCAATGGCGCGACGGACAGGTCTTTCACAATGACTTCCGCGACAACATCCCCTCGTGGAACGAGCTCCGACGAGGCTTTGCCTTCGATCGACCCCGGTGGCTTTTCCGGCTGATCACGATCAATCACCGATGATTGCAAGTTTTCGAGCGTCGCTACGCCATCGCGATACATCACGCGGGTGCGTAGATCTTTCAGTTGCACGCCGTCAACGATTAGCGACGAACTCGTCAGGGTTCCATCGAACCGATACGCCGCGGCGTCTCGCAGTGACGTGATTGGAACGCCGACCTCGAATTGGAACGAGACTTTCCCTTGCAACTCCAGACCGGTTTGGATCCCAACAGATTCCAACCGGTCCGCCAGTTTCCCCACGTTCACGTCTTCAAAAGACCAGTTGGTGGTCCAGTAACGTGGCTGGGTTGGGGCTGGGGCGGCCTGGGGTTGGACAGCATTCTCCTGCTGGGCCGACGAAACCGTCGGAAACATTGCCAGCAAACATGCCATTCCCCAGTAACGCATGAGCAAAGCGGTTCCTTTCAGGCGGCAATGAAGCATGGCGGTGAATCGTTAACCTGAATTTTGGGGGCCGAAGATAGCAGCAATCACCCTGAGACGCGGCAATCGCGTGAAACAGAACGGTCCCAGGGAGTGTCGATTGAATCGTACCTAATCGGCAACGGCCACCGCCAATCAGATTTTGACGGCTTGTTTCATCGCTCGCGAGACTTTCTCACGGGTTCCAGGTAAGACGTCTTCGTCCTTCGCACATTTCTGTGGTTCGCAGGTCAATCCAAGTCTGAGTTCCGAGACTGGACTTCCGAAACCGACAGCGAAGTCAAGTTCTCGTACTCTTCTTGGGGGAGCCAAAATAGGTCGTTCCAGTAACCCGTGTCATTTGGTTGGCTCGCGCCAGGTGTGGTGCGGCCCCGTGTGACGATCTCGTTGGTCTTCCTTTCGAGTCGTTCCGCAATTTCGGGGTGTTGCTTAAGAACGTTGTTCTTTTCGGCTGGATCCGTAGCGAGATCATAAAGTTCCGCATCATGCTTTTTGCTTGGCAGAATCAGTTTCCAGTTTTGATCCGTGATGGAATAACGCGCGTCGTTACCGTGATTGATCAACGGCAATCGCGTGTGGGCTGGGGTTTTGTCCTTCAGCACTGACAAGAAACTCTGACTATCCTCGCCGGCGTCCGCTGGCAAGTCTGCACCGATCAGTTCCGCTACCGTCGACAATAGATCGACCTGGCCCACGAGGCCGTCGTATCTTCGTGACGGCTGTTCAATGCCCGCGGACCATCGCACCATGAAGGGAACCCGGTGCCCGCCCTCATAGACATACCGTTTGCCTTCGCGATATCCGCCACGACTGTCGTGCTGGTAATTCTGGAGACTTTGCCTCCAGTGATAATCAGGACCATTGTCGCTTGTGAATACGATGAGTGTGTTGTCATCTATATTGCGGTCTTCCAAGAACTTCAAGATGCGTCCGATGTGATGATCCGTTTCGATCACGAATTCGCCGTACGCCCCGCATTCACCTTGACCGTGAAATTCAGGACGCGGGCAAACCGGATAGTGTGGTGATGTAAAAGGCAGGTACAAGAAGAACGGCTTGCCCTGCTTGGCATCCTCCGTCTGGTTGGACATCCACTGAATGGCTTTATTAGTGAAACGCATTAGGCATTCGTTGTCGACGAAGTCCGGGGCAATTTCAAAACCGGGTTGGCCCCATTTCACTTTTGTCTCGGCGGGTGTCGCGTCATAGGGTGGCATGATGCGATAGTCCGACATTCGCTCGTTTGGCTTTTTGTTAGTGAACAACGTTGGGGGGACCGCAGCATACCGTCCTTCAAACCACGCCAAGATTCCGTAGTTCAACGATGCTGGAATGCCGTAGTAGTAATCGAACCCTTTATCCAAAGGCATATTCAGAACCGGTTGGGTCCAATCGCGATCTTTGGGGGGCCCGGGGAAATCCATTCCAAGGTGCCACTTGCCAACCATGGCGGTGTCGTAGCCATTCTGTCTAAGCAGGGACGCAAGGGTTATTCGCTCGTCCGTGATCAGACATTCGCCCTCGGCCAGCATTACATGCTGCTTCATCCGGGTTCGCCAGCAATAACGTCCGGTCAGCAATCCGTAACGAGATGGTGAGCAAACAGAGTCTGAGCTGTGTGCGTTAGTAAAGGCGATGCCCTCGTCAGCCAAGCGATCCATGTTGGGAGTCCGGAACTTCGCATTTGGATTCAATGCCGATACGTCGCCATAGCCCTGGTCATCGGTGTAGATGACGATGATGTTTGGCTTCGCAGTGTTGTGCGCCAGTGATGTGATCTTTGGCGTAGCCGTTTCATCGCTCGCGTAAGTACTGCAAATGTGCGGTTGGATTAGCAGCAATGCAAGAATGGAAGCGAATCGAAAACTCATGGTTGGGTCCGACTGGGTAATGGGGGCGGTAGTTTCGAGCATAGCGTTATGTCGCTTTCTGGCGATCCATTGAAACAGGTGCTGGATCTAAAAGTCTGTCAAGCAAACTTGGTCGATGTCGCTATGCTCTCTCCCCCCATCGGACAGCCGTTTAGTCTCACAAATAAGATTTGTGTTCTCGTTGAGTGCAACTTCAGGCAACCGAAGGAAACGCGAGAACCCAACGGGGGGAAGCGTACTGTTAATTCGGATGCCGAGCCAAGCAAGTTGACCATTGGGTACCCACCCGAGAGTAAGCGTTAGAGCCGAGAGGATAACGACAAATGGATTAGTCGCTTGACCTTCATGGTAAATTTGTAAGTTTTGTTTGCAAAAAGATGGACTGGAGAATGCGGCGTTTCTAGGCAAGTTGCGGAGGGGGTTGCTCAGTGCTGTTGCACATTTGCGCTGAAGGAATAGTGCATGTTAAAGTTGTAGGTTTCGAACGTATCGGTGAATTGAAGGAGACGCTGGGAGTTAACGCCCCTTTGATGGACAGTGAAGCGGTAGAGGTTCCCGTAGTTTTGGAGCGGTGGTTGGTTTTCCGGATTTGGCGCGTGCTATGCGTTGGTGGACCAGGAAGGCAACGGCAGTGGAGCAGTCGACGGTCCGGTCATGAATCGTAAATCATCGATCGTGGCGGTTCAGTCATCTCGACGGACATGCTCAAGTCGTTGGCGGAGACACCTGTTTAAATTGAACCTCCCTTTAGTGTTGAATGAAGCGTACGTGCAATGAAATTGAATCAGATTAGAAAATCCCTAGGGTTCACCCTCGTCGAGCTATTAGTGGTGATCGCTATTATCGGAGTTCTTGTAGGACTATTGCTTCCAGCGGTGCAATCGGCGCGCGAGGCAGCGAGGCGAATGAGTTGCAGCAACAACTTCAAGCAGATTGGCCTGGCACTCCACAATTACCATTCGGCATTCAGGCAGTTGCCGATGCAGGAAGGTGGCACAACGAACTCCGCCAATGCGGACTCGCCTAGTCCAGAAACTACCATCGCGACATCGCACAACCGTCTGCGACTGAGCTGGCTTGTGCCTTTGACCGCCTTCATTGAGCAACAAGCTCTTTGGGAGCAAATTTCCAATCCGCTGGATCCCAACGAAGATGGTGTCGCTCCCTACTTCCAAGCGATGGGTTCGTCGCCAGCGACTTACTTGGCTCAATACACAGCCGGGTCCGAGTACAAGCCTTGGCTTACCGATATCGTTTCTTTTCGTTGTCCCAGCGATCCAGGTCGTGGTTTGCCATCGCAGGGACGTACTAACTACGCCGCATGTCTTGGTGATGCCGTTCACCAGAACTCCCGGGGAGCTCAGCTCGACACCGGTGCAGCCTGGGGGGCTTACGAGGCTAACCTTTCATGCCGAGGAATGTTCAAGGCTCGTCGTGCAATGCAGTTTCGTGACGTGCTCGACGGTCTATCAAACACGATTGCGGCCGGTGAAATCATGACGGATTTGGGGATCAATGACATTCGTCAACGCCCAATCGTTCCTGCCTCTGGAAACGTTCGCACCGATGGGATTGGATTTTGTAAAACACATATCAATGATTCGGATCCGATTGTTTTCGATGAGCAGTTGACGACTGTCGTGAGCAACGAACAACGCCGCGGTTCACGCTGGGCTTACGGCCGGCCGCTTTACACTGGTATGACGACCACCCTTCCACCCAATAGCGAGCTGTGCATGCACTCCTTCTTGGATGGTGATGGGGATGGTGTCGTGCCGCCGAGCAGCCACCACCCCGGCGGCTGTCACGTTCTGATGGGCGATGGTGCAATCCGTTTCATCACGGATAGTATCGAGGCAGGTAGCCCCAGTAACAAACCGGCGTCTTGGGCGAATATCAATCCGTCGCAAAATCCGTACGGTCTTTGGGGATCTCTGGGGACTCGTGCGTCCAGGGAAGTCATTAAAGGGGAATTCTAAAACCGTTGAGTTGGTGGCCGCGTTGCAGTGTGACGTGGCTGCCAAACGGTGCTGAATTTCCAGCCTTGTTTGTCCTAAATATCTGAAACCATTCTTGTTAAGCGAGTGAATTTGATGAAGACCTACCTAACGTTGTTTCTCGTTGCGATTGGAGCCCTAGCGACAACCGGTTGCGGCAGCAGCGAAAACGCTCAAGTAGCCGGTGCTGACGAAATTGCGGAATACATCCAAGCCAACCCAGAAGCGGCCACACCGCCGAAAGTTTTCGACGCCAAAGAAAGCCCTCGCAGCTAGACGCTGACCCAAGGCCGTGAATGAACGTCTTGGTTCCGGTGAACCGCATGGATCATGACTTCACCGTTGTTCGATTTATCGATCGTTGGTTGGGTGCTGAATCCTGGGGGCGATTACGTCGGTGATCAGTAATCCAGCAACGATCGAAACGGCAGTTAGCATCATTGTCGTGATCAAGCGAATGCCACTGGGGAGGTCTTGGTGGAGCATGATTTCGGTCATGCCAGAAAAACCAAGGCTTCCCGGCACGAGCAAGATCAGTGCGGGCATCAACATCACCGCAGTAGGAAGTTGCAGACGATCCGACACGTGATTGCTGAAGACTCCGGCAACTACCGACGCGATCCAGACCGCTGCAAAGGGGCTGAAAAACTCTCCAGCAATTCGCATCGTTCCGTAACCGACCACGGTGGAAACCAGCAACCAGGGAATGTCTCGATAGCGTGTTCGGAATAAAACTGCCAAGCCAAGTCCGATAGGAACGGTGGCGATGAGTGCCTGCAAATGTGAAGGGGTTTTCGGAGCGATTGATGGCGGAATCTCCGTCAACGCACTGACGAATCCGTATCCCATGTAAACACCGAAGATCAGTGTTAGCAATGTGGTCATCGCACCGGCAAGTCGAGCCGAACCCGAGGCAAGGTTTTGTGTGACTAGTTCGTTGACGCTGATTGTTAGATGCAGCCCTGGAACCAAGACGATTAGTGCGGACAAGGTGGTCAGTTCGAAATGACCAGGCGCGATCCAAGCCTGAACCGAACACGCGACCGCGCTTGCCACAAATCCCGCGATCACGTTGATCAGGTGAGTCTGGTATTCCAGTTGAGTGAGGCCGAGGACGAGCATGCCGATGACTAGGCCGATCAGTCCGGACGAAACCACCACGGATAGGTTGCCCCCCACCAGTGCACCGACGCAGGATGCGGCCATTCCAAAGGAGGCAATCGAAGCGACCGCGTGGTAGCCATTGGGGCTTAAGTTGATCGCTTGCAACCTTCGCCATGCTTCTTCGGTTGTCAATGCATCATCACGGATGGAGCGTTGAAGATCGAAGAGTTCCGCGTACCGCCCCAGGTTCGTATCGCAGGGATAAACGCGTATCAAACGGGTCGATTTTACATCGTCATTAAACGTGACGAAGAGTGCAGTCGGTGTGGAGAAAAAGGTTGCCGATTTGCCTAGCGATTCGGCGACCTGTTCCATGTTTTGGTCTAGCTCATACGCGGGCGACCCACACGCATGTAGGCTGCGCGCGAGTTCCAGAATCAACGTCTCGGATGCGGTGTCAGACAGATCGGGGCTCCTGTGCCGAAACAGTTATCGGTTGTGAAGGGGGCACGGTAAAAACGAAGGTGGCCAAGATCATGCCTCTTTGTCACATTCGACGGAACCCCAAGGAAGCGATCACACGTGTTCTCGGTGACTCGAGTTTTCGGTGACTCGAGTTTTCGGGGACTAGAGGCCGGGGCACCCGTTCAGGCGGTCTCGGTTGAATCGCCAAAAAGCCCGCGGATGTCTTCCAGAATCATGTAAAGACAGGGCACCAGGACCAGAATGATTCCGGTCGCAAAGAGAATTCCGAAACCAAGGGAGATCGCCATCGGGATGATGTATTGGGCTTGGAGCGACTTTTCAAAGATCAGGGGAATCAACCCGCCAAACGTGGTCAGTGTTGTTAGCAGAATTGGTCGAAACCGCCGGATGCCCGCTTGGGTGATGGCGTCGTAGGCGGAGCAGTGTTTGCGACGCCGGTTGGCGTAATCGATCATGATCAACGAATCATTGATCACAACACCTGACAACGCGATCACGCCCATGAAGCTAACCAGCGAAAGGTCGTAACCGAGAACGATGTGCCCGAGTACCGCACCGACAATTCCAAATGGAATCGCGACTAACACAATCAAGGGTTGCACGTAGCCTCGGAATGCGACGGCGAGCAGCGAGTAGATAACTGCAAGGGCGAGTCCGAACGTGCTCCACAGCGACGATGTGGCACGGCGCAGTTCCGCGTCGCTGCCTTCGAAGGTCCATGTAATTCCGGGGAAGTCTTGACGAAGTCGCGGCAGTTCTTCGCTTTTCAATACCGAGATTAGTTGGGTAACGGCACGCTTTGGTTCGGCGTCCATCGATACATTGATCACACGCCGCCCGTCACGCCGATTGATGGAAGAAAACGCATCGGTTTTAGTCACCGTGGCCACGTCCATCAGCGGTACCTCGGCACCTGACGGAGTGCGGATGATGAGGTCTTCGAAATGGTAAACGTCTTCGCGTTGTTCTTCGGGCAACTTAACGCGAACTTCGATCTCATTGGTCCCACGCAGCAAACGCAGCGCGAGCGATCCAAAGAAGGCACCTCGAAGTTGACTGCCAAGTTCTTCTTCGGTCAATCCGAGCGCGCGACCTTCGGGACGCAAGCGAACGTCGAGTTGCGTTTTGCCCTTGTTGTAATTGTCGCTAACATCGCGCACGTTCGCGTAAGACTTGGTCCGTTCCACAAACGCAACCGCAGCCCTTTCCAGAACGCTGATATCACTGTGGCTTAAGTCGATACTGATCGCTCGACGATGCCCACCGGGCCCGCTTTCAGCTTCGAATGTTACTTGGTTGACACCAGGGAGATCGCCGATGGAATCACGCCACAATTCGATCACCTGATTCGCCGTCATGTCACGCTCGTCTGGCGGTTTCAGCACGATTTCGACGTCAATGAAACTTTGTCCGCGAACGTTAGTCTTGATCCCTTCGGCGACTTTATACAGGTCATGCTCGTCAAACATTTTTAAGCTCGCCCGTGTCACCGCTTCGGCGATTTCAGCAGCTTGATCTTGTGTCGTCCCAACTGGCATGCGCACCCCGGCTTCGATTTCATCGGCGGACACTTCCGGCATTAAGATCAGTCCCATGTGTGCGCTGGTAGCGTAGCCGACTACGACAGCGAACAAGGCAACTGCGAACGTGGCGGTGATGTACCGAAACCGTAAACAGATCGCGAGCACAGGAGCGAACGCGATTTCAACCAGTCGATTGAATGCCCGGCTGAATTTCTGTTGGATTTCATGAAGTCGGCCTCGCACGCCAGGACGGCGTCGCGGGATTTTGCGAACGTGTGCCAGGTGAGCGGGCAGGATGAATAACGACTCCACTAACGATAGCAACAAAACGACGATGACGACGATCGGCAACGGAGCCCAAAACTTGCCGGTTTCCCCCGGGATGAACATCAGTGGTACGAAAGCAACGATGTTAGTCAGGATGCTGAAAGTGACCGGTCCAGCAACCTCGCGGGTGCCTTCGATGGCTGCCAGTTCGTCGCCGCATCCCTCTTGGCGTTTTTCGTAAATGTTTTCGCCGACAACAACCGCGTCATCGACAACGATGCCAAGCACAACCAAGAACCCAAACAAGGATATCATGTTGATACTGACGCCAACGGCAGGCAAGAACAGCACTCCGCCGACAAAAGAAACGGCCATTCCCATCATGACCCAAAACGCCAATCGGAATTCAAGGAACATGGCCAGAATCAACAGCACGATCACGACGGCGAGGACCGCGTTTTCGAGAACCAAAAAGAGTCGGCGCCGGAATTCTTCAGCGTTGTTGCTATCGATCCGCCACTTCACACCCGGTGGCAAAACGGATTCAAAGCCTGCCATCGTTTCTTCCACTGCGGCAGCGACCTCGATCGGTGATTGAGATCCAACCCGAAAGACATCGAGTTCGACTGAGGGTGTGGCGCTGAATTGCGAATGGAAGCCGACATCATCGAATCCGTCACGAATCGTGGCGATGTCACCGAGTAAAACCGATGGTCCGGAATCCGCCGAAACGACTTCGATCTTGGCAAACTCGTCGGCCCATTGCTTGCGAGCTTTCACACGCAACAAAATCTCACCGGCTGTGGTCTGGACGCTACCCGCAGCGACGTCGCGACTGGCCGAGCGAATGATGTCGGCAACATCAGGCAACGTCAGCCCGTATTGCCGGAGGGTTTCGCGAGGGATTTCCACGTGGGTGACGTAGGCGGGGACCCGGCGTAATTCGACTTGGGTAATGTCTTCGTGAGCTTGCAATGTGTCACGAAGTTGCTCGGAGAGTTTCCGCAACGCCCAGATTTCGATGGGGCCATAGAGTGCGACCTGAACGGCCTCTTGTTGTTGCGATTGCAAACGAACTTCGGGTTGTTCAATGTTTTCGGGGAACGTTCGAATTCGATTGACCGCTTGGTCGATGTCTTGAAACGCTTTCATGCGTTGTTGGCCAGCGACGATCTCAATCACTACCTTGCCGCTGCCTTCGCGTGCTTCGCTGACGATCGACCGGATCCCCTCAACGCCACGGACGGCGCTCTCGATCGGTTGCAAGATGCCCTGTTCCACTTCTTCTGGGGCCGCGCCGGGGTAGTCGACGGACACTTCGACGATGTCGAGCTCGAATTGCGGAAAGACTTCTTTCTGCATCAAGGCCGCGGTCCAAATACCACCACCCAGTAAGATGACCATCAAAAGGTTTGCGGCGATGGAATTATGCGCCATCCACGCGATTGGACCTCGCGGGGAACCTATTTGCGAATCAGTTCGTGTGTCGGCAGACGCGTTGTTTGATACGTCGCTGGTCACGTCGGCTGGTGACGTTTGCTCAGGCGATGCTTCGGATGGTTCTTCGGGGGGGGGCTTCGGACTCATGATGCATCACGGTCCGGCGATTCGGTACTCGGTTCGTCTTCCGTGTTCGATTCGTCTGCGGTGTTCGATTCGTTTTCTAGTTCGGACTGGGTATCCAGGTCCGGTTGCGTTTCGATCCGTTTCAGGCCGACTCCTTCGGCGACGGTTGCGAGCGTCGTGATCACAATTTCATCGGCGTCATTGAGACCTTGGTTGATGTAGGCATAATCGGCGTCACGGAAGACGACCTGGCAATTGCGAATTTCAAGCTTGTCGTCTTTCATCACCCAAACAGTGTCTTTGTCGTGAACATACTCCCGAGGCAGTCGTACAACGTTGTCAATCAATCGGCCTTCAATTTCGACCTGCAGCAACGATTGCAGGATCATCGGTGGAGCGTCCGTCTTTCGTCCCAGAGGATCGTTCACCTCGATTAAGACACGGGCCAACCGGGTTGAATCGTCAACGGTTCCGATCATTCGTGTTACTCGTCCGGTTCGTACGGTACCGGGCGGCCAAGCGTCGTTGTTTCGCAAGTTCACGGTCGAACCCGCTTGGTTGTCATCAGGGAACCGGACCCATCGCAAGCTGCGAACCGGCAGCGCGGCCGAGACCCAATATTGATTCGTTCCCACCAATCGTGCGAGCTCATCACCGGGTGATACCTGCGACCCGACGTTGACAGATTGAGAAATGATTTGTGCATCGAACGGAGCGACAATGGTTGCGCGATCTAGGTCTAACTGTGCACGTTCGACGGCTGCCTTTGCGGCGCTGACTTGGGCACGGATCGACGCGATTTGAGGGCCACGCAATACCAGTTCGCGATCGGTCTCTTCGATCGTGCTTTCGAGTAGCTTCAATTCTTTCTTGGCGAGACTTTGTCGGCCCTGTTCGATCTGCAGCGATGCCACGGCTTGTTCTAATTCGCTCACGCGAATTGAGAGTTGGTTTTCAAAGTCGGCCGCGTCGATCTTCACCAATACCTCGCCCTGGCGAACCATTCCGCCGGGCACGAAAGATTCAGAGACCTCCATCACCTGGCCGCTGATTCGCGGCCCCAGGATGATATCGCGAGCGGGTAATACGGTACCGAGCACACTCAGGCGAGGTGAGTAGTCATCTCGCTTGACGATCATCGTTTCCACTAAGGCAGACGATTTTCGGGTCGCGTTGATTTGTTTCGCGGTAGGCTCGGTTCGGTTGATAACGACGATCGCCGCAGCGGCGGCAGCCAGAGTCCCGGCACACACAAGCATGGTGGCCAGCACTCCCAACCAACGCCAGCGGCTGGCCGGTTGGGAGTTATTCATCGGTCATGGAACGCAGCAGATCGCCGAGCCTCCGTTGGGACGCCTCTTCGCCATTGTCCAGTTGTTTTAGCCAATCGATCAGTTCCAAATTCTTGTTCCCATCGTCGTTTGCATCGGCCGGTGTGTCGCCAGCGTTCACGGCTTCCAAGCCGTCACCAGTACCCGAAATGGCGGCCTCGGCCCCGTTTTCTGGTTCGGAATCGTCCGTGGCGAGATTTGCGTCGGAAACCGTGAAGACCGTTGTCGCTTGTGGAACCGGATCAAATCCACCGGCGAGTGCGAGGTAAAGCGAAACCCGGATTAGCCGTAATTCTAATTGGGACGCCAGCACTTCGCGCTGCAATCGTTGTTTTCCCGTGATTGCAGTCAGGACCGCCAGATAGTCCGTATCGGGTTCCAGCAGATATTGTTCGCGCAAACGCTCAGCGGACTCGTCGGCCAATTCCAGTTGCGCCTGAAGATGTTCGAGTCGTTCACGTTGATACCGCTCTTGAGTCAGGCCGTCTTCGACCTGTTGAAATGCAATCAGGGTCGTTTGCCCGTAGCGATTAAACAGCTCGCAAACAACCGCCGATGTGCGAGCGACTTCCGCTTTGCGTTGGCCTCCGTCGAGCAGCGGTGCAACTAGCGATGCACCGATCGAAACAAACCAATCGCGGAAGATGGTTTCTGGACGATCGGCCACATTCAGCAGCGATCCCGTTAGGTTTAGCCGGGGATACTGGTTGGCGATCGCCGACGCCAGGTCTCGGTCAGCAGCCTGGAATGCAATGAAATCTCGTTGTACGTCGGGTCGTCGCTGCAGCAATTGCGATGGCAGCCCGGTCGATGGAAGTGGCGGCATGTCCGGCAAATTTTCGCCGGGTTGGTATTCGGCGGTTTGCGGCATCGAGCCGACCAACACGGCGAGTTGATGCTCCAGAACTTCAATGCGTGATTTGGCAATCGCCTTTTGTTCCAAAGTCGCTTCCACCAGTTGACGTTGGCGCAGCACGTCAGCACTCCGGATCAGTCCGAGTCCGAAGCGGGCTTCTTGCAGCGCCAGTCCGGTTTCGTTGGTGCTGATTTGTTCATCGAGCAAGCTGACCTGGGCGCGGGCTTCGATCAGAGAGAACCAAACGTTCGCGATTTCGGCCGATAGGTTGAGCCCGACCGCTCGGTAATCTTGCTGTTCGGCTGCCGCTCGCAAGCGTTCGGCGTCGACGCGCGATTCGATTTCGCCCCACAGGTCGACTGGATACGAGGCATCGAGTCCGAAAATGTAGCCTTGTTGGTCTCGACCAGGACCGAATGTGTACCCCGCATCGACAATTCCGTTGACGTCGCCGAACAGGTCGGATGCCTCTCGGCGTGCGACTGCCCGAGCCGCTCGAAGTCGTTGTCGAGCGGCCGAAAGCGTGAAACTGCTGCCGAGGGCCAGATTGATTTGATGGTCCAGTGCCGGATCACCAAACGTGGTCCACCAACGCTCGGCAACGTAAGCCGGGCCTGAGTCGGAAAATGGTGGGGCCGGTTGTGTATTGAAGTTTTGTGGGGTTTGGGGACTCGCGCAGCCGACCGCGATCGTCAAAGCAATAGCAGCTAAACGTTGAGATTTAGTCCGTTTTCTGATCGTAGACCCGGGCATGGGCCTATTCATATCATTTTACGCGGTTGCATCACAAGTTCGCTAAAACATCGCTGGCGCAACTTAAGGAACCCCGAGGTTACATCCACCTCGCCCATCCCCCCCTAGCCGTGACACCGGCGATGAAAGGACTGACCTATAGGTGTACGAAAGAGGGGGCTTTCAAAATCGTTTCACACGCTGAGTTTGGTATGATATTGGGATGGACATTGTGACTCACGCAATGATCGGCATGGCTTCTTCCGCTGGGATCATGCCATCGCACCCCGCACTGGCATGTGGGGTAATTTTAGGGAACGTTGCGCCAGATCTTGATGCCTTCTCACGTCTCGGCGGCAAGCACGCATTCTTGCGATTCCACCAGACCTACACTCACAGCGTCGCGGCAATATTGACTCCGGTGGTGATCGCAGGTTGGCTGTGGATGTCTCAGAGCGAGGTGTGGTCCGAATTGGCGTTGGGCCTTGCTTTGGGCATGTTCATGCATGTCGGGTTGGATTTGACCAATTCATACGGAGTGCGTTGCCTGTGGCCATTTTCATCCAAGCGGTTTGCATTGGACTGGATCTTCTTTATTGATGCTCCGATTGTTTTGCTGACCATGGTCGCTTTAATTTGGGCGTGGATGTCGGGCGAACATATCAACCGGTTGCAGATGGTTTCAGTCGCCTATCTGGTATCGCTCGGGCTAGTCGTGGTGATTCGAGGCTGGATCGCAGTAAGAGCTCGCCAGTCTCTTGGACAAAGGCATTCCGGTAACTCACCAACGTCGATCATTCCGACCACATGCTCGCCTTTTCGCTTTCTGGTTTGTCGCCAAGATGGTCGAGAAATTCAGACGTTCGAACTCAATGCGATCGACGGCAACGCGGGGAACTTCAGAGCCGTTCGAGATCTGGACGATGAAGCGCCGGTTTCGATTGGGGAAACACAAGAGTGGAACGTGATGCGTGAATTGTCACCGCATTATCATGTCGTGGAGATTTCTTCAGTCGACGGAGTTAAAACATTCGTGTGTCGTGATTTGCGTATTCGAAATTTTGATACCCAGTTCGGAACACTGACCTGTCAGGTCGACCAAGCTGGCCGCATTCTCTCCAAGAAGTGGGACGTTTGATGATCGTGAAATGGAAGCATCATCCCACACATGGTTTTCGTTTTTCGGCAACGGACGCGTTGGCGATCGTTGTTTGCGTTTTAGCGACCGCGTGGGGTTTGAGCCAAATCGGGAGCACGGCCTGGATCTTTCCGTTTGTGCTTGGGCACTTCTTTTTGTTTTGCAACCTCTTTCGGGTACCGCGGGGTCCTGAATTGGTTTGGGCTGGCTGCTTTCTGTTGATTGCGACGGTCTGTCTTGTTGCTGATGTTTCGGTTTTGCATGCGATGTGGTTGGTACTTCCGATCACGGTCGGCGTCCTGAGTTACTCAATCTGTTTGCCGACTTACCATGGGATCGGTTCATCGACTAAAGCGACGTTGGAGTCGGCAACTTTGCAGCCCGACTCGAGCGAGAAGATTGATGAGACTCAAGCGGACTAATGTCATCAACTAGCCTACGCGTGGGCTTCCATGAGACGGGAATGCTGGTGGAAATCGTCGTTGGTCTGGGTGGGGTGATTGGATGCTGGCGCGGAGTGTACCGGTTGTGTGGATTGAGGGACGGCAAGGCAAGGCGAAGTTCATCGTATGCGTCATGAATTTTGAATTGTGAGTCGAAGACAAGTTTTGTGAGGAGCTAGGTGCCGGAGGTTTTGACTCGCGGATGAATTAATGAAGTTTGGATTGCGTTTTGCTTTTGGCTTGGCCTGTCTGGCCTTGATGCCACACTCTTCGCACGCGGATGGCTTTGACGCTTTTCGATCTCGTGCCGACAAGCATGCACCAGCGTCAATCATGGGTGACCATATGCATGCACCCGGTGAGTGGATGGTCGAGTACAAGTACATGAATATGTACATGGAAGACAATCGTGCGGGATCCCGGACGTTGAGTGACGCAGCGTCATTCACGTATGGGGACGGATCCACGCCGGTAACGAACCAAGGTGCCACACCGACGCAAATGACGCATGAGATGCATATGTTGCATATCATGCGAGGTGTGACGGAGGACATCACGGTCTACACGATGTTGATGTTGCCTAGCATCACGATGGACCACGAGCGTCGAGCTGATAATTCCACGTTCACCACGCACAATAGTGGCTTTGGCGATACGACTTTTGGTGCTTTGTTGCGCCTCTACAGCGACGTCGATGATGACCTGATTTTGAACGTGGCCGGCTCGGTTCCAACCGGGGATATCTTCCGGACGACTCGGATTCCCTCGCGTGGAGTGTCTGATCAAGCGCTACCTTACCCGATGCGTTTGGGATCGGGCACTTTCAACGCGAAGCCTGGGATCACTTGGAAGCACTATCTGGAATCAGGTTCCTTTGGAGTGCAGTTCCAAACGGATGTTCCAATTGGACGCAACTATCGAAACTATTCGGTCGGTGACGAGTTTCGTTTGAACACTTGGTACAGCCACCTACTGACCGACCATTTCTCAACGAGTATTCGTCTTGAGAATTTGTGGCGAACCAACTACGACGGTGCGGATTCAGCGACACCGGACGCGATGATCAGCACCAATGTTGAGAGCTTCCGTGGTGGATATTCATTGAACCTGGGCCTCGGCGCGGCGGCATTGGTCAAAGGCCATTTGTTGAACGTCGAGTTCGTGCCGACACTGTATCAAGACTTGGACGGTATTCAGCTCGAAACGGATTGGTCGCTCGCAGCGAGTTGGTCGAAGAGCTTTTAGCAGGCCATCGGAACTACTTCAAATGGCGATCCGCTAGGGCGGGACTTGTGAATAGGCGGGACTTGTGTGACGCTTTCAGCCTCGCACACCCCTTTTGTCTATTTCGTTTGTCTGCTCATGATCGCCGGTTGGCCTCCTGTTGAATTGATCTGTTTGTGCCTTGGTGCTATGGGCATCGGCGTGTCAAAGTCAGGATTTCCTGGCATCAGCATGCTGCATGTGGTGTTGTACGCCTTTGTGTTCGGGGCTTTGGAATCCACCGGCGTTTTGTTGCCGATGCTGGTGGTCGGTGACTTATGTGCGATTGGCTTTTTCGGTCGCTCGGCCGATTGGAAGCACGTTCGTCGGCTGTTGCCACCCACCGTCGCGGGTATTTTGATCGGCTGGTTGATGATGGACCGGCTCGATGCAGAGCAATTCAAATGGATCGTCGGCGGCATTATTCTCACGCTGACCATCGTGCAGATGGTCCGCACTTATCGTCCCAACGCGTTCGATTCGGTGCCGCATCAGGCTTGGTTTGCGATCGTGCTAGGGTTGCTCGCCGGAGTGACCACGATGCTGGCTAATGCGGCTGGGCCTGTTGTCGCCCTGTATCTACTGGCGGTGGCACTGCCCAAGTGGGAACTGATCGGAACGAGCGCCTGGTTGTTCTTGGTATTGAACGTATTGAAGCTGCCGCTGAGCTACGATTTGGGATTGATCAATAGCTCGACATTGTTGACCGGGGCATGTTTCGCTCCATTGATCCCGATCGGCATGTTGGGCGGGCGTTGGTTGGTCGCACGGGTTTCGCAGAAATGGTTCAACCTAATCTTGTTAGGTTTTACTGCGATCGCGGCAGTCCGATTAATGGGCCTGCTTTAGTTTAGGATCCGCTTTCGGTCGCGATGGGTTCATCGGGAATCGTGACACCGACCACGGCGGCACCAACGCTATCACCGAACACGTTAACGGTGGTTCGAAAGCGATCCAGTAGCCAGTCCACCGCAAGGATCAAGCCAATGTATTCCAGTGGTAATCCCACGGCGCCCAAGACAATCAACATCGTAACCAAGCCGGCTTCCGGGATACCCGCGGCGCCGATGGCAGCCAAGGTCGCAGTGACAGCAATGATCACTTGCTCGCCGAAGGTCAGTTCGAATCCGATTGCCTGGGCAATGAAAATAGCTGCGGCGGCTTCGTAGAGTGCCGTCCCATCCATGTTGATGGTAGCACCAAGAGGAATGACGAATTCAGTTGAACGCTTTGAGATACCCGCGGCTTCTGCACATTCCAGCGTTACGGGCAACGTTGCGGAGGAACTGGCGGTTGAAAAGGCGGTTAACAACGCTTGACTCATCGCGGCGGCAAAGCGATAGGGGTTCTCTCGCCGGATGATCCAAAAGATCAGTGGCAAGACAATAAAGGCGTGAATAGCCAGTCCGATTAACACAGCGGCGAAGTACCAGCCGATTTGTCCCAGTTCGTCTAAGAATCGACCTTCGGCTTGTGCTTTGCCGAAACGAGCGGCCACCAGACAGAAAATGCCTAGCGGGGCGACTTTCATCAACGCCATCACGAAACTCAACAAGGCGTTGTTGGCTTCCGTAACCAGTGTGGTGATCGTGCGAGTTTCGTAAGGCATCGTCGTCAGCAATGCTCCAAAGGCGATCGTGAAGACGATGATCGGTAGCAGTTGAGTTTCAACGGCGGCGCCAAACAGGTTGTCGGTAACCAGCATCAAAGCGAGGTTTTCGAGGATAGTTTCTACGCCGGGTGGTTGATCGCTGCCAACTTCCAGTTCGGGGAAGACATCGCCGATCAGTTCTTCCGAAAGACCACTCGATTCGGCCAGAGTTTTGCGAAGGACTTGTTCGGGCTGGGTGTCTTGGTTGACGAACTTATCGAGCTGCGCCTGGTCCACGGTGCCAACGCCAGGGCGGATAACGTTGACGACAACCAATCCAATGATGACAGCCAGGATGGTGGTGCAAAAATAGTAGCTAACGGCGGCGGCACCAGGCTTACCAAGTTTTCGGACATCGCCGAGCCCCAGAATGCCGCACATGACGGAAGTGAAGACCAGCGGGACGACGATCATTTTGAGCGCCCGCAAGAATAATTCGCCGCCGATTTCGAAATGCACTGCAACATTCGGTACAGCCAGTGCGACTGCGATTGCCGCTACGATCGCACCGGCAATCCAATACGTCAACGTGTTGCTGTGATGGGGCTTCTTGCTCTCGGAGCTCTTCGTGGCGTCGCTCAAGGTTCCGTTCCCGTTGGGTTTGGTCGCGTTCATAGCTGTGACTTTGGTCAAAATAACGCCTTGACCGCTAGTAGTGTGCGCTTGCTCAGCAAACGCGAGCTAGTTTTTGAATGAAAATACACCTTTCCCTTTACTTCCCCAATCGGGATCCATTGCCATGGGCCTGTTACGACCAACCCACAAAACCCGTTCTGGTTTCCGCCACGCTTCCTTAGGAACGCTGCTGCTGATTGTTGGAGGCATTTCCGGCTTGTTCATCGGTATGCCAAAGCTGCAGCAATCGATGACGGCTGAACAGGTACCGCAGCAATTGACTTGCGTCGAGTTGTTGCAGGGCGGGATCCCCGAGGGCACGGCTTTGGTGACGCTAACGGACGCCGAGATCCATCCACCGGGAAAGATCAATACTGAAAACCTGGACGGTAAAAACGCGGTTTCGCCCGCGATCGCGAGTGTCGCCAAGCTGCTAGCCGATCCACGCGCTGAAAAGCTAGTCGACCGTTTGGTTCGAGGGGACGTCTTGCCTCGTGGTATTCCCAAGCGTGGAGATTACCAACCGCTGAAATTGAGTTTAGGACGCCAAGTTGCTGACATAGCACAAGAAGAAGTGGAGCGAACAGGAACATTAACAGTGCACGTGAGTGCGGATCCAACGAGCCAGTGGGTCAGCAAAGCGGCCGATTGGTTGGAATTAGAGCTTCCGGAAAAACTTGCCAAACAAGCCAGCATGCCGGCTTACACCTTGCAGCCAGCCAGCCTAATCGGTTCTCGCCAAAACGCGATGATCTGGGTGGGTGGTGGTGCCATTGCGATGGTGTTGGGCTTCGTCCTTTGCGGAAGTGCTCCGCTAGGTTGGTGGATTTTAGTATCGCCAATTGGTGCAATCTTGGGATTACCCGGGATCTTCTTGCGATCGGGGCGCGGCAACATCTTGACGTGGTTGTTAGGGCTGGTTGTGGGAGTGGCTTCGCTCGCGGGCAGCTATCATTTGGCCGTGACCATGGGTGGACTGGGACAAGCCAGTGGCACTTGGTGGCTATCGGCGACCGGTTTGTTAGTGGGATGTTTGGGAGTCGCAGCGATTCTAGGAACGTGCTTGAGTTTTCGAAATCGAAGTCGTGGTGGTTTGGATGCCGACCAGCTTGCGAACTTAGAAGCGGATTCGCATCGCGGATCACGACGAAACAAAACTCCGCAAACCAACGAAGTTAGCAAGCCAGTGCAGCTTCAGTCGATGATTGCGAAGCCTGAATTCACTCGTCGCTATTTGGATCCAAAGCTTAGTGTTTCGATCGAAATGGAAACGATGGAAGAAGTGGCAACGCAGGCCAAGAGTCTAGAAAAACTACAGTTTGATGCTCCGCTGATTATCGAAGTGTGTGCGGGCGAGCATACATGCACCGGGACGGTTCAAGTCGGATGCCGAAACATGGTGATGGCAACCACGGACGAATATGAAGGGGACATGCATATTCGAATGACCAGCGTTCTGGAGGACGGACATCTCGTCATCAGTAGTGACGGACGCGATGGACGGTTAGTCCAGCCAATGGATGGTGACGCAGCGTCGGTGCGTATCTATGAGATCACCAAGGCGGCGAAGTTGGTGACGAAGCATTTGGAAGAAGCGGCCAAAATTGCCGAAAAACGGAAGACCACCTTGGCGGTCCTCGATCCAAGCGAATGGCGTGACATTATTCACTACAGCGAGCGATGCTTGGCCGCGACGCTGCACGAAGCCCATCTAGAAAAATGGGATGTGGCGAACGCCCATTACGGACGTTTCAACTTCCCACCGACTCCCGTCACCATGCCCGCGATGGTGTAGAAGTCAGCGATCTAGAGAACACTCGTGTCGAAGCGATTTGTCCGTCTAGGCGTTTACGAACCGATGTAGATCTGTCGGCACTGGACCGTGATCGCATTGACCGATTCATCGAACGACGCATTACCAACGGCGATCACTCGGTCACCGTTGCGTAGACCTAACAGCGTTTGAGCGTCCGTAGGCACGATCTCGCCATCGGCATCCACGATTTGGACAATTGCCTTAGGAGCATTGGCGGCTCTTCGTTTACAGAACGGGCAATTGTCCTCATGATCCGGGTCATCGATCCCATGTCCATCGGCTGGCAACTCGCTCAGCATGAAGGTTGCTTGATCGGACTCGAAAGGCGAGAAGTCGCCAGCGTCGATCTTGCCAATCAAGGTGACCGGCATGGTTTCCTCGCCGAGATTCTCTGACGCTTCGGTCAACGAGATTGCACCCTCAGGTAACGCTTCCAAACGATATGGTGAAGCTTTCAACTCGCGGGTTTCGGAAGCAGTCGTTTGGCCGGTTGGCGGTCCCGATTGCGGACAGCCTGTCATACAGACCGTCAGGCCGCTAATCGCGAGACCGCCGAGTGCGATTCCCATGCGTGAGTAGTTGCGAATCATCATTCGTTAGGCTTTGCTTCGGTGAGGCTATTGAGCGTGTTGACTGCATCGTCGATTTTCTTGGATACGTCGTTGTAGTCTTTTCCTTTTTGGCCGTGAAGCTTGGCGTCGACATCACCGTATGCTTCGAACAATGCATCCACCGCTTTGGCAGCTTCTTTCTTGGCATCGGCGGACAGTTCACTGGAATCAGCGAGCATTTCGATGTTTTCCAAAAGCACACCCACGGAATGCAGTTCGTCGTGGATGGAATCGACGTCGTCGTTGGCGAAACCGGTGGCGACCTTGTCCTTGATCGCACTCAGGTCATTGACGCCGGCAGCGAAGGATTCCGGGGCTGGAACGCTTTCAATCGGCATTAGACCCGCGATATCGATCTCGCCATCATGATCGTGAGCATCATGGTCATGGTCATGGTCATGGTCGTGGTCGTGGTCGTGGTCGTGGTCGTGGTCGTGGTCGTGGTCGGCGGTTTCGGTTGCCGGGGCGGGTGGCGTGCTAGCGGGTTTGCAGCCGATGGAAAGGCTGCTAAAGGCGATCACAGCCGCATAGGCGAGCAGGGTGATGCTGTTGAGGCATCGGCTGGTGGCATTGAAGGGGAACCAACTGGACATCGCCGTTTTTCCTAATAGTGAGGTTGTGGATTTGTCGCGAAAAGATGACCGCTCGGCGACGCTGCGGTAATACGCATCAAAGACTTGGTCGGTTCGTAGTTCTTCTGGGGTGATTTTTTTCGAAAGGCGGCGGGGGGAGTGGCTGGGGTGGATTTGTTGCCGGCGAGCATGACGTCGCGTCGACTCGTCGTTAAACTGGCATGTTGGCTGAGGCTATTGGCGAGTGAATTTGCTTCCTGGAATGAGTCGCTTGCTCGCCTAAGCCCTGTATCCCTCCCACACACCTCCCGCCCGCTTCCTTCCATCGTCTGGAACCTGCCTGATGCGATTTGCCGATCTATTTCGGGCTCGCGACGTTAATCGGATCGCCACGTTGCGGTTGGTCGCCAAGCAGGCTGTGGAGGGTTTGACCGCGGGGCGTCATCGCTCGCCGCATCAAGGTTCGAGTGTCGAGTTCAAAGAGCATCGGCCGTATGTGCCCGGAGACGAGCTGCGGAACATTGATTGGAAGGCGTTTGGAAAGAGCGACCGACTGTATATCCGTGAGTTCGAAGAAGAAACGAATCTGCGATGCATGCTGTTGGTGGATCAAAGTGGCAGCATGGCCTATGGGGGCGATCGAGCTCTCTCGTTAACACGCCAGGTTGACCGCCTAGGAAGTAGCGAAACGTCGCGGAGCGAATCTCGGCAAACGGCGAAAACAACCCGTCCTAAATCGGCTTGGTGGGAGGGCACGAAGCAGGAGTACGCGTGCGGATTGGCTGCCGCGATGGCGTACTTGTTGTTGTCGAGTCAAGATTCAGTGGGGGCGATGACTTTCGATAATCAGGTTCGTGGGTTCGTACCTCCGCGAACGCTGCCTTCCCATTTGCAAGTTTTGTTGACCACTTTGACCCAAGATCGTCGTGGAGGTGAGACTGATTTGGGAACCGTTCTGCGGCAGGCGTCGGTCAAATTGCCCAGACGCGGATTAGTTGTTTTGATTTCTGATGGGCTGGGCGACGTTGAATCATTGGGACGCTCGCTCGCTCTGTTACGTGCAACCCGCCAGGATGTGATCTTCATGCAGGTCTTGGATCCCGATGAGATTGATTTTCCGTTTCAAGAACGGGTGGAGTTTCGGGATCTTGAAACAGCGGACAATCGAGAGGTTGTCGATGGTCGTCAGTTGCGGCCTTTGTATTTGGAGTCTTTGCAGCGACATAACGCAAAGATTGCGTCGGCTTGTCGGCGTCATCACGTGGACCATCTATTGATCTCGACGGATCAACCTTTAGTGGAAACACTGGCTCGTTTCGTTGCGATCCGGCAGCGAGGAGGCGTTTCGGCATTGACGCCCTCATCGAACGCTTCAGCGGAATCCTTCCCGCAATCGGGGGCGATGCAGTGAGTTTTCTCAATGCGATAATGGCTTTAGGTGCGGTCGCGTTCGTAGTGCCCTTGGCGATCCATCTGTTGTTTCGCAGTCGATTTCGAAGCGTGGATTGGGGGGCGATGTTCTTGCTTCAGAACATCGTGCAGGCCAATCGACGCCGCATGCAGTGGCACCAGTGGATTTTGCTCGCTTTGCGATGTGCGATTCCGATTTTGCTTGCCTTTGCGATGGCACGCCCGTTGATTTCGGCGATGCGAACGATGGCTGGCTCAGAACCGATTTCGTTGATCCTGGTCGTTGACGACAGTCGATCAATGGCGGCAGTCCAGCGATCCAGCACGACGATGCAGGCGACGACGGAGTTGCTTGAATCCTTATCCCGGAAAGATGAGGTAATCGTAATCCCAACCAGTCAGTTGAGTGCATTGCCGGAGGCCGGCGCAGCACAAGATGCACGGGCAAAGCTTCGCGGTCTGCGATTTGATGGTGCTCCGGTTAGTCTCGACGAGATGATCGATTCCGGCTTGGCGGCGTGTGACACCGCCTCGCATCCGTTTCGTCGCATTGTCGTGTGCTCTGACTTCCAAGAGGGCATCCTTGCGCAGATGTCCGGTCGATCAGAGCAGGCCTTGGTTAACCGTCGTCAGCAAAAACAGGCGGACGTGGATCTCGACTTTCTGAATGTGTCTTCCGGAGAGGAGCCGGCACAGTTGGGGAATGTTTTCGTGGAGTCAATCGATTACGATTCGCCTTCGATCATGGTGGATCGACCGGTCCGCTTTTCGGCCACAATCCGGAACCTGTCTGATGCAGCGATCTCAGGGATGCGGTGCATTTGGTCGGTTGACGAGGTCAATGTTGAGGAGACTGAAGTCTCGATTCCTCCACGCAGCACCGCTCAACTGCACTGGAACCATTCCTTTGGTCAGACAGGAGGTGCGAGTGTTGCCCTCTCAGTCGAGCACCAAGATGCTTTGTTAGCCGACAACCGGCGGCGGTTGGCGGTTGATGTTTTGCAGCACATTCGGGTTTGGTTAGTCGATGGGGATCCATCGAGTCAGCCACTTCGAAGCGAGACGGACTTCCTGAAAGTCGCACTCAGTCCGTTCGCGTTTCGGTCGGTAGATGCAATGGGCACCCATAGCGGATTGCAGCGATCACGCGAGAATGGCTCGGGCCGCGACATCGTGTCCACTCGCGTGTTGTCTTCGTCAGCCTTCGTCAAAGCGTTCGAGCAACTCGGTGGACGCGGTCAATCGCAAGAGCGGGGCGATGCCGAAGAATTGACCGACATCCCCGATTTGATTGTGTTGGCAAATTTGAAGTCGCCACCGGGTGGCGGGCTTCGAGACGCATCCGGTCGAACGTTTTCAGAGTTCATTTCCGGTGGTGGCAATGTCGTTGTCTTCGATGGAGACCTCGTTGATGTGACGGCGTGGGACAAGTGCCCTTGGTTGCCTGCGATCCCCAGTGAAACGATCCCCAGTGAAACGATCTCCATTGAAACGATCTCCAGTGAAACGATCTCCAGTGAAACGGTCGTCGGGGAAACGATCCAGAGTGACGCTTCGGTGATGCGGCTCCAGCCGCCCGGTGCGATGTATTCGGCATGGTCGGTGTTGGGGCGTGCGGGAGACTCTTTGTTAGATACAGTCCAGATCCGGCGACTTAGAAGACTGCAGTTGGGGGCTGAAACCAAGGTCATGTTACGCACCGAGTTTGGTCAACCGGTCGTCGTGCAAGACGCTAGCGGGCATGTGGTGCAGTTTGCGATTCCCTGTGACACGGCATGGTCGAATTTACCACTGCGGCCGGTCTTTTTACCCATGGTTCAGCAGTTGGTGCTCGATCTCGCCGGCGGAACCGAATCACTTAATGGAACCCCTGGGACAACGCTTCGGATTTTCCCGAACAAGCGTTTGGAAAGGGAAGCTGAAGCGAAACCTTCGGATCTGGTTTGGCGTGTGACCCGACCGGGGAATCAGGTAGTGACGCGTACGACGAGTGGCGACGATCCGCTAGTGTTTGGGAATACTGCGGATGCTGGCGTCTATCGCTTCGTAACGGCAACGACGCCTGATGGTTCAGCTAGTGACGAAGAACTGGATTTAGCGGGTGAATCAGCTACTGCAGCTGTACGTGTGATAGAGGTCCCCGCATCGGAGTCGAGATTGCGAGCCGTCGAGAGTGATCAATTGATGGCGATCAGTGAATCATTAGACGCCGATGTCTTTGAAACCGCCAAGAGTTTGGTCGCGTCGACGAAGCAGGATCGTTTTGGATTGGAAATTTGGCGTCCTTTGATGTGGCTGTTGTTGTTAGTCATGGTGGTGGAAATCTTGTGGCAGCAGCGAGGTTCGGACCGATCAAGACTATTCGCTAGCCAAACGATGGCGGGCCGGACACCGCCGGAATTCCAAGGTCGCTCCGGTGGAGGTGCGGGGCCTGGTGAGGTAGGCGTCGCAGCTGCGGGGCAGCACGGTGTTGCGCCGGGGGTGAAGTCATGATGGTTCGCGGGCAAGTCTTCGAGATGGCGTTAGGCCAGTTGCGGCTGACAACGGATTGGCCAGTGTGGTTGATTGGCTTGATCGCCATCGGGCTTGGTGTTTGCGTTTTGTTGCTATATCTGCGTGAGACGCGTAGTCTTTCGACGCCCTGGTCATGGCTGTTGCCGGCGATTCGCAGTACGGCGGTGGTGCTCGCATTTTTGTTGCTGGCTGGCCCGGTTTGGCATCGCCGACAGATCATTGGAACGCCCACGAAGGTGGTTTGGGCCGTTGATCGATCGTTGAGCATGAGTGAGCGGGACTCTCAATCAACCAGTGAATTGTCTGATGAAACGCAGAGTTCACGCACGCCGCCGAGTCGGTTACGGCGTGCTACGGACCGGCTTTGGGGTGGAGAGAATCAAACAGGTTGGATTGAGGATTTGGCTTCGACTCATTTGATGGACGTCGTCGCGTTTGACGAGATCTCGCGACGGGTGTGGAGTTCAGAAAGTCGGGATGAGGCATCCGAAAACGTACAGGACGTTGCCTCGTCTGGGGCTGCAGGCCTCGGCAAACGTGGGCAGGATACACCCTGGTTGGAAGTGGCCGACGGGATTCGAACAAATTTGGGAGCACCGCTTCGAGATGCTGCTGAACTGACCACGCGTGACCGCAAGTTGGACAGTGAGAATAACGCAAATCAGTCGAATAAGGTGGGCCCTAACCGTGTTTTGGTGATGATGTCCGATGGGCGTGATAGTGATGGGAAGGCAAATGCGTCTGAGATAGCCAGCCAACTTGCCGAAGACGGATGGCAGGTACACGCAATCGGATTTGGAAGTCTAGACGAAGCATCTGATCTGGGCGTGGTGCATGTGGACGCTCCCCAACGTGTTGCCGATGATGGACGTTTGGCTGGCCAAGTTTGGGTGAAGCACTATGGAATGGGAAAGCAAGTGCTTCGTGTGCAAATTCGTGGTGGCGATGCAGTCGTTTGGACGGAAACTGTTGACATCGAAACGGATGGGAAGACGGCGGTGTCATTCGATTTTGCAGTCGAGACCTTGATGGAATCGATTAAGTCAGGTGACCTGCGGGGTGTTGATCGAGACAGTGTCGTTTTGTCGCTGACGGCGGAAGCTTCCATTTTGCCTGCGGCTGAGTCAGGTTTGGATTCCATCCCGGCGATCGATCTGAAGCCGGGAAACGACCGGTTCGACTTTCGAGTTGCCGCTGCGAGTCGAGATCGTCGATTGCTTATCCTGGATGGATCATCACGTTGGGAAACGCGGTACCTGCGAAACCTCTTTTCACGGGACCCGGCTTGGAGAGTTGACACCATTTTGTTTGGCGAAGGTACCGATGCATTGATCGTCCAACGAGGCGAATTGCCGGGCCAGTTACCAGAGTCTTCGCGTGCTTGGGGTCGGTACGATGCCGTGGTGTTGGGGGAAATTCCGCCTGACCAGTGGACGAAGGAGGATGCGAAGTACTTGAGTGAGTTCGTGGCACGCGGCGGTGGATTGATCGTTATCGATGGCCGGTACCAGCGGATTGGAACTTGGATCGATGACGGACTTGGGATTCGCAATTCCCAAGTTCGAGCTATGCCGGATGGTGGTGAGAAGCTTGATGGAAATGCTGGTAAAGAAGTGAGTTTCGGGTCCACAATGGCTCAGTTAATACCGGTTCGCACTGCAGAGGAAAGCGGCGAGTTGTTGGATCAGAAAACGGCGGCCAGCTATCACCTGGAGCCGACCGATGCTGGGCGATCGCACCCTGTGTTGCTATTGGAGTCGGATTCAGTGACCGATATCTGGGAAGATTTACCCGGTCCCAGTTCCGTGGTTCAGGTTCGGGCGTTGGAGGATGCTGAAGTTTGGGTGCACGCAGTGGACGACCGTCAGCAAAGGACGCCGTGGTTGGTGACCCGTTTGTTTGGTTCAGGACGTGTGTTCTATCTGGCTGCCGATCAAACTTGGAAATGGCGGTATAAAGTCGAAGGCCGATTGCATCGTCGGTTTTGGAATCAGTTGCTGACCGCTGCCATGCAGCCGCCCTATGCGGTAAGCGATGAGTTCGTCGCGATCGGGACGGATAAAATCGACTATGAAGTGGGACAGGCTGTCACGATCCGAGCGAGGATCAAGCAAGATCGAGAGATGGCTTCGGGGCAAACCGATTCCGAATTGGGAACCACGGTCGATGCGGTTGTGCTGCGAGATGATCAGGTGGTGGCAACGATTCCAATGCAATTGGACAACGCCCAGCGGCAGACTTACGTAGCCCAAAGCGAACCACTACCAGTGGGGAAGTATGACGTGCGGGTCCGTGCGAGTGGTTACGACGCAACCGCACTGAAAGCATCTTCGCCAATTTGGGTGACCGCTCCGCGATCAACTGAACTGGATCGGCTTTCGGTTGATGAAGCTGTCCTGAAACAGATTGCTCAAGCCGGCGGCGGTGTCTACGTTCACGAATCATCGGCCGACGACATCATTGGTCTGATCGAGCCGCTATCGCAGGGGCGTGTTGTCGAAACGGATATTGCTTTGATGCAGTCATGGTGGGTGTTTTTTATCATTCTCGGACTGCTGAGTTTGGAATGGTTCTTTCGTAAGAAGGTAGGGCTGCCATGAGCGATGCATCTGATTTCGGTTCGTCCGCCTCGTTCATTGGCCGACCTGCATCGGTGGGCTTAGGGCAGGCAACTGCGAATGACGCGTCGCTGCGTCCATCTACTGAAAGTGCACTCAAGCGGTTTGCCAACCGCCGCGCATGGCTACTGACGTTGCGAGGCGTGTCGATTGGTTTCGTGGTCTTAATCGTCGGTATGATAGTGTTGATGATTGCCGATCAATTCTTACGTTTGGAAACGGCGTGGCGAGTTGTGGGTAGCTTGCTGGCATACGGTTTTGCGATTGGGTCGGCTTGGTACGCCGGCATTCGTGATTCCCGAATTCGGGATTGGTCCGTGATTGCTAGAAGCATGGAAACAACGACGCCAGCGTTGCATGAGCAAATGATCGCGGCGGTGGAGTTGCAAAATGCGGAATCTGAGAACGGTTCGGTCGAATTTCGCAATGCGCTCCAAGATCGGGTTGCGGACCAAGTTCGCCGGCTTCCGATCCCAAGGTTGTTGCCTTGGTCGTTAATTCAGCGACCGTTGTTGGGAGCTTTCGCGGTTGCAGGGCTCGTGTTGTTAAGTAGTGTGATTCCTGATTTGCAAATGCCACGTCGGTTGGCCAGAGCGATCGTACCATTTGTTCCCATCGAACGTGCGTCATTGACGAAGATTGAGATTTTGCGACCCAATCCAGCATCGCGGTCGGTCGCCGAAGGAGACTTGGTTGCTATCGCAGTGGCGATCCAGCAACTTGGAAAAGGAGACGTAACGGTACAGTGGCAAAGCGAAAATCACCCGGTCGAGTCACTGGTGATGTCTCCGCGGCAGGTGCTCGATACCTCATCACGTGATCTCGTCGGGGAAACGTTTGCGGTGAACTTGCCGGTCAAGCAGACTCCGGTTCGTTACCGGATCCTTGCCGGTGATGCAGAGACGCTGTGGCACGAGTTGATACCACGTCCACGCCCAAAAATGGTGGCGTTTTCCAAACGATATCGATTTCCTGAATATGCCAAACTTCCGGACTTGACGATTACTGAAACCGATGGCGACCTATCGTCGTTGATGGGTTCCGTCGCCGAAGTCAGTGTGACCTTTGATCAGCCGGTGCGGGATGTGGAATTGTTGTTTGGTGGACGCGGCAGTGTAAGCCGGGTTCCTGTTGCCGGTGCGCCAGATTCGTTAACGGAATATCGCTATCGGGTTCCGATTAAGACTTCGGGTTCTTACCGAATCGACAGCGTCGGTGTGCAAAGTGAATTGAACAATCCGTTTGCTCCTCGATTTAGTATCGACCCGGTGCGTGATCAGGCACCGACGGCGAGTTGGACGGAAGGAACTCTGGAACGCCAGATCGTGTCGCCGGCAGCAGTGCTAAATATTAGCGGTGTGGTGGAAGACGATTTGCCAATGGACCACTACGAGCAACAGATCGTGTTGAACGATGGCCCGGTTATATCGAGAAGTGTTGCCTTAGCGGCCTCAGTTACATCGATTGAACCGACAGCCGACAGGAAGGACTTTCCTGGCTTTGGGCATGAGATGCCTATATCAATTCGCTGGGACATGATGCAGTTTTTAGGATCCGATGATGCGACTGAGCTTCCGCCTGGATCACAATTGAAAACACGGTTGGTGGCTCTCGATCGGGCTGGCAATCGAGGAGCGTCACCATGGATTCAAGTATTCATCGCTGGGGACGATTTTGACGCGTCCCGGCACGACTCACTACATAGATATCATTCGTTGGTTCAGCGAAGCCAAGCTTGGCTGGATGACTTGATGGACTTGTTAGGCGAGATTGATCAACAAACGGAATCGGAACAATCCGAGGATGCCGCTTCCCATGAATTGCAGCCGGAGTGGTTGGTTGAAGTTGCGGAATTGCGATCCCGATGGAGCGAAATTAGCGGGGTGTCGTTGACGGATGCTGACGAGCAATTGGAAAGAGGGGACGCGAATTCAAATGATCTAAACGCCATCACGGTCGCCGAATTGCTATCGCAAACCAGTGATTCCGTGGAAGCAGAGCGGTGGGCACTGTTAGACCGTTTTGTCTCCCAGACTTTGGGGGAACTGGGGCGTAGTTTGGATCAGTGGTCGTTTTCTCGTGACGCAACACGAAATCGCGAAGCAACGGGTGGCGAGTCGGTGGATCGCATTAGTTCAGTGCGAGAGGAAATTGCCAGCGTTGTTTCACGATCTGAAAAGGGAGCGAAACAAGCGATGGAAATGACCGGTTGGATGCTGTCACTGGAGACGGGTAGGGGCGTCTTGCAAGATCTGCTGGCGATCCAGTCGGATGTCGTCTTGTTAGCTAACCCTAATGCAACGGTCCCTATTGAACGCATGCCAGGACAAGCGGATTTGCTCGTCGAACGACTTCAGCAAGTGGATGACCTGTTTTCCAAAGTTGAAAAAGATCTGCCGCCTCGTTCGAAGAACTACCAGGATACGCTGCATCGGCACCTGGGTGAGATCGCTTCACGAATTCAGGAGGCCAAAGAAAAGCTGATTCTGGATCATGATCCCGACGTGGTGAGCCATTTTCGGGATGCACTGAATAACGTGACATCGTCGTTTCAGACGGGGCTGATACGTTCTGTCTTGCAAAACGAAGCGTCTAGGCGATTGGCTGATAATGTAAGAGAACTTAATCGTGGTGAGTCCCAGACCTACTGGATGCTTCGGTCTGTCGAAAAAGCGTATCGGGATCAGATCGCAAGTGCGGACAAGTTCCGGACCGCAAAGGGAAGTCAAGATTCAAGCGAGATCGAAGCGGCCTTGCGTCGCGATCAAATTTCACGATTCCGCTATAAATCAAAACGCGATGTGACGGCCAAGTTGTACCAGCGAATGGAGGCGATTGAGCGGTCGCGTCGCGATTCGATGGTCCAGGCAGCTTCGGATTGGAAGCTTATTCGGAATTCGCTAGAGACATTCACTGGCGACGATTTTGAGCCGGAGCCTAAGCAATCGGTTGGCGGAACATTGGTCGTCTTGTTTGAGGCTGCCGCGGTACTGGAATCGGGACAGCAAGTTATCCGACTGAGCCGCCAGCTCCAGGATATCGCTGACCGCGAACGCTATGGCGATAGCGTCCCGGATGCGTTGGTTCTGCAAGCGGCCCGGTTGGACCATTACCACGTTGCTAGTGAAGCACCGCTTCAGCGACTGCGTGAGTCTGGCGTAGAAGCAGGGGTAATCTCCTACCTGCAGGAGACTCGGTGGGACAAGGATTATCAGCAATCTCGACAGTGGTTGACGACACGCCAGAACGAACCGTCGAACTATTTGGCCGTGACCGATCCGGTGCAAAGAATGGCTACTCGATATCAAGGCCATTTGCCGGTGATCGAGCAGGCAATGGAGGACGCCCGAAAGCGACTTCGCCAGCTATTGCCAACGACAGGCGAACTCGCTCGCAAAGCGGCCGAGGAAGCGCGCAAGCAAGCCGCCGAAGATAGCGAGAAGCAGAGAACCGATAACCAGAATAGTGGAGAGGCGAGAGAGCAGTTGATCGATGAAGAGCGGAAGCGGTTGGAGGACAAGGTTGACGACCTTGTTGAAAATCTAGCAGACCGAGCGAATACGACCGATTACCGTGATGACGCTCAACGAGAGTTGGCACGCGACGCTGATGCCGCGTTAGCGAAGATCGCTGAGCTGATGGAGTCAATCGCCAGTGCGAGTCCAGCCAATGATCGCCCGGCGAACGCGGAGTCGACCGGTTCGGCAACTGACCCTGTGTCTGAAAAGGCAAAAAACCTTGCTGAGCTGGCGGAAACCCTTCAGATGACTGCTGAGCATTTTGACGCCGCCGATTCCGGGGCCTCCGTCGAATCGACTCGAAAAGACTTGCGTGGTGATGCACCATCCAACGCCGACGATGTTGCTCGCAGTGCCGAGTCGGCCAGTCGTGCCGCCAACGAATCACCAGAAGAGTTGTTAAAGAAGCTGGAACGCCAATTGGCTCGTGACGAGGCTATGCAGAATGACTTGGCTGAGATTTCGAAACAAACCGTGGCGGCGGTGGAGCAAACGGTGCGGTCCGTTGCCCAGCAAGAGCAACGCCTTCAAAAGGAACTGGAAAAGGCTGATCCGGTTTTTTGGGAACGCAAGCGGCAGATGCGAGACCAGTTCAAATCGATGGTCGATCAAGCACGGGCCATCAATGACCAGTGGTTGGGCATGGCGGAAAACGCCAGTGTTTGGAAACAAGATCCAGAAGCATTGCAGACGATAAGTGAGTCGCGTGCGAAAGTGCGAAAGGCTATCGAAGAGGCGGATCGGGCGCAGAGAGATGATTCTCTGTTGAGTGATTTGGAAGCCGCAGTCAGTGAACTGGGGAAATCGCTTGATGAAGCTGCTGAACGAGTCCAAGCGGTGGAAGACCAGGCCGTTGAGCAGTCAAGTGATGAGATCTATCAAACCGAAAAGGAACGTCAGCAGCGTGCTCGTCAATTGGAATCCGCCCAACGTCGAACGCAGAATCAATGGTTGAAGTCTCTTTCGGAACAGTCGAAAACCTGGAAGAATCGGCGCGATGATGCAAAGCGTCGTGTTCAACAAAACGAAAGGGAATTAAGCAACGCCGAACAACAGCTTCGAAAGGCCAATGAGCTGTTTCAGAAGAATCCGGATGCGGAATGGGCACAACGAGGGGTTTCCGAAAGTCGCCAACGCGTTGAAGGGGCCGCCGCAACAATCAAGCAGACCAAGCAAACAATGCAGGCGGCTCAAGATGCAGAGCAGGAAGCGAGCGAACGTTTGGCGATCGACCGCAAAAATTCAGTGAAAGATCTGGAATCAAAGAACCCGATCGCGGAACTACTCGCGCGAGTGACCGACAAATCGGCTGAAGAGTTTTCGAGGGTCGTTGATGAGTTGAAGCAACTCGAAGACCAATCCGACTTGGCTAAGTCGTTATCTCCACAGCCGCAACGGTCTAAAGCGATATCGGAAAACCAAGCCCAAGTGAGTAGGGCAATTCGTCAAGCGAGCGAAGACTTACGTCGGGCGGCGAGGCATGAACAGCGTCTTGGTAATTCGCAAGGTGCAGCGGAACTTGCGGAGTCGGCCGAAGGTCTCGCAAATGTTCAGGCGGATTCAATGAAGCAGGCTGCCGAGTCCTTGAAAACAATATCGGATTCGGCGGATGTTGGTGATCCAGACGCTGCGTCTGAAACACCAGCGACTGCGCAGCAGGCTGGTAAGCAATTGGGGACCGCTGCCGCTGAGTTACTTCGAAATGCGAATCAGTTGGCCGGGATCCAAGATTCGCCGCCGCAGCTCTCCGACAGTCCGGCGAGTGTGAGCGAGCAAGGCTCCACAGGGACCGCCGCAGAGGCCAGTCGTTCGGAGAAGTTGGCCAGAACGCTGGACGAGTTGGACCGTAGCATTCAAGCTCGAAATCAATTGCAGGCCGCGGCGCAGGAGGCTTTCAAGCAACAGCAGCCCAGTTCGCCGCAGGAAACAGGTGACATGGCAAGTCAATCGAAATCAGAGGCATCGAGCAATTCCAGTGACGATTCGTCCGCCCAATCGTCGAATGAGTCATCGGAAGGGACGCCTAACGGTCAGCCTTCACCACAAGGCAAACCGACCGCCGGGAGTGCTTCGTCCACATTGGCGGCGGCGGCTCAACAAGCGATCCGAGAACTAGCTGCCAAACGACAGCGTCAATTGCAGCAAATTGCGGACGCGGGAAAGAAGGGCGATGCAGCTCCATCGCCCAAGCAATCTGCCGACAATTCGTCGGAGTCATCCAACGATTCGTCCAGCGATGATCCCTTTGGGCAACTCGGAGAACCCGGCAACGATTCAGGCGAGGGCCAGAAGATGCCGGGCGGGGGCATGCTTGATGCAGATGCACAGGCCCGGATCGACGGGCAGTGGGGGCAGCTTAGGGAACGCCGTAACGATGATGGCATCCAAGATCGAAAAGCGGTCGTGCCGTTGTCTTATCGCCAAGCTGTGGAAGCCTATTTTCAGGCAATCTCGGCGGAGGCGGTGAAGTCGGCACCCACCAGGAAATCAGGAGATCAACGATGATTCAACGCGATAACAATTTCTCGCTGAATCGCCGAGCGATTCTGGCTGGGCTGCTTGCGGGATCGGCTGCGGCGGTATCACCGCATGGTAGTCAAGCCGATGAACTGGATGGGATCTACGTTCCCGACGCTGTGGATCGTGCGATTGATCGCGGGATCAATTCACTGCTGAGTCACCAACGCGATGACGGCGCGATCACGGACCGTGGGCATGCGACAGCGATGACGGCGCTTTCGATCATGGCATTGGCCTCGATCGGTGTGGTACCGGATTTATCAACGGTAAGAGGTCGTGCTTTGAACCGCGCGATCGAGTTTGTGTTGATGCCTCGTAACCAAGCGAATGGCTACTTTGGTGAGCGAGACGGCTCGCGTATGTATGGGCACGGGATCATCACGTTGATGTTGACCGAGATGCTTGGCATGGGATCGTCGGTGGAGCAGAATGCAAAGATCCACGAATCCTTGGTAGCCGCGCTGAAGATAATCCTGAAGTCTCAAAGCGTTCGAAAACCGCCGAAGTTGCAAGGCGGTTGGCGATACACGCCCGCGGCTCGCGATTCGGATTTGTCCGTTTCGGTGTGGCAGGTCATGGCATTGCGTTCGGCTAAGAATGACGGCTTGGATGTGCCAGCCGAAGCAATCGAAAGCGCGGTGGAGTATCTGCGGAATTCTTACACGTCACCGATGGACAGCGATGGCAACCCGCGTGATCGCGTCGGCGGTTTTGCTTACACTCCTGGAACACGCCATCCGTCGTTTACGATGACAGCGGCCGGTCTGTTAGCATTGCAAACATGCGGGCAATATGATTCGCCCTTGGTGAAAGGGGCCGCGGAGTGGTTGCTGGAGCATCCGCCTCGCAGTCAGGATCGTTTTTTCTTCTATGGAATGTACTACTACGCTCAAGGGATGCACCAAGTCGGTGGTGAAGCAGCAAAGACGGCGATGCGGCTTACCAGTGAAGAGTTATTGAATTTTCAAACCAACTCGGGACACTGGAACGGGCACCATGGGGAAGAACGCAATATCGGGCAGGTTTACTGCACGACGCTGGCGATTTTGAGCCTTAGTGTTCGCTATCACTATTTGCCGATCTATCAGCGGTGAATGCCAACGGTCGTCGCGATCTTCTTACGACGACCAGCTGGTTTGCTCAACGTGGAAATCGTTTTAGCCGTAAATGCTGCGGTTTGCGGGCCCACATCGATCTTCACGGCCGGCATTTTGGTTGGCAAGTTGGCATTTTGGAAGCTCCGCCTATACTACGGCAGTCTTCTTCTCGATTTTCCTTCCACAACTGCGCTTTTCCATGACGCTGGCTGATCTCTATCAATCCGACGGATGCACGATTTCGTTCGAATTGTTCCCTCCCAAGACCGATGAAGGCATCGATTTATTGTGTCAAAATGTGGAGCGATTGCTGCAGTTCCAGCCTCAGTATTTCACCTGCACGTACGGTGCGGGTGGGTCGAGTCAGCGAGCGACCTTGGAAGTGCTGAAGCGGGTTAAGGAGATCACTCAGTTGCCCGTCGCTTCCCACCTGACCTGCGTGGGTTCTACCGTTGATCAGCTTTGCGAGTATTTGCAAAAAGCGACCGACATGGGGGTCGAGTACATCGTGGCGCTGCGTGGTGATCCGCCCAAGGGAACCGACCAGTTCGAACAAACCAGCGGCGGGTTGCAGTATGCCAACGAGTTGGTGGAATTAATTGGGAAGCGGTTCGGTGATCTAGGTGTCGCCGTTGCCGGGTATCCCGAGGTTCACCAAGAAGCGCCGGATGCGAAAACCGATTTGGACAATCTGAAACGTAAGGTGGATGCCGGCGCGGACATCGTGATCACCCAGTTGTTTTACGACAACGCCGACTTCTACCGGTTCCGCGATGATTGCGTGAAAGCGGGAATCGAGATTCCGATCATCCCCGGCGTGTTGCCCGTGACCAATTTCAAACAGGCTCAACGGATTGCGGGTATGTGCAAAGCTGGTATTCCATCGAATCTGGAATCCGCGATGATCGCCGCTGAATCAGCCGAGGATCAGTTTCGAGTCGGTGTCGATCATGCTCGCCAGCAGACGATCGATTTGATCGCCAACGGCGTGCCTGGCATCCACTACTACGTGTTGAATAAATCTGAAGCGGCTGCTGAGCTTCTCGACGGTTTGTCGATCGGCGGAGCCGCTTCGTAATTGAGATTGGTTCAACCGCTGAATTGCTGATTGAAGGCTGTTACGATCGGTTAGTTGTTGTCGCCTAGTGAGAAGCCGAAGCCGCTGAACGGGACGATGCCGTAGATGCCTTCGGTGAAGACTTGTTGAACGAAACGATCGAACAGAGCAATCGGCGCCGGTGGGACGATAATCACATCGCCATCCTGCAGCCAGATTTCATCGGTGGGACGCGATGCTTTGCCGAGCAAGGCACCTCGTAGGTCGAGAACGGTCGAAACCAGTTCCCAGTTTGGGCCACGTCGGAAGATTACGATTTGTCGTAGGTTCGCACCCGGCACGTAGCTTCCAGCGAGACTTAGTCCGCCTAACACCGTGGTTGGGTTGGTGATCTCGAACTGACCTGGCTGAGCCACTTCACCTAGCACATAGACGAAGTGGGGAGCTTGTTCTTCCAGCACCACTTCGACTTCCAAGCCAGCGCCGAGCGAGTCATAGCGAAGATTGATTTCTCGTTTCAGTTCGCCGAGGGTGAGGCCTTGAGTGGGGATTGCGCCGAGCCGTGGTAACCGGATGGAACCTTCGGGCGTGATGGTTTGAATCGATTGTTGCGGGTTGAATCCTTCAGAGCCGCTGATGGCTTCTCGAATTTGCCGAGCAACGCTGCCGGTTTGGACCGGAGTCACGTCGATCGCTGGATCGGGGTAATACTCTTCATAGCGATCGTTGAGAAGTTCACGTAGTTGTTCGATCGTTTGACCGGCGGCGTGAACCTGGCCGATGAATCGTAGCGTGATGGTGCCGTCGGGTTGAATTTCGAGGCCTCGGTCAAGCGATCCCCGGGTTAAGTTTTCATCCGCGTCGGATTCGATGAGCAGTTCATCGCCAACGACTAGTCGATAGGCGCCCACCGTTCGGACCGTTTTGATCATGAACGTCAATTGAACTTGATCGCCAGCTCGTAATCGGTAGTCGGCGACGGGCGTGGAGCGAGCTGGCCCAGCGTAGCCGCCGGGACCATACAGATTGAAAGGGGATTGTTGGGGACAACGCCAGCATTGGCAGTTCGGCTTTTCGCGGGTGCCAACTCCGATGCTGACTCCAACGCGATCGCAGACACCTACGCCGTGACGGTCCACGCATCCGCCACATGTTGAACACGTGACGTGCGAAACGGGCAGGTTGTGGCGGAAGCTTGCCGGGGTTGACCAACGATAGCGTTCCGCGTCGACAAGCGATTCCCAGCTATTGGCTTCTTGCGCAGGCGATGTTTGCAGTACCGAATAGGTGCCATGATGTGTGTCCACATCGGTACGATCGTCTTCGCCAGTGGATTCGTTCTTAATATCTGCCCATGATGACGATTCGGGTTTGGTTTGCGCTGGTTTGGAAGCTGGCTTAGGTGTGGATTGCTTTTCGGAGGTTGCTTGGTTGCTTTTGGGCGCAGGGGTGGCGCGATACTTTGGAATCGCATTTCGGTCGGACTGGGTGATGTCTCGCTTGGGCGCCGGCGGAGTCGTTTTGGCTCGCTCAGGTTGGCCGAGCGGCTGGGGGCGAGCCGTTTTGGTACGGTCACGCAAGGGTGGAGGCAGCATGGGAGTCGCCGGTTTTGCCTTTGGGGGCGTCGCCCTGGGTAGCGGTGGCGCTAGCAGGTCATCCAGGTCGCGGTCCGTTGTCGAAGGCTGCTTCGTTTGTTTGGGACGATCGCTGGGTGAAGGCGATTCTTCGCTGTCCAGCGAGTCTCCTGGCGTCAAGTCAAACGAGTCGAGTTTGGCTCGAAGACGATCAAGTTCGGAATCCGATTGATCATTGTTATCGACGTCGGCAGTCGCCGGCGAGGGAAGTCGCTTTGGGGGCAGGGGAGCTGGGATTAGGTCGCGAGAGCGTGATTCGAACCGCGCGAGCTTCCAGCTTTGCCTGCTCTTTTTTCAACAGGTGTTCTTCGAGCGTCTTGCGATATTCTTTTAGCGGATCGTCCAACAGCAAATCGGACTCATCGTCCATCTCGCCAGGGATCAGCGAATCCTTTTGAGCAAACGGATTAGGCGTTGCCTTGCCAAGCGGTGAAGGCGCCGGTAGCTCTTGTGGTTCTGGTAATAGATCGCCCGGTCCGATCAATTCTTGCGCATTGCCGGGCAACGCCAAAAAGACTGTGCCAAGGCAACAGATTGCTCCGGCCATGGATCGGATTGCTTTGGAGCTGATTGGGAGTTTCGTCATCATTTTCAACGAAGTTGATTTCATAAGATTGACTACCAAAGCAAACGTCCATTGGACCGGTTCGCAGCCGGAGGAGCGGGCAACGTGGGGTCGACGATTCGATCCGCTTGTGGGCCTTGCGAATTGTTCGAACGAGTTGGCGCGGCCGAATAGACCGGACGGCTACCCACGCGATATTGTGGTGCTGAAGATGGAGGTGAGGTGGCTTGCGGTGATAGCAAGGTTTGGTAGGTGTTGGCTCTTGGACTGGCTGAGGCGAAACCTGGCGAATGCACCGTTTGGCTGGTGCGAGCGAAGTCCTGGGGTGACATGACGTGAATGGGCAATTCGCTTGGCAGCGGTGTCGCGGCAAGTTGCTTTTCGCACTGATCGACCAGGATGAAATCGCCCGAAAGAGCCGCTGCCTCAAGCAGTGATTCAACTCGCTGGCGAGTGGGTTCGGCGTTCACGCTTTGCAGTAGCAGCTCTTTGGCGGCTTGTGGGATGGATCGCTTTAGGAGCGAGCGTCCAAGTTTGGCTGCGGCATCCGCGTTTTCGGGAGCGATCTCGACTGCGGCGCGTCGATAGGTGAGCGCGAGCGACGATGCATGCAACTTGGAGTGTTCCGTTGGTGGTTCCACCGCACCTTCAGCGACCAACGTTTCGACATCGGCCAATATCATGGCGGCTTCCGCAGCCAGAGGACCACCTTGGGTTGCTTCGACGAGTCGGGTTTTGGCGAACTGCAGGTATGCCTCGACTGCACGGGAAGCCGTCAGTCGCGATGTGGAAACTTGCTTGAGGGTCGGAGTTTGATGGACCTCGATCAATCGCCCGATTGCGTCCGTGTCGACCGGTCCATATCGTCCAGCAAAGTCAGTGGATTCGCGGATGGCGACGAAGCACTCGTTGAGTTGCCGCGTGTGTGTATTGCCGCCCGCTTGAGTGTCGCGAAGGGTAGCGATGGTACGCAACGTTTGCGAAGCGGCCGCTTGTGCCGATGCGATGGCACCTCGTTTAACGGATGCATTGGCTAATCGCAATTGCTCAACGGCGATTGCCGCAAGTTGCGACTTCCGCGAACCAATATCGATTTGATCCGACGGTGGCAACGGTTGGTTACTGGTCCACTGCTCGCTTAGCTCTCTTGCAACTTTGTTTTCAGCACGCTGACGAGCCAGCCGTTGTTGACGAATTTCCGCAGGCGTCGGTGCGGACTCGGGTGCCGGCGTGATCGGTGCCGGGGGCGCCGGTTGAATGACGACTTGGGATATTCTCGGGGCCACTGGAGCGGGGGGACTCCACCGGTCTCGGTTTTCCGATGTGGCTGGCAGTGAAAGCGGGCGTGGTTGCCAAGTTGTGCTGGGGTTCCACGAGCGAGGGGATTGTCCCGTTGCTACATCTTGCCCATCGGAAACGTATTCTAAGGCGGGTAGCTGATCAGCTTGGGCGGCGGGGTTCCAGGTAATGGTGGCCAACGGTGCAGACGCGAACATCGTGACTGCGCATATTTGCGCAGCAAGTCGGCGTCTACGTGTATTGGTCCCCTGGAAAAACATACCGCGATCCATCGCTGAAGTGATTTCGTCCTTGAAATACACTTGTGGCATCGACGCAATGCGGCTCATGGCTGAACGTTCACCTAGCCACAACCAGCGAAATCTGGGGACGCGATACGGCCAAGCCCGATGAACCGAGTAAACCCGATGAGCTGAGCAATCGGACTATCCGTTGGCATGTGTACAATCGTTGTATCCTACGCCCGCTTACGACACACAATCGCTGAATAGGAAATCGATTTGAGTCATTCGCCCCCCAAAAAAGAGATTTGTAAGTGGAAACGAAACGTTTTGGAGGATTCGCTGCCGTTTTTGGCGTTACAGATTACCGACGCCAAATATGTTTGCCGAAAATGCGGTAGGGCGGCCGCGGAAAAACAGCTACTGTGCAAACCGACCAAGTTGGGGCCACTGTTAGCCGATGCTGATTGAAATGAGCGGACGGACAACTGAGTTTTCCCATCGGTGACGCTTCGAGTTTCGCCTTGTTGGATCAATACATCTGTGTCGTTCAGCTTGCTCAGGCGGCCGATCGTGTCCTTGCATCGGTGTGTAATTAGGACCTGGGGTTAGGCAGAAAGCGTGAACTTGCGGATTCAATTAGCGGTGATCTGCAAAACATCGACTTCGAAAACACTCGACTTAGAAAACATTGGGAACGGATGCAGATTTCATTGTCGCGATTGGTGGCTTACCATGTTGGTCGTTGCTTGGGCCTATTCGCGATCCTCGTCGTGGGTGTCGGATGTCGACCTTCAGAGCCTGGGGCTGCAGGTTCCAGTTCGGTTACAGGACCGCGTTTGGCATCGGCGACCGAGATTGCCGACCGAGGCGATCCTCAAATTCGGCTCCGAGAAGTTTTTCGGCGTTATCAAGTTTGTTCCTACTACAGCGATGACGCAAAGGTTATTTTGCAAACGCCGAGTGATTGGCTTGGGGGTGACGGGGCAGGATCCAACGCGTCCCTTCGAACTGGGATGTCTCCGCAGTTGGGAATCGCGGGCGAGGATTCGCAGTCGGCCAGCACTTTGACCGCTCCGCTGCGTGTCCAGCTTGATGCTCGGCTTTTGCAGGTCGATGCATACGCGACACGTGTTCGGGTGAATGTTTCGTCATCACGGGCCGGTGTGGACGAAGTGGAGCTTCGTGCTTGGTTCGATGAACCGGAGACCTCGAACTTCGACTCGCAAGTTCTGTATTCGAGTTGGACTGCACCCAGTCAAAGCCGACTTCGGTTGGAACGCTTGTTCGTCGACGAAGTGCTTCGGTCAAGGCTATTGGCCGGATCCGCCGGGGCACCGCCGCAACTGGAATGGTTGCTTGCGGATGATCCAATGAGCAAGCTGTTTGCAACCGACCAGAATTCAAAGGCGAGCTTCGCATGGTTGGATGACGGTCGAATCGATCGAGATGTTTTACAGCGAATTCAGGTAACCGCCGATCAAGAGCGTTTTGTGTTTTGGATTGAAGCTGCCACCAGTCTGATCCGGCGAGTCGAGCTTCCGCTGCCAATGGAGTTGAGGCAACTTGGCGGTGAGTGGAGACTGACCGTGGAGCTCAACGACGCTACCTTTCAACCGAAATCAACCGGTGATGTTCCGTTTGCGAAACAGCCTTCATTCCGTTCGATTCTCGTCGACGCCTTTGTGCCCATCCCGCCTCCGCCGCCGTCGCCACTGATCGGAAAGAAGATCGACGAGTCATCGATTGGTAGGGGGACGCGAGACTGCCGGCTGATCGCAGTGGTTCCAGAAGTACGTGATCAAAGTGCGGGGATCGTGCAATTTTGGAGTCAGGTGTTACCAACGTTCGGCGATCTGTGTTCGTTTGACTTGATCACAAGCGATTCATCGCTAGCGAAGCAGTTTGGAAGTTTTCCTTCTCCCCCGGTCAATGTCCACAAGCTTTCGGATGTCGAATCGTTAGTGCGGAAGCTGCGTTTGTCCGCCAACGCGTTCGTCGTCGTGAACCGTGAAGGCGAGGTTGTTTTGTTCGAACCGACAACGGATTGGGCGTCGTTGAATCGAGCATTGGCGGTCGTTCAAGAGGTGGATTCGGGAACCAATGTGGCTGCCAAGGTTAGACGGAACTATGAGTTGTTGTTGGACGCCTACCGCAAAGACTTAAAGCGGCATGCCTTGCCGAATCCATAATTAGACTTCAAGGAATGTCGCGATGGCATTCAAGATGCGTTCGCTTGCTTTGCCGTCGCCATAGGGATTGGTGGCTTGGGCCATCGCGTTGTAGGCGTCGGGTTGGGTGAGTAGTTCACTGACGCTATCGACAATTTTGCTTTGCACCGGACCGACCAGTTTGACGGTGCCAGCGGTGACGCCTTCGGGGCGTTCGGTCGTGTCTCGCATGACGAGCACTGGCTTGCCGAGACTAGGGGCTTCTTCTTGCACACCACCCGAGTCTGTTAGCACGAGAGTGCATTGACGCATCAACGCGACGAACGGTCGGTAGGATTGCGGCGGCAACAAGAACACGTTGTCGAAGCATCCCAGTGTTTCTTGAACTGGAGCCTGGACGTTGGGATTCAAGTGAACCGGGTAGATGAATCGAACGTTGGGGAATCGTTGGGCAAGTTCGGCAATCGCGGCACAGATCGCGGTGAACCCGCCGCCAAAATTCTCACGTCGGTGACCTGTGATCAGGACGTTTCGGGTAGAACGCCAATCGCTAGGCAACTGATCGCTCAGAGCGAGTTCGATTTCCGCAATGATGCTTGGCGATTCTTGCCGCTGGACTTCCATCTGCAGCGCGTCGATGACGGTATTGCCGGTGACCCGAATGCGGTTGGCAGGCCGATTCTCGTTTAGCAGGTTCTGTTCGCTGGTCGAAGTCGGTGGAAAATGCAACGTCGCGAGCGAACTGGCTAAAACCCGGTTGGCTTCCTCTGGGAATGGGCTGGCGAGGTCGCCGGTTCGCAATCCCGCTTCGACATGTCCGATAGGGATTTGCCGATAGAAACAGGCCAGGGAAGCCATCAAAACGGTAGTGGTGTCGCCTTGGACGAGGGCAAAATCAGGTTGCTCGATTTCCAGGACCGCGTCGATTTTGGTCATCAATTGGGCCGATAACGATGCCAGGGTTTGGCCGGGCGTCATTACCGCTAGATTGTGATGCACCGGCAGTTCGAAAATGCGAACAACTTGGTCCAGCATCTCCCGGTGTTGGCCAGTCGCAATGCAGAGCAACTCGAAACGATCGTCCAGGGCGAGGGCCGCCACAATAGGCGCCATTTTGATCGCTTCAGGACGAGTACCGAAAAAGACGGCTATTTTAGGTCGTTTCATCGGTCAGGTTGCCTTGCGGATCATCGTCGAATCTTACTGCTTTCCGTAAACTGGGTTGGTTCTTGGTCGCCGTCTGACTAGAACATGGGGTTTTCCATCGTGTTTGCGATCCAGTGTGATTGCATCGGATCCGGTCAACAACCTTCAATTGCGTCCTTCTTAGCAAAGCATTCATGTCTACCTACCTGGTCACCGGCTGTGCCGGTTTTATCGCTAACGAAGTTGCCAACCAATTACTCGACGCGGGGCATCAGGTTGTCGGAATTGATAACCTGAATGATTACTACGACGTTCGGCTGAAAGAACATCGTCTTGAGCGGTTAGTCGGGCACTCCAGCGGTCGATTCGAGGTGGTGCGAGGCGATATCGAAAACATGGAGACCCTGCAGGGCCTCTTTGACTCGCATTCGTTCGATGGGGTTCTGAATTTGGCGGCGCGTGCGGGCGTGCGATACAGTATGGAAAATCCGCACGTCTACATGACGACGAACGCAATGGGCAGTCTCAATCTGCTCGATCAGATGCAAAAGCACGGCGTTAAGAAATACGTCTTGGCATCCACCTCGTCGTTGTATGCCGGCCAGCCAATGCCGTTTGTCGAAACGTTACCGGTCAACACTCCGATCTCGCCATATGCGGCGAGTAAGAAGTCCGCTGAAGCGATGGCCTTTGCTTACCATCACTTGTATGACGTGGATGTTTCGGTTTGCCGTTATTTCACGGTGTATGGTCCTGCGGGGCGTCCCGATATGTGTATTTTCCGTTTCATCAAGTGGATTCATGAGGGAACGCCCATTGAGTTGTTTGGTGACGGCGAGCAGTCACGTGACTTCACCTACGTGTCCGACATTGCCTCCGGCACGATTGCGGCATTAAAACCGGTAGGTTATGAGGTTATGAATCTTGGCGGTGGTGGGACGCCAGTGTCGTTAAATGAGATCATCGCTGGGTTGGAGCGTCGGTTGAACAAGAAAGCGAAGATCAACTACAAGGAGTTCCACAAGGCGGATATCAAAACCACCTCGGCCGATATCAGCAAAGCCAAGGAGTTGATTGATTGGGTACCAAAAGTCGAACTTGACGAAGGCCTGGATGCTTCGGTTGATTGGTATTTGAAAAATCTACCCTGGTCCGGTCAGCTTGAATTGCCATAATCGTCTTCCGCACGGTTATTGCAACTCGTTGGCAGCGGTATCTTAAGGCCTGAGGATTCTTAGGTCGTGTCATTTAGGAAGATCGAAGACTATGTGGAATGCAATCGGAAGATCCAACTCAAGGCAGATTTGCCGTAATAGCCTCTCGGGAAAGATCGCTGGCTTTGCCTTCGTGCTGTGTCTTGCGATGGGAAGCTTCGGGGGTGCGTTGCCGGTTGTTGCGCAAGAGACTGCAGCGGTTTCTCAAGTGTCGTTCGAAAGAACACCTGTCGAACTGATTCCACCGGGGACCAAGTTCACCGAAGAACCGCCAGCAAACTGGTCGCACCTGATTTCCTTCGTGCGTGGGAAGTTAACTCGCGGCGATGTCGACGCTGTGACCGAAACGGTTCGATACTATGGCGAAGTGTTCAATTTGGTCATGCTTGCCAACGTTGAAAAGAACGCTGACCAAAAGTACGACTTGGACAAAGTTGCCGTTGGTTTCTCGATGAACATCGACGGGAAGAATGTGATCGTGAATTCAGCGACCCAAGGTGAATTGGGCGGCAATTTATCACTGATCGGACGGGGTGTTCTGGAAGGAAATATTGCGGCCTTGTCGAAAGTAGAGCAGGTCGCGCGGACACCAAATTCGATGGTGATTGATGCCCCCGCGACGATGCTGCGAAACGGCGAGCATCGCGAGATGGTAGTTCGTTACTATATTTGGGTGTTTCCGGAGAACGGCAATTTAGGGACGCTCGTCTGGTTGTTGGATCCGGTGCAACGAGGGCAAGCGCTTACCGTTGCTGACACGACCGCCCAGCTTCTTCCTCCCAATATGCGTGAAGATCGCATCATGAACGTCAAGAAAAGTGAGTTCAATTTCATGGGGATACCGTCGAAGAAGGCGTTTGCACTAGTGCAGATTCCTCAGGGAACGGCATTTGAGATGACCCCGGAAATGCAGGATGTTGCAGCAGTGAAAAACTACACTGCTGAATCACTTACTGGTTTGACCACTGCGATTGCACAGACGTTGCAGACTGGCAAGAAGGAATAGAGCTAGAGCAGTTCGCTTGCCGGGCCTCGGAGGATTTTCCCGATCTGAAGAGTCGCTCGTTCGCCAGCGCTAATCACTCCAGCGAAGTGAACGAAGCCATGGATGACGCCGTCGTAGTTTCGGTGTGTTGTCTGGATACCTGTGGCGTGAAGGCGTTGTGCAAACTGGATGCCTTCATCTCGTAGAACGTCGTACTGAGCGGTGATGATGTGCGTTGGTGGGAATGAGCTCACGTTGCACGTCATCAAGTCCAATGGTGTTTCGTAAGCGGCGGAGTTTGGGATTTCGGGCATTTTTAGGCCGGTGTAATTTTCCCAGAACCACTGCATCGTGGAACGCCTTAGACCGAAACCCTCGGCAAATTGTCGATAGGAAGGTGTGTCAAACGAAGGTGAGACGACGGGGTACAACAAGGTGAGCTGGTGAATGCTTCCGGGTTGCTTAGTCGTTGCGAGCGACGCCACGCTGGCGGCAATATGCCCGCCCGCACTATCGCCAATTAAGGCGATGCGATTGCGGTCGATACCAAGTTCACGGGCTTGGTTGATCACCGCACATGTGGCGGCATAGCAATCGTGGATTGGGACTGGATGAGTGTGCTCGGGGGAGCGGCGATAGTCGACTGAGATCACCACCGCTTGTGAGGCGTCGGCCAGTCGCCGGGCCATCGCATCGTGCGAATCCAGGTCACCGAGAACCCACCCGCCACCATGAAAGAACATCCACGCTGGCAATGGTTTTTCGGGGTGGGGACCTATGACAACGGGATGATAGATTCGAACGTTGACAGTCGTGCTCGGGCCATCGTGTGGGACCGGTCCGGTCAGCGATCGATCTTCGACGCGACGCATTGAGGGGGCTTCACCAAACGCTTCTTTCAGATTGGTGAAGATCGATCGCGCTGCACTCACCCCCAGTTCTTCCCAGGGGGGACGTTTGGTTTCTGCGACCGCGTCTAGAAATTGGCGGCACTGGCTATCTAGCGTCATTCGGCTAATTATCGGGGACTTTGACGATCAGCGAGGGAGCCCGTTCGGAATCCTTGTCACGGCTGACGAACAACACCGCTAGGTCATCGGCATTGCTTCCGGCGACGACCAGCGTGACTGATCGTCCTTTTGATTTTCGCACAAAGTCGCTCAGCTTATCACTGGTCAGGAAGATCTTTTCTCCTGCAACAACGAGATCTTCGCTAGTAAGATTCACCAACAGAGGAAGCGTCTTTTCAAGCCCGGGGCCGGAGAACGAATTTCCCCAGGTGATCGCGGCAGCACCCTCTTCACGCCACCGTTCCGCCGCGTCAGCGTCGCTTCCGTATAGCCGAATTTCAGTGCTAGGAGGGATAGGTGTTTTCAATAGGGTCAGCGAAAGGGCGACTTGCAACGCCTCTTTTCGGTCGACCGGAAGGGCGCTCAAGTCGAAACGCATGTAGACGTGCTGGGTCTCTTCGCCTTTCTTGGAATGGATTGCTAAGGCTGGTTTGAGACCAAGCGGGGTAGTCGGGGAGTTACTTCGTACGGTTGAATCGGCTCCGTTTCCTTCTGCGGTGCTCAGAACCAAGTTTTTGGTGGGGACGGTCGAAACTGGGGCGGGTTCGGTAGGCGGGTCGGTTGAGCTTTCAGAGGACATGTCTTGAACTTCAGCCGGTGGTTCGGGACTCATCTCCGGTTCAGTTCGAGGTTCGATTGAATCTGCATCTGGGGTCCGCGAGCTTTCCAAGTTAGGTTCGGTGTCGCGAGTGTTATTCGAGTTTGCTGGGGGCGTCTTCGCTGGTGTGTTGGCTGATCGATTGTTGTTTTTGTTGGGTGTGTTCTTGTTACCCGCGTTGGAATTGTTCTTGTTTCGGTTGGGGCGAGATTTGCTGTTAGGGTTAGATTCGTTCTTCGGGCGATTCTGTTGAGGTGGATTGGATTTGGGAGGCTGGTTAGACGCAGTGTTCGTGTTTGCGGGATTCGAGTTTGTGTTCGGTGCCGACACGACGATGGGCGTCGAAGAGGAACCCGGCAAGATCAACCAAGCTAGGATTCCCACGAGAGCCAAGGTGGCGGCGATTCCAGCGCCAACCCAAACCAGCGGGTTGACTGCCGCGGTATCGGTAGCCGTCTTTGCTGCAGGTTTCGTTGGTGAATTTGGTCGGACGCGCTGGAAGGTTGCCGGGGCTGCGACAGGTGGCCCGGGTAGGTTCGTCGCCCCAGGTAGGTTCGTTGGCGAGGATGGAATCGATAGCGGATCGAGGGTGTCGAAGGCCGGCAGTTGCTCAACGGTTTCGACAACAGGTTCAACGTCGGTTGATTGTTTGCTAACGACTTCCTGCAAACTGGCTTGAAGCTTGTTGAGTGACAGAGCGACTTCGGTCTTGGCTTCACACTCGACGGCAACCTTTTTGAGTTGCTGTTCCAACGCAACGGCAGATGCGGGACGCTCACCGGGCTCCTTTTCCAATAGTTGGTGGATCAGATCGGCAAGCGGCTGCGGGATGTCGGGGTTCAGTTCCCGCAGTGGCTTAGGGGAATGCGCAAGCAAGCCCACCAGTTGCTCGGCGATCGCCGCACACTGAATCGGTAGGCGTCCGGTACACATTTCGTACAGAACCACGCCCAGACTATAGAGGTCACTGCGGGCATCGAGGGGGTCACTGCGTGCCTGCTCGGGAGTGAGATATCCAGGAGTTCCACATACTGAACCGACACCTGTGAACTCATCGAGCGGTGATTGTGCGAGGGCGAGTCCGAAGTCCAGAATCTTGACTCGCCCGCTGCCTTCTTCAATCCAGATGTTGGCTGGCTTGATGTCGCGGTGAACGATTCCTTTTGCATGGGCGGCGGCGAGCCCTCGAGAAATTTGGGCGGCGTAATCGATGACGGTTCGAAAGTCGCGACCTTCTTTGCGTTTGTTAACTGCTTCGAGCGTTTCACCGCGAAGCATCTCCATGGCCATGAACGGAGTGCCGTCCTGGGTGCCGACTTCGAAGATCACGACGACGTTGTCGTGATGCACGGCGGCCATCGCTCGTGCCTCTTGGATGAATCGTTCGCGACTGTTGGACGTCGACGCGACCTTTTGGTTCATGACCTTCAGGGCTACTGCTCGTTCCAACACCGTGTCTTCGGCGCGGAATACATACCCCATGCCACCCTTGCCGAGCTCGCCAAGGATTCGATAGTTCCCTAGCGTTCCCAGGTCACCGGGATGCGACGGCGGTTGGAGGAAGCCGTATTCTTGAGAGTTGGTGGGCGTGTTGGTGGTCATTACGAAACAAGCGGAAGGCTGGCCATGGTTCGCGACTCATGACGATGCTGGTACCTCAATCCGTTACTAGAATACTGTAACCAGCCAGCAAAATGTTCTTTCGTTTTCCGTGTCTTGGGTTCTTTCCGCATTTGCCAGGATGGTTGTCCCAGTTAACGGTTCCGCTGTTGTTTCGATTCGTTGTTGCGAGGTGTCGACTGTTTCTAGAGCAAATTGACGGGATCAATGTCGACGAGGAACTCAATTTCTTCTTTCGGGTCGGTCTTGAAGTCCGCCAGGGCACGCCGAATGGTCTCGCCCACCACGGCGGCTTCGGTGGCCTGCAGCAGCAGATGAAAGCGATATTTGCCTCTTATTCGTCCAATCGGCGGTGGAGCCGGTCCGAGGATTCGAACTTCGGACCCGAGTAGGTCTCGAGCCGATTCAAGGCGAGACAGGATGGCGTCGGCGACCGCTTCGGTTTTATCTTCGAGGGGACCGCGGATGATGATACGAGCCACACTACCCAGTGGCGGATAGTTGAACTTTCGCCGGTTGACCATCTCTTCCTCGACGAACTTGTGGTAGTCGTGGCGCGAGGCGGCTTGGATAGCAGGGTGTTCGGGAGTGAACGTCTGAACGATCACGCGTCCGCCACGGTCACCTCGCCCAGTCCGTCCGGCAACCTGAGTGACGAGTTGGAAGGTGCGTTCGGCAGCCCGAAAGTCGGGGAAGTGCAAGGCGGAGTCGGCATTGATCACGCCAACAAGCAACACGTTTGGGAAGTCCAATCCCTTGGCGATCATTTGCGTTCCGAGCAGCAGGTCAATTTCACCTGCACGGAATTCCGATAACACGCGTTGATGGCTTCCGGGACGTTTCATCGTATCGCTGTCCATGCGAGCGATCTTGGCGTTGGGGAATTTCGCCTTCGCTTCCATCTCTAGCTTCTGGGTTCCTAATCCGCCGTATCGAATACCATCGAACCGACAGGCCGGGCACCATGGTGGTGTACCGATCGTGTAGTCGCAGTAATGGCACATCGCTTTGCCGCCATCGCGGTGATGGGTTAGCGGCATGTCACAGTCCGGACATGCAACGACATGGCCACATGAAGGACACTGGATCGTCGTGGCAAATCCACGTCGGTTAAGCAGCAGGATTGCCTGCCCCTTTTCGCGAATCGTTTCCTCCACCGCGGCATACAGTGGGCGGCTAATCGCGCCACCGCCGCCGCGTTCATCGCGAATCCGCAAATCCACCAATTGCACGTCCGGCATCGGACGATTCGCGACGCGGTTAGGCATCGAGATCAGTTCAGCGTGACCGTTTTGACTGGCGTGCCATGCTTCCATGGAAGGCGTCGCCGATCCCAGAAGTAACGGGATGCCGAGCGCCATCGCGCGTGCATGGGCGACTTTGCGCGCGTGGTAGCGAGGCTGGGTGTCTTGTTTGAACGACGTGTCGTGTTCTTCATCCAGAACGATCAATCCTAGATTAGGTAACGGTGCAAAAACGGCACTTCGGGGGCCGATCACGACTTGCACCTCACCTCGGCGAATGCGTTGCCAGTGGTAGTGCCGCTCCGAAGGCGACATTTGCGAATGCAAAACGGCAACCGAGTCAAAGCGGCTCTCGAAACGCCCGCGAGTTTGAGGCGTCAGGCTAATTTCCGGAACCATGACGATCGCCGAGCCCGCCTGGGAAACGACATGCTCGATTGCTTTGATATAGACCTCGGTTTTGCCGCTTCCGGTTACGCCATGCAGTAACAACGTGCGTCCACGTCCGCTATCGACGGCGGTGTTGATTCTTTCGAGCGCATTTTCTTGTTGCGCGGTCAGTTCCAGTTTCGTTTTGCGTTCGCCATCGTTGTGTTGGGCTAAAATGCGGATGTTCGAATGCATTTCGCGACGAACTTCAGGAATCAAAAACTCCTTCTTACGAAGCCGCCGAATGGGATCTTCGGTGCAGCCCACCGTAACGGCTAACTCGGTAGCGGTCATCGGTTTTCCATTGCTGATCAATAACCGCATCACCGCTTGCTGTTTGGCGGATAGTTTCTCGATCTGTTGGTCGGTGATTCCTTTGGCCGGTGTGAAATAGGTGGTCTGACGCGTGCCCGCGCCCGCACGAACACTCGACGGAATGAGCGTGTCGAAGACCTGTCCGGCGGGGACTTGATAGTAGTGCCCCATCCACATCACCAGACGCACGAGAGCGGCATCGCAAAGCGGCGATTCATCGAGCAATTCGGCGACGTCGCGTAACTTGCGGTGGGCGGCAGAACCTTCTTTAACCCCCACGCACCAGCCGATCGTGGGCTTTTTGCGGTGACCCAATGGTACGCCGACTCGCATGCCAGGTTTCAGGTCTTCACGCATCGAATCAGGGATGCGGTAGTCGTACGGGCCATGAGGCGATTTCGCGAATGCGATCGATGCGAGCAAGACATCGTCTTCGACCGCGAGTTCCCAAGGCGGTGGGTTCGTCTCGAACAACTCGGTTTGTGCCGGATCCGTGGGAACCTCTTTTCGCGACGTGAATTTCCCCGGTGGGAGCGATTCATCGAATGGGGAGGAGTCAGGTGGCACGGTGATTCTGGTGGAATGTATGGATTCAGTAGGCTTGCATTCAGCAGGAATGCAATTAGCTGGCGGAGATTTAGTGGAAACCGATTCAGCCGGTAATGATGCTGAGACTGGAAGAGCGGTTGTTCGGGAGGCTGAACCGGGGGTTGGCAAAAATAAGGCTGGCGGGACTTGAGCGACGCCATGGTGATCTTCAGGCACAATCGGTTGTGAATCAAGGATCAACTGGGAATCAAACAGTGGCATCGTGAACTCGATATTGTCAGCGGGATTGAAATAGCTGCCCAGAGACGAGGGGGTGTTCGGATTATCAGGTTCCTGGTGACACCTTTGGTCAGGTGATAAGCGGTGTTTTGCTATCGGCGTTGCGACGTATTTTTGAGAATGCGGAAGCGTCGTGGCAGTTGGATGCTCGATTCAATCGGCTCGATCTTGGCGGTCGACTTCCAATTGAAGCGATCGAAGGCAAATTTCGATCCAAAAGTGCGATCGGATCGGAATGTGTGGCAGCGACCCAGTGTCGCAAGCGACGACTTGGCGATAAACTCATGAGATGAGTTATTCAAAAGGTCCTCGCAATGCACGTCCCCGCCGCGGTTCACGACCGCCTCGCTTCGAAGAAGCAGGTGATACGATTGCGTTATTGGAATCCGTAGGTCCCGTCGAGACACCTCCGGAAATGGAGTCGTTTGACGAGTTGGATTTGTCGCCGATCATGCGACGAGCCTTGGTCGAAGCAGGCTTTACTAAGCCCTCACCCATCCAGGCAGCGTTGGTTCCTCACGCTTTGTCGGGCACGGATGTGATCGGTCAGGCTCGTACCGGTACCGGGAAAACAGCCGCGTTTTCGATTCCTATTCTGGAACAGCTTGATTCGCTAGAAGATTGCCGCGACCCTCAAGCAATCATCGTCGTGCCGACTCGTGAACTCGCTGATCAAGTGGCGGGTGAAATCCAACGTCTTGCTCACGGCTTGCCCACCGAAATTGCCGTCCTGTCAGGTGGCAAGAATATGAACCGCCAACTGCGGCAACTCGAAAACGGCGTACAGGTCGTGGTTGGAACCCCGGGACGCGTACACGATCACCTGCAACGTGGGACGTTGCGAACCGATAAGGTGTGGTGTGTCGTCTTGGACGAAGCCGACCGTATGCTGGACATCGGTTTTCGGCCTCAAATCGAACGGATTTTGCGAAAATGCCCGCGAAATCGTCAAACTTTGCTGCTTTCGGCAACCTTGCCAGCGGTAGTCCGTCGTTTGGCGGAAAGCTACATGCAAGAGCCCGTTGTGATCGATTGCTGTCGCAACGAGATGGCTGTTGAGACGATCGAACAACGCTATTTTACAATCGCTCAAGATCGCAAGGTGGAGCTGATCGACCGACTTTTGGAACGGGAAGATCCCGAACAAGCGATCGTTTTCTGTCGCACGAAACGGGGAACGGACCGGCTTTATCGACATTTGGCTCGTACCTATCACGGCAAGTGCGGTGCCATCCACGGTGACATGCAGCAGCGGGAGCGAGACAGCGTGTTGCAGAAACTGCGTGACCGGAAGCTGAAAATCCTGGTCGCAACCGATGTCGTGGGCCGCGGAATCGACATCACAACGATCTCGCACATTGTCAACTTCGATGTTCCTCAAGACTGCGATGATTATGTTCACCGCGTTGGTCGGACAGGACGAATGGGGCGAGACGGTATTGCGTTCACGTTCGTCGTCCCCGGTGAAGGTGATGTTTTGACCAGTATTGAGCAGCGGATTAACAAATTGTTGGTTCGAGACACGCTCGAAGGCTTTGAGCCTGTGGTTGAAGCCGCCCCGGAACCTGAGGTCGAGGTCGAGCAGGCTCCTGCACGCAAGAGTCTGAATCCGATGAACCGGAAACGAAAAAGCCGCCGGTAGACCGGTTCGCTGCGAGGTATTGGACTCACGTCACCTTCTTTTCTGGGGCGTGTCTTGGCCAGAAAGTCATTTTTCTGTGCCCGTTGACCTCTGGGCTTCACACTTAGCCCTTCTTTTGTGTGCCCCCCCTATTTTCGTCTCGATAGTGAGATGTGTTGGCGGATTGTCGCCGATTGCGGTCGATTTCGAGCCCGCGACTGCAGTTGGTTTTCGTTACCTAAGTCCCGTATTTGACGTGTTTTGACGGGATTGAAGGCTGTCCAGGGCGGCTTCCCTGGACGGCAGAACGAGGACCGTGATCGAACCAGATGGTTCTCACGACGCCATGGATTGATGGGGCGAGATCTTTCCTTAGAACCGTCACAACCCCTTATGGCGGTACGGCGATCGTCGGCCCTTGATTTGTCCTAAGTAGAAATTTAGGCGAATTCCAATAAGTCGAACTAAACTGCCCAGGTGAATTTGTCGGGCGTTGGAACGGAACTTTCTGCCCCGGTACCTCGTCTGCTATTCGTCACACCACTTTTTCTTTCAAGGCTTCGGTCAACCATGACCCAACGAAGAAATTCAATCCGTCGCAGTCGTAGTTTGAAAAATGCCGTTTCTAGGCAGCTCAACCATCAGACTTTGGAAAAACGAGAACTACTGGCCGCTGAAATTATCAGCGGTCCGCGACTGGTTAGCGTCGAGGCGGGAGCGGAGTCGCAAATCAGGCTGGAAGGCACCAGCGAGCAGAATCAGCTCACGACCGCCCCTCGCGAGTTGACCTTCCGTTTTGATGGCGATACCGCGATCGATTCATCCACTTTGGGTGGGATTCGGGTCATTGGGTCCGGCGGAGATGGCACGTTTGATGACGGCAATGAGTTGCTGATTCAGCCAGGAGTCTTGGATTTTGCAGACGACGAAGTGGGTGATCGCGTTGTGGTGGCGCGTTTCGCCGAAGCACTTCCAGACGATCGCTATCGGATTCAGATTGCTGGCTACGACGATTTCAATAATCAAGATGTGTTCGCCAATGCGCAGGGCGACGAGACGAACATTACCGCGTTGCGAAACCTCGCCGGCGAAGCGATTTTGCCCGCGGATCAGGTTGGATCTGCGACGCCGACTCTGAATATTGATTTTGAAGTCGAAGTAGGGCCGAAGGTCGTTGCAGTTGTGCCGCAGCCTGTTTCCGGTGTGGCAAACAATCGCGAGCAGGCGACTGACGAAATTCACGTCTATTTTAACGATGATCCGTTCTCGAATCCCGAAGCAGGAACGATCACCAACGCGGCGGTTCCAGAAGCTGGGCAATCGACTTCAAGTCTGTCGGTCGTCAATCCGCGTTTCTACTCTCTGTTCTTGACTCAAGACACAGTGGAGAACACGGACGATGTTCTCTTCACTCCTGAAACGATCATTTACGATCCCGTGGCGAACATGGCGATCCTGCGTTTTTCAGATGACCTGTCAGTTTTGACTGGCCGTGCTGATGGTGTGGGAACGTTCCGTTTGCGAGTTGGTAGCGGTGACGGGCTTGCTGGTGCGACAGATGTATTGAATGTGGCCGCCGAAGGCTCGACCGTTCTCGACGAAAGTGGTGCACCTGTCGCAGTCGGTTCGAACAATACGTTCGATGGTGGAACGATTACCGTTAGTGATGCCAGTGGAATGCAGGCACTCAATCCGACAGTAAGCTTCGATCCCGCTGACGGTGTCCAGAGTGTGGTGCTTCGTGGTGGATCGATCGAGAATACGGGGGCATACGTGCCGCCGTGGCCCGGTGCGTACGATGCTCCGGGTTCACGTGATCAGAGTCGCGATGCGAGTGTGGTTGGTCGTATCGATACTTCAGCGGGAATCAATGTATTCCCGTATAACTTTGCTAATCGGTATGGTGAGGATCCCAACGGCAACCCGCTTGATAACGCGATTTCAGAAGCACAGAAAGAGCGTGCTCGGGAAATTTTTGATCTCTATGAGTTGCATCTAGGCGTTACGTTTGTTGAAACCGAAGACTCGGGTCTTCAGATCGTTACCGGTGACCTTCGTGCGATTCAGGAAACCGTCGACACCGGCGCTGGTGAAGGTACCCCGTACAGTTTGTACCGTGTCAATGACCGCGATCCATCGCGTGGCATCTTGATCTTGGAAGCGGATGAAGGTTGGTACGACGGTTATGGTTTGTCGCCCGATGATAGCCCGAGCTGGTTCGTTGAAGGACTCCGCGGTATCGGAAACCTGTTGGGTATCGGCGATCTGTTCGAGCTGCCCGACGGAGTGGCGGCGGGTGGTAGTAGCCCTGACGAGCCGAATAGCGAAACTGACTCGAACGACGGCAGCCTGAGCGATGGTGGCACGAATGGTCTGGCGGGCTTCCCTTCGTTGCCGACCGAGCCTGACTTCTTAAGCCAAAGCGATATCACAATCGGCCAGGCTTTGCATCGTCCTGAAAGTAGCGATGTCGATTTCTATTCATTCACTATCGATTCGCCCACCGGCGTAGCGGCCGATGAGATTGTGGGTCGGGTTACGTTGGAAACCTTTGCACAGCGACTCGATGATGTCAGCTTGCTGGACACGCTGGTCCAGTTGTATCGCAAGAGCCCTGGCGACAACGGTGCGGTCAATTTTGAATTGGTAGCTCGTAACGACGATTCGTTCGGCGATGACTCGTATGTCCGAGTAGATCTGACCGCAGGTGATTACGTCGTCGGTGTCTCTAGCACCGGTAATGATTCCTATGATGGCGAGCAAGATGGCACTGGTGCTGGTGGTCTAACCGAGGGCGACTACGAGCTGCGTATCACGTTTGATACCACGTCGGGTGAAGCTAACGCCGACGCGCTTTCGGATCGACGCGGCACGCGTTTGGACGGCGATGCGGACGGTACCGCTGGCGGCGATTTCAACTTCTGGTTCCAGACCGCACCTGATACTAATCCTGGGGACACATCCGTCCCACGGACAATTTTCGTCGTGAAGGACACTGACGGGAACGACTCGAATTCGGGCTCGCTTGATTCGCCATACCGAACGATCCAAAAGGCGATCGCTGAATCAAAGGCCGGTGACATTATTCGTTTGTTGCCATCAGTCGGTAATGACGGTGACATCCAGACCGTCGGCGATAACCCTGCATATGAATTGGGTCGTGGCGGTCCGCTGAACGATGTCTTGATCGACGGCGAGACGTTCGAAGTTAAGAAGAACGTGACGGTCATGATCGACGCTGGGTCGATCTTCAAGATGCGAGATTCCAAGATTGTCGTGGGCAGTAGTGCTGTCGACTCGGACCGCTCTCTAGCCGCTATTCAGGTCCTCGGAACACCAGAATCGTCCGTTATCTTCACCAGTTACAACGACGAGTCGTTTGGGATCGATTCGAACTCAAATAACACAACACCGATCAGCGGCGACTGGGCCGGGATCGAGTTGCGAAACGACATCGATAACGCAGAAGGACGCGGCAACTGGGAAGATCAAGGTATTTTCTTGGACTTCGTATCGCACGCGGATATGCGATATGGCGGTGGTCGTACGGGACTTCGCGATGAAGTTGTGTCGCCGATCAAGATGTTCGAGAGTCGACCGACGTTGATCCATAACCAGATCTCACTGAGTGCGTTTGCTGCCTTCAGTGCTGATCCGAATAGCTTCCGCGAGGACAGCTTTCATGCACCGCGTTACCAGCCTGTAGAAGCTTTTACCAGTGACTACGATCGTGCCGGGCCGGAGATCTACGGCAACGTCGTGACGAACAATTCGATCAACGGATTGTTTGTACGCGTGCTTACTCCCGCAGTGGATGAACTGGAAACGTTGACGGTCAGTGGTCGCTTCGACGATACCGACGTCGTTCACGTTATCAGTGAAGTTTTGACGATCTCCGGTGCACCGGGTGGTCCAATCTTGTTAGAAGATCGACCAGATGTTGGCAGTGTGACTTTGACTGCCTCGACCGCGAACGAAACTACCCTTGCGGGTAACCCTGGGCTGACTGCAGGAACGTACCAATACAAACTGACCTTTGTTACCGATGAAGGTCATGAATCGTTGGTAAGTATGCCAACGAGTTCACGTATTCTGACTGGCTCAAGCAATGCGGTTGTTTTGAACAACTTGCCTTTGGCTGGCGAAGGCTTTTCGGGGCGAAATCTTTATCGCCGAGTCGTGGTCGGGGGAGTCGAATCTTATGAATTGGTGGCTCAGTTGGACCGGCGTACCCGCCAGTTCGTTGATTACGGGCAAGACCTGAAGCGTGAAGCGAACGTAGAGGTAAAGCCTGTTGCCAGTGGTATCGTTGCCGCGCGTTACACTGCGGCGGACCTTGGCCCAGGCGAAGTTTTGCCAGTCGGAACGTTGCAGCGTGACCGGGGCTACGACTACCGAATCACGTTTGCGGATGTCTACGGTGGCGAGACGGAAGCAAGTAGCGCGACTAACACCGTGGTTGCACTTCAAGATGGAGTGATTCGTTTAACGAACCTGCCTGTAGCCCCCGATGAGTTCATCGGTACCAATGTCTATCGTGTTGATCCAGCAACAGGGAAGTATTATCTGATTGCGGAGTTGCGTTTAGGCGAAACGACTCTGATCGATACTGGGTTCTCGCCAAATGCAACTACCGATGGGTCAGTGTTGGGACGTGAGTTGGGAGCCAACGCCAATGGCGGAACCAAGCTGTTGCCACGGTTTGACGCCCGATTGACGATCGATCCCGACACCATTGTCAAGTTCGATGCCTCTCGTATCGAAGTCGGAATCGGTGCGGACTTCTATGCTGAGGGAACCGATAGTAAGCCAATCATCTTCACGTCTCGAAACGACGATGAATACGGCATTGGAGGTACTTTTGACACCAACAACAACGGTGCAAGTGAGGGTGACAAAGGCGATTGGGGTGGGATCATGTTCCGCCAAGGGGCCACAGGGTCTATCGCGTACACCGACTTCCGCTATGGCGGTGGTGCGGCCGGTTCGGACTCCTTTAATGCTCTCGAAATCTTGCAGGCTGATGTTCGAGTCGTGAACTCAACGTTCATCAACAATGCCAGCGGTATCGAAAGTAACTCTGGCCCAACTGATATCCGAGGCGGGCAAGGGTTTAACGATTCCTCGACGATCTTCGTACGTGGATCGCAACCGGTCTTGATTGGTAACACCATCGTTGATGGCGACGGTGCGGCGATCAGTATCAACCCTGATGCTTTGGCATTCCAAGGCACGATTGATTCGGGACGCTCAACGGGTGGAATCGATCGTTTCGACGTTCGGCCCGATAACCAAGGTCCTTTGTTGCTGGACAACAAGCTGTCGGGCAACGCGATCAACGGTATGCGAGTTCGAAGCGAAATCGTCACAACGGATAGCGTTTGGGATGACACGGATATTGTGCACGTGGTGGAAGGTCCGATCTATTCGCTGACTCATCACTATCATGGCGCGTTGCGACTTCGCAGTGATGCCGATCAATCATTGGTTGTGAAGTTCTCTGATCAAGGAACCCTGGTCGGCGGGGGACGCGAGCTTGATATCGACGATCGAATCGGTGGCACTATCCAGGTTCTTGGATCGCCTGGATTCCCAGTCGTGTTGACTAGCTTGAATGACAACACTATCGGGGCTGGATTCACGCCCGACGGTCAATCCAGTTCAGACACCCTTGGTAACACAGATATTGCACCCGCAGCGGGCGACTGGATCGGTCTTCAAATCCAGCCTTATGCGAATGACCGAAACGTTGCCTACGTGTTCGAGAGTGAACGAGGAGAAGCCGGTGCGATCACAACGAACCAAGCTCCTGGTAACGCGCAGATCGTTGGTGATCTTGCCGCCGACGAGTATGCAGGCGACGAAAATAAGCGTTTAGGGATCACGGTTCGGGGCACTTTGGCAACCGATAACGACGTGGACACCTACCGTTTCACTGCCCCTGGTAAGACAATTGTTTACTTCGATATTGATGAAACAACCTTTGGGCTCGATACGGTCCTGGAGCTCGTCAATGTCAACGGAGAAGTCATCGCACGCAGCAACGATTCGTTGGCTGAAGCGGTTGATCCGACAAAGCTCTACGTCAACGGTGCATTGCCACAGGGTGTGAACGCCAGCGAAGTCCGTGCTCTTCCAACTGGACTTTCCAGTGGCAATGTCGAATCGGCCAACCCGCTGGATGCTGGTTTCCGTGTCGTATTGCCTGGCGATGCCGGTGTCGATACGAACTACTTCATCCGCGTTCGATCTAACAATGCGGAGACGATGGGCCAATACGAATTGGGCATTCGACTTCGGGGAACCGATGAGGTAGCCGGTTCGACTATTCGAGGCGCCGACATTCGTTACGCGACGACCGCGATTCAAGTAAGTGGTTCGCCGCTTCATAGCCCATTGTCGGGCGATTTCGGTGAAGAAGTTGTCTACATCGACCCAACGCCTGGCGATCGCAACAGCGGCGACGAAACCACTCGTGAAGCCGTCAACGATCGTCTGCAAGCAAGCCTTGGCGACGCTCAGGATCTGGGCAACTTGTTGACCACCGATCGAGCTTCGCTAGTAGTTAGCGGTGAAATTGGAAACTTGACGACTACCGATTTGGATCTGCGTATTGAGGACGTGGATATCTATCAGGTGCAGTTGGTTGCACAGCAATTGTCGCCAGATACCTTCGATAGCGAGAATCGTTTCGTAACTGCAACGTTCGATATCGACTATGCAGACGAATTGGCACGTGTGAACACAGTGTTGTCGGTTTACGACTCGCAAGGGCGTGTGATTCTGGTCAGTCGAGATAGCAATGTCACCGATGACCAAGGGCGTCCTTTGCAGGGTGTCGATTTGGAAAACCTAACGGCCGGTTCCGCAGGTGTGCAGGATGCCTACATCGGCCCCGTTCAATTGCCTGAAGGTACGTACTACGTTGTCGTTAGCAGCCAAGCTGCGGTGCCAGCAGTGCTTGACCAGTTCTTCACGCAGAACGCAACCAATCCTGACGTGCGTTTGATGCCGATCAATTCGATCCGCAACATCAGTCATGACTCCCTCGAAGAGTCGATCTTCTTCTCTTCGCGGCAGCTGGATTACACTGCCGAACGACCTGTGATCGAACCTTTGTTCGACGCTTCTTCACCGGTTGAATACACACTTGATGACATTCGACTGTTTATCAATTACGAAGGTGGTATTGCTGGTAACACGTCTAGTACGCTTGCGAGCTTCAACCCGTTTACCGGGACCATGGAACGCTTGATCGGATCCTTTGGTCCTGCGTCTGGCGACTTGGCCATTCGTGATGACGGTGAGTTGTTCACTTACAGTACGGGCAACAACCCATTTAACAGTGCTACGATTGGGAACTTCATTAACGTCGATCCCGCCGATGGCAGCGGCGGAAACACCGGTGACGATTCAATCACGTTCCGTGAAACGAATCCGAACGGCGTTAATAACCGAGTGGATACAGATGCTCAACTGATCATCAATGCGATGACTTTCCGTCGAAACGACTCCGCTTCGTCAATTAATACGAGCGTCGTATCGAATAACGAGACTTTCTGGGTGATCGGTAATCGTGATTCAGCCGGGACTGGCGGCGAGGTGCCGTTGTCACTGCGTACCAATATTATCTATCTCGCCGCTGCGGATAATGGCGAGATCCTTTCGCGGGGAAGTCGCCTAGCCACAGCGGACCGAAACTTCGGTGCGGCAACTTATTCGACCGTGTTCGGTCCGGCTTCCGACGAAGTCGAATTCGGGATTGTAGACACTGGTTTCATCGATATCACCGGTGGTGATGGTGGTGATATCACTGGGGTTGCGGCAATCAACAACTTTATCAGCCCGAATGGCGATCTCGTGGGGGTAACGGATCTAGGCGGTATTCACGTCTTCAATCCAAACTCAGGCGTCGCCGCACCGGTCGGTAGCACGGCGGAAGGCTACAACGACATCATCCCAACGGAGTTCTACGGATATCTCGAAGCCGATCCCGCTCACATCGGTGGTAGCACGCGGCTGATTGTTGATCCTAATGATAGCACTCAGTTCATCACCGTTCCTGTGTTTTCAGGTTTGTCCTATGGACCTCAGGTCGTCGAAGACGGCGTCTATGCTGAGACCCTATTTGCGACAACGCCTGATGGTTGGATGTATGCGTTCACGCTAACGACCAACGAAGCCGGTGAACTGACGACTGAACCTGCAAATGTATTCTACAACGGTCGTTCAGCGGTCCAGTTGAGCTTCGTCGATGGGTTCAGTGTAGGCCAGACTCCTAGTGGTCTTGCATTCAGTAACTTGGAATACAACCCCTGGCACTCGACGGTCGATCGTCGGGCCGATGATGGCCATGGTTTAGTGACGACCTATGACCAAAGTCGACTTAACACGAGTGGTGGGAACAGTCTTTACTTCGGTTTTGAAGTCACTGGCGATGCTGCGGATAACACCATCGCACGAGCCGACGGTGATGCGTTGGGGCAGATCGCTCCTGGCGGCAGCCATGGTTCGACCATTTCGGACTCAATCGATCTGCGAGAATACAGTGCTGATGATAAGCCAACGCTGTACTTCACCTATCACATCGAAGTGGAAGGGGATGACGATTACACGCCTGCTCGGGCCCAGAACGATAGCTTCCGGGTATTCGCCGCTGGTGACGATGGCGAATGGAAACTATTAGCAACTAATGATGCGTTCCGATCGCTTGGGCTTAGCGACGAGTACGACTATTACGCTGAAACCAATATCGATGTGCAGACCGTTTTCGATGACAACGAGGACGGTCAGTGGCGTCAAGTGCGAGCTGACCTTTCGGAATTCGCGGGCAGCCGTGATGTGCGAATTCGCTTTGACTTCAGCACCGCTGGATCGATGCGAAGTCACTTCGGTTCGATCGAATTGGTCGGTGTTGACGGTGAAACGATCGACGACAACGACCGCACCAGTTTGCAGAACGATGACGGATCGTTCTCCTTGTTGCAGACTGTTGTTGGCCGCGATGTGATCCTGCCAAGTGGCACGGACTTGATCAATGGCGATTCGTTTACGGTGACCTACAATAGCCCGTCTTCGGATTTGAATCCTCTGACCCAAACTGTGGTCTTCGTTGATACTTTGACAGTAGGTGGACCTGCTGCCGATGTGATCGAAGTTCTGATTGATCCCAATGCAACTCGAATTGAAGTTGCCAGGGCCGTTGCAGCCGCAGTGCCAGGTCAAATGCGACCTCGCGTGGATGGCGACGGAAATCTAAGTCTGTTGGCGGCTTCGGAAGTGACGATTGGAGAGACGCTCCAAGGTGGCCAAGCAAATCCGATTGACTTTGCCGGTACTTTCACTGTGTTGAATGTTCCGACCGGTGACACGGCTGCTGCAGGTAGCTCGACTTTGCCGGGCGAGCAGATCTTCATTCTCTATCCAGGCTTCTCGTCTGATGTGCTGCGATACGTTCGTACTGTCAACTCGACAGCCAGCCCGAACGAGATTATTGCTGATTCGGGTGATACCAAAGCGGAAATTGCAACTCGGATTCTGGAAGCGCTTCCAGCCGGTACTGCTTACTTAGATGGCGATAACAATGTTGTCTTCATTGAGGAAGGAGTGCAGGTCTTCGTCACCGCAGCTCCTTCTCAGGTGATCACCTCGGTGAACGCGGAAGCGGATGTTCGATCACGTATTGATGTTCGATCGGGTGCGGAACTAAACGATGATGAGTTGGTCGTTATCGACTACGTCGACGGCGGTGGGGTAAACCGCCAGTTTGCTCTCGCGTTTGATGATGGCGATGGCGTCCCGGCTGCCCTGCTGGCTCCTTATGATGCTAGCGAAGTTGTTGGGTTCTCCGATTCCGACAACGTGACGGTGGTCGCAAATGCGGTCTTCACCGCAATCAATAACAACGCGACTGCAGGAGCGTTCCTCGACCCGATTCAGGAAGGGACCACGATCCGCGTGCGGGTTGTTGATAGCAACGGCAACGATCTAGCCAACATTGATGCCGTTCAACAAGCCAACCAATTTGCTTCGCGCGATATTCAGGCGGTTGAGATAGAGTTACCCTCAACTGCTGCTGGTATTATCGATGGCGAGGTGATTTCTGTTACCGTAAACAACGCAACTTACAATGTCCGGTTCAATGATGCGGTGGGTACATCTGCGCTTGAGTCAGTTGTGTACAACAACAATACGCCGGTGAGGACCATTGCTGAACGATTTGCTGAGATTGCTCTGCCTGCAAATGTGGATTTCAGCATCTCTGGAAACAAAGTTATTGTTTATGGAGATACTGTTTCAGTCCGAGTCGATAACGCCGCTTCTAGGTTTACATCGACTGAACGTTCGGCCATCGAAATCACGGTTCCATCCGGTGCTCAAGCAAATGATCGGGACACGATCCAGCTGGACGCGGTGCTAGATGAAAACGGCCAAACTATCTCGATCGGAACAGAATTAACGCTTCGAGAGCGGCGCACAAACACTACAGCTGTTGTCAACGCTCTAAATTCTTTTGCTTTTGATAGTACCGATTCGGCCGAGGATATTCGAGACGCGTTAGTTGCCCGATATACAAATGTCGCAACAGCAACTAAAGGATCAACCAATCGGTTGATGGTGGTTGCGAATGATTTGATCACCACGGCTCCGGAATCGAGTGTCACACTTCAAATGGAAGAAGTGGCCGTCATCAATATCCCCGACGGCGCAGAATTGCGAACCGGCGAACAGATTGAATTGTCCGGTGGTGGCGAAACGGTCGTGATTACGTTCGTACGTGAAGGTACGGACCTACCCGATGATACGACGATCAAGATTAGCTTCAACGAAGCCGAATCGGCTGAGGACATTGCTGCCCGAATTGCAGCTAGGTTGCAGCAAACGAATCCCAACCTGAACGCGATCGAGTTGTTCAATGGTGTCGGTTTCGGTCTAGCTGTGTACGGCTCCAACGCCAACGTGATCACCAACCCGGCAATCACTACCGAAGGCGAACTGGAAGTCGACACCTATGTCATTCCGGTAACGCTCCCTTCAGGTGCAGACCTTATCGATGGCGAAGAAATCACGATCTATCGAAAGAATGATCCAACCAACGATTTGGGTGAGGTGTACACCTTTACGTTGACCCCGACCGGCCAGGCCAACGAGATTGGGTACGAGATTGGCGATTCGGCAGCTGAGGTGGCTGTGAAGTTTGTGGCTGCCTTGGACAAGAGCTTGGTGCCGTTGATTGTAGGTGCGGGTGGACGTGAAGTCCGATTAGTCAATGCAAGTTCGGTTGAAACCAACGATCCCGATTCACAAATCGTGTCTTGGGAAGCGGAGCAGGACACAGTATCGAACTTCTCGTACACGGCCCGCGCGGTCCCCGTCTTGGTCAATTCGACCATGGATAGCGTCGAGGTTACTGATCAGCTTCGCCGTGCGTTAAGGTTCAGCTTAGGCACCAACGCGGCGCAACTTTATGAGTACGAGTCTACAGCTTCTTTGGAAAGCTATAAGAAGTCGGCCGAAGACCGGATCCGTGTCTACAGCACATTCGTTGCCGACCCGGGACCTTATGGATTGAATCAGCTCGACTTTAACTTGGCGATGCCAGGTGATGAGTTTGGTTTAGGAGCCCCAATTGCGTTTGCAAGCTCTCAAAGAAGTACCGCCGGTGCGCAAAACAACGTCGTGGAAGGCGTTTACATCGACGATATCGTCGTCGGATTCGCTGAGCGTGGCGAAGTCGTGTTGTACGAGAACTATGGTGGTCAGCCTGCGAATTCGAACTTCGTGTTGGATCCCGCTTATATTCCTGACTCGCGTGCGGACAGCGTTCAGCCAGAACATGCTGATGAAATCTTAGTCGGACCGTACGCCCTAGAAATTCGCACCGCTGATGAATATGGCGTTCCGGAAGACTACGATCCAATCAACTTATATCTGGACGAGCAGTTAGGTCTGGGCCGGTCCTTTGATACCAATGATCGTTTGGCAGACGGGGCCGTGACGATCGTTGCTCCAGAGGGCATCGACCTGAAGGACGGAGACTTCTTCGTTCTAGATGACGGAACTCAACGTCTAACTTTTGAATTTGATAGTCGTTACGAACCCGGTGTTGATATCGCTGCGGGTAACGTGCCGGTCTACTTCGATCCTGCCAATACGGCTGCGGAAGTAGCTGCTTCGATTCGGGATGCGATTAATTCCGACCAAGCACAAGATACGCTAACGATTCTTGCTGCGACGGGTGATAGCCGTGAAAGTGGAACGTCGACCTCACGAAGAGTGGAGTTGTTCGGCGGCGAAGTATTCGTCAATCCAGGTTCGGGCCGTACGCTGAAACTCGACATGGTTGCTGAAGAGACCTACGCAGGTCGCTACACCAATCGTCGAGTTTCCATCATCGACCATGATTCCGATACCGTCGACTACGTTCTGTATACAGACCAATTGGCCCAAGCAGCGGTCCCTGGCTATGTATCGGGTGACACATTGATCGCGACCGGTAAGATCGGTGATCCGGTAGCCATTGGGATTAGTCCCGGTAGTAGTGCGGACGATGGCGGTGTTCAGATTACCGATCCGACTTTCGACATGGATGTGGTGCGGGTTTACTTGACCGCGGGCGAGGCGATCGATATCGATGTCGACACGACTGGTCTGTTCCGAACCGGTGTCAGTTTGCAGTTGCCTTTCGTAGCGATTGTCGAAGCGGGAACGATCTTCTCGGAAACCTCGCTGAATTTCGCTTTCGCTCAGAACGAAGCGGTCGCACCTGCGACTGAAGGTACCTTTGCGACGTCGGACTTCTCTCAACCCACAATCGGACTTGGTGAGACCCAAGCGGGAGCAAACCTTACCTTCACGCCACAACGCTCTGGCTACTATGACATCGTTATCAGTAGCACGGCACGATACTCGGGTGACCCTGGGCCGATCAGTCTTACCGACGCCCAGTCTGGTGATTACCAAATGACGGTTCGTCCGGCAGACGACCTTGGCGAAGAGTATCGCGATGTGTTGATGACCGATTACCACTTCGGAATTACGGATGTCAACCGAACTCAAGATCAAGGTCAATTGATCATCGAGGGTAACTTCATCCGCGATTCAGCGAATGTCGGTATCTCTTCGGTGATGGATCCTGATGTTCCGATGACGGCACGACTACTGCGAGATACGAACTCGTTTGGATTAATTCCGGGTGCTGTGATCATGAACAACGTGATCAGCAATTCTGGATCGATCGGGATTGAAATTGGTGGCGGTGACTTCGGTGAAAACCAAACCGGTACAGCGAATATCTTCAGTCGTGTAGTCAATAACACGATTGTGAACGAAGGATCGGGAACCGGTATCGATGTGAGCGGCCGAGCTGCTCCAACGTTGTTGAACAACGTGATTGTTGGTTTCAATCAGGGAATCAATGTCGATACTTCCGATGCATCGTTGACGGTATCCGATGGGAACGCGTTCTCTGGAAACACGACCAACAGTTCATTGCCACTGGGCAGTGCGTCGGTAGACATTCCGACCACGACTGAACTGTTCTCAGGTAGTGACTTCATCCCGCGTGCGGGAAGCGGTCTGATCGACAATTCGTATACGTCCTTGGGCGACCGTGAAAACTTCTTCAACACGGTCAAAGAGCCGGTAGGAATTTCACGTTCACCGATTTTGGCACCGGACTTTGATATTTACGGACAACGTCGTGTCGACAGTTTGACCGGTGTGCCTAACGGCGGTACTGGCTCGAACCCGTTCATCGACCGCGGTGCGATTGAGAACGCTGACTTCCGACGCCCTAACGCGATTCTCAACAATCCGTTCGACGCTCCTGACGTGACCGCTGCTGGTGCTCCGACGGACCTTACGTTCGCTGGTGATACCGACCCTCAGCAGTCCTACATCCGTTTGGTGAATCCGAATCAGTTTACTGAGTACTTCGAAGTTCAACTGATTGACGAGGCGGGGACGGGCTTGGATGCAAGCACGATCACCCGCGACACAATTCTCTTGACGGAAAACGGACGACAGTTGTTGCCAGGTCGTGATTACACGTTTGGCTATAGCGAGAACAGTCGTACGATTCGGTTGACACCGCTGGCCGGTGTTTGGAATCAAGACTCGGTTTACGAAATCACGCTGAATAACCAGGTTCGCCGGGTTGTCGAAGTTGGTGATGGCGGTTCGATCGCCGATGGCGACCAAGTCGTTATCGCGGATCTGACAGGGCGTGAGACTGTATTCGAATTTGATTCCGGCTACACACTTGGCATCCCAGGCAGCGAGAGCTTGGTGATCACCGATGTGGTCAACGGATTCAATGACACAGATACTTTCACGATCACTTCGCGTGATGGTCTGAATACGTTCACTTTCGAAATTGATACCAATAACGCAACCGCTTCCGCTAATGTGGCTATTCCACTTTCAGGTGCGGGGACAATTGCTGGCGTTCGTGACGCAATCTTACGTGTCTTGAGCCCACGACAATTCGGTGATTTGACATCGACTGACTACGGTGCCGAATTGGGACTGGCACCCGTTGCCGTCGGCAGCGATTCGATTCAGCTTGGAACGCTTCCAACGGTCTTTGCAGATACCGATCCACCGGTAGTTGAATTGCCAGGTCACGTTGTTGATCTGAGCCAAATCAGCTCAGGACTTACCAAGGTTGGTACATCCAACTCGGTAGTCGATGGGGATCAGTTCACATACACCCGCGACGGTAACGCGATCACGTTCGAGTTTGATTCGGACAATTCCATCTCGGCAACTGACGAGACAGGTCTATTCCGCCGGATCGCATTCAATCGTACCGATACGCCGGACGAGATTGCTCTGTCGATTGCAACTGCATTGCGACAATCATCGCTTGGTTTGACCGGTGCTCGGGCAATTGGCGATGGTCTGGTTTCGGTTGGTGGCTTGGAAGGTGATACGATCGAAATGGTCGACTCCGACTTGGTTTTGACTGGGGCACCAGGTGTGACTCCATTCCTAAGTATTACGGTTGCCGATACGGCAACTGGCCAACGAGTTCATGATTCGATCGTCACGGTCACGGTAGGCGATCGCACGGAAGGTTTCCGGTTCACAACCGATTCAAGTCAGGCGTTCCCCGAAAACTCGGTCGAGGTTGATCCAGAATCGGATGCAGTTGAAGTAACCGAGGCGTTAGCGGCAGCGATGCTTTTGGTGTTCGGAAACGATTTGCCTGTCACTGTCGAAGGTCAGACGATTTCGCTTAACGAAACACCTGCGGATCAAGTCGGCGATCTCGTTGTACTCGATGTTTCGGGCAGCCCATTCTTGTCACAAGATGGCATCAGCGGTGGAGCGATCGCAGTTGAGTTTGTGCCAAGCGATTCTCTTTCGGCCACGTCCGTTGCTGCTTCTCTGCAAACAGCGATCACGGATTCCAGTTTGGATGTTGAGGTGTTCGCACCTGGTGGAGGCGTTCTGTGGATTACCGATACGAGTGACGCTCAGTTGATCACCAATGGTGGTTTGACGACGACTGGTACCGAAATTCTTCCTGCAGTTACGGACTTGGCGGGTAACCCTGTTAATCCAACACGATCGAACGATGAGACTCGCTTCACGATTATCATGCCGGAAGTGGGCTTTGATTTTGGGGATGCACCCTCGAGCTACGGCACGCTTTTGGTCAGTCCAACACCGAACTTGCCGACAACCGATCTAGGCTACATTCAGGGCAACGGTGCTCGACATGCGGTCATTGGTGGTAGTTCCAACAGCCGTCTTGGTTTCGTTATCGATACTGAAGGCAACGGGCAACCGTTCAGTAGTGGCTTGGCCGACGACACACGTCAGACCTTTAGCTTCACCGTTACGTCAAGCGATATCACGGTCGACAATTCAGTTGTGAGTAGTCAAACGTTGACGATCGATGCCACGCCAGCCTTCGGCGAACGCATCACGCTTCAACTGGGAAGTCAAACCGTTGTCTATGAATTGGTCGATCCGAACGAGAACCCGAGTGCCAACACGGTCGCGGTTCTTATTAATGCTGATTTCACCCCAGCCGAAGTTGCCGACGCACTGCTCAATGCGATCCAGTCCACGTTGAGCCAACTCGGCGGTGGGTTCGAAGCGGGCCTCGATAGCGAAGCGACGATTCGTTTGACCGCCCTCGACGATGAAGACGGTGTTTCCATCGTTGAATTCCGGGCCGATCCAACTGATGACCCTTCCTTCTTCTTTGGTCGTTATGCCGACAACGGAGCCGTACTCGACGCCAGTCAAGCCGGTCGCGTTTTGGGTTACGTTAACCCGCTTGATCCTGCTGGAACTAACTTCCAGGTCTATGTCACCGGCGGCGGATTGGTCGACGCGTGGATTGACTTCAATGGAAACGGTCGTTTCGATCAAGATGGCACCGAACAAATTCTGCGGAACGTGCCAGTGGTCGAGGGTATTAATACGTTGAGCATTGCTCAGCCAGGCTTCGACGTTGCCGATGGTAATACTTGGTTGCGAATCCGACTTAGCGATGCTGGCAACACGAGCCCAACGGGTGTTGCGATCGGTGGTGAGGTCGAGGACTACCAAATCACGGTTCTGAACATTGAAACGCCGACTCCGACAGCGGCTGATTTCGTTGCTGTGGAAGATACGCCACTTCGAATCGACACCACGACCAATGCTTCGAATCCGCCGTTGGAAATCAACGAAAAGGTACTGATCGATCCTGACACCGTCGCGGATCAATTGTTGCCAGTTCGGTACTTCCCACAATTGCCACTGTTGAATGTGGATCCGGCCGATACGAGTTATCCCAACGACGACGTTTTGACTTATAAGACGCCACACGGGATTTTGGAGATTAACTTGACCATGGGTGACGATCTGAGTGGATCGTTCTTGTATACCGCGGATCAAGACTTCTTCGGCTTGGATTCGTTCCAGTACCGCTTGTCGACTCAGCAGAACTCGACGTCAGCTGGGCAAGGTGGCGATAATCTGGCCAAGGTCACCATCAGCGTGCTTCCGGAAAATGACGCACCGGGTGCAACGACGACCGGTTTCGTCGGATTTGAGGCGACCTCGGACGGTGGCGATGGAACGCTCGTGATCAACGCGACTGAGTTGGTCGCGGCTGCAACGCCCGACTTCGATTTGGGTGAAGCTAATGCACCCCAAAACGAAGACAACCAAACGATCTTCGTGCGAGCGATCAGCACCAACAGTGGAACGATTGTTGCGGGCGGTTCGAATACGACATTGACCACCAGTCGTGGCGGGACGATCACTGTTGTCTTTGATGATGAGACGGATCCGAAATGGATTACGCAGGTGATCTACACACCGGCTGCCGATTTCAATAGCGATACCGGCTTATTAGGCGAGTTGGCGTTGGACGAATTCTCGTTCACGCTGATCGATGACGGTATCTCCATCCTTCCTGCGGACCTGACAGCGAAGCTGTTCGAACTGAATGAGCCTGTTAATCCAGGTGACGAAGATTCTCGTCCTCTTCGCTTGGACGCCTTGTCGCAATCGCCGTACTTTATCGACGATGATGGAAGCGGAGGATTGCTGCAGGATCAGTTCATGCACCCAGCGGTTAACGGTCCCGGGACCACAGCAGCGGAGTCCACTGCAACGGCTATCATTCGGGTTGTTCCTCGGAACGATGCACCGGCATTGACGACTGACTATGTCGGCTTGACCGACGCGACTGGCAATGTGAACGCTGACTTCCTGGCTTTCTATCCTGATCCAGCAACCCGTCCGGTTCCGACTGAAGATACGACGTTTGTGTTCTCGTCTGATTACTTGCTAGGCAATGATGCAGCGGGCCCAGCAGGTGCGATTGACGAAATTGAACCACGCTCTACCAATGATGGATCGATGCGTGTGGTCTCCGTAGCGATGGACCCAACTAGCTCCGAAACTCTCGGACGTGGAACGATTTCGCTCAATCGTCAAACTGGCATGATCACGTTCACGCCGGCTCCAGACGTATACGGACCAGTGACGTTCACCTACACGGTGACTGATAGCGGAATCAATGAGAGCACGAATATCGCTCCGGGAAGTGTTTCTGATCCGACGGTACGCGGCGGACAGATTTCGACGCCGAAGACGACAACAATCACCTCAACGATTTTTGTCGAACCGGTCAACGATGCTCCGGTTGCCTACGATCGTCTGCGTCAAGCGGTTGAAGACTCGACATTGACGATTGATGTCGAAACGATGCTGAACGCGTCATTGACGACTAGTTCAAACATTGTGGCAACAAGCAACAGCGTGACCGTGCCGAACGGTAGTGAACTTCGTAACGGTGAGGTGTTGATCCTTACCGCGACCAACGGTCGTCAAGGTACGATTGAGTTCAACACCACCGGTGTCGCTTCGAATGGAACTGACTTCGTAGTCCAGTACTCGGCCGAGGAAACTGCAGCACAGCTTGCTGTGCGAGTTCAAGCGGCGATTCGGTCGCTAGGCTTCGGTGCTGCGATCAGCGGTACGATCGCAGGTCAAGTGAACTTCACTAACACCACCGCGGTTAGCGATGTGGATGGTCAAGGTACCGTTCAGGTCAATGTATTCTCGCAAGTGTTGACGGTGCCATCCGGTCTTGAACTTCGCGATGGTGAGCGACTCGAAGTGACGGATGCCAGTGGTAACGAATTCGTTTACGAATTTACGTCGACCGGGAATGTTGAGGATGGGGTAACCCCGATCCTGTTCCGATTGACCGATACCGCGTCTCAAACGGCTACCGCTCTGGCGAGTGCTTTGTTCCTCGACGGATTCGGTGCAGAGGCATCGGACGTGTTCGCAGGCCAAGTCAACGTGACGGATGTTTCTGACGTCGTTGTCAACAACGTGCTGTCGGAAATCGATTACAGCTTGTCGACTTTGACGTTGCCAGCGGCTGCCGACTTGATCAACGGTGAAACGATTACCGTGACAAATGGCACCGGCGTTAACGCGACCACAATTGTCGTTGAATTCAATACCACTGGATCGCCAAGCTTCGGAACTGACCTCGTTGTTGCTTACGACTCTTCGACGGAAACGTCGTCTCTGGTCGCTAGCCTGCTCACTCAGCTTCGTGCTGTGGGAATTGGTGCCCGGCTCTTTGACGGTGCTGTTCAGTTCGGGGATCTGCAAGACGTTGAGTCTGCGTTCGCTCCAAGTGGTTTGACCATCAGCACAGACGAATTGCTTGTGCCTTCGGGAACCGGATTGATCGACGGGCAACGTATTCAAGTCGTCACCTCTGCGGGTGATCAGTTTATCGTCGAATTCAACACATCCGGAATCGCTCCCGATGGTGTTGATGCAGCGGTTGGATTTACCGCCGGCAGCAGTGCCGTTAACGTGGCGACTGAACTGCAGAACCAGCTTCGTCAACTTGGCTTGGGCGTTATCGCTGACATCAGTGCTCTGGACGTTCCAGCAGGGCTTGCACGAGTTTCGCTGCAAACTCTCAGTAACTCTAAGATTGGCGAGCTGTCTGCGGCACCTGGTAACTTCGACGTTCAATTGGACTCGCCTTATAACGAAAGTATCCAGACCGCCGACCTGGGAATTACCTCGGTTACCGTGAACGGGCAAACGCTAGATCTGACGGATCCAAGCACTGCCAACTTGGTCAGTGCGAACTTGTACCTGACCGGTGGAACAGAGGCCGAACGGGTAGAACTGCGAAGAGATCTCGCGGGGGCCAATGCTGCTATCGCTAACAACGAAGCCGTTTTGATCAGCGACATCGGAGGCGTCTATCGCTTCGTGATCGGAGACCCCGTGTTGGTTGCCGTGGGCACGAGCCAGGAACGAACTCAACGATTCTTTGAGACGATCCAGTACACTCCACCTGCTGTCATTGATGCTGGTCTTACACTCTTGCCTGAAGAGGATTTGACATTCCGAATCACTGACAACGGTGCAACGGAAATAACACCGGGGACTCGCGGGCAAGACGCTTTGACTTCGGAAATGGCTGCCACACTGACCATCCAAGTTGGAACCGGTAAGGCGGCACCGATCATCAATCCTGATACGCCGACCTTAAGTGCAACTGGTCCGACCACGATCAATGTGCTTGACAACGATATCGACGTTGATGGAGTCATCCAGCGTGATACGGTGTTCATCACGACATTGCCCGAGTTTGGTAGCGTCACGGTTAACGATGATGGCAGCATCACCTATGAACCGTTCACGAACTTCCCTGGCCGGGATGAGTTTGGCTACAAGGTCTTGTACGGTCGTGGTTTGGAAAGTGAAGAGGGACTCGTGACGATCAGCCCGAACACGGCACCGGTTGTTGTCAACGATTCGACATTGGCCTATCGAAACGAACCGATCATTATCTCGGTTTTGGCCAATGACAGTGATGCCGATGGTCTGGATGTTACCAGCATTCAGATTGAATCGGGGCCATCCTTCGGTGACGTGACACCACTTGCCGATGGAACGATTCGTTACACGCCAACGGCTAACTTCACCGGAAGTGACCAATTCCAGTACTCGGTTGCTGATGTTAACGGTCGTCGTAGTGGAGTTGCGACGGTAAACATTCAAGTGGTTATCAGCAGCTTGCAGAACCCTGATAACAAGTTCGACGTCAACGACGATGGCGAAGTATCGGCCATCGATGCACTACTGATCATCAACCATCTAAATCGGTATGACGTAATCGTCGCCGGTGGCGGAACCCCAACAACAGCACAGAACCTTGTTGCTGATGCGAATGATCCGAAGCCGAACTACTATGACGTATCGGGTGACCGAGCGATCGCTCCCTTGGATGTGTTGCAGGTCATTAATGAACTGAACCGACGCGATACCGTTGGCAGCGTGAGCGAACCGCTTGTAGCGTCACAATCGCCGGTCAGCAGTTCGGCGAATGCCAGTGGTGAACCGCTTGGTCTGGTCGCTTCGGCAGAGCCGCTCGATATTCCGCAGTCGTCCGATTCGATGTGGGACGGTGTGGTTGGGTCGGATGCTTTCGACGAGGTTTCTAAGGTGGTCGGTGGATCCTCGTCTGAAGTGGATGAGGACGTTTTGGAGCGTTTGGCTGCATCGCTCCAAACAGCCAGTTCGGAAGAGAGTGCCGAGTCGACCACGGATCATTCTTCCGCGATTGACGTCGCGATGTCACGATTGCTGTAGTTAATCGACGAGTACGACAGCCAGTTCAGCACCTGACACCTTATCGAGATCTATGTCTCGCTAAGGTGTCGAAGTTGACTGTTTTGTAGCGTTCGCTGAGTCGGACGCGATTTCGGCAGACGACTGAAAAGCGATTAGCGAAAGTGTTCTACAACCGCACTGTTTCGTCCGCCGTCTTTGGCTTGATAGAGCAGTTTGTCGGCGCGAACGAACCAAGATTGTTCATCGTCGTCGCTTCTTAGCCGAGCCGCTCCGATGGATAGTTTGACGTGTCCAAGATCCTTGCCGCTCTCACTAAGTTTTAGTGGGGTGGAGGCAAAGAACTTTCGTAGGGTGTTGGCTAGCTCATTGGCTTGCAAGTAGTCTTCAACATCGACGATGATGGCGAACTCATCACCGCCGATCCTGGAGATCAAAGCTTCGGGGCAATGTCGGGCGAGTTGTGAAGCAACATACATGATGACCTTGTCACCACTTTCATGGCCAAACGTGTCGTTGATACTTTTAAAGTGGTCAATGTCGATGATGAATAGGAAAATATGCCGGTCATCACGATTTGAGGCGGCGAGCGATTTGCGTGTTCCAATCTCGAAATGTCTTCGATTGCCAAGACCCGTTAACGGATCGGTCATTGTCGCGCGTTGAGACTCGATCAACTCATGTTGCAGGTTTTCTACCTTTCGCTGCGAGGCTATGAGTTGGTTCTGCAATTCCAAAATATGGTTTTGCATTGCAGTGTTGCTGACTAGCAACGCTTTCGTGCAATCCGTAACGGTTTGACGAGAAGGGTTGTCTTCGGACAACGCTCCACATGCTTGGTTGATGGAGTTGCCAAAGTCCGCACCTACCTGGATCTGTTTTTGGACGACATTACTGAGCGAACTCATCTCGGCGATCAGTTCGTCCGCCATCCGCTCGCCCGTCTTTTCAATCGGGGTGCAGTACTGGTCGTGAAGTTGGTCGAGCATTTCCACTGAAACAGCGTTCACGTGATCGACCGCGTGCGATAGGTTCGCGATGATGTCGTCAACGCCTTCTACGTATCGGTACCAAACTTCATACACATTGGGAGTCGGAGGCGTTTGAAAACGGCCTACGTGTGCCAGTGCCTGTTTGGCGATGTCGAACGGCGTAGTGTCGGTGTTGGACATGCGAATCTGATTGGATATTCACGAAAACTCCCCAGACGACCTGGAACACACAGGCTGCTGGCGACGAGGCGGAGATGAGGGATGCGGGTTTTCCCTCAAAAGTGTCAATCGGATAACACCGAATGTCCACTTGAGAAAAGAGCCGTCGCATCAGGGATGGAAGGGTTATGCACCCTCCGGTTATCCACATCGACACGGATGCATCTCACAATGCAAACGTTTGCTAGCACCCCGCGATAGATACCGTAAGTGAACCGGTCTATTTCCTACCGACGGAATAAAGTGTTTGCCTAAGTCTTTCGGCGGAGTCGGTTAGCGACCCTGCTAGCTCCTGGTAATCGCCTTAGCGACTTGGGCAATCGGAAGCCGATCGATCGATCGGCAGGTGTATCGATCCGTTCCGGGAGCAAGTCAACTTGCTGGTTTGTCGGCGTTGGTTCGGATTTGCGGGCGACGACATAGAACGGATGTTCCGCGACTGCTTCTGGACCATCGGCCACAAAGACTCGGACACGAACGCCCCACTGGATTTTCAGCAAAGTGCCTCGGTAGCTCAACGGCGACGCAGGTAACCGGCACTGGATAGGCTGGCTCTCGCCAATCACCATCTTGCGAACTTCGGATGCATCGTATCGCTGGAAAAAATGGACACCCAGGTCTTCGTCGCCTTTACCCTCGGTATGCCACAAGACAGATACTTCCACACCGGTAAGTTCGTCTAATGCCACTCGGCTGACGCGCCAGCTCGCTTTCAGAAATCCACCAGCACAATAGCTGCCGTCGTCACGACACAACGACACATTCACCGCGGGCTGTTTGGCGGAACCATGAGCGGCGGATGCACGATGAGCGGGAAACTTCGGCAGAACGATGGCCAAGGGCGGGCTTCTCCTGAAACGATTAGCCTCCAACGAACAGAATTATTTGTCGCGCAAAAGGAATGCATGACGTTAGCGGGAAGCTCGAACTCCAATTGTTGCTCCCAGGGGGTCTGTGGGTCAACACGAACCGGACCTTCAGATAGCAATTCTTCTGAAAGCGCGACGTGATGATCCGAACGAACGTCAGTCCCTTGGCGAAAGAAAGACTCCTCCTCACAGACTAGTTCAATTTTAAGCCGTCGGAGTCGCATGCGGCCCATTTGCGAGATAAACAACGCGTATGCGCCACCCGGTTGCAATGGATGATCGCTTATTTCCAAGACCGTCGGGCCGACCCCGGCAATTTGGCGGACCTGGCGTAAAAACGACTTTAGAGACCAGTAAGCAACGCCGGCGAAAGGGATCAGTAGCATGGCCAAGATGGGTCTGGGGCGATCATACCACCATCCGGATATCGCAACGGCTAGTAGCACCACACAGACGGAGTTCCAGATCAATGCCAACGCAGCGGCACCAATGATGGTCAGCCGACCGGTGGATACCGAAGCGAGACGATAGCGAAGGCGTTCACCGGGGCTTTCGTCGAGCGTCCCTAATCGTGGAACGGCGGGTAGTTGCGGATACTCGTCGGAAATCGGCTTGAGTGATTCGCCGGTCTCGGTATCGCCAGTTGAATCCGACTCGCCCGAATCATCGGAATGAGCAGGTTTTTTCCAGCTTTCTAGCTTTTTGGTACGGGCAGAGATCCGTTCTTGGCTAAATCCCAAGTGCAGCAAGCGGTACCCAAGGCCGAACATGCCTGAGCCGATCGTCGCAACCGAGACCATGGCAACAACCCAACGCCCCCAATGGCCGCCGCCGTGGGCCAAGTCAGAATCCAGCACGACACGGGCTTCGGGTGGTAAGTCGATTCCGATTCGGGGAACCATCACCTGAGTGACTAGTACCAGCGTGAATACGAACACGCCAACGAAGATGAGTCCAAGGTAGAACGCGAGTTCACCCAGAACACCGCGGAGCGGTCCCGTTCGAAGGCGAAGTCCAAGTTTTTTACTCCAAGGACGCCACTGCCAAGATGATCGAGACCGACTCACGTAGATTTACGGCCTCTATCAGTGGGCTTTTGCTGCCACAACTTGACGACCGGGACGGAAGAAGCCGAGTTGCTCGAGCGCGTCGTAGACTTCATCGAGCGTTTTCTCGCCAAAGTTGCTGATTTTTAGCAAACGACGAGGGGTGGCGTTGAGCAAATCTCGAACTGTCAAAATTCCCGTTTCTTCGAGACAGTTGGTGGTTCGCACCGAAAGTCCCATCTCTGCGATACTCAAATCGAGGCGTTCGCGGCGTAGACGGGCTTCTTCTTCGGCTTGGCTAAGGGGGATGCGCGTCTTCATAGAGAGAATCCTTTCTGAACAATATTGTTGGAGAAGCGATCACTTTCGTGATAGCGTCAAGAATATCGTTTTTAACGGTTCGGGCAATGGGGAAAAGGCGAGGAGCCAGAACTCAATTTCCAGGCATTACCGTCTCGCATGCCATTCTGGATCGCCATAACGAGTTTCCATCAGTTCCTCCGCGAGATTCTCGACCGTTTTAACGAGCTCGCTCGACAAGGACGCATCGTTTTTGGCACCGAATTGTTCCGCCAACGACTCAACAAGTAGATGCTCTCGAGCGTCGATGTTGGTAACGAAATCTCCGTGTGATCGTCCCTTTCGATAATCGGGTTGCCGAGGTGCAAAGTCCAAACAACGGGTAAGCAATTCCAAGTCTGCCGACAATAAGATTGTTCCGTGATAGAGCAGATGGTGTCGGGCAACCCTTAGGCTATTGCCCGAAAACTTTCGTTCGTCGAGCGTCAGGTCGCAAATCCCAAGACGCTCGGCCTCCGGGATTTGAGTTTGAACGGCGGCTAGTACTCGCTCCATCACAAAGTCATGGGCTACATCAATTTTGCGAAGACCACCATCGCTGGGAACCGCAATCACCACGCTGTACATCAAGCATCCTGGGCCGCCGACAACCGAGGCTCCTCCGGTGCAGCGTCGTAATACTTCGATCGAATGCGAATCACAGTAAGCCGTATCTACCTCTTCATTCCGTTTGGAGCTTCGGCCCAGCACAACAGTTGGGTGAGTGAACTTCCAGGTTCGGAAGAGTTGCGTCGACGGCGGGTTGTGGTCTTGGTCGACGACCGAATCCGCCCACTGCAGCATTGCTTCGTCGCGTGCAAGTTCGAGTGGGGCTGGGCCGGAATCAAATTTCAATCGCAGCATGTTCCGCTCGTAGTGAGTCTAGTAGCGGCAGTGTCAGTGCACGCCACACAGCAAGTAGTCCGGCCAACATTCCAAAGACCAGGATGCCACCGAGTATCCAAAGTGGTTCGGCAATTGGAACCGACGCACCCGTAAAGTAGGCATAGGGCAGCACCGCCAGAATCGCGGTCGTCACTCCACATCCCATCCCCATCAATAGGAGATAGAGGTTTTCGCCAAGTACCAGATTGGAAATTCTTTGGCGAGTGAACCCGATCGCCTGCATCACGGCCAACTCATTTCGTCGTTCCAGAACGCTGCGTAATTGAGCAACAGCAAGTCCGATTGTTCCCAGCAGCAAACCCAACGCTCCTAGACTTTGGAAGGTACGCAAGTAGGTGTTTTGGACAGCAAGTAAACCGGCTAGAACACGGTCGGCCGATTGCACGTCCATGCCGACGTCCACTAAGCGAGATTCCAAAGCACTGGATACTTCGTCAGTAGAAACTTCCGAGTTGGTACGAATCAAAAAGTATCGATAGCCGCTTTCGTTTTCAAAAGTCGTCTCAAAGTTTTTCTGGCCAATCAACAACTTGCCTTGCAAGATCGAACCGGCCAACAGGCCGACAACCTCGAACGCTACTGATTTACCCGAACCATAATCAAAGGACTTTACTTGCCCAATTCCGCCCGTCATCTGCAAGCTCCACATTGCTGTGTTTTGGTCGATCACAACTGGAATGGGATCGTCGGGCTGACCCGTTGCCTTGCGTTCTAATAGAGTCCAGGTTTCCGCAGGGGTGTCACTGGCCGACGAAGCCCATGCGAACGCTTGCATTGCTTGGTCAACGTTGGGCGGGACCCCAAGTACGGTCGGACGTGCAGCTTGGTACAGATTGTTGCAGCTGGCATCGTCACCCGACTTCATCCGGCAAGCAACCACTGTCGAGTCTTCCAGTAGGTCAACGTCGCGTCCGAGCAGGTTGCGTTGGACGTCAACGTCGGAAAAATCTTTGGCGATCGGGCTTCCCGTTTCGGCAATCAAGTCAAAGCCACCGGTTCCTTCGTCGGTAGGCGACATGCGAAAGGCGGTGATCGATAGGATCAGGAAAGCCGCTGTGGCGACAAGCCCAATTGTTAGCGTGCTTCGAAGAGGACTGCGTCGAGCATTCGCACTGGCAAGTGAATACAAACTGGAACCCACCGGACGCTTCACCTTGAGTTGCAAATGAACCGTCACGAGTGTCGCCATCAGCAACATCATTCCTGCACCGACGAAGCCACCGGCCGCCTGTTGTCCAGCTCCTTTCGCACCCATGGCGGCCGCTGCTATCGCGATTGCCACCAATACGCCAATGATCACGTAGGTACGGTTGAGGCGAACAGGAGAGGATCCGGCTTCCGATTTCACTTCACGTCGTCCACCCAATAACGCAGCGGGGTCGAGTTGCAACAGAAACCGCAGAGTGACGACAGCCGTTACCATGCAAACGAGCCAGCTGATGACACCGCCCAAAATAATCGAGAACGCAGAAGCGTGAAATTCCAAGAACGGCACAGTGACTGCGCCGACCCACCACGACTTCAATGCCCACAGCACTAATGCGGCATAAGCGAATCCACCGGCGACACCCAGTAAGACGCCAAACAAGGTGATCCACGCGGTTTCAACGGTTACCAACGACATGACCCGCCGAGGGGAAAAGCCAACGGCCAACAACGTGCCAAACTCACCGATTCGTTGCAGCATTCCCAGACGCAACAGAAGTGCAATCAACATGACCGCGGCCAGAATTACAAACATGGATAACGCTAAGAACAAACCATCAAAAGGTGTTGTCCCTTTAGATGCGGCAAGTTGTTGTGCTCGAATGTGCAGCGGAGTCCAGCCAAGCTCCTCGCGAACAGGCTCGATGGCAGCCAGAATCTTTTGTTCCAGTTCGTCTAGATCGCGCCGGGCATCGATACGCAATCCCGTCGTGTGACCGAATCGACTTCCGAAATATTGGGTCCCAACCGATAGGGGCACAAAGGCTTTGGGGGTCAAGCGATGTTCGTTCCAATAGATGTCGTCTTCACGAGCGATTTTGCGTTCTAGCTGAAACGGCAGGTCCCAATCACTGATTGAATCCTGGTCGGTTACGCCAGGAACATCCGGTGTCAGGGCGGGGTCGTTGTAGGGTGTAAGCGGAGCGTCATAAACCGCGTCGCGGTTGCGGCGATACGGTTTGGTGGGACGAGTGATCGGGACCACGTGCGAGACGACCGCGTCAAAAGAACGTTCGACTTCACGGCCGTTTTCGACTTCCGGTTCATAGTAGAACACCCGTACTTTGGAACCGATGTCAGCGTTCAGCCGTTTTGCAGTCCAGTCATTGATCACGATTGGAATCGTGTTCGACGCTGGTTCTTGCAGCAGTTCCGAAGGAAGCTGGAAGTCCAGTTCAAGAGTTGCACCGGAATCCAAGGCCGAAATTGTGCTGTAGGGAACGCTGTACGAATCACTGACTGAGCTGTCGAGATTCTCGATCGCGTTGGCAAGATAGGTCATCACTGGTGTTACTTCGTCGCTCGGAATCATCGATTTGATTTTTTCGACAGCGACGTTGGGCAACAATAACGCATCACTCGTCAGCGAGATGTAGTCAAGTACGTCCCCCGACTGAACGCGTTTTAAATTCCAGCCCAGTGATTGAAGGGAAAGCTTGATTGAGTCGGCGGCGATCGCTTGGTCAAATAGCATTGCGTTCGCTTGACCTTCACGATCAAGGACGTCAGCCACCAGTTCACGGGAAACGAATACGGTTTTAGGAGTCGCTTGGCTAGGTGTCAGTGAGAAGCGACCGAGCCCCTGGTCGGGGATAATCGCCGTTACTTGCATGCGTGGCAGCCCCTCGCTTTGAATCTCGCGTTTACCCAACGGACTATCCGCCGGAACCGCCGCTTCCACGGGAAGGCGAAGCGTGACAGTATCGCCCACTGTCAGCCCCAGTTCATCGGCAGCCGATTGATTCATGAAAACGGAGTCGGGATCCAGCTTGGTATTCGGTGCAATGCCAGCAACATCGAAACTCCAAAACGAAGGATCGATACCCAAAATCTGGACTCCGCCAATTCGCCGAGTTTGTTGTTGATCGGTTTTGTGCTCGACGCTGCCGCCCGGGAACAAGATCACGTTGGTCGACTTTGCTTCCGCTGAATCGCCAGTTCTTTGCACGCTCGCGATCGGGAAGAACTGGCCGGGCGCCAGTACAGCCTCGATCTTGCCAAGGCGTTCGACCGTCAACGCTCGTAAGCTGCCACGCATCGAATCGCCGACTAACAAGGCGCCGACGATGACAGCGGTGGCCGTCGCAACCCCCGCGGCGATCGCGATCGTGACGCCTTTGCGATGGCGTAGTGTCGACCGAACGAACGAAAGAAACGTAAGCGTCGCGGTGGAACTTGGCGTGGACAAAGGCAAACTTTCTTGTGGCAAACAAACCAGAGAACCGACTTCGGCGAAGCAGTCGGTATGGACCCGTATTAAGGAACCCAATGGAATAGGGCCGGTCAAACTCAACCAACAAGTCGATTTGGCCAGTTTAGACGTTTTGTCGCAATCCGGCGACGGTGATCAGCTTGCTGTGGAATCGATTGGGACCACGCGGGCTGGCCCAAATGAGCCGAATTGCAGTTTCGCTTGTAATGATTGTAAGGAAACGGCAGGATGATCTTGACGGTTACATGTGCATCGGTCTCGGGGCTGGCGAGGGGCTTGATGGAACGACGATAGAGGAAGTGTCTCATTCCGTCGCATCGCAACCCCAAGATTGGCGTGTCGGTACCCGTTACTCCATTTCCAAGGCGAAGTCCTATTCTTTGCGTCATCTTATTGGTGACCTTAGGCATGTATGGATGTCGGTCGGGGCAGGGGCCGAATGCTGACATCGCTCGCCCCACTATAGGAACGGGGGCCGCTTTAGGTACGCCAGCTACATCGTCAACGCGGGCCTCGCTAGGGAAACCTACGCTTGGGGACGGACGTCCGTTCGTTTCAGCTTTTGACGATTCAACGTCTGGCGATGCAAGCAGCGATTTTGGTTTGACTGCGACTGCATCGGGCGAGGCGACAACAGTCGGGGCGCATGGATGTTTGGAAGCGGATTTCAAGAAGACGCAATTGGATGATACGCAGCGGTTGTTGCGAATGGTTTCAGCCAAGGAATCCAGTTCGCCGCCGCCACTCAATTCAACACACAATTCGCTCGACCAGGTTAGGCATGCCGGGACCTTGCCTGGCCAGTTTTATGATCTGACCGAACAAGAGTTGTTGGTGCTTGCGATACAAAACAGCGAAGTGATTCGTACGCTAGGCGTTCGGATCCTAGAAGCTCCGGCATCAGTGATGACGCGTTTAGATCCGTCGATCCGTGCGTCCGACCCGTTCTTTGGTCCTCAGGCCGCGCTTGCGGAGTTCGATAGCCAGATCGCAGCAAGTCTGACCAGCCAAAACAACGATCGCGTGTTCAACAACGCGACCCTCGGCGGCGACGTGCAGGAACTGGTGCAGGATTACGCCGAACTGAGTGCCAGTTGGCAAAAACGGAACACCTACGGCACGCAATTTGACGTTCGATCGATTCAATCTTACGACTCAAACAATCGGTCTGGAAACAGCTTTCGTAGCTTTTGGGAGACCCAGTTAGAGCTAGGCGTTCGGCAACCGCTCTTACAGGGTGCTGGCCGCCAGTTCAACTTGATCGCTGGTCCAAACGCTCGGCCCGGATTGAATTTTTCCAACGGGATCTGGATTGCACGAATCAATACTCAAATCTCCCAAGCGGACTTCGACATCGCGCTGCGAGACTATTTGCTCGATCTCTATACGGCTTATTGGGATCTGCACCGACACTATCAAACCTACGCTAGCGTGACCCAAGCTCGTGACGTTGCCTACGAGATTTGGAAGACGGTCGAGTCCAAGAAGTTATCAGGCTTGGTTGGTGGCGAGGCCTATAAAGAGGCACAGGCCCGAGCAACTTACTACCGATATCAGCGGCAGGTGCAAGCCACGCTGGGAGGCGGTAGCGGTGCTGCGGGACTTTACAGTGCTGAACGTACTTTGAGACGCCTGATCGGTTTACAGCCCACTTCACGCGAATTGTTGCGTCCGATTGATTCGCCCGCAAAAGCACGATTCGAGTTTGATTTGTCGGATTCGGTAGCCAAGGCGGTCGCGAGTCGAACGGAACTTTGTCGCCAGCGTTTGGAGTTGCAGCAGAAGAACCTAAGGCTAATTGCGGCCAAGAATTTCTTGTTGCCGCAACTCGACCTGATCGGCCGAACGCGAGTCCGCGGTTTCGGTGACGATTTGGGTGGCGGTGGAGCAGGGCGATTCGATAGTGCCGCGAAAGACTTCTATTCGCTTGATCACCAAGAATGGGAATTCGGCGTCGAGATGGGCGTATCGCCACTTCGTCGACAAGCAAAAGCCGCTGTACGACATGCCAATTTGGAGATCCAGCGAGAGCGAACCATCTTGCTAGAACAAGAGCGAGCCGTCGCGTTTGAAGTCGAAGAGGCGGTAGCGGAAATTCAGTCCGCCTATTTGACGCTGCAAAGCTCATGGGCTCAAACCGAGGCTTCGCGGCAGCGTCTGGAGTCGTCCGAAGCGTTGTATGAGGCAGGAAAGCTGCAACTCGAGTTTCTAATTGACGCTGCTGAAAACGTAGTCCAAGCCGAAACGCAATATGCGATTGATCAAAGCCGTTACAGCATGTCGCTGATCCGGCTTAGCCGAACAACTGGAACTTTAGCAGCGGATGTGGGAATCTGTGCTGGCTCATCGGTTGGTATTCGGTAGGACGCTGGTTGCCCGTTTTTGTCCCGTCACCTGCTAATGAAGTGGATACTCTTCGCGGACAACAAAAAACCTCGAACGGGAATCCCATTCGAGGTTTGGAGTTAATTTTTAAAGGCTGCGAAATTACTTAGCAGCTTCGAATCGCTTGGCAACGGCGTCCCAGTCGACCACGTTCCAGAACGCACCAATGTAGTCGGGACGGCGGTTTTGGTAGTGCAGGTAATACGCGTGTTCCCAAACGTCGAGTCCGAGGATAGGTGTGCCGCCGATTCCAGCGATTTCAGCACCCATCAACGGGCTGTCTTGGTTAGCGGTGCTACCAACTTTCAGCGAGCCACCCTCAACGTAAAGCCATGCCCAACCGCTACCAAAGCGGGTCGCGGCAGCGGCAGCGAACTGCTCTTTGAAAGCGTCGAAGGAACCGCAAGCCGAATCGATCGCGGCTGCCAAATCGCCTGAAGGTGCGCCACCTTTGCCAGGACCCATCACGGTCCAGAACAAGGAGTGGTTGGCGTGGCCGCCACCGTTGTTGCGGACGGCACCACGCTTGTCATCTGGCACAGCCGATAGGTCAGCGATGACTTCTTCGATTGGCTTCGAAGCGAGATCGGAACCGGCCAGGGCGTCGTTGACCTTGGTGACGTAGGCGTTGTGGTGCTTGGAATGGTGGATTTCCATGGTCCGCGCATCAATGTTGGGCTCGAGGGCGTCGTACGCGTACGGAAGTTCAGGAAGTGTGTAGGCCATCTTGCTATTGGATTGTGAGGGAGCGAGACAAAAGAAACTTTTCAGGTGAGCGGCAGTGGATCCTTTCCCGCAGGAAGAGGATGGCGCGTTCCGCCGCTCGACTTATGACTTTAGCAGCCCGGCTAGCGAGCGCGTATCGGTGGTGATTCACTAGTTTTCAGCGGTGTTTTCGGATTCGAGCAACCCCGCGTGGATATTTCCAATCCTGGATTCGACTTTGCTCACCGGTCCGGTCTCGCTATTGCATTTCGCCTCGGCAGGGCACCGATCGGCTGGAATTTGATTGAAATTGGCTCGACGGGGGCGGTCGATGACTCAGTTGGTTCTGATTCGTCCGTGTCCTGCCACCATTCGGGGTCACCGGATTCAAATAGCACCGTGTTGCCGGCTGACGGATCAGGTGCCTCATCCGAATCGACGTCTCGCCAAGCGTGATATAGCAATGAAGCTGAATTCTTGTTGGTAAAATCGGATTTGGTGCTTGGTGGTGTAAACAGATACAAACCCTGACGTGCTCGAGTCATGGCGACATATAACAGGCACATCGCTTCAGTCATCCGAGCGGTGACGTTGCCGCCGAGCGTCCGTTGCCAACGTAGCGGCAGGTAGTGCCATTGTTTTTCGCCCACGCTGCGGCTGAGACCGGCCGGTGGTTTTCCGAGATCCGGCAAGTCGGCCACACACTGGGGTGATTGCCCGATCAGCTCTTTGTGAATCTCCGGCAGGAAGACCGCGTCAAACTCCAGTCCCTTGGATTGGTGAACCGTCATGACACGAACTGCCGCTGCTTTGGGACGCTGCACCCGTTTGATACGGACCAATTCCACAAAGTCTCGTAAACGAGATCGAGCGGTGTGGTGGAACAGAGTTGCGAGCTCGACCAATTGTTGAAGACGGACGCGTTCCCGATCATCGCAAGCTGGTTCAAGAGTGGACGCCAGGAATTGGATCGCTTCGGGGAGACCTTGGTCTTCGATCAAACGACGGAGCTGGTTTGCGGCAGCAAGCTTGTCATCATCGGCGAGAGGCAGGCATTCGGGCAATGGCGAAAAGGCGATATGGTGCCGCCAACGCCCGTCACCGGGGTGCTCGACCATCATCAACGCGGACAAAATCCAACGGACGGCGACCGAATCGACCAACGGGTTACCACCCTCGGCACTGACATCAACGCCGCGTGCTTCGAGTTGGTCGATGAGGGTGGCGACGGTCGCGTTCGTTCGCGTCAAAACGCCGATCGATAAACCAGGGGCCGATCGATGCAGTGATTCAATGCGGGAAGCGACTTCATTGACGAGCGCCGCTTGGATGTCCGAGGCGGTCGGTTTGATCGGTTTGCCGTCCGGGTTTTGTGGGTCTGGTTTGGGCGGGACTTTCGGGCCAGTCATGAACTGTACGAAGCCCGGCAGGTCTTTTGCTGCGGTTTGCGGCGGAAATGATTTTGCGAAGTCTTGGAGTGCTTCGGCTTCGTAGACCGCTTTATCCGACGGATCTTCCGGCGAAGGGGTTTCCGCCAGCGGATGTCGAGTCAGGTTTTGAAACGCTTGGGTCACTGCATCAAGGACCACACGGCTACTGCGGTAGCTTTCGTCTTGCGCGACACTACGAACGCCCGGGATCTGTTCGTCGACGGCATCGAAAATCTCTGCTACACCGCCTCGCCATCCGTAAATGGCTTGTTTGGTATCGCCCACGCAGAAGAACGATTGGCTGCGACGAGGATCGATCAGGTTATTCGCGGCTTCCGTATCGTTGCCTTTTGGCACGACGGAATCGGCGATGACCTTCAGTACCTGCCACTGCACCGGAGCCGTGTCTTGGAACTCGTCCAACAACAAATGGTCAATCTTGGAATCGAGTTTGCTTTGGATTGTCTCTGCACTAAGCGTAGTGAATACGCTTGCCAATCGAACCGCGATATCATCGAACGCAAACGAACGTTGCGATTGCTTAACCAACGTGATCGCTTGGTTGTAATGATCGGCCACGCTGCCAGTGGCCAAGTTCTGGCTACGTAATAGCGACAGTGATTCACACTTCACGGATTCGTAGAGAATCTCGAAGTCTCTGTTCAGTTCCGGCGGGAACTTGCTGCGGCCGAACTTGATTTCTTCGTTGGTTAGGCGTGCTTTGTAGATGTTTTTGAGCAGGGTTTGTTCGACCAGAGGCGAGAAGTCTCGGGCGTCGAGATGATCGGCCATCTTTTCGAGCAACTCTCGAAGCGACTTCTGTTTAGGTTCAGCCATCCGCATCGAACCGGCCGTTCGCGTGATGTCAGCCGATTCGGGGCGCGTGGGAACCTCGAGTTGGTCCCATGCTTCGATGGAAGCTTGACGCGATAGACCGTAAGTCGTCTCGACAACCTGGATAAGTTCTCGGGCGATGTTTCTTTTGACGTCACCGCGTCCGAGCATGGAAATCAGCGATTCGATTTCGGCGGTCTGCAGTGAATCGATCATGTTGCCGATCGCAAGCTGACGCAGCCACACTTCTTCGATTTCGTCCGTTAATCGCCAACCCGGCGGCAGGTCCAGTTCAAACGGTAGTGCACGGGCGAGTTGTGAAAACAGACTATCGAGCGTGCAAATTCGCAGCCGGTGAATGTTCTTGAGTAGACGATGAAAGAGTTGCCCGCAAACGTGTCGGGGTAGTCCAGGCAATCCGACCTGGGCTTGCAGGGAAGCGAGAGCTTGTGGCTTATCAGGGTCCGCAGCATCACCAAGTGTGGTCAGTACGCGGGTCAGGATTTCGCCGGCTGCTTTGCGGGTAAACGTGGTGGCCAGCACGGTTTCCGGCGGCGCGCCTGTCAACAAGATTTTTAGCAGACGGGCGGTTAGTTGATAGGTCTTGCCCGTTCCCGCCGACGCACGTACTAGCGTGGGTTCGAATGCACCACGTAGTAGTTCGGGAGTGAGCATTTCTCGTTCGAGTAGCAGCTCATCAAGTGCATTGTCTGATGATGCGTCGTCTGATGATGCGTCACTGAGTAGCGAGTTTTCGAAACGATCGCCGGATGAGTTCGACGGTGTAGATGACTTGCTCATGATCCGGCCTCCGTTTCGTCGTCTTCGGATGCAATGAAGCTGCCACCGATCTCGTTGAACATCATTTCGTAATCGTCAAATTCAACACCAAGCGGGTTCGGTGCGAATTCACAGTTGCGGATTTTGCGAACGCATTCATGGATCAACTCGTCCGCCGCAGCGAATTGCTGTTCGGTGAACGAAGCCAAGTTGATTTTGGTCTCGGTGTCTTTCTCGGCGACGTTGAAGTAGCCCAGTTCGACTTGTTCCGGATCCGCGGGGATTCCTAAGTCCGGAATGAAACGCCGGTAGAGCGGGAGTTGCAAATCGACCCACCGTTTCGTTCCATCTGGATTGGATTTCAAGTGCTTCTTTTCAGGATGGTGACCATGGGTCTTGTAATCAAGGATTGCCCATCGCCCGGTTTCGGGGTGGTAGTCGATGCGGTCGAATCTTCCTCGTAGACCCGTGAACTCGCCGTCGAGCGTGATGCCCGTCGGCTGCTTGGGTTGTTTGGTTACGGGATCGATCTCTGTTTCATCAACGGAGGCTTCGACCGCGTGGATTTTCCAACCTTGGGCCACGCGTTCGGCCTGTCGCTCGGCCACCACTTTCAGTCGGCGTTGAGCTTGCCGGACTTGCAGTGCAACGGTCGCTTGCGTGTTGTCCCCATAATTGTCCGCTGCGTAGGCATGCAGATGTTCGATTAACGCTTCAGCGATCTTGTCGGGGTCGGGTTCGTCCTTGTCGCTGCTTTCACCGAATCGCTCCAAGGCACCGTGAACCAAGTCGCCAAATTGGTTGGCGGCCAACTCCAGTGCTGAATCGTCTAATGGGCGAAGACGCAAAACATGCCGTAGGTAGAATCGATACGGACAAGCTAGATACGCCGAAAAAGCCGTGACGCTAAGCGTTTTGATCGTTCGGCCAGGCTCCGGTGGCGGCGGACGATAGAATTGGTCAGCACGCGATGTTTCCGGTGCAGATGCGTGTAGCTGGCTTTGGATAGATTGGTGAGGTCGAGGTTCTGTGAGCAGGCGGCAGACTCGGCGAGCGGCATCATCCGCCGTTGCTGCTGAAAGCAGGCGGCTAGGTGGAGTGGGGGATCCATCAGCAGAATGAGTGCCGACAATGAATCGAGTTTCATCTCGGGACGTCACCATTTGATGCATCGCATGCACGTCTCGTGCGAATCGACGATCATTGTTTCGTTGATTAATCGTTGATTGAAGCGATGAAGGCAAGAATGGATCTCCAGAGGAAGCCTCCGGAACGAACGGATGGTTCAGGCCGCAAACGACGAGCGCTGGCGCATCATCGAGAGCGAGATCAAGCCAACCGAGAATCTCGATTTTCTCTGGTGAGGGCGTGTCAGGAAGCGTGAGTTCAGCAACCCGGCCCGCGAGAGTTTCCAGTGCCGTGGTGGAATCGACAGGGCTGTCTAGACTGGTGCTGAGCGTTTGTAGTCGTTCTAGAAGTTTGATCGTGGCTTGAAATGCTTGGTCGGAACGATCGGCGTTGTCACCGGGCGGGACCGCTGCTTGATCAGGTGTGTAAGCCCTCAGATTGCCGATGACGTCGGCCAGCACGCTACTCCATTTGCTAAGCCGTTGTGGCTTCTGGTTGAGCGGCGCTAACCAAGCTTCGACGCACGTTTTTACGTTATCTGGTGTCGAGATGCCGGGACGCTGTTGCGGTAGGGATTCGTCGACGCTGCGGGGAAACGCCTCGGATAGCAGTTGATCCAAACTGGTGATCCAACTTTTGGTTGAAACCCCTTTGGTGGAAGCGTTCGTATTGGGCGAGTCTGGGTCTGTTTGAGCTGCAGCAGCAAAATGTCGGTCAATAAAAGCGTAAACGTCCGCATGCCGAACAAGCGCCGCTAGCGAACGCCAAGTTCGGCGTTGGCGATAGGTCAGGATCAAATCCAACAAACGACCTACCGAAGTGAGTGAAACGGAATAGCCCAAATGGCGATACGTCCGGACATCCAGGCCGCGGCACTCGATTTCAATGGGGGCGACTTGGGACTCGTCGGTGACCCCGATCGTGATCGCATCGATAGCGTAATTTTTGCCAAACGATGCTAGTGATTCAGCGACTGCGTGTGACTGATCTTGCACTGCGGCCGCGGCAATAAGTTGCGTGTCTTGAATCGGAAGTTCGTGGTCCTTCCAGGCGTTCGCGATAAGACATCCCAGTGAATCGAAACGGCCGCTGTGTTCTTCGGGGGCTGCAATCAGTGAAGCCACCGGAACATCGACTTGCCCGATCATCGCTTTGACGAGTTCCGTTAGGTCAGTGGTGCCGACCAGGACGATCGGTCGCAACGCTCGACAGCGTTGGTCGGCGATCATCGAAAATGCCGACAAATTGGGGTCGCATCGATCCGCCTTTTCAAGCTCGGAAGCGTATTGAGCTTGCACATCGACAAGAAACTCCCAGCGACGTTGGTCGGTTGCTTCTTCCGCGAGATCATACACGTCGCTGAAGGAAAGGTTTTCAGCGGCAAGCGAAGAGAGCAAACGGCGAACGGTCCCGGCCAATTCAAGCCAGCCGGCGGTCGAATCGTTGTCTGGGGGTGTAGGAACGAGGGTCGTCAAGCGATCCGCTGGAGCCTGGGACAGTACCCGCGACCAAGCCAGCGTTTGTTCCATATCGGAAGCCCATTCCGCAGGACGTCGATACAGCAAGCTCGGCAAGCGACCTACCAAATAGAAACGTGGTGGTTGATATTGAAGTCCACGCTCATTCGCTTTTTGAAGCAGCAGTTCTTCTAGCCGGGCCACCGCTCGACTGGACGGCAATACGACATCAAAGCCGCTGAGGTCAAACGATTCCGATGCGTCAGGAATCGACGCGTCGGAATCAACCGACGGTTGGTCAAAAAGTGGAAGTGTCTCTTCACCGTCCGCGGACAGGGCTTGATTGGCATGCTCTAGAAGCCAGTCTGTTGCTGAATGCAAAAGTGGACGAGTCCACCCGCAAAAATGGCGTTGTACGATCCTTGAAACAGCCGAATGACGTCGAGCCGATTTAGATGAGCGGCGCGGGGCCGCGGATTTCTTTGCCAATGTTCTTCCTTGCGTGTCCCGTTCCGTTTTGAAGCAAGCGTGAAACGCTATGCTCGCGACAAGACATCGTAGAACGAACCGCTAGCAGCGCGGAGGGGGTTCACTCATTAGACCAAAACTGGCCAGCCTATTTAACCACGTGAAGGCGACACCCGGCGTGATCCTCGGATGCCCGTTCGAATTCTTTGCGGAGTGGTTTGTGTCATGCTGGCAGCATTCGCACGGTGATCACGTAAAGCAAGGAAGGGACGCTCGACCAGCATATGCAAAGCGATCGCAAATACCAGGGAAAGTGGCAGGTACACGCACGCGAAGACGGCAAAGACAGTTAGGTTCAACGCCGACGATCCGAGCACAGTTTGGGCGATCCAGACCGACAGAGGAATCACCATTAAATGCACGAGATACCAAGCATAAGAAAGCTTGCCAATCGCAAAGAGACCCGTGCCGCTGAGCAAACCAACGGGGCCGCCGCCTAAAACAAGCCCCAGCAATATCGCTGCCGACGCCATCGCAACCAAACTTTGCAGAAGCGTGATGTCAAACAGACTGACTTGATCTAGCAGCGGAACGAAGAACAGGAATGCCGAAAATACGCCAATCCCGGACCAGCAAATCAAGTGAGCAATGCGAGGATTCTGGGTCCAAGCGAACTTGTCCTTCTCTAGATAGATGAACGCCGCCAGAACGCCCATCGCTAAACCGTCGAAGGTCAGGTGAAAAGGACTTCGGAATTCGTGGAAGAACCCTTCGTAGTCAGTCGCGACGGTTCCCAATTGAACTTTGGCAATGCGGAAAAGTACCGGCAAAGCGATGATGCTCAAGAGACATGGGTAGCGAGCACGGTGCCGTTGTAGACGCAAGATTCCCATCAGCACGAACGGAGTGATTAGATAGAATTTCTCTTCGACCCCCAACGACCAAAAGACCACAACGATGTTGGCGGGCAGGTAATCTTGTAGGAACATCAAGTGGTAGCCCACTCGCCAGGCTAGATCTTCGTTCGCCACAACGAACAATGGCACCAGACCCAAAATTGCGATCACAATCGCAGCGAAGTAAGCCGGCACGATTCGGTAGGCACGACGGCGACCGTAGTCGGCCATATGACCAACGGTAAATTCCGTTCCGTACCGCCTCAGGATATGGATCGTGATCAAGAACCCGCTCAGGACAAAAAACAGATCGACGCCCATCCATCCGTTGTGCATTGGTGTGCCGAGATCCCAGCCGGAAACGTTCAGGAATCCCTGTTCACCCCAAAAAGGTCTAACACCGTGCCGACCGATCACTAGCAAAATTGCAATCGCTCGCAATCCATCTAACGCCGTGATGGCATTCTTAGGGCGATCCCACCAGCTTGGTTCACTGGCGTCACCATGCGACAGTTTATTCGCAACCTTCGTTCGCTCACCCGTTTCCGGCAGCGTGGGTTGGACGCTGGGTTTAGGCGGGGACATTCATGATCTCTTGATGGGACTTTTTGCGAGCCTTCCAGATATAGCTGTCAACAACGTAATGGTGAAAGTTGATCGATTGGAAAAGAACAACCTTGATACCCAGCAGCATCGTTACGTTGTCTGCGGCAATCAATTGTGTGCCTTGGTCGAGCATGCCGTACACGACGGTGGTGACACCGATGCAAACTAAGAAGTACATCAACGTTCGATAGGGGCTGCGTTGACATAGCCAAAACATCAACGGCGATAGAGCCTCTTTTTCAGGGCCCCGGAAGCGGTTTTGGTTGAACAGCCAAACGAACAGGATGTATTGTGCGTTGTGCCAAACGTTTGCGACTAACCATCCGGTGGTCATGTCCGGCGTCAGAACATAGGCGACGTAGAAAATGGCGTGATGGCTGACCAAGAACATAAACGGTGCATAGCTAAACCGGCCCATTGCCAAATCGTCGATTCGCAGCATCAGCCACACCAGTACGATGGCCACTGCGGCAAACATCGCAATGGAACTTGCCACGGCAGGCAACGCTGGCAACCAAACTGGTTGATAGATGAATGTTTCCCAGCCTTCGGTGCACCGATGGATAAGTCCCCACACGGGGATCGCCCAAACTGCAGCGTGATCGAAACGCGATCTTAAAATAGGTTGCTTGAAGCCTGACTTGCGTTGATAAAACGCAGAAATCCCGTAAGCCTGGCGCGTGTAGTGGTACCATTGCCAAAAGAAGTAGATGGTCACGATCGACCAACTTCCCGCAACTAGATAGCAGCCGACCACGGCGGCGATCACGATCAACGGCAGCCGGTAAAGCAGGAATTGGTTTTCCTGACGATCTTGACGGGTGCCAGCCAGCTTGGTGAATGTCGAGATGACATGATGGTAGCCCAGCAGCCACAAATCCAAGAACAGAATCGGCGTGAAGAGTCCTGGCTCGACGTGTACTAAGTAGCCAGATAGGATCGCAATGAACGCGACGCCGATGATCAAGGTGTGATCATAAAACGGTCCACTCAGAAATGCACTTTGCATTTGCCAAGGCCGAGTCACCGTTTTACTCGCGACGCTCACAACCTGCTCCCTGCGACTGAATCTGCGTATGTCCTAGGGCTTACAACACGGAATCAGCCCTTGTCTGGTACCACCCTCATGTGGATCGACAGTACGGGCAAAGTCGCTCGAAGAAATACTTGGCGGGGCCGGTTGTGATGAAAATACCGGCAACCGGAATGTTGCCAGTCCAGGCTGGGTTATTAGGCACGTGTCGACTGTCTGTTTGGCCTGGCGAGCTAAGGCCTAAGCGGATTGGCCAACTGGCATATCCCACCGGCAAAGTGTCGAGTTGTCGAGTTGTCGAGTTGTCGAGTTGTCGAGTTGTCGAGTTGGCGAGTTGGCGTAATCGCTAACTAGCAAGTCAGTGTCCGGCGAATCGCTGACTTGGTGGCTATTGATTAGCCAGATCTTTCAGTCCTTGCCCGTCGGAAAGATGCCCAGCCGGTAGGCTTTGCTGATTGCCGATGGTGCGTTTTGGACGTCTAGCTTCTCATAGATTCGGCGGATGTAGGTGGCAACCGTCGGAACGCGGATATCCAGTTCCTTTGCGACTTGTTTCTTCAGCAGCCCCTGCCCGAGCAAGGATAGGATCTCGAGTTCTCGTTCTGACAACGCATGGGCGAGCTCTTCGCACGGTTGGTGCTTTTGCACCGAATCGAAGATGTACTTCGCCACGTTGCTATCGATCGTGGCGCCGCCGTTGGCGATGGTTCGAATCCCATCGACAATTTGATTGACGGTCGAAGATTTCAGCAGATATCCAACGGCTCCCTGTTGGATAGCTTCGATGACGTCGGCCTCGCGATCGGATTGGGTCAGGATGATGATTTTCGCGTCCGCCAGATTGCGTCGAAAGGCAGGGAGCGATTCCAGCCCCGACTTGCCCGGAAGGTTGACGTCCAACAGGATGACGTCGGGTTGCGGGTGAAACGACTGGTCTTTGATATTGCGCAGCGCTCTTTCCGCCGAACCCACTTGGCTAACCAAGACGATGTCGGGTTCTTCGTACAGTGCCATCTCGATTACCTCGCGATATTCGGGGTGGTCTTCCACCAACATGACATTGATTGTTCGATTCATGATTGTCTCAAGTCCGCCTGCTCCAACGCCCTACTTTCAATCTCAATAGAATACAGGTTCCGCCCGCTTCCGGGTGCTCGGCCGTCACTTTTGCTCGAAGCAACTGTGCCCGGCGCTTTAGCGAACCAGGAACGCTATTCGTTTTTGTGCCGCTTGTCTGTGCGTCTGTGATACCGTGCCCATTGTCGGTCACGCGAAGGCTGATTTCGTTAGTTGTGCCTTTCAGGTGCGCCGAAAATTGAGTTGCTTCACTGTGACGGCTAATGTTGACGAGCGATTCTTTGTAAAAGAGAAATAGGTCCGCCCGAGTTTGCGGTTTCAGGACCTGCAAGTGCTCTTCGCCCTCTATCGTTAATTGGCCGTCCAAATCGGCCATGATTCGCTGGGTGGACCGGCGCATGTCTTGAACCAAATCGGCATGCAAAAACGAGTCCTGTGCCATGTTAGTCGAATGTCGCACAGCGGAACTGGCCCGCTGGCTCATCATCCGAATTCGATCGTGCAGACTTTTCAGTCGGTCGGGGGAGTTGGTCGCGTTCTGGGCCAAGTCACCGAGCAGGCCGATCACATGGAGGTCGGCACCAAGTTCATCGTGCAGGTCGGCTGCGATCCGTTTGCGAATCTCGGCAATTTTTCTTGCCCGGACAATCCGTTCGATCAACACGGTGCACCCAATTCCAGCCGCCAGTAGTGCTGCCAGCCAGGTCATCCGAGTGAGGTCGTTGGTTTGTTGTTCGTACCGACGCGACAATTCAGCTTGGAGCAATGGACGCTCCGTTTCCAAGTCATGTCGCAGCGCAAGTTCCTCAATCCAGACCCGGATCGGTAGGATCTGGCCATAAAGATTGTTGTCGTCCGTCAGAGCCTTCAGTGTGCGAAATGGCTGGTCGGGTTCACCCTCGATGTACGCTCGCTTGCCGATCGCGATGTTGTTGCGGCGGGAGTAGACCTCGATTTCGGCAAACCCGATACGAAACGTATCCAACGCTTCGCTGGTTTCCGGCTTAGGGTCAGCTGAAGACAATCGGAGATATCGCGAATTAATCGGTGGAAATCTCCACATCATGATCGGCCCGATTTCTTTGATGCTTTTGCTTTGGAAGTCGATGAGGACCTGGGCGTCGGAAAAGTCCGGCCGAGTGGCCGATTCGATTTTCAGGTGTTGCGGCATCCCGAGGTCTCCGGCGTGTGCTTGCGGGACCGTGTCGCTCTGGTCGACCGCGTGCAAGTGCAGCCGATGGATCAGGTATTCTTCTTCCAAGTCGAGGTGCAAGACAGGACGTTCACCATGTGGGCTTACGTAAGAAATACTGGGTGTTCCGCCGGACGAATTCATCAGGTACGGCATTTGGCCGTCGACTAAATAGCGTTTGTCCCAAGCTCCAGCGCGATCGACGGAGTTCGTTTTCGCCTTGACCGGCCGCCGTAATGCGACATTTTCGGTGTCACTGAATACCAGCAGTTCGGCAAGTTGAAATACATAACGACCGTCGAATGCACGCGTCGAAAGTCGCGTGGCCTCCACTCGCACCCAGGACGCTAACGTTTTATCGATAGGAATTACCAGCGGTCCTAGTCGAGATCGGTTGTCGCCGATTGTTTTGTGCTGAGCAACCAGTTTTCCAATGTGGTCGGTCTCGGTGCCGACTCGAATGGTAAAATCCAGCGGGAATCCGTCTGACTTAAACCCCATCGTCATGTCACGCCAGATGTTTGGCACCAAGACAACTTCGTCAATCAGAATTTCATTCTCAAGTTTGACTTCCACCCACTGAGGCGGCGGTGGCGATCTTCTCGCGGTGGATCGATAGCCGATTGCTCCGACTCCGCTGCGCAGGCTGTATTGCGAGAGTTGCCCCAATTGCCGATCAATCTCGACCGCTCGTTCTTCCAGTTTGGACAGCGGAAGCGTGGCCAGATTCAGTGAGGTTTCGGCAGCGGTCGTGTGTTCGCTTCCTAACCCGAAAAGCCCCAGCGAAAACGCGACAATCCCCATTGCAACTGCGTGGAATGTTCGGGGGCCGGATCGGTTCATGCTGATTCGTTAACTCGTGGCTTCAGAGCGTCGGCTACTTTCGGAAAGCCTCTCTTTATATCCCATTCCAAGTCACTAGGGGCATGTTTTGGGGGTCTGGTTGCCGGTGTGTCGTGAATCATTAGGCGTGCGTCGCAAATCATGCTTTGATTCAACTGCGCGATAGCGATTCTATATGGGTGGTGAAGGCTGGTCTGTTTCGGCATCGAAAAGACGCAAGATTGAGCGACTAGATCCACGTTATCCGCGAGTGAAAATCCAAGTTCGTTAGTAAAAACTAAAAGCAGTCTAGGAATGAAAAAACGCCCCTTTCTTCTCCCCATTCTAGTTGGCGTGCTTTTGGCTTTCGGTTTTTCCACCGATGTTGCCGCCGCTGATAAAGAGTTTCCTCAGCAAGCCGGTACTGGAAGCGTCGATCGTTTCACAACGCATGGTCGAGAGGTTTACCGATTCGTGCCCACTGACATGAAGCTGCGAATGGTTAAGTTCGTTCCAGGCCAACTGGGCTATAAGAAGAACAAGCTGCCAAAGGAATATGAAGAAATTCTGTCGACTGCATTGAAGGATCAAAAGCAGATCTTTCTTGATTGCAAGTATTTCGATCATGGCCCCAAAAAGACAGCGATCGGCAAGAAGATCATCGTCCTGAAACTGGTCGAATCGGAACCTGGCACGGAGTGAATGCGGAAAGGAATCCTTGTTTCGAATTCGATGCTTTCGTTGAGTTGATCTCAATGAGTTGAGGTCAGCGAATTAGAATGGGCGTGAGCTGGATGGACAGTCGCCCTCGCAATCTTGTGGTGCAGGCTTCCGCGTAATAGTTACCGGTCTGTCCAGGGAAACGCCCTCTTCAATCCCCCACCCCCATCTTTCCCACCTCTGTTTGCACTGGCGTAATTCATGAAAACCGCATTAATGTTAATTCAGTGTGGCGTCTTGCTTGTGACCTTTTCAGTTTCGGCTTGCTTGGCGTCCGACGGTCGACCCGCTAAGCCGAACATCGTTTTACTGTTGACGGACGATCTGGGTTGGCAAGATGTCGGCTGTTATGACATTGACGAACCTTGCCCTTATGAGACGCCTAATATCGATGCGTTGGCAAAAAAAGGTGTGATGTTTTGGCAGGGTTATTCTCCGACACCCGTTTGTGCCTCATCGCGGTGTGCGATCCTAAGTGGTGTTCATGCCGCCCGTGCCCAAAAGACAAGTGTTCGTGGCGGCACGCCGCCGGTACCGCTGGGGCAATCATCGAGGATTATGTTTCCATGGCAACGTGCGGGACTTCCGCCTAACGAATTAACGTTGCCAAGATTGTTGCAACAAAACGGATACGTGACTGGCCACTCGGGCAAGTGGCACATCTCCAATGGTGGCGAAAGGGAAGCTTCCAATCGCGAGCCCTTTGGTTTTGACTACACGCGTTGTGATCGCGGTTCCCGACAATCAATGCCGGATCGGCTGAGTGGTTTTGCAACCGATGCGCCTGACGACCCTTATCGCCTTGATGAAAACGGTTATCCCTTTCATCAAACCAACGAAGACGCTTTGACGTTTTTAAAGCAGTACAAAGACCAGCCCTTTTTTCTCTATTACGCTACTTGGCTGGTTCACGCTCCAATCCATACGCGATCGGAGGCTCATCTGCAAAAGTACGTCAATCGATTGGGAACCGATCCGACTGACGTGCCCACCAGGGACACGCCGGGCCAGTTGAACCCGTTTTACGCGTCAATGGTTCAGGAATTGGACTACTACGTTGGTCAAGTATTCGATTATCTGGACGAAACGGAAGACCCACGTTGGCCAGGACATACGCTGAGCGAAAACACCTATCTTATTTTTACGTCTGACAATGGCGGTATGGAGGGTGGGCCGACGGAACGCTACACCGACAACTATCCGCTTGATCATGGCAAGATTCACGTTGAAGAAGGCGGCACGCGAGTCCCGCTTATTATCACTGGCCCCGGTGTACCCGCCGGAATCCAAAGTGACGTGATGATCAACGGTCTTGATTTTTATCCGACCATTTTGTCACTCACCGACACTGAAAAGCCCACCGGCAAGCATTTTGATGGTTGCGATTTGACGAACTTGTTGACCACGGATCCGACTGACTCGTCCTTAGTTAAGACGTCTAGCGGATCGGTGCGTGACACCATGGTGTGGCATTTCCCGCACGGTAGTCAGCCCGCCAGCACCATCCGAGTTGGCGATTACAAGCTGACTCGCAACTACGATCATCTCAACAATCCGTCGACAACTGAATTTGAACTGTTTCGTCTCTACGAGACGACGGACGGTGTGCAGGAACGAGGGGACATTGAAGAGTCGAAGAACTTGGCCGAATCGATGCCTGAAAAATTGGCTGAGTTGGATGCGAAGCTAACCGAGATTCTGACCGGAATGAACGCGACCTACCCCTACTACAATCCTAATTGTCGTAGTGAACTGCCGCGCAAGGATGCGGTTCCAACGGTCGTTGCAGTTAGCAAGAGTGAGGACATCGTTACGTTTGCCTATCAGGAAAACGGAGCGAAGGTTGTTCGGGCTGATTTGATTTATACGACCAACGGCGGTGACCGCGACGAAGAGTGGTTGCGAGTAGTAGCCGATGTCCCATCACCTGGTACCGTGAAGGTGGAACTGCCCGAGGGGGCGACTCATTACTACCTTAACCTGATCGATGAAAATCAATTTTTGGTTAGCTATCCGGAAGTCGCCAGCGAGAAGAGGACGTTCTCTAAGGCAGCGTTGAATGCGAAGTCAGCTTCCACGCCGAACATAACGTCGGCCCCTAAGTCGATTGTGAAGTCCGAAAAATTTAAGCAATTGGATGCCGATGGAAATGGTCAGATCACACGAGATGAATATGTCGCCCCGTTTGTCGCCGGTTTTGCACGCAAGGACAAAGACCAAAGTGATTTCTTAAGCAAGGAAGAGCATTCGCATCCATCGTTTAAGTTTGGTGATAAAGATCGCGATGGCCGCCTGTCTCGCGACGAGTTCTTGGCAATCCATGATCGACATTTTCGGCAAGCTGATCTCAATTCGGATGGGGTGATCGCACCCGAAGAATTAGTGCCATCGACAAAGCAATAAACGCGTTTCGTTTCGGCGTTGATGGGGGCCGCTAATACGCGACTCATGCATCTGGTACGGAAATCCGATCGGCACTGAAGCAGTGGATCAACGCCGTTTTGAGTTTAGATCAAACGAGTTTACAGCAGGCCCATGTCACGCTCGTGGATCAACGACATGCGTCTGTGTCGCCAACAACCTTCGTCTTTACCAATTTCTAGCTCTCGTAATTTGCCGTGGCTGATTTGAATCGAATGAACAAATTATTGACGATGGCTGTTGTTTGTCTTTCGTGCGTGTGGGCAATGCCAGCATCCGCGCAAACGCCGGAATTTTCATGGGACACGGTGCCGGTATACCTGCACTTTGGTAGCAAGAAGAGGATGACCGATGAGCAGGTTGCTGCGGCCGCGCGGCTGTCTAACTTCATCTGTCTTGAAAAGGCCCATGGTCGTCTCTCTGACAGCGACCATCCCGAACGGGTTGCCGCAGCGGACGCCCATCGCATCAAGGCTGCGAATCCAGACGCCAAGGTCCTGATGTACTGGAATACGCTGATCGCATGGCCGTTCACTTCATACAACTTTGATTTCGCTGAAACGCATCCTAAAGACTGGACGTTGCGAGACATCAATACGGGCGAACCTTTGCTCAAGGCAATGCATGGAAAGGTTCCCGTCTATCAATACAACTTATTGAATCAGGATTTGCGTCAATGGTGGGCCAAAACGCTGGGCGGCGCTGTCAAAGAATTCGGGTTTGACGGCGTGTTCATGGACGCCATTTCGCAAGCGAAACGACCCTTGTGGTTGCGAACCGGATTTGGCGGGATGGACAAAGCCGTTGAGCTGGATGCTGCTGCAGTGGACATGATGAAACAGTTGAAATCAGTGATGGGTGAAGAGCGTTTGCTGATCTACAACGGTTTTCGTTCCAAAGCGGGCGGCCCCGATGGGAACGCTGCTGCCGGGACTGAATTCTTGCCTTTCGCCGATGGCGCACAGATCGAGCATTTTGATCAGCTCAGTTCAACCACAAAAGAAGACATGGTGGCGTACTGGAAAATGGCGGCCGAAGCGGCAGACGCTGGCAAAATCGTCCTGTACAAGGCATGGCCTGATCACGACATCAATTGGCTTAACAAGAGCTTCATGCGGAAACCGGCTGAAGAGAAGGAAGCGTTTGCTCGGAAGTCGATGACGTACCCGCTTGCCTGTTATCTAATCGGTGCGAGGGAGAATAGCTATTTTTGTTATGGATGGGGCTACGACATCGAAGACGGGCAATTAGTGGATTATGTCGAATACGGTAAACAACTTGGTGCGCCAAAAGGCGATGCGGAACGAAACGGTTGGGTCTTTCGCCGCAATTTCGAATATGCCAGCGTGACGTTGGATCTTGTTAATCGAAAAGGAAAAATAGAATGGTCGGAAGAATAACGTTCGGATTGCTAGCCTTACTGTGCGTGAGTGTCACACAGGGGGCTGAGCAGCCAAATGTCGTTTTCGTCTTTGCGGATGATTGGGGCTACGCGGATCTAGGAATCCATGGAAGCACGTTTTGCAAAACGCCGCGTCTGGATCGGATGGCAAAAGAGGGCACCGATTTCCAGAACTTCACTGTCGATCATCCGGTGTGTTCCCCAAGTCGCACCGCCGTCATGACGGGGCAGTTCCCCGCGCGGCATTGCGTGCATCAACATTTCGCAACCATCGCTCATCATGTGAGGGCGGGGATGCCCGACTGGCTTGATCCGCAAGCACCCATGTTGCCACGAATGTTGCGAGAAGCAGGATACGCCACTGCTCACTTCGGCAAGTGGCACTTAAGCAACGACCAGACTCCCGATGGTCCAATGCCCACGGCATATGGGTACGACGAATATGGTGCATTCAATTTGCCTGGGGAAGATACCGAGCAAATGCCCACGGAAGAGACCTGTTCCCGGGCCGTTGACTTTATCCAGCGACACAAGGACCAACCGTTCTTCATTAATTTGTGGCTGCATGAAACACACACTCCTCATTATCCCAAAGACAAGTATCTGAAGAAGTTTGAACATCTGGATGAGCAAAAGCAGGTCTATGCTGCAGTGGTTGCCGAAGCGGATGATGGGGTTGGAAGCGTATTAGATGCATTGCAAGAATGCGGCTTGGATGAAAAAACCCTGGTGATCTTTTCTTCGGACAATGGTCCTGAAAGTACGGGAAAGAAGAAGCAACAAGACGATAAATCAACGGGCCCTGGGCTCGGATCGTACTATTCGGTAGGCGAAAAGGGAGACCTCAAAGGCCAAAAACGGTCTTTGTATGCGGGTGGGGTTCGAGTGCCGTTCATCGCTCGGTGGCCTGGCGTGATTCCGGCGAATAGGACTGACCGCAATACGGTTCTTACTGCAGTTGATCTGTTGCCGACCTTTGTCACTTTAGCGACTGGGGCGTTGCCGGATGATTATCGACCTGATGGCGAAGACGTGATGTCAGCGTTGAAAGGAGAATCATTCGAACGCAGCAAACCCATTTTTTGGGAATGGGCACCTGCTCGTAAGAGTGCGTACACGTGGCCTCACCAAGGCATTCGAGCTGGCAAGTGGAAGTTGCTACTAAACGAAAATCTAGGGAAGGTGGAGCTGTATGACATCGAAGCGGATTGGGCGGAGACCACTGATCTTGCTGCTAATCATCCCGAAACGGTTGCACAGCTAACGGGGCAAATTCATGCTTGGAAAAAGACACTGCCCGCTAGTCCACCTGAGTCATGTCTCTCGAAGACACGGAAATGAGTTGCTGAAGAACAGTGATGTTTCGAAAACAACAAGGTGTGAATGATGATGAAAAGGTCGGGAAGTTTACTTTTGGCTCTGGTTTGTTGCCTGTGGGCCGTCACTGTTCAAGCTGAAACGGCGGAAGAAGCCTGGAATAAGCTTGTCGGGCAACGAATGATCAAACGTCCCGAATTTGCGTTTGTTCAGAACGATCCGGCGCTACCCAATGTGCTGATATATGGGGACTCAATTTCGATTCACTACACCCAGCCTCTGCGAGCTAAGCTAGCGGGCAAGGCCAATGTGTATCGTCTTCATTGCAACGGTTCGCATTCCGGAGCATTCGTCGGGAATTTAAAACGCATGCTTGAAGTCATGTGTGACGATGATTTGAGTGGTGCGTGGACGTTTCAGTGGGATGTCATCCAATTCAATGTCGGGCTGCACGACTTGAAGTACCTGCATCAGAATAAGCTGGACAAGACGAACGGTGCGCAGGTCACCTCGATCGAAGATTACAAGACGAATCTGAATGACATCGTTTTGTATCTCAAACACGTCGCACCGCAGGCAAAACTGGTCTTCGCGACGACCACGCCAGTGCCAGAGGGGGAACCGGGACGGTTTGCTGGCGATGCCGAGAAATACAATCTGGCGGCAATGGAGGTGCTCAGTCAGCATCCGGAGGTTACGATCAACGATCTGTTTGCTTTGACCAAACCAAAGCATTCAGATTGGTGGACCAAGCCGGGCAATGTTCACTTCAATATGGACGGGCGACGTGCCCAGGGGGATCAAGTGGCGAAGGTCATTCTGGGGGTCTTGTCTGCAAAAAAGTAATCAAGTTCAAAAATAGGGTGACAGTCGGTAGCACCAAGCATCGTCGACAACGATCACCCAATCATCAACGAGAAACTCATGAATCGACTAAAGCAATTTGTTGTAGCCATCGCATTGGTCTTGCCAATGTCGTCATTGGTTGCGGGCGATGCGAAGCCCAACGTGGTTATCGTGATTACTGATGATCAAGGGTATGGCGATTTTGGTTTCACTGGCAATCCAGCAATTCAAACGCCAAATATTGATGAATTGAGTCGGCAGTCGACGTTACTCAATAACTTCCACGTTGATCCCACCTGTGCGCCGACGCGTTCGGCTTTAATGACCGGTCGCTACTCCGATCGCGTGGGCGTTTGGCATACCGTGCAGGGTCGCAGCATGTTGCGGCGTCGCGAAGTCACGATGGCGGATGTGTTTGGAGACAACGGTTATGCCACGGGCATGTTCGGTAAGTGGCACCTTGGGGATTGTTACCCGTATCGGCCGGAAGATCGAGGTTTTCAGCACTGTGTATATCACGAAGCTGGTGGCGTCGGCCAAGCACCGGACTACTGGGGCAACGACTACTTCGATGACACGTATGTCGTCAATGGAAAGCATCAGCGTTTTGAAGGCTTCTGTACTGACATCTGGTTCGACGAAGGGATGAAGTTCATTAAGGCGAACAAGGAAAAACCGTTCTTCGCGTATATCGCCACCAACGCCCCGCACGGCCCCTATTATTGCCCTGAAGAATACGTCCAGCCCTATGAAGGCAATCCGCAAGTTTCCCTGCCGGAATTCTACGGCATGATTACCAATGTGGACGATAACATGGCCAAGTTGATGGCGATGCTTGATGAGGAAGGGCTTGCCGATAATACAATTCTCGTCTTTATGACCGATAATGGAACCGCTGCGGGCGTGAAGGATGGTCGTGGCTACGATGGCGGTATGCGTGGGCAAAAGAATTCAGAATATGAAGGCGGGCACCGCGTTCCATTTATGATCCGTTGGCCGGATGGAAAGATTGAAGCCGGGAAATCAGTCGAGCGTCTGACAGCACACATCGATATTCTGCCTACATTCATCGAGTTGTGTGGGTTGGACGCTCCAGAGATCAAGTTTGATGGAAGCGACATCCGCGACTTGATCTATGGCGATGGGAAAGAGTGGCCGGACCGTGGCCTCATAGTGGAGTCGCAGCGGGTCGTGGATCCAATCAAGTACCGCAAGAGTGCCGTCATGACGGACCGTTGGCGTTTGGTAAACGGCACAGAACTATATGATTTACAGACCGACCCGAAACAGACCAACGATATCGCCGCAGATTATCCCGAGGTATTGAAGCGTCTGCGTGATCAATACGACGGTTTTTGGAACGACGTTTCGCGAGAACATAATCTGACCAGTTACATGGTGATCGGTTCGGATCAATCCCCGATTGTTTCGCTTTCGTCGCACGACTGGTTAATCGACCAACTTCCACCATGGCACCAATTCCATGTTATTCGCGGTGAAGTTGCTGAAGAATCCTATTGGGCTATCGAAGTAGAGCGTGATGGCGAATATGAGATTTCGCTACGCCGTTGGCCAGTCGAGGCCGACAAAGGCATCAATGATGGTACCTATGGCAAGGCGTTCAATTATAGGCAAGCTAGGTTGTTGATCGGTGACATTGACGAAACGGTCGACATTCCCGAAGGGGCTAAGGAAGTCACCTTCAAGGTCACCCTTCAAAAGGGAATCACGCGATTGGCTCCGGTTTTTATTGGTCCTGAACAGACCGCCACGCCGTACTACGCGTACGTTACTCATCACCCGAAGGCCGGGTGGCAGACGCCGCAAGGAATGGGGATCCCCGTCTACGATCCTGATTACGGACGAGTTCCGCCACAGGTGAAGAAAACAGTTAGTGACAAGTCGAGTAAGTGATGACTTAGGTAACGGTCGGGATGTCGATGGGCTCAAAACCTGCTCTATCGACATCTCATCTCATCGGCTTCGTGCGAAGTCGGCTATCGCTGCGGATTGAGTTGTCGATCGAGAAAAGCAAATGAAACGATATCGAAAAAGAGACTCGCGACAGTTAATGCAGCGATCGTCGGGGCGGTCTGCTTTCGGCGGCGAGCGTCGTTCGTTTTTAAAAGCGGCTGGTATTTCGATCGCTCTTCCCACGATGGAATCCGTGGGGGCATCAAGGCGTGCTAGAGACGATGAGCCGATGCGGATGGTGTGTATCAGCAGTGCCCTTGGTGTGCATCCCGGTGCGTTTTTCCCGAAGTCGACAGGCGTTGACTTTGAATTGTCGCCGACATTGTCTCCGCTGGCGAAATTGCGTGATCAGTTCACGGTCTATTCGCACATGGATCATCCAAACATTTCTACGAAGCACCAGGGAATGAATTCATTTTTAAGCGGTGTAAACGCGATTGGTGCTAGGGCGGGTGAAAATGTTTCGATGGACCAGGTTGCGGCTTCGCATGTCGGATACGCGACGAGGTTTCCTTCTTTGCACGTTTGCCTGGGTGGTTCTCTGAATGCTTCATGGACCGCATCGGGAATCAAGGTGCGGGAAGACCGCGATCCACGCGATTTGTTCAAGCGATTGTTTGTTAGCGATTCCGCTGCAGCGATCAAAGAACGCGAACAGGAGTTGCATGAACAAGGCAGCATTCTGGATATCGTCCGCAGTCAAGCAAAGCGATTCGAGGGAAAAGCGAATCCATCGGATCGCCAGAAATTGGATGAGTACTTAACCGCGATTCGCGAAGCGGAAATTAAGTTGCAGGGGATGCAAAATTGGCTGAAAAAGCCCAAGCCGATTGTGGACTACGACCCGAACGGAAGTCCCCATTCGAGTAACGACTATGGTTTTCTGTCGCCGGTGATGTTTGATTTGCTCTTCTTGGCCATTCAGTCTGACTCCAGTCGGGTCTTCACCGCCGGCTTTGGAATGCACAATCGAACGATTGAATTAGATGGTGTTCGGGATGGCTATCATGGGCTATCGCATCACGGCAACGTGCCCGAGCGTTTGCGTCAATTGCACATCATCGACAAGTTCTATATCGAGCAAATGGCTCGCTTTATGGTCCGGTTGCAAGGGGCGTCGCTTGGGAATGGTGGTGACGGAAGCTTGTTGGACAAGACAATGGTCTTGTTTGGCACCGGTTTGGGTGATGCGGCAAGGCACAGCAACCGTGACTTACCAACCGTGATCGCTGGTGGAGGCTTCAAGCATCGCGGACATGTGGATGCCAAGCTGCCGCGAGGCCAGCAGACACCGCTAAATAATCTATATACGACCATGTTGCAGAAGTTCGGCGTTGACGTTGACCGCTTTAACGGTGCTACCGGAACCGTGGATTTGAGCTGAAATGTTTGCGGTCTTCGATGTCGAAAAACGAGTTGCACTTGCGCCTCTTGATCAGTCGTTCGCTAGCCAGGTCTTTGACGCCTCAGTCATTGAGCTGGGAGCAAAAGTCTCGAACTTACTTTACGGCGTTTCGAGATTTCGTTTCGCATGCTTTCTAGTTGCCCTTTGCTTGATCAACGCTTGGCAAGTCGAGGCGAGTGAAACCACAACGTCGCTATTGCAGAAATACTGCGTGGGTTGCCACAACGCCAACGAGCAAGCAGGTGATGTCCGTTTGGATCAACTTGCACGCGATGATTTCGAATTGTTCGGAGGAATCTACGAGCAGCTATCAAGTCGACAGATGCCGCCCGATGATGCGGAGCAACTGTTGGTTGAAGATCGTAATCGGTTGGCAGAGGTTTTTCTTGGGCTAGCAAAGAAGTCTTCGGTCGCTGAGACAGCTTCGTTACGGCGGATGAACCGTCGGGAATACACTAACACCGTGCGTGACTTGCTCGGGCTGAGCGATGTCAGTTTCGATCCCGCTAAGTTCATATACGAAGATGAGGTAGAGCATGGCTTTGATACGCAAGCGAATGCTCTGGTTATCTCGAACGAGTTGCTGCTTGAATATCTGGAGTCAGCACAACTCAGTTTGCGACAGGCTTTGTTTACGCTCGATCCCGTTCAGCCCAAGCCGGAAACGGTTGTCGCCAAGCTAGACAAGATGCAGGGTGGTTCCCGTCGATATGAAACGAAAGGTAAAGATGCTTACGTTTTCAGGGCCGGAAATGCTCGGATCACCTCAGGCGAAAAGTCTCGGATTGTTTCTTTGCCTGGTCGGTATCGCATCACTGTCACCGCATCAGCTCTCGATAAGAATCGTTATCCCGTGCCATTCCCGCCAGAAAAAGGAAATCCCATCTTGGGAATCGGTACAGTCGAGGTGAAGCGGGGCACGATCGCTGGATTTGATAGTAAGGAAGAACGTTTCGAACTGAAGTACGATCAAGATACAACATTCAAATTTGAGCGTTGGATCGATCGAGGTTCCCAGCCGTATCTTCGGTTTACCAATGGCAGCAACAATATACCGACGTTGTTGCGTCAAAAAGTGCGCAAGCGAGAGATCACTCAAGCCCAGGCGAATGGGAGATATAGGGGGCCTGGAATTCGAATCAGTCAGTTCAAGGTAGAAGGACCGTTCTATGATCAGTGGCCGCCAGAGTCGGTTCGTACCACGCTCGGTGTCAATGAGCCGGTCGATTTGCGAAACGCCGATGAACGCTTGAAGTTGCTTGGTCGATTTGCGATTCGTGCGTATCGTCGTCGCGTGTCTCGTGAAGAGATCGCACCATGGAGTGAGTATCTACGGAAGCAGTATCGAATCAAACGGGATTGGAACGAGGCGGTTATTCAAACCTTGATGGCGATGATGGCATCGCCAGACTTTTTGTACCTTAGCGAAGAAGAAGGAAATCTGAGCCCGTTTCGATTGGCCAGTCGAATGTCGTATTTTTTCTGGAGTACGATGCCTGATCGCGAATTGTTTTTGCTTGCGGATTCGGGCAAGTTGACTGATCCTAAAGTGCAGCAACAGCAAGTGATCAGGATGATCCAGGATCCGCGAGCGAAGCGTTTTAGTGAAAGCTTCGTGGACCAGTGGTTGTCCCTTGATACGCTTGGCACGATGCCTCCGGACAATACCAAGAAGGAGTTTCGGGCGTACAGTTCATCGCTTGAAGCGGCGATGCAACAAGAAACTCGGCAGTTCTTCCAGTATGTGTTCGAAGATAACCGTAGCGTGCGGGAGTTCATTGATTCCGATTATTCGTTTCTGAATCAGCAACTCGCTGATTTGTACAACATCCCGTTTCAGAGCAACAACCCAGTCCGGCTTGTCCTAACGAGTCTGCCGGAGAAGTCGAGACGCGGTGGGATCTTGGGGCAAGCCAGTATCTTGACGTTGACTTCCAACGGAGTGGAAACCTCACCCGTGACTCGTGGCGTTTGGGTGCTCGACAACTTTTTAGGCACGCCTCCGCCTCCACCGCCGGAGGAGGTCCCAGCGATTGTGCCCGATCTGAATGGTGCATCCACTGTGCGGGAGTTGCTCGAAAAACATCGCAGTGATTCGGCGTGCATGACTTGTCACCGAAAGATGGACCCGCTTGGATTTGCCTTGGAAGCCTACGATCCAATCGGACGCTACCGCACGAAGTATTCTAAACGTCAAAAGGTTAGCACTGAAGGTCGTTACATGGGCACGGATTTCGATGACCTGCAGGGCTTGAAAAAGATTTTAGGTCGTGACGTGCGATCCTTTGCTCGAAATCTCATTGTGCGAATAGCAGAATATGCCAAAGGCCGGAAGTTGGTCGCGGCGGATTACACGACAGTCGAAGCGATTTTGAACGCTGCGGAAAAGCAAGATTACAAGCTCAAGTACATGGTCTACGCGGTTGCAGTCAGTGATCTGATGACCGTTCGATAGTGCGTCGCAAGTTTTGTGGAAGATCTTGCGGCTATTGGTGGGCTATGTATGCGTCAACGTCGGATGATTCTGGTGCCCCCCAAACGATCTTGTGCTGATCAAAGATTCAGGCAGAGAAATGCTAAATACAATGGCGTTCGGTCTCTTGGGCAGGTACGGGAAGGTTGCCAAGCACTAACCCAATATGTCCATCGCAAAAACGATTGGATTCAAATCGGCTGTGCTGTCTGCGTCGATCGTTTTGCAGTGTAAACTGTTCGGCACATATATTGGTAATCGCGGAACAGGCTCGGTTTGGCAAACAGCGATTCCAGAGACAAGTGCCAAAAGAAAGAAACGAAAACGGTTTTTATTGTTTTCGGAAGACCTAACCGCATGACACGCGTCGTGCGAGCAACGTGATCAAGATGGTGATAATTGATGAAGATAAAACGGATGTTTGTAGGATTGGTTTGTGGTTTCGCGAGTCTTTGTCTGTATGGAACAGCCTGGGCTGACGAACTGACGCCGGCTTCGTTGTTTCAAGACCACATGGTGTTGCAGCGGGATATGCCGATTCCGGTTTGGGGAACAGGCCATCCTGGCGAAACCGTTACGGTTGAAATCGCCGGGCAAACGAAGTCGACGGTGGTTGACCCATCGAACCGTTGGAAGGTTGTCTTGGATCCGATGCCAGCCACCTTTGATGCCGCCGAAATGACGATCGCTGCGGATTCCAAGGCGCCGGTGATCCGTTATTCCGACGTGGTCGTTGGCGATGTGTGGATCTGCTCTGGACAATCGAATATGCAGATGGGGGTCGGTGGGGTGCCGGAGCTCGCCGCACTAGTACCATCGGCCAAGAATATCCGCACCTTTCATGTTAAGAATACGGTTAGCTTTGAAGAGCAAGAAACCTGTGGTGGTGCATGGGAAGTGAAGGTTCCCAACAGTGCTGTGGCATTTGGGTTTGCGCATTTTCTAGAAGAAGCCGTTGATGCGCCTGTCGGGATTATTCTTACCGCTTGGGGCAGTTCGTCACTGGAAGCATGGATGCCGCGGGACATGACTGAGACGGTTCCGCACTTTAAAACGATCATGGAAGAGTTTGATGCCAACGTTGAAACTCGTAATCAAATCCAGGCAATCTTGGACGGGCCCAAGCCCTGGAAGAATAAGGACGATGTTTTCCTTCGCCGCCAGACGAACATTCTTTACAACGCGATGATGCATCCGCTCGCACCTTATGCCTGCCGGGGGCTGGTCTGGTATCAGGGGGAACGCAACACCCAGTCGATGCACGGGATGCTTAAGACACCATGGTTTTCACGTAATTCCGGGATGCTGATCTACGGCGATGTGTTGAAAGAATGGGTGAAACGATATCGCCAAGAATGGGACCGTGATGACCTTCACTTCCTGGTGGTGATGCTGCCGGGATATTTTGGGAATCAATTGCCGACGGGTCCGCGTGGTCACGACGCCGAAAGTCCAATCGCGCATTCGTGGGCTTGGATGCGAGACGCACAATTGCAAGTTTTGGATCTGCCGCACACGTCCGTCGCCAACACGGTTGATTTAGGTGACGTCAAGAATATTCACCCAAAAGATAAGTTACCGATCGGTAAGCGACTTGCTTTGCTTGCCCAACGGGATGTTCTTGGGGTGGACGTAGTTGCGGAAGGGCCCGTGATGGAACGCGTCGAGCGATTGGGAAGCCAACTTGTTGTTCACTTTCAGGACGCGACCGGACTTACGACGAATGACGGGAAATCGCCGTCTGCATTTTGGGTGACGGATCAATCTGGGGAATGGGTGCGAGCCCAAGCGGCGATTCAGGGTGAACAGGTCGTGCTTCATTCGTCAGAATTAGCCCATCCTTTGTACGTTCGGTATGCTTTCGCAGGCAAACCTCAGGTCAACTTAGTCAACGGTGCAGGCTTGCCAGCGCGCCCGTTCCGGACCGATACCTTTCAACCTTAATGTTGCATCACAGCAGTGACGTGATCGCCCGGACGCATTCACTGGTGCCGGCGAATCTTTCCCGTTAAACGTTCGGAACTAACCATGAAATCAGTCTTGTTTTTGCTTGCCGCAATTGGTTCGGTATCGTTGTTGACGTCGACATATGCGGATGCGCCACCACCAAAAACATCCTTGTCGAAAGCGTCGCGTCCCAACATTGTATTTTTGCTGGCCGACGACCAATCGACTTACTCGGTGGGGTGCTATGGCAACAAGGATGTGCAAACACCCAATATGGACAAGATCGCCCGCGATGGTTTGCTGTTTGACAAACACTACAACACAACCGCTATTTGCATGGCCAGTCGTGCAAACGTGTTTACGGGCATGTACGAATATAAAACGGGATGCAATTTCAGCCATGGGGACATGCACGCGGAGACCTGGGCGCAGTCATATCCGGTGTTGCTGCGAAAGGCAGGCTATTTGACGGCCTTCGCTGGAAAGTTCGGGATCGTCGTTGAAGGAAAAGGCTTGTGCGAAAATGATTTCGATTTTTGGGGCGGCGGTCCGGGCCAAACCAGCTACAAGACATCAGCGAATAAGTCGATGGCCAAGTACGCCAAGGAATACCCTCACTCTACTTTGTCATATGGCGCTTTCGGGCAAGACGTGATCCGAGAGTCAGTGAAGCAGGGCAAGCCATTCTGTCTGTCCGTCAGTTTTAAAGCACCACACAAACCAGCTACCCCAGACCCGCGATTTGATGATGTTTACGCGGGTAAGACGTTTACGAAACCAGCGAACTTTGGCCGCGAGTTTGCTGAACACCTTTCGCCGCAAAGCAAGCAGGGCCGTCAATATCCTCGTTTCAGCGAGTGGAAATACGACACTGACTATGACGGGGAAATGGCGAAGTATCATCAGCAAATTTTCGGTGTTGACGTTGCTGTTGGCATGATTCGCGATGAGCTAGAAGCACAAGGTGTGGCGGATAACACCGTCGTGATTTACACCAGCGATAACGGTTACATTTGCGGTTCGCATGGATACGGATCGAAAGTGTTGCCGATGGAAGAATCCGCTCGGGTTCCGTTGATGATTTACGATCCGCGTAGTCCGCTCAATGGCAAGCAACTGCGATGTGACCAACTGACTGGAAATATTGATTTTGCACCAACCCTACTCGAGCTTGCCGGTGTGCCCGTCCCCGAGAAAATGGACGGCAAAAGTATCTTAGGTTTGTTGGGAGATCCCGAACAAGGCGGACACGATCAACTTGCCTTCATTAACACTTGGGGCGACTTACCCACTACCAGCATGACTAGCCTGACAAATCAATATAAATACACGTACTGGTGGTATGGGGATGACGAGATGGATCCCACTGAAGAACTGTTTGACACCAAGAATGATCCCCTGGAACTGAAGAATCTGGCGAATAATCCTGAGTTCAAAGAGGTGCTCGACAAAATGCGAAAGCAATACGATGCAGAGCTTGCGGCATGGAAGGAGAACGCTGTGGAGTACAACGACTATCAACGATTCGGGACCTTGTTTGATCGCAATGTTCCGCTTTCGAAAAAGAAGGATCTTCGGCGGTCTGACAGAAAGGCAGCTTCAAAGCCTGTTGTGGGTGCAACTGAAGCGAAGCAGAAAAGGCTTGAGAATCGAAAACGACGTCAGGCAAAATTGCAAAATCAATAGACTGGCGGTCGAAGGAGGCTATGTGATTTCGAAATGCAACCGCTCAGCGATCTAGAAAGTGACGCTTCGTGGGGGGGATCGGATGGTCGGCAATTATTGGCCGCAACCGGCGCGTTGCGATTGTAGTAACACTTTGTGGTTCGGCGTGTTTTGACGCAAAACGTTAGCTGGCTGCCGCATAACCACCTTCAAAACGCGTGGCGTTAGTTCATCATCGATGCCAGCCTTTTTGTATGCACATTTCGAGATAGCAGCATGTTTCGTATCGTCTGTATTTGTATCGTCCTAATTTCGTTGATCGGTATCGTTGATGCGGCGGATAACAAGCCTAACGTAGTCTTCGTTTTCGCTGACGACATGGGTTATGGGGAAATCGAAGCACTGAACCCGGAGCGGAGTCAAATCCCGACTCCTCATCTGAATCAGTTGGCGGCTGAAGGTATGGCCTTTACTGATGCGCACACTAGTTCATCGGTTTGCTCTCCGTCTCGTTATGCGTTGCTGACGGGACGCTATAACTGGCGAACCCGTATGCAGGGCGGTGTGCTTACCGGTGGGAAGGAATGTCTCATTGCATCCGACCGATTGACGCTCGGCAAGTTGTTTCAGCAGCATGGTTACGACACCGCCATCATTGGGAAATGGCACCTCGATTATCAGTACGATATTCCCAAGTCATTGAAAGGCCAGCAGCCAAAGAAGACGAAAGTTCGGTTCCCTGCATCGGTTCCGGTGGGCACTCAAGTTGTTGGCGGACCGGTAACACGAGGGTTTGATACGTTTTTTGGCTTTCATCATGCACGCAGCATGAGCAGCATTGTGCGGGATGATCAGATTGTCGAAGAGATCGATGTCGTGGACGTCTTGCCGCGACTGACACAGGAGGCGGTGAGCTATATCGCCGATCATGCCGCGGAATCAAAGTCAGGTAAACCGTTCTTTCTATACTTGCCACTTAGTTCGCCGCACACACCGATCGTGCCTGCGGACGATTGGGAGGGCAAAGGTAAAATCGGCCAGTACGGCGACTTCGTCGCGCAAACCGACGGCACCGTTGGCGCTGTCGTGGAAGCACTGCAGAGCAACGGTGTGAGCGATAATACCATTGTCATTTTTAGTGCGGATAACGGCACTTCAAAAGCAGCGAACATTGATTCGTTGCAGTCCAAGGGGCATTTCCCAAGTGCTAGCCTGCGAGGCTCGAAGGCGGATCTTTGGGATGGTGGGCACCGTGTGCCTTTCATTGTGCGATGGCCGAAGTCCATTGAAGCCGGCTCGCAGTGTGATCAACTTATCTGCCTTTCAGACTTGATGGCGACATTCGCCGAACTGTTCGAAATTGAGTTGGCAGCCGACGAGGCTGAAGACAGTATCAGCTTTTTATCGACTTTGTCGGGTGAGTCGCCTGTCCAGCCACGAACCGCTATTGTTCATCACTCCATTTCCGGACATTTTGCGATTCGGAAGAATCAGTGGAAGTTGTTGCTCTCACCCGGATCCGGTGGGTGGAGTTCACCTAAGGATACGGAAGCTTTTAAATCAGGCCTTCCTGAAATGCAGCTTTATGATTTGTCCGAAGATCTTGGCGAGACGAAAAACTTGATTAAGTCGCATCCCGAGAAAGTAGCTACGCTTTTGGCGTTGCTGGAATCCTATGTCGATCGGGGGCGAAGTACGCCGGGTGCCGCACAGTCCAACGATGCGAAAATTGACATCTGGAAAAAGCGGTTGTGGCAAAAGAAGCAGACGCCGAAGCAAAACGATGCTTCCAATAAGAAGAATCGTAATCAGAAGCGAGTGAAGGCCGAAGCCGCAGCATCCTAGGGATTAACGCGATGATGCGGTTGCTGTTCAAAGCATGTTTGTAGTTTTTTGCACTCAGGGCTTTTGGGTGAGGGCTTATAGGGTTCTCGGGTGAAGCGGTCACCGTTAGGGATGCCAAGCGCCCTGGGCTATCACTGTTTTGCTTTCGGGGGATGCCATATGACAAAACTGTTCGTACCTTGAAGAGAATGCGTTTTAATGAATCTACTAAGATTGATGCTGTTGCTTGCCCTTTCGCTCGTTCCGGTGAACAGCGTGCTGTCGCAATCTTTCGCGGAGCAGCGAGCCAAGGTCGAATCGCTTGGTCAACTGACACAATCGCCAGCGTTTCAGGAAGCGACTGACTTCAATACGGATCCTAAGCTCTCTGCGGAGCTTCGAGCGATTTACTACGATGCTTTGGACTGGAAGGGGAAGCCGACCAAGGTGTTTGCTATCTTAGGGATTCCTAAGGATCGCCAAGATAAAGTGCCAGCGATTGTGTTGGTTCACGGGGGTGGCGGTAAGGCGTTTCCAGAATGGGTACAGAAATGGGTCGATCAAGGTTATGCCGCGATCAGCATGTCGGTGGAAGGGCACACGACGACACGAAAAACACATGATTGGTCGGGGCCTGAGCGAATGGGTATCTACCATGATTCATCCGAGCCCTTGGTTGATCAATGGATGTATCACGCGGTCGCCGAAACGGTCTTGGCAAACTCCCTGATGCGTTCGTTGCCGGAAGTGGATGAAGATAAAGTCGGGTTAATGGGGATATCTTGGGGCGGTGTGATTACCAGCACTGTTGTTGGGATAGACAATCGTTTTGCATTTGCGATTCCCACCTATGGATGTGGGGATCTGGCCACATCGATGAATCAATACGGAAGGGCATTAGGCCAGAATCAGATATATCAACAGGTCTGGGACCCGATGCTGCGATTTGACCAAGCCACCATGCCGATGCTTTGGTTTTCATGGCCCCAAGACAAGCACTTTCCCATGAATCACTTTGCGGCGTCATATTCAACCGTTTCGGGCAATCGCATGGTTTCGCTGGTTCCCAATATGCGGCATGGACATGGACCTCCGATGAACCGACCTGAGCCTTATGCTTTTGCCAACAGTGTGATTGAGTCAGGAAAACCATGGTGTTTGCAGGCTCATGCGGCGCGAAAAGGTGACTTGTTTGAAGTTGTGTTCGAAACCACTAAGCAACTCGACAAAGCGGTGCTCGTCTGGACGGCGGATGATGGAGTGACTGGAGAACGAGAATGGGTCGAAAGACCAGCCAAGCTGCAAATTGATCGAAATTCCGTGATAGCTTCGGCACACATACCCCAGGGAGCGACCGCCTGGTTCATTAATGTGGTGAGTGATGGATTGATTACTAGCTCTGACTATCAATCTGTCGCAGCCGAATTGGCTGAGAGTTCAAATCAGTAAGATCGAACAATGCAGCCAAATGTTATACGCAATTGTTTGCGTCGCGGGTTGACCTTTGATGCCCCAGAATGACCAGTCGAAAAACATAAAACGTAGCCACGGGAAAGACCGCAGAATGAATTGCCAACGACGAACGTTTCTTGCCGGAATTTGTGCACTCATCATCGTTGCATATACGCCCTGTTTGCGTGCCGACACGCTCATCGGTTCGCGGCCCAATATTGTGTTTGTGCTAACCGATGATCAGGGCATGGGTGATCTGTCTTGCATGGGTAATGAGGTGGTGCGGACACCGAATATTGATCAGCTTTACCGCAATTCGATTCGGTTTACTGATTTCCAAGTAAGTCCGACGTGCGCACCGACTCGAGCGGCTTTAATGAGTGGCCGTCCCCCGTTTAAGGTTGGCGTGACGCATACGATTCGTCAGCGAGAGCGATTGGCACCGGATGTATTTACATTGCCCCAAGCGTTGAAATCGGCTGGCTACGCAACCGGCTTGTTTGGCAAATGGCATCTAGGCGATGAGGAAGCTTATCTGCCGCAGAATCGGGGTTTCGACGAAGTGCTGATGCACGGCGCCGGTGGGATTGGACAAGTCAGCCTTGGAGATTTTCCGCCCAATAAAGACAATGTCTATTTCGATAACGTGTTATTGCATAACGACACGATCGTTCAAACGCAGGGATTTTGCACCGACGTCTTTTTTCAGGCGGGTTTGAACTGGATTAAGAAACAGACTGAATCTGGATCTCCTTATTTTGCATACATTGCCTTAAATGCACCCCACGCTCCGCTCGCTGCTCCGGTGGAATCCAAGCAACGTTTCCTTGATCTAGGCTATGACGAGGGTACCGCCGGACGTTACGGGATGATCGAGAACATTGACGACAATGTCGGACTGCTGCTACAGAAGCTTAAGCAATGGGAGGCATTGGAAAACACGCTCGTGATCTTCATGACCGACAATGGGGCAACACATTTAGGCGGTAGGCTGAACGGTAAGCGAGTCAAACACTACAACTTTGATATGAGAGGTGGTAAGAATTCGCCGAATGAGGGCGGTACACACGTCCCGGCGTTCTTCTATTGGAAGGGGAGGTTCGCCGAAGGAGTCGACGTCGATGTCTTGACCGCACACTTGGATATCTACCCAACATTCGTCGACCTTTCTGGCGCAAAGCTTCCCGTACAAATGCAGCCTCTGGACGGTCGATCGTTGCTTCCTTTGTTGTCTGATTCGAATGCGGAGTGGCCTGACCGGGAGTTGTTTGTGCATTGCGGTCGATGGAAAGACGGCGAAATGGAAAACGACAAATTCAAAAAATGTGCGGTGCGGACTGAGCGGTGGCGATTGGTTAACAATACTCAGCTCTACGACATCTCAGCGGATCCTAAGGAGACCGAGGATGTTGCTGGGGCTAATCCGGAAGTCGTTCAGCGACTGCGGGATAGCTACAACAATTGGTGGGATTCCGCTGTACCGTTGATGGTAAATGAAGGTCTAGCAAGCATTAGACCAGCCGATCAACCGTTTGCTGTTCGGTACGCGAAACAGAAGGAAGAAGGTGGTGTTCCCGAATGGAGTCCTGAAGAATCGTTTGTTCGATAGTGGGAAACGCGTTTGTTCAGACTCGAGCGAAGTGTCTGAATTAGAATCGGTCATGACGGTAGAGCGGGACTCGCTGAAAGGTCTTACGCTTAGCCAAGTTCGCATCTGTTCATGCGAGCTCGTTCTTCGTCGCGGTCGCAATGATTGAATCGAAGACATGCCACTTTTGGCATTCGAATGTCCAGAAACGAATAGGGTCCGAAGTTTGTTTGCGATCAATATGAGATGTTTGGTGTGGAGCGTTGCGTTTTTCACCACAGTGGAAGCGTGTGCGGAAAACTACAAAGTAGCTTCGCCCAATGAGGCGGTTGTGGTGCAGGTGACGTGCACCGATACGAAGCTGTCCTATCAGTTGTCATGGAATGACGAGGCATTGATTGGCCCATCGACCCTCTCGCTATTTGAGCGGTCACGTTACAAAGTTTTGGGTAATGAAACGAAGGACGTTGACGAGAGTTGGGAACCTGTATGGGGGCAATTCAGTGTTGTGCGGGATCATTGTCGCGAATTGACGGTGCACTTGTCGGTTTCCGGTGCCAAGGTTGATCTGGTTTGTCGGGTTTACGACGAGGGTGTTGGGTTACGGTTTGTCGTTCGTAAGCAGCCTGGCTTGGAGAATAAACCAGTCAAGTTCCATTTTGAATGGAACGCAATATCGGATCTTGCTGGATACTTCCCCAATGGGGAACGCATGCCATTGGGACCGCTGCGATTAAGTGAGTGGTCCGCAGGGAAGCGGAAGACACCCAAGACGCTTTCTATGCCCGCGGTATTCGGTTTAGGCGATCATCGTTATATCAGCTTTTTAGAATCCGATCTTTATACTGCCAAGTTGTTTACAACGATGAGATTATCGACGGGGCAAGGTACCGGCTCGGTTGTGCATGACGCTACGGCGAAAGCTACCGACGATGGATTCGTGACGCCTTGGCGTGTGGTGTTACTAGGGGAAGAACTCGGTGATCTGATCGTCAACACGGTTCCATTGAACTTGGCGGCGCCTTGTCAAATCGAAGGTCCAAGTTGGATTGTGCCCGGCAAGGGGCTTTGGGATTGGCGGATTCATGGCTACGACAATGGTGAGTTTGTTTATGGCATCGACACGCGTAGCTATTTACGATTAATCGATTTCGCGTCCGCTCAAGGCCTTGAGTACCTCACTATTGATGATCATTGGTACAAAAATGCGAAGAATGGCAAGATGACGGTTGCACCGGAAGTGGACATCGAAAAAGTGATGTCGTATGCCAAGGAAAAAGGCGTGCGGATTATGCTTTACTACGATCGCAAGAAGGGCAACTTCGGCGATGAATATCTTTATCCTTATTATCACGATCTGGGGGCATCGGGCATCAAGTACGGATTTATGGGCAACGCTGCTTCGTTCACGCGAGGTGCGAATGAAGCTGCGGCGGCGAACAAATTGCTGACTAACTTTCACGATGGACCGACGCCGATGATCGGAGTCGGCCGTACTCTACCTAACGCGATTACTCGCGAGTATTGCCACGCGCAGCAGGATTCACGGCGAGCTTTCACGCCGGAGACATTTTTGAAGATGGCGATGGTGAATGCAATCAGTGGCCCGCTGGATCAGGCGAATGGCAACTTTGGTTTGCGTAGCATCAATGCGGGTGAACGTCTCAAGGGGCCGCGTTTGAAGAACTCTTACGTCTCGACGGTTACCAGTGAAGTGGCTCGCACGTTGGTGATTTTTTCAGGGATGATCACGTTACCCGACGCACCGGAAGAGTACTTGAAGAAAGCAGATCTATTCGACTTCCTTAAGCAAATGCCAGCGACCTGGGATGAGTCGCGAGTGCTTCATTGTAAGATGGGAGAATACATCACCACGGCTCGCCGTTCAGGTGACACTTGGTATGTGGGTAGTGTGAATAGCGAGACTCCCCGCGATCTGGACATTGAGCTAGGTTTCCTGGATCCAGGGGTTACGTACCAAGCCACTCTTTTTCAGGATGCCTCGGACTCGCATGGGATCGATAATCCGGAGGCGTACCAAGTAACGTCACAGACTGTTACGTCCGCCGATGTTATCACTTCTTCCATGGTGCTCGGTGGCGGGCATGCCATGATCTTAAAACCTAAGAGATAGGTGATGATAAAGACATTCGCTTTTATGTGCATCGGTCTAGTCTGGATGGTGGACGCGATAGCCGGTGCAGGGCCAGGGCGGCCACACTCGAAGCCTAATATTGTCTTCATCATGGCCGATGACCTGGGGCCGGGATGGGTCGACTTCGATGGAAGTCATCCGGAAATAAACACGCCCAATTTGGAGCGGTTGGCACGGTCTGGGATGGTTTTCACCAGGGCTTATTCGGCGGCGACGGTTTGTTCGCCGACACGAGCGGCCTGCATTACTGGAATGTCGCCCGCACAGATTGGGCTGACGACCCACATCCCTGGGATTGCCGGCAGAGAACGCCATATGAAAGGCAGTCCGCGTGATGCGAAATCGCTGACTCACTTGCCGCTGGATCTTCCCAGCTATGCTCGAGAGCTAAAGAAACAGGGTTATGCCACCGCATTCATGGGAAAGTGGCATTTGGCTGGGGAAGGATCGGTGAAAACTCGTGATGGAATCGTTGATCGCCAATATCATCCTGAGCACTTCGGCTTTGATCTCAACCTAGGTGGTTGTGCATATGGGCAGCCGAAAAGTTGGTTTGATCCGTACAAGAACGGAACAATTCCAGGGCGAACGCCAGGCGAGTATTTGACCGATCGACTAGGTGAAGAGGCGGCCGCCTTCATTGCAAGTCAGGATGAGCAGCCATATCACTTGTCGTTGTGGTTCTATTCAGTACACACACCCATAAGGGCTCCCAAGGACCTGGTTCAGAAGAATGGAGGAGATGCCTATCTTGCGATGCTTGAGAGTATGGATAACGCGATTGGCAAAGTACTCGATGCGGTTGAGTCTACCGGTAAACGGGAGAATACTTTGGTCGTGTTTTATTCTGACAATGGCGGCGCCAAACGCACCGCTTGGCTAGCGGACAAGAAAGGGTCGCTTCACGAGGGTGGCATACGCGTACCGATGGCGGTGTCGTGGCCTGGCGTGATCCGACCTGGAACTGAAACGGCAATACCGGTGACGTCGATGGACTTCTTTCCCACGTTCGTGAACGCTGCCGGCGGGAGTGCAGCGGAGTTCAGGCAATTGGAAGGCGTGGATCTGATGCCGCTATTCTCGGGTAAGAAGGAACTCGGTAGGGAAGCGTTGTTCTGGCACTATCCTCACAATCGTCCCGACGTGAAGCTATTTATGGGGAGTGCGATTCTGGAGGGTGATTGGAAGTTCTATCAGGGCTACGGGCTATTCGAGAATGCGCTCTTTAATCTGAACGATGACCCACTGGAAGAGAACAACGTAATTCAAAGCAACCCCGAGTTGGCAGACCGATTGCGTGTTCGGCTCAACAGGTGGCTAGAGAGTGTTTCAGCTCAAATGCCCTGAGTTGCTATGTGAATGTGAATCTCGATAATTCTTTCGAACTGACTGAATACCAAAAGCTAACTGGATCTGAAATGAAAATTTGTATCGTCGCGGTAGTAGCCTTGTTTGCGTTGACGGCTTTGCCTTCAACGGCGGAGTCCTTGCATGGCTCTCGACCCAACATTGTTTTGGTCATGACCGATGATCAAGGCTATTTCGATTTGGGGTGCCATGGACATCCCTATCTTCAGACGCCGAACATCGATCGCTTGTATACCCAGAGCACTCGGTTCACCGACTTTCACGCCAGTCCAACTTGCGCCGACGCGGGCGGCTTTGATGTCGGGACGTGCTCCATTCAAAAACGGTGTCACTCATACGATTTTAGAACGCGATCGAATGACGCTTGATGCGACCACGATCGCACAGGTTTTAAAAGCTGCTGGTTATGCAACAGGAATCTTCGGCAAGTGGCACTTGGGTGACGAGGACGCATACCAACCGCACAATCGTGGTTTTGATGAAGCCTTTATCCATGGGGCAGGAGGCATTGGCCAGAGCTTTTTAGGAACGCAAAGCGATGCACCGGGAACTAGCTATTTTAATCCGATCATAAAACACAATAACCAGTTTGTTCAAACGAAAGGCTATTGCACCGACGTCTTCTTTCAGCAAGCGTTGGGCTGGATTCAGGCGAACAAAGACAATGACAAACAGCCGTTTTTCGCGTACGTGCCTACGAATGCTCCGCACGGACCCTATAACGTCGAAAAGCGTTATTCCGACATGTACGAGAAGTTCGCCGATCCGAAGAGTAAGAAGAAGTCTGCCGCGTTTTACGGAATGATCACCAATATTGATGAGAACATGGGCACATTGATGCAAAAATTGGAAGATTGGAACCTTACTGACAATACGCTGCTTATTTTTATGACTGACAATGGATCCGCTGCTGGTGATTACGCTCCAAATATGAAAGGAAAAAAGGGTTCACCTCACGAGGGTGGTTCTCACGTGCCGTTGTTCATGCGGTTGCCGGGGAAGATCAAGCCGGGAGTGAATGTCGACGCACTGACGCGGCATTACGATCTGTTTCCGACACTGGCCAGTTTGGCAGGGGCTTCGGTTCCTGAAAGTGTCGAGCTGGATGGCCGTGATTTGCTTCCGTTGTTGGAGGGGCCTAATGCCGATTGGCCCAATCGAAACCTTTTCTTTCATGTTGGCCGATGGAATAAGAAGGGCGCAGGGAAGCGATGGGGTGCTGGAGAAACAGGCCCGGATCTCGCGAAGTATCGTGGCTTTGCAGTTCGAAACAAAGAATGGCGGCTCGTTGAAGATGAGCTGTACAACATCAAGAACGACCCGGGTGAAGTTGAAAATGTCGCTCGAGAAAACCCCGAGGTGGTTTCTGAAATGCGAAAGGCATTTGATGCGTGGTGGGATGAGGTTCGGCCCCTGATGATCAACGAAGATGCTCCGCTTGACACGCCCAAGCCATTTCGTGAGCAGTTCCTGAAGCAGAAGGAAGAAGACGGTATCGACGATTGGGTTCCGCCTGCACTTAGCTGAATCAGGGTGTTCAAAACGCCTGGAGTCGTCTCGTGGATCATAGCCAGCGGCCGAGGCTGTTGGCTGTTCGGCGGAACTGAGGATCTCGACGAAGTTGCGGATCCAAGATTGCTATCGGAACGTTGAGAGTGTTCGGTATCAAACAGTGGTTTGTCGCGACCAAAGGGGGATAGCCTGCCTGTTGCCGCGGCAATGTAAAAAGAGCGTCTTGGATCGTATTCGATATCCAAGAGTCGGAACGAACGAACAATTGGCGATCCATTTCAGATGGCGTCTACATCATCAAAACAATCAAAGCGAGTAAGCAATTTAGGCTTACTCGCTTTGAGGAAAGATTTTTCGTGATAGCTCGCTGACGTTCCTTTTAAAACGTGGCGACAACCAGATCGGGGCTAAGGGGTGTCGGTGGCCGTTTCGTCTTCGGCCGCCATGTCGTCCATCCCTTGTGAATTGAGTCGATTGTACTCTTCAATCTTTGCTGCATCGGCGTCGTCGGTGACGTTGGTTAGGCCTTCATCGCTACAGCCCGTAAGTGCAATCGCGATGCAAATGCAGCCAGCCCAAAAGAATGTTTTCATGAGATTTCCAATTGAAGGTGTTGAGGAACTAATTTGATCTGCGGTGAAAGCAAAGCTCCGGCCTAAGCAATAGACCGGAGCTGAGACGAGCATGTTTAGAACTCAGTATCAATCACTTCTTTAGCAGCGCGAGTACCGAGTGCTCCCCAAAGTCCATAGGGACTCTGTTCGCCGGGCTTGTTGTTTGCCCAGATGTTTTTGGCTCTCTCGTCGCCTGCTTCAATGGAGTCGGTGATGAATTTAACGGCTCCATCGCCCATCAACACGTGGACCCCACCTTGGTGACGACTCGACATCGTTGCAGTCGAAGTAGTACCTGCCGCGTTGTACGCGCCACAAATTTCACGGTTGGGTGAAAGAATAGTCATGCAGCCGGAGTAGACGGGCAGGAAATCGGCCCACTTATATCCTCGGCCATGCGTCGCGTTCGTGTTAACAGTGTGTGCTGGGTCCCAGAATTGAGGGCGATCAGGAAGTACCTTTCCTTTGCAGCTCGATGGCGTGTTGCGGACCTGACCAAAGGTTGGCTTCTTGTTCGAATTGTTTCGCCAGTTGATTGTGCGTTTGTCGTCGTCGCCGAGGTGGGTCGCGATCTCACCGGCAGCAATTGTGTTGCTGAGGCCATCTAGGCAGTCTCGGAACTTTGACTTCGCAACTGGTTTAAAGAATCCACGGTGGGAAGCTCTCGCACCTTCCTGGTTGGTTTTGTCGGTACGGTTGCCATTCCAAGGGCCGTTTTCTTGGCCAACGATCGAATCGCCAACGCATGCGGCGTAATTCGTACGACCTAGTGAGGGAAGGCCTTGTCCTGGATCGCTTGGGCAGCGATATCCAGGGATGTTGGTCGCCCAAGGGTCGTAGGCCAATGTATCAGGAGTTGGTCCCATTGCTGGGTAGCCGTCGTTTGGGTTGGAGATGGTTTCCCACAACGCTTGTTGCTCGATGAAGGGGGTGATCCCGACGAGCATGCTGAGGCGAAGGCGGTTCCCCTTGCTGGAAGGACGCCAGTACGACCACGGGCCAGCGTCTGTTCCGGTGGCTCCGGCAAATGGCACGGTTCCTGAACCGTGGTTAGGCAACTGCTTGTAAGCCGAGTGATAGTTGTGAATCGCCAGTCCAATCTGTTTGAAATTGTTGCTGCAGCTCATGCGGCGAGCCGCTTCGCGAGCGGCTTGAACCGCTGGTAAGAGTAAGCCAACTAGTACGCCAATGATTGCGATTACAACAAGAAGCTCCACCAACGTGAAACCATGTGATTTGCGAGGATGATTGCTCATGTCTCAAAACCTTTGTACGAGTGATTAGATGTATGACGCAGTTGACGTGGTGGCCCGGTTTTCGCCCAGTTTCGGTTCGGCCAGGTGAAGGGCTATCAGAAGGTCACCAGCATTGTACGCATTGCTTTATTGCAGGGTTGTCCTCCGTTTGGATGACGCTAAGGGGTTTTAATCGCTGTTAAATTCGTTTTTAGTTGCCTGATTTGCCAAGTTTGGTGCAAATTCGACTTTTGGGAGCGGCATGGAGGGTAATTTCGCGGATTTGATGACAGTGTCGCAAATCGTTAAAGTCCTGTCGCGGATCGCTCTCGAAATTTGCCCAGGCTGCGATCAATGTCTGAGGTGGACAGTTACTAGTCGTCAAGGTGGCATCGGCAGTGTGAGAGGTCGGTGACTGTTGAAACGGAGCGAACCTAGAGGAAGTGGCGACCGTGTTAGCGTTATTGACAACGCGAATACTTGTCCGGAATAGAATTGCGGACCAGATAAGAATTGAGGGGTGCTGCAAGCCAGGTTATGAACGCGAACATTAGGATTAGCCGATGAGACAATTTTTCGACCAGACCGCGGATCACGAGACTGTGGGGCAAGCGACGATCGATCGTTTTGGGCTGTCGATAAGTCCATTTCGCGACCGAAGTATCTCACGTCGGAATTGGAAACTTGCTGGCATCGTGTTGTTGTTCTTGGCGACCTTTGCGTTCGACCGGCCGGCGTCATCCCAAGAAGTGAAGCCGAACATCATCGTTATCTACACCGATGACCAAGGTTACGGCGATGTCAGTGCGCTGAATCCAAACGCGAAGTTTCAAACACCTAACTTGGATCGGCTAGCGAAAGAAGGAATCGCCTTCACCAATGGTCACAGTCCAGATTCGGTTTGCACACCTTCGCGGTATGGATTGCTGACAGGACGATATTCTTGGCGTACCGCTCGCAAGCAAGGCGTCATGGGGGCGGAAGGCACATGCATGATCGCCGACGGTCGAATGACCTTGGCTTCGCTGCTGAAACAGAACGGTTATCACACGGGAATGGTTGGCAAGTGGCACCTGGGCATGGACTTTCCGGGAACACCGAAGAACCGCGATTGGACGCAACCAATCAAAGACATGCCGCTCGATAAAGGATTCGAGTATTTCTATGGTGTGCCTGCTTCACTCAATTATGGCATTCTCGCCTGGTTCGAAGGGCGCTATGCCGCAGTGCCGCCGACGTTGTATACCAACAAGAAAAAGAATCCTCGGCATGTGGACTACCGGATCATGCCACCGTACGAGGATAGCCCGGGGCCTTCCAAGGATCCGAAGCGGACGATCAAAAAGGGATTCGAAGTTGCCGAGGATTTCATCGACAACCAATGCCTAACTCGCTTCACCGATAAAGCCATCGAATGGATGGGGGCGAAGGTTTCCGATGCAAAGGAAGGGAAGCCGTTTTTCTTGTACCTGCCATATACGTCACCACACTATCCGGTTTGCCCACTGCCTGAGTTTCATGGACAAGGGGATGCGGGAGCCTACGGCGAGTTCGTAATTGAAACAGATTATCACGTCGGCCGAGTCCTCCAATTCCTTGAGAAAACCGGCTTAGACGAAAACACGTTGGTTGTTTATACGAGCGACAACGGGCCTGAAAAGTCATGGCCGGGAAGGCTTGAGAAGTTCGGGCATGACAGTCGAGGCGGGCATCGCCAAGGGAAACGCTCGGTTTACGAAGGCGGCCACCGAGTTCCTTTTTTGGTGCGTTGGCCAGGTGGGATTCGCAAACCCGGGCGGACTTCCGATCGGTTGGTCGGGCAGACGGACCTCTTGGCGACGTTTGCCGAATTAGTTGATGCCGATTTGCCAGTCGACGCGGGGGAAGATAGCCAGAGCTTTGCTTCGGTTTTGTTGGATCCGCAAGATGATGAAGAACGATTGCCATTGATCGCCCACGGCAATAGCCCTGGCGATTTGCGTTATGCAATTACTGAGGGCGATTGGAAGTTAATTTTGCCAGCGGGCAAACGTAAGTCGGAACTCTACAACCTTGAACAAGACCGGATGGAAGAGACAAATGTGGCCGATGAACATCCGGAAGTCGTAGATCGCCTTACGCAAACCATCACACGAATTGTCGTGCAAGGGCGAACGACTCCTGGTGGAGCGTCACCCAATGACACCGGATACTGGAAGGATCTGACATGGATAACGGATGCTCAATACAAATCGATGCAATGATTCTTTGAGCCAGTTTGTTCTCGACCTTATTCCCCTTTTTTACTCACTACGTGTTTGCCCCCATGAACCAAAATTTGCGTACGTGCCTGTTGGCTGTCGGCCTCTTTGTTACAGGAACCTTGTCTGCGGCTCCGCCCAATGTCGTCTTTGTCATTAGTGATGATCAAGGCTATGGCGACCTTGCTTGCACCGGCAATCCCATCATCAAGACTCCGAATATTGATAAGCTGGCGTCGGAAAGTTCAGGCTTGAGCGATTACCACGTCGCACCCACTTGTTCGCCAACCCGTTGTTCGCTGTTGACTGGGCACTGGACGAATCGCACTGGCGTGTGGCACACGATCATGGGGCGTTCAATGCTGCGTGAAAACGAAGTCACGGTCGGCCAGATGTTCACCGACGCTGGTTATCAAACAGGCATGTTTGGCAAGTGGCACCTAGGCGATAACTACCCCTATCGACCTGAAGATCGAGGCTTTACAGAAGTCTACCGGCATGGCGGTGGCGGCATCGGGCAAACTCCCGATGTTTGGGACAACGCTTACTTTGACGGTTCGTATTTTCACAATGGCGAGATCGTTCCCGCCAAAGGTTTTTGCACGGACGTCTTCTTCGATCAAGCGAATCAGTTCATCAGTAAATGTGCCAAGCAGAAGCAACCTTTCTTTGCTTACATCTCGACAAACGCACCGCACAAACCACTGCATTGCCCGCCGAAGTACACCGAGATGTACAAAGGACAGTCTGACAACATCGCCGCCTTTTACGGCATGATCACCAATATCGATGACAATGTTGGTAAGACCCGGAAGTTGATTCAAGAGCTGGGTGTTGAAGATAACACGATCTTTGTGTTTACCACCGATAATGGAACGGCCAGTGGTGCAAAGGTTTACAACGCAGGGATGAAGGCTGGCAAAGGTAGTCCTTACGAAGGCGGTCACCGAGTGCCATTTTTCTTGCATTGGCCAGCCGGCGGGATCACGAAACAGCACGATGTGACGACGCTCACACACGCGGTGGACATCGTTCCGACCTTGTTGGAAATGACAGGTGTCGAAAAGCCAGAAGGGGTCGAGTTTGATGGCGTATCAATAGCCTCTTTGTTAGATCCTAGCAAGGACGTCGAATGGACAGAACGATTCGTGATCAGCGATTCGCAACGCGTGCGAGATCCTATCAAGTGGCGTAGCTCTTCGGTCATGTCGCAAAAATATCGACTGATCAACGGCAAGCAGCTTTACGATATCACGGCGGACCCAGGTCAGAAAAACGACATTGCAAAAGAGCATCCCGAAGTCGTCGAGACGATGCGAGCGTTTTATGAAAAATGGTGGGCTGAGCTTGAGCCAACGTTCTCGCAGACCACCGAGATCTATCTTGGGCATGCCGAGCATCCGGTCGTCCGTTTGACGGCTCATGATTGGATTCAAAAGGCCTATCCACCTTGGCATCAAGGGATGGTCCGAGAGGCCAGCGCGAAATCGTCCAAGGGAGAAAAACTTTCGCATCTGGGGTATTGGGCGGTCAAGGTCGTTCGCGACGGTAAGTATCAGGTATCGCTTCGTCGTTGGCCCGCTGAATCGGGTGCAGCGATCAATGCATCATTGCCACCTGGCGAGAACGTTCCTGGTGCTACGGTCCCTTTCCGTGCCACGCCTGGAAAAGCAATCGGAGCGACCCATGCGGTGCTGCGAATCGACGACAAAGATCTTGAGCGAAAGCCGGTCGCTGCAGATGCGGAAGAAGTTAGCTTCGTCACCGAGTTGAAGGAGGGTTCTCATCAGCTCGCACCGGTCTTTGAGATCAAAGAAGGGGAAGTGGGAGCCTATTACGTCGTCGTGACGAGCCTCGACTAAGTCGAGTGTCGTTAGTACGGCAGGTTACTTGGTTCTGAATGCGGTTGCCGAACTGGCGCCGCAAAAGCCGAGTGTCATTTTACTGTTCAATTTGAAACAGCGAGTCAGTTATGCCTAAAACGTCAGCTAGCGAAACGCAACTCGCTTCGCCCCGCCGTTCGAGTCGGAAGCGGATGGTGACGGTTTCGAATGGGACAGAGATATTTCTTGCACCTGCGGCAGATATCGATCGTTTAAACGCCGATGGATATTATCGGCCGGCCGATGAAGGCAAGACGGTTGTTGTTAGGGACGGGCGACTCGTCGAAGTGCCACTGGATCGAGCATCCGACGCGATCGAACTGGGGTATTCTGACTTGCTGCTGCGTGAGCGACGCAAGACGGCGGTCAATTCGAAGCCGAAATTTTCATCGAGTGAAACTGCGGTCGCTGTCGCTTCCTCCGTCGTTGTCGATGACGTCGGCGCCGAGGCGACGACCGCTGATGCAGTGGATTCAACTGGTTCTGATCAGGTAACGCCGAGCTTAGCCGCAGACAATTCGGCTAGTCCGTCGGTTGGTGAGTTTGACATTGTTAATATCGCTGAGAGTGCGATTGAGCGAGAGCTTCGTGCAGAAGAAGAACGCCTCGCTGAAACCGAGGGTTGGCGGCACTATGCTTTGCGAACGCAATATTGGCTTCGCCATCGCCGTTCGGGGTTGATGAAGCAACTCGGCGGTGGAGGAATCAGCATTGCGATTCATGTTGCGATCGTGCTGTTGTTGGCAAGTTTTTATCTCGTACAGGAACAGCCCAAAGAGTTGACGTTTGCGTCATCTATGTCGCTCAATGAAGAGTTGCCCAGTGAGGTGATGATTGAGACGGAGATGATCGAAATTGTCGATCCTAGCGAGACGACTCCCGAGGAGGTCGCGCCCACGGAGGAATCCACGGTGGAAACGAATGATCCAGTGGATGCGACCGATTTTCTTGATTCAATCACCGGTGCGGCGGTCAGTGTCGCAGAGAAAGCGAGTAAGCCAAGCAAGACTGTGAATGTGCCTACCGCCTTTGGCAGCAAGTTGAGTTTCGTGAACTACGTGTTTGTGATCGATAACTCAAATAGCATGACCCGAGGACGTTTTGAAACCGCTTTGATTGAATTGATGAAGACAGTCAATCAGCTCAACAAAGAACAATACTTTTACGTGATCTTCTACAGCGATACGGCTTACGGGATGTTGTACCCCAACGTCGTACGCCAGCTTTTTCCCGCAACCGAACGCAACAAGCAGAAGCTGGAGAAATGGCTTCAGACCGTTCAGTTGTGCTTGAGAACCAATGGCAAGGAGGCGATCCAAGCTGCTCTTGATCTGAACCCCGATGTGATCTTCGTGCTGGGTGATGGTGCATTCACTGATGGTGCTGATGTTCACTTCGCAAAGAACCCACACAAGCGGATTGTGATCCATACGAGGGGAATGGAAGTCGACGCTAAAAACGCCAAGGCTTTTCAGAAGTTAGCCCAGTCGCATCGCGGCAATTACAAGGACGTCGGCGTCAGTCCCGAAGGTGCTGCGATGGCCAAGAAGTATCCTCGTTACCGGAATAACACCCGCGGACCGGTTTGGGGAATCACTCTTCCGTTGCAGCCAAAGGCGAAGAAGAAAAAGTGAGTTCTGCAATCCGTCAACTTGCCTGTCCGGTTTGTCTGAAACGTCACCAGCTTACCGAGACGCAACAGGGATCCGTGGTGCGGTGTTCATGTGGCATCACGCTATTTTCCGCTGATGGAAAGAAGTTGATCGCTGCTCTGGATGAGATGCCAGTAGCATTGCAAGAGTCGAAACCAACGGTTGCACCAGAGATGATTCAGAATAATGACTCGTTGGCGGTGCAGCGTCCTGAACAAGAAGATGAACCAGAGCTTGGTGGTCCGGTCGAGATGAATCCTGACTCCGAGGTGCGAACGGAAGTTCAGGCCAGGCCAAGCTTGGTCTTAGATGTTGAAAAGCAAACGCCCGAACCAAGTAGAGTCAGTGCTAAGGAACGAAGTAAAACACCTTGGTTTACCATTGTCGGGATCGCGACTGTGGTGCTGTTTTTCGTCGGAGCATTGACGGCGTTTTTGCTGCGTGATGATGGAGCGGTGGATCCGCAAGCTGGGAAGTCACAAGTTGCGTCGCGTACAGGTGCGGCGGGACGAAAGGTATCTGGGCAAGCCCACCGTGGTCCCAATACGATTGAACCGGGCAGGTTGTCTAAGTTGTTGGCTCAGGTTCCACTGCCAGAACAAGAAGCGATGCCGAACTTGGCTCAACCAGTTGCGATGAAACGTTCCGAGACGCACTCTTCGGGCGATTCAGCGGAGTCGCCGTTCGGCAGTCGTACCGCTCCCAGGAATTTTCAATTACCTAAAGCTGCCGACGCTCGCAAGCAAATCTCGCCCGTGGAGGTCTCACCGCTGCCGAGTTCCTTTGATGATTCGTTTGCATTGGCGTTGGATCGCTATCAAAAGCTTAATGCGAAATCAAAAGAGGAGCAGCAAGGTGAAAAATACTTCAACGATCTTGGCGAGACCCTTTTTCTGTTGCGCCATGCTTATCAGTTGTCGTTGCACGATGACGATGTGAAAAAACGAAACGAGCTGACCTACTTGCTTTCGTTTGTTTCATTGAAAGCTGGGTATCCGATGGATGCTGCGATCTACGGCGAGATGACGGTTCGTTTAGGCGATAGCAATGAACAGTCAACACGGGAAGCCGCGATGATCGCGTTAGCGGCAGCCCAGGAATGTGCTGCGATACAGTGGGGTGACATCAACGACGTTGGTGAGATCCGCTTGATGCAAACCGTTGCTACTCTATTCGACAAGAAGTGGCCGGATGATCCTCAGCACGATGCAATTTGGATGAACGTGGGACGGTTGTTCAATAACTACGGGCGGCCTTTGGCTGCTGCGTCTGCTTTTCTAAAGATCTCGGAGGATTCGGGAGATTTCGCGGATGCACAATTTGCTGCCGGGGCTGCTTATTGGGACCAATTCATCGACGAAGCGAGTGTCGAGAAACCGAATGCGGCTGTATTAGTTCAACGACTCAAGTTGGCTTCCAAGCATTTGGCGATGGGGGTTAACAAGCAAGAAACGAAAGCGAAGCGTCCGACGCTTCCCATCTTCACAGCGAAGTTGACGCTAGCACGGATTGCCGATCGGCTTGGGCAAACCGATCGCGCCTTGCGATGGCTCGAAGATGGAGCCTCGCCTCTGGCGGAATCGATTACCGTCAATCGAAGACGACCGGCGGGCAAACTGGTCGTCTCACCATCGCAAGCTCGCAGCCTATTCGAATTGTCGTATGAACTTCGGAGTCACCAACAGGATGCAGCGGGCGCCGCGAAGGCACTTCAACAACTTGCCAAGGTTCTTGGTCCGGAACATCGTGGCGAGATTGCTCAAATGCATCTGCTGGCAGCCAAGCGGCAGGTCGATCAGATGACGAGTAAGCGGCCGCTTCGGATCAAAGAGGCTGATCAGCTCGAGTCGATGATGGCTGCTATTCCAAAGCAGGGAAATGGCTTAAGCCTTTCGGATCGGCTTTGGATTGGCGAATCGTGGGCACAGCTTGCCGGTTCGGCAAGCCCGGCTTTGGCCATTCGTTGCTACACCAATGCTGCTCAAGCGTACGCCGGTGCTGAAAAGCACCCCGAGATCACGCCGGGAAAGCTCGCGTCGATTCGGTTGCGCAGCAGCGAGCTGTTGCAACAGGCTGGTAAGCACGAAGCTTCACTTGCTCAGGTGGAATCCATTTTACGAGATTCACCCAACGTACTTCAGTTGCAATTACGCGCGGTTAAAGCAACCGAACAAATCGCGATCGAAGCTAAGTCGATCGAGGGGATCCGCAGTGCACTTTATGGAAGACTGGATTCAGAGGGACAACCGACGGACTCACCGATATGGGGATGGGCAAAATTAACCGGCCAATTACAGAAACTGCGTTACTCACCGAATGCAACTGAGGCACAGAAAACGCAATTCCTAGAAGTACAGTATCGCTTGGCCCGGTGCCGTTGGTTGCTCGCTGGCGTCACCAACGATCCGCAAGAAAAAGAGCAATTGATTGGCAAAACCCGTAAGCAACTTCGCCAATTGTTGGCTTTGGTCTCACGTGAGAACCCAGACCATTTGAAGTGGATCGACGCACTCGAGCATGTGAAGGACGTGCTTGAAAATCCAGTCGGGCAGGGCTCGGCTGTGTAATGCGTTGATTAGCGGAACCGCATTGGCAACGGTGCTGCTTTAGATCAAATACTCTTGTGTGATGTCGTCAGGTTTGCATGTCTTTGAGGTTTGCATTTCCTTGAAGGGCAATAGGCTGGCTTAGTGTCCTAAGCCGCCACCCATGCCACCACCGAACGCGTCGCCTGTGTTCAGATCGGCCAAATCTTTTTCGGTTGCCGGAGGCACTGAAAGCACATGGCTGCGGTCGAATTCGACACTGTAAGTGTAGGTGATCTCGAATGCTTGGCTGCCATGGCTAGCTGCCGGTACTTCCAGGTCCCAACGTAGGATGCCAAGCGGCCGCAGCATTCGCAGATACAACGCGTCGTCACTGATCGCGACTGAGGTGTCGCCCAGTTCAACGTTGGTTTGTTGAGATTGGCCGCTGAGTGGAACACGGTCAAGAACGCGAACGCGAATTTCGCGATCCTTGAAGTTGTTGACCACCAGCTTGTAGGTTGATTTTAAGCGTTTGTTGCCGCCCTGTACGGACTCTTCTTTGCTAACCAGTTCACGTCGTGTCCGAACCTGCCCGTCGGCGCCAAATCCGATCGTAAGGCGTTGTCCACTCGCGGTTGTGGGTAGCGTCATGGTGCCAACGAAACGGTCATTCAAATAGATCGATGCTGGTCCGCTAAGCAAGCCGATATCAAGATGGTTTCGCAGTTCGACTTCTCGATAGGCGAAGCTTGATAGCAGTGGTGTGGCGGTGTGGTACAGCTTGCCATCGAATTGGGCGTCGACTATTTCGACAAGTTGTTGTTCACGTCGAGATTGCAGGCTGACGGTGCCGCCGAGCGGATAGGTTTGGCTGGCGACTTCGTCTTCCGCATCAGCGGCAAGGCCTCGGGCGGTTGTGGAGGAAGCTCGTAACTCGATTTCCTGCATTTCGCCGGCGATTCGGTTCAGTGCGACATCGCGTTTCTGTTCGGCAGCATGGCCTTTGGTGCCTGGGTCGGAGTATTCGACCTGGCGTTGTTTGCTGCGAAGTGATTGCAGCTTGTTTTTCAAATAAGCACCCCCAGCGGATTGGCTAGGCATCGCTTGTTGGCTGGCTTGGTTCATGTTGGACTGGATCGAGATATCACCGAACGGATCATCGGCTCGTTCCAAGAGTTCACGCACTTCGTCGTTCGCTTGGTGCGGCGGGATGGCGGCTACTCGCAGCGGAGTCAGTGTTGGCCCCGACGCACTCACCGAAGGAGACGCGGTGGAGAGTGTGAGTTGAACACCGTTCCAATCTTCGCCGCTAAGTTGTTGGATGATTGCTCCATAGCGAAGAGCAACATGATCGGATTCCACCTCTCCTTTGATCGAATACTGGGGCGACCATTGGCAGCCTCGCACGCTGTAGCTGAGGCGAATCGTTGCGTTGGTTTCTTCGGTTTGAGCGTCTTCGTTATCAGAGGCGGCAACATCCACGAAGATCCGCGCACTGTAGCGAGTCTTCGGGGATCCGGCGGTGAGCTTGGCGCGTTCGCGATTGGCTTGTTGGATCTTGTTGTTGATCTCTTCCCGTTCACGTTCAACCGAATGAAGGCGACTGCTGAGTTCTTCACGTTGATCGTGGGCCAGAGACCACATGCTTTCAAGCGTGTCGGCATCCAATACGCCACGATTCAAATCGTCCTGAACCGTCTTGTGGGTGAACGTGGTCATTCGCTCAAGCACAGCGACATGACTTTGCGTCAGTTGTTGAATGTGAGCCAAGTCCTTGAGTTCACGCGACAGTGAAGCCAGTTTGGCATCAAGCTGTTGGACTTCTTCTCGCACACTGCCGTCGATAGGATCTTGAATCACCCGGACAGCACGAATCGCGATCGCCTCGGTTCCCTCGGCGAAGACGCTGTTAGGGATCAATTGTTCGGGAAGCCCCTGAACAACGATTTCACGTGAACCCGTTCCCGGATCAATTGAGATCTCTCGCGTCACCAAGGCGGAGTCACGGTACAGCGTGACCTCAGTGATTTTACCGGTCGCGGCATTGAGGTCGGAATCTTTGGATGCTGAGTCAGCGGCGCTTGATTGCGTCTCTGCCGAAGCAGTAGGCGGGGCGGTTGGTGCCGGCTGCGCCAGGGCAGTGGAAACCAGGGTGATGGGAGCCATCGGCCCTGCCATTAGGCACGCCACGAAACATCCGGCAAAACTTAAACCACGCATCGCAAACCTCAGCGGCAGACAGAAAGGGAAGAGGTCTCCCAGTCTAGCCAAAATGGAATGCGAAACAGATCAGCAGTGCGTTTTCGCTAGAAAGTTACCAACTCTCAGCGGTGGATTCGTCTTCGACACCTAGACGGGTCTTAAGCTGCTGGAAGCGGTCGTAGAGACGCTCGCTGCTGCTATGGACATGTTCGGCTTCGGTGATGAAGCGAATTTGGTCGTCTGGATAGACATCTTGGCCAATCAACGTTTCGCGAAATCCGTCCAGAGGTGAACCGTAGGCGATCAGCAACTTGTGCTCGTCCAGCTGAACTTCTTGCTGTTGGCCTGGGTTGATGATGGCGATTCCGGTGCAACCGTCATTGAGCAGCACGTCTTCGAATTCCATCAAGATGCTCTTCAGCACTGGAAGGTCGATGTGCTCACGATAAAGGTCTTCGTGATGAGAACTGCTGTGGTGACTTGTTTCTAGAACGACGTCGACCACATTGCCCAAGTGGTCAATCATTTCTAGGAAAGTGTCCATCAACGATGTCTTCGTCGCCGCAGCCATGATGACTGGGGTGGTCGCTCCGCTGGCTTCGTCGACATATTTGTCGTATCGGAAGCCTTGGCGAGGTGAGACTTGGATGTCGTAAGAAGGACGGATAGCGTCAGTTAACTCGAATGCCCCATAGGTTTTGATACCCATATGAACTTGAAGTTCATCGTCAGTCAGTTTTTCGAAACTGCCCGGTGCTACCGGGACGCTCGGAGTGTCTTGGCTGTTGGGACGAAGGATGCGTTTAAGGAAGCCCATCGTGTTGGTCAATCAGGAGAACGCGGTGCGTATGGCGTTGCAAACGGCAGTTGTGCCTTTCCGCTTGAACGGTTCACCCGTTTCGTCAGGTGAACACCCAACGGTAGGTCACATCAGGGGCGGAGCGAATTCACTCTGGTGTTCGCCACCAAAACCTGCAAAATGGCCTGCATTGGGCATCGCAATCTTGGTGTAACCGCTACGATCGGCATGATCGGGTCGAAAACAGGGGCTCTCTGTTCAGAACGAGCAGTGGAACTGTTGGATTTTTGAAACGTCTGTATCAAAAGCGGATCGTTGCGATACGGGAGACCACATCAGTGGTGGAAAAGTGAGACACCTCAGGCGGTCAAAAACAGCAGCCGTCAGCAAACCGGTACTGTTTTCGGTGAGATTTCGGCGGGAATACATGACACAACGGAATGGATTATCAGGATGAATCAGGTTATGACGACACTTGGCCTGATTGGTGTGATCATTTTGTGCGTTGTGTGCGGGTGTGATGTTCCCGATCGGCATGACATCGACTTGCTGCGGCGTCCAGCGGTTTGGGAAGTTGAGGCCGGTGCGCCCGTACTTCGAGATGGCGATACCGAGTTGGCGCGGATCCATGGGCCAGATGCTCGTAGTCCCGGCGACCACCGTCTTGGTGTAGACGGGGCCGATATTCAGGGGGCTGATCCACGCGACGAAGTTTCCAAGCATGATTGGGAACATTGGTACCTGCACTGCCTCGAGTCAGATGCCCTTGCGGCGGATTCATCAGCGAACAAACGGAAGTTTGTATTGGGCGGGGTGCATATGCGGTCCGAAGGCAATCAGGTCGAGCTTTCAGAGCGAGTGCTTGTCAGGACCAGCGAAGTTCGCTCTCCAGGCGTTCTGATTCGCAATGTTGAATCCAAAGACAAGTTGTCCCTTCCCAACCACACCCTGTGCTTGAATGCAAACGAGCAAACCTTTTGGCATGACGACGACGGGCATCTCGAACGTGTCGAATGCAAGGTCCGGCAGGGACCGGTGGAATCCGGCAAGACAATTCTAATTTCGGCGAACTCGGTGCGCATCGAACCGACTTCGGGCACTGGAGCAAAGGTCCGGGAGCTTAAGAAGTCCGGTTCCTTGGGTGGCCCCCTCATGGTTTATCGCTCGCTTCGAGGGAACCCCTTACCCACCGGACAAGTACGCGAGTCGTCGGTGTTCTTGCCGATCAACGAGTCATTGGCCAAGTTGCGATTGGTTGGCAATCCGAGAGCGTTGGCGAAACGCATGAACGCTGACGGCGTGGTGGTTGATTCGCTCAATGAAGCCGTCGGAGCTTTGTCCATTGATGACGGACCCGCTCGCTATCGTTTTTACTGGTACGACGATGACGGCATTGTCCAGGCAACTCAAATCAGTGACGAGGGCGGCTTTACGTATCGTTGTGACGAAAGTCAGTATCAGTCGCTTGGCCAGGATGTTTTGGCTTACCGCTATCCGATTACGGTCGAGGTGCCGGGTAAGCCAATTGCGATTTCGGAAGCGGGCATGTTCGTCAAGCAATTGGCGGTGAACATTCATTTGTTACCGCAAACGAAACAAGCTCCCGAATCCAATGCAGTCGTTGCGCGGCCCAAACTGCCCGCAGCACCGAGACAATATGTGCAGGAGTTAGACGATCACACACAGCGGGTCATCATGGCGCATCGGCCCGTGCCGGCGGAGCGTTTGGCAGGACGGTTCGAAACTTTCGATGCTGAATCTACCCAAGCGGATTTGGCCGCGACCAAGATTTTGGATTTTCGTTCCGCTGCGATGCGGAAGGTCTTGGGGACGACAGCGTCGCTTCGTGGCTTGGATCAGCGAGACCAGGCCGAGCAGATCAATCGCACCATTCATTCGCTATTGTCGTTTCAAAATCTGTCGACGGGGATTCGTCCGGCCAGCCAAATTGTGCAGTCGACCGCAGCGGACAGTACCGAGCATGCAATTGTGTTGATCGCGATGCTGCGTGCTAATCGGATTCCAGCACGAATGGCGGTGGGGCTTCGTTATTTGGATTCAGGTGAATCCGTGCAGCCAGGGGAATCCGGAGAGGCCGTCAATCGCTTTGGCTACCATGCTTGGGTGGTTGCTCAGGTCGATCAAGAATGGTTGGCGTTGGATCCAACCTTGGGCACACCGGTTGGTGCCGAGTGCATTGCACTGGAAATCGATGATCTATCGAATTTGGACGCGGATCAGTTTGTTGATCACTACTTAGGAATCTTGCGATCGATTCGCTTAACGGTACATGCGGCCGTGATCGGAAAGCGGTGATCAAACAAAAAAACGCCCCAGAGGAAGTTGCCTTCCGCCGGGGCGTCATCGTTGTCACGTCTGTTTGACGCAGAGCTGCTTATGCTTCTCTAATGAACAAGTTCATTAGCGAGCGTAGCTTGCACTGGCCTGAATGACGCGACGAGTACGGGAGATGCTTGCACTTGGATCAACGATCGGTGCTGGTGGCATCGGAGCTGCTTGCTCGTAAGCAGGAGCTTGAACTGGAGCGGCGACTGGTGCACCACATCCGCAACCGCTGTCGCAGGTTCCGCAAGTGTCACAGCCCATGTCGCAGCAGTTGCTTTTCTTCAGGGAGCAGTTGCCGAACAATTTGCTCAACAGGCCACCCTTCTTGCTCGAGCAGCATCCGCTGTCGCAGCAAGTAGGTTCGCAGCAGGTTGGCTCGCAGCAGGCTAGTTCAGCACCGCAAGCTGGTTCGCAGCATGCAGGAGCTTCGCAGCATGAAGGAGCGTCGCAGCCACAGCTGTTCTTCTTACCGAACAACTTGCTAAGCAAGCCACCCTTGAAGTCGACGCAGCATCCGCTGTCGCAACCGCTGTCACAGCAAGTTGGTTCGCAGCAGGTTGGCTCGCAGCAAGCTACTTCAGCACCACAAGCTGGTTCGCAGCAAGTGTTGCCACAGCTGTTGTCGCAGCAAGTGGATTCAGCACCACAAGCTGGTTCGCAGCAGGTGTTGCCACAGCTGTTGTCGCAGCAAGTGGACTCAGCACCACAAGCTGGCTCGCAGCAAGTGTTGCCACAGCTATTGTCACAGCAAACGGTTTCGGCACCACAAGCTGGTTCGCAACAAGTGTTGTCACAGCAAGTGGATTCAGCACCACAAGCTGGTTCACAACAACTAGGTGCTTCGCAGCATGAGCTCGAGCTTCCACAGCCCTTCATGCCGAGCATTCGGTCAAGCAAGTCGAATCCGTAGCTTTGGCTACAAACTGAACTAGCGATTACCATTGTCAATGTTAGGATTGTCCGCTTCATCGGAGATCAATCTCCCTCTCTAGATTGGTGCGGGGTTGAAACGACAACAATCGTTGGAATGTCTTGGAAGTTTGGATCCACCTAGAAACCGGGGGACGCGGTCGTCGGACGAAGTCGCCGGCGATCATTTCCCGAGGTTTTCCCACAAACACACACGAGCCAGGTGCGAGCACCTAGCCCGCTGACTTCGTTAAGTTTGTTCGCCTAAGTAATCTCTTCGCCGAAGCTAGAGATCAAGGAACCAAGTTCAATTCAATCAATTCTTGTTGTCAGGCACCGACATCCGCTGTCAGTGCATCTGGGTCTGTCCGAAAGCTGCTCACCCCTCTAGCCAACCTAGTCAAGCTGGGAGAAGTGGTGAGACGTCTTCTGGACAAAGAGACGTATCGGCGACCTGGAGGGAGGAATGTAGCCGAACAGTTGAATTTCGCACGGTTGTTAAGGAATGCCGAATGTGCGGATTCATGCTGGTTTTGACGGTGTTTTGCATTGTCCCGAAGAAACCCCTCTTGCAATGGGTGCAACTGGTGTAGACTACCAAAATGCGTGCTCTATGCTCAGAAATCACCCTCTTGCGGTTCGTAGTCTCGTTAAACGTGAGCGTTTGGCGTCGGCCGGGTCTGCCAGGCTCCGGCTTGAAGCCGTGTAGCTTCGGGCGTTCGTTTCTGGACGACTCCACTGATGTCTATCCCGCTGGTCTTATTAGGACCACTGGTCAGAAACTCGGCTGGTCCAGGCCCTTCAGCGTTAATTCCAGACGATCATCGTTAGTTTTCCGCGGAGATCGAACGTCGGCTGGCCAGCTTCGCGGAGCGTCCGTTGTCGCAAGCGGCGAACCGAGCTTCAGGCTCCGATTCGCGGGATCCTTTCTGGGGCGGCTTTTTCCACAAAGTCTCGGACACCACCGTTTAGTGGGAGTTTGTTCCGTATTAGTGGTTTTCTGTTCAAGGGCCCATTCGCTTGGTGTTCAAAACGCCATTGCGGGAAAAATAGACACAATCGCACCAGTTTGACTAACTGCTAAGCTACCTTATCAATACTAGACTATGGCCTCGCACATCTGCTGCGTTCGCCTACACCCTCCATCCCCGGTTTGACTTGATGCCACTGCCGACTTCGTTTGGGTTTCGATCCTTTTTGCTCTTAGCGTGGATTGCCGCCGGTTCGATTCCAATTGCGTCAGCGCAAGATTCAGCTACCGCTTCCGCCGATTGGACCTATTGGCGAGGACCGACCTTCAACGGTCATGCCGACGCCGATCACCTGGTTGATGATTGGGACTCGGAAGGCGGGCCAGACAGTAATGTCATTTGGAAGCGGGACGACATCGGAGCCCGCAGCACCCCGGTCGTCATGAACGGCCGGCTTTATGTCACCACGCGAGCCGACGCAGGCACGCCAATCGAAGGCGAAAAGGTCGTATGCCTGGATGCCAAGACAGGCGAAACGCTCTGGGAAAATCGATTCAATGTTTGGATGTCGGATGTTCCCGATACCCGAGTGGGTTGGTCGAGCGTGGTCGCTGACCCCGAATCGGGCAATATCTATGCGTTAGGCGTTTGCGACCTGTTCCTTTGCATTAATGGGAAAACAGGCCAAACCATCTGGAGCAAACCGCTGCACGAGCAGTTCGGATTCCTTAGCACTTACGGTGGTCGAACGAACTTTCCAGTCGTTCACGAAGACCTCGTCATCATCAGTGCCATTGTCATTAACTGGGGCGAAGCGGCAAAGCCGAACCACCGGTTGTTGGCAATGGATAAGCTGACCGGCGAAGTTGTTTGGTTTTCAGGGACGAAAGACCTGCCCGATGACACGACTTATTCCGCACCTACCCTGGTAACCATTGACGGACAGCGTCAAATGATTCTCGGTACGGGGGACGGAGCGGTTTGGGGAGTTCAGCCTCGGACGGGCAAAACGCTCTGGCACTACGATATTTCTCGCCGTGGACTATTCGCGACTCCATTGGTCGAAGGAAACCGGGTTTTCTGCAGTCACAGTGAAGAAAACGTCAGTGGTAGTGCGATGGGAGCCGTCGCTGCACTTGAGGTTTCGGGAACTGGCGATGACACCCAAGTCAAAGAACTATGGAAGCTGGATGAATTGGTCGTAGGTCGAAGTGCACCGATTTTGGTCGACGGAAGGCTCTACGTGGTTGATGACCGTTGCAAATTGTGGGTTATCGATGCAGATACCGGTGACATGGTTGTTGAGCGATTCGCGATCGGCGACCGCAAGCAATGGCCCAGCCTCCTGTATGCTGACGAAAAAATCTATGTGCTGACCGAAAATGGCCGCTGGTCGATTTTGAAGATTACCGAAGACGGTGTCGAAGCGATCAACAAGGGACGAATTCGAAACGAAGCGTTCTACGCATCGCCAATCGTTGCTGGCGGACGACTGTACTTCCAAGGTACTTCGGCTCTGTATTGTGTGGGCACGGACGAGGCGACTCAGAAGCCCATGAGCTTGGCCGAACAATTGGTTGGCGAAACGCCAACGGCGGAAAATCCCGAACCTTCCCAGTTGCTAATCGTGCCGGGTGAATTACTGGTCGAGCCAGGCGAATCCGTTGAGCTCGCAGTGCGATTGTTCAACAGCTTGGGGCAGCCGCTTTCCACCCCCGCGGCGTCGGACGTCAAGTTCACCGTGGACGGGCCGGGAAGTATCGACGGTTCCACCTTTACAGCGGATGCCCATGCGGATCATCAAGCTGTCCTAATCACTGCCCAAGTGGGCGACGTCGTTGGCACAACACGTGGACGAATCGTGCCACCTTTGCCGTGGAAGTTCACCTTCGACGACCTCAAGGACCCGCCTGTCAGTTGGGTGGGGGCTCGGTACCGACACCAAATTCGAACCGTCGATGGATCACCAGCCTTGGTGAAAGTCAGCACGATTCCTAAGGGAGCTCGTAGTCGTGCATGGATGGGGCCAAGCACGCTCAGTAACTACACCATTGCCGCAGACGTTCGTGGGAATCGCAGCAATGGCCAAATGCCTGACATCGGGCTGACCGCTCATGGTTATGTCTTGGATTTGATGGGCAACAGCCAAAAGCTCCAAATTCGAACTTGGTCACCCCAACTTCGTATGGCTCAAACCGTTGATTTCCCCTGGGAACCAGATACCTGGTATCGCATGAAGTTGAAGGCCCAAGTGGAAGGCAGTGGCGATGACGCTGTTGCTGTTCTGCAAGGCAAGGTTTGGCCCCGCGGACAAGCTGAGCCAGAGGAATGGACCGTGACGGCTCGAGACGAATCGCCTGTGATGACAGCAAGTCCAGGATTGTTTGGCAATGCAAAGGTTGCTGAATTCGCCGTCGACAATCTCGAAGTCACTCCCAACGAATAGTCCTCGGCTCGACTCTTTTTACGGTAGGCCTGAATAGGCCTACGCTAACTCCAAACTCAATACCTCCCCTCCTATAATCTTCCTATGGTTCGCACTGAATTAACCGCTTGGTTGTTGATGATCGGTTCCGCCATCCTGGGCGCAATGACCACTGTCCTGTTTACGGGATGCCAGCCAACGGTCGCCCTGGCTGTTGCACCTGATGTAGCAACACAAGCATCCAACCCGGCAGCTTCCAACACCGATTCCGAAGTGAAGGAATTCGTTCTTCCCGAAGTCATTATGAGCGAGGGCAAGGAATGGCCGCAGTGGGGTGGAACCCGAGTTCGGAACAATGTCCCGAACGTGAAGAACCTTCCGGATACATGGAATATCGGCAAGTTCGATCGACGAACTGGAGAATGGGACGGAGCTAAAGCCGAAAACATTCGCTGGTTTGCCGACTTGGGAAGTCAAACGTACGGAAACCCAGTTGTTGCTGGCGGTCAAGTCTATGTCGGTACTAACAACGGTGCCGGGTACCTTAAGCGTTATCCCAACCAAACCGATTTGGGTTGCTTGTTGGCTTTCGACCAATCCAATGGCGATTTCCTTTGGCAGCACAGTAGCGAAAAGCTAATTACCGGCCGTGTCCACGATTGGCCTTTGCAGGGCATCTGTTGTGCACCCTTGGTTGAAGGCGAGCGATTGTGGTTCGTTACAAGCCGCGGCGAAGTGCGTTGCTTGGACACCAAAGGATTCTACGACGATGAAGACGACGGAGCTGTTCAGGGTGAGCTTGCTCGCGTTGGTGATCTAATGGATGGCGGCGAAGGCAACGCGTTTGAAGAATCGTTGGCGTCGCTTGCCAAAGGCGAGTTGTCCGAAGCACTGCGAAAGGTTCTGGCGGATGCGGGTTCCGAAGCGGGAGACGACGTTGAAATCGCAACCGTGACCGATAACAAGGTTTGGAAAGCAACCGGGACTTTTGATGGTGTGAAACGCACGCTTTCGATCAAGCAAATTGGACCTCGGATTTCGATCTTCAAATCACTTGGTGTCCATGACAAGCAAGACGCTGATGTAATTTGGGTCTTCAACATGATGGATGAGCTCGGCGTTAGCCAGCACAACATGTGTGCGTGCAGCGTCACTTCCTATGGCGATCTGTTGTTCGTCAATACATCCAACGGATTGGACGAATCGCATATCAACCTACCGGCCCCGGATGCTCCCAGCTTTATCTGCATGGACAAGAATACTGGCGAAGTACTTTGGACCGATGGATCACCCGGCAACAACATTCTGCACGGTCAGTGGTCGAGCCCTTCAATTGAAGTCCTTGGCGGCGTGCCCCAAGTTCTTTTCTGCGGTGGCGACGGGATCCTTTACTCGTTCAAAGCCAGTCGCGGCAAAGACGGTAAGCCCGAATTGCTCTGGCAGTTTGATTGCAACCCTAAGACATCGAAGTGGGTTCTGGGCGGTGAAGGTACACGGAACAATCTGATCGCAACGCCGGTTGCTTACGATGGCCGAGTTTATGTGGCCGTTGGTCAGGACCCCGAGCACGGTGAGGGTGAAGGCCACTTGTGGTGCATCGATCCAACTAAGCGTGGCGACGTTTCGCCGCAATTGGCGGTGAAGATGGAAGACCGATCTCGAACACCGATTAAACACAAGCGAATCCAAGCGGTTGAGCCCGAGTTGGGTGAAGCTGCCGTTGATAATCCAAACTCGGCTGTGATCTGGCACTATTCGCTTGCAGATCAGAATGAAGATGGTGAGATCGATTTCGAAGAAGAGATGCACCGTAGTTGCGGTACTGTTGCCATCAAGGACGACGTTCTTTACATCGCTGACTTCTCTGGCTTGCTGCATTGCCTAGACGCCAAGGGGTCTCCCGATGGCACTGCCGTCGTGCATTTCACGTATGACATGTTCGCGCAAAGCTGGGGCAGTCCACTAATTGCCGATGGCAAGGTTTACATCGGTGATGAAGACGGCGACGTGTGCGTATTCGAATTCGGTCCTGAAAACAATGAACCGATCGAAGAAATCAACATGGGCAGCAGCGTTTACAGCACGCCAGTGGCTGCCGATGAAACGATCTTCATTAGCACCAAGGACAAATTGTTTGCAATTGGTCTCTCGGAATAGTCGATATTGATCTTTGGGATCGCGAATAGCTAACGGCGGCCGTTTGGCCCCGTTAGCTTGGCCTCCCAACCTTTTCGCCGAGCTGTTCCTTTTTGCTCAGCCGGCTTCTTATTTTGGACAGGTCCATTCAACTGAATTGAATGGCCGGTTCAGTCGGTATTCTCTCTTCGCAATCGTGCGAACGTGAAAAGCCCCGAGTTATGACCGTCGCTGAAAGCGATGTTGTAAGCGTAGGTTCCGGCTGGCTGCATACCCAGGATTCTCATCGGCTGAGCTTCGGCGGCGCTTAAGACGGGAAGCCCAATCGGCTTAGCTGGCTTAGGCGTTTCTGCATCGTCGTCCGTCAGCAGTTTGCCGTGCTTTTCTCGGCATGTCGCGCAGGGGCAAGCGTCTCGTAATTGCCGAGCGGTCCATTCGGTCGACTCGCCATCGCTCCAGATAATGCGGATCCCTGAATCACTACATCGCTCGATCGATTCGGGATGATAGGCGGCGGAGTTGTCTGTCATGATTGGTTGTCTTCGGAGTTAAGTGCTTGGCGGCCTGCCTCTAGCGTTCGGATGATTTCATCGACATCGTAGACACAGCCGCCCCAAGTTCCGCCGCCGACCTGCTGTAGGGCTGCCCATAGTCGGGTGTCGTCCGGGATGGATTCGTCAAGTTGCAAGCGAGGATGCGGCGGGCGATCGTTCAACGCTTGCGAGACTGATGCACCGTCACAGGCCTCTATCAGATTAACCCGGCCATCAAGGGTGTTGCGGTTGATTTCGATTTCAATGATATCGCCATCCCGAACCTTCGCGATCGGGCCACCGGCAAGGGCTTCTGGGCCGACGTGTCCGATGCAGGCACCCGTGCTGACGCCGGAGAACCGGGCATCGGTAATTAAGGCAATATCTTTACCAAATGACAAGTACTTCAGTGCCGATGTGATTTGATAAGTCTCTTCCATGCCGCAGCCAATGGGGCCACGCCCGATCAGTACGATCACATCGCCTGCCTCGATTGATGTTTCGGTTTGTCCCTTCACTGCAGCGATGGCTTCTCGTTCGGTGACAAAGACTCTCGCTTTACCGCGTTTTCGATACACTCCATCGTCATCAATGACGCTAGGGTCGATGGACGTTGCTTTAATCACCGAGCCTTCCGGACAAAGGTTTCCTGACGGAAAGCAAACCGTGCTGGTCAAACCCCGGTCTTTGGCAACGGCCGGTGACATGATGACATCATCGGGATCAATGCCATCGGCTAGACCTAATCGCTCGCGACAGACTTCTCGTCGAGGGGAGGCTTCCCATTTGTCGAGAATCTCATTCCAGGTCATTCCCGAGACCGTTTCCGCATCGCCGTTCCATAGCCCAGCTCGCCTCAAGTGCAGTGCAACTTCGGGAACGCCGCCGGCCAGGAACAACTGCACCGTTGGGTGTCCGACAGGCCCGTTGGGAAGGCAGTCTACGAAACGCGGGACTTCTTGATTGATTCGCCGAAAATCGTTTGCGGTGGGACGCGGGATACCGGCTACGGCGGCGATGGCTGGAATATGAAGCAACAGATTAGTGCTGCCGCCAACGGCCGCGTGCATCCGCATCGCGTTTTCAAAAGCGGCCTTGGTTAAGACCGATCTGAGGTTTTTGCCTGCTGCGTGCATCGCCTTGGCGGCCGCAGCGGAATCTCTCGCTAATCGCGTCCAGATTGGTTGTCCGCTCGGTGCGAGTGCTGCATGGGGGACGGTCATCCCGAGTGCTTCGGCGATCACTTGGCTGGTCGCCGCGGTACCCAGAAATTGGCAGCCTCCACCGGGTGTGCCGCAAGCCCGGCAGCCAGCGATGGATGCCTCTTCCAAAGTCATCTCGCCGCGAGTGTACCGGGCGCCGATTGTTTGCACCTTTCCGGCATCCTCACCAACGGTAGGCGGTAGTGTAACGCCACCCGGGATTAGCACATTGGCGAGGTGACCGGTGCCGGCTAACGCCATCATCATCGCGGGCAAACCCTTGTCGCACGTCGCGATCCCGATCACGCCTTTGCGTTGCGGAAGCGATCGAATCAATCGCCGCATCACAATCGCTGCATCGTTGCGGTAGGGCAGGGAATCAAACATCCCGGTGGTGCCCTGGGTGCGTCCGTCGCACGGATCGCTTACGAACGCGGCGAATGGGACTCCCTCGCGTCTTTCGATTTCTTCGGCAGCAGCCTGGACAAGAAGTCCGACTTCCCAGTGGCCAGTGTGGTACCCCAAGGCGACGGGGGTGCCATCAGGGTTGCGTACGCCGCCCTGCGTGCTCAGGATCAGATATTGATCGCCTAGAACTCGACGCGGATCGAATCCCATTCCCACGCTTTGAGTCAGTCCGAACAGGTCGCCACTTGTCCACTGGCGAAGGATTTCGTCCGAAAGCGGAAGCTGACCGCTGGGGCCAGCCGCTCTCGTCTTGAGCGACTCGGCCGAATCAAGTGCGGCGAAGTAGTCGACTGGGGTGTCTTCAGTCATGTAGGCGGCGCTCGATCGGTTCGGTTAAGACGCGGCCAAGACTTACACTCGTGCTCAGTCGCGACGGTTCAGTAGGACCATCAGATAATAGGCTAACGTCATGATGGATTGCAAAGTGGCTGCAACATAAGTCAGCGCGGCCGCATTGAGAACCTTTGCAACGTACCTTTCTTCCTGTGCCGAGATCAGGCCGTATTCGACTAAGTGAGCTCGAGCGCGGTTCGATGCGTCAAATTCGACGGGTAGGTTGACCACTTGGAAAAAGACAACGCCCGCGAACAGAATCACACCGATCCACATTAATGGCGGCATCGCTAAAAATGCACCAATCCCCAGCAACGTAACCCCGATCCCGCTGCCGAAGTTAGCGGCTGGCACAGCAAGGTTTCGTATCACCAAAGGAGCATATTGTTGAGCGTCTTGAAACGCGTGACCCGCCTCGTGACATGCGACGCCAAGTGCGGCCATTGATTTCTCGTTGTACACATCCGCGCTAAGTCGTAGCACTTTGGCTCGTGGGTCATAGTGGTCCGATAGTTGACCCGGAATTCGTTCAATCCCAACGGATTGCAAACCCGCGGCGTCAAGCATTCGTCTTGCGGCCTCTCCGCCCGACATTCTCGCGGGCACTTGGCTCATCGCGGCGAAGGAGGACTTCACCTTCCACTGGGCATAAAGTCCAAGCAAGAAGGGTGGGATCACAAACAGGAAATACGTAAACATTTTTGGTGCTGTGGAAACGAGTGGGTTGCAGGGCTGTGTGCCCACGAAAGTCACGAAAGCTTTGGATCCAGTGTCCGCCTTCTAAGCAGACCAGGACGCCACCTGACTGGTGGCCTATCTGATAGACGACCGCCAAAACGGCAGGAAGCCCATCAATCAGACAGACCGGCCCTACTGATACGCAAGAAATGGGCCAATCGATCAGGAATCAATTAGGCTCAATCGATGGCCCAACGGGGCGCGGTTCGGCACCGAGAAGTTTCGCTAGAATTCGCGAAGAAGTCCGAACGAGATCGCCTGGGCGGTTAAGTCCGTGTAGAAATCGTCGCGTTGAGGGCGAGCGGTGCCTACTAGTCCGCCAGCGTCGAGTTGACTGAGGTTCAGGAGCGGATCGATCTGCTCTCCTGCTCGCATGACGCGGCTGATGTAGACCAACTGGTAGCCAGCCGAGACACTCCAGTCTCGGTTCATGCGCCGGCTGAGCATCAAGCCAAGCTCAGGAGCAATCGCGAATTCGTCGAAATCGCTGGAACCCGAATTTGTGTCTTGAACCAACAGTCCGCTGTTGCGAGTGGACGTATCGGTGCCGCCCGCCACGGGAACGCTCGCTGTCGTTGAACCGCTGAGGTTGAGGTTCGACGAAGTAACGCCCAGTCCTAGTTTCAGCGTAGACGCGATCGACCATCCGCAAAAACTGGTTTGGCTTCGCATTCCAAACGCTGCACCGTGGAAATCATTGTCTACCTGGAACCGATCGGTTTCATCCAAGGTCGTGCCCACCGCCAGACCGCTACTACCGCCAATAACTCGCTTAAAATCATGAATCGCAATGTCGTCATCGAGTTGATAGTACGTGTAACCAACGAAGCCTTCGAGTTGCCGGTCGGGTTCGCAGATCAAGATGCCTCTTAGCAATACGTCACCAGCGGCGAACTTGGTTGACGAGGTGACGTCAACGTTGCCAGTCAGTTCGCCAGGGAAGGCAATTAACTCAGAGTTGTTTCCGACTCCGGTGGGCGAAACATCAACGAAGGGCCGAGCCAAAATTCCATAGTTCAGTGAGTCTGCACTGAAGCGTTGGCTCTCATCGTCGGCAAACATTAACGAGGCGGAAATACCCAGTCCGGATTCCCCTTGGAAGTAACGCCCGATTTCAAAGCGACCGCCGGAACGATCATCGTCGTTCAGCTCATCGTTGCCGTACAAGATGCTTGCGCCGCCGACTCCCAAGATTCCGGCATCGTCCCGGTCGGTCCCCGTTGGGCTGGTCGATACCAGGGCCGGAACTTGTTGTCCGTCTATCTTCCAGTGCATGTATTCCGCTCGAGCCCAGAATCCCACCAGTGGGTTTGCCAAAACACGTGCAATGCGTTCCACGCGGGCATCGACATGAGATAAGTGGTGTGGTTGATTGGTTGAGCAACCATCGCAACTGTTCTCTCCGCATGACTCACAGTCGGAACCATCGATCAAGGAAGCTTCGAGGTAATCACCTTCGTAGTATTCTTGATCGTATTCGTAGTCGGGAGAGCCCAAATAGCGTTCATCATCAAATTGCGAAGTCGGCCCGGATGCCATTTGCGCGGGGGTAGATCCCGGCATCGGTTGTCCGATTTTGATGGGCATGGGAGCCGCGCCAAGGAAGTACTCATCCTCGTCCAGCTCTGAATCCACAAGCTCGCCAGCTTCGTTGCGAATTTCAATGCTAGTCACTTCACCGGGTTGCTCACCGGGAGCTTCGGCAAGGACTCGATCGGATTTTGGTTGGTAACCCCTTACCGGAATTCGCCGCCCTGAAGATTGGCTGGTTTGGGAGTCGCCGTTTTGAAACGTTTGCCCGAGGGCAGATCCGCCCCACATCAGCGAGGCAACCATGGTGATCGCAAGGATTCGATGAAGTGGTGTCACGCCGCAGTTTCCATAAAGTTGTCACGAATTGGACCGGCATGTCGTTTTAAATGGGGGTTGAAAAACGCCAGTCGGCATTCGGGGTAACAAACTTGAGTCAAAAGCGTCAAGTCAGATGAGAAATGTCGGTTTTCCAGCAGTTTCACAGCGGGCTAGGCGACAGTCCAAGGTGAGAGTGAATGAGACAGCCGTGTTTTGAAAGAATACTTGCTTGCTTGAAGGGCAAGTTTCAGTTTGATAGCAATTCGTCGTCCGTGTTCTGGACCCCAAGATTGCAGCAGATGCAGGTGAACGTTTGACGACGCCACTTGGGTTTGGAGCTCGTCGGTGCCATGCTTTGGGGGGTGGTGAGCAAGCGAACTGTGTGATTGATTGAATTGCAGAAGTTTGAGTTGGTTCGTTTTACCGTCTGTTGGTCACCGATGATTGTTGGTGACGCGTTGCCTCTTGTTTTAAGCATCTCGGTCATGGTTTTTTCACGTCTTGGACTTCGCCGCAAATCCTCACTCAGAATGGTTGCATCCGACCGTCAAAGGAATCTTCGGAGAGCACGCAATCAGCTTCAATTCCAGGCTCTAGAGCCACGGCACATGCTAGATGGTTTCGGTGTTCGGTTTGCCTTTTTCGCTGCCGAAGGTGGTGGCAGCGAATTGTCATCGCTAAACGTGGGCGAGTCGTACTTGATGCGCACCTATGTACAAGACCAAAGAGCTGAAACTGGATCGACCATTCCCTCGGGCATTTCGCAAGCCGCGTTTGATGTGAGCTACGAGCCTTCGCTTCTCCAGTTTTCAGGGCCGATTACGTTAGGCCCTGAATTCGAAACGGTTCCAGGCCGTCCGAATAATGGCACTATCGAATCCAGTCGTCTGGACAACCTGAACGGTCGAGATAGCACGGAACCGACAGGTGACGGTCGCGACGATGAGTTTCTGTTCTTTGAAATCAACGTGATGGCTCTTGCCAAGGGAAGTGTTGATCTGGATGCAATCGACGCGGTGGAGCCTGATTTGCACGCGGAGTTCTTTTCTCCCACTGGGGTAGTCACTGACTTCGATGTGACCGGTGATCAGATCGAAATCGTCGGCGGTGCAGTAATCTTGACGGGAGCGACAGGACTCGAGGTGACTGAGGGCGGCGCGACGGAGAGTTTTCAAGCGGTGTTGGACCGAGCACCTACGTCGGATGTTAGCTTTCCGATCACGACGACTGCTGATCATCAAGTTGTCGTGTCTCCAACGACCGTGACATTTACCACCGCGAACTGGAACGTGCCGCAAACGATCCAAGTTTCTGCAGTCGACGACGATATTGCCGAAGATAGTTTTGTCGTCAATTTGCAAGCCGGCAACTTGGTAAGTGCGGACGCTGCATTTAGTGGAACCGTGGTCGATGATGTGAGTGTCTTGGTCAGTGATGATGATCAAGCCAGCATTCAGTTGGATCCTTCGTTTGGTTTGGCCACTGATGAGGATGGCTTGCAAGACAGTACTGACTTGCGGTTGACATCAAAGCCGACATCCGATGTGACGATCTCTTTTACTTCGGGGGATTCAGGCGAAGTCGCGATCTCGCCTTCTGAAGTAGTCTTCACGCCGGACAATTGGAACTTCTTTCAAACGCTTGTCGTGACTGGAATAGCCGATGAGGAATTTGATGGGGCTCAAACGGTGACGATCACCTCGATGGTCACCTCTGATGATTCGAAGTACTCGGTACTTCCCGGGCCAACGATCTCGGTCACCAATGCGGACACGAGCCAGGCCGGGTTGTTGATCCAGCCCACTTCAGGATTGATTACCGGTGAGAGTGATGCGGTTGGTGGGAGCGATGTTTTCAACGTCAGGCTAAAAACGCGTCCAGACTCTGACGTCGTTTTAAATATTGTCTCCTCGGATACGAGCGAAGGACGACCCGATAAGGATCAACTGACATTCACACCGAGTAACTGGGACACCGCGCAGGTCGTCACGGTGTTTGGACAAGATGACGACGTCGCCGACGGACAGGTTGATTACATGGTGTCGATCACTCCGGATGCTACTAGTGACGCCGCGTATCAGGATCTCGAGGCGTCCACTGTGTTGTTGACGAACGAGGATGACGATGCGACGGGGTTGTTAGTATCCGAGCCAAGCGAAAGCTTTACGACCGAAGAGGGAGGCGAGGTCACGTTCACGGTTCAGTTGCGAACGCAGCCAGCAGGGATTGTGACAGTCGATGTAACGAGTTCTGACGTTGGCGAAGGATCGGTTTTACCGGCGACTGTGTCCTTTGACGAATCTAATTGGAACGTCCCACAGCAAGTGACAGTGACTGGTGTGGAAGATGAGTTAATTGATGGCTCAATCAGTTACAGCGTGAATCTAGCTAGTAGCTCGGCGAATGATTCCAGCTATGACGAGCTGACCGCGTCTGTCTCACTGATGAATCAGGACAACGATGTTGCCGGAGTTCTGTTGGCGGATTCCGATTTGCTGCAGACGAATGAAGAAGGGGCGACGGATACTTTCGGAATTCGTTTGCAGTCTCAACCTCAATCCAACGTCACGATTGCGTTATCAAGCAGCAATACCGGCGAGGTCGCGGTTTCGCCAGCGACTTTGACATTCACGCCCGCCAACTGGGACAGTGAGCAGACGGTGACGCTGACCGGTGTGAATGACAATGTGATTGACGGTGATGAGACCGTCAGTATCAGCTTTGACTTCTCATCGAGTGCGGACGCTTCCTATCAAGTGCTTACGGTCGATCCGGTGTCGGTGACCAACGCCGGGGATGAGGCGAAGTTGCAGGTGCTTCCGATGACAGGGCTGGTGACCAGCGAAAGCACCGGCGCCAATCATTCGGACAGCTTTACTGTTCGATTGACGCGCCGGCCTGACACAGATGTGATACTTCAAGTGGTTTCATCGGACCCGGAGGAAGGTGTGCCAGCGGTCTCGCAAATTACCTTTACGCCTGAAGACTTTGATCAGCCGAAGGTGGTTACCGTCACGGGTGTGGACGACGATGTCACCGACGGCGATCAATCGTATCAGATTTCGTTGACCCCAACGGACACCAGTGATGCCGCCTACCGTGACCTTAATTCCACGATCGTCGCGATTACCAACCTAGATAATGATGTGCCTGGATTGGTCGTGGGTGAGGCAAGTGCGGACACGACAACCGAAGCTGGCGGGCAATCCCAGATTCCGGTGCGGTTGCAGACTCAGCCGACAGGGACCGTGACGGTCAATGTTGTTTCCAGCAATCCGCTGGAAGGACAAGTGGTCAGCGCCCCGCTCACGTTTGATGAAACGAACTGGGATGAAGACCAGTTGGTCACCATTCAAGGGCAGGACGATTTTGTTGTGGATGGGGATCAAACGTATCAGGTGACGTTGATGCCTTCGTCGACTGAAGATGCGAACTACAACAATAGTTCGTTGGTCGAGACTGTCTCATTGGCGAATGTCGACGATGATGTCGCCGGAATTGAGTTCTTTGATTCAGGGAATTTGCAAACGAATGAGTCCGGGCAGACGGCCACTTTTTCGCTGAGTCTCACCTCCCAGCCGACCGCTGACGTGATCGTGGGAATCGCCAGCAGCGACACCGGTGAGGTAACCGCACCACTTGCTTCGCTGATTTTTACGACTGAAAACTGGAACCAGGCACAGATCGTTACGTTAACGGGAGTCGACGATAGCGACATTGATGGTGACCAAGCGGTCTCGATTGATTTCGATCTGTCATCGAGCCAGGACGCGATCTATCAAAACGTTACTGTCTCGTCATTGACGGTGACCAACAACGATGATGACGGCGGCGTTCGTGTGATCGCGGATAGCAATTTGGTGACCGACGAAACTGGGACCCAGGTCACTTTCGAGGTGGTTCTGACTCGCTTGCCGGACGAGGATGTGGTGGTTCCGCTCTCATTAAGCGATGACTCGGAATTGTCGATCGATGCCGCATCGTTGACATTCACTCCAGCGAACTGGGATGTCGCTCAAGTGGTGACGGTCACCGGCGTCGCGGACAACGTGGTTGACGGGGACGTCGTCTCGCAAGTTTTACTGGGGCCGACCAGTAGTAGTGACCTGGATTTCGATGACCTGAGTGTTAGTTCGGTCTCGGTGTCCAACCGCAACACCGACACTGCATCGATTTCGGTGCTTGCTGCCGATGTGATTGAGGGTAACGCAGGGGATACCTCGACGATGGTCTTCACCGTCCAATTGACCGGGGCGATCGAATCCGGCGTGTCGCTGGACTACACCACGTTTGTTCCGGCAACCGGTATTGTTGCTGAGCCAGGCGTGGACTATACGCCGATCTCCGGTTCGCTGTCGTTGTCGGGACAAAATGGTGAAACGGTTCAATTGAGTGTGCCGGTTTTGGCTGATTCCGTTGTTGAATCCCACGAGGCAGTTGGCTTTCGGCTCAGCAGTCTGGCATCGGCCGATAGTGGTATCGACTTGGGCGACATCGCTTTGCCGTCGAGCGATACGTCGGCGAACATCATCAACGACGACACTGCTGTCATTACTTTGGCGGCCTCTGGTTCGTCCAGCATCTTCGAAGGTGCTGCGGCGGAGCGGCCTGTTTTGAACGCCCAGGTTTCACTCTCGGCTCCTGTGCAGGGTGGCGTTGACATTGCCTATACCACGGTCAACGGAACTGCGACTGCTGCGGACGGCGATTACATCTCGTCGTCAGGGACGCTTTCGCTCGGTGGAGATGCTCCGCTGAATCAGACGTTGGCGTTTGAAGTGATTGGTGACGACACGACTGAAACGGACGAGTCGTTTTCCATCACGCTCGACAATCTCGCGGTAATGGACCCGGTCATTCGAGACGCCATCACGGTGGTCGGTTCACCACTTGAATTCACCATCCAAAACGACGACGCGCCTCGATTGTTGTTTCGCAATGTCACGACTGATTCCTCGGAAGGGAACACCGGCACGGAGCGTGTTTTCCGCTTCGAAGTCGAACTGACCGAAGATGTCGATGATCCAGACGGTTTCACGGTTCCGATTGCAACTTTCGATGGCACGGCAAACTCGTCAAGTGACTACTTGGCACTTGATTCTGAGTTGGTGTTCGCGGGTACCGCAGGTGAGACGAAAACGTTCGAGGTGATGATTAACGGCGATGCTGTTGTCGAAGACAATGAGACATTTCTGGTGTGCCTGAGAACGCCGACGGGTCTAGCCGATACGGCTGAATTGGTCGTGACCGAGCCAGAGCTTCAAGCCACGATCACCAATGATGATACCGCCTCAATTACGTTGGTGGCGGAGCAAACGAGCGTTGCCGAAGGAGCCGTTGGGACGACGACATCGATTACCTTCACTGCGACGCTAAACGGACAAGTCGATTCGACGTTGTCAGTGGACTACTCGACCGCCGATGGCACGGCCACTGTTGGAAACAGTGACTACGTAGCGTCCAGCGGAACCCTGGATTTCACGGGTGAATCGGGGCAATCGCAAGCCTTTGTCGTGACGGTCAATGGTGATTCCCAGGTCGAAGTCAACGAGGTGTTTTCAGTCTTGCTGTCATCCTTGGTAGCAACATCCGATGAGATCCGTGATTTAGTCACCTTGCCATCCAGTAGTCTCGAAATCGAGATCGAAGGCGATGATCGGGCAACCCTTTCAATCGCGAATGCCAGTTCCATCGTTGAAGGTAACGCGGGCTCGGCCAACGAGTTGCAGTTTGTGGTGACCTTGTCAGCTGCCGTTGGCGATGGCCTGGAAGTCGCATATGCCTCCAATGATGGTTCAGCCACGTCGGATTCGGACTACGAAGCGACCAGTGGAAGTTTGTCCTTCGGGGCAAGCGACGGCTTGTCGCAAATGATTCGAGTTTCGGTGCTTGGCGACATGATGGTGGAAGCCGATGAAACGTTGCAGGTAGCTCTGGGTGAGGTGTCGGGTTTATCGAGTGAATTGCTGAGCTTCATTGATGTGACGCGTTCGTCGGCAGCGGGAGTTATCGATAATGACGACACGGCCACGATCACCATTGAGGGACCTGCCGAAGTGAATGAGCCCGGCGGACCAGGCAGCTCTAGCGACGTCACCTATACGGTCCGTCTCTCCGCTCCGATCCAAGGCGGCGTTGATGTTGGGTATGCGTCCGTTGACGGTACCGCGACCAGCAGTGTTGTCGGTGTTTCGGTTGGGGATTTCGAAGCGGTGGCCGGAACGCTCACGTTCGCAGAGCAGGGAGCGTTAACACAAACGATCACAGTCACCATTCTTGGTGATTCAAGGCTGGAAGGTGACGAGCAGTTTGTGGCGGGGCTGACCGATTTATCGGGCGTCGATTCTGAATTGGCATCTTCGATTGCCCTCTCGGATCAATCTGTCGCAACGACCATTCAAGATGACGACTCCGTGAACATCGCCTTCCGTTCGTCCGCTGGCTCGGTAGCGGAGAAGGAGGGTGTGTACGAGGTCGAGGTCGTGCTGACATCGACTGGTGGAGCGGTTCTAAGTGAAGCGTTGGTGGTTGACGTGTCGGTGACATCGGCTGGGACGGCGAGCAGTGCTGATTACGTCTTGCAAACACCTCAGATAACATTCCCGGCGGGAAGTTCAGCCGGTGCTGTGCAAGTCGTTCGTTTGACCCTTGTCGATGATGGGATCATCGAGGTCACCGAAACGATCGAGTTGGCGCTCAGTGCAGTTGGAACAGGCGAAGCGAACGTCACGGTGGCGAGCAGCACCCATGTCGTTTCGGTGACCGACGATCCCGGTAACGCAACTTTGGCGGGTTATGTCTGGGCCGACACCAATTCCAATTCAGTGCGTGAGAGCTACGAGATGGGGATTGCGGGCGTTGTCGTTCAATTGACTGGCGTGGACAACCAGGGTGAAGCGGTTTCGCGTGAAGCAACGACTGACTCCAACGGTCGCTACTTCTTCGACAACCTATTTGGCGGTGTCTACACGCTCATCGAAGTCCAGCCAACCGCCTTTCACGACGGGATCTCGATTGCACCGGATCAGTCCAGTGCAATCGTCACGCAGTCCAATACGATCTCCGGAATCCAGGTCACCGCATCGAACCAGCTCGAAGGATTCGGATTCACCGAAAGAGGCTATCGTGCCAGTTCGATTCCAGCGACAGCGTTCCTTGCTCGCTCGGTTGGCGGTGGACTTGCTCAAGCCGCTATTGATGGCTCATTGACCGATGGCCAAGAAGGCAACGAAACTTCCAGCTCCCGGTCATCGGCCCTCGATAGTATCTTCAGTACTTGGTTGTGATCAGCTACCCAGACCAGACATCATGGGGACCTTGGGCAATGCCATTTCTTGGTCTTCTCTGGACGCTGGCTTTAAAGCTTCGTCGAGGCGTTCATACTTCCTACGCATCATTTCCTTGAACCACTGGTCGTCTTCATCGGCAAGTCCTTGGGCGGCTTTGAACTTTCCGTTTTCACTGCTGGCTACCTGACTGCCCGACAGAATCCCAAACTGGTCTAGTGCGTCGTCTAGGGTCATGGCAGATTTCGAACTGTCTCCCGAGATGAGCCGCTGAATTGCGTCAATCGAGATGATTCCAACGGTACGATAGTTGATATTCGTCACAACTGGCTCGGCCGGATATAGTCCCATCAAGATCATTTTGTCAAAACGAACGTAAGATGAAATGGTGGGCGTGGGAGCATTAACACCCTGGCTGGAGAGTTCTAGACGGTGCAGATTTCTGCGGTCGTCACTCGTGATGAAGACTTCAAGCGGCACTTGATTCCGACTGAATTGTGATGGTGTGGAACCGGATTCCAGACTCGTCGTGCTTGGCAGATGAAAAAACAGCAACTCTGTCGTCAAGCGACCTGTGTTCCCGATCGACGAGATGATTTCGTCACTTTTCTCAAAAGTGAAAGCCATCATTAACGTTCGTCCTTCAGCCTGAAGTTCGCCGGATGAGCCAACCACTCCCAAGGCGCGAAAACGCGAGACAGCAGATTCAATCATGGGCTCAGGTTTCAATGCCACACCAGGACGCGCAATTTCAAAAAATGCTGCATGGCAATCGGTGCCGAAGTAGTACTGTCCTGAGGCGTCGTAATAAATGGTTGGTTGAATCGACAATCGATGCTTGGCGAAATAGCTATCAACTTCTCCTCGAGTAACTTTAGGCAGCTTGTTCCTTCCTGCTGAATCCATTTCCAAGCCAATCGTGATCGCAGGCACACGTCCAAGCATGCCCGCCTCACCAGCTTTGACCATTGAGAGAGTGGGGGCCACGATGGATCCGGGAGGCAATACACGACAAGACCGATCCTTCGATTGATTGTAAATTCGACGTACCTGCGACTCCAATATTGGAAGCGAATCCACCCGATCGATTTCACTTAGGCTGGGCGTCGCACGGATCAATCCCACTCGAAGTTGTAGTGCTTCATGTCGGGGGGCTTCTACCTCGACATTGTCTTCTGACGAGCCTTCTGCACCATCCGTTAAAGCACTGCTGGCAGATTTGCCCTCGCCGAACGTCCCCAGGTTTAGCCGCGACTTACCGTCTACAGAAGATTTGGAATCACTTAGCCTTCCTTCTTTCGACGCAGCGTAGCCGAGCATTCCCAGTAGAATTACAGCCACGGCCAACGTAGTACGTTTAAGATTTTGTTGGCTAACCATCCTAATTGTCTTTCGATTAGAGGAAGAGACGCTCTCAGATACGCGTGACGACAACAGTCATGCTATCGAGTTAACCTGGGATAGTGTAGTCAGAGGTTGACTCGACGGGTGAGCGTACATAGAGGCTGTCAGACCCATGTTCGGCTAGCAAACGTCAATGCCAGCTGTAAATCCAAAAAAAAGCCGCGGCCAACCGGCCGCGGCTTTTCGTTTTTGAGATGGTTAACTAAGTAGATTATCACATAACCCTACCTATCGACCCTCTCGAACAGATAACAGAACCGAATCGCCACTGAAGTAGTTTAAGAAAGTGTTGAGGAAAGCAGCACTTGGCTTTTGGTGCAGCATCACTACATCGTCTGGCAGGACGCGAATTCGCTGTTTCTTGTCCGTGATGGCTCGATCGAGATCACAACGAATGTTGATTTGTCGGCCATCTTTCAATGTTCGCAGGATCATCACTTGTGTCGCTTCCCGAACGTAGCCTGGGGTTGCAGCCGCAAGAGCACCTCCGCTCATGCCCAGTGGACCGCCGGCGGAACCGGTCGCCATCGCAATGGCTTCGATGATGTCCACATCCTTGTCACGTGGCAGCGGGATTCGAGCACCGGGTAGCAACCCACCAGTAATGAAGTATTCATCGCGTCGTGGGATATAGACAACGTCGCCTTCGTTTAGGATCACGTCTGCTGGGCTAAAGGGAATTCCATCACATGGGCAACCCGCCAATGGAATTCGGGTGACACCAGGATTGCACTGCCCGCCCTCGCCACCGCTGACGATACTTTGTAGAGAACCACCGCTTAGGAATTGAGTGTTCAGTCCCAGGCCGGCACGAATTACGTAAAGTTCACGTGCCGCGTCGGTTCCAGGCAATCCGCCGGTAGCCCCAAGGGCGTGTAGCACATCGTTTTCAAAGATCGGCAAATCGATGACTTCGCCACTACCGCGATGGATTTCGTCGACTGCACCTGGGGAAACCAATGCTACCTGGGTGTTAGGTGTATCTTCACGAAGAACAACAACGCGGCGTACACGAGGGATCAACAAGTCAACCGTGACTCGTTCCTTGCCTTCTTGCAGAACGTCTTCGTCAATATATGCCTGGGTGATCTTGTCGATCGCCTGTGGCATGGTAAGTCCTTCAAGCGACAAATCGGGAAGCAGTGGCAAGTCAATCGTCCCGTTGCCTTCCACGCGAACAGGAAGACCAGTCAAAGGCCCGACGACGCTACCTCTTGGTGGGTAATAAATTTGATTTACAGATTGTGTTCGTTGTTGAACAGGAGTCTCGTCTTCGTTGGCAGGGAATACACCGAAGACATAGACCGAAAGCGTGTCGCCTGCACCAATGATGTGCTGCTGCGGCTTGACTTGACCTAATGCCGAAAAGGGCAGTGGTGCGAGCGCCTCACGTGAGCACTCGAACAACGATGGATCGAGCCGGTTGGCTGGGATCGCCTTGCAGGCCGACGAAACGGAGTGATGGAGTTGGCAGCCCGTCGTAGTGAGTGTGCTGACGGCGATGAGTGCAGTCGCGACAAGCGATCTGCGGATGTGTTTGAGTCGATTCTTGAGAATCATTGCTGAGTCCCTTCGCAATGCAGGGTGAATGTATGGTTTGAACTATGAGGAAACACGCCAGCTTAACGGGCGGGATACACGGCAGTTGGAGTTTCCAACATTTCAAATGTTGTTTGAGGTGCCTCAATAATGGCGACGGGTGCGACGTGATCGGTATTGCCTTTAGACAAAACGTCATTCTCAACAGTCGTTTGATTGACTGGAGCCACCAGTCGGACGAATCCAACCGATTGGGCATCAATCGACTTTTTCAATTTGTTTGACGGCGTGGTCGCCAAGCTGTCTGACGAGATTTGGCTTAGCCATGACGAGACATCTGTTGTCTCGGTGGGGACTGTGTAGCGGACGCTCGAATCTGGCTCAGGAGCTGGGATTTCGAGAGGCTCTGTATCGTCAGCCTCCTCAAAGTGGTTCGCTTCTTCAGGGCCCTGTTCACGATTCGAGCTCGACTGAATATCGTGTTCCTCAGGATGCACCACGATTTCGCTTTGCGTCATGCCAGCAGAATACATGTCTGAAGTTGGCATTGCTTCAATCATCTCAGACGACGCACTCATGCCGACGAAAGAGACACCACAAGGTCCACTGCCACAAGGCTTATCGCATCGTGGAAACGGACATTCGCATGTTTCGTAGATTCGCAGATAGTGAGTGTCAGGGAACTGCGAAGCACGTGAAGCACCGTCTTGCCAACCGCTGTAGTAAGCGTGTCGTTTTTTGTCGCAGTGCTTTAGAATCTGTTCGGGTTTATAGTAGCGTGCCGGTGCAACGGCTGGAGGACAACTGTCCCCACCGGTTGCTACCTCGTAGAAACCGTCTAGCCAACCGCACTTATAGTCGTGAGGGTAGCTAGAGCATTCAGGGTTTCCACATTTGATGTATTCCTTGAATGCACGTATCGTCTGCGTTTTTTCGTAGCAGCAATCATTAATAGACGCACAGCCTCCAAGCGTCATCAACGCTAGCAGGCCGATCGCCGCGGGATAGGATTTATTCATCATGTCCTTGACTCATCTGAGACTGTTTACAGAGGGGGGACTTGTGTCCACACTCTGTTTTCGACTTGTCAAGGAATCATCCCACTGATTTTCGCTAGATTTCTCCTAGTGGGGCATATGACTGGCGTTGAAATACGATCGACTCATCGATTGCTTACAATCCGACAATTCGCAACAACCGTTACAACTTCACATGTTAGAGCTCGGCGATCGGTTCTAGAGCTTGTTAACTGGCGAGAATTTAGAAACGGTTGCGGAGCGGCATCAAATTCACACGCAAAACATTCGAGTGTATTCGCGTTTCGTAAGACTTGTGTTCAGCTGGCGTGAGTGACGGTGGAGTCACAAGATGTTGGTTTGACCACAGGCAACGCTGGATTTCCGTCCTCGTGTGGCGGGATATCGGCAACGCTTCGTGGGTAGGTCGCCACGTTCTCAGCGAAGTGAATTGACACTCGTAACGCCTCCAGCATCTTCTGTGTCTGAGCGTCAAAGTGAAGGAAACTGCCCGTTATCGTATGGGCGTATTCAAACTTTGTCGGTCCCATCATCGCTGCTTTAGCGAAATTTCGAATATACAGCCACCGCGTTCGTTTGTCGGCCAGCATTCTCCACGCGATCGTCCGGAACCCTTTGAACATGCGTTTAAATTCCCACCAATTGGGAACATGCTTGTTTTGAATTTTCAGACGTTGAGCTGTGTCGATGACGCGGTCCATGAACGCTCGCGGCGAGTACACGGCTTCAATTATATTGTGCAGTTCGCGGTAAATTTCTACCCGGTCACGTGTGGTCACGAAATTCAAACCACTGATTGTCTGGTCTTTGGATTCCACGCTTCGAAGTTCGTAAGTGGCGTTCGGGTCATCAATCCATTGATGCTCCGAATCAATCAAACGGCGTTCTCTGGTGAGTCGACGGGTTAATTGGGTGTTCGGTAGCGCTGACAGCAATCCAATCATCGAAAGGGAAATTCCGCTTTCTTGAATGAAATGGATCATGGGTTTATCTGTTCCAGGCTTGTCTGTATCAAACCCGATGATCAAGCCAGCGGCGACTGAGATTCCGTAGTCATAGATCGTTCGGACACGTTCGATGATCGGATGAACGGTGTTGATGCGTTTCTGAGTATGAATCAGTGTCTCTTCGTCCGGTGATTCAATTCCTAAGAAGACATAACGAAACTGGACATCCCTCATTAATTCGAGCAGTTCTTTGTCATCGGCAAGGTTGACACTCGCCTCCGTTGAAAACACGAATGGATAGTTGTGCTCTTCGTTCCAAGCTTTCAACGCAACCAACAGCGGTTTGATGAGTTTACGATTACCGATGAAGTTATCGTCGGTAAAGTCAACCCATCCCCGATACCCAAGGTCGTAGAGTCTTTGGAGTTCGGCGAGGAATTGGTCGGGGGTCTTAACACGTGGACGCCGGCCGAACAATTCGATGATATCGCAAAACTCGCAGTTGTAGGGACAACCGCGAGATGACTGCACTCCCACGTGCAGATAATCGTTAAAATCGACAAGGTCGAAACGAGGCACAGGGGCAGTCGTCACATCCGGCTTGATCTTGCTCTCGAAAACGCCCCGAGGGTTACCTTTTCGCCAAGAGTCCAACCACATTGGGATGGTCGCTTCGCCTTCACCCATCACAATCGCATCTGCCTCTTCATAGATCTGAGGTTGGCTAGTGGGATCAGGTCCGCCAACGACAACGAACTTGCCTTCTGCTTTCGCCCGTCGCACCAGTTCCAGAATTCCCGGTTGCTGGGGAAGCATCCCGCCGGTACAGATCAAATCGGCACGTTGCCAAGTCTCTTCGTGTAGGGGGGCCACATTGAGATCAACAATTTCAACTTCCCATTCCTGCGGCAGCATCGCGGCAACCGTCATCAGCCCCAGCGGAGGCGCGGTGGCCTTAGCTCCAATGGCGCGGGCACTTTCAACGAAGTTCCAATAGTTGGTTTGCTCGAACTGCGGTTGAATCATCAGGCACCGCATTGGACGCTCCGGTCCTGGCAATTGGCATGCGTGTCCTGATGAAGAATCGGCAGCCTCAGGGGCTTGGTTGCCGGTTTCGGCCTGATCCAAATGAGATGGTGACGTCGGCATGATCCCCGTTCCAATCGCGTTTTTGAATGGGCGAATCTTTGTATTCGTTAGAATCCCCTCAAGCAGGTTAGTCGGTCAAGTCGCCAAAGCAAAGTTAAACAGGGATACGGAACATTTGCTTTTGTAACTTAAACTGCAATTAGTATGATCGGAGTTCGGGCAAAGAATTATGTTTCGGATCACAAGTTGACCGTGATTTGTTCTCGAATCTTCCCCACTGCTACTCTTCCTATTCAATCAAACTTAGCGACAATGCGTATCAATAAGCTTTTCTACTGCTTTACGGTTCGCCACATGAGTGGAAGTGAGGGGCGATCGTGAGCGACCTAAAAGCCAGTACGGGAACGTTGACACCCCGTAGTGTTTTACTTTTGTCAGGGGCCACCGGTATGGTGGGCTCCTATGTCATGGCCGATTTCTTACGGCAAGGACGCATGCTCGCAGTCCTCGCTCGTGGCAAGGGAAAACAGTCTGCATCCCAACGTGTCGAACAGATTTTGCAGCGATTCGAAAAGTCCTGGAACCTTGTTCTCGATCGGCCGCGGGTGGTCGACGCTGACTTGAATCAACCGAATCTGGGTATTTCCAACGATGATACTCAATGGATTGCTCAAAACTGCGGCGAAGTTCTTCACAGTGCGGCGAGCCTAAGCTTCGCCCCGGCGAGCGAGTCCGTCGAAAACGAACCCTACCGCACGAATGTGGATGGTACGCGGCGCGTGCTTGAGTTCTGCGGTAAAACGGGCATTCGCCAGTTCCATCACGTGTCAACCGCTTACGTGTGCGGAACTCGCGCCGGAACAGTTTCCGAATCGGAATCCGAAATTGGCCAGGAGTTTGCCAACGATTACGAACGCAGTAAAACCATCGCGGAAACGATGCTGCACCAGGCACGTGATTCCGGCACACTTGATTGCCTTACCATCTACCGCCCGTCGATCGTGATCGACCGCACGGGGCTGTCGCCCATTTCGGGTGACCGCACGATTTATGGTGCCTTTACGATGTACCAGATGCTGGCATCACGATTCGGGTTACCTGACCGTGGGCAATGGTTTAGCAACTTGGGATTCATGGGTAGCGAACGCAAGAACATTGTTGATGTGGACTGGATTGCCCGCGCCATCAATGTGATCGTTTCGACGAGAAAGTATCACGACACCACCTACCACCTGACCACTCAAAAGGGAACTTCCGTAGCCAGCCTGGATGCGGCTTTTCGGATAGCCACCGAGGATTGGCTGAACCGCCCTTCCCGAGTCCAACGCACCAAGCGGCCCGCAGCGAGTCAATCACTGAAGGCGGGCGACTTAAGTGCGTCACAAAAGGCAGAGCTTGACCGCATGGCGGCTCCCTTTGTGCAAACATTTCTGCCTTACTTTCGAGACGATCCCACATTTGGTCGTGACCATATCGACCGCGTTGTCGCCGAAACCGATCTGCCCGCCACGCCTGAGATCGACACTGACGAACTACTCGAAATGGTTCGGCACTGGTCGGCGTTTGTGCCCAACCTGCAACCCACGCCGCAGACGCAACCCAATCCAAGTGCTCGGCCTGCATCGTCCAATCGACCTGCGGTAACGACTCCTGTTATCAAAGAGACCTCATCTCAAGGCCTATCCGCAGATCCAACGACGGAAGAATCTGGCTATGAGTCGGAAGCTTCCGACGGTGCGGACGAGATTGTTATTTGTGGCTATGAAGTCCGGTTACCGGGCGGGGTCGAAAACGCCAGCGATTTCGAAAAGATGCTGTGGGAAGGACGTTCCGGGATTGAACCCATGCCGGCTGATCGCCTGGATCGATCACTTTATTTTGACTCGGCACGAGGCGTCCCTGGAAAAACCTACACTCAGCTCGGGGGCTGTGTCACACCAACGCCGCTGGATTCAAATCGCGAACAACGAATTCGCGAGATTGGCGACTTTGATCTCACACATCGTCAATTTGCGCAGGTCGCGATGGGCGCCGTCCACACTACCTTTGGTGTTGACAGTATCGATGAAATTCCGGAGATCGATCCGCTTCGCGCTGGCGTTTTGGTAGGCCACAGTGGTGGCACTCAATTAGGCGGTCCGTTGGCAATGAGCACGCTTGCCGAAGCTGCGGCTGAAATGATCGAGAACACCGATCTAGCAGATTCTCTTGATCAAGCCGATTTAGAAAACTGTAAGTCCGAGTTGGTGGAATCCATCCAACGCGATCGTCCCCGTTGGAACGATGATGGGTCTCCCGATTTCAATGCCTACAGTGTGGCGTCTTTAACTGGTTCGCTGATCGGTTTTCGTGGTCGACGCGAGGTGATTGACGCAGCCTGTTCTTCGTCTCTGCTGGCGCTTCATCACGCCGTGTCAGCGATCAGTGCGGACCGCATGGATCTCGCCGTGGTTGGCGGAGCCACCTTCAATAATGTTGATAACTTGGCCCTGTTCTCTCAGTCGGGCGCTTGCAGCGATGAGGGAAGTTATCCGTTTGACCGTCGGGCCAATGGTCTGATCAGCAGTGAAGGTTACGTGGCTTTAGTACTTGTCCGTCGCAGCTTGGCTGAAAAGCTGGGACTGCCCATTCATGGCGAAATCGTCGGCGTCGGTGTGGCGTCCGATGGAAAAGGAAAAGGACTTTGGGCACCTCGCAGTGAGGGCCAACAACTCGCTGTCCGCCGCGCCGGTTCGCCTGATCCACGTCAGCCACTGGATCTCGACTATCTGGAATGCCACGCAACCAGTACCCAGGTTGGTGACGCTACTGAACTTGAAAGCCTAACCGCCCTCCTGCGGCCCGCTGGCGAAACAGCCAATCCGCCAGCAAAGCCCGCTCAGCGACTGCTGATTGGCAGCGTGAAAAGCAACCTGGGTCACCTGCTTGAAGCGGCTGGGTTGGTCGGCATGGTCAAGTGCCTGATCGCAATGCGGCAAGGTCAAGTTCCACCATCGATCAATTTTGAACACCCGAACGATTCGTACCAGTGGACCGATGCGCCGGTTGAAGTGGTGGATTCAGTTCGTCCGTGGCCGCAACGAAATCAATCGTCCGATCGAGTAGCCGGCATCAATGCTTTCGGTATTGGCGGATTGAATGCTCACGCAGTCATCCGACGCTCACAAAACTCTTCCACCGGTTCGGCCCTACAAATTCGCGCAAAGACGGCTAGCTCACCTGACGAACCGATCGCCATCGTGGGGCGTGGCCTTGTCGTGCCGGGCGCCGCCGACATGAGTTCGTTCGCTAAATTGCTGGAGCAAGGAACTTCACGCATCACCGACCCGCCGTCGGGGCGTTGGCCAGCATCGAAGTCGGGTTCCGGTTGGATCGGGGTGAGCGGCGAAAATGGTTCGCTCCCGCACTGTCGCGGAGCTTACATCGACGATTTTGAGTTCGAAGCCCAAAGCTATCGCATTCCTCCTAAAACGGTCCGATATGCGAATCCGGCTCAGCTGATGCTGATCAAAGCGACGACACAGGCCCTCTTAGAAGCGGGTGTCGTCCCCAATGCGCAATCCATCCAAGAACTTAATCGTGGCGACTGGACAATCGATCGCAGTCGATTGGGCGTTGTCGTTGGAACCATTTTTGGTGGTGAATTCAGCAACGCACTGCAGATTGGTTTGCGGGTTCCTGATATTCAACAATATGTTCGAAAACTGGCTCGCCAGCGAGGACTCAGTGCCAGTTCGGTTGAACGAATCGCGAACCAATTGCGTGACGCGTTGATGGATCGTTATCCCGCTTTGTTAGACGAAACGGGTGGTTTCACAGCCAGTACGCTGGCATCACGGATCGCTCGGACGTTCGATTTGATGGGCGGAGCCTGTGCGGTTGACGCCGATGAGGCTTCCGGCGGACTCGCAATTTTGACCTCATTGGAACAGCTCCGCCATCAGCATGTCGACGCCGTTTTGTGTGGCATGTCACACCGATCTATGGACCGGGTTGCCTTCGAGCAATTGCATCGCAGAAACCAGCTGGTCCGGTCCGGGCGGCCCGAAGATACTCCAAATGATGGATCTCGGATCTTCCCAGGCGAGGGAGTAGCAATCATGATGCTGCAACGGCTTTCCGATGCGGTTGCCCAAGGAAAGAGGGTTTGGGGAATCATTGACCAAGCCCACGAGACCTGGACCGACGATGTCTCGCAGTCGAGGCGAGTCGCTTCGCAAGCTTCTCAAGGGCGCGAATGGATGTCCTCGCACCGTTTGGTCTCGCAAGTTGGACATTTCGGTGGCGGCCAAGGAATTCTTCAAGCGATTACCGCAACCGTTGCTTTTGACATGGACAAATCAACAACCGGCTCGCAGGAAATTTGTGAGACGGCGCGAGATGGTTACCAAATTCGCTATCAAGTTGCACAACCGACCACGCCTGACCAAATGAATCGATCGTCGACTCTCGCTGCGAAACGCCCCTCCGAATCGAAATCAGATTTGAATTCAGACAATCTACCGTTAGACGCCCCGACGGAACGGTCGAGGATTGATACCGCTGCGCAACTGATTCAAGTCCGTTTAGAAGCCGGTAGTTTTCAGCAAATCGAACAGGACCTACAACGACTCGCCGCACAACCCGGTCAGTCTGTCGAATCTCAAGTCACCTCGTTTGCTTCCAGCGACTCGTCTGCGCCTTTGATCCAAGCCGCGATCGTAGGTCGACATGCGACCGAGATTTCACGTGCTGCCCAAGCGTTGCTCGCCGGCCCGATCCTAAAACGACACACCTCGGCCCTCGCCAAAGACTGTGCCTGGCTGCGTGTGATCGATTCGTCCCACGATCAGGCCCGCCCTGTCAATCGAGTCGCGTGGTTGTTCCCCGGACAAGGTTCGCAATACGCGGCGATTCCCTCGTTGTTACGAAACGACACCAACCACGAAACGTTCGCAACCTCGCAAGCGTTTCTAAGCGATGTCGACGTGCGACTGCAGCAACGCGGAATCGAAAAGGTCAGCCATCGCCTGGACGATCCACAGGGCCTACTGGGCCACGACGTCTGGTGGACCCAGCTTTGGGTATTGGCCGTCGGTGCGGCGATGACAGATTCACTGAAACAACGCGGCCATCGCCCTGATGTCGTATTGGGACATAGTTTTGGCGAATGCACTGCCGCCTGGGCTGCCGGCGTGATGAGCATTGATCAAGCAATCGAGTTCGCCAAGTGCCGCAGCGATGCTGTCATCATGACACGCCAAGTTGGCGGCGAATTGCTTTCCGTTCGCGGCGAGCCCTCCGCCGTCCAAGCTGTCATCGCTCGACATCAACTTGAAACGGTTATTTCGCACCACAACTCACCAACGAACACCGTGGTCGCCGGTCACCGCGACGAAATCGCCAAGGCCAGACAGCACCTCTCTGCCGCCGGTTTGGCATCCGTCGTGATCCGTGTGCCTGCTGCTTTCCACACGCCACAAATGCGTCCCGCTCAAGATCTGCTGCGTGCTCGCTTTGGCGGACAGCAACTGTCACCACCTCGCTGTGGGTTCCTTTCAGCGGTGTCAAATCGATACCTCGCCGAGCCGACTGATATTCTGGACAACCTTATCGAGCAATTGACACAACCGGTTTGTTTCAATGGCGCTCTGGAACGGATTGTTCAGCAAGGGTGTGGTCTTTTAATCGAAGTAGGCCCTGAAAATATCCTCACACGGCTAGCCCGTGCGACGGTCGATGGTCGAGCCATCTGCCTGAGCGCTGACGACCGAGCTCGCGACTACGTGTCACAACAAGCGTTGATCGATCTTGCTTGTGAAGCGTTCCAAGGTCCCCGAAGTACATCCCCGAACGCTGGCGTAACGCTCCACACTGGCGATGCAGCCTCAAGTTCTTTGCCAACAGCTGCCGCGGTCAATCACCACCCCGCCTCACGCAATGGCACCGCGTTGCCATCTCCGTTGCCGTCCGCTCCGGCACCACCCGCGACCAATCCGTTTGAAGTCGTTGACGTCACACGTCAACGCCGCCGGTCAACCGAAACAAATGAGCGAGTCGATACGTCTTTGTCGGTCACCGCGCGGCAAGCGACACCACAAGCTTCCCAACCCCAGATCCCTGATTCGCCCGCCCCTGTTTGGCCGACCAGCGAATCGCAAGTCGCCCAGCCGCAAGCCAATGTCTCCTCCACGATCGACCTCAACGCGGCGAAGTCGTTTCTGTTCGACCTCGTTGTCGACCTCACCGGGTACGACCCCGAAATCATTGAGTTTGACGCAGACCTCGAAGCCGAGCTCGGCGTCGACAGCATCAAGAAAGCCCAACTCATCGGCGAGATGGTTCAGTGGGCTGACGCAACGATTGAAACTCAATCCATGCAACTCGCCCAGTTCGAAACACTCAACGACATCGTTGGAATTCTGGAGTCGGCAGGAGCCAGCAACACGCCCGCTTCCGCCGGGCCATCTCCGCTTGATACGGTTGCTTTGGACACGGTCATTAACAAGCAAGAAGTTGAATTCGACCTCCCGGATTCGTACTTTGAGAACAACGTTGCCGGCGATGGCAAATCAACGCCGATCGCAGCCGCCGATCAAGTCTCTGCCAGCGAGTCGTTGCATCGGCTGATCATTGACTTGGTGGTCGATCAAACCGGCTATGACGAATCCATCATCGACATGGAAGCCGACATGGAAGGTGAGCTTGGAATCGACAGTATCAAAAAGGCTCAGCTCCTCGGCGAACTCGAACAACAATATCAATTGCAATCGATCCGCGAGACAAACCTCACGCTAGCAGACTTTGCCACACTCGGTTCCATCCGCGATTTCGTTTGGGAACAAATCTCTGATTCCCCCGTTGCAGTCGCCGACAACGTTCACGCAGCAACGCGTTTCGACGAAGACATTTCTGAATCGCTGCAAAAAAAAAACGAAAGTGACTCCGAGGTAATCCCTCCTGTTCCTGGTTCAGGAACTCATCGTTTTGAAATGCGAACGCGTCCTGCTCCTCGGCTCGATGCCATGCCGACTTCGCCGAAGTTTCATGGCCCCGCCTTGGTGCTCGGTGACAATGCATTGAGTGCTGCCATCATTGCTCGCTGGAATCGCGATCCCGAATCGGCGAAATACGCGATTGAGTCGATTGAATCCTCGCTGACGGCGGAACAACTCGAACTCAAACTGGATGAAGTTTGGCGTCACGGCGTTTCGCCACACCTTTTCATTGCAACCACGCATGATGATGGCGGCGTGTGGTCGACGATGGATTCGGAAGCTTGGAAGTCACGTCGTCAGGCCGCACTGAGCAACCCGTTTCGCGTCTGCCAACGCTGGATGCAAGGGCTCATCGATGCGGACAAAATGCAGCAAGGCTCATTGGTCACCGTTGTTCGTGGCGGCGGCAAGCTTGGGTTTATTGATACCGACAAATTGAACGAGAGTGCAGCGACCAATGTTTCCGCCGAATCCGGTGGAGTGGCGGGGCTCACCAAAGCGATGCTGATCGAAGCCTGGATGCGAGGACATCGCGATACACCGATGTTGGTTGTCGACACGATCGACCACGCCACCCATGACGAGATCGTCGAAGGCATTTGGCGAGAGCTTGCAGTGCCTTCTTATGACGAAGAAGTCGTGGTTGCCGGGGCAAAACGGCTGGCCACCTGTGCCCGCTATCGGCCGCTTTCGTTAGCAGACAACGCGGCTGATTCACCTTCGCTCACGCGAGGTGGCAACTGGGTAATTGCTGGTGGTGGACGTGGAATCACGGCATTGACCGCAATGGAACTCGCCGCTCGGCACGGACTGAAGTTGCACCTACTGGGAACCGCACCCGTCCCGCAAATCGACGACCAAATTCGCCAGCGAGCCGCTGCGGACCGTGGCGACTTGCGACGCCGGGTCATGACCCAAATTCAATCCAAGGGCGGCAACCCAGTCACGGCTTGGCAAAAGATGGAAAAGGCCATTGAGATTGACCAAACACTGCAAGCTTGCCGTGAACGGTCGATCGAAGCAGCCTATCACAGCGTCGACGTTTCCGATGTCCAAGCCGTTCGCGAGTGTCTTCAAAAAATCCGTGAATCTCACGGTCCGATCCACGGAGTCATCCAAGGTGCCGGCGCGGGACAGGATGCCCGGTTTGATCGCAAACGGCCCGACAAAGTTGAAAAATGCTTCCGTGCCAAGATCGATGGTTGCGTCTCGCTTGCCGATGCAACCCGCAATGATCCGCTGGAATGGTTCATCGGCTTTGGTTCGATCAGCGGTCGTTTTGGCGCCAACGGCCATACCGACTATTCCGCTGCCAATGACATGCTTGCCAAATTGATTGGCAACCTTAAACGTCAGCGACCACAAACACGATGTGTCACCTTTCATTGGCACGCTTGGGGTGACATTGGCATGGCGACCAAACCGGAAGCCAAACTCGCCTTGGATATGATTGGAATGGAATTCATGCCCGCTGAAGAAGGGCTGCAGCATTTTCTCGACGAGGTGGAATACGGTGGTGATCTAACGGAAGTTTTGATTACGGACCGACGTTACGTGCGCAAGTTTTTTCCAAGCGGTGAAGCAGTGGGAGCGGGCAACGTGGATGAGCCACTTCCTATGCTCGATCCGGAAGGAAAGCGAGGTGAAACTAATTTGTCGCGGAATGCGTCTGCCAGTATTCAAAATCAATCTTATGTAGTGACCCTGAACCCGACGACAGATCGATTCCTGGCTGAGCATTTGGTGATGGGACGTCCCACGATGCCGTTCGTCATGGCGATTGAAATGCTTGCTGAGGCGGCTATTGCTGGGCAATCAGAATCTGCCGCAGGGAATCGTCGCCTGGTCGCGTGTCATCATGTTCAGGCCCATCAGCCTTTAAAGTGCCTGACGTCCGATTCATTTGCGGTTGAGTTGGTCTCGCTTGAGCCTGCTTCCGAACGATGGTCGTTAGTGAGTGATCTTCGGCGTCGTGATGGCCGCTTGGTACAGGCCGCCCGCCCGCACTTCAGTGCATCGTTTCAATTCGGCGACTCAGTAGCTCCTGTTGCTTGTCAGTCCGATGAACTCGCAACGAGTACCCAAGTTGACTTTCAGCCCATCGAGTACTTACCTGTGGAGGCACCGGTTTATCACGGTTCTCATCTTCAGTGTTTACGGGAAATTGGCTTTGATGATGAGCAATCCATCGCGATTGGATTAATCGTTGCCCCAAGCCCCGCTCATCTGGCGAGCGAAGAGCGACCGCTGCGAGGTTGGGTGATTTCGCCTGCATCAATGGATGCGGTGCTATACGCGGCGGGGATGCTGGCTTATCGCAAAAGTGGTCGTCCTAGCCTGCCGGTTTCGTTTGAACGAATTGAAATGGGGCGTTTGCCTCAACCGGGAGAGCCTCTTCGTGTGATCGTGCGAGTTCAGGAAGAGACGGCAGATGGGCTGATGTTGACAGCTCTTTTAGCCGGCCAAAACAATGATTGTCTGCTTAGGATTTCTGGCTACAAGATCGGTTGGTTAGGGTAACGTCATGTATCAATGTGAATCGACGATGCCGGCATTGCTTGCGCCAGATCGTTACACAACCGAGTCAGCGCACACGCACGATGTCGAACAGTTGCGGAAGCGGACCTGGCAACTTGTCGCCGCGGCATCGCAATTGGCCAAGCCTGGCGATTATGTTGCGCTCACTCGATTGAATGTCCCCTTGTTGATTCGCAACCATGGAGGCGAACTAGTCGCAGTGCGAAATGCGTGTGCCCATCGTCAATGTGAATTGGTCGAAGTTGGGGTAGGGAATCGTGAGGAATTCAAGTGTGGCTACCATGGATGGTGTTACGGTTCAGATGGACGCACGCGAAAACTGCCCGTGTCGAAAGACTTCCCCGGTCTGGATCGAGAGACGTACCGACTCGATGTGTTTCCAATTCGACGCATTGGCGAGTTGATCTTTGTACGTTTGGAACCGACCGACGCGAACGCGATTGAACGGAGTGCCGGTGTGGCGAGTGAGTTTGATGATCTGGATCGATGGCAGGATTGGTCGGATGAATTTGCGGCGAGATGTGATTCGGATCGCTGGCAATTGATCATGAATGAGGAAATACGTTTCGACTGCAATTGGAAGGTCGCGTTGGAAGGATCCCTCGAAGGGTATCATCTTGAAGAGGTTCACCCGCACACATTCGGAGCAGCTCCTGATGAAGCGGATGTCGATCACAAGCTATATGAATCGGGAACGACTCTGGAAACGGTTGCTCGCAATGATTCGTGGATGACGAAATTGGAGATTTGGCTTGCCAAACAATCGGTAGGCAGCCACGATCCGATGTACCGCCATGTTCATGTTTTTCCCTGTGTGACGGGAGCATTTCAAGACAGTGCGAGTTTGATTTATCAGTTTTATCCATTGTCACCAAACCGCTCTGCGATGATTGCACTCGGGTTTGGCAGGCGTGCCAATCGTGGTGGTGCTTACGGCAAAATGCTATCGCGTTTTCGAGGATGGGGGGCCGCTGCATTGACCCGACGCCTGATTGCGGAAGATGGTGCGATCTTCCCTAAGGTTCAACGCGGCATGGAAGGACATCCAGACGGCAACCGGATTTTTGGGAGATGCGAGGAACGATTGGATGCGTTTCATCGGCACTGGGTTGCAACCGAAACAATGCAAAGGCCCTCTCAATGACTCATACGGGAAATACAGAAAGAACGATGACTCAATCAGGATCGGATATCCGCTCATTGCAAGGCAGGATCGCGCTCGTCACTGGCGCGAGCCGCGGAATTGGACGCGCAATTGCGATCCGCTTGGCTCATGCGGGCGCCAATGTCGCGATCAACTTCTTAAACTCGCAGCCCCAGGCAATCGACGTTGCGAAAGAGATCGCCGGCATCCAGCTCTCCCAACCGGGCAATAGCGAGGTGATGCTAGTCAAAGCGGATGTGTCTCGACGAGAAGATGTCTTCGCCATGGTGGAAGAGGTAGAGTCGCGATGGGGCGGTCTAGATATCGTAATTAGTAACGCGGCTGCAGGGGGCTTTCGAGATCTTGCCGACCTGACCCAAGTTAATCTTGAAGCCGTTTTAAGGAACAATTCAGCACCCGTTGTGTGGCTTGCTCAAGCGTCTGCCGCGTCGCTGTCGAAATCCGAAGGGCATGGGAAAGTAGTTGCCGTTAGTAGCCACGGATCACGTTGGGCAGTTCCTCACTACGGAGCGATCGGCGCGTCCAAAGCTGCCTTAGAGAGCTTGGTACGGCACTTGGCGTTGGAATATGGCGATCAAGGCATTAACTTTAATTGCGTCTTGCCTGGAATCATCGCCACGGAGGCCATTGCGAGCATGCCGGGCGCAGATGATTTGGTACAGGCAGCCGGCGAACGCATGATGTCCGGAACGAGGACCCTTGTGGCAGAGGACGTTGCTAACGTGGTTGCGTTCTTAAGCAGTCAGGATAGCGATCTGATTCAAGGGCAAACCATTGTGGTCGATGGCGGCGTCAGTATCCGGATTTAGATGGACGATCCAAACAGCCTACCTACAACCGCGATGGAACGTTACCTGGCCCGATCAAGCCACGGTTCGGGGATGGTATTTGACATCACTTTGATCCTGGAAGGAAAGATTGAAGTTGATCAAATCCGAAAAGCTTGGTTCCAAACGATTGAAAAACATCCTCGACTGTTTGCTCATTTGACAGGCCGAGGTCGGAAGCAAGTCTGGGTTCAACAACCTCACGCTGATCAAGCTTCATTCGCGTACCACGCGGTCGAGACGGAATCCTCCGTTTCGTGTGCTCCCGACATTGCGACCAATCTCAGCGAGCAACCTACTGTCTGCCCTCGTGCAGGCATTGGAACGCGTTGCCTTCTGCGGTCCCGAGCAAGCTCTCGATCGCCTTGTGAAACGCAGTGGACAGTGCATCTTCAGTTTCACCACGCTTGCTGTGACGGTGTTGGTGCCATTCGTGTGTTTGGTCAGTTCGCTAAGGCCTATGTCGGTGAAACAAAGTCCACTGGTTCTGAATCTGAAAACCAAGTTATCGCTACAGAATCTAAGCAATCGGTCGAACTAAAAGCACCGCAGTCGAAAGCTGCGAGAATCGCAATTCCCGATTGGAAGAATATTTGGACGACGATCCGAGGTCGTAATATTCGGCTGAGTCGGCACTTGCCTCCTCTCGGGCGAAGTGGCTCTACTCAACAAGACCCTGGCCTAGCGGCAGAACGCAGGCCGTCCTCTACAAATGCAAATGAGCCGGAATGGTGCAAGCAGCGTGGTGCTGTTTATCAAGAAGGCTCGTTATCTTCCGCAACCCGAAAAGAAACTGTTGGTAGTGAACGACCACCGCAAAAAACACAGCATAAATCCTCGATCGATGACTGCGATGGACATTGTCGATTGCTGTTCTCCAAATCCGACAGTGACCGAATTCGATTGGCGATCAAAAACGCCAACGTCAATCTCAACGACTGGGCCACTGCAATCACGTTGAAGACGTTAGCCGAGCTAACGCCTAACACTGCATCACGGTCCAATCACTTGACGGTTCTTAATCCAGTCGAAACAAGAGATTGGAACGACCGCCATGACACAAACAATCACATTGGTCTAGCATTTATTCGGCGAACCCACGATCAAGTTGACGACGTCGTAAGCTTGATCCAATCCGTTTCGCATCAGATGCAAGACGTTCGTCGATACGGAACGGCCGCCGAAATGGAAGCTGGTATCGCGATCGCCGAGCACATTCCAGGTATGCTAAGACTATTCGAACATCTAGGTACCTTTACTCCCACCGCAGCAGTGACGTGCCTCGCTGGCTTGCGACTTGGAAAGCGTTTTGGTGTCGCTTTTCAAGGTGATTCCCACTGGATCGGTGAGGCGGAAGTTAAAGACATTCGTTTCCAAGCCCCGATTCAATCCGGAGGTGAAGTGTCTATCGCCGTGTGGGATTTTGCGGGGCAACTGACCATCTCTTGTCGTGTCGCGAATGGTCAGGACTCGAAAACCAGCAAAGTTTTCTTGGAACGCTGGCGTAAATGCTCAGTTGTCGCGATTTGAATCAACTTAACCATGATAAATCATGACGTATCTTCGCTCATTCGGCTTGCATGCTGTACCGCGTTAGAGGACCCAAACGTTAACGATAGCTTCGATTCAATGGAGCTTAGGTCCACCAAAGCCGCGAATACGGTCTGCCCACCCCCAATTCCTTGAGAACCCCCCTTTTTAGCTTGACGATTCGCCGTAAGCCAGTGATTATTGGTTGATTGAAATAGGCTGGAGAACGGGCCAGTAGCAGGTATTTATAGCAACGATCAACAAGCGTGTACTCTCCACGCGAGCACCAAATTGAAATGATTATGGCGGAATCCAGCAACCCAAAAAACCGTGTTCGTAGCCTCACGCGACGGCCTGAGGCGGACGATCAGGGTGAAACACTCGACGTGCTTGAAATCCTCAGCCGTCAACGTTGGCTGATCATGTTCTTGACGGTATGTGGCTTGACCGCGGGTGTTGCTTATGCTTTGACCTCGCAGGTCTGGTACGAGTCCACTGCGACGGTTTTGATTAACCAAAAAAGCGCAGGCCTAGGAGGTGATAGTACCGGACAATCTATGGTGGACGAGGACATCCTCGCCAACCATATACAGCTAATCCAAAGCCGGATGATTATCGGCGAGGCGCTTGAGCAAAACGAATTGGTCGCTCTTCCTTCAATTGTGGAGCAACTTGATGAGAGCAAACCTGAATTCGATTCTGTTGATTATGTCATTGAACAGCTTTCGATTGTTAAGGGAGGTGATGGTTCCGCTAAGAGTGCAAGAAGCCTAAATGTAACCTTTACGCACTCAGATTCTGGTGACGCTCAAACAATCCTGACCGCAGTGATGAAACGCTACGAGCAGTTCATTATCGCGCAGGTCGAACAATTGATGGGTCGTGCCAATGAGATGGTTAACGAGGCCAAGCAAGAAGTCGAAGCTGACTTGCTCGCCGCAGAACAAGAACATTTGCAGTCACGACAGGAAGCACCTTTGTTCTTTCAAGGTGAAGGCAGCAGTAATGTTTACCAGGATCGCTATCGTCGACTGCAAGAAGAATTGCTCGACATTGATATTCAAGAATCGACCGTGCGAACTCGGCTTGAACGGGTCGAAGCAACCCTGAAGGAGATGGACGATTCTGGCAATGCTTTTGACCACCTGGACAAACTAGCGTTAATCGACAGCGAGAGTCTTGAGCGACTGGGAGTCTTTGCTGGCTTGCAAATGAGTGCGGCGGATTCAGCAGAATTCAAAGCGGCAATGCCAGCCAAAATGGAAGAAGCTCGCACTCAAATCACGCACCTTTTGAAACTTAATAGTGAGAAGCAGCGACTCACTTCCGTTTTCGGTGCCGCTCACCCAAAAGTGCAGGAGATCGAAAGCGAGATCACGCTGGTCAAGCAATTCTTGCAGGACAAGCAGGATATTACGAGTCCGACCTCCGCGTTCGGTGACAGTTCGCTTTCTCCGGAGGGTTTGCTAAAAGCCTACGTGGGGTTTCTCCAGCATGATTTGGCCGCGCTTGCCGAACGGCGGAAAGAGTTGACTTTCTTGGCTTCGGATGCGGAGACAAAAGCTAAAGAACTCATCGAATTTGAACTGACCGACATGGTCTTGCAGAAGAAGATTGCACGGCAGGAGGCTTTGTTTGAGGGGATCGTGCAGCAGTTGCGAGCACTGGACACTGCCAGCGGCCTGAGTGGCTACCTCTACGAATTCTTGGAGGTCCCGCGCACAGGGGTTAAATCCTGGCCGAAGCTACCACTGTGTGGATTGGGGGGGCTGATGCTCGGCCTGTTCTCCGGCTTGTTCTTAGCGGTCGCCAACGATGTGCGTGATGGTCGATTCCGCTCCTCCGCTGAACTCGATGAAGCGATTGGCTTGCCGAGCCTAGGCCGAGTCGGCAAGCTCAATTCAATCAAGCAGGGCATCACCGGATTGATTGCCACCGAGTTATCACCCGATGCCGAAGCGTTTCGCTTAGGACGCACTGTGTTGCTACCCGATATCCGCAAGGGCAACCTGCGCTCAATCGGCTTCACGAGCCCCATGCAAGGCGACGGAAAATCAACTGTGGCTTCCAATTTCGCCGTTTCCTTCTCGCAAGTTGGCTTGAAGGTGCTCGTTATCGATGCAGACCTTCGCCGCCCCAGCGCCCACCGCTACTTTAGTATCGGAAAAGAAGACGGTCTCTGCGACCTGCTTGAAAGCCGAATCAGCTTCGACGAGGCCGTCCAAGAGACGCGAGCTGAAAACGTCTCCGTGATCCCCGCAGGATCCCATAGTTCCACGCCAGCTGAACTGCTGCAATCGAATAAGTTCGACGAAATTATCGAAACAGCAAAGGAGAAGTACGACGTCGTCCTAGTGGATTTACCGCCAGTGCTCGCTGTCTCCGATCCCGTTGTCGTCTTGCCGCGACTCGATGGTGGAGTTTTGGTAGTCAAGGTCTCCAGCGTCCGCCGAGACGAAGTGGTCAACAGCCTCCGCCGCGTTGAATCCTCTCACGGCAATTTCGTCGGCTGTATGCTCAACGCATTTGGAGCAGGCAAGAAATTCGACTCCGATGGCGGTTACTACGGCTACTACAAGAGTGACTACACCCGCGGGCCAGCCAGAGGAGCTTCTTCTTCACCAACTCGCTCGCCAGGCAGCGTTCAGGTATCTGCCGACGTCAACGGAAAGCATGACTGAGTGCTTCGCCTGACAGCGCTACTTTGATTAGCCGTCTGGGTGTTCGTGGCCTGTGGTTTTATTGAGCGGTTTGGTCGATAGCCCCGGTTCTGGCACCGCGAAGGAATGCGAAATCAATTAATTGCGTAGTGACGAGGCAACTAGCTGGCGGTTACCCGCAAGGATCTCGAAGGGATTTCAGATGCTAGCCGTAGGTCGCGATAGCGCACCTACGGTTAATCAAGGATGACCGACCCCGGAACGCGTCGCAACAACCATGTCGGAAGATTTGCGACCGCTTTCGTGGTCGAATTGATGGTATTTCGAGATGTTCGCGGTCGCTCAAATCCCCGGCTACCATCTTTGCAGCGACCATCCACCATCCACCATACAGCACGCTGATGCTGAGAGTTGTTAAGTGAATATTAGCGGTCGGGGTTGAGGAACGACAGACTAATAACGCCATGTCACCACGAAATACACCGAACTCGCGAAAATCCAGGATTCGCTCTCATTGAGCAGACCGGCAGTGGCCACTTTTCGTTTCGTTTTATTTGAAATTTTCATGGTCAAATAACATCGCCGGTAGGGAGATTCCAACTCGCTGTCCGGGGCAGTGCCAAGTTCTGTAAGTCTTGCCTCAGGTGAATCTGGAGTCGGAGTTTGATCGGGGTGTTCTATTGCCCAAGGAGAACCTTCCTGCAGCAAAACTAAGGCATGGCAAATCTCGAAAGTGCTCCCAATCGTGCAAAATAACTTTCCAAAATCACTCGCCAACTCACACTAATCCGAGCGCTCCGGACCGAGACGCGTGAGTACCGGTGTGTAGTCGGTCGGTGTCCGGCCTTGTTGTAGCGTTTAACGATAAGTTCAGAAGCGATTGTCTGGCTTGGAAATTGATCTTACACTAGCGAATCGCTAATGATTGCAGGTCTGACATGAATTGGTTTAAAATTGCATCCTTGTTCAAAAAGTCCACCGCGTATTGCCGCGCCGCTTGTGACAACTGGACACGCAGCGACTCGTCCACAGCCAACTGGTTGATCGCACTAGCGAAGGCCTTGACGTCATCCGGCAGCACCACGATGCCACGGCCCTTCACTACGTCGGCGATCTGAGTTCCAGGGCTAGCACACGCAACCACGGGGCGCCCTGTCGCCAGCATTCCCGCTATTTTTAAAGGCAGCGCCAAGTCCGTCGCACCAGCCCGCTGGGGCAACAAATGGATGTCAGCACAATTCATTAGTGCGTTAAAGCGGGCAAGCGGCTGGACTGGCAAAAGCTGGACGTTTGGTAGCGAATCACAGGTGTTCGCCAGTGACTCAAACGATGTCCCAGTCCCGCAGATTACATAGTGTAAGCGTGCGTCACCACCGGTTAGCCGAGCCGCTTCAACAATTAATTCCAGCCCCTGCCCAGCACCGAAGTTGCCCGCGTACAAGGCTACGCATTTGCCTGGTGGGATGTCAAACAAATTTCGCAGCGCATTCATCGTCTCACGGGACGAGCTAGATCCTGAAGTTTTTTCTTCGCCGGACCACGTTGCGGATACAGCCTCAGCGATCTCCGAAACGCCCCGAGCCGGTATTAGCGACTCAAGCCGGTTCCCGACTGGCGAAGCCTCCACTTGACTGCTTGCACGTTTCGTAGTGTTCGGATAGCGCCGGTAGAGTGCCTCGCTAGTTTCCGACAAGATGCCTTGCCAATTACTCGTGACGGGTAGGGTTGGGGGGGCGAGTGTATCAAGATGCTCACCATGTAGCTCGCCTGGCCAAACCAGGGGTTGCATAGCGTCGCAATCAACCCAGTTTGGGAAGGGCACGAGACGGTCCTCGTTCACTCCTTTTTGCACTAATTTCATTAGCATGTTGGGGGCGATACTGCTGACACAATCGAACCGCCGCATCAAGAAAGTCTCCACCGCCAGCACGAACTGTTTTAGTATTCGCTGTTTTAGCACCCCTGAATCAATCGCGTCATCGATTTCAAGGTCCTGGATATGCAGCCAGCATTTCGCGCCGCACACCCGAGACGCGATCCAGTCGGTCGGCATGCACATCGCCGCAGTCTCTACCGTCATGACAACATCTGGCCGAAAACGTAAGGACTTCCACACCACAATCGGGATGCTCGACAACCCAAACGAAGCCAGGTGGAGCACTCGCTTCAGCCCGGTCGCCTTCGTTGGCACCCATAATGGGCATCGAATGACTTCGATGGAGTTGCGAGACGCGCGTTGTGAGCGGCGAAGAGTCTTCGGCGAAGCAGTATCTTTGTCCAAAGGTGCTTGCTCTCCGCTCGCTCCATGCAACTCGTCACTGGATGCTCCCGCCTCACGAGCGGTTGGCCATTCGCGATTGTAGGCCATGCCCGAAAAACCAGGCAGAATCGCGAACTGTGGAAAATGAGGCGGCGCGGTTACTACCACGACCTCGTGTCCCGCCTCCGCCAATCTTGCAACCATCTCTCCTGTGTATCTCCCAACCCCAATTTCTTCAGGCGAGTAATTCAATGCGTGCAGTAATATCTTCAATAGTTTCAATTCCAGGAAAAATCCCAGCGAACAATGGTAAACTGGTGCCCAGTTGAAGATAGCCTACGGTCCAGGAATTTCAATTTTGTCGGCTGCGATCCGAGGGAAAGCCATTATTGGCAAAATTACTTATTTACAGCCTATCGGACAAATTGAGTGTCTGAAGCTGACTAAGGCTGCCCGCCTTCCCGCAAGAGAAATTCGGCTAAACGTTATAAAACATCGATATTTCTGTGTTGCTATCGTTGAAGCTAAAATTTGCCTACCTAGACTGGAATCGACGTTTAGCATTTTCGGTTTATCTGCCCCCCATCCAGCCAGCGTTTTATAGACCAGGCTGAAATCGCGGGCATCGCGAGTTAATTCTCCGGGCGAGTGTGCAACGAAGGCTACTAGATGCCTGCCTGCAAGAATGTCGTCTTCATCGGGTACTGCAGTTAAACAAACCCCTCACTTTATGGGCACTTGCCTGCCTTTATGTCACATTGTCGGATCCATGGAATCAATCAGCCTCAAGTTTTGTGAAAGTCTAACGGCGTTGACTTCTTTTCTGGTTGCGACAGTTATAATGCTGCCGTCTCAACACATGGCAATCACTTGTCACGTGGAGTAAGTCCTTTTACTTGACTGCCTCTCTTAGGTAAGAGATTTATGCCGCAATTCGCTACAAGTCCGGTGCCTATTGGCGTTGTCTGTACGGATACGATCGAACAACTTGACCCATTCGTCCCGAGTGCTGCAATGGACGACCATCGCCGCTCTGCACGAATCCACGACCGTTCAATACGGCGGCGGATTACCCGCAACAAGGCGAACGGTGTCGGTCAGGTACTCCTAACGCTGGCGCCGCTGCTCGCCGCTGATGTAGCTGCGTTGTTTTGCTCTGTCCTGATTGCGGCGATGCCACTTTATGTCCTAGGTTACCTTGGGCTTCAATCGTGGTTGTTGCTAAACAGCATTTGCATTGTGGCGTTTTTTATTGTATGCGCGACGATTTACGGCTTGTATCCCGGAACAGGAATGAGCCCTGTTTTAGAATTGCGTCAAAGTGTCCTTGCAGCGATTGCTTCTTTCGCGTTTGCGATCACCGCCAATCTCGTTCTGGCGACTCTTAGCCGAAGTGAGCTTGTTGTGTTTTTCATTGCGGTCATTGTCGCTTCGCTTCTGGTTCCCCTGGCTCGACTGACGGCGCGACGAGTCTGCTCCAGGACAAGTTGGTGGGGCGAAAACGCAGTAATCGTCGGTTCAGGTCCTCAAGGCCGTGCGATCTACCGATTCTATTCTCGTGCTCCGCAGCGAGGCCTTCGCCCTATCGGTGTCGTTGACTTTTCTAGAACAGCTTCCGCAGAAAAATCGTTGGAACTAGCTGGTATACCGTACCTTGGATCCGTGCAGAAGCTGGAGCGTTTGCGTCGAAAAACACAAGCCCGATGGTCGATTGTCGCCCCCGGTGGCTGCGAGCACATTGACATGAGCGAGGTCCTCTCCCATGCCGGCAACTTCTCCAATGTTTTAATTCTACCCTCCCAGATGCAGCTCCCAAGCCTGTGGTCGGGATCGCGGGAGTGTGCCGGTGCAATGGGGATCCACTTGAAGGATCACTTGCACAACCACCCTGCAAGAGCCGTGAAAAGGCTCGTCGATATTTGTGTATCCGCACTCTCTCTGGCCATTCTTTCTCCATTCATCATCGCCTTCATCTTCCTTTTGAAGTTACGTGACCCTGGCCCCGCGTTCTATGGACAAACCCGCGTCGGCAAGAATGGAAAGCAATTCAAGGCCTGGAAGTTCCGAACGATGGTCATCGACGCTGAACAAGTATTAGAGGAATATCTCGAGAATGACCTTGACATGCGTCAGGAATGGATCGAATACCAGAAGCTACAGAGCGACCCTCGTGTCATTTCTGGCATCGGCTCATTTCTACGCAAGACAAGCCTCGATGAATTGCCCCAATTATGGAATGTACTGAAAGGTGACATGAGCTTGGTAGGGCCACGACCGTGCATGACATCTCAGACCTCTCTTTACGGCGACGTTCTTCCTCTCTACCAACGAGTTCGACCAGGAATCACTGGTCTCTGGCAAGTCTCCGGCCGTAATAAAACAACCTACGGCCAACGTGTCCGTTTTGATAGCTACTACGTCACGAACTGGTCCCCCTGGCTTGATATCTATATCCTAATCCACACCTTAAAAACAATAGCATTTCGCGAAGGCGCTTATTAACGCAACTTCAAACCTGAGAAAAATTTTCGAACCAACAAATTACTCGACAACCAAGAAGAAATAAGCAACCAAAGACGCAAGAGGCGTTGCCCCAAGGCTGATTTTGCATCGCACGAATTGCAGTCCACCAAAGCAGCTCCGCAAACACCCACAGAAAGCCAACAGGCTAATATACATTTCCCGAACTTTACGCTTAGGCCAATTTTCTGCCATTCGTCTATCATGGAATCTTTCTTCACTCCTCAATCACCTGCGCTGTGACAACAGTACTTCATATAACAGAGTGCCTCGGCGGTGGAGTAGAATCTGCAATCGCAAAGTACATTCAAGAATCGCCAAAGCACGTCGGACACCACGTTCTCTCTATATCCGGCCGAAACAGTGACCAAAATGGTGAAATATTCCAGACTGAGATCGTAAATTTCGAAGAGTTGAAATGCCCCTTCGTAGTCACCCCATCTGCAATCTGGAAACGCTACTTAAGCTTACGCCCTGATTTCGTTCATCTCCACTCAGCGTTTGCGGGCGTGTTCGGCAGGATGAGTTTCATTCCCAAATCGAAAATTATCTACACTCCTCACTGCTACGCATTCGAGATAACGTCGAAAAGCACTTTATCCAGATTCTCTTACCGTCTTGTCGAGGAGTTGCTGGCAGCTCGTACTGGCACGACGGCTGCCTGTGGAAAGCACGAAGCAACTCTTGCACGATCATTACTTCTAAGCCGCGATGTCGTTGCATTGAATAACGCTGTCCTGCCTACCTCCGCGACTCCGAAGCTGGGAAACGACATGCGTGAAAGAGCTCCAATAATCGGAATGCTCGGACGGGCATGCAAACAGAAAGGCGTCGATTTCTTTATAGAATCCGTTCTAGCAATCCGGAAGCATGGGCTGGACGCTGAATTTTGCTGGATCGGGGGAGGCGAAAAGGATCTTGAAAATCAACTGATAGAAAATGGAATTCGGGTTACCGGGTGGATCAGCAAAACAAAAGCGATTCAACACTTGCGTGAATTAGATGCATACATCCATTCTGCAGCTTGGGAGGGAAATCCAATAGCAGTCATAGAAGCAGCATCATTGCATAAGCCGATCTTTGCCAGGCGAATAGATTCAATTGCAGTGTACGGATCGGACCTCTGTTTCAAAGACCCGAGCGAACTTGGGAATGCAGTAGCAACATCCTTAACTAGCTCACAAATAGACCACAGAGCATTAGAATTGAGCAAGAATGTGCAAGCTGGCAATTCAGTTAGCGATCTGCGAAGGATACTCCAAAGCCTATATTATTCGCGGCATAAACAATCGCCCCCCCCGAAAAACGACTCCTCCATAGAAATGCCTTAAGCATCACCAGCGTGGCCAGAACTTACTAGTACAGATAAGGTACGTCAGACTATAGAACTAATCGCATTTACGCCATTGGCAGAGTCACCGCTTGAACCAGTAGCGGAGCAGAACAAAGATAAAACGTTTGGGCTTGCCACCTTCTTTTCGCAATCAACCGCCACGGACTAACGATACCTCCAGCATCGATGAATATTCTCCGCACTGCCTTTACTACACACCCGGCTATACGAGTGCAGTTGACAGCCGCGAGACCGTGAAATCCATCGACGCGATTGTACAACTGTTGACATAGCCCCCTTGCGAAGGAAACCGAACTAGCAATATTTCCCCGTCAATGGCTTCGAGACAGGCAGAATAGCTCGGTAACTTCCGCACACTCGGTAACCTCCACACAACTGACTTCGTGTTTACGCAAGCATATGTCACACTTCACCATGCTGATCTCGCAAACCTTCGCATTCAGAGATAATTAAGTGTCTTCAAGTTGCTTCCCTGATTTCGTAATACCTGGTGCCATGAAGGCAGGAACAACTACTCTAGCTTCCTGCTTGGAGAGGCACCCGCAAATCGGCTTCTCCTTCCCAAAAGAACCAACACTTCTAATTAACCACGATTACAAACAAATGAATCTGGGGTTTGACGTACCAGCTCCACATCAACTTGAGAAAGCATATGCAAGGTGTTTTAACCATGCTCCAAGAAGTACTCTGTGGGGTGAAGGTAGCGTCGCGTACTTTTCGGCTTGCGAAAGCCCGGGTTTGGTAGCCGGCCGAAACCCTGATGTGAAAGCTATCTTTGTTCTGCGAGACCCCATTGCCAGAACTCAGTCTGCGTACCATTACTCAAAAAGTCGCTTTGATGAATGTGCCGGGACATTCCAGCAAGCTCTAGAAGAAGAAGTGTTAGGGCACCGGGATAATTACTGGCCAACCTTGCGACACCTGCACTACTCTCAGTACGTGGAGCATTTGAATCGCTGGAAAAAGGTGATTAAGCCGGGCAATATGCTTATTATTGAGTTCGAAGAGTTGATTAGTAAGCCATTAGAAACGCTAAACATTACATGCCAATTTCTTGGAGTTTCGGACCTGCAAATCTCTGCCATAGAAAACATGCAGAGGAACAAAACTGTGTACACCGATTCTGCAATTAAGAAATTCGCGATGAGGTTTTTGTACCAACCAAGCAAGAGCAAGAAAATCATGAAACGTTTATTACCAGGCCGCATTCGCCGAAAACTGAAAATTACTGCCCAAGATGTGATGGCCAGGAAGAGCATCAATACGCCAGAATTGAACGAGCACTGCAAGAGCATTCTAAAAAAACAGTTCTGCGGCATCGAAAAAAACTTGATCCAGGAGTTTGGCTTCAAGCCAAAACACTGGAAATACTTGAAGGAAGTATGCTGCTCATGAAAATCGTTCACGTCATACCAAAACTTGTCCAAGGAGGTGCTGAGACGCTACTGCGCAACTACCTAGCCGCGTCTACTTCTGCCCACAGCCACCAGGTCCTTACACTCTTTTCCGATAACGACGAGCGAATACTCAATCCCATTGCAGACAAAACGGAGTCGAGGAGTTCAACCTCCTACTTACAACTAATCGTCGACATTCCAAGAATTCGACGTAAGATTCATCAAATGCAGCCGGACCTGGTGGTAGCATGGATGTACCATGCAGCAGCAATGATACCGATACTGGTGCCCCGACAGGCGAATTCGCTGGCCTATCTACATAACACAGATCTCGCCAGCACTGCAAAAGCACTGGAGAGATGGACCCAGAAGCTACTCGGTCCCGTAGCCCGTTTTCAGAAACTGAACCTTCTGTATTGCGGAAAATCTTCTCGCGCTTTTCATGAAAAAACTCTTGGTTACCCCAGCGTTTTCGGCTCATCAATACCGAACGGTATTCCGCTTGATCAGTTTACTCCTAACAACGCCAACCGCCGACGGATTCGCCAAGGCCTAGATATTCCTGAAGAGGCATTCGTGCTTGGGTGTTTTGGCCGATTTAACCCGCAAAAGAACTGGCCACTGATCCTGAACGCAACTCGAAACGCTCGCATTGCGAGAAAGGACGTGTTCCTAATTGCGGCGGGCCATGGTGTATCGACAGAAAACAGTCAATTCGTGCGACTCATAAATGAATACGATATTGCGGATGCTGTGCGTGCAGTTGGTAATCAATCAGACACTGGTCCGTTTTACGATGCTATTGACATATTTCTCCTAGCATCTACTTATGGCGAAGCATTTCCACTAGTGCTAGTCGAAGCTTTAGCGATGGGAAAGCCCGCCATTGCGACAGACGTTGGTGCCGCTGGAGAGATATTAGCAGGGATCTGCAAGCCAGTGGATCGACACTCGCCAACCGCCTTTATTGATCAAGTGGTTAGTGCTGTGAACGGAAGTTGGCCACCACTTGCTGTAGACCCTGCCGTACTTCGACATCGAGCTGAATCCATGTATGGCATGGCCGAATACGTTTCGCGGTTGGATAAGATATTTTCCGAGGCGGCAGAAAGATGACTTCGAGAAATCCTTTGAAGATCAGTCGTTCTAAACTTCGTGCAATCGGCACCCGATTATTTGTAGTAGCTCTCATCTTGGGACCACTAATTCCATTGCGTGGTTTAATCGCGCCAGCTGACCACGAAGGTTACCTGGAAGTCATAGAGAATGTTGAAGGCACACAGCACGAGAGCGACCTAAGCTCTAAGCAGCACGTTGGGATCTTTTTCAACATCGTGACTCAACTGATGCCATACTGGGTTTTCACAAACGCTGTTTTGATAATCTATCTCTGGTTTCTTTCAGCAACGGTAAAAACATTCAGTTCATACTGTATTGCCTTAGTCATAACGCTTCCGATGTTTATTCACTTCAACTATGTTTCGAAAGAAGCAATTTTGGGGTTCATTGCGGTCTCCGGGATGCTTTCAGCTAGGTTTGCCGGAAAAAAGTTTGGGTACATTGTGTTTATCTCAGGAACACTTCTTTTTGCAGTCTATATAAGGCCGTACTACGCACTGCCAATTACAGCAACCTTGATTGTCTCTGGGCTAGGATTGCGTTGGGGAACCATCACAACTGCCGCAGGATTCCTTTTCTGCATCGTTGCATTCCCGTTGCCACTCCAGATACTCGAACAGCAGCGCGTACAAATGCACACAGCTTCTCAAGCCAAATTTGGGACCAGAACAGTCTACCCGAACATTGACGTGTCGGAAGATCTGCCACTAGTGGCACAGTCAATACGTAACTATCTCGTAGTTCTCTTAGAAACGCTCTTCCCTATTTCCTGGGCGACAAGCATTAAAGATATCTATGCTCAGATATTCATTATTGCGTTGCTCGTCTTAATTTCTGGAGCCGTCCGCGATGGAGACCGACTATTCTCAACATTCGGCATTTTTTTAGTTCTCACGATCCCCTTTTTCAGCCCCGACCTGGGAACAACGCTACGACATTTTTCGGCTTCTGCCATGTGTCTTTCACTTGGGATCGCCTTCAACAAGTTATCCCGTGATCAACACACCTCCATAAAGCCATTCGCACTAACCCCAGTCTACATTTAGCTACCATGTCCTTTCAGCACACGCTGCAATATCCCAGCACCATTTTCGTTGGCCCTCTAAAAACAGGGACAACCTGGGTTCATGAATACCTTTCATGTACCGATGCAGTTCTGCTTCCAAAGGGCACAAAGGAGACGTTTTATTTCGATCGTCATTACGACTCAGGGCCGTCCACCTACGCAAGTTTTTTTAGGGAACCCAAATCAGACAAACGACAGGTGAAAGTCGAAGTGGCTCCGAGCTATGCGGGCAGTACGACAGCTGCGATCCAACGAATTGCGAGAGACCTAGATAATGTTAAAATCGTTATCTCTGTTCGCGACCCGGTGAAACGCAGCCTATCGCAGTTTTGGCACGAAGTACGGTACGGTTATTACCACCAGAACATTGAAAAATACTTAACTAACGACGATCCAATTATCCAAAGAAGCCTATACCCGCAGATGCTGGCAGAAGCCGTTGAATTGCTTGGAAAAGAAAGGGTAAGTGTCATTGTTTTTGAAGAGCTTTGTAGTGACGCACACTTGTTTTGCGCTCGAGTATGCTGCTGCCTTGGAATTCCATTTTTCCGGCCAAATGATTCACTAGTCAACAATGCTAGCAATGAGAGACAAACGCCTCGCAATGCATTTGTATCAAAGATGTCAACTAGTTTTTCCGACTCTCTCAAGCGCATGGGGTTGCATTCACTGCCAGCGACAGCCAGGAAATTTGGGATGAGATCTCTTCTGGAACGGCCTCAAAATAGGAATGAGAAATCAGTAACCGATGAAATTGAATTTCGGATACGCGAGTTGATCGGCTTCGATTATCACGAATTTCTTGAGTCCGCAAAACCTTTCATCCCGCCTGTCAATTCTTCATTGGAAATGAAGTTCTGAGGTCTAATATGCAGAAATTCAAGTGACGCTTATTTAGCACCTTCTGAAGACAACGACCGTCAATATCCGGAGTAATCAGCGGGCTTTTTCAGGGCCTCGAACTGCTGACTATCTCTGACCGACGGAAAACGAGGTAGCCGGGTGACCTGCACCCAAGAAACTGATCCATGCAAGGTGAGAAAATCGGGCTAACATCGATTCGGCATTTTCTTGGAAAGAACGCCGATGAAGAAGTCAAAATTTACCGATCAGCAGATCGCTTTTGCGCTCAAGCAGGCTGATAAGGGGACGCCGATCGTGGGGTCTGCCGTAAGCTCAGAACTAGTCAGCAGACGTTTTGCCGATGGATCAAGAAGTTCGCCGGACTTTGCACCGAAGAACTTCGGCGCCTGAAGCACCTTGAAGATGAAAATAAGCGTTTGAGGTCACTGGTCGCAGACTTAGGTTTAGACAAACAAATTCTGCAGGATGTCCTGCCAAAAAAACTCTAAGGCCTGCTCGCCTTCGTGAATGCTTTAAGGGAGCGAAGTCTTGTTGCCGAATCAACGAGCGTCGAGCCTGCGGTTTGGCTGACCTAGCTCGTTCGAGTCATCGCTACCAGTCCACGAAGGATCACCAGGCCGCACTGCGATTGCACATTTTGCTTCGCCGAGAAGGTTGGGAGGTCAACGCCAAACGGATCTATCGGCTTTACCACGAAGAAAAATTGAGTTTACGAATAACGACTTCTAAACTACGTGTGAGTCGTCGAACCCGTGTCGATCGCCCAAATGCGCCTCACATCAACGACTGCTGGGCGATGTTTTTTTTGTTTGCCGGTCGCCAGATTCGGCTTTTGATGATAGTCGATCGCTTCACTCGTGAGAGTCTTGCGATTTAGGTCCCTCAGCGGTTGCAAGGCAAGATCGCTGCCGCAGTTCTGGAAGGCCTGGCATGCAATCGAAAGCTGTCGAAGTCGATCCGAGACGACAACGGTCCCGAGTTCGCATCGAAAGTTTGAAATCGATGGGCGTACTCCAATGGCGTCGTGCTTGAGTTCAGTAGACCCGGAAAACCAACGGATAAGGCAGTAATCGAATCGTTCAAAGGAAGCGTCCGCGCCGAATGCCTCAACAAAAATTGGTTATTGTCGCTTTACGATGCAAAGGAGAAGCTCAAAGCTTGGCGAGTTGACTACAACAAACATCAACCTCACAGAGATTTGGCGAGTTTTTTACAACGAATCGGACGTATTAAATCCGAAGACCTTCACCAAAGGAATCTCGCAAGCTAAAAAGCAATAGTTGGTACTCGCCAGTTATAAGCTAATGCAAAGCCCGTCAGCTAGCACGAGTAGACCATATAGAGATTAACGTCGAGTAGATGACATTACGTATCAAAATGAATTCAAGAACCAACCTATGAAAAAGGCCCCGTTTCAGACGACTGATTGTAAGGAAGAAATCGTGGCATTTGATGCTAGGTCCCGCGATCTAAAAGAATTACTGCGAAAAAGCGGCGTTTCGCTTTTACTTAAGATTGCTGGCGGTATCGCAGCATTCGTGATGACCTTGGTTGTAGGGCGAAGCCTTGGAACGACAGGTGCGGGCCTGTTTTTCCTCAGCTTGGCCATGGTGAACGTGACAGCAGGAATTTGTCGCTTAGGGTTGGATCAAGCCGTGACGCGAATTGTAGCAGAAGCTAAAGTAAATCAAGACTGGGAAAGCATCAACGGTGTTTATTCAAGAGCGGTACCTGTAGTCCTGTTGACATCAACGTTCGCAGGAGTTTTTTTCTACTTTGCTGCTCCATCGATCTGTAAGTCGTTTTTTGACGAACCACTATTAGTACCTGTGTTTCGCTGGATGAGTTTTTCGATCCTGGGAGTCACCGTAGCTTGGATCCATTCACATTTCTTTCAAGGTCTTGAAGATATTAAGGCTTTTCAGGTCTTTCAGAATTTAGGCCTGACTGTAGCGTTTATGATTGTTCTCGGGTGCGCGTTTCAACTTTACCCCCGAGAAGCTTTAACTCCAGAAACGTTTGGGGCGTGCTTCTTCATTGGTAGCTGTTTTGCAGCAATCCTTGCGCACCTAGTTTGGGTGCGAAAACATACTTGGTTTTCTTGGTCTGGTTCTGCTCGCGGCTGGCAGAAAATCTTGCCAACGCTGGCACCCTTCTTTGGAATGCTTGCACTGCAGCAATTTAGCAATTGGCTGCCACAAATCATGCTCGGTGTTTTTCAGCCTGCAGATCAAGTTGGTGTTTACAACGCGGCGTTTCGTCTTGCTAATCTAGCGTCGCTGGTGCTCGTTGGGGTAAACAGCGTGGTCTTTCCTAAATTCGCCGCCTTGCATTCTGCGGGCGAATTAGACCGTTTGAAGGCTCTTGCCCAATCCAGCGCCCGTCTTATGGCCATCGGCTGCCTGCCCTTCTTGGTGGTCTTGATGTTTTTCCCCGGTGATATCTTGAGCTTGTTTGGTGAAGGCTTCGCCGGTGGTGCTGTAGCACTCCGAGTCATTGCAGTAGGACAGTTCGTCAATGTAATGACGGGGTCGGTTGGTGGTCTACTTAGCATGAGCGGAAATCAGAACATCTGTCTTCGATGCAATTTGATTTCGTTCTTGGTTATGCTGGTCGTACTTCTGGGGTTGACACCTGTCTTCGGTTCCACGGGGACCGCAACTGCGCAGGCAATTGGAGTCATTGTAAACATGGTACTATTGTCACTTGCTTGTCGGCGTCGATTGGGATTTTCCCCAACCGGCGACTTGTCATTTTTGCGTCAAAGATAAATTCGGCCTCTTGGTGTGCTCAGTAAATGGTGACAAATACAAACTCGAGCAAATCCGATGTTCGCGTGCGAGCCATAAAAACGCTACCGCCAGTCATCCGAATGAAGATGCACCTGAGTTGGGTCAGTATTTGTTAAAGCTGACTTCCTACACGAATCTTTGTGACTTGAGATTGCATGCCGGCAAGGGCGCCGAGCTGGAATAGTATCCAGAAGTTGTAGTCGTAGCTCCAGAATACGGTGGCTATCTCAAGTGCGACGGCGATTAGCATGCCTGCGTAGGAGAACAGTAGGATTGCGTTGCTTGGAAATAGATAGGTGGAGGCGACTGGGCCCAAGCGTAGGGATAGGGCAATCGCGGTAAGCAGTAATGCGGCGAATAAGCCGACGCCAATCCAGCCGAACTGGAGGCCGATGTTGATGTAGGAGTTGTCGACGATCCCTAGCCTTGCACGAATTTTGGGGTCGGTGGGGAGGCCTGGCAAGTTGGCTGGAGGGAAGCCACGCGTGTCTCTCGTGCCATAGCCCAAGGGACCACCTTTGATGACGAGTGGTCCGTAGATTTCAACCACGAATAGTCGATTGCGAGAGCTGGTCATCAGCTTGGGTTGGCTGCTGTCGTCGACCTGAATGATTTGAGAACGCTCAACGCCGGTGCCCTCAGAGTCGAAAAGGCGAATGGCGGCGTCAAATTGAAAGGCGACGATTAGTAAGCCCGCGAGGCTGGTCGCGACCAATAGCCATTTGACGGTCTTGTTGAGGCACGCGGCTACGACTGCTGCTGCCACAAGAATACAGAGAACTGGACCGCGTGAGACGGTTGAGAGAATGCCGAGGCAGATCAGAACGAAGAATGATATTCCGAGAATACGTAGTTTAGGTTGAATGCTCGACCGCGTGAAAAGGTCGACTGCGAACGGGAGCATCGAAAAGAGTACGATACCTAGGAAGATGGGGTGTCGGGTGGGGCCGATGGCTCGGTAGAGCAGGCCGTAGCGGATCCCTTTACTCCTAGTGACCTCGTCATCGACCCCGGTAAATAGCCACTCCCATGCGTTGAAATACGTGAATGCTTCTATAACTGCAAGTAGCGAAATCGATGCTGCGACTCCGGCGAAGAGTGGTGCGAGTTTGGTGAAGGTTCCTGGGTATAGGAACGCGTATCGACCTGCGGCATAGGGTAACAGCCATTTTCCATAGGCAACTGCTGCGTTGGCTGGTAGGCCACCGTCGTAGTACGTGTCGACGAAGACATGCCATACAGTCAGACTGCCAACTAGGTAGTCGAGCACGCTGAGTGCATTAAAAATTTCGCGCCAAGAATGGACGCAGTAGACGACTAGTAGGACGACGGAGGTGGCGACCGGGACATTGATGGGAGTCTGTCCGATCTCAATTTTGAACCAGGTGCCGGCTAACATCGAGCACGCCATGCCAGCACCCAACGCTGTTTCCTTGCCGTGTTTTCGCCCAAACCATGCTGCAACGCAGCAGGAGGCAGCTAGCATAATGACGAACGAGATCTCAGCGTTTAGCATTTTTTACTGTCTTCGTTTTGTGGGCAGGGAAATGCATTGTAGCTGTCTGTTAATGAATCGGGGCGTCAATCAACTACGTACGAGTCTTGGACGAACGGTTGGTCGATTTTGGTGCGCGGTGATGGGACAGGCTAAAGCCTGGACTCCAGCAATAGGGAATGATTCTTGGCAGCGTTATGGTTAGGCAGGGCCGTAGGCTCCGCCACCGGGGGTTTGGATTTTTAAGCGGTCGGTGGGGCGGACTTGGATGGTGAAGGATGAGGGGAGGTTGGTGGTTTCGTTGCCTCGCGATGCGGAGGTGTGTCCCATCGCTCCTAGGTGCATGGGCACGTGAGGGGCGTTGGCAACCAGCGAGCCATCACTGAGGAATACGGCGCAGCTGTAGTCGCGGCGTTCTTTGACGCTGACACTGGTGCGGCGCATCGCTTCTCCCTTCGCTCCGGCGATGCCTTGCACTCAGCGGGCGACCACTTCCATTTCAACGGCGTCGTTGTTGGTAGATTCCGCTGTTTGTGGTTCCCGTTCCGTCCTGGCCAGCGTTCGGTGCGGGGCGCCATGAGAGTTAGCTTGATCGGGACTGGTGACGCGGTGCAGTTGGATCAAGCCCTCGTCGTTAATGCCGGCGGTCCAGTTGTTCTCGACGACCAAGATGGAGTGAGCGGATGCGATGATCGCGGGGCCTTGGATTGGTGTACCGGGCGTCAACGATTTTCGGTCATAGGTCGGTTGGGCTTGATCACTCTTGAAAACGGAGTGGGTCGGTTTAGCGTAGGCAGAAACCGGGGTGGATTTGGCCGCGTTTTTAGCCACGATGATCTTGGATTCACATCGGACTACGACGACTTCGATAGGCATCGTGCGGATATCCAATTCAACGAACCATCGGCAGCAATCGACTTCACCAAGCCAATGCACGTTATGGACCGTGTCATCTAATAGCGTCGTGGCAATTGTATGCCCTGCGCTGCGAAACCCTTTTTTCAACTTGGTTATGCTTGATGAGCCGATCGATGTCGGCGTGTCGATTGAGTCAATCCGTAAATGAGAAGCTTTGGCGAGGAAGCTCGTGCTTTGTGCTGATGGAGTTTCGTGCCTCACGAACGTGTCGGTTTACCCGGTAATCCCCAGCCCGGTTGGCGACGGGCCATGTGACGTCTTCGTTTATGCGTCGTGCTGCCTTTTTCGTTTCGCCCAATGCTGATTGGGTGGATGCCGGCCATTTTGAGGATCCACCTCCACTTCATTTCAACGCAATGTTCGCAGATGGCCAATGGCGCATTGGCGAATCGCTCGAGGGCTTTGTCGCTTGATTTCGATGTTGGAATCACACGAGGGTGACTATACCGATGATCGTCAGGCCACCGCTTAAGTACAGGAAGGGGGCGTCCCAGGTGTGGGGCGAGATTGCTTCGGTGGCCGTCATTGCGGGGGGCAGTAACAATAACATCGCGATCCATTGGGGCGTGCTGACAACCGAGTAGGTGAAGACAACCGATAGCAACGCGACGACCCAAACGCAAGCACTGCCCTCGATTGACCTGACGTACTCGCGTCCTTTGGCCAGAGAGGGCACTCGGTAGGTGTGCTTTCCGAATCGGATTCCTACTGGTTCGGCTAGCCCGTCGCCCACGCCCGTTACGATCAGTGGGATGCTGATCAATTCGGTGATGTCCAGCTTCTGAAAAATCAAAAACAACATCGTTAAAATCAGCGCTGACACGATTGCTTGGCTAATGATCCAGAGCAACGTATGCGGGCGATCTTCGGGGCGATCAACGGCAGCGAATGATGTCTGCATCAACGAAATTCGCGTTCGAATCGGTTGGGACAGTGCGAGGGTCGCCAGCGTAAACACCGTGATTGTGGTCAAGAAGGTCCATGTGTTTGGCTGGTAGGGAAGCACAGGAGCTATCAAGAATGGACACAGCATCAATGCAAAATGATTGATTTTGCGCGTGTAATTGACCTTCCAACCACGATTGACGACCAACCAACCCGTTGCCCAGCAACACACGGCCAAGAACGACTGATGTAAACCGATCGTCCATAGGTAGTTTGACGGCAAATTCAACAGGCTATTTCACGTGTAGAGATGAGTGGATTCCAATTCAGATGGCTTTGCGAGGTGGTGCCGATCCGAAGTTCTAGCGAGTGGAACATGGGGTGTCCATCTTCTGCTCGCTTGCGTGTCAGCCTGGTGCGGATCCTAAGTGCATGCCGGCAAGTCATCGGGTTTTCATTCGCTGGGGAGCGTTAGTTCGCAGTATGCATTAACCGAACGCCAATGCATTTCGGTTGATCGAGCTGCGTCAAAGTGATTCATGGGATGTGTCAGTTAAGTTTAGTGGAAGCTTCTGCGATAAGGAGACGCCGTAGCCGCCGCCGCCGGGGGTTTGGATTTGTATTCGGTTTCCGGGTTGGACGTTTTGTGAGAAGCAGGCGTTTAGGTTGGTTTTTGTGTCATCGTGGATCCAGGTTTGTTGGCCAGGCTGTCCGTGAGTTCCGCCGCTTAATCCGTAGGGTGTGGTGGTGCGGCGTGATGTTAGCATTGAAACCGTCAGTGGACGCAAAAACTCGATTTCGCGGATGATTCCGTTGCCGCCGCGATGTTGGCCGTGCCCGCCACTGTCTGGGCGGATACCGAACTTCCAGAGTCGGAGTGGTAGGCGTGACTCTAGGATTTCGGGGTCGGTAATCCGGGTGTTGGTCATGTGTGTGTGGACGGCATGAGCTCCCGGTGCATTGGCTGTCGCACCGGATCCTCCGCCGATGGTTTCGTAGTAGCCGAAGGTATCGTCTCCGATGAGGAGGTTGTTCATCGTGCCTTGGGACGCGGCAGCGGCGCCGAGGGCGCCGAGCAGCACGTCGACGACTCGGTTGCTGGTTTCGACGTTGCCCGCTACGACTGCGGGACAGTTGTCGGGATCGAGCTGGCCGTGCGCGTCGCGGGATACGGGAGGATCGAGCAGGCCGGGTGGGATGATCAAGTCAATGCGATCAAGCACGCCATCGCACAGTGGGAGCTCATTCGGGGTAACGCAGCGCAGGACGTACAGGACCGCGGCGGTGACGATGGACCGGGTGGCGTTGAATGCATGCGGGTGAACGTCTCCAGTTCCTGTGAAGTCGATCTTGAGCCGGCGATTGGTTTGGTCGGGAATGAGCTGGACTTGGACCGGCGTGCCATCGTCGAGTTGGTCTGAGAACCGACGGGGCTCATTTCTGAGCGATTCGATCCAAGTCGCTGTTGCTTGCCCGGCGACGTTGAGCAATCGTTTTAAAAGGTGGGTCAGACGCGGTGCTGAAATGGAATCGGCCAACGACTGGATTAGTCGCACGCCCTCACGGCCAGCCGCTTCCGCTGCGGCGATGTCAGCCATGTTTTCGTCGACGTTGCGTGACGGGTAGCGAGCGGATTGGAGTCGATGGCGGATGTCGGTGTGGTAGGTGTGTCCTTGGTAGACCAACGGAAGACTACTTAGGACGACTCCTTCGTCGGTCAGGCAGGTGGCATTGGGGGCCATGGAGCCTGGGACGAGGCCGCCAATTTCGGCGTGGTGGCAGCGTGAGGCAACGAAGAAGTTGCATTGCTTAGGGGAGTCGGCGCTGTCGGAGTGTTCAAAACAGAAGACTGGGGTGACGACCGTGATATCGGGAAGGTGGGAGCCGCCAGCGTAGGGATCGTTGCTGATGAAGCAGTCGCCGGGCTGCATGTTAGGGAACGCCTCGATGATCGTGCGGACGGTGTGTCCCATCGCTCCAAGGTGAACCGGGACGTGCGGTGCGTTGGCGACCAAGGAGCCGTCGTGGAGAAAGACGGCACAGCTATAGTCGCGGCGTTCTTTAACATTGACGCTGACACTGGTGCGGCGGATTGCTTCACCCATCGCTTCGGCGATTCCTTGCACGCGGCGGGCAACCACTTCCATTTCAACGGCGTCGTTGTTGGAGTGATGAGGTGGGGGCGATGATGGAGATGCGGGGGAACCGGCGGCTAGCGCCTTGCCGCTCACGGGGTGTGAGTGATTGCCGGGCTTGGAGGTGGAACACGCCTCACGTTGCTCGACCCTTCTTGAGGGCGGGTGAAGTTTGGGGGGATCAGCGGTTAACGCCGTGCCGCTGACGGGGAGTGAAGGGGGGCTGGCGATTGGGTTGCGGTGGAGTTGGATGAGGCGGTTAGCGTCGATCGTTGCGGTCCAGTTATTCTCGACGACTAAGATTGAGTGGGCTGACGCGATAATTGCAGGGCCTTGAATCTGTGTTCCTGGCGTTAGCGTTTCGCGGTCAAAGGTTGGCTGGTTCGGATCACTTTCGAATACCGAGTCGGTCGGTATAGCGAAATCAGAATCTGGGGTGGAGTTAGTTGCGTTGGTTACGGAGACGATTTTGGATTCGCATCGTACTGCGACGACTTCGATGGGCATTGCATGGCGAGCATAGCCAAAGGTTTCTTGGTGTTTGGCGTCCATGCGATCGGCTAGTGATGCCAGTGGGGCGATCGCGATTTCTAGGGTCGATTGAGTGCCGAGGTAACGTAGGTCAGCGGTGATGGTGGTGTGGAGTTCGCTTTTGTTGAGCCTGGCGGTGTCGATGCGTTCTTCGGTTTGCAACCGTTCAAGGCAATCTTCTTGTAGGCTGGCCGCCATCTCGCTTAGGCGGTCAATCGTATCGGGAGATATGACCCGAGCAGTGTTCAGCGACGGTGATGTTGTTGAATCGGCGGATGGTGCGATCGTGGCTAAGTACGGACGCGTGAGGATCCGTCCGATGGGTGCGTTGCCGATGCCGACGGCGGAAAGGATCCCGGCTTGGGCGTGGTCGACGGCATGGTGCATGTTGAGTGCTTCAGCGACCTGGCAGAGGTGGCCACCGGCAGCTCCTCCGAAACCGACCAGCGACATTTTGCGGACGTCGTTGCCCGCGGCGGTTGTGACGACTCGTGCGGCTTCGGCCATTTCAGTAACGGCGATTTTCAGGAACCCTTCCGCTAGCGTTTGAGGGGACGTGGCGATGGAAGGTGGTAGTTCGTCGAAGATCGCTTGCAGAGCGTTATGAGATGCATGCGGATCCAGAGGGAATGGAAAGCGATCAATGGGAAGGCGGCCTAGGACCACGTTGATGTCGGTAATCGTCAGGGGGCCGCCGCGTCCGTAGCAGGCTGGGCCTGGGTTGGCGCCGGCGCTATCGGGACCAACGAAGAGGCGTCCGTCTCGGACTCCGCAGATCGAACCGCCACCGGCGGCAACCGTGTGGATATCCATCATAGGTGCAAGGATGCGTATGCCCGCGATCTGGCTTTCTTGGCGGCGCCCCAGTTGGCCGTCGAAACGACTGACATCGGTGCTGGTGCCACCCATGTCGAGGCCCACAGCACCGGCGAGGCCGAGTTGCCGTGAGATCAGTTCCAACGCGACGACGCCACCGGCGGGACCGGACAGCACACTTTCGCGGCCACGGAACGCACCTGATGAAACGAGCGTTCCGTTGCTGGTCATCCAACGCAGGTTGCACCGATCGCCGCCAAATTGCTCGGTCACTCGGTTGACGTAGTCTTCCAGGACAGGTTGCAGATAGGCGTCGAGCGTCGTTGTTTCGGCACGCGGGACGATGCGTGGTAGTGCTGCGATTTGGCAAGATCGAACGACACGTTCGAACCCGGCTTCGTGAGCAAGTTTCGCGACGACCTTTTCATGAGCATCGTTTTGATAAGCGTGTAGCAAACAGATTGCGATGACATCGGGGCGGCTATCGGATTTAGCAAGGGTTCTCAGTCGCTTTGCGATGGTGTCGACATCAAGTGGGATCAGTTCATCGCCTTGAGCGGTCAGACGACCGGGGATTTCGATGATGGTTTGCGGCAGCGGTTCCGGCTTGACTATGTCCAAGGCGAACAAGTCCGGCCGATCTTGCGTTCCGATATGCAGTAGGTCACCGAAGCCTTCGGTGATCAGCAAGGCGAGCGAACTTCCGCTGCGGGTTAACAAGGCGTTGGTTCCGCGGGTGGTGCCTAGACGAGCGTTGAGTGCGGGCAGTGGTTGTGCAAGTGGGATTTGCAGCAAGAGGCGTGTGGCGAGGACCGGGGCTTCGATTCCACCATCAAGCGTGAGCGTTTCGCCAGCGGAAACGGAGTCAACTGCTACGCGGTCGAGCGATAGTTGAACTTGGGAGAGCTCCTGATTGGCGGGTTGATCCGGTGCAACGATTTGAATTTCTGGCAGAGGTGTAACTCGGCATTGTGTGATTTTCCCAAGCGGGGTGCCGGACTGATTGAGAAGTTGCGCGCCGGTCCAGAAGTCTTCGTGCACGAACTTGGTCGGCATTTCGACCGTCAGTGAATCGGATTTCACTGAATCGACGACGGCGGTGACGAGTCCGCTGCTGAGTACTTTGATGCTTCGCTGGATTTGCGAAGTAGAGGTGCCTGACGGATCAGGAAGGTTGACCAAGCAATCGGTGAACGTGCCGCCGATGTCTGCCCAAACGTTGATGATGGCCCTAATGTCCATGTTGGATTGGGACTTTATCGATTGAGTCATATGGACGTGATTCGCAGATAGGTCGGAGGCCGATGCGGTCTGGTGTTTGGTGGGGTAGCGTGCAATGACCTATGCTATGAACGGCTACCGCAGTTCTTTGTCTACCGGAGCGAAACAGTGTTTAAACAGGAGGGGTACGACTTTATGGGGGCCGCGTTTGAAGTCTACAACGAACAAGGCTACGGTATGGCCGAGGAAATTTACCAACAGAGTTTGGAGATTGAACTCGGGATGCGAAGCATTGTTTACGTCAGCAAGGTGGAACTAGAGGTCTACTATAAAAACAATCTGCTTAGCACAAAGTACCGGCCCAACCTTCTCGTGTTCGGCGAGATTGTCGTCGAACTGAAGGCGATGAAGGATACTTGTTCGGATCATGAGGCTCAGCTTTTCAACTGCATGCGAGTTTCTCGAAAACGCATCGGGTATCTAGTCAATTACGGACGCAGTGATGGATTGCAGTGGAAGCGGTTTGTACTAAGCGATCTTCATCCTGGAAGTCTTGGAGAACGCTAATCGACGCTAATTAACACTAATGAAGAAGGAATGAATTGGATGCCTGCTTCGTGTTCCATCCCTCATGACGCATCATGCTTTATTAGTGTCAATTAGTTGGGATTAGTGTTCATTGCTCCCGCCGGTGAACGGCTACGTTTTGACGGGCAGCGTACTTGCTGGTTGCAGATTGACTTTATTAGATGCCCCGTCTATGAATATGAGCTTCGACTAACCGACAGGCACAGGTCGCATCGCCTTGAGGCTGCTTGCGGCCGTTTGGGACATGACACGATTCAGCTGGGGTTGAATAGCTTCATGATTTCGTCGGAATCGTTTAGGTCGATCAGAGCGACGATGATATCGCCGACCTTCAAGACGTCATCGGCGGTGGGGACTCGGACGAAGCCGTCACGCTGAATCGCGGCGACCAGACATCGACCGGCAAGCGGAAGGTTTGCCAGCGAGGCCTTTGTGACAGGGGTCCCGATCAGGATTTCCAATTCATAGACACCGATGGATCCGTTGGGCAGCTTGCTTTGGCTGATCACGGCGCCTTCGTTGAGGAAGCCCAAAACCTGCCGAGCGACCACGTCACGTTCACTGACGGCTAGGTCGATTCCCAGTTTGCCGACAACGTTGGCGTAGTCAGGTCGTCCGACGATACACATAACTCGCGACGCCCCCAGTTCACGGGCTTCGACGCCAGCCATGATGTTGCTTTCGTCGTTGCCGGTGCAGCCAACGAAGTAGTCGACCGTGCCACCGCCTTCGTCTTCGAGAACGCTGCGCCGGTTCGCGTTGGCATGGACGATAGTGGCGTGCGGCAACAACTTGGACAGTTGTTCGCAGCGATGTTGATCGTGTTCGAGAAGGACGATTCGGAAGTCTTCACGTCCGAGTAGTCCGGCGAGGTGATAACCCGTTTCGCCACCGCCGGCGATCATGACTTTAACTTGCTTGCGATTGCGTTTGCCGCTGCCGAACGCTTGCCGGGCAAGGCTGATGGCATCGGGCATACCAACCAAACTGACTCGGTCGCCGACATGTGTTTCGTCGGCACCGCTGGCGATCCACATGCGTCCCTCACGAGCCAGCGAGCCGACTCGCACGCTGGGCGGAAGGTCGAGGTCCATCAGTTTCTTGCCTGCGGCTGCTGAGCCGGGAGCGACTTCCATTTCGTAGACCTGCAGTTGTCCACGAGCGAAGTGTTCCAGCGGGATCGCGTCGGGGTTGCGGATCGCTCGGGCGAGCTCGGAAGCGGACAATTGTTCGAGGGAGAGCAGACTGTCGATACCGAAGTGTTGTTGGTAATCGAAAGTGGCCAGGTCGCGGAATGCGGGCGCGTAGACCCGTGCGATCGCTCGCCGGGCACCGAGTGCTTTGGCCATGCTGGCGGCGACGATGTTGACTTCGTCGTTCCCGGTCACCGCGAGGCAGAGGTCCGCGCTGAGTACGTCGGCGGAAAAAAGCACGGTGCTTTGAGACGCGTTGCCCTCGATCGCTCGTACATCGAGTTCGCTGTTGATCGAGCGGACGATTTCAGGGTCGCTGTCGATCAATGTGACGCTGTGTCGACGCCGACATAACATGTCCGCGATCCAGCGTCCTACCGTTCCTCCGCCAAGCGTTAAAATTCGCATTGAGTTAGGCCATCCAATCCATGACGAGCAGCACGACGAATACGATCGCCATGAAGCCGGTGATCCAGCGGGCCGTGTGTGCGGCATGCTTTAGAATCAGCGTGAGGTCTTCGTGTCGGGTGGCACCAAAAACCAGCGAGATTGCGATAATCAGCGGTAGGTAGTACAGCAGGTAAGTGGGTGCGATCGAAAGCATCACGGGTCCGCGATAAAGGTTCGGCCTAGTTGCAACGGAAACCCAGCGAGTACGTGGGACGGTTGCGACTTCGTATGAGGCGTATCCTAGTTGAGATGGCCAAAGCATCGCAACGGCTTGAATTTTTGGCCGTTTTGAATCATCGTTCTGCGGTAATTCCACTGCAGGGTGTGGCGGCGATCGAGATTGGAAAGTCAGGCCGCACTTTTGCGTTTCCCTGTGTATCTACCCGTGTTTTTGGACGTTTGATGGAAATTTGGCCCGCGATTGACCTCCGCCATGGCAAACCAGTGCGTTTACGTCAGGGAGACTATGACCAGCAAACCACTTTTGGCGACGATCCCGTTGAATTTGCTAGGCGATGGCAGGATGCCGGAGCGAAGTGTCTTCACCTGGTCGATTTGGATGCCGCGCGAGGCGATGACCCCACGGCAAATCGTGATGCCGTCGGGCGAATTGTGGACGCGACGGGTTTGCCCTGCCAAATGGGTGGTGGAGTTCGTGATGAGGAAACGATTGCCGCGTTGATCGAGGTGGGGGTTTCTCGGTTGGTTGTCGGTTCGCGTGCCTGCAAGGAACCCGAATGGTTCACGACGATGTGTGACCGGTATCCAGGCAAACTTGCCGCAGGGATTGATGCTCGCGACGGTTTGGTCGCGACCCAAGGTTGGTTAGAAACCAGCGATGTGTCGGCGATTGATTTGGCAAAGAAGTTGCGTGAGGCGACCGCGAACATTGCCGCGATCATCTACACGGATATCGCTCGCGACGGAATGATGCAGGGACCTAACTTCGAGGGCCTGGCGCAGATGGCTGCCGCGACGGATATCCCGTTGGTAGCCAGCGGTGGTGTAACGACCTATGAAGACGTACAGAAGTTGGTCGAAATGAAAATGCCGGCGGCGATCATCGGCCGTTCGTTGTATGACGGCGTGATGGAGCTGGAGAAGGTTTTGGAAATTGCGACGGAATAGCTATTAGCTATTGGTTGCTAGTGCTAGACCGCGACTGTTGCTTTGATGTGAGGGTGCGGGTCGTAGCCGACCAATTCGAAGTCTTCAAATTGGAAGTCGTTCATCGATTCGACCTTGCGATTGATTTGCATCGTGGGTCGAACTCGCGGTGTGCGAGAGAGTTGCTGACGAGCTTGGTCGAAGTGGTTTGAATACAAATGCACATCGCCGAGAGTGTGAACGAACTCACCCGGCTTCAGGCCTGTCACATGCGCCATCATCATCGTCAGTAGTCCATAGCTGGCGATGTTGAAGGGCACACCGAGGAACATGTCGGCACTGCGTTGATACAGTTGGCAGGACAATTTCCCACCAGCAACGTAGAACTGGAACATCAAGTGGCAGGGTGGCAGTGCCATGTTGGGCACGTCGGCGACATTCCAGGCTGAAACAATCAGTCGCCGCGATTGTGGATTGGATCGGATTTCGTTTTCGACCCAGGCGATTTGGTCAATCGTTTCGCCGGTCTTGGACGGTTCGGTTTGAGTTGAGGTGCCGGTCGGCCAGCTTCGCCATTGGTGCCCATAAACGGGGCCGAGGTCGCCATTTTCGTCAGCCCATTCGTCCCAAATCCGTACACCGTTTTCTTGCAACCACTTGATATTAGTGTCGCCACGCAGGAACCACAGCAGTTCGTAAATAATGGAACGAACGTGGAGTTTTTTGGTGGTCAGCAACGGAAAACCATCAGCCAAATCAAATCTCATTTGGCGACCGAATAGGCTGCGGGTGCCCACGCGGGTGCGGTCGTCTCGGTCGATGCCGTCGTGCAGGACTTCGTCAAGGAGTTGCAGGTATTCGAGCATGAGTGCCTCGAGTGCGATTTGGAGTTGAGGTTTTTGGGCGAGAGCTGGCCGGGAGTAGCTTTACTCGTCTTCGGGCTTTTGCCAATCGAGCGTCCAGTGTCGATCGCTCGTCATTTCAATGCAATGCGATGGAATCCCAAATGGAGCGACGCTTTCGCGGATCTCGTCCAGAGTCAAAGACGCGTGCAATGATTGACGCAACAATTGAGCTGGCGATAGGGGGGCGTCCGAGGCGGGCTCGTTTGTGGGGGCGGATGATGCGGTGTGTTTACCGACAAGTTCCTCCACTTCGGCTTCGGTGGCCGGGCGAGCGAGATCGCGGATAAATAGCCGACCACCTGGTTTCAGGCCCCTGATGGCCAGTTGGATTGCATTGGTCGGGGTTTCTAGATGATGCAGGACGGTATTGCAGATGATGGTGTCAGCGATCTCAGTGTGCAGACCCTCGGGATCGTGCAGGTCGATCTGTTGTAGCTCGATCTGGTCGACACGCCCCGCCATTTCGAGCTCGAAGCGTGCCAGTTCCAGCATTTCAATGCACGAATCAATGCCCATCACATGCAGGTACGGCAACGAGGTGGCGTTGGGCAACTGGTCGTACATGTCACATAAAAGGATCGGGATCAGCGCTGGTCCGCAGCCCATGTCGATTACCAGTGGGCCTACCGCGGGGGGGCCGTTTTCGGGCGATGCGAGTAGATCGGCAACGAATTGACGGTTGACCGTGTCGTTGTCCATTGCGAGGTAGGCATCGGCCTCTAACTTGGGGTTTTCGGGTAGGGGCTCACAGACGCGGGGGAGCATTTGGGAAACTCTCAGGGGTGGTGGGAAGCAAGTGGACGGCAAAGTGTCGAAATCGGGCAGTTTTCGGTTTGGGGAGATTTGATACCCAAAGGCCGAAGATCGCAATTATGAGGGGCTTTACCCACTTTTTTGGAAAAACGACCCCACAAAAATCCGTCCACCAACTAGAACATAATGTTCAGTGCCTGACCTGGACGGTCTAAGAAGATAGGGAGATTTTGCGGCCTGGCGAAAATGGTCTGAGTTGGACGGTCTCGGATCATCCTTTTGTTGCCTTTTTCTAATCCGTTCCAGAAGGCAAAATTGATGTCACGTTCTGATTCTGAAGCCTGGGCGATGGTCACGCCTGGTGATGTATTGCGATCGATCCGCCGCCGAGTTCCCTCGGTTATCGTCACGACTGTATTGGTGACTGTAGCGGTCGTCGCGCTTTTGATCGTTTGGCCGAACCAGTATCGCAGCGAAGGGATGATGTATGTGCGTCTAGGACGCAATGCACTTGGTTCGGACCCGACGTCTAAATCCAGTAATTCGGTGTCCATGCAGGAAAGCCGTACCGCTGAGGTTGCGAGCATTGGCGAAATGGTGGGCAGCCGCGAAATTGCCGAACGAGCCGTCGAGCGGGTGGGTGTGGACGTTATCAACCAGCCTCGTAACTGGATTGAACAATCTCTCGAAGACGCCGCTGCGTTCATGAAATCGGATCACGCATTGGTGAGCTGGATTCCCAAAGGTGAGCCTAAGACAGCGGGTGATATGACCGCTGAAGAATATGAAGCTCAGATCGAACGCGAGAAGGCAATCAAGACTGTTCAAAAGGCGATCAACGTCAATGTTGCCAAGAACGCGTACACCGTGACCGTGGGCGGCAAGGAAGATGACCCCATTTTGATTCAGTCGATCGTGCAAGCGGTCATGGACGAGTTCGGTAGCTACCACGTTGACGCGCACCGAGTTCGCGGTTCAGAAGATTTCTTTGACCAGCAGGCTCGCGAGAGTCGTGATCTTGCAATCGGTGCGCGGAAGAAGCTGCAGGAGACCCGCAACGAAATGGGCTGGTTGAGTGCAGAGTCGGCGGAGCGAACCTTGAGTGAACGCATCATCGATTTAGAGATGAAGCTCAGTTCGGCGGATAGCGAATTAGCTGAGGCGATTAGCCAAGCGGAAGAATTGCGTCGCCAACTTGATGCGACTGAACCTTGGGTGCCGATCGAAAAGACTTTGGGCATTGCGAACGTGGCCGGCGATACGATGCGTAGCCAGCTTTACGACGTGCAAGTTCAAGATGGTGAAGAGCTTGCCAAATTGAGCCCATCGCATCCACGTTACAAACGTCTGCAACAGAAGATGAGTCAAAGCGAAGAACTCGCTGGTGACGAGCGGCAAGAACGCCAAGAAACTCGTGAGGCAATTAATCCGGTTTACCAAGACTTGGAGACTCAATTTCAAACGGTTCGTGCCAAAGCGGTTGGCTTGGCTAGCCGTCGCGATTCGGTTTTGGAAAGGCTTGAAGCAACGCAAAGCGATCTGCAGCGTTTGAATCGTGATATGACCGTGATGGCTCGGTTGAGCTGGGAAGCGGACATTGCTGAAGCAACTTACCGGGAACATGCACGCTCGCTAGAAGAGGCTCGGGTGAATGCCGAGCTAGACAAAAATCAGATGTCTGACGTTAGCGTGATTCAAGAAGCGACCTTGAATCTGAAGAAGTCGGGTCCAATGCGTGGGTTGTTGTCGGTTGTCGGCGCCATGTTTGCGTTTTCGTTGGGCTTGTTGCAAGCGATCCTGCGAGATTCACCGGTGGATCCGCGTTCGACAACGCCGCGTTCCAAACGAGACCGGCTGGATAGCGGTCGCTCAGATCGTCGTGAGCGAGATCGGGTCGACAATGAGCGGTTTGACGGCAATCGCGATTCTTTCCGGACCGAAGTTGATCACGGTGAAATGAATCCTCACCACTTGTCCGCTGGCAAGCCGAGTCCGATTTCCGTGGACGACCAAGGCCAAAAAGCGATGGATGCGGTTGAGTCGGCAGCGTCTGACATTGATGCAACATCAGGATCTGTTGTTGGGGTGGACAACGGCAACTCGAATGGCCAATCGACATCGTTGCCACGCTGATCTCGTTTGTTGAACGAAGTCAAAATCAACTAGGACGACGCTGTGTTTTCAATTTTCAAACGACGCTCTACCGATCAGCGGTGGTTGGCTTGGCCGACCGCCTCGACGCTGGGTAGTCGCCGTGCGCTCTTGCTAACGCCAAGGCAGTTTGAGCGTGAAGTCGCTCGTGAACGCGTGCGTTCGACACGACGAGGCATTCCGTTTTGTGTTCTGCAGGTGGAATTGATCGCGGCCAATGCGCTGGATCCGGAAGCTCAATTGTCGGCGACGCTGGATGATTCGTCGGTCGGTGTTTTAGGACGAACACGGCGGATGACGCAATTGAAGAAGCAGTCCCGCAAGTTGATCGATGTGCTGCACCGAAATTTGCGGATGACTGACGAAAAAGGCGTGCTTTCGGCAACCCGGTATGGTGTGTTGTTGGTCGATACGCCGGAGATGGGCGGTCGTGCTGTGTTGGACCGGATGACAACCCTGACCGCCGACGCAGGATTGGGCGTTCGGCTAAGTTTGCAGGTTCATGACCCAGAAGGTTTCGGAGATCGGTTAGACGATTCGAAGGAACCATTCGATACACCGGACGACGATCGCAATGGTGATCCCGGCGATCAGAATTGGGTGCGAACGCCTACGCCAACGCTGAATGAATCGAATGCCTCGTTTCAAGCTCGTGTAATAGGTGAGCCAGAAGTATACGGGCCGCAGACCCGCACTCAGGTATGTCGGGACAAACCATTAAACGAGGGCCGGTCGGTTCGAGCGTCTGACTTCCGTGCTTCACGAGTTCAATCGGATCAAATTACGGTCGCGGACGAAGAATTGACGTTGCCCGCGCCTTTGGTATCGCGTTTGACCAAACGTACTATCGATGTAGTTGGTGCATCGGTCGGGCTGATTTTGACCGGTCCGTTTGTGTTAGCCGCCATGGTGGCGATTAAGCGTGGTGATGGTGGGCCGGTCTTCTTTTGCCAGACCCGCGAGGGGCAATTCGGTCGGCCGTTCACGATCTATAAACTGCGCACGATGGTGGTGGATGCTGAAAAAGCACAAGCCTCGCTGCGATCGGCCAGTCATCGCGACGGGCCGGCGTTCAAGATCAGTCGTGATCCTCGAGTGACCCGTGTAGGGCATTTGTTGCGTGCGACTTGTCTGGATGAATTGCCACAGTTGATCAACGTTTTAAAGGGTGACATGTCTTTGGTGGGCCCTCGCCCGTTGCCGTGGCATGAAAGCCGAGCGTGCGAACGTTGGCATCGTCGCCGTTTGGACGTTCGTCCAGGATTGACCTGCATTTGGCAGGTCGACAAGGCGAAAGCTGAGACATTTGATGATTGGATGCGGATGGACCTGCAGTACATTGACCGAATTGGTCTATTTCAAGACTTGCGGCTAATCGCCCGTACGGTCGTTGTGCCGATGACGGGTCGCGGCGGCGATTGAGCGGTGTGATTTTCAAAAGATGAATTATCATGCTGGGGTGAATCCTTTTTCCCAAACCATCGAGCCCGCTGTTTCTGAGCCATCGTGCATCGATGCGCGCGTGGTGTTTTTGACCCACTACATCCCGCTCTATCAGGTTCGGGTTTTGCAGGAGATCACGAAGTCGATTCGTGACTTCAAAATCCTGTTAAGCACACCGATTGAGCCGAACCGTGACTTTCGTCCCGATTGGTCGGGGCTGGACGTTGAGATTCAAAAGACGATCACTCTGCGGCGACGTTGGAAGCATCGCAGTGCAGGCTTTGATGACCCGCTGTTCGTGCATGTCCCTTACGACACCTTGTCGCGTTTGAAGTCGATTTCGCCGGATGTTGTTTTTTCACACGAGTTAGGCGCTCGATCGCTAGCGGCAGCACGATACTGTCGTCGCAGTGGTGCAAAGTTGGTGCTGGCAACATTCATGAGCGAGCACACGGAGCAGGGGAGGGGATGGATTCGATCGAGAGTTCGTCGGCGGTTGATCTCTCAAGCGGACGCGATCACATACAACGGTCCCTCTTGTCGCGAATACCTGTTGTCACTGGGGGCAGATAAACAACGATTGTTCCATCTGCCTTACGCTGCGGACGACCGCAACGTTTTGCCGGAGGTTCCAACACGCGATGAGGACGTTGTGCGGAATCGGTTGCTGTGTATTGGACAGCTCAGTTCTCGCAAGGGTGTGTTGCCGCTGGTCCAGCAAGCAAGTGAGTTTTGTCGCAAACATCAACGTTCTTTGGAGATCACGTTCGTAGGTGATGGTCCGATGCGATCATCGCTGGAAACCTTGGCCGCTGGAAAGCCGATCGAAGAGCAGCCTGCACCAGACGAACGATTGAAGATCCATGTTCTAGGTAATCAACCGGCGAAGGAATTGCCGACGCTCATGCTTCAGCACGGCGCGATCGTGGCACCCACCCTGGCTGACGAATGGTTGTTGGTTGTCAACGAGGGAATGCATGCAGCAATGCCCGTGATTGGTAGCGTGTACGCTCAGGCGGTGACCACGCTAGTTCGAGATGGTGAGACCGGTTGGCGGTACGACCCGCTGGCCGATGATCAGGAACGTTCAGGTTCTTTGGGGAAGGCACTGGATAGCTACTTTAGTGTCTCCAATGAACAACTTATCGGTATGCGTCAAAACGCGCGTGAGGTTGCCGCGTCGTATACGCCGCGGCAGTCTGCCGATGGAGCCATTGCCGCGATTGCGTCGGCTTTGAATGACAATCAAAGCTCTGGTTCAGGGCACGCGTCATGAGTGAGTTACCTTTAGCAAGTTTGTCGTTGGATCTTGATAACAAGTGGGCCTACTTACGTGCGGCGGGCCGTGAAGATTGGGAAACGAGCGAGAGCTATTTCGGTATTGCAATCGAAAGAATCGTCGACCTGCTTGGCGAGTTGGACTTGCCATTGTCGGTGTTTCTGGTGGGACGCGATCTGTTGCATGAAGAAGATGTGACAGCGATTAGAAGTTTCGATCGTTTGCGATCTTGGGAACCCGCAAATCATTCACTGAATCATCTGCCATGGATGCATACGATGGCCGATCAGGAGATTCAGGAGGAAATTGAAACCACGCACGACCGCATTGTTGCTGCGTTTGGCGTTCGTCCGGTTGGATTTCGAGGCCCGGGTTTCAGTTGCCCCGACGAAGTGTTGCGAGTGTTGTCGCGGTTAGATTACCGCTATGACGCTTCGGTTTTTCCAACTTCGATGGCTCCTATTGCGCGAGCTGTTTTTCTATCGCGAACGAAGTTGCGAGGGGAACAGCGAGAAAAGGCAAAGAAGCTGTACGGAGGATTTGCATCGATGCGAAATCCCAATCGTCCTTATGTGCGAACGCTGACGGGTGATGATCCAGTGGATTGCACAAGCATGTGGGAGGTGCCGGTGACGGTGTTGCCGATCGTGCGAACACCGATCCATTTTAGCTATCTGAACTTTGTCGCTCAGACGAGTGTTAAGTTAGCGAAGACCTACTTTCGAATTTCGCTGGCCGCGTGTCGTCGGTTAGGCGTAACACCATCGTTGTTGCTGCATCCACCTGATTTTTTAGGTTGTGATGATGGATCCGACATGGCGTATTTTCCAGGGATGAAATCGACTCGCGATATGAAGCTGAAGTTCATGCGATGGGCGTTGGCTCATTTTGCAAAACAGTTTGATGTCAAAACGATGCTCGACCAAGTCACGCAGTTGAATCCTGCGGCGACGCGTCCCGAAAACTCGATGACGTCCGGACGTCATTCTTCTTCTCATTCTTTTCATTTGAATCCTGACGTTTCACTATGATCGACTACGGCCAACACAGTGTTCTCGGTATCGGTGTCAACGCGATCGATTATGAAGCAGCGATCGATAAGATCATCGGTGCCGCCAAGTCACGCCAATCGATGGCGGTGACGGCTTTGGCAGTGCATGGCGTGATGACGGGCGTGCTCGACCGCGAGCATTTTTATCGGCTCAATCAATTTGACTTGGTATGTCCAGATGGGCAGCCCGTTCGCTGGGCACTGAATGCTCTGCACGGCAAAGGGTTCGATGGTCCGAAGTTGCCGGATCGAGTATACGGTCCTGAACTGACGTTGCGATTGTGTGAAGCCGCAGCCAAGCAAGACGTGCCGATCTTTTTGTTTGGTGCCACCGAGGAGATGCTATCGCAGTTCGCGACCAACTTGTCGGAGCGGTTTGAAGGACTGCGGGTGGTCGGGCAACGGGCGTCGGCGTTTCGTCAAATTAACGCAGAAGAGCGAGATGAGTTGGCTGCGGAGATTACGGCGAGTGGGGCACAGATGTGCTTTGTTGGGCTTGGTTGCCCTCGCCAAGAAATCTTTGCTTATGAGATGCGGTCTCACCTTTCGATGCCGTTGATTGCGGTCGGGGCCGCGTTTGCTTTTCACGCCGGGATGTTACAACAGGCTCCGCCTTGGATGCAAAACAATGGGCTGGAGTGGTTGTTCCGACTGACCCGTGAGCCAAGCCGACTGTGGCGGCGGTATTTGTATCTCAATCCAGCCTACGTCAGTTTGTTGACGTTGCAAAAACTGGGTCTGTACCGCAAATCAGCAGCGGACGGGAAGCAGCCTCAAGAAGACCTTCTATTTGGCTGATGAGGTCAAGAGCTGTGCTAGGCGACGACCAGCCTCGCGTGCCGAGCGATCGTCTTCGGCGGTGATGATTTTGCCGTCGATCATGACGTCATCCGCGACCGAGTTGGGATCGCCAATCGAACCTGCGGGGACCAGTCGGCCATCGTTCTGTTCGATGTGCCAGCGGATCGACGGAGCACCGGGGCGGCCGTTGTAGGTTCCTTGCGGTGCTTTACGAGTGGGCGCGGTGACTCTTTTTCCCGCGAGTAGACTTTTGCCATTCACCCGAGACCAGGCGAGTACCGAAGTCGCGTTGCAGATCCCGCAAATGTATTTGTCGTCCGCCGCGAACTGATTGAGCAAGCGATTGACAATTTGTTTGGTTTGGCGATCGCCATTGTAGGATCGGTCGTTGTAGTTGCCCGGGAATGCGAACTGATACATCGACGATCCCCAACCACCGGAGAACACGATCGCGTCGTACCGGTTGGCATCGACTTGGGCCAAGGTGAGGTCAGGCTTGACACCACCGTCACCGGTTTGACCGGACCCGGGGTGTGGATAACAGATTGCGGCGTGTCCGGCGGCGACGTCGACGGTGATGCCCGCCCGTTCAAGTTCTTGTTTGGGATCGGCAAACTCGCGGTAGAAAAAATGCCGGTTGGCGATCACGAGCAACACGCGGTGCGAACCGCCCGATTTTGAAGTGGAGCGTTGTTTTGGTGGTAGCGTATTCGAGCTCGCTTGAGGGGCCGAGCGTCCTGTATCAGTCATGCGAGGTGATCGTTGCAGCTCCGGCCGAGACGCAGATGCGGTGGCGGATCGTGTTGGTTTCGCAATCGAAGCGGAATCGGCTACCTGTCGAAGTTCAATGGAATGGAAGGTGGTTGAGGATTGATAGGCTCCCACGCCAAGAGTGGTGCCCGATGGCATCGACCAAAGCGGATGCAAACTGAGTTCACTTCCGTTGCCCTGGTAAGTGCAGAGCACTTTTTCGTCGAGCAAACAGGTGACTGAGTTCTGACGGACTTGCACTTCAGCGGTGTATTGCCGCTCGTTCCTAATAGCGACATTTTCGGTTCGGGTGGTGTTGGATTGCAACTGAATGGTTTGCCCATCAATCGTCTGGATACCAGCAAGGTGTTGACTCCAGGCGTCTATTTCGAAGGTTGCTAATGAGGCGTTGTTACCAGCGTGTTTCGAGAAAATGAGTGCAATTGAATGTTGACCGGAATGACGCGTGAAGCGAACGCGAAAGTCGTACTCGCGGGGCAGCGTTGCTGGAATGGCAATCCGAGAACTGTTTGACGGCGTGGTTTGAATGCTGTCAGCACCTTGGGTCCATTGCCCTGCAACTGTGTCGCGTTGGATGTCAATCTTGGATAATTGAGAATGCCAGCGCTCGTCCGATTGTGGAGGTTCCGCAAATAGCTTGGAAGCATTGGTTAGCATCAGCGCGCAGGTCCAGGTTGCGATCCACAGCAGGTAGACAGAGCGTGACATGCGAATGTTCCGAGGAAGAGAGTGCGATCGCGAAGGAGCCAAGTTGCAAAGCGGGCATTCCAAAATAATGCATTCGAGATCGTGTCGTTGATTTTGAGGTGTTGGTGGATCCGTCATTTATGCTCGGGAGCGTCCTGTTATTCGAAAGCTGATCGCACCGCGACTTAGTCGACAGGCCAAATTTGATCCCGTAGGATGGGGGGCTCTTCCGTGACTCTTCGCCCTGCGCCTCCATTCTGGGATCAAAAATGCTAATTGCGTCGCCTGCTTCAGGCTCCTTTTCCATGCTCGCAATTGGGCTCTCGTTTTGGTTTGGCGGTCTCGCTGCCCGAGCTCAAGAAGTTGCGCCGTCTCGCTATTCCACCGAATACATTCCTGGTGATGCAATCGCGGCGGCCTTCCTGCCGGTTGGCGAGATGCTTAAGTCGCCAGATTTGGAGCTTTTTCCGATTGAGATTGCCCAGGCAGCCATGATTGAGAAGTTGGGGGTTGATCCACTTCACATTGCCGATGTGAGTGCCGTCGTCGGAATGCCGGGGCCAACGGGACCACAAGGTGGCGCGGTGATTCGAATGAATCACGACTACCAAATCAGCGACCTCAGAGAAAAGGCTCTAGACACGAGAGAACCGATGGAGGTTGGAGAGCACCAATTTTATTTGGTGAAAGACACACTAAGTGTGTTCCTATGCCGGCTGGATGCGAGGACCTATTTGGTGGGGACTGTCGAGTTTTTGGGTTCGATGATCGAAAGTAAGGGGGCGGAGGGGCCGTTGCCGAACTTGGTCGGAAAGTTGAAGCGTCGGCAAGGTTTGTTGGCCGTTGCAGTGATTGAACCCATCCGACCCATGGTCGTTGGAGGGCTAGGACAAGCGGCGGGACGCATGCCGCCTCCGTTACAGAAACTAGCAAGGTTCGGTGAGTGGGCCGATGCGTTGTTGGTGCACATCAACTATGGCTCAGCGATGGGTAGCTTGTCGGTCTCGGCATTGGGGACAGACGAAGCCGCGGCTGAAAACTTGGAAGATGCAATCAATGAGTCCATTGATTTCGGATTGCTGATGCTGCGTCAACAGGTCCTGAAGGAGCAACAAGTTCAACCCGATAACGCGGTCAATCGAGCGACGATCCAGTATGTCGATCGGATTTCAGCGACTTACTCGGACATGATTCGTCCGAAACGCGATGGCAAAACGGTGCAGATCAAGTTGGAGTCGAACATTGCAACGACCGGTGTCTTGGTAGGACTGTTATTGCCAGCGGTGCAGGCGGCCCGTGAAGCAGCACGGCGGATGTCAGCGAGTAACCATTTGAAACAGATTGGATTGGCGTTTCACAACCACCACGCGACACATCAATCACTTCCCGATCGAGCGATTCGCGACGCATCAGGAAAGCCAATTTTGAGCTGGCGGGTGAAGATCCTTCCTTTCATTGGTGAAGAAGCGTTGTACAACGAGTTTCATTTGGACGAACCGTGGGATAGCGATCACAACTATCGTTTGCTGCGCAGGATGCCCGAAGTTTATGTTGATCCCAGTGTGCCGCCACGGCCGGGCTACACCGTGTTTCAGGTTCCCGTCGGTGACGAGGCGATGTTCCCTGAAAGTGGGACGCGACGGTTTCGTGATGTGCGTGACGGTTTGTCCAACACGATCATGGTGGTCGAAACCAGTCGCGACCAAATGGTGCCGTGGACCAAGCCGGTCGATGTGCAACTTGATCCGGTGAATCCGCTTCCGCAACTAGGGAATACGCACCAAGGTGGATTTCATGTTGTCTTAGGTGACGGTGCGGTCAAGTTCATTACGACCAGTATCGACTTAAACATTCTGCGGGCGTTGGTGACTCCGTCGTCTGGCGAGGTGATTCAAGGTTTTTAGTCGACTGGTTAACGGCGCCACTGGGTTAATTACAAAGACGTTGGTGGTCCGCTGAAAACAACTTGGCCACCATCGTCAGCGGCTCCCGGTCCGATGTCGACAATCCAGTCAGCGGCGGCAACGAGCATGGGATGGTGTTCGATCACGATCAGCGAGTGGCCGTCAGCGATCAAAGCGTCGAAGCATCCGATCAGTCGCTCGATATCGGCGAAGTGCAATCCTGTGGTCGGTTCATCCATCAAGAACAGTGTGCGTTTTTTGGTGGAACCGGCCAAGAACGCAGCGAGTTTCAAGCGTTGTGCTTCGCCGCTGGAGAGGGTTGTCGCGGGTTGGCCCAAAGTGACGTAGTCCAAGCCGACGTCGATCAAGCGTTTAAGTCGGGCTTGGGCCTTGGGCATTGTCCGGAAGAATTGGTACGCGTCGCGGACACTCATTTCGAGAACGTCAGCGATGGTGCGGTCGCGGTAACGGACCTGCAAGACTTCCTCGCGATAGCGACGGCCTCGACATTCCGGACATCGCATGGAAACGTCGGCGAGGAATTGCATGTCGACGGTTTGGACGCCTGCACCTTCACACGCAGCGCACTGCCCGGCGGCGGAATTGAAGCTGAAGTGGCCAGGTTTGAAGTTTCGAATTCTGGCATCGACTGTGTCGGCGAAGGCCTTGCGGATTTCGTCGAAGGCTTTGGCAAACGTGACGGGGCAACTTCGCGGACTGCGGCTGATCGGTGACTGATCGACCAACAGACAATCTTCGATTTGGTCAACGCCCTGGATGCTGGTGTAGGGCAGGGTGGTCGCGGTATCCGCAGGTGGGCTGTCGCCCCGTCGGTTTGCTAGTCCAATTGTGACCGCACCGAACAGTGTGTCGTGGATCAGCGTGCTTTTTCCACTACCGCTGCGTCCGGTAACCACGCACAGCGAACGTAGTGGGAATTCAACATCAATGTCTTTCAGGTTGTGACCGGATGCACCTTTCAGCTTCAACATCGACGTAGGCTTGCGCGGCGTGGACTTGTAGGTGGGCTCCAGCGAATCGTCGGCCAAATATTCACCCGTCAGTGAATCTTCGGATTGGATCATTGTTTCGGGGGTGCCTTCGAAGGTCAGTTCACCACCGCCTGCACCTGCACCAGGACCTATTTCGATTACGTGATCCGCAGCAGCGACTAATTGAGCGTTGTGTTCGACTGCAACGACTGTATTGCCACGATCACGCAGTTGCAGGATCGTCCGGATTAGCTTAGTTACGTCGTCACGATGAAGGCCGGCGGTAGGTTCATCCAGGACGTACAACATGCCAACGAGCGTGCTGCCTAGTGCCGACGTTAGAGCAATTCGTTGCGTCTCGCCTCCCGACAGTGTGCGAAGGGGGCGGTTGAGTTGTAGGTAGCTGAGTCCAACCGATGCGAGATAACGCAGCCGGTCGCGGACCTGGCGAGTGGGCTCTTTTGCGATCGAGCTTTGACGTTGACGATCGGTGCGAGCGAGTGCTTCAAGAGCAGATGAATCCGTGTAGGATGCGGGTGCCTCGCGAACTGAAGTCTGGGGTTCCGTTTCTTCTAACACGGACCACGTTTCCAAAAAACGATCCAACTGATCGCACTGCATGGCGAGCAGTTCCGAAATGTTTCGGCCCGCAATCTGGTAGGCGAGAGCTTCGGGTTTGAGGCGTTTGCCTTCGCATTCGGGGCACGTTTTGTAGCTTCGGAATCTGGCTGCAAAGACGCGGATGTGCATCTTGTATTTTTTGCGGTCTAGCCACGCAAAGAATCCATCGAGCCCACCAAATTGACGGGCGGGGATGCCAGCATGGATCTTCTTCAGTGCGGTCTTGTTCAGCTTTGAAAAAGGAATGTCGACAGGGATTTTGTGATCGTCGGCGAGTGCGAGCAGTTCTTCGAGTTCGTGGCTGTACGACGGAGTGTTCCAGGGTGCGATGGCGCCTTCCCGGATGGTTTTGCTGGGATCAGGAACCACTCGAGTCATGTCGGTCTGCAACACATCGCCGAAACCCTCGCAGGTCGAACAGGCACCGAGTGGATGGTTGAAGTTGAACAGTCGAGGAACAGGATCGGGATAGTCAATATCGCAGCGATCACAACGCCGGCGGTCGCTAACGGTTCGTGACCTCATTGAACGTTCATCGACTTCGACGAAGGTGGCGTGTTCGGATTCTTCGTCGGACGTCGCTGAGTCTGATAGAACGATTGCTCGCCCGTTTCCTTCAGCCATGGCGGTTTCCAAGGACTCCGTCCAACGTGGCAGTTCGCTGTCGCCGGATAGTCGATCGACGACGACGATGGCGGTCACGCCGCGGCTGCCGATCCGCTTGGCGAGCGGCTTGCGATCTTCGTCAGACAGCCGGAAAGTTTCTCCTTTCAGGATGAGCCTTAGGTAGCCTTCTTGTTGCAAGGCCAGCAAGATTTCGCTGGCGGCGGTTCGGTTGGGCAACCAGACTTCAAACCCCACAATGGCTCGACTAATGTTGGATTCCGGCGATACCATTTCAGCCGCGATGCTTTGTGGGCTGTCGACGCTCACGTTTTGGCCACATGAATAACAGACCAAGTTCGCCGCCTTGGCAAACAGCAATCGGATATGTTCGGCAATCTCAGTGGCCGTGGCGACTGTGCTGCGGTTGTTTTTGACCGCCGAGGCGCGGGTCACGGCAATCGCGGGTGGAATGCCAGTGATCGCGTCGCAGTCAGGCTTTTCTAGCCGGGCGAGGTACTGGCGGGTGTAGGCCGAGAAACTTTCGATGTAACAGCGTTGGCCTTCGGCATAAAGCGTGTCGAGAGCCAGGGAGGTTTTCCCGCTGCCGGACAGCCCACAAACCACGACCAGTTTGCCTCGAGGGATATCAACGTCGATACCTTTCAGGTTGTTCGTCCGGCAACCCTGCAACCGGATTGGGGGCGCGGCATCGAGTGACTTCTTCACTGATTTGTCAGACATATTGTTACTCTTTTCGGCTTTTTTTGTAGCCATGCTTGTTTCCGCTAGCCAAGTCGCGCCATCTACCTTTGATCAACTACAATGTTGCGTTCAGCGATTCACCAACATTGAGTCCTACCGGTCCCCAATATCCCCCTTAGCAACCCCACCTTTTACGATGCTTGTTATGCTTGCTAGTCGATTTTTGCTTCCCAAACCGCTTTCTCAACTTCTTGCCATCGTAGTAATCGCGTCAATGACGTCGGGGACCTTGTTGGCTCAGTCTGATGCCAAGAAAGCCGATGCAAAAGCACCCGCAGCGACCGAGGCAGAAGCTGAATCTGCAAAATCTGAACCGGTCCCATCAGAGCCAGCCAAGGCCGAATCAGGAAAATCGGAATCAACAGATCAGAACATGCCTAAGGAGGCGGACAAACCCGTCGCCGAATCCAAATCCCAAGAAGACAAAAAGTCAGCGGACAAGACGGAGCGTGAGGAACCCGCTGTAGCCCCGCCTGTCGAAGATCCGGCTCTGGAAGCAGAGTGGAATTCCCAGGGCGTATGGCTCTCGCCTCCTCAAGAGGGCCCTGCTGCTCGTGACTTTGCACTGGTCGGTGAATACTTAGGTGAAATTAAGGCCGGGAAAGAGGATGCTCAACTTTGGGGAATCCAAATTCGGGCACTTGGCGATGGAACGTTCGAGGCACGCGGCTATGTGGGTGGATTGCCTGGACAAGACGGATCCACCGAAGACGGCATGATGGTTTTGGTGGGGCGTCGCAGCGGTGACACGTTGGTGTTGTCAGGCGGTCCTTGGGCGATGTTCGCCGGTCCTGAACAGTGCAAGGTGATCAGCGTTGAAGGGGAACAACTGGGGACTCTTCCACGAGCGAATCGCGTTAGCCCGACATTGGGTGCGAAGGCACCCGAAGGTGCGATCGTGTTGTTCGATGGCAGTGGCACCGAGCAATTGGTCAACGGTCGATTGACGCCCGGCGGTTTGTTGCGTCAGGGGGCTGATATTCAGTTCATGTTGAACGACTTTGATTTGCATGTTGAATTTCGTATTCCTCACATGCCCAAACAAGAAGGCCAGCAACGCGGCAACAGCGGTCTGTATTTGCAAAGCCGTTACGAATGTCAGATCTTGGATTCGTTCGGTGCTCCAAGGGTCTTCAATGGTTTGGGAGCTCTTTACCGTCACCGAGCTGCGGACGTGAACATGGCGTTGCCACCTTTGGTTTGGCAAACGTACGACATCCATTTCACGGCTGCGCGTTTTGGTGCGAATGGCAAAAAGCTAAGAGATGCTCAGGTCACTTCATGGGTCAACGGCGTCAAGGTTCAGGATGCCCAATCGTTGCCGGGCCCAACGGGTCATGGCCAACCAGAAACACCGACTTTGCTGCCTACGAAGATGCAAGATCACAAGGATCCAGTTCGTTATCGCAACGTGTGGGTGATCGATCGTGGCTTGGTTAGCGGCGTCCCATTCCCCAAAATGGCCGAAAAGACTGCCTCGCCGAAGTAACGCCGGCTCGCAGGCCATTTGGCGGGTTGCCATGAAGGTTGCATTCAAGCGAATGCATTGATTCATCAAAAGGCCTGGAACACCAGAGGAATTCTGGCGTTCCAGGCGGACAGGCGAAGCCCATTTAAATAGGTGATTGCCATCATTGCTAGCGAACGCTAGTCGGCAGGCTTATGAGCACGACGTGCAAGACACGCATTGTTCAGTGCTGCAGTCGCAAGTTGTGCATTCGCAGTCACCGTCGCACTGAGTGCAATCACACTCCGTGCATTCGCAAGCGGCGGCACAGTCACATTCAGTGCAGTCACAGACCGCACAGTCGCATGCGGCGCAGTCACAAGCCGCGCACTCGCAGGCGGTACACTCGCATTTCTCGCAAGTGCATTCTCCGCCGCTGCAGCAATTGCAGCCTTCATCGCACTGCCCGCAAGGACAAACCTCAGCGGACGTTGAAGCGAGCGGCGTCGATTCAGCAGACACGTTGCTGCGAATTAGAAACGCGGATAGGGCGGCTACCAACGCGATAGAAGCCAGGATCATTGGGGTTCGAAACATCATATTTCCTCTATTGAAATCAATTGAAATGGAACAGTCGTCTGAATTCAGCGACTGTTAATTCAACCAACGACATAGAAGCGCGCAGCGGTCGCTTGAGGTGATCGAATACGATCGCCTTGTTTCCGCCTTTGCTAATGAACGAACAGGGATACTGGTCAACCCTGGCGTACCAATCCAAGGTACCAAGCCAATGGGGTTCTTCGTCGGAGCTTCAGGTGTTGAGGCTGTAACGACGACCGGTTCGTGTTTCCACTGCTGGATTTCGCACGGACACTCGTGTTTCACACACGCGGTTGTTTCACCGATTTCTGATGCCGTGCACGCACAACAACTAGGTAGTTCTTCATCCGCAAGGGACGCTTGAGGGCCAGGGGCTTGGCAGCAGCAATCCGGCACTAAGGCAGGCCACGCAGCAATCGCGAAGCATGCAACGATTGCGGGCACCCACCGCATCATCTCTGTGAGACGAGGCAGTCGCTGTGATGAGCGAAATCGGTTGGTGGGCAGTCGCTGTGATGAGCGAAATCGGTTGGTGGAGGGCCGTGCCGAGTGTGACATAATTACATGCTACGGAGCTTGGCCGGTTTGGGTCAAGATAATTTGGCTTGTGGCTTGAACGTTTGCTTTCGTAGTGTGATCTCCGACGATCGACCGCTGCGTTGATTGTCGCTGTAAACACTGTATTTCACGAGACTTCCGTTACAAGTTGCCTTTTTGGCCGCTCCTATTACCCCTGACGTATGCCCGCCTCGAAGGTCGCAAAAAATTATTTTTGCTTCGTCGAGGATGTTTGCTGCGCGGTCCAAGTGGGGCAAAGAGCTGGCCGTCGGAAGTTTTTTGACCGTGGCGATTTGTATCGGAGCTGGCCTCTTATGCAGTTCACCAGCGATCGCAGGCGAGCCACTCTTGGCAGTAGAGCCAGCGACAGCAGTTGATCCCGTAATCCCAAGGAATTCCGAGACACTAGGCGATCACGAGACGGTTTTCGTTGCCGGTAATACGGTTCACCGCTGGCGAAATGCGAGCGGCGGGCAAGATTGCACACTCGTTCGTGGCGATTGCGTGCTGAAGCATCAGGGGAAACGCTTCCGCGCCGAACAGGTTTTCCTGGTGGTCGACGGTCAAGGTGATGCAGTCGGAGTCCACTTGTTGATGGACCGCGTTCGGATGAGCGAATCGGAATCCACTCGCAAGCCGATCGTTGCGCATTTGCAACTTGATGAGCCTCCACGCATTGAAGCCCACAACTATCGCGGCGAAACCGAAGTGCCGGCCGCTTGGTGGTCGCAATTGAATCTGCCCCATCCAGGTATGGCTTCCGTCCTGGCAAATTCCGCTGCGGTAGCGAACTCCGGTTCGAAAATGAGTCCGAAACGGCTTCCGGATCCAGGAACAATCTTGCCGGTTCAATACGTCGAGTCGCCAGGAATGCTTCCACAGGGCGGACGGGTGATCGATGCACCGTATTTTGAGTCTCCCAATTCGGAAACCACTCCGTTCACACCACCGGTGACGAGCTATTCGCCGCAAACGAGTCCGCAATATTCGGCGCCCGCTTATCCCGGCCCTACAACGTTGGCGGGGCCAACCCCAGTCATGCCGCTTCCCGATGCACCGATCTTGACCGAAGACGGTGGGACGACCGGTGGATGGCAGTTTGTCGTTGGTGGTGGATCGCGTAGCGTGGAGTTGTTGTCGCGTGGAGCATCGCTACCGGCTCAATTCGAAACAATCAATCGCGTTGAGAACAATGAGACGATCGTGGTCGCTCGAGGCGGAGTAACTGTGTTGGTCCGCGACATCACGGTCCAGGCACCCGATGGAATTACCTTCGATCTAGGAACCGTATCCGTCTCAGCGGACCGGATTGTAGCTTGGTTGCCGACGCTGGGAGATATCTTGACCGGTGCAGCGGATGCCTCAATGGCGGAAGGTGAGATGTATCTGGAAGGAGATATCGTTTTCCGCCAAGGCGATCGAATCATCTATGCCGAATCGATGTACTACAACGTGACCCGAGAGGTCGGTGTGGTTCTCGATGCGGAGGCAATTACATCGATTCCGGAGTACCAAGGGACCGTCCGCGTTAAGGCGGAACAAATGCGACAGGTTGCTCGGGATAACTACGTCGCCACTAATGCGGCGGTCACGAGCAGCCGAATGGGTGTGCCAAGTTATTGGCTGCAAAGTCGACAGCTGCAGCTGACACAGCGGCCCGTCGCGAAGACGGATCCGTTTACCGGTCAAGCGGTAATGGACACCGAACCCTACGTTTCTAGCGGCGGCAATTTCGTTTATATGGCCGGTGTGCCGGTACTGTATTGGCCTCGGTTTACGACACCGCTTCGCAAGCCCACGTTCTATCTGACCGGGGCGGACGTCAAAAGCGATAGCATCTTTGGAACCCAAGTATTGCTGGAGTGGGATCTGTTTCAGTTGCTCGGTCTGGCGAACACACCGGAAGGCGTTGAGTCGATCTTGTTGACGGATTACTTGAGCGATCGCGGTCCGGCAATTGGAAGTCGCACGACGTACAATAAGTCAAGTTTGTTTGGGTTTTCTGGTCCGGTCGAGGGCGAGTACGACAGCTACGTGATCGATGATTCGGGATTGGATGTCTTGGGCAATGGGCGCCGAGACTTGCAACCTGAAGAGACGCTTCGTGGTCGCACGACGCTTCGGCATCGTCATCATCTGTCGAACGATTGGGAATTCATTGCTGAGTTAGGCTACCTCAGTGACCGGAATTTCCTGGAACAGTATTTTGAACAAGAGTGGGATAGTAAGTCAGATGCGACGACGGGGCTGCGACTACGACGTTACGCGGGTTCCCAGTTGTTCGACCTGAACTTCAATGTTCAGATCAATGACTTTTATCAGGAAACGGAAAACCTTCCGTCGTTGAATCATCATGCGTTGGGCGGTTCGCTGTTGGGCGATCGTTTGACGTGGTCGATGAATAATGAAGTTGGATATGCGAGACTGAAAACCGCCGACACACCAGAAGATCCAGCGATTGCAGCGGTGACGGCCGTGCTTCCGGGTGAAGTTGAGAGTGAAGGAATTGTCGCGCGAACGCGTCAAGAGATCTCCATGCCAATTCAAGCGGGACCCATGAAGGTCGTCCCATTTGCCATCGGTGAGGCTTCACACTATGGCGAAGACATCAACGGAGAAGAGTTGACTCGGTTGTGGGGTGGCGGCGGTATTCGTGCAAACTTGCCGTTGTCGCGAATCGATCCAACGATTCAGAGTAGCTTGCTGAATGTACGAGGGTTGGCTCACAAGATTGATTTGTCAGCGGAATACTTCTATGCAGACAGCGACACGAACTACGAGCAATTGCCGTACTACGATCCGCTGGACGATAACGCTCAGGAAGAGTTCCGTAGGTTCTTCACGTTTGACACCTTTGGCGGATTGTTGCCGGATCAGTTCGATCCGCGCAACTACGCTTTAAGGCAAGGAATTCAACGATTCGTCACCAGCCCTAGTAGCACAATCGCGGATGATACCCAACAGTTGCGTCTAGGGATGAAGCATCGGTTCCAGACCAAACGCGGGTTGCCGGGACGTGAGCGTATTGTGGATCTGTTCCGCTTTGATGTGGAGACAATTCTTTATCCGGAAGAGGTGCGGGACAACTTTGGTGAAACCATTGGACCGACGATCTTTGATGCTCAATACAACTTGGGCGACCGTGTCACGTTATTGAGTGATGGCTATCTTGATTTCTTCGACGATGGACTCCGGTCTCTCAGCGCCGGAATTCGAACCAGTCGGCCAGGCTTGGGTGACTTCTATGTGGGGCTGTTGTCACTGGAAGGACCGATTAGCAGCACCGTGTTGCGAACAAGCTTGGATCATCGATTGAACGAAAAATGGATCGTGTCGGCAGGCAACACTTATGACTTTGGTGAAGCCGGTAACGTTGGGCAATCATTTGGTTTGACTCGGATCGGCGAATCGTTCTTGGTGCAAATTGGCGCGAAGGTTGATAGTGGCCGAGACAATACCAGCTTCGGATTCCTGATCGAACCACGGTTCCTGTCACTCGGAAAACTGGGAACTCTAGGCGGCCAGATGATCCCACCACCTGGCGTGGAAGGTATTGAGTAGCGATGCCCAAAGAAGGTGACGCTAATCGAGAAGGTCAGCATCCGGATCAGGTACCCGGACAAACAATCAGGACGGGGCGAACGTCGGAAGCGGATCAAGCAGGCTTGCAACTAACCAGGCAGACTTGGGGTGCCAAGTTTCGAGTGGCGTTGAGTGGTCTCGCTTGGGCGGTCAAAACACAGAACAGCTTTCGCGTGCACATGGCTGCCACGCTCTTAGCGATTGGCGTTGGGGCTGGGTTGCGGATCGACGCTTGGCAGTGGGCGGCAATCTTGATTGTCATCGGCGGCGTTTGGACGGCCGAGTTACTGAACACCGCAATTGAAACGCTGGTGTTGGTCGTGCACCCACAACACGATGAAAGAATTGGCCGGGCTCTCGATGCCGCCGCGGCTGGGGTTTTGGTCGCGTCGATAACGGCAATTGCCGTCGGCCTAATCGTATTAGGACCCGATCTCTATGAACTACTTTGGTCAATTGGGAAACAACAGGACTGATCCTGTTATTCCAAACCCCAAGGCATCGCCGACGCCAGGGAACCACTGGCCAGATGCGAAAATTGCGCCCTGAGGGAGTGCGAGGAACTTTGAAACACGCAGCCGTTACATGCTAATCCCATTACCCCTGCGCACCCCGTCAGGACGCAACTTACATAAGTCAATATATGTACATTGGCGCCGCTTTGCGAAGTCTAGCTTAGTTCAATTCGGTATGAAATGTGGTTTCGTGAAAAAAAACCTATTCTGCCCAAACAGAACATTCTACCAAGGATCGGAGGGCTGTTGCGTGTTGGGGATTTCCGTAAGCAAAAGATAAAGCGAGCTTGCTTACCGTACTCTTTGCATCACCGTATCCAAGGTTTTTCGAAGTGCTGCACCACTTTGACGCAGCCCTTGAACTTCCTTCGGCCACAGGTCGATTTCCATGGTTGCTTGGACACCTGTTCGTCCCAAAACAGTCGGAACACTCAAGGCGACATCCCGGATTCCGTAACAACCATTTTGAATGCTACTGACAGGAAGCACTGTTTGTGTATCCAAAATGATGGCATCGACACAGTCACGAATCGCGACGCCAACGGCAAAGCCGGCTCCGCCTTTTCGCTTAATGACTTCAGCGCCGCTTCCGCGTGTGCGTGTAAATAGTTGGCCAGCTAGGCTTGGGTTCCAGCCAGGATACTTGTCCAGAGGCAGACCAGCGATTGTGGCGCTACTCCAGATTGGCACCATGGTTTCGCCGTGCTCGCCCAAGATCAAAGCCTTGGTTTGAGTTGGTGGTGCCTTCAACTCGTCAGCGATCAGTGAACAAAAGCGGATCGTGTCGAGCTGTGTTCCCAGGCCGATGACTTGTTGTTGTGGCAAACCGAGCATGTCGGCCGCAACGTAGGTCAAGATATCGACAGGATTGCTGACCACCAGGACGATTGCATCGGGCTTGGTACCAGCCGCTTTGATGTTGCGAAGGATATCAACGAACAGGTCCGTATTGCGATTGATCAGATCCAATCGTGATTCGTCTGGTTTACGACGTAATCCGGCCGTGATGCAGATGATGTCGGAGCTGGGGATGTGTTCGTAGCCGCCACCAGCGAAGGTTTGATTGGCGATGCTGGGACTACCGTGTTGCAGGTCCAAGGCATGGCCTACTGCAAGTTCTTCGTTGACATCGAGAAGGGCGATTTCGTTGGCGAGTCCGCCACACTGCAATGCGTAGGCTGCACAGGAACCGACCAGGCCACCGCCGCCGATGATGGAAACTTTCATGATTCTTAAGTATGGATTGTGTGGAACGTGATTGAGGGGGCAAACACGCTCGCAAGAACGTGGATGTCAAAGAAGGCGACTATCAGTGGATCTTCGCCGTTGGTTTTCCAATCGAGTCGACTAGCGGCTCATTTGACGAATGACTTCGTCGGTGATTGCTTTGACGAGCTGGGCTTCATCCACACCGGCGGGAAGCGAAGGCTTGCCATTGCTGGCTGCGTCGCCGGTTGACTTGATTGGTGGAGGTGCTGGGAAAGCACGACGCTCGACACCGGTGTCGGCCCACGAATCGCGGAAGATGTCATTGGCGCAGATATCGCAATCTTTGAAGTCGGCGGTGTTACGAGGATCTTTGTAGCCCCACTTTTCCTTCAGATCCAACAGTTCGCGTGACTTTTCTTCGTTCAAGTACGACACGTTGCCAAGCTGTTTAGCGAGCATCAGCATACGGCAGTACGAATCCAGAATCTCGGTCCACCAATAAGCTTGCTCAACGGATTCACCGTAAGACACGGTGCCGTGGTTTGCCAGGATCATCACGTTGGTCTTGTTAACGTATGGGATGATCGTGTCGGCGAAGGCTTGTCCACCAGGTGTTTCGTACTTGGTGATAGGAACGTCGCCCAAGAAGACTTCCACTTCAGGCAAGATGCACTGTGGGATCGGCTCGCGAGCGATCGCGAAAGCAGTGGCGTGTGGCGGGTGACAGTGCACAACGCTGCGGATGTCATCGCGTTGCTTGTAGATTTCCAGGTGCAGCAGTGCTTCGCTGGATCGTTTCTTGCGTCCGGACAATTGCTTGCCGGTCATGTCGACCAAAGAAATGTCGTCAGGCTTCAGAAAGCCTTTGCAGTGCAGGGTGGGGGTGCAGAGCACTTCGTTTTCGCTCACTCGGACGGTGATGTTCCCATCGTTTGCCGCAGCGAATTGGCGGTTGTAGATACGACGTCCGATGTCGCACATGTCCTGTTTGATTTGATGAAGATTTTGCATTGTGAGACTCGTCAAAAACGAAGGAAGTGGAAGAGGGATCTAGATGGGGAGAGACGGGGTTTGGTAAACGGATCGATCGCTAACCGGGAGCGGTCGTTTCGCAGTGATCAAGGATCGCCACAATGGACGCGTCGATCGGTTTGATGTCTGGCTTAAATGGCGCCGCGGACTCAGGGCCTTCGGCGAGGGCGACGAGGTCACCTTCGCTGGAGCCACATAGGTCCCAAGCGACAATCAGGTCGCCGCCGGGAGTCAGGTTGTTTAGGTCGTCGGTGGAACCCACGACTTCGATGCAACGCAAACGGGAGGCTTGCATTGCTGGGTGCATCCGGCACAAGGTTGTGTTGCCAACGACTCGAGCAATTTTCATCGTTGGCCTCCGGCGACCGTAATCTTCGGAACGCCCGTCCAAGGGGCTGGCGTCCGTTGGGCGATTGCAATGATGCTGTTGACCAACGCGATCAATGGCAGATGCTGAACGTCGAGAACAAATACAGTCGGACGGAGTTCGTCTTTAAAACGTAGGACATCATCGGTGCGGCTGATTAGTACCGCCGAAGTGTTTGACGAAATGGACTCGTACACGGCGAGGGCAGGGCGGTTGGAAAGCGTGGCGGTCACACCCGCTTGTTCGCATAGCCGAACGCCACGAGTGAGTAGTTGCTTTTCGACCGCTGAAAATAATCCTGCATCGACTGAATCGTCTCGCGTCAGGCGGACTCGGCGAAAAGGTGAGCGTTTGGCTGTAAGCGTTGTTGCCTTGGATGACTTCGAAGGGACGCTTGTTTGGATGCCAGCAAAACTGAATTCGATGTTACGATGCTTCAGTTCGTCCTTAGCAGCGGGCGTGACCACGCACTTTGCCGGCAATTGCAGTTGCTTGATTCCGGCGGGAATTTCTTTCAGGTCTGCTAGCGTGACGACGCGTCGATCCAGCGTGAATTGATTAGCGGGAGCCGGGACGGGCGTTGTCGGTCCGTTCAAATTGGGTTGTGTGTCCTGAATCCGCTGCAGCACTAAGCGAACGATCGACTCAATGTCGATTTCAGCAAGCGCGGCGGGAGGAAGTTTGGAGGACACGTTGGAAAGCTATTGACTAGGTTTTGTTCGAAGTTGATTGGGAAAGGTGCGGTGTAAGACTTAGTCGATTAAGCCGCACACGCTCCATCGTGCTGGGCAATTGTCGACGCCGGTCATTTCCTTGATTGGACTGCCGTCGCTGGTCAGCATGACTTGGTCGCCCACTCGGCAGCCCATCGAATCGAGGACTAAGAGGGGTGGCCCGTCAGCGGATCCAGAAGCGTCCAGCGGCTGGGCGATGACAAGGCGTTGGCCGACGAGCGATTCGTGCTTGGTCGTGGCTCGAGCATGTCCGACAACGTTGGCGGGTTGCATCAGACCACTCGCAATTCGTCGACCATGGTGCAGCGGCGTTCGCGGGTGAACGTGTTGGGCGTGGTGACGCCTTCGCCGGTTGGACCAGCGATGCTGAAGGACAGGTAGCCTTCGCCGCCCAGTCCAAGACCAGCGGTGCAGGGGCCATTCTTGATGTACAAGGTGGTATCGAGTTCACGGCCCATCTTGGTCATGTTCGAAACGTTGCGCGAGTGAATGATCGCGGTGTGTCGGAAGCCGTGTTCGTAGTGTTTGGCCAAGGCGATTGCGTGGTCCACGTTGCGGGCTCGTACGAATGGCACGAACGGCATCATTTGTTCGACGGTGACAAAGGGATGATGCTCATCGGTTTCGCCGAAGACCAGTTCACAACCTTCGGGCGGATGAGCACCGGCGGCACGAGCCAGGACCGATGCATCTTTGCCGATGAAGTCCTTGGCGGCGGCGTCGTGTTGGTCGTCACCGACTTTGGCGATCGCTTGGCTGGTGAGCGTGGCGATTTGTGTTTCGTCAAGTTGCAACGCACCGGCTCGTCGCATGGCGGCCATCATGTCGTCGAAGACGGAGTCGACAACGAAGACTTCTTTTTCGCTAATGCACAATAGGTTGTTGTCGTAAGCGGCACCTTGAATGATGCAGCGAGCGGCGTTGTCCAGATCGGCCGTTTCGTCAACAACGACGGGTGGGTTGCCTGGGCCAGCAACAATCGCTCGTTTACCACTTCGCAAAGCAGCGCGGCCGACAGCGGGGCCGCCGGTGACACAGATCAAGGCAATGTCGCGGTGAGCGAACAGCGCGTCGGCACTTTCGAGCGTAGGTTCGGCAAGCACGCAGATCAGGTTGTCGATGCCGACTTCGGCTGCGATGGCCGCATTGAATCGGCTCACACCTTCGGCAGCGACTTTCTTACCGGATGGGTGTGGGTTGACGACAACCGAGTTGCCGCCCGCGATCATGCTGACCGCGTTGCCGGTGATGGTGGGCAGGCTGTGTGTGACCGGCGTGATTGCTGCGATGACGCCAAAGGGAGCTCGTTCGATTACGGCCAATCCGTTGTCGCCACTGAAGGCTTTGGTTTCCAACATCTCGGTGCCTGGTGACAACATGCCGAGCGTTTTGAGCTTTTCAATCTTGTGCTCAGGACGACCAATCCCGGTTTCTCGCATTTCCATCAGCCCGAGTTCTTCGCACTGGTCGATGCTGATGCGGCGGATGATGTCGATGACTTGTTTACGTTCTTCCATGCTCCGTCGACGAAGTTCTTCCTGGGCGTGCTTCGCAGCGGCGACGGCTTCGTTGACGTCGGTGAACACGCCATTGCGACCGGCACCCGGCGCGACGTTCTTGCTAAGCGGCGTTGCGGTGCCGGTAGGCATCGGACCCACTTCGGAAAGAACCTGGGCGACTACGTTGCGGATGATGGATTCGTCGAGTTGCATTTTCGTTATCAGTATTTGTGTTCAGTAAACCGTGGGGAACGGAGCCAGCGGCGTTGTGCCGTTCGCTCTTGGTAATACTTAGTCGTTTCGTGAATAGACCGACTTCTTTTCGGCGTGGACGCTATCGACGATGCCGATAATGACCGCGTCGATCGGTAAAGTCTTGGTTTCGGGAGTCAGGCGTGCTGAGCTTCCTTGGCAAACCAAGACCAGATCGCCTTCACCCGCACCGAGCGTGTCGACCGTAATGAATGTTCGGCCGGTAGTAACCAGCCGATCACGAGCGTCCGCGTCGAGCCGGTAAGGCTCCACGATCAGCAGCTTGTGGCCGGTCATCGCTGGCACCTTTTGAGTGCTGACAACCGATCCGGTTACGCGGGCTAAGAACATGATTGGTGTTGGTAGTGAAGGTTTGAAAAGTGTGTGACAACAGTTACATCAAGTCGCTAGCTGCCAATCGCTTTCTTGGTTCGTTTGGCGACAATCCATTCTTCGTTTGTCGGAACCACCCAGATTTGTGTCTGGCTTGATTCGTCATGCAACGGTCCTTCGGTGCGGTGTCCCTCATTTCGACTTTCGTCTAAGACGATGCCGAGTGATTGCAGGTTGGCACAAACAGCTCGACGAACAACATCGCTGTTTTCGCCAATCCCACCTGTGAAAGCGATCACGTCGACGCCACCCATGGCCACAATCATGCCGCCCATGTGTCGCCGGATTTCCTCCACGTAAACGTCCAATGCCAAAGCCGACTTTGCGTCTCCTTCGGCAGCGGCGGATTCGATGTCACGGAGGTCACCACTGCGATCGCTGAGTCCTTTCAAACCACCTTCGCTGGCCAGTTCGCCGAGCAGCGTTTCGAGTGATTTCCCACTCCGCTCGATTAACAGGGGCAACGCAAATGGATCGAAGTCACCGACACGGTTGTTTTGCGGTAGACCGGTTTGCGGCGTCATGCCCATCGTGGTCATCACGCTTTGGCCGTTTTGAATGGCCGTCAAAGAACTGCTTCCGCCTAAGTGACACGAGATCACTCGCAGGTCATCACGACCCAAAAGTTCAGCAGTTCGTTCAGCGATGAAGCGATGGCTCGAACCATGGAATCCCCACTTTTGAACCTGATACTCTTCGCGCCAGTTCGGCGGCGTCGCGTACAAGCGGCGTGCCTCGGGGATCGAATCGTGGAATTCAGTTTCAAATGCGGCGACCAACGGCAGGTTCGGGAATCGCTCTCGCAACAGTTTCATCGCGGCGATGTACGGCGGGTTGTGGGCCGGAGCGGCGGCATTCATTTCCGCCATCGCTTCGAGCACATCGTCGTCCACCATAAATGTCCCACTCTTGCGTCCACCGTGAACGGCTTTGAAACCGATCGCGGAAACTTCCGATGCGTCTTTCAAGCATCCGTGTTGAGAATCGGTCAACTGATCCAAGCAAGACTGGACGGCGATACCGTGATCTGGCACTGGCATTTCGTAGACATTGTGATAGTCACCAATCGTGACTTCACAACGACTTTCCGAAGCGTCACCGATTCGTTCGACGGCACCACGTGCGAGCACACGGTCGTCGGGACGAATGTCGGCAGCGTGCAGGTCACCGCTGACGTCGAGCAGTTTGTACTTGAAGCTGGTTGAACCTAGGTTCGCAACAAGAATGAGCATGAGGATCTTCCGTGAGTAAGTGGGGAATCGCGAGTGAAGGCGGGAGCTGACTAGCTAAAGTAAGCGCCAACCAACCCATCGGCAGGCCGAGGGATGATGTGGCTGCTGACCAATTCGCCCGCAGTCGCTGCAGCAGCAGCACCAGCTTCGACAGCCGCGCGAACGCTTCCGACGTCACCGCTGACGACGGTTGTGACCAAGCCACCACCGAGGTCGACACGTTTGACGATTTGGACGTTGGCCGCCTTGGCCATGGCGTCGGTGGCTTCGACGAGAGGCAACAAGCCCTTGGTTTCAATCAATCCGATTGCTTCGTTCATTATTTTAGCTCTTAGCAGTTAGCGTTTAGCAATTAGCTGTTGGTATGGGAGATGGATGGTTTGGAAGCTAAAAGCCAATCGCTAATAGCTTGCCGGCTTCTTCTACTTTTTGGCTGGTGTGGCAGGCAGCTTGAGTACCTTTTCGAGGTCCGCGTGTGGGCGTGGAATCACTTGCACGCTGACGACTTCACCGATGCGACCAGCAGCAGCGGCGCCGGCGTCGGTGGCTGCTTTCACAGCAGCAACGTCGCCAGTGACGAAGACGGCTGCGAGACCCGCGCCGACTTTGTCCCAACCGAGAAACTGAACATTGGCGGCCTTCATCATTGCGTCGGATGCCTCGACCATGGCGACAAAGCCTTTGGTCTCGATCATGCCGAGCGCTTCATTAATTTTTGCCATCGAATTGGATGCCTTTCTTAAACAGAACTAACAGGAGAGAGGGGAAACAGAGATCAGTGACCGCACGCACAAGCGTCGGGCATTTTTTGTAAGATTACTTCCGAAGCTGCGTCCAAATTGCACGCATTGCCTTCGTCGGTATCAATGTGAACTTCAAGCTTGGCGGCCTTATCGGCTCGAACCAAAACGTCATCGAACGTCATGCTGCAGTCAGCGCTTTTGACAACAAGCTGCATCATGTCGCCGTTGGCCACGCCGTAGTAATTGGCGTCGTGGTCGTTCATGTGAACGTGTCGAGCGGCGCGGATCACGCCTTGGTCCAGTTGGACGCTGCCGGCGGGGCCGACCAACACGCAACCGGGTGTGCCTTCGATTTTGCCGCTATGGCGAACCGGAGCGTCGATGCCGAGCGAAATAGAATCGGTGAACGCGAGTTCGAGTTGGCTGAATGGACGAGTGGGTCCCAAGACGCGAACGTTGGGCAGCATTCGCTTACGCGGGCCCACTACCATCACGGTTTGTTTGGCCGCGTAAAAGCCGTCTTGGTACAGGTCCTTGTCGGGTTCCAGAATGCTGCCAGCACCGAACAGGATTTCAACATGTTCGTCCGTCAGGTGACAGTGCCGGGCTGAGATGCTGACCCGTAGATTGGGCTTACCATCAACCCAACCCAGCGGCGCTACCGAAGAACTTTGGGGGGCGCTTGAACCGTTAGACGAAGCGCCGCCTGCTTGGCGAATCGCCTGGCGGACGAGGTTTTCAATTTGAGACCGGTCGACAGTCACACTCATGTTGAAGAAGCCGAATTGAGTTCAGATATAGAAGTATCGGGGGTGGAGTTGGCACAGTCAGTTGAAGCCAACAATAGTTCGACCCCTGACGATTCCAGCCAGGGTTTCCATTGAGAATCGAGTCCGTCGTCGGTCACTACCCTGTCCACGTCCTGCAATCCGCAGATTTGGGACAAGCTGACTTTTCCGAACTTGGTATGATCCGCAAGGACGATGGTTTGGTCCGCTGCGGTGATCATCGCTTTCTCGCTTTCCACCAGCATCATGTCGCTGTTGAAGAAGCCTCGCTCGGTCACACCGGCGACTGAAAGGAATGTTTTTGATACGTTCACGCCGGCCAATTGCGAGTCCGCCATGGGGCCGATCGTGACCGAGGTGCGACCGCGAACGCAGCCGCCGATCATGACCAGGTCGATCGAATCACTGGTTGATAGTAGATGCGCCACCGGCAATGAATTGGTCACCACCTGCAGCGGTCGGTGCACGATTTGACGAGCGAGTTCATAAACCGTACTGCCGCCATCCAGCAGAATCGTGTCGCCATCTTCGACCAGGGTCTCGGCGAGCCGACCGATCGCTTGCTTGCGTGGCCAAGCGTCGTCTTTTCGTGAGCGAAACACGCCTAGCGTGTCGGTTTGGCCGGTCCAGTAGACGCCGCCATGGGTACGCCGAGCCAGACCAGCGTCTTCCAAGATTTCCAAATCGCGACGAACGGTTGATTCGCTGACGCCGAGTGTGGACACCAGTTCACCGAGCGCAGCAAACCCAGATGACTGGACATGCTCGCGAAGTTTTTCGCGTCGGGCGTCGGTGGACAAAGTGTAACTCGCTGGGGAGACGGTTTTCTTTCAAGGGGTGATAGTATTCTCGCATCAAGGGAAGAATGCAACCTATTTGGCGACGATTACGCAAAATAGGTTGACCTGGATGGTTTTGGAGAGATCGGTCTGGTAGATATCTTTCGCTTTGTTGGTCGATTTCTGGCGGGTTGTAGACGCGGATTCCTAGCCCAGTGTTTTTGTTTTTGTGCGCAAGACGTTATTCGCCGAGAGGTTTTTTAACGATCGACGGATCGACTGCTGCGTCAGGATCGAGTGCGGATTCGACCTGTTGGTAGGTTTGCATCATCTGATCGAGCTGCTTGAGCAAACGATCGATGTCACGTCCATTGTCAATTGATTCCGTCAGCAGTGGACGCATCCATTCTTGCATCAGATGGAATTGGCCTTTGATCAATTCCGCCATCACGCGAGGGACTTTGTGCTGAACGAGGACCTTTTGTTCCGGTGGGGTGATGGCCTGTTGCTTGGTGAGGTCCTCGATGCGATTGCCGGTCGTTTCCATTTGACGCGCCATGGATTCGCCCATTGCCAGCAAGGTTTGCCGTAGCGAATCGACTCGAGCGTCCATCTTTTCTTCCGCTGAGTGATCTTCCATCGCGATTGCTTTGGCGATGACTTGTCGGATGGATTCGAGGCCATCACGCATGGACGCCAGTTGCTTCATGACTTGGCCGACCTGATCGTCGCTATCCATTCCAGCCATTCGCACGTTCTCGATGAACGCGTACTTGATCGCTTCCCATCGCTGAGTTTCTTCCGATGTCAGGATGCCCATCAGTTCTTTGAACTTTAGCACGTTGGCTTCGTTGTCGGTCGTCAGCGTTTGGGCATCTTGTTCGTAGTTGCTGATGATCAACGTTTGCAGTTCAGCATCATTCATGACGGGAGCGACACGTTCGGCAATCCGGTTCATGTTCCGGTAACTGCCTTGCAACTTGAATGGCGGTTCGGTGCGATACGCGTCGGCTTGGGCAGCGCTACGGATGTATGAACGATTGACTCGTAAAACGACGTCGCGAACACGTAGTAGTTTACGGGCCACTTCGAACATGTCACGGACTTGATCGAGCGGCAGGTTGCTTTCCAGGTCGATGCCTTCGATCGAATCGCGTTGAGCGGCGAGCAGGATCTGACGAGCATCCTTGGGTGGCGAGGAAGCCAGTGGAGCAAGCGTCGCATTGCTGGTGAGGCAGTTTTCGAGATAGCTCATCTCGAAAGCATCCGCCTTGTCGCCAATGATTTCGCCCAAATTGTAGACATCGGCTCGGTTGGAAAGCATGTCAGGAATCTGGAAGCGATCGCCGCTTTCGGTATAGGGGTTACCCGCCATGACAACGGCGACGCGGCGACCACGCAGGTCGTACGTCCGCGTTTTTCCATTTCGGACGCCTTCGATTTTTCGAGTCGCGTCGCAAAGAGAAATGAACTTCTGAAGGAGTTCTGGGTGCGTGTGCTGAATGTCATCAAGGTATAGCATCACGTTGTCGCCCATTTCGAGGGCCAGGTTTAGACGCTCGACTTCTTCTTTCGCGGCCGCATTGGGGGCTTCGGCCGGATCAAGGGAAGTCACACCATGTCCAATCGCCGGACCATTGATCTTCATGAAAACCAACCCAAGCCGGTTGGCGATGTATTCCATTAAAGTCGTTTTGCCGTAACCTGGCGGCGAAATCAGTAACAGCAGACCCATGCGGTCCGTTCGTTTGTCTTCGCCAGCGGTACCCATTTGCTTAGCAAGATTGTCACCGATGATGGGAAGATAGACTTCGTCAAGAAGTTGATTTCGAACGAAGCTGGATAGAACTTTGGGCTTGAATTCTTCCAGCCGCATCTCTTGTCGTGATCGGTCGATGATCTCCGCTTTTGCGGTATGCAATGCCCGGAAACGTGGAACGACTTCGTTGGTGTAATGACGTAGGCGTTTATTAAACTCGTGGTAGTGCAGGGTGAGCTGGCCGTCTTGAATTCGTTCATGGCTGCCCAGTAACCCAGTGATGTGTGTGGCTACGGGAGCGGACTTGGCTTTCTTGCTGGTCGTGCCACTTGGCGATGAATCGTCCAAACGTGAGTTGTCGTTGGACAGGCTTTTCAACTTCTCACCCGCGTCCGCTTTTCTGTCCTTTGTTTTGTTACTCGAAGACAGTTGCGACGATTCGGATTGAGATGTGACCGAACGCAAGATGAGCCAAGCGATCTCATCTCGATAGCCCGTTGCCGGATCGATTTCAGCCGTGGATTGCCCGCGATCTCGTTTTGCAAGAAATGCATCCGCCCAGTTGCGTGCCAACACAAAACACTTCAAAGGATCATGAGCGTTGTCATTGATCCCTGCGTTCAGCCATTTCGAACGGTCGGATTGGGGCAGAGACTGTTCCAACTCGCGGAGCAGATTACGTGCTGGATCACTGACGATTGCTTGTGAGGAGGGCGAGATTAGTTCGTCGAATAGATAATCCGCCACTCTGGTAGGGCTGACATCGGAGCTAAACAAAGGTGACCATCTAGACGAATCCGCGTCGGCGAGTTCCGTCAGTCGTTGACGAAATTCAATGGCAGGCTTCGCATCGGGAAGTGCCCGAGCCAGTTTTGCAAAGCCTTGAATCCATTGCTGCATCTTGCGACGGTCATCGTCGCTAAGGATCTGTTCGAACCAAAGTAGGCTCGCAGCGCGGAGGGACGGTTCGTAGCGAAGTAATCCTAAGTGGGTTTCCATCTCGATGAGTGCAGCGAGGATTTTAGCTGCATCAAGATCGTGGACGCCCTTGGCATAGCCTTCATCGAAACGACCGGCCATTTGTTGGGCGATCCAAGCGGTGTCGGGTTTGTTCGGTGTCTGGCTTGCTTTCGCGAACAGATCCATCGCGAGATATTCCGCTCTATAGACGTTTCGGTTCTCGCTGATCAGCGGCTGGTCCCAAAGGTCACGAGCGTCGTTGAGCCGGGGTTCGTGCATCGGTTCAAAGAACTGGGTGCCAGTCAAATGCAGGCAAAGTTCACCGCCTCGCAATACCGTTGTCAAATCGAGCGGTTGGGTGTTGACCGCGAATCGGCGTTCACCCAGCCGGATGATATCACCACCGTCTTCGTATAGGTCTTGCCGATCTTTCAGGCCACGCATGGCGTCTTCGCGGACGACCTTCATGCGTCCTTGCAAATCGCCGACCCGAACGGCATCACTCAGTTCATCGAGTTGTTCAATCAAATCTCGCAACTTGGCAACCATCAGGTCGCCAGCGAAATAGGCGGCGATGTCATCGGTGGATTCCATCGCGGTGACCCGCGAGTTGATCCCTTTGAGAATACGGTCGGCTGCCGAGGCCAAGGATTCAGCACGCCGATTGCGTTTTTCGACTAGGGCAATCTTGCGGGACTCGAACGCGGCGTAGACCTCTTCGCGTCGTTCGCTAAGTGTTTCAATGAACTCGTCGAATTCTGCGAATCGTCCTTCGAGTTCTTCCAGTTGCACCATGACTTTGGTGAGATACTCGTCGCAGCGAGCGGGTGTGTCGCACACGTCGAGATAGCCCGACGTGGTTTGTTCGAGAAGTTTCATTTGCGACGCAAACTCGGCCCGCCCTTCGGAGCCGACTAGATCGCGTCGTCGGTTCTTCAGTGCACTGCGAACCCGGTTGACTGACGCGAAAACGTTGCCAATCGAATCGATAATTTGAGTCCGCTGGGTCGCATCATCGATTTGCAGGTTGCTGACGGTTTCGGTCAACAGTTCTAAATCGGAAGCGGCGGTATCGATCTGTTCGCTAAGTTCACTAGCGACGGCAACGGTTTGGACTTCCTTGACCTCCGCTTCGGCGGATTCGATACGTTGTTGGTAGGGTGCCAGCGAGTCCGGTTCGAGCAGGAAGTCCACACAGCGACGACTGAGCCGATCGGCGTTTTCTTGAACACGTTTTTCGAGATCGTCGACCAGCGATTCATCGACAAACTTCAGGTCTCGAAGCGTGATCGCATGCCCGCGATGTTGGCGAAGTTCGGTTAGCGAAGAGACAAAATCGTCGATTGATTCGAAACGTGCTCGTTCGATTTGCTTTAGAGTGGCATCAATGGCAGATCGAACTTGTTCGGTTTGCTTGGTCGTCGATTGGCGAACACGAACGACCTTTTCGAATTCGTCGATAGCGGCAGCGGCAGCGTGCTTGATCCCCGTCAGGGGTTCGTCAAGTCGATGGGTTTCGTCCTTTCCGATCCAGAAATAGCTGTCTAGAACGTCACCGGTCTTCTTGGCGAGATCGCTGTAGAGACCGTCGTAGCTATCGTCCTTTTCAATCAGTTGCAGGATCTCGGTGCACTCGGCCATCCCGCGAACGAGATCTTTGTTGCCGATCTTGAAGAGCAGCGAATCGGTTTGGTTGTCCGGTAGATGATTTTCACCCGTGAATGGCGTTTGCCAAATTTGGATGGCGTGATGCTTTTGGGGAGCTTCTTGTGTCTTGAAACACACCATTTCGCCGGCTTCGAAGAAGGTTTGCCCATGGCAAACCAGCGGTGTGTCGACGCTTTGGCGAATTTGGTTGTACCGAAGTTGGATGTAGGTACCGTTTTCGATGTTACTGAACAGGTACAGATAGTCTTCGCCATTGGGTGACGTAATGGTGCGTTCGAAACGCATGTCAGAAAGACCATGGTCGAAACGCTTAAATTCGCCTGATTGTAAGTAGTAACCGCCTGGGAAAATCAGTCCCTGGTCACCTGGCAGCATAACGCAAGCATGCTGCATTTCGTCCAGCCGAACGGCTTGGTTGATCTTGCCTGAAAAAACGATGTAGCGAAATGCTTCCTCTTGATACGGCTTGATCTTAAGCAGCACTAAGTTGCCGACGATGGCGTAGTATGTTTCTGCGTCGTCGAGTTTTTGGTCGGGGTTATCGACCGGTTCAGCGTAGATTCCTTCGCCGCTGCTGGTGTTGTTTTCCACTTTGACGGTCAGGTCGCCGCCAACCGTTTCCACAAAGACTTTGTCTTCGATCGAAATATGTGGGTGTTCGCCGTAGCGGTGCATATCGCGGGTGGCGCGTTCCCAAGCGAATGCATGTTGAGGTGGGCGTTTGACTTCGTGATCGCTGCGGTTGTCGATGTACTGCATCGTTCCATCGGCCAATCGCCATTTGAACGACTTGATATCGCGGGCCGTTTTGCCAACCTGAAACACCATGTGCAGGTTAGGGCCGGAAACGAAGAACCGCAAAAATGTGGTCCCTTTATAGAACCGGTACAATTCCTCGAAGTCACGAATGAACCTTGGATCTTGCAATTGATCCAGCGGGGTGGGGTGGAAGTGGTGGTCTTCCATCCGATAGATCGAAAAGACATCCGGAAGATGAATCTCGGTCTTCAGCCCGAACTGCACGTTGTAGCCGAATACAAAGTGCTCACCGATCGAAACGATGTCGCGAGGGACGCAGTTGTGATCAGTCGTGACGCGCTCGGTAGCGACCAAGCGGGTTTCGATATTACCAAACACTTCGTTGCGATCGATGTTGAGAGCATCGAGTCGGTTGCGAAGTTCACCAGCCGAATCCCGCAACCGGTTGCGCAGGATCTCGTAGGTTCCGCCGGCAAGTTGAGGTTCGGACATAGATTCAGGTTCCCTTATCAATCGGGACATTCCAAGGCCGCGATGCAGCAGGAGTGATTGGTGGGCGCCGACATCCTAGAGCGAAGGCTCAAGGATGTCGTTTGCCGCAGTGAGGCAGCCCGAAAGCGACTGTACGTGCTCAGTCACCTTCTAGGACTTGCGCGTCGGTTTCTTGCTAGTGGTCGCAACTGAATCCACAGCGGGTTTGGCGAGCAATCGGCCCGCTTTCTGGTCGGTGACATTTGCCGTCGCCGCCACGCTAAGCAGGCTGGTCAATTGATTACGCACGTCATCGGTCGATGACATTCCCATCATCTTGGCGATCAGGGCGGCGATCGACAGGTCTTTGACACCATCGGTATCCAAGCCGAACTGGTTCATCAACTCTTGGACCTGGCTGCGGAAGTATTCCGCATTGCCATCAAAGAACGTGTCCTTGATATCAGTCGCCACCTTGGAGTTGTAGACAAAGCGGTCGATTGCCTTGCCACCCTTCACAGCGGAGGTGATTTGTTCGAAGAACTCGCCATCACCACCAACGATGTCGATACGAGCCGCCTTCAGGGCGTCGCCGATGACACTGGCTTGGCTTTCGGCGATTCCTCGTTGAGCATCGATCGCTGCAATTTCGACATCTTGTTCCTTCTTGATTTTGATCTTGAACTCTTCGTGTTCTTTGCCGACTCCGTCGAGCTTCTTCATCGCTTCGGCCTTTTCGGTCAGGCCCTTGGCTTCGGCGCTGTACTTTTCCATCGAGATCTTCGCTTCGGCGAGACCTTCTTTTTCCAGTGAAGCAGCTTTGGCTTCCTGCACTTGGGCTTCGGCCAGTCCAATCGCGGCGGCTTGGGCGGATTCCGCTTCGGCGAGCATTTTGGTCGCTGCGGTTTCCTTTTCGGCTGCATCGCGTTTGGCTTCGGCTTCGATCCCGATCTTTTCGGCAAGCAGAGTACTGGCTTCCTTTTCGGCTTGGGCCAACTTGACTTGGCGGATCAGTTCTTCTTCCGCTTTCATTTCCGCAGCGGTGATTTGAACCTTCTTGGCCCGGTCCGCCTTTGCGAGTTCCTCGGTGTCTTTAATCTTTTCCTGTTCTTCAACAACGGCCCGTTCGACAGCGACCCGTTCGCGAATGACTTCTTGGATGTTCCGCTTCTCGACTTCGATCGCTTTTTCTTTTTCGACTTCGGCAACACCGACAACCCGCAATCGCTCGGTTGCTTCGAGGTCGCGGTCTCGCGATACGCGTTCGATTTCGACGGCGTCAGTTTTCTCTTTATTCCGCATGGCGACAAGGATTTGCCGCGACTTGTTTTCTTCGGCAATGCCGATTTCTTCTTCGGTTTGAATGCGGGCACGTTCCGATTCAAGTCGTTGTTCTTCTTGGACCTTGGCTGCGGCGGCTTGTTCGCGAGCGGTGATCTCAGCGATCTCGCGATGTTGTTTTTCAACCGCTTCGACGCGTTGGCGTTCGAGTGCAAGGATGGTTTCTTCGGCTTCGACGTCTTGCTTCTTAAGTGTCTTTTCTTTGTCGCGGGTGAACTGGTTTTCCTTGACTTTCTCGCTCGACGTCAGCTCGGTGATTTTCTTGATGCCTTCCGCGTCAAGAATGTTGCTGGGGCTGAGCATGCTCAGTGGCGTTTGTTCCAGATAGTCAATCGCGGCGTCGTCGAGGCGGTAACCGTTCAGGTCGGTGCCGATGACCTTCAGGATTTCATCCTTGAATTTGTCTCGTTGGTCGTACAAGTCAATGAAATCGAACTGCTTGCCGACCGTTTTAAGAGCTTCGCTGAACTTCGCGTCAAAGAGTTCTCGAAGCGTTTCGAGTTGGCTGCAGCGTTTGGCACCGATTGCCTCGGCAACTTCTTTCATCTCGGCCGGTGAGTTGGCGACACGGATGAAGAACGCAACTTTGATGTCGGCGCGGATGTTGTCTTTACAAATTAGGCCGGCGCTTCCTTCACGGTGGATCTCGAAGCTCTTTAGCGTCAAGTCCATGAACTCGTATTGCTGTAACAGCGGAATGACGGCCATGCCCTGGCCGCAAACCGCTTTGACGCCGCCTTGGCCCGAACGCACGATGGCTCGATCGGGGCCAACCTTGATGTAGTACTTGTTTGCCAGGGTGGCTGCGAACATCAGCAGCACGATCAAGCCGACGATCAAGATGATCGCGGCATCGACCCAAGGATTATTGGTTATCAACGCGGCTAGCATGGAAGTATTCCCTTTTGGAGACCCTGGAACCGTGACGGTGTTGTGAATTAAACGTGGTGTTGAAATGGCGTGAGCGGCAACGGCAAGCCATCATCCGCAGACGCTGGCCCGAGTGAGTAGGCCAAGTTGCTTGGCATTGGGGGCGCTTTCGGTACACGAAATACTCTAATTTGTTTCGCTTAGCTTAATCGCATCCAAGGTTGTGTGGTGGAATCCAGTCGTTTTGGCGATTCTCTTGGCGTGAAGGAAATCGTTTTGATGAAGGACGAACGTGCAGACGCGAAACGCTTGAAATGTGGCGGTTTTGGGGCAGCAACCCATCGGCGTCATGGGCAATTTTGAGATCCTGCTGACTTGAAGCACGGTCAAGATGGAGCTCGTGGAGACCTAAGAACATTGGCAAATTCCGGCAGAGAGCGTCCTGTAGGGCGTCCGCCGCCGGTGTGTTTTACCGGCGGTGGCTCAATCGGCTCTGTAATTGGGCTAATTGTTACCGCCGGAGAAACCGATACAGAAGATCAGATTTGTCGGATTATGGGCGTCTTACTTAAGCGAATTGAAATGACTCAAGTTTCTGCTGCTCCCATACCGTTGACTCAGTCCATGGAAGTGACCCGCCGGATTCAGAACGAAGTTGATCGCCCACTGCAAAAATTGGTGGCAAATGATGACTGGAATCGGCTCTCCACCGTGACGACGATGGAAATGGTCAACAAGATGAAGGGCTCCCTATTGTCTTACGAGGCTCAAGGGAATGCCAAGACGGTTCGCGATTTTCTTGGCAGACAGGTGCCCGGATTCGTTGTCAACGCAGTCAGCGTTGCTAGTGGTGCATCAAGCGGTCTCGGTTCGGCGGTGAAGCCTTGGATTGTGGCTTTAGAGATCTACAGCGAGTATGGCTCGGTCGTCAACAAAAACAATTTGCACGACGTGGTGCCACAGGGCACCAATCGTCAGAGCCCATACCCTTGTAACTGTGCCAGAGGAGCCGACGGTCGAACTGAATGCGATGAAGCGGTGACTTGGTTGATCAATCGGTCCGAGTGCGACTTAGGGATCAAAGCGGTCGGTGTCTTGTTGGCGGGGATGCCCAGTGTATCGCAATGGGTTTATCGCCGGATTCGTAAGCAGGTTAAGAAGAACAAGATCAGTATGCACGGAGGAATGGCGTTCATCGAACCTTCGTCTATGGCGGTATGGATGCCGGATTCTCAGACTTGCAATTCGTGTGCAGCGCCAGTGAGTTCACGAATCAAGTCGGGGGCTGACCGCCATCATTGCCGGGTTTGCGGCGAGAACTATTGTGGCAATTGTTGCAATATCCGCACGGCACTAAAGAACCCTCTCAAACCAGGCGGCCGAGCAATGGGAGTTCAACCGAATCAATTGATTTGCAATAGTTGCATGGTTGACGCCCAAGAAGATGGTAAGCAGATCACGCGTTATGAAGACGGTCCCCATCGGCGGACTGCGATTCTGAAGAAGAACGCGTTGCCTAAGAGCGGAAGTCATGGTTGCACGCGAGCGTTGGCTGCCCTGTACGCAATCTGCAAGGGATCCACGACGGGAATGTACTGGATCTTGGTTGCCCGCGATGGGAACCATGATCTTGTTCGACGGCTAAGCATGTAGCCGATCTGGCATGTCGTCGATTCGACATGCAGCCAACCGGGTATGTCGTTTGAGTCCAATATGCGACCGCGGTTACGGCGTTAGCAAATCGAGCACGCCGTATCGTTGGGTTTGGTGCACTGCGTTGTTTGGTGCACTGCGTTGTTTGGTGCACTGCGTTGTTTGGTGCACTGCGCTGTTGGAATCACGGCGTTAGGGGACCAGTTGGTTCAGCATGGCGGTGGCGAGTCCAAGAACTAGAAAGAAGCCACACATGTCAGTGACCGTCGTTAACAGCGGACCACTGGCGACGGCGGGGTCAAAGCCGAGTCGCTTCAATAGCAAGGGGACCGTGCCGCCGATCGAAACTGCGATGATCGTGTTGGCGAATAATGCCACGCCCACGACCAAACCCAGATAGCCATTGCCATCCCAGATCACGGCGACGATCGCGACGAGTAGTCCCAGGGCAGCACCGTTGATCAGTCCAACGCTAACCTCTTTTAGCCAGACGCGAAGCATTTCGGTGGGGCGGACCAGGCCGAGCGAGAGTTCTCGCATGCTGACGGCGACCGCTTGATTACCACTGCATCCGCTCATGTCGCTGATGATTGGCAGGAAGACGGCCAACGCGATGACCTTTTCGAGAGTGTCTTGGTACAGTGCGATGACGCCCGCGGCACCGATGTTCAAGACGACATTGATGCTTAGCCAACTGAGTCGTCGTTTGGCGCGTTGCAACAGCGGCATAGTGCGCAGTTCTTCGCCGCCAATGATCCCCTGGCTTTTCAGGAAGTCACTTTCGGCAGCACGGGTGGCTTCGTAGTCGACCGCGTTACGGTGAACAACACCCAGCAACCGGCCACTGTTATCGACGACGGGTACGCCAAGAAAATGGTGGCTGTCGAAAAAGTCGATCAATTCGTCCAGCGGTGTCGTGTCGCGAAGGGAAAGCGGATCGGCGATCATGATGTCGGCAACAGGATCGTTGCGTCGTGCAAATAACAGATTTCGCATCGGTAGAACGCCGACCAGTCGTTGATCGTCATCGGTCAGGTATGCGTACTGCACGTCGTAGTCGCGGAATTCTTCGGCGTTTTCGGAAAGCGTGTTGATCACGTCGGCGACTTTGGTGGACTGATCAAACCGCAAGATCTCGCGAACTAGCAACCCGCCAGCAACATCGTCGTTGTAAGCAAACAGCTCGCGAACGGCTTTTGCTTCATCGCGTGGGAAGGCATCGATGATTTCGCTGGCTTGAACTTGATCCAAGTCGCCCAACAAGTCAGCCTGCTCGTCGCTGGGCATCTCTTGAACAATCGCAGCGGCTTCGTCGATCGATAGCGATTCGACCAGATCCGCCGCTTGGATTTCGCTAAGGTGTCTTAGTAACTCTGCCGCATCTTCGGCAGGCAGTGTGGTGAGGACGGTCTTGCGATGCTCTTCGTCCAGTCGACTGAGGGCAAGTGCCTGGTCGCTTGATGTGAGGTTCTCGATGAATTCGATCAGCGGCGCAGCGTTACCCAGGTCAGCAAGTTCGGTCAGCTTTTCCCAAGGGCGTTCGTCGACGGGAGCGGTTTCGGTTGGATAGGAGCCGGATCGCGAGTGGTCGTTCATGCCGAAAGCAGATGGGTTCGGGGCTTCAAAGGTTTGTAATTCAGTGGCACGTTCGAACTGAATCGTTCTTGCCAAGCTTCAGTGGCGCCAATGGGCGGGTGGGCTAGTTCGTCAGGAGTTCGCATTGTCGCGAACGCTACCCAGTTTTCTTCGTCGCAGTGCGTTGTGTCTCGATGCGTTGTGTTGACGTGCGTTGTGTTGACGTGCATCGATTCGCAATACAGGACGTCACCGATCGGGATTTAGCGTTTTTTCCGCATGTGGGGAAGCCGACGACCTTGCATGGATGCTGTGGTCAGTTGGGTGCGGAGTTCGTCAAGTGAAAGCGGGGTGACCGGAATGGTGATTAGATCTTGCAGGTCGATTTCGCTAGCGAGGTTACGTTTGCCGATCTTTTCGACTTCTTCGTCCAAGGCGGAAAGCCAGGGTGGCAAGTCGAGGCCGACACCAACGGGACGTTTGGAAAGTTCGTTGGCCTCGGATTCCAGTTGTTCAAAGGCAACGCTATCGCGGTTGGCTTCCGCGTCCGCCATCGCCGGTCGAACAAAGGCTCGCATGCGATCGATCGTCATCGGTTGAACGAACCGTTCTTCTAGTCGATCGGCCACGGTGGGCATTCGCATTGAATAGCGTTGCTGCAGTTCGATCAACCGCTTGACGTACAGCTCGGCTTCCGTGGAAATCCGTTCGTTCAGACTGTGACGCCATGCGCTGGATGCATCGTTTAGACCCATGCGGACGAGAACCTGATGCGTCCACATAATTGGTTTTAGGTTCCACGCCACACGTTCGTAGCGAGCCTTCAATCGCAGGAAGTCCAAGAACGTGTAGATCATTTCCCCACGATCGCTTTGGGTCGTGGTGCTGTTGTAGTCTTGGTATTCGGCGTGGTGGTCCATCAACGATTCGAACACCAGCGAAACCCAGCGGGCGGCTACGCTCAGGTCGATGCGACCGTCATGCAGCGCCTGCATGAGGTCCGTTTCATCGAGCAAATCGTCGCCGTCTTCCATGGCACGACTGAGCCAGCTTTCAACGCCCTGGTGCAGGACCGCCCGAATGTTACTGAGCTGTAAGAAGCCTTGGGTGAACATGGGATCGCCATACGTCCTGATGAATTCAACCAGGCGTTTCCATTTAGCTGTATCCCCAACGGCTTCCAGCGGTGACAGCCGCAGCGTTTGGCTGTGGGCGAGCCAACTGCCCAGCATCACTTCGGTCAGCTTTTCAAGCAAAGGGATGAGCGTGTCAGCGATTCGCTGTTGATCGGTTTCGGTCAGTTGCCGGTCGACTGGGTTGGCCGGTTCGGAGTCCGATGTTGTCTCGGGGGCACTGGCGTGCAGGACCGCTTCGGACATCGAGCCCACCATCGAACGGTAGCCTGCGCGGTAGAGGCCATCGAATTCCGTCACCGCACCGGCGCCGATTGGATTGCGCTGTTCCATTTGGCGAGCGGTTTCAATCAACCGACACGTTTCTACCAAAAGTCCCCGGCGGGGAAGCCAATGCAGTAAATGTCGAAGCACGCGTTCACGGAGACGGGCAACGTAAATCTTGACTGGATCACCGCCGCGTGACAGCGGAATGTAGAGCAGGTTTCGTTGGAGGACAGAGTCCACGAATCCTGGAAACGCCTTGCGAGCCGTGGCGGCATCACCGGCGATCAGTGACGAGAACAGCTCGATCGCACCTGCATCGTCTTCGGCAAACTCTTCGCCAGCATCTGCAGAATCCTTGTGGTCCAAAGCTAGCAGGGCACTGGCGATCAATCGCCGAGCGTCTGACATTTCGACGGCGGTTTCAATCACGCGTTCCATCAACGAATCACGTAAGACTCGCCGGCGATCATAGCTGCGCATCGATTCGTTATCGGTGCCGGCTGGCTTGACCTTGTACGCACGAACATCGCTAAGCAGCTTTAGCAATCCAATACGGTTTTCAACGGCGCGTCGGGCCCAAGCTTGGAGGGATTCGACTTGTTGACGGTGCGTTTGCTCGCTGATGCCGCTGGCCGCCTGGTCCGCAGGATCATGAATGGTGGTGTCGTGGCGATCGGTGTGGTGAGTAATCGCAACGTCCGCGCCCACGGCCCACATGCGGGCCAACGCTTGCAAGAAATCCAGACGGCTGCCGAGTCGTTTGACTTCGGTTTCCAGTTCGTCGACGCTTTCGCTTTCGCCGCCGGTGTCGAAGATCGATCCCTCGTTGCCATCGTCTGTGGTGTCACGATAGCTGACGTCTTCATAGGCAGCGTCAAACAAACCGGCTTCGGAATCTTCATTCCAATCATCGTCGGATTCCGGCGCGAATAGGTCGTCCGTCGCCGAGGCGAGTTCCTGTTCCCATTGATCGCCGGAACGGTTGGTGACCGATTCGTCACCGACTTCGAATTTAGGAGCTGACCAAAAGGATTCGGCGTTGGCTTCGAGGTAGTCGAAGAACTTGTTGACCCGTGGCCAAAGTTCACCGGGTTCGTCACGAAGGTGATCGCGAAGTTGCAGCAACCAGCGTTCGGCTAGTCTTGGCAAAGAACTCGCACCACTGCGCAGTCCAACCCGATCGGCTTGTCCGAGCCAGTGGATCAACAACGCTTGTGCAGGGATGAAGTCTTTACGTTCCAACAGTGCCGAGATCACCAGCATGTAAGCGCGTGGAGAATCGAACAGGTCCGCGTGGGGAGCCCAGAACGCGATATCACCATGGCGGGCGCCACCGCGATGCCAGAGCCGCAACGCTTGAGCGACTAGACGAGCCGATTCGTAGGATTCCCACGGATCGGCAGCCTCGACGGATTCGACAGTGTGAGCCGCGAAGGTTCGCCACCATTGGGCGATCTCGCGGTACTGGGAATCCATTTGATCGTAGGCGGCCTCGTCATCCCGCGCCGCCGCTTCGCTCCAAACGCGAGCGATGTATCCGAACAAGCTTTCGATGATGTAGAGCAGTTCGTCGAGTCGGCTGTCGTGAATCGAGTTTTCGATTCCAGGATACAGGCTGAAGTTGCCCATGAATCCCAGGATGTCCCACGGATCCATCAACGCACCGCAGTGAATCGCGCGGCGGATCAGATCAAAGGTTTGTTCGGGAACCGCGATCGCCTGATCGAGATCGCCAGCGCGGAGAGCTCGCAGGCCGAGCGTCATGCCGCAATCGATCCGGCACATCAATCGTGCCGAGGCGGCCGACACCACATCCGCTTGGCGTGCAGCAGAATCGGGATAGCCCATGCGGGCATAGATGCGGGCGAGTTGGACGTGCTGCAACTGCACGGCCCGACTGCGGGCAAGCGACGCGTTGAGGTGTTGTCGAGCGGCACCGAAAGGTTGGTGACGGGTCTCCGCTTCGGCGAGCAAGCGTTTTCCATGCTGGCCACCGATTTGGGAAATTCGCCATCGATAGAACTCGTCGCGGTAGTTTGCGATCGGAACCATCAAGGATCGCAGTGTGACATCGCTGGAGTAGGCACCTGGCCCCCATCCGGAAACGCCTGAAGCCATTAGCATGGTGCCGGCCAGCACCGATGCGGCTTCTTCGAGAACCTCTTCTTCGGGTAGATTGTTGTTGTCTTGGACTCGTTGCAACAGCGAATCCAGCGTCACGCTGCGTAGGATAAAGCGGTCGTACCGACCGTCCCCGTCGATGGACCGTTCGTCCCAGCCACCGAAGTGATAGTTAGGGCGGCGATTGACGGGATGGTCAAAGTCATAAGCCCGCGGGTCGAGACAAAGTTCTTTGATTTGATGTGGATCCATCGCGGCGGATCGCAGGATGTCCGGCGGTGCGGTGGTGATCGAGCGGAGTGCGCGCCGGATCAATTCGCGATAGGGTCCGGCGGATATCCCAGCACCGTCGATTGCCAACGGGATCGGGCGAACGAATTCATTTTCATAGGGTTGGCAAGATCGATTTTCCAGCAGGGCGACCGGTCGGTAGCCGACGTAGTCGTTTAGCTGGGCAATGATCTTTTCGACGAGTTTGTTTTCGTCGTCGATCGAATTGGTTTCACCGATGTGTTGCAGCATCGACTCGGAACACCGAGCCAAAAAGAAACCGTTGAAGATCAATTCCGGTTCGAGGTGAAACAACAGGTCGCGGTGAAAGTCGAGATAGCTTGGCAGCAGCTTTGACCAGAGCACCCGGATGATATTTTCCGCGCGAGAGACATCGCCGAACGCGGTCTTCTCGACGCGTAAGCTTTGGGTCGTTTCTTCGAGCCAGCGCCGGATGATTAAGAACGGTGGAGGGCCAGATAAGACATCTCCACCGGCGGCTTCATCGTGGACTCGGTTCCAGGCTTTCAGAATCGACGGCGCGGCCAGCCCGGACGAGAAGTTCAGGTAGCCCACCAAACTTTGTAGGGCATCGCGTCCGTCTGCTGAGGGCCCTTCCAGCGCGGCTCGCCACGAGGCATCGAAGTCCTCGCCGGAAACAAGTGAATGCAGAGGTGGCATATCCCGACCAGAATCCTCGCCGCGTGCCGAGTCCGATGGACGATCGCTGGGAGGATTCGAAGACATAAAAGGGAGATATTAGACGAACGAGATACCCAAACAGACTGGCGCGGAAACGTCCCTGCCAGCTCAGCTTCGTTTCTTCTTGACCGTCTTTTTGACGCTCTTCTTTGCTGACTTTTTAGCCGACTTCTTGACGCTTTTCTTAACGGACTTTTTCGCGGCGGCTGCTCGCGACTTCACCGCTTTCTTGACCGACTTCTTCGCAGCCTTTTTGACTGGCTTGCGGACGGATGCCTTTGCTGGCTTCACCGCCTTGCTGCTTTTGCTGACTGAGCTCTTCTTGCTAGCTGGTTTCGCAGCGGCAGCCTTCTTTGCCTTTTTCTGAACTTTCTTCTTGGCAGTTGCCTTCTTTCGTTTGGTCGGAGTTCCGCTGAAAGCGGATTCCCAACCATCGGAGTACTTTTCGTTAGTGCCTACTCGCAGGATCGTCATCGTGTCGATTGCCTTGGGATAGAATCATATTGTGTGGTTGTGATGCGGTCGCCGCGGCTGACGACCGGTGTACCACTATGTTTTATCGCATCTCGAAGAATTAACGAGGGGAGAGGTCCTGCGATGGACGACTAACCGGCGTGGATACTCTTGTATCGTGAACGCGACGAATCGTCATCGGAGTCTTCACCCATCCGTTCGCGGCGGTTTCGTTCGTAGGTATCGAAGTTACCTTCGCACCAAACCACCTTGCCGTTGCCTTCGAAGGCCAGGATGTGGGTTGCCAAACGATCCAAGAACCAGCGGTCGTGCGATGTCACAACAACGCAGCCGGCGAAGTTCGCGATCGCTTCTTCCAACGCACGCAAAGTGTCGACGTCGAGGTCGTTGGTCGGTTCGTCGAGCAGCAACACGTTGCAGCCCTTGCGAAGCAATGACGCCAAGTGGACACGGTTGCGTTCTCCACCGGACAGGACACCGACCTTCTTTTCTTGGTCGGGACCCTTGAAGTTGAACTTCGACACGTAAGAACGAGCGTGCATGACACGGCCGCCCATTTCAAACGAGTCGTGACCGCCGCTGATTTCCTGGAAGATCGTTTTGTCTGGATCCAGCTTGTCACGCGATTGGTCGACGTAGCCCAGGTCGACGGTTTCGCCAACCTTGATGGTGCCGCTATCAACGGGTTCTTTGCCCGTTAGCATCTTGAACAAGGTTGTCTTGCCAGCTCCGTTGGGGCCGATGATGCCAACGATTCCACCGGGGGGAAGGCGGAAGGACATGTCCTTCATCAGGACCTTGTCACCGAAGGCTTTGTTGACCTTTTCGGCTTCGATCACGAGGGCACCGAGGTGCTTGCCGGACGGGATTTGGATTTCCAAATCATCCGGTCGATCTTCGAAGGTTTCCGCCGACATTTCTTCGTATGACTTAATCCGTGCTTTGGACTTCGCTTGGCGAGCCTTGGGGCTCATGCGGATCCACTCAAGTTCGCGAGCAAGGTTCTTTTCACGAGCTTTCTGTTGGCGTTCTTCCAGGGCCATTCGCTTAGCTCGGTTTTCTAGCCATGCGCTGTAGTTGCCTTCGAAAGGCATGCCCTTGCCGCGATCGACTTCCAGAATCCACTGAGCAACGTTGTCCAAGAAGTAGCGATCGTGGGTGACCGCGACGACGGTACCTGGATATTTCGCGAGGTGTTGTTCCAGCCACGAAACGCTTTCGGCATCGAGGTGGTTGGTCGGTTCGTCCAACAGCAGCAAGTCGGGCTGGCGAATCAGCAATTGGCACAATGCGACACGGCGTTTTTCACCACCGGACAGGTTGGTGATCTCGGCATCGCCCGGTGGCAGGTTCATGACGGCCATCGACATTTCGACGAACCGATCCAGTTCCCACAGGTTGCCCGCGTCGATGATGTCTTGAAGCTCGGCCATCTCGTCGCAAAGCTTGGTCATCTCGTCATCGTCAGTGACTTCACCAAGCAAGCCGGAGATTTCGTTGAACCGATCCACAACGGCTTGGCGTTCGGCGACGGCAACTTGCACGTTTTCGAAAACGGTCTTGGTCGGATCCAGTGGCGGCTCTTGTTCGAGGTAGCCAACGGTGAATCCTTTGCCCAAGCGTGCGGTGCCTTCGAATTCGGTATCGGTGCCGGCCATGATCTTTAGCAGAGTCGATTTACCCGCGCCGTTAGGACCGAGCACACCGATCTTGGCACCGGGGTAAAAGGCGAGATTGACGTTCTCAAGGACCTTTTTTTGACCATGCTTTTTAGTCAGGTCAGTGACTTGGTAGATGAATTGTCCGGCCATGTCTGGAAGCTTGAAGTAAGAAGTTTGAAGTGTGAAGGTTTGTTAGTAACAGTATTTGAAATCGCTAGAAAAAATCCGCGACTTGGCACTTAAAGATTGGGTTGATTTCGGGAAGTTCCAACGTGTCTCTTTCGGTGAGCTCAATGTCGGATCCGTCTTCACGGAAAATACGAGCATTACGTTTTCGGGGGTCGACGATGACCACCACTTTCACGTCGATGTCCAAGTATTCGCTGATTTTTGCATAAGCCAGTGACCAACGATCGGTCTTGGAGAGCACCTCGAATACGACTTCGGGTGGCGGTCCGTTGTAGTCGTCGGGGATCTCTGCATCTTTTGGAAGGCGGTCGTACGAACAAAAGGAAATATTGGCGCCGCGGACCGTGTCAGGCGCCTCAGAAGTCTGGATTCCTGAATCGCACGTCATTACGTGGCCACACTGATGCGTTTCGACATGTTTTCCCAACGCAAACGCGATTCGAAAGCAACAGCGTCCATGAAGCGGTGATGGTTGATTCATTTCCACAACCTTGCCTTTCACAAGCTCGCAATGAGTTGGTAGGTTCTTTGCGATTTGGTATTCACGTGCTGACATTAGGCTGAGTTCAGGGGCAGCGTCTTCACGGACAACATCGCTCATCGGATCACTCCCATTCGATCGTGGCAGGTGGCTTGCTGCTGATGTCGTAGCAGACTCGGTTGACACCTTTGACTTCGTTGATGATTCGCGTGCTGATCTTGGCGAGCAAATCGTAAGGCAGATGACTCCAGTCCGCGGTCATGAAATCGTCCGTGTTTACACAACGAACCGCGACGGCGTTGTCATAGGTACGAGCATCGCCCATGACGCCGACACTTTGGACGGGCAAGAGAACGGCGAATGCTTGTGAGGTGTCACGATACAAACCTGCCTTTTCGATTTCGTCGACCACAATCGAGTCGGCTTCGCGGAGTACGACAAGTTTGTCGCGAGTGACTTCGCCGAGGCAACGGACGGCGAGTCCGGGACCGGGGAAGGGGTGACGCCAGACGAGTTGTTCGGGAAGGCCGAGTTCTAGTCCTAAGCGGCGTACTTCATCTTTGAAGAGATCGCGAAGGGGCTCGATCAATTCGAAACCGAGTTCTTCAGGAAGCCCGCCAACGTTGTGGTGCAACTTGATCGTGGCGGCGGGGCCATCCTTGTCAGCTCCGCTCTCGATCACGTCTGGGTACAGCGTGCCTTGAGCCAGGAAATGGGCGTCTTCGATCTTTTCGGCTTCGGCTTTGAAGCATTCGATAAAGGCATGACCGATGCGGCGGCGTTTTTCTTGAGGCTCGGCCACGCCAGCGAGATCGGCGAGGAACTGGTCTTCGGCGTCGACGACGCGCAGGTCCGTTTTGAAGTGGCTGGAAAATTCGTTGATGACGAGTTGTTGTTCGTTTTTTCGCAGCAAGCCGTTGTCGACCAAGATGCATGAAAGTTGAGGGCCGATCGCTTTGTATAGCAACGCCGCAACTACCGATGAATCGACGCCACCGGACAATCCACAAATCACTCGCTTATCGCCGACTTGAGCACGAATGGTGTTGATTGCTGCGTCAGCAAAATCGCCTAACTTCCAAGTTCCGTCACAACCACAAACTTCCCGAACAAAGTTGCCCAGGATTTGGCCGCCGTTGGGCGTGTGAGTGACCTCGGGGTGGAACTGCATTCCAAACACGGGGCGAGAAACGTGACGGATCGCGGCATAAGGACAAGTAGCTGTCCGGGCCATGACGGTAAACTGATCGGCGATCTGGGAAACCTGATCCCCGTGGCTCATCCAGACTTGCTCGGAACTGTCCATGCCTCGGAAGATTGAATCGCGATCGACGAACTCGCACTGCGCCCGACCAAATTCTCGGCTAGGTGTGTTGTCGACCCGTCCACCCAACGCTTGGCAGGCGACCTGCATTCCGTAGCAAATGCCTAGGATCGGAATTCCCAGATCAAAGATGGCGGGATCGACCTGGGGGGCACCGTCTTCGTAGACGCTCGATGGACCTCCGGACAGAATCACGCCTTGAGGGGCGAGTTCCTTGATGCGTTCGGCTGTGATGTCGTGCCGGACGATTTGACAGTAAACGTGTTGTTCACGTACGCGTCGAGCAATCAACTGTGCGTATTGCGAGCCGAAGTCCAGGACCACAATTCGCTGGTCGGTCAAAGCGGCGGCGGGGGAGTCGAGATCAATGCTTTGCGGCTGGGTGGTCATCTATTCTTCCGAAGGTGGCGAGTTGGGCCAATCCAACAGTGTAGAAGTTGCATTGACGATGCCCAAGGGGCGAAAACGGCGGGTTCATTTTGTGTGTGGAAGCGTTTGCGGTTTAAGATATGGATACTGCAAGGAACCCAAATGCTCTTTTTGGCACCAATCACGCTATGAAACCTGTTTTTAAGATGATTTCGCGACCGCTATGGGCGGGCTCCGTTTTTCTGTTGGGGCTGTTTTTCTGTTTGGGGGGCGATGTAGTTTTTGGTCAAACCCCCGTTCGACTCGATACGCGGTCCAAACGAATCGTGATGGCGGTCAACGACAGCGTCAAAGAGGCGGGCCAAAAATACCAATCCGGAAGCTTCGATCAGGCGGGTGCGGCATTGGATAAAGCGGTCAAACAGATCGAAATCGCCGTGAAGGCGGGGTCGCCAGAATTGCACGACGCCTTGGCCCCGGCGATGAAACGAATCGTCAACGCACGAGCGATGCTGGAATTGGAGGGCATTTTGATGGCTCCCTTCACGTTGCCGCCCCGGCCGGAAAGCAAACCCGCACCGATGGCGAAGGACGACCCGAAGTCGCCTTCGGCCAAGCCCGCGGGCGAGGGAACGGGCGGAGTGAGCTTCGTATCCCAGGTCGCACCGATCTTGGCAGGTAAGTGCGGCAAATGCCATGTGACAGGATCCAAGGGCGGATTTTCGTTGGCGACTTTTGCCGATTTGATGAAAGGGCCTCCGGAAGGAGTTGTGGTTTTTGCGGGCGACACCGTGGGAAGCCGTTTGATCGAAACGATTGAGTCCGGCGACATGCCTCGGGGGGGCGGCAAAGTTTCGCCGGCGGAATTAATGGTGCTGAAACAGTGGATCAACGAGGGAGCCAAATTTGACGGAAAAGATCCCGCAGCGAAGTTGACCAACCTGAACGGAGCCGCTGAAGAGCCCGATCCGGCTCCGAAGCCCAAAGAGATTGCGAAGCCGACGGGGAAGGAGACCGTTCACTTCGCCAGCGATATCGCTCCGATCTTGGTCGAAAACTGCAGCGGTTGTCACCTCAACGCGATGCGGGTCCGAGGCGGTTTGCAGATGAACACGTTGGCGCAGATGTTTCGTGGAGGAGACAGCGGGGCGGTGATCGAACCGGGCAAAGGCGAGGCGAGTTTGCTGGTCCGCAAGCTGCGTGGACTCGAAGGAGACCGGATGCCGGCGGGTGGCAAACCACCGCTTAGCGAGCAACAAATCAAGCTGATTTCCACCTGGGTTGATGAGGGTGCGACGTTGCCCAAGACCGAACAAGAGATGCCGTTGGAGGTGCTGACGAAGAAAGCTTGGCTCGCCGCGGCATCCATTCCAGAAGTCACGCAGCGGCGTGCCGAAATCACGCAACAGCATTTTCGGCTGGCCGGCGGTGACGCGAATCGACTGAGCCATTTCGAAAGCGAGCATTTTTCTGTGTGGGGCGAGGCACAGCCGAAGCTGCTCGAAGCGGTCGCCGTTCAGGCCGAAGAAGTGCTGAAGCAAGCCACGATCGTATTACCAGACAGCGATCTGGATTCGGCTCCCGCGAGTTTCTTTAATGGCCTGGCTTCGATTTACGTTCTGCCCCGACGCTATGACTACAGCGAGTTCGCGAAAATGGTTGAAGGCCGTTCGTTGCCGACGGATTGGCAATCGCACTGGAAGTACAACGGAATCGAAGCGTATGTCGCCGTGGTCGCATCCGACCGTGACGAAGATGCTGAGATTGCCCAGCGTTTGGCCGCTCCGGTGGCGAGTCTGGCTGTGGCGAGCCGTTCGATCACGGTCCCGCGTTGGTTTGCCAACGGATTGGGCCAAGTGGCGGCGTCGAACAAGAAGATGGACCGATCCGAGCGAGAGCGGGCGCAATCCGAATTGATCACGGCGGTCGGCAGTCTGAAGTCGGGCAAGGAATTTTTCGCGGGCCGGCTCGCACCCGAACGAGCGGACCTGATCGGGGCGGCTGTTTGTCAGTCGTTCCTGACCCGAGATAAGCGGCGGGGGTTTGACGCTGTGATGCGAAACCTCAATGGCGGCAAACCGTTTGATGGAGCGTTCTTGGTCGGTATGGGCGTGACGCCGGTGGCCTATTTCGATGCTTGGCTGGGCTGGGTGAAATAGCCCCGGGCCGGATTGAGGGAAATAGCTAGTCGGGAGAGATTGCCGCTCGATCCGTTTGCTCCTTTGAGGCTGGATTTGTAGACTCCAACGCATCTTCAATGCTTTCGGTTCTTCACTCCAGCTCGCTAGGCTTGCACCCATGAACGTCGGGTCCGATTCAACTGCACCGGTTTCCGAGTCAGATGGGCCTTCCATTCTTGTCGCGGCCATCTATCGGTTCGTGCGACTAAACGATCATGCCGGGCTGCGGCAACTACTCTTGGATCAAATGCGATCCTTGGGAATCGGCGGTTCTTTGTTGTTGGCCGCAGAGGGGATTAACGGGACGATCGCGGGGACGCCGGACGAACTACGGGCGTTCATCGATTGGCTCAGGGGGCTGGAACTGGATGGGCAGACTCCGTTCGCCGGCACCGACGTGAAGTGGTCTTCGTGTGAACAGATGCCATTTCGCAAGTCCAAGGTGCGGCTGAAAAAAGAGATTGTGACGATGGGCGTCGACGGGATCGACCCAAATCAAAGCGTGGGCACCTATGTCGAACCGGAAGATTGGAACGAACTGGTTGACGATCCCGATGTCGTGTTGATCGATACCCGCAATGACTACGAAATCGAGATCGGGCAGTTCGAAGGGGCGTTGGACCCGAACACGCACACCTTCCGAGAGTTCCCGCAATATGTTGCCGAAAACTTGGATCCTCAAAAGACTCCCAAGGTGGCGATGTATTGCACCGGGGGGATCCGTTGCGAGAAATCAACCGCCTATCTGAAGCAATGCGGTTTTGAAGAGGTTTACCACTTACGCGGTGGGATCCTGAATTACCTGGAAAAGGTTTCGCCAGAAGAATCTCGGTGGCGCGGTGAGTGTTTTGTTTTCGATCAGCGGGTAGCGGTCGATCACGATCTTCAAGCCGGACAACACCAGTTGTGTCATGGATGCGGTTGGCCGATGACACCCGATATGCTCAATGACGCCAAGTTCGAACGTGGGGTGGCGTGCCCACGGTGTGCCGATGAAGTGACCGAAGATCAGCGGGCTCGTCGGCGTGAACGACAACGCCAAATGGATCAAGCGAAAGCAGCTAACTTGCGATCGAAAGCGACTTCCGAAAGCACGCCTACGTCGGGGGCAACGTGCGAGTTACCTCATGCGAGCGAGTAAAAGCGGGACAGCGTGAAGACGCTCGCGTTCGGGAAAACGCCATTTTTCGTAGGATAGCTCAGGGTTTTGCGTCGCACTGTTTAGGATGACCTCGTGTTTTGGATGACATATTGAGCGACTCATTCGGCGAGCTGGATCAATCGGCAAACGAGGGCGACCGGAATCGCCACTTGGGGTTGGTCGGTGCGACGGGAGTGGGCGTCGGCGCGATCGTGGGCGGTGGCATTCTGGCCTTGGCGGGCGTGGCCTTTGCGACCACCGGTCCAGGGGCGATCGCCGCGTTTGCAATCAACGGCTTGATCGCGATGCTGACCGCCTTGAGCTTCGCGGAAATGTCGTCGAAGTTCCCCGAGTCAGGCGGGACGTATCTATTTAGCCGTAAGGTTCTTTCGGTCGAGGCGGCGTTCACCGTTGGATGGGTGGTTTGGTTCGCGTCGATCGTTGCCGCGGTGTTGTATGCGATCGGCTTCGGTAGCTTCACAGCCTTGCTGCTTCGCGAACTTGCGGCCGTCAGCGGCGGCGGGCCGGATTGGTTGTCTGATGGAAGGCTGCCTTCGGCTATCGCGCTAGCGACCACATTGTGGTTAGGGCTGGTGTTGATGGTTCGCTCCGGCGGCGGTGGCGCTTGGGTGAATGTTGCCAAAGTTTTGGTCTTCGGTGTGTTGGTCGTCGGCGGCTTTTGGGCGATCGCGGGTCAAGACGTTGCGAAAACTACGGACTCCTTGCAGCCGTTTTTTATTGCGGGCTGGAGCGGCTTGATTCAGGCGATGGGCTATAGTTTTATCGCCTTGCAAGGTTTCGATTTGATTGCCGCGGTAGGTGGTGAGGTTAAGCAGCCAGCCAAGACGATCCCACGTGCGATCCTGTTATCGCTCGCGATCGCCTTGCTGATTTACTTGCCGCTTCTGTTCGTGCTGGTGACCGTCGGCACCCAGGATGGTGAAACAATTGCAGAGCTCGCGGGCAGTGATCCCGAAGCGGTTGTTGCGGTGGCGGCACGGCGGTTTCTGGGCGATGCGGGATATTGGCTGGTGATCGTGGCGGCGGTGTTATCGATGTTCACGGCACTGCAAGCGAACTTGTTTGCAGCGTCGCGGATCGCTTTGGCAATGTCGCGAGACAATACGTTGCCGTCGGTGATGTCGCGTGTGAGTGATCGAACGCGAACGCCGTGGGTTGCGGTGTTGGTCACGATCGTTTTGGTGGCGGTGTTGGTGATGATCTTGCCGGATGTGGCTGCCGCGGGCGCTGCGTCAAGCTTGATCTTTTTGGTCACGTTTGCGATTGCACACGTGTTGGCCATGTTAGTGCGTCATCGCAGCAAGGATGATCCGCCGCCTTTTCGATCGCCGGCCTATCCATTGGTCCCCGTCGTTGGCGGCTTGGCGTGTTTAGGGCTTGCGATCTTTCAAGGGATCGCTGTGCCAGCGGCTGGGCAAATTGCTGTGTTCTGGTTGAGCCTGGGCGGCGTGTTGTTCCTGACCCTGTTCGCCCGACGTGCGCGGCTGACGGACGTGTCGAACATCGCCTCAAACCCTGAACTATCGCGATTGCGTGGCAGCACGCCGTTGGTGTTGGTGCCGATCGCCAATCCGAATAACGCAGGCGCGATGGTGGAATTGGCGGACACGTTGGTGCCGTGGTATGTGGGACGAGTCCTGGTGCAAACAGTGTTAGTCGCGCCGGTTGACTGGCTGCCTAGCAAGGATTCCAAGCCACTGGAACGATTGCTGGAAGTGCAGAGCAAAGTAGTCGAGTCGTCGACACAGTTGGGAATCCGTTGCGAAACTTTGACGTCCATTTCGTCCAAGCCGATGGAAGAGATTGCTCGCGTCGCCAAAATGCACCGTTGTGAATCGGTGTTGTTGGGCTTGTCGGAAATTGCCGAAGACAGCCAAGGCACACGTCTGGAACAGTTGCTGGGCGAACTGGAAACGGATGTGGTGGTGTTGCGGGCACCGAAGGATTGGAAGCTGTCGTCGTCCAAGCGAATCTTGGTACCCGTCGGAGGCAAGGGAGGTCACGACTATCTGTTGACGCGGCTATTGTCGAGCTTGTCGCGTTCGCAAAAGCGGCAGGTCAAGTTTCTACGCGTGGTGCCGTTGGCTGTGTCGGCGGTTGATCACCGGCGGGCCGAACGAGATTTGGCTCGCACCGCTTCCGAAAACGCAGGTGCCCAGTGCGAACAAGAAGTGATTGTTAGTGACGATGTGATTGGAACGATCGCTGATCAAGCGGGCGACAACGGGCTTGTCATCCTGGGCGTCCAGCGACTCGGTCGACGGCAAAAGCTGTTCGGCGATTTTACACGCAAGATCGCTCGACAGACTCAATCACCGATCATCATCATCAGCCGCCGCGGTTGATAATGGACAGTTGCGAAGTTGGATGGTGGTTTCAAAGCACATCGACTTCACAGGTTAGAAAACAACCCTGCTGATTTTTGTTTCGGTTTTTCTCGGTGATGGCTCATTTGCCAAAGAAGTCGTTCACTCGCATTTGACGTTGGGCACGGATTTGCTGGTTTTGTCGCGTGATCGCTTCTTGATCAGCGCCCGGCATCCATCGTTTCGCATTATTACGGTCGATCAGCTTTTGTGATTGTCCTAGCGTCATGTATCGGGCGTTCGAAGCATCGTTTGAATGGAACGAGTTCTGGCGAGTGGATTGCTGTTGATACGAACCTCGTTGGTTTTGATAGTTTTGGTTCGAATAACGTTGTCCCGATTGCGTTTGGTAGTTTTGTGTTGGCTGCCGTGTTCGTTGGGTCTGTTGCTGATACGGCGACGGTTGGTAGGTCTGTGTGGTGTTGAGGGTTGATGATCGAAGAGGCGACATCTGCTGGTTGGATGCCTGAGTGTAGGGCGTTGTCATCGTGGATTGCGTCATAGGCTGTGCCGGATAGACGGTGCTAGGTTGGAATGACGAGACCGGTGCCGGCAGTGATTGATTGGGTAGATAAGTCGTTGTTGGATTTGGTGATGACGACGTCACCGAATTAGCAGTTGAAACGCTTGGCTTGGAAGTGATAGCGGAATGGGACGGGATACTTTTGGGCGGTTTGACTGTGGGCACGGTGGGCTCGACAAATGCGGTCAGCTTAGTCCATCCCCGCCGTGACGAATCGCCTTGGACCGCGTTGACCCAAATCCAATCGCCGTTGATTTGGTTCACTGTCGCGACTTGATTGCGCCGAAGTGTCCCGAGTTTCTTGTTCTGATCCATCAACGCAGATTCCTTCACGCGAACGGCGATTTGCATGTGCTTTTCGCCGCAAGCTAATTTGTCCAGCAACGCCATTTTGAGGTCTTCGATTCGTCCGCGAGTCAGGCAAATGCTTGCTCTTTTCAAGCGAGCGGAGCGTTGATCGTAGGCTGTTGCGCGATGCAACTTGAGAATGGTGCTGCACACGTCGAGAGCGTCATCGTAGGCACCGTTGTTTTCATAGACGCTCGCTTGTCGAAGCAAGTCGACACAATTCATCGTTTGGTCGGACGAGTCTTCGGAGTTGGTCGACTTCGTTGGCATTTTGATCTCGCCCAAACTCTGTGGCATTTCGCTTTGTGTCGCGTCACCAAGCTTAGGTTGTGGACCACCAACGGAAGCCATTTGCGGATTTGTGTCATCGTCGACCGGCGGCAATAGATAAACCTTGGGCATCGCCACATCGATGTGCAACCAAGGGCGTTGTTTGGTCGCTTTCTCGAGCAACTGTCCGGTTTCGAAAATGACGTCCCGCAACAGCAGTCCACTGCGTTGGCGTTTTGACAAGGTTTGCACAAATGCTTGTGTGAAGGGTGAGTTGTCCCCTTTGCCATCCAGTGCGGTCGAGCCTTCGTGGGTGGCGTGGAAGATCACCATATTGTTGCGGGTGCCGCCTCCAGTTTCGGCTAAGCCACGTTGAATGGCACCGCGGTGGACGCGAACGCTTCTTTCAAAAGGATTGTTCTGGCAGCAATCCAAGGTGACACATGTCGCCTTGCTTCTTGAATCTCCCAACGAATCCAGCACGTAGTCCAGCGGCATGGTTTGATAGCGAACGTCGGCTGGCGTGGTGAGATTGGCGTCGACGGGGATGAGGTAGTTGTTCTTGTCCAGTTGCATTCCGTGGCCGGCAAAGAAGAAAAAGGCCAGGCTGTCTTGGGGAAGTTGATAGGAAAAGTTGGCGACGGCTTCCATCATTGCTTGAAGATTCAAGTCCTCGTGTCTTGTGACTTGAAAGCCCAGGGCGGTCAACGACTGATCAATCGCCTTGGCATCGTTGATGGGGTTTCGCAGTGCACCGACTTTGTAGTTTGCGTTGCCGATGACCAAAGCGTGCCGCGGACGTCCGACCGCTCGCTTGACTTGTTCGGGGGCGGGGCTAGCGGTGATCTCGGTTGACTGCTTTTCCTGTTGTAGGGCTTTGGTCAACGGTTGGGACTGCTGTTCCTGTTGGACGACTTCCGATCCGGGGTTGGCAAGCCCGATCGCTCGCGTGGGTTCCGCGGCGGTAGGTGTGTCGTTCGGCGAGGCGTCCGGTGGGTTGATCGCCGGGGCTGCTGCCGCTGTTGTCGGTTCTAGTTGAGCGTTCGCTTGGGCTCTGTCTGCCTCCGTGATCGTTTGGCTATGGAGGCTAGGTGACGAAATGGTGCTGATCACCAGTAGCAGGGACAATCTGCCAAAGTGTGAAGCCATCTGATTACTCTTGTCAAAAACGATTACTGACCGACGATTTCCCCATTGTGTCCCAATTTGGGGGGTAGGTGCAAGTGTTATCTCTGCTGCCGACGAACACTATTTCAGTAGGCGGAAAACATCTGCCCAGCGGCCAACGAGTTTTGTCAGAATTGAAATCGGTCGCGGCTTTGGCAAGGCAACGGAGCAGGGCAGGGCGTCGCGAAGCAGAATGTCGCGAAGTAGAATATTACGGGGCAGAATCTAGCGGGGCAGGGCGGGCAAGCTCAGGCAACGCGTTCTAAATACTCGGCAGGCCGGATGGCTGCGATTTCGGAAGATTTGCCATTGTCGAGACTGCTTTGCAGCCGACGGATGTGGCTTGGGCCATTGTTTCCCGCGTGACCCATTCTTGGGTGTCGACCGGTGCGTCGCATTGATTGACTTCGTTGACGCTTGTAACCAGTTGATGCATCAGCATGGCGATGCCAACAATGATCATGGCTGCATAGCCCCAGAATGCGAACGTGGCGGCGAAGCTTGTGCCCAGTAGTGTCGTTGTGCCGACCGATAAGACCAGGCCGGAAAAAGCCAGTGCCGTTTTGAACTCGGTGGGCCCAAATGTGGACAGAGTGAATTCGCCGGTCATCTTGGACTTTATATTGGTCAGAACCGCCATGGCGAATAGGCAGCACACCGCAGCCAGTCCAAAGTCGAGGCGACCAATCGCAACGGACAGACCGATCAAGATGTAAGCGAAGCTGAGTGGATCGGTAAAATGGTCCAGCAATTCGCCGCCGTTGCGACATTGTCCGGTGGTGCGAGCGTGGGTGCCGTCAAGACAATCCGCGGTATGGTTGCCGGCAACTCCCAGGCATCCCACCAATCCGCCCCACCAAGTCGTGGTGGAAAAGGCAAAACCGATCGCACCGATGATGGCACTGATATGGCCAATCAACACGATGCCTTCAGGTGGGAACCAACGGGGAATTCGCAGGGCAGGGTAGAGTGCTTTTAGGCGTGGGCCGATGACGGGATCGAGCAGGCTATGTGAAACGCGACGGGACATGGCGAGGGCTCCTGGGAAAGAGTGCGAGTTTCTTACAGGAGCCCGTTGGTGGATGAGCGTTTCGCTGGAATCAAATTTATTTCGAAATCAATTCATTCAGCCTGATAGCAGGTTTCGCAGTTCGTCGGGCTGGATGCCGGCGATTGATATTGTTTTGATACGGTTCGTTTCGCCGTTGATAATTTCAATGCTGGACTTACTGACGCCCAGGTGCTTGGACATAGCGGCGATCACCGCCTTGTTTGCCTTGCCGTCCTCGGGAACAGCGTTCACAGCCACTTTCAAAGCGCCGTCGTGCGCGCCGCCGATCGCCGCCCGTTTGGCTTTCGGCGTAACCCGGATGGTCAGTGTACTGCCGTGGGGATTGGATAGAATCTTGAACATGCAGGCCGAAGACGTTTTAGCGGATTTGGAAGCTTAGTAAGCGGTCTTGGTCGCGAACGTACAGGTTGCCGTTGGCAATCACGGGGTGCGCCCAAGCATTTTTGTCGCTGCGGTTGGGTTGAGTGAAGCGGCCAAGCTCTTCATATCCGTTGGGGGTGGCATTTATCAACGCGATGTCCCCCTGTTCGCCTCGCACGTAGAGCACGCCGTCGGCAGCGGAAATTGATCCTTTGCCCACACAGCGATTTTGCCAACGGATGTTGCCCGTTTTCCAGTCAATACACAGGAGAACGCTGTTGTTGGTGCCGTAGATGTATCCATCGACGAAAACGAAGCCACCGTGATGGTTTTCAAATTTCTTGACAAAGAACTCTTCGCGGGTATTCCAGTTTTGGCCTCGGCCGGTAATCAGGGCTTTGCCGCCGCCCGTTCCATAACCGCTGGCGGCGAAGAGGGCGTTGCCGATCACCAACGGGGTGGAACAGTTGGCGGTCCCGTTGGCTGGTGCGTCGTAGTGCCAAAGTCCGCGACCGGTTTTTGCGTCAAAGCCAACCACGCCACCGTGCAGGAAAACAACATATTGTGGTTGCCCATTGATTGTCGCGGAGATGGGGGAAGCGTACGATGCAGTCGTGTAACCGCCGCTGAGTTCGGCTGCGGAGCCTTGCCAAATGGGAGCACCGTTGGACTTGCGGAGGGCAACGACGGTGGCCCGCTCTCCACCGGGAGTGCAGATCAATCGGTCTCCATCGATCAGCGGGGATTCGGCATAATCCCAGTGACCGCAACTGCCGCCGAAATCGCTTTTGAGGTTCTTCTTCCACGCGACGGTCCCATCGGCTCGGTTCACCGAAACGAGTGTCCCATCGCTGCCGATGGCATAAACTTGATCGCCATCGACGGTGGGTGTGCCGCGGGGACCAGGGTACCCGCCACCGCCTGCTTTTCGTCCTAGCGGCGCGGTCCAAATTTCGCTGCCATCGGAGGCCGAACGGCAGAACATTTGTTCGGTGTCACCTTTGGCACCGAGTACATAGACGCGGTCTCCGGTGACCGAGGGCGTTGAGTAGCCTTCACCAATTCCGGTGACATTCCACTGGAGACTGGGACCGCCTTCGGGCCAAGTCTTAAGTAGGTCTGTTTCTGTGCTGACACCATCGCGGTTGGGGCCGCGCCACTGCGGCCATCCGTCATTGGTGGGTTGTGGACTTGATTGTGATGTCGGTGATGAGGACCGTTTGTCGTCGCTGGGGCGTTTGTTGTTCGAACGCTCGCGATTGAGATATTCCAGGTCGCCGACACTTAATTGTTTCAGCGGTAGAATGACAATCTTTTGGTTGTCTTCGCGTTGCAGCCGAATCTTTTCCGAAGTTTGTTCGATCAACTTAAGGCGGACATCGGAACGTCGTCCCGACGAGGTGGTCCAGTGCCGGTAGGTTTCAGCCGCTTCTTGGGCATGTGTCGCGCTGTGAATAAAGCTAGCGACCAAAAATACGGCGAGTGCGATGATAGGTTTCAATGGAATACCTGTTGGTTGACGGATCCGTCTCGGCCGGATTTAGGAACGGAGCAAACGGAGGGCATTGAAGGTGACCAGCAGGGAGGCGCCGGTATCGGCTGCAATCGCCGCCCACAAGGATGCATAGCCAAAGAAGGTCAGGGCGACAAAAATTAGCTTGATCGCCAATGCGAAAACGATGTTTTGACGAATGATGCGAAGCGTGCGTTGGGAATGATTTCGTAACCATGGTAGCAGACGCAGATCATCAGACATTAATGCGATATCCGCGGTTTCAATTGCCGCGTCGCTTCCTCCGGTTCCCATCGCGATGCCGAGGGTGGCGAGCGCCAAGGCGGGCGCGTCATTGATGCCGTCGCCAACCATCGCCACCGATTCGTATTGATTCACAAGTGATTGGACTGCTTCCACTTTATCTTCGGGTAGCAGTTCGGCGTGGATTTCGGTGATGCCTACCTGACGCCCGATCGATTCGGCCGTTTTTCGGTTATCACCCGTCAGCATATGAATGGATTGGACGCCCGAAGCTTGTAGTTCAACGAGAGCTTGTTTGGCTTCGCTGCGAACTGGATCCGCCAGTCCGATTCGTCCTAGAACGGCATCCTCATCGCCGACATAAACAATCGTTTGCGTACTGGATGCATCTGGCTCAGCGATTGAGGAGGGTGCAAGTCCGTCTTGCTCATCTCGGAAGCGTCGTGAACCGGCCCAGTATCGTTTGCCGTTCATGCGGGCGAAGGCGCCTTTGCCTTGGACGATTTCGATGTCGTCGGCTGACTGAATCGAAAGTCCTCTTTGTTCAGCTTCGGCGGTGATTGCTCGGGCCAGAGGATGGTTGCTGTGGGATTCAATTGCGGCGGCGAGTGACAGTAGTTGATCTTCGTCGATAGTTTCGCTAACGATTTCGCTGACATGCGGTTTCCCTTGTGTCAGGGTTCCTGTTTTGTCCAGTGCAATTGCGGTTAACCGTGCTGGGATCTCGATGAAGACGCCTCCTTTGATCAGGACACCTTTACGAGCGGCTGAGGTGAGCGCGGCGACAATACTGACGGGCGTCGAAATCACCAAGGCGCATGGGCATGCGATCACTAGTAGCACCAGGGCTCGGTACAGCCAAGAGTCCCACGGTTGATTCAGCAAGAGCGGAGGAATGACAGCGATAGCAGCAGCGAGCGCGAAGACACAGGGCGTGTAGACGGCTGCGAACTTTTCTACCCAAGCTTCCGATGGGGCGCGTTTGGAACTAGCGTCACCAACCATACGAATGATGCGAGCAAGCGTCGTGTCGCCGGCAGGACGTGTGGTGGTGATTTCGAGTAGACCAGAGCCGTTGATGGTTCCAGCAAAAACAGTATCCCCAACCTGCTTGGATACCGGAACGCTTTCACCCGTGATTGGCGATTGATCGATCTCGCTGATCCCCGAGGTGACGGTGCCGTCTAGCGGAACGCGTTCGCCGGGGCGGACTTGAAGAACGGATTCGATAGGAATCGATGCCGGGTCCACTTCCGTGGTTTGCCCATTGGGAAGCAGTTGTCGAGCGAGCGGCGGCGTCAGATCCATCAGCGAACTGATCGCGTTGCGAGCACGTGCCACGCTCCAAGATTCAAGCAGGAGCGAGAGGGAAAAGAGGAATGCAACGGTGGCTGCTTCGAACCATTCGTCAATCAAAATCGCGCCGATGACCGCGATTGACATCAGTAGATTCATGTCTGGGCGAAGAGTCCGAGCCGAACGCCACGCTTTGGGAATGACGAGAATCAAGCCGGCGAAGATACCGACGGTATACAACGCTTTGTCTAGAGGAATGGCCAGATCCTGGACTTGGGCGGTGAGACCGAGCAACCCAAACACACCGCTGGCGATTGTTAGGACATCACGTCGGCGATACCAATCGAGATGTGCTTCGGCCTCGTCGGGGCTGGACCCATCGTTCCATCTTTCTGAACGTAGACCCGTTCGATCGATCGCGGCCAGTACATCCGCTTTGCTGACGTTCGCTTCGTTAAGATCGATCGTAAGTTTGGCGTTTAGCAGATCAAACGATAGGCGTTCGTCACCACCAAGCAGCGGCACCAATTCTCGTTTGAGCATGCTGACTTCTTCGACGCAATCGAGGCCATGGATTTTGCGTTCCAGCGTTTGCGAATCAGGCATGTCAAAATCGGGGTAGGGCAGGGCGGTGGGGCAGGGCGGTAGCCAGCCTTTTGTGGTAACAATGTAAGCGGAACGCGGGGGTCATGGCGATGTTGGCCGTGGACTGGCTTCGGTTTCATTGGGGCCCAAGGTTTCTTGGCCCGCTAGGGAACCGCTGTTACCGCTTTCTTTCTTCTCCGCCATTTTTATGCAGGACGGTTACTTGAATACTGACAAGGCTCTAGAGCGGTTCATGGAATTGACCGCTATTCCAGGACGCAGCGGCGAGGAAGGGGACGTTGCGGCTACGATCACTCGGTGGTTGGTCGAGGCGGGGGTGCCCGCCCAAAGCATTGAACAGGACCAAGCTAATCAGTCGAGCCGAATTGGTGGGAATTGTGGAAACCTGATCGTGACATTGCCCGGTGACGATTCGCTGCCTCGCGTGATGTTATCCGCCCACATGGATACGGTACCCGTGTGCCTAGGCGCTCAGCCGATTGTGGTTGAAGCAGAAGACTTGGGCGACAGCGATGAACCCGAAAATGCTCATGCGGGTAAAGAGCTGGCAGGCAAGATTGTAAAATCGTCGGCAGATACCGGCTTGGGGGCCGACGATCGAGCGGGCTGTGCGGCGATCGTGACCGCGATCGAGAACCGGATGCAGTGGATAAAAGAAAATCCGGGGGCGCCAGTTCCTCCTGCCGTCTGCACTTTTTTGATCCAGGAAGAGATCGGTTTGGTGGGGGCCCGCTATCTCGACGGCGAACGCGTAGGCCAGGTTGATCTGGCTTTCAATTTTGATGGCGGCACGATGGACAAGATCCGTCACGGTGCGATTGGCGGCGAGCGGATGCAGATTGTCGTTCGCGGATATGCCTCTCATGCGGGGGTGGCACCTGAGAAAGGTGTCAACGCGATTGTCATCGCTGCCAAGGCGATCGCCAATCTTGAAGAGCGTGGTTTGATGGGGTTGATTCAGCAAGACGGAAAACGCGGCACGTCCAACGTGGGAGTGATTCAAGGTGGGGAAGCCACCAACGTAGTGACCCCTGAGGTCAAGCTGCGAGTGGAAGCTCGCAGTCACGATGGGGAATTCCGTAGCTGGATTGTCGCTCAAATTCGGCAGGCGTTCGAACAGGCGGCCAAGGAGGTGACGGATGTCAGCGGACGCTGTGGTCAGATTGAGTTTACCAGTCAGGTTGATTACGAGGCGTTTGCACTGGCGGAGGATCATCCGTCGGTGCAAAAGGCAACCCAATTGCTGTCTGAACTGGGTTACAATGCGGTCTGTGAGGTCGCGAACGGAGGCTTGGACGCTAATTGGTTGTTCCAGCATGGCGTCGAGGCCGTGACGCTGGGTTGTGGGCAGGCAGCAATCCACACGGTCGATGAGCATTTGCTGGTCGATCACTACTTGGATGCCTGCCGACTGGCGACGCGGGTTTTGACGGAATCATCCTGCTGAGGGATTGTGTTGTTCAAGAAGGGGGCGATGACGCGGGGCGATTTGGATTGGATGCGGGGCGAAGTTGTGGGAGAGTTTGAACGCGGACTAGGTGCAAGAGGCACGGGCCTCTACATTCTCGCTCTGATTTGCTCGGTATAGTTCTCTGGTTTTTTCGTTGAGGCGTTTGTCGTTTGTCTGATTCTTGGCAGTCTGGTGTGAAGGTCGCGGAGTTGACGCATGTAGGAATGCGCCGTGCCAACAACCAGGATTCGTTCGCAGTAATGGTGGCGGAATCCCCGGACCGCTTTGAAAGGCGTGGGCATCTTTTCGTCGTTGCCGATGGGATGGGAGCTCACGCGGCTGGCGAATTGGCGTCTAAGATTGCCAGCGAGCAGATCGCGATGCGATACATCAGCTCTCAAGAAAGCGATGTCGGGCAAGCTTTAGGTGAGTCCGTTCATCATGCGAATACGGCCATTTTTGAACGCGGCCAAAGCAACCCCGACTTCCACAACATGGGGACGACGGCCAGTTCGCTGGTTTTGTGTGGCGGTCAAGGATATGTCGCCCATGTCGGCGATTCACGAGTTTACCGATTGCGCGACCGTACGCTTGAGCAGTTGACGTTCGATCACTCGTTGGTGTGGGAAATGGAAGCGAGTGGGCAGGTCGACAGCGACAGCCCGCTTGGGAAAGCCATTCCCAAGAACGTAATCACGCGCTCACTCGGGCCGGGTGAACACGTGATGGTGGATCTAGAGGGGCCCTTCGACGTGCAAGTCGGGGATCGATACCTGTTATGCAGTGACGGGTTAACTGGCCAAATTGAAGACGAGGATTTGGGCGTCTTGATGGATTGTTTGTCGATCGACAAGATCGCTCCCGTCTTGATCGACTTAGCAAACCTGCGAGGCGGGCCGGACAATATCACCGTGATCGTCGTCGATGTCACCGGCGAGAACGTGGCGGCGGGCGGCGCACCGGATGAAGTACCGGCGAAAACGGGTGGCAGTCGCTGGAGCCCGGTTCATTCGTCACGCATGTTGTTAGCGGCGACCGGAATATGCTGGTTGGGTGCGATTGGATTTGGGATCGCCGTCATCTTGGGCCACGCTCGAATGGTCGGCTCCGCAATTGTGGCATTCGTACTGGGCGCGATCGCGATATCCGTTTGGTTTAGCGGTGTGCTTGGGACCGGAAGCAAGCGACCGGCGTTGAAAACGCGGCGGCGGAAGGCGGGTTCGAGACCTTCGGCCAGCCAAGCGGCTGGTTTGGCGACCTACGATTCCGGGTTAGAAGCATCCGAGATTGCGTTAGGGAACGGGCCGTATCGATCGTATTCGGTCGACCATCACCAAGCTCTGTGCAAGAACCTAGGTGGCGTGCTTGCGGAATTAAAACGCACGTCTGATCAGCATCACTGGTTGCTCGACTGGAGTGACGTCGACGCGATCGAAAGCCAAGCACTGCAGGCTCAAAGCGAGGGCAAGTGGAACCAAGCGGTCGTGCAGTACTGCAACGCGGCACTCGAAGCAATGGTCTTGTTGCGTCGGCACCAGGACGATTCGGCTAGCGATACGGCGGTCGATCTCTAGTCGCTGCTTCCGTTTTCACTCTGGTGAAGGCAAGGCTCGACTTAGATGGCTTGAGGCTGATGGGCCTAAAGCCCGGGGCGACATGTCTCGTATTAGTAAGTTCAGCGCAGCAAGAGGATTGTGCGGGGCCCTTTTCCCGTCTCGTGCTTCCACCACATCCAATACCGTCAAATCCAACTCAAGCATTGCATTGGGCCCGCGATCGATCGGCTATTTCTTGCCGAGAACGGGTGGAACCAGAAAGAAGCCGTCTTGGGCCGCAGGTGCAGTTTGCGTGGCGGTTTCCGGAGTCAGACTTGGGGCCGGGGTGTCGTCCCGGAAGCAATTGTCGATGTCCAGCGCACTGGTCATCGGCTCGACGCCTTCGGTATCGAGCTGCGATAGCTGTTCAACGAAGGTCAAGATGTCGGTGACTTGGCGACCGAAGCTGGTTTGTTCAGCCTCGGTCAGTTGCAACTTCGCCAAGCGAGCGAGTTTTTCGATATCGACTGTGGATGTCATGTTCACTCCCTGGCGTTTGCAGAACCGGTGGGTTCGCTATTTCAGCGAACTACTTTTTGACGCCACTGACGTCAAACGGCTTGGTCTTCACCGTTTTACGAACAATACCGCTACGGATGCACTGAACGCACACTCGCAGGGTTTTATTCTGGCCACTGGGCAACGTCACATGGACGCGTTGTAGGTTTGGGACAAATTTTCGGCGGGTGCAACCAGTGATCTTGGTACCGACTCCACCGAGATACTTCGCTTTACCGCGAGTCTCGATTCGGTTGCCCATCTGTACTTTTTTGCCGCACGCTTCGCATTCTCGTGCCATCAGATTCTCCGCCGCTAACTAATTAGGGGTGTTTTAAATACAGGTCATCACCCCTTTTGGGTGACGCCGTGATGAATGTGTTTTTCTTGGAAGCCCCGTAGGATAGCGACTGACCGCTTTTTTTGAAAGCAGGAATCAACATTGGGGACGCTGAAATGCTCAGAGACACCGAAAAGGTGATCGAACCGGCTGATAGAGGGGGTTTTTGTTGCGTTTTGGAGTGAATTTGCTTCGTGATCGGGACAGATTGCCTGATCGGCAAGGGTTCCCTAATCAGCGCGAAGATTGCGATCGGTCTGTCAGGAACCGTTGAGACTGATTCCGGAGCTAATTAGTAGGACCAATGCGTTCGCTAGTGCGGTTTGCACCGATGAAACTTTCGACAAGCCGGTGTGGAACCGGGAACAGCCTTGAAACTCAGATTGAAGCCTAGTGGCGGCTAGCTTCGAAACGAGGGCGGCGAGGCCGGATGTTGTTTTTCGGTCATGGGGATTCGAAATGAAGTCCACTCACGTGAGTGGGCCACTTCGATTCTCTGACCACGCCAAAATTGGTGCCACAAAACTCCCCAATTGGATTTGGGATTAAACGGAGAAAGCAATGAAGCTTAGTAAACTAGCCCTGATCGCAGCGGTTGCATGCGGTATCAACGCCAGCAACTTGATGGATGTTCGGGCAAATGAGATTAATTTGGTTTCGTGCTGCGAAACAACTTGTGACTGCGGTGAGCCCGTTTGCGGTTGTGAGCCAGTATGCTGCGAGCCTACTTGCGACGACAACGCATGCTGCGAGCCTGAGTGCGGTTGCGAAGTCAGCTACTGCGAAGACACCTGCTGTGACAGCGGATGTGACTCGGCAGCTGGTTGCGGCGTCCTTGGCGGACTAGCTGCTATGGGCGATTGCGGCGACTGCGGTGCTGATCCTTGCTCGCTGTTCGGCGACATCGGTCACGGCATCACTGTCGGCGGATGGGCGCAAGTCGGTTACCACACCGCAGCCCTTCCACTTTTCAACAGCCGTCCTGATGAAGTTCAACTTCACCAAGGTTGGTTGTACGCTGAAAAGGCGATCGACACTTCTAACGGTTTCGATATCGGTGGACGTATTGACTACGTTTACGGTACTGACGGACCTGATACTCAGGCATTCGGTATCGACAACGGTCACTGGGATTCCGGTTGGAGCAATGGCGGAGACTACGGTCACGCATTGCCACAAGTTTACGCTGAAATGGGTTACGGCGACCTGTCGGTCAAGCTGGGTCACTTCTACACCATCATCGGATGGGAAGTTGTTGGAGCTCCTGACAACTTCTTCTACAGCCACGCGTACACCATGTACAACAGCGAGCCCTTCACCCACACCGGTGCATTGGCGACCTACAACGTGTCTGACGACATCTCGGTATGGGGTGGTTACACCCTTGGTTGGGACAGCGGTTTCGAAGACAACGGCGATTCGTTCTTGGGCGGTGCTTCGCTCGGTTTGACCGAAGACATCACCATGATCTACGCCACGACTTTCGGTCGTTTCAACGAGCGTCAAGGATCAGCTGAAGGTGCTGAATCAGGTTACATGCACTCGTTGATCTTCGACGTTGCCGTGACTGATAACCTTCAGTACATCTTCCAAAGCGACGTGCTTGAGTCGGATTACGCTGACAGCACGACTGCACGAAGCACCTTCGGCATCAACCAGTACTTGCTCTACACGATCAACGACTGCTTGGCAGTTGGCGGACGCTTCGAGTGGTACGACAACGAAGGAATCTACGAAGACGGTGGTGGAAACGGTATCGAAAGCGATATCTACGCTTTGACCTTGGGTGTCAACTACAAGCCTCACAGCAACGTCATGTTGCGTCCAGAAGTTCGCTGGGACTGGGTTGACTCCAACGTCGCAACCCCAGAAGTTCTGGAAGATGGCGACGACGACCAGTTCAGCTTCGGCATGGACTCGATCTTCTTGTTCTAAGAGATCTTAGGATCGCTTGAAAACGCGAACCGACCGGATGCTAATCAGCGTCCGGTCGGTTTTTTCATGCGCTAAAGGAAAACCGCGATTTGGCGAAATGGGTGGTTTGGCGAGACGAGGGTGAACCAGACGGTGCAAGCTTCGGTGCTGGTTTGCTGCCTAACCGGCACAGATTAACGCGATGCAATAGGAATCATCGCATCGATTGGGATTTTCTTGTCGATGACCTTCACCTTACCGGTTATGCGGACCGATACGATATTGTGAATTGAGTCCTTTGATTCGTTTCACGTCGCTCGGTCATCCAACTTTCAATGGATGTGCGGCCCTCGGTTTGCTTTCACGGACGATTGCAAGGCTTGAGTGGGCGGGGCGTGTTACTGACAGGGGTTACCATCGGGGAAGGAAACCAGTGATGAAATCCAAACGTGCCGCGTTGTTTTTGGCTTTAGGCGGGATCGCCGCTTCCAGTTTAGGCTGGGGCTTTTCAGGGCTAAACGAAGTGTCGGCGGGGGAGCCTCTGATCTCGCAAGCCGCCTATCAACAAATGTCAGGCGGCTATCAGGCCGGCCAGCTACCGACATCGGTTTCGCCAGCATCAGGCAACCTCGCGCCGCTGGGAATTCAGCAAGTCGGGTGCTTCGAAACAAGCTGTGACGATGCATGCGATTGCGGGGGCGGGGCCGATTGTGGCTGCGGTGTGTCCGGCTATGAAATGAGCATGGATTGCGGTTGTGATCCAAACTACGGTTGCGACTGCGATGGCGGTTGCGAGTCGGGCGGGTGCCTTGCCAATGGACTCGCATGCAACCTTGGCGAACCGTTTTCGTTGTTCGGTCAAGCAGGCGCCATCTCCGCCGGCGGTTGGGCCCAATTGGGATACCACAGCAAGGCGTTGCCGCTGTTCAACAGTCGGCCTGACGAATTTCAGCTCCATCAAATGTGGCTGTATGCCGAAAAGTCAATCGACACGACCAACGGCTTCGACTTCGGTGGACGAATCGACTACGTATACGGAACCGATGCACCCGACACCCAGGCGTTCGGACTTGATAACGGTCACTGGGATACCAATTGGGACAACGGCGGTGACTACGGTCACGCTTTGCCGCAAGTTTATGGTGAGGTCGGCTATGGCGATTTGTCGGTAAAGGTCGGACACTTTTTCACGATCATTGGTTACGAAGTTGTGGCCGCGCCGGATAACTTCTTCTACAGCCATGCGTACACGATGTACAACAGCGAGCCGTTCACCCATACCGGTGCATTGGCGACCTGGAACATCGGCGAAGATATCACCGCTTATGGTGGATACACACTGGGTTGGGATAGTGGTTTCGAAGACAACGGGGATTCGTTCTTGGGCGGGGTTTCGCTTAACCTGACTGATCACGTCACCGTGACTTATGCCAGCACAGGTGGCCGGTTCAACGAGGTCAATGGTGCGGTTCGGAATTTCTCCGAGCGTGGGTACATGCATTCGATCGTCACCGACGTCACGCTGACGGACAAGCTGCAATACATCAGCCAGTCTGATTTGCTGAAGTCTGAAGATGCTGACGGTAACACCGTTCGGGATTCAATTGGCTACAACAACTACTTGATCTACACGATGAGTGACTGTTTGGCCCTCGGATCACGTGTGGAATGGTGGAACAATGAAGTCGCCGGAGAAGAGTTTGACATCTTTGAAGTCACTTTAGGTGTCAACGTAAAGCCACATGCGAATGTTTTGATTCGTCCGGAAATTCGTTGGGATTGGGTTGACGGCGACACTGCGGTATTGGCTGCTAACGGCACCGGTCTAGATGGTGACGAAGATTCGCAAACAACCTTCGGTATCGACACGATCTTCACTTTCTAGTTCAAAACGGCCGGCAACCTTGGTGGCGTTTACTTGTTCAGTGAATGAGTGAAACGCGGGTTACGGGCGAACTGATAATCTATCGCTCGGCAGGGGGGTTGCGCCCTCCTGCCGGTTTGCGTTTCAACGCTCTGGCATTTCACCGCCATTTACGGCGCGATACCATGCCTCTCGGTAACGACAGGCCACATGAACATTCAGTGGCATCGCTAGTTCAACGCAATACGACCTTTCGGGCGGAATCCGACGTGAGTAATCATTTTCTACGAAGCCTTTTCGTACTAGCGTGCGGGTGTTTTTTGACATCCTCCGTGATTGCGGACGAAGGTGCCAACGCGCCTCTCGAAGTCGCTGGCAATGCAGGTGTGGGTGGATATCTATCAGCCACTGAAATCATGCCAGCCGATGCGGCCGGCGTGGTGACGGTTCCTGATATGCCGACGCTTTGTGACGCTTGGAAGAAAACCACGCTCTACGCCCTCGGCGAAGATTCCTCGATGCAGCCACTGATCGAAGCTAGCTTCGGTTCGGAAAGCGGTTTGTGGAATCGCGTTGGCGACAAGGTCGGGGTTCGTCCCAAAGACCTCTATGAGATCGGTGCCGGCGAAGTCGTGTTGGCTTGGTTGCCGTTTGAAAACGATCGCCGGCAACCTTCGTGCTTGTGTGTTGTCGCTGATATTCGTGGCAAAGAGGCGGCCGCTGCCAACGTCCTGGATCGCATTGACGCTGATTTGAAAAAGAACGGTGCGACTCGCTCCGACATCGTTCACCGTGGACAGCCCGTACGCGTCTATCAGCCAAAGACGCGCCCCGGTCAATTGAAGATCGAAGAAGTCGTTATCGCATTAACCGGTGAACGGGTGATTGCGGCGGATCGCCAATCGGTTGTGACTGAATTGCTCGACGGAATTTCAGACGGTGGTCGCAAGTTGAGTTTGGCAAGCGACGAAACCTACCAAACGGTGATCAAACAAGTCGCCGAGCGGACTGAAATTCAAACGCCTGGATCGAATGTCGATTGGTTCGTACGCCCCTTGGCTATGGGCCGCATTATTCGCGATGTTGCCAAGGTGGATCGCGGCAACAAGGTGAAGATTCTGAATCTGCTAGAAGATCAGGGTTTTGATGCCGTCAAAGCAATCGGTGGGACGGTGATTGTCGCTCAGGAAGATTTTGACCTGCTGCATCGTGGATACATCTACGCTCCGCCAGTGACTGATAAGCCAGACCGATATCGTTTGGCAGCAAGAGTTCTGCAGTTCCCCAACGGCGACCTCTATAACTTGCCAGGCTGGATTCCCGCCTCGACCGCCAGCGTGACCCAAGTCAACTGGAAATTGGAGTCGGCATTTTGGGCTGTTGAAAGCTTGGTCGATGAAGCGTTCAACGATCAGATCTTTCGGCCGACGATCGAAGGGATCCGAGACGACGAAGAAGGTCCCCAGATCGATATTGCTAAGAACGTTTTACCCAACTTGGGCGAACACTTAGTGTTGTTGACCGACAATACGAGTCCAGTGACGGTCGATTCCGAACGTGTCTTGGTTGCGATCGAGATTCGTGATGAAGAGGCAATCCGCGCTGCCGTTGAGAAGGCGATGGAAGTGGAGCCGGATGTCACGTTGATCGATGCGGTGCCTGGCGTTGATATTTGGAAAGTACAGCGTGGCGACAGTGGCGATGGCGTTGATCAGGAATTCTTTGATGACTTCCAGTTCGAAGAGGCTATCGATGAAGAGCAAACCCCGCTGCTGAATACCTGGGCGATCGCCGTTGTCGGCAAAGGTGAAGGATCAAACCAGCCTTATTTGGTCTTCGCTAGTCACGATAGTTTTCTGATCGACGTTGCGAAGCGAATTCAATCCGGTTCTTCGGACGGACTTGGAAGCTTGCCCGAGATTCAGTCGTTGTTGGAAAAGACGCGTAGTGTGGGTGCTGACCAGGTGGCCATTCAACGAATCGTTCGCTTACGCGAATCGCTGCGTACAAAATACGAATTGCAACGACGCGGTGAGCTGAAACAAAACGATTCAGTCTTGTCGACGCTGGTTCGTCGGATGATGGACAAGAAGGGCGAAAAGGAAATTGAACGACCCAATGTCGAGAAGTGGCCAGCCTTCGATGAAGTGCAGCAGTTCCTTCGCAATGCTTCTAGCTTCGTTGAAACGACGGATGACGGATGGAGCTTGAACAGTTTCATTCTGCACTAACGCATCAAGCCGTTTTTACTTGAGGTGTGCGGTAGTGGACGAGACAACGAGTCCATGGCACTCGAGGTTCGACCGTAGTGGACAAGGAAATATGTCCATTCTGCGGCCCAAGTCAGATGGACTCGTTGTGTTAGCGGAACGGCGCAAGCCGTCCGGTGCCAATCTCAAGGTTCGTCCACGCTGGTATTTGTCCACATGGCATTCATCCATGCTGCATTCTTGCTGCAGTCGATTTGCTGCTAGAGCGAAGGGTCAGGAGTGTTGTTTTCAGCGAAGCCTTTCGCTCTCAGCAAACACGCATCGCACCGGCCGCATGGAGTGATCTTATCGCCATCGGTGGTGATTGGATCGTAGCATGACAGCGTGATTGAGTAGTCGACTCCCAATCGAATTCCCTCGGCGATGATCTGTCCTTTGGTGAGGTCGATCAGCGGTGTATGAATGGTTAGCGGCGTGTTTTGGGATTGAACACCCGCCTTCGTAGCCAACCTAGCCATTGATTCGAAAGCCGCGATAAATGCTGGGCGACAATCGGGATAGCCGCTGTAGTCTAGAGCGTTGACACCAATGTAGATGTCAAACGCACCGATGGTTTCAGCCACAGCGAGCGCGTAAGAAAGAAAGATCGTGTTGCGAGCGGGGACATAGGTGACGGGGATGTCGTCACCAATATCGTCCAAACTTTCACCTTTCGGGACGGCGATGTTGCTGTCGACTAAAGCCGAACCGCCGAGTTGTGCCAGATCGATGTCGATGATTCGGTGCGATGCTGCCTGCATGCTGGAGGCCAGAACGGTCGCTCGTTCCAGTTCGGTGAGATGTCGCTGGCCATAGCGGAAGCTGATGGCGTGAACGGCATGCCCACGTTCTTTGGCGAGGGCTAAACAAGTGGCGCTATCGAGGCCACCGGATAGAAGGACGACAGCGGGAGTCATGGGCTTGATCAGGAAAGGTGTGTGGTCGGCTAGGCCGGTTCGAAACGATGCCGGTTCAAAATGTTAATTGGGAAGTGACTATTTTTTCTTCCAAAGTTTGCGCCCGATCGCGGGAGTGTAGTTGGTCCAGTTGCCGTCCGCGGCAATATCGCGATCCATGATAGCGGTGTACGACGCGAGCTTAGCGTCCAGGTTGTCAATGTGATGTAGGGCGACCGCTTCCAGAGTAACGGGGATCTTGGGGCTGCCGTATTCCAGTGTCCCGTGATGACTTACCACCAGGTGTTCAACTTGGTAACGCAGTTCCTTCGGGAAGATCTCGCCGCTTGATTCTTCGACTTCAGCGATCTTGTCGCCTAATTGTTGAAGTCCGATGACGATGTGACCAACAAGTTGCCCACGATCGGTATAGCTGATCTCGCCGCTGGAACGTAGTTCGTCGATCTTGCCGAGGTCGTGCAGGAACGCGCCAATCAGCAACAGATCGGTGTCGACGCCGCTGTACCGGGGACCGATCATCCGCGCCAGTTCCATCATGCTAAGCGTGTGTTCGAGCAGGCCTCCAGGATAGGCATGATGGTTGGTAACGGCCGCGGCAGCTTGCCGAAAGCTCAGGATGAAGGCTTCGTCGTTCAGGTAAGCGTCGGCTAAGCGAGTCAGCCATGGCTGCGATAAGGTCGCCAGTAGTTCACGCAGTCGGGAAAGATTCTGTTCCGCTTGGTTGGCGTCAAATCGTTCGAAGTCATCCAAGGAGATTTCGCCGGCATCCATTCGTTCGACATCGGTCACGATGATCTGCAACGCACCGTTGTGGATCTGGGTTCGGCCTTGGCAGAACACATAGTCGCCCCGGTCGAAGCGATCGAAGATGGCCTCGTCGGCATTCCACATCATGGCCGCGATGGTCCCGCTGGCGTCGGAAAGCTTCAGCAGGATGTACTTCCCACCCTGACGATTGACACGGAGTTGTTTGTCAGCGGCCTGGAAGGATTGGCCCAACGTGATGCCGTCGGTTAATTCGTTAATCGGTGTGCGAGTCACAAGGAGAACCGGGGCAGGGGGGGGAGTCGAGTCAAAAACAGGAAAACGGCTAAGCCGCCGCCTTGGCCATTCAACGGCTAACAAGGCTGCCAAAATCCTAACAGGCTGAAAAACCTAGCAGGAGGGTGGGGCGGGACTTAAAATCAACTGGATTTCGACTAACCGAGCATTTAGTCTGCCCTGGTAGTTTGACCCATAGGTTTGTTGCCAGACTGCCCGACTCGCGCGATCCAATTTCCAACTTGTTTGCTAGACTGCCTACCGGCGGACTGGTTTGCGTTGGGATTCTGGTATCTGAGGCCAGAAATGAGGGCCAGAAATTGGGTCCAAAATTTGCTGCTCCAACGTGGCAAAGATCTACAGCCCGAGCAACGATCGACAGCCAGGACGTTTGCCGTTTTCCATTATTGGCTCCCACTCCATGTCAGCACCTCCGAAGACTCCCGATTTTCTCACCCCGCCGGTGCGGGAAGGTGAGATCGGACGACTCGGGCCTTACCGCGTCATTGACCTGTTGGGCAAAGGGGGGATGGGACAGGTCTTTCGGGCGGAAGACACGCGGCTAAAACGTGTGGTTGCGTTGAAGGTGATGAATCAAAAATTCGCCGCGACGCCATATAGCCGGCAGCGATTCATCGAAGAAGCCCGCTCAATGGCAGCGGTTCATCATGACAACGTGGCGACGCTTTTTGAGGTGGGACAAGAGAAGACAACGCCATTCATGGCGATGGAGCTGCTGCAAGGCAACAGCCTCGAAGAGCTGTTGGATGAAGGCCGCCAATACAGTTACGACGAAGTCATCGAAATTGGCAAGCAGGCTGCACTCGGTCTCGACGCGGCACACCAGCGAGGCATCATCCACCGGGATATCAAGCCTGCCAACTTGTGGATGCAGACGCCCCACGAGCGAATTAAAATCCTCGACTTTGGGCTCGCTTTGGCGGGGACCGGCGAAGATAAACTTGTGAGCTCTGGCAAAGTGATGGGCTCGTTGGGATACCTGGCTCCTGAACAAGCTGGGAATGAACCGGTGGATGAACGAACCGATTTGTATGCCCTGGGCGTCGTGCTGTATGAACTGTGCAGTGGGAATCCGCCCATTTTGAAACGCAGTGCGCCGGAACAGTTCATCGCCATTTTAACCAGCGATGCACCGCCCGTTGTCGACGAGAATCCAGACATCCCGTTGCCGCTGAGCGATTTGATTGGAAAGCTGCTACGTAAGAACCCTGGTGATCGGATCCCTACCGCGATCGCATTACATCAAGCACTTTGCGATGTCGCCGACGAAATTCAGCATGGCAACCAAAAGCAGCTCGAAATCGATCTCGGCACGGACGAAAAAGTGGAAGCAAAGCAACGAAGCTCCACCGGTAGAGTGCCGGTGGCTTCCAAAAGCGATCAAGCGGACGTGCTTGAGGCTGTAATCGTCCCGGGCTCCGGCGACTCGGATGACGAAGTGGCCGAGGTCGTTTCGCCAGGCTTGATGGATTTCCGGATGTGGTCGTTGGTGGCCGCCGTGATTGTCTTAGTCGGTTTGCTTGGGGTTTACCTGATGACCGGGCCTCGCCGGGTTGCTCAAGAGGTTTCCGAACTCAGCTTGGTGGAGATACCTGAAGGTGTCCGGGAGCCGGTGGGTGAGTCATCGTCAGCCCCTAAGCCGATCACCGCAACGACGCTGGGTGCGTTGTCGCTCGAGACGCCGGCCCTACCTGAAACGGAGGTCGTCGCGGGCAGTTTGGCTCAGTTCACGCTTTCGTTGCTCAACCAAGCGGACTCCCCGCAAACGGATCCACGGATGATCCACCGGGGTGTGAAGAAGGTCGCTGTGGTAGCGATCTACTTGAAGCAGGATGGCAAGTCGAAACAAAAAGCGCCGGCGTATCCATTTGTTCTTTCTGCGTCGCAATTGCCTGCCTCGGGTGCGAACAAGCCCGTCGTCGTGCAATTCCTGACCTCGGGGTTGGCGCCTGGCCGCTACACCGTGATCTTCGAACTGCAGGCCCCTTTGGGTGCCGAGTTGTCGTCTGTGGAATCGGAGCTTGTCCTGACCAAATCTTCCTAAATCACGCCGTTAGGTGATCTAGGGTGGCCACATACTCAATTGCTGGGGTTAGAATGCCCGTTATGAGTGAAACCACTGCTAACTCGACGAATACAAGCGACACAGATGTCAAGACGTCCTCAAGGGACGTGTTGAGCTCGTCGAGTCATTGGCGAGCGACCTCCACGAGCGTCCACTTGGCTCGGTCCAAACAAACCTGGACAGGTGCAGGCAGCGCGGCCGGGTACGTATTGCGATATTTGGCACCGATGCGGCGATTGATGATCGATGTGGCCGGTGGTGAGCAGGAGGCCGATCGTGCGCTCGCGATTTTGGTTGCGCACTTGGTGAAGGCTGGATTCAGCGGGCATGATAAGGGACGACTTCGAGACTTTTTGGTCCGTGGTATTCGCTCGGCGGCCAAGGCACGATTTGACGAAGCGAAAGCGGACAGTGAAAAAGGGGCGACCGTCGATGGTAAGCCTGTGAAGTCACCCAAGGCGCCTCGCATTGAAGCAGCACAACTGGAGTCGTCCGACTGGATTGGGTATTGGCGAGAAGGCATTTTGCAGCGAGCTTGGCGATCGCTAGAACGTTACCAGCACGCGTGTCGATATGGGCGGATCGTCAATCAAAGCCCGGACGCGCCTGCCGAAGACATCGTTTATGACTCGTTGCGGGTCATGATGTCGCATCCCAATGAAACTGGTGAGCTTTGGGCCGGGCGGGTTGCCGCCATGGCCGGTCGCAACGTCACGCCGGATGAGGTTCGTAGCCAAATCGAACTGGCTCGCGTGCGTTTTGCCCAGCAAATCGCAGACGAAGTGGCACAAACCCTCGAACTACCCGAGCCCAAAGCGGTTCACGCCGAGATCAAATCGCTAGGGCTAGCGAAGGCGTTCGCGGGCGTGAAGGTTTTAGCTTAGCGCACGAATCCAATAGTGGTTCGGATCGCAAATTTGAAGACGCGCCAGTTGGTAGTGCGTCGTTGTCGCCGGCAAAGTCTTCCGTGCGAATGCTGTATGCAGTTGGTGACCTGCCGACCGCAGTTCGTTCTCCAGCATCGGCCTGCCTCCTGGTCTGTAACGGACTAAGGCTCCTCAGTCCGCAGCACCCCAAACCAGACCAAGGTCCTGGGGCAGCTCTTCTGGCAACCGGAAACTTTGCTGTGCACCAGGGCAAAAGCCGAGGATCCTGTTCCGTGCCATCCATAGGATCCTGTTTGGTGCCAGCCATGAAGGCACCATGTTGCTGAAGTTGCTGAGCGAAACTTGTTTCGGTTGTGCGCGTTCAAGCTATATACGGTTCTTGCTGTCTTGAGACCGCCGAATATTCCATTTGGCGATCGAACCGAACCGGTAAGCGAAGATTTTTCATGAACTTACAAGCTTGAGGGTTGGGCTGATGATGAAACGCCAACTATTCGCGACATCTATCCTGCTAACGGTTTTCCTTGCCTATGGCACTGGCGTCCATGGTCAAAGCAACACGGTCGATCTACCAACGAATGTTGATAAGACACGCAATCGAAATGTTCCGATCGTCTTTCACCTTCCGAAGCAGAAAGAAGCCTGCCCGTTGGTTTTGATCTCCCACGGCGGGGCGGGGAGTCGCCATGGGATGTACGCCTTGGCGTCGGAGGTTGCACGCAATGGATTCGTAGTCGCATGCCTAGAGCATGTTACAAGCAACACTGATAACATTCGTCAGCGGATGAGGAATAGTGGAGTCGGATTCCGGCTCGCTTTGTTGGAAAGTGCCGACGACATGGTTCCCCGAAAGAACCGGCCGCTGGATGTGAGATTTGCCATCGACCTTTCGGAAAAGTTGAATGCCGACGATCCGCGATTCATGGGGCGAATGGATTTGTCTGAGATCGCGATCATCGGACATTCCTACGGTGCCTACACGGCAATGGTGGCCTGCGGAGCGAAACCGGTCAAATTAAGGGAAGACCTATCGGAGCCGCGGATCAAGCTCGCGATCGCTTTCAGCCCCCAGAGCTCGAACGGAAATTTCTTTAATAAAGAAAGCTTCCAATCCGTAACTCAGCCGTTCGTTGGAATTTCAGGAACCCATGACATTTCCGGCAAAGGCCACCAAGACTTCTTTCATCTCATGCCGCCAGGTGACAAGCATTTGTTGTGGTTTTATGACGCGAACCACTTTAGCTTTTCCGATCCCACCGGCGGTCCACGCAGACTTCCGAACACAGACACCGACGTGACGAACGCTCTCAAAATCATCGTCCCCGAGATCTTGGACACGTATCTTCGAGACAAGGGCGACCTAGACAAAACAAGGCGTGACGACTTGATCGGAAGTAGCCTCGGCGGCACCGTCAGGCAAATTGAATGGAAAGTGAGGTAAGTCGTCCGCGACGTTTGACCGCTCAACCGATTGTAACCACCCCGCGAAAGACACAGTCGTCAACGCAACTACGGGGCTCGAACGAGTGTTTTCCAGAGCGAGTCGTATCGGGGTGATCGCGTTAGTCGATCTAGAGATTTTTCTGCTACAAAAAACGCGTTGTTCTATCTTTCGGCAGATGCATAGCACTAGACGATCTGGCACTGATCAACCCGTCGCTCTAGGTCGAATTCGAAGTTACTCTAACGAATGCCGGCGACTTGTCGAGCACGACTTCATGGATGAGCTTGAGGCATAAGATGCCCAGTAGGCTTTACTGGACCCTTCAGGCTCGGGAGGACTCGAAAGCAGTTCGCCAGCATATTGCGGAGGGATGCTCAGCTACTCGTTTGCTTACGTTCGCAAGATATACCTGTCCATTGGGAGGCTTCGACAGTCCCCTTGCTCCAACGAAGTGGTTCCTGAGCATCGGATCGAGACGATCTGGGAATTTCTATACGGCAATTATTTACCGTGTATCCGATGCCCACATCGACGTTCATACAGTCTTTCCCAGTTCACGCGTTCTTGATTAGCAAAACCTGTAGTGAAGGCCAGCAATGTGGTAAACACCAACCACCGCCAAGCCAAGCCTCCGATCGGCCTGCATCACAATCAGCGTAATCCCAAACACGATCTCATGAGAAATGGATGGCACCAAGCTTCCGATGGCACCAAGCTTCCCAAATGCGGCCATCGAGACAGCGGGCGTGCATGAATCGTCGCCGAATCATCGGTCAAAGCGGACCGGCAACTGTGAAGACGCATGGTCGGAAGGGTGAGCAAATAGATCATCGCCGACTGCTAGCTGAGCGACCTCGTTGATCTTTGATGAATTCTAGTTGAAGAGTGTTTGCATGTCCCACGTCACACAGCTTACCCTTGCGGTCTTGGTATCAAAGCGATCTGTTTTCTCGATGAACGATTCACTCATGACTTGCATCCAACCGACTTTTCGAACCGTTTGCTTCGTCAGCATGGCATTGCTCTCAAGCCTTAGCCTTGCGGATTCGCTTGTCGCACAAGACGCCCATTCAGCACCTTCGGAATCTGCATTCACTGCAGAACCGTTTCAAGTGACCTGTGAAGGAACCTATCCCCATCACCTGCAAGGCGTTTGTATGGACGGGGCGTCGATCTACTGGTCGTTCACCACCACGTTGGTCAAAACGGACCGCGACGGCAAAGTATTGAAGAAGATCCCTGTCGCGAACCATCACGGCGATCTGTGCTTCCGCGACGGCAAGATCTACGTTGCCGTTAACCTTGGGAAATTCAACGATCTCAACGGCAATGCGGACTCATGGGTTTACGTCTACGATGCGGAATCGCTCGACGAAATTGCCCGGCAAGAGACCCAAGAGGTCTTTCACGGGGCAGGCGGGATCGGACACCGCGATGGCCATTTCTACGTCGTCGGCGGACTGCCTGATTCACTCGACGAAAACTATGTGTACGAATACGACGGCCAGTTTCAGTTCGTGAAGAAGCACGTGATCGCGAGCGGCCACACTCACTTGGGGATCCAAACGGCAACCTTCGCTCATGGTCGCTGGTGGTTTGGCTGCTATGGATCGCCGTCGATCACATTAGTGACCGACGCCGACTTTCGGATGAAAGGCCGACACGAGCTCAACTGTTCACTCGGCATTGAAGGGCTCGTGGATGGACGATTGCTGGTCGCCAGCGGCCGCTGCGACAAAGAAACGGGCTGCAGTGGGAAGCTCCAATCGGCGCTCCCACGCGAAACGAAGGGCTTTCAGATCCAGGAGTAATTCAGCGGTCAATTCATGAAAAAACGATCCGCACGGAGCTACCAATCTGATTGGTGCCACCCACCTAATTCTTGACCGCGAGGTCTGAATTGCTAAGGTGGTTGTGACTGCCCAGTTCACTTTGGAGAGTTTCCATGCCTCGGCCGAAACGTGAAGAACAGTTTGGAAGTAGCGAGATTTGCATCGTTCATGCGGTGCAGAGGTGCGTGCGACGAGCGTTTTTAGCTGGCGTTGATGCACAAACTGGCAAGGATTACTCGTTTCGAAAAGAGTGGATCCGTCGACGGATGGAAGCTCTTGCCTCCGTCTTCGGGATCGACGTGCTTTCGTACGCTGTCATGAGCAATCACCTGCACGTGATCCTGCGCAATCGCCCTGATGTGGTGGCGAATTGGAGTGATGCTGAGGTCGCGATTCGCTGGCTGCGAGTGTTTCCAGGACGCCGAATGGAAGAACACCTGGCCGAACCGACGGAACATGAAGTCAAAGTCCTGGCGAGCAACGCAGAGCGAATTGCTGAGATTCGGCTGCGAATGTCGGACATTTCATGGTTCATGCGGTCGTTGGCTGAGCCGATTTCTCGTTTGGCCAACAAGCAAGACGAATGCACGGGGCGTTTTTGGGAGGGGCGGTTTAAGGCTCAGCGAATCGTGGATGAGGCCGGATTGCTCGCGTGCAGTATGTACGTTGATTTGAACCCAGTTCGAGCGGCGATGACGGCGGATCCAGCGACTTCTCCGCATACTTCCGCCTTCGATCGCATTCAGGGAAGCCAAGGAAAACGCATTGATTCCGCAGCGTTCGACTTAAAGCCGGTTCCGACCGAGGAAGCGGCTAAGAAGATCCGCGAAACGCCTGTTGAAGAACTTCGCGCGCAGCGGAAAGCAAAGAAACGCAACCCAACGGGCAAGCGAATTCGTCGCGATGCGTGGTTGGCTCCGTTGACGCTATCGACAGACAAACTGTCCAGTGATGCGGAAGTCAATCGCGACGGATTGCGAGCAAGCAACAAGGGTTTTCTGCATGTGTCGATTCGCGATTATCTCAGGTTGTTGCGTTGGACAGCGAAGCAGAGCGTTGATGGAATCGCGGCGAAGGTCCCTGACTCGCTGGCTGGCACACTGACGTCGATCGGAATCGACGCATCGATGTGGCGAGACCTGGTGTGGCATTGGCAGAAGTATTTCGGCAAATCGATCTGTGTTGGTTCACCGGAATCGATGCGTCAGGATGCCCAGCGATGTGGCAAACACCATCACCAAGGCCAAGCCTCTGCATCTGCCTGCTTCATGTAGCCTGAATTTTACTTCGCCACTGCCTACGACATTTGACGTGCTACCGGTCTGCGCGGACGCTCATCTTTGTTCTCAGAAACACGGAAAACATCACGAAAGGCTAATTGAGGGAAGCGTACGCGGATCAGCGGGATCCCAAACACGACCTCATGGGTGATGGATGGCACCAAGTCTCTTTCGGTTTCTTTGTCTGAGTCGCTTTTGCTCAATTTGCTGTCAAAAAGCCGCGTTGCGCAGGCTTGGGAACGATCTAGCTCTGGGCCAGGGATTCCTGCTATCGTCGAACTTGAATGTTTTTTGAGATTTTTGCGAAGGATCGCACATGCACCTGTTAATGCGCTATCGAGACCTGGTGTTGCCGTTGGGCATCATTGGGTGCCTGGTGGTCATTCTGGTGCCGTTGCCGCCTTTCCTGATGGACTTGTTGCTGGCGACCAATATCACCGTTGGTGTGATCGTGCTGTTGACGACGGTTTACGTCACAACGCCACTTGAATTCAGCATTTTTCCGTCACTGTTGTTGGCTACTACGCTCGCGCGTCTCGTGTTGAATGTGGCGACGACAAGACTGATTTTAACCAGTACAGAATCCGGTGATAGCGCTGCGGTAGGGGGCGTGATTCAGGGTTTTGGCGAGTTTGTCGCTGGGGACCGGATCGAAATCGGGATCATCATCTTTGTCATCATTGTGTTGATTCAGTTCATCGTGATCACCAAGGGTGCCACTCGGATTAGTGAAGTGGCGGCTCGGTTTGCGTTGGACGGGATGCCTGGTAAGCAGATGGCAATCGATGCCGACTTGAATGCCGGCATCATCGATGAAAAAGAAGCTCAGACCCGCCGGGATGACATCGCCAACCAAGCCGACTTTTACGGGGCGATGGACGGTGCCAGTAAGTTCGTTCGCGGTGACGCGATCGCTGGCATTGTGATCACGATCGTGAACGTGGCCGGTGGTCTGTATATCGGTGTGATGCGATATGGGATGACCGTCAGCGAAGCCGCTGAACTGTTCACGAAATTGACGATTGGCGATGGCTTGGTCAGCCAGGTGCCTGCACTATTGATCTCGCTTGCTGCCGGTTTGTTGGTGACGCGGAGTGCTCGTAAGGCAAACCTGCCGGAGCAGTTCATGCAGCAACTGTTCAGCAATCCAAAAGCGTTGGCAGTCGCCGGTGCCTTTTTGTCGTTGCTGATCATGACCAACCTGCCGACAATCCCCATGGCGACGCTCGGGGCAGGGTGTCTCGGTTTGGCGGTCGTTTTGAAGCGGACCAAGGCTCAAGATGTCCAAGATCAACAAGATGCTGACGACGCACAGGCTGCCGCTGCGGCCGCGCCTGCAGACAAACGCGTTGAAGATTATCTAACCGTCGACCCCATGGAACTCGCCATCGGTTTGGGGCTGCTGTCGTTAGCCGATCCGGCTCGCGGTGGCGATTTGATGCAGCGAATCACAGGGGTTCGCAATTCCATGGCGGGTGATATCGGCATTGTTTTGCCAAAAGTTCGTATCCGCGATGATATGGCTTTGGCGGATAACCAATACGAGATCCGGATCGCTGGAAATCCGTTGGCAACCGAGCGTGTGTTACCGGATCGCTTGTTGGCGATCGACAGTGGGCACACTACCGGCGTGATCGAAGGCGAGGCGACTCGTGATCCGACCTTTGGCGAACCTGCGGTTTGGATTGATCCCATTCGGCGTGAGCAAGCTGCGATCTATGGTTACACAACCGTTGAGCCAGGAGCCGTCTTGGCAACACACTTGCAAGAGTTGGCAAGGCGTCATGCCGATGAGCTGCTGACTCGTGATGCAACGAAGCACTTGGTCGATGAACTGAAAGAAGCGGCACCCGCGGTCGTGGACGAGTTGATCCCAGGCCTGATGAAAATCAGTGAGGTTCAGCAGGTCTTGCAGATGCTACTTCGCGAAGATGTGCCTATCCGTCAATTGGCGATTATCTTGGAAACGCTTGGTGACCATGCTGGCAAGACGAAAGATCCTGTGTTCCTAAGCGAGTATGTCCGTCACCGGTTGGCGCGTACGATCAGCACGCGTTATCGCGATGAATACGGGCAACTGCACGTGGTCGCGTTGGATCCCGCGATGGAAGACCGAATCGCGGCCGGTATCGAACATACCGAGCGTGGACTTTTTGTTCGAATGAGCCCACAAGCAGTGGACTCGACTTGCGAGAAAATCAGCGGCGGTGTTAAGAAACTAATCACGCTTGGCCATCATCCGGTGGTTCTGGTGAGTCCACGGATTCGTCCGGGACTTCGCCAGATTTTGAACTCCTCGATGCCTCGCGTGAGAGTGTTGTCGTACAACGAGATTACACAAGATACGAAAATCCAGTCCCACGGCGTAGTGAGTGATTGATGTCCATACGAACATTTAAAGCAGCCAACCTGCAAGCCGCGCTAGCTGATATTCGGGACCAAATGGGGCCCGAAGCCTCGGTGCTGCATACCCGGCAAGTCCGCGATGGTTGGTTTGGCTGGTTAGGTCGAACCAAAGTCGAAGTGGTCGCTGGATTGCGCCCGCAAGGCGAAGGGACCGGTGTCGCCGATGGGCCTCTGGAGGAGTCAAACTCACAGCCTCGTGATGTCCGATCGCTTCAGAATTCCATGGCGTATTCTGAAACCGCCAGTGACTACCGACTGAATACGTTGCGTCCTCATCCGCAACCGGATCCGTTGACAATCGATCCGCTGGTTACGCCGCTGCGACAAGCGGGCGTTGATGAGCCCGTCATTCGTCGCTGGTTGGCATCCGCGTCGAGCTTCGCGGCTAACCTTCGCGATGACGATGACCAATACATGGAGTCGGATCAGCGACTCGAGCATCTACAGCGAGCCGTTGCTCGCGAACTGAACTTATGCGGTCCCATCCGGACTCAGCCCGGTGAACGGCACGTTGTGGCACTGGTTGGGCCTACAGGTGTGGGCAAGACGACTACGGTCGCGAAGCTGGCCGCAGGTTTCCGCATCGAAGCCCGGCGACGAGTTGGCTTGCTTACAATTGATACCTATCGAATCGCGGCGGTCCAGCAGCTAAAGGCTTACGCCGAGATCATGGATTTGCCCATGGAGGTCGTCGAGAAGCCGGAGCAGATGCAAGCTGCACTGCAGTCTCTGGGCGACGTTGACTTGGTCTTGATCGACACGGCGGGACGGAGTCCGCGCAGCGACGCCCGGATCGATCAGCTAACAGAATTCCTGCGTGCCGCTCGTCCCGACGAGACACACCTTGTTCTCAGTGCGACCAGCTCCAGCGACAACATTCGTGCCACCTTGCAAGGATTCCAGCCGGTCGGGCCGACCGCGGTGATCCTGACCAAGCTTGACGAGACACCACACACCGCCGGAGCACTTGCGGCTCTTACGGCAAACGAGCGCCATCTTGCGATGCCGCTCAGCTACGTGACGAACGGGCAACAGGTTCCCGACGACATCGCTGTCGCAGACGCACCTCACTTAGTAGGTGCGCTGTTGCCAATGATGCCGACGGCAATCCAGTCTGTTTCGGCGTTTGGGGAAGCTGCTTAAATAAGCTTTTTTCGCTAAAGAACCTACGCTCGGGGAACCGATCACTAGAACTGACGCGGAACGCAAGGAACCAGACTCACTTGAGTTTATTTTTTGTAAGTCCGTTTAACAAATTTGGGAAACAAGATATATCAGAATTCGATGAAAATGCTGAATCGAATTTTGATCTCTGGAGTTGACTCTTGATACGAACGCTGGCTATTTCAATTGGATCGCTTGCGATGGGACTGGTTGTCCTTCGCGGTGTGATCCGAGGCGAATTGGCGGCGAACGTTGCTGAAGAAGCGATCATTGTTTTGGTCGTCTTCTCTGGCGTGGGAGCCCTCGCTGGAGCGATTGCGGATTACTTGATCCGGGATACAGTCGAAAGCTTGTATCGCAAACGAGTGCAGTGGTATCGAGACGGGGTTGCTGAATTGATGGATTCATCAAAGGCAGCGTCGGAAGATACCAATACGAAGCCGTTATGAACCGAGGCACGGTAGCCCAAGTTCTTAACATTTGCTTCAGCCAACTTAAATCATCATGGAGGATTCAATGCCCGCCGCCGCCAACGTCGACGAAGAAATTATCAAAGTCTGGGATTCCTTCAAGGCGATCACCAAGGATCATCCTGACTACGAAGGTCTACGCAATCAACTCGTCGAGCGTTTCATGCCTTTGGTTCGCTATAACGGCGAACGTATCTGGCAACGTCTTCCTGACGGCGTCGAGCTGGACGACCTGATCAGTGCTGGTATCTTCGGATTGATGGATGCCATTGACGCTTACGACCGCGATCGCGGCGTGAAGTTCGAAACCTATTGTGTGCCACGTATCCGGGGTGCGATGCTCGACGAGCTTCGTACGATGGACTGGGTGCCTCGATTGGTTCGCAGCAAAGCTAGCAAGCTCGGTGTTGCCACCAAGACTTTGGAAGCTCGATTTGGCCGTGCTCCGACCGTGCAAGAGCTTTCTGTGCACATGGAAATCGAAGTCAAAGAAGTCGAAAAGATGCAAACCGAAGCGAATGCCGTTGGCGTCGTTTCACTGAACAAGAAATGGTACGAAACGGACAGCTACAAAGACGTCCGCGAAATCGATATTCTGGAAGACAAGAAGGGCGAAGATCCGACTCTTCGCGTCCAGAAAACCGATTTGATGCGATTGGTTACCAAGGGACTTAACCGCAACGAACGACTCATCATCATCCTCTATTATTACGAAGAGTTGACGATGAAAGAGATCGGTGCCACGCTCGATCTATCCGAGTCGCGAGTGAGCCAGATGCACACATCGATCGTTAATCGATTGCAACAACAACTCGGCGTCCGTCGCCTTGAGTTCGGAGCTTAGTCGCTCGCGTTGTTGCTTGAAATTCGCTAAAACCTCATTGCTGTAGTGGACAATGAGGTTTTTGCATGTCGGGGCGGTCGGTGGCTGGCTCGCGGAATCACTTCTAAACAATGCTCCTCGGACGAGTCCACTTGTTTCGATTACCTCTTCGGCTTGTGAATGTCTGATGCGTGTTGCCCATGTGATCACCCGAATGATCATTGGAGGTGCGCAAGAAAATACGCTCTTCAATTGCCAAGATCTGGTTGCGGATCACGGTGACGAGGTGCTCCTGGTTTGCGGGCCGGAAACGGGGCCCGAAGGAGATCTCTTGGGGCGGGGCAGGGCAGGGCAGTCGGAACGGTCGTCTTTTGAAATCGACGGTGTCCAAGTCCGAATTGTCGATTCGCTCCGGCGGGCCATTCATCTCTCGCATGATTGGCGTGCCGCTGGCGAACTGAAAAAGGTACTGCGTGATTTTCAGCCTGATGTGGTTCATACGCATAGTGCCAAAGGCGGATTGTTAGGCCGGTATGTCGGATGGGGACTGAAGGTTCCCGCTGTCATCCATACCGTTCACGGTGCTCCGTTCCACGACTATCAATCTTCCTTGGCGAGAAAGTTTTTCGTTGAGTGTGAAAAGTGGGCGGCCAAGCGGTGCCACCATTTAATTTCGGTCGCCGACGCCATGACGGATTTGATGGTCGATGCCGGAGTGGCCCAGCGAAGCAAGTTCACGACAATCAGCAGTGGTATGGATGTCGATCCGTTCTTGAACGCAAGACAGCATCGGCAGCGGGTCAGAGTGAAGTACGGCATCACCGACGAACATGTTGTCGTGGGTAAGATCGCGAGGCTGTTTCATCTGAAAGGGCATGCGGATCTGGTTGCATCGGCTCGTAAGGTTGCAGATCAATATCCCAATGTTCGTTTTCTATTGGTCGGTGATGGCATCCTGCGTAATGCATTGACGAAGCAGATTGCAGAAGCGGGTTTGACCGAACAGTTTATCTTCACTGGGCTGGTGCCACCGACGCAGGTGCCCGAGATGATTGGTGCGATGGACCTTTTGGTTCACACGTCGTATCGCGAAGGCTTAGCACGCGCGTTACCACAAGCGTTGATTTCCGGCATTCCCGCGATCAGTTATGACATTGATGGTGCACGCGAAGTGGTGATCAACGATGAAACGGGGTATCTCGTGCGGCCCGGCGACATCGAAGGCCTGGCCGGACGAATTGGTCAATTAGTCGGCGACGCAAAGCAACGTGAGCGGCAGGGCAGGGCAGGGCAGTCCCGGTTTACCGAACAGTTTCGCCATCAAACGATGACGAACAGCATCCGGAAGCTTTATCAAGACGTGCTCGAGCAATCTCGTTAAGACGCGAGAATCTCTCGTTTGATTTGATCTAATAGCTCGACCACTTTGATGCTGGCGGGGCCACAGATCGTTTCGTCGAATGCTGGCGAAGCAGAGGTTGCATCGAGGTTGATCTCGATACGACGGCAGGCGTGCGGCGTGGATGCCACGATACCTGCGGCGGGATAGACCAAGCCGGATGTTCCAATCGCGATGAAGAGATCAGCTTTGGATGCGGCTTCGGATATCTGATTCAGTCCAATTGGCATTTCGCCGAACCACACCACGTGCGGTCTTAAATAACCTTGACGCGCAACATCGTCGGGATGCTCAGGGTGTGGTGTTTCGGTCGAAAGGTCTCCTGTCCACGGAAAGGTTTGCAGGGACTCGACGCACTGGGCCTTCAGTAATTCACCATGCATGTGCAGCACGTTTTGGCTGCCCGCTCGTTCATGCAGGTCGTCGATGTTTTGAGTCACCAATAGGAAATCAATGTCACCATCGTCGGCACACACTTGTTCAAATTCAGCCAGTGCGACATGGGCAGCGTTGGGCTGAATGTCGGGTTCCTGAAGTCGGCGTCTGCGTTCGTTGTAGAACCGATGCACTAAAACGGGATCGCGTGCGAATGCTTGCGGAGTGGCAACGTCTTCGAAATCATGCCCCTCCCAAAGACCGTTGGCATCCCGAAAAGTCGGGATGCCCGATTCAGCAGAAACGCCTGCGCCTGTCAGAATCAAAATATTCATGTTGCTGATTTCTTGGTTGGAATAGCGATGCAATCAGTCACTGTATTCATACTTGATCGCGACGATTTTGACTTGCCTATTGATAGCAGAACGGCGGTGTCGCGACTCAGTTTTTCCCTCTTGGCACTGCCGCCGATTGATTTCGAAGAACTCCAATGATGGGATTGCCGCGGCACTGAGCGGTGGGCTATGGATACGCGGGCCGCACAACAACGGGATGTCACATCGCGTTACATTGTCGGTAGGGGGTTGGCGGGCTCCTTGGGGTTCTGCCTTCATGTTCCCGTTTTTACGGTTTGGATGTGCGTATTGGAGATAGATGATGGCAGAGAATCGTGGTGTTGCTTACGTCAAGCCAGGTGTGGTCGAAGTTCAAAACATTGACTTCCCCAAGCTTTCACTGGGAAAACGAAAGTGTGAACATGGTGTGATTCTGAAGATTATTTCCACCAACATTTGCGGAAGCGATCAGCACATGGTCCGCGGTCGAACCACTGCGCCGGAAGGTTTGGTGTTAGGTCACGAGATCACCGGTGAAGTGATTGAAACGGGAAGTGACGTCGAGTTCATGCAGGTCGGCGATATCGTTTCGGTGCCATTTAACATCGCTTGTGGTCGATGTCGAAACTGTAATGAACAACAGACTGGAATCTGCTTGAACGTGAACCCGGCGCGTCCTGGTGCAGCGTTTGGCTATGTCGACATGGGCGGTTGGATTGGTGGCCAGGCCGAGTACGTGATGGTTCCCTATGCCGACTTTAACCTTTTAAAATTCCCCGATCGTGACCAAGCGATGGAAAAAGTCCGGGACCTGACCCTATTATCGGATATCTTCCCGACTGGTTTTCATGGTGCGGTAACCGCCGGGGTGGCACCGGGGACGATCGTCTATGTTGCCGGTGCGGGACCGGTTGGTTTGGCGTGTGCCGCATCGTGCCACTTGTTAGGGGCGGCACTCGTGATCGTGGGCGATATGATCCCAGAACGGCTTGCTCAAGCTCGCAGTTTTGGCTGCGAAACCATTGATTTACGTAAAGATGCCACCCTGGCTGAGCAGATCGAACAAATCGTCGGGATCCCCGAAGTGGATGCTGCGATCGATTGCGTGGGTTTTGAAGCCCGAGGCCATGGCTCCAATGCGGGCACTGAGCAGCCAGCCACCGTTTTAAATTCGATCATGCAGGTTACTCGCGCCGGCGGGAAATTGGGGATCCCCGGGCTGTATGTGACCGGCGATCCAGGAGCGGTCGATGAGAACGCTAAAACGGGGATGCTGGGAATTCGCATTGGCCTCGGTTGGGCCAAGTCGCACCAATTTTCAACCGGTCAGTGTCCGGTCATGAAGTACAACCGCCAGTTGATGAACTGCATCCTGTATGACCGAATCCAGATTGCGAAAGCAACCAATGTGTCGGTCATTTCGCTGGATGAAGCACCACAAGGTTACAGTGATTTTGATGGCGGAGCAGCTCGCAAGTACGTGATTGACCCGCACGGCATGATTCCCGCATAGCCGATCGAGCGATTTTGTTGACGCCGTTGGCTGAATCCGCCAATGGCGTCAACGGTCACGCTTGGCCTTGTAAAACGCTGCCTTTTCGTAATCCCTAGCGATTAAATCGTTAGGGCTGAACCAGCGACCGGATCGCCTCGGATTGCTTGGCGGCGTCGGCGATCGCTTGTGGTTCGGTGAGGTGAAAGTAGTGACCGTGGTCGCTGGTCATTAGAACCACGGTATCGTCCCAAGCGTCGTTGCTTTCGACCCAGTCAACGACAGCCTGGAAAGCAGCTTCGCCACTGAGCACGGCACCGATGCTGTTGTCGATGTTGTTGGCGTGGTTGGCCCAGTCCACATCGCCGCATTCAATCATCAACCAAAATGGTGCCAGAGCATCCTGCGGGCTGCCGTTGGATTTGGGGCGAGAAAGGACCTTGAGTGCCGATGTTGCCATTTCGGCTAGGCAGGGGTTTTCGAGTTGGTCCGCTTCGGTGTATCGCTCGGTTCCTTTGACGTCGAAAGTAGGGCGATGGTTGCCATCAGCGGTTTGAAAGGGCAGGTGTCCGCCGCGAGTTCCGAAGTAACCCAGCAGACGACGGTCCGTTTCGATAGCAGTTTGAGTTGCATCGGTTAGGACATCGTTGCCATGACGTCCTGGGGTTCGTTCGGCGACGAGGTACTTGCCACTTTTCTTCACTTGGTCGAGATCTGTTTCGTGCAGGTATTTGTTGCCCGGCATGAAGTTGTCGCCTTGGGTCGCGTCCTTGCCCACCCCTTCACCCCAGCCGCCGCCTAGTAGGACATCGAGTCCGGGTAAGGGATTCTTGCGATGTGAGGACGAAGGCAGGCCAAGCAGATCGCGTGCGATGTCCTGGTAGTCTTTTCGCGTGACGTTATTGGCGTAAGCTGCGCCGGGGGTGGCGTGACTGACCGGGACGCTGGTAACAACGCCGACGCGGAAGCCTTGTGCTTGTAGGTCGTGCGAGATAGGCGTCGCATACGAACCGTCGAAGTTGACATTGATTGATCCGTTGAAAGTCTTGATGCCAGCCAGCAGCGAAGATGCCGACGACGCCGAGTCGGTGACGGTGTGGGGTTGTTCTCGGTCGCGGCCAATGGGGTATTGGCTTTGTGAAGCCTCATGCCAGGGCATCGGTCCGGCACGTCGGCGATCAAAGCCGCCCGTTACTTTTTCTTTGACATCGAGCACTGTCTGGGAATTCACGTCGTACTTAGCGCCGCTGGATCTCGGAGCGGTGACCAAAAACGCGAAGTCGGTGGTAACCCCTCGATAATCTTGAAAGGCGAGTCCTTGACCGCGACCGCTGTCGTAGAGGTCGGCTTGGTTGCGATATATCGCGGCATTTCGGGTGGATTGCCAGTCCGTGCCATCAAAGATCATCGTGATGATGTGCTTTTTGCCATCGCGAACGGCGCGTTTTTGTAATTCGTAGAAATCCACTTGGTCGTGGTAATTGGCCTGTGGGTTGAGCGTGTCCTTTGGGACCGATCCAAAGCGTTTGGAAAGACGATCCGGGTCGGCATACATGCTTCCCGGTTCTCGCAGCGAGTTCAGCGTCATGCCGAACGTGTACAACGGCACGACGCGGTTACTGTGGTTGGTCCAGGTGCTGTACTTGCTGGCGACGTGCCCCCAATATCCCCAGGAAGCCGTTTGGTTCTTCATTGCGTCAGATTGCATCTCTCGCAATGGGTCATCTGGCGAGTCGGGATCGGTGGCGAGGTTGTCTTTGACCGCCTCAATGACTTTGCTCACCGTGTTGGGCAGGACAACGTTCTTTTCCGCAACTGCGTTTGCATCCTGGGCTGTCGAGGTATCAATCAGACTGACCGTAAGTGCGAATAGCCAAAACGGCGTGAACAAGCGGATAGATGGCATGTCGGGGCAATCGGGGTGAATTGGTGGGGCTTAGGCAGGAGTTTTGGCGGTCTGTTTCGCCAGCAAAGCGTGATTGAGCGGATGGATCCCTAGGCGGTCCAGTGTTCCGTCGGCAACCATCACGAGATGCGTATCTTAGTCTGATTGTGGTTTCCAAATCCAGGAAGTTGATAACTCCGCTTTCAGCCGTTGTTGACTTGCACCAGAGACGTTTGATGCCAGCGTGGTGAAATGTTGGGCGGGCCGGGATGCAAAGCGGTAGGAAAGCTAAATCGTCGCAGGAATTAGCGGATTTGGGCCTTCGTGAGAGCACGTTGCTATTAGCCGTTTTCAGTCGGTAACGAACTCCAATTAGCAAATTCCGGTGCATTTGCGAGGCTGTTTTGAGGCAGGGCGGCAGTATGAATACCGTTGCGGCTCCGTAACGGGGCTTGCTGGCTTTTGTAGCTCGTCGGCCAAATTCTCCCGCTAGTTGGTGGGGTGCTGTGAACGACCCTTCGCAAAGGTTTTTGATTTGTGACGCTTTCGGATAACTCTCGATATCGCTGCAGTGCCGGTTTGCTGGCTGCATGTTTTGCCTTGGTAGGCATGTTTTGCCTGACGGTCGGGGTGCGTGCGGATAGTCCTGGACAAGATCGGTTGCGTCAATTTGGTGAAAAGCGTGGGCGGGCACCCAGCAATTGGCCTCGCTTCGAATGGCCGGAAAAACGCGAGGTGTTGTTCGGCCACTATGGGCCGACTGAAAATGAGAAACGCTTCATCACTGAAGCGACTCCGCAAAACGCTTTTGCCGAGTCAGTTCACCCACGCAAGGTGCTCGTTTTCTATCGCTGCCAGTACCCCCATGCTTCCATTGCGACGGCGAACTTCGCATATCAGCAAATCGCGGAAACGAGCGGTGCTTTTGAGGTCACGTTTAGCGACGACCCGATGGATATCAATCTCGATTACCTGCAACAGTTCGATGCGTTGTTGTTGAACAACACAACTGATTTTGATCGGACGGTTGGTGAATCCGGACAGCAAGCCATCTTGGATTTCGTCCGAAGTGGTAGGGGGCTAGTCGGTGTTCATGCGGCCGCCGATAGCTGCAAAGGTTGGCCTGAGGGAGCCCGAATGATCAATGGGATTTTTCAATGTCATCCTTGGAAGCCGCAGGGCACATGGGCGTTCAAGCTAAGTTCACCCGAGCATCCCATCAATCAAGCGATTGGCGGAAAGGGCTTTTGGTTTCGCGACGAAATCTATGCTTACCGAGACGGTACCCATGATGAGACACAGTCTCGTGAGCTGATCTCGCTGGACTTGGATCAACCGGAAAACCACAACGCTCCTGAGTTGCATCAAGAACAGCTATCAATGACCAATGCGATTCCATTGCGTCCTGTCGCATGGATTCATCGTTTCGGAAAAGGTCGCGTGTTCTATTCGAATTTAGGCCATAACAACACGACGTATTGGTCGCCGCTTGCGTTGAAACACTACCTGGCTGGAATTCAGTATGCGGTAGGTGACTTGAAGGTGGACGACACCGCGACCAGCCAACTTGGAATTGTCGATACGGCACAAGCTCCGCCAAGGTCGACGCAATAACCCACGACGCAATAAACAATCGGTGGGCGTTTCGATCGGTCGGCATACGCTGATCCGCCTATGCCACTCCCTATCAATCATTGGATTATGCATGACAACACACTTCACCCGTTCTCGCCGTCGCTTTCTGGGACAGACCACCGCCCTGGCAACCGCTACGATGCTCTCGCCGCTTTCGTCAACAGCGACGGCGTTGGCAGTTTCGGCAAACGACCGGCCTGCACTTGGGTTAATTGGTGCGGGGCGTATGGGCCACAATCACATGCGTTTTGCCAAAGGCATGTGTGATTTGGTGGCGGTGTGTGATGTGGATTCGAATCACCGTCAAAAGGCAATCGAAAAGATCTTTGATGGTGATGCAAAGAATGCGAAGGGCTTCGTTGACTACCGAAAGGTGCTCGACGTGGATGAAGTCGATGTCGTGTACATCGCGACGCCGGACCATTGGCATACCAAGATTTTGATCGAAGCAATGCGTGCGGGTAAGGATGTGTACTGCGAAAAGCCTTTGACGCTAACGATTGATGAAGGCAAGCAAGTCCGCCAAGTGGAAAAGGAAACCGGCCGCATTGTTCAGGTCGGTACGATGCAGCGAAGTTATTTGAGCCTGTTCGTGAAAGCGGTCGCGATGGCGGGTGACGGTCGGTTGGGCCGGATCACGCGGGCGACTGCAGCAATTGGTGGCGGAGGAGGTTCCGGCCCCATTCCCCAGCACGACGTTCCGCAGTGGTTGGATTGGAATCAATGGCTTGGCCCGGCCCCCGAGGCTCCGTTCCGCTGGACGCCTGATTCGAAGCTGGGGCCTGATGACTGGGGAATTGGAAGGACCAACTGCCATCAAACGTTTCGGTCTTGGCTGGACTATTCCGGTGGCAGCATGACCGATTGGGGAGCCCACCACGTTGACATCTCGATGTGGGCATTGCGGCAAGCCGGGCAGTCCGACACGGTTGTGTCCGTTGGCGGCGAGGCAACGTTTCCGGTCCCGTATAAGGACGGATATCCGACACGGAATGATCAGTACCACACCGCGTCGTCGTTTTCGATGACCGCAACGATGAGCGATGGAACTGAACTCGTCATCAATAGCGGTGGCCGCAACGGTGTTCTGTTGGAGGGAACGAAGGGACGTATCTTTGTCAGTCGCGGTGATTTGACAGGGAAACCTGTCGAAGACCTAGCAAGTGATCCACTTCCCGAAGACGCAATTGCCAAAACCTACAAAGGCTTACCGACGCCTTACAGTGAGCACAAGAATCACTGGGCAAACTTCTTCCATTGCACTCGAGAACGCATTGAACCAATCTCCGATGTGACTAGTCATCTTCGAGCGATTGACCTGTGCCACCTCGCGAACATCAGTGCTCGTTTTGGTCGGCCAATGCAATGGGATGCCGTGAAGGAAGAGATCGTTAACGATGATCAAGCAAACGCGTTGTTGTCGCGTGAGTACCGTAAAGGTTTTGAAATCGAAGGTTAGCGTTGTCTCTGTCTGAATGCGATTTTAGTCCACGCTAATCCTCCATTTTGTGTGGACAAGGTTGGGCTAACTCGGTCATGGCAAACTAACGCATTTCCAATAGCGGAAGCGGCAATGATTCGTTTTGACTTAAGTTGTGCAAAAAAGACTTGTTGCCTCGCCCACTACGGTTGGACCGAAAGATTGTTGGAGCTGAAAGCCTTGTCCTAGTCAGAAGAGAGCAGGGTAGGGCACCTGTAATCAGATAGCTCGTTGCGGGCTTCCGCGGTTCGATAGTTTGTGTTGCTCAAGATTTACCATGAGACTTCAAGATCCTTTGTTAAAATGAATTATGGCATCGCGTCGTCCAGGGAAGACATTTCTTTCCTCGATGCAATTGCTTCCTCCCTCAATCTCGCCACCGAATGCTTCCCGCCATGAATCACACGTCACCTGAGTTGGATCGTCTACGTACCGATTGGGCACGTCGGACGTTCTTGTCGAAATCGTTTGCGGGCATCGGTAGTTTCGCGCTGGCGTCTTTACTAGGCGGGAAGTCGGCACTCGCCGCCGATCAAGCTTCACAAGGCAGTGATCATCCCTGGCCAGCTTTGCCTGGGATCCCACATTTCGCACCCAAGGCGAAACGCATCGTTCATTTGTGCATGGCGGGTGGCCCCTCGCATGTCGAATCGCTTGATCCGAAACCCGAGCTCGATCGGCTCGATGGTCAAGCTTTCCCCGAGTCGTTTACGGCCGGACAACAGCTCGCGCAGTTGCAAGGGGCTAAGTTAATCGCCCGTAAGTCGTTCACGAAGTTCAGGAAGTGGGGTGAGTCCGGGATCGAGATGTCGGACATGTTCCCGTTGACCGGAGCTCATGCTGACGATCTGTGCGTGATTCGCAGCATGACGACAGAGCAAATTAATCACGATACCGCTCACGCGTTCATGAATACGGGGTCAATCATCAAGGGGCGTCCGTGCATGGGATCGTGGATGCTTTACGGATTAGGTGCGGAAACCGAAAACCTGCCTGGCTATGTTGTCATGACCTCGTCTGGTCCCGGTGCCCAGCCGGTATCGGCACGGCAATGGAGCGCTGGCATCCTGCCTAGTAAGTTCCAGGGCGTCGCATTCCAGTCGTCAGGGGCCCCGGTGCATTACATTGGTAATCCCGACGGTGTCTGTCAGTCGACTCAGCGTCAGGTTATTGACGAAGTTCAGCGGCTTAACGGGATGCTGGCTGGCGAAGTCATTGATCCGGAAATCGCAACCCGGATCGCTCAGTATGAAATGGCGTTCAAAATGCAATCGGCGGTCCCGGAACTGGCCGATATGAGCAGTGAAACCAAGGAAACGTTGGCGGACTATGGTGTCAAAAGACCAGGCGATGGTTCCTATGCATCGAACTGTTTGTTAGCACGCCGTCTGCTGGAACGAGGTGTTCGTTTCGTCCAGTTGTATCATCGCGGTTGGGACCACCACAGCAATTTGGTGAACGGTTTCACACAATCGGCGAAGGACACCGATCGTCCAACGGCAGCGTTGTTGAAGGACCTGAAGGATCGCGGCTTGCTCGAAGACACCTTGGTGCTTTGGGGAGGTGAGTTCGGTCGTACCCCAATGGCGCAGGGGACCGGACGTGATCACCACATCAATGCATTTAGTGTGTGGATGGCGGGCGGTGGCGTCAAAGGCGGGATGACCTACGGCAGTTCAGACGAACTTGGTTACGCCGCAGTCGAAAACGAGGTGCCGGTTCGTTCGCTGCACGCGACGATGCTGCACCTGTTCGGAGTCGATCATGAAAAGCTGACGGCCCGTTTTCAAGGACTGGATTTGAAATTGACGGGTGTCGAACCGGCACGCGTGCTGAAAGAAATCATGACTTAAGCGTATCGAAGCGTGTGTCGCCGATCGGTTTTTTCATCTTGCCCGTAATTGCTCTCACTTATTCTTTCATCATATGTACCGCACCTTATTGCTTTTCGCGTTCGTCTGGTTGCTCGTCGGGAGTGTTGCGACGTTCGCTGACGATCCATCTGAACAGCAACTGGTTACCAGATCGCTTCGGGAAACATTGCCAGCAAAAGTAACGTTCAACGCACACATTCGGCCAATCATGTCGAACACGTGCTTTGCGTGTCATGGGCCTGATGAAGAAGACAACGAAAGTGCGTTCCGGCTTGACTCGTTTGAATCGGCTACCGGTCCACTGGATTCTGATGACGAAGTACGCGGGATCGTACCGGGTGATTTAGATGCGTCAGAGGTCTATCACCGGATCATGGGAACTAGCGACGGCGAGCAAATGCCACCGGAGCACTTTCGGCATCAATTGTCAGATTACGAAAAGGCATTGTTCGTTAGATGGATCGAACAGGGTGCGGAATACGAGCAACATTGGGCGTATTCGCCTCTGACAAGACCGGCTCTTCCTGTGTTGCAGCGATACGCCGCCGAGGTTGAAAATGACATTGATGCGTTCATTCTGTCGCGTCTGGAGACCGCATCGATCGAGCCTTCGCCGCTCGCTGACAAAGCGACGTTGCTACGTCGGTTGAGTCTGGACCTGACCGGTGTGCCGCCAACACCAGATGAGCTGCAGGCATTCTTGTCGGATTCTTCGGACGGAGCCTATCAACGCCAAGTCGACCGCTTGTTGGCGTCGCCGCATTTTGGCGAGCGAATGGCCAGTTCGTGGCTCGATATCGTGCGGTTCGCCGATACGGTCGGCTTCCACGGTGACCAAAATATGCGGATCTTCGCCTACCGCGACTATGTCATTAACGCGTTCAATGAGAACAAGCCGTTTGACGAGTTCACGATGCAACAACTTGCGGGCGATCTTAAGCCGAATCCGACGACGGAGGATTTGGTCGCAACCGGGTTGCTACGACTGAACATGATCACGCGGGAAGGCGGTGCTCAGCCGGGCGAATATTTGGCTAAGTACAAAGCGGACCGCGTGCGGATGATGGGAACCGCATGGTTGGGCTCCACGCTCGCTTGTTGTGAATGCCACAATCACAAATACGATCCGTTTAGCGCCAAAGATTTCTATTCGATGGGGGCATTCTTCGATGACCTTCAACAGTGGGGCGTCTATTCCGACTACGGCTACTCTCCCAATAAAGACCTTCGAGGTTTCAATAATGACTACCCATTTCCTCCGGAGATGCGTGTTGAGTCCGCTTCGTTGCGGAAGGAGATGGAGTCGCTGATCCGGCAACGTGATGACGCTTTGTTGGCTTCGCTGGGCCGGTCCAATTTGGATTCAGAAGCGTTTCAGAACTGGCAGGCAACACTGAGGTCAACGCTCGCGAAACATCCTGATGGATGGGTTCCGGCGGAAGTGACACAGCACACCACTTCGGCGGACACATCGCACGAGCTTCTCGATGACGGCAGTGTTTTGCTGACAGGCAAGCCGGCAAAAGACGAGACCATTTCGATCACCGCTCGCCCGCAAACGCCGACCACAATCAATTCAGTCCGAGTGGAGGTGCTGCCCGACGATCGCAACGGCGGAAACATTGGGCGGGGCGAAGACGGACGATTCGCGCTGAGCCTTTCAGCTCATTTGACAGAGGCGACAGGCAAGGGGCCGGAACTGCGTGTCAATCGCCCTCGTTTCGTTCGGATTGAATTAAGTGGGAAGCAGATTTTATCGCTTGCCGAAGTGCAGGTGTTTTCAAAGCAGAAAGACGAGCAAGGCAATCCTATCAATTTGGCTTTGCAGGGGACCGCAACCCAGTCATCAAACTACTCGTCCGGTGAGGCGTCGCTGGCGATCGACGGGAACACTGATGGAATGTATCGCCGATCGGAATCGGTAACGCATACCAGTATTAGTGGCTACAACCCTTGGTGGGAGGTGGATCTTGGTAGCGAACAGTCTGTCGAATCGATTGTGATTTGGAATCGTACCGACGAAAACTACGGCGATCGCTTGAAGGGATTTCGATTGGTCTTGCTTGACGAAGATCGCAATCGGCTGCAACAGGAAACCCCGGCGACTCCGAAACCGTCGGTTAGTGTCGCAATCGTTGATGAGGTCTTGGTTGAACCAGAGACGAGTCTGAAGATCGCTTGGGGCGAAGCTGACCGAGAAAACCCAGCACGATTCAGCAATGGGCATCCGCCTCGCACGTTAGGAGAAGTTTGGCGTAGTGGTCCGGCGCGATGGCAATTACCGGCGACCGAAAACCAGCTTGTGCATACCGCCGTCTACCATTTTGATCGCCCAATCCAATTGGAACCGAACCAACAGTTGGTGGTTCGGCTGAAGAGCGAGGATGTCGGTCGTGTTCGGTTGTCCTTCTCACCCATTGGGAATGCAATTGCCGGTTGGGATGCTGCTTCAGATGACCTAACGCAATCGTTGCAAAAGAACACTTCCGAGCGTAATGATCGTGACCTCGCGACTTTGGTCAGTTCGTATCATCTTTCGACTCGGCCCGTTGGTGCTCAACGAACTGAAGCAAAGCGATATCGCGACAAGCTTCTGGATTGTCATTCTGCGATGGCGGTCACATTGGTGGCTCAATCGATTCCCGAAGACAAAATTCTGGTCAGCCGTGTTCTGCCCCGAGGCAACTGGCAGGATGAGACTGGGGAATTGGCACCGCCAGCATTCCCCCATTTCTTGCCAGCGGGAGACGTTGAGAGCGGACGCCGATTGAACCGGACCGATTTGGCTAAGTGGCTCACTTCGGCAGAAAACCCGCTTGTACCGCGGCACTTCGTAAACCGAACCTGGAAGCAATTTTTCGGTACGGGCTTGTCGAGCAAGTTAGATGACTTGGGGAGCCAAGGTGAATGGCCAAGTCATCCATTGTTACTGGACCGGTTGGCTAGTGAATTCGTGATTAGTGGTTGGGACATCAAGCACATCGCGCGAATGATGGTGACCAGTCGCACGTATCGCCAAGCCGTTACCGGACGTAGCGAACTGGTTGAAGTGGATCCGTACAATCGCTTGCTGGCACAGGCATCACCGCGTCGTCTGGAGGCGGAAGCGATTCGCGACAACGCGTTGGCGATCGCGGGAATCTTGAATCAGGAATATATCGGCGGACCGAGCGTGTTCCCTTACCAGCCTGGCGGGCATTACTCGAACCTGCAATTCCCCAGTCGTGGATACGGAGCATCTAGCGATGCCCGTCAGTATCGGCGGGGCGTGTACATGCATTGGCAAAGAACGTTCTTACACCCGATGTTGGTCAACTTCGACGCTCCGTCACGAGACGAGTGCACGGCGGACCGATCGCCTTCGAATAGTCCACAACAAGCGTTGACGTTGCTCAACGATCCGACGTTCGTGGAAGCCTCGCACGCGATGGCTAAAACGTTGCTGGAGGAGAACGAGGGTGCTGAGTTCGAAACAATCTTGGACGCCGCGTTCGTGCGGGCTTTATCACGCAGTGCGAAACCAGAGGAGGCTGAATCGTTGCGAGCGTTGCTGGATCGTCAGATCGAGTACTTCGGTGAACACCCTGGTGATGTCGCCAAGTTCATCCGCGTCGGCAACACGCCAAGTTCTTCATCCGAACCGGCTAAACTCGCCGCATGGTCCCAAGTTTGCCGAGTGATTTTGAACCTGCACGAGACGATTACGCGGTACTAGTTCGTTTCCTTCGTATCACGCGTCGACTAAGAATTAGATCCTTGTGTTCTGAATCAATCTCGCTTGATCTTTTGGGATCCAGCATTCTCGACCGTCGGGTAATTGAATTTCCAGCCAGTTGTTTCGTTCGTTGATCCGGTGGAATTCCAAACCGTCGTGGAGTGGTTCGTTGAAGGCATTTGCGTAGGAATACGCCGGACCTTTTCGACCATAGATTTCACTTACCACGATCACGCCCTCACTGCCGGAACCACTGCGAGCATAGATTCCGATGCTTGCGATGGTGATCACGATGGCCAGTGTGGTCAGACTGGCGACGACTGTTGTCCTCGTTCGATAGCGAAGATGTAGCAACACAACGGCCAGAAAAACAAACCAAACCGGTACCAGGACGGCACTGATCCAGCGAACGGGCCAGGCTTGGATTTGCAATCCCGATTTCTTTTCCACCACGTCGACGGTGAGAGCGCGGGCGGCATTTAGGTTGTTGGCGACCTGGTCGTCGAATGGCAAATAAATTTCCGCTTGGCGGTAGCAGGCGATCGCCAGACCGAGTTCACCGGTTTGGAACCAAGCGTTTCCGGCGTTGTACCAAGCGACTCCGCGACGATCCGGTGCGGCAGCCGCGTTCTCGAATTTTAGTGCGGCTTGCAGATACAAAGCTTCCGTTTCGGGGTGGCCGGCTGGCGAATCGATGGCTTGCTGAAAAAGTGATTCCGCGTCTTCCCAGTGGCCGGCGACGGCGGTGCCACCGGTTGTGAGCCAAACGCACAGGATCACCGCAGTCGCTTGCCGGAAAGTCAGGAAAAGGCGATGGGCAATATCGTTTAAGTCGGGAATCGAAGCGGGCGGTTTGCCTGCAGAAAAGTTCGATTCATCGGACTGGGCATGCAGCTTTGAGATCGTTTCGATGTCGTGATCGGGCAGACCCAACGCCTGTAATCGCTGCTTGGCATCGCCAGCTGTCCAAGCCTCCGCTGGCATGGAAAAACCACTGGATAGTAGCTTTTGAAAAGCTTGCCATTTTTCCAAGGTGCCGTCCGGCTGGCGACGCAGTTCTTGGTATGCCAATGCTTGACGACGATAGTTTGGGTTGATGGCACGCCGGCGTTGTTCTCGGACCCAGGGCACCAAGAGCGCAAACGCGGCGGTTCCAAGCAACAACCATGCGACCATGTATTCCGCCAATAGTCCTATTGCGTGATTCATCCATCGGCTCAAAGAAGTAGGTTGTGCGTTGTGCCAAATCCCGGTGGTGTTGTCGGTCAAAGTTGGATCAAAGGCAATGGTTCGCACGTCAAAAAAATCTTTTCCATCTTGCGGGTTTACTTGCAACGGAACCGCTTGGGTCGACAGCATCCGAAAACTTTCCAGCTTGGTGTCGAAGACGGAAATCTGTAGTGAAGGAAATGCTTCGATCCGGGTGGTCAGTGGTCTCACTCGGGCTCGAAAACCGGTGCCGTCAGGGAACCAAGTGCGCCCAAACTCTTCCGATACTTGGAATCGGCCACGGAGGCTTCGTTGCAGTGTTAATGGTTGCAAGTCCAACATGCCATGCGGTGCCTGGTTGTGAACACGAATGTCCACTTCGAGAACTTGACCGACGTTGATTTCATCGGTTGATGTCGCGACGTCAATTTCACAGGGCGTGAACAGGTTGCTGAAAAGCTCAGATCGACCCTCGACTGGAAGTGGGGAAACCTCGAGGGTGATCGGTTCAGTTTCGACGTAAACGCGTTCATAGGAGATCAACGCGGATAGCGGTTCAAAGAGGCCGTTGTTGTAATAGGCGGCGTAGGGTGCGAACGGTGCGGCGCGTCCTTTCAGCCAAGCACACTCCAGCCGCGTCTTCGAAATTTCGATTCGACCAGCAGTTTTGAACCGTAGGAAGATCGGGAACGAAACGGTGCCGAACAGAGAAGGATTGTCGGCTGGTGGCGTGCGGCGGGCAACGATGCGGCGACCACCGAAAGGAAGGCCCATTTGTTGTTCACGATCGGCCGTGCAACGTGGAATGACCACTTCGATATTTTCATCATTGAAGAATGATGGGAAGCACTGCAACGCCCGAAAACGGTTTGAAGGCTGATTGCTGGACCAGGTAACGTCGACCCGTAATGGCTCACCCACATACAGGGAGTTCTTCGACGGTTTCAGTTCAAATTGCATGTCCTCGGTCGGTTGAGGAACGCTAACCAGAAATTGGGTTGCAGGTGAGCGATACACGCGGGTTGTCGATGCAAAATCGAAAGACGGTAAGACGGCTAAACCCGGTCGACGTGGCAGGAAACGGATGATTGCTTGTTGTCCGTTCGATTTCGCATTCGGGGACGGTTGAAAGTGGATGTCGATGAATGAGACGTCGTCGGTCGGTGGTAGCTGGTCCGGCTCAATGACGGATTCGGGAACTTCCACAATCGCTGTGGCCACAACATCAGTGAACCAGGACTGTTCTTTAAATTCGACAGGAACCTCAACGACTTCCAGGTCGACTGTGGATTCGGAGTCCTTGTCCGCGTCGCTATCATCCACCGATTCATTAGCGGATTGCGGCGTGATCGTCGTTGTAGTCGCTTCGGATGCGGCATCGTCAGCAGTTCGCGATCGGGCGAATGAGAAAGGTCCACACGCGATCGTCAGGGCGATAGTGATCACACGGAGGTGAAGTGGGAATGAACGCATCACCAATTTTTCTCCACTTTGCCTTCGTTGCTCTTGGCACGTTGCTGTTGTCGAAACTGCAGGCTGCCTTCTTCTTCCATCAAGATGTCCTCTACCGAGTAATTCGGGACGGGCAAAGATTGCATGCTGGAACCGCTGGCGAAGTCACCTTGTCCTTGCATGGAAGACATCATGGCTTGATCGGACTCGCTCGCCTCCATCATGCTGTCGTAATCTTCTTCATCGTCCCAGTCGCCTTCGTCACCCTCTTGATCAGAGTCGCTGGCGAGGAGTTCCAGGATCTCTTGGATCTTGAGGATCGCCACCTGTTGTTGTTCCCGACCGTCATGCCAAGTGTTCCATTGTTTCAAACGAGTGGCTGCGATTGTTTGCGCGGCGACGACCTCGTTCATTAAACGAATGGGTTCTTGTAGCATGCTGACCGGCGTGGTGTTGTCGTCGGTTGCGGGGGGCGAGATGGCGAGGTCGATCATCTTCATTTCGGCCAAGATCGCTTCGCCTTCTTGTTGAAGTTGATCCTGTTGTTGTGCGAAACGTCTCGATTCCGTGTCGGCGTTGTCAGGAGCTTCGGAAGGCGAGATGCTCTTACCCATTCGCCTTTGAGCGGCGGTTAACCGCGGTGGTGCCGGCACCGAGTCACGCAGTCCCGTTTGTGCTTTTTCAAGTTCTTGCAGCCGTTCGACCAAGTCCTGCATTTGTTGTTGCTGTTTTTCGTTTTCCTCTTCTTCCTTTTCGATCCGCTCGGAGTACTCCTGGATCAATCGGGCTGTCGGGTCGAGATTTTGTGCCGCTTGTTGGAAACCGGGGGAAGTCTGACAGGCCTCTAGGAAATAGCGTTGGGCGGTCATGGCGAGCGACATTGCCGATCGTGGCTCCGCTTCTGCCGCTGCGTTGGCCATTGCCAGATAGCACAGCCCTTGGTTGTAACGAAGGGTGGCTAATTGGGGTGATGAGACAGCTGTTTTGCCGCTGTCCGATTCGAAAGTGTTATAAGCCTCGATGGCTTCTTCGGGCTGGCCACTTTTCTGAAGTTGCAATGCCTTCGAAAACGGACTGGTCTCGGTGGGCTGGATGGCCGAAGCAGAATCATCCGCCGACACCAATCCGGGACCACTTGCAAACCCAGCAAGACCAACGAGCAACATAACGGATGCGGTGGAAGTCTTTACGTTGGGTCGGGCAGTGGGGGAGAGGGCAGTGCGGGGCAGGGCAGTGGGGGGAACGCTGGATCGGGAGCGAGGCGTTCGCTCCGCGATCAACAATAACGCCAAAGCGACGGCGATGAACACAAAGGCGATCTCGGTGTAGACGACGTAGGTTTCCGCCGCTGCGGTACTGGCGACAGGTTTGTCGCTGGCGATTTGATAGTACAGATCGGGCAGGTTGAATGCTGAGGTCCCCGCAGCGACATACTTCGAACCGGCTTCGGACCTCGCCGTCAATCGTGACAGTTCGAGTAAGCCTTGATCGTTCAGTCGAGTGGTGACGAATTGGTCTTCGTGTTTCAGATAGGTTGTTGCACCTTCGTCGTCAATAATTGGGATTCGCGAACCCGAAAGCGGGTCTCCTAGGCCAATCAGTAACAGTCCCACTTGGTGTTCCAGTAATTGCTCGGCGATCTTGTTGTTATGCTCGCCGTGCTCTTCACCGTCGGTCAAGACGATGATGTATTGCATGCCAGTCCGATCTTCAATCAGCAGATTGTCGACGCACTTTTCCATCGCGGACAAAAGCGTGGTGCCGCCGAAGTCGACCGCTCGCGGACTCGCTTGGTCAAGCATATAGAGGGCGAAGTCGTAATCGTGGGTCAGCGGACAAAGGATGTTGGCGCTGCCGGCATAGATGACTAACGCCACACGCTCGGTACGGAACCGGTCCAGAGCGTCGCGGATGCCATTCTTGGCCGCCTCGAGACGCGACGGATAGGCGTCTTCGGCCAACATGCTTTGCGACACGTCCAATACGAATATGACATCGCGACCTGTCTTTGAAATCGACTCGCGGTGCGGCTGGATTCCTGGTCGAGCTAACGCGAAGATCAATAAAGTGCAGGCAATAAGCCGCAACCAGTCTTGTGTTGACGAGCGAGGCGTGCCACCCATTTGAGCGTGCACAGTGTTTCGACGTTTTCTAGCGTGACGTAATAGCCATGCCGTTGGTATCAACAGTACTAATAGGCATAACATCCACGGCGATTGAAAGATCATTGGTGTCATGGGACCGTCCGTAACCACGTGGCATCCAGAACCAAGGCCGGCAAAAGAAAACAGATCGCAATAGCCAATGGCAGCCCAAACCACTCCGTGACGCGGGTGTAGCTGCGCGAGACGATTCGTGATTGTTCCAATTCGTCGACTTCCGCGTAAACGGCCAAAAGAGAGTCGTAGTCATAAGCGGTGCGAAAGACGCCGCCGGTTTCGATGCTGATATGCTCGAGCACGCGTTCGGCTTCGGAAAGTTCAGGCATCGCCGAAGGACTGGCGCCCGGTGGATGTTCGCCTAGGCTGATGCAATAGATTCGGCAGCCCCACTCGCGAGCCAATCCCGCTGCTTCGATGGGCATGTGTTGGCCGGAGTTGTTCTCGCCGTCGGTTAACAAAATGATCACCCGGCTGGCCACTTCACCTTCCAGCGAACGACGTGCACGCACTTCGGGATCGTCAAGCTGTTCGAGCCTCGCTGCTGCGACGGCTAAAGCATCGCCATAGGCCGTTCCGTCTTCGTTGGGACGTTCCTGAATGTCCAGCGATCGGACGAGTTGCAGCAAAGCATCGTGACCAAAGGTTAACGGGCTACGTGTGTCGGCGTAACGAGCGAACGTGATCAGACCTAATAGATCTCCATCACGTCCTTTTAAGTTTTTATCATCACCTGCGATGAATTTTTCGACCAATTCCTTTGCGACTTCGATGCGAGTGGTTTGCGCTTGATCGGGCAATTGCATATTCATGCTCATGCTGCTGGAAACGTCGACCAATAATTCAATCGCAATCCCCTCGGACACTTGCTTCGTGTGCGTGGATCCAGCCTGAGGGCGGGCCAGGGCGATGATCAGCAGCGTGAACGCCGCAAGTCGGCACGCTCGAGGAATCCACAGATATCGAGCACGTCCGATACCAGTGTGTTCCCACAACTCAAGTGAAGGAACCGACACGCCGGATTGATTCTGACGTTGCAAGAATCTCCATAGAAATGGCAGCGGCAGTGCGAGCAGTAGCCATGGATAAGCGAAGCTCATGAGGAAAGCTCCTTAGCGGCCAACACAGCCAACTCGGACGATTGGAAACCTTGCGAGTAGGCAGCCTCTTCCATTGCCAAACGCAAATGCGGGGAGGCAACAAAGTTCGGATCGTTCAGCAACTCGACGAGTTCTTCGCGGCTGGCATTTCCAGCGATGAGCTTTGCAGTGATTAGCTGCGTGCGATCGATCCCGGACTGATCGGTATTGTTCGCTGGCGTTGGCGGGATTCGCAGGCTCCGCAAAAAAGCGACGAAGACGCCCACCCCAATGATTGCTGCGAGTCCAACGATCCATGCCGTACCGAAATGGATACCGTAAGTTTCGTCGTTGGGCGGCAAGGGTAGGGGAGTGTCGGTCAATTCTTGGTTGGCAAAGGGTTGCACTTGCAAAAGCAGTGTCGGCAGTCCAATCGTTTGCGTTCCATCTTGGCTCGATAACGTCACGCTGGCATCTTGCAATCTGATTTCTCCGGAAGAGATCGGTTGGAATAGCCAACTGATGCGTTGCTGGTATCGTCCTTCGGATAGGCTCAGCGGGATTTTTTCAATCGCGATGCTATGCAAGTTCGGGTGCTTGGGGATCTGCAATTCGAACTGGCCCCAACTGTCACGCTGCATCTGCACCTGCAGTGTAACGATGTCACCAGGTCGAGCTTGTTCAGGATCGAACCGGGCGGTGATCCCCGCCTTGGCCAGTTCCAACGCACTTTCGGCAAGAGCGTGATTACGGAATCCATTGCCAAGGGAAATGATGATGAATGCGGTGAAGATGAAACGAAGCACCGTTTAGCCTCCCGTTTCATCGGCAACGCGACGTTGACGTGAATGAAAGAATCCAGACAACGCTGTTACACAATCTTCGTTAACGGCGATCTCCATTAAGCTAATGCCGCATTGCAGCATCTGCTCTTGAAGATCGACATGGTGTTCTTGTTTAAGTTGGGTTTGCTTGTTGTTCGTTGAGGAACGTAGGTCGACAAATCGTTGTTCACCAGTTTCGGTGTCTTCCATACGCACGATCTCGTCGATGGGCGCTGATGCGATGGAGGGTTCGAGGACATTGATCGCGCTAACATCATGGCGACATGCGAGTGCTCGTAGTTCCTCGAGATAATCCGAAGCTAGAAAGTCCGATAGCACGAACACGACAGAATGTTTGCGGGCCATGTGGCCGAAGCGGCTGAGTACATCGGAAAAAGCGGTGGTTCGGCCTTCAGGTTGGAAGTTCAACAGGGTGTCCATGATCCGCAACGCATGGCGCCGGCCACTGCCCGGTGGGATCACCATTTCAACGCGGTCGGTGAATAGGATCAGACTGACGCGATCATTGTTGCGGACCGCAATCATGGTCAGCAGTGCACAAAGTTCGGTGACCAATTCACGTTTGCGTCCGGCGACGGCATCGCGAACCGATGCTGACATGTCCACCAACAAGTACAAAAACTGTTCCCGCTGTTCAACGTATCGTTTGATGTGGGGTTCGCCCGTCCGAGCGGTCACCTTCCAGTCCATCGACCGCACGTCGTCGCCAGGTTGATAACGGCGAACGTCTTCGAACTCGATTCCTTGACCACGAAAGACCGAGTGGTATTCACCAGCCAACAAATGCTCGACGGGTTGGCGGCATTTCAGTTCTAGTAGCGAAAGTCGATTATCCGCTTCCAGCAACTCCGTCATGCTTCCACCGCGGGTACGTCATCGATTGCAGGAACGGTCGACAACATTTGGTCGAGTAGATCGTCGGAGGTTAGCGATTCGGCTTCGGCGCGATAGGAAATCGCCAACCGATGACGAAGCACATCGTGAGCGATGTCTTTGACATCTTGAGGAGTCGTGTAGTCGCGGCCGCTCATCATCGCGTTGCCTCGTGCGGCCAGCGAAAGGTAAATCGACGCTCGGGGTGAAGCACCGAACCGCAGGTACCGGTCGATATCGAGACCATACTTGGATGGGTGACGTGTGCAGTCGACTAAGCGGATGATGTATCGTTCGACTTTCTCGTCCAAGAATGTGTTGTCGAGAGCACTTCGCATTTGAATCAATTCATCAAGCGACAACACCGATTGGATGTCGACGGCCGAAGTGGTTTTAGCCATCCGCTGCATGATGACCAATTCCTCGTCCATGCTTGGGTAGCCAACCTTCAGCTTGAACATGAACCGGTCGACTTGTGCTTCGGGAAGCGAATACGTTCCCTCTTGCTCGATGGGGTTTTGGGTGGCGAGGACAAGGAATGGTGACGGTAAGTCGTAGGTTTCTTTACCGAGCGTGACTTGCTTTTCCTGCATCGCTTCGAGCAAGGCAGATTGGACTTTGGCCGGTGCTCGGTTGATCTCGTCGGCCAAAAGTAGGTTGGCGAACACAGGGCCTTTTTCGGGCGTGAAGGTGTGGCTTCGCGGGTCATAAACAAGGGTGCCCGTCAGGTCGCCTGGCAGCAGGTCGGGCGTGAACTGAATCCGACTGAATTGGGCATCAATTGCTTTGGCCATGCAGTTGACCGTTAAGGTCTTGGCGACGCCGGGGACGCCCTCGAGCAGCACATGGCCATTGCATAGCATTGCAAGCAACAGGCGGTCGATCAGGTCTTGCTGTCCCACGACGAAACGTGAGATCTCCTTTTTTATCTGATCCAGTTTGTCGCTGGAGTCAATCATTTGCTTATCCAATCGCGTGGCTGACCAAGTCGAGGCAGGGCAGGGTATTTGGCTGTCAACGCGAATAGCATAGCCACTTCGAGCGATTCTTGGGCCCCGGCTGGTATTGTCCCAGACGCCGGGGCAGGGCAGGGCGGTTGATCTGAGCCGCCGCCCCTCATGACGCTGGGGGGGCAGGGGCCGTACTGGAAAGACCGCGACATTTTGCAGTCTATGACTTGGTGCAGACTACGACTTGGAGAAGTTCAGTCCGCCGGTGGTACCGCCGCCGACTCGGAAGGTGAACCCACCAGATTGGTTGGGGGTCCAGGTGCCTTCCATTTTGCTGGAGTCGCTGGCACGGCTTAAAGTCAAACGCTCGGAGCCGATTTCATATTGGCCAAGGAAGCGGCTGGTCGATCCGCCCTTGGTGGCGGTCCAAGCAAACGTGCCGTCTTGGTTCAGTTCGAGCGAAACGGATTGGTCGCCGGGTAGCGAGACGGACCACTTACCAACATGGGCAGCCTGAACCGGGGCGGCTTGGCTGCTAGCGACACGTCCAAATTCCGGAATCGACGCAGCAGGGGTGGCGGTTGACGTTGTGGAGGCGGGTTGGTTGATGGAGGCAAGCATGGCCAAAGCAGAAGCTTCCGGCGAGGAGTTGGCCGACGTGTTTTGCTGTGTCGGTGCAGTTGCAGCTTGTTGAGGCTGAGTAGGTTGTTGAGGCTGAGTTGGTTGTTGGATGGGAGCGGTTTGCCGGGTATTGACCGTTCGCTGGGGTGACGCAGCTTGTTGGGGCGACGCTGTTTGTTGGGGCGACGCTGTTTGTTGAGAAGCTCGCGTTTGCGTTTGGAATTGTTGTTGGTTGGGTGTCGCGAACGATTGTTGAGTTGAGCGAGCGGTTCTAGCTACCGCTTGCGACGGCGTGAACTGGTTTTGAGGGGCAGCGAACTGGTTAGGGGCGTTCTGGAAGCTGGGCTGGGTGCTGTACTGCGGGGCAGGGCTGTTGTACTGAACGGGATTGTTGTAGTGAGTCGGAGCGGGTTGGTAGGAAGCCGATGATCGATAAACAGGAGCGGGTCGGTAGGATGAGTAAGACGATGATCCAAAGCCGCCGCTGCTGAGTCCGAATCCACCTCGGCGTCCACCGCTTCCGCCGCAAGCGTTTGCGCTAAGGGCAGGGCCGACGATCACGGACAGGGCAGCGATCGAGAGAGTCCAGGTTTTCAGTTGAGTCTTCATGATTGGGTTCCGTTAGCAAGAAGTTTTTGAAGTCGAAGGCGGCGAGTTGAATAAAGGAGTTCACTTTTCTCGCCTGACAAACTGCTAAGCGGGATCCCAGAGAAGACGTTACAGTTTTTCTCGATAACAATCTTTCCGAAATCGAGCGGCGTGTCTGCCTAGAAGCGAGTCAACGCAGTACGGACTTGCTGTATGGCGAAAAACAGTGCGGCCAGGCCAATTCGGTGCAGTGATTTGCAGAGCAGGACAGGGTGGTTTGGGGTCGAGCCACTGCCTGAGCCACTGTCAAAGCCATTCTGGGCGACTTCTGTGCGAACGCTTGTTGTGCGATTGTTTACTGGGCGAGCCACGATGCCAGCGTTTGCGAGGCGGTTTTCTTTTCCGTTTTCACGTTGAGCTTGGCGTTCATCGCTCCTGCAATTCGGGCGACGTATTCAATCGTTCCGTCGACCGCTTGGCCGGAGGCGGTGGCGTCGAGTTTGGCGACGTAAAGGATCATGTACTCATCGTTTCCGTTCTTCTCGACGGCCCAGCCGCCGATTTTGGTGGCGGAGCTTTGACGCATCAGTCGCATTAGCAAGGCTTCGTTGGGCGGCGTTTTATCGACCGAAACGAGCGACCAAACTTTGCGGACGTCCGCCCGCTGAAAGTACTCGGTATCTTTGGATACGAAGACCGATTGGGTGCTTCCCGAGCTGAGTTCGCGTTTGACTTCGTAGTGTCCGGTAGAGTGCAATTCGTGGTCAACGTTGGCGTTGACCAGGATCGCTTTGGTCGACAACGGAGCGGCCTTCCAAGGGCTGGCGACGAATGCTTTGATGTCAGAAATGTCCACGCAATAGCTGACCAGGTTCATGGTGGGCGAGAACGATTGGGCGATCGCGATCAGCTTTCCGTCTTCGTTGACGACGGGGCCGCCGCTGTCGCCTGGCTTGATGGGCGTTTGGGTTTCGACGACTCGGAACTCGTGCTCGCCGTGGTCTGACTTGAATTTCTTGTCGTAGACCAATCGGACGGTGCCGGAGGTGTACGCCCAGAGAATGTCGGATCCGCCTGGATTGCCGATCAAATCCACCTGATCTCCTGGGCTCGCGCTTTCGGAGGCCAGTTCGATTGCTTTGGCTCGCTCGGGAACGCTGCCCAGCTCAATCAACGCCAAGTCCAGCTTCCGGTCTACCGCGACGATTTTGCCGGGCTGGGCCAAATCAACGACCTTGTCGAGGTAGCGTTTGCGTTTGACCGACGGTTGGCCGTTCTTGATTTCAGGGAAAAAGACGACCGCAGTGCGGCTATCGCCGACCACGTGAGCGTTGGTTAGGACGAGTTTTCGCTCTTGGTCGATGAAGACTCCGGTTCCGGTGGACGTTTTGTCTTCGCCATCCGCTGTGATGATCCAGGTCGTCGAGGGCAACACTTTTTTGTAGTTGTTGCCAGCGAGGCTGACCGAGGACGTGGTCAGGATAGTGAGCAGAGCGATGCAGTTGGGAAGGGCGATGCAGTTGGGAAGGTTTCGGAACATGGGACTTCCTCGGGCTTGGATGACTGTGGGCGGTCGACGGTGTGACGTTCGGTTGTTGGTTGGAGACAACGGAGTTGTCAATGAATTACTTAGCGGAGTGGGCGGCGATGTGTTACAGCCGGATTGGGTGAAAGCAGCTCAAGCTGGCCATTTGGCCTGCAAACGCCTACTTCTGGCGGCGAAACAGAACGCTGGCCGTTCCAATTTGCATGGTGAACTGATCTGCATCCGTTGCTTGGATCTCGCTTGTTAAAGGCGAGCTGCCTTTGGACGAGAGCGTCAATTGTTTGTTGTTGAGTTGGAAATCACCGGCGGATGTTGTTGATTTTCCAGCCTTGAGATGCACTAGCTTAAAGGTGCCAGTGGTTTTTCCTGCTGAGCCATCCGCGAACGCGATCGCATAGACCTCACCGGTAATAGGCGTCGCTGACCATGTGCCGGCCAACGAAATATCAGGTGGCAGCGAAACACTAGATGGCAGCGAAGTGCCAGGGGAAACAGTGGGCTGGGTGGCCGCTTTGGAAGCCGGGGCAGGGGAGGTGGTGGGTTTTTCAGTGGAGCTCGGTTTGAGCTGGGCCCAGGAATCGGAATGTGCCGCGGCCAGAGAAGCGAGTTCAGTAAGCCGTTCCGACAATCGAGCCGTGGTGACGTTTCGGTTCGACAGGGTGCCGCGAACGACCAATTGCCGTGTAGCGGGCGAGAAAGCGAAGAATGCACGTTTCTGGGGACTGCCCGAGGACAGCAGTTTCAGCAAGATTTCGTTGGCTGCTGCGGTTGCCGGCGTCTTGCTGTCGAGGGTCACGAGGCCTAGTTGGAAAACGAGTTGATCGTTTTCGATGTCGACGTTGATCCGGGTTGGGAATCGCCACCCGTCTTGCCGGGCGTTCATTTGGACCGCGTCCGATTGCTGCTTTGCTTCAGTGTCGATGCGAGTGGCAATCGAGAACAGTGTGTTAAGGCTGGTAACGCGTCCCACCGATTCGCCGGGCGAGGCGTCGGACGGTTCGCTGATGACGTCAGTTTTGGTTGATGCCGACGAGCTGGCGAAGACCGATTCCATGGCGATCTCTGAAAACAGATCATCGTTCGCTTTGACGGATGAAGCGGAATAGGCCAGTGCAATCGTGGCCAGGAAGATGGTGAGTGATTGACGCATCGGAGTGTCTCGCATGTTGAGAGGTGGCGGGGGATGTGGACGGAAGTCAGCGGAGCAGGGCAGGGGAGTCGTCAGCGGAGAATGCTTGTGTCCCATGCGATGTCCCGTGCTTACTGGGCCATGACTTTCCAAGCGAGGAATTCAGGGTGTTGTTACATCCCTATTCCTATGCAGTGCGATTTAGCGGGCGATCTCAGGGGCGTTCGAGCAGCGAGCTGAAAAACGAATTCAGAAAAGTTTTGGAAAGTCGGTAACAAGTTCGTTTCCTTGTCGCTTGGCTTCTTAGTCACACGACGAACGGCAGCGAGCCAACGCGGCGAACTCGCTTCCGAATCTAAAAGCCGCACGAAGAAACCTTTCTGGAGAAAGACCCATGTTGTGCCGAAACCTGTTTGCTGTTGCTCTGGCCGTTACCGTTTGCAGCTTTGCCGCTACTGCACGAGCTGACGAAGATTTGTTGACCCGCTTGGCAGCGGCTGAGGCGAGCGAGAACGTTGCCGATGGCGACGAAGCCGATTTGGATGAAAGTGAGTTCGGACTTGCTGACGTCGAAGACTTGCTCAATGAAGACGGTGAGGAGGCTTCATCCGAAGAAGCGGTTGCAGCTTGCTATCGCCGAGCCAGCTACAGCTATGGATATCGCAGCCATGGCTACCGAACACACTACACCTCTTACTACACGCCTCGGTACCACTCGTATAGCTACTACTCTCCTTCGTACTGCTACACCCCGGTCACCTACGCCCCAGTGACTTACAGCTACTACACCCCAACCTACACCAACTACTGGGGTTGCTGGTAACTGACCCGGACGCAAGTGCGATAGGCACGGATCGTCGTGCCGATCGCTTCAAGCCCGGACCCTCGAGTGATCGGGGAGACGGGCTTTTTTTATTCCAAAGCTCGACTTCCAAATTGAAAGACCCAACCCATGCACCATTCAAAAACCATTACCCGATTCATGATGCTGGTCATCATGGGAATCGCTTCGCTAACTATCTGTGTCGTTGCCTGTCAGGGGCAAGGCTTTTATCACCCGCCCGTATTGTCGTCGCACTACGGCAGCACACTCGTATCGGCTGACGAAGTCGGTGATCTGTGCATCGCTGATGTGCAGCAGTTCGAGGTGACCGATTCGTCATGTGGACCCAAGTTCGCTGTTGTCGTTTCGAACAACAGCACTCGATGTGTCGAAGACTTTCATGTCACGGTGGCCGCGACTTTAGGCCGCTTGTTTCCACACTCGCCGCAATCGACTGTTAAGGTTGAAAAGATTCAGCCCGGCGAAGCCTTCCAAGTCGAAGTGACCTTGCCGATCGAAGCACTCGCGATGGGAAATCGAAATGGTCAGGTGATCGGTTTCCAGCGAGTGATCGTGGCGATCGATAGTTTCGATGAGCTGTTTGAGACCGACGAAGGCAACAATCTGAAAACGTTCAAGGCGTGCGATATTCCTTTGATCGCTGCGGTGATTCCGGTTAGTGATGCACCTGTCCAATCGGCGCCCAATCAAGCGCCGACCAACCAGGTTGTGCCCAGTACAGGGATCGCTCCTTCACATGGCGATCTGGCTCCATCGGCCGCGACGGGATCAGAGGTCAGTGCAACGTTTGCTTCGTCTTCGGGCAATGCAGAATCCGGATCCGGGGCGACGAATGCGGCCGATACTCAAGATTCGCTGCGGAAGGCAGTGGCACAGTTTGATGTCGCCAGCCAATCGGCGGACTGAGTGGTTGAGGCCCGTCCGCCGCTAAGCCAGCGGCGGATGGGCTGATTGGTGAATGGCGGCAAGTGTCGTCCAGCTACGAAAAGCGAAACTGGATGCCGGAGCCAGAAGCCGGGTGAGGGCAGGGCGGTTGCGAAAAAGTCACCGCAGGGGGTGAGGCCATTTCGATTGTTGCGGAACGTTCCCGATTCAGAGCATTTTGATAGCGTGCGGACGCGAAAACTGAGGCTTTTCCCTGGTTGGGTATCTCGGGATAGAACCCAGCTCGGGGTTCCTGTCGTGGGCGGGCTTGGATTATCATACAACCCAATCCTTTTGCCTGACCGTTGCGATCCTCGCTTGCCCCGTTGCCTGCCCGATGTCCAAATCTCGCGATTTTCTCGGCCCTTACCGGCTCTCTCGGCTGATTCGTATCGGTTCGACGGCGGAGGTATGGGAAGCGGTCGACGACACCGACATGCAGAAAAAGAAGTACGCGTTGAAGGTGTTGCGGTCTAGTTGCGCGGACGACAAGAACGAGTTGGCGTTGCTGAAACACGAGTTCAATGTCGGCAAAGCTTTGGCTAGCCCGCGAATTATCAAGGTGGTTGATTTCGTCAGCGACAAGGGACGCCCGTTCTTGGTGCTGGAATTGTTCAGCGAATTGAACATGAAACAGGCACTTCGCAAGGGACCTGAGTCGCTGGGGTTTATGGTTGACAAGATTGTGGAACAAGCTGCCGAGGGCTTGTACTACATGCACACCAAGAATTGGATTCATCGCGATATCAAACCGGACAATTATTTGGTTGCCCGAGATGGTGAGACCAAGCTGATTGACTTCACGATCGCGGAACCCAAGCGGACCGGGATCAGCAAGCTGTTCTACAAAGCGAAGACGGTTCAGGGGACGCGTAGTTACATGGCCCCCGAACAGATCCGCGGAAAACTATGCGACGAGCGAAGCGATATTTATTCGTTTGGCTGCGTCGTCTTTGAATTGGTCACGGGCAAGCCGCCGTACACCGGCCAGACACCCAACGATCTGCTTTCGAAACACATTTCCGCATCGATCCCCAGCGCAGTGGCTCACAACAATAACGTGACCAGCGAACTGGCCGGATTGATCAAGCGGATGATGGCCAAGAAACAAGAGGATCGGCCTGCGTCAGTTTGGGAATTCTTGAAAGAGTATCGCGCGATCGAAACTTGGCGCAAGCGGCCACGGATTCCTGAGGAGAGCGTCTTTGATGACGTCGGCGGAGTGCGAACGGCTGACGACATGGTGAAACGCTCCAGCGGAAATAGCTGATCGGTTTGCATGGTTGTCGATTGGCAACGCTCAGACCGCGGCAGCAACTAATACAAGACACACACGAGGAAAAGAAACGATGGCTGGACCAGGACTGGAATTTGAAAACGAGATTGCGGATCTAGAAGACAAGATCGCTTCGCTCGAACGAACAACGGACCGAAACGCTGAGATTGAATCTGCGATTCGATCGTTGCGACTTGCGCGAGTTACCAAGCTGAAGGAAACGTATTCATCGTTGGATCCTTGGCAAACCGTTCAAGTGGCCCGTCATAAGAATCGTCCTTATTCGCGAGATTACCTGAATCTGGCTTTTGACGAATTCGTCGAATTGCACGGCGACAAGCACTTTGGCGATGACCGTGCGATGTTGACCGGGTTCGCCAAGCTGGATCGTTTCAAAGTCATGGTGGTCGGCCACCAAAAAGGACGGACCTACAAAGAGCGAGCGGCGTGTCATTTCGGTTGTGCGCACCCGGAAGGCTATCGCAAGGCGATGATCAAGATGCGATTGGCTGAAAAGTACAAGCTGCCGATCATTTGTTTCATTGACACGCCGGGTGCGTATCCAGGGATCGGAGCCGAGGAACGCGGTCAAGCTCAAGTGATCGCGGAAAGCATGTTTATGATGAGTCGGCTGAAAACGCCCATCATTTGTGTTGTGATCGGAGAAGGCGGCTCAGGCGGTGCGTTGGGTATTGGCGTTGGAGATCGCGTAGCCGTTATGCAGCACGCGTATTACAGCGTGATCAGTCCTGAGGGTTGTGCGGGTATTTTGTGGAAAAGCCACGAACACGCACCAAAGGCCGCCGCCGCGCTTCGCTTCACGAGCAGCCATTTGAAGCGACTCGGGATTGTCGATGATGTGCTCGAAGAACCACTCGGCGGCGCTCATCGCGACCACCATCAAATGGCTTCGCGGATGAAGACTTATCTGTCTCGCCAGCTCACTCAATTGGAGTCGATGCCGGTCGATGAGATGGTCGCCCAGCGGTACGACAAGTACCGCCGCATCGGCGTGTTCTTAGAAGACGCGGTCGAAGCTTCCGCGGTCGTTGCGTGAGTTCGTTGACCGCCATCGATGGTCGCTGCGGAGTTCGCCGCGGCGTCGATTTGAAATCTCAATTCTGCGCCGCCGTTCGCAGTGCCGAACGGCTCGCCGTGATGTTGTTTGGCGCCGCCGCATGTGGGTCGGCTGTTGGTCGGTTGGATGAGCGTGCAGCGATCGGCTGCAGAAAGCAGGGCGGGAATCGACCGCCCCGCAACGTCCGATAATGCCCCTTATGTTGTATTCAGGGTGCGTAAAACCCTTGTTTCAGGCGTTTTTGCGTTTTCGTTTTTCGTGGGTGCCTGAGGGGTGCCTGAGCGTTCGCTTTAGCTGGGCTCCCGAGAACCGGGCTGCCCTGGCGTCGGTGCGGCTGGTCAAATTTCGCTGAGCGATCATTGGGCAATGTCCATCTGACGCTGCGAAAGTTTTGCCGAGCGATGTAGCTAATCGATCAACCGCAGGTGCGTCATCGGCCTCTTATCTTTGCCAAGGTGCTGGCGATGTAGCTTGCTGCCATTGCTGGATTGCAGGCGCGCTCATGTCGGTGCCCTGCTGCATTAGGCGAGATGTTGGAGTCTCGGGTGACCAGGCTGGAAAGCGAGTCGCTGGCTGAATTTGGGGTGCTTCGCTGAACCAAGATTGGCCGGCGGATTTGGGTTCGAATTGAGAATCGAAATTCTCCAGATACGGGCGAACGACCGGTGCGAGTTCGTCTGGCATGATCACGTCGGATTGGTCAAGCAAGCGAGCGATCCAACGGCCGGATCGACTGCCCACGATGGTGTCGCGGACTGAATCGCCGAAAAGTGTGACAGCGAAGAGTGTGATCAATGTGCAGAGGATGGCGCCTTTGCCGAGTCCGAACAGCGCGCCGACTTGGCGGTCAAATTCCTTCAGCTTCATCCGATCGATTGTTCCGCTGATCATCCGGAAAGCGACCCAGATCACTAAGGACGTTCCGATGTACAAAATCAGCATTGCCAGGAAACGGTTCCATGGCGGTGCCGCATGGATATTTTGGCTAAACGGTTCTCGGTAGTGATAAGCGACTGCGTAACTGACAACGATCGATGCGATTGAAGCGAGTTGCCAGGCAAAGCCTTTGACGGCACCAAGAATCATCGCACCGATCAGGACGACGGCCATGATGATGTCGTAAGTCTGCACGGTGACGATTTGGGAAGAAAGGATTCTTGGGTTGGGATCTTCGTATGTGCTGGGAATTCGCTTTTAGCAGAATTGGCAGAGTAGGGCGTAGATCAAAAATTTTGAACTAGCTTCAGCGGCTCCCAAACTGGTATGGGCGAGGGGTCGGATCTCGAAAATTTCCGACCGCCCTGCCCTACTCCCTTCCTATGACACCGGACCGAATTCGTGCCGAGTTGGGTATGACGCAGGTCACGAGACGTTTCGTCGTGCTTTCGCAAAGCGATAGGCGGCAAAGACAACTTCGCTTTGACTTACTTGATTTGACCTCTAGCCGTTTTAATTGTTCCTGTGGCCGGATTTAAAACCCACATATCGACTAGCACGATGGTGGGTGTCGCCTACGGTTATTGGGGCGTCGTGGACCAAGGCATGTCGCTGGAAAGTGCGTTGCTGGCTGGTGGTCTTTGCAGCGTGGCGGGGATGTTGCCGGACCTTGATAGCGATACCGGGGTGCCGCTGCGTGAGACCAGTTTGTTTCTGGCTGCGACAGCGCCGATGTTGATGATGGATCGCTGGCAGGACATGGGGTTGTCGCACGAGTCGATGGCTTTGGCGGCGATGTTGGTTTACGTCGCCATCCGGTTTGTTGCGGTTGAGTTTTTTCGTCGCTACACGGTCCATCGTGGAATGTGGCATAGCATTCCCGCTGCGGTCGTATCGGGGATGGTTGCCTATCTATTGATGCCGTGTCCGAGTGAAGCAATCCGGGTTTACAAATCGTTGGCTGTCTTTGTTGGCTTCATGACGCATTTGATGCTTGATGAAATCTGGAGCCTCGATTTCAGTAGTGGACGTTTCCGAGTTAAGAAGTCCTTTGGCACGGCATTGAAGTTTTTTGGAAACAGTTGGGCGGCCAATGTAAGCGTGTATGCAAAGCTCGCGTTGCTGATCTATGTCGCTTATGGAGACCACGGGATCCTGGATCGGCTGCGTCAACGGACTCGTCTGGATCGTGAGCAATACACGCTTCCAAGTTCAGGTTCTTATCCGTCTTTTTCGCTACCTTGGAAAACCGATCCGGCGGTGACCACGCAAGAGACGACCGGCGAGATTCCAGGCGGTGTCCCTGGGCAAGGCTATGCACCTGGGGCAGGATTCTTCTCTGGTCAGGGGTACCCGCCAAACCAAAATGTTGCACCGGGTCAAAATTTAGCACCGGGTCAAAACTTTGCACCTAGCCAGAACTATGTACCGGGCCAGAACGCTGCGCCGGGTCAGAACGCTGTGCCGGGTCAAGGTTTTCCAACACAGTCGTCGCCTTACGTGCCAGCGCCGAGTCCTTGGCAGCAGGCACCGTCGAGTCCGCCGCAGCAATGGCAGCAGCCGTATCAGTTGCAGCACCGAGTTGCCGATCCGCGAGCTATCTCCCCTGCCCTGCCCTACTGATTTGGCACGCTCAACCGAGTAGTCGAAATCGCAGCGAAGACGGAAGTCTAGCTTGGTGTCGTCTCCGGCTTGGTTCGGCAGATTTCATCGGAGTCTAAGGCGATCGTGACGGGGCCATCGTTGATGAGTGAGACCTTCATGTCGGCGGCGAAGATTCCGCACTGAACAGGCACGCCGCTGTTTCGTAGTGTGTTGGCATAAAGTTCATAAAGTGCCTTGGCGATACCAGGCTCGGCAGCGCCGGTGAATGCCGGACGTCTGCCTTTGCGGCAATCGGCAAGCAAAGTGAATTGGCTGATTGCGAGGATGCCGCCGCCAGTGTCGAGGACGCTGCGATTCATCTTGCCGTTATCGTCATTGAAAATGCGAAGCTGGGCGGTCTTGTTTGCAATCGCTGCGACAATTTCCGGCGTGTCTCCATGGGCAATGCCAACCAATGCCACTAATCCATGGTCGATCTGACCGACGACTTTCCCGTCGACGCGAACGCTTGCATTTTCAGTACGCTGCAGGATCACCTTCACGGTGGGTTCTCGTTAAGATTAGTAAGAGCGGAAGTAAGGAACTGAGGGTGCGGCCCGAACCGCCCCGCCCTGCCCCGTTTCAATCTTGGGATGCGGGTGTCGCCGGTCATTCGGCTGCGGTCGTCGCAATGGTTTAGGTTTTTGTTCGTTCAGCGTTAATCGTATGTCTTATCTGTTTACTTGCCCACACTGCCAAACCCGTACTGAGGTCGAGGATGACTTCAGCGGTCAGTCTGGCGAATGCGTTGTTTGTGGCCGGCAGATTCAGTTACCTGACTTTGCTCCCCGTACCGGGAACGGGGCTGTCGGCGGTGGTAGTCCATCCAGGGCTGCGGTAGCTGGATCATCGCCTAAACGAAAGCGTTCGGTCGCCTGGGTCGTGGCGGCGGTAATGTTGTTGTTGATCGTGGGTGCGGCGGTGATCGCCATTGCTCGAGTGGGCGGATCGGCCGCTCAACGCGTGCGAGTGGGGCGGGAGCGGATGGCCAGCATTCGCAACCTGGAAAAGATTGCCTCGGCGCTGAACGCCTATGCGGCTGACCATGGTACCTACCCTGCCCCGGCGATCTTGGGTAAAGGCGGCAAGCCGGTGTTGTCGTGGCGGGTTCAAATATTGCCGTATCTCGGCGAAGAGGAGTTGTTTGATCGGTTTAATTTGAACGAGCGGTGGGATTCCGGCGAAAATCAGATGTTGAGTTATCAGGAGATGCCAGCGGTCTACCGACACTCCACTTCGCAGGGCTGGGCTACCGACACGGTGTATCACTTGGTTACCGGAAGTGGCACGTTGTTTCCGGCATCAGGGCCGTTGGGCCCAAAGCAGGTCAGCGACGGCGCTGCGAAGACGATCCTATGTGTTGAGGCTCGCGAGGCCAGCAGTTGGACCGAGCCGGTGGATCTGGACGTGATCACGGCGGGCGGCAAGATCAACTCGAGCAATGGATCCGACTTTGGCGGAGTGACCGAAGGCGGTGTATGCGTCGTGACCGTTGATGGTCGCGGCCACTTTTTAGCGGAGTCCACGCCAGCGATGACGATCAATGCGTTGGTCACGCCGCGAGGTGGCGAGCCGCTAACGGATGATGTCTTGGATTAGACGGTTGTTCGTTGGCAGTCGAATCATGATCGCGACTGCCTTGGGAACTGAAGCAACATGCCGGTGGTCGATCAAGGTGAACGCCACCGGTCAAATTGATGTGAACAGCATCTGCTCTAAAGAGGCAAGAAGCGTCAGTTCTAGAACTGTCGCGGTGTCACGCGGCCTTGCACGCGGGATGGTAGTCCCATGATTCGCAAGAAGCCTTCAGCATCGTCCTGGTTGTAGGTGCCGCCGCCTTCCATGGTCGCGATCTCTTCGTCGTAAAGACTGTTAGGACTTTGACGTGAGGCAACCATGATGTTGCCCTTGTAGAGTTGCAGGGTCACTTCGCCGGTTGTGTTCTTTTGAGCTTCCTTGATGAACTTGAACAGAGCGTCCATCTTGGGTGCATACCAGAAGCCGTAGTAAACCATTTCGGCCACTTCCGGTGCGAGTCGATCTCGCAAGTGCATTAGGTCACGGTCCATGGTCAGTTGTTCGACGTTCATCAACGCGTCGTACAGCACGGTCATGCCGGGTGATTCGTAAACGCCACGACTCTTCATACCGACAAAACGGTTCTCGACCATGTCGATCCGCCCTACCCCGTTGCGTCCGGCGATGATGTTGAGTTGCTCAACCATTTCCAGGGCGCTGACTTTGTTGCCATTCAATGTGATTGGCACGCCTGCTTCGAAGCCGATGGTGACTTCTTCGGGCTTGTCGGGGGCATCTTGAGGCGAGACACCCATTCCGAAGTCGACCAGTTCGACTCCGTTGATGGTCAGTTCTTCGAGTTGGCCGGCTTCGTAGGAAATGTGCAGAACGTTTTCGTCGCTGCTGTATGGCTTAGACGTGGATGCTTTGACGGGGATCCGTTTGGCGTCGCAGTATTCGATCAGCTCGGTACGGCCCGGGAACGCGTCGCGGAAGGACTTGATTCGCCACGGAGCGATCATTTCGATGCTAGGGTCGAGCGATTCGGCAGCCAACTGGAAGCGACATTGGTCATTGCCCTTCCCAGTTGCTCCGTGGGCGTAAGCGGTCGCACCGACTTCACGAGCGACTTCCAGCATGACCTTGCTGATCAGAGGGCGGGCAATGGACGTGCCCAATAGGTAGATTTGCTCGTATTTGGCCTGCCAAGCTAATACGGGGAAGGCGAAGTCGCGGCAGAGCTCTTCGCGAACGTCTACCAAGCGGGCCGACTTGGCGCCACACGTGTGAGCCTTTTCCATAATTGCGTCGCGATCTTCGCAAGGTTGACCCAGGTCAACGTAAACGCAGTGAACTTCGTAGCCCTGATCTTGCAACCAGCCGAGAATTACTGAGGTATCCAATCCACCCGAATAGGCCAACACACAACTTTTCATTCTAGCTCAGCTTCCAAATAATTAGGGCAATCGTCTATCTTTACCGGCTCGCATTTAAGTTGTCAGGCGGCAAAGACGCAAGCCTTGGTCTGTCGAAGTCCCGACTCAATCGGAAGAAACGCCACGGCGGTCACTCAATCATGAACGAACTGGATCCCACACTGATGAAAATCTTGGGCGATCTCGCCCAAGGGCAGGTGAGCATTGAGGCCACCGCAAAGAAGATTGCCGAGTCAACGGCGGTCGCTGGTGGAACCGATGGCGGTGCTGTTGGCGGGATAACGGCGGGCGTTTTGCCTTCGGATGTGACGGCCGCGGATCAGTCTCGGCTCGCCAAAGTTGATGGAGCCGTTGTCGATCTGGGACGACTGGCTCGTTGCGGGTTTGGCGAGGTGATTTATGGCGAGGGAAAATCGACGGAGTTAATTCAGCGAATTGCTCAGGCTCAATTGGATGCGGGGCAAGATTGTTTGATTACCCGAATCGAGCCGACCGCCGCGGCACAGGTTCGTCGCCATTTTGAATTCTCGCATCACCACCCGTCAGCCCGGACGATGCGGATTGGCCGAACGAGTGAATCCCTGGACGTTTTGCCTGTTGACGGCACGAAACCGCATGTGGCGGTTGTCACTGCTGGAAGCACTGATGCCGCCGTCGCTGAAGAAGCGGCTGAGACGTTGGCGTGGATGAAAGTCCCCTGTCGACGGTTTGAGGATATTGGCGTCGCGGGGCCTCAGCGATTATTGTCGGCCGTTGCTGAATTGAGGCAAGCGGCGGCAGTCGTGGTCATCGCTGGGATGGAAGGTGCCCTGCCCGCGGCGGTGGCCGGGCATATCGCATCGATGGTCATCGCGGTGCCGACAAGCACAGGTTACGGAGCGAACCTCAGCGGGCTGACTCCGTTGATGGGGATGCTCAGTTCGTGTGCTGCCAATGTCGCGGTCGTTAACATCGATGCCGGATTCAAAGGTGGCTACCTCGCTGGTTTGATCGTTAGCGGTTGGGTCGCGGCTAAGTCAGAATAGGATTCGAAGCTACGACTTCTCCATCAAGCAGACGCTACTGAGAGAATCATGAGTTCTTCGCCCCCCACTGCCCTGCCCTCTCGATTGTCCGATTCTCACAAGGGGACATTTGGACGCGTGATGCTGGTTGGCGGTTCGCGTGGGATGGCGGGCTCGATTGCGTTGTCGTCGATTGCCGCACTGCACAGTGGATCTGGCTTGGTAAGCGCGGCGATACCAGACTGTATCTTGGAAACGGTGGCCTGTTTTCATCCTGCGATCATGACCCTGCCCATGGCCGATTGCCATGGCGTGTTCAGCACCAATGCCTGGCCGCAATTGAGAAAGCAGCTTTCCAGGCAAGACGCGGTGGGGGTTGGACCGGGCATGTCGACCGGCAATGGCAGCGTCGCCATCGTGGAGGGGTTACTCGGTGAGAAGTCCAAGCCGCTGGTGGTCGATGCGGATGCGTTGAACGTGATCTCGCAACAGGGCTGGTTGGACGGGTCGCTGTTGGTTCGTCACCAGGACAACGCGGGGATCGTGTTGACGCCGCATCGAGGTGAGCTCGCTCGGCTGGTAGGAGTGCCCGTGAGTGAACCGGAGAGTCAGGATGAAGCCGCGATTGAGCTGGCTAACCGATTCGGGATCACCCTTGTTATCAAGGGTGGCCCCACTCGCGTGGTGAGTGGTTGCGATACCGGGTGTCGGGGGACTGGGGGGCACGACTACATCAACACGACTGGCAATCCCGGCATGGCAACCGGCGGGAGCGGTGATGTGCTGACTGGCATCATCACGTCCTTGCTGGGGCAAGGGCTGTCTGGTTGGGATGCAGCCCGCTTAGGTGTTTGGGTGCACGGTCTGGCCGGCGATAAAGCGGCTCGTCGCGTTAGCGCGGTGGGGATGACCGCCCAGCACTTAGTGGATTCCCTTGCCGAGGTTGCGGACCGGATGAGCGATGCTTAGTCGTCGTTGAAATGCAGTGATGCGAGTTTGTTCCGTTTGGAACAAACGGGGCAATCACGCAATGTGATCGTAGCGGCGCTGAGTCATCGTAGCGATGCTGAATGTCGTCGCCGATTCGATTATCCTGGTGAGCTCCTTGTCGCAGACGTCTTGTTTTGATGTCGATCACGCAACTTATTCAGCTTAGGAATGAATCCGTGCGCAATTTCGTTGATCGTATTGCTTGTCTTTTGATTTTTGCAGTTTTCGTAGCTACCTCGGCGGCGAATGCTGATAAACACACTGTCAAACTTCCTGGCACGATTGAGAACGTGGTGGTCGGTGGGGGCGGTCAATTCATTGTGTTGCACCTGAAGCAACAAAGACAATTGGCCATTTACGACGTCGCGGCAGGCAAAGTCACCAAGTTCATTCCGGTCGCCGATGATTCACTGACTTACGCCGCGAACATGACCAAACTGATTGTGTCGCTTGGTGACAAGGGAATTATCCAGCGATACGACTTGCACACTCTGGAACGGGAAATTACCACAAGATTGCCATCGGACGATCCAGTGATCAGTTTGGCGATGGGTGCCGCGTCCAATGGTCCGCTGATGGTTATTGCGAATGGCGGAAGCTCGCACAATTATGGCAGCGTTGAGTTCTATGATGTCAAGAGCTTCCAGCCACTCGGCGTGGAACTGAAATATGCTCAAGCCGGCAACCTCTCTACATCGAGTCGTGTCCGCGCTGCGTCCAATGGATCCGTGTTTGGATCATGGCGGGGGAAATCATCCCCAGCGGGATTTTTGACTTTGTTTTTGTCGGGCAATAGTGCGGAAACGTTTTATGCCCACGACACGGTTGGTTATGTCGTGCCGAGTCCTGACGGTAGCAAAATGTTTACCGCACATGGAATCAAGACCAATCGTCCGAGCCTTGTCACTGGCGATCAAAATCGTGGTAAGAGCGTTGTGCCTGCACTACATGGCGCTAGCTATATGACGATCCTCGAGATGGGTAGCGAGGTAACGAAGGTTGGGTTTCATTTCCCAGGTGATGAGACGCCTTTTCACACGATCAACGACGTGGATTTGGCCACGTCACGTGATGATGAGTTTGCAAGAAATAATTTGAAATTGACCCTTGATCAGCGACTCATGCTCGCCCCGAATTACAACAAATTGATATCCATTCCCAAGACGGAAGATCAGTTGGTTGTACGTGATTTCGTGTTTCAAGATGTCCTGGATGATGCAGGGATTGACTATCTCTTTGTGACATCGCAGCCGCCAACAGGGTATGTTCCGGGACGAGTTTTTGAGTATCAGCTTAGGACCATCAACAAGCACGGCGGAATACGGTTCGAGCTGAACTCAGGGCCGGAGGGCATGGAAATGTCGCCGACAGGCAAGATTTCTTGGAAGGCACCTCGCCGGACCGAGGAAATCCATCACGTGATCACAACAGTATCAAATGAGTTCGGGAAGGACACGTTTCATACGTTCAAGATATCACCTGTTAAACAGGGAGACATTGCTGTCGTCCCGTCTGCTGTCGCGAGCAACAGCCCGGGACCCAAGCCGAGTGTAGCCAAGCCATCGTTAACTCCAAACGCCAGCCGGAACCTTTCGTTGGCGAAGGAGGGAAAACGAGTGGTGAAGTTGCCTAGCACTATTGGTGACGTCCAACTTGCTGGTGGTGGGCGATTTCTAATTATGCATCTGAGATCGATGCGAAAGCTTGCCGTGTACGATGGCGAGGCTACCAGAATTGTGAAGTATCTTCCGGCCAACGACGATGACTTGTTGTTTGCCGGCGGCGCGGATCACGTAGTCGTTTATCAAGGGAATGCGGGGACCCTAAGTCGTTGGCGTTTGAGCGATTTTAAATGCGAATTGTCCGTTGCCTGCGAGGACGATCTGCAGGCGATTGCGATGGGGAATGCATCGCAAGGGCCGATCGTTGCAGTCACGAAAGGTCGCTATCGTGGTACGGGGAAGTTCTATGACCTGAAGAAACTTCGTCCTATTGCGATGGCCGTGAGTGGGGGGCAAAACAATGACATGGGGCATCGGTTGCGAGTGTCTGCGAATGGCCAGGTCGTGACCCATTGGAAAGAAGGGGTGTCGCCTACTGGATTCAATAGCTTGATGTTGTTGGGAAACTCCGCTCAAGCTTTTCATGAACATCAATCGGTTGGGAATATCTTGCCAAGTGACGATGGGAGTGTGTTGTTCACCGATCATGGCCTGTTTACCAATGAACTGAAATCACTGGCGAAACCAGAGCCCAGCCTTACCCGGTCGTATATCCCAGCGGTCCAAGGAAAATACTACTTGGTTGTGCGTAAGGATCGAGGCGAAAAACAGGCAAAGCTGAGTCTGCACATGACCGGTGATGATCGGCCGATAGTGAAGTTGTCCCCTGAAAAACTTTCGGTATATGTGCCCGAACGTAGTAACAGGCAAGATCTTCCGATCGATAAACGTTTGTACTTCGTCCCCGCTTCCAAGACGATTATTTCCATTCCAGAATCGAATGATCAGCTGGTGGTGACACGGTTTGATCTGGATGAGACGCTGGAAGAATCGGAGGTTGATTTCCTGCTGGTCACTTCGCGACCGCCGAATACCGTTTCGCCAGGATCTCGCTTCGAATACCAAGTGGAAGTCAAATCGAAACGAGGGGAGGTCAAGTTTGAGTTGGCATCTGGACCAAAAGGAATGCAGGTTTCCGCAGACGGAAAAATTAGCTGGCAAGTCCCGCAGGACGTAGTTCAGCCGGAAGCCAGCATTCTTGTCTCGGTTTCAGATGCGTCCGGGCAAGAAGTTTTTCACAACTTTAAGCTTGGATTGGTCGGCTTGAGCGGAAGCAGCCCTGCCGGCTTGCCAACCGGAAGTCCAGAAAAGTTCATTCGTATGAGTGACGTTTTGGTGCAGATGCCCAGTGGCGGAATGCAAAGTCTACCGGACTACGACCGCAGCGGAACGGTGGTTGTGAAAGGTTCGCATGTGGTGACTCTAGGATCGGATGGAACCACGATCTTGTCACAAGGACAGTTGCCGTATCCGATTCATCGACTTGCCGCCCGTAAAAGTTACTTCATTGTTATTTACAAAGACCAGAATCAGCTTGAATTAGTTAACCGCAAGACTTGGCGATCGGAAAAGTCTATTCCACTGCCCAAGGGGCATCTTATCGATTTAGTAGCCCATCCACGCAATCAGATTTGCTATGTCTCGTACCGGCATTCGTTTGATGAAATTCCTGGCAGCCGAATCATGGTGATCGACGAAAAAAGCGGCAAGGGACGAGAGTCGATCGACTTGATCGGTAGCGAATTGTCGATTGACGCCCAGGGCAAGTACTTAATCGCCGGCTACACCGATTCCTATCGACGTGGATCCAGGCTACTAGCGAACCCCGGGCGATTGCATGTGATTCCGGACTACGGATACATCATTTGGCTGTTGCGTTATCGACTCAACTCGTCCGGTTGGCCCGAAGGTGAAGAGATACTGACCGAAGCTTACAGTGCTGCCAACGGGCTCCGGATTTCATCGGACGGAAAGAAAGTCGCTGCCGTTCCCCAGAGTAAACTTTGTAAGATTTACAATCTGCGAGACTTTACTGAGGTCCCTGTTACGGTACAAACTGAAACAACCGAATCGAATGATTTCGCATTTCATCCGTCGTTGAATTTCGCCGCGATTCTGCAAGGTCCAACGGGGGTTCCGCGATTGGTCGATGTTGATAGTGGTAAGGAGATGCCTGGCAAACTGAAGTTGCCACCAGGCGGAACGCAGGGCGAGGGAAAGCATCTCTATTTTTCAGCCGACGGTCGGTATCTGATTTCGCATACAAGTACCAGCGGCGGAGACTATCTTTACCGGCTGGATCTGGAACTAAGCGAAGACGAGCGTCGGCGGAGTTCGCCCTCGATTCGCATGCAGGCGAGTGGTGCGGGAACATCGAAGCCAGAGCCTGCGAAATCGAAGAAAGCGGTGCCGCTGCGTGAATTGAGTTCCTTGCGTGGAGGTGTGGGAAAAGCGATGAGTGCAAAGGATATTGGCCGTTGGTTTAGTCGATCAGTGGTTGTGGTCGAGACGGACGAAGGCAACGGTTCAGGTTTCGTTGTTGGAGCCAACGGTTACATTCTGACTTGTGCGCATTGCGTCTCCGGCGACGGCGAGATCCGTGTTTCGATTCAAGGTGATTCGGAAACGGTGCGTGTACCTGCTCAAAGAGTTCTTGTTGACGAGCAAGAAGACCTTGCGTTATTAGAAGTGTCGCCAAGTGCGCCGATGCGACCCGTCCGTTTAGCACCGTTGACACCCGTCGAGAGCGGTGAGCGAGTGACCATCATCGCAAACCCAGGTCTGGGACGCACGATTCTTTCGCATACGATGACCGAAGGGATTGTCAGTAACGCAATGCGTGAAATCGATGGTGCGTCGCTGATTCAGACTTCCGCGGCTGTCAATCCTGGCTCCAGCGGCGCACCCATGTTCGATTCGAGCGGGCTTGTGATTGGGCTCGTGGTGCTTAAGGGAAGCATCGAAGGAGCGGGGTTTGCGATTCCTAGTGAGGAGCTCACCCGGTTTCTGGTGCGAGCCGCGTCGACACGCAATGAAGATGCCGAGATTCGTCGATACTGGTTTGATTCTTCCGGCAAACGTCAGATCGACGCTTTGTTGTTGGATGCGAAAGCCGCGGAAGTCCGGTTGCGGCTATCCAATGGCAAAGAGGTGCAGGTTCCGGTGACTAAGTTAAGCAAAAACGATCGCTTGTTTGTGCAGGCCTTAGCAGAGGCTAAGTGAGTCTGGGTTTGTCACCGATCGTTTCAGTCGGTTCGAAAAAGAACCGTGTTGGTGAAGCCATTCAGTGTGTGGCTTGAAAGGTGGTGAATTCGCCGGGTTCAACGGAACGACAGGGATGACAGCACGGCACTTGGTCGAGACGCTGGTGAGCGCCTCGACCAAGTGCAAGTATCCGGTTGCTAGTCGTTACTGTCGGTTGACTAGCGGATGACCAGTAGGATCCGTGTGTTGCCACGACGGACGACTACTCGAAGCGGTACCTGTTGGCGTTGGGCTTCGTTGAAGATTTGCGTCAATTGAGGAACCGAGTTAATTGGCTGTCCGCCAGCTGCTTCCAGCACGTCACCGACTTGCAAGCCGCCGTCCGCAGCGATGCCTTCGTCGTCGACACTGGTCACGATCAGGCCGCCCTCTAGGTCCGAGTAGCCATAGCGTTCAGCCGATTGCGGTGTGACAGGTTCCAGTTCGGCGCCGAGGGCGTTGCCTTTGCCGAACATGGCCATCGCTTGGTCGGTACGCTCTTGAAGATTGACGGTCACGTTCATGATTCGCCCATCGCGGTTAATGACCATTTGAACGCTTTCGCCTGGTGGACGGCTGGCAATGTAGTTAACCAATCGTGAGCTCGTCGTGACCGGACGTCCATCGGTGGAAACGATCACATCGCCAGGTTGCAGACCTGCGTTCGCAGCAGGCTGGTTTTCCAAAACGCCACGAATCAGCGCGCCTTCTTGAACCTTCAATGCAAACTCTTCGACAATTTCAGGCGTCAAATCGGCAACTTGGGCACCCAAGAATCCGCGGCGCACTTCACCGTTTTCAATAATCGATGTCATGACGGGGCGAGCGAGTTGGACAGGGATGGCGAATCCGATACCGGCGCTAGCGCCGGAGCGAGATAGAATCGCGGTATTGATGCCAACCAATTCGCCACGCAAGTTGACTAGCGGACCGCCAGAGTTGCCAGGGTTAATCGCCGCATCGGTTTGCAAGAAATCTTCGAAGCCGCGACCGCCGTCGACAATCCCTTGCACTCGATTCTTGCCGCTGATGATGCCGGCGGTGACGGTTTGGTCCAGACCGAAGGGGCTGCCAATCGCTAACACCCAGTCACCAACCCGGATCGCATCGCTGTCGCCAAAGGGGACAGCGTGCAGGTTGTTACGCTCGATTTTTAGAACGGCCAAGTCGGTTTCGGGATCGGTGCCAACGATCTCGGCGTCGACTTTCGTGCCGTCGTTCATTTCGACGGTCACGATGTCGGCGCCTTCGACAACGTGGTTATTCGTCAAAATGTAGCCATCGTTGCGAACGATAACCCCACTGCCCTGCCCTTGTTGCTGTGGTTGAGGGTTTCGGTTGCCTCGTCCGTTTTGTTCAAACTGTTGTTCGAAACCGGGGGGTAATTGACGCCGCAAGTTCGGCGGCAAGTTTCTTAGGCGGGCGCGAACGTCGGTTTTGGTGCTGATACTGACGACGCTGGGACGCATCGCTTCGGCGACAGTGCGAAACGCACTGGATAGATCTTGAGCGGTGTTCAGATTTTGCGTTGCGGCCCGTTCACGAAATTCCTGATCGGCGAAAACTTGGCGTTGTGAGTGTTGAGGCAGGCTGACGAGGAGTCCGCCAACGAGGGTGCCGATCCAGGCGATTCCCAGGACGAGGCTGATTCGCTTCCATTGCTTCTGCATGGCTAAGAGTCTCCGGTGTGAAAGTAGGGAACTTGAATGCGAGAACGATGACGATGATCGCGGTTTGCAAATTGGCAGTCTTGCCAAGGAGGTTGAAATCCTTAGCAAAGAACGCACCAATTTGCTAAGTTGTTCGTTGAGCGACCGGTCTGAGTGGGCAGCGGCTCTCCCTTTTGCTGGCGGAAGGGAGACCATTCTTCCGATAGTTGGGGTGAGACCGGAAAGTTTGGCCTTGAAAAAGCATGGCCGTGGGAATCAATCGTCGATGTCCCGTGGTTGTTTGATTGGTCGGGGTGGTGCACAGCACCAAGCGAGTCATTGGTGCGCGGCACCGAGCAAATAACTAGGTGCTCTGCACGGGGCAAAAGAGATGGATCTGGCAAAATGCAAAACACGTTAACTGTAATTTTGGCTGGCGGACGGGGATCCAGGTTGGAGCCGTTGACACGAGATCGGGCTAAACCGGCGGTGCCAATCGGTGGTGACTACCGAATCATCGATTTCGTGCTGAGCAACTGCTTGAACAGCGGGATGCGGCGTTTGCTGTTGTTGACGCAGTACAAGGCGCAGTCGCTGGACCGCCATATCCAGGTTGCTTGGTCGAACTACTTTTGCCGCGAACTGGGCGAATTCATCGACGTTGTTCCGCCTCAGCAGCGGATCGATGACAACTGGTATCAGGGAACCGCAGACGCCGTTTACCAAAACATTTATGCGATTGAGCGAGAGCAGCCTGAGTACGTCGTGGTTCTGGCAGGGGATCATTTGTACAAGATGAACTATGAGCCGATGGTCGATTTTCATCGTCGCAACGGGGCTGACATTACGGTCGGGGCACTTCGTGTGCCGCGTGGAGAAGCCAATCAATTTGGCGTGATGCAAGTCGATGCGGATCACCGGCTGCTAGAGTTCGAAGAGAAGCCGGACGATCCGACACCGACAATCGACAATCCAGATGTTTGTTTGGCGTCGATGGGAATCTATGTCTTCAGCACTCGATTCCTGTTCGAGCGTTTGTGCGACGATGCGACAATCCCGGACAGTAGCCACGATTTTGGCAAGAATATCATCCCCGGGGCGATCGCGGACAGCAATGTCTTTGCGTATCCGTTTACTGACGAGAACCGGAAGTCCGACGCGTATTGGCGAGACGTCGGTACCTTGGACGCTTACTACGAAGCGAACATGGATCTGGTCAACGTGGATCCTCAATTGAACTTGTACGATTCGCACTGGCCGATTCGTTCGTTCCGCCCCCAGTTGCCTCCGGCAAAATTTGTCTTCGGTAGTGAGGGACGCTCCAGCCGCCGTGGCGTGGCGATGGACTCGGTGATTTGCCAAGGGGCAATTATCAGTGGTGGGAATGTTTCGCGGTCCATCATCGGTGCGAATTGCCGCATCAACAGCTATGCGAACGTCGAAGACAGCATCCTGTTTGAAAACGTGGAGGTGGGGCGGCACAGTCGGATTCGCCGCGCGATTATCGACAAGGGTGTGTGCATCCCACCGGAAACAGAAATCGGTTATGATCCGGCAATGGATGCCGCCCGAGGCTTAACGGTGACCGACAGCGGTCTGGTTGTGATTGCTCGTGGCGAGCTAATCCGCTCACACGATCCGATTTCGTCACTGACGTAAGGCTGCTACCTGCCCAATGCTACCGGTCAATACAATCTTCCTGTCCGCCGGTTTAATGTTGGCGGTGATCTTATTGGCGATTGGGTACTGGTTTGGACTGCGCACTCGCAAGACGAAACGACGTGAGGAATCGTTCCTGCCGGCAATCGCCGATGAAGATGATCGGCAAAGAATGGTCGAGTTGCTGCAAAGTTTGGCACGCTGGACACAAGAGTATTCAGGCAATGTGTCTGACTACCAAGCGAATTTGAAGCAGATTCGCCAGGACGTTCGCAGCAAAGTGAACTCGGCCAAACAAGAGTCTGGCAACAGGTTATCGGCGGAATCGGCAAGCGTTGGAGACGCTCGGATGCTCACTATGATCAGTGAGGTCATGACAGCCAATGAAGAGTTGCAAACCCGGTTGGTGGCGGCTGAAAAGCAACTCGAGGAACAAACCAGCCAGATTGAGTCCTATTTGACCGAGGCCAGAACCGATGGTCTGACGGGGCTCTACAATCGTCGAGCATTCGACGTCAAGTTAGACGAAATGTTTAGCAGCTACCGTGGCGGTGGCGGGTCGTTCGTCTTGATCTTGATCGACATCGACCACTTCAAAAACATCAATGACACTCACGGGCACCCGGTCGGTGACGTCGTGTTGCAACGCATCGCTGCTCAGTTAGGTAGCGACGTCAGTGAAGCCACCATGGTGGCCCGATTCGGCGGTGAAGAGTTCGCCATTCTGACTGAGTTGCCAATCCGAATTGCGGCCCAGAAGATCAATGATTTTCGAAAGCGGATGGCTGATGTCCCGATCATGGCCGGTCAAATCTCTGTTGAAGTAACTATGAGTATCGGCCTCAGCGAGCCGCGTGATGAGTTGGTGATCGGACCGGTTGTGCGTCGCGCCGATGCCGCGCTTTATTGTGCCAAGAACCGAGGGCGTAATCGGGTCTATTTTGACGATGGTTCGGGACCTCAATTGTTTGGTGCTCCCGAAGTAGTTCGAACATGACCAAGCTGGTTCGCCTTAGCGAAATCAATGCGATCCCCGGTAGCATGTCTTCATTGCAGAACGGTGCAATTAGCATTGGTAATTTTGATGGTGTTCACAAAGGGCATCGGGAGTTGCTTGGCAAGGTTTGCGATGCCGCCAAGCGAGTCGCTGGACCGGCGATTGCAATCGTCTTGGACCCGCATCCCGCTTCGGTCTTGAGACCGCATGGGGCGCCGCCGACCTTGACCACCCTGCCCCGCCGCGCTGAACTGATGTCGTCGGTTGGGATCGATTACTTGTTGGTGTGCGAATCCACTCGTGAGTTCTTAAACCAAACCGCGGAAGCCTTCTTCTCGACTTTGGTTGTCGATGCCTTGCAGGCCAAGGCGGTTGTGGAGGGACCCAACTTCTATTTCGGGCGTGATCGTACCGGCAACGTGACTCGGTTGGCCGAGCTTTGTGCGGAAAAGGATATCTGCTTTGAAGTGGTAGAGCCTTCGGTCCGTGACGAAAGAATGGTCAGCAGTTCACGGGTCCGTGAAGCGATCGCATCGGGAGAAATTTCGCTTGCCAACGAGATGCTCGAATCCGTTTATCGGTTCGCGGGAATCGTGGCCAGTGGGGAGCGTCGGGGTCGCACGCTAGGATTCCCAACTGCGAACCTGGAACAGATTGCTGAGATGCTTCCCGATAACGGAGTCTACGCAGGCCTCGCGACCACTGAGGACGGGGATCGGTATGCGGCGGCGATTCACATCGGCCCCAACCCCACTTTTGATGAAACCCGAAAGACCAAGGTTGAGATTCACTTGCTTGACTATGATGGCGACCTTTATGGCCAAGCCCTGACAGTTGAGTTGTTGGGGAAAGTTCGCGGTGTCCAGAAGTTTCCTGATGCGGCTGCCTTGGTGAGCCAACTTCATGCCGATTTGCTGTCCGTTCGAGCAATCGTTCCTCAATCATTCTAACGTTATCTAAAGAAAGTGCCGCTGTGAGCGTCAACTGGAAAGCCTTCGTCGATCAGATCAGTCACTATCAATCGTTCGTCTTGGTCAGTCATATTCGACCTGACTGTGATGCGTTGGGAAGTGAACTTGGTATGGCGGAAGTCCTACGTGCGGTTGGCAAAGATGTGCGGATCATCAACGCGCACCGGACACCACCGGCGTTGTCCTTTCTCGATCCGGCCGGCAATATTGATGTTCTTGGCGATAGTGTCGAGGCAGCCGACGTGGTTGCGGATTGCATCATGATTTTGGATACAAGTGCTTGGGCACAACTCGGTGATATGGGCGATGTCATCCGCGCGTCTCGAGCTGACAAGATGGTGCTTGACCACCATGTTGGTGAAGACGATTTGGGCGCAAGGATGTTTAAGGACTACCAGGCCGAAGCGACTGGGCAATTGGTCGTCCAAGCAGCCGATGCGTTGAACGTGCCAATCACTCGAACAATGGCCGTGCCGATCTTCGCTGCGATCGCAACAGACACAGGTTGGTTTCGGTTCCCGAGTGTGACATCGGAAACCTATCGCGTGATTGCTCGATTGATCGATGCCGGTGTGGTACCCAGTGAGGTCTATGGAGACTTGTATGAACGTGACACGTTGGGGCGATTGAAATTGCGTGGCTTGATTCTGTCTCGCACCGTTGCCGAAATGGATGGCACGCTGGTCTACACACACGTCGCCAAAGAAGATTTCGAACGTTGTGGTGCAGCACCTAATGACACCGAGGATGCGATTAACCTAACTCTTGCCGTCCGTGGGACCCAGGCTGCGGTCATCTTCGTCGGTCAGATTCGCGGTGGATTCAAGTTGTCGTTCCGCAGTCGTTGTGGCATGGACTGCAATGAGGTTGCGCAGCAGTTCGGCGGTGGCGGTCACAAAGCGGCTGCCGGTGCATTCTTAGAAGGCACACTCGACGACGTTCAGGGACGAGTCTTGCCAGTGGTCCGCGAAGCGCTGGCGAAGTGTTTGGCTTAGGCCAACCCGGCGCAGCTGAGGCGTATGTTTGCGTTTCGCGAGAGTTTCAGCGGCTTGCATCGTAACTAGATTTGCGTGTCGCGGGACGATGTTTCGTGGATGTCTGTGCCGCTGGTGGGCAGGATCATGCGGAAACAGGCGCCGCCGTCGGTGGCGTTTTCAACGCTGACGATGCCGCCATGTTCTTGCATGATTTTGGCGGTCACGGGGAGTCCTAGTCCGGTGCCGCGAGCTCCCTTTTTCGATTCGAACAGCGAGAAAATCTGAGCCTGTTCTTCTTCAGGGACACCTTCGCCGTCGTCGATCACTTCAATGATCCAACCCACGGCGGCATCAAAGCGGCTGTGGATCAAAACACTGGCCTGGGCAGCGTCGATGGCGTTGGTCGCTAAGTTAAGCAACGCTCGATGGATCGCGTCAGGATCAAAACTGGCCGTTGGTAGGTTTTCATCGAGGTCCATTTCGAATTCGATTCCTGCCTCCCCTGCCCTGCCCTGCATCAATTCCATCACGTCGCGGATGGTGTCGTTCAGATCCGCATCGATTCGTTGAGGTTCACGTTCTTTGGAGAACGTCAGCATGTCGAGAACCAAATTGCTGATCCGTTCTTGGTTGCGGTCGACGATCGCCCAACCGCGACGAATCGCTTCAGTGTCATCTTTTTGCAAACCGGACTCGATCAGATAGCTGCCACCGCGAACGCCCTGCAGGATGTTCTTGATGTGGTGGGATAGTGTGGCGATGGTCTGGCCCATCGCGGCGAGCCGTTCTCCTTGTAGCAAGGCTGAATAATAGAACGTATCTTCGATCGCCAGCGCGGCTTGGTGTCCGATCGCGGTGATCAGTTTTAAGTGATCGTCATGGAAGCGAGTGGCACCTTTGGTTTTGATCCATTCGCCGGGTGATGTGTAGGTGTCCACATACAGTGCACCGACGACATCATAGCGACCTTGTAGCGGTACGCAGAGAGCTTCACGGACACCGCCTTGAACGATCGATGCGGCATTATCGAATCGCTCGTCATCCAATGCGTCGCTGGTTCGAACGCCCTCTTTTCGTTGCAGCACATAGTCAAGGATGGTGTGACTGATGGTGATGCGTCCCGGCTTCTTAGTGGACGGCGCGTTCGGCGAGGTCAGCGAGTCACGGTCACACCGTGCCGCAGGGGTCAGTCGCTTTGTTTCTGGATCACGGAGCATCACACATCCGCGGTCCGCTTCGACCCAATCAAAAATTAGCTTTAAGACTCGTTCAAGAACCTCGTTAAGATCGTCGGTGCGTCCTACCGCGAGTGCAGTCAGGTACATCACTTCCAGCGATTGATCGGAATCGAGTGTGGATGCTGTGGAGGTCGCTGCAGGCGATTCTAAGCCTCCGCTGGTACCGGGCAGTTCGGCAGGCGTGGCTGCCGGTTTCGGGTCTCGTGAAAACGAAGAAACGATTCGGCTAGCATCGCCAGTTCGGACTTGCTGAACAATGTCGACACCGTGGACGGCATCCATCGCTGATGCGTTGGCGCCACCGGTGAAAATCAGCAGCGAGTTGCCGATTTCAATTCGATCGCCGCTAGCAAGGTCGCGTTGCTGGATCCTTTGCCCGTTAACGCGGGTGCCGTTGCTGCTAGCCAGGTCAATCAGTTGGTGCCGTCCCGTGGTGAAGTCGGAACGGACTTCCGCATGGCCCCGAGAGGCTTCGTTATCTAGCAATTGGATGTCGTTGGTTGCTTCCCGCCCAAGCCGGGTTACGGGCGCAGATAGCTGAAAGTGCTTCCCCTGATCTCGTCCACGAATCACGAACAGCGAAGCCATGAGCGATCGGTTCCTTCTTGAGGCTGAGTTTCACGGGGGTGTTGGCGGGAAATCTATTAGATGGCATCTAACATAGCTTGTCGCGGCCGATCGTGTTTGGCTACGGTCCTAGATAATTGGTCGAAGTACCGCTCCGTGCCCCCTTCCTCGCACCCACTTTTGATGCATCTGTGTTCGAAGAGCTAAGCCGTTCAGCCAGTCGACGTGCCGGGCTCGTTTGTGGCTGTTTGGTCATGGTGTGTTGCTTCGCGGGATGCCGAACTTGGGCACCGATTCATGTCTGGCAACCACCCGAAATTGCCGCCGCCGATGAGAAATCCATCGTCTTGATGGGAATTGCCGGGCCAACCGAGACCGCCGACGCCATCGGGGAAGAACTTCTGACTCATACGAACCGGCTGGCCAAATCGGATTCCGATCATTCGACGGTTGGACGTCTGCGATTCATGCGACCGTCGGATTTGCAATCTAATCCAACGATCCGACTGGTTTCTGGAACGGATGCTAAGTCAGATGTTGAATTGGAGCTGACTTCGCAATCAAGCGACCTTTCAATCGCGGCCGCAGCCCGTGAACAGGGAGTCAACCAGTTGTTGCGAGGTGAGGTGATCTTCGCGACAGGGCACGAAGATTCCGACCAGCGATTGTCGGTGGTTTGGCGGTTGATCGGACTGGATCCCAGTGCGACCACGGCGGGGCTTCCAGTGTCGGTCGATCAGGATTTCATCGCATGGCAATATCCGGACTTGATGAGTGTTTCGGACCCTCGTGAGCGGCTGAGAAAAGCGGTAGTTCGCCGAACTGTATCGCTGTTGACGGTTTCCGTAGATCGGCAACGTGTTAGTTTGGCCGAACCGCGTTTACGTTTAGGTAGCTCAGCAGTTCGTCGAGGTAATGAACTGGCGAAGATGGGCAATTGGCCCGAGGCAGAGCGGGTTTGGCAAGAAACGCTAGAACGCTATCCCGGTCAAGCGGCCGCGTGGATCAATGCAGCCATCGCTGCGGCGGCCCGTCAAGATTTCACGGAGGCAAATCGCCGGGCATCGCGGGCGGTGCAGATGTCATTCTTTGCACCAGTTCACCGTACACTGGCGCAAGAGACACTCGTTTGGATCGAGCTAAGGCAGCGCGAGTATCACGAAGCGTTCGGTTTGCTGGATCCGCCTAAGGGCTGGCGAGTTACATCAAGCTAGACGTTGAGCGACGCGTAGTTTTGCACTACGGCTGCGCGTGTTGGACTGCAGTTCAGCGTCGGTAGGTCGCAACGGTTTCTTGGTGAGGACTTCCCACCGTTCGTCATCGCGGAAGGCGTTCTTGACGATGCGGTCTTCCAGCGAGTGAAAGCTAATCGCGACGACGCGGCCGCCGGGGGCAATCCAGTCAGGAGCGGACGCAAGAGTGCGTTCCAGAATACCTAGTTCATCGTTGACCGCGATCCGTAACGCTTGAAACGTGCGGGTTGCCGGATGGATATCGTGGTTCTTGGATCGGGGGACGCAACGCCGACAAATATCGACCAAGTCACCAACCGTGCGGACGGGATCCCGCTGTTTGGAACGCAGGCAAATTTGTCGAGCGATTCGGCGGCTGTAGCGTTCTTCACCGTACTGGTAGATCGCGTCGGCGATGTCTTTTTCTTCCTTGAATGCAAGCCACTGATATGCGGGGATATCGGATTCCGGATCAAACCGCAGGTCGAGCGGTGCGTCCGCAATGGTGAAGCTAAAGCCACGCTCGCGATCGGCCAATTGGTCACTGGACAATCCAAGGTCGATGACAAATGCATCGGCGTGCGTTCGATCGCAGTGTGCAAGTGCAGCGGGTGATTTTTCGTAGCTGCCGGTGAACAATTCAATCCGTTCATCAGAGCCTGGGCCGCCCGGTTGATCGTCACGTGCAATGACGCCCGGGTCGCGGTCCATCCCGATAATCAACGGCGCGAGTTTCTTTGGCTGACCGCTAGATGATTCAGCCGGTGGGTCGGATGCGAGGACGTCGAGTAATAGCCGTGTATGGCCACCGCCACCGTAGGTGCCATCGATGATTGTGCGAGGTTGGATCTCACCCACCCAGTGCACGATCTCGTTGGGCATGACCGACACATGTTCGGTGGCCTTGGACGAATCTGAAGACGCGGGCGCAGGGCTAGCTGGCCCGGGACTAGCTGGTACAGGTGATGATGACTCAGGCGATGACTGGTTTGGGGTATGAGTCATGCGTGGGTCGGTCGATTACAGTGCAAGGCGGTTTCCATCTGGTTTGCCACCATCGTGAGACGACTTTGATCACCGCCACCGACTTCTGCAGCTAGCCAGCCGGTGAACTTGATCTTGCGCAGCGCCGTTTCGACAGACGCCCAATCGATATCGCCTTGGGTAATATCGGTGAAGCGATTTTGTTTTCGCGAGAAACCCTTGATGTCGAGTTTTTGTATCCGACTGCCAAGCGTCTCGATCCACTGCGCAACATCGCCGTACTTCCAGTGGTTGCCCAGGTCGAACTGCAAGCCCACGGTGTCGGTTCCAAAGGAGTCGACGAAGTCCGCTAGCGGTTCAGCGGACTGATCTTGATCACCTTCATGGTCGTATAGGAAGTGGTTCCACACGTTTTCAATCAAGATGTGAACGCCAAGTTGATCGGCCAGAGGAATCGCTTGTGTGATGGCATCAAAAGCACGCTGCTTTACTTCCTCGGGGGTGCCATCGTTTCCGTGACCGGGCACGATTAGGAAAGTCTTTGCACCCAGTTCAGCAGTTTGCCGAAGTGACGCGGTGAGTAGTTCTTGGGCTTCTTGACGTACTTTGGGGTCCGGATCGGTATGTCGTGTTTTCCAGTGGTAGCCGCCGACGGTGCCATCGATCTCGATACCCACTTCGCTTGCGGCATGATTGATCGCCGCAATGTCGAGTTTACCGGTGTTGGGTTCAACACCTTCAAACCCAGCCGCTTTCGCTATTTGAAGTCGCGCGACCCAGTCAGCATTTGGGGTGGCTTTGATCATTCCAGCTTTGACTGTCTTACGCAGCCAAGCTCTTTGAGTTTGGTCGTCCGAAGGACCGGCCAGATCGGTGGGCAGCGGTTGTTGTCGTGGCGACTCGGGTTGATCCGCCATCAAGCCAAATCGGCCCACCGCCCTGCCCTGCCCCAACCATGCTGAGCCACCGACGCCAGCGACTAATCCGCCCAGTCCTGATAGGGCTTGGCGACGTGAAATATTCTTTGGTTGATACATAGGCTTATTGAATGATCGATTCGGGAACTCGCTGCAACCTGCCTTCACCATCGATCACGGCTAGAGTGACTGTCGCTTGAACCAAAATTTGTTCATCGCGGCGAATTTCGTACTCGTGAATGATCTTTGCGGCCGTGACCGTAGCAACTTTGGTGGTGACGTCGATTTCGTCATCATACCTAGCGGGGCTCTTGAATCGGCAATCAATTCTTGCCACGACGACAAACAATCCCGCCTCTTCCACATCGCGATATCGGCCACCAGAAGAACGCAGTAGTTCAGTACGGCCGATCTCGAAGTAACGCATGTAGTTCGAGTGATGAACCAAGCCCATCGGGTCGCATTCATCGTACCGAACTCGAAGCCGGATTGTTTGTTCAGTCATGGGGTGCAATTAGGTGCTTTCATACCACTGGCCGCCCTGCTGAGCGACAAGCGTTTTTAGGGCCGGAAGTTCGATCTCCGGATCCTCTATTAGCAGCCAACTGACTTTGTATTCCAGCCCCATATCGAAGGCTGTTTGTTTAATCTGCTGGATCGCATCGAATTCTGGTAATGCTGCAAAGGTGGCAGCGGTTGGCACCGCAACGACTAGGTTGTTTAAGTACCGGAATTCCTCGTCGGCAAAGAAGCGATCACCCAAAGATCGAAGCCTTTCGATGGGGACGGTGCTGCAGTCGACAGCAACCATTGGAAGCTCAGGTTCGTCGAGCGTTCGGAACAGACGCCGTCGCATGTGAGCAACTTCGTCTTTTTGGGGGCCCGCGTCGTTCGATGGCGACAAAGGCGGGAGTGTGGCTACCGACGTGGCGGCAGCGAGAGAGGTTTGAGGTGATTTCCAAAGTGGCCCTGATAGTGAATCTTGGGCAGCTACGGAGTTACTCATCTTCGATTTCCACGGAGGACGAAACGGGATGCTACGTCACACCCCTCCAGCGGTCGCTCAATTTTAGCAAATAATGTGCCGGTCGGACACCGTTTGGGAAGTGTGCCATGAGAAGAGGCTTATTCCCGTCACTGGTAAGGGAAGTGGCCTGCGGAAATCGGCATACGGAAGTAGAGCAGCCAGCGGTAATGACAGCCGCTGGGTTCAGGTTTACCGGCGAAGCATTCGACTTTGCCGTTCAGTGATTTGTATACCGTACCGGGTCAGATAGCGATCCGTTTCATTCGTGAAGTTAACTTCCATGTCTTGATTATCGAATCGAAAACGAGCAATGGGCGGGGGCATGATCCGGCGGATCGAATACAACTCGATCAGACTAACCAAGCGGCTGTGCTGAGCTCCAGGAAGCATGGCATCGGGTTGGTCTTCGATGGACGTCTTGTCGGTTATGGCTTCAGTGGCCGCAAGCGGGCTCGTTTGGGTTGCCGACTCGCTTGAGGTCGGCGGCGTTAGCGAATGGGACGCTAGTTGAGTCGGTGTGCCAGTTGAATCGTCAGCAGCCATGTTGGTCGATGAGGAGTTCGCGGGAGTCGGTTTCGGAACCGCAGGGTCGGTCCAGAATTCGAAACGTAGCGGGATGCCTTGCCCGAATTGAGTTTCAGCCGAGTCTGTCCGGGCGATCGCCACCACGACTTGGGTGGGACACAGTTCCGGCCATTGTTCGGTTCCAAATTGTTCCAGCCAACGTCGGCGAACTGCCAACTTAAGAGATCCGCGAACGATCCAGACGTCACGTTCTTCCAATTGCCCAGCAACGACTTTCAAGTCGTGGTCCATAACGAGGTTCTCAAGCATCTCGGCGAAACCGCCCACTCGCAAGCTCGGTGGCAATGGATTGGATTGAACGGTCGGCCGCTGCGCTAGCTCTCCGTTAGTGAACGAGGATCCTTGGATCCATTGGTCAAGACGTCCGACATCGACCCGCTGAAGCTGAATCTGATCGCCGATTTGTTCGCGAGTCCAAGCGAGACGCCCGTCACTGATCTGTTGCAGGGTGTGTTTGCCGTCACCGTCGTGCATGGCGACTTGTAGGTTGAATCGGCCACTGCCTTCGCCGGCTTGTTCGTAGGTGCCAACGCCGATGACTTCTCTTCCGCCGACCCAGACCCGTTGCCGCACTTTGCAGTCGAAGGCGGGACCCAGTGCCATTTGTTCGGTGACGCGGTTGATCAGACGTATCGCTCTTTCCTGTTGTTCAGCCGGGCTGACGTTCAGTTGAGTCGCCAGTGCCCCCGTCGCTGCAGAGGGAAGGGATCGATTCGCCGACATCCCCGGGGTGCTTGGCTGATTGTCTTGGGCCGGGCCTGATTGATTGGTCCCTGACTGGGCAGTCGGTTGCGAAAACGATTGCGCGGGTCCAGCAGTGTCGGATGTGAATGGCGTTTGGGCGGTAATGGGAGCGACCAACAACGCGATCGTACTGCCATAGATCCATGCCGTTCTCTTGAGCGAAGCCGTCAATAGTCGTCGAAGCGACGTTTTGAGAGCTCGCCGGGGCCATGATCGGTTCGATCCCGCCGGTTGGCAGAATTTTGGCAAAATCCCGCCCAGCCTGAGGTGGGGTCGTTTGACACCGCAAAAAACGGTGTTTGACGCCCAGGTTGGGTGCGAGCAGTCGTGCGGGACAATCTTCATGGGCAAGTTATGACGGTTTTATCAAAGATCGCGGCGGTAGCGTGCCGATGCGTACCAGCAGGGATTGGTCTGTTTTGGATCATTTCCTTACGCATTGTCGAATCCTAGTTTTCGGCAGCGTTCCAAGTCCATGCCATTCTCAGCGACCCAAGACGGGGAAAAAGATGAAACGAATCGTCACTCATTTGGCGCTAACGGCGACCATGGCGGTAATCGCCACTGGGTGTGTGCCGGTTCGCCACAATCTGCCGCCCGAGCAGCGGATGTTGCAACCCGGTCCCGGTGTCGGCGGCCCTGGCCCCGGTGTTCTCGGTCCTCAGGCTTATGGTTCGATGGGTGCTGCGGCAACCTCGAACGCAGTTCCCGTAGAAGGGATGCCTAGCGATGCCGACATGATTTCCGCAGACAGTGAAGTATGCGAAGCGTCGCCGAAAGGCCCGACTTTGCAAGAGCTAGCCGAATCCGGCGTTGGTTCAGAAATTCAACAAGTCGGCTTCCGTCAACACGTTGGCGGCGGTGATGCTTGTGGGTGCGGCGGTCACGGTGAAGGCGGCGGTGGCTGTCTTTCCGGCGGCGGCAGCAACATTCCACCGGGCGGCGGCGTTATGATGCCACCGATGATGGGTGGTATGGTCTCAACCGCACAAGTAACGTTCGGCAATCCAGATGGGATGCACGTGCGTTACGACGTCGGCGGTGCAGGAATGTTTGACAGCGAGCCCATGGTGGTTCCCGCTCGTCAGAACTTCCCGCAAGGTGGTTTGTATCGTCTGAAATTGACGAACATTCCTAGCCGACCCGGCGTGGAATTGTATCCGACCGTGGAACTGGCATACGCCAACCCACGAACGGGAGCCTACCTGGCCCACAACTCGGTGCCATTGCAGTTCACGGAAGAAGACTTTGACCAAGTGCTTACGGGCAACTTCGTCACCAAAGTCATCTACCTTCCAGATCCCGAGTTTCAAGGTCCTGCCTTGGCCGGTATCGATACATTGGTCAGCACTCGCCTTGATCCAGGCATCGACCCCATCGTCGAAGCCGATCGCCGAGGTAGCATTCTGGCCATCATCCGCTTGGGTGACAAAGACATTGAAATGGCCGGCAGCGGATTCGCTGGCGGAATGGCCGGCGGCATGATGGGACCACCCATCGTTGGCTTGCCTGCTCCATTCGCTCCCGCCATGACCGATGGTTGTGGAAGCTGTGGCGGAGCATCCGGTCCCAATGCGGGCAAGGTTGGAATGCCACCAGGTCTTCCAGGCATGATCGCAGGTGTGAATGCTCCTCAGTACGGAATGCCGATCACGGGAACTCCGATCGGATTGCCAGGACCGCCTCACATTCCATTGGGTGCTCCAGCAGGATTGAAGAAGCATGTGATTCGTAACCACACTCACATGAACATTCCTCGCCCTGTCGACAATGTCCGAATTGATGTTCGCCAGCAACCTGGCATGAGTTATCCGAACCCGGTCAGCCGAATCCGGATTACCGAGCAGAACATCAATCCTGGAATTCCTAACGCACGACCTGGCTACGAACACCCTAGCGAACGGGTTTACTAGGCCAAGGTTGATCTTAACGCAGGGTGGGCCATAAGCCTGCCCTGCATTGGGTTCGTAGAGTTGCCGGCGATCGCTGGCATTACGAAGCCTTCGATGATTACTAACGGTTTGGCATGATGCCAGCTATGCCATCATGCTACCTGCCTTTCCGAACGGAATCATGAATCAGTCCGCAACCTGTCGAATCGATTGTTGCCGTGACCGACTGTGGGTCGCTGCGTTGCTGTTGACCTGCTGGATCAGTGCCGGTTCCGTCGATGCTGCTGAACCATCGGACTACTTGTCCGATGCGAAGCGACATCACCTGTTTGCTGGCGACATGCCTGCGGGTGTGATTGCGGCGACTCGCCAGCGATTGACCGCTAACCCGCAGCCGCCCTATTACCAACCGGTTCAGTTCATTGGGCCTCAGGGCACCGAGTTTTCGCTGGCCCAGTACGGTAGCTTTTCAGAGGGCCAGAAAAACCTGATGGCCGGCTTGATGGTTGGCCAGGTGTACCGTTTTCGGATCAGTAATATTCCTTATTCCGAAGGCGTTGAGTTGTACCCCACCCTGGAAATGGTGGACCGAACTTATCCGCCGCCAGGGCTGGCTACCAGTTATCCCATTCCAGTCAACTTGGATGCAGACGATTTGACGGCCGCGATAGGTGGACAGCTTGTCACCCGTGTCATCTTTCTGGAAGACCCGCAGACGGCTGTGCCGCTGGAACAGGCTCCCGAAGGTCCGATGACGATCGATGTTCCGGAGTACCAGGATCCGTTGCGGCTCGCCGATTTACGTGGTCGTGTCGTCGCCATTTTGCGGATCGGTTCGATGTCGCCGCCGCGTGCAGAAGTGTTAAAGCCCCAGTTCTTTTTTGGTCACCCAAGTTGGGCACCTATTTTCGAGCAGCAACCATGATTGAATCCACCGTGCCAAAATGGACACACTGGACTCTCCTGTGTAGTGCCTGGTTCTTTAGCGGTTGTGCGACGCTGCCTGGCCTGAATCGGTCCGCTGCGGTTTCGCCGAAGTCAACCGCTATCGCAACAGATGATGCGGCAGTCGCTGATAACACCAAGGTAGAAACCCACCGTGATATTTCAGCGGAAGCGAGTCGCACCGCAGACCCCGCAATTGCTCGGGCTGCCAGTTCGCAATTTCATAAAGATGCCGTTGTTGCGAACCAACCGCCCTGCCCTGCCCCGATTCAGCAAGTCGGATTCCGAGACCGAGTGCACGTCGGTGACGATGTAGGCTGTCAGTTCGGGCCGTGTAGCGACGATGCGGCAGGTAATCCGTGTTCCGTGGGACCGTGTGCGACATCAGGACCCTGCATCACGCCAAGTTATGTAATGCCAACTGTGCCACCGCGATGGTACTACGATCCACAAGAGTTTCTTTGTGACGGTGGTGACCAGGCACCCGAGGCTGGATTGCGAACGGACGACCAAATCATGGGGCTGCAAACCGAAGACACGGTTAGCCACTACACAACCGAAAGTGGAAAGATCGAATTCACCGCTTCGAATCGTGTGTGTGTGTACTCGCCTCGATTTGGATCGGTTCGGCGGATTACTGGTGCTCTCTTGAACGATCGCTCAATCGCTGCTTCCGGTGTCGAACGCCCGGTGGGCGCTCGCGGTGTTGATTACGATCTGCCGGGTTTGGTGATGACCGATACGCTTGAGGTTGATCAGGCGGAGTTTACGCATCGTGTTGACTCGATGCGAGATCGCAACCGAGGCGTTCGCATTGAGAACATTCAGCAGTTGGAAATGGCTGGAGAGAACATGGCCTTGCTAACGGGTATCCAGAATGTTGGATTGACCGAAATAGACGAGTCCCAACTTGCGGTCATCGAGCGACTCGCGATCGCGGCAAATACCTGGACCATCGATGAATCCGTCGAAGTCGAAATTCTTGATCTGAAACCGCCGGTTTTGACTCGCGACCAGAATGTTGACGCGTTAGTCGTCTATGACTTCCCAGATGCTGGCCGGTTGAACTTGATCAAACTCGCCGACAAGCAACATGCTGGTATCGGCGACGAAGTTACCTTCGCTCTGCGATTGCAGAATGTTGGTGATTCACCGGTGTCCGATGTTGTTGTGACTGACAACCTGACGACCCGCTTGGCCTATGTTGATGACAGTCAATCAGCCAGTATCAAGGCGGAGTTCCAAACCCGCCCCAACGATGCCGGTTCAGCACAGTTGATCTGGACGCTGAAAGAAGAATTGGCGGTTGGCGACAGTGTCTTGATTGAATTCAAGTGTCGCGTCCGCTAATGAAAGCGTCGCAATAAGACAAAATGCAACCGGTCTGAGGGGCACAACAGGCCGATTGCATTCTGAGTTTCTAAGCAATGTTATTGCTGTGAAATGTCGTCAGCCAACAGGCTCAACAAGTCATCATCGTCGTCGTTACCAGCAACCGAAGAGTCAGTTGCCACGCTGACAATGGAAGCATCTTCAATTGAAGATGCACCACCAACGATCTTGGCATCCTGAGCAAGTGATTCAATCGATTGATCGAGCACAATCTCTGCGTCGCTGGAAACATTCGTTGTAGGTACGGCAGCGAGAGGTTCGCCTGACGTCACGGTCGATCGGTTGATTTGATTGATGACGCGAAGAGCATCAATCGCAGTCACGTGACCGTCGCCGTTCACATCGTGATAATACGGTTTCGCAGTTGACGTTGAAGCGGATTCGCCTTCAGCATTCAATCGAGACATCTCGTTGATAACCAACAATGCGTCGATCGCTGTGACGAGGTTGTCACCGTTTACGTCAGCGGGGATCGCATGGTTGTGAAGTGGTTCGCCAGATCCGCTGGTTCCACTGCCATTGGCGATCAGTACCGAGACGGAATCGTAGATAATGTTCTCTACCGGTACTGGGGTATCGACATTGTCTAGCAGCGTGTCTTGGAAAGGAGAGCGGTCCGCGGGTGAACCGGTGATTGTGGCTGTACCGGTTTGCGAAGCACGGAAGTATACCGTTGCCAATCGAGTCCCTGTGCTCCCCGTACCACTTTTGTTCGATCCAAACTCATCGATGATGCCCGGGAATTCGGCCGAACCAACGGCAGAAGACAACAAGAACTGGGAATCAAACTCGACGTCAAAGTCGAATACGTTGGGATCGCCGCCATTGTTAACCGCGATGGTCTCTAACAAGTTCGAATTGTAGAGAATGTCGAGGAAACCAGCGAAGACAGCGTCGTTGCTGGTGTTGCCAAAGACATCCAGATCAATTGCATCGATGCGAATTCCGAAACGTTCGCCGACTGAAACCATTGGGAAGTTGTTACCCGCCAAAACAGGGATTTCAACTCCGCTCTCATCGACAACGGTAAAGTCAAACTGAGCTAATGGGTCGGAGACCTGTCCGGTGACCACACTGACATTGGCGATCGAGCTGACGGTGCCAAAGTCGTCACTTTCAACCGTGATGCTGTAGCTGAATTCATCGTATCCAGTAAAACCGCTGGTAGGCGTGTAGAGGATCTTGTCGTCAGACGGGTCTGTCGTTCCGTTGGTGCTGAAGGCAACCGATCCATTTCCTGGTCCACTACGAATTTGGAAGTTGGTAATCGTATTAGTACCAACCTTTGCATCGTTGGCTAATACATCCAAGATGACGGTCGAGCTTCCCGCAATAGCGGTGCCACCGGCCGGGTAAGAGTCGTCCAACGCCACCGGGTAACCGGAACCCGCAGGAACGATCTCGATCGTTCGCGAATCGTAGGCGATTTCGTCGAAGTTCAGTGCCGTTGGAAGCACACCCGTATCGGGAATCAAGATGGTTTCAGCGACCGCAGCCTCGGTAGGATCGGTCTGGAACAATGCTAAGCCAGTACCCGTGGCTTGCATCGTCAATGTGAACAGTTCAGTAAATCCAGTGTGCGACGCAAGGTCGTTGGAAGTGCCGATCGTATCCAGGTTGATCGTCGACTGGGTCGCGCCAATTTCGTCATACAGACCAGGCGTGAGCGTGTTGCCTAGCGAGAACGATGGGGCAGCGAACTTGGGGCCGAATGTAATATCAAACGGGAACGCATCGGTAGGATCAGTGTCCACCGGTGTAACCAACTCGGACGTGTAGAGAAGGTCTGTATAGGCCGACTGAACACCTTGGACGAAGTCGGAGTCAGGGCTGGCGATGTCATCAACGGAGACTCGCACACGGAAGGTTTGTCCGGCTTGCAGTGTTAGCAATTCGGTGTCGTTGTTCTGGTCAAGAATTTCAATCTTGAAAGCGGCTTTGTCATTAGCCGCTGATTCCGGAGTCAGAATGACGGTAACGTTGGCGGTCGAGGTGTTTCCGACCCCATCGATCACCGTATAAGTGAACTGCTCCGAAGCGGTATTGCCGCTTGCAGGTGTGTAGCGAAGGCCGAGGTTACCAGTCGTTCGAGAGACCACTCCACCTCTGCTTCCCTGCGTAACCGACGTGATCGACAACGCACCGTTGGTCGACTGGATGTCGTTGCTAAGTACGTTGAGCGGGATGCCAGTTTCGTTACTTCCAACTTGGTAGATGTCGTCGACGGCGATGGGATTCGCTGACTGGAAGACAACGTTTACGGTCACAGTAGCGGAGTCTGTGTTACCGTTCTGGTCAGCAACAAAGTAAGTGATCGTATCCAACCCGGTAAAGTCGCCGGCGGGTGTGTACAGCAATGTCTGTTGACCGACGGCACCGGGGCCAATGCTGACCGTGCTATTCGGGTTGGAGCTGCTCGCACCCGTGATGAATAGCGGGTTGTCAGCTACGTTCAGGTCGTTTGCCAGTACATTGATTAGGAAGTTAGACGCGTTCCGTGGTACTTGGATGTTGTCGTCATCGTTGGCAAGCTCATCGGACTGGAGAATGCGAATCTGATAATCTTCGACTTCACCGGTGTCCGCAGTGCCGCCGATAGGGAGGCCCGGCGTTAAGCTGTAGCGGAATCGGGCATAAGTGTCGACGAAGCCGTTTGCTGTAACTGCAGAAGCGTTAAAGCCAGTTGGCAATGGAACGTCGATCGTTGCTGTGCCCGTGCCATAAACACCATTGGTAACAACTTGTTCGCCGAAGTCGTTGAAGTCACCATCGGCATTAAAGTCCACCCAGGCTTGTAGGTAACCAGTACTGCCGGACGTGTTGGTCAGTGATACTTCAAACTGACCCGACGAGATCAAGTTGATTGGACGAATGACAGCCACACCGTCTTCATCATCAATCGCACCAGTGGAGAAGTTGACGGCGTCGTCACCCAATGCATCGGCACTTGGCGAGCCATCGCTTTCGCTATCGATCGTGGCCCCGATTCGAACTGCTGAGCTGACGATGTGATTAGGGCCGCCAGCGCTACTCGTTGTCATGTAGCTGTCCGGGGCATCGCCGAAGTCACGCGAAGAGCGACCGCGGAAGTCGTACGAGCCAGCCAAAGGGCTACCGTTGTAGACGATGATGTGCTCGCCACTAACGGGGAAAGTCGATTCGAATCCAGGTACGGCCACTTCGCGTACGGCAAATGTTTGACCGATGCTAGAGGTTGGAATGCTTAACGAGTAGTTGCCGTTCTGGTCGGTGATATCGAAAGGCTCGAACAAGTCAGGACGGTTGTCGCCGTCGAGGTCAGCATAGATGTAGGCACCGGCAACACCACGGTCTTCAGTATCGAATACACCATTGCTGTTTGCGTCGGAGAACTTACGTCCAGTGACATCAGGAGCGATCTGGGAGAAGCCGAAATTAGCATTGACCGAAGTTGCTCCGATCGTGACCGACTGAGACCGAGTTAAGGTTCCGGCAGTCGAAAGGCTGCTCGGAGCGATGGCGTAAAGAGTGTATGTGCCCTGAGGACCGTTTAGCGAAAAGGAACCATCGGCGGCACTAAGTGTGGTCGGTTCGCCAGCATCTTGTACCCCATCGCTATCGAGGTCCAAGTAAAGGGTAACGCCAGATACACCTGAATCACCGACGAAACTTCCGTCGCCGTTGGCGTCATTGAAAATGGTGCCGGTTACGCTCCCGCCGCCACCGCCGCCAGATCGGCCGGTTGATAGCACGTGAGCAAGAGATTCACCGTTGAACAGTCGGCCGAAAGTAATATCGCCAGCGGGGTCGACTAGGTCGGTGACGAAGCGAGGGGTGATGTCATCAATGGTGCCCAAGATTCCATCAATACCCACGCCCAAACCATTTAGGTTGGTATCACCTGCACCATCGCCGAGCGATGCAGTTTGGTTGCCGCCGTTGGTGTTCAGCAGGCCAAACACATGACCTAATTCATGTGAAGTTGCTGCACCAATTTCGAGGCCGAGGACTTCAAAATCACTTAGGGCTGCGCTATGGGTGACGCCATCGGCGGCCGTGACTTCGCTATCAACCAGAACAAGAACGGTTTCACCAAGGTCGAAGTTGCCGACGTCGACAGTAGGAGAGATTCCCCCAAAACCGTCAGTGTCGGTCAGTCCAGTCAAACTGGTTGTTGAACCGAATACAACCCGGGTTACAGGAACACCGGCACTTATGAGCGAAAAGTACTCAGCTTGGTCGGTGTAGCTGTTGAGAATCGAGATCCCGTATTCACCAGGATTGAATGTACTCGCGTAGTCGCCATTATTGGTGTAGTTCCCTAAGTCAGCGAACCGTTCCAACACAGTTTCGGTGATGTGGTCGGCAACTTCGGTGTAACGGTCCGGTGTGGCTACAAGGCCAGCATCTTCTAAGGTTTGCTCGATCGGCGGAATAACAAACACGCCGCCTTGGAATACACCATCGCCACCGAGGTCGAAGTTGAATTCATCACGAGCAACAACGCCTCCGCCATAATCGAGGTAAACGATTTGCGATTGTCCCGAACCGAGGCTTTCGGTCACCGGACGGTAAGTGCGTAGGCCCAGCGTGTAGTTTGCTGTGATCGTTTGTGCTGACACGCCAATGGTGTAGACACCGTCGTAGGGAACGACCTGGGCAACGTTGACGTTACCAAGTGTTTGCAGAGGCGAGTTGATGGGGTACGCGTCGGAGATTCGAGCGGCGGTCCCGTCAGTAGAGCCGTCTTGTGAAATCCAAACTTGGCCGGCCAAAGATTGTGCTTCGAGCGGAGCCGAGCTGAGATCGGTGGGCATATAAAGCTGGAATGACGACACCGCGCCGTATCCCGCGATGTCCAAGATGTCGCCAGCTTGCAGTTCGAAGCTGTAGAAGTCTAAGTCGGTGACGAACCCGCCCGCGTTACCGGTTTCAAAGCCCACCGATCCGACCACATTTACGGTGTCGCGTTGGCCAGAAGCGTTGCCCAGTGGGACTAGCTCGGAAGTAAATCGGCTGTCGTTTTGTCCAAACTCGCCGCTGTCTTCCCGTTCGTTGTAGGTAAAAGCGGTAACCGAGCCGACGTTCCGAGGGCCATCGTATTCGTCGATGTTGCTGAACGCGCCGATCGAGTTGGCGGCGAGTAGCTGTCGGCGTTCGAGACCTTCGACAGTGAGTCGTCGGTTGGCCACGCGTTTTGAACGAGTGTTTTTCCGTCGGCGAGCACGTTTGGATGCTGGAGCTTGCACGTCCAAAGAAGGAGAGCTATCCGACGACGGTTGGGAAGACTGACGAGGATTCATCGAGGGTCTCTGGCGAGGGGGCCCCGTTGGCTCAGGCTGCCGGGGGACCAGAATAGGAAAAAGCGTTGTTAGGAAATTGGCTCGGATATGAAGTCGAAATTCAATTTCCCAATCGCGAGTCTAGTTGGGCATGGTGAACTGTCAACGAAATGACGCCATTCCGACGCCGTTGGAACCGACAAAGTTCCCCTGAAACATGCCGGAGCCCCTGCAATCGATACAACCGGGCTGAAATACGCCGTGATCTGCAAGGCTTCTTGCCGGTTTGGCGGATTATGCCGGGGGCCAAAACTGAATTTGTCCGGACTCTCTCAAATGGTCGATGACGAGCCAGTGTTCGTGACGTAGCCGGTGTTTGTGAGTCGAAAACTTCAGTTTTTGGTGATCTGTAAACGGTTCGTGATCTGAAGACTGAGTGCTTCAACCATTGCCCAGACAGGAAATTCTGATGTTCGATCGTCCGCGTGATCTAACAAACTCAATTCTAGGAATTTGGCGTTTGGGCGAACTCCTGGCCGTTGGGAACGGGACCTTTTTGTACACTGCCCAGCCCGCTGATTCGCAGGGCAACCCGCGATACGACTACGTTTTGAAGACTATCGACGCCGGGCACGAGAATCCCAACCGCGTCCGCGAGGCCGGACGACAAATTGGTCAGGCGATTCAGGCTTCTGGGGTCACTCATCCGAATCTTGTGGCGGTTCTGGATGCATCGATGTCCGATCACGCTCCCTATTTGGTGATGCCGCGATTAGATGCTCAGCCATTGAATGTGCGAATTGCGGAAATCGAACATTTCGCCGTGCCAGTCGCTCTTTGGTGGGCAAGGCAGATCGCCCAATCGCTGGAAAAACTGCATTCCGCCGGTTGGGTTCACGGCGATGTGAAGCCAGAGAACATCTTGGTCGATGCGATGGGGCATGTGACTTTGATCGACCTTGGTTTTGCGGCACGGACCCATACGCCGATGCATCAGATTTTCCGAGGCACTCCGGCGTACGCTTCACCGGAATTGACCAGTGGCGCGACCGCTGCCCTTCCTGCCATGGACACGTTCGCTCTCGGACGCATCCTGTGGGAATCGCTGACCGCGGCCAACGTATCGACCTCCGCGTCGATCGAGCCTATTGCGGAATTAATTGAACAGATGGTGTCACCAGACCCACTGGATCGTCCTGATTCGAAGCGAGTCGTCAAGCAATTGTTGAGTCTTGAAATCGAAACACTCGGTGGCCACATCGGGCCTTCCACTGCTATCCGTCGCGCGGCGTAAAGCGAAGCTTTTAGAGTATCACCGTTTGCGTGTGGGCCTCGTGTTTGAAACGAATTGATGGCGAATCAACAGCAAGTGCGACGGACTGTCTTTCGGTATCGAGGACATGTCCAAGGGGTTGGATTCCGTGTCAACGCGATTCAGCAATCGCGTGGATTGCAAGTTGTGGGCTTCGTCCGCAATGAACCCGACGGCGACGTTTTGATGGACGTCCAAGGGCCTAGCAAAGATGTCGACGAGCTAGCCAAGCGGGTTGCATCTTCGATGAGTATGAAGATCAATGAAGTGCTCGTCGACCAACGCGATCCGTTGCCAGATCGCGTTGGGTTCAAGATTCAATATTAAGTCCGGACGAACGTTTCGTGCGGCTTATTCTTCGCTGCTTTCCGGGTTGGTTTCCGGAGTGTTTTCGGAAGCATTCTCAGGAGCACTTTCGCCGTCTTCAGGCGTCGTGACTTCTGGCGTTGCGACGGCGTCTGCAGTAACGGTCTCGGCCGTTTCTTCCGACTTCTCTTCGGCTGGAACGCGTACGACAGCGATCAGGTGATCGTCTGCATCGACGTTCATGATTCGAACACCTTGCGTGTTACGGCCGATGACGTTGATGTCGGCTGCTCGGATACGTTGCAGCTTACCCTTGGCGGTCATCATGAAGAGTTCGTCTTCATCGGTGACACGGGCGATGCCAATCACCTTACCGTTCCGCTCGCTCGTACGAATGTCACGCAGACCTTTGCCGCCTCGCTTTTGAGTTCGGTAGCGTGCGGAGCTGCTGGTTGAGCTTGCCTCTTCATCGCCAGTGCTCTCGCTGGCGGTGTCATCAGTATCCGCTTCGTCGCTGGCTTCGGTAACGTTCGGTCCGAACGGAGTCCGCTTGCCGTAACCGTTCTTGCAAACGGTAAGCAGGGTCGCGTCAGGATCCGTAACAACCATCCCGGCCAAACGATCTTCGCCCATCAGCGAAATGCCCTTCACGCCAGAAGTGTTCCGGCCCATCGGACGCGAATCGGATTCACGGAATCGAATCGCCATGCCGTCAGCAGTGACCAGCAACATTTCGTCGCCAGGGCCAACGACAGCAGCATCGACAAGCTCATCGCCTTCGCGAAGTTTGATCGCAATGATGCCGCCTCGTTTAGGCCGGCTGTATTGTTCCAGAGGCGTTTTCTTGATCAATCCGCTGCGTGTTGCCATGGCAACGTAGTGGCCAGGCTGGTTGAAATCGCGAACAGCTAGGCACTGTGCGATTTGCTCACCCTCTTCCATTTGCAGCAGGTTTACGATCGCCCTGCCCTTGGCATCTCGGGCCAATTGCGGGATGTCGTATACCTTTTGCCAGCGAACCTTACCGGTTGTCGTTAAGAACAAAAGGTAAGCGTGCGTGCTGGCAACGAACAAGTGTTCGATCGGATCTTCGTCGTCACTCTTGGCACCCTTGAGGCCTTTGCCGCCTCGGCGTTGGGTGTTGTAAACGCTCGTTGGGGTACGCTTGATATAACCGCGGTGGCTGATCGAGACCACCATTGGTTCCTCGGTGATCAGGTCTTCGAGGTCGATGTTGCCGAGTTCTTCGTTGCTGATCTCGGTACGTCGTTTGTCGCCGAAGCGACGTTTCATTTCTTCCAGATCTTCCTTGATGATGTTGCTGACGCGTTGTGGGTCGCTCAGGATATCTAGGTAGTCCAGAATCTCGGTCAACAATTCGGCGTGTTCGCCGGACAGCTTTTCCTGTTCCAGGTTGACGAGTTGCCCCAACCGCATTCGCAGGATTTCGTCCGTCTGAACGCTGGTGAGCGTGTAGCTATCCGCTTCACCTCGTTCGGAGACGAATTGTTTGAAGCCGCCCTCGCCCAATGCCCGTTCTAGCATCGCCGCCGGGCAATGGATGCCCATCAAGCGTTCTTTCGCTTCGGGTTGAGTCCGGCTGGTACGAATCGTTTGAATGATCTCGTCGATGTTGGCGAGCGCGAGCAGCAAACCTTCGACGGTGTGCTTGCGACGACGGGCGCGGGCCAGCAAAAACTGGGTTCGTCGGCGAATGACGTTCGTGCGGTGACGCAAGAACTCCATCAAGATTTCTTTGAGCGTCAACTCCCGAGGTTTGCCGTCAACCAATGCCAGGAAGATCAGCGAGAACGTGTCCTGCAGCGGCGAGAACTGATAGAGCTGGTTGAGGATGACGTCGGGATCTTCACCCCGCTTCAGTTCGACAACCAAACGAACCGGTTCGTTCAGATCGCTTTCATCGCGAATGGCCGAAATGCCCTTGATCCGCTCGCCGTTTACCAGGGCAGCGATCTTTTCAACAATTCGGTCGCGATATTGTTGATAAGGGATTTCAGAGATAATGATGCGTGACCGGTTGCCTCGCATCTCTTCGATTGAGCACTTCGCGCGGACGACCATGGTGGATCGTCCGGTTTTGTAACCGCGACGAATTCCTGCCCGGCCGCAAATGATGCCTCCGGTCGGGAAGTCGGGGCCCGGAATGATCTCGCACAGTTCGTCGATTGTCGTGTCGGGATCGTCGATTAGCTTGACAATCGCATCGCAAACTTCGGACGGGTTGTGGGGTGGAATGCTGGTTGCCATCCCGACCGCAATACCACCGGAACCGTTGATAAGCAGGTTGGGGAACTTGCTAGGAAGCACGGTTGGTTCAGTACGCGCTTCGTCGTACGTCGGAACAAAGTCGACCGTGTCGAGCTTGATGTCTTCGAGCATCTGAGCCGCGGTCGCGGACAGACGAGCTTCCGTATACCGCATCGCAGCAGGCGGAAGGCCGGCGACGCTACCGAAGTTCCCCTGTTTGTCGATCAACAGGCAACGCATGTTCCATTCTTGTGCCATCCGAACCAAGGTCGGATAGATCACACTTTCCCCGTGCGGGTGATAGTTACCCGACGTGTCACCGGAAATTTTCGCGCACTTAACACGCTTGGAGCCTGGGCCAAGATTCAGGTCGTTCATTGCAACCAGAATTCGTCGCTGGGACGGCTTCAAACCGTCGCGGACGTCTGGCAAAGCACGACTGACAATCACGCTCATCGCGTAGGTCAGGTAGCTTTCACGCAATTCGTCTTCGATGGGCAAATCGACCATTCGAAGAGCACCGTAGCCGCCCGATGATCCGCCAACGGGGATATTGCTGCGGCCATTGCCCTCGTCGTCGGAGCCAGCCGCTCCGGCGGTGGTATTATTAGGCGGGTTGTTGCCGTCGCCATTGTCCCCGCCACCAGCGTTGTTCTCTGGGGGGGAATTGCCTTGGTTGACGTCTTCGAGTTCGTCGCCGTCGTTGGTATTTTCGCCGTCGTCAGCCAAGTGTCTTCTCGTGCCAAATGCGATAATGAAAGAGCGTCAAACGCGGAGGGTTTTACCCCGTTCGCGAACCCGCTAGTTTACCGGAGAGGGTGTTTTTTCACAACGCCCCGCCGTGGAGGTCTGATTGACGCAAAGTCTTGACTTTCAAATACTTAGGTTCTAATCAAGATCGGCCGTCGAACTCTTCCTGCGCCGCCGTTGTCGAGGTCCGGTCTGGCGAGGGCTCGGTCGCCCTTTTGCCCCGAATTCACCTTCTGCCGAGTCTGCTCATGTCTGGTCGCGACGACGATGCGGTTTTACGTTCTATCCGCTTGTTCCGAGAAGCTCTTTCACAAACCCAAGAGCTGTTCGTGGAAGCAGGGCAAATCGCCGAGGGCAGTTACGGCTGGCTAGCCGGCGACGATGCGGATCCTGACGCGAGCATGGCTTCCCAGATGAACGATCTGCACCAGGGCTTCGTGATGAAGGTGTTTGCCGAGACGTTGCCTGACCCCAGTGCACAAACCATGCAGCATCGCCAATTGGGGCGGATTCTGTTGGAGCATATCTGGGGAACGCCTGTCATGGGGTCCCAGCTTCACGAAGCGATCGATTGGTTGATCGGTACAGCGAAGGATCTTTCTTGGTATGACGTGACCCGTCCGTTTCTGGAGCTGCCTTCGTTGCGAGACCGTTGGGGAGAGGTGGAAACGATGGCGACCCGACTGGCGACGCTGATTGCCGTAGTCGATGGTGGCGAGGATGCGAAGGATCGAGCACGCATTGAGACGATTCAAAAGGAGCTAGACCAAGCCAAAGCCCAATCGCACGCGACGACATCCATGGTTGGGGAAGTGGATCGATTTAGCTCGAATGATGGGCGGGGTTCGGAATCACCGGTCGTCGATCATCAAGCGGATATCGACCATGCTCGAGATGCAATCGCCTGGTTGCGAGGCGAAGCGAAGCGGTTGCGTGAAGGCACCGATACTCAACCCGGGATTGGGAAAGACGCCGCCAACAAGCCAACCCCGATGACGGTCGGTGGCAATCCGAAACCGCCGGCGGAATCCGCTGCAAAGTCCACTTCTGAAGTCGATAAGCCGGTCGATGAACGCACGCCTGAAGAGCGATTGGCCGACGCACGAGCGAAGCTCGATCGGCTGATTGGGTTGGAAGCGATCAAGAATCAAATTCAGACGCTTTCCAATTTCTTGAAAATGGAAAAGCATCGCGAGGCGGCCGGATTACCAACCACCAGTCCCAGTCTGCACATGGCGTTTGTTGGAAACCCCGGCACGGGCAAAACCACCGTGGCGCGGATTGTTGCCGATATCTATGGTGCACTGGGCGTGTTGACGAAGGGGCATTTGGTGGAGACCGACCGCAGTGGTCTGGTTGCCGAATACGCAGGCCAGACCGGTCCGAAAACAAACGCCAAGATCGATGAGGCACTCGACGGCGTTTTGTTTATCGATGAAGCCTACACGCTGGTGGACGAAAGCGGCCAAGATCAATACGGCCGCGAAGCCGTGCAAACCTTGCTGAAACGAATGGAGGATCAACGTGATCGACTGGTGGTGATCCTGGCGGGGTATCCGAAGGAGATGACCAAGATGATTCGCAGTAACCCCGGACTGAGCTCGCGTGTGGGCACGACGATGCACTTCGACGATTACGATGCGGAAGCTCTTTGTCGCATCTTTGAATTGATTGCAGCGAAGGCCAAATATGAACTACCGCCGGCCAGTCGCAAGCGATTGTTAAGAGGTTTCACCCATTTGTATTTCAATCGAGATCGCCATTTCGGAAATGGGCGAACATCTCGAAACTCTTTCGAACGAAGCGTCCGCCGGTTGGCTAATCGAATCTCTACCGCTCCGGAAGTCACGCGTGAATTACTGGTGACGATGCAGCCCGAAGATATTGAATTACCTGATCTTACCGACAAGCAGTTGGCGGCGCTGGCTGAACCCGAGGGCATGGTCCGCGTAATCTGTCAGCATTGTGACACCCCGCAGGTTATTGATGACACGAAGCTGGGCATCGAGATCAAGTGCGGGGAGTGCAAAGAGATGTTCGTTCCAGCGTGGGGCAGCCCAGTCATTGATCTGAATGTGCCTGATACCGATACCGAGGACGATGTCGAGTCACCCTTAGAGGCCTAGTTCGTTTGCTCGTCCGCGGCTGCTTGCTATCAGCAGCCGCATGCTAATCACGGCTGGCTCTAAAGCGGACTCGAAGCGGAACTAGCAGTCGCCGCCACCGCAACAGCCGCCGCCATTGACCGGTAGTGTCATAGGGCGAGCCACGGGAAAGCCATCGCGAGAGCCGTCGGAAACGATTTCAGGGGTAGCCTGATAGGTCGCGAACTGATCGGCGATCGCTTCCCGCTGGGCAGCTTGTGCCAACGCATCGCCGCAGGTTTCGCCGCGTGTGTACATGCGACCTTCATCGTCGACAACGTGTTTGAATGGACCGCGGTACACGCTTTGAATGGATGCCGCCGGGGTCTGCATGAATTGCTCCGTTTGCTCGGCTAGTTCTTCACCATCGGTGGCGAGGGCGGGCCGGTATGCAATCACGGTTGCCGACCGGAACGCGATGCCGTCGACGGTTTTCCACGGTTCGGATTGAAGTTGGTCGAGACGGACGTCGACGAAGCCAGCTTGTTCAAAAGCCTCAAGAAAAGCAGACCGCTCAAAGGCTCCGGAGATGCATCCGCTCCAAAGTTCAGGATCAGCTTGCATTTCGAACGGGACCGGTTCGTCGGCAACAATGTCACTGATCACGGCGCGGCCGCCCGGACGCAGCACACGGAAGAGTTCGTCAAAGAGCAGTTCTTTCTCTTCATCATCAACCAAGTTCAAAACGCAGTTGCTGACGACCACGTCGATCGACTCGTCAGCAATCATTGGCCGTTCTTTCCGCAACGAATCTAGAAACTGTTCGAGTTGTCGCAGGCTAAGTTCGTCAGTGACCGGATGGTCCGTTAGGTAGCGTTCAACTTCATCCCGATCGACAGCTAGATCTTGGATTTTCCCTTTGCGGAACGTCACATTGTCATAGCCGATCGCAGACGCGACCGCGGGTTGGGATTTCCGGGCCAGACCGAGCATCTCGTCGTTTAAGTCGACCCCGATGACTTTGCCATTGGCGCCTACGATTTGCGCGGCGATGAAGCAGATCTTCCCGCCACCACTGCCAAGATCAAGCACGGTTTCGCCTTCACGAACCTGCCTAGATGGATCGCCACAACCGTAGTCACGCTCGATCACTTCGGGTGGAATCACTTCCAGAAATTGGGTGTCGTACGAAATTGGGCAACACAACGCCGCCTCTCGCTCGTTCGCAGCGTCGGAATATCGATCGCGAACGATCTTTTCGGTGTCAATTGACGGCATCACGAGGTTCCGCTGGGGATGACGCACGCATCTAAGATTCCAAGCAAGAAATCTGACGCTCGCATAAGAAGGGCAATTCAAGGATTGCCAAAAAAATGGCGTTTCGTGAAGGGCTGCACAAGGGGCACAAGACAACCCTCCACGAAAACACCGATCAAACGAGCAACGTCACGGGGCATGCGACGTAGACGCTCGCTTGATTGCGCATTTTGGTCCCGATATTGAATCGGAATGGTGTACGAATGACAAGACTAATTTCAGCTAAGAAGCGATGGGCTTCTTGTGGGACAATTGAGGGGGTGAGGAATAGCACTAGACAGGTAAAGGTATCTACTTGATCTCAGCGGATTACCGCAATGGTGAAGTCAAATTGATGAATTTCGAACCTGAGCATGCTTTCCAACGCCCATTACTTCTTTGAGACTTTCTGAAGAATACACAAGATAGCGAATCCGCCGCTTGATTGGAATGGACTAGGGGACAACCGTCTAGTTGGGTGCGATTTTTTAAACTCCCAACTGATGCAAATTCAATCCCAATAATTGAAGGCTGCCGAGCAGGGAATGTACCCGGGTGAATTGATCAGGGGAGAAAAAAGGCTATTTAGACTGGAAACCTGTGCTGTAGACCGTCTTTTTGGCCGCCTATTTCGTAGCATCCGAAGCTTAGATTATGCCAGCATGACCTCAGGTCAAGAGTTGTCTTTAAGGTGACAAGTCTTGGCGAAGCTGGTGTCCCGAAGACGAGTCGGGCAACAAAAAAAACGCCACGTCCTAAAACGTGGCGTTTTCTGTTTGCTGTCGTATTCGAGCCGGGTGGTTAGTTGTTGTCACCTGACGAAGCTGCGGCATCGGCGGTTTCGCCGTCACCACCGAGCAGTGGGAAGGACTCTTCCAAAGCGGTAACCGGAGCGGCCGCCAGTTCTTCGAGAGCTTCGCGGCGGTAGTTGACTTCCGATTCTTGGAAGATTCGGAAACCGGTACCCGCTGGGATTAAGTGACCCAGGATAACGTTCTCTTTCAGGCCAACCAGCTTGTCGACCTTGCCAGCCAAAGCGGCTTCGGTCAGCACCTTGGTGGTTTCTTGGAACGACGCCGCACTGATGAACGAGTTCGACTGAACCGCTGCCTTGGTAATCCCTAGCAACTGGGTTGAAGCCGTCGCACTCTTGCAACGTTTGCCCTTGGCAATGTTTCCGCCCATTGCTTCGACTTCCGCATTGGTTTGTTCCAATGCTTCCTTCGGAACGATGGTGCCTTCGGTGTAATCGGTATCGCCGGGATCGGCAATCTTCAAGCAACCACGCATCTCTTGGTTGGCTTTGCGGAAGTGGAACCGGTCCATCACGCTGCCTGGCAATAGGTTCGTGTCACCAGCCGTTTCGACTTTCACCTTACGAAGCATACGAGCGATGATGATTTCGCCGTGCTTGTCGTTGATTTCCACACGCTGGCTACGATAGACCTGTTGGATTTCATGAAGCAGGTATTGTTGAACAGCTTCTTCTCCGGTCACACGGAGAATGTCGTGAGGCACAAGTGCTCCGTCGACCAAAGCTTGACCCGCTTTGACGATGTCGCCGGTGTGGACCAAGAAGTGCTTACCGTGAGGAACAAGGTGTTCACGTTCGATGCCTGATTCGCTGCGAACGATAATGGTTCGCTTACCGCGTTTACGTTCGCTAAGGATTTCCACTTCGCCATCGACTTCGGCGATAACGGCTGGATCCTTTGGCTTACGAGCTTCGAAAATCTCGGTAACCCGTGGCAGACCACCGGTGATGTCCGAAACACCACCCGTTTCACGAGGCATTTCAGCAAGCACAGCACCGGGGGTGATTTGCTCACCTTCCTTGACCGAGATGGTCGCTCGTTCAGGCAGGTATTGGGCGTGCAGTGGACGGCCTTCGGCATCTTCGATCACCAATTGCGGGTGAAGGTCACCCTTGTGATCGACGATGGTCATCCGGGTGTTACCCGATGCTTCGCGGTCTAGACGCATGGTTTCGCCTTCGACCACGTCTTCGAATCGGATCTTACCGGTGACTTCCGAGAGGATTGGAATCGAGTACGGGTTCCATTCGCAAAGCACTTGGCCGGCGGTGACCTTGTCGCCTTCTTTGACCATCAGGGCCGAACCGGTTGGGATATCGTATGACTCGATTTCCCGACCGCGTTCGTCGACCAACATGACTTGGCCGTTACGTGTCAGTACGACGTCGTGGCCTTCGGTGTTGGTCACGGCCTTCATGCGAGTGAAGCGAACTTCCCCGTCACGACCGGACTTGATGTCGGACTCTTCGACTTGCTTGGATACCGAACCACCGATGTGGAAGGTACGCATCGTCAACTGAGTACCGGGCTCACCGATCGATTGAGCAGCGATGATACCAACGGCCATGCCTTCTTCGACCATCGAGCCGGTTGCCATGTCCATTCCGTAACAGCAACGGCAAACACCCAAAGGTGCGTCGCAGGCCATCGGAGTTCGAACTTGGATTTTTTCCAGACCCATTTGCTCGATGTTTCGAGCGATTTCTGGGGTGATCATTTCCGAAGCACCCACGATCAATTCGTCAGTGATTGGGTTAACGATCGACTTCAAGCTGACACGACCATTGATCGAATCGGCGAGCGAAACTTCGACCTTTTCACCACGGTACACAACACCCTTGGTGATGCCTTGGGTGGTGCCGCAGTCATGCATGGTGACAACCACGTTTTGAGCAACGTCGGCAAGCTTACGAGTCAGGTAACCCGAGTCAGCCGTCTTCAACGCCGTATCGGCCAGACCCTTACGAGCACCGTGTGTTGAACTGAAGTATTCAAGTACAGACAGGCCTTCACGGAAGTTAGCCTTAATAGGCGTTTCGATGATTTCACCAGTTGGCTTGGCCATCAAACCACGCATACCGGCGAGTTGACGAATTTGCTCAATACCACCACGAGCACCGGAGTGGGACATCAAGAACACGGGGTTGATGTACCAGCCGCCTTCGCGGATGTCATTTTCCATCGCCTTCATCATGTCCGACGTGATCTCTTCACGGGCATGAGTCCAAGCGTCAAGAACCTGGTTGTACCGTTCCTTGCCGGTCATCAAACCGCGGTCATAAGCCTTCTTGTGCTTCATGACCGTCTTTTCGGCGTCCTTGATGAACTTCAGCTTGGTGTCTGGCGTGACCAAGTCGTCCGTCGCAAACGACAGACCGCTGCAAGTGGACTCGCGGAAGCCCATTTGCATCATGTCGTCGAGCAGGTGAATCGTTGGGCGACGACCGAGACGTTGGTAGCAATCGCTAATGGTCTTGGCGAGGTCACCCGACCGCATGGCGCGGTTGTAGTAATCCATCCCGTCGGGAAGCATGTCGTTGAACCGGACACGCCCAGGGGTGGTGTCGATCGTCGCGCCATAAACACCCGATTCGTCATCGGTTTTCAGTTTTTGGAACTTCGGCAGTCGAAGTTTGATCTTGGTGTGCAAGGCGACAATGCCTTGAGCCAACGCATAATCCACCTCTTCGTAACCACTGAAGGTCATGCCCTCGCCCTTTTGATCGGGCATGACGACCGTCATGTAGTAGCAACCCATGACGATGTCCTGGGAAGGACTCATGATCGGCTTACCGTTCGATGGCGCGAAGACGTTGTTGGTCGACAACATCAACGTGTGGGCTTCCACTTGTGCTTCGATGGAAAGCGGCAAGTGGACGGCCATTTGGTCACCGTCGAAGTCAGCGTTGAAGCCCTTGCAAACCAGTGGGTGCAAGTGAATCGCGTTGCCTTCCACCAAGGTCGGTTCAAACGCTTGAATGCCCATGCGGTGAAGCGTTGGAGCACGGTTGAGCATGACCGGGTGATTGGTGATGACCTGTTCGAGGATATCCCAGACTTCTTCGTCTTTTCGCTCGAGCATCTTCTTCGCGGACTTGATCGTGTCGGCGTGGCCGAGTTCTTTCAAGCGGCGAATGATGAACGGTTGGTAGAGTTCCAACGCGATCTTTTTGGGAAGACCACACTGATGAATCTTCAAACGTGGACCAACCACGATCACCGAACGAGCGGAGTAATCGACTCGCTTGCCGAGCAGGTTTTCGCGGAAACGACCCTGCTTACCCTTGATCATGTCCGTCAACGACTTCAATGGTCGGTTGGACGAGCCAAGAACAGGACGCTTGCAGCGGTTGTTGTCAAACAGCGCGTCGACGGATTGTTGCAGCATTCGCTTTTCGTTGCGAATGATGACTTCCGGCGCGTTCAGGTCGACAAGTTTGCGCAACCGGTTGTTCCGGTTGATGATTCGGCGGTACAGGTCATTCAAGTCCGACGTCGCGAAGTTGCCCGAGTCAAGCAACACGAGCGGACGCAAATCCGGAGGAATGACGGGGATCACGTCGAGCACCATCCACTCAGGACGGTTGTCACTGTCGCGGATCGACTCAACGATCTTCAATCGGTTGATCAGATCCTTCTTCTTTTGCTTCGATCCGGTTTCTTCCAGGTCGACACGAAGTTGCTCGGACAATGGCACGAGATCCAGGCGATTGAGCAGCTTGCGAACTGCTTCGGCACCCATGTCGGCTTCGAACGTACCGGGGCCGTATTGTTGACGTGCGGCGCGGTACTCTTCTTCGGTCAACAGTTGCAGCGATTCTAGATCCGTTTCGCCTGGATCGATGACCACGTAATCTTGGAAGTAGATCACTTTTTCAAGCGAGCTCGTCTTCATGGCAAGCAAGTTGCCCAGACGCGAAGGCATCGCTTTGAAGAACCAAATGTGAACAACCGGTGCGGCCAATTCAATGTGGCCCATTCGTTTACGACGAACGCGGCTGTGGGTGACCTTCACTCCACAACGGTCACAGATCATGCCCTTGTACTTCATGCCGCGGTACTTGCCGCAGGCACATTCCCAGTCTTTTTCTGGGCCGAAGATACGTTCGCAGAACAGACCGTCTTTTTCGGGACGGTAGGTACGGTAGTTGATCGTTTCTGGCTTTTTAACTTCGCCGAACGACCAGCTTTTGATGTCTTGAGGTCGTGCGAGTGAGATGCGTACCGATGCGTAATCGTTGATGCGATCGTAGTTGCTGGTTTCGCCAATTGACATGGGAGAAAGCCTTTAGCTGGTAGCTATTAGCTCGTGGCCTTGGGGCACCTGTGGTCGAGGTGTGGGAACCAAAGCGTTGAGCGTGATTGAGTTGAAAGGTTTCGAGCGACTGAACGCCGCAGTACGTCGGGCATGGCCCGACGATCAATTGTTTGGGGAGCGGTAAGTCCGCTCGAGCCAGCGAAGCGATTGGGGAGTACCCAATCGCGGTTGGCTCAGTCGTAAAGCGACTAGATCGGCCGTTTCTCGAGTTGCATGTTCAGTGCAAGACCGCGGATCTCGTTGGTAAGAACGTCGAAGCTGGCAGGTGTACCGGCTTCGAGTGTGTTCTCGCCCTTGACCATCGACTCGTAAATCTTGGTACGTCCTTCGACGTCGTCCGACTTCACTGTCAATAGTTCTTGCAAGATGTACGCAGCACCGTATGCCTCGAGTGCCCACACTTCCATTTCCCCGAAGCGTTGGCCGCCGAAGCGAGCCTTTCCGCCCAGAGGCTGTTGGGTGATCAGCGAGTAAGGACCTGTGCTTCGAGCGTGGACCTTGTCGTCGACCAAGTGGTGGAGCTTAAGCATGTAGATGTAACCGACCGTGGTTTCCTGGCCCATTGGCTCGCCCGTTCGACCATCGGTCAAGCGGATCTTACCGTGAGCAGGCAAGCCCGCTTCAGCCAAGCAATCGTTGATTTCGCTTTCGCTTGCACCGTCGAAAATTGGGGTAATCGCTTGGAAGCCAAGTTTCGCGCCAGCCCAACCGAGGTGGGTTTCCAAAATCTGTCCCACGTTCATCCGCGATGGAACGCCCAGTGGGTTCAGCATGATTTGGATCGGCGTGCCATCGGGAAGGAAAGGCATGTCTTCGATCGGAAGGATCTTCGCGATCACACCCTTGTTTCCGTGACGGCCGGCCATCTTGTCACCGACGCTGATCGTTCGTTTGGTCGCGATGTAGATCTTGACCATTTGCAGAACGCCCGAGCGAAGTTCGTCACCACGCTTCATTGAGTTCAGTTTGCGGTCACGTTCGTCGATGGCGACTTCAACGTTTGGCCATTGCGACTTGTAAACCTTTTCGACTTCGGCCTTCTTCTCTTCGTTTGGAACCTGTTCAAGCACCAAGTCGAAACGGAACGCCGTTGCTCGCTCAGCAACGAATTTCGGATCCTGGCCGTCCGCCAAAGGCGTGCCGGTCGGGTCTTTCAATTTCACGCCAGCGGCTTCTTCGAGGTCGCGAACAAGCGATTCGAAAGTGCTGGCGATTTCTGCGTTGCCTTCCGTTTCGTGTTGTTTCAGTTCGCGTTCGAATTCCTTCCGCTCGTCTTCGCCCAGGCTCATTCGGCGGCTGAATTTGTGCGTGTCGATGACGATCCCTTCGATGCCCGATGGCACTTCCAACGAATCGTTCTTCACGTCTTCACCCGCACGGCCGAAGATGGCGTGCAGAAGTTTTTCTTCCGGAGTCAGTTCGGTCTTGCTCTTAGGCGAAACCTTGCCGACCAGGATGTCGCCCGGTTTGACGTAAGTACCGGTTTGGACGATGCCTGTTTCGTCGAGGTTGCGAAGTGCTTTTTCCGAAACATTAGGAATGTCGCGGGTGAACTCTTCGCGGCCCAGCTTGGTTTCGCGGATTTCGACGTCGAAGTCTTCGATGTGGATCGACGTGTATGTGTCGTTCCGCACCAACTCTTCGCTGATGATGATCGCGTCTTCGTAGTTGAACCCGTCGAATGACATAAAGCCAACCAACACGTTACGTCCCAGTGCCAATTCGCCCAAGCGAGTCGCAGCACCGTCAGCGATGATTTGACCCTTTTCGACCTTGTCACCGATCGATACCAAAGGCTTTTGGTTTTGGCAGGTGCGTTCGTTGAGGCCTTGGTATTTCTTCAAAGCGTAGTGATCGCTGCCGACTTCGATGCGAGTCGCATCGGCGTAGGTCACCTTGCCGGAGCGACGGGCGCGAACGACCATCGAGCTGTTCTTGGCGACTTCGCGTTCCATGCCGGTACCGACGATCGGTGGTTCGGCAACCAACAGCGGCACAGCTTGTCGCTGCATGTTCGAGCCCATCAACGCGCGGTTCGCATCATCGTGCTCGAGGAACGGAATCAAACCAGCCGAGACACCAACCATTTGGGCCGGAGCCACGTCCATGTAGGACACTTGCTCGGGCAGCACGATTTCGAAGTCACTGCGGAATCGGGCAATCAAGTTGGGGCCAGGAACCAAGGCACCGTCTTTGACTTCCGTGTCAGCAGGAGCGACGTAAGATTCGCCTTCCTCGTCGGCACGTAACCAAACGGTTTGATCACTGATCTTGCCGTCGACCACCTTGCGGAACGGGGTGATTAGGAATCCATAGTCATCCACACCGGCGTAAATCGCCAGCGAGCTGATCAAGCCAATGTTCGTACCTTCAGGGGTCTCAATCGGGCAAATACGACCGTAGTGAGAAATGTGAACGTCGCGAACTTCGAAGCCCGCACGTTTCCGGTTCAGGCCACCTGGGCCCAGTGCGGAAAGGCGTCGTTCGTGAGCCAGTTGAGACAACGGGTTTGTCTGGTCAACGACCTGAGATAGTTCGCCACGACCGAAGAAGTAATCAATCGCCGCCGAGACGCTCTTCGGGTTGATGAGCGAACGAGGGGTCATGTCTTGAGCATCTTTGACGCTCATTCGTTCTTGGACCGTTCGGCGAAGCTTCAAGAAGCCCTTGCGAAGTTCTTCGCTGGCCAATTCGTCGATCGTACGCAAACGGCGGTTGCCGAGGTGGTCGATGTCGTCGATTTCGGCATCGCTATCGGCGTCGAACAAGTCGATCAGGTACCGAATCGCCGAGATCATGTCGTCGGGACGCAGGCACATTTCGGTTTCAGGCACTTCCAAACCGAGTTTACGGTTCAAACGGAAGCGGCCAACCTTGCCAAGACGATAGCGGTTGTCGTCGTAGAACTTTTCTTGGAACAGCGTGCGTGCTTTTTCCAGTTGCGGCGGGTTACCCGGACGCAATCGCTGGTAGATACGCAGCAATGCTTCTTCGTGGCTGGCCGTGGTGTCTTCGGCAAGCGTATGGAAGATCAGTGGAACCTTAGGCAGGTCCATTGCTTCCACGCTGGTGACGCCGGCGCCACAGATCGTTTCAGCCAATTCGGTGCTGATCTTGTGGCCGGGTTCAACGATGATTTCGCCGGCTCGTTCGTGGCCGCTTGGGTAAACGACATCGTCGACGCAGATCTTGTTTTCAAGCTTGGCAGCATCTTCGCCACCGTTGACCTTGATGGTCTTGGTTTCGTAGAACGCTTCCAGCAATTCCGCATCGGTGCTGTACTTCGGATCCATCGCACGAAGCAGCATGGTGGCGGGGAACTTGCCGCTTTGGTCAATTCGGACCGTCAGCGAGTCCTTCTTCGTCACGTTGACTTCGATCCACGATCCACGTTCTGGGATCACGCGGCACGAAGGCAATTTGCGATCGGTGGTCGTGTCTTGTTCAAGCACGAAGTCGACACCAGGTGAACGGTGAAGTTGGCTAACGACAACCCGCTCGGCACCATTGATGACGAATTCGCCACCGCCCAGCATGATTGGCAAGTCGCCAAGATAGACTTCCTCTTCGATTGGCTCTTCGCGGTTCAGACGCAGCCAGATTCGCAGTGGGCGACCAAAGGTCAGGCGAAGTTGACGGCATTCCTGCACGGTGTACCGGGGTTTGCCCAGTTCGTAGTGCAGGTATTCCAGCGTCGTGTTCCCGTCGTAGCTGCTGATAGGAAAGATTTCCTTCAACACGGACTCCAGGCCCTCAGGCTTGCGTTCCAGCGGGTTCTCGCCTTCCTGCAAAAAGGCGGAGTAGGAAGCGGTTTGAAGTGCTGTCAGATCAGGCAATTCGAACTGGCCAAGGCCGGTTCCGAACTTGCGGATGCTGGTAGGCTCAAGTCGACGCTGGGTCGTAGTTGCCATCGAAGTGGTAGCTCCTTCGCGGGGAAGAACAAACTCATCTCTGCCCTGGGTCGAGAACTGCCACTATTCGATGCGGCCAGATCCGTCCAACGCCGGAGCGATGAGATGACTAAATTGGGTTCATCTATCGAGCCAGGACGCCGCCGCAATCGCTGCCAAGTTACACCTACGTCGCACGCTTATCGACGACTTAAGTCGATGCGGTAGCGAAACGAATTCATCCTGGAACAAAATATCAGGCTGCTCGCGGAGGGGACAATTCCACGAAAAGCTCGCATCCCAGGAAGAAAATGGCAGTTTTGGAGGTGGCAGGGAGACGCGTTGAGGGGAGACCGGGCCGATAGTCAACCCAGAAATGTAACCCTTGATTGGAATTTCGCAAAGGGCAACCGCGAGAATTTGGTCCCGTTTGTGCTCTGTGTCAAAATGACATCGTATTAGCGCGTTTTTGCGGCTGCTTGTACGGGGTGTCGCGTCTGCGATTCGCCGTGGTTGCGAGAGTTTGGGGTGGCTGCGCGCCACAATGGGGGCCTTTGGTCGGCGAGGAAGGTGGCTAGCTAGAACATCAACGCTGAGCGATATTCAAGTGGCGTTATCCGACTCTAACGATAAAATCTGATATGAAATTTCCGCGATCTTCCGGCGTTTTACTGCACATTACCAGTTTGCCGGGGGAGGCCTTGGATGACGGTGGGATTGGCGACTTGGGGCCTCAGGCATACCGGTTTGTCGATTTTCTAGCAGCGGCCGGGCAAACTGTTTGGCAGATTCTGCCGCTTTCGCCGCCAGCGGAGGGAAATTCACCTTATAGCGCGTATTCCGCTTTTGCCGGTAATCCGCTGATGATCAGCCTTAGTCGTCTCGTTCGGGATGGGTTGCTGTCGCAGGTGCCGGAATTGAGTCCGGGTGAGGCTGGGGCCGATCACGTTGACTTTGGGTTGGTCGCGGAGCGAAAAGAACGGGCTCTGGCACGGGCTTTTGAGCGTTTTAGTGGCTCTGACTCGCACCCGCTGACCACCGCATTTCGCGATTTTTGCGTCGCTCAGGCCGATTGGCTGGATGAATTCGCCCGATTTGAAGCGATCATGCGAAATCAAAACGAGCGAGATTGGTCGAAATGGCCTGCTGAGTTGGTCGCTCGCCATCCGGAAGCCATCGCCGATTGGGATGAAATGCTGGCCGATGAAATCCAGTTCGCCAAATTCAAGCAGTTCCTGTTCGATCGTCAGTGGGCGGAGCTGAAGGCCTATGCAAACGAGCATCGCGTTCAGATTTGTGGCGATATGCCCATTTTTGTGGCACACGAGAGTGCAGATGTTTGGGTGAATCAGAATCTGTTTGCGGTCGATGACCAAGGGAAACCGACCTTGATCGCCGGTGTGCCGCCAGATTACTTCAGCGAAACGGGCCAGCTATGGGGCAACCCGCAGTATGACTGGGACGCATTGAAGGAGACCGGATACGACTGGTGGGTGAAGCGGTTTGGTTGTGCTCTGCGGCAGTTTGATCTGTTGAGGGTGGATCATTTTCGCGGTTTTGAAGCGTACTGGGAAGTTCCAGCGTCGGCGAAGACCGCGATCGATGGTTCCTGGAAGAAGGGCCCAATGAGTGAGCCTTTTGACGCGGCTGCGCGTGTGCTGGGTGAGTTGCCGTTCATTGCTGAGGATTTAGGGCTGATTACCGAAGAGGTGCATCAACTTCGAGTGCAGCTCGGGTTCCCCGGCATGCGGGTGTTGCAATTCGGTTTTGACACCGCTGACGACGAATTCCACCGGCCGAACACCTATCCCGAGGATTCGGTGGCTTACACGGGCACTCACGACAACGAGACCTTGGTTGGATGGCTGAAGACTCGAAAGCCCACTTCGACCCCGGACCCGCTGAAGGCTTGGGTGACGGAAAGTGAGCCGGTCTATTGGCAATTGATTGACACCGTGCTGCAGTCACGAAGTGACATGGCGATTATCCCGATGCAGGATTTGCTTGGGCTGGGTAACTCGGCGCGGATGAACGTGCCGGGGCAAGCGAAGGGGAACTGGGGCTGGCGGATGAGCGCCGACGCGATCACGGATTCGATCACGACGAAGTTAAAGACGTTGACGAATGACGCGGGGCGTTGCTGATTCGGTTGCGTAAAGCGGTTTAAAACCGCCCTGCCCTGCCCTTTAGATGCGGTGCAGCGTATTTTGAATGGGCGTTCGTTTGGCCGGATCGAGTGTCAGGTTTGAATTCAGTCGGCCGTGAGTGGAGTTGTCGCCGAAAGCATTTTGATGGTGGTGCGGTATTGCAAACGCGATTCCTGCTGCTAGTTGCAGAGCTGTTTAAGGCCGACCGGCGCGACTTTGTTTTGAAAGTTGCCTTGCGTTGCCGAAGCGGAATGGTCCGGCTCTGGTAGAGTCAGGTTACCGAATCGCACTTATCTCTTTTATGGCGTACGATCGATGATGGACTGGCTTTTTGAACCGGCGCGGATGCAGTTCTGCGAGGCGACTCTGGATGGTCCCATCGCACATCCGGCGGACACCTGGACGAACATCGGGCCCATCATCGCTGGCGTGATCATCTTGGTTTATGCCAAGCGTCCGCTCTCGCGTTTGTTAGGTGCGGCTTCGTTATGGACTGGAATCGCTTCGGGCTATTTTCACGCGTCCAATACGATCTTGGGCGAAACGCTCGACCTGAGTGGGATGTTCTTGTTCATCCTCGCGATTGCCGCACTGCAGCAACAGCGGGCTCGGCCGACCAAGCCGGGGAATCGATCGTTAATCTTGTTGTCGATTCTGGGCACGGTCGTGTTAACGGTGGCGTCATCCATTTCAACGGCGTTTGCCAGTCCAATGTTTGCGGCCATTGTGGTGGTCGTGGTGATCCGTGGGATCTATGACCAAAAGCTCACGCGTTGGGCGTACGCGATGGTAGTCACGTTTTTGGTGGCGTGGGGTTTTTGGTGGCTCGACTTCATGCACGTCGTGTGCAATCCGAGCAACCATATCCTGACTCTGCACGGATTGTGGCACTTGCTTAACGGTTTGGTGTTTTGGTTCGCGTTCGAGCATTTTGAACGAACGATGCGAGGCGAAGTGCCGGTTCAAGGCGAGTAGGCAGGCGGACCGCCCTGCCCTGCCCTTTTTAGCTCTGCCTTGTTTAGCCTTTTCCCGTTTAGTCCTGTGCTGCTTAGTCTTGCCGTCTCATTTTATCCTGCCTGGATGGCTTGAGCTGGCGGGACCTGGATTCAGCTTGGTGGGCGTAGTCTTTGGCGAAGCACGGTGATCCGCTCGCTCATTTCGGCCTCTTGGCCTCGACCGACCGGGTTGTAGTACTCGCGGTCAACGCCCAGGTAATCAAGGTCCGCGATTCCGTCGTCTTCGTTGTGCGCCGATCGGTAGCCGTCGCCGTGCCCGAGTTCTTTGGATCCGGTGTAGTGTTGGCAGCGGAGCATCTTCGGGATCGGGATGATCTGTTTGTCGCGGACGTCTCGGCGGGCTGCACTGATGGCAGTGGTGGCTGCGTTCGATTTGGTGCAAGAGCCAGGTAAGCCACTGTCTGACTTAGTGTCAGTTGTGCTTCAGGCAGTCCGATCATCTCGCATGCCTGCATTGCCGATACGGCGATGACGAGTGCTTGTGGATCGGCATTGCCAATGTCTTCGCTGGCCAGGATCACAAGTCGTCGGCAGAGGAAGCGAATGTCTTCGCCGCCTTCGAGCATACGGGCAAGCCAGTAAATCGCGGCGTCTGCATCGCTACCGCGGATGCTTTTAATCAATGCGCTGGCAAGGTCGTAATGATCATCGCCCGTGCCGTCATAGCCGCCCACGCGATTGGTCAGCGATTCCTGGGCGACTTCGAGATCGACGCTTTTGCTGGTGTCGGCGACGCTCTCGACGGCAACTTCCAGGGCAGCCATCGCTCTTCGGGCATCACCGTCGGTCGCATTTGCAAGGAATTCAATCGCTTCGTCGGTAACGGATACGCCGCGTCCGCCCAAGCCACGCTCACGATCGGCGATGGCTCGTTGAAGCAGTGCAGTCATCGCTTCGGTGGACAGCGGTTCGAGTGCGAACAATTGACTGCGACTGATCAGAGCACCATTGACGGCGAAGTACGGATTGCTGGTCGTTGCTCCAATCAGTGCGATGATTCCGCTTTCGACGTCCGCCAACAACGCGTCTTGTTGTGACTTGTTGAAGCGATGGATCTCATCAATGAATAGGATCGGTCTTGAGCCACCGGCGGCGACTTGATCATTCGCTTTCTGGAGGACTTCGCGAACGTCTTTGACGCCGCTGTTGATTGCGTTCAGGGAGATCAGCTCCGTACCCGTTTCCGAAGCAATCAAGCGAGCAAGCGTGGTTTTGCCGCAGCCCGGTGGGCCGTGCAGCAGGATGGAGCCAATCCGTTTGCTAGCGATTAGCCGCTGGAGTAGTTTCCCATCGCCTAATATATGGTGTTGTCCGACGAATTCATTGAGAGTTTGCGGACGCATCCGGGCCGCCAACGGTTGGGCGGAGAATAGGTGATCGGCTTCTTGTTGTGCGAATAGGTCCATTGAAAATGTTCGGGTACATTGCGGCGGCAATCGGAGTTGCCATGGTCGGAAAGACGGTAATGACGATCGATGACTGGGGGCGCGACCTGACTCAGAACACGGCGGAGCTGTCGGACACGCATGCGGATGAGTCTCTGCATCCACTGCGGCTTATTGTGCCTGTCGAGCAAGTCGAAGCTGCGATCGCTCAGTGGGTCGATAGTGAATCGAAGTGGGCGTTGGTGGAAGCGAATGGTCAAGACGACAGTTTACGACGGTTGCATTTGACCCGCACTACGCCGGTATTCCGATTTGTCGATGACATTTGGGTGGAACTGAAACAAGTCGATGATGCCGACGGGCCTTCGCACGTTCTGGTCAACGCAAAGAGTCAATCTCGGGTTGGTAAAGGCGACCTGGGCCAGAACCCAAGAAATTTGAAGGCGTTGCGTGAAGGCTTGCTAGCGACCGGATTGCGACAGGCCGATTAAGGTTTGAATGATCTCGCGAAGTTTGTCGTCGCCGCTGAATTTCATTCCGAGTTGTTCAATTTTGTCGGTGCAGAGCGATCGTTTGGATTCTTTAGCGGGGCCGGTTATTTTCGAGTCGCTGCTAGTGAGTTCCTTGGCCAGGTTCGCGACTTGATGGTGGCTGACGAAGCCGCTGCAGATGTTGTAGGTCTGTCCCGCGATGTCGGCGTCGGTTGATAAAAGGCGTTCGATTGCGGTCACGACATCGTCGACGTAAACCACTTTTCCGCCGCCGGTCGCGTCGGTTTTTTTTCCTGCGATGACGGACTGAATCAATCCGTACCACTTCGATCGCTCGACTGGGGTGTCGACACCGACGATGGACACTGGACGCAGTGTGGCGATCTTCATCTTGTCGGACAGCCCGTAGGCGTGTACAAGCGTTTCGACTGCCGCTTTGCTAGCACCGTAAAGAGTTGTCGGCCAAAGCGGATGGCGTTCATCGAGCGGTAGGTCGTCGGCGACTTGATCGTGGACGGTGCCGGAAGACAAGAAAATAAAACGGGAAACGCCGGCGTTCTTTGCTGCTTCGATCAGTTTTAGAGTGCCCAGTACGTTGGTTTCGTAATAGGCAACCGGATCTTCAGGCTCGCTCATGAAGCTGTCGCTGGTGCGTGAAAGAGCCGTGTGAATCACCGTGTCACAATCGGCAACCAATCGAGCGGTTGAGTCGTCGTCATTGAGTTCGCCGCGTATCCACTGGACGCTGCTTCGCGGGGTCGGAGAACCGCTGCGGTACCACGCCTGCACGTCGGCGCCGTTGGCTGCGAGACGGTCAAGGCAGTGTCGTCCAACGAAACCTGTCGCACCGGTGAGGGCAATACGCATGAAATGAAAATCCTGTATGGGGGTGAATTGCGTTTAAGGGGCAGATAGCGTGTTGCTGAGCAACTTTCACGCCTTTTCGCCTAGTGATTTCTCGGATTGCCAACTAGAACTACTCGCGAATCCCTTTTATTTATGGTCGAAAGTCACCTCATGTCTCCCCCCTCTACCTTGAATCAAACCGAAAACGCCTCATTGGCTACTCGTGAAGACATTCGCAATGTCGTCATCATCGCCCACGTCGATCATGGCAAAACAACGCTTGTCGATTGTCTGCTACGGCAAAGTGGCCAGTATCGGGATACCGAGCTGCAGGGAGAGCGGATTCTCGATTCCAACGACCTGGAACGCGAACGTGGGATCACGATTCTTTCGAAGAATATCGCCATTCCTTACCGCGGTGTGAAGATTAACCTGATCGACACGCCTGGTCACGCGGACTTCGGTGGTGAAGTTGAACGTGTGGTGAAGATGGCTGACGGTTGCCTCGTGTTGGTTGACGCCGCCGAAGGCCCCATGCCCCAAACCCGTTTCGTGCTGGAAAAGGCACTGCAGGCGGGTGTGAAGCCTATTGTGGTTGTCAACAAAGTTGACCGTCCTGACGGCCGCCCTCACGAAGCTCTCGATGAAGCTTTGGAATTGCTTGCTGATCTTGGTGGTGAAGAGCAGCTTGATGACGTCGGTTTCGTTTACACCAGTGCTAAGGAAGGGTTCGCAACGACCGATCCTGACGAACGCACTGAGAACATGTTGCCGCTTTTGGATTTGTTGGTTGATCACCTGCCGGGACCAACGATTAAATCGGATTCGCCTTTCCAGATGCTCGTCACGACATTGGACTGGAGCGAGTATGTCGGCCGGATTGCGGTTGGTCGGATTAATGCGGGAACGATCAATGTCGGCGAGTCGTTTGACTTGCATGGTGTCAATTCAGCGGGTGAACCGGTTGTTCGTAAGGTGAAGCCTTCGGGCTTGTACCTGTTCGACAACTTGGGCCGCGTCGCTGCTGAGACGGCTCACGCCGGTGACATCGTGGCATTGGAAGGGCTCGACGACGTTGAAATTGGCGACACGCTCTGTGCGATCGGCAGCAACGACGTGATGCCTCGTTTGCGAGTCGATGAACCGACTTTGGAAATGATCTTCAGTGTCAACTCGTCCCCGATGGCTGGACGTGAAGGCAAGTACGTGACCACGCGTCAGATCAAAGGGCGTTTGGAAAAAGAACTTGAGCGAAACGTTGCTCTTCGCGTTCGCATGATCGAGGGCACCGAAGCTTATGGTGTTGCTGGTCGAGGCGTGCTTCACTTGGCAATCTTGATCGAAACAATGCGGCGTGAAGGCTTTGAGCTGAGCGTTGGTAAGCCACAAGTGGTTTACAAGACCATCGACGGCAAGAAGCATGAGCCGTTTGAAACACTTCGCGTTGAAGTGCCAACTGAAGTCATGGGCCCGGTCATGGAATTGGTCGGTCTGCGTCGTGGACAACTCGAAGAAATGAAGCAGCGTGGCGAATACAGCTTGCTTCGCTTCATCATCCCATCGCGTGGTTTGATCGGATTGCGTACCCGACTGCTTAACGCGACTCGCGGAACGGCAATTATTCACCACCGCTTTGAAAGCTACCGTGTTGTCGAGGGCGAAGTGCCACGACGTGCTAACGGTGTTCTGATCTCAATGACGGGCGGCAAGACAATGCCTTTCGCATTGTTCGCACTGCAGGACCGTAGCGAATTGTTCGTGCCACCAGGCGTGGAAGTTTACGAAGGGATGATCGTGGGCGAGAACGCTCGTGACAACGACATGCCAGTGAACCCATCGCGTGAAAAGAAACTGACAAACATGCGGGCCAGCGGCAGCGATGAAAACGTCATCCTGAAGCCACCACGCGATATGTCGCTGGAGTCGGCACTTGAGTACATCGAGGATGATGAGCTTGTCGAAATCACTCCGGAATCGATTCGCCTTCGTAAGATCTTGCTGAAGGAATCGGATCGTCGTCGCCAAGGCCGTAACTCTTAGTTCGGCATCTCGCACTCTGACGGCTTGCCGATTGGCGAGCCGTGAAGGCTCAGTGAGTAGCTGATGAACCCGCATGGGCTTCTCAGTTGGCGGCTTAATGCTGAGGCTAAGCTTTGAGAGCTTGGTCTCTGGAGACTGGTTCTAAGAACCTGAGGCCAGAAGACTCGCCGTTTCAGATGGCAATATTGAAATCGCCGTTTTACCCATAAGCCGATCGTTCCAATTAGACTGGTTCCTGTCCCCCCTGAGATGTTCGGGTTGGGGTTTACGGGGTTGGTGTGAGAGAGCGATTCGATGCGGACAGCCGACGAGATTCTAGAAGACGCTGCTGGTCGAGTACCTGTCGACGCTGAAAGCAAGCGAGAGTTGGCGAGGTTTTCGCGAACCCGGCATGCCGAGTTGGTGCGGTCTTTGTCGCAAGTCAATGGCTACATGACGTCGGCATATCTCGCTCTACAGTGGGCCGCAATGATTGGAACTTTGGCGGTTGCCGCATGGGCCGACCACTGGCTCGTCTACATCGCGGCCGTCTTTATTTTGGCCAGTCGCATGCAAGCTTTGGGTGTGATGCTGCACGATGGTGCGCATTGGTTGCTCTACACGAATCGGAAAACCAACGATGCGGTTTGCGATCTGTTGATCGCGTTCCCGCTTGGCATGAGCACGACGCTGTATCGAAAGACTCACTTTCGGCACCACCGGCACACGAACACCGACGAAGACCAGGACCTAGCTGCGCAGCGTGAAGAGCGGGAATGGTTCGAGTGGCCCAAGACGCGATTAGGGTTGGGTTGGGTATTGTTCCGCAGTTTGTTCGGTCTGAACACGCATCGGGCCTGGGTTCTTTACAAGCACTGGGCACCGTGGAACAACTTTCGAAGTCCCGATTTCCCCAAGCAAAGTCGCTATTTGTATGTGTTGTCGATGGTGTGCGTGTACAGTTTCTTTGCGTGGGCGTTTCAGGTGAACCCGCGAATCACGCTGATCTTAATGTTGCTGTACATGATCGCTGGGTTCACAATCTTGAATTTGCTGAACCGGATGCGTGGCACGGCGGAGCATCTTGGGACCGAGGGGACGCATGAGTTAAATGACACGCGGACCGTTTTGCCGAGTGTTCTGGAGCGATTCTTTATCGCACCGTATGGCGTCAATTACCATCTGGAGCATCATCTGTTCCCGTCGGTTCCAGGATACCGTTTAGCCAGATTGCATCGCGAGTTGATGCGGGATAACGAGTTCCGTGAGTTGGCTCACGTTACCAAGTATTACACCGGAGTGGTTCGGGAGCTTATGCAGCAAAGGGGACGCGGCGATGCGTTGACCCGAGCTGATTCACTGCCGTAATGCAATCGCGGTTCCGGGGCGGAACCACGATTGCTTAAGCGGCGATTGCTCAAGAGGCCCCGTATGCGGGCCTAGCTATGCAGGCCTAGTTCGGCGGGCCGATTGGGGTGCCTAGATCCGCGAGTCTACTTTACGGGAAAGCCGCGTTTGCGAAGCAGTGCGTCTGTGTTGACGTCGCGGCCTCGGAAGGCTCGGTAGGTCACGCCTGGGTCGAGTGTGTTGCCGACGCTAAGGATGTGATCGAACAGTTTGCCGGCGACTTCGTTGTCGAAGTACTTGCCGTTGGCTTGTTCGAACATCTCTGCGGCGTCTGCGGTCAGTGCATCACTCCACAAATAACTGTAGTAGCCGGCCGAATAAGCATCGCTGCTGAACAAATGGCTGAAGTGCGGCAATCGGTGACGCATCGGCAGTTCGGCGGGCATATTGATCTCGCCGAGTTGTGACTTTTCGAATTCCGAAATGTCGATGCCGGTGGCGTCCTGTTGGTGCAACTGCATATCAAGGATTGCACAGGCGAGGTATTCAACCGTTTCAAAGCCGCTGTTGAATTTGCTGGATCGCTCAACTTTTTCAAGTAATTCAGCCGGCATGGGCTTACCCGTTTCGAAGTGGACGGCGAATTGGCCGAGCACTTCGGGAGTGGAAAGCCAGTGTTCGAGCACTTGAGAGGGAAACTCGACGAAGTCCCGAGCGACGTTGGTGCCGGCTTGCGATGGGTACTTCACTTGGCTGCTAAGGCCATGCAGTGCGTGTCCAAACTCATGGAAAAGCGTGGTGGCATCGTCCCATGAAATCAATACGGGCTCGCCTTCGGCAGCGGCCACGAAGTTGCTGTTGTTGGAAACGATTGGTGTTCGAACAGGGATGGCTTGCTCGTCATCGCTAATTCCCTTTCCAGATTGTGCTCGGTAGTCGGTCATCCAAGCGCCGCTGCGTTTTCCTTCGCGAGCGAACGGATCCAGATAGAACAAGCCGAGGTGTTGGCCGTCACGGGTGACTTCGTAGACGGTGACGTCGGGATGGAAGGTTGGTAGGCCGCTGGTGAGTTCAAACTTCATGCCGAATAATCGCTCGGCGCAGTACATCATCGCCTCGGTCATTTTGCCGAGTTGCAAGTAAGGCCGGACTTCGGCCATATCGAGATCGTATTTTTGTTTACGGACTTTCTCTGCGTAATAGCGGTAGTCCCATGGTTCAATCTTGATGCGAGGTTCGCCTTTCGCATCGTATTCAGCGTCAGCGATCGCTTGCATGTCAGCGACTTCGTCGGCCACACGGGCGATGGCAGGCTTCCAGACCTGCATCATCAGTTCCATCGCGGCGGAGGGTTTTGCGGCCATCGTGGATTCCATTCGCCAGTGGGCGTGGGTTTCGTAGCCGAGTAGCTTGGCCCGGGCGGCGCGTAGGTGAAGGATCTCGCGGATGATGTTTTTGTTGTCGAACTGGTCGTCGTTGTCGCATCGGAAGTAGAAGTTGCGCCACACTTGCTCGCGAAGTTCGCGGTTCTCGGCGTAGGTTAAAAACGGGTCCATGGAAGACCGCGTGTTCGTGATCGCGTAGGCTGCTTCGCCACCCTTTTCCTTGGCGGCACTGCTCATGGATTGGATGGTTGATTTCGATAGACCGGCTAAGTCAGCTTCGTTGTCGATCCAGGTGACGTGACGCTTTTCTTCTTCTAGGACGTTCTGGTTGAAGTCGGTGAAGAGTCTCGCTAGACGCGTGTTGATTTGCGAGAGTTTGGCTTTGTCGGCTTCGTCCAAGCGAGCGCCGAGTCGCACGAAGTCTTTCAGTGTTTCATCGAGTAGGCGTTCGGCGTCTGGTTCAAGTTTGACGGAGCCCTTGTTGAATACGTCGTCGTGGATCTTCTCGATCCGAGCGAAGAGCTTGCTGTTTTGGGTGATCGAGTCGGCGTGTGCGGCAAGCTTTGGCGAAATTTCACGTTCGAGGTCCGGGATAGGGCCGACGTTCAGGTTTGATGCGTGAACATCAAACAGGACTTCGAGGCGGTTGAGTGTCTCGCCTGCTGTTTCCAACGCAACGATGGTGTTTTCGAATGTGGGCGGTTCGTCTGAATTCGCGATCTCGTCAATGTCGGCTTCGGCTTGGGCCAGTGCGGATTCAAAAGCAGCGGAAAATTGGTCGACGCGCACGTCCCGGAATGGTGGGACGCCACCGTAGGGACCGGTCCAGGTTTGCAGCATGGGGGACGCTTCGATGGCGGATGTTGGCGTGTCGCTCACAAGGTGCTCCTGGGCACTGGGTGCCGGTTGTTTGGGATCCTGGGTGACGGATTCCTGGGCATTGGAAACTGGATAGCCGGTGACCATCGGTGGGACGGTCGCCATCGCAAGCGGTGCGATGGCAAAGAAGATGTGTTTCAACGAGTTTTTCACCAGGGGTTTTCCTTTGGCGGAACGTAGGCGTGAAATCTCGTCCGGCTTCGCGGCCGGCGCGAGATCGCAAGCCGGCTTAAGGGGCCGTCTTGTTTATTTGATGAATTCGCGAGACTTCAGCAATTCGATGATCGCGTCGGCGCAATCGCTGACGGACTGCTCGGATGCATCGACAACCAGGTCTGGCGATGTCGGTGCTTCGTAGGTCGCAGTCACGCCGGGGAAGTTGGCCAGTTCGCCAGCGTCGGCTTTCGCGTATTGCCCCTTGGTGTCGCGTTCGCGGCAGACTTCCAATGGTGTGGCAACGTGGATGACCAGGAATCGATCTTCGCCAATCAGCTTGCTGACTTTCTGGCGAACCTCTTCGGCGGGTGCAACCATGGAAGCCAGGCAGATCAGGCCTGAGTCGTTCAGGGCGTGTGCGAGGTGTCCGCCACGACGCAAGTTCTCGCTGCGGTCTTCGGCGGTGAAGCCGAGGTCGCGGCTGAGCCCGCGGCGCATTTGTTCGCCATCGATGACCGCAACAGCGCGGCCGGTGTCGAAGAGTTTTCTTTCGACGGCACGGGCGATTGAAGTCTTGCCGCTGCCGGTCAATCCGGTCAGTAGAACAGTGGCGGGCTTTTGGCCGAAGCGGGCGGCGCGTTCTTCGGTTGAGACCGTCGAGACTTCGCCGTTGTCATCAGTGGATGCTTCTAGGTCATCGTCCCAGACGGATTTTTGTGGGCCGGTGGCGCCGCGGTCAAGGATCATGCCAGCGGCGACGGTGGCGTTGGTGATACGATCGACCACAATGAACGCACCGGTGCTGCGGTTGCGACGGTATGGGTCCATGTGAATCGGGCTTGAAAGCTCGATCGCCACGCGGCCAATTTCGTTTAGCTCCAGTGTTGGTGCTGGAGTGCGGTGCAGCGTGTTGACATCGACTTGGTATTTAAGCGTTTGGATGCTGCCCGGTAGGGTTTGAGTGGTGTGTTTAACCAAGTATGACTTGCCGGGAACCATTGCTTCTTCGCCCATCCAGACGAGCATCGCTTCGACATTGGATTCGCTGCGAGGTAGGTTGCCGCTGCGGACGATCATGTTGCCGCGGCTGGCGTCGATTTCGTCTTCGAGGGTGAGCGTCACGGCGAGCGGCGCGAACGCCTCGTCGAGGTCGCCGTCGTAGCTGACGATGCTTTTGACTTTCGATTTCTGCTTGCTGGGCAAGACAGTGATCTCTTCGCCGGGGCGAATGATGCCAGAGGAAATCGTGCCACAGAACCCACGGAAGTTGAGGTTGGGGCGGTTGACGTATTGAACCGGCATGCGGAAGTCTTGCAGGTTGCGGTCTGAGCCGATGTAGACCGTTTCCAGGAAGTTCATCAGGGTGCTGCCGGTGTACCACGGCGATGCTTCGCTGCGGTCGACCACGTTGTCGCCGTTGAGTGCGCTGATGGGAATGAAGTGCAGGTCGGGTAGATCGAGTCGGGTTGCGAAGGAGCGGTAGTCGGCGCAGATTTCGTTAAAGCGATCTTCGCTGAAGTCGACCAGGTCCATCTTGTTGATCGCAACAACGACGTGGCGAATGCCCAGCAGCGAAACGATGAACGAGTGCCGGCGGGTTTGGGTGAGCACACCGTGTCGGGCGTCGATCAGGATGATGGCAAGGTCAGCGGTGCTGGCTCCCGTCGCCATGTTGCGGGTGTATTGTTCGTGGCCGGGGGTGTCGGCGATGATGAACTTCCGCTTCGCGGTGCTGAAATAGCGATAAGCAACATCGATCGTGATGCCTTGTTCGCGTTCTTCTTTCAGGCCGTCCATGAACAGCGATGGGTCGAAACCGCCAGCTACACTGCCCTGGCGAACCGAGTCGCTTTGGACTTTGGCCAGTTCGTCTTCATAGACCAGTTTGGAGTCGTACAGAAGGCGCCCGATCAGGGTGCTTTTGCCGTCGTCAACGCTGCCGCAAGTAATGAAGCGAAGCAGTTGTTTCTGCTCGTGTTGCTTCAGGTAGGCGTCGATGTCGGTCGCGATTAGGTCGGATTGATGAGACATGGCAATTAGCTGTTAGCGTTTAGCCATTAGCGGTTAGCTAACAGCCATCAGCGGTGCGTGGAATTCGAGTAAAAAGAGCTAAAAGCTAGTGGCTAATAGCTAGTGGCTGATGCGAAGCGTCTAGAAGTAGCCGCGTTCTTTTTTCTTTTGCATGCCGACGCCGCCTTCGTCTTGGTCGATGATGCGGCCTTGGCGTTCGCTGGTTTTGGTCAGCAGCATTTCTTGGATGACTTCAGGAAGCGTGGTCGCTTCGCTCTCAACGGCACCGGAAAGCGGATAGCAGCCGAGGGTTCGGAAACGAACCATTTTGGTTTCTTCCACTTCGCCGGGCAGTAGCGGCATGCGGTCGTCGTCTCGCATTAGCAGGATGCCGTCGCGGTTGACGACTTTGCGGGGTGCGGACAGATAGAGCGGAACGATCGGAATGTTTTCCATGTGGATGTACTGCCACACGTCCAGTTCCGTCCAGTTGCTCATTGGGAACACACGAATCGATTCGCCTTTGTTGACGCGTCCGTTGTAAAGGTTCCACAGTTCCGGGCGTTGATTTTTGGGGTCCCAGCGGTGGGACTTGTCGCGGAAGCTGAAGACGCGTTCTTTGGCGCGGCTTTTTTCTTCGTCCCGGCGAGCGCCACCGAATGCTGCGTCGAACTGGTATTTGTCCAACGCTGCCTTGAGGGCATCGGTTTTCATCAGTTCGGTATGCCGCTCGGAGTCTTCCCACGGTGGGATGTTGAGCTTCAGGCCTTCTTCGTTGATGTGAACACGCACATCCAGTCCGAGTTCTTTAACGGCATAGTTTTCACGGAAGTCGTACATGTCTTTAAACTTGTACGTCGTGTCCACGTGCAGTAGCGGGAATGGCAATTTGCCCGGGTGGAAGGCTTTGAGAGCCAGGTGCAGAAGGACGGCAGAGTCTTTGCCGATCGAGTACAGCATCACTGGCTTTTGAAATTCCGAGACAACCTCTCGGAAAATGTGGATGCTCTCGGCCTCGAGTTGCTTCAGGTGGGTGAGGCTATAGTCTGACATGTGCAGTTTTTTTCGTAGGCGAAGGAATTGGCGGCGGAAAAGTGTTGGGAAGGAACGTATGTCCTTCACTCGGGTTCGTTTTCCTGCCGAATTGCTAGCGGGTTTGCTGCTGAGTGGAATAATGGTCGATTGGTTTTCGAGGCTCGCAGTTTAGTTCGCGGCCGTCGGATAAGTAGGTCGAAAGTCCTAAGCGAATCGTCCCTTTTGAGACAATTGCAAAATAACGCCTTCGCCTGGTGATGCATCCGATGGAGTCGGGGCCCCGTCTTCCGGATTGGCCGGCGATAGGTCGTTTGTTTCGGCCGGGCTATCTTCGTCCATCGGGTTACCTAATGGATAGGTAGCCACGATTCGGAGGTCCAGGCCTTTGAGGGCACCGTGGTGACGTGCTTCGCCACGTTCGCCAACCCACTTAGGGCCTTTGATTAACAGTAGGCGGTCAAATCCGCTCCAGTGAGGTTCGACCCAGCGGCAGAATTTTAGCAAACTGCCCACCGCCCGGCTGACGATGGTGGTGAACCGGAAGTCCTCGAGAAGGTGCTCGCCCCGCGAGGCGTAAACGGGCACGTTCAGGTTCAGTTCGGTGACTAATTCGTCGAGTACCTTGGCACGTTTCCCAACGGACTCGGCCAGAGAGACTTCGATGTCCGGGCGAATAATCGCCAGCGGAATACCGGGAATCCCGTTGCCACTGCCGAGATCTAAGACATCTTCGTTAGGCTGGATTAAATGGGCCAGTTGCAGGCAATCGCGTAAATCACGGCCCACGAATAGATCCCACGTTGTGTGGCGAGTCAGGTTGAGTTGCTCGTTGTACCGCCACATGGTTTCGGCGTACGCCTTCAGTGAGTTCACTAAAGGTTCGTCAAGCTCCATGCCATAGCGGGCCAAGGCAGCTTCGAATGTGTCGTCATCGCCGGGAGGCGTTGGGTGATCGCCCGGCGGCGTTGAATTGTTTGGCGTTTCGGTCATTCCGGTGGTGATACCAGGGTGGCAACGTCGAACCAAGGTGGGAACAAGCGGAAATTCAGCAGGAATTATTGCTAAATCTCAGTGATCGCTTGGCGATTCAAGGCTCGTCGGACGATTGAGAAGATTGAATTGAACCTAAGCATACCCAGTTTTTTTGTTTTTCAGCCCTGTTTTTGGTTCAATTCCATCTTGTTCCCCGTCGATGGATCGGTACACTCTGCCTTCCCTAAACGGGAACCGCCGTTTGGCCAAGGATGGAAAGTGTGTGACAGACAGTTGTTTTTCACATGGATCATCGATTGGCACCGGCCAACGTAGCTCAGTTGGCAGAGCTGCTGATTTGTAATCAGCCGGTCGTGGGTTCGAATCCCTCCGTTGGCTCTTAGTATCGTTCGCGAGGCGAAGTGACTTCGCGCTCAACTAAATCGTATTAGGTAGGTCGCAGATAACTGAATTGAAGTAACACGACTGACAAATTTTTATGGGGGTTTGCCCGAGTGGTTAAAGGGGGCGGACTGTAAATCCGCTGGCTATGCCTACACAGGTTCGAATCCTGTAGCCCCCATTGAAGAAGCTTTTAGCGGTTCGCTAATGGCAGTTGGCTTTTTGAAAAGAACTCGCCGCCCGCGGCAGTCCCAAGAAGTGATCTGCGGAAGACTGACCGTCGAAAGCATTGGACTGCGGGTGTAGCACAATGGTAGTGCAGCAGCCTTCCAAGCTGAATACGAGGGTTCGATTCCCTTCACCCGCTTAGAGAAGCTTTTAGCGAATGGCTATTAGCAGCTAGTTTTGACCCGCGAGCCGTTGTGTTTCGCGTGATTGAAGTGATGGTTGCTGGCAGGTGATTGGCTAGTGGTTTTTCCGCTGCTGTAGCTCAGGGGTAGAGCGCCTCCTTGGTAAGGATGAGGTCATGGGTTCAAATCCCATCAGCAGCTTTTTTGATATCAGGGCGATGCTTTGGTGTCTAACACAATTTCTGTTTCGTTTCGATTGTCAAATCGAATGCGATTTGTGCGGCCGAACCGTCATCGGTCCACCGTGGGTGTGAACACGGTCGAAGGCGGGTAGGGTTCCTTGGAGCGTATCTCTAAGGGACAGTGGCATGAGTCGCGAATGTAGGTGAACCAAGATGGCTAAGGAAGCATTTCAGCGTACTAAACCCCACGTCAACGTCGGTACGATCGGCCACATTGACCATGGTAAAACCACCACTACTGGTGCTATTCTCGCTGTTCAGGCCGCTAAGGGTCTTGCAAAAGCGAAGGGTTACTCAGATATCGCCAAGGGCGGTACAGTTCGCGACGCGACTAAGACTGTGACAATTGCGGTTGCTCACGTTGAGTACGAAACACCCGAGCGTCACTACGCTCACATTGACTGCCCAGGTCACGCCGACTTCGTGAAGAACATGATCACCGGTGCCGCCCAAATGGACGGTGCGATTTTGGTTGTGTCGGCTGCCGACGGTCCAATGCCACAAACCAAAGAGCACGTTCTTTTGGCTCGCCAGGTTGGTGTGCCTTACATCGTTGTTTACCTCAACAAGTGTGACCTCGTCGACGACGAAGAATTGCTTGAATTGGTTGAACTCGAAGTTCGCGAATTGCTTAGCAAGTACGACTTCCCTGGCGATGACGTTCCTGTCATCCAAGGTAGCTCGTTGCCAGCTTACAACAATCCTTCGGATCCTGAAGCCAGTAAGGGCATCAGCGACTTGATGGACGCGTTGGACAAGTACATCCCTGAGCCAACCCGTGAAGACGACAAGCCATTCCTGATGGCAATCGAAGACGTTTTCTCGATCGAAGGTCGTGGTACAGTTGCTACCGGACGTATCGAGCGTGGTGTTGTGAAGGTCGGCGAAGAAGTCGAAATCGTTGGTTTGTCGGAAACTCCGGTTAAGACCATCTGCACCGGCGTTGAAATGTTCCGCAAGGAAATGACCGAAGGCCGTTCGGGCGACAACGTTGGTTGCTTGCTTCGTGGTGTGAAGCGTGAAGACATCCAACGCGGTCAAGTTCTTGCTAAGCCAAAGAGCATCAACCCGCACACTAAATTTGAAGCAGAAGTTTACTGCCTCAGCAAAGACGAAGGTGGCCGTCACACGCCATTCTTCAGCGGTTACCGTCCTCAGTTCTACTTCCGTACCACTGACGTGACCGGAACAGCTAACTTGGTCGACGCCGACATGTGCATGCCTGGCGACAACGTCAAGGTTACTGTTGAATTGCACAAGCCAATCGCGATCGACGATGGTGTTCGTTTCGCTATTCGCGAAGGTGGACGTACCGTTGGTTCGGGCGTTGTTACTAAGATCGTAGAGTAGGTTAGCTGGAGGAGCTTTTAGCATTTAGCTAAACCGGCTCTTACGCTAGACTGACAGGCTGTGAGCCTTGGATGGTGACATCGATTCACTGTTCAAGGCTTCGGCAATTCTCGCAAGAGATGGTTCGGGATGCTGAGATGGGAGCGTAAAGTGCGCTCGAAAGTCCGGTTTCCATATAGGGGCGTAGCTCAATTGGCAGAGCACTGGTTTCCAAAACCAGCGGTTGTGAGTTCGACTCTCGCCGCCCCTGCTTTTACAACTGCAAGATTCCCGGTGACTTGGCCTTCCTAGGTTGGGCTAAGCCCGGCACCATCATGAGGATGGAGCCGATACGGGTTCCTATTTCCTGCCGATCGTTCGGCTGTGAAGGATTTAACGGATGTCGAAAGACCTGACTCAATCCGGCTCAGCCGGTTCGCCCCTGACCAGCGAATTGTTTCATGCGGAGGTTTACAAACCGACGCAGGGACGAATCGTTCGTCAGCTAACGGCGCTCGCAATCTTTGTGATTGTCGGGCTTGGTAGCTGGCGCCTGTACGGGTTTTTGCCCACGATGATGAGCAACGCGGTGGTCGCTCGGTCGATCGCGGGTGTTTTGTTGGCGGCAGGTTTGTGGTTCGGGTTCCGGCTGGTGAACTGGCCTCGTTTCGCCGATTTTTTGATCGCCGTCGAAGCAGAGATGAACAAGGTCACCTGGCCAAGTAAAGACGAGCTAATTCGAGCTGCGATTGTCGTGATTTTCACGATTTTCTTCCTGGCCGTCACGCTTTTCACCTTCGACGTTCTTTGGCAATTTATCTTTAACGTTCTCGGGGTCACCTCGTGAGCGATAACGAACACTCGGAAAGCGAAATCATTGACGACGCTATGACTGATAACGAAGTGCAGGACGATGACGGCGTAAGTGCGGAAGAAACCGCATCTTCAGGCCCCGTTTTGCCACCCCCTGCCCCGGTCGATCCCAACGCCAAACCTAAGGTTGATGTTGAGGGCGAGGCCGTGAAGGATTGGTACATCTTAAAGGTTGCATTTAACCGTGAAGATTCCATCGCCGACGCGCTTCGCAAGCGGGTTAAGATGGAAGGCATGGGTGATCTTATCGAAGAGATCGTGGTTCCCAGCGAAGATGTTGCGACGTTCACTCGCGATGGAAAACGGCGCGTCACAAAGCGAAAGTTGTTGCCTGGCTACATCATGGCCTACATGGCAATTAACGATGACACTTGGTTCCTGGTTCGTGAAACTGGGGGCATTAGCGACTTCACCGGTTCGGCTGGTAAGCCGATGCCGATGGAGCCTGAGGATGTCGAGCGATTCATTAATCGTCCGTTGGTAGAGGACGAAGAAGACGCTCCGATGAAGACCTCGATCCCATTCAAGGTGGGCGATCGGGTTCGCGTCAAGGAAGGCAATTTCGAAAACCAAGAAGGCGAAGTCGAAGTGGTCGACGAAGCCAATGGTCGTGTCACGGTGGTTATCAATATCTTCGGGCGAAGTGTCCCGATGGAACTGGACCACTGGCAAGTTGAACCTTTGTAGGACGCGAATGGCTGCTAGCGGTTTGCTACTGGCTTTCAAAGTATTATCAATCAGATTTCCCTCACCCGCGATAACTCGAAGACGCTAAATCAGGATCGCCGCACTGCGGCTCGATCAGGCAGCCAATCGTTCGTCGCAAATTGCTAAGAGCTATTTCCCATGGCAAAACAAGTAACCGGTCAAGCTAAGTTTCAGGTTCCTGGTGGACAAGCGACTCCAGCGCCTCCTGTTGGTACCTCGTTAGGTAAGTTCGGCGTGAACTTGGGCCAGTTCGTCCAACAGTTCAACGATCGTACAAAAGAGTACAACGGAACTCCGATTCCAGTAATCGTGACGGTTTACAATGACCGTAGCTTTGACTTTGTCACCAAGAGCCCGCCAGCCGCATCGATGTTGAAGGCTGCTGCAGGTATCGCGAAAGGCAGCGGAGTTCCTAACAAGGATAAGGTTGGCAAAGTAACTCGCGCTCAGTGCGAAGAAATTGCCCAAAAGAAGATGGAAGACCTTAACGCTCGTAGCGTCGATCAAGCTGCAATGATGATCGAAGGCACTGCACGTAGCATGGGAATCGTCGTCGAAGGCTAGTCCTCGACTATTTGGCTGGTTCTCTAGTTGAACTATCGAAAATTTAAAAATGCCAAGCGGTTTTCGCTTGGCATTTTTTGTTTCTGTCTTGGTGTGGTTTCAGTGTTCTGCTAATTTCGGTTTTGTCGCCGTGGAGCCAGGATGGCCCGTGAATTGGCGGTGGAATCTTCATCGTACCGGAAGGGAATCCGACGTGGAAAACACTAAACAAGCTACAAAGACGTCTCACATCCGTTGGATGATTCGCCGGGATATGCCGGATGTGCTCGGGATTGAGGGCAACTGTTTTGAGTTTGCTTGGACGGAAGATGATTTCATCCGTTGTTTGCGACAGCGGAACTGCATCGGCATGGTTGCTGAGTGCGAGGGACGCGTCGTTGGTTTCATGATTTATGAGCTGCACAAGAACCGGCTGCACATCCTAAATTTCGCCGTCCACAGTGATTATCGCCGTCGTGGCATCGGCAATGTGATGATGGACAAGTTGCTCGGCAAGTTGTCGCAGGAACGCCGCAATCGGATCATGTTGGAGGTTCGCGAAACGAATCTCGAAGCTCAGTTGTTCTTCCGGAACCTTGGCTTCAAGGCGATCTCAGTACTGCGTGATTTCTACGACGACGCCACTGAGGATGCGTATCTGATGCAATTCCGGTATCAGCCCACGGCTGAAGAATTGGCACAGCCGCATAACCGAATCACTCGGATGGCTGGTTAGTACAGGGCTATTCGGCCTGATTTCGCGTTGCCTGGTTAGGCATGGCGAATTTGAGGTAATGGAACATCGCACTTCGGTTCGCGGCCTGGTGTTTGCCAAGCCGCGTCGCAACGTTCTGGATGGGCGATTGCGTTTTTGCGCGGAGTATTTGAGCTAAGCGTCTGTGCGGAGCTCTGCCTGCTCGTTAGCTGAGAGCGGCTTCAAAAAAAGTGAGTCAACCTTACATCCTGCTCGGTTGAGCTCACTGTGTCGACTCCTTAAACAGTCTCTGCCACGCTGCATCCTTGTGGCGTGTCAGGTTTGAGGCTTGGTCAGTAAGGGATGGTCCGCATTGCTGCGGTACTTACTGGCAAGTGACGACAAAAATTCAAAAAGGGAGTGACGGGTCCATGTCCAGGGAAAATAATGCCCTGCGGTGGCGTCCAACTGTAACCATCTCCCGATGATTCAACCACATTCTTTGTGGCTAACTAACAGACCACGCTACCTTGCGTTGCCTTGTTGTCTCGGGCGATATCGCGAGTCAGTTTCGTGGGCCGTGTCGTTGTGAAGCGGCTTCGTTGAGTTGACTGCAAAAAGCGTGTGCGGTTGGCGATGTTTGATCGCTTGGTGTCTTCGGGTGTGGTCGTCGTGGAGCAGATGTTTGGCCGTGTGAGTTGTCCTTGTGAAAGGCGAGAGTCACTCTGGCAATTGGCATCGTTCACACTCCGATAAGATAAGCAGGACGAACTAAGAAGCATGGAAGAACGATTAGATTCGGTTGCTTCACGTCGCCTGAAGAAGGGCAACGCTGACGTTCGTCTTGTGGTTGAAGTCCCCAAGAATTTGTCGTTGCGAGAGACGAATGTCAACAACAAAGTAGATGAAAATTACGCCGCATCGGTTTGGCGGATGCGTTTCGGTGTGCAAAAAACGACAATCTTCGATGAAGAAAAGTTTGCTGAAATCTGTTCTGAACGAATGCTCGACGAATGAACGCAATGCGCATCAAAGCTAGACTGGTTTGTACCAATGAGCGAACCTGTCGAGCCGAGTGTGTGCATGAATCCGCAAAGTGATTGTCCGAGTCCTGTTCCCCTGCAACGGAACAAGTTCGATGCATCCTATGTTGCTCAAGTTACGCAGTGGCTCGGTGCAGATGCTTGTCGACGCTTAGCGATTTACGCTTTGCCCGATGCTTTTCGATTGACGGTCATTGTGCCGGTCTATAACGAATGCGATACGGTTCAAGATGTCATCGCAAAGTTGCGAGACACGGGATTACCGCTTGAGATTATCTTGGTGGATGACGGTTCGGACGATGGTTCATCCGAAGTGCTTTCGAAGATGCTGTTAAGCGACGTGTCCGCACGTAGCGAGTCCACCGATGGATCGGTTGCTGGTGATGTGCAGTTGCTAAAGCACGATGTAAACCAAGGCAAGGGAGCTGCGATACGCACCGGTGTTGCTGCCGCCAGCGGTGATGTGATCGTGATTCAGGATGCCGATAGCGAATACAACCCAGATGATTTGCGAGGCCTTCTGCAGCCGTTGGTCGAGGGTTCCGCGGACGTGGTCTACGGCACTCGCTACGGTCACTGCGATAGGCAGTTGTCGCCGTGGTGGCATCAAGCGGTTAACGCGTTAATCACGATGCTAGCGAGTATCGCGATTGGTCCACGTCTGAGTGATGTGGAGACTTGTTACAAGATGGCTCGAGCGGAGCACTTCAAAGCGGTCTTGCCGGATCTAAAAGAAGACCGCTTTGGAATTGAAATCGAATTGACCGCACGATTTGCACGCATGGGATTGCGTTTCACCGAACGGCCCATTCGTTATCAGCATCGTTGGTACGACGAGGGCAAGAAGATCACTTGGAAGGATGGTGTCGCCGCGTTGTACTGCATCGCGAAGTATGGTTTCTTCAAACGCTAGCGACTATTTCAATCCAGCGCCGGTGGGACGTTTGCCCAGTGCACCGCGAACGCCCAGTTGACGTGGGTCGCGAGCAATCTTGTCGGTGAAGACGCGAACGTCGTCTAGAATGGGACGGACACGAGCGGTTGCCGCTTCGATGTTTTCAAGCGTGCGTCGGAACTCGTAATAAAGTTCATCGTCTTCGAGCAATCGTTTTAGTGTGCCGTCGCTGTTGTTCAGTGTCTCGCCAAAGGTGTCGATTTGTATCAACGCGTTGTCGACATTGGCTAGGCTGCGAAGCACTGATTCAACCAGTTCTCCACTATGTTGACCAATCGGTTCGGTGATCGCTTCGATGTTTTTTGCGGTCGCTTGAAAACTACGAAGAGTGTCGCCGGCGGTATCTTTCAATTCGGTTAGAGCTGCCTCGGCAACGTCGCCGACCTGTTCAAATTGTTCGCCGACTTCGGCGAAGTTATCGAAGGTGCGTTGAGTCGTCTTCAGCGTAGCGGTGGCTTCGTCGAGCACACCTGGCAATCGTGTAACGGTGTCGTTGATGCTTTGACGGACTTGTTCGTTGCCAAGGATTGAACGCGCGTCACGGATTGCTCCCTGCAATTCTTGAAGGGTTTCGATAGCTTCCTCTTGAAGATCAACAAGTGTGACTCTTTTGTTCGGTACCGCAGTTGCTGGTGGTCGAAAGCCACCTTGGTTTTGATACGCGGCGGTTTGCGCAATCAATCCTAAGCCGTGCGACGAACCCATAGCGACGGCTTGTTGTACTTGGGAAGCGGCTGCGGGTGTTTTCACCCAGCTTGGTGCTGGCGGCATCGCTAGATTGCCACGCATGTATGGATGAGTACGCAGCGGTTGCCATGAGACGAGTTGTCGGGTCGGTAGGTTGGCGTTTCCAGTTGGGTGCGTTGGCCAAGAGGTTTGGTTGGGGTATGCCGGCGGAGGCCCTTCGAGTCCGATCACGCCGCGAACGTCGCGTACGAGACCTTGGATGCTGTCGCCGATGTTTTGGACGGCGTCCCCTGCCCCGCGGATGCTCTTGAAGGTGGATCGTAATTCGTCCTCCATGCCAAAGAGCAACGAGAACGGGTCTTCCAGCTTTTGTCCGTAAGCGAAATATTCGCCGTCGCTGTATGCACGTTCGATCATGTCTTGGTCGGACTCGAACAGCACTTTCAATTCGCGCGGTTCAGCCTTGCGAAACTCAAGTTTTGAATCACCCGTGATCAGCGAGCCAATGCCGATCTGCGGGATGTAGTGATGCGACATGGTGTGTTCGGAACTCATGGCCAGCATCAATAGCACGCCGCCTTCATCCTGCAACTGAATATCGCTGACGCGACCGATCTTTACGCCGTCACGAAGGACGGGGGTGTTCGTGTTAATTCCTTCGGCCGAAGGGAAGTACACATTCAGTGTGTACTCGCGACTTAAGATTGCCGGAAAGGCTCCGAACAGAAACGTTAGGATCACACCGATACCAATCGCTGCGATGACCAATACGCCCACGCCAAATCGTAGTTTGCTATCGTCCATGGTAATTTTGTCGTTGGGATAGGTGGGTGATCGTTAAGCGGAAGCCATGGTTAACTCGCGAAGGCGGTCACCCGCCTCGCCGCGAACGAATTGGCGAACACGGCGGTCGTCAGCGTGTTCAAGTTGGCTGGGAGGCCCGTCGAAAAGAATTTGGGAGTCTTCAGGTTGAAGCATTCGTCGTGGATAAAACATCATCACGCGGTCAGCAACTTTACGTGCGGTGTGCATGTCGTGGGTGACCACGACGCTGGTGACCGGATAGAGTCGCCGGGTATGTAGGATCAGTTCGTTGATCACGTCGCTCATGATCGGGTCTAGCCCGGTCGTCGGTTCGTCGTAGACGATTAGTTCAGGCTTTAAGACCAGTGCGCGTGCGAGTCCAACTCGCTTTTGCATCCCGCCCGAGATCTCCGCTGGGAACTTGCGTGCGATGTCGTCGGTGAGGCCGACTTCATGCAAGTGTTGTCGAACTCGGTCACTGACTTCGGACTCGGATGTATTCGGTTCGTTTTGGCGGATGGGGAAGGCGACGTTGTCAAAAATGTTCATGCTGTCAAACAGTGCAGCGTGTTGAAACACGAAGCCAAATCGACGACGAATTTGAGCCAAGTCTTTGGGCGATAGTTGATTCAGGTCTTCGCCATCAAACTTCACTTGCCCGTTGGTGGGTTTGAGTAACGCTACCAGCGTTTTCATGAATACTGTTTTGCCGCAACCACTTTCGCCAATGATCGCAACGGTTTGGCCTCTTTGAATCGTTCGGTTGATGCCTGCCAGAATCGGTTGTTCAGAGAACGTGACATCAAGGTTGATCACCTCGATGAGAGGGCTGCCGCCATTGGGTTGAGGAAGAGCTGCTTTGCCGTTGTCTGAGAGATCCGAAGCGTTCGCATCATCGGCAGATGCGTGGCTGGACGAATTCTCCGCATGCGAGGATTGGTCCATCGAATCACGCACGGAATCATCGTTGGATGATGAAGCCGCTGTGGATGCTGGCTCGATCGGCGAGGTTGGGTCGTTGGGATCGTGCATTAGAACAACGTCGTCCCTTCGGGGTAGATCATGAAGTAGATCGAATCCAAAACGATGTTCAGGAACAGATCGATCGCGAGAATCATGACGAAGGAGTAAACGAAGGCTGCGGTTGCTGCTCGCCCAACGCCTTCGGCTCCTGGTTGGCAGTTGAAGCCGCGATAGCAACTGACCACAGCGATGATGCCGCCGAAGAAAAAGCTTTTGAAGATGCCGCTAAACAGATCAAAGCCGACGACGCCTTCACGTGAATGATGGAGGTACGCAGCACGGTCGATCCCCAGGATGATGACGCTGTAAAAATAGCCGCCGACGATTCCCATGAAGTCGGCCATGATCGTTAAAGCGGGAATCAGCAATAGGCATGCCAAGAAGCGTGGAACAACCAGATAATGAATTGGGTCGGCGCCCATGGTTGTAAGTGCATCGATTTGTTCGGTCACTCGCATCGTTCCGAGGACCGCAGCCATCGCACCGCCGACTCGTCCGGCCAGCATGGTGGCGGCCAGCACAGGGCCGAGTTCGCGGACCAGGGATGTGTTGATGACAACGCCCAGACGGCTTTCCAGGCCGATCGCTTGGAACTGGTAATAGCTTTGGACAGCGAGCACCATTCCAATGAATGTGCCAGTCAGTGCTACGACAGGAAGGCTCAGAACACCGACCTGATAGAAGTTCACCATCAGCGTGCCGCGACGCGGCAATCGTGTGAACATCCACACGAGCATTTGCCAGAAGAAGTAGGCTAGGTCACCGATCGACGCGATGCCATCGACAACCGCCGATCCCCACTGCATGATCCAGCGGTTGAGCGGTGTTGGCATCTTCAGTGAGCGTAGATCGCCCGACATGAAACGGCCTTTGTGTGAATGGCGAGGGTGGAGCGAAGAGGTTCGTAAGCTGAAATCAGCTTGGCGGCTGTACGCATGGGCCGGCTAATGCCAGGGGACCAGCAGTTGAGCTTCCGATTCGCTCTTGGATAACTTCCGGTGTGGATTGGGACCGCGCGGAACGCGGTCGACGCGATGACATTTCACGCTAGAAGTTTTATCGGCCAAGGATCATGGGCGGGTTAGTTAAACTTTGCCGATTTCGCTGACCTTGCCGTGGGCCACGATGAACACTCTCGTGTCCCAGTCCCTGCTTCAGCCGGTGCCGATTATTGGCCGCAAGAAAACCAGCATCCCAGGCTAAGCCGACCCAGCGGGTGTTGGGTTTAGTAGACACAAGCGGCCGGTTCCGAATCCCGCCCACGTTGAGGCTGAGATAAGTGGTGCACGCCTTGGTCATCGGTTGTTTGGGCCGCAGTCCTACGCTCCGACGCTAACTCAACCCGTCAATCGTGATTGAAAATCGGCCGAGAGATTCGGCCGATTGGGATGTTTGGGGCGTCTCGCAAAGCGATCGCTTACGACTTGGGTGAGCGATTGAAGAGGCCGCGTTTATTGTCCCGTTTGGTAAGCCCGGCCCGGTCCATCAGCGAAGTCTTCATAACTTCTTCAATATAGTCATCGTCGGCGGGAGGTGGCCCGAACGCGCCCAGCAATTGTGGGTCGTATTCCATCACGTAATCATGTCTCGCGATGGTCACTCGGCTTTTAGGGTCAATGCGTTTCCGCATTACGGCGCGGCCATCGACTTTGGTGCCGTTTCGGCTGTTGAGATCCCGGATAAACCAGTACCCGTGTTCCAGACTGAGTTTGCAGTGTTGGCTGGACACGTTGGGGAAATCCAAGCAAATATCGCAGTGCTTGCGGCGGCCGATCAGCAATTTGTCTTTAATCAGCGGGATCGGGTCACCACCACCGGTGGGGGTCAGTTGTCCAAATGCGCCGGCGAAGGAAGCTTCTTCTTCGCTTTCTAGATCGCTCATGGGATGTTCTGCGTGCTGGGGGGCTTTGATAACGTGGACAAAACACCATTTTAGCGCCGACCGATTGAAACTCCAGCTTCAAAACAGACGGGGGGTGAGTTTTGCGTGTTTTTTTGCTGACTTGCCCGTGTTTTCCCACCCCGACACCTCGGAGCCCCGTTTGAGGGCTCGGATCGCCTCGTTGTCAGCAGATGCCAGCTAGCTCGTGACCGATTTCGGCGACGACTGCGAGATTGGCCGCTGTCGCTTCCGCTATCCTTTGCCGGATCGGCTATCGCAGGTCTAAGATGCGGCGAATGCGTGTGGCGACGTGTGAGTCGTCTTCGCGAGAAAGCCGTTGCCGAAGTCGTTCTAGGATCGCGGGATCTTGATTGGACGCGACGCTGGAAGCGAGCGTGGACGCCACGTGGAGGCGAACTTGGCGGTCTGGGTCATCTAGCAGCATGGATAGCCAAGGACCCGCGTTAAGCTGGCTCGAATGGACTAACGAATCGATCAGGCGAATTCGCCCTTTACCGTCGGTCGTGGCGATTGCGGTCGCCATCTCGAGTTGTGGATCGGAAAAACCGCGTTGAACAAGTTCCGCACGTGCTTGGCTGGCGATCATGGCATCAGGGTTCGCTAGGTGACGAATGACGGTTTCGTCGTCCAGCACCGCGAGTGGCGACTCGGAAAGATGCGTTGCCATTTGGATGGTCGAATCGGTTGGTCGCCGAGCCGCAACAATGCGTGGGCTGGGTTGTGCGTGCGTGCTTTGAGGTGATGGCTCCACCTTTGCCAGCGGAACGGTGACGCCTTGCGGTAGCGATTGCAGTCGACGTGGCGTGGTCGCAGTGACTTTGTCGTTCGGCGTCGCGGAGTTAAGTTCGATTTGCGGCGTTTGCTTGGTGCCTGAGCCCACGATTTGAGCCGTGGTGGAACCCTGAGTTGTCGTCGAATTTGGGGCCAGGTTGGTCGCTGGCGGTGGCCAATCGGTCCAGCCAGCACGACTTTGAAGTGGCGAATTGGCTGGTTGATCAGGAACGCTGCGTTGGGTGGCCTTCGCTAGAATGCGAGGTTGAGGCTGGGGAGCATTTGAGTCGAGATGGTTAAGCAGCTTTTGTGCGTTGCTGACCAAGATATTAGCCCGGTCTAACGGCCCGTCTTCGGGAAGCGACTTATCGGAAAATTCCAACAGGGTTTGCCGAATCAACTCGCGACCCCGAGCGAGATGCTGGGGAGTCAATTGCTGGGCGTCGGTTGTCTTGGCGGTGCTGTAGGTGCGGTGAATCGCTTGCAGCAATCGATCGTGGGCGGTCATTGCCGCTTCGCGTTTGAGCGTCGTCCAGTCGTTCTGCATTCTTTGCAGCAGGACAAAAGCCGATTCCGACACGTCATCGGCCGGATCAATCAATCGCTGGGTCAGCGGTTCGATGGCGGCGTTGCCAAAGCTTGCGATTTGGACCAGTCGAGATTGTTTGCCTGCCGGATCCAATTGATCGAGATCGGAAACCAATCGGTGCAGAAGATACTGTTTGCCGAAAAAGACGCCTGCGAGCAAGACAGCAGTCACGGCGATAGTGGCCAGCAGCGTCTTGATTCCTCGCCACAGCTTGGCTCCGGTGGAGGCTTCTGGCTTGGCGAGAGCTAGTGAGAACGGGTTGGGCGTTGCGGGATCCCAGACGCTTGAATTGCTTGCCGTTTGGTTGCTATGCGTGGGATGAGGGTCAGCGAACGAGGTTTGTGTCGGCGCGGATTGTCCCGAAAGCGACCTGGCGTCTTCGGCGGCCGCGTGGGAGTTGCTGTAGTGTGGAGCTTGATGCGAGGGCATGCGGCGGATTGTGCCGTTGAGGGTACTCGGGCAACAAGATCAATTGCGGTGGATTGATTCGCGGCTCTCGGGATGTCGCTTGTTTGAATGCCATTGCCAGAAATTGTGGCCTGATGCCTGAATGAACCCTCTCGGCTTAGCCGATCAGATATAATTTGCCCAGCTTGTCATTGGTTTGCGTTTGACCTTGGTGCGTTTTGCTTTCTGTTTGCTCGTCTCAAATAAATGAATGTTGCGTTATTTGTCCCCTGCTATATCGACCAGTTCTTTCCGGACGTGGCGGTCTCAACGCTCGAGTTGCTTGAGCGTCAGGGGGTAAAGGTTCATTTTCCAGAGAGCCAGACCTGTTGTGGCCAGCCGATGGCGAACACGGGATGCGAAGCTGACACGGCCCCCGTCGCTCGCCAATTTGTTGAGTTGTTCTCCGGTTACGATGCGGTGGTGTGTCCGTCAGGAAGTTGCACATCCATGATCCGAAATCACTACGGCCAGTTCTTTTCGGCGGATGACACGAAGTTCACTCGACTTCGAGATTCAACATTTGAGTTGTGCGAATTCTTGGTAGATCGGCTTGGCGTTCGTAAGGTTGATAGCCATTTCAATCATCGCGTCAGCATTCACGCTAGCTGTCACGGGTTGCGGGAATTGCGGCTTGCCCAGTGCAGCGAGCAGATGGTTCCTCGCGAAAATAAGCTGCGTCTGCTGCTGGAATCGCTGCATGGAATCGAGGTTTTGCCGACCACTCGCGAAGACGAATGTTGCGGTTTTGGAGGCACGTTTGCGGTTGCCGAACGGGAAACGAGCGTCGCTATGGGGGGCGATCGCGTTCAGGACCATCTAAATACAGGCAGCGAGGTCATGGTGGCTGGTGACATGAGTTGTTTGATGCACATGCAGGGCATCATTCGGCGGCGGAAGTTGCCGCTGCAGGTCATGCACATTGCCGAAGTTTTAGCCGGCCGGCCCGTTCGATCGGTCTCGGTAAACAAGCGTGCTCAAGCCGCCCCAGCTAATTGCCAAACCGACTCCACTCGTTCCTCGCAGCACTAGGCTGATATGTCTTCCGTTTTGCCTATTGTCGATCATCCTCAGGCCGCACGTGACTTCGTTAACAACGAAGAACGCTCGCATTGGCACGACGATTCGTTGTGGTTTGTACGCAGCAAGCGGGACCGCCAGGCGCAGAGCCTTCCGGAGTGGGAGTACCTGCGGGAACAGGCTTCCGCCATTAAGAAGCACACGATTGCGAGGTTGCCGGACTATTTGCAAGCGTTTGAGGCGAATGCGACGCGGCTAGGGGCGGTGGTTCATTGGGCTCGCGATGCGGCGGAGCATAACCGGATCGTGTTGGGGATTCTGCAGCAAAACGACACGCTGCGGATCGTCAAAAGTAAGTCCATGCTGACCGAAGAATGTCACCTCAACGAATATTTGATCGAACACGGAATTGAGGTCGTTGACACTGATTTGGGCGAGCGGATTGTTCAATTGCGGGAAGAAGCTCCCAGCCACATTGTGCTGCCGGCGATTCACATCAAGAAAGAGGAGGTTGGCGAGACATTCCATCAGCACCTGGGAACCCGCCAAGGAGAGTCCGATCCACAGGTGTTAACCGAAGCCGCGCGGGGGCATTTACGCAGCAAATTCCTGAAAGGAGAAGTGGGGATCACGGGGGTGAACTTCGCCATAGCGGAAACCGGCGGATTGGTGGTTTGTACCAACGAAGGCAATGCCGATCTTGGCGTTTCGCTGCCCCGAGTTCACATCGCATGCATGGGAATTGAAAAGCTGTTACCGCGGTTCGAAGACCTGGCGGTGTTTACGCGTTTGTTGGCGCGGAGTGCAACGGGGCAGCCAATTACGAGCTATACGTCGCATTTCCATGGTCCGCGTGATCAAGACAGTCAGCTGCACATTGTGTTGGTGGACAATGGGCGATCGGAGATACGTCAAAGCGACACGTTCCGCGATTCGCTGAACTGCATTCGGTGCGGCGCGTGCATGAACACGTGCCCTGTCTATCGGCGCAGTGGTGGCCATAGTTACCGAGCGACGGTTCCGGGGCCAATCGGCAGCATTCTTGGGCCCGCAAAAGATGCCAAGCGGCACAAGAGTCTGCCTTTCGCATGCACGTTGTGTGGCTCGTGCACGGATGTCTGTCCTGTCAAGATTCCGCTTCATCATCAATTGCTCGCCTGGCGGAAGGTGCTTGTTGGCAAGCGATTGGTTGCCTGGAGCAAACGAGCGGGGATGAAGGCGGCATCGTTGCTGTTTCGGCACCCTCGACTGTTCGCCAGTGCGGGATATGTAGGCCGAATGTCGTTGCGGTACCTACCCAAAGCGTTGACTCATAATCGGCTGAATGCTTGGGCGATCGACCGAGATTTGCCAGAGCCGCCGCGGCAAAGTTTTCGTGCTTGGTATGCCCAGAATCGCAAGGAATAGCTGCGTTATTCGCTTGAACGTTATCAACAAGAAGCTGCCGGCCATCGACCGATTGCTTGGCCACCATCCGCACTTATGTCAGTGAAGTATTGCATGTCTAGTCATCTCAATCAGTCGTCGCCGGCCCGGACCGATGGTCGGCAAGTGATTCTGGATCGACTGCAGGGGCGGCATGTTGATTCAGAAGAGCTTCCAGTTATCGACACGAGCCGTTTGGTGACTTTCGACGACCCGGTTGCGAAGTTTGAAGAATCGCTAAGGCTCGTTGGCGGTGATCCTCATCGAGTTGATTCGCCTCTGCAAATGCTGGAGGTTCTGCAGGGAATCGGTGTGTTCCAGAACGCCGCCCGCATTGCCTCGACTATTCCTGAAGCCGTCCAGTCGACAGTGGACTTAGTGGCGATCGAAGATCCGCATGCCTTAGCGTCTTTGGATTGGACAATCGTTAAAGGTGAGTTCGGTGTCGCTGAAAATGGTGCGATTTGGATCGACGGAGAAACGCTGCCGCACCGCGTCATGATCTTTATCGCCCAGTATTTGGCGATTGCGATATCTCGTCAGCAGATTGTTTCGCATATGCATGAAGCGTATGCCCGAATCGGCACACCGAAGGCTGGTTTTGGCGTGTTTGTTTCTGGTCCCAGCAAGACCGCCGACATTGAACAGTCGCTTGTGTTGGGGGCTCATGGCTGCCGAAAGCTGCAGGTTTTCCTGCTTCCGTGAACCTAGCTTGCCTGTTTGCTCCATTTTTGCGTGCCGAAATCGCAAAAACTTTCATCAAATGTTCAACAGCCGTTGACGCTCAAGAGGCTCGCCCCTACATTCTCGCCTCCCCGGACCAAATTGGTTGGTCATGGGTTGCCTTTTTATCATCGCTTGTAGTGGATTTCGAACGTGTCAACTGGTGCCAGTGAAGTCATTCGTATTCGTATGGAAGCATACGATCATGCCGTTCTGGATCAGAGTGCACGCGATATCGTCGATACGGTGAAGGCAACCGCGAGCATTGTTCACGGTCCGATCCCGTTGCCGACTCGCATTGAGCGGTACACGGTTTTGTCGAGTCCGTTTGTGAATAAGAAAGCTCGTCAGCAATTTGAGATCCGAACGCACAAGCGTTTGGTTGATATCGTCCAGGCCTCGGCCAAGACCATCGAAGCGTTGAATAAGCTCAGTCTTCCGGCTGGGGTTGATATTAAGATTAAGGCGTCCGCCCGCTGATCTTGTCTCCTGGGGTGTTTGTTGGTGGCTTGCTTTCGGCGAGTTAGCTAGCAGGGCTTCGGCTTGTTTGTCGAGTTGTGTCTTTGGTTGCTCGTGACGGTTGTAGTGCCGTTCGGGTAAATGTTGTTCGCGTCATGTAGTCGCGACGACACTATTGTTTTCACTTTGGAAGTCACGGTTTTCCGTATGGTCGGAAGCTGCGGCGATAGCAGGTTGGGTTTCTCGGTTTATTCGAGGGCTTCGATTTGGATCGTCGGGCAGTCCCGGAACTCCTAACGAATCGCGAATGGCCCGCTTCGAAAGCGGCGGGCAGGAATTGTAATGTTACCATCCATTTTAGGCCGAAAGATCGGGATGACTCAGGTCTTTCTCGAAGACGGAACTGCGGTTCCGGTCACGGTCGTTCAAGCTGGCCCTTGTCGCGTCCTGCAGGTTCGCAGTGCTGATCGCGATGGCTATGAAGCTGTTCAGTTAGGTTTCGAGGACAAGCCGCGTCGCTTGGCAAGTCGCAGTGAGCGAGGCCAAGTAGCGGTGATCGAAAGTAAGCGATCAAAGTCCCGTGCGGCTGCTGGTGTTGAGGCTCTGCCCAAGGCGGATTGTGAGCCACAGCGTTTTGTTCGTGAGTTTCGCGGGTCGGCTGACGCAACTGTTGGTGATGAGCTGACGGTCGAGCAATTTGCTGATGTCAAGAAGGTTGATGTCACCGGCGTTAGTAAGGGGCGTGGCTTCTCTGGTGTGATGAAGCGGCACAACTTTGCTGGTCAGCGTGCAACGCACGGTGTTAAGAAGTGTCACCGGCATGCTGGTGGTACGGGCATGAGTGCTTCGCCGAGTCGTGTGTTCAAGGGCAAGAAAATGCCTGGGCAGTACGGCAATGCTAAGGTGACAACCCGCAATCTTGAAGTTGTCAGTGTTGACACTGAAAACAACTTGTTGCTTGTGCGTGGTGCGGTTCCCGGCCCCAATGGTGGGTTCGTTTCTGTCCGTCAAACGAACAAGGTCTAAGGCTAGTACTAATGGCAACTCTTCCAGTACATGATGCGTCGGGAAAAGAGGTCGGCTCTTACGAGATCGACACGACGCAAATCGCTGATCGAATCAGCAAGCAGCTTCTTCACGATGTGATCGTGATGTATCAAGCTAACAAGCGTCAGGGTTCGCACAATTCGCGGACTCGTGGGCAAGTTAGCGGTAATAAGAAAAAGATGTACCGCCAGAAAGGTACGGGTAATGCCCGTGCTGGTGGGAAGCGTACCAACGTTCGCCGCGGCGGTGGTGTTGCACGAACGATTAAGCCTCGTGACTACAGCTACCGGCATCCTCGGAAGGCTGTGAAGTTGGCGACTCGCATGGCGATTCGTTCGCGGATCGACGACGGCGAAGTGGTGGTTATCGACCAGTTTGGTTTGGATGCACCGAAGACAAGCCAGATGGCAACGGTTCTGAAGAACCTTGGTCTTGAAGGCGTGACGACTTTGGTTGCTACAGGCGGCGAAGACGCAGTTGTTTACAAGAGCGGTCGTAATATCGCTGGTGTGACAGTTGAGCCGGTTCGTCAGTTGAATGCGTTGACGCTTTTGACTCCGAAGAAGGTCGTCTTCACGAAAGATGCCCTTGATAAGATCAAGGACGGCACGTTCGCGGCCGGTTCTGCAAGCGTTGAATCAGAGGAGGCCGCCGCTTAAGGCGTTTGAAAATCATGGCACATATCCTTCCACCCGCACCTGTCGAGCGAGCTGTTAAGCTTGAGCCTCACCAGGTTTTGTTGAAGCCGCTTGTCACCGAAAAGGGTGTTCATCGTGCTTCCCGGAATAATCAGTATGCGTTTCAGATTCATCGCGATGCGACGAAGTTGGACGTAAAGAAGGCAGTTCAAGAGCTGTTTGATGTCAAGGTGACTAAGGTTCGCACGCAGACCCGCAAGGGGAAGACTCGGCGATTCCGTCACAAGGTTGGTCGTACGAGTGACTGGAAGAAAGCGATCGTGTCGCTCCAGGAAGATCATCGCATCGATTTCTTTTAGTAAGTGATTGCCGGCTGCATGTTGCGGCCGGTAATTGAAAACACACACACTGCACAAGCTAACTGTAAAAAGCAGAGTCAATGGGCATCCGAATTTACAAGCCGACTAGCGCTGGACGACGTAATGCGTCTGTCAGTGACTTCAAGGATCTGACGAAGGGCTATAAGCCTGAGCGATCTTTGTTGCGTCCCAAGCGTAAGACGGGCGGTCGAAACAACCAAGGTAAGATCACTTCGCGTCACCGTGGTGGTGGTCACAAGCAGATGTACCGTGTAATCGACTTCCGTCGAGTTAAAGACGGTATCGATGCAATCGTCGAATCGGTTCAGTACGATCCGAACCGCTCGGCACGTATTGCTTTGTTGAAGTACGCCGACGGCGAAAAGCTGTACGTGATCGCACCGGCCGGTGTGAAGGCAGGCGATCGTTTGCAAAATGGTGCCGATGCAGCTCCGAATGTTGGGAACTGTCTTCCGCTTAAGAATATTCCTCTGGGTACCTCGGTTTGCTGCATTGAAATGCGTGCCGGTCGTGGTGCTGTGATGTGTCGCAGTGCTGGTACGCAAGCAACTTTGCAAGCTCGCGAAGCAGACTGGGCTCAGTTGTTGTTACCCAGTGGCGAAGTTCGCCGGGTGCCGAGTGCTTGTCGTGCAACCGTTGGCCAAGTTGGTAACAGCGATCACATGAACGTTCGGTTGGGTAAGGCTGGCCGAGCACGTTGGCTTGGTCGTCGTCCACACGTTCGTGGTACTGCGATGAACCCGGTCGATCACCCGCACGGTGGTGGTGAAGGTCGTACAAAGGGTGGTCGTCACCCAGTTAGCCCATCGGGCAAGAGTGCCAAGGGTGGTGCTACTCGTCAGAAGCGTAAGCCAAGTAACTCATCGATCGTTCGTCGGCGTAAGAGTCGTCGTTATGGTCAATTGAAACTTCATAAGTAGGTCCCATGAGTCGTAGCAGCAAAAAGGGTCCCTACGTCGACCCCAAGTTATTTTTCAAGGTCCAAAAAGCCGCCGAGACTGGTTCTAGTGAGCCAATCAAAACCTGGGCACGATCGTGTACGATCGTTCCTGAGTTCGTCAACGTGACTTTTATGGTTCACAACGGTCGTCAGCACCTGAAGGTGTTGGTTACCGAAGACATGGTCGGGCACAAGCTCGGCGAGTTCTCGCCAACACGGACTTTCCGTGGGCACGGCGGCAAAGGCAAGCGTTAAGCAGGAGTTTCCAACCATGTCTCAGTTCACCGCATTTCATAAAAACGCTCGAATCAGTGCACAAAAAGTGCGATTGGTCGCTAACTTGGTCCGTGGCATGTACGCCGACGAGGCACTTGATACTTTGAAGTATCAGCCTCAGCGTGGTGCTCGGATGCTCGAGAAGGTGATCAAGAGCGCTGTCGGCAACGCTCAGGATCCTGACCAAAATAACGGTCACGGGTTTAAGATCGAAGAGTTGGTTCTTACCGACGTTCGAGTCGATGGCGGCCCAATGTTCAAGCGAATTCGTCCGCGTGCTCGTGGTATGGCGTTCATGATTAAGAAACGCTCTAGTCACATCCGCGTCGGCCTCACCCACATCGACGAAGTTTAGTAGTCCTCACCACTCAGTCCTCAGCACTCAGTATTTACTATGGGTCAAAAAGTCAATCCGATCGCGTTTCGATTAGGCGTTACCCGCGGCTGGTCTAGTCGCTGGTATGCATCGAAGCAAGATTACGCGGCGTTGCTGGTCGAAGACAAAAAGATTCGGGATTTCATTACCAAGAATCCCAAGAAAGCATCGTACAAGAGTGCCGGTATTGACCGGATCGAGATCGAACGAACACGCGACGAAGTTCGGGTGTTGTTGTTCGTAGCTCGTCCCGGTCTGATCATCGGCAAGAAGGGTCAAGAAATCGAGATTCTGCAAGCTGAGCTTCAGAACCTGGTTGGCCGACGTATTAACCTCAAAGTCGAAGAAGTTGGACGCCCTGAGTTGCAAGCTCAGTTGGTTTCCGAGGACATCGCGCAGCAATTAGCGAAGCGTTCCAGCTTCCGCCGAACGATGAAACGTTCGTTGGAACAAACGATGGATGCCGGTGCTAAGGGCATTAAGATTCAGATGGCTGGACGGCTCGGTGGAGCTGAGATGGCACGACGAGAAAAGCAAAGTGCGGGCTCAATTCCATTGAGCACGTTACAAGCAAAGATTGATTACGGCTTCACCGAAGCGATGACGCCACAGGGGCACATCGGGATTCAGGTGTGGATTAACCAAGGTACTTACGGAGACGACAACGATGGCGCTGATGCCCAAACGGGTCAAGCATCGAAAAAGCCAAAGAGGTCGTATAAAAGGTAACGCGACTCGCGGTAATACGGTCGTCTTTGGAGATTTCGGTATCCAGTCACTGGATGCGGGATGGATCAAGGCAACGACGATCGAAGCCGGCCGGATCGCAGCCCAGCAATACGTTCGTGGCGAAGGCAAGCTTTATATCCGAATCTTTCCCGACAAGTCCGTGACCAGCACTCCGCTGGAAACTCGGATGGGTAAAGGTAAGGGTGAGCCTGACTTCTGGGCCGCAACCGTCAAGCCGGGCACCATTTTATACGAACTTGGTGGCGTAACTGAGCAACAAGCTAAGGTTTGTTTCGCACGGTTAGCTAGCAAGATGCCTGTTAAGGTTCGATTTGTCGCACGACGCCCTGCTTAGGTGCGGCGTGCGGATCGACTTCGATTCAATATTCCCTTTCGTATGTTTGACTGATGACTTCACTGACCGAACTCCGCGAAATGAGCGACGAGCAGCTCGAAGCGACCTGTAAAGAGGCCGCAGAGACTCTGTTTCGCCTTCGTTTCCAGTCGCAATCCGAGCGGCTTAATACGCCCAGCGAAATGCGAAAGAATCGTCGTTTGATCGCTCGAATCAAGACTCTTCAGACTCAACGCGAGCAAGCCGCTTCGGCTAGCTAGTGTTGCAGTTCACTTTACAATACACCACTTCCATTTTTCCGAAACGTCATGCCTAAACGCGTCGTAGCCGGAGTCGTTACCAGCGACAAGATGAACAAGACGCGCCGCGTCGAGATCAATCGCGTGGTCAAGCACCCCAAGTACAAGAAATACATCCGTCGCCGTACGGTTTGTCACGTCCATGACGAGGCAAACGAGTCGGGGATTGGTGACAAGGTTGAGATCATCGAATCCGAACCGCTTAGCAAACTAAAACGCTGGCGTTTGGTTCGAGTGCTTGAGAAAAGTACTGCGGTCGACGTGGTTGCTTTGCGTGCGGCTCGTAAAGAGGCGCTCAACGCGGCTGAAACCGAAACACTGGAAGCGGCTCACGCCGGCGAAACCGCCAGCAACGAAGAGAACGCTTAGTGGTCTTCGGTCACAACCAAAGCTGGTTGTGATTGAGCTGGCCCTTGATAACTAATTTTTGTCGTTGAAGTAAACCAATGATCCAACAAGAATCTCGCCTCGATGTGGCGGACAACACCGGTGCTCGTCAAGTGATGTGCATCAAGGTGCTCGGGGGAAGTCGTCGGCGTTTCGCCACCGTCGGAGACGTGATCGTCTGCAGCGTCAAAAGCGTCATCCCGGGCAGCGAAGTTAAAAAGAAGTCGGTTGTACGAGCGGTAATCGTTCGTACCAAGCAACCAACGCGACGTCCAGACGGAAGTTACATTCGTTTTGATTCCAACGCCGTTGTGTTGGTCGACAAAGACAAGAACCCTCGTGGTACTCGGATCTTTGGTGCCGTGGCTCGTGAGCTTCGCGAACAGAAGTTTACGAAGATCGTCAGCCTCGCTAATGAAGTTGTTTGATCAAGCCATCGGCTATGGGTGTTGAGCCTTTAGCTGTAGAATTCCGACGCGTAGAATCCCGGTTGGCCCTCCGCTAATCACCATAAGTCAGAAGTTAGTGTTATGAAATTTCGAATTGACGATGAAGTCATCGTGATCGCCGGAGCTGACAAGGGTCACCGCGGCAAGATCATCAAGATCGACCGAGATGCGAACAAGGTTATTGTCGAAGGTGCTGGCCGAGTTTGGAAGCACGTTCGCCAAAGCCAAAAGAACCCTCAAGGCGGTCGCCTGAATAAAGAAATGCCCATCAGCGCTAGCAACGTCATGTTGGCAGACCCTGGTGACGGCAAGCCTACACGAATTGGCACACGCTACTTGGCTGACGGCAGCAAAGAGCGTTTTGCGAAGAAGAGCGGAACGACTATCAGCCAGATCTCGCCTGCCAAGGCAAGCCGAGCTGCCAAGTAGTCCGGTGCTTAATGGGTCGCCGCACATTCCGGTGATCGCTTTCCTCTCCATACTAAACTAACACGGCACGTTGCCAATCATGTCCACACACACTCCACGACTGCAAGCTCGATATCAAGAGTCGATCCGTTCGGCACTGACCGAGCAATTCGGTTACAAGAATCCGCATCAAGTCCCTGCTCTTCAGAAAATTTCGTTGAACATGGGTGTCGGTGCGGCAGTCGGCGACAAAAAGGTTTTGGATCTTGCAATCGATGCAATGACCCAAATCACCGGCCAGAAGCCAGTGATCACGTTGGCTCGGAAATCAGTTGCTGGTTTCCGTTTGCGTGAAGGCATGCCGATCGGTTGTATGGTGACTCTGCGTCGTCAAATGATGTTCGAGTTTCTCGACCGTTTGATCTCGGTTGTCCTTCCTCGTGTTCGTGACTTTCGTGGTATTAGCCGAACTGCTTTTGACGGCAACGGCAACTACACATTGGGTTTGACCGAGCAATTGGTTTTCCCCGAACTGAACCCCGACAAATTCACTCGCCCGCAGGGGATGAACATTAGCTTCGTCACCTCGGCGCAAACTAACGACGAGGCTCGTGCCTTGTTGACTGAATTCGGCATGCCTTTCAAGGCAGCTAAAGAAAAAGCGGGTGCCGCGTAAGCGTCGCTCATTTAATTCATCACCGTATCGTTTCCCAGATGGGCCTAAAAGCCCGCTCCGTCCACCGCAGGTCCTTTCGTGGCAAGCAAGTCCAAAATCGCCAAGGCGAGTCGAACGCCAAAGTTTTCCACACGGAAAGAAAATCGTTGCAACTATTGTGGTCGCCCTCGATCGGTCTATCGCAAGTTCGGTTTGTGCCGAATCTGTTTCCGTCTTAACGCGAACGCTGGGTTAATCCCCGGAGTTCGTAAGGCCAGTTGGTGATTTTGGAAATTAATAAAGGGAACCCCCAACTATGATGACTGACCCAATTGCCGACATGCTTACCCGAATCCGTAACGCGGTTCGTGTTGAGCGGCCATTCGTTGACATCCCAGCAAGTCGCGTTAAACGCGGCGTAGCCGACGTTTTGAAGCGTGAAGGCTTCATCTGGGATTGGAAAGAAGAAGAGACCGAGCCGGTGAAGACGCTTCGTTTGGAGCTGAAGTATGGCCCCAATGGCGAACGCGTTATTCAGACGATTAAACGAATCAGCAAGCCTGGTCGTCGTCTGTATTCTCGCAGCAAAGAGCTGAAGCCTGTTTTAGGTGGTCTCGGTATTCGTATTATTAGCACATCCAAGGGTGTGGTAAGTGACCGCGAAGCTCGCCGCGACAAGATCGGCGGCGAAGTGCTCTGCGAAGTCTCCTGATCCTAAGATTTATTCGTTGCCGAGGTGTTGAAGCCTCGGTTTACACCACCCCCGTTCACTCTGTTCCATTTAGCAAGTTAGCCATGAGCCGCATCGGTAAAAAGCCCGTAGCGATTCCCGCCGGCGTGACTGTGTCGTTGAACGACCGCACGATCGATGTGGAAGGCCCCAAAGGCAAGTTGTCGTTTACACATCGTCCTGAAGTTAGCGTTGAAATCAACGAAGACGGTAAGGAAGCGAATGTGTCACGCGATGGCGATCATCGTTCTGCACGTGAATTACATGGTCTGACTCGCGCTGTTCTCGCGAACATGATTGTCGGTGTCACCGAGGGATACGAAAAGAAGCTCGAAATCGTCGGTGTGGGTTACCTCGCTGCGATCAATGGTGACACGCTTCAACTACGCGTTGGTTATGCCAACGAACTTCATCGAAAGATTCCTGCGGAATTGACCGTCACCTGCCCCGATCAAACTCATGTGGTTGTTCAGGGATGCGATAAGCAAATGGTTGGCCAGTTCGCAGCGGAGATTCGTTCGCTACGTAAGCCAGAGCCTTACAAGGGCAAGGGCGTTCGCTACCAGGGCGAATACGTCAAGATCAAGCCTGGTAAGTCAGCAACCAAGTAAACAGCTAAGCTGTAAGCCTTTAGCGAATAGACACAAGTCAGAGTTATGGACAAGAATAAGAAAATTCAAAGCAAGCGTTTACGTCGCCGACGTAGCGTTCGAAACAAACTACGCGGTGATGCTGGCCAGCCTCGGTTGTGCATTCATCGTTCGTTGAAGCACTTCGCTTGCCAAGTCGTCGATGACGAGGCTGGTAAGACTTTGGTCAGTGCTAGCACACGTGACAAACAAGTCCGTGACCAAGTAAAGCATGGTGGCAACTGTGACGCTGCTGCTTTGGTTGGTAAGCTTGTCGCTGAAAAGGCTGCTGAAGCTGGCGTTACCACCGCTCAACTTGATCGTGGTCACAACAAGTATCACGGCCGCGTTAAAGCTTTTGCAGACGCAGCACGTGAAGCTGGCCTGAAGTTTTAATTCCAACACATCCCCTGCATTTCCTCCCGCAGATAAGACGTAGTTATGAGTAACGGTCGCAACAAACGCAACAACAAGAACAACGAAGAAGGCCTAGCCGATGGCCTGCTCGATCGTGTTGTGAAGATCAAACGATGTGCCGCCGTGGTTAAAGGTGGCCGTCGGTTCAGCTTCGCCGCGATGGTTGTGGTTGGCAACGGTAACGGTCAGGTCGGCTGGGGTTACGGTAAAGCTAACGAAGTTCCGCCAAGTGTTCAGAAGGCACAAAAGCAGGCTTCACGCAGCATGATCCACGTTCCTTTGGTTGATGGATCGATTCCACACCAAGTCTGGGGTCACTTTGGTGCTGCTAAGGTTTTGCTGATTCCTGCTGGTGCTGGTACGGGTATCATTGCCGGTCAAGCGGTGCGTGCTGTTTGCGAAGCATGCGGTATCCACGACATCCTGACTAAGTCGTACGGAACCAACAATCCTGTCACCTTGGTCAAGGCAACTCTGGATGCCATGAGCAAGCTGCGTACTCGCGAGCAAATCGCTGCTCTGCGTGGGTTGAACGCCGAAGACCTGGTCGAAACTCACTGATCTGGGCTTCTGCTCACCCGGTCGACCCTAGTTTGGGTCCCGGCTGCTGATACATTGAAAACCGAAATCTGAAAATTATCTGTCATGCAACTTAACGAAGTCCATCGCGGGATTACAAAACACCGCAAACGTAAACGCATCGGTCGTGGTGTTGGTAGTGGCACCGGTAAGACTTCCGGTCGTGGCCATAAGGGACATAAGAGCCGTAGTGGTTACAGTCGCAAGCCTAACTTCCAAGGCGGTGCGATGCCCATGTTCCGCCGAATCCCAAAGCGTGGATTCAACAACAAGTTTGCTGTTGAAGTATTCGCCGTTAACGTGAGTCGCTTGTGCGAAGCGTTCAACGATGGCGACACCGTGACACTGGAAGCACTGGCTGCCAAGAATCTCGCTAAGGGAACCTTCGACGAAGTCAAGATCCTTGGTGATGGCGAAATCACAAAGAAGCTGACTGTCCAAGGTCATCGCTTCAGCAAGTCGGCTGAAGAAAAGATCACCGCGGCTGGCGGAACGGTTGAAAAGTTGGCTGCCAAACGCACGCCGGCCGAACGCGTTGCCGCTCTTAAGAGCAGCTAGAATGGATTCCACGCGTAGCGTGATCCATCAACGAACACACGCCGAGGCGTGACTTCCAACTAGAACAGGCCGTTAAGCCTGTTCTTTTTTTGTTTCCCTCTCGTGGTCAATCGGTCAGCCCGCTAAACTTTCCGAAATTACCACCGTTAACTTTTACTGATCGACGACGGACTGATCGATGTTGGAAAAACTCCGAGTCATATTCTCGATACCTGAGCTGCGCAAGAAGGTCATGTTGACGATCGGCTTGCTTGCGGTGTACCGGATCGGATTTCACATTCCGTTGCCGATGATTGCGACGAACCTTGAGAACGCAGCCGGCAGTGGTGCCGCTGACTTCTTCGAAAGGGTTAGTGTTTTCGCAGCGTCGGATCTTCGCCAAGCGACGATCTTCGGTCTTGGTATCATGCCATATATTTCGGCCTCGATCATCTTCCAGTTGCTCGGAAGCGTCTATAAGCCGCTCGAAGAGTTGAAGAAGGAAGGTGAAGCAGGCCGTAAAAAGCTAAACGAGTACACGCGATACCTCACCGTGGTTATCTGCCTGGTACAGAGTTACATGTACTTGAAGTTCATGCTGATGTCCGGAGGCGGCGGTCAAAGCAATATCAACCCGAACTTCATGAACGCCGATCAAGAGCTTTATTTTGGCTGGCAGATTGTTGCCGTTCTGGTCATGACCACGGGAACCGTGTTCTTGATGTGGTTGGGTGAACAAATCGACGAATACGGTATCGGCAACGGGATCAGCTTGCTGATTATGGCAGGGATCCTGGCCCAAATGCCCAAGGCTCTCTATGAGTTGGTGCTGGGCATGAAACCTGAATTGACTGGATTGGCGAAAGGACAGGTTGGGATTGAAACGCTTATCATCCTGGTAGTGCTCTTTGTCGTCGTGGTGTTCGGGGTGGTGTTTATCACGCTCGGTCAACGGAAGATTCCAACTCAATCAGCAAAGTTCACTCGTGGCCGCCGCGTCTACGGCGGAACACGTCAACACCTTCCACTGCGTATCAACCAAGCCGGTGTGATGCCCATCATTTTCGCTAGTAGCTTGTTGATGATTCCTGGTGTGTTCTTCGGATTCTTGGCTGGGTATTTCCCTTCCGATGGATCGTTGTTCCGCGGATTGAACTTGGTAAGTTTGACGATGAGTGATCAGTCGTCCTACTTCTTCAACTTGTTGTACGTCGCGTTGATCTTCTTCTTCTGCTATTTCTGGACGGCGATTACGTTCAACCCTAAAGAAATGAGCGACAACCTGAAGGAAAGCGGCACGTTCATTCCTGGCTATCGTCCCGGGCGTCGTACTACCGACTACCTTGAAAAGGTCATGGTTCGAATCACGTATGTTGGTGCTGCATTCCTTGGCTTGATCGCGATCGTTCCGACGATTGTTTACGGTTCGCTGGGCGTGCCTTATTCGATCGCTGGTTTCTATGGCGGTACCGGTTTGCTGATTGCGGTTAGCGTGGCGTTTGATTTGGTGCAGAAGATTGATAGTCACTTGGTCATGCGAAACTACCGTGGTTTGCTTGAAGGTGCTGGTGGCGGAACTTCACCGGTCGTCTAATAGCGACGTCATCTGGATAGCCCAAACTCAACGAGGGAGGGCTCGGTTTTGGCCGAGCCTTACATGGTTTGAGAATTGTCTTCATTGGCCCGCCGGGCTCGGGTAAGGGTACGCAATGTGTCTTGTTGGGACGGCGTCTGAACGTCCCTCACATCAGCACTGGCGAGATGCTGCGTTGCCTTAGCGGTGAATCCGGTCAGATGGTCCACTCGCGGATCGATCGCGGCCATTTTGCGCCCGACGACTTTATGCTCCCGCTAATGCAGGAGCGTTTAGCGAACGCGGATTGCGAAACCGGATATCTGCTTGATGGGTTTCCACGAACGATGGTCCAGGCCAAAGCGTTCGACGTCGCTCTACGGGAACAACGTCAGAAGCTAGACCGAGTGATTCATTTGGAAGTAAGTTCGGATGTTTTGGTGGACCGATTAGCGGAGCGTCAACGGACGGGAAATCGTCTGGATGACTCCGAGCAGTTCGTTCGAGAGCGGTTTGATATTTACCAAGAGCGAACTGCCCCGCTGTTGAATCACTATCGCATTCAGGGGCTTGTCAGTGATGTCGATGGTATTGGTGAAGTCGATGTGGTGTTCGATCGAATCGTTGCTTCGTTGGATGCGAATGGTTCCTTTGACCAGCCCAGGCTGAGCTAGGTAGTTGCGTTGGCGATGCTGCCTTTTGTACGTCGATGGGCACCTGGTGTAACTCCATAATGATCGCGAAATACTTTGATGAAGTACCAGGCCTCATTGAACCCACAGCGATGTGCGATTGATTCAATTGTGCTGTCGGTTGTGTCAAGTAGTCGCTTGCTGGTTTCCATTTGTAGACGCAATATTTCTTGTTTGGGAGTGCGTCCGACGATTTGTTTGAACCTTCGGTTCAGTACCGAACGTGACAAGGCTACCTGTCGTTCGACATCAGAGACGGTCAATTGATTGCAGGCGTTTTCGCGGATGAAGCGTAATGTCTTTGCGATTTCTTGATCATCGCAAGCGACCACGTCCGTGGAATGCCGTTCGACGACACCGATGGCTTCAAACAGAACTGGGGCGTTGTGTGTGACTTCACCATTCATGATTCGGTCCAAGAACGCTGCAGCGGCATAGCCAATTCGTTTCGCATCGACGTCGACACTTGACAACGGAGGAACCGACAATTGGCAAAGGAACTCGTCGTTGTCGACGGCAATCACCGCAACTTGGTCAGGCACATCGAGTTCGGCGCGACGGCAAGCATCGAGCACTTGTTGTCCTCGGTCATCGTGGCAGCACATCACGCCGATTGGCTTGGGGAGTTCGGCTAACCACTTTGAAAGATTGAGTTGGCGTCGCGTCCAGTCCTTCTGTTTGGGAACGGTCGGGTTCGCAAACACATGGCAACGATAGCCGGAGTCTTGCACTAGGCGTTCAAAGGCGGCTTGGCGTTGGTCATCGTAGATGTGATGTCCGGTCGGTTCACCCACAAACGCAAACTCAGTCACTCCACGTGAAGCGAGATGTTCGTACGCAGCGTTGGCGACACTGTTATTGTCGATCCCAAAAGGTGGGTAGCCCAATGGTTTTGCCCCACCGCGAAGGTCAATCATCGGCAGTCCAATTTTCTTTAGCTTCTTTGCCTCAGTGGTGTCAGTAACGCGAGCGAGTATTCCGTCGCCGTCCCAGGTTTTCAGCCATTCGGGGATTGGTTGACCGAGATCTTGTTGTTGGAAGTAGATGGACCAGCTTGGATTTTCACTGTTGAACTCGGCAACGCCGCGAAGCAACGCGCGGCCGTACTCTCGGGAGGTCTCGATTAGCACGGCGACTTGGCGGGTCGGTTTCATCGGAAATCTCGCATGGAGGAGAATCGTATCGCCATTCAGTTTATCAGGGCGACCTAAAAGTTGTGTCGAAAAAACAGTTTCTTGTTTGTTTGCTCCTGGGATATGGGCGATGATGTAGCCAAGCTTGGGTCGGACAACCCGTTCACTTTTGAAATGAAATCGAGAACAGATGAAAATCGATGTCAGTGCAACCAAGAATCAATTGGGCCAGAAAGCTGCTGACCAAGGTGCGGAATGGATTCGCGACGCGATTGCGAGTCGCGGTCAGGCAACTATCGTCGTCGCCACCGGAGCATCCCAGTTTGATACTCTCGCAGCGTTAACTGAGTTGCCTGGCGTTGATTGGTCGCGGGTGACAGGATTTCATCTAGACGAATACCTTGGTTTGCCCGAGAGCCATCCCGCGTCGTTTCGCGGTTACTTGAAGCAGCGGTTCGTCGATAAGGTTCCGTTGAAGGCGTTTCATTACATTGATGGTGAAAGCGATCCCATTGAAGAATGCGAACGCCTTGGTGCATTGATTCGCGACCATATTGTGGACGTAGCGTTCATCGGGATTGGTGAGAATGGTCATTTGGCGTTCAACGACCCGCCAGCAGACTTCGAAACACAGCAGCCATACTTACGCGTGCAGTTGGACGAAGCCTGCCGTCGGCAACAGTGCGATGAAGGTTGGTTTGACACGTTGACCGATGTGCCAACTCATGCCATCAGTATGTCGGTGAAACAGATCATGAAGTCGGCACGAATCGTTTGCAGTGTTCCCGACTCGCGGAAGGCGAAGGCTGTCAAAGCCACGGTTTGTTCGTTGGTGTCGCCTGCCGTTCCTGCATCAATTCTGCAACATCATGACGACGTGGTGCTGTACTTGGATCAAGAGGCAGCCAGCTTGTTGCCTGCGAAAAAAGTCTAGTCGACCACCGAAAAAGTCGTTTCGTCCTTTCAGGAATGGTCCGACGAGCGACGGACTGATCTCAACGAATCGAGCCGTTTCCCAATTGCCAGAGTACGCATGGTTTTCAAAACTTCGCTGAGTAACGCTGGCTACGTTGATTTGCAGGTGAATGGCTATGCGGGCGTTGATTTCAATGGCGACGACCTTACTGCGGAGTCTCTTCATCGAGCATGTCAGCGACTTCGTCAGGATTCCGTAGAAGGAATACTGGCTACGTTGATTACCGACACGTTCGAACGTATGGCGGCGAGGCTTTCACGAATCGCTGAGTTTCGGCAAAACGATTCGTTGTGTGCGAATGTCATAAAAGGCGTGCATATTGAGGGGCCATTCATCAACCGTGAGTCGGGCTATGCCGGAGCCCATCCTGCCGAGGCGATCCGACCTGCGAAAATTGACGAGATGAAGCGGTTGTTGGATGCGGCGGATGGTTTGACAGAGATCGTAACACTCGCACCGGAATCCGATCGCGACATGCGAGTCACTCGGATGCTGGTCGATCAAAATATTCTTGTATCGGCGGGGCACTGCAATCCAACGCTTGATCAACTGGACGCAGCAATCGATGCGGGACTGTCGATGTTTACTCATTTGGGCAATGGTTGTCCGTTGATGATGCACCGCCACGACAACATCATCCAGCGTGTACTCAGTCGATCGGATCGATTGCACATCGGATTGATCGCTGACGGCATTCACGTTCCCTGGCCGGCATTGGGCAATTTTATCAAGGTCTACGGTTTGGATCGGTGCTTTGTAGTGACCGATGCCGTCAGCGCCGCTGGGAACGGACCTGGTTGTTACCGCCTCGCAGATCAAGAAGTCGTGGTGGACGAGCAGGGAGGAACTTGGACCGCGGATCGCAGCCATTTGGTCGGTTCGGCAGCGACGATGCCGATGGTTGCTAAACACCTGATGAAATCGCTCGATTTAAGCGAAGGCGATGTCGAGGTCCTGACCTGTCTCAATCCCAAGGCACTTCTAGCAAAACGTCCTACCCTACCCCTGGATCAAGCCAGATGAATGACTCACTATCACGTCGAACGTTCACGCAGGCCGCCATGATTGCGGGAGCAGCGGCTGCCACGACGTCTGAAAACTTAGGGGCGGAGACCGCGAGCGATTCAACCGAGCGGATCCGAATCGGGATGATCGGTGTTGGAAATCGAGGCAATCAATTGCTCGACGCCGTATGTGAACATCTCGATGCACAGGTGGTTGCGATTTGCGACGTGTTCCAGCTTCACCTCGATAAGACAATGGCCAGGTTGGGCAAAGCACGACCGACCGACAAGGTGGAAACGTATAGCGACTTTCGCAGATTGCTCGAACGCAACGATTTGGACGCGGTTGTGATCGCGACGCCCGATCACTGGCACGCCATCCAAACGATCGCAGCCTGCCGTGCTGGGATGGACGTTTACGTTGAAAAACCATTGTCGATCACGATTCATGAAGGTCGCAAGATGGTCGAGGTGGCCCGAGAAACGAAACGGGTGGTTCAGGTAGGAACCCATCGGCGCAGCGCTGCGTTGTGGCAAAAAACAGCGGGCATGACGCTGGATGGTGCGATCGGAAAAACGACCGTTAGTCATTCCAGTCTGAACAACAACATGTATCCCGACGGCATTGGCAAGCGTCCGTTGTCCGACCCACCGAAAGGCCTCGACTGGGATATGTGGTTGGGACCGCGACCGGAACAACCGTATCAGGACAATATTTGCCCGTATAAGTTTCGCTGGTGGCAAAGGTACTCGTCGCAAATGGGCAATTGGGGCGTTCATTATTTGGACGCGATGCGTTGGTGTTTGGGTGAGGAAAATCCTACGTCGGTTTGCGCGATGGGAGGACGCTATGCAGTTGATGACGATCGTACGATTCCCGACACCGCTCAGGCGTTGTTTGAATTCGCATCGGGACACCTGGCGATCTTTTCCACGTTTGAAGCCAGTGGAAATCCGGTGTTGATCGATGGTGAAATGGAGATTCGCGGTACCGAGGGAACTGCGTACGTTGGCGGAACGACGATTCGAGTTGTGCCGGAACAAGGCGGCCGTTTTCAGAAACGGGGGCTGAGAATGGATCCAGTGGAGGTCAACGTTCCCGGGGCTAATGCGGAACAAACCGCCGCGCACATGCGAAACTTTTTCGACTGCATCCGAACGCGTGAACTACCCGCGGCCGACGTTGAGATCGGGCATCGTTCCACAACGATGGCTCTACTGGCTAACCTTTCCTTAGCTGTCGGAGAACGACTGCAATGGGATGCCGATCGAGAGATCGTGACGAACGTCGCTAAGGCCAACGACTTGCTGCATTACGAATACCGCTCACCATGGAAATTGGATGGCTAATAAAACCCGTCGCAAAAATTGTTCAGCGGTCAAAGTCACCGAAAGGATTGACGACTTCAACTATGGATCACTTCCCAATGCAGATTGCAGACCTATGAAATCACCTCGTCGAGTCGCATTCGCTTTCAGTCACAACACGGTCGTTCCAGTCATCGTCATCATCGGTTTAATCGTGATGTCATCAACGGCCTCAATTGCGAGTGAGCCGCTGCATGCTGGAATCATCGGTTGTGACACTTCACATGCACCCGCGTTTACGAAAGTAATCAACGCCGAACGTGCAGCGGACGATCCATTGGCTGGCGTGCGTGTCGTGGCGGCGTTTCCCGTCGGCAGTGACGACATTGCGTCCAGCCGAGATCGCATCGATGGGTTTGTCGAACAGCTAAGACAGCTTGATGTTGAAATCGTCACGACGCTTGACGAGTTGATTAAGCAGGTGGATGTCGTGTTGCTTGAAAGCGTTGATGGCCGAAAGCACTTACCGTTGATTCGAGCGGTGTTGAAAGCAGGTAAGCCAGTGTTCGTCGACAAACCGTTCGCTGATTCGGTGGCCAATGCAAAAAAGATTTTTGAGTTTGCAGAGCGATATCAAGTTCCCGTTTTTTCAAGCTCGGCATTGCGATTCAGTTCCGGCATTGCGGCGGCGAACTCCAGTGCTGAGATTGGTGAAGTGTTGGGCTGCGTCACTTACAGTCCCTGCGCGATCGATCCGACGCACCCTGATTTGTTCTGGTATGGCATCCATGGCGTCGAAACGTTGTTCACGATCATGGGGCCTGGTTGTCAGAGTGTCGTGCGGACGCACACCGAGGATGCCGACGTCGTTACCGGCGTGTGGAAGGACGGGCGAGTCGGAACGTTTCGCGGTGGGCGATCGGGCAAACACCACTATGGCGCGTTCGTATTTGGATCCAAATCCGACCAGTCCATTGACAAGTTTGACGGCTACGAACCGCTGGTTGCCGAAATCGTGCAGTTTTTTAAGACGGGTGTGCCGCCGGTCGGCAAGGCGGAAACACTTGAGATACTTGCCTTCATGGAAGCTGCCGATGAAAGCCGGCAACAAGGCGGTGTACCGGTGATGCTCGAAGCATTCCTTGGATCTACCAAGATAAGTAATACGGCGACGCCGCTACCGGAGTCCACTGAATGATCGCTTTGGTGCGGAAGCTTGGACCGGCGATCATCGTTGCTGCCTTGGTGTTGGGGCCGGGCAGTATCCTGACGAGTTCCAAGGTGGGATGTCAGTTTGGATACAGCGGGCTTTGGATTTTGGTTCTGGCCGGACTGTTGATGATGGGGATGGTGGCGTTATCGTCGCGGTTAGGAATATCGCTGAAGGGGACTTTGTGCGACGAATTGGCGGCAAGGATCGGTCGACCGTTTGCCATGTTTATCGGCGCCAGTTTGTTTCTGATCGTTGCCTGTTTTCAGTTCGGTAACAACATCGGTGTGTTGGCTGCTATCGAACCATTCGCGAGCGACCGTTGGCTCTGGAAGCTACTGGTTCTAGTTGGTTTGAATGGCTTTGTGATTTGGGTGCTCTTGCGAGCAAGCAATCTTTACAAGACCATCGAACGCATCATGATGTGCATGGTCTTGTTGATGATTATTGGCTTTGCTGCCAATCTAGTAATGGCTGCTCCCAAGCCGATCGCAGTTCTCAGTGGCCTCGTTCCTCAAACGCTCGATACCGATGACGGATCGCGATTTCCGTTATTGGCAGTATTTGGAATGATCGCTACCACGTTCTCGGTGGCGGGTGCGTTTTATCAATCCTATCTGGTTCGCGAGAAAGGTTGGACGCACCGAGAATTAGGACAAGGGCTGGTGGATTCAGCCGTCGGTGTGAGTGTGTTGATCGGTATTTCGGCAATGATCTTGATCACATCCGCGTCGGTGTTGCACGGAGTTGTCCCGGTCGATCAACTGACCAGTGCAACCGAGGTTGCGAAGCAATTGGAACCATTGTTCGGTCCGTTCGCTCACGTCCTGTTTTGCCAAGGAATTTTGGCTGGTGCGTTCAGCTCGTTTATGGTTAACGCCATGATCGGTGGGACGTTGCTGTCCGATGGTCTGGGATGGGGTAGCTCGATGGAAGACAAGTGGCCGCGGCGATTCTCGATTCTCGCGTTGGGTTTAGGGATGGTGATTGCCGTTGCCATGACCGTCTTTCAAATCAGCGTGGTTACGTTGATTATTTTTGCGCAAGCGATCACGGTCGTCGGAGTCCCGAGCCTGGCGTTTTCGATGCTGTATCTAGCAACGCGTCCTGATTTAATCGGCGAGCGTCGAATTCCAACCTGGCTGAAAATCGTTGGGTTGGTTGGGTTGCTAACGACGCTTGGATTGGCCGTGGGCACAACGCTGCAGGTGTTGGCGAAGCTGTCGTAGAGGACTGACGTTGATCGCACTGCCCGAGGCAGCTTCGCCGACTTGCTGCTCAGGACTTGGTCACTGAACAGCTTAGCGTCGGAAGCGGGCATCCACGCTAATTTGCGGTGGCGTTCCAACGAACCGGCAGGTCAAGGCTTTCAAGCTATAGTGCCCTGCCCTGCCCTGCTCAGCCCTGCTCAGCTCAGTTCAGCATGTTGCGACTACAACGCTTTGAAGCGAATGTTTTTGAACTCGGTCCACATCGGTTTGCCGGCGTGCAGTTGCAAACCCAACGAGCCGTTGGTCAGTGCTTGTTCTGGCGAGTCGGTGAAGTCCATTATCAAACGACCGTTGAGGTAGTGCTGAAGGTGCCGGCCCTTTGCGATGATGACCACATCGTTCCATCCATCGAGGTTGAAAAGTTCTTCGAACTCTTCGGCGGTGATGATGTTCTCGATGACCTTCTTCTTGCCGTTTTCTTGAATTGCTTTTTCACCAACGGTGCTGATGCGGCCTCGTTTGCCACCTTCGTCGTAGATGAAGCCAGCAATGTTGGGGAACTTCACTTCATTTCGAACTTCGTGTTGGTAACCACGCAGGACCCAGTCGTTGCGAGCTGACTTGTCCTGGATGTGCTTGGATCGATACTGGATTCCGGAGTTGTTGGTAGCATTGCATCGGAATGACAAACGCAGTTCGAAGTCTTTCGTCGAGCCATCTTCCCAGATCAAAAAGGTGTTGCCCTTGGCTGGGTTTTCCTTGGTTGTTTCACCGTGGATTACGCCGTCTCGCACCGACCACAATCGTGGATCACCGTTCCAGCCATCCAAGTTTTCGCCATTGAAGATGGACTGGAAGCCGGTTTCGGTTTCAGTTGGTGCGTCTGCAGAAGCGGTAGAAAAGGTGGCTGCTAGCACGAGTACTGATAGGGTAGCGATTGTTTTCATGTTCTGGTTCCTAAGGTGGGTATAGAGGTGGGAAGTGAAGAGTATGATTCGAAGTGGGCGTGGGACCAAGGGATGTAGCCAATGAAACCAAAAATCACATTATTGGACGGGCCCGTCGGCACTGAGCTGAATGCTCGCGGGATTGAAACATCTTTGCCATGGTGGACTGCGCAGGCCAACGTGATGGCGGATGATATCGTCGCTCAGATTCACCGCGACTATGCCGATGCTGGGGCTACGGTCCATACGGCAAACACGTTTCGCACCAAGCGACGCTATGCAGGACCGAATTGGCGAGAATGGACACGGCAAGCGGTGGAGCTTGCCCGATGCTCGGTTGGTGTAGGCAATCTTGTCGCCGGAAGCCTTTCACCGCTGGAGGATTGTTACCGCCCTGACCTCGCGCCCCAAGATAGTTTTGAAGAGCACCTTGAAATGGCGGAAATGCTGGCCGAATCGGGCTGCGATTTGATTTTATGCGAGACGTTTCCCAGTGGTCACGAAGCGACCGATGCGGTGCGAGCCTCGGTGCGCACGGGGCTTCCGATTTGGGTAGCCTTAACGGCTGGGCCAGAAGCGAACTTGATGACACCTGATGAAATGGCGACCCACGCCGCTAGCTGTGTTGATGCCGGTGCGGAAGCAGTGCTCGTCAATTGCGTGTCCGCCACCCAAACGAATGCATTCGTCGAAGCGATTGCCGGCGCTCGTTTGGGAGTGCAGATTGGTGCATACGCGAACGCTGGATCACCAAACGAGGCGATTGGTTGGTCGAATGACGTTGACGCGTTAGCTCGCAATGCTGCGAACTACCTGAGTCATGTCAGGCAGTGGATCGAAAGTGGTGCCACGTTGGTGGGTGGTTGCTGTGGAACCTCGCCCCACCACATACGGGCGATCCACGATTGGCTGCACGAAAACCCATGCTGAAATGCATGGGTAATCGCTCCGCTTTCGCCAATTGTCGTTATGCGACCCGACAGGGCCGTGGACTATTCGGCGTTTGAGCCTTCGGTAGCGTCTTCGACGGCGTCCTCAATGACTTCCTCGACGGTTTCCTTATCCGCGGCACCTTCATCTGCAGATTTATCGTCCGCAGTGTTGTCGTCCGTGGTTGCCGGCTCTTCATCGGCTGGGGATTCTTCCATCTTCTCAACCGGTTCTTCGCTCTGCGGAGCTTCCTGATCGCCAGCGACATCATCGCCGTCAGCGTTCCCTTCGCTTTCCGCCTCTGGTGCGTCTTCGGCCGACTCAGCAGGTTCCTCGCTTGTCATTTCAGCGGAGTCTTCCGAGGAAGCTTCTGCTTCGGAAGCCGAGTCAGCGGACTCATCTTCGGATGCCTCGGTTGCTTCAGCCGCTTCCGGAGTCATCTTAGTGGCCTGCTCTGCTTCGAGTTCTTCCGCTTCACGCCGCTTTTCTTCTTCGGCAAGTTCACGTTTTCGAGCTTCGAGCTTCGCGTCTTGTTCCTTGCGGACTTGCTCGTACATGATTGGATCGACCTGGCCGTATTGACCCATCAATTCCACGAATGTGCGAAGCGGAAAGTCATCTTCGATCTCATCGGAGTCCGTCGCAATCTTGTAACGACGAATGGAGTCGAATAGATCTTCGGCGCTGTCGTCGATTACGAGAATCGGATAGTCGTCGAAGATCTCAGCCCAAACTTTGAACGAGTCTTCGTAGAGCTGAATCGCTTTGTCCAGCTCCGCATCCGCGTTAGCTTGCTCGGCTTCATAGGTTAAGCGTCGAGCGCGAACGGTCCGTTCTTCCTGCTCGGCAAGAGCCAAGGTTTCCCAATACTCGAAGTTGATCTGTTTGCGGTGCCCGCTGGTCTTGATAATGCGCTCGTCGATGTCTTTGACTTCGTCAACCAATTGAAGGATCTTCAAGCGGTCTTTCGGAGCGGCTTCGCGAGCGATCGTGTCCAAGTTCGGTGTGACGGCGCCGCCGTGAGTGGCGGCAATCGACTGTTGCGATTTGGTCCGGTCTTCGATCGGTGTTAATAGCGCGTCTTGAATGACGGGATCGAGCGTTTCGATCATCGCCATTTCGGCTCGTTCATAGGCTGCACCGGCCGTCTTTCGGATTTCAGCAACGGTCTCGGCACGCTGACGATTGAGTTCATCGAGCTGGCCTAGTTTGATCGTGAACGAAGCTGTTGTGGGGATCGAGCGATTGCCCAAACTTTGCCAATCTTGCGACGCCATTTGCCAAGCGTTTTGAGCTCGGTCGTCCAGGATCCCTTCTTTTTCGATTGCTTCGGCGTGCTTAATACGCCACTTGGGACCCGTTTCGTAGAAGTTAATCGGGGTTTGGCGGCGGATTTTGATTCCGGACTCGACAAGGTCGTAACCGGAGTTCAGCCACAAGCGTCCAACTAACCAGTTGTCCGGTTTACCGAGCGGCCCGCGAGCTTCGGGGCTATCGACGGCGATACCTTGGTTAAGCAGTTGTTCGTGCAGCACTTCGTCGTCCGCGAAGAGACGTCGGAATTGACGTTTTTCGTCGGACATGCCTAGTTTCTGGCCATAGAACCAACCCGTGTACCAGACCAAACGCGGTGCTTTGCGGTTTTGCTTAACACCCTTGGTTAGGAATTCCGTTCCCTCGCGGACCATTTCGTAGCGTTGACGATAGTCATCGAATTCCGACGAGACGTTGTAAGCCAAGTTGTGAGCTTGGAACTCCCAAACCTTGTCGAAGTGAGGCTGAAGCAAAGCAATGTTGTTAAGCGTTGCCTTGAGTCGGTCCCATTCGTGCGTGACGCGATAGTCGTGCGACTTTTTCCAAAGCAACGATGCCGCAACACCACGCATCCCGAGGGAGGCCAGTTTCATGGTTTCGCTGGCTGGGCTGATTTCACCAAGATCGCTCTCGGCGATGTCATAAGCGTCGCGCATTTGCGCGAGCTTGCCGCCGCCGTCTCCACCACCGCCGGCCGGTTGGCCGAGAAGGTAGAGCGGGATCAGCATGACTACGAGAATGACCAGGTAGGTAAGTTTTCGACGAAGTTGAGTCGTGCGATTCATGCCGCGATCTCACGTGCTTTCAGGGTAAAATAGCTGATAAGGAAAGCGAGCAGGACGTAGCCCAATGTCGCCATTGCGTGACGTGCTAGGATCGCACCAAAAATATCGAATCCAGAGGCAGCAAATTCCGCCGTGCCGACCATCTTCGGCAAGTTGGGTAATGCAGTCGCGATCGCGTCGAGTGTGTAGACAATCCCGGCGTCCGTGGTCTGAATCACCTTGGCTGCCACAGTGTCGACATCCAGTTGCGTCGTCATCGCGTCTTGTTTGAGCAGTCGAACCATCGATTCAATCGGACCGCCTCCACGAGCGATTCCGGCGTCAATGTAGTGCCGGGTGTCGTAGACCTGTTCGGCAGAAAAACCAAGCAGCACGCATACCGCGGTGGCAATCATTGCAACAGGACCGGTCAGGAACGTACTGAACATCACACCGAACGCGATGATCATGGTCATTTGTAACCAAATTGAAATGTACGCCTTGGCCATGTTCCAAGCGAAAGGATTGTCAGCGGGACGTAGGTAAACGCTGGCGGGAGTCACACCGAGGTATTGAGCTCGGTCAAGACAACGGACGACTACAGTCATACGTCCGTTCTCGTCAACTAGATCGTCGAATACGTTCAGCATTCGAGTTTCGGTTCCGTCGGTACCTTCGGTTTCCAGCGGAAGCGTTTTTTCGTCGACTTCATATTCGTGAACGACAAACGCGATCGGATTGCTTTCGATAGGCTTGTCCGGGTGTTTCATCGTGACCGATCCACGGATACCGGTTTCGATATCACCTTTGTAGGAACGGTAAGCACGCAACGACAAGTCGATCGGAAATCCGTCGGGATAGCGTTCTTTGGTCACGTTTGGGAATGTAAATTCCGCCGTACCGAGCGTGCCGCCTTCGACGTAGCCGTGTTCGACCTTTCGGGTTCCCTGTGTGACGCCGATCAGCCGTGAGATGCCCGCACTGCCGTAGCCGCCCGCGAGTCGCTCGTTACCGACGTCGATACCTTCCTCTTGCAGGTTACCGCTGCGGTCGCGGAAGACCAGCGAACCGTAGGAAGGAATCCGAGCTCGCAGAGCACCCTCGGGCGATCCAATCTTGAAGTTGCCTTCGTCATCGCGAATCACAACGTGACGGTGTCCACGAACGATGTTGGTCAGTCCTTCACCGTTTTCGTCCAGGCTAAACGTGTGGGAGTGGAACTGGGTGTAGTCGGTTTCCCCTTCGAAACCACCGCGAGGCAATTCCCGAACGTCCGCTACTTGGGAGTGAGTGTGGTCGAGTCCTCGCACGACGAAGACGTAACTTAGCAGTCCCATGGGCACCAGAATCATGGTACCCACGCCGATGAACCCGAGCATCCGTCCGAGAATGATCTCAGTCGCACGCACCGGTTTCGTGACGATGGTGTACATCGTCTTGTTCTTGATGTCCTCGGGTAGCGAGAAAGCACTGATGAACAATGCCAGAGCCAGCACGAGGTAGTTGGTCGCTGTCAAAACGAAGCTGACATAGAGTCGAGCCGGATCGTCGCTTTGTGGGTTCAGGTACCAACCCGCCAATAAGAGAACGACAACAAACAGACCGACGACGTAAAGCACCTTGCGGCGAAGTGCTTCTTTGAAAGCGAGCTTGGCCAATGCCAGAATGCGGCGCAGGCGGGTGCCGGGCAAGTCGAATCGAAAGAGGTCACGAATCGCGCGTGCGACGGCAAAGAACCCTTCACCGGAACCGTAGCGAGATGACGAAACGACGTAGCCACCGACGAGACCTAGGAAAGTAGCCAGGATGGCTAGAACAATCCCTTTAAGAGCGGCGCTTTCTAGGAACGCTCCCGGTCGGAAGAACCATTCGTAAAATGACCAGAAGTCATCTGGTTGCAAATTCATGCTTGGTCTCCGGTGCTGGCGGAGGTGTCAGCATTGGCACTTTGCGAAACACGGCGAGCACCAGGGCGGGCTTCGCTTTCGCGGACGATGTTCAGGAATAGATCTTCCATCGTCGCGGTTGGGTTGTCGATCGATTGCAATTGGCCGCCGTGACGTGCGATCAGATCGGCGATCTCGGTTTTGGCTTGGTCGCTCAGTCCGGTAGCGTGGACTTCGGTGACGTCTTGGACCTTCAATAGATCCGTCACGCGACCCAATTCCTTCAGTTCGCCTTGGTGCAGAATTGCGACCCGGTCGCAGACGTCTTGAACGTCGGCGAGTTGGTGGCTGCACAGCAAGACGGTTTTGCCTTGGTCTCGCAAACCGATGATCAGGTCTTTCATTTCCCGAGATCCGATCGGGTCCAGGCCGGTCGTTGGTTCGTCCAGCAGGATCAGGTCGGGGTCGTTGATCAGGGCTTGAGCCAGACCCACCCGGCGGGTCATCCCCTTGGAATATTCTTTGAGTTGGCGGTGCTTGGCACCCTGCAAACCGACCAGCTCGATGAGTTGCTTGACTCGGTCACGGCGTTCGGCTCCGGACAGGTCGAAGAGCCGACCGTAGAAGTCGAGGGTTTCTTCGGCGGTCAGGAACTTGTAGAGGTAGGATTCTTCTGGCAAATAGCCAATTCGCTCGTTCTTGCGGGTCTCGCTGGCGTCCTGGTCGAACACCAAAACACGGCCGCTTGTTGGGAAGAGCAGTCCCAGGATCAGCTTGATCGTGGTCGACTTACCGCTACCGTTGGGGCCGAGCAGGCCGAAAATCTCGCCTTTCTTGACTTCGACGTCGAGCGATTTCAAAGCGTGGACCTTTTTTCGCCCCCAGAAATCGCGATAGATCTTGCTTAGGTTGCGGGTCTCGATGACCACATTATCCACGTCCGGGGTGGATGAGGAGGCGGCAAGTTCGGCTGAGTCGGACTGATTAGCTGGGTTTGAGTCAGCGGCAGCACTGGTATCGGTATCCACGAAACAATGATCCCGACGAGAGGGAGAGAAGGACTAGAAAAAACGAGAGTCCGTACGCTACGGGCGGACGTTCAGAACGGTTCGACATTTTGTGCCACGCCGTATGGTTTTGCGATGTGAACGCTACAATAGTGGACAGTCGGAAGTTTTCCAGCGGCGTTCGTTCCTCGCTTTCGACCTCGCTGCCTTGCTTTTTGCCCCAAAAGTTGATGACTCCCACTCGATCCGCCGCCTATCTTGCCGCGACCAAGTGGCTGTATGACCGAATCGACTACGAGCGATTGGGCAAATCAGGGGCGAACTATCGGTTCACACTGGACCGAATGCGAGAGCTGGTGCAGCGTCTGGGGCATGGGCGTTGCTTAGCCAAAGCTGATGGCGGAGATGCAGCGGGGGGCCCGGTTGGTGGTCTTTCAGTTCACCAATCAGCGAAGCCTTCCTCAGCGAAGCCTTGTATCGTGCACATCGCGGGAACCAAGGGGAAAGGTTCCGTGGCGACCATGGTTGCGAGTCTCTTGACGGCCAGTGGGGCGAAGGTCGGTTTGTATACCTCTCCGCATTTGGTGAGTCTGGAAGAGCGATTTCGCGTCGATGGTCGGCCAGCATCTTCGAGCGAGCTGGTCGCGTTGATCGAATCGTTCAAGCCGATTGTCAACGCGATGGCGAGCGAGGCCGTTGGGGGGCCGTCGTTCTTCGAATTGACCACCGCGATTGCGATTGAGCATTTTCACCGCAGTGGTTGTGATTACTGGGTGATGGAAACCGGGCTGGGTGGGCGTCTGGATAGCACGAACGTGTTCCAAAGCGATGTGACGGTGATTACCAGCATCGGGCTAGATCACCAGCATGTCTTGGGCGATACGGTTCAAAAGATTGCCAAAGAGAAAGCGGGGATTTTTAAGCCGGGCGTTCCCGCAATCAGCGGCGTGACCAACCCATCGGCACAGGCCGTGATTCGTCAACAGGCGGAACAAACAGGCTGCTGTCTCGCCGAGCTAGACCGCGATTTTGAGGTGCAAACAATCTCGACGCCAGCCTGGGGAAGCCATTTCCTTTGGCGGCTGTGTTTGGAGGATCTGGATTCCCGTTCGGATGAATTAGAGCCTATTACGCCAGAGGTTATTGTCGGGCCGGAGCTCATTGAGCTGCGGTTAGCCGTCGAGGGACAACACCAGATTCGTAATGCAGCGTTAGCGATTGCCGCGGTGCGGGAGCTGCAGGTTCCGATCGTCGACGTCATGATTGATCAATTAGCGTCGTTACGCATTGATGCCCGACTGGAACGGTTTGTGGCTGAAAATGGAGCGGCTGTCATTTTGGATGCCGCACATAACCCGGATTCCATCGCAGCGTTACTCGATACACTGCAAAGACGCTGTGCGGGCCGCCGCATTGTCGGCGTGTTTGGAACAAGTGTCGATAAAGATGCGCCTGCGATGCTGGGGCAGCTCAAGGGATTATTGAATCGAGTAATCTTTACCCGTTATCACCAGAACCCGCGGTTCGTGCCGACGGCAGAGCTCGCCGAAGTCGCTGGCGAAAGTCTTCGTGATGAGTGGTTTTCGATTCAGGAAGAACCGTTGGCAGCGTGCCGGCAAGCGATTCGCGAAGCCGGGCCTGATGGCGTCGTCGTGATTTGTGGATCTTTCTTCTTGGCGGCCGAAGTTCGTCCCTGGTTGGTTAAGGCAGTTGGCTTTCAAAGTCCATCAGCCGAACCGGTAGCGACGAAGCCTTAGTCGCTTTGGAAGTGGCTGGCTCCACCCCGACGGCGACAGCGGCTACAAAACCGGGGCGGGGTTCGAACGCTTGAAAAGTCCACTCGCGATCACGTGCCAGTGCAGCGTCGGCGAGCGTCAACGTTGGTTCGTTTGAATGTGCTTCTTCGAAAGCGAATTGGTCCAGCGGCGTCGATAGCCCTGTCCCGATTGCTTTGATGAACGCTTCCTTGAGGGTCCAGATTCTAAGGAATAGCTTTTGTCGTTCATCGTCGGTGCGCAGCGACTGCAGTTGCTGAATTTCCGTCGGCGCGAAGTAACGGTCGGCGAGAGCGGGATCGGTTCGCCGATCCATCCACTCCACGTCCACGCCAAGCCATTGGTTGGGTTGCCCCAAGCCGCACACGACTAGGCCGCGAGTGTGAGCGATGTTGAATGTGCGCCGAGCTACCGCGGGACGGTCCACAATCGGCTTGCCGTGATCGAGCAGCCGGAAGCCGATCTCGTGGTGTTCGCAACATCCCGATGACAAAAGACGCCGGGCCATCGCGCGTCCGATGACGTGTTGATGCCGGGCCGAATTGACACGAAATCGATTCGCAGCCACCCGTTCCTCTTCCAATAGAAGGGTTTCGCAAAACGCTTCGATTGGTCCGGGAGCGTCGTGAGCCGCGGGGGCGAGCCAGACTTGGATTTCGTCGTTCAGTTCGGTCATAGCCGGCATGATCGTCAAAACACGCTCGTTTCGTCAATCAGTCTGGCTTGCGGGCGTGAATCGCGGGAGCGAATCGACAATGAGGGCCGATAGGGATGAAGCCTCGATTTGCGGTCGTTCCGCAGGGTGGTGCATGGTTGGAGGGTGGTCCAGCAGACTGAAGCCTGGATTCCAACGGCCATCAAGTCGTCGATTTTGAATGAATCAAGGATTCCCATGAACGCCCTGATCCTCTCGATGACGCTCATGGACCGCAGCGGGCTGTGGATGCTGGGCGGGTTTGCCATGCTCGGTTGGGTGTTGGCCCGGATGACCGTGCAGCGGCGGAAGCGTCGACTGCGCGATGATCGAGAAAATCGCGAAACGTTGCAAAGACTGGAAGCCAAAAACTCAACCGCCCTGCCCCTCAGTGATGCACCGGTGGAGCTTCAGCGATGGCAAGTCGCGATGTTTGATTTACAGCGTGAGTTGAAAGGCGAGCTCGATTCCAGGATCGCGGTCACGCAGGGCTTAATCCGCCAACTTGATCAGCGTATCGCTCGGATGGAAGAGCTCGAGAAAGTCACTGGCAAGTAGCTGGCACCTAAAGGTGTAGGCGAGTCTGTTTGCCTTGGGTGAGACGTTAGTCTTCTTTGGGTTCGTCTAGCTCGTTATCGAAGTTCTGTTTCGGGTCTTCCGCTTTCAATCGAGCAAGCATGTCCGCTTGGTCTTTTGCGAAAAGATCGCGAGCTTCGTCGGTGATAACGGTTTGTGTGGGTTGGGAGTCGCATCCGCAACTAATCAGAGACGCAAGAAGGAGTGTGCATGTTAACGTGATTCGGATCATGTTCGAGGCCGCTTGTGGGGAAGGAATCGAGATGGGGAGTGGGCGGAAACAATCGCCCGATAGCCCTTCCAACTCACATAAGTTGCTTGAAGAAAGGGCGAGTTGCCGGATTCGGAAATTTGGTCCCAACAGAGTGGGGTGAAGGTGTCTACCTAACACCCCAACGTTGTTGTTGGCGAATTAAATGGAGCCGGTGTCGACAGTTTCTTTCATTGAGCGAGTGCCAAGTGCTCCCCATAATCCGAATGGGCTTTGCTGACCGCGGTAAGTGCTGGAGCCATTGTGGTTCGGGTTGACCATTTTGGCGGTGCGATCACCCGCTTCGATTGAGTCAGTGATGAATTTCACCGCACCGTCCGCGAACAGAACGTGTGCTCCGCCCTGGTGACGTGAGCTTACGCTGACCAACGCATCGCTTTCATCGCCACGGAAGCAACTAGCACTGTTGGGCGGATGGACCGTAATGACACTGCCGTAATAGGAAGTCGAAGATGCCCAGCGAAGACCACGTTGCTGGGTCGAGCCACCTTCAAAGGGAGCCGTGTCGTTGTTCCAGAATTGTGGGCGTTCCGGATCGATGTATTGGTCGCAATCCGTCGTTGTTTTGTGCAGATCGTTGCCGCGGACTCGTTGGGTGGTGATGTGGCGATCGCCAAGGTCCGTGTTGATTTCGCCTGCTGCGATAGTGTTGGATAGTCCGTCTAGTACTGCATTGAAACTGACGCGAGACCCGTGTTCAAAGAAACCTCGGTCTTGGATGTTGCGTTCGTCGGTTTCAGGTTTTCCAGCACACCATCGTTCTTCACGGCCTCGACCAATCCGGTACATCGCGTCGCCCATGCAGGCGGCGTAGTTGGTTCGGGCGGCAGCAGGCAATCCTTGACCTGGATCGCTGGGGCAACGAAATCCGGGAATCTCAGTAATGAAAACCGGCTGTTCGACGATGTGGTCGGTGTTTGGGTTCGGCGAAAAAGCAGGGCGAATGAAAGAGGCGCTTTGTTGGTATGGGTTCGAGATGGCTTCCCACAAAGCTTGTTGTTCGACAAATGGTAGCACCCCAACTAGGAAGTTGAGTGTCTTGTTGGATGCCAAGTTGGTTTGCGAGAGATAGCTACCTGGGTAGGTCAGGCCGTTGTGCGAGCATGAACCGCCAGAGCGATAGTCGATGGTGCCAGTACCGTGGATGGGAATGTTGTTGTAGGCCGAATGGTAATTGTGGATGCCCAGGCCAATTTGTTTGAAGTTGTTGCTGCAGGACATTCGTCGAGCAGCTTCACGAGCAGCCTGGACGGCCGGCAAGAGTAGTCCAACGAGCACGCCAATAATGGCGATGACAACGAGTAATTCGACGAGCGTGAACCCGTGTTTGCGAATTTTCATGGTTACGAAACTCAACTGTTTAAATGAGATAGGGGCTAAACGGGGGCTTCACAGCGTTATTTGCACGCCTGGTTTTTCCTGAAAACTAAATAAGTGATGTTGGGAAAACGTTTCGAATTGCAATGTTTTTGCGTCCCGTGACGACAGGGAAGTCTCACGCTGCATGAGAGCCGATGGGATTACTGCCGCAGCTTCAAAAAGCAGCCCTGAAAATAGTCTGAAATTTGCGGAAAAGTTGTCGTCGTGAACTATTGCTGATTCTACGACGGTGTTTTTCTAGAACGTTACTGCTTTTTTGCGGGGTTCTGAAGGCCTCTCAGGTTCGCCATATGCGACCCGGCTGTTTGTAAGGAATAGCTTGGTGTTCAGTCGTTTGGCTGCCTGAATCCAAGTCGGTCTGATGGTTAATTTCAGCTACCGGATTGCCTGCTTTTTGTCGCCACGTTCCCGGTTCGGCCGCCGGATTAAGAAGATCCCTGGTCGCGATCGGTGACTCAGAGAGTTGTGCTGAATCTGTTGGCCAGAATTCCTGGCGGGCTGAGGAGCCTTGTTGGTGGGTGCTGAGCGGTGTGTGCTCGGTTGGTGGTTTGGCTCGTGGTTCGCTTGCGGAGGGGTGAGTTGCTTGCGTGAGGCTCACTGATTCCGGAAGGCATTCAAAGGAAAATGCTCGGTTCTTATGGCTGATCAGCGTCCGTTCGGCAGTAGGTTTGGGCGAAGTGATCGCTCGTCGTCGCGTTCCGGCGTCGCGGATGTGACTGGCAACCGATGCGCTTTTGTCACGAAGCGAGGCGTTTGTGGACGCGAGGCTGGTGTCGTTCGGAAAAGGTTGAAACCCAAAAGACTGTTACCTGAATATGATGAATTTAGTGTCTCCTTGGATGATTGCGGCCGCGATCGCTGTGCGGCTTTGTGTTGCATCGCCGCAGGCTTCAGCCAGTGAGGCGGCGGGAGCTTTAGCTGCGACCGTTGATTTCGATCGCCAGATTCGACCGATCTTCACTCGGCATTGCACCGCGTGTCACGGAGGTGTGAAGCAGGCTGCTGACTTGTCTTTCGTTTACGCGGATTCGGCAATGTACTCCGTCGAAGCCGGAGACCCGGATGCTTCGGAGTTGTTGGTTCGAGTGCTGGATTCGGACGAAGAGACTCGTATGCCGCCGGCGGGACACGGGCCGCGGTTAAGCGAATCCGAAGTGGACTTGTTAACCCGCTGGATCGAGCAGGGCGCTAAGTGGGGCAAACATTGGGCTTACCAAACCCCGACGCGTCATACCGCATCGATGCTGTCGCGGCCTGATTGGGTGATGCAGCCAATTGATGCGTTTGTCTTAGAACAGCTTGATGATCGAGGGATTTTGCCGGCGGGTGACGAGCGGCCTTCGCGTTGGTTGCGCCGAGTTTCGCTGGACTTGATCGGGCTGCCGCCCACGCTTGAAGAACGTGAAGCATTTTTGGCTGACTTGGAGTCCCATGGCCCGGTGGCCTACGAGACTGTGGTGGACCGATTGTTGCAGTCGCCTCATTTCGGTGAACGTTGGGCGAGTGTGTGGTTTGATCTGGTGCGATACGCCGACTCGCGGGGACAGGGTGAGGACTCGCCGCGTGAGATTTGGAAGTATCGCGATTGGGTGATCGACGCACTTAATGAAGATATGCCTTACGACCAATTTACGATTAAACAAATCGCGGGAGACTTGTTGCCGTCGCGATCGGTCGACGACATGGTGGCTACCGCGGTCCATCGGTTGACGAACACCAACGAAGAAGGCGGTACCGACGACGAGGAATTTCGGATCGCTGCGGTGCTCGACCGAGTCAGCACAGTATGGCAAACATGGCAGGGGACGACATTCGGGTGCACTCAGTGTCACGACCATCCTTATGATCCTTTCACGCACGAAGAATACTATAAGTTTGTCTCGTACTTCAACAACACGGCCGATGTTGATTTGAGCGATGACTGGCCCGTGGTGAAGGTTCCCCTGGCTAAATCGGACTACGAGGCGGCCTCGCAAATGCAGCGAGATGTTAACGCTCGCACGCGTTCGATTTGGGAGCAGCAATGGTCAGTGGCGTCCGATCCGGATCATTGGCATGAATTGCGGGTCTCCAGCGGCAAGGCTTCGAAGTCGGCGGGCGTGGAGATCGAATCTCGCGATCAATGGGACGAGTATTACACCACCGGTACGGTTGCCAGTGGCACGGTCATTACGGTTGAAATGCCGATCCCAGAATCGATGTCTTCCTTGACTGGCGTGCAAATCACCGCGATGCCGCTGGATCCTAAACAGGCGTTGGCGGACTCGGAGTGGGGGTTTGTGATGTCTCGCATCACCGCCGAGTTGATCGTGCCAAATGTTGTTGGGAATAAGCCGGCACCGGCTAAAAAGTTGGAACTTGCGGCGATGTACGGTGACGAGCCGTTCCCGTACTTCGATCCCAATGAGAGTCTTCGTGATGGAAAGCCTGGGTTCGCCGCTTTCACGCGTATCCATCATCCAAGGCAAGCGGTGATCGTGCTTAAGGAAGCCACCGAGGTTCCGAAGGGGGCCAAGCTGAAACTGACGATTTTGCATCGGCACACCGAGTTGGCTGCATTTCCGTTGGTCACTCGCCGGGCGCATTTTGCGGTTTCGAAAAGTGAGCAACTAACCGAGTTGTTGACCGATCCGGGGTTGGCCAAAGCGGGTGAAGATTTGAAGCGGGTCAAGGCGGAACTTGCGGCGATCGAATCCAGCGAAGTGCCGGTCTTGATCGAGCGTGAACCCCATCTGACTCGCCCGACACATGTGTTCTTAGGTGGACTGTTTTTAACGAAGGGGAATCAGGTTTATCCCGATGTTCCGCAATCGTTGCTGAGGCATGATGAGCCACTGTCGGATCGATTGCAGATGGCGGAGTGGTTGGTGAGTGATCAGAATCCGCTCACGGCGCGTGTCGCCGTTAATCGCCTTTGGGCCCAGATGTTCGGCGTCGGCTTAGTGGCGACTGAAGAAGACTTTGGTTCGACCGGCGATCGGCCGTCGCATCCAGAGTTGCTTAACGATTTGTCGGTTCGGTTTCGGGATGACTATCAGTGGAGTGTTAAGCGGCTATTGCGAGAGCTCGCTTTGTCGCACACATATCGACAGGCTTCGGCGATTCGTCCCGATTTGCTTGAGTCGGACGCCGCGAATCGCTTCTTAGCACGCGGTCCACGCCACAGTCTGCCAGCCGAAACGGTTCGTGATCAGATGTTAGCGATCAGTGGATTGATGAGTGACAAAATGTTTGGTCCGCCGGCCTATCCACCGTTGCCGCCCGGCGTATGGCGGGCCCGTCGCGGAACTTGGCACACACCCAAGTCAGGTGAAGAGGATCGTTATCGCCGCAGCGTTTATACCTACGTGAAGCGAAGCGTTCCGTTCCCCATGTCGGCGGCCTTTGACGCACCTTCGCGTGATTTTTGTGTGCCGAAACGATTGCGTTCCAACACGCCGTTGCAGCCGTTGATGTTAATGAACGACGCTGGATTCGTGGAATGCTCGCAAGCGTTTGCAAAACGGATTTCGGCGCAATCCGAGGCGTTGGAGGATCAGATCGCCTTCGGTGTGCTTGCGGCGACTTGTCGACCTGCTGAGCTGGATGAGGTAGAGCGTTTGGTTGGTCTGTTTCGTCAAGTCGAAGGCAGCAGCAACGCCGAGGTTGCCATGCAGACGGTCGCCGCCGTGCTTTTGAATCTCGATGAAGTCATTACCAAATAGTTTTGCCGAACCTGAAATCCGCAACGACGATCGACCATTTTTAACGGTAGTCAAACCATGAATCACTTCACGATTGAACAAGAGTTGCGCCGGGCCAAGCTCGAGTATGATACTCGCCGGCAGTTTTTGTCCGGATGCACGACCGGTCTCGGTGCGCTTTGGATGGCGTCGCAATCGGCGGGGTCGGTCGCTCGGGCTTCGAGTTCGGGGCCAGCGACTCTTCCGCATTTCCCAGCGAAAGCCAAGCGAGTCATCTTTCTGCACATGATTGGTGGTCCCAGTCAGTTGGAGTTGTTTGACTACAAGCCGATGCTGGCGAAGTACGACGGTAAAGACGCTCCGCAGGAGTATCTGGATGGGCAGCGGTTTGCGTTCATTCAAGGGACGCCGCAGATGCTGGGGCCGCAGTTTTCGTTCAAGCAGCACGGCGAGAGTGGTGCTTGGGTGTCAGAATTGTTCCCGCATGTCGCCAATCACGTCGACAAATTGTGTTTCATCAAGACGATGCAAACGGATCAGTTCAATCACGGCCCGGCCCAATTGTTGGTGCATACAGGGAACGCACGGATCGGCTATCCGTCGGAAGGATCGTGGGTAACGTGGGGGCTGGGGACTGAAAACGAAGATTTGCCCGGGTTCATGGTATTGTTGTCCGGCGGCGTACCTCGGAATGGGAAGGCGTTATGGTCTAGTGGTTTCTTGCCGTCGGTCTATCAAGGCGTGCAGTGCCGTTCCCAGGGGGATCCGATTCTGAATATTTCGAATCCCAATAACGTCACCCGAGGCATCCGGCGTCAGATGCTTGATGCACTGGGTGACATGAATCGTAAAAGTCATGAGCAGTTCCACGACCCGGAGACATTGACGCGAATTGCACAGTACGAAATGTCGTTCCGGATGCAAATGACCGTGCCGCAAGTCGCTGATATCAACGACGAGCCACAGGAAATTCTGGATCTCTATGGGGCGAAGAAAGGCGAGACATCGTTTGCCAATAATTGTCTGTTGGCCCGTCGGTTTGCCGAGGCCGGGGTCCGTTTCATTCAGCTTTACGACAGTGGGTGGGATTCGCACGGCACGGAGGTTAAGACGTCAATCAATCAAGGCTTTGCCGATAAGTGTCGCCAGGTCGATCAGCCTATTTCGGCGCTACTGACCGATTTGCAGCAACGCGGCTTGCTTGAAGACACGCTGGTTGTTTGGGGCGGCGAATTTGGGCGTACGCCCATGCGTGAAAACCGAGGTGGCAACAAAATGGCGCTGATTGGGCGGGACCATGCTCCGGCAGCATTCACGCTTTTCATGGCCGGCGGTGGCGTTAAGCCCGGGTTCACTTACGGGGAAACCGACGAATTTGGATACCGCCCCGCGACGAATCCAGTGCACGTGCGGGATTTCCATGCAACGATGTTGCATCTGTTGGGGATCGATTCGGATCGAATGACCCACTATTTCCAGGGGTTGCACCAAAAACTGACTGGTGTGAAGCCGGCGTCGGTGATTCAAGATGTCATCGGTTGAGCTGTGTAGGGGCAACGAATAGGCTGAGTCGGTAGTCGATCGATTACGCGTGAAAGCGTTGTTGTGAATCTTTTCGTTTTGCAGGGCTGAATTAGGGGCCGTCGGCAGTAACTTACCGGGGCCGTTGCAGAGAGACGGTTCTTGGCCAGGGTTCGAGCGTTAAGAAATAGGTAGCTGACTGTGGATAACCAGAAAGGGGCGGGGGCCGACGTTGCAAGATTCGTTCGTCTTTTTACTGCCAACGAACGTAGAATCCGCGCATTTCTGTACGGTTTGCTGGTCAATCGAGATGCGGTTGACGAAGTGATGCAGAATGTCAGCGTCGTGCTTTGGGAAAAGTTTTCAGCCCTGCAGGAAGACGAAGGATTTTTGAAATGGTCCTACGTCGTCGCACGGTATGAAGCTCAGATGCACCGTCGTAAGCTTGCTCGGAATCGATTTGTCTTTGATGACGATTTGTTGGCGCAGTTGGCGGCTGAATATGCTGGAGAAGAAAACTTCGAGGCCGACGCACAAATGCTCAATTACTTGGATGATTGTATGACCAAGCTCGATGACTCCGAGCGTGAATTACTAGTCACGGCGTACGCCACGAATCAGTCGCTGACGTCGGTCGCAGACCGGTTGGAAGTGACAGCCAACAGTCTCTACAAGACCGTTGCCCGGCTGCGGCGTCGTCTGCAGCGTTGTATCGATCACAAGTGCCAACCTTTCCCTTCAGCATTGGGCAGCGAATGAACACTGCAAATTTGGAAGAGTTGATCCAGCGCTACTGCTCCAGCGTGATCGATGCCGATCAGTTTGCTGAGTTGCAGGATATCTTGCGAGATAGCCCAGAGGCTCGGAAGGCGTTTCGGCGTGCGACGAAGTTGCACGCCGCCTTGCATGAACTGACTGATTCTTCGCACGATAGTGTGTTGGAATCGGTGTTTGACGTGTCTGGCGCAAACTCGATAGGCGTTCCAGTTTCGCAAGTTAGTACGGCCAAGAGCGAGGTTCAGCCCACCGAAGTTGTTCAACGCAGTACGGCTGGTTTGGCGTGGGTGATGTTTGGTTGTGCGGCTGTGGTGCTATTCGCGTTGGGGGTCCAGACCTTTCTTTCTCAAGATCCCCGTGAGGTTGCTTGGCAGCCCGGGAAGGCGGAGATCATCCAAGATGGTTTTGGCGGTGAAGATCGGGTGATCGATGACGTCGCGGGATCTCAGAAAATTACTCGTACTAGTGCACATACCGTCGTTAATGCACCACGATTTGATCGCGCCAGTGCCAATTTGAATGTTGCTGTATTGCGAGATTCCGGAACCGCCAAGTGGATCACGCCCAATAAGGGAATCCAAATTGGTGACATGCTTGGTCCGCAAACGATTGAGCTTTCCGAAGGGGTTGTTGAGCTCGGTTTTTTAAGTGGTGCCACGGCCATCATTGAGGGACCAGCGAAGATCGAGCTTGTCTCTCGCATGTCCGGGACTTTGTTCTATGGAAAGGTCCGGTGTCATGTGCCTCCCGCAGCCAGTGGATTCACGATCCAGTCTGAAAAGACCAAGTACGTTGATTTAGGTACTGACTTCGCTGTTGAGGCCACGCGAGACGGACGCCAAGAGTTGCACGTTTTCGAGGGTGAGGTTGAGGTGCGGAGCGACCAAGCCGATATGCCTGTGCAGCGTATTACATCGGGTAATGGTCTGAAGCAAATCGAAGATCAGCAACATCCCATTGATTCCGATTCGCAGCAGTTTCCTAATAGCAATGAGTTGCGTTTGCTAAAGGAGTCTTCTGAAATTCAAAGGCATAAGGAATGGCAGAAGTATCGTGATGAGTTGTCCAACGATCCGAGCCTGCTTGTCTTTTATGACTTTCAGCATAACGACGATCATCCCTATGAACTTGAAGATCTTAGCAACAACGCGGTGGATGGATCTGTCATTGGTTGCCGTTGGTCGCAGGGGCGATGGAAAGGGAAGAACGCACTGGAATTTAAACGGCCCGATGATCGGGTGCGTCTCGAGGTACCTGGTCAGTTTGAGTCTCTGACGATGAGTGCTTGGATGCGGATTGACGGATTTGATCGACACTTCAATTCCATCATGCTGACTGACGCGTATGAAGCCGGCGATATCCACTGGCAAATTCGTTCGTCAGGTGCCATCGATACAGGTATCAAACCGCCCGGTGAAGAGCGTGTGATTTGTGTGTCGAAACCGGTCTTTGGATATGATGATCTGGGACGTTGGTTCCATATCGCTACGGTTGCGAATTCAAGCACCACGGAAGTGCGGCATTACGTTAACGGTCAGTTCGTCGAGCTCAGTAAATACTTTGAGGGTAGATTGCCGACCGGAGAGTACAAGTTTCGAATCGGCAAGGCGGAATTGGGCAACTGGAGTCCGAAGCGTCAGTACGATGATTGGCCGATCCGAAATTTAAATGGACAAATCGACGAGTTCGCGGTCTTCAGCCGAGCTCTCTCTGAATCGGAAGTTCTTGAGCTGTATAACGCTGGAAAGCCGGCTTCTTAATCTTGGAGGTATCGGCCTTGGGGAGGCGTGTCGTCGCGTGGAAGTCTTTCCTGACGCGACTTTAGGCACGTCGTTAAAGACTAGAAAAAAGCGGTTTAATCGGGGTTGGCACGGCAGGTTTGTTGTCGCGCGGCAGTAACTGTCTAGTCACGCCTCAACTTTTTGCTCGGTATCTGCACTCGATATCCCAACAACCGACTCATCTCTGGTCATGGTTTATTTTCGTTCAAGGTCCTTGCTGTTCTGTTTCCTGGTGCTGCTCGGAATAGGAGCTGGACACATCGGATGGGCTGACACCCCCAGAGAACCGCAGCCTGCGGCGAGCGATGAGGTCGAAATCTCGCGCGAGCAGGCCCGCTCAGCTCCTGAATCATCGGCGGCGACACAACAACCCATGTTGAAGAGTGGCCAGCCGTCGACGAATTGGGGCGATGCGTTGATTAGCGGTAATGGACGCCAGGGTGTGATGGTCCATGGTCAGCCGCTTGAAGAGACGATAGTTCTGAACCATGAGAAATTGTGGGTGCCCGCTCAGCCGGTCAAGCCGGATGTTCCCAACATGGTTTCCGCCATTCAGGAAGCTCGCGAGTTGGCCAAGCAGGAAAAGTGGAGTCCTGCGGCGAGCATCGTTTTCAACGAGTTCGGCAAGCGGAACGCGGAAGTGTTTCCAGAGGAGGCGTTGATTCGGCCTGGTCCGCGATTCGGTTTGAACTACGTTCACCCCGCGTTGTACTTGAAAATCTCGGTGCCAAAGCAAGGCGAGGTTAAGAACTACTCTCGTACCCTACAACTGGATAGTGGCGAGGTTTCGGTTAAATGGACTGATGATCGCGGCGATTGGCAGCGTGACGTGTTCGTTTCGCGTCCCGACAATGTGGTGGTCACCCGATTGCGTCGGCCGAGCAAGGGATTGCTGAATGCGGAGCTACGTTTTGCGGCCAGGCCGGGCTGGAACGAAGAGGATATCGCAGCCCCATCCATCGAGCACACCGCTGGTGTGGGATCTGCTGACGACGAGATGTACTTGCACACGAGTTACCGACATCTTCACGGGCTCACCAAGGCAGAAGGCTATCAGGTGATGTCGCGGGTAGTCGTTAAAGGCGGGACGTCGCAAGCGAAAGCAGATCGGATTTCAATTCGTGATGCAGATGAAGTATTGGTGCTGACTCGCACCGAGTTCTTGCCTGTTGCCGAACTGCCTCGTCGTGGACAGTTGCAGTCGGACCTAAATCGCTTGTCCGAATCCTATGCGGACTTGTTGCAGGCTCACGCGAAAATTCATGGCGAGATGTTTCACCGGGTGGGCTATCAACTCGGCGGCGAATTCGGGAACGGAAGAACGACTGAGGAGATCATTGCCGAAGCGGAAGCCAACGGTCCTACGCCAGCTTATTTGGAATTGATTTTTGCCGTCGGCCGCTACAGTTTGATCTCCAGCAGCGGCGAGTTGCCGCCTACCTTGATGGGGATTTGGGGCGACACTTGGAAGCCGATGTGGTGGGGGCACTACACCAACGATTCCAATTTGAATCTTGCTATTTCCAATGGTAGCGTTGGGAATTTGCCGGAGGCGATGGAGAGCTATTTCAGTTGGATTGAAACTCTGTATCCCGACTGGGAGCGAAACGCCCAGCAGTTATACGGAGCCCGCGGTTATATGGGGGCAATTGCGCACGGTTGGCGACATGGTTTGGCGATTGCAGGTTGGCAGGGATGGACCGGCGCAACTGGATGGTTGGGTGCGTATTTCTGGCAACACTACTTGTTTACCGGCGATACAAAGTTTTTGGCCGAGCGTGTTGTTCCCTTGTTAGAAAACACGGTGCTGTTCTACCAAGATTTTCTTGGGCCAATGGAAGGTCCTGATGGAAAGTTTTTGATCTATCCCAGCATCTCACCGGAGAACCAGTCTCCTAATACTCCAGGGGCTCCGAATGCTACGTCGGAAATTGCCATCATACGTGGCAGCTTTAATGCCTTGATTGATGCTTATCAGGAGTTAAATATCAAGCTGGATCGCATTCCTGAATTAAGGGCGTTTCTTGCAAAGGTGCCGGAGTATCGAATTAATGAAGACGGTGCAATTGCGGAGTGGAGTTACCCGGGTGTCGAAGACAATTACAACCACCGGCACAATTCACATCTGCATGCCGTTTACCCTGGCGTAGATATCAATCCATCAACGCCGAGACTTTATCAAGCAGCCCGACGTGCCATCGAGAAGCGTCTGGAGTCAGGCCAAGGAAACAAGTCCGCACACGGTTTCATGGAATTGGGGTTCTATGGTTCCCGTTTGCAGGATCCGTCTATCGTTTGGGACATGCTTGATGACTATGCCAAGAGCAAGTTCATCTATCGCAGTTTCATTAGTTCCCACAATCCCAATCACCGGATTTACAACCTTGATTCGATTTTGGCGTTGCCTGCGATCTTGACGGAGATGTGCGTGTATTCTCGGCCGGGCGAAATCAATCTGCTACCAGGGATTCCTGCGGAGCACCTTCCGCATGGGGAAATCGCTGGGGTGCTGGCGCGGAAAGCAATTGTCGTTGATCACTTGAGTTGGGATCTTCCCGCCAGAGCGATCGAGTTGAAGCTGACTTCGAAGGTTGCGCAATCGATTGTGCTTTCGACTCGTTTGGGTATTCAATCAATTGACTCGTCGTCGGCTAGTTACGAAGAAACGGAGTGGCAACTGTACCTACCTGCTGGAGAAACCATCTCAGCATCAATCCTGTTGGAGAACGCTCAGTAGTGAGCAGTCGTTCGTCAAACTTCGACGGCGAACGGTTGAAATTATCGATCTGAATTGGACAAGCTCACAGCGCGGGGGCATCTAGTCGATGCTTGCTTGATCCACTTTGCACTTCCCTTAACCTTTTCATGTTCTATGTATTCGAAGCTCGTCGCCGAGTTCGAGTGCTCCCTCTAAATGAGTCACAATATGCTTGTCAAAATACTCACTCCACTACTGCTGCTCGGGCTATTGCAGTCAGCCACGCTGGCCCAGCAAAACGCATCGGTCGCGACGAAAGATAGTGCTATCGCTGATGAGGCCGCGGCATGGGAAGCGATCGATGGCCGTGATACACCGCAGTGGTGGAAAGACGCTAAGTTCGGAATCTTTATCCACTGGGGACCCTATTCGGTACCGGCCTTTTCTGAAGTGGGACGCTATTCGGAGTGGTATTGGGAAGATTTGGTGAACCCAAAACGCCGGTCGCATAAAGCGGTCAAAGCGTTTCATGAAAAGAACTATGGGAAGGATTTTGAGTACCCCAAGTTTGCAGACCAGTTCACTTGCGAGTTGTTTGATCCGGCTCAATGGGCTGAGGCATTCGAAGAGTCGGGAGCGAAGTATGTCGTCCTGACTAGCAAGCACCACGATGGGTATTGCTTGTGGCCAAATGAGCAGGCGGACAAATCCTTTGGCCGGCCATGGTGTAGCACAAACACGGGGCCAAAGCGTGATTTGGTTGGTGAGCTAACCGACGAAGTGCGTAAGACTGACGTGAAGATGGGACTCTATTTTTCAATCTATGAGTGGTACAACCCGCTCTACAAAACAAAGCTAAGTTCGTTCGTTGACGATCACCTGATTCCTCAGTTCAAAGACGTTGTCAACAAGTATGAACCCGCAGTGATTTTTTCGGATGGTGAATGGGATCATCCTGCCGCGGATTGGAAGTCTGCTGAGATGCTGACTTGGCTTTTCAATGAATCACCATGCAAAGACGAGGTCGTCATCAATGACCGATGGGGTAAGGGCGACCGCCATAAGCATGGAGGCTATTACACAACGGAGTACGGCGCTGGGTTGCCCGATGGGACCAATGCTTGGGAAGAAAACCGAGGGATGGCTCATTCGTTCGGTTATAGCCGAACCGAGCGATTCGAAGACTATAACTCGACCGAATCATTGGTCTTGATGCTAGCCGACATCGTCTCGCGTGGCGGAAACTTCTTGTTGGATATTGGACCGACTGCGGACGGGCGTATTCCTCCACTGATGGAAGAGCGATTGAGCGAAATCGGCGATTGGTTGGAAGTCAACGGCGAGGCTATTTATGAGACAACTACACATAGTAGTACTTGTCAGTGGTCATCCGGTAAGGCTCAGGAACTTGGTCGAGGCAACTACCGGGTCAAGTACGACGTCGAGAAGCTGATGAAGAATCCCGACGAGGGAATGGCTCGTAAGGAAGTGTTGTTCACTCGAAAGGGTGAATCTCTTTACGCGATCTGCGCTTTGTTGCCTGATGAGCAGTTGGTTCTACGACATGTGCAGGCTGCCGAAGGAGCCACTGTATCGATGCTTGGACTCGGCGAACTTGAATGGGAGCAATCCGGAGAAGACTTGCTTATCAAAATGCCTCGGTTAAACCCATCGAAGATGCCTTGCGACCACGCATGGACTTTCAAGGTTAGTAAGGTCGAAGCACTTAACGCTGGGTAACTGGATAAGGCGTCGGCAGGCAGGATCTTCTGCAGCGGTGGATGCTTGAGGACAGCAAGACTCAACATTCGGTTGGGTCGGGGCGAGACAATAGGTTTGTTTGCCCTGGGTTGTGCAAGGCGATTTCGTGTCGCCGTTCACCGCGGAGACTACCAGTGTTGATTGAAGTTTGAGACTCCTGGTATTTGATTTCTTTTAGGAATGTCAAAGCCCGTATCACGAAATCGCGATACGGGCTCTTGAGCTTAAAAGTAGAGCGTTAGGCACGTTGCCCGGCTTCTTCGCTGGTTTGTTTGCCTTGTTGTGCTGCTGTTACTTGTCGGCAATAGATGGATCATAGCCGGGGTTGTCCGGCATCATTTGAGCGTCGACGGAAGTTCGCCAGGCCTGCAGTTTCTTCAGTAGGTGCTGTGCTTTTTCAGGATTGCTTTGCGCCAGGTTATTAGATTCTTGCTGGTCGTCTTTTAGGTTGAAGAGTTCTAGATTCCCATCTTCAAAGAACTCGATCAATTTCCAATCCCCATCGCGAATGGCTCCATAAGGTTTCGTTCGATGGTAGTGCGGGTAATGCCAGTACACGGTATCGCGATCGAGTTTTCTGGATCGACCAGTCAGCAACGGAACGATACTTTTGCCGTCGCGATGTTCATTCGGCCGTGTTGGTAGTCCTGCCATTTCTAGCATTGTTGGATAGAAATCCATTCCGATCACTGTTTCGTCACATGTCGTGCCCGCAGCGGTTTTACCCGGCCAGCGAATCATCAGCGGTTCGCGAACACCGCCTTCATGTGAAAAACCCTTGAAGTCTCGTAAACCGCCAGTTGATTGGTCGTAATTGCCACCATTGTCTCCCGTCAAGATAATGACGGTGTTATCGGCCACCCCTAAAACATCCAGTTTCTTCATTAACCTTCCGACACTGTTGTCGAGGCATTCCACCATTCCAGCACGTTTGGCGTTGAGGTATTCCTTTTTTCGATTGTCAAAGGTTTTGGCTTTCTCGGTGTACTTCGCTTCCAACTCGGCTGGGCACATGATAGGCCCGTGCAGCGTGTAGTATGAAAAGTACAGCAGAAACGGCTTGTCGCGAGGTGTCTCGTCCAAAAAGTCGACGGCCGCGTCGGTTAGTTTGTCAGTTAGGAAGTCACCCGGTTCGCCATCGTCCAAGTTGGGCATGCCAAAAGGAGAGAAGTATCTTCCTGGGCCTTTGGGTTGGCCCCATTCGCGACCACCAACATTCAGATCGAAACCGTGTGAAGTGGGATAGTGTTCATCAAAGTCGGGTGCTCCGATGGGCATAAGGTGCCATTTCCCGAAGAACGCCGTTGAATAGCCCGCTTCTTGTAATGCTTCAGGAAGTAAGGTCCGGCTGTGGTCCATTTTCATGGTCCAGTCGGGAACGGACAATTTCGCCTTGGGGCGAAGGTGTCCAGTGATCCAATCGGTCAGGTGAGTGCGGGCCGGATAGCAACCTGTCAGGATGGCTGCTCGGCTGGGTGAGCAGACAGTGCACGCAGCGTAAGCGTTGGTAAACATCATCCCTTGGCTGGCCAAGTTATCGATGTTAGGTGTTTCGTAAAACTCGGCGCCGTAACTGCCGAAATCGCCCCAGCCAAGGTCGTCGACGAGCAAGAAAACGAAGTTGGTCTGGGGTTCGTCTGCCGACACCAATGCGGGAGTTAATAGCAAACTGAGACAAAAAATCCATCGCGTCATTAGGGTACCTGTTAGTCTTGTTGGTGAATCAAGCAAGCAGTGATTCTGTCGCCTTCCTGACGATTGTATTCAAGAATGGTAGCTGCCGTTGGCTAGGTGGGTTACCAATGCGAATACTTAGCCAAAAGACGGGTTGGAAGCCTGGTTTTCGATCGCTTGCTTATGAAACGGTAGCCCTGACGCTGGGGCGCTCGGCCCCTAGTGACGAAACTTGCCTTGGGAAAAGGCCGTATTCGTAGCGGATTGGTAAAGCTAGTCGCTGACTGGTGAGGCATTTCCCTTGGAATTGTGTTGACGGCTATTGCGTCTTGAAATCCTGCTTTTGAATGCTCGTCTGGCGTATAGGGCCGTAAGATTCCAGCAAAAAAACGGCTTGGTCGTTTGCACAACCAAGCCGTTTCTGAATTTCGATATGGGCTTATTTCCAGAACTAAATTTCTTCCGAAATAACTTCCTTGGCAGCACGAGTTCCAAGCGAACCCCACAAGCCGTAAGGGCTAGCGGCACCGGTCGCCGGTGTATCGGTTTGAGTCCCAGCTTCAATGCTGTCAGTGATAAACTTAATCGCTCCATCACCCATCAATACATGGCAACCACCTTGGTGACGGCTGCCCATCGAAACGATCGCTTGTTCGTTCTCACCGACTCGTGAGCAACTTGGGCTGTTAGGAGGCATGATGGTCATACAGCCAGTGTAAGACAGTCGAGCGTCTGCCCACGCGAAGCCACGGGCTCGGGAAGAGTTATTAACTGCCCCGGTTAAGAACCGAGGACGAGTCGGATCTTGGCGATCACGACATACTTGGACGTTGATGTCGCCGTTGTCAGCGACAACGCCTGTTACGTTCCAAGCCATTTCACCGACAACTTCACGGTTGCCCAAACCTGTGCCAATTTCGCCACACATAATGGTGTTCGCCAAACCGTCAAGAATGTCACGGAATCGCAGTTGATTACGAACTTGGAAAACCCCGCGGCAATTAGCACGTGCCAAATCAGCGGTTGTGTTGTTGTTGGCGGTACCGACTTCTAGGTATTGGAGACGGTCCCACTGACCAGCAATATCTTCAAAGACATCCGCCGAATTCTTGCCACCCGATAACGCCATGAATGCGTCGTCACCGAGGCATGCGGCGTAGTTGGTTCGTCCACTCGAAGGCAGACCGATGCCTGGATCGCTTGGGCAACGGAATCCAGGGATATTGGTAGCCCAAGGATCAAAATCAGTTACCCAGGGTGAAGGGCCCATTCCAGGGTATGCGGCACCGGCAGAGTCTCGTCCTGTTGAGATCTGTTCCCACAAAGCTTGTTGTTCAACAAACGGTGTAACACCCACTAGGAAACTCAATAGTGTCGTGTTGTTTTTGTCGCTAACACGGCCAGAAGGCAAGGATTTCGTGCCTCCACCGTGTTTAGGCAAGGCATTGAAGGCAGAGTGATAGTTGTGGAGGCCAAGTCCGATTTGCTTGAAGTTGTTGCTGCAACTCATCCGTCGTGCGGCCTCGCGGGCGGCTTGAACGGCTGGCAATAGAAGGCCTACCAGAACCCCAATGATTGCAATGACAACGAGTAGTTCCACCAAAGTGAAACCTCGGAAATCACTCTTCTTTGCTTGTAACATAAATAGTTCCTCACTCTCAGCCGGGAAAAGTATTCGCCATAATTGATAGGGCGAATGAAAAAGCGGTCTAAAGACAACGCCTTCGATAGAAGCGAATGCTTCAGACCAACGCACTTACTGCCGCTGGTCTGGGAATGAGCCCTGCTTATTTTTGTGCAAACGAAAGTTTTTTGTTTGGGCTAAAGATTGGGCGGTCCTGTGCGACCTGCCTAAGGTCACGTGCATTGGCCATTGAATTGACTGAATGAGTTTTACTACTGTCGGTGCACTTCAATATATTTTTGTCTGATTTGAAAGTGATGGAATTAGGTCGGTAAGGACAACTGAAGTATGAGCGTCTTAAGAAAGTCAGTGCTCAAAAAACGCGTCGCGTGGTTGTTGTCAATGCAAGGTTCGATCACGTGATCGTCAAATAGGTTTATCGCGTTTCGACTGTGTGCTTGAATTATGTGTTGAGTTTGTCTTGCGATTTGGCGGTTGACTTGTAATCCATGACAATGGACATTCAAGCCGATCATGATCGGTTGAAGTGGACTACATAGTTGTTGACACGATGTGTTCGAGCATTGGGTGTTGGTCCGAGACACGTTGCCTTGACTAGACAAGAGCTTGCGAGCTTGATCGTTTCGTCAATAGCTTGCGGATTGAGAGGTCGATGCTACGTCGGCCATGATCTTCTTCACCGATTCCATTCCTGTCCTTTGTATGAAAGCGATTGACTGATGAATTTTTGTGTTCGTTTATCGATGTTAATGTTGGTGTTTGCTTGTCTCACAGTGACGGGTTGTCCCGGCGGGAGTTCTGCTCCAACCGTTGTTGAACCTGCCGCCGAATTTAGCACCGACCCAGATGATCCCAACGCCAACACTCCAGTATTGGACTGATGCGTCACTTTGCGTTTGGTTCAAAGTGTTGAGCCGTTCGCAATTGATGTGTCACCGTAGGAGTCGACAAGTTGTCGATTAATCTCGACACTTCGACAGAGCGTCAAATGTGAAAAGCACGGCGGCAAACAAGTTTGCCGTGCCTAGGTGGTTGTAGATTCGCAATCGACGTGATCGCTGTTTGCTTTTGCCGCATGACGTAAGAGGGGAGCGTTATTCTGCATTTCGGATAGAGATGGGACAGAATCCCATTCCCGATGCGATGGAGCGATGGAGCGGGGCAGTTCCGCCGTATCCAATTTCTGTCTAATGAGACGCATGCCCTTTGGAATGCAGGCCGTCTTGTCTTGATGACTCATCGTTTGCGATAGCCACACGCGACGATTCGGAAATCTACACCGCTCTAATACGATCGGACATTGCCAAGATTACAGCGTAGACGTGGCAACGTCTGAGTATTAGAGCAGTGTCGCGTTTCCAGAGTTGGGGCCTTACCCGTTCGTTAGCGTGATTGAAGCTCGAGGCTTTAGTCGATCACGTTTTTCGGTTTTGGGGGCGGAGCGTTAGGGTCCTTCGGTTTCGGTGGTGGCTTGGGACGGGGTGGCCCCAGTTCGATCCCGCCGGGGACCCAACTTGTCAATTCGTAGGAGTCCGCTTGAGGTGCCCATCCACTGAGCATGCCTGCCTCGGTGAAGAATCGACGCGCGACAACATAGACCGCGAAACTATCCGGCATGACATTGAATTTCGCGTAGTATTTAGTGGTGTCGATCTTGGAAAGCCAAGCGGTGCGGACCCGAGACCGCGGGTTGAGCAATTCGGCGGCAGTCGCGCCCCGGCCTACTCGTGGTTTCATGCGCAGCCGAGGAAGGCGATCGTCTTGAACGTAGTACTCGACTTCAAAGAAGTCATCCTGGTCCTTCATCCTTTCCCAACGTTCAGTGAATTTCTTAACATCGACGCCCTTCTGCGGTTCTCGCTTCGATGTGGATGCAGCCGCAAGAGTCATCGCTCGTTTCTTAGCGGTCTCTCGAAAGGCATCCCAGTTAACTAGATAAAGTTGATCGCCCGAGCAGAGGACCGTAAGTTCCTTCGCTCCAGGCGGGGCTGGACGAGGGTCGGGAATACTAACTTCGATGTCATCGGGTGCTTCGGTCCGGGGTGTACGGGCCAGCTTGGCTTCGAGTGATGCTTTCTGTTCAAGAGATGCCGTTATCAGCGTTTCCAACTCCTCTCTTTGTGCTTCGGCGGCAGCCACTTGCTTTTGGCTCTCTTCCGCCTTTTTCTTGTCTTGTTCGATTCTAATCGAGTATTCGTTTTTCTCTTTTTCACGTTGTTTGATCAGCTCTTGGCGTCTTTGCAGAAGTTCTTTCTGGCGGCGAAGCTCCTCCCGTTGGCGATCGACATTCACGCTGTTGGGGTTGATCAGAACTTGTTCAAGTTCCGATTCCTCGTCTTGAAGTTCATCCAGTTGTTGGTGCAGCTCCTTGACGGTCTCTTCGTCGATTTTATTTTCCGTCGTGATGCGTGTCACAACGTCGGCAACGCTCATTTGAGTGACGATCAAAACTAAGACTAGTATCCCAACAACATTGGTCATCGTGTCTAAGAGCGAATCGAGGCCGCCATCGTCTTCGCCATCGTCGCGTGGTTTTCTCATTGTTGGACTCCTGCGAATGCACTTAAATCGACTCGTCCCTTGCCGACGATGGGGAGCTTGCCATTGCGAATGTCACGATCGTCACACAATTTCTTGACCGCTCGGTAGGTGTTAAGGCCATCGCTTCGAATAAGTAGTACGAGCGTATCGTCTTTGCCATTGGCGACTTCGTTGAGAAGTGCCAAAAAGTCATTGTCTTTCGTCATGGCACCGGCGGGGATCCGTTTAGGTTCCTTTAACGTGTGTAGCACTAATGCTCGGTCAGCGCACTCGACGAAATGAGGTTTGAAGTTCTGGCCACTGCCCTGCGGCAAAATAGTGACGTTGGCTTCTTTCGGATTTGTACGCTCGTCGATTTGTGATTCGAGTTGAGCAATTTCCTCTTTCAGATCTTTCGCCTGCGATTGCATATCCGCGATCGACTCTCGCATCTGTTTGTCGAGCGTTGGGATGATAACGACGATGCTTTTTTGTTTGGCGAGTTCTAATTCCACTCGCTGTAATTCTTCCAGCAACTTTTTCAATTCTGTGACGGTGACGGAGAGTTGTTGTTGCTGTTGTTGGATTTCAAGAGAGTCCGACTGCGCTACAGAGATTTCACGTTTCAGCTCAGCGATGCGTTCCTCCGACGCCTTCAGTTGTTTTTGTGCGTCTTCGTAGGCTTCGATCTGCGCTACATCGGGCTTGTCAGTCTGGGCCAATGCCAATGTCGCAATCATCATCGTCAATACACCGATGACGGACGCGATGATGCTAAGGAACGGGAACAACGAAATGTCATCGTCGTTGGATTTGGGGCGTCTTGGCATCGCTACGCCCTCCCGTTTCGGCTCTTGCGTCCGCGACCACCAAACCAACCTTGGCGACCTGGGGTGGATTCAACTTGTTGCACGATGACCTGCTGTTCGCCGAGGTTCTCAAGTACTTGGCTGAGGCTTGATAGGCCGGATTCAACCCCGCTAAGGTGCTCGCGTAAGGTCGCATGCGTTTGAGCGAAGGTATCATTGACTTGCGTCTGCATGTCCGCGGTTTGTTCCGCTAGCGTGTTAAGTGACGCTTGAATCTTGTCGGCGGCATTGGCCATTTGGTCTAGCTGGGCTTGCAAATTGGCTTGTTGATCGAGTTGTTGGGTTTGAAGGGTTTCAACATGCTTGGCTTGTTGGGATTCGATGCGTTGATTGACTTCGTCCCATCCCTTGGAAACTTGCTTGGTCATCCGAGCCCCGATCGCATCAAGTTTTTCGAGCCAGCGTTCCATTTCGGCATGCTGAGTTCCGAGAGCTTGCTCAACAGCTTCCCGGAATATCTTGGTGTCACGAGCCCCGGTGCCGCCCCCATTGCCCCGTTCAGCACCACCTTCGCGGTCGTCATTGAGGCGACGCAATAAGTTTTCGTTGCAGTATTCGTCCACATTGGTGATCAAGTCCTCTTCGCTCTTTTGAAGCGCGGAGGCTGGGATCTTGACCAGCATGCTCATGATCAGTGCTAGCAAGGTGGTATCGAAAGCGGTTCCCAGCCCGCCAAAGACGTCTTGAAGGGCAGACTTCATAGCGTCCATGCTGCCACCGCCAGCGAGGCTGCTTGCCAAACTGGCCACCGCCGCGCTCACACCCATCACGGTTCCGATGAAACCAAGAATGGGCAACGCCCAAATGAAGACCTTCAAGATCGTGTAGCTGCCGGCAACGTTGTTGGCATCAATGGCGGATTGAGATTCCATCATCGTGACGGTTTCGGCAGCACTTTTGCGGACACGGAAATGTTCGATTCCTCGAACGACTCGGTTGATCAAAAAGCTGTCGCTGCTGGCGCCGGGGAGATCATTGATATGACCAATGAATTGATCAATGGAGTCAAACGTGATTTCAGGTGAGACTTCCATCGGAAGTACGTCAAGCAGCATCGCGGTTCGTTGTTCGCGAAGGCGTAGCCATTTTAGAAATAGGATGGCGACGGCCCAGAACATCAAGAACGTGGTCGGAAACGGGATCGGGCCGCGCTGCCAAAACAGTGCGCCGAAATAGTTGTCTTGCATCGGGTACAGCATTGCGAACCACAGCACGGTCATGACCGCACCAATAATTCCGCTCAGAAATAGTGAGACATCGCTACTTGCCGATTCACTGGAGGAGTCGAGCCAGCCTTTTTTTGTGGAGCGATTGTATTTGACAGGCTGCTTTTTCGGCGACGCGGCTTTTTCCGGCCGGGTTTGAATGTTGATGCCAAGGCCAGCATTTAGAGCTGGAGTGGCCTTGTTTGGCGACGAAGTTACCGCAGTCGGCTTGGGTTCAGGGGCAGATTCTGGAACCCGAAACGAAGCTCGGCAGTACGGGCAGGCTCGGCTTTTTCCGGCAAGTGCATCGCGTACTTTGAGGTGCTTCTTGCATCCTGGGCAGGAAATCGTGAAGTAAGACATAGCGGTGGGATGAAGTTGGTATGGAGTGTGCCGATAGGGCGTAAGGGCTGTTCGAGATTGGCTAGTGGGGGCAGCTTCTCGGGCCCGGCGGGAATTCATGATTCGGTAGCGCCCATCGGCCGGTTGTCGGCGCACGATGGATGGCTGGAGCTTGAACGCAGCTAGCCGCTCTTAGTACTCAATGGCGTCTAGAGTGGTGGAGATCACGGGATAAATCGTGAATTCCCACCGTTATTGTATCTCGCTTGGTGCGAGAATGCAGTCGGTGGTATCAGCGGCGTGACATTATCGGCTAGTTCGCCGGAACGCTTAGGATTCGAGCGATCATTTGCAAGCGGTTCTCGGCGTCGGGCTGCCGGTGTTGAAATTGCTGAAAGTATTTCAGTTCTTCGCGTAGCCGTTTGAGGAACTCAGGTTTGCGTTGGCGTAAGTGAATGGGGCCAAAGTGAAGCGACGTTTCCAGATCAAGATCGATGTAGGCTGGGTCCACGAAATCACCTCCTTCCGACATTGAGCGGACGAAGTGCAAGACTTCAAAGATGCGATTCGTTCCAGCCCAGTGTTCGTCGACGAGCTTAAAACCGTTTTCGAGTCCCCAGCGGCGAACCAGATGGACTCGTTGATTGGGCTGAAGGACGACACACGATGGCACGCGATCGGGATGTGCGGTAAGGATTCGAACGATGCTGCGTCCGCCCATCCCGCAGATGCTCAGCGAGTCGGCTTCGCCCGCTTGAGCAGCGGCAAGCCCGTCACCCATTCGCACTTCCGCGTTGACGCCGGTAAGTGTCGATTGCGAATTCAGATAAGGCTGCTGCTTGTTTTCGATCGCGATCCCGCGAGAGATGCGACCGGACTTCAAAAGTGCAAAAAGCAGGTGCCCGTGATCTGATCCGACATCCACATGGGTGTCGCAACGGATGATACGAGCAACTGCTTTTAGGCGATCATCTAAACGTGGCACGCGAAAGTTAGATTAACGTTCGCTTTGCATCTGTTGCTGTTGTGCCTCTTGGCGACCCATCAACAACATCATCAGCGGACTTTTTTGTTGTTTGCCACCATAGGTGTAGCTGGCTTCCAAAGCTCGATTGATACGTTGTTGGCTTTCAGTCAAGTGAGCCTTGGAATAGGCATCCATTTTCTGGCCACAGGACTTCAGCGAGCCTTCGATTCGATCGGCTAGCTTGCGAAGTTCCATACGAGCCAAGTTGCTGATCGGATGATAGGCGGCCGTTTGAGGTGCCTCCTCCAAGATCAAGTCAACCAATCGTTGCAAATGTTCGCGTTGTAGATTTCGGCGAAGTGACGAAATCATAGGGTCGCGATCATTGCGATCATCTGGGCATGTTGCATCCAGTTCAGACCAAACCGAAGCGGTGACCTCGCCAAGCAATTCTGGAAGGGTCAATGCATCTTGGTCAGCGGGCAATCGCAACTCGTTGTCATAAACCCGACGCAAAGTAGTTGGGTTCAGCAACAGTGTCAGCGAGGATGCTTGCATGTCGAGGACGCGATCGTGGATAGGCCAAGTCGCTTCCCCGGACATTCCGTGACCACCATCGAGCCACTTGTCGACGCCCAGGCGTTCAAGGATTTCGGGGGTTAGTCCGTAAGCCTCGTCAGTGAAGCTAGTATCGATCACGTACTTCAGTGCCGCTCGCTGATCGTCGGCGGGAACAACTTCCACGGGAACGCGGTTGCCGGGGTCGCCCTTTTTATCACGATGGACGAATGCGCCACCGATCCAGTTTGCCATCATGCTGACCGATCGCATTTGCAGGCCAAGCGTCAATTCGTAGCCGCGACGAGCTTTCGCCCAGCTATCACCATCCTTCACGAAGCGATCTAGCAATTGGTCGCGGTACAACTGCACCAACTTCATTTGTTCCGTCGCATGTGCGAGCGGGTCTTTGCCGAAGTCGTAACGACGAGCGTAGGGGTCTGGTCCGCTGGTGTCCTCATCCGTTGCGTACTGCATTTCAGGTTCGGAGCATCGCTTTAGGATTTCTGGAAGTGATGAGTTCTTAAGCGTGTAGCCGTACTCGATCGCCCAGTAATCGTATGGCCCAATGTCGATCATGGCGTAATCGCCTTGAACGTCACCGGCTTCGTATCGGTAGTTGATAGGGGTGTAGTCCATTACTGACGAGGTGAAAGGCTTCTTGCCTTTAACTTCTTCGCTATTGATTTCCGCGATGGTGTGAAGCGACGACGCTTTGAAGTTGTGACGCAGTCCTAGGGTGTGGCCCACTTCGTGGGCAACTAGATCGGCGAGCAACGGTCCAACGAACCATTCAGGCATCCCGTCAAGCAGGACGGTTTCATCGTCCTTCTTGTCCTTGTCGTCGTCATCTTTTTCGTCGTCGGCTTCTTCTTTGTCCTCGTCAGATTCGTCGTCGGACTTATCGTCAGCAGGCTCTTTTACTTTCTTGTCATCGTCCTTCTTGGCGTCAGACTTTTCTTCGGTGGAGTCTTTTGACTCTTCATCTTCCTTCTTCTTGTCTTTCTTCTTTTTCTTTTCGGCTTCGAGGTCTGCATGCAGCGACAAAGCCCAGTTCATGCGAGCGAGTGCCAAATCCATGCTGCGACCGGTGGCAGCCATGCACATGCCATTTTTTTGGCTGACGTGTCCAATCAGACCATCGAATTCGTCATCGCCTAGCAAGGATGGATCGGCTTGTGCCATTTGGTAACCGGCCATCGGTTGAGTGGCTTGGCGAGCGTACTTGGCACGCAGCGAGTGAGTTTCCTCCGGAGCACCCATGCGGATGCGCGGATCCCAGTTCGGGCGGGTCGCCAGCCATGCGAGCGTCTCGGCGCTGACGCCTTCCATTGCCAATTTGGGCATCAGATCGACGTAATTGAAGTTGAAGTGACGAATCCAACCGTCGGTCAAAATGATATCCGCGTCCAAGATTTGGCCGGTCGATGGATGAACCCGGCTGGGGCCGATCGCGGTACCAATGTCATTGTTGAGCCAGCGAACGAAGTTGTAGCGGACGTCTTCGGGATCCTTTTCCATATGAATGCCGCTGACGGCGTCCTGGTATTCAATCACGATCGCATCGTCGATACCCACTTTTTCGAACGCTTTGTTCCAGTAATCGATGCCAGCTTTGATCCAACGGCGATAGCGAACCGGTGTCGTGTGTTCGACATAGAACCGGATCGGTTCTTTCGGTGGACTTAGATTCAGCTTGGGGTCACGTTTTTCGAGGTGCCAGCGATTGATGTATCGCACGCGAGTTTCTTCGTCGTCGTACTTGCTGAGGTCGGAAAACGAGGTTGTGAAGTAACCGATGCGTTCGTCAGCTTTACGTGGTTTGAATCCACTGGAAGTGCCTGGGACTTCACTGAATGAATAGTGAAGCGTTTGCAAGCGTCCGCCCTGGCCGACGATTTCGAATGCGAGTTCGACGTTCTTCGGAAAGACCTTCAGCGATTCGATTGAATAGAGTCGTGAATTGGTGACGCGTATCTGAGCCCCGAAGAACTTGCTGGCGTTGTTAACCAGCAGGTTGTCCAAGTCGACGACCGGACCACCGTGTGGACCCATCGCGAGGATTGGCACATCAAATAGTACGCGGTCGGTGAAGAGACGTTTGACGGAGGCTTTTGACTCATCGTCGCCCGTCGCCCGGATATCCAAGTTCGGAGCGATCAGTGCCAAACGATTGTTGTATCGCCGCCACTGAACCACCCAGTCACCCGATTGCAATCCGGCATAGCGGTCGCCGCTGCTAAGCGTCAGGGCGATGAAATAGTTTTTCCCTTTGAAATTCTTGGGAAGCTCGCCGATAACGGCCGAGTCCTTCTCTCGTTTCCAGACATTGAAGAGGCCTTTGGTGGCCTGTTGGTCCGAAACCGAAACAGCCTCGAAGTCCTCCGAGATCTTGGAGAATTCAGGCAACGTTTCAGCCGCAGCAGCGGAAACCGTTGTTCCGGAAACCACTGTGGCTAAAGCGACGAACAGAAAGGCGAGCGAACGGCGGGATTGGTTCATACCAAGCATCCAAAGAGTCGGGAGGTCCATCAAAGGTGGGGCGATCATGGAGTTAGTTTACGTCACAACCCGGCACCGCGGATCGCAACGTTTACGGGTTTCTGCCTGTTTTATCCGATAAAACCGGTGCGAACAAAACAATCAGCTAAGCAATTGACGTACGTCTCGGGACGATGGTTCCGGTCGTTGATGTCAATGTGAGGTTGTTTTTTGGCGATCATGGATTTGTTTGATCGCCCAGGCCGCGGATTCGCTGACGATTGGGTCATCGTCTTGGCGGGCTACTAGTAGGGAAGGCAGTGATTCACGGCCTCCGATATTGCCCAGGACAATGGCAGCGTTGCGAAGCATGCCTCGACGACGGGTTCGCCACATCGGTGATCGCCTGAATCGTGTCCGGAATTCATCGTCGGAAAGTTCGAAGAGGGCCAGGGCATCCATCCAGCCGATGGCTTCGTCAGATTCGGCCCCGTTAAGTGGAAGTTTCGCATTGTCGATCTCGGTATGGGGGGCTCTGGATCGCTGGTCCGATTCGCAGGATCGGGAGTTAAATTCGTCGGGTTGGGATTGGGGGGTGGTTTCGTTTGCCGTGGGTCCGGATTTGTTGCTGGGATTTGCGAAGGTTGAGGACTTCAGGTCCGCTCGGCGAGCAGGTTTACGGTTCCAAGGGCAAACTTCTTGGCAAACATCGCAGCCGAAAAGCCAGTTTCCAATCCCTGGTCGCAATGATTCTGGAATGGAATCGCGATGTTCAATCGTCAGGTAGCTGATGCATTTCGATGCGTCCAAAACGCCGGCCTGGACGAATGCGTCCGTTGGGCAGGCGTCCAAGCACGCTGTGCAGGTTCCGCAGTGGGAAGTGGCGTGCGGCGAATCGGCTGGCAGATCGATATCAACCAGAATGCAGGCGAGAAAAAAGTAGCTGCCCAGTTCGCGATTGAGCAGAAGCGTGTTCTTTCCTCGCCACCCCAGCCCCGCCAGTTGGGCGACTTCGCGTTCCATCAACGGAGCGGTGTCAACGATGCCCCTCGCGTTTGCCTCGGGGCAAACTTCTCTGATCTGGCGACACAGGCGTTTAAGTTTTGGATGAATCGTGTCGTGATAGTCGGTCCCCTGCCATGTGTATCGGGCGACGCGGCCAAATGTCGTGTTGATGTGGCGTGGATTTTGGTTGGCGGCTGTTTTTTCGTCCGCAACTGGCGATGGACTTTCGGCGGTTGAGAGATTTGTGGGGGCTGGAAGACTTGCGGGCGATTCGGCGTGGTACGGCATCGCCATGACGATCAACAACCTCGCACCGGGCAATACGCCGCTAGGGTGTCGGTATGCGTCCAGCCGATTGCTGAAGTAGCTCATCTCGGCGGCGTAACCCGCTTCGATCCAGTCGACCAATCGAGGAAATCCCTCGCTAGTTACTGCCGGGGCAATTCCACAACGGATGAACCCTTCGTCATAAGCCGATTGGCGGATGGTTTCGACAAGCTCGCTCGCAGGCAATGTTGGATTCGCCGGCACAGAGCTGCCCGCCGCCACAGAGCGTCCCGCTGGCTGAGCTTGTGACTCACTTGCCAGAGGAGCTTGAGACTCAGACGGGGAGCGGGAATTCGGTCGCGGTTGGGAAGCTGGCATAATCGCAAAGCATACTAGTTACCAAAGACGACGTTGTTGCCTAAACTGCGGAGCATGGCAACGAAGATTGATTCTCAGACGCTTACTTTCCCGGCAATTTGGCGGCATCGCCATCTATTGGATCTGGAACGACATTCAGCGGCGGAGCTGATGGCAATCCTCCGGACGGCTCAAACGTTAAAGGAGCTGACCAATGGATGCAGAGAAAAACTGTCACTGCTGTCGGGCAGAACATGCGCGAACCTGTTTTTCGAAAACAGTACACGTACCCGCAATAGTTTCTCCTTAGCGGCCAAACGGCTCGGAGCGGATACGGTTGAATTCAGCAGCGCCGGTAGCAGCGTTGCGAAAGGCGAGACGTTCGTCGACACGGCCAAGACAATTGAAGCGATGGGTGTGGACTGGGTCGTCACACGGCACTTCACTCCCGGCACGCCGCATTTGCTGGCTCGCGAGCTTGGGTGCTCGGTTCTGAACGCGGGCGATGGACCGCACGAACACCCGACGCAAGGCTTGTTGGACATCCTGACGATTTTGCAGAGTCGCGGACGCGAAGATTGGGCGGATGAGTCGCTCGATCCGGAGCAGATTTTAGCTGGCAAGACAGTCGCTCTGGTTGGTGATATTGCGCATAGCCGAACCGCCCGTAGTAACTTGTGGGGGCTCCGCAAGCTAGGGGCTCATGTGATCATTTGCGGTCCGCCGACGTTGGTGAGTCCGCGGTGGGAAGAACTCGGGTTCGAGGTCGCACACCGGCTTGATGACATTGTTGAACGTTGTGATGTGTTGAACCTATTGCGAATTCAGTTTGAGCGACAATACACCCGGCCGTTTCCCAGTGTTCGCGAATACGCGGCCTTGTACGCCATGAACGGTGATCGGATGCGTCGGGCCAAACCCGAAATTTTGATCATGGCACCGGGCCCCATCAACCGCGGTGTGGAAATCACGCCAGAGGTCGCCGATGGGCCGCATTCGGTCATTCTAGAACAAGTCACTAACGGCATCGCGGTGCGGATGGCATCGCTGTGGTTGTTGGCGGGGGCCAGTGACGCGGCGATCGCCGGCGTTGAGCCTCCTGCTGAAAATACGCCGAATTGGGTTTAACCAACGTGAGAACTGCATTGAATTTCCCATCGCCTGAGCCAATCGTCATTGATGGAGGGCGGGTAATCGATCCGGCGAACGGTATCGACCGCGTCGCTCGACTGTTGTTGGTCGATGGGCGAATTGCGGCGATCGATCCGGCGGATGGCGATATCCCGAGTGATGCTCAGTGGATCGACGCAAGTGGCAAAATTGTCGCTCCGGGTTTAGTAGATCTCGGAGCTGAGTTGCGGCAGCCAGGCCGAGAAGAAGACGAAACGATTCAATCGGGAAGTGACGCCGCGTTGGCGGGTGGTTACACGTCGCTGTTGTGCTGCAGTAATACCAATCCGGTTATCGATTCAGCGGCGGCCGTTGAATTGGTGATCCAAATCGCGCAACGAGTGGGTGGCGTTCGGATCTATCCGATCGCTTGCTTGAGTAAGTCTCGCGAAGCCGAGCAGATGGCGGAACTGGCGATCTTGCACGAGGCGGGAGCAATCGGATTTAGCGATTCGCCCCGGCCGATGCCCAATGATGCTTTGCTGAAGCGTGCATTGGACTATTGCCGCATGTTTGATGTTCCCATTTTCGATCGGCCGGAGGTGCCGGGCTTGGCCGAAGGCGGCGTCATGCACGACGGTCGCGTTTCATTGGCACTGGGCCTGAAAGGATTGCCTTCGGAAGCCGAAGACTTGGCGATCGCACGTGACGTTCGGTTAGCTGAGGCGACGAAGGGCCGATTGCATGTCGGTCCGGTAAGTACGATGGGGGCGATCGACATGATCGGTCGTGTGAAGGCGCGTGATATCGCGATCTCAGCTTCCGTTTGCCCGCATAATTTGAGCGGCAGCGATGAATCGCTTCGCAGTTTCGATGCGAGGTACAAGGTTCACCCGCCGATTCGCAGTGCAAGGCATGTGGAGATGCTCCAGCATGCCGTTGCCGATGGGACCATCGACGCTATTCAAACCGGTCATATGCCGCGGGCCCGTGAAAAGAAGGGCAACGATTTGGATACCGCTCCGTTCGGTGCCGCTGCTTTAGAAACGACGCTTGCGGCAACGGTCACGGACATGGTTCGCACTGGTGTCATGTCGTGGACTCGAGCGATTGAGTGCTTGTCGACCAATCCTGCGAAAATCGCCAAGCTGGATGCTGGCACGCTCAGTGTCGGTGCTGCTGCCGACGTGGTTGTTTTTGACCCGGAAGCAACATGGACGGTTCGTCCGGAAGCGTTCTTGTCGAAATGTCAGAGCAGTCCGATGGAAGGTCGTCAATTGCATGCTGTCGTCACCCACACGATTGTGGGCGGTGACGTGCGGTTCGTTGCGACGCAATCGGACGCGGTTCATACAACCGTTTGATGAGGACTGTTTAGTGACAAACGTCGTCGATGCGAAGTTCCCTAAGTCGATGCGCATCGTCAAAGGCGACGATTTCACTCGTGTGCTTCGTCGCGGTGGTTGTGCGGCAGATAGCACGATAGTCGTATTTGCAATGCTGCGTCCAAATTTGGACGCCGTCGCATCAACAGAAACATCGTCGTTGGATGTGACTCGCTTGGGCGTCACGATTCCCAAGAAGACGGGCAATGCCGTTGTGCGTAACCGGTGGAAGCGATTGATCCGCGAGTCGTTTCGTACGCAGCGTGATCGGATTCCAGTTGGATACGAACTGGTGGTGCGACCTAAAAAAGGGGCGAAGCCAGATTGGAAAGCGATTCAGCGGGGCCTACCCAAGGTCGCTACCCGAGCGATCGCGCGGATCAAACCGTCGCCTTCATGACCGGCTGATTCCGATTTATGAAACGCGAAAAATGCAAGTTGCAACGACGATTAGCAACAAGCATTAGCACCGGTCGGTTTAGGTGGCCATGTGTTTGCGTGTGACATGGTCGGCAACCAAAACGATGCCGGCGGCGACGATCGCTAGAACCGCCAGCATGATAACGCTGCCGTCGTATTCAGCTGGTGAAACGAAATTGAATTTTTGAAACTTCAGTTTTAAGTCTGCCGTCTCGGGTGTGACGACCTGCAGAGGCCATAGCCGACCGACCGATCCAATCATTAATCCGATGAGGGTCGCCATTGTGACATCGCGATGAGTGGATAGCAGGTAGTTCAAGAGTCGAGAAAATGCCAGCAATCCGAACCCACAACCGGCCGCGAAGACGAATAGCTGCGTGATGGATTGGGCGTCAAAGTTTCCTTTGACGAAGTCCTTGATCATTCCAATCACGGGCTCATACACACCGAACAGCAAGAGGACAAACGCGCCGCTGATACCCGGCAAAATCATCGCGCAAATTGCGATCGAAGCGCTGAAGAAGAGGTACACCGTGCTGACCTCACCGACGCTGGCGGGGATTTGGGAGATTGCTAGTGCGGCAACAATCCCGATGACTAAGCCCACGACACGTTCAATTCCCCATGAGGCCACGTTCCGGCGAACGACCCACACGCTCGCAAGGACGAGGCCGAAAAAGACGGCCATGGTTTCGTTCATCCGTTCGTGTAACAGCCAATGCATCAGACCGGCTAGCAAGCCGATACCGGTCACGATTCCGAGTCCGAGGACGACTAAGAAACGAAGGTCGAGTTTGTTAGCCAGTGCACGCCAGTTTCCACCAATCAACAAGGCAACCGCTTCGGAATCAACATGGCTAATCGCCGCGATCAATCGATCGTAGTGGCCCAAGATTAAGGCGACCGTACCACCACTGACGCCGGGGACCGTGTCGGCCGCACCCATGCAGAACCCACGAAACAAATTGATCGCGTCCCCGGTGAGCGTATGGGTGGATTGTCCGTTACCGCAATCGGTCTGGTGATCGAGGGTGGCTGAATCGATGGAACTGGCCGAAGCGTTGGGACTGGTTTGATCGTCGGAACCGTCCCAGTCGGTATTCTCGGAGTTTGCCGTCACGGAAATCTTTGTGAGTGAGGATTTAGTGGTGTATTTCGCGGGCGGCTCGCAGAAGAGCGAGCACCCTAAAGTAGGTTAGATGAATCGCAATGCCACACTTTAACCCAGACTTTCAATCGTGTCCGACTTGTATCGAGTTTTGATCCTGGCCGTCGTCCAGGGAATTGCCGAATTCCTACCGATCAGCTCATCCGGTCATTTGGTCATCCTCGGATCGATGCTCGGCGAATTGGGAGAGTCGGCTTCTCTAGAGATCATTTTGCACGCCGGCACGCTTGGCTCCATCTTGATTGTCTACTGGCGAAAAATCTTGGACCTGTTGTCGCGAGATCGCCGTGTCATTGGCTTGTTGGTGATTGGAACCCTGCCCGCCGTTGTGGTGGGACTGACGATCAAAGAAGCCTTTCCCTGGTTGATCCGAAGTCCGTTGTTGGCTGGGGCCATGTTGATGGTGACTGGTGTGCTGCTCATTGTGTTAGGCAAGTTGTCGGCTCGTGAGGGACGTTACGAGCGAATGGGATGGTGGGGGGCGTTGATCGTTGGTTGTTTCCAGGCGGTCGCTATCCTTCCGGGGATCAGCCGTAGCGGATCGACCATCTTGGGTGGCAGATTGATGGGGTTGGGAAAGGATGACTCGGTCACCTTTTCTTTTTTATTGGCCATCCCCGCAATCTGCGGTGCAACAGTGTTGACAGTTAAAGATCTACTTGATGGCAGCGATTCGGCTTCGACGCTGTCTGGGGCTCTGCTTTGTCTTGGTGCGATCACAGCGATGGCAGTGGGTGTTTTTGCACTGCGCTGGCTAATTTGCTGGAGCAAAGAGGACCGGCTGCATTGGTTCGCGTACTGGTGTCTACCAGTTGGTGCAGCCATTGTTGGAACTCATTTGTTCTCCTAATCGGCTGGTTGTCATACCCCCTCGAGTGCTCGTTTTTACCAAAATCGAGGGCCGTGCACGGGTGAATAGTGATAGTTGGTGTATAAATTAACGTTAGAATTCCGTCGTCAAAGTGATTCGAGAATTAACCAGATTTTGCTCCCGCCTTCTTAAGCAGTTCCCACTACATGAATTGCCCCGCCGTCAGAGAACCTATGACCAAGCCGCAACTTACAGACCGGCAGAAGGATGTATACGAGCTTATTCGTTCGTTGATTCAAGACCGCGGGTATGGACCGACTGTTCGCGAGATTGGCGAACACTTTGGAATCAAAAGTCCCAACGGGGTGATGTGTCACCTGCGGGCTCTTGAACGCAAGGGATTGATTGTTCGCAAGGCGAACAAGTCTCGCGCGATTGAATTGACCGATGGCAATGCTCGATCGAAAACCGGCTTGGTGATGATGGGTGTGGTCTCGGATCAGCCTGTTGAGTTGGACATGAATCCAACCGTCACGGTTGACCTGGGTAAAGTGCTTGCCACCGGTGAACGCTTTGTCGTTCAAGTCTCTGGCAACTCGCTGGAGCACCGTAATATTCTCGACAGCGACTACTTGGTGATCGAAGCGAGTGAGGAAATCGCTCACGGTTCCCTGGTTCTTGCCAAGCTTCGCAGCGGCCACGTTGCATTGCGAATCTGGGAGTCAAGCAATCCTTCGCTTGCGACGGCTTCGGCCGGTTTCGGCGATGAAGCATTGGGCGTGGTCACGTCGCTTGTCCGCGAGAACATCGCTATCTAGACGCTCGGGCTGCGGCAAAGTTCAATTCCGAGATAGCGGCCGTGGCAACGATTCTGTTGCCGTTGAAACAACGGCACATCCCAGAATGCACTGAGCGTCTTCGAGGTGAAGACGCTTATGAGTATTCGCTTCTTGTTGGCGGTTTTCGCCAGCGATCACTACTGGTTCCGAACGTGTTCTTTGAACAGTTCATTGAGCTGACGTGTGATCGGCCCCACCTTGCCATCGGCAATCAGTCGTCCATCCAGTTTGACAGCTGGGATTACCTCGGCAGCACTTCCGGTCAGGAAGCATTCGTCCGCGATGAACAGGTCGTGGCGGGTCATCGTTTCTTCCGCTACTTCAATTCCTGCCTTACGAGCCAGTTCGATCACGGTGTTACGTGTAATACCCTCAAGAATGCCAGCATGGATCGGCGGGGTGATAAGTCGACCACGGCGAATGATGAAGATGTTGTCGCCGGTGCATTCAGCGACTTCACCCATGTGGTTGAGCATCACGGCTTCGACGCAACCGGCACGGAGTGCTTCGATCTTGGCCATGATGTTGTTGAGGTAGTTGAGCGACTTGACTCGTGGGCTAAGCGCCGCAGGGTGATTACGGATCGTGGATGCGGTCACCAGGTCAAGCCCTTCGGTGTAGTACTTTTCAGGGTACAGCGATATTGAATCCACGATGATGATGACCTGCGGATCCTCGCAACTGAACGGATTGAGTCCAAGTTGGTTGCCACCGCGTGTAATGACCAAACGAACGTAGCCTTCAGTCAAGCCGTTCTTGGCAACGGTCTCGACGGTGGCGGCGCGCATGGCGTCGATATCGATCGGGACGTTCAAAGCGATCGCGCGAGCGGATTCGTACAAGCGGACAAGATGGTCTTCCAGTGCGAACACTTTGCCAGCGTAGATGCGCATTCCTTCGAACACGCCGTCGCCGTAAAGCAAGCCGTGGTCGTATACGCTGATTTTGGCGTCTTCGCGGGAGAAGTACTTGCCGTTGATGTAGATCGCTTGAGCCATTGAACCGAAATGAATGATGTACAGAGGAAGTTGGATGGAAAGGTCGACTACGACGTGTTAGTCAACCGAGGCGTCGGTCACCGCGCCGACGACGGCGGCATCGAAATAGTTAGTCGACATGCCAGCATCGACCACAATCGCTTGGGAAGTGATCCCGCTGGATCGGGGGGACAGTAAGAACGTGGCCGTCGATGCGACTTCATCCGTTGCGAGGGCGCGTCCGCGCGGGATGACCTTTTCGGCATACAAGTACGAATCGACGTAACCCGGGATGCCAGCCGAGGCACTTGTTTTTAGCAGACCGGCGGCGACTGCGTTGAAGCGGACTTCGCTAAACCGGCTGAAAGACTTGGTTAGAAAAGCAAGCGACGATTCCAACGCCGCCTTAATAGGAGCCATGAACCCATAGCTTTCGCTCGCCATTCGCGTCGTACTGATACCGATCGTAACGACCGAAGCATCAGTGGCCAGACTTTCGCGGACAGCATTGCAAACCGCAATCAGCGAGAAGGCCGAGATATCGATTGCCTGCAAGAACTGTTTTCGCGTTGTTTCGTGGAACGGTTGAATACCGTCGCTGTAGTCGGCAAAGGCGATCGCGTGCACCAATCCAGATAGCTGGATTTGTTCCTGGACTAGGGTTTGGCCGAGCTGATCGATTTGGGATTGTTGCTCAACGTCGCAAACGATGACGCGTCGATCTTTTAACAATTTGGCAGCGCTTTCGCGGCGGGCTTCGCTGCGAACGGTGTAGATGACCTCGCCACCGGCTTGCTCGATTTGTTGGGCGATGGCCCAGGCAACACTTTTTCGGTTAGCGACACCCATGACCAAGAATTTCTTCCCGGCGATGTTCAGGAAGTCAATTGCTGCCGGAGTTGTCGAATTTGGGTCGAGATCACTCATTGGTTCGCCTCCTGTTCTGCAGGGGATGCGGTGAGCGACGTGTCTGCGGGAGGAGTCGTGAGGCTACAGGCGAACTCAAGTCGGGTGGTCGTTTTGCCGTTCAGCAACATCTTTCCAGATAGGAAGAATGCGTTGGCAAGACGTTCTTTCAGGGTGACGTGAATATCGACGGTGTCGCCAGGGCGAACCATGTTTTTGAACTTCACGCTGTCCATTCGGGTGGCGACTGGGATGAAATCACCAGAATCCGGTGTGCGTGAGCTCAGCAGAACCGCTCCGGCTTGTAGACAGCATTCGCACTGGATCACACCGGGAACCAGTGGGATTTCGGGGAAGTGCCCTTGGACGAAAAAGTCATCCTTTGAAAACGTCTTCCGAGCGTGGATCGTGGATTCTGTTAATTCCACCACTTCATCGATCAGCCGCATCGGCTGGCGGTGGGGGATCATGGCCTCGATCTGTTCAGGACCGAAAGGGCGGGCGTCTGGGGAGGAAGAGGTCATAATCGGATCATCGAAAAGGAGCTTTGGCCCCTGTATGAGACGCCAAAACGCCAATCTTCGTCAAGGTGTCACCGTAATGCTCGGTTCGCTATCGTATTCGTCCAACGCCCGTATTCTTAGTCGTCTGTGGTGACCATGCCGTCTGTGTCTCCTGAATCTGACCTGGTGATTGATTCCGGCAATCTAGCTCGTTGTCGCTGGTGTGTTGGCGATCCGCTGTATCAGAAGTACCACGACCAGGAATGGGGAATCCCGGTCACCGACGATCGATTGCTTTTCGAGAAGATTTGTCTGGAAGGGTTTCAGTGTGGATTGTCTTGGTTGACGATTTTGAAACGCCGTGAGAACTTCCGTGTGGCGTTTGCCCACTTTGACTTTGCGAAGCTAGCGAGTTGGTCGACCCCGGAGGTTGATCGTTTGGTCCAAGATGCTGGTATTATTCGGCATCGCGGGAAGATCGAAGCAGCGATTCACAACGCGTCGCGGGCCATTGAAATGTGCGAAGTTGAAGGATCGTTATCGGACTTCTTTTGGCAATTTCAACCCGCGTCGAGCCCCATCCCCAAACGTTTTGCTGACGTTCCCGCGATAACCGAAGAGTCTTCGCGGATGAGCCGAGAACTCAAAAAACGAGGTTGGAAGTTCGTCGGGCCAACGACTTGTTACGCGTTCATGCAAGCGATGGGAATCGTCAATGATCATCTAGCGGGCTGCAGTTTTCGAGAAGCGTAAACTGCGATGAAAGCCCGTTCAGCCGATTTCGGCACCGAGGGCATGGGTGTAGGCGCCAATCACCGACGCGTGGTCGCCGCATCGCGAAAATTCGATGTGGTCGAAATTTCGAAAGCCGTCGAGGGCATGGTCATAAAAGGATTGTTTGGCTGTCGTCAGGTATTGGCTGCGTACCGAAGTTGCTAGATCGCAAACCCCGCCACCGATGACAAGGACGTCGTAGTCGCCAATGTATTGAATGCACAACAACGCAATGCCCAACGCTTTGGCTTGGTCTTGAAACAATTCCAGTGCCAGTGCATCGCCATCGGCGGCCAGTTCTCGCAACAATTTTGCACGGTCTTTGTCGGTGCCGGGGACCTGATTCAGCGAGTGCGATTTCCATTGCGGTAGATTCAACCGATAGGCGAGTTGTCGGGTCAACGCCGTCAGCGACACGGCGGATTCCACGGTGCTGGTTGAGTTGCCGACCTTGAGGTTGCGGTCGTGCTCGTAGCGAAATGCATCGGCGGAAAGCATGATGTGTCCGGCGTGGCCAGCACGACCCTCGTTGCCTTGGATCACTTTGCCGCTGCGGACTTCGCCTCCACCCAGTCCGGTGCCAACGGCAACCATAAATAACGAATCAAGGTTGCCTTGGATTTGTCCGGGATCGATCCCCAATGAGACTGCGGCGTCTGATGCGAATGAAACGTCGCCGCGTCGGGCCGCGAACTCGCCCAAAGCCGCGGCTTGTCCGTCGCCTACGTATCCTGCAGTCAGTCCAGTCGTGTGCGTTAATCCGGCGGCAGCGGCGGTTTGTTGCAGTCGGATTTGCAACAGTTCGCGAATGGGGCAATTTTCCCAAACGTCGTTGTTGAGATTTGGCGTTGGCGAGAGCACGCCATCGAGTGTTGCCGGACCAGGTGTTGCGATTGTGACACGACGGACATCGGAAAGGCTCGCGTCAAGCTTGTTTAAAGCCGCGACAATCGCATTGACGATGTCTTGGATTGTGGCATCGGGGCCTTCGGTGTTGCGAGTGGGAAATTGCGGCGAAATGTAAGTGATGCGTCCCGCTTGGTCTCCCACGCAAATGGTTGACGTCGTTCCGCCGACATCGACTCCGATATTCAATGACATTATTTCTTACCTGTAGACAATTGACGGTTTGCGCAAGCTAAGATAACGCCGATGAAGGGTTATGTGCGAGGGCCAAACTAGCGGAGTCGCCCTGCCCCGCTTTGCATTTTCCCGTGCTGCATCGCCCCGCGTTAGATCGCGCTGTCCAGTTTTGCATACATCTTCTACCAGTCGGCAAGATGTTCTCTGGTGGGTAGTTTGGGTGGTGATGACCGGGATGACGTCGAAGTGGCAAGGCAACATAGCGATCCACTGGCGGCTTCGGGTCTGGTCAAAATCCCGTCATTTTTGCTATTTTCACTACGTTTGACCGTCTGAAGGTCATGGTGAGCTTTACTGGCGTAGGGTTGATTGACCCATTCGCCTCGAACCAATTGAAAGCAGTTTTGGATGAAAATTTTAGTCACCGGCGGTGCCGGCTATATCGGCAGCCACACTTGTCTGGAATTGCTGGAGGCCGGTCACGAATTAACGGCGATTGATGATCTGAGCAACAGCAGCAAGGAATCACTGCGACGTGTCGAAAAATTGACAGGCAAGAAAGTTGATTTGCGATGCTTCAGTTTGCTGGACAGCGATCAAACGCTGGCGGTGATCCAGGAAGTTCAGCCGGACGCGATCATTCACTTCGCTGCGATGAAGGCGGTAGGAGAATCCGTCGAGCATCCGCTGCGTTACTACCAAAACAACGTCTCCGGTACGATCAATTTGATCGCGGCGATGCAAACCGCTGGTTGTAAAAACTTGGTCTACAGTTCGTCATGCACCGTCTATGGCGAGCCAACGAAGTTGCCGTTGACCGAAGATCATCCTACCGCGGGTGCAGAAAGCCCGTATGGGTGGACTAAGTTGATGACCGAACAGATCATGCGTGACGTCTACGTTAGCGACAACAGCATGAACTTCTCGCTATTGCGATATTTCAATCCGGTTGGGGCTCACCCCAGCGGAGACATTGGTGAAGATCCTAATGGGATTCCTAATAACCTGTTGCCATTCATCACTCAGGTTGCCGTCGGCAAACTGGCCAAGCTGAACGTCTTCGGCGACGATTATGAGACTCGCGATGGGACTTGTATTCGCGATTACATCCACGTGGTGGATCTGGCAAAGGCTCATGTTTCAGCCGTGGAACAAATCGTGTCGAAGCAGCCCGGTGTGGTGACCTACAACCTAGGAACCGGAACGGGCTCGACTGTGCTTGAAATGATTCACGCTTTTGAGGCGGCTGCTGGCAAGAAGTTGCCTTATGAAATCGCACCGCGACGTGCTGGCGATATTGTTGCTGCCTACGCTGATCCATCCAAAGCAAAGGAAGAACTTGGTTGGGCGACAACTTTGGACGTCAACGACATGTGCCGTGATAGCTGGCGTTGGCAGTCACAAAACCCGAATGGCTACGAAGCGTCCTAACGCGGGCCAAGCCAGGTGGTGGCATGATCTGCCGACAACCGCGTTTCGTTAGTGCTGCTGTGAAGCCGAGCGGGCATCTAAGATAACCAACGCCGACTCAGTAATCGGACTGGCCGCAGCACGTGCACCGATCTTTTGAGCGGGCAGGATGATTTGCAGCCCAAGGATGCGAGTGACCACGCTACCGGCTTGTGAAAGTTCGGTGGCTTGCTTCGTGAGCACGCTTGGCGGCGACGTTGGTGTGATACCCAACGCGACCTGTTCCCAAGCAATTTCAGCTGCTTGGGCAACGTACTCTTGATGGGTCGGCGATAAGGAAATCATCCGGTCGAACACTTCGGCGGCCAGTTGCAAGTCTTCGGTTTGCCCAGCGACTTGGTAACGCTGCAAATGCATGACGCCAATTGCTTTAAGATGTGAGGGATCGTTGCCAATCCGCCGAGTCGCTTCGGAAAATGCTGTTGCGAAAGCGTCCGAACGCTTCGTCGATTTGGACTGCAAGTAAGACGTGATCCATCGTTGGTTTTCAATCGACGCAAGCCAGATAGCCGGAGGGCTCGCTAGTGGATCTTCGGTTAGTGCCGACCGTAGTTGTTGGGTGACCGAGCTGATTCGGCCGCGTTGCATTGATTCTTCGACCCGCTGCATGCTGGCCTCCGATGTCTGTACCGGACGAACCGAGTAGACCCACATGAAGGTCAGTGTGATCAGCCCCGTTGCAGCAAACAGAGTGCTTGCGATCTTGTTCTTGCGGGTGACGATAGCGAATGGCGATGATGTCGTCTTGGTTGATGGCGTTGTCTTGGGAACGATCTCGGGTGCAACAAGGGTTAACGGGACTGTCATGGCCGCGAATCCCGCTAGAATCACTGTTACGCCGGGGATGGTCCAGCCGCTGGAAATGCACAAGTGAATCAGGCCGGTCGCGGATGCAACGGCACCGACTTTTACGAAGCTGATATCATTGGCGACGTTGGGGGACCACATCATCCAGGCGGCGGTGAAGGCGATTGCGAGTGGCAATGCAAACTGATGAGCCTCGAAGTCAGGCACTTGGCCGGTCGTAATGCCGACATACCACGCAGCGAATATACCAATGATGCCGCCACTGATCACCGCGACGCGTGGACCCCATGAACGGTTGTTTTCAGGGTTGCCTTCAGGATTGAAATCGGGGGCCGATAGCGTGTTCGATGCAGCAACGGCTTGCGAGATGCTTGCGATCAACAGTGCCAGCAAGACGATGGCGGCGATCCAGCCACCGCAAGCAAGCGTTTCGAAAAAGAAGTTGTGCGGTTCGGCGATCAGTTCATGCGCACTGATATCGCGGTATTTTTGGTATGCGAGTTGGAAGTTACCGGGGCCAATGCCGAACCAAGGGTGGTCCCACACCATTGCCAAAGTCGATCGCCAGTACTGCAGTCTTAGCTGAATCGTGGCCGGTACGCTCGACCATCCCACTCGATTCGGTGCTAAGGCAGCCAAGGACATGGCGGCCGCTCCTGCAACAACGGCGAATGCGATTGTCCGCTTGCCGAATGAGAAACGGCGGGACAAAACGCAATGAGCAGCCAGGCACGCTCCGCCAAGGACAACCGAAAGCACTCCGCTGCGGCTGCCTGAAACCAGTAGTGCCCAGAGCACGAAAACCAGTGCCAAGGCCACGATCGATGTGAAGCCACGATGTTGGGCGAGACGGCGACGGCGTTCAACCAAAATCGTCAGACATGCGGCTGCAATCATCGCCAACGGACCGGCAAGCGAGTTTGCCAGTGCGAATGTCGCCGTTGGACCGCCGTCTCGCAAGCGGTTTTCGAAGATCATTCGTTCCGCTGATCCAGGCGGTGCCACGACGCCAGCGAGGGCAAGTTGCTGATCGGGGTTGGCTTCGTATTCACGCAGCGTTTGTGGCAACGAAATGTATCGCTGGTGCAGTGCGTGAACGGCAAGCAGGACTCCTAGGCTGATCAGAAGGCCGGTCATCGCGGATCGTGACTCCGGCGTCGTCATCATCCGCCGACCAACGATCCACCAAGCTGCTGCAGCTAACCACCACCACCCTTCGTTGGTAGCGGCTCTCAAGTTCCCGCCGATTTCTGGTGGCTGTGACGAAAAGGAGCCTGCTGCGACCCATCCGGATAGAAAAACCCAGCCCGCGAGCAACACCGGTAACACATCGGCCCAGTCGCTTGGATTGCGCCAATTGAAATGGACGGGCGTCGTTAGTGGGTAGGTCGCAAGGGCGACGGACGCCCACGCCAGCACGAAAAACGTCAGACCCAATGACGAGCCCTGTTCGACCGCGGTCGAATCGCCTGGTTGATAGATCGCCCAAACGGTCAGTGCAGACGCTCCGCCTAATACGGCCCACTGGTGGGCTGAGCGAAGTGGCGTGCTCACGACTTGGGATCCTTCCAGTGGGTTGATTCCAGAATCGCGACCAGCAATAGCATGCATGCGACAATGCCAAGAACCGTGACAGCCTGAAGCATTGAAACATGAGTCAGTAGTAAAGCGGAAAGACCACACGTGGCGGTGATTAGATGGATGGTCGCGACCGCTCGTGGTCTCGACAAACCGAGTGCAACCAAGCGATGTGACAAGTGACTGTTGTCACCTAAGAATGGACTTCGGCCTTCGCGAATACGAATCCAAAGTACCGTGGTCATGTCGTACAGCGGCACCGCCATCGCACACAGTGGAGCCAACACCGCGTGAGGACGCAAACTGCCGTCGGAAGTGGGGCCGCCTACAAACGTCGCCATCAAGGTGGCAACAGCGATCAAGAATCCAACCAAGTAGCTGCCGCCGTCGCCCATGAAGATGCTCGCCGGCGGACGGTTGTGGAACAAGAATCCGATCAAAGCACCCGACACGACCAACAGTAATGCTGCGACCAGCAACTGGGGTCGGTCGGTGTCTGGGTCGGGAGTCGTCATCATGACGGCGGCCATGGACGCGGCAATGATTGCTGCGATACCGCCCGACAACGCGTCCATGTTATCGAGCATGTTGAAGGAATTGATAACAGCCACAATCCATAGAATCGACAAGCCCTTGGTCAGCCAACCGGCGTTCATGTAGGCGGTCAGTTCGATCCCCAATCCCAACACCACGGCGGCGGCGATTGCGAATTGGCATCCCAAGCGGACTGTGACGGATAGTCCGCGGCGATCGTCCCATAAGCCCAGAATCAGCAGCACGGTGCCACCGGCCAACAGCCATAAGACGTCGCCCGAACGGGACCAAACGCCGGGGGCGTGAACGGCCGCGAGCTCGAACCAACGACTGGGGATCCAACTACCCAGGCCTGCCTGGAAGTCGGCTAGGCCGCCCTCGCTTTGTCCGAGCCATTGCAGGTACCAGGCGGCGGCGAGACCAAACAGGATCGTCAGTGTGATCCCAAGATAGATTCCGATGCCACCACCGAGCGGAGTGGGAACGGTGTGGCTGCTGTGCCCGCCTGGTCGATCCAGTAGTCCCAGTTGCCGGGCGTAACGCCGAACCGGAAAAAGGCTCAGGCCACTGATGCAACATGCCATCAATGCGGCCACCAAAATCAGCAAAACGGTGGCCGACATGCGAACCGCGGGGTAATGAGGACAAGCAGGAAAAGTATTGATACCGATGAACGTGAAGACCGTCCGGCGGCAGCACGAAAAACACTTTGCGAATGCAATCGGTTTCGCCAGTACGCAGACTAGCTTGTTTTGTTCGGTTTTATCAACAATCGTCGCTGAATTGTTGCACGCTTCAGGCGATTTGTCTTCGCTACACCTTCCTTCGATGTTAACATTAAGCATGTTTGTCGACTTGTTGGCGAAGCATTTCAATGAGATTTTGCTCGATCGCCGGTCGAGACTGGTTCTCTCATTCGTACCGCGTGGACGCCCCCGATCAATCGTGAGTTATTTAGACAACCACTCTGTTTGGCTTGGTGCCAAGTTTCGCTTGCCATCGGGGCCGATTCCCGCTTGGGCAATCGTTGGCTTGTTGATGGTTGCGATTTTGCCCATTCCGCGTGTCCGAGCCGCTGATAAAGATTCGCTTCATGTGCCCTTCCAGGCTATGAATTTCGTCCGCAATCATTGTTTGGATTGTCATGACGGCGAGTCCGGCGAGGGTGGTTTCGATGTTGAATCGTTGAGCAAAAGTCTTGTCGATGAGGAGAATGCGAAAAGATGGATTCGCGTTTTCGACCGAGTTCAGAATGGCGAGATGCCACCACCCGACGAGACCCAGCTTGCAACGGCAGCGCGGAAGCGATTCCTGACTCCGCTCGGCGATGCGATCGATGATGCTCAGCGACAACGTCACGCGAGCATTGGGCGTGTGCAGAGCCGGCGGCTAACGAACGTGCAACTGCAAAACACGCTCAACGACTTGCTGTGCATCAATGTTCCGTTGGCGAACGCGATGGCTCCGGAGCAGCGTACGCATAGCTTTGTCCATCTAGCCGAAGCACAAACGATGTCGCACTTTCATCTGCAATCACACTTGGGAGTCGTGGATGCTGCTTTGGATGCAGCTTTTGACCGAGCGATAAGCGAGGATGAAAGCTGGGCAATTGATTTGCCGCCAAACAAGATCGCAAATAAGCGTCCTGGGCAGCGCAATCGTGAACCGGAAATCAGGAAGGGACTGGCGGTTGTGTGGAGTAACCGGCTTGCTTTTTACGGACGGATCAAGTCAACCACGGTCCCCGAATCGGGATGGTATCGAATCGAAGTCAAAGCGTCAGCGATCAAACCGCCCAAGGAGCACGGGGTTTGGTGCAGCGTTCGCAGCGGTGAGTGCACAGCGGGATCACCGCTGATGAGCTGGATTGGTGGGTTTGAGGCGACCGAGCAACCGAAGACTTTGCAATTCGATGCTTGGTTGCCCAAGGGGCATATGCTGGAAATCCGGCCGTGCGATGTCACGCTCAAGCGAGCCACCACAAAAGGTGGCCAGGTGGGGTTTGGCGAGACCGAGAGCCAAGACGTACCCGGGGTTGGGATGCATTATTTGAAGGTGCAACGAATTTTTCCCGGCGGTGATGTGGCGACGGTCCGGCAACGATTGTTTGGTTCGGTTCCCTTGGTTTGGAACAAGAAGCTTCAGCGATCGTTTCCCGATGTTTCCGCGGTGGATCCCTCTGCAACCCAATCATATCTATCCAAGCAACTGGCACGATTCGCTCAATACGCTTTTCGGCGTCCGACCTCTCCAGAGGATCTCAAGTTGTTTGTTGGGTTCGCTCTGCAAACGATTAACGAACGAAGTGATCTGCCTCGCGGCCAGGCTTACTACGAGGGGTTAAGGGCAGGTTATCGTGTGATTCTTTGTTCGCCACGGTTCCTCTATTTCACGGAACCCGCGGATTCGTCGGGACGGTTGGATTCGTGGGCCATCGCATCTCGATTGAGCTATTTCTTGTGCAATAGCACGCCGGACAAAGACTTGTTGCTAGCCGCGCGGGCGGATCGTTTGGATGATCCTGCCGAACTTCGTCGACAGACCGATCGGTTGTTGGCAACGCCGGATGGTAAAAAGTTCATCCAAGAATTCACTGCCCATTGGCTGGATTTGATTGATATTGATTTCACGGAACCGGACAAGCGATTGTTTGGTGATTTCGATGTCGCTGTCCAAGATGCGATGCTGGCTGAAACCCATTTGTTTCTGGGTAAGTTGCTGAAAGAGAATCGACCTATCTCGGAATTGGTGAACGCGGATTACACGTTCCTCAACAATCGCTTGGCGAGGTACTACGGAATCGATGACGACCTGCAAAAGCTGAACGTCGATGTGAACGATCAGATGCAGTTGGTTTCGTTTTCAGGCAAAGGAAGGCAATCGGCGAAGAATCAAGTCTCAGTTCGCCGCGGTGGGTTGCTTGCTCATGGTTCCATCTTGAAGGTGACTGCCAATGGCAACGACACATCACCGGTCTTGCGTGGGATATGGGTTTGCGAGCGAATCCTTGGAATGGAAATCCCGCCACCGCCCGCGAACGTCCCTGCGGTTGAACCGGATATCCGTGGGGCGACGACAATTCGTGAACTGCTAGCCAAGCATGAGGCGGAAGCTTCGTGCGCATCCTGTCATAAGAACTTCGATCCCCCCGGCTTCGCTCTGGAAAACTTCGACGCGGGCGGCAAGTGGCGTGACCAATACCGGCAATTGGTTGGTGGCAAGTATAAGCGAGGCGGGAAGGTCGACCCGAGTTACGAAATGGTCGATGGGCGGAAGTTCAAAACATTCGATCAATATCGTGACTTGATCGCGAAGGACGCTGATGTGTTGGCTCGCAATTTAGCTTCCCAGCTATTGGTTTATGCCACCGGTGCCACGATTCAGTTTTCTGATCGACCGCATTTAGATTCGATCGTCACCGAAAGCCGCCGATCACAGTATGGCGTTCGCACGATCCTGGATCAGGTGATCGCCAGCAAGCCGTTTTTACACAAATAGTTTTACTCCACGTCTTTCGTGAACGTTCCCATGGCTGAATTCAATTTCCAACGTAAGTTGCATCGTCGTACCGTTGTTCGCGGTTCTGGTGTCGCGATGAGTTTGCCTTGGTTGTCGGCGATGCGTTCAGCGTTTGCCAAGGATGCGGTGGGGAAATCCGCGTCGGCTAGTCGGTCTGGTGAGAATCCTCAGCGGTTCGTCGCCATAACGATGGGGCTGGGACTGGTTAGCGAAAACTGGATGCCCCAAGGTCAGGGCCGACAATACAAGCCATCGTTATATTTGAAGTCACTTCAGGACATCCGTGAGCGAATCACGGTAGTGTCCGGGGCCTCCCACCCTGGCGTGACTGGCGGCCACCGCGCCGAAGCAAGCATTTTGACAGCGGCATCGGTTGGTTCCGGTGGATTAGGTGTGAACTCGATTTCGGTCGACCAGTACTTGGCAAAATACCTGGGTGACGCGACGCGTTTCCCATCGCTGGTACTGGGGACAGGTGGCAGTACGAGTCCGTGTTACACCGACAGTGGAGCCATGATTTCTCCGTTGACGTCACCGTCGAAGTTGTTTGCGGAGTTGTTTGTTGATGATTCGCCCAAGGAACGTGTCAGACAAGCTGATCGAGTGCGGCAAGGTCGCAGCATCATGGATCTGGTTGCGGAAGATGCGAAGTCGTTGGCACGCAAGCTTGGCCGCGGCGACCGGGATCGTTTGGAGGCGTATTACACCAGCGTCCGTCAACTTGAAAAACGATTGCAGCAATCAGAAAACTGGTCGACCCAACCCAAACCTAAGGTTGACGCGAAGCCGCCTGTGGATATTCGCAATCCGAACGATCTGGTGGGGCGATTCAAGACCATGTGCGATGTGATCCAGTTGGCTTTAGAAACGGATTCAACTCGTTTCGTGACGTTGCATCTTCCCGGCGGGGGTGGCGTCGTTCCCATCGACGGCGTGGATGAAGGCTACCACTCGCTGAGTCACCATGGGCGGGACGAAACCAAGCTGGAACAGTTGGCGATCGTCGAGCAGGCTGTTGTTGCGCAGTGGGGCGAATTCTTGCGGAACCTGAGTTCGCACGAAGATGCCAACGGGAACTTGCTGGATCAGACAACGTCGCTCTTGACCAGCAATCTTGGGAACGCTTCGAACCATAGCAATAAGAACATGCCAGTCCTAATCGGTGGTGGCCACTTCAAACACGCCGGGCACCTGGCGTTCAGTCAAAAGGAAAATTATCCGTTGCCGAACTTCTTCGTTTCGCTGTTACAGCAGTTCGGAATGGAAGTCGACCAATTCGCAACCAGCACAGGAGTGATGGACGGTTTGGAGATCGCCTAGCAGAATGCAGGCGTTAACCGTGGCCAGGAGGCAATCGGTCAAAGATCCGTCGCCGAACGGGCTCGCACGGCACGGCGGCCACGATCATTGGTTCTGGGCGATTCAATCTTCGCTTGATTGAGGAGGCGGTTCGAATGCGAACTCTTGCCACTTGACCGCTTTGTCCATCGGTACGATTTGCAGGATCAGGAAACCGTTTTGGTAGAGTCGAACCGTTCCGGTGGACTGGCTCACGACGACAGAAACGGCCTTGGTTTTCCGGGTGATTGCGGCGGCTGCCCAATGACGCGAGCCGAGACCCTTCGTCATCTTCAGGTCTTCGTGGCTGACTTCCAGCATCTGGCGACTGCGTTCGATGACGCCTTCCGACGTCACGACAAAGGCCCCATCGAGTTGGGCCACTTCTTTGGCGTCTTCCTGGACCTTGGGGTCAAGCAGGTTGCGGTGTTTCTTGTTGTAGCCTCGGAACGGATCGACTCCGCTATCGTTGGCGTGGTCGAGAACCTTACGCGTGTCACCGACGACAAACATGGTTCCGACGGGTTTGCCTTCCCGACCCTCTCGCCCGATTTGCGACGCCAGGTCGACGACCGCCTTGATCGTTTTCAGTGGCACACTGCTTTCAAGCGTTTGCAGGTCACGAACGGTGAACCGTCGCATTCGTTCGTCAAGTTGCAGGTGGCTAATCGAATCCAGCCGACCCTGCTGGAATCCACTGTAGACGGCCACGACTTCGCCGTTGGTGCGAATCACTTCGTCCGCAGCGGCTTCCAAGAGTGCTTCCTGCAGACGTTCAAGCAGCGGAGCTTTTTCCTTGTTCAAGGCGAGTGGCTTCAGTCCTGCCTCAGCCGCTCCGTCAAGGTCGCCGAGCGTATCGACAGCGACAATCACGACGTTTTTGTCGGCCTCGGCAAGTTCCGAGACCCGCTTCCAATCGGTTCCACCGTCAAACAACAGCAAGAGAGCATCGGCCCCACGATCACTCAGTAACGACACCCCGGCGCGAATCATCGCGGCGTTATGTTTGGTTAATCGCTGAGTCGCCATCAGTCGCTATCGATTCGAGTAGAAGGGAAATAGGAGAATCGCCCATTGCGGCACACCAGTTTAACCACGAGGCCGTCCCATGCGATAGAATACGAACGCCGGAATTGGTGAACGGACGAATCTTCCGGCCCGATGATTTGGCACCTTTGAACCCGCACTTTCTAATCGAAACACCATGTTCGCACTTTTGACGTTACCTCTGGCTCAATTCAGTGGTCTGACCACCTGGGTTCTCGCTGGCTCGCTGGTACTGTTTTGCTTGCTTTTAGTCGTGTTTTTCGTGTTCGCGAACTACTTCGGATTGTGGATTCAATCGGTTCTGACGGGTTCCAATATTGGGTTCCCCAGCTTGATTGCGATGACGTTCCGAAAGGTCAACACGCGGGCGATCGTCCGTAGCAAGATCATGGCTACCCAAGCGGGGCTGAATGATCCCGAACTAACATCGGGTGCACTGGAAGCTCATTACCTCGCCGGCGGTAATGTCCAACAAGTGATTCGGGCTCTGATCGCGGCAAAAAAGGCAAAGACGATCTCGCTCACCTTTCGAGAAGCCACAGCGATCGACCTGGCCGGCCGGGATGTTTTGGAATCGGTGCAGACGAGCGTTTATCCCAAGGTGATCGATTGCCCTCCCCGCGGTGAAGCCAAAGCGTCGCTCGACGCGGTGGCGAAGGACGGCATCCAGTTGAAGGTGAAGGCTCGAGTGACCGTTCGAGCTAATCTGCAGCAATTGATTGGTGGGGCAACGGAGGAGACCATTATCGCACGTGTCGGCGAAGGTATCGTCAGTGCGATCGGTAGTGCGGAGAGTCACAAGGCAGTGTTGGAAAATCCCGACATCATTTCCAAAGCCGTGCTGGCAAAGAAGCTGGACTCTCAAACCGCCTTTGAAATCGTTTCGATCGATATCGCTGACATTGACGTGGGCGCTAACATCGGTGCTCGGTTGCAAGCCGATCAAGCGGAGGCCGACACGGCAGTGGCTCGAGCCAATGCGGAAAGCAAACGGGCTCTTGCGGTCGCTGAAGAGCAAGAGATGCAGGCACGCATTGAACAGAGCCGGGCGGAGGTGGTTGAAGCCGAGGCGGCGGTGCCCCGAGCGATGGCAGAGGCATTCCGCAGTGGGCGTTTGATGATTTTGGATTACTACAAGTTGCAGAATGTCAGTGCCGACACCGAAATGAGGAAGGCGTTGGCAGGGCAAGGCAACGAATCCGCCAGTATTAATGCGGCAGGCTAAACGAACATGTCCAATCAAAAATTAAGCAGCGATTTAGAAGCGTTTTTGGAACACACCGCCTCGCTTCGCCAACGCAAGACAATCGAGCAACGAGCCGAAGCAAGTCAGCACCAGGCGCGGCAAGAACGCCGTCCGCCTCGCTACACTAACGCGAATCGAGAACGTTCCGTTGACGAGACGGTATCGCGGTTTGGTTACGATCGCATCGATCCCGATGAGATGATCGTGGATGCGGAGATCGTCGATTTAAGTAACGAGATCGTCGAGGGGATTGAAGTGGTCCCTCGGAATTCAGGTGCGCTGGAACATCACCTAGCGGACAACACCATTCGTGGTCAGGTCAAACCGACCAAGACGATCGAGCATCTTAAAGAGATGTTGCGCCAGCCGGAAGGATTGAAGCAGGCGTTTTTGATCCAAGAGATCCTGAACCGTCCACGCTTTTAGGCCACCGGAAAGGCCGCAAATGCGTCCGCGGTTTAGTTCGCTGCCACCATGATTGGCGATTGTGGTATCGGGTGTGTGCCACGTTAGGCCGCGCGATAGAGATGCTCACGCGTGGGCGGCATCCCAGACAAACCTTTTTGTTGTCGTTTGGTGGCCACCACTTGGAAGATCTTAATCGATCCCGCGGTGAAGCCCGCTGAACCACCAGCCAAGTACGCCACCCATAATCGGTAGCGTTCTTCGCCGACTAGGTCGATAGCCTTGTCTTGGTTGGCCGACAAGTTCTTGCACCAGTATTTCAGCGTAAGTGCATAGTGTTCTCGCCACGATTCCACATCGTGCACTTCAAATCCACCCCGTTCGAGATGGTTGGTGGTCACGCCAACCGGAGTCAATTCGGAGCCGGGGAAGATGTACTTAAGAATAAACGCCCGCTCTGGGCGAATCCGCTTGGTCAGCTTTTTCGAGCCCTTCGCGCGACTGGCGATGGCGTGGTTCAGTACCATGCCTCGATCGCGTAGCAGCGAGTTAATTTTGCCAAAGTATTTCGGGTAATTGGCAACACCAATGTGCTCCGACATACCCAGGCTTGAAATTTTGTCGTACTGGCCCTTGTGATCGGCGTAGTCGCAAAGCTCTACGGTCACTTGATCGGATAGCCCCAGTTCATTGATTTTCGCTTGAGCGTAGTCAAGTTGGGTTTGCGAAAGCGTAACGCCGTGAGCTTTGACACCGTAGTGCTGAGCTGCATGGCAGATCAAGCCGCCCCATCCGCAGCCGATGTCAAGCATTCGTTCGCCAGGTTCCAGACGCAACTTGCGGCAAGTCATGTCGAGCTTGTCGAACTGCGCCTGATCGAGGGAGTTGTTCCAGTCCTTGAAATAGGCACACGTGTAAACCATTTCGGAGCCAAGAAAGAGTTTGTAAAACTCGTTGCTGACGTCGTAGTGGAACTGGATGTAGTCGGTGTTGTTCCGGTTGCCCTCGGTGCGGCCGACTCGGTCATCGGGGAAGGACGCCTTCAGGTCGCGTTCTTCCGCTTTGGCAAAAATGAATGGGAGCGTTCGCTTGGCGACCATCGTCTTGCTGATCTTTTTCAGCAATCGACGGTTGGACCGCTCGGTTTTGAATGCTTCGGTGAACTCCATCAGGTCGCCGCCTTCGAAGCGGATGTGGCCGGTCGCGTAGAGGCGAACGATGGTTTCTAGAGTGGGCCGCCGAATCAGCGATCCGATGACACCTGGTCCCGACAATGCGATCGTGTACCGGCCGTCTGTTTTTGTTCCCAGCGGAACTAATTCACCATTCCAAAGCCGCACGGAGGTATTTAGGTCCAGCGGCCCAGCGACTGAATTCAAGAGTTCCTTGATGGATTCAAGCTGCGTTGCAGCAGAAAAAGGATTACCCATCCGTGGCGTCTCCGGCGTTCGTAAGCGGTATCAGGCAGGACAATAGGTCCCACACGCTTCCAATTCCATCGGCCGCGTTGCCCTGTAGTGAACAGAGGCTAACAAACGGTGGTCAGCACGATCAGATCAATTCACGCTTCACTTTGTGCAAAACGAGAGTGTTTTTTGCCAAATTCGAAACTGTGCCCCCTGATTGGTTGTGATTGGCCGACTCGGTAATCAGCCGTGCCAAGCCTTGGCCTGCGTGAGGTGAACCAGCCCATGCTTCGAAATTAAAGCCGTCACACCGACGAAGTCAGGACTGCCCCTTGGCAACTGGATCCGCAACCAGCGGTGCATCCAAAGCAATGACGGCCGGTTCGGATCAGCCTGTTGTTTAAGCGTTGCTCGTCGAAGTCTTGAATGTGAGTCGGCCCTTCCTTGGACAGCGGCATGTCTAGCATCTGGTTGAAATCGCAATCGAACAAGCGACCCTGCCAATCGACCGACAGCATCGTGCGGCACATCACGCCGTCAACGGTCAGCGGGTTGAAATGTTCGATCAGCGTTTGCATGTATTCGTCGAATTTCTTGGTCTGCAACAATTCGTCAAGGAATCGGCTGATCGGCAGATTAGTGATCGTATGCAGTTCCGAAAACTCGACACCGTAACGTGCTTTCAATTCATCCCGGTAGGTCGCTTCGAGCTTGGCTTGTTCAGGCGGCAGCGCTGGACCAATTGGGTTGTAGACCAACGATAACGTGCGGCCAGAACCTGGAATTCCGTAGCCAAGCGAGTTGAGCCGGCGAAGGGCATCGATGGATTGTCGGAAGACCCCGTCCCCACGCTGGCTGTCACAGTTTTCTTCGAGATAGCATGGCAAGGATGCCACGATTTGGACTTCATGTTCGGCGAGGAACTCGGGCAAGTCGCGAAAACCGTTCGCCATCAGGATGGTCAAGTTGCAGCGGTCGATCACACGTCGACCAAGGCTGGAAGCTTGTTCAACAAGCCAACGGAAATTCGGGTTCATTTCCGGTGCGCCGCCGGTAATGTCCAAGGTCGGGATCTCGGTGCGAGCAAGTACATCGATGATGGCCTCGGCGGTTTCGCGAGTCATATTTTCTCGGCGTTCCGGCCCCGCGTCGACATGACAGTGCGTGCAGGTTTGGTTGCACACTTTGCCGACGTTGACTTGCAGTACCTCGATGCCTGTCGCTTTGAGTGGTGCAAGACCGCTGGTAGTGAGCTGTTGATCGAAGAATGGAAGCGACGGCTGAGCTGTGTCCTCGGTTGACGTTGTAGCTTCGAGGACCTCTCGCTGTTTCGCTGCATTGGCCAGTTCAGCCTTTTGTCGCAGTAGAGTGAGTTGCACGTTGAATTCCATGTTCGAGGTGATGACGCGGAGTAGGCGGTGGGGCGCCATCGCGGTGGGGGATGATTGGATCTGTCGTCGGCGTCAGGTTTTCAGCAACATGGTTCGCCGTTTCCGCAATCGTTGTTGGCTTCGGAGGTCGCCTGGCAGTCGTGACCTTTGGTTTCGCGTGGGTCACGCTGAGCGGACCGGCGGCAATCGAATTGGGTTGCCTCTTCAATCGGAATATCGACGCGTGGATCGATTGAATCAAATCGTCCAGCATACGGTTCTTGTTGTAACAGCTGAAACGTCATCACCGCATTGGGCATATGGCGTAGGGTCACGTCATCCGTATGTCCTTGTCAACAATTTCTTGCGGGGTGAAGTCCAGCAGTTTAGGCGAATATTGAAGGAAAGCAGCGAAGGGCCGGTTCGACCGCCAGGGCGGCGGCACAACGTTCATCGATAGATGCCTCACTCGTTTGGGGGGCGCTGTTGGCGGTGTTGTTCAGAGATGTCCAAGTGGGACGACCAGCCACCGCAGGGCGTTCGTGCAGGGGGCGGCAATCGTTCAATGCACCGCGAAGTGTTTTTGCGGAGTTTGAGGGCGAGATCTCCGTTCGAAATGACCTCGGATGAACTCTTTTAGAAAAAAGGGGTGAATTTTGAGTAACTTGCAGTCCCCTTGTGACGTTGTCATGGTGCGGGTTCTTCCCTTCTGGGCTGGGCGCTGGTTGCTTGGAACAAGTGTACAGAACCGCCGCCTGCAATCTTTACCGAATTTAAGAGTGAGCTTTAACGATGCGTAAGTCGAAGAAATTGGCGTTCACGCTGGTCGAACTCCTAGTGGTGATAGCCATTATTGGAGTCCTTGTCGGGCTCCTGTTGCCGGCGGTTCAAGCGGCTCGAGAGGCAGCCAGACGGATGAGTTGTAGCAACAATTTCAAGCAAATTGGACTTGCCGTTCACAACTATCACTCGGCTTACAAGCAGTTACCCCGACACAGTACGGGCACTTGGGACGATGCCGCTTCAAACGGTTACTCACTTAGTGATCATCACAACGGTGGAGCGCTTAGCGCATTTGTTGGTATGTTGCCTTTTCTGGAACAGCAGGCTTTGTGGGAATCCATCGCCAACCCGAATTCCAATCGCGTCGATGGAAGTACAACCGCTTCTTGGGGGACTCCGACCAAACCATGGGTTGCAATGGGGCCACGTCCCAACCAATCGCAGTACATTCCTTGGGCAACTGACATTCCTGCACTCCGCTGCCCCTCAGATCCAGGCTTTGGATTGCCTGCTTTAGGGCGTACAAACTACGCCATGTGCATCGGCGATAGCTGGAAAGCGAATTATTCCAACCCGATTCGTTGGAGTGGAACGGTCAACCCGGGCGAGAGCTTTTACGACGTTACTTCAGGTGGTAAAACGCATCAACGAAGGTATGACCGTGGCGTGTTTGTCTATCGGACCGATACGGCATTTCGCGATATCCTCGATGGTCTTTCCAATACGATCATGATGGGGGAAATCGCCACGGACCTGGGCGACAGTGACATTCGAACTCGCCCCAACCGTACGATCGATTTTGATGCCACCGTTCAGCATGTCAAAGCGTGTGAGGACGCCGGACACATCGATCCGGTTCGTCCCCAGTTTTGGTGCAACGGATCGAACTGTCCGACACCATCCGGTTCGGCTGCAGGTGCAGCGCTGAATGACGCCAATAGTAGCGAAAATCGCGGAATGAATTGGGCATGGTCGCGGCCTTCGTTGACCGGTTTTCAAACCAACACACCGCCCAATTCCGAGTACTGCGGTAACCGTTGGTCTGAGTATGGCGGTTCGATCTCTTCGAGCAGTCGTCACCAAGGCGGCGTGCACGTGTTGATGGGTGATGGTGCAATCAAATTCATCACGGATTCGATTGAGGCGGGCGATCAGCGTGCCGGTGCCGTCTCGGCTGGTGATCCAAGTCCGTATGGCTTGTGGGGTGCTTTGGGAACACGGGCCAACCGTGAAGTGATCAACGAAGAAATTTAGCCTGATCCCCTTTCGCAGGATGTCTTGGCGGCCTGTCGTAGCCAGCCTCTAGTGGCCGTTTGACATCCGCTTCGACTAAGTGATTTTACGTTTGCAGCGCGGTGTGTTTGCACCGCCATCGTAAGGCATGGTGAGCATGTCTTTGTTTATGGTTCCTTGATTCGTTTTGGAGAGAGAAAGTTGAAACAACTTATTGCGTCGATGTTGGGATTGTGCTTGATCTCGGTTTGCCTAGTAGGCTGTGGTAGTTCAGGTCCAACCGTGGTGGTGACCCCTTCGGACCAAGAGCCTGAGGATACGAGTGCAGCCGCCGCAGCGGAGAACCCAGAAGAATATGCGAAAATGAACCAGACCTGAGTTCGCGTTTTCAATGCGTTTGCTTTCGTGAAGTTGCGGATGAAGGTCATCCCGCGACCTCACGAACATTAGTTGTTTCAGATTCAGCGTCGATGCGGCCGCAGTTCACATTGACTGCGTTGATCTTGAGCCGGTTCACCCCCGTTTGTGAGGCATCGCTTTGCAGACGGGACTGCATCCGGCTCTTGGGGAAACCCGTAGGTCATAAGCGGTGATTCGTTTTGAACGAAAGTACGTGCTAGATCGCTTTGGTTCGCACGGTATCAGGATAGGTCCGCACGACTGACGCGGGCTGCGTCGCCCCGCAAGATGTCGGAGTTTCCACTGTTCGCCTTTACCAATTTTTCATGGCAAGTTACCGCTTGGCGAGTCCTCTGGGTGAAAGTGGGCCAGCTTCCCAAACAAGCTTCAATCGCTCGAATGACTGGCGTATTGGTGGTATTTGTTATGGTTGGTTGTTCTGACACGCAGGCTCCCAACATCGTTCAGGTTAAGCGGAACGCCCCAGGCAAATTGTCTTCGGTTCAAGTTGGAACACCGGAATCCACTGCTGGACGTAAGCAACCCCTTTATGCTCGAATCCCGGCGTTGATCGAGGCGGGGGCTTTCGAGGCAGCACGCCATGAATTGCGCCAATTGCTGATCGCTGATTCAGCCAACTGGGAGGCTTATCTCTGGTTGGCACGCGTTGAACAAGCCGGTGATAATCATGAACTTGCCGTGACTACGTTCGCGGAAATTCCAGTGGAAGATCCGCAGTTCGGATTGATGGCACTGGGACTAACGGCCGATTCGCTAATGGAACTCGGACAATACGAGGACGCGATTGGGCGATATGCACAGCTCGCCGAAGCTGCGCCATCGCTCGCTTTGGTGCACCGTCAATTAGCCTCGTTGCTGAATCGTTTGGGTCGACGCGAGGAAGCGATTGAGCATTTGCAGACGCTATGTCGTCTCGGCGATATCACGGAGCCTGAATTGGCAGCGATGCTCTCGCGACAGGATGCCGTTGTTACGGAAAGTATCACGCGTGACGTTGGTGCAGCGAATGGAAAAGATCAGGATTGGCTGAGTCCCGTCGCGTTGGCTCGCGATCGGATTAGCCGAGGGGATCGCGCTGGTGCCTTGCCGTTATTGATGCAAGTCTGTGCGTCGATGTCTGATGCGAAGGTAGGCAATGCTCAGGGAGCCAAGGAAGAAGCAGACCGCCCTGCCCCAACCGCTATCGCTTTGTTGGGACGACTGGCTGTTGACCTTAACGATGATCATGCACTGAAGTTGTGGGCGAACTTGGTGGATTTGGATCAACAATTCCACGCCGACCATTGGTACACGTTGGGGGTGTTGGCTATTCGAGAGGGGTTGCCACCAGAAACCTCAGCCGCTTTTTTCGTGGAAGCCGTGTTGCGAGACCCCACGGATTGGATTGCGTTTGGGCTGCTTGAAAATTTGGCGAACCAGTTGGGGAATGTCGACGCCGAACGGGTCTATCGCGAACGTGTTTTCTTGATCAAACGGACCATCGTTGCCGCGAATCAGATCTCTAAGAATCAAACCAACCAAGGCCAGTCTGATCCGATTGATGCATTCGATCGTCTTGCGACAACACTCGAACAACTCGGCCGACCCCTTGAAGCCAACACGTGGCGGATGTTGGCGGCGTATCGTCGTGGTATGGCTGACGAAGCGCTTTCGCAATTCCAAACAAAACACCGTCAACTCGTCAGGTCGAACGCAGGCTTTCCATCGGACAATTTTGTGTCGGGGCCGCTCGCCCGTGATCTCGAAATCATGATGAAACGTGAAAGCCTTCTCGAATCACTCCAGTCGTCCAACTTCGACTCGAAGTCATCCAGTTTCGCAAACAGTCAACTCTCCAATGATCAATTGAATCTTTTGTCGAAAGATTCAGTGGTTCCACTTCGTTGGAACCGGAAGGCAGCATCTTCGGGACTCGTCTTCCAGTATCAAAACGCCGCACCACCCAAAGAACAAAACTTTCAAATCTACGAACAGTTCGGCGGTGGAGTCGCAGCGCTGGATTATGACCGAAACGGCGAAGTGGATTTCTATTTCGCACAAAGTGCAGGCACGCCCCTTCAGGAAAACGGTAGTCAATCGAACCGGTTGTTCGCTCAGCAATCCGGACGCTATTTTGACGTCACACTTTCTGGGAATGCCGACGACCGAGGTTACGGATTGGGTGTTGCGGCCGGAGATTTGAATCAAGATGGTTTTGAAGATTTGATTGTTTGTAACTTCGGTTCCAACACCGTATTGATTAACCAAGGCGATGGCACATTCCAGCAAGCATCCGCGGAAGGACTTTGGGAAACTGAAAGTTGGACGTCATCCATTGCAATCGCGGATATGGATGGCGATCAATTGCCTGATGTGGTTGAGGTCAATTACTTGGATGACCCGAAAGTCTTTGAAGAACCACCGCTCAATTCCGAAGGGCGATACTCAACGTTTCTCGGACCGGAATCGTATCGGCCGGCAGTGGATCGCGTCTTGTATCAGCAGCCCGATCAAACTTGGCAAGCACAAAATCTCACTTCGCAAGCGGACGCCCAGCCAGGACTGGGGGTAGTGGTCGCCAATTTTGATGGTGAGCAGGGGAATGAAATTTTTGTTGCCAACGACATGCGTCCCAATCAGTTTTGGCAACGTGTGGGAGATCGAATGGTGGACGTGGCGAAGTTGCGAGGTTGTGCTTATTCAAGCCGCGGCGGCAGCGGTGCGTCGATGGGAATCGCCAGTGGAGATTTTGATAATAATGGCACACTCGATTTGCATGTTACTAACTTTTACAACGAGCCCGTGCATCTGTATTTGCAACAAGCCAATCGTTCTTTCGCCGACGCCGTCGTGCGGGAAAATCTAGAACGAGAGTCGACACCGGTTTTGGGCTTTGGCACGGCAGCAATTGATTTCGAGAACGATGGCGACCTGGACTTGGCTGTTCTAAACGGTCATATCGAAGACCTGCGATTTCGAAACGCTCCATTTAAAATGAAGCCGCAATTGTTTTCGAAGCGGAACGGGCGATTTGAGCGAGGTCTCGTTTCGAGCGAGTCGCAGGCGGAAAACTATTTCACGTCTCCAGCATTGGGACGTGGGCTAATCCGCACAGACTGGAACCGCGACGGGCGAGTGGATCTGCTCGCGACCCATCTCGATGCTCCGGCTGAGTTGCTTGAAAACGGAACGAAAGGAAGCGGAAGCTGGTTGCAACTGGAATTGGTCGGCGTTGAGTGCGAACGAAATGCCGTAGGCGCAGTTGTGACGGTGCAGACCGAACTGGGCCACAAGACGGAGTGGCTTGAAGCGGGGTATGGCTATAGCTGCAGCGACGAACGGGTCCTGTGCTTCGGGCTGGGGGATTCCAAGCAGGTTCAGGCCGTTTCGATTCAGTGGCCTGATGGTACTCTTGAAGAGTTCGCCGATTGTCCTTTGAACCAACGTCTTTGGGTCGTGCAAGGACAGCGCCCCCTCTTTGCACAGCATTAATCCATTGCTTGGTTTTTCAAAATATCTCGTTAGGTACGCTTGGCTGGCACCGATCCTATGCTTGTGTTTGTGTTGCGTCTGCTTGAGCATTGGTTGCGGACGCCATAACCAATCGATCGAACACTCTAAGGTTTCGACGGACAAGGCTTCGGCTGAATTGGAAGGTGCTTTGTGGCAATGGAATGACAACCTGATCCGTGTTAGTTCCAATGATCGGGATGAAGAGGCTTGGCAACATCCTCTTAATTCCGAAAACGCGACGATCCAAAGGAAGCCGATTGGCACAACTGGATCCAAGGCTTGTATCGAATGCCATCCCGATCAGCATGCCAGCTATCTGGATTCACCACATGCCCGTTCGGCCCGCTTGGCAAACGAAACGCAGTTAAGTCGAAATGATCGATGGGAACATGGGGCATCCAGACGGAGGTATCAGATTCAAGGTGATTCAACGGGAATCTGGCACCGTGAAACCATTCCGGGAAAGCATGTGGCACCATTTGCTATCCAGCAGGCCAAGCTGGATTATGAATTTGGTTCAGGGGCCAACGCTGTTACATGTTTGTTTCGCGATGGTGAGTTTGTTTGTGAATCTCCCATTACTTGGTATACCAAGATTCAATCATGGGGACTCTCGCCTGGTTATGATCCAGCGAAGCAACCAACGTTCAGCCGAGCAGTCACGACAAGCTGTGTCTATTGTCATGTGGGAAGTATCGACCTAGTCAACGGGAACCCGAATCAGTTCGCCATTGCGGAGCTGACGATTGGGTGCGAACGTTGTCACGGACCCGGGACCGCGCACGTGGCATTCCAAAATCGCACATCGCATTCGCCATTGGACTTGCAGTCATTGGTGAGCGCGGAGAGCGATGCAAGCGTCGACGGGGCTGCATCGCATGCGGATCCGATTGTGCATCCGGGGCGATTGAGCCGAGAGCGGAGTGAGGCGGTTTGTTCGCAGTGCCATCTTCAGGGTGCGGTTCTGGCGACGGCGCCGGGCCAAGATTTGTGGGACTTCGTACCCGGTGAATTGCTTTCGACCAATCGCACTGATTTTCAAATTCCGCACGATGACGATACGCTCCGTTTGGTGGGGCACACCGAACAATTACACGCCAGTGTTTGTTACCAACAGTCGACCACGTTGACGTGCATCACGTGTCACAATCCGCACCAACACTTTGAAGGTGCGGCAACGATCAAAGCTTATCGCGACGTCTGCGCCTCATGTCATCAGGACGACGCGTGTGGGATTGAAATTCAAAAGCGACTAGCTGTTAACCAGAATGATTGTTCGAAATGCCACATGCCGATTCGGCCTACGAATGTCACCCACGCGGCTTTGCATGATCACACGATTGGCGTCCACCACGAATCCTATCAAATAGCAAAGCAGACGCCTCCAACACGAAACAAGCGACCGAAGCAGAAACGCGATGCTTCGAATTCCTCATTTCTTTATCCGTTAGTCAATGACGGATCTGTTTCGAATGAAGAGATGGAACGTCGGCTGGCGTTAGCCACACACAACTTGTATTTCAACGAACGCCATTTGCAGCAGGTCTCCCAAGACATGCCGTTCGCTCAAAAGGTTTTGTTGAAACTTCATCGCAGTGGGAAGTCGGACCCAGCAGTTGATGTGACACTCGCTCAGGATTATCTCGAGGCCGGCTTGGTCGAGCAAGCAAGTCAACTGGCGACAGCAGTGGAGCAGTCCGAGGCATTGTTTAGTGATGCAAAGATCAACGCCACGCACATCTTGGCACAGATCGCATTTCGTCAGCAACGCAATGCCGGCGCGTTGGAAGGATTCGAAACGCTGACGCACAATCGCCGGGTGTCCGGCGATCACTATCTATTGGCGATTTGTCTAATCAATGCCGGGCAAGTTGAAGCAGCGGTGGCATCACTCGAAAAAGCACTTCGGATCGACCCTGGTCTCCTGGTTGCTCACGAACAGCTTGCCGTGCTCTTTGAGCATCTTGAGCGGCCTGCGAGAGCCCGAGCCCATCGAAAGGCCATGACTGAAATCAAGGCTCAGGCTCGCTTGCTTCCGTAGGCTCGATCCAGCCACGTCGTGATCACCGCCTTCCTAAGCAGTATGGGAAATTGGCAGAATTCAGATCACGGCGGAGTTGTCATTCGTCCACTGTCCGCAATCGAGCGTGACTGGCGTGCTCAAAATGTGCGTTCCCGAAGGGTTTGAGGCTGTGGAGCGATCACGTTGCCACCTTCGATTGATTTGAACGAAGTTTCTGCGTTTCGTTTCAATATATTTCTCATACTAGCGATACTGCCGATCAGTTACCGGTGTTGGATGACTTGGTTTCCGTCAGTCTGTCTAGACGTCTTCTCCTCTCCTTGCTGTGGTGCTGAATCATGAAGCGAATCTTTCTATTTCTAGCCAGTGTGGCTTTGGTGGTCCCGAGCATTGGGGCAACCGTTCATGCGGATGATGACACCCAAGATGCAGCGACCCAGCAGGAACGTCGAGCAGCCAGAGATGCAGCCCGCGAAGATGGAATACGAGGCGAAGGAATACGCCGCGACGGCCCTCGTGGTGAAGGCATGCGTGGACGGGATGGCGAGAATCGGCGTCCGGGAGCTGCCGGACAAGGCCCCGCGTTCAACATTGACCCTGCCATGATCGCCGAACGGATGATGCAGACCTTTGATAAGGACGGGGATAAGAAGCTGGATCAAACCGAATTGACAGCGATGTTGACTTCGATGCGAGACCGACGCGGAGGTCGCGAAGGTGGCATGGGGCCAGGGAACGCTCGAGACGGTGCTGCGCAGCGACAACCAGGACGAATGCAGCGTGGTCAAGGCAACCCGCAGCGTGGCGATCGCGAATTCAAGCCGCGTCGACCTAAGGGAGATACTGATAATGCTCAGCCCGGTGGCGAAGTCCCGCAACGTCCCGACGAAGTTTAAGGTGATCCCTATGCGTTTCCATCGATTGTTAACCACGTTTGCAGCGTTATTGTTATCGGTCAATGCGTTGGCGGATGAGCCGCTGACGCCAGACGAATTGAAGTTCTTCGAGACTAAAATTCGTCCCGTTTTGATCCGCGAGTGCTATGGATGTCACAGCAATCAATCCGGCAATGTTCGGGGCGGATTGCGGTTGGACACGAAAGAACTTACAGCGATTGGTGGAAGCAGCGGGCCGGCAGTTGTGCCTGGCAATCTAGAAGAAAGCTGGTTGTATAACGCGATCATTCACGAAGACTTCGTGATGCCGCCGAAGCGAAAGTTGCCTCAAAACGTCATCGACGATTTTCGGCAGTGGATCGAGATGGGAGCCCCGGATCCGCGGGTCAATCAAGTTGTCGAGATTCAAGCCACGATCAGCGACGAAGATATCCAATCGGCTCAGGAATCGTTTTGGGCCTATCAGCCACCGGTGAAAACCGCACCACCCGCTGTTGGAAATGCGGCTTGGCCACGGACTGACATCGATCGATTTGTGCTGGCTCGATTGGAACAGTCATCATTGCAACCTGCATCGGATGCGGAACCGTTAAAGGTGTTGCGCCGGCTTTGTTTTGATTTGACCGGATTGCCACCAAGCCCAGAACAGATTGATTACTTCTCGGCGAAGTGGAAACTGGATCCTGATGCCGCGATCGCCTTTGTTGTGGATCGTCTGCTGGAAAAAGAACAGTATGGCGAACGCTGGGGGCGGCATTGGTTGGACGTGGTTCGTTTCGCCGAATCGACCGGCCGGGAAGTCAACGTGACGTATCCTCATGCTTGGCGGTATCGCGACTATGTGATCGATTCGTTTAACGAAGATAAACCGTTCAACGAGCTCGTCCAGGAACAAATCGCGGGCGACTTGTTACCGGCCCGGACAGATGAAGAGTGGACTGAGCATTTGGTTGCAACCACATTTTTGGCGATGGGGCCTAAGAACGTTAACGAACAGAACCGTGTTCAATTTAGCGCGGATCTTGTCGACGAACAGATTGATGTAACCACCCGCGTCTTCTTGGGCATGTCGGTCGCATGTGCTCGGTGCCATGACCACAAGTTCGATGCGATTCCGCAAACGGACTACTACGCCTTGGCGGGTGTGTTTGCCAACACCGAAACTTACTTTGGTAACCCGCCATCGGAATACGGTAGTTTTTCAACAGCTCAAACGAAGCGAACGAGCAGCCTGATTCGATTGCCAGTGGAGGATCCGAATCCGTTTGACAAGAAGTACACCGCTGCCGAGTTAAAAGAACTGAAGCAGCAAATCGAAGACAAAATGAGCGAGTTTGGTGCGATTCGCCGCAACGCAACTGCGGGAAACGATGCTGGTAACGCACTGCGTCAGCGTTTACGGTTGCAAGCTGAGTTGAGTGAACTATCGGCGAAGTTGTCAGTCGTTGACGATCAGGGGCGTCCACGCAGTTACTGCATGGGAGTGCAGGAACGCGGAAGTCCAAGCAATGCACGTTTGCTGGTTCGTGGAGAAATTGATCAGCCAGCGCAAACGGTCTCGCGTGGATTCCCGCAAGTGTTATGCAGCACGCCGGTTTCAATCGAGCCGAACAGTGGCGGTCGCTTGGAATTGGCCCGCTGGATCGGCAGTGATGAAAACTCGCTAACCGCTCGCGTGATGGTGAATCGCGTTTGGCAATACATGATCGGCCAAGGTTTGGTCACGTCGACAGAAAACTTTGGTGTTACGGGCCAGCCACCAAGTCACCCTGAATTGCTCGACTACTTAGCGGTTCGGTTTGTTGATTCAGGATGGTCGGTGAAATCGTTGATACGCGACATCGCAACGTCCCGAAGCTACCGAATGAAGTCGACCTTCAACGAGGACTACCACGACTATGATCCCGATAATGCTTTGCTGTGGCGAGCGAACCCACGACGGTTGGACGCTGAAGGGATTCGCGATGCGATGCTCGCGATCAGTGGAGAATTGGAACTTGAACGACCACGGGCGAGTGTTGTTGCGGAAGCGGGATACACCCGTGTTCGTGATGGTGCCTTGGGGAATCCACGAGATATCGCTCAGCGAACGATGGAGACCATGCGAGAAGCTGGTTCCGCGATGGGTGGCGGGAACATGCGACGTCGCCTGATCGGCCAAAATCAACAGGGTCGTTCCATGCAACGAGGGCAATTCCAACGAGGTCGATTCAATAGTAATCAGCAGGCGGACGCGGCGTCGCTGCGAGACTTGCTGCGTAAGTCACAGAACCAATTGGATATGGAAGACGCCAATTTCCGTAGTGTCTATCTGCCGATTGTTCGAGATGAAATTCCTAGATCTTTAGATGTGTTTGACTTCGCCGATGCATCCACGGTTTCAGGAACTCGCGAATCGTCGCAAACCGCTAACCAAGCGTTGTACATGATGAACAATCCGTTTGTCATTCGGCTAAGCGATGCGTTTGCCGATCGGGTGCTCAACGAGCAGAAGCGTTTGCCGGACCAGGTTGATTTTGCCTTTCAGCTAGCTTACGGACGCAGTCCAACTTCCAGCGAACGGCAGGCTTCGTATCGATTTTTGAAAACAGTGGGCGGCCGTCAGGAGTCATCCGCTAGCAACAAAACGTTCTCAGCGTTTTGTCAGAGTCTTTTTGCTTCCGCCGAATTCCGATTTGTGGATTGATACCATGCTAACTCGACGACATATTTTGCAAAGTGTATCGGCCGGCTTCGGCTACCTCGCCTTCAAGGGCGTTCACGCTGCTGAGAATGCGGCGACGAACCCATTGATGTCCAAACCGCCTCATTTCGCCGCCCGTGCTAAGAGGGTGATCTTTCTGTGTATGCAGGGCGGTCCGTCGCACGTTGATACCTTTGACTATAAGCCGCTGCTGACCCGCGATCATGGCAAACCTGGTCGGTACGGCGGCACGCTATTGAAATCGCCTTGGGAGTTTCGTCAGCGCGGCGACAGTGGACTTTGGATTTCAGATTTGTTTCCCGAGGTCGCTAAGCATGCTGATGACATGACTTTGATTCGATCGATGCAGTGTGATCAACCCGTTCACCCCGGCGCGATGACGCAAATGCACACCGGGACAGCTCAGTTCATTCGTCCATCGTTGGGTGCTTGGACTTTGTATGGCTTGGGAACCGAGAACGACAGCTTGCCGGGCTTTGTTTCATTGAGTCCACCGGCGGGCAGTTCACGAAACTACGGAAGTTCGTTCTTGCCGGCGATCTACGGCGGTTCGAAAGTCGGCCGTGGTGGTCGTGGGGCACGGTTTGTAAACGGTGGCAGCGGCGAGTCGGTTCCTGATATCAAGAACCCGCGTTGGTCCGACCCGCAGCAACGGAAACAGTTGGATTTCATCCAATCGCTGAACCAGGCCAAACTGATCCGCGACCAACATCAGCCTGACGTGGAGGGGATCATCGAGTCCTATGAATTAGCGTTTCGGATGCAGGACGCGATGCCCGAGTTGATGGATACCTCGCAGGAAAGTGCGGCAACGCTGGCGATGTATGGGGCGGACTCAGGACCGACCCAGAACTTTGGTAAGCAATGCTTGTTGGCGCGACGATTCATCGAAGCGGGAGTCCGATTCGTAGAGGTCACGCACGGCAATTGGGACCAACACGTGAACCTGTCGACGGATCATCAATTGCGTGCCGAAGCTTGTGACCAACCGATCGCTGGATTGCTGGCGGACTTGAAACAGCGTGATTTGCTAAAAGATACCTTGGTGATTTGGGGTGGCGAGTTTGGACGCACGCCGTCTGCACAAGGCGGCGATGGTCGCAACCACAACAACAAGGGTTACACCACATGGATGGCAGGTGGTGGCGTTAAGGGCGGATTCAGCTATGGTGCAACCGATGAATACGGTTACGAAGCGGTTGAAGATAAGTGCCACATCCATGACTGGCACGCTACCATTTTGCATCTGCTTGGTTTGGATCACGAACAGTTAACGTATCGCTACGCTGGCCGTGATTTCCGTCTGACCGATGTTCATGGCAACGTGATGCATGACATCGTAGCTTGATGCGGATCGCGATTGGTCCGCAAAGATCGTACAAGTCCAGAGTGGCGCGTTGCTGACCCGCCGTTACGCAGTGCGGTGAATTGGCGAACTGGAATGCCTTGCCACGAATCTCCTGCAGATGGGACTAGTCAGTCCCCTGCCCGTGTGCCCGTTTGCTGGTCGGGATGAATATGTCGAGCTAGATAGTCGTCGGTGTCAGTGTCGCCTGACTCGAGAATCGGCTCCAATGATTGTCTGGTATAGCACCCGTCTGGCATCGTCTCTGTCGCTCCACCACAATCGTCGAGTTTTGGCACAATGTCGCAATAGGAAGAATGCCTCTAGTTAGGCAATGAACCTCGTTGGCCTTCGGTGTGGTAACGAGGTTGCGAAAGATTCCGCCGCGACATGCTATTAACATCAAGACGTTGGCCCGCGTTAGCGGCGTGGTATGTGACTTGTTCGCCCTCTGAGTGAATTCGGAGAAAACAATCACATGTCCAAAGGTATGTTAGTGCAATCAGAGAAACATCCGGAATCGGCGACTACAGCAAGATCAAACATGAACAAAGAACTCTACGACCAAGTCGTTAATTCGTTCTTCAATTGTGACCCCGAAGCAATCAATCGAATTTTCAGTGAATTTCTCACCGCCATGCAGGCCCAAGAAACACTGCCGCCCTCGTCAGGCATGGAGCAGAATTACGAAACGGCCCAGGCAAACCCTGAGATTCATGCGATCCCAGGCAATTTGAAAGACGCTCGCGATGCCGTTTTCCCCTATTTCTGGGGGACGGACGGTTGGTCATCACCGCTCCATTTGGAAAACGTGAAAGGGCCAGCAAACTACGCCAGTTTGGTTGGGGCATTGGCCTGCCTATTGAAGAATCCGAATCTTTGCACGGACACCTATAGCCAACGATCCAATGAGTTGGAGATTAAGGCGATCACGTCCTTAGCGAACTTGTTGTTTTATCACACCGACGATCCGTCAGGTGTGTTCACGATGGGGGGTACGACTTCGAATTTGTATGGAGCAAAGATCGGAATCGAACGAGTGGCGCCTGGCACGATGCGGACTGGTTTGCAAGACAAAAAGATCGCTGGCGTCGTGTCGACCGCGTCTCATTACAGCAACCAAAGCATCGCCGGCTGGCTAGGAATCGGTACTGACAATCTGTTTTCGATCCCGACGGACGAAGCGATGTCGATGCGTATCGACTTGCTAGAAGAACAGCTTGAGAAACTACATGCGGACGGTTATAGCGTCGCGTTTGTCACAGCGACTTTCGGCACGACGGATGCCTTTGGTGTTGATGACGTTTCTGCAATTCGACGCATCCTGGATGAGTTTTCCAAACGTCACGGAGTCGTCACGCCGCAATTGCATGTGGATGCTGCGGTCGGGTGGGTGATGAGTTTTTTGGCGGATTACGATTCGACGAGCAATTCACTTGATTTTTCGAGCGTGATGCTTGAGGCCATCGGACGCATCCAGGACCGTTGCCGCGGTTTGCGTGAAGCTGATAGTATCTCGATGGATTTTCACAAGATGGGCTGGGGGCACTATCCCGGTAGCGCGTTGTTGGTCAATCGACGTAAGGACTTGAAGTACTTGGCGCGAACAGTCGCGGATACTCCCTACTTTTCTGACGCAGATGAACGTCGAGATCCAGCGTTATTCACATTGGAATGCTCGCGTCCCGCGTTGGGGCCATTTTCCGTCATGGCGTCGCTCAACGGGATCGGTTTGAATGGTTGGCGATTGCTTGCCGCCCGCTCGATCGATTTGGCCAACCAGTTAAAGACTCGGTTGGAGGCACTTCCGTATTGCAAGGTTCTTAATTTGCAAACCGATGGACCGCATGTTGTCTGGTGGGTTTTGCCTAAAGGCCGCGACGCCAAGCAGATATTTGACGCGGTGCAGAACGGGACCATGAGCGCCGAAGAGTTCTCGCACTATACCAACGAGATCCAGCGTCAGTTCGACAAACGCAGCAAAACGATGTCACCACGCAAGGACGCTCGCCTCTCGTTCACCACGAGCATTGGCTACGCGCCGCGTGATATTAAAATTCCGGCGTGGAAAGCGGTCTTCTTCAACCCGAAAACCGATGAAGCGATTATCGATCGAATCATTGAAAGTATCGAAGATTTGATGTAGTCACAGGTTGATGTCAAATTTGGGGATGGCAGATGCCTCTTGGACTTCAATAGGTAACTATTCCCAATCAACAAATGATCTTGATCAGTTGCCTGATGATTCCAAGTCGGTGATCGCCATGATGGTTCGATTCATTCGCAACAACCACCGGTTTCCCGAAGTTGCTTCGCTCGACGAGCGTCTTCCTGCAATTCAGGGACTTCGGTGAAGCAGTCCGTTAGGCAGTCGTAGAGTCGTTGTTGGAAACAGGATTGCGCTTCCGCGAGCGAATAGTAAGACCATAGACCGTCTTTACGGACATCAACCAAATTCGCTTTCCGAAGGTACGCTAGATGCCGCGACACAGTAGGCTGCGGCAGTTGCAGCGTTTCGACAATGTCGCCAACACAGGTTTCGTATTCGACTAACAAGTGCAAGATCCGTAGCCTCGTGTTGTCGGCGAATGCTCGAAAGATAGTGTTGATGTCTTCGCCAATCTCGGCCAGAGCAACGGCTGGCTTGGCGTTTTGGGGACGTGATTTCTTAGTGGTTCTCATCGTCCTATGCCTATCCAGTCCTGTACCTGTCCAATAATGACTGCCCGTCACGTATCCCTGATTCGCTACGCTGTGCTTCGTTTTGACAGTGTAATCCGGGCTACGCGACTTGAGCAACAGAACCGGTCGCCGGAAGATTCGTTATCAATCACGGCTTGCGACAAACCTAGGCGGCGTCGAACGAGTGCAGCGCGGCGCGGTCATCGACAATTTTCCCATTGCGGAGCTTCAAAACGCGTTTCGCTCGTTCAGCCGCAACTGGATTGTGCGTCACCATCACGATCGTACGCCCTTCCCGATTGAATTCCTCGAAATAGCCGATCACTTGATCGCTAGTCTCGGGATCAAGATTTCCGGTTGGTTCATCAGCCAAAATCACCGCCGGGTCGTTGGCAAGCATGCGGGCCAAGGCAACTCGTTGTTGTTGACCGACGCTTAGTTCAGTTGGTTTATGATCCAAGCGGTCTCCCAAGCCGACACGTTCTAACAGGTTGGCGGCCCGGTCGCGTTGATCGGCTTCGTGGGTGCCGGACAAATACAAAGGAATCTGTACGTTCTCTTGAGCCGACAGGTACGGGATGAGGTTGAACGTTTGAAACACAAAGCCGATGTTTTTTTTACGCATTCGAGCACGACCATCGGCGTTTAAGTCGTACATCGATTGGTCGTTCAATAGCACGCGGCCGGACGTGGGCGACAGCATGCCACCCAACATCACCAGTAGCGTGCTTTTGCCGCTGCCGCTGGGGCCAATCAGTGAAACGAAATCGCCTTCCGGAATTTCCAAGGTCGCATCGTTCAACGCCACCACCTTTTGGCGGTGCATTTCATAAGTCTTCGTGACGTTTTGCATTGATAACATAGTTCAAACTTCCTTGAATGATGTGACGGGATCCAAGCGAGCGGCATTGCGAGCGGGGAAGTAACTCGCCAGTAGTGTCGTGCCAACGGAGATTCCAATTGCCCATAACGCTAGTATGGGCATGGGCAATACCGGCACGCTTGCCAGACGAGGTCCCAAGGTGACCGCTAATGTGGTTCCGATTGCGAATCCGCCCACACCACCGGCAACGCCCAGCAACAATGCTTTGAGCAGAAAGATCCGAAGGATCAGATTGGATTCTGCGCCGAGAGACATTAACGTGCCGATTTCACGACGGCGTTCATAGACATTGGCGAACATGAAGTTGGCAATGCCTGCACCGCCAATCACCACGATGATTGCTACGAAAATCAATGATAGCTTTTCCATCATGCCGTTGACTTTCGTTTGTGTGGCAACGACTTGCGCTACAGTGACGACTTTCGCATCGGGAAGTAGGTCGTTCACCTTGCCGACCAGTCCCGCTGAAATTTCTTTACAGCAGCCAACGATCTCGATGCAACTGACCACAGCGTCTTGGTTCGACATCTGTTGCACGGTATGCAGGTGGGCAAAAATGCGTGAATCGTCAACGGTTCCCGTTTCTGGAAGTACCGCAACAACTGAAAATTGCCGGCCCATCAGTTCCAGCGATTGACCCTCTTTGACACCCAAAACCAATGCGGTGTCGGCACCAACGAGAGCTTGGTCGGTTTCTAAGTCATCGATCACGCGTTTGCGAACCAATGTCTTGGTGTCTTCTAATTCTGTAGGGTCGCTAAGTTCGATGGCTCCACAACCGATCGGACGAGAAAAGATGCCTGCTCCGCCCCACGCCGCTTTGGCCTGGAATTCACTTTTGGGTAGGATTCCGGTCAGTGTGAACGAACGGCCTTCCAATTCCACTGGCACGCATAGCTTGGGTGAAAGGTTGTCGACACCCGCTAGGTTTGACATCGTTAGCCGTAACGCGTACTCCTCGGGAATCGTTTCGTTGTGAATGTCGGCCGAGTAGTAGTCTTGTAGGGTGACCGACTTGGGTAAAACCAAGACGTTGGCTCCTAGACTATCCATCTCTCTCGCGACGGCCATTTCCGAATAGTAAGTGATGTTCTTGATCGCGATGACGGTCGTTATCCCCAAAAGGATCCCTACGAAGATCGTGATCATCTGACTCTTTCGCTCGAAGAGTTCTCGCCAGACCAATTTTTTTAGGTTCATTCAGTAGTCTCCATCCGGTAGATTGATTGGTTTTGAATTGTGTGTGAACGGGCGGCATTCTTGAGAAATGCAGTTTGCATGGGGGCTGAAACTTGCCCGCTCATTGGGGCGACCGTTAACAAGCCGCTTTACCCGGCGAATAAGTTTGCCCGTCAATCATGGCATGGTCGCGTTCCAGGACTGGTCGGTTTCCTTTTACGGAGAACCTATTTCGTCGAAGGCGCACACTTTCCGTCGGGGCAGCATTGTTGGCCGGGTTCACACTGGCCATTTGGGCCGCATTGACCACCCGGACAACAGGATGAGCTTGCGGCCGTTAGACGCTCAACGATTTCGTCTTTGGTCGCGCCTTCGGGAAACGTCGCAACCGGTTGTCCGGGAGGGCTCAGGACAATCATTGTTCCCTTGGCAGAGGTGAGGTCGGCATTGAGGGATTGCAGGAAACCTTGTTCAGTCGTGTCACTCGGATCGACGTTTACGATCTGAGTCGAAGTGGCAAAGCGATCGTCTTGTGTCAATTCGCGAGCACCGGCAAAATCGTTGGTATTGGCTTGACGTTTCACGCAGAGCAGAACCAGCTTGCGATCTTGCATCGCTTTCAAGCAAGTTGCAGTTGCCGAGCTGACAATCGACTCCCGCAATTGTTGTTCGTTGAACTTAATCGGCAAACCACGAGTCACAGCACCGTTAGGGGCGATTGCCAGTGCTAAGGGCATAGGAGCACGACTGACTCCGAGTTGCTCGACGATTTCCGCGTTGTTGGAGTCGGTGATTTGCACGCTGACAGCATGGGCGAGGTCCCCCATGCGATCGGTTGCCTGGCTGAAAACACGCTGCATCGATTGAGTTTGCTCGTCGTTCTGTTTCCAGAAATAGACGAACAGATACTTCCCCTGAGTAGCCGCTTTCTGCATCGCGGCGACGGCGGTGGTGTTCGCGACTTGGGGCGATGTTGGTTCTGTAGCTCGGATGGTAGAGGACGGTGTGAAGCAGATCGCGGCGAAGGCCAACGTCACGATTACCAGGGTTTGTGTGCTGATGTGTTTCATTCGAAATTCTTCGCGTTAGTGAAACGATGACCCCTTCCAATAGAATGAAGGGGAGGAACAGTGGGATGCGTGTCTGTGGTCTATATCCGCCAAGGCGAATATTTTGTATATTCGCCTGTTCGCATGTAGTGAGTCCACCCCAATTTTCACCTGCAGTCGATTGCTGTGCCAAGCGGTTTGCCGGTCGAAGCGTCTAACAGGCCAGAATCTAAGCGAAATAAGCAACCGACTTGAGGCTGGTAGCGTGCACCGGAGATGCAAAAATTTTCTGCGTCAGTCACTTTTCGCAAGATCGCGATCTAGAGGCCTATTCCTATATCAAGCGGTTTCTAGGGAGCTCTATCTTGTGATGGCGATTGACAGAGCTGAAAAAAACTGTAGCTTCAATCGTTAATCGCCGATAGGCGTGTTGGGGCGATCAATGCAACGGCAGTTATGAATCACAACGGATCGAGCGGTGATTCGTTGGTGAAGTTGCGACACGCTTAAGCAAATGACATCACCTCGCAACGCCAAGCATTGCAAAGTGATTCGATACAAACGTTTCTAATCCAACCCGCTGTGAGAAAAATCGAAATGGACGTTACATCCACATGCCCCGGACAAGACTCGCCTTCATCGGCAAGTGGGATGGGCTTTTTCGAACGCTACCTAACGGTATGGGTTGGGCTTTGCATTGTTGGCGGGATTGCGTTGGGCAAGATTGCTCCAGGATTGGCTCAATCTCTCGATGCGATGGCAATCTATTCCGGCGACGCACCCGTGGTTTCGATTCCGATCGCGATATGTTTGTTCTTCATGATGTTCCCAATCATGGTCAAGATTGACTTTGGTGAAGTGGTTCGTGCTGGCAAGGCAATGGGCCCGGTCTCGCTGACCATCTTCATTAACTGGGCCGTGAAGCCGTTCACGATGTACGCGATTGCGAACTTCTTTTTGGGAACCGTTTTTCTTGGTTTGATTGGTCCCGATGCGATTGATTACGTCAAAGCTCCGTTGGGAGCCGATCTCGAAGTGGGAGCCGTGTATGGATCGGGTAAAGCCGTGCTGGTCGACGGCGTAACGATGCTGGAAGTGCCGCTGTGGCGAAGCTACCTGGCGGGATGCATTTTGTTGGGAATTGCACCGTGTACGGCGATGGTCTTGGTATGGGGATATCTTGCCAAAGGGAATGATGGCCACACATTGGTTATGGTTGCGATCAACTCATTGATGATGTTGGTCTTGTACGGATTGCTAGGAGGATTTTTGCTGGGGGTGGGGCAGCTTCCGGTGCCATGGAAAGCTTTGTTGTTGTCGATCGCAATCTATGTGGCGTTGCCGTTGGTCACAGGATATGTGACGCGAAGATGCCTGATTGCGACTAAGGGAAAAGCGTGGTTTCAGGATCGGTTTTTGCGATATCTTTCGCCGGTGACGACAACGGCGTTGTTGGCCACCTTGGTTTTGCTGTTCTCGTTCAAGGGTGAAACCATCGTTGCCAACCCACTGACGATTCTTTGGATCGCTATTCCGTTGACGATTCAAACGATCTTAATTTTTGCACTGGGCTACGCGCTGTCGAAGGCATTCGGTTTCAGCTACGAGAGTGCTGCACCCACCGCGATGATCGGTGCGTCGAATCACTTTGAAGTCGCGATCGCGACAGCGACAATGCTATATGGATTGTCTTCCGGCGCAGCGTTGGCAACCGTCGTAGGCGTTTTGATTGAGGTGCCGCTAATGCTGGCGTTGGTGAAGTTCTGTCTAAAGACAAGTGGCTGGTTTCACGCTCCAACCGGCGAGAAGCTTAGCCATCAAGAATTGGCCAGCTCGTAGCGAATCGTTACTCGGCGGCTGAGGCACGGTTCTGTAAAAGTGTTGGCCGATTAAACATCGGGCATCGGGCGTTTCATGTGTTCGTAAGACTTGGGTGTTGCTAGACGCCCACGTCGCGTACGGACCAGCAGTTCGCTTCGTAGCAAAAACGGTTCCACTTCATCTTCCAGCGTGTCGCTGCTGACGTTCATCGTGTGCGCGATCGCATCGAGGCCAGCGGGACCCCCAAGGAAAACTCGCATTAGCGTGTCGAGGTAGTTGCGGTCTTGTTTGTCGAGTCCCAATTCGTCGATGCCGATCATGTCCAGCGCGGCTCGTGTGATCTCTCGGTCGAAGTTGCCGTCGGCTTTGCTTTGAGCGTAGTCGCGGACCCAAAGTAGTCGATTGTTGGCCAATCGCGGGGTGCTGCGACTGCGGTCGGCGATCATGTTCGCGGTGCCATCGTCGACTTCGATGGACAGCTTTTTTGCGTTGCGATGAACGATCTCGGCCAACTCGGCCCGCGTATACCAGCCGAGGTGTTCACGGATTTGAAATCGGTCACGCAGTGGTGCGCTCAGCATGCCGGCTCGAGTGGTCGCGCCGATCAAGGTGAACGGTTTGAGTTCCAGATTCAAGGTTCTCGCGTTGACTCCGTCCCCCAAGACGACGTCGATGCGGAAGTCTTCCATGGCGGTATAGAGGTATTCCTCGACCGCCTTAGGGACTCGGTGGATCTCGTCGATGAACAGCACCGAGCCTTCGGAGACATTGGTTAGGTAAGGGAGCAAGTCCTTGGGGGCTCGCAATCCAGCTCCGTTGGCCATTTGGACGGAGGTGTTCATCTCGTTGGGAATGACGGTGGCGAAAGTGGTTTTGCCAAGCCCGGGAGGACCGTCAAACAGAATATGGCCGAGCGGTTCGCTGCGGGAAGTCGCGGCATCAATGGCGATTTTAAGTCGTTCGATGACGTCGCGCTGGCCGACCATCTCGTCCATGCGGCGTGGACGCAGTTTGCCGTCGGCATCGGAGCGTGGCTTGGGTGCTTGGCCTCCGGCGACGCCGTTGGCCCTATCGTTTGGTGGTGTGCCGTCGCCACCGGCGGCGGAGCTGGATTGCTCGCCGGTTTTTCGCTCAGGATCGGATTGTTGGTAAATTGCTTCGCGTGCCATTGAATTGCCTCTCGTGCTTCCTTTATTCGTTACTGTAGCGGGATGGGCTGATCGAGCGTAGTTCAGTTGTGGTGTCGCGCCGTTTCGTCTCGTTTTGGCTGATCAAACCGTCTTTTTGTCCGCAATCGCCCCACTCATGTCAGAATCCACTGGTTCCCGTTCCGAAAATTCCCAAGCGTCTTCGCCTCCGGTCGACACTTCGGACCCCGACGTGATCGCTTGCTACGAGCCGTATTTGCGGATGTTGGCCCGGACGCATATGCGAGCTGCTTACCAGGCAAAACTAGGGGCTTCGGACATTGTTCAGCAAGCGATGTTGCAGGCCGTTGGGGCATTGGACCAGTTCCGGGGGGGCACCGAGGCGGAATTACGGGCCTGGTTACGCCAAATTTTGGTTCGCCAGATCTGTCATCTCGACCGAGACATGCACCGGGACAAGCGGGATGTGCGTCGCGAGCAGTCGATGGAGCAGAAGCTGGCCAAATCGTCGATGCGGTTGGAAGGTCTGTTGACGGCTGATCAGGCTACGCCCAGCCAGGTTGCAGTCGTTGGTGAGAATCTGTCCGGCTTGGTCAGAGCGGTAGAGCGGTTGCCAGACGATCAGCGGCACGCGATCGAACTGCACTATTTAGAAGGGCTGAAATTGGCCGAGGTTGCCGAGGCTCTTGGGAAGACGACCGGAGCGATTGCTGGGCTGCTGCATCGTGGCATGAAGCAATTGCGGGCCGATTTGAACCAGTCGCACAGTCAGGTTGGATTTGCGATGCCGAAGTCCAAAGCGGCTGATGCGAAAGCGGTTGACAAAAAGGAGAGGTCATAAGATGGATAAGGAAGATAAGGAATCCGAGGAACATTTCGATCCGGAACTGGAGGACGGCGATTTGGGAGCTGCTGAGTCGGACCGCGTCGTCTCCGAATCGGGCAGTCACGTTGATGACGAAGAGTCTGGCGAAACACCCGGCGAAACGCCGGACAACGAATCGGAAGATGTGGCCGACGAGTCGGAAGACGTAGCCAGCGAGCTTGCTAGCAATGATCTTGCGGGTGAGGTGCCAGTAGAAGACTCGCTAGTAGAAGGCGAGCCAGAAGATGTCGAACCAGCGGATGGGGATTTCGAGGATGATGAGGATGCGTTTTCGCTGGAGGAGCTCGGCGCGGCGTATCGGCACATCGTTGCCCAGGCCGACTCGGGGGAAGACACGCCGGCGATTGAAACTGGCGAAGTGCTGCAGCGGGAACAGTTAATTGCCGCCCAAGCGAAAGCGGACGCTGAAAATGCGGCGAAGGCGGCCGAGGAACAGGACTTAGATGGTGAGGATGATCAGGAATGGGACGAGACGCCAGCTGAGGAAGAACCGGAGACGGCTGCGACGCCGCTGGCCATCATTGAAGCAGCCTTGTTCGTCGGCCAGCCGTCGGGTGATTCGATTTCGCCAACGCGTTTAGCATCAATCATGCGGAACATGACGCCCGACGAGGTTGAGGCGATCATCGAAGAACTCAATGCTTCCTATCGTGAACAACGACAAGGGATCCGAATCGCTCAAGACGACGCCGGATACCGTATGGTGGTAGCCCCCGAGGTAGAATCCATGAGACATGTATTCACGGGGAAGGTTCGTGAGACTCGGTTGAATCAGAGTGCGATTGAGGTGTTGTCGTTGGTTGCCTACCAACCCGGAATCACGTCTCAACAATGCACAGACTTGCGAAGCCGAGATAGTGGGGCATTGTTGAACCAGATGGTGCGTCGCCGGTTGATCGAGATGAAACGTGAACCGGTAGACGGTGAACCGCCGGCTTCGGCAGAAGATGGTAAAGCTAAGAATAAGAAGCCCAAATTGGTTTCAAGGTTTTACCCGGCGGAGCGACTGCTGGTTTTGCTCGGGCTGGAGTCACTTGAGGATCTGCCCCAGGTCGAAGAAACCCATTTTGAATAATCCATCATCAGTGGCCCGTCGGCGGGACGCTGCTATTTGATTGGCTGCAAATGAACTGGTTGCAAACGCTATTAAAAAAATGGGACGACTGGTGCGGCGACCATCAAATGGAGAGTTCGATTCGTCAGCACTTGTCGCGAAACGGCTACTTTGGCGGTTCGGCGAAATTCCATGGCGTCCGTTTAATCGCGGTGCAGCGTCCCGGTTGGCTACAAGTATTCCGGTTTGAGGTGACCGCTCGTGTTGACCCCGGCGTGTCGGATGACGAACCGATCCCCGATGCCGAATATCGAAAGTTGTTCGGACTGGTTCGCGAAGACCAACGTCACAATCAAAGCGACGTACGCGTCTTTGAAACCGAGTCGGAGCGATTGGATTTGTTCAAACGCTGGAGTGACGGTCTGATCTGCTTGCGGAGTGCGCGGTCGCTTCAGTAACTGGGCGACCGAAATCCCATCGCAAGTTAATTGTTTGCCCAAGCGTCTGGTGATGGAAAACGCGATGGTTGGCTGGGGCGGTCTGTCGTTTTCGTCGGCGGGGGAGAATACAATCGGATGCTTCCCCATTTTCTAACGTCATGTAGGTCAACCAGTTTGTTTGGTTGGCTCGTCGAGTCGAGTGCATGCTTCTTTGCAACGACGGCGCAAGAAAAGGTGCATTAATCTTCACTGAGCGAGCTTCCAGAATGCGTTTGCGATGTCTTCTATCCGAGGTGCCCTCACTGAGAATGTGGGGCTCCTTTTGCTGTGTCGTTTTGCTGATTAACTCGCTGGTTCACGCAGAAACTTGGACGGATGCGACCGGTAACTTTTCAGTCGAAGCCGAGTTTCAAGGCGTCGATGGCGGGAGCGTGGTCTTGCTGAAAGCAGACGGGCTTACGATTCGCGTGCCGATTGCGAGATTGTCAGCGGAGTCAAAGGGCGTCGCTAAAAAGTTATACGATCAGATGAAAGAAGCGGATGCTTCGAGGGGGAAGTCGGTTGCCGAACCGATGTCACCTGTCAGTCCAATCGACAATCCACGTGAAGAATCAAACGCGGTTGCGACGAACGATGGAGATTTGATCGTTACTGGCTATCCGCTCGATTCGGATCTGAAGACCGCAATGAAGTTTGTGAGCGAACAGATGGAGGCGGGGAACGTCAATGTCTTATGGCAATTGCTGCCCCCGGAACTACAGCATCTGGCTCAGGACCAGGAGGTTCAGGATGAATTGGCCCAGTTGATCGATCACCATCAATCGGCGTTGGACAGCTTGGATCGGTTGCTCGATGGTCTGCTTTCGGTGCTTAAGAGCAAAAAGCAATTTGTGCTCGGATCTGCGATTGGGAAATCGATGAAGCCCGACGGCAAGCGGCACTTCACCACGCACTATGACGATTTCGTTTCTCTGGTCGCGGCAATCAATGACGCAGTGCGAGATCGTGCACAGATTGGCAATCTTTCTTTACTGCAGTTCACCGACCAACACGGTCGGGCAATCCTGAAGCATGCCGATCGGTTCATGACCGACCTGCCCGATTCGATTCCTGCGATATCGCTGTACTATCGTTTTGATGTGGAACAGAAATCCGAATTGGAAGGGACTCTCACGGACCCCGATTCACCTGACAAAGTCACCCCGATGGTGCGGGTTGGTGGTTATTGGGTTCCGGTGAAGTCGAATGAGGCTGTCGAGGGAACTAACTCTTCGGGACGTTCGGTGAAAGAGGAGTTGGTGCAACAGTTGAAGAAACTCAGCAGTGAGCCGATCTCACCGGAAACTCATCAAATGATCGGTATGGTTGATGGGTTCATCGGACAAGCTTTAACGCGACTCGGTGCGGCGGAGTCCCAGGCCGAGTTTGATCAAGTATTGGGCGTGTTGGCTGTTGTGCCGGGAATGGTTTCCGGAAAGCTACCTCTGGGTGGAAATTGATCGAAGCGATACGGAAGTATTGGTTACGCGTAGATTTGATCTGTTTGATTGCCTAACCGTGTCGTTGATGACTCACCACCCGCATTCGGGTTCGCGCTCTAACGTTTCACCGTGTTGCAAGGTGTCATTGAAATCGTCCTTTTGATTTAGGCGATTCGTCGAGAGAGGCAAACAAATTGTTTGCTGTCGCGTGTTAGAGTCGGAAGCGGTTTTGTGTTTTTGTGGAATCCGTCGGCTCCACGGGGAGCCAAGCGGCTAGGCAATTCGTAGACTACGGGGTAGCGGATTCCACGATTCGCTGGAAACAAGCTTCGGAAACTTTCGACATCGGATGGCTTCCCCGTTTCGTTGCACGAAGCGTTGGGTAGCCCGCTTTCACTCACGCTAAAAAATTTGAATGACCGACTCACGTTTAGCCAATTCGATCCCGCTCTTGGTTGTGTTGCTTTTTTCGTCAGCCAATCTGTCACCGGCACAGGAAGCACTGGCGGAAAAGACAGCCGCATCGGTTACGGATGATTCTCAACGCGAATCCGAATTGCTTTCCAACACGCGGTTATTGACGTTCGAAGGACGACGCGCAGGTGAAGGGTATTTCAGCGCCGACGGATCACGAATGATCTTTCAAAGTGAGCGGGACCCAGCTAATCCGTTCTACCAGATCTATTTGATGGACTTAGAAACCGGTGATTTGCAGAAGGTCAGTCCGGGATTTGGCAAAACGACGTGCAGTTGGATTCATCCCAATGGCGATCTGGCCTTGTTTGCCAGCACGCACGAAGACGAGCAAGCCAGATCCAAACAAAAAGAGGAACTGGAGATTCGAGCGTCGGGCAAGCAACGACGTTATAGCTGGGATTATGACGCGAAGTACGAGCTGTATTCAGCGGACTTAAACGAGATCAAAGAGGGCACGACCGAAGGGCTAACCCGATTGACGGATGCCGAGGGTTACGATGCCGAAGCCAGTTATAGTCCCGATGGAAAGCAAATTGTTTTTGCATCCAATCGCCAGGCTTACGAACGTGAATTGACAGAGCGAGAACAGGAGCTGTTTGAGCGTGATCCCGCTTTCATGATCGATTTGTACATCATGAACGCAGACGGGACGGACGTTCGGCGGTTGACCGAAGAGCCTGGATACGATGGCGGGCCCTTTTTCTCGCCAGATGGTCAGCGGATATGTTGGCGGCGGTTTGCTCCCGATGGAGCGACAGCGGAAATCTTCACCATGAACGTCGATGGGACGGACGTGCGAAGGTTAACCAGTTTGTCAGCCATGAGCTGGGCACCGTTTTTCCACCCCAGTGGCGATTATCTGATCTTCACGACCAACCGGCACGGGTTTGCCAACTTCGAACTGTATTTAGTGCGAGCTGATGGCGAAGGGGAGCCTGTGCGTGTCACCACGACGCCAGGCTTTGACGGTTTGCCCGTTTTCTTGCCCGATGGAAATCGGCTTTCATGGACCAGTACGCGTGTTATGAACGCCGACGGAAGCTTGGCGATGGACGAGGGTGAGCCGAAGAAAGGCACCTCGCAGATTTACCTGGCCGACTTCAGCGACGAGAGGGCTCGACAATTGTTGGGGCTGGGGCACGACAAAGCCGAATCGGATGACGTCGATGCGGCGATCGCCCGCGAGACGCTACAGTCCACTGCACCGGAGTACCGCGACCGAGACGTGATGCGGCACGTGGATTATCTAACTCGTCCCGAGTTAGGCGGGCGGATGACCGGTACCGAAGGTGAGAAACGGGCGACGGCTTACGTTGCGGCGTATTTGGAATCGCTGGGGTTCGAACCAGCCGGACGGGATGGCTCGTTCTATCACACATTTGAGTTCCCTGCCGGTTCGACGTTGGGTGAAAGCAATCAGATGACCGTTGCGATTGCGTCCAAAGAAACTGCGGCGTCCAAGAATGTCGACGTTGAGCTGAACAAGGATTGGGTACCGTTGTCGTTTTCGCAAGTGGGTGAGATTCCGTCCGGTGAGGTCGTGTTTGCTGGCTACGGCTTGCAGGTGCCGGGTGATGAAGAGAACGATGAATACGACAGCTATGTCCATTTGGATGTTATGGACAAATGGGTGATGGTGTTGCGGGATCTTCCCCAGGACATCGCCCCGGAACAGCGTCAACGTATGGCTCGTTACGGCGATCCGCGACGAAAGGTGACCATCGCTCGAGATCAGGGCGCCAGGGGCGTGCTGTTTGTGGCTGGACCAACCAGCCAGGTATCACGCCAGTTGATTCGATTTGATGCTAATGCATCCCAAGCTCAAGTCAGCATCGCCGCGGTGTCGATCAGCAATGAACTGGCGAACCAAATCTTCGCCAACAGTGGTGAAAGTTTGGCCGAAGTGCAAAAAGGCCTGGATGACGGTTCCATGGCGATGGGGATTCCCATCGATGGAGTCAAGATTAACGCGAACTTGGAGATCATTCGGCGAACAGGGGAAGGCCGGAACGTCGTTGCACGTTTGCCTGCCAAGGATGACGGAGCCACTTATCCTGTGGTGATGGTCGGGGCACACATCGATCACCTGGGACGCGGTGGCAGTAACTCGTTGGCTCGGGACGACGAAGAGGGCAAGGTCCACGTGGGGGCGGACGATAACGCTAGCGGTGTTGCGGCGATGTTAGAAATCGCTCAAGCAATCGCCGCGGACAAGCGATCGGGCAAGCTGAAGATGCGACACGATTTAATGATTGCGGCCTGGAGCGGTGAAGAGTTGGGGCTATTTGGCTCACAAGCGTTTGTCGATGAGTTTTCGACTTTGTATCCCGACGCCCCCGTGTCCGAAGTGGATCCCGACGCGGTGGCGATGGCTCATGCACATGGGATGACTCCGGATGCGGCATCGCTTGGTGATGCGGTGGGGGTCTATCTGAACTTAGACATGGTGGGACGATTGGAAGAAAAGCTGATCGTGCAAGGGATTGGTTCGTCACCGAGCTTTGCTGGTGAAGTCGGCCGCCGGAACGTTCCGGTTGGGCTGCCGATTCAGTTGGACAAGACCAGCACTCGATTGCCTACCGACGCTTCGGCGTTTGTGGCTCGTAAGGTTCCAATCTTGGCCGCCTTCACGGGGGCCCACGAGGATTACCACACTCCACGCGATACTCCTGACAAGTTGAATTATCCTGCCGCGGCGAAGATCGCAAGGTTATTCGGTTTGTTGACGCGAGGCTATGTGGTGGCGGAGTCGATGCCGGCCTTTGAGCTGGATGAGGGGCCTGCTAGCAAAGAGGTGCCGCGTGCTCGATTGACCGCTTACTTGGGGACCATTCCTGACTATGCCGCTGGCGAAGTCAAAGGATTGAAATTAAGTGGAGTGGGATCCAATGGACCCGCTGAGAAAGCTGGGCTGCGTGGTCGCGATGTGATCGTCGAATTAGCCGGGCGTAAGATCGAAGATATCTACGATTACACCTACGCGATTGAGGCTTTGAAGATTGGCCAAGAGGTGACGGTCGTTGTGCAGCGGGATGGTAAACCGGTGGAGCTCAAGATCACTCCGGGGTCACGAGATTGAGTGAACTCAGCTCGCCAGGACGATCCGCTGGGTTGTCGGTTTCTTTGTTGCGAGGGTTGCTACTGGCGATCTGCGTGATGGGAATCGCATCGTTTTCGGGGCGAGTCGCTTATGGTGAACCGCCCCAAGCGGACGATCACGAGGCCGCATATCAGAAGTTGACTTTGGCGGACTTGCCGGCAGTGCCAGGGGATTTGAAAACGTTGGTCGACGAGAACGGTCTGACTTTCCTGATCGGCGGTGTGCGGCCGTCACTGGTCGATGGAAGACGTTCGACGGGTAGCCCGGGACGACGTTTCGATGCGGAGACCCAGTTCCGAATGAGTTACCGGTTTGATAGCTCTTGTTCGTGGGAGGCGATTCAGGATCGACGAACGCCGGACTCGGTGAAGCAGCTTGCGGTGAAAGTGAAGTTTAAATGGGTGCGGTTGTCGGTGACCCACCAGATCTGGTTTCGGGAAATGCCCGACTTGGATCGCTTTTGGGAATCGCCATTGGTTTTGCACGAGCTGGATCACGTCCGGATTTCGGGCGATCCTCGGATTGCGAATCGATTTCGTCAGTCGGTGCTGGAAGATTCGACGATCGAATTAACGCGGTCCGAAAGCGAGCCACTGATCGCGGTGGCGTATCGCAAGCTCAATGCGAAGTGGTTTGGTCGAGGCCCGCTGGTTTCGTATCTGAATGCCCGGGACGCTCGCCCGTTCATCAAAACGGCAATTCAATCGCATTTCGATCAGATCGTGGAGCTGACCCATGTTCGTTATCAGGAACTGGACCGCGTCACCGAACACGGACGCCGGGCAGTGCCGGACACGGGCGAACTACGAGAATGGCTCGGGCGTTAAATGTCGGGTGATCGGATTCGCCCTATCGGGGTGACCGATGCGGTGGGATTGCAAGCTGGGGTGATGCTAGCCCGTTAATGCCAGAGTCGGTTAACGCCAGTCCGGTATCGTCCCTTGGGGCAGCGCCCTGTGCGTGGTAAGTTGTTCGCCTAAACGCAATCCAGGTCATCTTCCCTTCTTGTCAGATTTAGTGAGACTCCATGTCGATCGATACCTACGCGATTTGCCCGTGCGGTAGCGGAAAAAAAATCAAGTTTTGTAAGTGCAAGGATTCCGTTCACGAACTCGACCGGGTTCTGAAAATGGTCGAGGGGGGGCAGCTTGTGCCCGCACTGGATCGTCTGGCAGCCATTCTAGATGAACACCCCGACGCAGCCTGGGCGCTGGCGATCCGGGGGCGGTTGTTGATGGATTTGCGTGAATATCAGTCTCTGCAAGAAAATGCGGACCGGTTCACTCGTTTGCAGCCGTCCAACCCGCTGGCCCTGACGCAAAGTGCGGCCGCGGCAATGTTCAGTCAAGATTTGGGCAAGGCGACTGAGTTGATGCTGGAAGCGTTGACGGAAAGTGGCCAAACGGTTGATTCGTTCGTTTTAGACGTATCTTCGTTGCTGGCGTACGGCTTGGCCGGCAATGGCATTCTGTTGACCGCTCGTATTTACGCCACGCTGGCATTCGTTTCCGAAGGGTACGAAGGCAGCAACATGGCAGCCAACGTGCTGCAGCAAATCAACCGGGACCCGAACATCAACCTGCTCGCCAAGGTGATGCCGGATCTGATCAAGCGTCCTGACGACGTGGATTGGGCCGAGCGTTACGACGAAGCGGCATTGTTGCTAGCAAACAACAAGATCGTGCTGGCCGAAAACAAGTTCGATTCCTTGCAGCGATCTGCTCCGCTTCAGCCGGCCGTTTTGTCAGGGCTGCTGACCTGTTCAATCTGGCGAGGTGATTTCGAAAAGCAGATCGACTTGCTGAAGAAGCTTGCCCAGTGCGAGAGCCTGACGTTGGACGAACGGGCGAAGTATTTGGCGATGAGTTTCGTCGTGGGGCCAGAATCGGGGCCTGTCGCGGTTGAAAAACTGATGTTCCGCGGTGACATCGAAACCATTGATGAAGTGTTGATGGCGTTGACGGCTCATAACCGATTCGCCGATCTGCCAGCCGAGGTGCTGCAACAACTCAAGGGCGATCAGGAAGTGGGCCCACGAGCAGCATTCCAGTTGCTTGACCGGGACGCCATCGAAAGCGATGGGATTCCAGCGACTGACCAAATTCCAGAAGCGATCGGCTTGGTCACGATTTACGGCAAAGAAATGGACCGTTCCGCTCGCGTGGAAATTATTGGTGTCAACGCATCGTTGGAATCTTCTGTTCGCGAAATTTTGTCGTCGGCAATTCCAAGCGTCGAATTCGCTTCGGAAGTGGAAGGCACGCTGCCACTGGCCGTTTCGGCCATGCCACAGCCTGGTGGATTGAAGCTGAAAGATGCTGCTGAATTTGAAACGGTGCAAAAGAATCTGTTTGCCGATCGAGTGCTCAATAACTTGGCCCAGACGACTTTGCCGTTGTTGGACGGGCGAAGTTTGATCGAGGCGGCAGGCGACGAGTCGAAGCTAGTTGAACGAGCCGCGGTGGTTCGATATCTCGAAAGCGAAGATAGCCTGGTTGCTCGCGATGAAACGATCGTTGACCGTCTGTACGAAGCGGCGAGCGTTCCCAAACCACAACCGATTACGCCAACCGGTGACGAGGTCGAAGAAGTCCAGGCATACGATCTGAACCGAATCGATGTCAGCGGCGTGACTGCTGAAAACTTGGTCTACCTGATTCAGCGGGCTCAACAGGTGTCGGCGACTCAGGTTGGGCGTGCCGCTTCAAAGCGATTGGTCGCGATGGATGTGCCAACCGACGGCGAATTGGCGGGTGCGAAATTGCTCGGTTATTCGTTCCTGTTGCAACATGCAACCGGTGGCGACGAAGCGATCGAAAACTTGGAAGCTGCGAAGGAATACGCCGCCGCGAACAAGCTGCCAACGGCATCGTTGTTGTTGACGGAATTGCCACTTCGTTTGCGACGTGCCGAGCCGGAGAAGTTCCAGGAATGCGTGCAAACGATCGTCAGCGAGCATGGCAACGATCCCGAGGTGATGGGCCAATTGCAACAAATGCTGGTTCAGTTCGGTTTGATTCGTCCAGACGGATCGCCTGCTCAACGACCGCAAGCGGGTCCTGCTGCACCCGCCGACGCCGGCGGATTGTGGACACCTGATGGCGGCGGAGCAGCACCGGCTGCTTCGGGCGGTGGCGATTCGGGCAGCAAGTTGTGGGTTCCAGGAATGGATTGAGGCACCGCCTCGATTCGTTAATTGCTATGCCGGAAGCCCCTTTAGAATCTGAGCTCGTCACCGACGAGCGTTGGATGGATCAAGCGATCCAACTTGCTTGGCGGGGGCAAGGCTATGTGGAGCCGAACCCGATGGTTGGGTGTGTGATTGTCCGCGACGGTCGTTTGATCGGGCAAGGCTATCACAAAGTGTTTGGCCAGGCTCACGCGGAAGTCAATGCGTTGGCGGATTGTCAGCGTGCGGGTGAGGATCCGGCTGGGGCGACTGCGTTCGTGACGCTCGAGCCATGTTGTCATCACGGCAAGACGCCTCCCTGTGCGGATGCTTTGGTTGCCGCCAAGGTCAGCCGTGTTGTCGTTGCGGTGGTTGATCCGTTCGATGCCGTTGACGGTGGTGGTTTGAGCCGCTTGAAGGACGCTGGCATCGAGGTCGTGACCGGTGTGGGGACAGCCAAGGCAACCCGATTGCTGGCACCCTATTTGAAACGCGTTCGGACGGGGAAGCCGTGGGTAATCGCAAAATGGGCGATGAGCATGGATGGCCGGATTGCGACGTCGACCGGCGAGAGTCAGTGGATCACAGGTCCAGAATCACGCAAGGAAGTGCATCGTCTACGTGGGCGTGTTGATGCGATTGCAACGGGTATGGGAACGGTGCAAGCCGACAACCCTTCGCTGACCGCGAGAGAAGGTGGCCCGCGGCAACCAACTCGCGTTGTCTTCGCGCGGACCCGATGTCCCGATATCAAGTCACAACTGGTACGGACCGCATCGGAAGTACCGACTTGGCTTGCCGTAGGAGACTCCATCGCGGAATCTGATCTGGCATTGTTGGCGGATCACGACGTCGAGTTCATTCGCTGCCAATCTACGACGCTGCCCGAGATGGTCGATGAGGTTCTGACGCGGTTAGGATCCGGCGACAACCCAGCGGGCCAGCAGATTACCAACTTGATGTTGGAGTGTGGTGGCGGGTTGCTGGGTAGTTTTGCGGCAGCGGGACAGATCGATGAAGCCCACGTTTATGTCGGTTCGAAGCTGATCGGAGGCCGGGCGGCACCGGGACCGGTTGGCGATCCAGGCATCGGTCAATTGGCCGACGCTCTTGGTTTTCAACTTACCGATATGTCGCAGTTCGGAATGGACGTGCGACTGATCTATCGGCGAGATACCGACTGAGGCGGTTTCGGTGAAACCTACAGCGAGCTCGTCCCGAGCCATGAAAACACGGCTACGGAACATGCTGCTAAGCCCTCGGCAAGCATCGTTGATGCTTGCCTTCTTTTGATCGCGGGAAAGTCCCCGCGATTAGAGTCATCTGTGGTCGCTGGCTAGTTACCAGTACCTGTACCACCACCGTCTTCACCGGTAACAAAGTTAAACGTTGTCACATCCGCGATCTGCGAGAAGAGTGGAGCAGGACTAATCCGAACGTAACGTCGGTCAGCGGAGATAATCGCCAGAGCCGAGAGTGAGGCACCCTCGGGGATCGTGGTGATTTCAGGTCGGTAACCGACCGCACCGCCACGAGGGATAAATCCTTGACCATTCGGCCCAATGGGGCCCGTCACGCGTGGATCGTTGGCGCTGGATGACGACAACGACGGGTAGTCACGCAAGTAATCTTGAAGGATCTCTTGGTTTCCAACCCCGGCACCCGCTGCTGCACCAGCAAACTGCCCCAGCACTTCGCGACCCGCCTTGCGGCCAAAGGCTTGAAGGTGGTTCAGTTGGGCTTCGGCGAGTTCTTCTTGACGTTGGCCGGATTTGACTTCGAAGATTACCAGAGCGTTCTTTTCCATAAGCGGAATCTGCTTGCGAATGAAAGCCTGGTTTTCGCGACCCACATCGGTCAGGATTTCAACGGTAACGTGTCCAGTCGAAACGTTACCCCATACCCGACGAAGTAAAACGCGATACTGGCCACTGAAGCCCTTAGGGCACAGGTAAGTTTCGCAAATCTGTCCAGTTGCATCGTCACCCGCACCTGGGAACGCGTCACCTAACAAGCTGCCGCCACCAGCACTGGTTGGGGTGTCTAACGAGCACACCGTGCCGGCGGGCTCTTCAACAGCCAAGTCAATGTCAGCGTCGCCGGTCCAGCAAACACGCACGATCGCGTCGTGTGATGCCGCACGACGAAGAGCTTCACTGAACTTCGATGCTGCTTCGGTGTCGCCACTCGCAAGCAGGTCTTGGTGAGTTGCACGAGCGACTAACCGAGCTTCTTCGACGAGCGGTTGCATCTTTTCTGGCCAAGCTTGACCGAGCACGCCTTCGCATGCCCAAGCAAGGTCATCGGCACTGTTGAGTCGTTTCGCCAAACGCAAGCCGGTGACATAGGGTTCGCGTCGGTACGGATCCATACTGGATAGTTGTCGGCAAAGTTTCATTGCCGCCGCATCGTGATGAATGGCTTCGAGACGACCGATCACATTGAGAATGTCATCGGGTGAATCAGCGAAGTCCACTGCCGACAAAAGAGCTCGTTCCACCTCGCTGTCGGAGGCTCCCGTCGCGGCTAAGGCGATTGCGTAGGCTTGGTACATCCAAGGTTGGATGTGGCCGGCTGAGATCGCACCGCCGATGACGGCACGGATGTCATCAAATCGTTCGCGGGACTCGGACTCTTCACCCTTTTCCTGTAATGAGGAAGCTTTGACGTTCAGTTCGCTGACCGTCGCTTTGACACGGCGATCCAAAACGGTGAGCTGTTCAGCCGAGTCGATCGACAATCCGGCGAAGTAATTTCGCCACACGTCATCCTTGGACTGACCTTCTTCAAGCTTCAAGCGAATAGGGCTGAAGTCATTGATGGTTGCTCGGTTGGCAGGGTTCGAGTCAGCAATCGGTTTGGCGTTGGTGCTTGTTTTTGCATCCGCCGCAGGACGATTGGCTTTGTCGCTGAGAGACAGTTCGTCGGGGACAACAAACATGCCGCCTCCGCCCATGCCTCCGCCCATGCCGCCGCCCATGCCGCCGCCCATGCCGCCGCCCATGCCGCCACCCATGCCGCCACCCATACCGCCGCCCATGCCGCCACCCATGCCGCCACCCATGCCGCCACCACCAAGGGAGACGACGGGGACAACAAGGTCACCGACTGGATAGACTTTGGTTACGAGGTTGGTTTCAGCATCTTCTTGCGTGGTGATGTTTAGGACTTCGTCTTGGATCATGTAGGTCAGTTCCAAGTCACGCAGCATCAGTCGCAAGAACGAACGTAGGGATACGTTTTCAAGCGAGATATCAACTGGCGTGTCTTCGGTCAGACCGATCCCTTCCAAAGCGGCACGGTTGATCCGGATTGGAATCCCGTGTTGTTCGGCCAAAACGCGAACGGCTTCGTTCAACGGTGTTTCGGGGAACTGATTGGAGGTTTCGTCATCGAGTGTGGACTCAATACGACGCTCGGTTTCGCTATCGCCGACCAATTCAATCGCACCGTACTTTTCGATACGGCGTCGGCTAAGTCGTTGCCAAACATCGGCATCGGGATAAACGATCGGTGGATCATCCACAAACGGAATCGCTGATTTCAGCACCAACGAGAACGCGTCGATGAAGTTTCGCTCGCGAAGTTCACGATAGCGACGGTCACGTGCATAAGTTTGCAACCACAGTGGTTGGTCGGTGATGTGACGCCCTAGAACGCTGTCTTCGGTGATGGTATCACCAGCCATACGAGCCATTTCCAGCGACACGCCACCGTCAGCTTCGGTGTAACGTCCTTGGTCAATCAAAGCATTCAATTGCCCCGAAAGGGTTTTCAGCTTTGCTTCGCGGCGGAACGTTTCTTCTAGCAAACGAGCCGACGAGGTTGCACCCGCAGCGAGTTGTTCGAGGTTGGCCTGTTGTTCCAAGAAAGCGGCTTCGCGAGCAGCAGCGATTTGAATCGATGCACGAACTTGGCCGATCATTTCTCGACGCAACTGAGGGTCAATGTCTGGAGTCGTCTCGACACGAGCAAGCAAGCTTTTCAGGCTTCCCGCAACGCCGATGGGATCTTGTCGGATCAAGCGTCGTGCTTCACGCAGTTGCGCTTGAACTTCCGCACGCAGGCGACCTTCTTGGCGACTGCGAAGAGCTTCGACGCGATCGAGTAGTTGTCCGCCGGTTTCACGCAGTTCATTATCGCCTGGTGGCACCGAGAAGTTATTGTCACGGAAGTTGTTGCCGGGCATCGCACCGCCACCCATGGGAGCACCGAAGCGTTCAGGTGCAGCGTTTGGGTTTGCGGGGGCTGCGTTGCCGAACGGTTCGTCGACAGGACCGGCAGCAGGTGCTGGCGATTCCATCGGTGCGTCGTTTCCAGCGGAGAACGGATCGTCCGCAGGAGCCGGCGTGTCGGGGAACGCTGGAGCAGCCGGTGTGCTGGGAGCAGGTGTGCTAGGAGCAGGTGCAGCGGGCTCGGGTGTCGCCGGGGTTGCTGGTTCAGGGGTGCCGAAGGGATCGTCGGCTGCCGGAGCACCGAAAGGATCTGCTGCATCGTCACCGCCACCGCCGAATAAATCGTCGAACGGGTTCTCATCATTTTGGATGATGAGCGTTTGTCCGGAAGGGGCCGAAAGCTTCAACAACGCTTTGGCTTCAGGGTTGTTCGGGTCATCCTGCAATGCTTTTTCAGCGACCGCTCGAGCGCCACGTTGGTTGCCTTGTTGCAGTGCCATGCTGCCGGCATCGGCCAAGTCTTCAGCACGATGAGCCATTAGCTGCGCGGTTTCGCGAAGCATCGGTGAACCTGCCGTTGCCAGCATCAAGCCGCGTGCATTGTGATGTTGCGCAATCAAGCCGGGCAGAAACGCCATGTCAGGGTTGCTCGGTTCAATCGTAGCCTGAGTCTTGATTGATACGTTCATGTGATTTGCGGTCGCCACTTGACCTTCGATCACTAACTGAACTTCATTCGTGCTAGCGTTGGTATTGCCCAGCAGGATGCTATCGCGATCCAAACGCAGGGGTGGGAATCGGTCGCCATGAACCCAATCGATCGACGGCCCGTTTTCGGTGCGACAGGTGCTGATCCAAACCGGTTGCAACATGACGGAGCTAGCAACACCGCTGGCGATAACCGCTGGGCCACCGATGGCAGCGTCATTGCCGACGACACCAATCACGCCACCGGTATGATTGGCGAGGATCGCCATGGCTTCGATGTTTTTGGTCGGGCCAACCGCAATGCTGTGAACGCTGGTTCGGTCCGCACGAAGGCGATCGATCAGTTGCTCAAAACGCGACGCGTTCTGGATCGAGTCGATCGAAGTGCCGTCGCCGATATAGACAATCGCTCGAGCATGATCCTTGTCTAGAGAAACCAATTCATCAGCAGCGGTCTCAAGTACCTGGACCAAGTTCGTGTTGCCCAGTGGCAGACGACGATCCAAGTTCTTCACCGCGGCAATGACTTCGCTTGCGAGCGGAGGAGTGAATTTGTCGGTCAGCGGAGTTGCTTGAACGTCAACGGCGAACAACCGCACGCGAGCCGATTCCGCGTCAAGTCGACGCAACAGCATTTTGACTGCCGTCATCGCTTCCTGGCGGAAGGCACCGACTTGGCTAGCGGAGGTGTCGACAAGGACGACGATATCCGTTGGCGAGCTCGATGCAGCCTTCATCAGATCGTCAGCGGCAGTAGGCTGGATCGACAATGCCACTGACTTCTGAGCGGGCTGATTTCGCTCGGCTGCGTTTTCGCTGGCCGAATCGTCAGTCGCCGAAGCGTTGGGTTGCGAGTCTTCCGGTTGGTAGCTGACGATCCGAGTCGCAACATCCGATTGGATCGTTGAGCTCGTATCAGCAGCGGTTGCGAACGACGAGAGTCCCGGCAAGTAGCTGGAACCCATGCCGAACACCGCCAAAAAGGCGATGGCAGGAAGGTGGAGGATCGAGGCGGTAAGAGGCATCTTCATCAGTGGCTCGAGATGGAGAAGAGAGTCGGGGGCGATCGGTCGCAGATTCAGGTGAATCACTCAAGGTGTGGATTAGTCGTTTGGAAAACATAAGATGCCATCCAAAGCGACCCTCCAGTCTATTTGTGAAAACCCAGGATTCCACGATAAAACAACGTTTTGACCGAGTCTGAAGGGCGATTGGTGGGATTGTAGGGTGTAGCAATTTGCAACACTTGCGGCAAAACGCTTCATCAATCCCGCGCATCCGACCCGGATCACGTCTGAATATGGAAATAACGCGATTTCTGGGCCAAAACGGTAGGTGAACTCGATTCGCTCACACTTTGTGCTGGGAACCTTTAGGGGGCCCCGATTTCAGCCGGAGCGGAGTCAACGCAGGCGGCGCCACTCTCAGGGGTGGTTAGACGGGCCGAGATTCGATGCGAAGAGGATCCATTGGGGGGTGGGTAGAATTTTGGATGAACTGTCGCGATTGGTCTTTGATTGACGAGCCCGGATTTGATACCCCAAAAGATCAAGAGCTTCCCGCCGAAGCTGAACCTAACGATATCTGAATCGCTTCGTCGGTTTGATTTGATCCTTCCGTCTCGGAAATCCAGCATGGCATCCGATAAGTCAACTTCCAGTCATCTTTGCCGATCGTGGTGCAACGCATCGTTGTGCCATCGCGCGACGGTGACTTCGGTCCTGTCGTTGTCCGCTATTTTCTCAGCGGGCTGCCAAGATGGGCCAATGTACGCGCTCAAGCAGGCAAACCCTTACTTCACGATGCAGCAGTGGAAGGCGGACCAAAAGATCGGAGTCACCGATCACGAGCGACGCGAAGAATTGATGTCGCTGGCTGAATCAATGCCAAACCTGCCGCCGGACCGTCAGCAGTATTGGTCGGGGCATTTACAGCAAATCTTTGAGAACGATGAAAGTGCTGAGATGCGGCGTTTGGCGGTCCTCGCAGCCGGGAAGACCAACGATGCGAAGATGCTGAAGCTGATCGAGAAAGGCCTCGATGACGAAAGCCTGAAAGTGCGAATGGAAGCCTGTCGCGCGCTTGGAAATCGAACCGATGATGAGGCGGCCCGCTTGTTGGCCTCCACGGTTGGCAAAGCTCAAGACCAAGATGTGAAGCACGCCGCGATCGCAGCACTGGCGAAGCACCCAGGGCAAATTGCGTCTGATTCACTTAAGTTGGCGTTGCAAGATCGCGACCCGGCGACTCAGAACCTAGTCATCGGCTCGCTGCGTCAAAGCACGGGTAAAGATTATGGAACAGATCCCGAGACTTGGATCGCCGCTTTGGACGGCAAAGATGTGCCGACGAAATCTAACCAAGGCACTGGTTTGGGTTCGTTCTTCTAAGAAACGATGTTTAGAGAACAGATCGCTGGAAACCTTGTTGAGCTGGTAACCCGTCGCGTCAGTTTTGAAGTTGCACGTTTGCGTAGGCGAGATCAAGCAAACAGCGTCAATGCCGGAGCGGCGGACGCAATTGCAAATTTGATTTCAGTCCAGTGCTAATTGGATCGTGCCAGCGTTTGTGCCAACCCGGCATGATTTGCGTCCTTGATCCGGCCTACAACTAGTAGCAACCTTGTTAGCGGATAACGCCATCGCTAACCGGAGCCCACGCTAAAAAAAGCGAATGCTGCCTGGATAGTCCCACGGCTTTCCCTCGTTCGCTTTGACCCCGCCGATCAGTGGGAAGATCACTGACAACGCGCCAATCAAAATCAATCCGACAAAGCCGATCATGACGACGGCCAAAATTAGCGAGATGATGCTGTAGATCAGTGATGATAGCATCCAATTGGCAACGATCCGACCATGAATGTCGATTTCGGGGATCGTGTCTTTCTTCAACTGCCAGATCAGAATTGGGGCAGCAAATCCCAGCAGCGGGATCACGAAACCAAGGTACTGCGAAAAGTGCAGTAGCATGGCAGTTTGATTCGCCGAGGGACTGGGAATATCGAAATCAATTTGCTGAGCGAAGACATGCGGTTCTCGCAAAACTTTCGCTTTAGCTTCTTGGAATTCATGTTCGGTCAGCGTGCCTCGGTCGCGAAGTTGCGACAAGCGTTGAATTTCTTCGGCGACCGACATTGTGCGTGTTCCTAAGCTGCCCGGCGAATCGTTTTGCGTACCGAACGTGTGGATAGACTTTTGTCCGAGATTACCACACGGATGCGTTGCAGTGCGTTGTGCATGGCTATTGCATCGCGGAATCGACGTTGGGGTTTGGGATCGATGGACTTTCGCACCCAGTCGATAAAGTCTTGGCTCAGGCCTTTTCGTAACTTCGCGTAGGAAGGCAGTGGGGCTTCGAATGGGTATTCCGGCAAAGCACCCGATAGCATTCGATAGATGATCAGCCCAAGCGAAAACACATCGCTGCGATAGGTCGGCTTGCCCATCGCTTGTTCAGGAGCGATGTAGCCGACGGTTCCCGATGCGGAAACCAATTGACCCCGACGTTGCGTGCGAGCCAGTCCAAAGTCAGTCAAACAAATCTGGCTGTTCGGGAACAGGATAAAGTTCTCTGGCTTTAGATCGCGGTGCAATATGCGACGTTCATGCGCGTGGGCGACCGCAGCGGTCATCTGGCGGATGTACGAAATGGTGGTCGCTCGTGCAAGGCGGCGACTGAGACGATCGTGTAGGCTCTCTTCGCCCATCGGAAACGCCATCACAAACTGGTCGTCGATGAACCGAGCGTCTTTGAGTGGTAATACGTTGGGATGAGCCAGCGAAGCCATGATACGGACTTCACGATGCACGTCTTCAAGTGACTGGATACCTTCGTCACTGCAGACATCCGGAATCTTCAACGCAACAGGTCGATCTTCGATCGTGTCGTGCGCTTGATACACCACGGCAAACCCACCTTCACCCAATCGGCGAACGATGCGGTATTTGTCTAAACGGGAGCCGGTTCGCAGCCGTCGTGGCGGTGCTGGGTCCGCCATTACCAATCGCAGTCTTGCTGTCACGCTCGGCTTCCTGAGTATTTCGGTGGATTACTGAAATCGAGATACAAAAGGCACGTTGAATTGTGCCTTTCACGAACATCATTCACGAAGTGTTGAAGTCTTGGCTTTCGCTTGCGACTGATTGATCGAACAGCGAAACATTTGGAATTCAACGGTTTGCGATCATGGTCTTCTCATCCCCGAGTCAACTGTGGTCGCAATCAATCACTACACGATCGAACCTGCGATCGATTGGGTTGGTGAAATTTCGCAGTCGGCTTCGACACGCGTCGCGACTTCGATTCGCACGGCCCATCGTCCGTCCGCGTCGGCGGTAATGATCCAGTGAGGCATCACGCAAACGCTTTGGTGCACGAGTTCGAAACCGGCTTCACTTTGGCTGACGGTTTGGATCGGGAATGCCCAAATGTTGCTTTCGCGATCACAGCGAAGGTCAACGTCCAACTTCAGCCAGCGATCCGATAGCGAAATGCCATGGGTGTCATTCAGGTCAACGGATTCGCCCAGTTGGCCCAAGCGATTGCCATTGATATCGCTGAAGTAGCGATCGTCGGCGCCGGAGGGCATGCCGGCGAAGTTCCATTCGATTGCGAAGTGCAGTGGTTGGCCCGGTGGCAGGTTTTCTAGCAGGTAGGCAACCGAAAGCTTGTCGCTCTCGGCGTCGATCGTGACCGCCTTGGTTAAAGTGATCGGAATGCCCCAAGCGTTGCCATCACGCCGCATGTGAGTTTGCACGCGGTCACCGCCGCGTCGCAATTTGGCTTCGAAAGGCAGATCAACGAAGTCACCGCGTTCGAGCGATTCGCCGGACATGACCGATTCGAGAGTTGCTTCGTTGTCAAAGAAGTGGTCGACCAAGCTCTTACGTGGGAATTGATCGTACTGAACCCGTTGGTCCAAGTCTTCTTGTTTGAACACGACTCGGTCGTGAATGCTGGCAACATCACCGTCGCCACATCCGGGCCCAGCAAGCACCTTACGGTGGTACGCTTCGGGGCGACGTTGGAGCGTGGCTAGCAGGTTGTGATTGATGCCGCGAATATCCAGTTCATACAATCGGCCGCCGCGAGCTGGATCAAGCCATGCGATGAGATGTTCGTTGGACATCTTGATTTCTTGTTGACCGTCAAAGTCAAAGTCTTCGGCCGTGGCGGTGACGGTTTCCAACGTGCCTTCGAGTTCCTGCAGCATCGTGTCGGCTTGAATCAGGTGCTCGAAGATGGCGTTACGCAGGTGCGGCAGATAGATGCCACCGAAAGCGCCGTGCCAGTACGGGCAGTTGCACTGTCCGCGATACAAGTGGTCGCGGACTTCGGCCAGAACGCCGGCGTCCAGGCCAGCCGTTTCGGCAGCGGCTAAGCGAGCACTGACATGCATCATTCGCGAATACATTTCGTTGGTTTCTTCGTACTTCGTTTTGAAGTTCCGCCAGAAACCGCCACGGACGAACTCTTGCAGTCGTGGCCATTCCGAACTTTTCTCTAACGCATGAGTGACGTCTTCGAGAGTTTCTTGAGCTTCGACCGGCAGCGCCCATTCGGTCATTTCACGATAGCTGCAATCGGGCAAGTAAGTTTTGCCAGCTGCGGGTACGCGGCGGATCGCTTCGGCCATCGATACGGTGTGCAACCAGTCTTGGTTTTCAGTCAGCGCGTCGAAGAACGATCGCAACCAACCGCCTTCATAGACGTGTTGTTTCGTGTCTGGCCACGTGCCGAATTTTTCGCCATCGTCGCCAAAGGTCATTACGGCGCCAGGGTGACGGTGAGCGACGTCTCGCAGGAAATCAACGGTTTCGTCGACCGGGCGAAACGGGATTGTGTAACGCAGTTTTTCGCTGCCGGGGAAGATTCGTAGCAAGCGTCCTTGATCTTCGACCAGGTAATAGCTGGTCAGGTCTTCCGCTTTCATCCCGGCGGCTTGGAAGTGATAGTCGTCCAAGACGGTGTAACGCATGCCCGCATCGACCACGTCCGTGGTGAGGCTGGATTCCCAAACTCGCTCGGGAGTCCACATGCCGGCTGGGGTCACGCCCAGGTTGCGCTGGATCCATTGGCTGTAGGTGCGGATTTGACCAACGCGGTCACGTCCCGGAAGCATCGTTAAGATGGGTTCGTATTGTGGGCCACCGACGATTTCGACACGGCCGGCTTCGACCAGCAAACGCAAACGGTCAAGATATTCGGGATGCCGTTCGGCAAGCCACATCATCAATGGGCCCGATGTGTGCAGCGAGATCTGCAACGCTTCATAGGGCTCGAACACATCCAAGAACGGCAGATAGCTGTCCTGGTATGACTGTTCGAAGACGCCGTCGAAGTTGCCGATCGGTTGGTGATTGTGAAGGACGAGGCAAAGGTGAACGTTCGGCGTCATGTGCGTTTCAAAAAAATGAAGAAGCGTGAGTCGGTCAGTGGCGCCGATTGTAAGGTAATTCCGGGCTACCTCCCAACCGCTAAACTCGACGAACAACGATGAGATTATCGACGTTTAATCGGCAGAAGTTGAGTGTTTGGCAGAATCGGTTGCCAAGATGCCGTGGCTTGTGACGAATGGGCAAGATAGGCTTTTCAGACGAACTGTTGCCCATTTCCCCTGGCGAACTATGTGGCGTTGGATTGGACGATTTTGTTGGCGAATTTGGGCGGTCGCGTGGCTGTTGGTGCTGCTCGCGTTTGTGACGGCGATTCCCTTGTTTCAGCTAATCACGCTGGGTTACCTGTTGATGGTTGCCGGTCGATTGGCCAGGGGTGAAAGCTTCCGTGCAAGCGTCCCGGGGATCGATCGTGCCGGAAAGATCGGAGTTGTGTTGGCAACGCTTGGGCTGGCGATGTTGCCCAGTCGCTTGTTGGCGCACTGGGAGTCCGTTGCGACAGTTGTTCAGCCGGGCTCGGACACGGCGGGAACACTGCGTGGATTGGCGATTGCGTTGGCGATCTTCGCAACCGTGTATCTGTGGTGGGCTTGGGCTCGTGGTGGGACGCTAAGGCACTATCTTTGGCCCGAACCGATACGTCTGATTAAGCAAATCTGGCGACCGGCGTTTTGGTCGGATGTTTCACAACGATTGTGGGACTCGGTCTTGTCGATGAGGTTGCCCATGTTGTTCTGGCTTGGCTTGCGAGGAGCCGCTGGCACGTTGGTGTGGTTGATTCCGGCGATGGGCATCATGGTGGTAACCCGCGAAGGCAAGCATGCTGCCGCTGGGCTGTTGGGCGGGCTGTGCTTTTTGGTGCTGGGCTACATCTTGATGGTTTTGCCAGCTTTGCAGGCTCACTTTGCGGCCGAAAATCGGCTAACGGCGTTGTTTGAATTTAAGCGCGTTCGCCGCGATGTCCACTTTGCTCCGTGGAGCTATGCGGCGGCACTGTTGGTGGCACTGGTGTTGATGCCGATCCCGCTGTACCTATTGAAGGTGGAGGCGACTCCCGAAGAAATCGTGTGGCTGCCCTGCCTCGCGTTTGTTGCGTTTATGTTACCAGCACGCATCGCCGTGGGGCTGGCACTTCGGCGAGGGCGGCGGCTTCGACAGCTTGCCGAAATGGGCGCCGTCGATGAGACATCGTTAGCCGAAACCGGTTTAGTTGATACAGGTTCAGCCGAAGGTCAACGTCGCGGCAGCTTTGCCAGTGGATTTTGGCCTACCGCATCCCGGTGGACGATCCGAGGTCTGATCGCACCCGCGATTGTGGCGGTATACCTGTTCGTGTTGTTTGGCAGTCAGTTCACCAGTTGGGATGGTGTGGATACTTGGGTGCGTCAGCACGCTTTGTTGGTTCCGGTGCCGTTCGTGGGCATCTGAGAAGCAAGGGAAAGCAACTGCGGAATCAGTCGCCGCAAACCTCGCGAACGATGGCTGATGGCCCGTTTGACGGCCAGGTCTAACTCGCCGAAGGTTCGGTGATATTCGGGGATGATGAACAATGGGTCGTAGCCGAAACCCGCTTTCCCGCTGCGTTCCAGTGCGATTCGGCCTCGGCAAATCCCCGATGCTCGCAAGCGAACTTGGCCTTCGGGGTCCGAAAGGCAAAGGTGGCAATTGAATTGGGCGCCCCGTTTTTCCATCGCAACGCCCTGCAGTTGTTCCAGGACTTTGGTGTTATTGGCTTCGTCGTCGCCATGTTCACCGGCATATCGAGCGGAATAGACGCCGGGTTCGCCTTTCAACGCGTCGACGGTCAAGCCGCTGTCTTCGGCCAAAACCCAACGGCCCAGGTGCAACGCTTGTTCGATCGCTTTCTTGGCAGCATTTTCAGCAAACGTCTCGCCGTCTTCCACGACATCGATCGCGTTTTCGATTTCAGCGAGCGTGGTTAACCGAATCGTTTCGGTCGGCAACATCATTTGAAGCTCGACGAGCTTCTTTGCGTTATGGGTTCCCAGCACGATATCCAACATCATTTCCACCAATTTCCATCTTCAGTTACGGGACGAGCGTCGCATTTCATTGAGTCTAGCCCGGAGGCGATTTCGCCAACCGCCCAGTCAACGTCATCGACTTCTAAGCGATATTCAGGCCACTGCCAACTCGATGGCCACATACGATGGGGGGCCGGCCAGCGGGTTTCGGTTGTGATTCGGTCAATTCGAGCGATGAGTCGAGGCATCCGTTTTGCTTGCGGCAAACTGGACGCTTGCTCGGGAACGGTCGCGTTCTCGGAACCGGCATCATGCTCGGATCGGGGCGGATCGCCAGCGGGCGTTCCATGAGGTTGCAGCAAGCTGGGATCTTTCAGTTCCAAACAAGCCGGAACGACCGGTGAAATCCAAGGTTCCATTGGGTTCCAGGATGCCAGGGTCGCGGGGTCGCCTTGGGAGAGTTTTTCGGCGTCGATGATCTGGATTCCGTGCTCATCGTGCAGTCGTTTACAAATTAATTTTCGCAACGCCTCGTCACCGCCGGCGAACGCCATCGAAGGGACGGCTTCGTCCAAGTGATCGGCCAGTTCCTGCAGCGTCCAGCCGAACCGGGGGTCACAAAAGTCCGCAGCGACATCACAGGCCGGGTCGATCACGAACTTGCGAGCCGTGTACCGAGGATGCGGGACCACCAATGCGTGGGCCGAACCGATGGGGCCACGACCACCAATCAAGCCTCGCCGGCCGGCTGGGCTGGTGCCACGTAGGCGACCGTGCAGCACCACATCCAGGTCGATCGAGCGGGCGCCCCAGCGATCGATCCGCAGACGACCAAGCTCATTTTCCGTCTTTTGCAGGACATCCAGGACTTCCGCAGCGGACGCTTCGGTGCAGAATGCCGCGACGGAGTTGAGAAACGGTGATTGACCGCCGGGGCCACCGATGGGCGGTGTTTCGAACAGCCGACTGGTGCGAAGCCCGGGAACGTCGGATAGACCCGCGATTGCAGATGTTTCGGGGGGTGAGTCTGGGGGGGAAGCCGTATGCCGGGCGACAACACCTGATTGATTGATCAGGCGCGCGGCGCTGGCGACAACCGTGTCCCGGTCGCCGAGGTTGGATCCAAAACTAATTAAGCAGTGCAGAGGCATGCCAAAAGCGTACACGTGCTCGGCGAGTAGCCAAGTGGCCCGACGAGCGATCCACCCCAATGGTGGTGGGGACCGGCTGATGTTGGCGGTTTGTTTGCGGTTTTCGTCTTGCGATGGGTGTCCCGATTTATCTATCCCGAATAAACCCCAAGGTGCTCGCTTTGCTTTGTCGAGGCTAGTGCCGGCAGGAAATAGGATTGTTTTAGTTTCAATTGCAGGGATGCACCGATGGCGCTCGCGTCACAACAAACCACCGATTCGTCCGATGATCGCGACGCTGAACCGGGCATTCGTACCGAACATCGATCCGGCCGTACTCGCCAGCCTTCTGATGCGATTCCGCCAACCTTGTTGCGTCTACCCGACCTGGATCCTCCACCGGTCGTCGAAAACGACACTGAGGATGCTGGGATCGACGCATTAGCGAGTGCCGATGAGCACCAAGCGGAAGCGCCGTCAGCCTTTACAAAGGTTGCTAACGAACCAGTGCCGCCCGCTTCGGAACAGTTTCCGGGCAACAAAGCTGCGAATCCTCAGCTCGATTCGCTTTTCGAGCAAGCTTTGAAGGCGGATACCAAATCGACCGCTGAAGCTAAACCAGCCAAAGCTGACAAACTGCATCCCGTGCCTAAAACGGTTCGTACCGAAAGCAGTGCGGCGGAGTCAGATTCGTTTTTGTCCACGTTTGCGTCGCGTAAGGCCTTGCTGGTAATCGTCGCAATCTTCGCTGGCTTGGCCATCTTCGTCCCGCGACGTAGCCAATCACCGGATGCAACGCTGAACACCGACGCATTGCAACAAGTGCAGTCCGGTACCACTTCCCCAGCGCAACCGATCACGCCGGGCACCGACTCGCTGACTGCCCGAGATCAATCTCGTGCGAATAGTGGTAAACCAAACGATCAACCCAAGCCGAAGTGGAATGATCCGATCACGATCCCGCCTAAGGTTGCTTTTGATCGAAATGTCACCAAGGACACCAGCGATTCAAAGAACAACCAGCCACCGGCAAGCCAAGACCTTTCGTCCGTTCAAAACGGCGGGATGGTCAAGCAGCCTGAAACGGTGCACGACCACACTGCACCGAGCCCCGCTCATTCGGCAACATTGCTAAGCCCGATGGTCAGTCCCCAAGCGAACCGCTTACAAAATCCGATGGCCGGAAAAGCTCACAATGGCACGCCGGAGAATGTGCCGCCAATGAACGAACCGTTCTTCCCTGTCGCCAACTCGGCTCCAAGCCTTGATCAATCTGCTCCGGATGCCACGCCTCCGTTCCAGGCTGCGACTCAACCGCCAGCCGAAACGCCCAACGGACCGCCTGCTTTCGCAGCGGATAATACTGCGGCGAACCAGTCTGGCCCCGCAGCAGTGGCCCCGCCAAGCAATACCGCAGAGCCTCGCGCTCGGATGGTCCAAAGTCGCACGCCCAAAGGGATCGAAGATTGGAAGCGATTCCTGCCAGCGATCCAGCCCGAGGACGCCGACATGAGCCAGACTCAAACACCCGGTATGCAAACGACCGGCGTGCAAACATCGGTCAATCCAAACGCAGGGCAACCAATGGATAACCAAGGCAGGGTCGCCGCATCATCGGTTCGCACCAGTTCGTCGCCAGTCGCTCCTGACTTTCAGTTCGGTTTGCCTGGATCGACCGTACCCGCTGGTTCGGGTTCGACCGCTTCCATGCCTGGATCAGGATTGCCTCCCGGTGCCCAGACAGCACCTCAAGCTCGCGTGGCGATGCCGCCACCATCGTACATGCGATAGGGCACCTACCCTACGTCAACCCGCTAAGAATGAATCCCCACGCAACCCAGTCTGAATCACTATCATGCACGATTCCGTTCAAACCAAAACCAAGTCGTTGCGGGACCAAATCGGTCAAGACAATCTAGTCCAGTCGAGTGTGTTGGCAACTCGTCGGTTAGACGAGGCGTTGTTGCGTTTGGATGAAGCGGTTGGACGCACCCGCGCGCTCTCGCCGAGCACGACACCGGAAGCGGTGGCTCCGGAAACCAGGCAGCCAGCGAAGCGTGTAGCAAGCCAGGCTCCGATGGCGGTCGTCCCTCGACCCAAGAGTCATCCCGAACTCAGTCCCGCCGCAGCGTCACGACAGCGGTCCGAACTGAATCAATTGGAATCCGGCGACCTGTCGTTAGATGATTCGATTGTGCAATCCAGTTCGTTATGGTTGGAACCGATTCACAAACAGTCCGAGTCATCGGAATCCGGTGAAGCCGTTCGTTACCGTCTCGATGACGGCCACGAATCAACGAACTTGCCGAAGCAACATTTCGAGTCAAACGAGCCATCCGGCGATAAGCCCGCTTCAGTTGCGGCACCAAGCTCGGAGCCGAATCCACATCAAACGCCTGCACCGTCTTCGTTGGAAGCGTTGTTTGCCGATCCAATCAACGTGATGATGGAATCGGTTAACGCGGCGTCGACGCCCACCTTGCCGCAAGCCAAACCGGTTGCCCCAGTCCGACCGTTCAATGCCAGTCAGGCAGTCGCGGATCGTTTGGACCGAGCCAAAGAACATATTATGCGAGTGCGTCGACGAGACGCTCAGGAAGCAAAGGCACGTGAGGAAGCCCAGGCCAACGAATCGGTGGCGTGGTCGATTGAACCCGAAACGTCGACCGAGTCAGCTAAAGTGGCAACGCCTGCTCGTGAAGTCGAAACGAATCACAAACCGGAATCGGTACAGCGAATCGAACCAGCCCGCCAAGTGGAAGCGTCTCGTGCTATCGAGCCATCGCACGCGGAAGTCTTGAAGCCTGCACCGAGTGAGCGTCCGATCGCACAAGTCGCCAAGCCGATTGCGGAACCCATTGTGATTCCGTCGTCGCCCAAAAATATCGAAGACTACTTTGTCGATGACACGCCACTGACCGTGCATGACAGTCTCGTTTTGGAATCCAGTGTTGCTCCATCGATTGTCATCCCGCCCGCCAAAGAAGTAGCGGCCGCTGCGGAAGTGACTCCCGAAACGTCTGAAGCAACCGCCACTGAACAAGTAGCCGTTGCTGATGAAACGCCGGTTGCTGAAGAAGCAGCAGTCGAAACCAAGCCAGCTACTGAGGTAACGCCGACCACCGCGACAGCCCAAAACGCTGTGCTCGAGCCGTTTGTGGCCACTTGGCAAGTGGATGAGTTCATTGTGCCGCCTACTGTGGACGAACTTTTCTTAGCCGGTTCGATTGCGGAGCAATTGGCTGGGCGCTTAGCCGCGGCAAAAGACAAAGGACTGCATTCCATCGCGGTAACCAGTTCCAAGTCCGGTGAAGGTCGTTCGACAGTCGCACTAGGGATGGCACTCAGCGTTGCGTTTTCTGGACTGAAAGTTGCCTTAGTAGATGCGGATCCAACGGGTGTGAAATTGGTCTCGGACTTGAACCTCGAACTGGATCACTGCTGGCTTGATTCAGTGCGAAACCGATTGCCCCTGGAAGAAATCGCGGTCTTCTCACAAGCCGATTCTTTGACTTTGATTCCCATGCTTGATCGCGAAGGCGAACCGGCCATGGAGACCGATGAACTGAAACAGTTGCTTGTAAAGCTGAAGACAAGTTTTGACTTAGTTGTCGTGGATTGTGGTGCATCGGAAGTGCACTCGGCATCGCTGTGCGACACCGCTTTGGTTGTCCGTGATATGCAGAATACGAAAGCTCTTGAAGTGGAAACGCTTGCAATTTCGCTTCGTCGCAACGGTCTACAAGGTGTCGGCGTGGTCGAGAACTTCTGCAAACCGAAGTCCTCGAAAAGCTAACACTAGGCCGAACATGACGGCCAGCCGAACGCCAAACCGAGAACAAGCCGACGCTCGATCAAAAGATCAGCGAGACGGCATGTGACGTTGCTTGATCCAGGCTGCCGCATCGTCCAGCGTTTCGTCGAGCGGACGAATTTGGTAATCCAATTCGTTGATCGCTCGTGAACTGTCGTAGGAATGTGTCTGACTCGAAATGCGGATCGAGGCACTATTCAAGTCGGGTTCTTTGCCGGTGATGTGCGTCCATAGATCCCCAGCGGCTCCGCCGATCCAGCGTTGCAACGGACCCGCTCGGAACAGTGGACCTCGTGTCCCCATCCGAGAGGTCATCTTGTCCCAAAGCTCTTTGTAGCGAAGGTTGTGTCCGGCCAGGATGTACTCGCGTCCGTTTTCAACCTGAGCGGTGATGGCCGCGATGGTCGCCGCAGCCACGTCGCGGCAATCGCAAACGCTGTTGCCACCCGACGGTGCGAGCGGCCGCCACGCCCGTCCAACCTCTAATAGCATTCGTCCGCTGCTGGGTTTCCAGTCCCACGGGCCAAGCATAAAAGCTGGATGCACGATGGTGGCTTGCAGTCCATTGCTGACCGCTATGCGAACCTCTTCGACTCCGGCCCGTTTGCTGTCCACGTAGCTGCATGGAACTTGTCCGCCACCGGTGTCCAGCGGCGTCGTTTCGTCCGACACCGTGTCGCGGGTGGAAATAGCGAGTGTGTTGACCGTGCCCACGTACACCATTTTCCGGTTGTTTTGTAAGCAAGCTTCCGCGATCAGACGCGTTCCATCGCGGTTGATTCGCATGGATTCTTCACGCTGCGTCCAGCCGATATGGATCAGTCCCGCGCAGTGAATGACGGCATCCGCTTTTGCGATCGCAGCGTTGAGCAACGGTTGATCGAACAGATCCCCGTGCAGCAGTTCCGCGTTCGTGCCGTCGATGACACCCGGTTCTGGCTCTTGACGGACAAGGCATTCAACTTGGTGGCCAAGATCGGAAAGTTGACGCAGGATGTTGTTGCCCAATAGGCCGGTCGCGCCCGTAAGGAAGACTCGCATGGGATCGTTCTCTACCAATCTTGTTCGACAGGGACTTGTCTCAGGCGACGCTGTTGTTGCTGACGAAATCTTCGGATCATGTCGCGATCACGTACCGCTTGCAGCATCTTTTGTGCCTCTTCCTGGGTCATTGTAATTGGAGTTTGGGATTCTTCCGGATCACTGGGGGAACCCGATTGAGGCATCGCTGCGGATTCGGATCCATCGGTTCCTTCCAACGCACCGGGTTGGCTTTCTCCACTGGACTGCTGGGGATCGTCGGTTTGCTGGGATTCGTCGGGCTCCGTGGGATTCTCAGCATCCTGTGGTTCCCCGTCGGAATTCGATTCACTTTGCGACGGGGATGCATTCGAGTCGTCCTGCATGCCGGATTGGTCGTCCGAGGAGTCACCTGGATTGGACTGTTGAGAATCACCTTGCTGAGGTTCGGATTGCTCTTTTGAAGATTCTTGTTGGTTAGCTGAATCCTGCTCGCCTGATTGCTCTGAAGCTTCATCGGACGATTCTCGCGAGTCCTGGGATTCGGACTGCTTGCTGTCTTCGGATTGTTGTTGATCTTGGCTCTCGTTGGAGTCCTGATTTGGTTCCGATTGCTGGTCTTGTTGGGATTGCTTCTGTTGTTGGGCAAGGAGCCGCACGGCGTGTTCTAGGTTGGCGCGAGCATTGTCCCAGCGAGGACGAAGTCGCAAGGCAGAACGCAACGATGCAATCGCCGCATTTAGATCCTCTTCCACCTTTTCGGTTTGCTGGGACTGGATCGCTTGTTGGGCTTTGGCGATCAGGGCAGTGCCAAGATTGTATCGGGCGGAACTTGCGACTCGCTCATCGGTAGACCCCGTGGCGTTTCGGAATTTCTCAATTGCACCATCCAGGTTTTCAGCTTGGAAGTCCGCTACGCCTTGGTTGTAAGCTTCGATGCTTGTGGGCAAGGTTTCAGCGACGGCGAGGTTGTTTGTCGCAAGCGTCAGAAACACGATCGTAACAGAAGAGGCTACGGTTTTTCGTTTAGATAGCGGCGATGAACGCGTACGTTTGGGTGAAGTCCACCAAGCTTCTAAGACGAGCAACAGAAATGCCGGTAGTGCGAACCACTGAAATCGGGCCTCGTAGGCGTCGATCTTCACGGTGTCGAAATCCGCTTTTTCAATATCAGCGATATAACGTTGATAGACGGCGTTCATGTCGACCTGTTTGGTTCCCGCGGGGATGTAGACTCCGTCACTGGCCGTTGCGACGTCTTGAAGCACTTTGCCGTTAAGTTTCGAAAAGACAAGTTGGCCTTGATGTTGGACGTAGCCCTGACGTTCGGCGTCTGGGATTTTGGCTCCCGTTTCCATGTCACCCAATCCGATCGTGAAGATGCGAATGCCTTCTTCGTCATGGAGTCGTTTGGCGAGTTTGACGGGTTCGCTTTCTTGGTCTTCACCATCGGTTAGGACAATCATGACGCGGTGCGAGGTCGTCTTACTGAGGAAGCTGTCCCCACCGACGGCGATCGCGTCGCCCAGTTTCGAGCCGCCTCGGCGAACCGAGTCGGGACCCGCGTCAGCAAGCGTTTGGCTGAAGTCTTCGTAGTGATTCGTGAGCGGAATGATCTGGCGGGTTTCGCCGGCGAATGCAATCAAACCGACTCGATCGCCCGCCATCGACGCGACCATGTCGCGGATCATTTGTTTGGCACGCTCCAGTCGATTCGGAGTCGCGTCCTGGGCGAGCATGCTGCGTGACACATCGAGCAGGAACATCACCTCGATGCCCTTTTGAGGCACTTCGCGTTGAGTCTTGCCCCACCGGAAATCCATCAGGCCTAGGGTTAATAGTACAACCGTAGTAACGATGAGTCCGCTAGTGATGATGGACTTCCAGGTTGAGGTCACTCGGTGCGAAAAGACTGCGTCGAGTCGATCCGCGGTTGCGAACCGTTTCCTGGCGACTCGGCGTAGGTAGCCCGCGATCATCATGGCGGCTAAGACGACCAACGCGGCGATTAGCCAGCTCAATGCGGCACGGTTACCGATTTGAATGTCCGTTGGGAAGTTCACTATGCCAACTCCCTTAGCCAAAGTTTTTGCACTAATACCCGGGTTGTCAGAAGTAGTAACGCGATCCATAGCAAAGGCGGAAAACCAGCATGTTGCTGCACCGCCAATTCGCGATAGTCAACATATTGTTGCGACTCGACTTCGGTCTTTTCAAGTTCGTCAATCGCTTCGTAGATCGCTTCCAGCGAATCGGTGTCGGTGGCTCGGAAAGACTTCGCATCAGTGACATCGGAGATCTTTTGAAGTGTTTCTTCGTCGATGTTGACTTGCATAGACCGGAACACTTGCCGCCCGCTGAACGGATCGATCACCGGGACGGGGGCTTCGCCTCGCGTGCCAACACCGATGGTGTAGACCTTGATCTTCAGTTTGGCCGCGAGTTCCGCCGCTTCAAGCGGTTCAAGCGTGCCGGCATTGCTTTCGCCGTCAGTAAGCAAAATGATGATTTTGCTTTTGATCTTTTTGTCCTGTCGAGCGTCCAGTGCATTCAGCTTCTCGGTTGCCAATGCAATCGCGTCACCGATCGCCGTACCGTCCTCGTCACGATGTTCGGCCATGCGGACTTCGTTAAGGTTGCCGATCAAGAAACCGTGGTCGAGCGTCGGAGGCGTCACTGCATCGGCATACCCAGCGAAGGTGGCGAGCCCGACAAGATCGTTGAAGCGTCCCGCCAAAGCGGTGTCGTCTGAAAACTCGTCGCCTAGAACAAACTTGCCAACTACGTTTTTAATCGCGGCCAGTCGGTCCACTCGCTGGCCATCGATTTTGAAGTCCATCGCCTGCATACTGCTGCTGCGATCGACCACCAATTCAATCGCGATGCCTTCGCTTTGCGAGACCGTGCGTTCACGACCATCGCGGGGACGAGCAAGGGCAATGATCAGGATTGCGAGGGTCAGCAACATCAACGCATCGGGCAGCCACATCAGTCGTTGCCGGAACGTTCGCGGCAACATGCCACCAAAGTCGAGGCTGCTGAAGGCGATTGATTTGTCACTGCCACGCGAAAATCGACGCCACGCCAGGATCGGGATGACGAGCAGCAACCACAGGAAATAGGGAGAGTAGAATTCAGGCATCTTACCGGTGGCTGCCTCCGAGGTGATCCAGCAGCTTTTGGGTCTCTGCAATCGCGGCTTGGATTTGGCCATCCAGGGTGGCTGGTGCAGAGTGTGTCGCGGCGAACTTGGACTGGTCGCCGTATTTCAAGACTTGTTCGCAATGGTCAAAGTTCAAGCGGTCTGAAATCGATCGGCAAGCATCTAGCAATTGTCGCGTGGACGGTGATTGAGTGAACAATCCACGATCGATGGAAACGCTTGTTCGCAACACTTCTCTGATGACCGCAACCTGTTCGAGCGGTGGTGTCTGATTCGTATTGTCATTCAGTTTCGCCAGTTCGGTTCGGCACCATCGCAGTGGCGTGTTGCGTCGGCGGTACCAACATCCAGCAAGCGTCGCTGTGATCAAGCCGGCAATTCCGGCAAAGACAAGCCATGGCCAAGGTGAGTTTGACGATGACGATTGGGAATCGGTATCCGGCTCGATGCGGTCAGCGATCGTGCGAAGAGATTCATCGTCGGCTTGGAGCACCGATCGAACTTCAATCTCAATCGGTTCGGTGGTCAGCTTTTGCGAAATATCGCCTTTGCGAATCGTGACTGCAATCGCGGGGATTGTATGTTGGCCAGTTTGCAGAGTTTCAAGGCGGATCGTTTGAGTCCAAATCCGCATGGTCGAATCCGCGTTGTCTGAAGGGAGATCAGGAGCGGTTTGGACGGATAAAATATCAAATACCCCGAGCTGGTTGACGCTGGATGTTGACGGGGCGGCAGGTTCAGTTGCGTCGGTCGGGAAATCAACGACGCTGCCGGCTTTCACGATCGCTTCGACTCGAATCGTGAACGGTTCGGCGATCTGGATGCTGCTTTGCGATGCACTCGAGCGCACCGTGTTGTTGACCGAATTGTAGTCGGCAACGGGCTGGGCCAGCAGCGGAGGCAAGGTCGTCAACGTGCTCGTTAGCAACGCGAACACGAATAGGAGTGTGCGCAGGGTCATCGTTGATCAAAATAACGGTGCAGCGGTTTGGAGATGTCTTGGCCGGTGTTGACGACCAAGGGTTTCCATTTCAATCGGGCAAAAAGCTTGTCTCGCTGTTCCGCACGGTTTGCCGCGAGTTGCTCGAAATGGCGACGAACGCGACGGCTGGATGTGTCGATTGTGGTTTCACGACCGGTTTCGGAATCGTGAAGACGTACGAGTCCGACGTTCGGCATCGTCTGTTCTCTTTCGTCCAGCAAGACGACCGGGACAACATCGTGTTTTCGGCCGAAGACACGCATGGCCTTTTCGACTCGACGATCGGGATCATCGATCAAAAAATCGCCAAGCCAGAAGATAACGCTACGCCGATGGTTGGTGTGGTTGACGTGATCGAGCAATGCGACCGGATCGGTGCGGGTGCCCTGTGGAGAGTGGTAAAGCAGTTCGCGGATCAAACGCAGGACGTGTCGGGAGCCCTTGCGAGGTGGAACGTGCTTTTCGATCTGGTCAGTGAACATCGTTAATCCGACACGATCATTGTTCTTGATCGCTGACATGGCCAACGTGGCGGCAACTTCGATTGCCAAGTCGCGTTTGGATTGATGTTGAGTGCCGAAGTCGATCGAACGAGAGACATCAACGAGCATCATCACCGCCAATTCTCGCTCTTCGCGAAAGAGTTTGACGAAGGGAGCGTTAGCGCGTGCAGTCACATTCCAGTCGATCGCCCGAACATCATCACCCACTTGGTAAGGACGGACTTCCTCGAACTCGATGCCTCGGCCCTTGAATGCCGAATGCCAGCTGCCGACCAACAGTTCGTCCACACGATGGGATGTTCGCAATTGGATCTTGCGAATCCGTTTGAGGATTTCGGTCGGTGTGCGGTCTTCGGTTGGCGGCTCAGGATGAGTTTGCCGGAAAATCATGGAACCGCGACGCCCTGCAAAATTTCACCAATGATGGATTCGCTGGTGCGTTCTTCCGCTTCGGCTTCGTAGGTGATCGCGACCCGGTGCCGCATTACGTCCAGGGCGAGTTCTTGGACGTCTTCGGGAAGCACGAACCCGCGGCCTTGCAGGAACGCGTTGGCCTTTGCCGCGAGGGCAAGATTGATCGAAGCGCGTGGCGAGGCACCGAATTGAATCAATCCATCCAAATTCAAACCGTAAGCGGCCGGACGGCGAGTCGCCATCACGAGGTCGACGATGTAACCCTCGATTTTGGGATCCAAGTGCACGTTGTCGACTTGCGATCGAGCTCGCATGATCTCTTCAGGTGAGGTGACGGCGCTAACCTCGAACTTGGGTGCTGTCTTGCTCATCCGCCTCAAAATCTGCAGTTCTTCTTCGCGGTCCGGGTAATCGACAATCACCTTTAGCAAGAATCGATCCGTTTGGGCTTCAGGCAGTGCGTAGGTGCCCTCTTGTTCGACCGGGTTTTGAGTTGCCATTACCAGGAACGGCTCTTCCAGCGGGAAGGTTTCGCCGCCGATCGTGACCTGGCGTTCCTGCATCGCTTCGAGCAGGGCGCTTTGCACTTTCGCCGGTGCTCGGTTGATTTCATCGGCGAGGATCAGGTTCGAAAAGATTGGACCTTTTTGAACGACAAAGGTTTGATCTTGAGGACGATAGACCTGGGTGCCGATCAAGTCGGCCGGAAGCAGGTCGGGAGTAAACTGAAGTCGCTGGAAATTCGTTTGAATTGATTTCGCCAGACTGGCTACTGCGGTCGTTTTTGCGAGCCCCGGGACGCCTTCGATAAGCAGGTGACCCCCAGTTAGCAATCCGATCAGCATCCGGTGCACGAGTTGTTGTTGACCGACCAAAACATGGCCGATCTCGGTTGCGATTCGCCGGAACGGCTCACTTTGGTGGCTCAAATCAGTGTCGGCGGTGGGAACGATCGAAGACATGGATTCAAGAAAATGGGGAGCGGTGGGAAACGGGCAGGCGGCAACGCGTGAGCGTTCGTTGGGTGTATTCGATCGTAGTGGACGAAAAGTTCAACAGGGCGGGTTTTCCAGAATGGGATAGAGAGGGATTTTAGAGAGGGATTTTGCAGCCGCGTTCGAAACCATGAAATGGCGGCCAATCGTGGTTGATCCAAATTGCGTTTTGGATCGTACATGGGACGTCGTGTGGTGGTTAGCCACGCGAGGGTTAAGGCCGGGCATGAAGGAAATGAGCCTGGCCCTGGCGGTTGTCCGTGCCTAAGCGGTTTGAGGTCTGCATGATTTTGTATTTCGCCCAAACTGTGTAATTGGCCCAGTTGGGTTGGAGCTAGGCAATGGATTCTGCTTAAATGGTCCGCTTAACGACCCGAGAAATGTCCGCCAGTGCGGGCTGCTTGTGTTTCCCCAGTCCTTTCGGAGTTCAGTCAACTGATGGTCTATCGCACTTTCCTGTTCACGTTTGTCGCCCTGCTTGCCAGCCTTGCACCGCGAGCCGCCTCTGCTGCGGATCCAGCGGGCGCTGAAGTGACCAACAAAGTTTATTTTGACGTCTCGATCGGCAAGGAACCTGCCGGACGGATTGTGATGGGGCTGTTCGGCAAGGATGTCCCTAAAACGGCCGAAAACTTTCGTGCTCTGTGCACGGGCGAAAAAGGTGACGGCAAGCTTGGCGTGCCTTTGAAGTACGAAGGCAGCGCTTTTCACCGTGTGATCCCTCAATTCATGTTGCAGGGTGGTGACTTCACCGCTGGTAACGGTACCGGCGGCGAAAGCATTTACGGTATGAAGTTCCCCGACGAAAACTTCACCTTCACCCACAGTAGTCCAGGTTTGTTGAGCATGGCGAACTCGGGCCCGAACACCAACGGTTCGCAGTTCTTTATCACGACCGTTCCGACACCTCACTTGAACGGACGTCACGTGGTGTTCGGTCGAGTGCTCGAAGGCATGGATGTTGTGAAGAAGATCGAAGCCAACGGCAGCGGCAGCGGTCGCACCCGCCAGCTGATTAAAATCACTAAGGCTGGTGAATTGAAGTAGCCCCAGTTGCTATTCGGTCAGAAATCGTTCTGGGCATGTTTGCATGCTTAGGAAACGAATCATGAAAGGCGGTACCGATGCGGTATCGCCTTTTTTCGTTGCAATGAGAGCTTTGGCCAACGTCTAAGACGTTGTGGCGTTACAACGTCAAGAATGTGCCAAGCGATCGGACTTCGAATGGGTTTGATGAGCGAGCTTACTGTTTCAAAACATCTTCGACCCAGCTTTTCGCTCGCATCATCGTGGGGAAGCCAATCGTGGGAGCTGCCAGAATCGCAACATGACGCAGTTCTTCGGGGGTGCATCCTGCTTGCAGTGCTTTGCGGCAATGTGAGTGGGCACCGCCTTGTAAACCGGCTCCGATCGAGATCGCGAGTTTAATCATTGCGACTTCGCGATCGTTCAGGGGGCCGGCTTCCCGCGTGGCTTGGCCCATCGCTTCGTAGGCCTGCATAAAATCCGGAAAGTCTTCGTGCATCTTCTGGTAAGTGCCGGGGATCTTGTCCTGTGGAGCAGTCATTTGGGCGCGCCTTAATGAAATCAAACTGGTGGGAAAGGATGCGGTAAGCAGGGGAGATGGGAGGACGTTTGAAGGCGAGTGATGCCCGCCGGCATGGACGAATTAGCTTGTTTCGTTGGGTATCTCGCTGTTAAGAGAACGCTCGCTTTCTAGTGACGGGTTGCGGCGACAATAGCTTCGATCAATCCCTGCATCGTGTAGGTTTGGGCAACGGCATCGACCTGGTAGCCCAAGTCTTCTAGGACGCCCGCGGTGATCGGGCTGATCGCGGCTAAGCGGGTTTGTGACAATCGGGAGCCAAACAAGTGATGCAAATTCTTGGCTGTCGCGCTGCTTGTTACGGTGACCCAGTTAATTTCGCCGTTTTGCAGTTCTTCGCCGACCGCATCATCGATTTGGCGAACGTCGACATTTTGATAGGCGGCGGCTTGCCGTACATCGACGTTATTGGCCGCTAGGCCATTGTAGAGATCGTCGCTGCCACGATTGGCACGGACAATCCGAACGGATAGGTCGGCGGACAGGCTTTCCGTTTCCTGCAGTTTTTGCAGGAGTGACTTGGCGTTGAATTCAGCGGGGATGATATCCGCGTTCAGATGGAATTCGGCTAGCTTCGATGCGGTCGCGCTTCCGACTACGGCGATTTTCGTGCTGCCCAATTTCCTGGTGTCGAAGCCGCGGTGAAAGAGTCGCTGCATGAAATGCTGAATTGCGTTGGAACTGGCGAAGAACAGGATGTCAGTCGAACCGAGTTCATCGATGAAGGCGTCGATTTGCGTCCAGTCGTCCGGAGGCAGGATCTCGATCATGCTTTGAGTGATCGTCGAAGCACCCAACTCTTCTAGCGGTCGAGCGAGTTCGTCGGCCTGTTGGGCGGGACGCGTGACCAAGATTCTTTGTCCGTGCAGCGGACGTTTGGTAAACCAGTCCATGTTCTCTGCTAGCTTGGTGACCTCGCCCACGATCGTGATCACAGGCGGACGAAATCGACTGGCTGGGGTCAGATGACTGACGATTTCGTCCAGTCGGCAGTGAATTTGTTGTTGGTCGGGTAGGCTGCACCGTCGCACGATCGCGCAGGGTGTGTCAGGGGCTTTGCCAGCTTCGAGCAGGGCGTTGGTCCAGGTTTCGACCGTTGTCACACCCATGTAAATCACCAGTGTTCCTGGGAACGCGGCCAGCGCGGGCCAATCGAGATCCGATTTCACCTTGCCGGGTTGTTCGTGGCCGGTGACCAATGCGACGGCGGAAGCGATGCCGCGGTGGGTGATGGGGATCCCGGCGTAAGATCCGGCGGCAAGAGCGGCGGTGATGCCAGGGACGATTTCGAAGTCGATGTTGGCCGCGACGAGAGCATCGACCTCTTCGCTCGTGCGGGCGAAAACGGCTGGGTCACCGCCCTTGAGCCGAACGACGCAGCGACCCATTTGGGCGTGCCGAAGTGTTTCCTGGATGATTTCAGGTTGGGTCCAGATACGGCTTTGGCCATGCTTGCCCACGCAAATAGCCTCTGCTTGCGGAGCGTGGGCAAGCATTTTTGCGTTCGAAAGTCCGTCGTAGAGCACCACATCACACCGCGAAAGCCAGTCTTGACCGCGAAGGGTCAAAAGGTCTGGATGGCCGGGACCGGCCCCAACCAATGCAACAAATCCTTTGGATTGGTCAGGGGGGGAAGGTAGCGGTTTTGAGGAGTTAGGCACGAAATACGATCAAATGGCGATTAATATGACGAGAGACAATATGATTATGGAAGTTTTCGACAGATATGGACAGTCACCGGTCCGGTCGTCATACTACGCCGCTTCGAAAATCTCGTTACCCTGAATTCCGACGATCCGAATCGATCGCCGCCTACCACAATGCCTAATACCCCTAGCTCGATCAAACGTCTTCGTCAAAACGACGTCCGCCGTCTGCGTAACCGTGCGACTCGTAGCACCATGCGTGCAGCCGTAAAGCGTGTCCGAGCCGCCGTGGAAGCCAATGACGCTGAAACGGCCAAGAACGAATTCAAAATGGCTTGCCGCAAGCTTGACCAAGCCGCCGCTCGGAACGTGATCCACAAGAACGCTGCTTCACGCACGAAGAGCCGTTTGAATGGCGCGATCAAGAAAATCGCTCAAGCTGCCTAATTCGAGCTCGGTTTGAAGGTCTTGGCCGATCTCTCGTGATCGGACTGAGCGTTTGCCGGTTAAAATGACCGTCAGCTGAAGTTGCATGTGACCCGGCCCCGGTTGGGAAAAATCACCGCAAGCTTTGGACTGGCGGTTCTGCATTGATGCATGGCTGGTCGAATAGGGTTCTCAGCCGTCTATCGGCGACTCATTTGTCCGGTTTTGTGGGGATGAGCTTCGTGGATATGCCTGTCAATAACGTCCGCTCATCGCTTCCCGATCGCAGCGTGGTCGTGATTGTGCCTGCCGCCGGTCATGGCGCCCGATTTGGTGATCAGGCCAACAAGTTGTTTGCCCGTCTGGGTGATAAGCCGCTTTGGACCTACTGTGTTCAGCGGTTGAGCGATCGGCCAGAGGTCGCGGTGGTGCTGGTCGCCGTTTCGGCAGGCGATCGAGACCGTTTTGTCGAAGAAACACGATTTCTGTCGCAACCCGATCGAGTTCAATTCGTGTTGGGTGGGGCTGAGCGGAGTGATACGGTGCAAGCGGCCTTGGAGCACGCTGTCGCTGATCTCGCTGTTCACGATTCTGGTTTTGGCTTGGCTAATGGCTCCTCTGATGTAGAAGCCGTCGATAAGGCGTTGGGGACGGACCTGAAATTCGTCGCCGTTCATGACGCCGCTCGACCGTTGGTTCGCGATGCTGACTTGACCGCTGTTTTCAACAAAGTGGCTCAGACCGGTGCTGCAATCCTGGCTCACCGGGTGACGGCGACGCTAAAACGCGAACGAGCCGATGATCAGGGTTGCCAGACAGTCAGTCGCGAGGGCATGTGGGAAGCGCAGACACCCCAGGTTTTCCGTTTGGACTGGATGCGTCAGGCTTATGCCCGGCATCGAGGTCGGCCCGTGACTGACGATGCTCAGGCGATCGAGCGTCTTGGCCACGCGGTCGCGTTGGTCAGCGGTGCCGCCGATAACCTCAAAATTACTTACCCCGAAGATCTCCGCATGGCGGAGGCTTTGCAGCAAATTTATTCCGATCCGAAGCAACTGCGATGACTCAAAGCGAATCCACCGAAAACTTCCTCGACGAACTCCGTTGGCGAGGCCTGTTGCACCAAACGACCGATGAAGAGAGCTTGGCAAAAAGTCTCGCGTCGGGATGTCAGACCATTTATATCGGTTTCGACCCAACCGCTTCGAGTTTGCATGTGGGCGGGTTGATGCAGTTGATGATGCTGCGCCGATTCCAACGCGCGGGTCATCGCCCGATCGCTTTGGTAGGCGGTGCGACCGGCATGATCGGTGATCCAAGCGGCAAGAGTGAGGAGCGTAATCTTCAGACGGCGGAGCAATTGGAAGAGAATGTCGCCGGAATCGCTGCTCAAATGCGGAGCTTTCTCGATTTCGAGGGCGAAGATGGGTTCACTGGCGGCAACGGTGCCTTGTTGCTGAACAACTTTGACTGGATGAAGAACTACTCGTATCTGGAGTTTCTTCGCGACGTTGGTAAGAACTTCCCGGTCGGTGGCATGATGGGGAAGGAATCCATTCGCAGTCGGCTTAATAGCGAAGCGGGGCTGAGTTACACCGAGTTCAGCTACATGTTGTTGCAGGCCTACGACTTCGTGCATCTGGCACGGGAGCATGGTTGCCTGATTCAAGGTGGCGGCAGTGACCAGTGGGGCAACATCACCGCTGGTATCGATTTGGGCCGGCGGATGTTGGGTAAGCAGCTATTTGGGTTCACGGCACCTCTGTTGACGACCAGCGATGGCCGCAAGATGGGGAAGACCGAGCGTGGTGCGATTTGGCTAGATCCAGAGCGGACGAGTCCTTACGCGTTTTACCAGTATTGGATCAACGTCGCCGATGATGACGTGATGCGTTGCATTGCTTACCTGACCGAAATTGAGAAGGCAGAGTACGACGAATTGGCGGAATTGACCGCAAATTCGCCTGGTCAGCGTTCGGCACAGAAACGTTTAGCGGAGTGGATGACGGAATTGGTGCACGGCCAAGCCGGAATCGAGTCAGCGCAGCGGGCAACGAAGATTTTGTTTGGTGGCGAACTGGGTGATACGCCCGATTCTCATCTGCGAGAGATCTTTGCGGATGTTCCTAGCAGTGAAGTCGCTGCCGATCAGTTGTCCGGCGACGGGTTGTGGATCGTCGAGGCGCTGCAAGCGGCTGGCTTATGCAAGAGCGGTGGCGAGGCTCGCCGGAGCGTCAAGGAAGGCAGCGTCTATCTGAACAACGTTCGAGTCAGCGACGAGCAATTGCGAATCCAAGGCGATGATTTCGCTGGGCGAAGCGTCGTGGTGCTCCGCCGTGGCAAGAAGAAGTACGCGTTGTTGTCGCGAGACGCGTAGCATCGATTGACGGTCTTTGTCGCTGTTTCGCCTGCTACGCTGGCTTTGTGATTCCCGCAGCTTCGCCTCTATCGCAGCTTCGCCGCAAGGCGGAGCATTTCGAGGACTGCGTCGGTGGCCTCATGTCCCTTGTTGCCAACGGTCCCACCGCTACGCTGGATTGCTTGTTCCAGCGTGTTGCACGTCAGTAAGCCAAACCCTACGGGGCGGCCGCTGGCGATCGATTGACGCATAAGCGAGTCGCTGACGGCGCGATTGATGTGTTCATCGTGCGTCGTTTCGCCTCGAATCACACACCCCAGCGTGACCGCGGCCAAGACGTTGGAGTGCTGGAAGGCTTGCTCAACCGCCATGCACAGTTCCCATGCTCCGGGAACGCGGATGACCCATTGGTTGTGTTTCGCCACGCCAGCATCGGTCAGGCTTTGGATCGCAGCATCCAACATCGAATCGCAAATGGATTCGTTGTAGCGGCTGGCGATGACCGCGATTCGCCCATCGGGAAGTGGGCCGGTGGTGCCGTCGATACTAGTGGGGGCGTCAGGCGATTGGGGCATTTGCAGTGCTTATTCTTCTGGGGGAACACTCATGAGGAACTCTGCGTTATTTTGAGTCTTCTTGAGTTTCTTCACCAGGGTAGACATCGCTTCGCTGGGTGAAAGCTCGGCAAGTGAGCGGCGAAGAGACTCGATTCGTTTGAACTCTTCTGGGTCGAAGAGGATTTCTTCGCGACGGGTTCCGCTTCTGGTCAGATCGATGGCTGGCCAGATCCGGCGGTTCACCAGCTCTTGATCCAGTACGATTTCAAGGTTGCCGGTGCCTTTGAATTCCTCAAAGATCACGTCGTCCATGCGGCTTCCGGTATCCACCAACGCGGTGGCCAGGATGGTCAGTGAGCCGCCTTCTTCCACCTTGCGAGCGGATCCGAAGATAGCCTTGGGTTTCTGCATCGCGCCGGCATCCAGACCGCCGGTTAAGAGCTTGCCCGTTGCCGAATCGGTATCGCTGTTGAAAGCACGGGCGAGCCGGGTGATGGAGTCGAGGAAAATCACCACGTCGGTGCCCGATTCGACCATCCGCTTTGCTTTTTCGATCACCATTTGCGCAACTTGGATGTGTCGTGCCGGTGGTTCATCAAACGTGCTGCTGATGACTTCGCATTGTGGCGAGCGGATTTCCCGCTCCATGTCCGTGACTTCCTCGGGGCGTTCGTCAATCAAAAGGATGAAGACGTATGCGGCTGGATAATTGGAGAGCACGCCTTGGGCGAGTTGCTGCATCAGGATGGTTTTGCCCGCACGGGGAGGGCTGACGATCAGACCCCGCTGGCCGAAGCCAATTGGTGCGATCAGGTCGACCACTCGCGGGCTTAGCTCGTCGGCCGCATTTTCCATCACGATCCGAGTCCGCGGGTGCAACGGAGTCAGTTCGTCGAATGGAACTTGGCGTTGGCGACGCGAGGGTTCGTGGTGATTGATTGCTTCGATTCGCAATAATGCGAAGTAGCGTTCGTTCTCTTTGGGTGGTCGAATCTGGCCAGCGACGTGACTGCCGGTGTGGAGCCCGAACCGCCGGATTTGGCTGGGGGAAACGTAGATGTCATCAGGGCACGACAGATAGTGGTACTGGGCGCTACGCAGAAAGCCGAAACCATCGGGAAGGATCTCGAGCGTGCCTTCGCCGTACATCAACCCGTTCGCGCTCATCTTCGTTTTCAGAAGACGAAACACAAGTTCTTGACGTGGTAATCCAGCGACTTCTTGGATGCCGTTTTCGGCAGCCATTTCCAGTAGTTCACTGTGAGAGAGCTGCTGAAGTTGGACCAAATTCAGACCCGAGGCGGCTTCGCCTTCAGGTTTCTGGTTGATCTTAGGGATGCCAACGCGTCCACCTGCTTTGGTGACTTCGCTGACAATCTCTTCAGGTAAAGACAGCGGATCACGCTCTGCATCAAGCTCGCGGACACGGCGGTCCACAGCTTGGTCAGGATGGCGCATTCGACGAGGGCCGCGACGACCGTCGCGCGGCCTTGGCGAGGATGGGGGTTCCATGATGAGAAGAACCGGTCGGAAGGTGGGCAATAAGAATAGTGGACTCGGCGCGGAACGCTGAGTCAGTTGGACGGATGTCCGGGAGGAGGATCGAACATTGTGCGATGTTCGCTTCCCTATCCTAGTCGAACCCCAGGCGGGTACTAGCCTAGTTTCGTTATCCAGGGGGGCAACGGACGTACCAGGCCCCTTGTCGGGCCAAATTCGGTGTACATCAGGTGATTGGTTGGTGGTCTGCGCGGTTTTGGTAGATCAGGAGGTTTGTTTTGACCGTCCGGCTTGTTGGGTTTTTGGCGGATTTATCGCTTCGCTCGGTATTCCGGTTAAGCCTCAGCCGATCGGTTGACCGATACTACCGTCACAACCCGATATGAATGACTCAGTAATGAGTCTGCGGCGGGTTAATTATTAGACCCGCAGCCACGCGGGGCAGAGACGGAACCTCGGCGGCGATCTTTGGATTGTCTTCGAGGGGCAAGTCTTCTGGGCGTGACGGCAACTCCTAGCATGACGGTGGAATAACGATGTCGGTACGGAAGCTGACGACGAAACTAACGATGCTCCTGGCTTTAATTGTAGGCGGCGCGAATGCGAATGCTTACGCCGGAGATCACGAACTGCCACCGGCGGACCCGTTTGAGTTCGACCCGGATTTCCAGTGGTTCGAGCCAATCTACGAGGCGGATATGCTCGATATGAAGCCTGCTAAACGGGCTCATACGGGATGGTTCGCGACTTACGACCGGCTTGCCTTGTACGGCAAACGTCCGGATTCAATCGACCGTATCGGCGACGAGAATAAACTCGACAAAGGTTCGGGACATCGTTACGACCTTGGCTACATGGATCCCGATGGCGAGACAGGCTACCTGTTCAGCTACACCGACTACGAAGTTGGTGCATTCGACGGTTTTCGAATTGACCGGATCAACCGCCTGAACGACGAGAACCTAGACGGCGAACCCACGTTCGCACTTGGTGCGACCCGTTTCGGTTTGCCCGTGTTCCCGGAAGATGGAAACGTGTTCGGGTTCTCGCGACGTTTCTATGACGTCGGTCAGTTCAACAACATGGACCTTGATAGCTACGAGTTCATGAAAACTTGGCGGATGGAACCGTATCACTACGGTGGCATCTTGGAGCCGATGTTGGGTATTCGGTTCTTGCGAGCTCAGGACCTGGGATTGAGCCGAAACTACGCTCGGACTCGTGACGGTGATCTATCTGCTGATAGCGTTAACGATGCGTACTTCACTGATCTTGGGCTTAGCACTGACGCTGTCGAGCGACTAACGGACAGAGTTTCGGAAGTTGATAACGAACTCTATACCGTGCAGTTTGGTTTCCGGTACTTCAAGTTCCAGAACCGATTCCGTTACTCGGCTGAGTTCCGCGGCTTCACTGGTCTGAACTTGCAATGCTTGCGTCAGCAGCAAGCCATCACGACGACAACCTACGACGGTTTTGATATCGGTAGCGACGTGGTTCAGAACCTGGTTACAAAAGATATTGCTACTTACCATACCAACGAAGAGTTCTTCATCGGTTACGAAGTGCGAGCAGAGTTAAGCTACCAGCTCAGCAAGATGTTCCATGTTCGTTGTGGTGTCGAGTTGATCGACTTGGCTCTAGGCTTGTGGCGAAACGACCGTTCGCTGGGATTCCGCGAGCAAGGCGACTTTGTTGATAGTGGCGAGAACCGAGAGCAAAGCTTCTTGGCAGTCGGTGGTACCTTCGGTATCGAGATGAATCGCTAGAAAGAAACGGAGTACCGGGCCGGAATAGAAGGGTCAGGTACTCCGCGATCGGCTTGCCGCTATCAGTGGCGGGCTGGAAGAATGAGGGAATACGAGTTGCTATTGAGTTTCAGTTGGTGATGCTCGATACGCGGTCGTGATGATGAGACGGTTTTCGTTTTGGAATTCCGTGACCCTGCCTGTGATGGTCCAGGTATCATCGTTGGAGTCTTCAGAGATGGCTTCGACGATTCGATCGAGCATAAGGTTTTCGACCACTTGCATGGAATCGAAAACGGCATGCGGAGCCGATAGCGGGCCGGATGCACCACGCTTGAGAGCATCGCTTGAACCAAGATGGTTGGTTCGCATGGGGTCGATTGCACCGCGAGATGAATTCGCAGTCTCTTTCCGCAAGACGGTGTCGTGACGCGGCAGAACTTGACGAGCTAGACCGCCGTCAAGCATCTTGGATACGTCCGATTCATCGAGCGATGGTTGGTCTTGGACCAGGAATCGCCACCGCTGGGCTCGCACAACCAAGCGACCCCGGATCGGCCCGACTTCGGTGCCTTCACGCAGGATGACCTGGACTGCCCGAGTTGATTCGGGCGAGAAACGTCCGGTTGTCGATCCGCTATCGGCGCGAGACGAGCTGGACCCGTTGAACGAGTTCGTATTCTCCAACGCCAACGCGGGGTTGGTGTTCCCAAGCGATCCGGACAACGCCGATAGAATGATCGCTCCGAACGCCCATCTGCGGACGCTCTGTTTAGTGATCCGTTTAGTGACGAGATCGCTGCGAAGTTGGCCTTGGATTGGGTGTGCCGGATTGTTTGGCTTGACTGCGATAGATTTGGCCACGTGTTTTCTCGCCATGTCTTGATCAGCTCGTTTGGATTCTGTTCTGTGCATGTCAGCTATGTCCATACTCGCCATTTCAACACTCGCCCGGTCCCAATCGGTTAGGGCATCGTCGGTGATGTTTAGTGACGAGGAATTGCGAGTGCGTGCAGGCTAACGACCGAACCGACGGCGATCATCGCGAGGCCCAACCAACGAGGTGGGTGTACCCGCTTGGTCGGCTTGGGATGGACCTGCATCAGAAAGCTGCTGAAGGAATCATTCACCGTGGGAGTCGAGCTGCGAGACATCTTGGCGAGCGTTCGCGTCGTCGGTTCATTCAATACGAATGAATCGATCATGCGAAATTGAGTTCCCAGTAAGATGAGCAAGACTCCAACCAGGAAGTACCGATTTCGATTCATTGCCATGGGGATGCGTTCCGACTGAAGACCGATCTGAAAGACGTGTTAGATTCGAATCGTCATTTCTTGAGGTTAAATCACATGGTTTGTTGAAAGGGTGGCATTGGCCCGGTTCTTCGGAATGAGCTTGTTTTCGGGACGGTATCGACCACAATCATTGAAGGGTGCCAAAGCCGTCTGCTGGTCGCTCGTTAACAAGTTTGTGGCGATTGTTCGCTCGATTCTGTCGGTGTTTTTTAGGTCAAAGGGGGATGTGTAATGTCGATCGTCTTGTTGATCGACGGGTACAACGTGATTGCCCCGGTCGCGGCACCAAGACGTGCAGAGACGCCGAATCATTTGTTGGCCGCCGGGCGGGGTGCCGCGGTAGGTTGGTTACAAGTGGAACGCGAGCGATTTTTAGAACGACTTGCCACCGGATTAGATGAGTCCGTTCGTCAGCGAACGTGCGTGGTGTTTGATGCGAAGGCGGCGCCACCAGGCCGGCCAGCAAGCCAAATTGTTTCCGGAATTGAAGTCCGGTTTGCAATCGATCATGATGAAGCGGATGACCTGATCGAAGAATTGATTCAGGCTCATCCGGTACCCAAGCACCTGACCGTCGTGTCAGCGGACCACCGATTGAAACGGGCAGCTAAGCGACGCCGGGCCTTCAGTTGCGATTCTCAACCGTGGTATGACGAATTGATCGAAGGTCGGATTCAACTGGGATGGCGACCGAAGCGACCTAAGCCGAGCGACACTTCAGCAGGGAAGGATAAGGCTGCGGATTCGGAAGCGACAAATCTCTTCGATGAGATCGACAGCAATCCCGCGAACCGCAAGCCTGAGCAATCCGAGATGATCTCCGACGAACAGCTTCGCGATTGGATCGACGAGCTTGGCCAGTAGATTCTATTCGCCTTGGTTTTTCGATAGTGGTAGACCACTCATCGAAGCGCTTGTCGTTTCCTACTCGTGTGGTTTAGCTCGATTCGATCCAGAGGTTAACATCGCCAAGTTGAGGTTCCTGGTCGATCATGTAGAGTGTGACCTCAAGTTCGTTATGGTCGGCGAGATGCTTCGACAATTCAACACGAATGGATTGGATGGTCGATGCAGTGGACTCATCTTTCCATAATGAAATGGTGTTGAGTTGGATTTGCTTAACCTGTCCTCGTTCAGCGTTCACTTCCAGTTCGACGGAGTCGTCGGTGGTCAGTCCCGTTGGGCGATTGAAACGTCGTGAGAAAACGGTTTGAGTTTCCCCGGATGAGTCTGACCCAGAACCCGGGGCAGGCAGTTGCGTCCAAGGATGACGAAGGCGAATACGATGAGGCATCGAGCGATGTTGGTACGAGAATTAGCAAGAGACACGACATGAAGAACTACGCATGACAACCAGCATCACCGAGCAGACCGTGGCGTCAAGGACTCGCACATTTGCATTGACGATCTCGTACGACGGAACTCGGTATTCAGGTTGGCAGGTGCAGCCGGGACGCAAAACGATTCAGGGCGAGTTGGAACGCGTGGTTCGACCGTTAATGGGGGCGGTCGATCGAGATCTGCATCCGGATAGGGAGCAAACCGTCGATCACGAGTGGTCTGGTCGGATCCTTGGCAGCGGACGTACTGACGCAGGCGTGCATGCGATCGGCCAAGTGGCGAGATGTGTGATGCCGAAGTGGAGTGCCGATGAGACAGCTTTGTTACGTGCGATCAATTCACGTTTGCCAGACGATATTGTGGTTGTGAGTGTTCGCGAAGCGATTGGACGTTTCCATCCGATCGCTGACGCGATGGGGAAATGCTATCGATATCAAATGCAGTTGGGTGGGAATCGCGATCCGTTTCGCTATCGAACTTGGCATCGCGTGAACGCACCTTTGGACCCAAGCCTACTTCAGCAAGCGGCCGCAAAGTTTGTCGGTTGTCATGACTTCGCTGCATTCCAGGCGGCTGGGGCAGAACGCAATAGCACGGTGCGGACGATCACATCAAGTCAGTGGCGGGCGATATCGGATGATCCAAACGAAGGTGATGCCGATGGATCGCAGTGGGTTTATCAGGTGGAAGGAAACGGCTTCCTTTACAACATGGTGCGGAATTTAGTTGGCACGATGATTGAGGTCGCTCGGGGGCGGCGGCCGCTGGCTTGGATCGATGACGTGATTGCTTCGAAGGATCGAAATCAGGCTGGTCCAACCGCGCCGCCACACGGTCTTTTTTTGTATCGTGTCGACTACTCGGACGACTTGTTTAAGACGTGAAATGAAATGTTCACGAAAACTTAATGACACGAGGCTCAAAACCGGGGGAATATGAAGAAATAGTCCGTGGTCTATTGCTTCGCAGATTGCTATGTCGATGGATAAAATGGACCGCACCTATTTATCTAAAACAATTTGATGCAATTGATGTCTGGCAAGAGCCGACTTTCCGATCCGGTGGATTCCGTCTCGGCTGATTCAACCGCTCAACCACGTCCGATTCTCGATGACGAGACTCGAGCACTGGTGAAGCGTGCACTCGTATCAGGCATCCTCAAACTGGATGAGATTAAGACCGTGGTCGCGTCATTGCTGACCGAAAATGCTGTCGTTGATTGCAATCGGCTGGTGGACGGTCTTCAGAATTCGGGGCTGTTAACCCGTTGGCAAGCCGCCAAATTGCTTGCCGGAAAGAGCAAGGGGTTTTACCTGGGGGCGTACAAGTTGTTGCGTCCGCTGGGCAAGGGCGGCATGGGCATGGTCTATCTTGGCGAACATCAAGTGATGAAACGTCAGATGGCGTTGAAGGTGTTACCGCCGGAATCGTTGCAGGATGAACGTCGCATCCGCCGGTTCAAAGAAGAGGCGCGGGCATCAGCGCAACTGGATCACGTGAACATCGTACGAGCGTACGATTTCAATGAAGCGGGCGGGAAGCTTTATATCGTGATGGAGTATGTCGATGGGATCGACTTGCATCAGGTCGTCGTACGGGACGGGGTGATGTCGTTTGCGGCCGCCGTTGACGCAATCACGCAAGCGTGTCAGGGGCTCGCACATGCACATGAACGCGGGGTCATTCACCGCGATATCAAACCGTCGAACTTGATGCTCCGCAGCGACGGAGTTGTTAAGATTAGCGACATGGGATTGGCCCGAATCGGCTGGACTGAAGCGGGGGATGTAAGCGATGGCAAACGCTTGATGGGCACCGCTGACTTTGTGGCTCCCGAGCAAGCATTGAACAGCACGACGGTGGATGCCAGAGCAGATATCTATTCGCTAGGTTGCACGTTGTACTTTTTGTTAACCGGACGCCCACCGTTTCGTGGCGAGACGGTTGCCCAGCGTTTGGCGAAACATCAAACGGCTCCCTTGCCGGATATCCGTAAATTGCGGTCGGATTGTCCCGCATCCTTGGTGAACTTGCTTTCCCGGATGATGGCCAAGATGCCAGCGGACCGACCTTCTTCGGTGGTTGATTTGCTCGGACAGTTAGAGCGATTGCGGGGAGGCGTGTTTGGTACGGGCGGGAAGCACGATCAGCTTGCCGACATGGTTCATAGCTCTGATACCGCTCTTGATGATCGGTTGTTCCAAGCCACGATGGATGATGGTTCCAGCGTCTCTTCGGACATAGTGGAAGTTGTCGATAACGTTGAAATTGTGGACGAGTTTGATTTCGGGACTCTACCGCCACTGGATGTCGATGGGGGTGCTGGTTCCATGTCGACGTTTGATTCGCTGGGGCAGTTCGACTCAGCGGGGCAGTTTGATTCACTCGCGAGTACGTCTACGAAGAAGCCAGTTCACGTTAAGAACGATGGCTCGAAAGTAGTTCGCCCTTCGGTTTCGTCGGTGATGCAAGCGAAGCGTCAATCGCATGACGGTCAAATGTTGATGCTTGGCGTCGGGTTAGCTGTCGCGATCTTGGCGTTGGTTTTGGTAGTCGGTTTGGTTGCCTACACGATTTCGCGTCCGCTACCCCAACAGCCGACCAAGCTGAAGGCGATCGAAGACGGCAGAGGAAGCCGAATCATCGTCATCCCATAATTGCCTGAGTTGTCGGAAGTCACCGCTTTATTCACAGTTCGCTTTTACCTTTATTCTTACTGGATCGAATTTGATCGTGGCCGCGCCAACAACCGCTCAACTTATTTTGACGACTGGAAGTCGGGCGGGGCTCGTCGCATCAATTCAGGTGGGGTATTACCTGATCGGTCGATGCCGCGATTGTCAGATTCGCCCAAAGACACGATCCGTCTCTCGAACACATTGCTTGTTGTGTTATGGGAAGGCTTCGCCCGGAAGTGTTTTGCCGTCCCAGTCGGAAGCGTCGACGGAGCGGGATGCGGCGCAGTCGCCAGCGTCGAGTTCGGAAGGGAACCGCTTTTATGTCCTGGATCTCAACAGCACATCGGGAACGAAGCTAGACGGAAAGAGAATCGAGCCTCGCCGTTGGTTCGAAGTGAAGTCGGGTACCGAGTTGCGGTGCGGGAAGATTGCGTGGAATGTGGTGGTCCCTGAGTCGATTGAGAGCGACTACGAGTTAAGAGACCGAGACTTCTCCACCACGCAATCGACTTCGACGGCCAATCGCGACACGCGAAGCGAACCGGAGCTTTGGGCTAAGCGAGGTTTGCCGACCGAAGCCTCCTCCCACGTGGAAACAGAGTCGAGCGATTCCAGTGGTGAAATCGATGCCGGCGATGTTGGCGAAGCATCGACGGGAATGCTACGTGGAGACGCGTGGGATGAATCGGATGTAGCCGCGTTCTTGGCGGCTCAAGATGACACCGATCGTGAGATGCGTTACGAGTCTATTCGTGAGAAATCACGACAACAAAGCCTCAAGCTAGAACTTGAGTTGCAACAGGCTGCGGACAGCGAAGACGATGCAGAGTCGGCCTTTTTGGACGGATCGGCAGCAGGAGATCTGTTGGAGTCGGCGCCGACTTGTGTCGATTTCGAAGCCGATTCTGATTCGGCCGAGCAAGCTGCAGACGCCGGTGCAACGCCATTAACGGCGAAAGAACAACGACGAATTGTCGCTGAAAGCAAAGCTGCCGCTGCACAAAAATCAAAGCAACGGAAAAAGGAAGCGGCTCAGAAAAGCGTGTCTCGGATTCTAAGCGGAGAGTCGAGCGAATCGCTTGAGAGGGTGAAGTTGTTCGTGTTGATTTCGTTCGCGGTGGTCGTCCTGGCGATCGCAGGCTACCAATTTATCGAGTTTCAAACGGGGCCTGCACCGCGGGTTGTCGAGGGAATTGATTGATTATGCGGCGAATTGGGCCGTGAATTGTCCCGCTGAGGCACCAAATCGAATGTCTCAGATGGTGAATCTTGCTCGGCGTGAATTATACTGCCGAGTCTATGCCTCGATATTCAACCACCGCCGCTGCCTCCGCTCAGTTGAATGACGGCGGTCCAATCGCGTCTGCGTTAGTGCCGCAGAACTGCGAGAGGACGAAGAGTGACGCTCCGTCGACTGATTCCGGGAATGTCGTTGTTGGTACTACGACCGATGACGCGAACGTCAATCAGGCTGCATTGGGCGGGAATCCAATCGCTGGTGATGGGATGACGGGTTCGGGCCTAGCAGCATCGCAAAGTGTCGACTTGCCGCTGGATGGTGATGCGACCGAGGAGCCGGCCCAAGGAGTGGCTGGTAAGATTGGCTCGTTCGTTCAGACGGTCGGTTTCGCGTTTGCAATCGTTGCTCTTCAAATGGGGCAAGGGATTTTGCTGGCTCGATTGTTGGGGCCGGAAGGGCGTGGTCAGTATGCGACAACGGTGTTGTATGTCCAACTGCTGCTGTACATCGGGCTGTTCGGTGGGCTAGAAGTGATCTGTCGTTATGCGGCGGAAGGCAAGTCAGATATCTTGCGGTTGCGTCGTGCAGCGATGTGGTTGGGGGTGACCACCGGGTTAATCACAACGGCTTTGGTGATTGGTTGCAACGTGGTCGCGTTGCCAGCGGAGAAGCGTTTCTTGATGCCGCTGGGTTTGTTGTGTGCACTCAGCATGATCGGCCAACACATCATGCTGATCATGACCGCCGTTGATCGGGGATCGGGAAACTACGCCGCGTACAACGTTCGTCGGTTTGTAGCTGCCGCTGCGTTCCCGGGATTGTTGTTGGTCGCCGCGTTGGTTTCCAAGGTCACGTTGACCTTGGCATGTGTTTTGTTTGTGGTTGCTTCGGCAATCTCGGCGTTGACTTGCGTGGTCGGAGTTTCCAGTCCGCTGCGTGGAAAACGGTCCCCTTCGGTAAAACGCCTACTTTCGGAAAGCCGTCCGTATGGCGTTTCCATGTTGGCCACTGAGGTCTTTGAGCGACTTGATTTGCTATTGGCGATGTGGTTGATTCCGCTGGTCGCCCAAGGTTTTTATGCCGCGATGGTGCCGGTGGTTTATCCGTTGACTGTGATCCCAAACACGCTGGGGATCTTTCTTTTCAACGCGGGGGCTGATGAGCGGAAAGGGCTGACGACGTCCGATGTCCACCGAGTCCTGGGTGGGTCGATTGCCATTCAAACGGTATCGACGATCGCTTTCATGATGATGATCGGTCCGTTGGTTCGCTTAGTGTATGGCGAAGCATTTGCGCCGGCGGTGGAGTTCGCCTTGTGGCTTGCCCCTGTATCGGCGATTCGGGGAATCTTGCAGGGGCTGGATAGCTACGTCAAAGGACGGGGGCGTCCACTAGCGGTTGTTCGCTGCCGGATTGTCGCGGCAGTCGTGATGCTGGTTGTCACAGCGGCGTTAGTGCAAACCGAAGGCGCAATCGCTATCGCTAAGGCAGCCTTGGTCAGCCAGATCGTGTGCCTGGTCTGGTTATCCGCGATCGTTTACAGCGATGCGTCGCAGTCGAAGAATTCAAGCGGCTGATTCTCGGTCACATCTGCGACTCGGATAGCAAGCTTTCCATCGAGGATCTTTTTGAAGCTTGATCCTACGATGTCGCCTCGCCAGCCTAGCAATAGTGCTGGCTTTTCAGTGCCTCGTCGAGGCGTCAATTCGTAGGCCAGAAGATCTTTCACATCGTCGGAGTTGCCGACAATGGCGGGCGACAGCTTATGTTGGCGACTAATGCAAGCTATAGCCGTCGACAGGAACTGACTAAGCATCGGGGATGCCGTCCGCGCCCGACCGCGTGCTCGCTTGGGAAGGTCCTCATCAGGCGTTCGCAGGCCTTCGGCAATGGCTTCGCCGATTGCTTCGTACTCATCTTGAAAGTTGCGGCGTTCTAGCCCGCGGATGTTGCGGATTTTCCGTGGGTCCGATGAGCCTCGCTTGGCCAGTTCAACGATCAAGTCGTCTCGCATGACTCGTCGAGGCAGGCGATCGTTGTCGCGAGCAATCTCTTCCCGCCAGCGCCAAAGTTGCCGAACGATTTCAAGCTGCCGAGGCTTCAGTCCTGAACTGCCGCTGACACGTTGCCAGTTTTCAGACTCTTCGGCATCAATCACTTTGTTTTGCAGTCGTTGAGTTTCCTCTTCGACCCATTTGACGCGATCCAGCTTGTTGATGTCACCGAGGATCTTTGTGTGCATCTCGGCAAGGTTGGTGACGTCGTGCAAAGCGTACGTCAATTGATCTTCGCTTAGCGGTCGGTGCCGCCAATTCGTGCGAGTTTCGCCCTTGGGAAGGGTCACACCAACAATGTTTTTGACAAGCGTGCCTAGCGATGCCGGGTATTCCATGCCGGTGAAACCAGCCGCCAGTTGGGTGTCGAACAGACCGGCAATCGGCTTGCCAGTGAATCGATAGGCGAACCGAATTTCTTCTCTTGCAGCGTGTGCGACAACGGTCCGTCCGGGCGTGCAAAGCAGATCCCAAAAGGGTTGCGTGTCGTCTACGGCATAGGGGTCCACGACAGCCAGATGTTTGCCTGCAGCAATTTGAATTAGGCACAATTCAGGCCGATAGCAATCTTCGGAGACGAACTCGGTGTCGAACCCAATCACGCTTTCTTTGGCGATTCGTTCGCAGAATTCGATTAGATGGGTCTGCGTTTCGATTGATTCGTAGTTCACCACAGATTTCCCAGGCGTGGATGCTTGATACTCTTGCATGCAATTGTTGGCTCAGACTTTAACCGGCATCGTAGATCAGGTCGATGAGGAGTTAAGATTGCGTCCATGAAACAGTCTGCGCCCTCTAATTCTAAACGTTTATCCCGCTCGACAGGTTCGTCGGAGCTTCCGAGTTCGCCAGAGCTTCGAGAAACGATGAGTCCGCTGGCAACATCAGAATTTCCTGAAACGTCGGCGGTTCTAAAGACAGCAGGGGGGAGAGGGATTGCCCTATTGGTGAGTGTTCGCAGTATCGAGGAGGCGAGGCTGGCTGCCGACTGCGGCGTGAATGTGATTGATTTTAAAGAGCCGTTATTGGGACCGTTGGCACCGGTGTCCGAATCAATCTGGCAAGCCGCGACGAGGAGTCATTTCGGATCGACGCTGTCAGCGGCATTGGGTGAAGCGGATACTGCGAGTGAGTTGGCGTCACGCGTGCCGATTGGGTTTCAATACGCGAAAGTGGGACCAAGCGGGACGCAATCCGCTGAGCGGCTCGCGGATTTGTGGAGTCGGCTTCCGCTCGATCCTCGCGTTGAATTAGTACCGGTCGCGTATGCGGATCACCAAGCGGCGAATTGTGTCGATCCACATCAGGTTCTGGATTTGGTTATCCAGCAAGGACGCTCGCGTTTGTTGATAGATTCGTTTGTGAAGGACGGACGTGGATTGCTAGAACACCTCGAATTGGAAGCCCTATCGCGACTGATTCAACATGCCCGTGACGCGAACGTTTGGATCGCGTTGGCAGGCTCGTTGCGTCTTGCGGATGTGCAACGAATTGCAGATCGGGATTGTTTGCCCGATTGCGTGGGAGTCCGCGGCGACGTTTGTGAAGGTCCGGCGACCGCGTTAACGCAGCAGCAACAAGTGGGCGATAACGGCGGCGGGATCGAGCTCACCGGTCGGCGAACCGGGCGGTTGTGTCGGTCGCGAGTCGAAACTTGGCAGTCAACGCTTAGGCAGTTGGCCTAGGCTTGGTTTGGGCGCTCGAGCAGTTGTTGGATGAGGACTGCCATCGCGGCGCTGACCATAGGAGTGCTCATGCTTGGCGAGTCGGAGTTCTCGCGAGCGACTTGGCTAGGCGACAGTGGCACATGCACGAACGCGGATGATGTTTTCATGCCAAACGAGGCGATGTAGTGCTGGCTTAAAAACAGAGCGGCGTTGCATAGGAAGGTTCCCGCGTGGTGCGAAACCATGGCGGGAATGCCTGCTCCGCGGATGCGAGTGGCAGCGGCTTCCAGGGGCATCGTGCTACGATAAGCGGCTGGTGCGCCGGATAAGATTTCACTGCCGTCGGTGCGAAGGTTCAGCCCAATCGATTCCAGCCTTAAGATCGCCGAACCGGGGCCCTGACCGCAATGAAGTGCGAAGTCGTAATCTTCTTGTAGGTCTGTTCGAAGCTTTTCGCTCATCTTGGCCAAGTCGACCGGGTATCGGCGAGTGACCAGTTGCACGGGGCCGTCATACCAGTGCGTTAAATCCATCAACGCCATCCAACTGGCGTTGTCTGGCCAGCGGTCATAGGGTTCGAAAGCGGTGAGCAGGACGCGGGTCACGGAACGGCCGATCGGAAGGCGAAGCGGGTAGCGGTAGAGCCAAAAGTATAGTTCGTATTTTGGAAACGGGGTCAGAAGATCGCAGGAACCGCCTCGGAGCGGGCTGGGGAGGCCGCGGCGTCCGGCGAAGTGACGTTGTTCGAAGCGGTTCCGACGGTCGCTACCGCGGGAATTCAAGCAGCCTTTTGGAGGCTACTTATCGGGTTTGGGCACGTGCCGATATTGGCCGAAGTGGTTCTCGGCGATCTTCCGCATCCGGCTCTCGCCCTCGCGGCTGTGGTAGCCGATCGTGTGGATAATGCTGACTGGAGTTACTTCGCCAAACAGGTTGCTGACTCGGTTGGATTCCATCAGCACCGACTCAATCCGTTGCGGAAATTCGCCGTCGGAAAGCAGAAAGATGACGTCAGGTTTCAGCTTTTCCAGAGCGAACTGCAACGGTTCGTAAGGAGCTTTGCCGCGGTCCATCGAGACTCGCATTGCCCAGGCTCGCAGCCGACTTTTGTTTTCTTCGGTTGCGTGAACACTGCGTGGTTCGTCTTCGTCGGCACGTGAAATTCGCATGTAGTCGCACTCGGCGTCAAAGAAGATGACGTAGAAACGCTGCTTTTCGGACAGCATGTCGATCGATTCCAGCAATGCTCGTCTGGCCGAAACGAAGGCGTCGCCCATGCTGCCGGAACTGTCGACCAGATAGACGAAATGGTTGCCGCCACCGTCGACCCCACAGAACTGCATCTTGGATGATGAGTCCGACTTCATCGATTTGAGCAGCTTCGAATCCTTCATGTTGGATTCGGAGAACGACTTCATCGAAGCCATTGGTGGGGCGGTCACGCTTGCAAGATCCGAGGTTAGATCGAACTTTGCCATCTCGCCGAGCGGACTGACGTCGTACTGGGTTTCGTCCGGAGCGGTTTCGGAAGGATCAACGGTCGACTCGACGGACTCCATTTGAAATGTTTCGATCGCCTCTTCAGCGGATTCGCTTGTTGATGCGGACAACGCAACTTGATCCTTAGGCATCGTCGTGGAAAGCGTCCACATCATCAGAAGCAGGACGATAACCACGTGGACCACCGCACTTAGAAATAGCGGCAAAGGATGCCGGCGAGTGGCGGTCGTCTCGGACTCTTCGTCGATAACGAGATCGGTGGGGACGTCCGGGCTGGAGGCCGGTGCGTCTGGTTTTAGGAGGTCCGTTTCCGGCGTTTGGGTTTGCTCGGATGGGTCACTAGTTGGGGCTTTGGATACAGCCGATTCAGCGAATTCGGATGAGATTTCCTGTTCGAGCAGATTCGAAGCTAGGTCGGCGGATTCAGTTAGCTCGTCGGCTTTGAAATTGACGCCTGCCGATGTTTCATCGCTGTCGATCTCGTCATCTTTGTCCGGTGGTGGTCGACGTCGTGGCGGGCGAATCGAAGGATGGGCCGAGTCGGCTCGGATGAATGTTGTTGCGGGTTCAGGTGAACTGTTTCGTGCCTCGCGAACGTCATCCCAAGACTGAAAACGAAAGCGATTGGTGGGGGAATTCTGTTCTGGTGTGGGTAAATGATCCGGGGCGGTGGGGGCGTCAGATGCTGGTTCCCTGGCCGTAGGATCGGGAAGCGTCGGAGCTGAATCGATCGGAGGTTTAGCCGACCCGGTGGCACCGTGGTAAGGAACTGACGCGTCTGTCTTTCGCTCGGTCAGGCCTAAATGTTGCAGCTCAGCGGCAGACAAATCATGGCCCGCGTCGATGCGTTCGAGCATCTCTTGCAGGTTTTCCGCAGAGGCTTCCAACCGAGCCGCGTTGGCTTCCAGGCGGGCGGCTTCGGCTTCGCGGCGGACTCGGACCAATTCATGCTGGATGCGGAGTCGCGGATCTATGTTTCGCCGGGGTGACGATTCGCCGTCTGGCTTCGCGTCATCGGGTGATGGAATGGCCATGAAACAACATCCACAAGAACGGTTCAGTCGATTAAACGCATCATGTCATAAGAAGGCGATTGAACTCGCGGATCCACGCTGGGTGTGCTGGCCAAGCGGGAGCGGTGACGAGATTGCCTTCCACGTGTGCACTGTCCATTTGGGGGCTCGGTTCGACATAGGTGCCGCCCGCCGCAGCAATTTCCGGTGCAACCGATGGGTAGCTGCTGCACTGGCGGTTCGTCAGCACACCCGCCGCAACCAGAAGTTGGGGCCCATGGCAGATCGCAGCGATTGGTTTGTTGGTTTCGGCGAAGTGCCGCACCATCGTTAAGACTTGTTCATCCAGTCTTAGGTATTCTGGGGAGCGACCACCTGGGATGACCAATGCATCAAAATCGGAAGCCGTGATGCTGGCAAAATCGCCTGTGATAGCGAATCGATGTCCCGGTTTTTCGGAATAAGTCTGATGACCCTCAAAATCGTGAATCGCGGTCATCACCGTGTCGCCCGCTTTTTTGCCTGGGCAGACCGTGACCACGTCGTGTTCCAGCATCACCAACATCTGGTAAGGAACCATCGCTTCGTAGTCTTCGACGAAGTCGCCGACGATCATCAAAATGCGTTTCTTATCGCTCATGGCGTTGCATCCGTTCGGAAATACGTGTTCGAGGGTGAATCAAGGTGTTCAAATGTGGTCCCAAGCTTACGCCAATTGCTAGAGGACAAAAAAACAGGTCATTGGGTTTGTAGGTGTAAGGACAAGTCTACCGCAACGAACTGAAACGGTGGGGACGATGCCGAGCAAAAAAATGGCGTGATTTACGATCATCGATTACAATTGGTCAGTTCTCGTCTCTCCTCTTCCGCACGATCCCTCTGGATTCGCGACATGTACCGGTTTCTGATCTTTTTGACTTTCGTGGCATCAGCGGCGATCGGCACTCAATCGGTGCACGTTCAAGCTGAGCAATCGTTGATTCCGCCTGTTGAATTGGCCCGGCTCGGCTTGGCGGAAGCTTGGCAACGTCAGTTGAGCGTCCCAGCGGGCGGGCAATCGATTGTCGATTTCAAGATTCACGTTCATCGCGATTCTGCGAAGCAATACGTCGAAGTCATCGGCAAGGCTGCGAAACCAGCCAAGCCGGTTGCCGACGAGCGGGCCGGTGCTAGCGCCGAAGGCGTTTTGTACGCTCGTTACCTGTTGGAAGTGATCGATGGCGAAGAAGTGAGCCAAGGGCACTCATCGACGAGTGGCTTAATGTCGTCGGACCAGCGGCGCATAGGTGGTACCGGGCGTGCCGCGTTCGGGCGTGGTGAGTTTGCGTCCAGTGGATTGTTGGATCGAGCCGAGGCTGAGCGATTGGCCCGGAACGACGTGCGACGCCTTAAACGTCGTGGAATCGAGGCCGAGATCACCTCTCGGGAAGTCCCGCGAATTCGGTTGTACACGCTTTGCAATGATGGCACGGTTGAGGCTCGGGACGCCGAAACGGGCGAACTGGTTTGGCTCCGCCGAGTGGGGTACCCAAACCGAGGTTACGGTGGCCTGGGGATCGACGATGATTACTTGACCGTCGTCAACGGCGGCGAAATGGTCAGCATTGACACTAAAACAGGGTCGGTTTTCGCTACCCATCACCTGCCGTACGTGGCCGTGCGAGGGGCTGTGCAGGTAGGGAATTACTCGATCGTGCCCTCGATTGGTAGTCGCATCATTGCTTACCCGCTGGAAGATCAGCACCGTGAGCGTTTCGAGGAGATCGTCAGCGGTTCGACTTTATCAATGCCCACCAAGGCCATTGGATCGTTGAAAGTTGCCTGGGGAACGTCTGAAGGATTCGTTTATGTGATGGAATTGTCGGGCGAGCCGAATATTCAATTCCGACTGAACACAGATGGAATTGTCAGCGGAGCACCTGTGGCGGCATCCGGTGAGCGGTTCTTCTTTGGAAGTGAAGGCGGCCAGATCTACGGCTTGCGGGCGACCCGATCCGGCGAAGTTTTGTGGAGCCAGCCTACTGGAGACCCCATTTACGATTCACCTTCGTTTTACGAAGAAAAAGTGGTGTTTCGCTCGACTTACGGAAACGTGACGTGCGTGGATGCGGCAACGGGACAGAACCTTTGGAATCAAGCCGTCGCGGGAATTGACGAGGTCGTTGGCATCATCGAAGGTCGAATCTTTGCTCGGACGCTTTCCGGATCGATGGTGTTGTTGGATATCGAAACTGGCGAAACCTTGCACCGGGTTTCGGGTGTCACACCGCGAGTGTTAAGCCGGAATATCGAGACGGACCGAATTTACTTGGTCAACATCAATGGAGCGATTCAGTGCATTCGCCCCATCGACAAGGAAATGCCTACCTTGGCGATATCAGTTGAAAAGATGCTGGAACAAGATCAGCCTGACGCCGACGAGAAAGAAACTAAGTCAAAGGCAACGAAACCGGCCGGTAATGACCCCTTCGGCGGGGGCGGAGACGATCCGTTCGGAGCCGGTGCGGATCCATTCGGCGGCGGTGGGGCTGATCCCTTTGGCGGTGGCGGTGCTGACCCATTCGGTGGCGGCGGTGCGGCCGCGGATCCATTCGCTCCGGCGGGTGATGCTGGCGCGGACCCGTTCGGCGGTAGCCCATTCTGAGTCTTGGGAGGCCCTCGTTGGCCGGGTGGAGCTGGGTTCCAGGTCCAACGGTCGAGTATTTGAGTGGGACGAGGTCGTTGGAGTGGAGCCCACAGGTCCGTTTGGGGCCGTAAACGATTGCCTGGTGGCGAGCGCAAGACGCCTCACGCTGGGGCGGAACTTTTGCTACAATTCGCTCCGCTAGTTTATGGCTTTTCGACCGTTTTTGTCGGCTTTGCGGCCGTCCCTCAATGAGCGACTCCTCCTCCACTGATTCAGTTCCGGCCCCTTCGGATGATGCCGATGTTCCTGCCGCCGATCCGGTTGTCGCAGTGGACCCCTCGGACGATGGCACGCGATCTCCAGCGGCCAATACCGAATACACCGACAAGGATTTGCAGCACCTATCCGACTTGGAGCACGTTCGTGAACGTCCCGGGATGTATATCGGTGATACCACTGTGCGCGGTCTGCATCACCTCGTTTACGAAGTCGTCGATAACTCGATCGACGAAGCGATGGCGGGGTTTGCCAAGACTGTTAGCGTCGTCGTTCACACCGACGGCAGCGTAACCGTTGAAGACGATGGACGGGGAATTCCGGTTACTCGGCACGATCAGCTTTCCGAAGAACTCGACCGCGAAGTCAGTACGCTCGAAGGCGTGATGACCGTTTTGAAGTTTGGCGGCAAGTTCGAAAAGGGTGCCTATCAGACGTCGGGTGGTCTGCACGGCGTCGGGGTGACCGTGGTCAACTTCCTAAGCCAATGGGCGGAAGTGGAAGTCAGTCGGGATGGCTCGACTTGGACGCAGGAATACGAACGTGGCGTCAGCATGGGCCCGATCAAGAAGGGCCGCGCAACCCAAAAGTCGGGAACGAAAGTCACTTTTAAAGCTGACGGTCAAATCTTCAGCACGACAAAGTACAGCTTCGATGTGCTGCAAAAACGTCTGCAAGAGCTGGCGTTTTTGAATAGTGGCGTGCGAATTAAGTTCTTGGACGAACGTAATGGAGAAGGCGGCGACTACAAGTACGATCGCGGGATCGTTGAATTTGTCGAGCACCTCAACCGCGCCAGCGATGTTCTGCACAGCGACGTCATCAACTTCGTCGGGCATCGTGAAGGCGTGGAGTACGACATCGCGATGCAGTACAGCACCGAATTTACTGAAACGGTGCAGTCCTACGTTAACAACATCCATACCATCGAAGGCGGAACGCACGTTTCGGGCTTCCGGTCCGCTTTGACCCGGATGCTAAACAATTACGGTAAGAAAGAGGGGCTGTTTAAGTCGACCACACCGACCGGAGATGACTTCCGCGAAGGTCTGACGGCCGTGATCAGTGTCCGCGTTCCTCACCCGCAGTTCGAAGGACAAACCAAAACAAAGCTGGGTAACGGCGAAGTTGATGGGATCATCACTAGCGGTGTCGGTGAACAACTCGCTAAATACCTAGAGGAAAACCCGCGTATCGCGAAAATTATCGTCCGTAAGGGGCTATTAGCCGCCGAGGCTCGTGAAGCAGCTCGGAAAGCAAAGGACCAGCTTCGTAAGCGAAAAGATGCTCTGGGTGGCGGCGGTTTGCCCGGCAAACTTCGTGACTGCATCTCCAAGAATATGGAAGAGTGCGAAGTGTACCTGGTCGAAGGTGATTCGGCGGGTGGATCCGCCGAAGGTGGCCGGATGCGAGAGTTTCAAGCCATTTTGCCGCTTCGCGGTAAGATCATCAACGCGTACAAGAGTCGCGAAGATAAGGTTCTGGCGAACGAGGAAGTTCAGTCGATGATCCAGGCGATCGGTACCGGTATCGGTGCTGACCAGGATCTGACGCGACGCCGGTACAACAAAGTCATCATCATGACTGACGCGGACGTTGACGGTAGTCACATCCGTACTTTGTTGCTGTGCTTCTTCTATCGGCAAATGTATCAACTGGTGGCGGCCGGGCACGTTTATGTTGCTCAGCCACCGTTGTTCCGTGTTTCGCAAGGAAAGACTCGATACTACGTTCAGTCCGAAGAGGAAATGAAGTCGCAGTTGCTGGAGCGTGGTTTGAACGACACTATCTTCGAAGCCGAAGACGGGCGTCGGATCGAAGCGGATCAAATGCGGGAATTGGCCGGTGCACTCGCTGGTATGGAAGATGCCATCTTGGCTCTTGAACGCCGGGGTGTGAGCCTGCGGGTTCATGCGATGCGATTGGATCCTGTGACGGGTAAGTTGCCACCACTTTTGATCGCTCTGCAGGGTGAAGAGAACTGGTTCCACACGCTTGAAGAAGTCGAGAAGTTCTTGTTGGAGCGAGATGCTGTTCTGGATGTGGACCTGGCCGAAGAAAACAGCGAAGAAGAATCTACTGACGAGGCAGGTGCCAAAACCGATGCCGATGTGGACGCGCCCGAGCGATTGGTAGCCCACCTGACCGAGCTCCATGAAGTGCGGACGATCAACGGTGGTTTGAAAGATCTGCAACCATTGGGGTTTGGGCTCGATGACCTGATCCCTGCCGAACGGACTGGCGCGACGACTGCTCGGTTTGAAATCGTTCGTGGGGAAGATATTCGGCGACCATTGGAAGACCTGCGATCGCTTTTGCCAGAAATTCGAGCTGCTGGTGAGAAAGGCCTGTCGGTAACTCGCTTTAAGGGACTGGGCGAAATGAACGCCGAGGAACTTCGCGAAACCACGCTGGATCCGGCCAACCGTACCCTGATTAAGGTGAATTTGACCGACGCAGGTGCTGCCGACGAGATGTTCCGCCTGCTGATGGGCGACAAAGTCGAGCCACGGCGTGAATTTATCGAAACTCACGCCTTGGATGTGCGGAACTTGGATGTTTAGACGCTCCCTTATTGGCGGTTATGGCTTTTTTATCGGCCCTTAAAAGGTGCCGTGGAGCTAGCTGTAAATGTGTTCTCGTTTTCCCCAGTTCTTCACGTGACAAAGCTTGATAAAGTCAAGTCGTTTGCTTACTATTAGCCTGTGAACTTTGCCTAAACTGCCAAATATGCGGACAGGACCTATCTTCCAATGAGACTCACCATGAAACTTTGGCTAGCCGCAGCGGCCATGATCGCGATGTCGATCAACACCGCATCAGCTCAATCGTCCGCTTTGAAGGTGACTGATCACCTGACTGTCCCGCAGTGGGTGAATCCCGCGACTCCAGGTGAGTTGCGCGGCCGAGTGATCCTTCCTTCGACGGATGGTTCTTCCCGCCCGATCGCCAATGCGAAGGTGGTGATGAGCAATCAGGCCGGTGAATCGTTGACTGCGATCGCGGATGAAACAGGCAATTTCTTGATGGCAGGTGTGGAACCCGGGCTTTACGCTCTTACCGCTCGTGCCGATGGCGCTTTCGCTTGCTGTGCAATGCACGTGGTTGACCAAGACATGGCGTCCGCAAATGTTTTGCCTCGCGAAGTTGAAGTCGCTGCAGCCGCGATTGATTACACAATCGTCAAATCGTCGATCTTACGTTATCTGCCACCGGTTACCAATGACGCTCCTTACACTATGCAAGGTGCTGATCTTGCAGGTATTTCCAGCCAAGTCGTTGGCGAGAACCTGTTCCGCGTCAAGCAAATTGCTGGCGGTTTGAAAGGTCGTATTCATGTTGCTGGTGCTGAAGGCAAGCAACTGGGCGATGCTGGATTGTTGAACATCTTCTTGGTTTCCAAGGGCGATGTCATCGACCGAGTTGTTTCCAAGGGTGATGGATCTTTCGAGTTCGCGAACGTATCGCCAGGTGAATACTCGATTCTTGCTCTTGGTCAATCTGGGTTGGGCATGGCTGGGTTCGAATTGGTCGACGAAGCACTTGCTAACCAAGCTGCTAAGGCGAAGACTGACAACGCCCAAGTTGGTACCGACGGACGCACTCTAGTAAGTAATTACGACCCATGTTGCTGCTGTGAATCGTTCTCGATGCAACTCGCACCGTTGCCAATGGCTATCTCGGCATGTGAAGTCATCTCGTCAGAGGAGATTATCGCGACCGAAGAGATCCCGATGGACGAAGGTTTGGCGACTCAAGATGGTGTGATGCTTGATGAGTTCGGAAACCCAATCGCTACCGATCAGTTCGGTAACCCAATCGGTAGCGGTGGCGCTGCTGGTGGTTACGGTCCTGCTGGTGGAGGCTACACCGGTGGCGGTGGCGGCGGAACTGGTGGTGGCGGCTTCGGCGGCGGACTGGGCGGTCTCGCTGGTCTGGCTGCTTTGGCAGCTATCGGTGGCGACAACGACAGTAATATTCTCGATACGCCAGTTCCTGCTAGCCCCGCTCGCTAGGAAGCTCGATCGAATCGATACAACGAAAACCTCGGACCAATCTGGTTCGAGGTTTTTTGTTTGCTCGGACACACATGTCGGGCGACAAGTACTTTACGACCGGGCATAATAGCGAACGAAGACTCGATTGACTCCTTTCATTGAAGTTAGAGAATTGCATGAGTGTGGCCGGCGAATCATCTAGTACTGACCTAGCAGCAGCATCCGCAGAGGCGCTTGATCGCCTGAACGAGCACACGCTGAAGACGGTGCATTGGCACTTCCACGATGACACGGGGTGCCCTTTCTGGCTTGAGAAAAAAGCCGAGCTAAATTTCGATCCGCTGAAGGACGTCAAGAGTTTCGACGACCTAAAGAAGTTTCCCAACTTCGAAGATGAGTGGCTTCGTGGTGGTCCGATTCGCCGATGGGTTCCCAAGGGGCATGCTGGAAAGCCAGTGTTTGTCTTTGAGACCGGCGGCACGACTGGGATCCCGAAGAGCCGAATGGTGATTGAGGATCACTGGAAAGACTACGAGTTGTTTAGCGACACGCTGCCAGACAAATATTTCCCGCGTGGAGCGAACTGGTTGATGCTGGGCCCAAGCGGGCCACGTCGATTGCGTTTGGCAGTCGAGCATTTGGCTCAGCACCGGGATGGTATTTGCTTTTGCATCGACCTGGATCCTCGCTGGGTGGTGAAGTTGTTGAAGAAAGGCCAAATGGACCAAGTCGAGGCTTACAAGAAACATTGTATCGATCAGGCAGTCACCATTTTGACAGCGGGGCACGATGTGAAGTGCATGTTTGCGACGCCGAAGTTGTTGGAGTCGCTCGGTGAAGCGTTGGACGAAAAAGGCACGAGTTTGGCGGAGGTCGGGATCACAGGGATCTTCTCTGGCGGGACTGAGTTCACGCCGCAGTGGACACGATTTTGTGTCGAAGAGTTGTTGGGTGGATCGCCTGAAGAAAGTGGTGTCTACATGACACCCACCTACGGTAACACGCTGATGGGACTGGCATGCAGTAAACCGATCACGGCCCAAGAGGGTTACAAGATCAGCTACTACGCTCCGCAGCCTCGGGCAGTAACCGAAGTGGTGACGTTCGAAGATTACAACCAAGTTGTTGGCTATGGTGAAACGGGCCGGGTCAAGCTTTACACGCTGACCGACGAATTCTTTGTTCCCGGTTTCATGGAACGCGATGAAGGTGAGCGTGAGCAACCTTTCGATACGTATCCCTGGGACGGTGTATCCGGGGTTCGCCCATTCCATGAGTTGGCCAGCGCCACCACCGTCGGTGTCTACTAGCAAGAATTAAGTTTCGTTTGCCAGCAAGACGCGGTTGCTCGCGTCTGCTAAGCGGAACAGAAATCGTGAAGTTTAGTTTTGTCTAAACGTGTGGCCGGTGCCACTTTCGCCCGAAAAGCTTTCAACCTTTTACTTTCAAGACGCATGATCACTCTCAATCCACTTCGCTGGGGCAAGCAATACGAGTCACTCGATTTTAACGAGGTCGTTCATTTCGATACTGGCGAGCCGATTGCCCGAGTGGGAACGGTTGGAGGTGGCATTGTTGCACGAGACCTTCGACAGGCTCACAAAGCCCGCGAAGCGTTGTTAGAAGTGCCGGCCAGTGAATTGATTGCGATGAGCAAGAAGGCGGCCGAGCTTTTTGAAAACGCCACGCTAACGGTCGGTGATTCCCAACAGTCGGTCGACGATTTCGTGCATCAGCAATCCGCCAGCACCGGTTTGCCAGAGCATATGTGCCGTTCGAACATGTCCAAGAATAGCTTTGTGCTAAGCAAGATGGACGAGATCTTGAATTGCCTCACCCGTGGTTTGGATCTGTCGATTTTGTCCAAAGGCTACGGTGACGAAGGTCGTGGTGTGACGGTTAGTTATCAGTGCCAGACACCTGTGTTGGGCGCGGTCTTGCCGAACAATTCGCCCGGTGTTCACACTTTGTGGTTGCCTGCGATTGCGTTGCAGGTTGGGCTTGCTCTGAAGCCGGGTTCACAGGAACCGTGGACGCCCTACCGAATGGTTTCGGCCTTCATCGAGGCTGGGGTTCCCGCGGCGGCGTTTGGTTTGTACCCCGGCGGCCACGATGCTGGCGGGGCAATCATGACAAAGACGCCACGCAGCATGATCTTCGGCAGCGCAGAAACCTTGGCACAGCATGCTGGGAATCCTCGCGTTCAGGCTCACGGCCCGGGATTCTCCAAGATCCTATTGGGCGATGATATCGTCGATGACTGGGAAATGTATCTCGATGTAATGGTCGAGAGCGTGTTGAGCAATTCCGGACGCAGTTGTATTAACTGCTCTGGCATTTGGGCCAGTCGTCATACGAAAGAAATTGCCGCTGCAATCGCGGATCGTATCGGCCCGGTTGATATTTCGTCACCTAGCGACGATGAAGCGAAGTTGGCTGCTTTCACCGTGCCAGCCATGGCCACGGGAACTTGGGCGATGGTCCAACAGGATCTTGCCGAAGCGGGCGTGACAGACATGACCGCCGAGTTTGGCGATAAGTTGATCGAGCGTGAGCACTGTGCGTACTTGCGTCCAATGGTCGTTCACGCTGACTCACATGAGCGGGCGGTTGCTTCCAAGGAATACATGTTCCCGTTCGTTAGTGTCGTTGAGTGCCCACAAGCGGAGATGATCCGTAACATCGGTCCGACTTTGATTGGAACCGTGATCACAGCGGATGAGGCTTTGATCGCGCAAGCGGGGAGTTGCACCGATATTGATCGATTGAACGTAGGGCCGCTGCCGACCAACCGTGTTAATTGGTTGCAGCCACATGAAGGAAACATCATTGAGTTCTTGTTCCGCAACCGTGCTTACCAGATCACGCCGATGCCAACTGCCGCTTCGGTGTAGACGGTCTTGATCAGGGGACGTTATTGGTCTGGTGGGTTGCTGTCTCGATTACGAATAGCTTGCCCGACTGGTTTCTGGCGTATCGTCGCGGAGCCAAGTCACTACCAGAGGCTTTTGAAAAGAGCCTCTGTGTTGACGGTGGCCATGTGTTGAAACGCGTCCAGTTGGAATGGTTAGCGTAGTTTCGTACAGGATGCTTTGCGTCGCGTTAAGTTCAGACCTGATTCAGGCCGGCACTGCAATTGCGAGTTATTCGCCAGTCGCAATTGCCTGTAGCTTCGATTGGATGAGTGTTTGGGACTCGGCGTTTTCGTACCCCAGTTCAATCTTTAAGTACCCCAGTCGAATCCCTGCGATTTGATCGCTAGCGAGTTTGACTGCGTCTTTGTGCGTGCATAACAGGAGATCGACGGGGTGGTTTCGCTTCAGTGTTTCTACCCAGTCGCGAAGCTCTTGTCGCGTTTCACGTTCGAAAGCATCGTGGTCAGGCAGTTTGTGGTGGGCGATCACTTGTCCGCCGCAATCTCGTACCGTTTGCTCGAACGCATCTGGGTTGCCAATCGCGGATATCAACGCGATCTGTTTGTGGATAAGGGTTTGGATCGATTCGTCGCTAGCATTTTTATACTGAATCGATGTAGGTCGGTGCACTGTGTGGATAACGGGTGTGTTAGGGGCATGCACCTGAAGGGATGCTTCTAAGTGTTTACGATCGCTGGCTTGTACTTGATCGGATCGGGAGACAACGATCAGGTCGGCACGGCGAAGGCTGCTGATGGGTTCTCGCAAATAACCGCGTGGTAGAAGATAGCCGTAGCCAAATGGGCATGTGGCGTCAACGACGACGATGTCTAGGTCGCGATGGAGCCGTCGGTGTTGAAAGCCATCGTCCATTACAAGTACTTCAGCTTCCAGTTCTTCGACTGCAATGCGGGCCGCTTCGACTCGATCAGGGTGCTGGACGTGAGGTACATCAGGAAGTCTGGCGGCCAGTTCCATTGCTTCGTCGTTCACGCCGGACTCGCCCGCGCCATAGCCGCGGCTGACAATCGCAACGCGTGAACCCAATTGCCGAAGTTGCGAGCAGAGTTCACAGACGATTGGAGTTTTGCCCGTACCGCCAGTGGTCAGGTTGCCCACACTGATGACGGGGACCCCAGCATGATGAATCGGCTTGCGCTGGTGGTCGTATTGATATCGCCGAGCTCTTGCGGCTCCGCCATAGAGCCAGCTCGCGAGATGAAGACCTAGTCGGGCGGATGCTGCAATCGGGCCCTTCTTTTGACCACTCAGTAACGCTTGGTGGTCGATGTTCATCGTATGCGTGTTTGCGAAGACTTAGTTTGACTGCATTGCGACGATTGCCGAACGCAAAGGAATTCCGGTCCTTCGAGAGTCGCGTCCATGCTGAAAGAGCGACTTTGGAAGGCGGTAAAATCGGATAGGGCATAAAAAAAGCAGCAGGCACGAAAACATGTGCCTGCTGCTTTATAAGACGCTTTAAACTCCGGCTAGAGCTGTGCCCATCGTCTGACCAGGGGCAGGTAAGCAACTCGAACCTTCTAGGAAGATGTCAATCGCTCGAGCGGCACCACGGCCTTCGTTGATGGCCCAAACCACAAGGCTTTGACCGCGACGGCAGTCACCGGCGGCGAAAACGCCTTCGAGGTTTGTCGTGAACTTCCCGTGTTCAGCTTGGAAGTTGCTACGGCCATCCGTTTCCAGTTCGAGGGACTCGGCAACGTATTGTTCTGGGCCAAGGAAGCCCATCGCAAGCAAAATCAATTGGGCGGGCCAATCTTTTTCACTGCCTTCGACTTCTGACATTTGCCAGCCGCCGTCGTCCTTCTTGGTCCACTCCACGTTAACCGTTTTGATGCCTTTCAGCTTTCCTTCGTCGTCAACCAGAAACTCCTTACTAAGAATTTGGTATTCGCGAGGGTCTTTACCGAACTTGGCTTCGGCTTCTTCGTGACCGTAATCGACGCGGAAGATGCGAGGCCATTCTGGCCAAGGGTTGTCGGGGGCACGGTCCGCTGGTGGTTGTGGAAGCAATTCGAAGTTGACCAACGAGCGGCATCCGTGGCGAATGCTAGTACCGATGCAGTCAGTGCCGGTGTCACCACCACCGATCACGATGACATCTTTGCCTTCAGCACTGATGAAAGTGTCGGTCAGGTTGTCACCGTGCACGCTCTTTTGCGTGTTGGCTGTTAAGAAGTCCATTGCAAAGTGGACACCCTTGGCTTCGCGACCGGAAATTGGAAGATCGCGAGGCTTCGTGGCACCGCATGCCAGTAGGACTGCGTCGAACTTATCTCGGAGTTCAGCTGGAGTGATGTCTTTGCCGACATCAACCCCAGTTTTAAAGGTGATGCCTTCCGCGGTCATCTTGTCGAGTCGACGTTGGATCGCCTTTTTGGAAAGCTTCATGTTAGGAATACCGTACTGAAGCAGGCCTCCGATGCGGTCGGCACGCTCAAATACGGTGACCAAGTGGCCAGCCTTGTTGAGTTGGTCCGCAGCAGCCAGTCCGGCAGGACCACTACCGACGATCGCGACCTTCTTGCCCGTTCGGTCTTCCGGTGGTTCCGCCGTGATCCAGCCTTCTTCCCAAGCGCGATCGACGATCGCGTTTTCGATGTTCTTGATCGTGACAGGTGGGTTGGTGATTCCCAGCACGCAAGAGCCTTCGCATGGAGCCGGGCACACTCGGCCAGTGAACTCAGGGAAGTTGTTGGTTTTGTGTAGCCGCTCGATCGCTTCTTTCCAGCGGTTGTTGTAAACCAGGTCGTTCCACTCGGGAATCAAGTTGTCGATGGGGCAACCACTAGCCGATTGGCAAAACGGCACACCACAGTCCATGCACCGAGCACCCTGCGTTTGCAGTTGGTCGGTTTTGTGCTCGGTGTAAATTTCGTCGTAGTCGTTGATACGAACAACTGGCAAACGCCATGGCACTTTTTCGCGATCGAACTCTTTAAATCCGGTGGGCTTTCCCATTTTGTTTTCCTTCGAAGTTGAGCGGTTTGGGGGCGAGGGTTTCGATGCCCTCGAGGTATGTATGGGGTGAACGCGGGCTCAATGAAGTGCCCGCGAAATTGAGTTGGGTCTTGAAAGCTTACGCGTTCGCCGCAGCAGGTTGATCTTCTTTGGCCGCTTCCATTTCCATCAAGACTCGCTTGTAGTCTGTTGGCATGACCTTCACGCATTGGCTAAGGAATGTCTTCCAGTCCGACAACGCAAGTTTGGCGACATCGCTGGACGTGTAGTCCAGGTGCTTTTGGATCAACGCCTTCACTTCAGCTTCCTCTTCGCCCGGTTGGATCGATTCGAGTTCCACCGTGGCAAGGTTGCAGTTTAGGTTGAAGTCACCATCGCGGTCCCAAATGTAAGCGATCCCGCCTGACATCCCTGCGGCAAAGTTGCGGCCGGTTTTTCCGAGCACAACAACACGCCCGCCGGTCATGTATTCGCAACCATGATCGCCGACACCTTCAACGACAGTGTGGGCACCGCTGTTTCGAACGCAGAATCGTTCAGCAGCACGTCCACTTAGGAACGCTTCCCCACTGGTTGCACCATAGAGGCAAACGTTCCCGACGATGATGTTGTCAGCGGCGACGAATGTTTTCTCGCGTGGTGGGTAGACCATAATCCGCCCGCCGGAAAGGCCCTTACCGACATAGTCGTTGGCGTCCCCTTCCAGTTCGATCGTGACACCGTGTGCCAGGAACGCACCGAGGCTTTGGCCAGCGGAACCGGTCAGGTCAATATGAATCGTATCGTCGGGAAGCCCCTTTTGCCCGTGAACCTTTGCGATTTCATGCGACAGGATCGTGCCGACGGTCCGGTTGATGTTGATGATCGGCGACGTGATGCGAACCGGTTCACCGGTATCAATCGCGTTACGAGCTTCGCCAACGATCTTGGTCATGTCGAGTGATTTTTCCAGGCCGTGATCTTGAGCACGCGAGCAGATGACGCCAACGTTCTCATGCATCTTGGTAGCCGGACGCAGGACTGGGGTCAGGTCGAGGCCGTCGCTCTTCCAGTGTTTGATTGCTTTGTCGGTTTGCAGCACGTCGCTGCGCCCGACCATCTCATCGATCGTTCGGAAGCCAAGTTTGGCCATCAATCGACGAGCGTCTTCGGCGACCATGAATAGATAGTTGACGACATGTTCAGGCTTGCCGGTGAACTTCTTACGCAACTCAGGGTCTTGAGTCGCGATTCCCACGGGGCAAGTGTTGAGGTGACACTTCCGCATCATGATGCAGCCAAGCGTAATCAGAGGAGCGGTTGCGAAGCCGAATTCCTCTGCACCCAACAATGCCGCGATGACAACGTCGCGTCCAGTTTTCAGTCCGCCGTCGGTTTGCAGGATCACACGGCTACGCAGGTCATTAAGAACCAGGACTTGGTGTGTTTCAGCAATCCCCAGTTCCCAAGGTAAGCCAGCATGCTTGATGCTGGTAAGCGGCGATGCACCTGTTCCACCAGTATCACCGGCGATCAGGATGTGGTCGGCGTGAGCCTTGGCAACACCCGATGCAATCACACCAACGCCAACTTCACTGACCAACTTCACGCTAACACGAGCCGATGGGTTGCTGTTTTTGAGGTCGTGGATCAGTTGAGCCAAGTCCTCAATCGAGTAAATGTCGTGGTGAGGTGGTGGGCTGATTAGGCCAACGCCCGGTGTGCTGTAACGAATTCCAGCGATGTAGTTGTCGACCTTCTTGCCGGGGAGTTCGCCGCCTTCGCCAGGCTTAGCACCTTGCGAGACTTTAATTTGCAACTCATCCGCGTTGGACAGGTATTCAATCGTTACACCGAATCGACCCGAAGCAATTTGCTTGATCGAGGATCGTTTCGAGTCGCCGTTTTCCATAGGCAGGAAACGAACTGGATCTTCCCCGCCTTCGCCGGTGTTGCTCTTGCCGCCGAGGCGGTTCATCGCAATCGCGAGAGTTTCGTGTGACTCGGCGCTGATGCTGCCCAAGCTCATCGCTCCGGTGCAGAAACGTTTTACGATATCGGAAGCACTTTGGACTTGGTCCAACGGGATCGATGGACCTGCAACACCTTCTTGGAAGTCGAGCAAACCGCGAAGCGTGCAGCGATTGCGGTTTTCTTCGTTGATCGTGTGAGCGAACTTCCAGTACGCGTCTTCGTTGTTGTTTCGAGCCGCAACCTGCAAGTTTGAGATCGCTTGTGGGCTCCAGGCATGCTTTTCGCCTTCGGCACGCCAGTGGAACTCGCCAAGGTTCGGCAACGCGGGAAGCCGATCGTCTTTTCGTTCGGGGTAGCCCAAGCGATGGCGACGTAGTGTTTCTTCCGCGATGATGTCGAACGAGACGCCTTGGATGCGGCTTGCCGTGCCGGCGAAGCAGCGATCGATGATTTCGTCTTGCAGTCCCAATGCTTCAAAGATTTGGGCACCTTTGTAACTTTGCAGCGTGCTGATGCCCATTTTGGCCATCACCTTGAGCATACCCTTGGCAACGCCCTTGCGATAAGCGGCGACAATCTTGTCGTCGTCCAACGCTGGGTTCATCAATCCATCGCGGTGTGCTTGCCACAAAGCCTCGAATGCGAGGTATGGGTTGATGGCATCGGCACCGTATCCGATCAACAAGCAATGGTGGTGAACTTCACGAGCTTCACCGGTTTCAACGGCCAAGCCAACTCGTGTTCGCTTTGCTTTCGAAACCAAGTGGTGGTGAACCGCTCCGGTAGCAAGCAACATGCTAACGGGGACGCGATCGTGTGAAATCTTGCGATCCGATAGCACGATCAGTTCCAGGCCAGCATCGCAGGCCTCTTCGGCTTCAGCGCAGATTCGGTCCAGTGTCTTTTCGATACCAGCTTTGCCTTCGTTGCGATCGAAGGTAATGTCGATCACGCGGCTATCCCAGCCTTCGTGATGGATATGCTTTAGCGTTGCAATTTCTTCGTTGGTCAAAATCGGGTGGTCGACCAACAATCGGTGGCAGTGTTGTTCGGTTGCGGTAAGCAAGTTTTGCTCCGGACCGATGTAGCACTCCAGCGACATGATGACCTCTTCGCGAATCGAGTCGATCGCGGGGTTGGTCACCTGAGCGAAAAGCTGCTTGAAGTAGTCGTAGATCATTCGCGGCTTGTCCGACAAGCATGCTAGCGATGAGTCGTTGCCCATCGATCCGACCGGGTCACGAAGTTGTTCAACCAACGGACGCAGCATGAAGTTCATGGTCTCGGCGGTGTAGCCGAACGCTTGCATACGGTTAAGTAGCGTGTCGCCGTCAAAGCCGTGGCCTTCCATTTCCGGATGCAGGTCGGCAAGGCGGATACGTTGATTCTTGAGCCAGTCACCGTACGGCTTGCGGCGAGCGAACTCGCTTTTAAGTTCTTCGTCGGGGATCAAGCGACCAGCTTCGAAGTCGATCAAGAACATCTTGCCTGGCTGCAGTCGGCCTTTCTCGCGAACGATGGCTGGATCGACTGGCAGCACGCCGACTTCGCTCGCCATGATCACGCGATCATCGTGAGTGATGTAGTAACGGCTGGGGCGAAGTCCGTTGCGGTCGAGCGTTGCACCGATGTATTTACCGTCGGTGAAAGCGATTGATGCGGGGCCGTCCCAAGGCTCCATCATGCAACTGAAGTACTCATAGAATGCACGCTTGTCTTCTGGCATCGTTTGATGCTTTTGCCAAGCTTCGGGCACCATCATCATGATCGCTTCTTGTAGCGTGCGACCATTCATGAGTAGGAACTCAAGCACGTTATCGAACGTTCCAGAGTCGCTTAGGTGCGGCTCGATAACGGGGAACAATTTCTTCAGCTCGTCGCCATAGATTTCGCTTTCCGCCATCCCTTCGCGAGCACGCATCCAGTTCGCGTTTCCGCGAAGCGTGTTGATTTCGCCGTTGTGGCTCATGAACCGCAACGGTTGAGCGCGGTCCCAGCTAGGGAACGTGTTGGTCGAAAAGCGGCTGTGAACCATTGCCAAGTGAGTCTCGAAATCTTCATCGCGAAGATCCGGGTAATACGGCATCACTTGAGCCGGGGTCAGCATTCCCTTGTAGATGATGACACTGGTTGATAGTGAGCAAACGTAAAATACAAGTGCTTGTTCAAGCTTGTCGCTGCCGCGAAGCTCGTGGCTCGCTTGCTTGCGGATCAAATACAGTTGTCGTTCGAACTCGGGTTGGGTTAACCCTTCGGCTGCACCGACAAATAGTTGTTCGATTACAGGTTCGCTATTACGCGCCGTCGGCCCCACGTCCGCCGCGTCGGTTTCTTGAGGGACATCACGCCAGCCGAGCAGGACTTGGCCCGTCTCGCTGATAAGGCGTTCCATCGTGTCTTTGCAGATTTTGCGCTCGGCATCGTCCGGCGGCAAGAAAATCAAACCGGCAGCGAACTTACCCGCTTCGGGAAGGTCGACACCCAGGTCCGCTTTTGCAACCTTGCGAAGGAACTTGTGAGGAAGGCCACACATGATGCCCGAACCATCGCCCGTGTTGGGTTCGCAACCACATGCACCGCGGTGGTCCATGTTTTGCAAAATGGTATCGGCGTCAATGACGATTTGATGACTGGGAGCACCCTTGATGTGTGCTACGAAACCAACACCGCACGCGTCTTTTTCCATCGTCGGATCGTAAAGACCTTGAGCCGGCGGAAGGTGATAGAGTGGTTTTTGTGTCATCGTGGTAGCTAATCGTAAGAGGAGTGAGCGTTGTGTTAGAGAGTTACGTCGTTCGCCAGGAGCGACGGCTTGTGTTGTTGGAGATGGTCGATTGGGTTGAGTTGTCTAAATGACCACAGAGACGGCTCGGTCTCGTGTTTCACTTCGGCGACGGTCTGCTTTAGCGGCTTCGGTCTTGGAACGGAGTTCGACTTCCATTTCTCGGCCTAAAAGCAAGGAGCCGAACTCGATTGCAGCCCTGCTGAGCTTACCACCTTTCCGGAAGATAATTCCGAGTGGGCGAACCATCTTCAAATCTCGGCATGAAACTACGCGGAGAGATCCGTGGGCGGTTTCGCGTCGTACGGCAGCTTCCGGCACCATACCAATTCCGCGGTGGGCCTGAATTGCCCGGACCATGGAGTCCGCGTTATCGAATTCCATCGAGGTCACCACGGAAATACCGGCGGCTTTCAGGCACTGGTCAATCGCTTGACGCAGTACCAAGCTGCGATCAAAGCCGACCATTTCGATGCCCTGTAGTCGAGAAGCAGGGATCTCCGTCTCGCCCGCCAGTGGATGGTCTGCCGAGCATACCAGACGCATGGGTTCGGCTTGCCAAGGAATCGCACCGAGGGCTTTCGTGGCTCGGGGGAAGCTGACTAAGCCAAAATCCACCTCGCTATCGAGAACCATCTCGACCACTCGTTGGCTGGATCCGAATTCTGTGCGAACGCGGACATCAGGCTGGACCGATTCGAACGCCGCGGTGGCCTCGGGCATGTAGCTGAGTCCGACCGAATAGACCGCACCGATCGTGACGGAGCCGGACAACTGGCGGCCAAGATTCTGGACTTGAGCTTCCAGTTCCTTGTATTGCCTGACGATCTCGCGGGCACCACGCAAATAGGTTTGCCCGGCCTGTGTAAGGTTTAAGGGCCGTTTGGAGCGGTCAATCAGCGTCGTTTGCAGGCTTTCTTCGAGATGCCCCATCGCTTGGCTAACTGCACTCTGAGTCACGCCAGCAGCACCGGCGGCTTTTGAGAAGCTCCGTTGGTCGGCAACGTGACAGAAGAATTCTAGAGTGCGGAGCTGCAAGCGGTCACCACAGTGTATCTGTATTAGGTTGTCTTATATGTCTCTGGCGGATCCTTAGGGACGCTAATGCAGAGAGGGTACCTACCTATTCTGCCAGGGTCAAGACTCCATTTGTCATCCACGGTGGCGACGAAAGGCGAATGCGCACGATTGAGTCCGTCTGGGGGGGGCTGGGTTGGAGTTGCTGAGCCAAGAGCTTGAGCTGGGCGGTGCCGGCGTATGAGTGTTATCAAGCTCACGGCTGTATCGGGGCAACCATCTGTACCAGACCGATCAGCAAGCATGTGCGTGAGTTCCTGGACAGCGAACGATGGACAGCGAACCATGCGCACTGACGGCGAGCCATGCAATTCGAATCCGGCTGGCTTGAGTAGGCAGAGGGGGCACGTTAGGTTTTTGCGCATGAATGCTCCATCGAAACCAGTCGTGCGTGATGCCTGCCCGTTGAATGTCCCGGATACCGATTCGCTTCGGTTTCTTCCGGAAGGACCCATTCCGCTCGCGAAGGACGGCTGGTTGTCCTGGGTCGGGATCCAGCATGGCAGCGAATCTCGCAACGGCTCTATCAATCTGCTCGATTTAGCCAGCCAACAGAATCAGTCGTTCGATCTGCCAGGTAGGCCCGGCTTTGCATTCGCATGCAGCTCGAAAGACGAGAATGGCTTGCCGACTCGTTTTGTGGCCGGTGTTGAGCGTGCTCTGGGAATCTTCGATATCCGAGATGGATCGTGGACGCCTTTTTGTGAAGACGTCGACGCGTCGGTAACCAATACGATTATTAACGACGGCCTGGTTCATGATGGCAACTTGATCTTTGGTACCAAGGATCTGGCGTTCGCTGAAAAGAAGGCAGGGCTTTATCTCTATCGCCAAAGTGACAAACAATTGATCTGCCTTCGAGATGATCAGGTTTGTAGCAACGGCAAGATGGTGCGAACGGATGCAACGGGTAAGCTGAAGTTAGTCGACATTGATTCGCCAACGCGATTGATCGTTCAGTACGATCTGGACATCGAAGCTGGCAAATTAGGTCCAGCGGAAGTGTTGGTCGACCTAACCGAGGATCCAGGGGTTCCCGATGGTGCGATTCTGACACCGGATGGCGATGGAATCATCGTTTCGATCTTCCTGCCATCGGTCAGCGAATTTGGTCAAACGCGTTTGTACGACTTGGCCACTGGCGAACTTCGTTGTGTCTGGCGAGCACCAGGATCGCCGCAAAACACGTGTCCAGCGCTGGTTCCACAAGGCGGCAAGATCCAGTTGGTGATCACGACCGCGGTGGAGAACATGAGCGACGCAGATCGGGCTGAATGTCCTCACGCAGGGCAATTGTTCATTGCGGAAACGGACTTCAGTGACGCATCGAAGATCGCGGTGGCAAACTACTTCCAGTAGATCTTATCGATTTCGCGAAACTAAACGCGTACGTCGATATGCCCGTTGGCAAGTTGTTTTTGCACGTTAACCACTTCGCTGATCATTTGATTGATCGCGTCGCCGGTTTGTTGTTGAACATCGAGTTGTTTCCCCATTAATGCAGTGTCAATCTTCGTTTGCATGGCGTCTTGGCGAGCCAGCAACACGTTTTGAACAGCGGGGGAAATGGAACTCATGATCGGCCTCTCGGATAACGCGACGGTTTGCTTTGGACAAAAACGGCTGCGAGTTGACGATTGGGAACTGCGTCTACGAAAGTGTCGGTCATGAAGTCCGGCTATGATGTGCCGTGAAACCGGAAAGCCGCGTATTGGCCAAGGCTCCGACGTGAACTTCCGGAATGTAGCGATTGTGACGAAGACGGTTACATCTAAAAGCCGAGTCGCGCGGCCGAAAGCAGTCTCTCGGCCGGCGAAGGGAATGTACGAAGTTGCTGATGTCGGCCAACTAGGCACTGCGGCAAGTATTCGACAATTCGCCAACGCCTTGGATCCGGACGGTGCAGCGATCGCCATCGCTCAGGAAGAATGGTGGTGTCCTGGCTACGCCAACTCCAGGTGGTGTGCCCGTGAAAATGAGGTCGCCCGGCTGCAGTGTCATGAACTGGCTTAGGTGCGAGATCAGTGTCGGGATATCAAAGATGAGCTGAGCCGTTGTGCTGTCTTGGACGACGTCGTCGTTGACTCGCATCTGAACTCGCACGTCGCTGGGGTCGCCGAAGCTGTCGGCGGTAACAATCGCAGGGCCAACCGGTGCGAAGGTGTCGAACGATTTGCCAAGTAACCATTGGCCACCGGCACGTCCCTTTTGCCAATCGCGGGAAGACACATCGTGCCCAGCGGTGTATCCGAAGACGTGTTCCATCGCGTTTTCTTTGTCAACGCATCGGGCCTGTTTTCCGATGACCACAACGAGTTCAGCTTCGTAGTCAACTTGATCGCTAATCGCGGGCAGTTCAATCGCTTCGCCATGACCGATCAGCGCGTTGTTGTACTTGCCGAAGACAACTGGTTGATCGGGAGCTTCCGAGCCCGTTTCGATGGCATGGTCAAGGTAGTTCAGTCCGATGCAAAGCAGCTTCTCTGGACGTTGCACCGGGGGCAACATCACGTGCGGGGCTGGCTGCCACATGTCATCGGTTGGAGTAGCGATCGCGGCGAGTTGTTGATTGGTAAGCTGAAACAGCAAGTCGTGATTTGCTAGCAAATCGGATTGATCCTGACTTATTAACGTATCCAGCGGACAAACCTTCGGCGCCGCATCATCGGAGTTATCGTACAACGCGATTCGAGGTTGTTGGTTTGAGTCCAAGAAGCGGCAAAAGGCAGTCATGGTTGAATCCGGTTAGTTAAAAAAATGTGAGTTTTTGAATGCGGTTTTTGCAGTGTGATTCGAATTGCAATAGCAACATTGGACAAAAGAAATCTTTACACTTACTGCGTTGCCCGGCATACTCCCGAGCCTCCTCGCCAGACATCTTCGCAGTTCTTCTGTTGTGTTCCAAGAACGCCGTTCGCAAGAGCGACATGTTCAAGGAACAATGTGGGAAGATGCGTTGGTGTTGACCTATCTGCTTTATTCTACGTGCGTCAGTGCATCGCTTATGAATACCCTCGCGATCAATCAGTTATCGACGTTTCGGTGGGAGTTCGAAGAAGACGCGAGAGCGTATGCGTCTCACGGCTTCGAAGCGATTGGACTGTTTCGTCCAAAGGTGGATGACTTTGGGATTGATCGTTGTTCAGAGTTACTGAACGAATTAAATCTTTCGGTGACCTCGCTTAGTTGGGCTGGTGGTTTCACTGGTAGTGACGGCCGCGGATTCGATGAAGCGGTGCGTGATGCAATGGATGCGGTAATCGATGCGGCAAATCTACGAGCGGGTAGTTTGATCGTTCTGGCCGGTGGTCGCAACAATCACATTCGCAAGCATGCCCGTCGAACATTGTGCGATGCGCTTAGGAAGGTTTCTGTTGTAGCCGAAGAGTTCGGCGTGTTGTTGTCGCTGGAACCTTTTCATCCCGGTTGCGGCCAAGAGTGGTCCTTTATCAACGATTTGGAATCCACGCTGCATATTCTTGATTCGGTAGGCAGTCCAAATCTGGGATTGGTGCTGGATACCTACCACGTGGGCATGGATGACGAAATTCTTTCCTGGTTGCCTCACGTAACCGAGCACCTGCATTTGTTGCAGCTTGGTGATGGACGGCACAGTCCGTTGGGCGAGATGAACCGTTGTTTGTTGGGTGACGGTTGTGTGCCTATCGAGTCGATAGTTCACACCTTGGTGGATCACGGTTATGACGGACCGATCGAAGCCGAAGTGATTGGCGAAGATGTTGAGTCCTTGGACTACGAGATGGTGTTGGGACACACCCGTAGCTATCTAGATATGTTGACCGGATCAAAGGTTCATTGACCGGCGTTGCGAAAAGATCGGCGTTGGGTGTGGTTGCTTGATTTGACTTGAGTGTCATCCGTTTGAGACGCCGAATTTGAGCGTTTTTTGCCGCCGAAGTGTGGATTGATGGCGTTAATTGGTCGAAAAGCGTAATTGCTAGCGGTCAGTATCGGACCAGAAAACGGCCATTGTTGGTTGAGAAATGTACTGCGGTCTCAATTTTCGCTAGCGTGATTCACTTTGCCGCAATCTAGATTGGCCCCAAATTCCGATCCCGATATACTCTGCTCGCCGAACTGCATTCGGCACGCGAGTGCTTCCGGAAGAGACTTCGCCTCCGGGCCGCCTACGATCCTTTCAATTGAAAGTACCTATCCATGTCGAATACGCTGACCGATCCTGCTGAAAAACCATCCGCTGAAACGCTGGATTCGCTTGGGTTGCTCGACCTGCCTTCGGAAGTGAATCGTCACCTGAAGATTACGTTGGGCCACGCCAATCCAATCAGCAGTGACGGAAATGAGTCTGACCAGCGGTACCTGTACCGGGCACTTGCGATCGCAGTTCGTGACCGCTTGGTACCGACTTGGCAGCAAACTTGGCGTCGCATGAAGCAAAGCGATGACCGCAAAGTTTATTACTTGTCGCTGGAATTCTTGATTGGTCGATCGCTTACTAACGCGATTGAAAATTTAGAGCTCGATGAAGACGTTCGTGACGCTCTGCACAACTACGGTTCCGAGTTGGAAGAGATTGCCGACCGCGAACACGATGCCGGTTTGGGTAACGGCGGTTTGGGTCGCTTGGCAGCATGTTTTCTAGACAGTTGCGCTAACTTGCAGTTGCCGGTTGTGGGATACGGTATTCGATACGAATACGGCATGTTCCACCAACACATCGAACATGGTCGTCAAGTCGAAGATCCCGATCACTGGTTACGCGATGGTAACCCTTGGGAAATTGAACGTGCCGAACACACACGTCGGATTCGTTTCTACGGTCGTACGGAAACGTATTACGACAACAGCGGGCAAGCACGTCCACGATGGGTTGAGTCACGCGACGTGTTGGCGGTCCCTTTCGATATGCCCATCCCCGGTTACCGAAACGAAACGGTGAACACGCTTCGTTTGTGGAAGGCTTCCACCACCGATGTATTCGACCTTTCCGAGTTCAATGCTGGTAGTTATCCCGAAGCGGTAGCGGCCAAGAACGACGCTGAACAAATTTCGATGGTGTTGTATCCCAACGATGCCAGCGAAAACGGGAAAGAGTTGCGTTTGAAGCAGCAGTACTTCCTGGTTTCGGCTTCGCTGCAAGACGTTATCGAGCGTTGGGTTGAGCAGAACGGCAAGGACTTCAGTAAGTTCGGTCAGAAGAACTGCTTCCAATTGAACGACACGCACCCTGCTTGTGCGGTTCCCGAGTTGATGCGATTGCTGATGGACGAGCACGGCTTGGAATGGGATGACGCTTGGGACGTGGTCACACGTTGCATGGCTTACACCAACCACACGTTGTTGCCTGAAGCACTCGAACGCTGGTCAGTTGGTCTGTTCAGCCGATTGTTGCCGCGATTGTTGGATATCATCTACGAAATCAACGCTCGCTTTTTGAAGCTCGTCGATCAGCAATGGCCTGGTGACATTGAAATGCGTCGCGAGATGTCGTTGATCGAAGAGGGCGACAACCCGCACATCCGCATGGCATACCTTGCGATCGTAGGTAGTTTTTCAGTCAACGGTGTTGCTGGATTGCACACGCAGTTGCTCGAAAGCGGTCTGTTCAAGAATTTCCATACGCTGTGGCCGCGGAAATTCAACAACAAAACAAACGGTGTGACGCAGCGTCGTTGGTTGTCGCACTGCAATCCAGGGTTGCGTGGTCTGTTGACGGAAACGATTGGTGATGGATGGCAGACCGATCTAACGAAGATCAGTCAGCTTGCTCCGTATGCTAAAGATCCAGCATTCCGCAAGCGTTGGCAGGACATCAAGCTGGTTAACAAAAAGCGGCTCGCAGACCTCGTGCTGAAGAATACAGGTGTCGAGTTCGATACTTCGTTCTTGTTCGACGTGCAAGTGAAGCGGATCCACGAGTACAAGCGTCAGTTGTTGAACGTGCTGCACGTGATCCATCTGTACGATCGCATTCAGCGTGGTGAAACCAAGGGTATGGTTCCACGTTGTGTTCTAATCGGTGGTAAGGCGGCACCGGGTTATCACGTCGCCAAGCTGATCGTCAAGTTGATCAACGATGTCGCTTCGGTAGTCAACGCGGATGCGAAGTGCCAAGACTTGTTGAAGGTCGTGTTCTTCCCGAACTACCGCGTTTCATCGATGGAAATCATTTGCCCGGCAACGGAATTGTCGGAACAGATTTCGACTGCTGGTAAAGAGGCGTCCGGTACGGGCAATATGAAGTTCATGATGAACGGCTCGCTGACGATCGGAACGCTTGATGGTGCGAACATCGAGATCCGTGACAACGCCGGAGCAGAAAACTTCTTCTTGTTTGGAATGGATGCACCGGAAGTCACCGAGGCGAAGAAAGACTATCGCCCCAACGACATGATCTCAGCCGACGAGGATATTTCTCGTTTGATGAGCTTGTTGGAGAGTGGAACGTTCAATCCAACCAACCCCGGTCTGTACGACTTGTTGACCGGTGGGTTGCGAAGTTCCCACGATCCTTGGGTCACGATTGGTGACCTGCGTAGTTACATCGATGCCCAGGCCACGGTTGCGGAAACGTACTTGGATGTAGATCGCTGGAATGAGATGAGCATTCTCAACACCGCCGGCAGTGGTTGGTTCAGCAGCGACCGCACCATCCAGCAGTACGCCCAAGACATTTGGGACGTGCGAGCTTTGCCACCCAAGGCTTAACCGGCTTTTCGATCGCTAACGTTCAAGAGTAAACCACCGTTCGTAAAATTTCACGTTCGGTGGTTTTTCTTTGGGCGCCAGGGCCAGTGAGGCTTCGATTCGGTCAAGTTGTGTTTTGGTGGGGGTGTATCGGTAAGCATTCGGCCGAAGCTTCCGACTGGTGGTGAATGTGGGATAGGACGTTATAAAGGGCGACTTACTGATTAGCTGATTCTTGCCGCCTTTGTTAGAAGAGATTCATGTCCGAAGAACACGTCCTGGTTGTTCCTGCAGAGTTGATTGAATCGATCGGGCCGCTGGAAGGTTTCGAAGTGGATGTCGATCGATTCCTGCAGCCCATCTTAGCGAGCGATCAGCTCTCCTATCGGCCACGCAGTGTGATGGAGACCGATCCCAACTTTAAACAGCTCATCCCCTATGTGGTGATGCAGTGGGTCGACCCCCAGGATGGTTTGCCGCGAGTTTTCACGTACACGCGGGGCGGCGGATCTGGCGAAAGTCGATTACACGCTAAACGCAGTATCGGCGTTGGTGGTCACATCAGTAGCGAGGATGCGGAAGGTGCCGACGATCCTTACACGACGGGGATGCGGCGAGAACTTGCCGAAGAGGTCTCCATCGGTTGCGAGTACGTCGATCAACGCGAAGGTTTGCTGTACGACCCGAGTAACGATGTGGGGAAAGTCCACTTGGGGGTTGTTCACCGTTTCGTCCTGGAATCGCCATCGGTAACCAGTAATGAAGTGGAGCTCGCCGAAGGTGAATTTCTAACAGTTGCTGAACTTCGATCGCAATTTGAAGGCTTGGAAACATGGAGCCAACTGTGTTTGGACGCCTTGTTCCCGCCGTCGTAGCCAGGGCCGGGTAAGCCGCGTGTTCCGTCCGGTGTCTAGTTCGTGATCTAACCGCTATGGCTGGACGGAAGCCTGTATGCGTAAGGTGTGATCGCATTAAAGCTAGGCTCAGCCGCGCACGCCGCTTGATTGCGGGGGAATTGGCTGCCTAATCCTCGCTGGCGAAGAAGCGGACTTTTATGGGTTTTGCACCTTCGTGACAGTGAGTACCCTATGGCCTGCAACGGAACCGCCGGGGGTCACAGGACTTCGGCTGAGCTCGATTGAGAGTTTATGTTCACGGGTTCCGTACGCGACAAGTCTTTTTCGGTGCTCTGTTTCGGTTTCCGCACATCGCTGCGTCTATCGTCTTGCCAGAGTAACCCTCGGTGCGTGTCCTTGAAGTGACATCCTGGAAGTGAAAGCAGCGTCGCGTTCTGTGTATTGAGCGAACGGACTGAATCGATCAAAAGATCGTTGGTCTTCGCCGATGAATTGCCACGCCATCCTTCCACACTCTTGCTTCGACCGGTTTCGTGAATCGGTCTCGAGAGATTTGCGCATTGAAAGTATCGAATGTCGAACACGAACCCCAATCCAACTCAGTCTGAATCCACCGGTGATTCGTCGACGGTGATTGATGAAATTTCCTGTATCGCAACTGAATCAGGCGATATCAACGAGGCCCTGCTGGCCTGCTATACCCAGGACACAACCGTCGAGTGCTTGGCCACCCCCGAGTTGGCTGAATTGGTTTCGGAGCCTGAAGTCGCCGCACCTGAAGTTATTGAGCAGCCTAATTCAGTAGCTGAGGTTCCAGCGGTAGAAGTTCCAGTTGCCGAAGTGACAGAGCCAATGGCTGTTGTCGAAGAGCCAGTCGCTAAGGCTGAAGAGGCTGCCGCCGTGGCGGAAGTTGAAGAAGCCAAGGTTGAAAGTCCTGTTGCCGTTGTCGAAAATTCAGTGGCAAAGGACGTTGTTCAAAGCGTAGATAATGGAAAGTCGGAATCGAAGCAGGTCGCCAAGGTGAGTGAATCAGACGTAGAAAACACCGTTCCAGTGGAAGCAGTCAAAGAAGAGGAAGCGTTGGCGGGGTTTGCCGCAATGTCGCTTCGCCCAGAAGTACTACAGGCCGTTCTAAAATCGGGTTACACCGAACCGACGGCGATTCAGGCGGAGATCATTCCATACATGCTCGCTGGGCGAGACGTGTTGGCGCAGTCACAAACCGGGACCGGCAAGACTGCTGCGTTCGCGCTGCCGATCTTATCTCAAGTCGATTTGAAACGACGCGAGCCTCAAGTGTTGGTACTGGCACCGACCCGTGAGCTTGCGATCCAGGTCGCGCGTTCGTTTTCAACCTACGGTGCGAACATCCCTGGGTTCAACGTCGCTGCAATCTACGGCGGGCAGGACTATGAAATTCAGTTGCGGCAACTTCGTCGCGGGGTTCAGGTTGTTGTAGGAACACCCGGACGGGTCATCGACCACGTGAACCGGGGAACGCTCGATCTGAGTCGTTTGGATAGCCTCGTTTTGGACGAAGCCGACGAGATGCTCAACATGGGCTTCTTGGAAGACGTCCAGTTTGTTCTTGAAAAAACTCCAGACACACGCCGGGTCGCACTCTTTTCGGCAACCTTGCCGGGGCCGATCCGTCACATCGCTGACGAGTACCTGAACAATCCGGCTGTGATCACGATCAAGAAAAAGACGGCCACCGCTGAGTCGATTCGGCAGCGAGCGGTGTTCGTTCCGCCACGCGAAAAGACAGATGCGTTGGTTCGGTTGTTGGAAGTCGAAGATACCGATGGTGTGATCGTCTTCACCAAGACCAAGGATTCGACAATTACTGTTGCTGAAAATTTGGTGCGGGAAGGTTTGCGAGCGGTTGCCTTGAACGGTGACATGCCACAAAAGGTCCGTGAGCGAACGATCAGCCAATTGAAAAGCGGCAAGCTAGATGTCTTGGTCGCGACCGACGTTGCCGCTCGTGGCTTGGACGTGCAGCGTATCAGCCACGTTTTTAATTACGATCTCCCGCATGACAGTGAGTCTTACATTCACCGCGTTGGACGTACCGGCCGTGCGGGGCGTAAGGGCGAAGCGATCATCTTCTTGACCAACGCGCAGCGTAATCAACTGCGAAGCATCGAGCGGACCACGAAGCAGCCGATTGAGATCATCAATATCCCGACTGCTCGCGATATCAACGCGACACGGACCAAACGTTTTCATCAACAGATCACGGATGTGACAGCGGAAAAAGACCTGACATTCTTTAAAGAATTGATTGCGAGCTATGCCGAGGAAACTGGCAAGCCGCTCGATATTATCGCAGCCGCGTTGGCGGAAATCTCGCAACAAGGCCGCCCGTTCTTGATGCGAGAACGACCCGCTCAAAAGCGAACTGAAAAGACCGATCGTGGGCGTGAGCGATTTGAAGATCGTGGAGACGATTCCCGTCGTTCGGCGAAACCCGCTCGTCAGCTAGGTCCACCAGAAGAAGGTATGGTCCGCTACCGCATCTCCGTTGGTTGGCAAGATGGCGTCAAGCCGGGCAATATCGTTGGTGCCGTTGCGAACGAAGCCGGAATCGAAGGCCAATACATCGGGCCGATCAACATCCGTCACGAGTTCAGCACGATTGATCTGCCCGAAGGCATGCCTGCGGACATCTATCAAAAGTTGCGTAAAACTTGGGTGTCGGGCAAGCGATTGAACTTGGAAGTATCTCGTGGCGACGAAGAAGAAGGTGAACGCCGAGGGGGAACACCGCACAGTAGCCGTTCGGGTTTCCGTGGTAAGCCACAAGGCAATCGGGGCAAGCGTACGTTCGCGGGTAATCCCAACAAGAAGAAACGCAAAGCGAAGTCTTAGTCAGGCAGCTAGGTTGTCTGGAATGTAGTCAAGAACCACGCTCGTCTGAGCGTGGTGTCTGGCGGGCAGGCATCTTAAGTGTGCCGGCTTTAAAGACGGAGGATCCGGTTCGGCTTGGTCGGAAAATGTTTCGGCGAGCGACTGCCTGTTGATCTTCACTTTCACCTACCACGCTGCTGAGCGTGGTTGATTCGCGGCGCAGCCACTACGCGTCGCTTGAGTCACTTTGGGGACTATCTTGAACACGGCCGGTATGCGTACCGGGAACGGTCGGCACACTTATTGCCTCGCCGCCGCTAGCTCACTTCAGCTTGTGACATCGATCGCCAGTCGTGCCGCCAATTCAGCGTTGACACCGTGTAGAATGATGTAGGTTCGGTCTCAGCAATGTAAAGACTCATGCGTCTTCCCGGTCGTGAGCGCGGCAACGAGTCCAGCTGGCTAGGTACCGCTACGTGATTCGTTACCTCATCCGTTACGATCAATTTAAGATTAGACGAATTTGAATCGCCAGCGCTGGTGATCCAAACGTGTTTGTGGGTAGTTTGGTGTCGTCCCGGCGTTGACATTGGTGAGCAGTGCCGGCCCGTTGGGTGCGTTCTTTCGGTCATTTCCAGTTTTGCTTCCATCATATTCATCAAGGTTTCATGGCATGCGAACTCTTTTTCATCTACTTGTCTTGCTGGCCGTGACTTTTGTAGGCAGCGTCCTAACCGAACCGGTCTGTGCTCAAACGCTGCGATATGACTGGCAACCAGGTCAGAAGTTTTCTTATCGCTTTGCAATTTCAGTTGAAAGTGCAGGGTCGATTGTTAGCTACATGGGAATTGCCCACTACACCGTGGACGCGGTTGAAGCCGACCAGTCGAAGGTGACTTACACCGGTGGTCTGCGGGAATCGACAAAGCAAAAGGGTGGCGGCATTCGTCCAGGCGGGTTTGGACGATTCGGTTCAATGCCTCCTCGTATCCCCAGCCCTTTCACACGCCCGACGTTCATGGGCAAGGTGCAGACGACGAACAAGATCACAATTAGTCCGAAGGGGGACGTCCTCGCGTTAGAGGGCGACTCGCAAATTCCCTATCTGTTGGGGAACGTGTCGTTAATGCCATTTGAAACCTTACCAGGTGATGGCCAGAAAGCGTGGGTGGCTGATAGCGGCATCGCGATCACTGAAAAAGAAAGCAGCAGCCGAGGTCACTTTGGACCGTTCAGTCCCTTCGGTGGTGACGAAAAGGAAAGCGTTCAAGCCGCCAGTGAAGTGACTCGATACCGCGTGCAGGAAACTTCGGGCGATCGCATCAAGGTCAGCCGGGCCTACGAAATGAAGATGCCTAAGTCGAGCGATGATGCGTCGTACGCCATGACCGGTTCAGGCACTTGGACTTTTGACACGAAAGAACACATTCCACATTCACTTGATATGGCTTACAAGCTGACCGTGATTATGGGCGGCACAACCACCACGGTGCCGATCTCGGTCACGTATTCACGAGTCGAACCAGCCGAGCTCGCTCAAATGGCCGCCGACGCAAAACGGCGAGCGGAAGAGCGAGCTCAAGCTGCTGCTGAAGCGAAAGCGGCCGCGGAAGCACCCCTTACCTCGGAAGAGAAAAGTGATGCTTTAAGGGTGCTCGCCGCTGACGATGACAAGGCGGTGAGAGCTAAACTCAGCGAGCTGGCTAAGAAGAAAAACAAGGATCCCGATCCCGAAGTTGCCGCCGCAATTGAAGCACTTTTGGATAGTGAGGACAAAGCAATAGCGAAGTCTGCAAGCAGTGCGCTGATGAATTGGTCGACCAGTTACCGGCAACGGCAGGAACTTGCCAAGGCATACCAAGGACCCGGCTCGTTAAAGTCGACGGGGCGAGTTGTTGAGTCCATTACGCCACTCTATGTCGGACAGTTGGTTCAAGCACAAAAACCTAAATACGGTAGTTTCTGGCGAGCGGCCCAGGTTGAAGAACTGATGCCGGATGGAAAGGTAAAACTGGGGTTTTTAACTTGGGGTAAGGTGCGTTCCAGTGCAGTTGTTGAACGACGTAACATTCAGCTCGCACCCGATGAACTTGATCAGCCAGCCAAACCGAAAATGGTCGCCGCAACGCCAGTAAAGGAAACGATTCCAGTGGTCGCATCGTCAGTACCGTCTGGCGAAGCCCGAACGTGGTCTGATTCAACCGGTCGCTTCCAAGTGAAGGCAACCTTCGTCAGTATGACTGATGGCACGGTCAAGATCCGCCGCGTCAGCGACAACCGAGTGATTCCAATCCCAATCGCCAAGCTCAGTCAAGCCGACCGAGCCTATCTGGAGGAGTTGGAATCCGAAGAAAGCCCGTTCGCGATCCCATAACGTTTGGTATTCGTGGGGTGAGCGGTGCGTGGCTAGCACGACAACCTACTGTTTGATTGACACCGGTTGTTGACAGGGTCGGGGGACAACCAATGTTGCGCCAGAGGCCTGCGGTCATTTCGGTTGTCTTCGATGTCGTGGTGAGATGATGGGCTCGTCAATTGGGTGAATTCGAAGTCGTCCGTTTCAACAAGATCAATCGCATTTCAATGCCCTCATCTCCAGCAATTCGGGGGCAGTTCAGCCGTAGGACTCCTTTGCCACGGGTGAGGCGAACCAGACCGAGCGACATTTTGCCCCAATCCTTGTCATAGCCCTCTACTCGTGGTGACCGATCGTACTGTTTTCCAACGACTCGTGAATCGATGGCTCTTTGCACTGTCGTGGTCGTTAACTTGATCGGATTTTTATCTTGGCCAACCCAGGTCAGTTGCACCTGCGTGCCAACGGCTGATTGCGAGCAAGCGTACCGCATCTCGACCTCGAAGAGCCCATCGGCCAAGACGCTCACCTCCCAATCAATCACGTCTTCCGTTTGATTCCAGCGAGTCATGTAGCTGCTATTGGGGAAGCGATTGCTACGAGCGATTCCCTCGGAATGAGTCGCATCGCGAGCGGGAAGTTGTGTCCAGATGTAATCAGGATGCCCCACCGGAAAGGATACTTGGACCTTTCGCGACGACTTTTGCGGTCGGGTCTCTTCTACCCACTCACTCAACGTGTTTCGCATTTGCTGCGCCACGTCGGGAAAATCTTGAGCCACATCAACGTGTTCGCCGCGATCCATGTTGATGTCATAAAGCGTACCATCGCGATGGTAGCGAAACCGTTGAGATCTCGCACTGGCACGTCCGTTCCATGCCGACATAATGATCCGCGACGCTTGCGCAACGTTTTCATCAGTGGTTTGCTGCGAGGCCTTTGTCGATCGAAGCTGGCTTGCCATCGAAACGCCATCGAGCGGACCTGCAGTTGTTCCGACAGGGACGTTGGCAAGATCGGTTAGTGTCGGCAACAAATCAATCGCTGCGGAGATGTCCGTTATCTGCAGTCCATTTTCAATGTGGCCCGGCCATCGGATCAAGCAGGGCGACCGCAAACCGCCTTCGTAGACCGAACCCTTTCGTCCACGCAAGCCGCCGTTATAACGCCAGCCATTGGGGCCATTGTCACAGAAGAAAACAACGATTGTTTGATCGGACAGTCCATTTGTTTCCAAGCTTGCTAGAATCCGTCCTACGTTTTCGTCAATGTTCTCGCACAACGCCAACGCCGCTCGAGTGTGGACGACATCTTCTTTTATCGCGTTCGTTTTATCAGGGTCAGGGACGATGACCTTATCGGCAAAAGGAGCCCAGTCGGAATCCGGCACCTGCATCGGTGAGTGAGGTGTGTTTAATGGAAGGTAGACAAAGAACGGTCGTTCATGGTCTTCTTGCATGAAGTCGATCGCGTGTTGCGTAAGGTCATCGATGATGAATCCTTCGCCCCGGACAATCTCTCCGTTGTGTTCCAGCATCGGCGAAAAGTAGTTCCCCCAGTGCCCACTGCAGAACCCATAGAACTCATTGAATCCACGTGCGTTGGGATGGTATGGCGGTTGCATCCCTGAATGCCATTTACCAAACGCGGCGGTGCGATAGCCTGACTCTCGAAACGCATCACCTACCGTGCGTTCTCGTAAGTCAAATCGCTCGCCACCCCGAGATGTACTGAAGACGCCCATCCGCGTGTGATACCGGCCCGTCAGGAACTCAGCCCGCGTGGGCGAGCAAACCGCGCAAACATAGAAATTTTGAAGCTGAGCCCCATCGCGAGCAAGTGAATCGATATGGGGAGTTTTAAGATTCGGATTCCCATGCAAGCTGAGATCCCCCCAGCCTTGATCATCGGTAAGGATCACCAACACGTTAGGGTGTTCCTGTGACGCCGCGACTACCGATTTAGCCCAACAGTTCAAGCTGATCAATAGAAGCCCAGCCAACGCCATCGTCCATGGTTTTCCACGTTTCCAACGAAAAAACGGTACGCGAAAACGACTTTCCGATCCACGCTGAAACACGAATGCTCGGACAAGAAATCTGGACATGTTCAGTTGCTTCCAATTGCAAAAAGAGAAACGGAAGTGTCTGGATCAAAACTTTCCTTGTCACCAAAAGATCTAATTCAAACGATCTGTTTCGCTGAGTTAATGATCCGATGCTCGGAGCGTTCGGACTTTGATAGCCTGATTCTAACTGTCTTGGTTAGCAGGTCGGGCTAGGACGTTACTTTGGCTAGGAAGTAGCCCAGGGCGAGGGCGGCGACGAAGAGGGAGGCGAGGATCGTGCCTAGCAGGAGTGGGTCGATTCCTTGTCGCTGGCGTGGGCTGCCGGAAAGCTTGGTGTCGTTGTGTATGATTTCCTGGTTCACCGGATGGGAACGCCGACGCGGTTCACGGAAGCCTGATTCGACTTCCAAATCCAGTAGGCTGCCGCTACCGGAACTCAGCGGTAACCCGATCGGATCGACTTTCACGAGTTTGCCGCTTTTGCTGGCGGCTTTATTTTGTTCGCGAATCAGTTTTTCACGGTTGCTGGCCAGCGTTTCTTCCGTGGTGGCCGATATCGTGTCTTGTTGCGATTCGACGGTGAGGTCGCCGGACAAGCCGACATCACTGAAACTGAGCGACGCTAGATCGGGAACGGAATCGTCTGCATTGCCGCCCGCGCCGACTCGCATTGGTTGGCCCTTGGGAACCGCGACGGCGAAATGTTCAAATGCTTCGGCGACCTGTTCGGCGGTGTCGTAGCGATCGTTGGGATCTTTTTGCAGCATCTTGAAACACATGCGTTCCAATTCGATTGGGCAATCCGGGCGTAATTCCCGGATCGAACGCGGCATTTCGTTTTGGTGTTTGATGATCCGTTGGGCCAGTGTCCCATCAGCGAACGGCGGGCGACCGGTTAACAAGAAGTAGAGCGTGCAGCCGAGACCGTAGATGTCGACGCGGTGGTCAACGTTGTGGCTGTTGATGGCTTGTTCGGGCGCCAAGTAGTCGGCCGTTCCAAGCACGTTTTCGCTGTGCGCGACGGTGACGGAGTGGTCCGCTTCGGACGCCATCAGGGCGAGACCCATATCGAGTAACCGGACGCGGCCCTCTTGGTCAACCAGCAAGTTCGCCGGTTTGATATCGCGATGAATGACGCCTCGATCATGAGCGTGATGAAGCCCACGGGCAGCTTGGCCGATGACATCGGCAGCGGTCGACAAGTCGAGTGGGCCGTCTCGCTTGACCAAAATTTGAAGATCGAGGCCGTCGACGTACTCCATCACGATGAAGTGGGTGTCGCCTTCTTGGTCAATGTCGTGGGCGCGGACGATATTGGGATGGCTCAGCGACGCGATCGCTTGTGCTTCTAGCTTGAAACGGGCCAGGTAGGAGGCGTCCTTGACCCGTTTACGTGGCAGAACTTTGATGGCACGTTTATCATTCAGCCCGGTGTGCTCGGCTAGATACACGCTGCTCATTCCGCCGGTGCCGATATGCCCCAGCAGTTTATATTTCCCCAGGAAGAAGCCTCGGTACTTTCCAGCGAACATCTTGTCGATGTGCCATTCGGTCAGCAGACCGGCTCGTTTGTAGGCGGTTGCCAGCTTTTTAGGGTTCGATGGTAGCTTCCCGCCACACTTTTCTCGCACCTTCGACAGAAAACGCTCCTGCGTTTTCTCGTCGATCAAGTTGCTCTTGGCAACCATCGTGATGAAGCGTTCGGAAGTAATCGAAGACATAGACGATTCGGACGTGATCCCATCGAATCAGGGGGCCGACTAAACAGGACGAGCCGAACTCGTGTGCATGCGGTTGGGAGACTAGTGAAGTAGCTATCGGCAGTTTAGCTGAACCCTACCGACCGCATGCTGATTTTTAGCCGTTTTTACAGCATGTTTCCAGCCAAGCCCCCCTACTTTCATGACGCGTGAACAAAACATGATTCCGCAATCCTCGTCGAGCAACTACCGCATTTTGGGCATGATGGCGAAGTATTGGGACGCTGGACGAGTTAAAACGCGTCTCGCTCAATCGATGGTCGATAGCGAAATGCCTCGTCCAGATGCGCAATTGGGGGCTCCCGATGCGATTTCGACAAACCCTGACGTAAAGCTAAGCCGGGCTCAGGAGAGGTCAGCGGAACTGCACCGCCGATTTGTTCGCGAGTTGCTGAATCGTCTTGATTCTTGCGGTGATTTACGGCACCTGGTGGTGTCGCCTCCGGCATCCATGACCGACTTTCAAGTGGTCTGCAATGGAAACTGGGAGGTGCTGGACCAGGGCGATGGGGACCTGGGGGATCGGATGCAGCGTTGGTTCACGCAATGTTTGAGTGCAGATTTAGGTTCAAAAGCGGAAACACGAGAGATCGCCAGTAAAGAGATTGAGGGGCAAGCGGGATGCAGTTCTGCTGGTATCAATGGTGGAGTTGATAAGAGCAGACAATGCGGAGTCAATGGCGGGGGGGGCGAGTACCCTGGTCCCTCTGGTCTTGCAACAATCGGTCCCGATTCAGCTGAAGCAAACATGGGTGGATCCTCTCAGGACGCGGTCGTAAAGCAGGTCGGGAACGCCGCTCCCGATGAAATCGCTAAAAAGCGCGAGATCGGCGAAGGAGGCGGCGGATCGGTCAAGTCTTTCAGGCAGGTGGTCTTGATCGGCGCAGATTGTCCGTTGCTTTTGCCGCGTGATATCAACGAGGCCTGGGATCGATTGCAGGATCACGATATCGTTCTGGGGCCGGCGGAAGATGGTGGATATTATTTGATTGGTCTTTCCAGTGGCAAAGCTGTCGCTGATGTTCAAGCCGTTTTCCAAGGGATTGCTTGGAGCACCGGAGACGTGTTGGGGCAAACGCTTGATGTGGTGAAAGGTTTGGGCTGGAAAGTCGCCTTGCTCGATCAGCGATCCGATGTGGATACCAGCGATGATTTAGAACACTTGATCCGCGCGATCGAGGTCCAAGGCAGCGAGGGAAGCCATGCTGGTTTGCACGATGACCTCATGAAGATCTTGGCTGTGGAGTGAACCGTGTCCGAATTGAACCGATGATGAGAACGCAAACACAATCGCTGAAAGTTACGGTCGTTGGAGGCGGAGTGATTGGATTGTCCGTCGCTTGGGAGCTTCGTAAACGCGGTTGTACGGTTCAGCTCATCGAGCGACAGCCGGCCAGCGGAATCTCACCCTCCCAGCCTCGGTGCACTTCCTGGACAGCGGGAGGCATCTTGCCGCCGGCTAACTTTGAACGTGCGACCGACCCAATGGAGCGATTTCGTGGATACAGCCATTCGCAGTGGCCGGCCTGGGCGGCTGGTCTCGAACGCGTGTCTGGGATATCGACCGGGCTGGTGCGGTGCGGCGGGTACTACCTGGCCCAAACGCCTGGCGAGGCTGCCGCGATGGTCGGCATGGTGGACTACTGGGACGAAATGGGGATTGAGTGCGAGAGCATCTCGCTCGCTCGGCTTTGTGAAAAGCAGCCGCAATTGAACGCCTGGGCGGCGAATTCGGTTTGGGGAACCCAGCATCCGAACGCCGCCGCTTGGTGGGTGCCCGATGAGTGGCAGGTTCGCCCACCTCGACTACTGCAATCACTTCGTGCGGGATGTGAAAAGAGCGGTGTTCACCTTCGCTTTGGGGAAGAGGTCGACGAGCGAGCGTTGCAAGTGGCTCAGAATGAGTCTGACGCAACCGTATTGTGCGGTGGCGTTTGGACGGGATTAATGGCGGATTCACTGAGTTTAGGGAAGTCGCTGGTGCCGATTCGCGGGCAGATGTTGTTGTTCCAGTGTGATGAGTTCGACAGCCCCGTGGTGATCAATTTAGGGAACCGGTATCTGATCGCACGAGGTGACGGCAAGGTATTGGCCGGCTCATGTGAAGAAGAGGTTGGCATGGATCAAACCACAACCGACTCGGCAATTGATTCTTTGCGGGAGTTTGCTGTTGGTGTTTGTCCGTTGCTAGATAGAGCACCCGAGGTTTCTCGTTGGGCGGGTCTGCGACCCATGACGTTCGATGGCTTCCCGATCATCGGCCAAGTTCCTGGTAACCATGTATTGCACGGTGATTTAGGTGCGCTGCGCGGTGCTGATCAACCCTCGCAAAGCATTGATTCATTACACGGCAATAGTCTTGTGCCGGGCAACATTCAGGGCGGAGTCGACGTGAAAAGCGGTAGTGTTGTCTTAGATCACAACCGCTTGTATATCGCGAGCGGTCACTACCGTAGTGGCATTCACTTCGCACCCGCGACAGCAATCGCGATCGCGGACATGATTCAAGGGCGAGACAGTTTTATGGACATGCATCCATTTTCGGTTGGACATCAACAAGAGCATTTACGATGAGCGATACTTCAGCGACTGACGCGGCAACTTTAGATCCTCCCGGTTCGATCGTGGTGCTGGGCACGACTGCAATTGGAATCGAAGCGGCGTTGTATGGCCGGTTCCTGGGCTACGATGTTCGGCTGTTGGCCGGGCGGGACGCTTGGCAACCTCGTCATTGGGTGTCGGAGTCGATGCAGCGGATTGGGCCGCGTTTCCAAGACGATTGGCTGGCCCGTCACTGGTTGGAAGATCGAGCGTTGGAGGACGTGTGGCAGGAGGCGGTCCCGATGATGCCGGATCGCTGCTTGTCGCCATTGGCGTTTTCGGCTCTTGAGGCACAGCGTGATACGGAAGTATTCGCATTGCCCAATACCGTAGAGCAGTGGATTGAAGATGGGCTGTACGCTTTGACCCAAACCGACTTGCTGCGAAATCGCGTGTTCACCGACACCTTTGTCGATTCGGTCGAAATGGTTTCGGTTGAATTGGATGAGGACGCAGAGGGCGATGAAGATGCGGATGATTTTCCGCCTGACTTCTTATTGCATCTCAGTGGCGAAGAGGGCGTAATCGACGGATCGAAAACGCTGCAATGTGAATGCTTGATCGTTGCTGACTTGGATAGCGATTGGTTGTGGGAGAAATCTTCTCGGCCGACGGACTACTACTTTCAGATTGGGGCGGATGCGGTTGGCGACGACGCTCCGCCGATCGAGGACACCAAGGCGTGGTTGCGATTGGGATTTCGCCAGATCACCGAGCTCTATGCCCAGTTAGCTGGCCGTGAAAATCTAGATTTGTACCGTCCGCAGAGAATTTAGGAGTCAGCGTTAAAGGTACTTTGCCAGTGCATCACCGCGTGTGGCTCGCGCGTCGACTTTCTTGAGCGTTTCAGCGTCTTCGATCAGCGGTGGGGCGTGGTGTGGTTTAACGCGGGCGTCGATTAGCAACGGTCCACGGCACCCCCAATGCTTGTCCACCACGAGTTCATCGACGCCGGATACATCCTTCGCTGGATTACTACGGGTGAACGTTAGCCAGAGCCAATTTTTCAGCGAACGGGCTGCAAAGTCGGTGTCATCGCACACCGTGATAATGGGATAGCTTCGAAGCGTTTCTTGCCCGTTGAATTTGCCTGAAAGATATTCTGCCAACCGCTTCATATCGTGGTGGTTGGTTTCATCTTGATACAGTGGCCCGGTGATCGCGATTACGCCCGGCATGACGATCTTGGCGTTTTGGAAGCCATCCGGTAGCGTAAGTTCCGACGGTAAGTTTTGCCCCAGTTCCGTGTGCGACGAACCGGTGGCAGCGATGACCAGTTTGGAGCCTTGGTTTAGTCCTGTGCCGGAATAGTCGAGCGTATCGATTGTGGTGCGAGTTTGAAAATGCAAATCGCGACGCCAATCGACCCGCTGCAAGATGTGCTGCATGAACGCCTGGATGTTGTGGATGTCGAGTTGATTGGTAGGGTCGTCGGTGATCCACAAGTACTTCGCAAGCGATAATTGCCCGTTGCCCAAAATGGCATTAGCTTGGGTCAACAATTCTTGGGGTTCGGCAGCGTTCATGTATGACATGTAACGCTCACTGCCGATCGCTAGCAGCAGCGGATGTACGCCAGCAGCGTCGACGGCATGGACCGCTTTCACACCTGGGATTACCGTCGGGATAATGGGATCGGTAAGTTCATGGATCAATTGTCCAAATGTGGTGTCTTCTTGCGGTGGACGACCGACTACCGTGAATGGCCAAATCGCGTCTTTGCGGTGCCAGACGTGATCGACTTTCATGAAGGGAAAATTGTGTCTCAACGAGTAGTAGCCTAAGTGGTCACCAAATGGACCTTCGGGCATCGTTGCGGCTGGATCAATCCGCCCGACGATTGCGAAGTCGGCGTCGGCATAAACGGGCGCGTGATTACCTCGAATCATCGGAATGCGGCGGCCGGAAAGTGCACCGGCAAAGGTGAGTTCGGTTAATCCTTCCGGCAGCGGCATCACTGCGGCAAGGCTCATTGCGGGAGCGCCGCCGACCGTGATCGCTACGTTCAGCGGCACGCCGCGGTCGATCGCCTCGCGATGATGGACGCCGATGCCGCGGTGAATTTGGTAGTGCAAACCAACTTGGTTTTCCGGATCGTAGTCGTTGCCTGACAATTGGACGCGGTACATGCCAAGATTGACTTGCATCAAATTGTCAGGCGATTTGGGATCGACACTTAGCACTTGTGGCAAGGTGACGAATGCGCCGCCATCATCCGGCCAGCACTTCAGTTGGGGAAGTTCGGAAAGTGGGCAAGAGTTTCGGTTGACGTTGCCACTGCGAACTCCGCGAGGCAGCATGCGTAGTGCGGTCATGGGGACACCGGCATAACGCAGCGGGTGTTTCGGCAACGCGGAAGGATCAAGCTTGATTTCGATCAACCGGCGAACCGATTCGAGCGTGTCGCGAAACAAATAGCGAGCTTGTTCGAGTGACGCGAAAAGGTTCGACGCCATCGGAAATCGACAGCCACGCACGTTGTGGAACAGGACCCCAGGCCCTCCATTGGCATAGACGCGCCGCTGGATTTCGGCCATTTCGAGGTTCGGATCGACTTCGTCGGTGACATCGATCAGGCGCCCGTCGGCTCGTAAATCGTCGACTACTTCTCGGGTGCTGCGGTGTCTCAAAGTAAGGTCTCAACCAAGGTGGTATGTCAATTCGGTTTGCACGCCGAATTCGAAGGGAATCGGAGGATGCGAAGCCTATCAGCAGGGGGAAAGGCTGGAGCGACTGGTCGCCCACCATTTACGTCGGTACGCACTCTGGTCTAGGCGGTTGCTTGCGTACTGTCTTTCTTGCGTACTGTACTGCTTGGTCCACAGTCCTGTCTGTTCCACAATTGTGAGTGAATTCTGAGTGGGCAGCGGTCCTGCGTTGTCGGAGTATGGGGCGATTACCAATGTATCGGCATCCGGGTGAGCGTTCGCCACCACTGGATCGGGGCGAATCGGCCTGATTGTGGCTGGCTTTGATCGGTTCGGGGATTGGAGGAGTTTTTTGAGTTTTGCCCTAGTTTTTCGATGGTAGCTAGGCGGTTTGCCGGGACCGTGGGTGGTGCCTATGCTAGAGTTACTTCGCCACATTTGTGTTCCCGTTCGTAGTTGCCAGCACCATGCCACTTTTCGAAATCGAAACCGATGCTCATATCATCATCACCTGGGCGGAAGATGAGTCCGCAGCCCAAGGGGTGGTTGATGAGGCCTATCCAGAAGACGAAGTCCTGCGAATGACGAAACGTCCGCGAGACTCTTGGGTGATCAGCAAAGGAGCGTTGGGGTTAACCGATCGAACGATAGATCCTTGCATGATCGCGAGGGATTGCCTGAGCAAGTCAGCCGGCGACAAGGTCAATGCAATCCGGCTGTACCGCATGGAGACCGGATGCGATGTCGATCAGGCCCGCCGCGCGATTGAATCGAATATGGTGATGGGGTGGTAAGGACCCGTCGGTCTTTTACTTTCGCTTGTCACACGCGGGTTGGTCGTATCTTGGCAACGTTCAAACGTAGATTTTCGTTTGGGACTGCGACACCGAGATCGGGTTATTTAACCGAATCGTTGACACGCACATCAGCCACCCGTGTCGCTTCAAGAAAAAACTTGAGCTGGAGCGGCACGAGCTTCGTTTTTCGTTTGATCGTACTAGCCATGCCGCTTTTGGCGGGCTGCGACGGATGCCGATTAAACGAAGATGGAACTGACGCCGCAGACGATGGCGCTGCCAACCGAGCAGCTTTCACATCGCGGGCCGCTCAGGCATATCCGATTAGTCGCGCTGATGCGGGTACGGGCGGGGCACTCGATGGGGCGGCGAAACCAGGACACTGGACGACTGTCGGTTTCGGACTGCGGAGCAACCAGGAGGACCGGCGCGGGACGGTTGGGATACAAGCCAAGACATCCCTTTCATCCAGCGGGTTTGTTGGAGAAGTGAAGGACGAAGAGTTGGAAGATGCCTCTGGTGTTAGTCTTCTTACTCAGCGGCCCGTCGTGCTACCCAAGGGACAATTAAGGCGTTTTGATACGCGGTTGCTGACTCCGATGCGGAGCGGTCAAACGGTAGACTCAATTGCATTGGAAGGTGAGTTCGGATCGACCGATTCCACTCATCGATTTGCAACCCAGCCCTCACGGCTGATGGCGTTACAGGCTCAAACGTACTTCTTTGTAGTCCTAACCGATCGGGCGGAACGATTCACTCGGTTGCAGACTGCCGATTGGGTGCAGCCCTATCAAAACGAATTTGCTTTTTTTCAAGCTCGTGACAACTACCGGATCGTAATCCCACCGACCAACGGAGTTGTGCCCCTCGCCGAGACTGCTTTGGATTGGACTTCCACGGCGGTTGTGCTGTGGGACGATTTGCCCGTGCGAGCACTGACATCCAGTCAAGTGACGGCGGTTATCGATTGGTTGCACTTTGGTGGGACGCTGATCATCAATGGGCCAGTCGCGGCGGAATCGCTCAATGAGAAAGCGTTTCGAGAGTACGTTCCTATACAGTTCAACGGGAACGAAGAACTGCATAGCGAAAATGCACAGCAGTTCATTCGTTCGCATAGTGTGGGTTCGGATGTGTCGATCAATTCGATCTTGGCTCGCTTGGACAAAGACTCTTCACGTATCGCCGTTGCTGGTCAGCCGCGTGGCGATGCGAAGCCAATCGGTGAAGGAGGACTGCTGGTTGAGCGAAGGGTCGGGCGTGGAAGGTTGATTCAAAGCCGTGTCGACTTGATGAGTGAATGGCTGACGGCTTGGAAGTCGTATGACAGTTTTTGGAACTCAGCCATCTTGTCGCGTCCGCCGCGAGTCTTTCTGAAGGACAATGGCGTAATAGCTGAGCAGAAAGCAAACGCGGGAGCGATCCTTGCCGGTGGGGCGGACCAGGATGGTGGCGAATCAGGGCTAGCTTCTGATGACAGTGGTTTGCCGCCGCTTCGGCAGACGTTTGTGGGTGTGTCCACCGAGGAAACGCATCCGGCGATCAACACCGGTGTTCGTTGGTTGTCACGCGATGCGGTCTTGTTCCAACCCAGTACGCCGGAAGATATGGACGATGCTCCCGTTACGGAAGAAGCTACAGAGTTGGATGGTGGTTCGGCGCTTTCACCGTGGATCACATCGACGCTTTGGACGCACCCAGTCAGCGGTTTAGGAGGATGGAAAAACGACAGCCCGATCGTTGCTTGGAGTCGACAAACTTTGGCGGGTGAGGTGGGGCTGGCGATCCCCGATTCAAAGTTGGTTTTTCGAAGCTTGATGATCTACTTAATCGTTTTGATTCCAGTGAACTATTTGTTTTTTCGGTTGTTGGGTCGATTGGAATGGGCGTGGCTGGCAGTCGTGCCGTTGGCAATCTTGGGTGCCTTGTATGTTGCTCGCGCGGCGCAGCTTGACGTAGGGTTCGCCCGCAGTCGCAACGAAATTGCGTTCTTGGAGGTGCCACGCGATTACGATCGTGGGCATCTGACCCGGGTGATGGGATTGTATAACTCGCTGGCTAGCCGATACCGCATCGATTTTGATGATCCCGATGCTGCCATCGAGGTTGTGGAGTCGAAGTCAGATGGCGATCCAAACGAAGGTTTGTTTGGCGGGGCGGATCCAGAGTTAAAATTCGGCTACGAAGCGGGGATCTCACTGGACAACGTTTCGGTCGGCAGTAATGCGTACCGGGCGGTGCATGTTGAACAGATTGTCGATCTGGGTGGCCCTATTGAGTTGCAAGGCGATACGCAGGATTCCGCTGAGTCGAGTTCGCTCGTTTTGGTTAATCGTTCCAAGCTGGACCTCAAAGACGTTCATGTCGCACGCTTGACGAAGGAAAATGATTTTGAATTGATCGCTATCGGGGAGTTGTCGGCGGGAGTGTCGAAGCCTTGCGGTCTCGGTGAACGGGGAGAGGTTTCCGTCGAATCCGATGTGGCGATGAACGTCGATGATGCCATCAGGCGGATGCTAACAAAAGAAAATATTGAGCAAGGGACGATACGTTTAGTCGGGCGAATCGATGATGCGATGCCTGGGGTGACGATCTCGCCGGATACTCAACAGGTACGTGGCCAGACCATCGTTTTGGTCCATTTGCGTTATCAGCCAACGCTTCAGCCGAAGCCTGACTCCAATTTGATCGGTGATTTTCGCCGCCGACAAACCACCCTTCCTGGCGATGAGAAACCAGCCAATGATTGAGCTAGAAGGATTCGGAAAAGATTACGGTGACTTCACGGCTGTCGAAAAGATGGACCTGAAGATCGAAGAGGGTGAAACGTTTGGTTTCATTGGACCCAACGGAGCCGGCAAGAGCACCACGATTCGATTTTTGGCAACCTTGCTGAGAGCGACCCGCGGTCGTGGCGAGGTGGCTGGGTGTGACGTGATGGGAGATCCCATGGGCGTGCGCCGGGCGATTGGCTACATGCCGGATAACTTTGGTGTCTACGATGGCATGCGAGTGTGGGAGTTTCTAGATTTCTTTGCCGTGGCGTATGGAATCAACCGCGTGGCACGTGCTTCGATCATTGACAATGTATTGGAATTGCTAGATCTCGGGCACAAACGTGATGACTTCGTCAACGGGTTGTCGCGAGGGATGAAGCAGCGGTTGTGTTTGGCCAAAACGCTGGTGCACGATCCGCCGGTTTTGATTTTGGACGAACCGGCCAGCGGTCTGGATCCGCGTGCGCGGGTGGAGGTGAAAGCTCTCTTTAAAGAGCTTCGAAAGATGGGCAAGACGATCGTCATCAGCAGTCACATTTTGACGGAACTGGCCGACTGCTGCACGTCGATCGGGATCATCGAACGGGGGCAGCTGTTGATGCATGGCCCAATCGACCAAGTCTATCGACAAATACGCCGAAACCGTTTCGTCGAAATTGCTTTCACCGAGAACCAGGATGCGGGGATATCAATCCTGCGTAGCAGTCCAGCGTTGCGAGATTTGGAAATACGTCCAGATCGTGTCATCGCTGAACTGGAGACGGACGACGCTGGTTTGGCTCAATTGATGGATTACCTGATCGCTCAGGGTGTGAAAATGCGATCTTTCAATGATCGCGACCCGACGCTTGAAGACGTCTTCATGACAGTCACACAGGGTTTGGTTAGCTAGCGGTTTTTCGAGGCTCAAGCTGGCGCGTTTTCGCCGACAACATTTCGTATTGCTGATTTTCGCTTCGAGTCGGAAGTGGGGCCGGATGTCTTGTGGACGTTCGCTGTTGTCAATTTCCCAGCCGTAGAGCGTGATCGGCAGCGGGAAAGACTGCGTTTGGCGAGGCCTGTTTGGACGGTGGTGGTGGGCGCCGTCTAGGCGTTCTAAACTAGGGTCAATGGAACTCGTCCATTGTCTTGACTTGCCCTACCAACCAACGCACTACCATGACTGACTCGGCTAATTCGACTGCTGACCCGACCCGAATTCAAGACGCACTTGCAAGTGTGGATCAAGCGTGTGAACAGAAGCTTTTAACCGCTGGAGCGGTGACGAATATTAAGAGTTGGTTAACGGAGGAGCGTTATCGAGAATACCGCGACAGCGTTTTGCGGCATATCGACGAGAAACAATGGCAAAAACTGGATGACGTTTTCTGGACGATCATCCCGTTTGGTACCGGCGGACGTCGAGGGCGTATGTACGAGATTGGTTCCAATGCGATCAACGATCGAACGATTGGTGAAAGTGCGCAGGGTTTGGCAGACTATGTCGTTCGGTTCCACGGTGGCAAGAAACCGTTGTCGTGTGCGATCGCGTACGACACTCGTCACCGATCTCGTCATTTCACGGAGTTGTGCGCCGAGGTCATGGTTGCGGCTGGAATCAAGGTGTACTTACTAGACGACTACCGCGCCACGCCGCAACTTTCATTTGCGGTGCGTCACCTGAATTGCGATTGTGGAATTATGGTGACGGCAAGTCACAATCCACCTAGCGACAACGCGGTCAAGGTCTACTGGTCCAGTGGTGCCCAAGTGTTGCCGCCTCATGATAAGGCGATCATCGATGGTGTGATGAGTTGTCAGGAGATTAAACGCGGTAACTTCAAGCAGGCACTGGCCGATGGCATGATTGAAGTAGTAACCGACAAGATTGACGCTGCATTCTTGGACGCGGCGTCAGCGTGTGGTTTCGAAGGGGCACGGGACGTGAAGATTCTTTACTCGCCGTTGCATGGCGTCGGTGAAGCGGCAGTGGTTCCGTTGTTGCAGCGAGATGGTTTCAGCGACATCACCGTTTACGAACCGCATCGGGAACGAAGTGGAGATTTCCCGAACGTTCCTGGCCATGTTTCGAACCCCGAAAATTCGCAAGTATTCGCCAAGCCGATCGAACAGGCACGGGCGGAGGGATTTGATTTGGTGCTGGCTACCGATCCGGATTGCGATCGGTTGGGAGTCGCGACGCCGTTGACGACAGATCCCAGTGGTGAATGGGGGACGTTCACGGGTAACCAGATCGCAGCTTTGCTGGCGAATTATGTGCTGAGTAAGACGCCTGAATCGAAAAAGAACGATAACTCTTATGTTGTCAAAACATTGGTGACGACTGAGTTGGTTCGGCGAATTGCCGATTCGTATTCCGTTCGTTGTGTTGGCGATTTGTTGGTGGGATACAAGTACATTGCCGAGGCGATGGACCGCGAAGGGCCTGAGGATTTCTTGTATGGATGCGAAGAGTCCCACGGTTATCTGGTGGGTTCGTATGTCCGTGACAAGGACGGGGCGGTGGCTTGCATGCTGATGAGTGAATTGGCTGCCGAGCTGAAAGCCAAGAATCAGTCGATGCACGACTACTTGGGCGAGCTGTTCAAGCAGCATGGTTACCACCGCGAGAACCTGGTCAACGTGGTCATGGAAGGCAGCGAAGGGATGGCTGCCATGCAGGCTCTGATGAAGGCGTTCCGTGAAAAGCCACCGACTTCGCTGGGTGGTGTCGCGGTTGCTCAGGTACGGGACTACGGCAACCAAACGGTTACAACGTTGGGGGATTCCGGTGAGTCCAAACCATTGGAAGGTCCGGTTGGGAACTTAATCATCATGGATCTAGAACAGGATGGTAATTATGTTGCCGTGCGTCCAAGCGGAACGGAGCCGAAGGTGAAGTTCTATGTCTTCACGCGTTTGGAAGCTTCGGAGTCGCAAGACTTGCGAGCAGCGGACGTGAAATTGGGTGACCGCATTGCTGCGATTGAAGAAGACGTCCGAGCGTTCGCCAAGTTGGCCACGGCGTAGTTCGTTGACCAGGAACGGTCGGCAATCGGGCCGACCGTTGTTAGGCAATATCGGTGGTTAACGGCATGACTTCCTTGATGTGGTTCGCACCAAGGCGAAGCATCAAAATTCGATCGACGCCGACGGCAACACCACTGCATTTGGGAAAACCTTGACGCATGGCTTTGACCAGCGTCGTTTCGGTCGGCAGAGCATCTCGCCCAGATCTTTGACGAATTTGATTGTTGGTCTCGTAACGTCGGACCAACTCGACGGGGTCGAGAAGTTCGTCGTAGCCGTTGGCCAGTTCGACTCCTCGATAGAACAGTTCGAATCGTTCGGCCACTCGAGGATCGTCTTCACAAGGACGCGCTAGTGCAGCTTGGGAAATTGGATAGCGAGTTAAGATCGTGGGGAATGTTTTTCCCAGTTCGGGCTCGATATGTGTGGAAAGCAAGACGTCTAGTAAGCCGTCACGATCGTCTTTCAGGGAACGGGCCAGATCCGAATCAATCGCGTTGACGTGGCGATGAATGTCGTCGATCGAGCAACCAATCGGATCGAGGTCGAGGGTTTTGTGAAACGCTTCTTGATAGGAGATGGTTTGGAATTGATGGGCGGCGAAAACAACTTTGGCAAGTTCACCCAGCAGGCTGATTGCGGATGCCGCATCGCCGCCTTTCTCGTACCACTCCAGCATAGTGAACTCGATGTTGTGTCGGTTCCCCATTTCAGCTTTGCGGAAGACAGGGGCTATGGCGAAAATAGAGGGTGCTCCCGCGGCCAGCATCCGCTTCATTGCGGATTCCGGAGAGGTTTGGAGTAAATACCGATGTGCTGATTTTTCGTCGTTGATTCGGTCATTCGAGTTGCTAGCAACAGCTAGTCCCAATTCCTGGACAGGAATTCCGATTGGATCTAGATACGCGTCGACGACACAGTCCCTGCTGAGACATGGCGGTTGGACTTCGCAGAAGTCTCTGTTGTGAAAAAATGCCCTGATTTCCCGCAGCAATCGGTCTCGCTCAGTGCAGCAGGTGGCAAAATCGATGGGCATATTGATGGTGTGATTGACGTAGGGAAGAGGGGGCCGGCGGGGGGGGAGTAACCTGGAGTTGGCGGTCAGGAAACACTCGGGTTTTGCAGGGTGAAGAAACAATTACAGAACTGTTACATCTTGGTGTCCAGGGTGTGACACGAATTCGGTGTCGACTTGGTACTATTCCGTCGAATTCGCTTGCTCCTCGGGGCGGCACCTCCCGTAAAAAACTCTCTCCACACCACGAGACCAGGAATCGTTCTCTGATGTCGACTGTGATCGAACCTTCCCGCTCACGCAGCGGATCGAATAAAGAATCTAACCCCTCCAATACCGGGGCAACGACCCAAAGCGAGCTGGATGCTGCTGCTGGCGTGGAAACCTTGGATCCCAAGGATGCTGAAGTTTGGAACCGTCCAGGATTGGAAGGCTTCCAAGACAAGGCTGAAACGCTAGATCAACCTACCAAGGAAGATGCCGATTCGCAGTCTTCGTTGGTGGCTCAAAAAGCAGCTAAGAAGCTGGACATGGCCCGTCCAACGGTTGCTGACCGAAAGCGGATGGACAACATCAGTTACTGGGCCATTGGCTGGCTCGTGACTGCTCACGTGGTCTGCTTAGCCGCTCCATCGTATTTCACTTGGTCCGCATTGGTCGTCGCTCTGGTAATGCACTGGATGGCCGGTAGCCTTGGAATTTGCTTGGGCTATCACCGCTTGCTAACGCATAGCGGGATGAAGACCTACAACTGGGTTCGCTACCTGTTCGCGGGCATCGGCTGTTTCGCTGGCGAAGGTTCGCCACTGGATTGGGTTGCCGATCACCGCAAGCACCACGCACACAGCGACCAAGAGGGTGATCCGCACTCGCCGCACGACGGCAGCATTTGGAGCCACATGTTTTGGCTTGCGTTCCATACCCACGGCGGTGATCGAAAGGCGTATTTGCAACGTTGGGCACCTGACTTGTACAAGGATCCGATGATGCGTCGGTTCGACATGTTGTTCTTGCCGATTCACATCGCCGTTTCGGTCGCTCTGTTCGGCGTCGGTTATGCCATCGCTGGATTCGATTACGGCATGTCGTTGTTGTTGTGGGGCATGTTCGTGCGACTGGTCGCTGTGTTGCACGCAACATGGATGGTGAACAGTGCTTCGCACATGTTTGGCTACCAAAACTACGAGACTACCGACGATAGCCGTAACAACTGGTTGGTCGCAATCGTTGCTTACGGTGAAGGCTGGCACAACAACCACCACGCTTACCCACGTATGGCAAAGCACGGTCACAAGTGGTGGGAATTCGATATCACTTGGCAAGCAATTCGTTTATTGCGAGCGGTTGGCTTGGTTTGGGATGTCGTCGATTATCGTACGGTTGCCGAGAAGCGAGCTGCTGCGGCCGCTAAGAACGCTTAGTTCTTCAACGAGACAAGACCTTGAGTCTTGATAAAAATTTCACGCTAACGAGGGAAGGATTTTGAAATCCTTCCCTCGTTTTTTATGCCTGGTCAATGCCCACTGATCCGTCTCACGCCCACCGATACCTATCGCATCTTTCTCTCTTGGGCGGTGTCGGCGGTTATGATTGTTGGAGCCTTTGGCCGGCCGCACCTATCGAGGAACGCAACTTCCAAAGTTGCATGTCGGATTGGTGGTGACTGGTCAGATGGTCGGGCATCCAAATCATGAATGTCACGGTGCTCAGAGAACGCTTGGTTCCAACTGTTGTCTACCTTGAAGCGAAGGGAGTGTTATGAATCACTTGTCACTGCAATCTGTGTTGAGTTTCATCATCGTGTTCACCTGTTTTTTGGGGTGTGACTTGGCCGAGATTGGTCAGGTGGCGGAGATATCTGAGGTTGCGGAATCGAAGCAATCAGTGACGACTGAAACGGACAACACCCACAACGGTTTCGTTTCGATCACGCCGCTCGCGGCCGCGAAGTTTCGAGGGTTTCTAACGGACACTCCTACCTCGCATGTCCGCTTGGCCGTGACGAAGGGCGGTTGCTCTGGATTCCTGTACGATCTTCATCTCGAAGACCCACCAATTAATAGCCTGGACTGGATCGACGCTTCGCACGGTTTCACGTTAGTGATGTCACCGGAACACGCCTTGTATTTAGAGGGTTCAACGATTGATTGGGTGACGCAACCGGATGGTACGGAGGGGTTCAAATTTGAAAACCCTAATGCAGTTCAATCGGTCGATGATGGTTCGTCTAATGCGGGTGCGACTGGTGAAGCGAATGAGCCAACGATGTCCGACGCGTAGCGAACTATAGCGGCCGCAAATCAATAGCCTAAGGATCGTGAACACCTAGTTGCATGGAAGACCGGGGGTTGATCTCCGCCGTAGGTGATACCGAGTTCATCAATCGGTATCACCTGTCAGTCCACGCCCAAACTGAATCAGACCGAGGACTAAGAGAACGGGAGGGTAGAAGAAGATAATCCCGCCTAGTAATCCAACGGTGAACCACACCACCGCGCCGATCATCATCAGCAGTCCGATGCCGGTATTCGCATTGAGGAACGAAGGGCCATTGCTCTGGTTTGTTCTGACTCGATCGGAATTGAGCTCTGCGGCGGCGTGGGCTAAATATGGACTTGGTGCGGCGGCGACTTGAGCGGGGGCGCTGATGGGTTTGGGGGCGGCGCCCCGAAACGCCGAGACAGGTGCGGCGTTGAAACCGCCCGCGGGCGATGCTCCTCCGGCGGGCAGATCAGCAAATAGGTCTTTTTGAGGTGCTGGTGCTGCCGGTCTCGCAGGCTGCTTAGCGGCCACAGGATTGTTGCGAGCGGTTGCGGCAGGTGCTGGGCGGCGAGGTGTTGAGGCCGGTGTGGGCTGCGTATTTGCTGCTGATGCGTCAGGCTTAAGAGCCTTTCCGCAGGGGCACTTTAGGGTTCGGCCAGGCGTCCAGTAAGAGGGAAGCTTGAGTCGCTTGCCGCAGGCCGGACATCCAACGATCGTGTCGGACTGGCTGACCGATTGCGATTTATTGCTTGAGGCTGGGTTCGCACGCGATCGTGTAGCTGTCTGCACAGCAGCTTGCGGCGCGGTGAGTGTCGGGCTGGCTGCGCGAGCCGGAGGGACGCGGACCAGCGTCTGGCATTCGCACCTCGCTTGCTTTCCCGCTGCTGTCTCTGGGACCTGGAGTCGTTTAGAACAAGCAGGGCAAATGAACTGGATCATCTCGATTTCCGGCAACGTCATGCTGAAGGGGACCTCGCAAGTCGCGACTCGCGTCCCCCTAGGATAGCCATGTAACACCCCGCTCATCTACTGTTAAAGAGTGAATGTCCCTCGCTAATTTGTGCGTTCTCCGAAATGCAGCTCAGTGTGTGCTGGTTAGCCGAGATTGTTTGGATTGAAAATCAACCGGCGTGAGCGAGAAAACGGGCGTCGAATTCAGTCGAAAATCGCGAAGCAGAAGCTCTTCGGCTGGGATAGATGACCTGGCTGGGATGACGACGGGCAGCGCAGGAAGGCTTGCCCGAATGGCGATCTGATGAAGCGACTCACCTTGAGTGGCTTCATTGGTAGTTCGCGACGAGTTATCCGACCTAGGCCTATTCGAGACCTAGGCCTATCTGAGCCCAGTACTATCGAGACCTATAACTATCTGGCCTCCGCTTAGGTAGCGGCGGCAGCTTTCACTCGCTGACGGGTTCCCATCCGATGGCGTCCAGGTGGACATTGCCGCCAGCACCCTGGGTCGAAATAGTCACCGTCACCGGTTCGCCCGCCGGTAGCTCGTACGTGCCCGCTAAGATTGGAGCGTCCGCACCTTCGTCTCGCTGGTTGATTCGGACGGTGCCGAGTTCTTTGTCACCAATCTGGATCAAGACCGGAACCGAATCCCCACGATTCGGGTGCGGGTGGCTATAAACCATCAGACGGTACTTTTGAGCTTTGGGCAGCTTGGTTGTAAGCTTCGCTGAAGCGTTTGTGTCAGGTCCGGTGAAGCGATAAGAGTAGCCAACGAACCCGGGCAGACCGGTTTGCTTAGGCCACTTTCCTTTGACTTCGGCATCGTGATCATCAATGACGATACCAGGAAGATTGGCTGGATCTCGGCCCTGCATCGGTCCAAGCGGCCCTGCCTCTTTCATCGCGTCTTCAGGGATGATGATTTCGCTGTTGACGGTCTCTCGGCGTGCTTTGCCGGGCAAGCGTAAGAGGTCGAGAAGCTCATCAAGGTGCGCCTCGTAGACGTCTCTTGGTTCGCAATCGTATTTCTCGCAAAGCGAGGCTGCTTTGCCGACGACTTCACCCATCATGCCACATGTTTTCATTACACGGACGGTTCCAAGGGCTTCGTGGGTCACGCTGATACAGCGACCGGCCATAAATAGGTTGTTGACGTTACGGCTGTAGAAGCAACGGTAGGGTACCGGATAACCGTACATGCGATCGACGCGGCGATCGTGTACAGCATGGCTGATGAAAGGGTTATCCGCGAATTTTTCGGCGTATTGTTCCTTGGGGTAATGCAGATCGATCGACCAAGTACTGGGTACACAACCGTCCGGGAAGTCTCGTTTCGCAATGACGTCGTCTTGGTTCAGCACGACATCGCCCATCAAGCGATTGCTTTCCCGTGGACCGCCGATATAGGCAACCCAGGTCAGAATTGCGTTCTTGTGATCGGCAGAACCGTCGCGGTTCTTCATGGCATTGAATGCACCGTAGACCGCCCGCAGGTTCCAGTCGCGGATGGCTTCGGCGCCACCGAGCGGGTCCTTGTCGAAACCACTTTCCCAGAACCATTGGCCGTGGTGATCGCGTGGGTAGGGGAAGTCGGCCATATTCAGGTCGAGCGCCCAGGGCGTTTCAGGAAAACTTTGGGTTTGGTCGGCTTCGTCCCAGGCCCACATGTTGCTCATGCCCATGCGGCCCTTTTCGGTGAATTCCAGGTCCGCGCCAGCCCAGGTTCCAATCCAGCCGTGACCGGTAGCGTCGACGAATAGGTCGCCAACAACTTTCAGATCCTCGCCGGTCATTGTGTTAAGCAATCGCACGCCATTGATGTGTCGTGTTGGCTTTGCGACCTGATCGGTAGCGGCGTTAGGGGTGTTGGGAACATCGATCGCATCGACGGCATAGGCGAAGTGATGGAGCATCAAGTCGATGTTCTTTTCAGCCAGCACGATCAGTTCTTTGGTGTCATCGCCAAACTCTTCATAGGTGCCTGGGGATTTCTTAGCGTGGTCGCAAAATTCTTCGACGATCTCGCCGATACGTGGGAACTTGCCACGGCGGATATTGCCCATCGCCCACACGCGTACTTCGCTGGATCCGTTACCACCCAGTACACCGCGGTCTTGAACGAGAGCGACTTTGCAACCCATGCGGGCCGCTGACAGTGCGGCTCCCATGCCAGAGTAGCCACCGCCGATCACCACCAAATCGTAGGGGCCTTTTTCAACGGGCTTTTCGGGAAGGCCAAGTTGGGATCGTCGCCAAGGTGAGAGCACGTCGTCGACCGCTGGCGGAGTCGCACGGATGTTGGTGGTTAGATAGAGACAATCGCAACAACCGTCAAAACCAGTTAAATCGTTCAGCGAAATTTGGTGCTGTCCAGGTTCCAATTCGACAAGCCCACCGTCCTGCCAGGCCCAGTTTTCGGATTGGGTTCCGAAGGTTGTTGCCAACGGTTTACCATCGATTTGTACTTTGAACTGACCCGGCGATGGCGAAGCGTCCCAGCGAGCGACCCAGTCCATCGTGCGAACCCAGACGCGATATTGGTCGCTTTCGGTTGATTTAAAGGTGGTCGTTGCGTCGTCGACGGGTTGGCCAAGTCCGTGTGCGATCAAATACGGGGAGCCCATTTGTTCGATGAACTGAGTGTCCAGTTTCCATCCGCCTCGATCTTCGAAACTCTCTGCTTCAATAAAAATTTCCTCTGCCAGAACGGACTGCGTCGAGGCGAGATTCGTGATCCCAGAAACCGGAAAGTTGAAGATAGACGCCAGCGGTATCAATATCGCAGCGAACACGAAATGGCTTCGGTTTTCCATGATTTGTTGGCTCAAAGAATGTTGGGGAGGAGACGTGGGGAACGTCCAGGGGGGAGGAAGCGACCTTGGTTTGATGACAAAAATTAATGTCAATTTTTGCCCGGTGTTGGGGGCGAAAATGCTCGCCAGATCCGACCCAAGGGCGTAGAGCATAGTATAATAAACCTGGGTGCGCAAGTTTGCGTCCCCATCGTCGATTCTCTTTTGAAAGGCTGGCAACATGCAAATTCAAACCCACACCGACAACCATATTCATGGTGATCAAACGCTTCGAGGCTATGTCGAAGAAGCTGTGGTGCACGCGATGGGACGTTACGAGGATCGGATTACACGGGTTGAGGTGTTTTTGGCCGAAGAGCATTGTCAGGACAAATTCCATGGCGACGACGACAAACGCTGTGTGATGGAAGTTCGGATGCGGGGTTTGAAGCCGATGTCAGTTCGACACTACGATTCGTCGGTGAGGGAATCATTCGAGGGCGCAGCGATGAAGCTGCAGCACATGATCGAGAAAACCCTCGGGAAGCTTGCCAATCGGCCGGACAACGTCAGCCTTAGTGCTGAATTGATGTCTTGATCGAACGCGGACGGTGACCCTTTTCTATTACGATCCGCTGTTCATGGAGCATCAAACGGGCAATCATCCTGAGAGCCCGAAACGATTGCTGCCGGTCACCCGTCACTTAAGCTTCGTCGGTCTGGACGCGATGTGTTCGCGTCCGTCGTGGAAGCCCGTGACGCGAACGCAACTTGAGGCGGTTCATACCGCTGAATATGTGGATCGTCTCGAACAAGTCGCCGCCTCCGGTGGTGGCTGGCTGGACGAGGACACTCGGATGTCCAATCAATCCTTTGAAGTCGCTCGGTCGGCCAGTGGTGCGATTTGTGATGCCGTCACGCGGGTCATGCAAGGTGAAGACAAGAATGCATTTTGTCTTTCGCGACCGCCTGGGCATCATGCGACATCCAATCAAGCGATGGGATTTTGCTTGTTCAATCATGTGGCCGTGGCAGCTCGCTGGGCGTTGGATTCAACACCGTGCGAGCGAGTGATGATTGTCGATTTCGACGTACATCATGGTAACGGTACGCAAGACCTTTTTTACGATGATCCAGCGGTCGCTTACTTTTCAATCCATCGAAGCGACTTCTATCCGGAAAGCGGCCACGCTGAAGAAATTGGGGAAGGTGCTGGTAAGGGAACGACGCTGAATCTTCCGATCACGTTCGGTACCGACCGGATCTTGCAACTCAAGCAATTCAAGCAAAGTGTTAAACAATTCGCACAGTCGTTTCAGCCTGACCTCTTGATTGTGAGTGCTGGTTTTGACGGGCACCAAGACGACCCGGTCGGGTCACTGGGGTGGCACACTGAAGACTACGCGACGGTCGCCGAGTTTCTAATTGAACTTGCCAAAGAACATTGCGACGAAAAGTTGATCAGTGTTTTGGAAGGTGGCTACAACCCTGAAGCACTCAGTGACAGTGTGACCGTCTATTTAGAATCCATGCTGGATGCTTGAAGTTCGTTGGAGGCAAAATTGTGCTTGCGATTGAATCGGCTATCAGGTGTATCTGATGCCCTGGTCACTGCGAGTGTTGTTCCGTAAAGCGATTCGCTGTGGCACTTGAATTCTTGATCTGATCCACGCGGCTCCATTCAGTCTATAGGCCCACCATCGTATTGAGTGTGAGGTCTTGCGGTGGAAATGCGAGGGAATCGCTGGGGCAAAGCTCATTCGATTTGCCTGATAATGCGTTGAAAATTTGACGTTGTATTGGGATTCCACTATCCTCGAACCATTTCACATCTTTGATAAATGAGTCCATATGCGGCCATTCGATTTTGTAGCCGGTCGGACGGCTGGGGCCCTCGTGGCGATAGTGGCCGGGTTTCTGTTCGCGGGAGCACTTTGTGGGCAAGACGCGAAGGTTCCCATTCCACCAGAAGAGGATCGATTGCGTGTTGGCAAGTTGGTTCAGGACATCTATCGAGATGAGTACCGGTCGGCAAAAACGACGCTGCAGCAATCCGAAATTGCGCAGGAAATTCTGACCGCGGGCAGTGAAACCACTGACGATGCTGCGGGCCGATACGTGATGCTGCGGCTTGCTCGAGACATTGCGATCGGAGCGGGCGACGCCAAGACGGCAACCGAAGCAGTGGAAACATTGATTGCGTCGTTTCACATTGACGGATTTCCCTTGCGGGCACAAACGTTGATCGCGGTGACCGGACGTTTGTCGCCGACTCAATACGGAGCGACGAAGGACGCGTTGTTAGATCTCGCCGATATCGCAATCAAGATGGATGACTACGACGCGGCGCAACAGATCGTTGTCGCCGCCAGTGCTGACGCCAAACGGGCACGGGATTGGGGTAGCAGCAGTAGGATCGACAAGCTCGCCAATCGGATCGCTGCAATGAAGGCTAAGTTCAAAGGCATCGCCGACGAGCTGAAGCAATTTCAGGACGACGCAACCCAGCTTTCACCTGAAGCCGCGCTCACCGTGGGTAAGTTTTACGCGTTCTCAAAAAATGAGTGGCAGGTTGCCTTGGGACTGATGGCTGTCGGTAGCGACAAACAGATTGCGGCTGCGGCTCGGGCCGAACGAACGCTGCAGAACCAACTTGCCAACCAGAAAAAGATGGACGACGCGACCTATGAGGCTTGCCTCAACGTCGCGGATCTGTGGTGGCAGTGTGCTGATTCGCTCAAAGATTCTGAGCAGATTGCTGCGACGCTGCACGCGGGATACTACTACCAGCGTGCGCTGCCCGGAATTAAGGGGCTGCAAAATGCGAAAGCGGAGGCACGTGTCCGGGATGCAAAGGCCGTCGGAGAAATTGTCTCGCCACTGAAATCGAACGACGACGCGGCAACGGAAACTGAAACCCAAACCGATTTCGAAGTGGTGCCCATGGCGAACCCACGCGGAACCGTCAACTTACCCGCTACGTTCGACGATTATGTGATTGGTGGGAACGGACGCTACATCATCTTTCTAATAGGTTCGATGAAAAAACTCGCGTTCTTCGATATCGGTAAACGCGAAGTGACGAAGTATGTGACGATCGAAGATTCCGATGTTCGTATTGCGGGTGGTAGCAAGAATTTTTATGTCGCGATTCGCCGCGACAACGTCATCCAGCGTTGGAACTACGAAGAGTTCACGAAAGAAGCAACTGCGAAACTCCCGTTCGTTCAACCGGTCGATGTGATCGCGACCGGGCATGCCGTCAATGGACCCGTGTTCGCCGGTGCAAAGGACGGCCCCGGGATCTTGTTGAATCCGCAGACGATGCAGCCGATCTCTTACACGGTCCGTGACGAACGGTACCAAAGGGAAAGTGACATTCCCGGTGCAGGGCCGGACACCCGCGTCCGTGTGAGTGCCAATGGTCGAGCGTTTAGTTTTTGGAGAACACGCCTTTCGCCGGGTGGGTTTCGTACGATGTATTTGGGCGACCGACTTGGTCACATGTACTATGAGCACAAGACGATGGGGTATATCCAACCGAACCCATCGGGCGATTTGATGTACACAGCGTTAGGGATCTTTACCACTCAGACAAAAGATTTTGCTCACAATAACGAGTCGGCCGCGAAGAGCTTTTTTGTGCCCGCAATCAGTGGCGACTACAGCATCAGTATTCCGAGGGACGACGATAAGGCGAGAAAGAACGAAAAGCAGACTCAGGTTCATCTGCACGTTGCCGGTAGCTCCACACCATTGTTGACGTTGCAAGATATCCAGATCCGTCCGGGAACCTATGGTGATTTCCATGGCCGAGAACCGATGACACTCGATCGACGCTTAGTTTTCGCACCGAATGCTAGCCTGATCGTGACGCTGCCCGATTCGAATAAGTCACTCGAACTGCACGAAGTCGATCTTGAAAAAGAGTTCGAAGCGTCTGATGTCAACTATCTCTACGTTGCGTCTCGACCGCCGACCACGTTACGCGCTGGCAATCTCTATCGTTATCAGATCGATGTGCGGTCACGGGTTGGTGACTTAACGTACGAGTTAGCGTCAGGTCCGCAGGGGATGAAAGTTTCGACCCAAGGAGTTATCACCTGGAGATCGTCGCGTCGTATCACTGGATCTCACGACGTACTGGTGACGATCGAGGATGGCACAGGGCAAGAATGCACTCACGCGTTCAAAGTCACTGTTGAATAGAAGCTATCGAGAGTATTAAGTTTCAGCGGTGTGCGGTGAAAGTATGGTGATGCATTGTGTTCGGGAAGGCGGCTTCGACCTGAAGTAATCAGCGACAGGGTGGCGGTCTAATTGGAACCCGCGCTAGTCGCTTGAGCATCCTTTTGAGGAAGCGTTTTACTTACTACGACGTCGTCTTCGTCGCTGCGGTCGACGGCAAAACCTCGCTTGATAAACATCTGCAACATCTTTCGATTGCGAGGGTCGACTTCGGCGGTGACGAGTTCAATTCCCCATCGTTCGCAAATGGCAAGGCACTCGTCGATCAGCGTTGAGCCAAGGCCGTGGCCTTGGTATTGGTCCGCGACCAAGACGGCGAATTCTGCCACCCGGTGATCTGCGTCAGCGACGAGGCGACCGACACCCGCAATAGGTGGCTGTGCGGTATTGCCCGTCGGCATAATTGTTTCAGCGATGATGGCCAATTCGCGATCGTAGTCGGTGTAGCAAAAACGTGATGCGAGTTCGTGGCTGCTGCCTTCGAAGAGGTAACGAAAACGCATGCGGATCGTTTCTTCAGAACAACCCAGCAGCATTGCTCGCCATTGCGGTTCGTCTTCGGGTTGGATCGGCCGCAGGGTGAATTCGGTTGAGTTTTTCAGTTTAGCGACACGCGTGTATTGCTCGGGGTAAGGGCAAATCGCAAGATGCGGGTACTGGCTTTGCTTAGATTGAAACGCTGGTCCTGTTTTAAGTTTCGTTGTGTCGGAATCCATGTCGATGACAATGCTGGCATCCAGTGCGACAATACGATCAGGAGTTACCAGCAGCGGATTGACGTCCAGTTCAGCGATTTCGGGGTGATCGGCCAAGAGATAAGAAAAACGCATCAGGACCTGGACCAATTGCTCGAGGTTGACCGCGGGTTTGCCGCGAAAGGTTTGAAGCATCGGCCAGCATTGCAGTGACTCCAGCATCCGGCGGGCGAGTCGTTCGTTCAGCGGCGGTAGTTCGAGAGCGTGGTCTTTCAAAACTTGCGTGTGGATGCCTCCGGAACCGACCATCATCACCGTCCCAAAAACTGGATCGCGACGAGCACCAACGATCAGTTCACGACCATTGGGGTCAATTGCCATTGGTTGCACCGTCACGCCTTGGAACTCCATGTCGGGGCGGAATTCGGCAGCTCGGTCTTGGATGGTTTGATAGGCTGCGCGAACGGCTTCGTCGGAGCCGACGTTGAGTAGCACGCCGCCTACCTCTGACTTATGCAGTACGTCCGCGGCTAAGATTTTGACAGCAACGGGATAGCCGATTGATTGAGCGTACTTGACTGCTTCGTCAGGTGATCGGGTGGCGATCGGCCGAGTGGTCGGGATGCCGTACGCTTCGAGTAGGGCTTTCGAATTCGACTCTGTCAGGTTGCTAGAATCGCTTAAGCACAGCGAGGCGAAGGAAGCTCGTAGCATCTCCCGGTCTCGATGGAAATCAATCGCGATCGATCGTGGGGTTTCGTGCAGAACCTCTTGGTTGCGAGCGTGTGCCAGCAGATAGGAAAACGCGCGGATCGCTCGTTGAGGCGTGCTGTAAGTTGGTATGCCGGCCCGCGACAGTCGTTGGTTGGATGCGGCAACACTTCCGCGACCCATCCAGACGGCGAGGATCGGTTTGGACGCTTTTGCGGCGACCTTGATGATCCGTTCAGCGGTCCCGATCGGATCGGTTTTCGCTTGAGGTGTCAGTACAACGACGATGGCATCGACGTTTGCATCCGCCAGGAGGACACGAGTTGCCGATTCGTATAGCTCGGGTGTTGCGTCGCCAAACAGGTCGACTGGGTTGCTGATAGCGAGCGAGGCCTCGGCGTCTTCATTGGGAATTTGTGTTTGTAACTGCTCGATCGTATCGGGCGACAGTTCGGCAAGACGACACTTCTTGGTCAGGATCGCATCCGCCGTCATTAAGCCAGGACCACCAGCGTTGGTGACAACGGCTAGGCGATTACCGAGTGGGCTGCGGAAGTTGATTGAATTGTGGTGAGCGAGTAGTTCGGCGCAGTGGATAAGGTCGTCGAACTCGTCAACACGTACGACGCCGGCGCGTGCGAACGCTGCGTCATAGACCTCGTCGATGCCCACCATTGCTCCGGTGTGCAGTGCGGCGGCTTTCGCGGTGGTTTCGAAACGCCCCGACTTCAGCGCGATGATGGGCTTGCGACGAGCAAAGGCACGCGCCGCGGACATGAAGGCTCGAGAGTCCTGAATCGACTCGATATACATCACGATCGAATCCGTGTTGGGATCCTCGGCCAAGTAGTCGATCAGATCCGCGATGCTGACGTCGAGCAGGTTTCCAAAAGAGATGAAATGGGAAAAGCCAAATTGCTCGTCCAAGGCCCAGTCCAAGATCGCGGTCGCCAAGGCGCCGGATTGCGATAGCAGTGCGATCTTGCCTTTGGGAGGACTGACATCAGCAAAGCTTGCGTTCAGTCCGGTATGAGTGGAAATCACGCCTAGCGAATTGGGCCCGATGATCCGCATCGTCGGATAGCGTTTCAAGACGTCCCGCAGTTTGCCTTCCAGTTCTCGCCCGGCTTGTCCGGTTTCGCGAAATCCAGCCGACAGGATGACAATCCCGCGGACCCCATTTTGCCCGCATTGTTCGACCAGATCCGGAGTCGATTCCGCTGGGGTGCAGAGCACTGCGAGATCGACTGATTGCCCGATCGAGGCGAGGTCGGGGAAACAAGGAATCTCCTCGACCGAAGGATAATTGCGGTTAACGGCGAATAGCTGGCCGGTAAATCCCCCGTTTTTCAAATTACGGGCGGCGGTGTTGCCGACACTACCCGGACGCCGGCTGGCACCGATGATGGCAACGCTCTTGGGAGCGAAAATTCGTTTCAGGTTTCGTGTTGGCATAATCTTGATGCTAACAAACCTGGAACGCTTAGCGGAACCTCAGGGAGGTGTCCGCGACAATGTGGACGCTTGCCGACGCCAGATGAGCTACGCCAGCCTTCACTATGTCAGGCTCATTTTGGTGGAAGGCTCGTCGTAAGAAGACGTTAGCGTCGTAGTGGCGTGCCGCGGGAAAGAAACACTGTCAATGTGCTTCTTTGTTAAGCGGTTGGTCGACCACGATTGTAGCCGGGAAGTCGGCTGCTTCTTTCCCGCCGCGATCGTCCCAGCGTTTGTTGTTGGACCGGCCCTTGGGCTTATTCATCGGGATCTGCATCCCACCTTTTTCATCCAACATGGCGTACAGCTTTCCCTCCATCTCTTTGGCAATGGATTTGTAGTCGGGATCGTGGATCAGATTATTAAGCTCGCCTGGATCGGTCGTCAGGTCGTAAAGTTCGTCGGTGTCCCAAAGTCCGTAGTACGTGATGTATTTGAATCGGTCGCCTCGCAAAGCAAATTGTGTTGGGGTTTGAGGGAAGTTCTTTTCCCAGTAGTAAACGTAGAGAAAGTACTTCCGCCAGTCTTGGTCCCGATCGTTGGGTAGGTCGAGCATGCTTTGCCCGTCCATGTAGTCAGGCGCTTGCAAACCCGCGGCGTGCAAGATGGTGGGCGCAACGTCGATGTTTCCGATCACGTTGTCGATGGGTTTGCCGCCTGGGAATAGGTTGGGGCACTGCATCAACATCGGAACACGAATGGAGGTCTCGTACGAGACTCGCTTGTCGATTAGGCCGTGTTCACCCCACATGAAGCCGTTGTCGCCCATGTAGATGATTAGCGTGTCGTCGTGGATGCCCATGTCTTTGAGTTGTTGAAGGACTCGGCCCACGCTGTCGTCGACGGCGAGCACTGATTCGCAATACCGCCGGTAGAGATATTCCAGGCCGTTGTCACTGTGGTAAGAGAAGTCGATGCCGTGCCAACTGTTTCTTTGGTCGCGTACCCACCGTGGAGCATTCTTTTCAGCAGTGACTTCTTTACCGGTTGGAAGGAAGCTAAGGTCCTCGTCCGCGTACCGGCCTTGGTGTCGCTTGGCGGGCGTGAAATTGGAATGCACCGCCTTGTGTGACAGGTAAAGAAAGAAAGGTTTGTCGTCTTCGCGTTCGCCCAGCCAATCGATGGCGTAGTCGGTGAGTTCGTCGGTGATGTAGCCCTTTTGTCTTACGCGTTTACCGTCGATGTTGAGCGTGTAGTCGGGGTTGGGAGGCAGGTAATTGCCTTGCCCTGGAAAGCTAATCCAGTGATCAAAACCCGGTCGTGGGCCATCGTGGTGAGCACCCATGTGCCACTTGCCAATGAAGGCAGTGTCATAGCCGGCCCGTTGCAAGTATTGCGGAAAGAAGATCGTACCGTCGGGAACGATGCGTTGGTTATCGATCACGCCGTGTTTGTGTGTATACAGGCCCGTCAGAATCGAAGCACGACTCGGCGAGCACAGGCTGGTGGTGACGAACGCATTCTTCAGGTGCACGCCGTTCTTCGCCAGCGAGTCGATGTGGGGTGTTTCCAAGAATGGGTGCCCGGCACAGCCCATCGCGTCAAATCGGTGGTCATCAGTCAAGATGAATACCACGTTTCGAGGTTTCGCATTTCCGCGTGCTGGTGTGGCGGGAAGTTCAGCCGCCGACCCAGGATTGGCCATGGGGCCGAAACCGATTAGAAGTGCGATGCCGAGTATGAATGGACGGGGAGCAAACATGGCGGTGGAATCTCTCGATGGGGGCGTGAAGATAACTCGCAGTATAAACCGGTGGCGGTCGAAGGTGGGCTATCGATCACGATCGGCTGAACCAAAATCGAACCAGCTCCGCAACCCGCTCTCCATCAATCTCGTCGCCCAACATCAATTCGTCCGCTAGGGCTGCAATCGCTGGCCAGCACGGAGGCGAGCCGACGACCGTTTTCAGTCGGTTGACGGCTTGTTGTAGCGTGCGGATCTGCTTGCGAGCGTCGGAGTGCATCGAGGCTACGCATTGTTGGGCTTGGTCCCAGTCCATTGCCCAGCAGGCCTCGTCGATTTCGTCGGCGTCTTCGTTGCGGTAGGTCAGCTCGGCGATCGGGCCAGCCAAGATCGTTAGCAGCTCGCGTTGCTGTTGCCAGTTTTGGCTCGGATCGACGCGGCCCCAATTGACGATGCAATCACCAAAGCGTCGGGGAAGGCCGTCATCCAGGTCGTCGTACGCAGACGCTTGGGACAGAGATACGGAATCGATTTGTGCGCCCAGTGCGCAGCCCACGATCGCATGCCCCGCCTCGTGGTAGGCCGTGTGAGTTTCTTCCTGGTCGGGTTCCCAGTCCCAGTCCATCGGTTTGCCTCAAGTGTCTTGTTGTTTAGGGTGTTCATTTGCAGCCGCGATCCGAATGCGTTGTTACCGGATCAATGTTGAGCCGTCGATGGGGTGCGTCGTGCGAATATGGTTGTTCGGCTATGGTTGTGTGTGGGTGCCCTGCCCGTTGGAAATCGTCGTGTTTTGTCTCTCTTCGTCGATCGTGTCCCCTGCCCTGCTCTACCCTGCCCTGCCCCGAGTTAATTTTCGCGAAACACATGGTGGGGGAAAGTAAGAGTCACCCTCTGGCGTGCGTTATATGGGTTGGAAGCCTGGACGGCTGACTTGTGCGGCATCCTTGGTTTGGGGCAGCGGGTATGGAATTCTGGGAGCGGAATCCTAGGGGAACGCATTACGGGCGGAACAGGCTAACGCCTGGACTCCAGCGGTTGGTTGTTTGGGGTGTCATTGTTTGTTCTTGATGGCATGATATTGTGAAACATCTGCCGTTCCCGTTCGGTCTTTTCCGGCCACCTGCCCTACCCCGTTTCTTCTATGAATCAAGCTGACCGCGACGTGACGAGCGAAAATCAAGTTGCCGACGCAGCAGCCGATTGCGACACCGCCCTGCCCTGGCAGCAAGAAGGATTGAAGTTGAACGCGTTTGGGCGGACTTTGCGCCGTCGGTTCGGCGGTCGGGTTCAGCGTGTCAGTCTGGACGCAGGGTTTACCTGTCCCAACGTGGATGGAGCGTTGACGAGCGGCGGTTGCAATTTTTGTGACAACCGGTCATTCAGTCCTTCGCGGCGAGTTCGGTTGCAACGCGTTAGCGAGCAACTCAGTGCGGGCATCCAGAAGGTCACCCAGCGATACGATCGCGTGCATGGGTTTATCGCCTATTTTCAGCCGGCGACGAACACGTATGCTCCCGTTGAACAATTGGAAGAGATTTATCAACTTGCGTTATCGGCTGACCCACGTGTTGTCGGAATTGCGATCGGGACGCGGCCCGATTGCGCTCCGGAAAGCGTGTTGAATCTGTTGCAGCGATTGTCAAAAGATCATGCGGTATCCTTGGAATACGGCATGCAGTCGGTCCATGACGCATCTTTGGAATGGATGAACCGGGCGCACACCCATAAGGACATGATCAACGCGATCGATCGTTCTCGGGGCCGAGGTTTCGAATGTTGTGCGCACGTGATCTTAGGCGTTCCCGGCGAAGATCATGCGATGATGATGGAGACGGCGGATGAAATCGGAGTGTTGGGGTTTGATTCGATCAAACTGCACAATCTATACAGCGTTCGAGGCACGCCGCTGGGGGAAGAGGTGTTGGCTGGCAAGGTGAAAATGATGGAGCGGGAGGATTACGTTCGGACGGTGGTCGATTTCTTGGAACGCATTCCACCGACCACGATCGTTGAGCGAGTCAGTGGCGACGCGCCACCGAATTTCTTGATTGAACCGAAGTGGTGTTTAGAGAAGTCGGCGTTGCGAATTGAAATCGATGCGGAATTTGAACGGCGAGGCACGCGACAAGGCGACCGATTCGTCCCACCGCCGGTTCCTCCGAACGAACGTCCCGTCCCGGATGACCAGACGCCTGCAGCAGTGCGGGATCAGATCGACGCGCGAGGGAGATTGCCTGTTTTGAAGATGCAGGGTGGGGCTTGAGATGGACTTCACGGCGATTGATTTCGAAACCGCGACTCGGCAGAGTGATAGTGCGTGTCAATTGGCAGCGGTACGAGTGCGAGGCGGAAAGGTTGTTGATTCGGCGAGCTGGCTGATTCGACCGCGGCCGCTTCGTTTCAGTTACCAGAACATTCAGATTCATGGCATCACACCTGAAATGGTTCAGGGGGAAAAGGAGTTTGGCGAATTGTGGCCAGATATCCTCGCGGCGTTTGGGGATGATTGTCTGATCGCTCACAATGCCAGTTTCGATATGGGCGTGTTGATCGCGTGTTTGCAAACACACGGGCATCCGGTTCCAGAGATGCACTACAGTTGCACTCGGGCGATCGCGCGGCGTACCTGGCCTCACTTGCCTCGGTTTGGACTGAAGCCGCTATCGGATTGGTTAGGAGTGCAGTTCAAGCACCACGATGCATTGGAAGATTCGATTGCCTGTGCGAAGGTTGCAATGGCGGCGGCAGAGCATTTGCAGGTCGAGACGCTGGAGCAATTGGAGGCGAAACTGAAAATGTCGCGAGGTGCGGCAGGTTCGTGGGGCAAAAAGGGGCCATCCAAACAGACTCGGCGCCGAACCCGTACCGCGATCGCACCCAAGCCAACGCCAGAGCCCATTGCCGAGGCGATGGTGACTTCGGCTGGTATGGATTTGCAACGCTTGTTGGTCCGAGCGGAGTTTCTGCGTCCGTTCAGTGGTCAACGCGTTGTCTTTACGGGATCGTTAACTCGACTCGCCCGTGAAGAAGCGGAGCAACTAATCGTTTGCTGCGGTGGGCAGTGTCAAGCGTCGGTTTCCAAACGTACCAATTTATTAGTTGTGGGAGATCTCGATCCTCGTACGAAAGCGTCCGGGCGTGCGATCAGTACGAAAGAAGAGAAAGCAAGATCATTGATCGCCGAAGGTGCCGAGGTAAAAATCTTGAGCGAAGATGATTGGCTGCAGATGATCGCGACGATGTGAGCCGGACAGTTCTTCACTGGCATCTGTACAATGCGATCAACGAATCAGTCGCGAAATATACAAAATTCGAAATAGTAGCCTTTTCAATTTGGCCCGTTGGATGTGGCGGTCGGCTTCATCTTCTACCTGCAGTCGCCGCAAATAGATGTCACGATCGGTGAAACCGCATGACGGGCAAGGTTCATCGCTTTTCATTAGTGGCTTCAGGCAGCAGCGGCAGGTTGTCAGTGCTTCGTTTGGCATGTGATCTCTCTGATGATTTTGAGCGTCGCCTCGACAGGTGTTGGAGCGGGATAACTCGTTCCGCGTGGCGATTGTGCCGGGATAGCTGATCGACATACGCCACCAAGGTTGAGCTAGGAATCGCAGAAACACAGGAGTGTTCCCGAAGGCGTGCAAAGCACGCGATCGACTCCTCGATGCGATTGGTCCGAACGGCTCTCGTAAAGGACTCGAACGCGGTTGCACAAGGATCGCGTTTGAGATTCGTCGTTGAAGCATGCCTTTTAACGGCGTAAGCGACCGTCCCCGCATTGTGATCTCGATGGGCTGAGCGATTCGTCTTTCTATTGGTGATTGGTTTGGAATTGCCGCGAGCGTTTCGGGATTGAATTCCTAATCGCGACAATAGATCCCATCCTTCACAGTCCACCATGTCATGCCTGAGCATCAAGATTGCAAATGGGATCCCGACCGACATTCCCAACAGGTGAAGCATTGGCGTCGACATACTGATTCCTGTCCAGGCAACCTGTAGGAATTCGACCGCAAAGTAGAAGAACGCGATCACGCTGATTGGGATTTCAATCGTGCCATAAAACAGCCAACTCCAAACGTAAATGAGATGAATGTCATTCGCGGGAGCCCAGATTAGTGCGACCGCGAGCAAAGCAAATATCACCCCGGAGGCACCGAGCGCGCCTCCTTGACCGTCGGTGAACAGGAACATTGGAATCTGCCCGATCGCTCCGTCGCCGAGTGCAAGCCCGAGATAGAGCAGGCTGAATTTTTGCCAGCCCAACTTGCCCTCTATCACTAGCCCAAAGCACCACAGAAACAGCATGTTGCCGAGTAAGTGGGACCAGGACGCATGCATGAACGCGCCGGTTACCCATTGCAGCGGATTGATTCGATCAAACTCTAAGATCAACCACTCATAGGCATGGTAGTCGCCCATCCCCGTCAGCAGAAACAGCGCGACGTTGATGGCAATGATTCCGATTGTCGCCACTGGATAGTGATAGATCGGCGTGTCGGTTCCGTAAGGAATAAGCATAGGTATCCATAGCAATAGGGCCAAACTTCGATTGCTATAGAACTAGGCATCAATTTCGTCCGAGCGGGGCGCACACGTTATCGGCGAGCCGATATTCTTGGAAGACGTTGGCAGCGTCGATGCATGACGCTTGCTTGGTTGGGTTCGGTGCGATCAGGATTCACTGAAATCTTGACCCGCACCAAGTCGTTTTCGGTTGAGCGAACCGCCCTGCCCTGCCCTACCCTACTCGCTGAGGTCAAACCGAAGACGCGGTCTTTATTCTTTACGCTATCTAGAAAAAAACCGATGAGCTTCGGTGCTGAAGGCTACTTGCTAGTCGTCTAGTAGATTTATCTTGGTTCCATCCTGGGTGGTGGCATCCATCCTGCTGTAGTCCCAGACACCATCGGATTTGGTACCGGTGACGTGAACCGTGGCCGTTCCATCGGGGCCGCTGACGGAGTAGTTCAGGTCCGCATTTCCACCATCGTTTTCCAGTTGGATGTTGCCTTGGACGAAGGTTGATGGCTCGATCGGATTTCCGATCGTCGATTGGATTTCCGCGTTGGCTTGCGTCTTGGCTAGTGATTCGGTGTAGGGTTCGCTCGACTTAATCAAGGCAAAGGCCCCGAGCACGGTGGTAGCGATGATGCCACTACAGACCAGTAATATGACGAGGCACCCGCCTCCGACTCCGAGAACGATGCAACCCGTTTTCGACTTCTTGGGTTCGGCAAGTGGCGTGGGCTGGGATTGAAAAGGATCGGCGACTGGCGATTGAGACATAGAGCTACACTGACATGAAATAGGTATGTAAGGTGATAGAACGAAGGGCTGGATTGTTTTGTAAGTAGGGCGCGAAACTTGTGGCGTGTGGGGAAACTTGACGCCGAAGTCGGCAATTCATCGCATTGGTGATCCGTTTTAGCCTACCAAAAAGTGGCGATGGGGAGTTTGGCTAAGGCATTCGTTGCCAATAAAGTTCCACTGCGCCAATAAGGTTCCACTGCATGCATGTTTGATAGGTTCTTTATGTCAGGGAAAACGATGCTCATGAGGACTCTCGTATCGGGCTTGCTTCGGTGACAACTTTTGAACACGCGATGATCGGTGTGAACGGAGCACTCGCAGTCGGATTGCAGCGTGTTTACGGTTGGAAGGTCGTCGCCCTGGCGGGAATCGCAGCGATTGCTCCTGATTGGGACGGCTTACCGATGCTGATTGATATGGAGGCATTTGAACGCGGGCACCGTGTGTGGGGGCATAGCATTCTTAGTTGCATCGTGCTGGGGATTGCACTGGGGGTCGTCGATTATCGCTGGGACGTGATCGGACGGGTTGCCCATCGCTTGCGCAATTGGGGGCCGATGTCTGAGGCGCGAGCGGAGTTGACGATTCGGCATCACTGGAGTTTTCCTCAAGCCGCGGTATGGTGCGTGGTCGCGATCGTCGGGTGTCTTTCGCAGATCCCCACAGATGTCGTTGTCTCAGGTGGAGAGGGGCTTAGCGATTGGGCGGTTCAGCCACTTTGGCCATGGAGTAGTCGCGGCATCGTTTACCCCATGATCCGCTGGGGAGATGTTGGGCCAAGTGTTATTTTGGGAGCGGGCATGATTGCATTGGCTAAATGGAAAAGCCATTCGCAGCGAATCGCCATCTTCACACTGCTTGGCGTTTTGGGCTACTTGTTGTTGCGCTGCTCCACAACCTAATCGAGGTTAGGCCACGGCTCTGACTAAGGCAGCAAAGTGTGTTCTAGCCGCAGGACTTTTAGGTTGCTCAAACGTGAACTCACTCGCTCGTCCACCACTCGAGTAACTCGGGTGGCCAGAATTTTTCTGGCAGGGGCATGACGTAGTAGGGTGCTTTGTGCGAAACGACCACTGGCAAGAAGCCGCGGTGCAACCGGTTGTTGGGAAGATGTTTTCGCAGAAACATGGTTGTCGAAATGTAGCACGGTACCTTGGGTGAGAAGCGTTGAGGTACGCTCCATCCGAAAGCTCGTACCGTTTCAGCTTCCAGGTATGCGCCTATTCGCGTGATCTCTTGGTCACCTTCGGTTTGTCCACGGATGGCGGCCAATTTTTGGGCGACCGTTTCTAGATAGAGCGGGCTTACCTGGCCGGTCTCATCGAGCGAGAAAACGAGTTCGCCCGGCGCGTCTCCGTTCTTACCCGGTGTTGGGTTTGGTGGAAACCACAAGGATGAATTGGCTTGGATCACATGGGCCCAGACCACTTTTCCTTTTCGGAAGATGCTTCGTTGGCGACTGCTTTTGAGTAGCTTGCAGATAGGGATTAGGAATAGCAAGCCGTATAGCCAGCTCATTTCCAATCGCAGATATTCCGAAGTCGAAGAGGAAAAACTTCGTGGTGGAGCACCTAGGTTCGCTTGGCATGCATTCAGCCAGGTGGCCCAGTGGTTTTGTGGCTGGGCAACAGTTTGAGCTTTGCCAGCCGGCTTCACGTTTTTTCGTTGGGACGCTACGGCTTTCTCTCGCTGGGGCGCGGCGCCTTTCGCACGTTGTTGCGTAGCGGCTTGGGGGAGCCGCAACTTTTGTCCGCACGCACGGCAGGTCGTTGTCTTTCCGGCTGCCGTATCGGCGGCCTGGTAAGACTTTTGGCATCCTGGGCATTTAAAGCGAATCATGGGTCACCAGATCACTGTGTTTGTATCGCTACAGGCGACAGCGATAGCTTCCGTAATTAGTACGAGAAGCTGTCGGCGTCGGCTTGGGGTGCCGCTTGGTAGCCGTACGGTTCCATGCTGCTTCCAGCCCGGCCTTGGCTAAGGCTGCGGACAGCGCTGCTGTAGCCGAACATCTCTTTGAGCGGAGCGTGGGCGGTGATGACAGTCATCATGCCTCGAGTTTCGGTGGAGGCGATGATGGCACGGCGTTGCTGTAAATCGCCGACGATTTCGCCCATGTAGTCTTCCGGCGTGGTCACCTCGACTCGCATGACGGGTTCAAGCAAAACCGGCCCGGCAGCCTGGATTCCCGATTCGAAAGCATCGCCGGCAGCGATACGGAAGGCGACCTCGTCGCTACCGTCTTCGTGCATTTCCGCTTCGTAGACTTCGAAACGGACGCCAGATAGCGGGAAGCCAGCGATCATGCCACCACCACCGGCACGTTCCCGCATTTCGTCGATTGCTGCAGAACGCACGGCATTGGGCAGCGGGCAATCCGGTGGTAATCGGTCAAACACGACGACGGGAGTGGCTGGATCTTCGGTCGCCATCACGCGGGTTTTCAATCGAGCAAACATTTGGTTGCCCCCGATGACCCGGTTGCAGACCCCAGTTACGTCGGCGGTACCACCGATGGTTTCACGATAGTTCACGCGAGGTTTGTAGAACTTCACGTTCAGGTTGAAGTCGCGTGTCAGGCGGTGCTGGATGACTTCCAGGTGAAGTTCGCCCATGCCACTGATGATGGTTTGCCCGATCTCTTCGTTTTCGACTGCTCGGAACGTCGGGTCTTGGCGACGCAGCATATCAAGGGTTTCTTCCAGCTTCTTTCGGTCGGACGTGCTCTCGGGCTCGATCGCCATCGAGAGAACGGTCTCGGCGAACTTGATGCTGGGAAGTTCGATCGGCGATTTCGTGTCGCAGATCGTATCGCCAGTAATTGCGAAGCGTGGTCCGATCACACAGCAAATGTCCCCTGCCCCAACGGTTTCACTTTGGCCGTCGCGATCTTTCTTAGTCGCGTGGATTTGCCAGATTTGAGCGACGTTTTCTTTCTTGTCGCGGTTAGGGCAAAAGACTCGCGAGTTCTGGTTAAGTTCGCCGCTGTAGATTCGAATCCAGTAGTTATCGCCGGTTTTCGCGGGCAGGATTTTGAAAACGAGACCGCAGAACGGTTCTTTCGAATCTGGTTTTCGGCTGGCTTTTTTATCCTCTTTGCCAGGCACAAAGCCTTCGACAGGCGGGCGATCCAGCGGGCTAGGCAGGAAGTTGCCGACGCCAGTCATCAGCGGTTGGACGCCGATGCCGTGCAGGGCTGAGCCGCAGAAAACCGGTTGGATGGTGCGGTCCAAGCAACCTTGGCGAAGAGCCGCCATGATCACTTCATTGGGAACCTCTTTTTCCTCCATGGCTAGCGTCATCGCTTCTTCGCTGATTTCGTAAACAGCTTCAAGCAACTGTTCTCGCCAGATCGAAGCATCGTCGGCGAGTTCTTCGGGGATATCGGTTTCGGTGACTTCCTTGCCTTCGGTTTCGGGATCGAATTGCAGGAACTTCAGTTTGACCAGGTCGATCACGCCGCGGAATGGATTGTCCACGTGAGTGGGGCCCTGACCCACGGGGATTTCTACAGCGACGGGGCGTCCGCCGAGTCGTGGACCGATGTCGTTGAATACGTTTTCGAAGTTAGCGCCTTCGCGGTCCATCTTGTTGATGAACACGATCCGAGGAACTTCGTAGCGGTCGGCTTGTCGCCAAACCGTTTCACTTTGGGCTTCGACTCCTTCGCGAGCGGAGAAAACCACAACCGCCCCATCGAGAACGCGTAGGCAGCGTTCCACTTCGGCGGTGAAGTCAACGTGGCCAGGGGTATCGAGGAGGTTGACGTTGTAATCGCCCCAGTTGTACTTCACGCAAGCGCTGAAGATGGTGATCCCGCGGTCTTGTTCTTCCGGGTCGTTGTCGGTGTCGGTGGTGCCGTGATCGACTCGTCCGACACGATGTTTTTGGCCGCTGAGGTAGAGCATCCGCTCGGTAACGGTGGTCTTGCCGGCATCGATGTGGGCGATGATACCGATGTTGCGGATTTTGGAGATGTCGGCCATTTAAGTTCGTTCGTAGTCGGTGGTCGTTGTTCAGCCAGGGGGTAGCACGAGCGGTGGGCTGAAAGCATCGGCAAAAAAAAATCGCGATCCGGATGAAACCGAATCGCGAACTATTGTGATGTCTTGTGGCGTTTGTGGGTAGCGGGAAACGCTACCAAGCGAAGTGAGCGAACGCCTTGTTAGCGTCAGCCATTCGGTGGGTGTTTTCGCGTTTGGTGTACGCGGCACCTTCTTTCTTGTAAGCGGCGAGCAATTCGTCGGCCAGCTTCAAGTGCATTGGGCGTCCCTTCTTGTCGCGAACCGCACCAAGAACCCAGCGAATCGCGAGGCTTTGTTGGCGAGCCTTGTTGACTTGCATTGGGACCTGGTAGCTAGCACCACCAACCCGTTTGGATCGAACTTCGATGTAGGGCTTGATGTTTTCCAAGGCAGCTTCGAAAACCGCGATCGGCTCTTCTTCGCCTTCGTGGCGTTTGCCGATTTCTTCCAACGCGTCGTAGAAAACTCGCTGAGCGGTGGTCTTCTTGCCATCGAGCATCAAGCAGTTGATGAACTTACTGGCCAACAACGAATGGTGCCGTGGGTCGCCCTTGAGTTGGGTGCGGCTGGAAGTGATACGTCCCATGAAAGCTGATCAATCGAAAGTGTGTGTGGTGTGTCTTGATAGAGAGAGCGAGGGCCAGAAGATTACTTCTTGGCTCCGTAGCGACTACGTGATTGCTTACGGCCATCCACGCCCAGTGCATCGCGTGAACCGCGAACCACTTGGTAACGAACACCCGGCAAGTCGCGAACACGTCCACCGCGAACAAGAACAATCGAGTGTTCTTGCAGGTTGTGGCCTTCGCCGGGGATGTAGACGGTGACTTCTTTGCCGTTGCTAAGACGAACCCGGGTAATCTTACGAAGAGCCGAGTTAGGCTTCTTAGGAGTCATCGTCCGCACTTGCAAGCAAACACCCTGTTTTTGAGGGCATTTCTCTAGAACCGGCGACTTGCTCTGGCTCTTTTTTTGCTTCCGGTTTTTTCGGACGAGTTGGTTGATCGTTGGCATGGTTGACGGCAAAGAAGGTTACTGTTGGTCAATCGAGCCGCGAAGTATCGCGGACTAACGATTTTTGTCAAGGCCGAACCTGAAACCAATGCTGGGTCTCGCAATAAGTGTAGTCGGCCTACTACACTAGGCGAAAAACATTCTATATCGGGCTAACAGGCCCGCCCATCCCCTTCAAAGTGCCAGTTTCGCAAAAATGAGTCTTCGGAAAGGTAGCCAATTCGCCGGTTTGGCGGTCGCCATCGTCACCCCCTTTCGTGACGATCGGTTGGATGTCGATCGACTTCGCGAACAAATCGAGTTTCAGTTAGCTGCGGGAACCCAGTGTATTGTGCCAGCGGGCACGACCGGGGAATCCCCAACGCTGTCGCACGACGAACACGAACGAGTGATCGCGGAAACCATCGCATGTGTTGCGGGACGTGCCAAAGTGATGGCCGGTACCGGTAGTAACAGCACGGCGGAGGCACTTCGTTTGACCCGCCGAGCGGTCGCCGAAGGGGCTGACGCGACGCTTCAGGTGGCTCCGTATTACAACAAGCCGACTCAAGAGGGGATGTATCAGCACTTCAAGGCGATCGCCGAAGATGTGGATGTCCCCGTTTGCGTCTACAACATTCCCGGGCGTACGGGCAAAAATATCGAAGTCGAAACGATCCAGCGGCTCGCTGAGTTGCCTGGCATCGCCATGGTGAAGGAAGCGACGGGATCTTTGGATCAGTGTTCAGCCATTTTGGGATCGACTGATTTGACGGTTCTGTCGGGTGACGATTCTTTGACGCTGCCGATGATGAGCGTCGGGGCTGAGGGCGTGATCAGCGTCGCTGGCAACGTGGTGCCTTCGGTCATGCTGGAATTAGTGAAGGCCGCCGCTGCGGGTGATTACACCGAGGCCGCCAAGGTTCACCACCGTCTGTATTCCTTATGCAGCATTATGTTGGGGCTTTCAACCAACCCCATTCCGGTGAAGGCAGCGATGCAAATGCTCGGCCGCGATACCGGCGAACTTCGCTTGCCGATGGTGGCCCTAGATGAGGGCGAGCGAGCGATTTTGCACAAAACCTTGGTTGCCTTTGGTCTCGATGGAGTGAGTGCGTGATTGAAATGCTGACTTTTCGTTGTTTGATCGTCGCGATCGTGGTGGGATCTTTGGGGTTTGTAGGTCGCGGGACCGCTGATGATGGTGTTGCCGCGGACGCGTTTAGTCGTGAGCAGTTTGTCGGCCCATCGGGTGACAAACTGAACTACCGGATGCATGTTCCGGCTAAGGCAGCATCGGCCGCTAAACTACCTTTGGTGCTGTTTTTGCATGGTTCCGGTGAACGAGGCGATGACAACGAGGCTCAGCTTAAGCACGGTGCTCGCGAGTTTTTGAAGAACGGCCGGGGTGAGCGTTTTCCGGCAATCATCGTGGCTCCGCAGTGTCCGTCAGGAACTCGGTGGGTGGAGATTGACTGGTCACTTCAAACCGGCACTGGCCAATTTCCCGAGGAACCATCGCCTGCGATGACGCTCGTTTTCGGGTTGTTGGATAAACTCACACAGCGAAACGATGTCGATTTGTCTCGTCTTTATGTGACGGGGCTTTCGATGGGTGGATACGGCAGTTGGTATGCCGCCGGTCGGTATCGATGTGCAAGCGAAGCTTCAGCAGCGAAAACGACGGAATCGCATTCGGCAGATGCAAAAAGTAACGGATTTGCGGCCATGCTTGCGGTTTGTGGCGGAGGCGATCCGGAATGGGCCGATCGATATGCCGATACCGATTTGTGGGCCGTGCACGGCGGTGCTGATTCGGTGGTGCCGGTGGTTCGATCGCGAGAAATGATCTCGGCGATTGCGAACCAAGGACATCCAGGGGAACTCCGTTATACTGAACGGCCAGGCGTGGGACATGACAGTTGGTCCGCGACCTATGCGAATGAAGAAACCTATCGTTGGCTGTTCGAACAAATCCGTCTCTGACCACCTTTCACCCGGAGTCACCGACATGTCCGCTCAAACGGATTCATTCACCGCTTATCTTGAACGCTGTGGGATCAAATATGACCTCGATGATGACCGGGGTCTGTTCCGCATGCTGTTCGACGGAAAACACGGTGAAATTCGTGTGATGATCATCGTGGAAGATGCGATGATCCAGGTTTTCACGCACCCAGCGAACAAGGTTCCTGAAGGGTATCGCACACCGATTGCGGAAGCGATTACGCGGGCCAATTACGGGCTGAAGCTTGGCAAGTTTGAAATGGACTTGGACGACGGCGAGCTTCGCTACCAAACCGCCCTGCCCTTGGGCGATGGTTTCCCTTGCGATGAAGTGCTCGACCACATTCTGTATGTGGGCGGGGCGATGGTGGATCGCTATGTCCCAGCCTTTTTGTCGATCGTGTACGGGAATGAGGACGTGAAATTGGCGATTGATGCAGCCGAGCTTTAAACGCTTACGCATCGTTCGACGTTTGCGCGTCGTGCACTGTTTGGGCGAGCGTCTTGTGCTTACCTGTTACTGGTTCGCCTGCCCTTTGATGGTTCGCTGGGCGACCTGCCAGGCTTCTTCGAGGTGTTGGGCGTACTGATCGGCGTTTAGTAGAACGTCGCTGTCGCCCGGATCGCACTGGATTTCCAGCAGCCACCCGGTGACGTAGGGATCCGCGTTGATGATGGCCGGATCGTCCAAAGCGGCGGCATTGATGGTGGTCAGAAGACCTGCAACAGGTGAGAACAAATCGCTTTCGGCTTTCTTGCTCTCGATCGATCCAATTTCGCCGCGAAGTTGCACCGGCGACGGAGCCTCAACAGTCCAGTCCAGGAAATAGACGTCCTGGAGCAGTCGTACCGCGTAGGCGGTCAGACCAAAGCGGTAGGTCGTTTTCGTGCCGTTGGGATTTGCCGTTTCGCTCGGATCAGTCGCGGGGGAAGTTATTGGCAACGCCCACATGTGATTTTTGGCGTACAGGTAGTCCGATGGGAACGTGGCGTCGAATTCGCCCATCGCGAAGGTAAACGAATCGCTCATGAGTCGGTTGCTGTGGCGGTCGCTTCGTGGATGTATCCCTGTGGGAAGACCCGTTCAAATTTGCTGGCTGCGGTGCGTTTCCAGAGGCCGGTTCGTCCGACCACGGTGCCGACGCGAGTGATTTGGGTGTTGAGCTTGAGATCGGCGAGTTTTTGAGCGTCTTCTTCAGTGACGGTGAAGATCAATTCAAAGTCTTCGCCATCGCTCCAGGCGTGTTCCAGCGGCGAACGACCGCTGGTTTGGGCGAGTTCGATTGCGGCGTCGGAGATTGGGATGGCTTCGATGTCGAGTTCGATTCCCACTCGGCTGGCCGCCAGCATGCGGTCGAGATCGAGACTGAAGCCGTCGCTGACGTCGATCGCAGCGTGGACCTGCACGTGTTCTCGCAGTTGTTGGGCAAGTTCGATTCGCGGTTCGGGACGCAAATGCCGGCCAGCGATACTGCCGCCGAGCGATCCGGTAACGAACACGGCATCGCCTTCGATCGCAGTGCTGCGAAGCCAAGCGTCGGTGACTGTGCCCAATAATGTGACGCTGATGGATAGCAGGCCGTCGTGCGTCGACAGGTCACCGCCAGCGATCGCGACGTTGTATTTCGCGCACGCTTCCAGGATGCCTTCGTAAACTTCGCCGGCGATCTCGGTGGCATTGTCTTTGGGCAGCGCCAGCGTGACCAACGCCGCGGTCGGTGTGGCGCCCATTGCGGCGATGTCGCTGAGGTTGATCGCGACGGATTTGTAGCCGATATCAGCGAGCGATTGCGATTCGCTTAAAAAATCAACGCCGTCGATAATTTGATCGGTGCAGGCGACCTGGCGTATAGAACTATCGCCAATGCTAAGTACGGCGGCGTCATCGCCGATGCCGACTTCGACCTGCGGCAGGTTGCGGGTTCGGCCTCGAAGGTAGGCGAGAAAGGACTGTTCCATCTGGCGAGGGGACCGTGTTGGGAGAGTAACGAGTGGCGAATCGTGTCGCTGAAAATCATTCAGCGAGCAGGGTTTGAATTGATTCTCGCATTTGTTGCTCCCCAAGCGTACCCTGCCAATTCATTTCTCCTTGCCACCATCGTCGAATGAAGCCTTCCTTGTCGATCAGGTAGGTGGTTGGCCACATCGTGTTTCCCCAAGCTCGCCAATTGTTGGACGCTTCGTCGAACAGGACGGGGAACTCAAAACCATCGCTCCGGTAGGCTTCTTTGACTCGGGTTTCGTTGCGTTCGGCTGAGGTTTCGGGGGTCTGGATTCCAACCACGACCAGTCCTTGATCGGCCAGATCGGCGTGCCAGCTTTTGTAGTGGGGGAAGTTTCGTTGGCAGTTAATGCACTGGAAAGCATAGAAATAGACGGCCACGACTTTGCCACGCAGGTCCTTCATTTGGACAGGCGAACCACTGATCCACGAGGCGTCTTCGGTCAGAAATTCAGGGGCACGGGGATAGGTGCGTTTGACGGCGGAGAAGTTGAACGTCTTGCCGACGAGTGGGCCGATGGCGGTTTGTTGTTCAGTGGTAAGGGTTTCTAGGATTCCTTGCCGTTCGTTTTGCTGGGCCTGGGCAATTTCTTGGGAAGCGACTTCAGGGGTGGTTTCTTTGGCGGTTAGCTTCTGTTGAATCGAAGCGACTTCGGCGTCAGTTTCGCTGAATCGGGCTTCCAGCTTGGTAAGTTGTTCGTCGGTCAGTTCCAGTGCCTCGGCGACGCCGGGTGAGCGAACCATCCGTGTTCCGTGAGCTTGCCGAAGTAGCTGTTTCAGACGAAATCGCTGGTCTTCGTTGAGCAGGCCGTCGAGGCGGGTTTGAAGCTGAGCGGTGAGTTGCTGGATCTCGGCCTGTTGTTTGTCGGCCGGTGTGATTCGGCTGACCCACCAGCGAGGATCCACCTCGGCGATAACATCGTAGACCTGGGTGACTTGTGAATCAGATAGTTGCAGGTCTTGGTGCACTGCATCGTCGCGAATCATTTGCAGCAGGAACGGTTGTGCGGCCTGGGCGTTGGCGAGCGAGAAGATCGAGAAGATAATGGACAGCACGGTTAGGAATGTGGTGGTCCAAACGCGAATCAGTGGCGAGCTGTTCATCTGTCTTCCTGCGGATCGGTGAGCGAGAGAAGGGCGATTTGCGGAGTCGCAGAACGCTAGCTAGAAATGATCGGCGAAGTGCTCGTTCCGCCGAACGCTTTACTGTAGCCGAGGTGGCACGGGAAATTGCAGCGAAAATTTCGTCCCCCGACCGACTTCGCTCTGCACGCTGATGCGACCACCGTGGGCCTCGATGATCTTACGGGCGGTCGGTAAGCCCAGCCCGGATCCGCCGTCTTTGGTGCTGTAGAACGGTTCGAACATGTGCATCACCGTGTTGTCGTCCAGCCCAGAACCGCTGTCGATTAAATCGAGAATCACGCCACTGCGGCTGCTGTAGGTTCGGGCCCAAAGTTGGCCGCCATCGGGCATGGCTTCGAGAGCGTTTTTGATCAGGTTGATCAGGGCAGATTGCAGGGAATCGCTATGAAGCCGGATCGAGGGTAAGTCAGGATCGAGATAACGTTGTAAATCGATTTTTTGAGCGTCAGCCTGGGCTTGGTAGGCATCGAGCACCTGTCGGACTTGGTCGTTCAGGCTGCCGGGCAACAAATCGATATGCCGAAGCCGGGCGTATCGCAGGAAATCACGCAGCAGTCCTTCCATGCGTTCGCATTGGTTGCGAACCATGTCGACTCGGGGCAGACAGCGGCGGCTGGACGGCGTGTCGATCTCGATCAAGTCTTCGCTCAATAGGTCGATGTTCATGTGAATGATCGACAGCGGGTTCTTGATCTCATGGGCAAGCGAGCCGGCCAGTTCGGCGAGCTCCTCGTATTGTCCGCGAGCGGTGTCCATTTCCGCTTGGTGGCGTTCGGCTTGGCGGATGTGCTCGGCGTTTCGGGACGCGTTTTGGGCAGTGCTGGCAGCACCGGAGCTGGAATCTGCAGAGCTGGACGGCTCCGGCGTTGTTGGTTGCCGGTTTGGTTCGGCCGGTTTGGAGGCGGACGTTGGATCAGCGGATGCTTCGCTGGGCGTGTGAGCGGGCGGCGGCGATCCGTGGGGGTCGGTTGGGGGTGAACTCATCGGGCCTTGAACTCATCCGGTCAAAGGGGGAAGTGTCGATCGCAGCGAAACTTGTCTTGAATTGTAACGGCCTGGCTCGGGCTTGCCGATTGCCCCGAGCGGCTCGGTCAGCGGATCCGGTGCGGGGCTGCCGATCTCGACGAAACGCCACTGGGTGACTAAAACGGGGGCGACGATTCCTGTTTCCAAACGAACAACGGACCCACTTTTTCGCCCATGTCGACTGCCTCCGCTGAAACTCAAGCCGAAACCGCCGATCCCTATTTCCAAAACCTGTTCGCTGAGCGAATCGGTGGTGCTGAATACGGCAAGGGAACGGCCATCTATAAGTTCGAAAAGATCAAACGGGCGAAGCGGAAGGCGTTGGCCGACCATCCTGAGCGTCAGCTCTTGGATTTCGGGATCGGCGAAAATGACTCGATGGCCGACGTCAGCATTCGCGAAACGATGGCGACGGAAATCAACCGCGTCGAAAATCGTGGCTACGCCGACAACGGTGTTGCTGAATACAAGGAAGCCGCCGTTCGGTTCATGGATCGTCACTTCGGTGTCAAGCTGGACGCCGCCACACAAATCAATCACTGCATCGGCAGCAAGCCAGCCTACGCGATGTTGCCGGCCTGCTTCATCAATCCTGGCGACATCACGATGATGACCGTGCCTGGATATCCCGTCGCTGGAACTCACACCCGGTATTATGGCGGTGACGTTTACCGCTTGCCATTGTTGGCTGAAAACGGCTTCATGCCTGACTTGGATGCGATCCCTGACGACATCTATCGTCGGACCAAGTTGATGGTGCTGAACTATCCAAACTCACCGACCGGTGGAACAGCGACGAAGGAATTCTTCGCAAAGGTCGTTAAGCTGGCTAAAGAGAAAGAGTTCGTTGTTGTTAACGATGCCGCGCACATCGTGTTGACGTTCGATGGCAAGCCGATGAGCTTCTTGGAAACACCCGGTGCGTTGGACGTGGGTGTCGAAGTTCACTCAATGAGCAAGGGCTACGACATGATCGGATGGCGGATGGGCTTCGTTGCCGGTCACCCATTGATCGTTCAGGCGTTTGCCGATGTGAAGGACAACAGCGACAGCGGCCAGTTCATCGCGACTCAAAAGGCGGCTGCGGCGGCGTTGGACAACGATTCGATTCCGGAGCGGATTCGTGCGAAGTATCGTCGCCGAATGGAAAAGCTTGTGAAGGTTTTGAAAGAAGCTGGGTTCGAAGCCGAAGTTCCTGGCGGAACGTACTTCCTGTACACCAAGGCTCCCACGCACACGGCGTCAGGTGAAACCTTTGCTGCGGCGGAAGATGCGACTCGATTCCTGATTGAAGAAAACGGCATCGTCACCGTGCCTTGGGACGATGCGGGTGCGTTCTTGCGATTCAGCGTGACGTACATCGCGGAAGACGAAGCAGCGGAAGATGCCTTGATGGCCGAAACCGCGGCTCGATTGGCCGGAGCCGGATTGCAATGGAAGTCCTAGGCGGCCCGCATTACGCCGTCGCGGGTGCCGGCGAATCGCACGGCCCCGCAGTGACGACGATCATTCACGGTTGCCCGCCGGGATACCGGATTCGCCGGTCCGATGTGCAACCGTTCTTGGATCGTCGCCGACCGGGCGGCAACAAGCATGGCACGCCGCGGAACGAGAAGGACAAAGTTGTTTTCTTGTCCGGTTTGTATCGCGACGACATCGATGTGTTGCTTGGTGGATCGACCTTGTCCGTGGAAGTGGACGGGGCTTCGTATCAAACCGAAGGCTACGAAGATGGCTTCACGACGGGCGAGCCGATCGCTGCGATGGTGCTTTCGACCAGCAAGAAGTCCGGTGATTACACCCAGTTCACAGGTCTGGGCGGTGAAGTTCGCCCCGGGCACACGGACTTGGTGAAGTTTCATCAATCCAAAGGCTTCGTGGACGTGCGTGGTGGTGGCCGGTCAAGCTATCGAAGCACGATCAGTGATGTCGTCGGCGGCAGCGTGGCGAGATTGCTGTTGCAAGAAATGTTTGGAACCCGATTGGTTTCATCGATCACGCAAGTCGGACCACTGAAGGCGAGCAAGCGACTTTGTGATGTGTTGCAAGCGACTTCGACGGCAGAGCAAGTTGACGAGGTCCAGCAGCAATTGGACGAAGCTGAGATTCCCTCCGTCGACACCGACTTTGCAAACGAAGCGGGCGAGTTGATTAAAGAGACACGAAAACGCGGTGATTCCTTAGGGGCGGCCGTGGAAGTGGTCGCCATCGGTGTACCACCGTTGCTCGGCCAACCGCTCTATCAAAGTTTGAAGGTGCGATTGATGGGAGCCCTTGGTGGGCTCAATGCCGTTCAGTCGTGTGAGATTGGTTCGGGCGTGGACGTTGTCGAGCGAGTGGGAAGCGAAAACAACGATCCGATTCGCCATGACGGATATCAGACCAACACGCATGGCGGTTTGCTGGGCGGGATCACGACCGGCAGTCCGCTGGTGGCTCGGGTTGGCTTTAAGCCGACGTCGACGATCAACCTGCCTCAAAAATCGGTGACCAAGGATCTGCGTGACATCGATTTCGAACTTGCCAAAGGTCGGCACGATCCGTGTGTTGGTGTTCGTGCGGGCGTGACGTTGGAGTCGCGAATGGCGATTGAGTTGCTTAACGCGGTGTTGGCATATCAGGCCACAGCCCATGCCGGTGATCCGATCACGTTGTTTGACCGATAGCTAAGTTCGATCGGATTGCAAGTTTCGATCGGCAGCAAGCTTGCTGTTTGGAAGACGCCCCTGCGGTGGGGCGTCTTAGCGGATCTTGGTGTTAGCCATCCGCTGTTGGAACGCCTCTTGTTCATCGGGGCTGAACAAGTCGTCGAACTCGTCTTCGGTGTATTTCTTTTCAGCGATCCACTGCGGGATGCGGATGACCTGATTGCACGACTTGCATTTGACCTGTTTGCCAAAGTTGGCGCTGGTGACCGACATCACGACGCCGCATTTGCACCGCACGGGAAACCGCATGACGGTCGCCGTGTCGAACTGATCCGGTGTTTCGACTTTTTTGCGAAGCCGGAACATCTGTTCGCACTTGGTGCACTTGTGGACTTCTTCGCCCGCGTCCTTCTTGACCTGGTTGATCGTTTGGCAGTGGGGGCAGCGAGTTTTGACAAACCCGGATGAATCGGGGGAGTTTGCCTGGGGGTTGGCGGACCGCGAGGCCGGTTGTTTCGGTGGCTGATTCATCGGTTCGGTTTCAACTCGTCAGAGGTGAGGTTCGGGCGACAGGCGACTGAACGGCGACGTCTAATCTAGCACATCCGCTGAATCGTTGATGTTCCGATTCGTTGTGGCTCGAGCGTTGTCCTTCTTTAGATTACGTACGACGTAACCAGATTGCTCACATTCCGGCTTCGAAACATACGAACGGAATGCCGTCAACTGTCCGAGTTGACTTGCGTTGCGTGGAAAGACTTGTTGAGTCGTCCATTGCGTTCAAAGCCGGTTTGAAAACGAAAAAAGCCGCCTCGTCGAATGGACGCGGCGGCTTTCGGAATAATGAGCGTGTTGGTTCGCTTAGAGGTTAGGCGTCGTGTAAGGCTCGACGTCGCCGACCATGTGGAAGTGGTTGTGGTCAATGTACACCACTTCGATTGCTTCCTTGTCATGAAGCGTGTGTGGTACTGGGTACCCGACGGTGGTTCGCTCATCGAAGTAGATCGTGCACTTATAGTGTGCGTGGTGCAGTTGTGCAGGCCCGATCAACGGATAGAAGCGAGGTGGGTCGATGTAATCGGCGATCTTCTCTTTGATGATCCGTACGTCGTTGCGTTGGGTTTCCCAAAGCAATGGGATTCCCCCTTGAACGGGCCGAGCTTGTTCCAAAGCCAGCATGACTTCGTCATCGCTAGGTGGATCCAGGGCAACTGGATTGCCGCCGGAGGTCGTTGGGCCCAAAATTGGCACGCGGTCGTAACGTTCTTTCTTATGGAACTTTTGTTCCTGACGCCACTGGTAGTATGGGCTGACGGGGATTGGATATCCCAGGAAGCCAATGTTAATGTTGCTGCCGCCCAAGCCATAACAGCCGCTGCTGGCAAGCGTTACTAACGCCACCAAGCATAGACTTATGCGAACGAGGTTCGTGTTCATGATCTGAGTCATCCGAGCAACCTTCCGTGGTTTCACCGTGTTCGAGGAAGCAATCGAGCTGAAGACAGGAGCGGTGTTAAAACAGACTCGTGTCGACGATTCGCTTGCGTAGTACCTCTATCGTGTCAAACTGTGCCGATCTTGCGGGTAATTCGGAAAATCCGATCTTTTTATCACCGCTCGCTGGCGTGTCGCTCGCTCGTCTTGGGTTCCTGGTGAGCTAGCCGTTGACCGGAACAGAGCAGGAAAACCAGTGTTTTGTGCTGTTTGGTTGCCAGAATTGGTGTCGCGGGCTTAGGCGGCAGTGTTTTGGGCCGTTTCGCAGCTTTCGAGATCTACCGCCCCAAAATCGCGGCCAGGATTTCCTTAATCGCGATACCGATCTTCTTTTGGTTCTCTGCGGTAGGGATCAAATTGGATGCGAGCCACGGTTTTTCTGTGTCGGAGGTTCGAAACGCGCACGGCAGCGGGATTAGCTGCAATCCTTGCGTTCGGGCCAGTCGCATCGCTCGCGGGATGTGGAACGCACTGGTGATTAGGCCAATTTCGGGTGGCCGGTCGTGTCCTACCAAATCGAGCCACTTTTGAGGCGGTGAGTCCAGGAACGCTGCCAAAGACTTCATTTCGGCGTCCGTGTTGGCTCCCTCGATCGAGAAGATGATCTCTGGGGGAACGCCTAGCGATATCAGTAGATCGCGGCTGAGGCCGGCCGGATTGCCAATATTGTCGGTGGAGGTGCCTGTGGTGATGATGGATCGGGTCGCCCCGCCATGGAACGCCTGGGCGGCCGAGACAATGCGTTCGCCGTCAGCGTTGATCTCGGGAAAACCATCCAGGACCAAGCCCGCAGAGCCTCCCAGAGTCACGACGGCGTCTAGAGGGAGTGACTCGGGATCACGTTTTTCCAGAGCCGGATGAGGCGTGGGTGTCAGTGGGAATTCGACTAGCCGGATGGTGCGGTCGGTGACGGGGCTGATCCCCAGCAGCGTCCAGGCCAGGAATAGGAGCAAACATGCAATAGCCGCTCGGATTTGGCCGGCATTGAACCGATGAATGGTCAGTCCCCACAGCAGTAGCCAAGCGATTCCGGTGGGCATCGCCATGCTGGTGGCGGCGCGACCGGCAGCGACAAAACCCTGCTGGAAGTAGGTTGTTGCCAGGATAGGCAGGGGTAGCAGGCTGAAATAGATGGCGAATTTTGCCACCTCCGGCCCAATTCTCTTGGGCTGGCTCTCTGTGTTCGTTTTTGCCCTGGTTTCTTGCCGATTGCTGAGCACCTAAACTCCCGGTGGGATTTACGTTTACTTTTCGAAGGATCCAATATGGCTAAGGGACTTTTCACCCAAGGCATCGTTGTTTTAATGCGTCAGAGTGTGACTATCCAAGAGGTGGCTGCTTGCTGTGACGACTTTTATCCGTCCGAGCCTATCGAGGCGTCCGAAGATTGGACGTTCCTGGGGCCGGCGGTGCTGATGAATATGGATGAAGACGGCAGCGGTAAGGTGGTCGTTGATATCGTCGAGCGTCCTTGGCCCGATTCGATGGGGGATCCAGAACAAGATCCTGAGCTGTACGCGGGTTGGGGCCTGGGCAGCTTTGGGCCGTATACCTGTGCGGGTTCATTAAAGCGGGCTCAGGAGCAGTCATGGGTTTGGGAAGACGGTCGCGAGATGGCTGAGGAGCCCGTCGCTTTCGTTCGTGTGCGTAGTTCGTACGTATTGGGCAACGATGACGATGATGCTCCGATCATCCCGGAAGGGTACGAGCCGTTCGATGAGTTGGCGTTGGTGACGGAGATCGCGGCGGCCATCACGGATCTGCCACAGGCGATTTGTTACTTCAATCCCAACGGCGAAGTGCTGCGAGATTTGAAGACGCTCAACGAGAGTTTTGAATTCGCCGAAGAGAACGACTTCCCGCCACTGGATTTGTGGTCGAACGTTCGCTTGTTCCGCTTGGAAAACGAATGGGCGGTGATGGACACCGTGGGGAATGCACAGTTGGATTTGTTGGACGTCGAAGCTTGTTTCCACGCCGAGTCGTATGACTTCGCCGAAGTGGAGCAGTTCTTGCGGTTGGTTACCTGTTTCCTAGAGGAACAGGAAGAGCCGATCGAAAGTGGCGATTCGATGGAAGGCCCCGGCGACGTGATTTGGAAGGTCTGCGTTTGCGACGAGGGAATGATTGATCCACCACGGGGCGTGTTGCGGTGCTTCCCTCAGGATGGCCGTCCGGTTCCGGCGGAGTGTGCAGTGGAAGGTTTTCCTCCTGAAGAAGACGCTGTTACGGAAGAATGAATTGATGTCAAAGTCCTCGCCGATATCTCGTGACTTGTTCGAGTTCCTAGATGATCTGAATGAGAACAACGAACGCGAGTGGTTCAAGGCGAACAAAGATCGCTATGAGCAGTGCGTTCGAGAGCCGGCGTTGGACTTGATAGAGCAACTGGAAAAACCGCTCGCGCGATCCGCTCCGATGCTTCGTGTTATTGCGAAGCGATCGGGCGGTTCGCTGTTGCGGATTCATCGTGATACGCGATTTGCTAAAGATAAGACGCCCTACAAAACCAATGTGGGGATCTCACTTCGGCATGACGCGGACGGCGATATCCACGGGCCGGGTGTCTACATTCATCTAGCATGCGATGAATGCTTTGTGGGCGTCGGCAGTTGGCGGCCGCCGAAGGAGACGCTGGCGGCCATTCGACATGCGATTGATGCCGACCCGAAAGCTTGGATCAAGACTCGCGATCAGCGGACGTTTCGCAAGTCATTCGACTTGGCTGGGGAATCGCTGAAGACATCACCGCGTGACTATTCCAAAGATCATCCGATGATCGAAGATCTTAGGCGAGTTGATTTCATTGCGATCGCCAGTTTGGCCCGCGAAGAGGTGCTCGCTGATGACGCGGTGAAGCGAATCCTGGAGTTGATTCGGCAGGCCAAACCGTTGATGAAGTTCTTGTGCGATGCGGTGGAACTTCCCTATTAGCCGCGATGGCTTTGGTTCTCGGAAAGAGCTCTGAGCCTAGGTCGCAAGCTGGGTTCAGGTTGCATGCCGGGCTCAGGTTGCATCGTCATCATCGAAGTCCACCACCCAAAGTTGGTTGTTCCAATTGACCTCGTCGCCGGAGTGAAGTTGGCGACGGCGTCGGGTTTCGACTTCGTCATTGACGATCACTTCGCCGCCTTGGATCCGGACCTTGGCCTCGCCTCCGGTGCCGACCACGCCGGCCGCCTTCAGGAAGTCGTCCAGGCGGATCATCGGCCGTGAATCGGGAGGAGTTGGTTTTTGAGGTGGTGTGGTTGGGTGTGTCGTCTTGGGGGGCGGCGTTTCGCTCATCGGATTTCAAACTCTGCAACTACGGGGTAGTGATCGCTTAGGTCGCGTTGGTCGTCGGGTTGGCCCCAATAGTCTTCCCAGTGTTCAGTCGGCGTGTCGCCACGGCCACGGATGACGACATCGCGGCGGACCTTCACCGTCGATAAGACAAGATCTTGGACGTCAGGAGTGTCTTCGACAAGCGAGCGGCTGACCAGGATGCGATCGAACTGCTTGCCTCTTAATAGGTGTGTTTGCCGCCCGCTTTCGGGGATCCAGTCGTGCAGGTCAACCAGGTCGTCATCGGGGTCGGCGGTGGAGCGTGACATCACAACCGCTAATTCACTAGTCGGATCCACTTTCTCGGCGATCTGTTCGGTGTTGAAGTCGCCTAGCACAATCACGGGGGTGGTCGGTGAATGGCGTGTCCATGCATTGATCCATTGGTTCAGGCTTGCCGCCTGTTTCTTGCGAATCGGGTCGCCCACGTCTCTGGACCGTAGGTGAACGTTGACGATCAAGATTGTTTCACTGGTCTCGCCAACAGGTACTTCAATGAAGGCAGCAACGTGCTTGGAAACAGAACCGAACGTGTCGCGGTTCATTTTTGAAGTGACGTTCCCCCGCATGATGGATGTGAGGTCGATCGGCGGTCGTACTAGCAAACCGACATCTTGTTCGGTGAAATGGTCGTTGCCTTCGATGACAAATTCGTCGTACTTGAGGCTGTGTTCTCGCTCGAGTGCTCGGGTCAGGTACCACAGCACCCGTTGCCCTTCGATTTCTTGAACGGCGGCGACGGAGGGATTGATCTTGGCGATGGCCGCTGCGGCAGCATCCCTACGCCAGTTCCATTGACCGCGACTGGGCGAAGCTTTCTCGATCGCCAGTTCGCTGTAATTGTCTTTCTTGGCGTCGTCATAGAACCATTCGAGATTCCATGTCATGACCGAGAATGGCTCTGCAGCGATCCCGTCGCGTGCAGCGAGTGCTTCGGTAATCACGACGAAGACTAGGATGACCAGCCACGATGTTCGGATGCGATTCACAGCGGTTACTTTTCAGAAGGGCAGTCGCTAGCAGCGAGGGATCGTGGGGATTGAAGGCGTAGGTAGGATTTCGGTTGGGTGTGGTGGATGCAGGCCTCAGGGATGGTTATCGTGCGAACGGTTCTGCACCGCTATCAACGCCCAACCGCAATCTGTACCTGACCTCCATTTGTACCCGTCATCCGTTTGAAATGGTATGACGGTGTCAGTGGCGTTCTTTTCATGAAAACTGTGATCCCCATGTTCTTCGCAAGAGTTGATCGTTTGCTGCTGGTCTCGAAACGCCGTGCGTTTTCGTTGCTCGAGCTTGTCGTTGTCTTGGTGATCCTGTGCATCCTGTTGGCAATTTCGATCCCGGTCGTACGGGACATGCGATCCATCGCTCGGCGAAGCAATTGTCACCAGAACTTGACGAAAATCACGTTGGCGACTCAGGCGTATGCCAGCGATTTCGGGCATTTGCCGAGTGGGACATTTTCGCACAACGCGGTTTTGAGCGAGCCTGTCGAGCCGATTCAGAGCCTGCCAGAGGGGTACCACCAAAATTGGCTCGCCAGTTTGCTGCCGTTTCTGGACCGGGACGGGCTCTATCAGTCAATTGATTTTCGATTTGGCGTTTACGAAGAAGCCAACCGATTGCCGCACGAGGTGGATATCGCGTTCCTGAGGTGCCCGGCGTCGGCTCAAAAGCAGGTTCCCAACACGACCAGCTACGTCGGCATGCATTCGAGCCAGGCTGGGCCGATTCAGGTCGATGGCAACGGTTTGCTGATGCTCAATCGTTGGATCTTGCTCGATGAAGTGGTCGATGGGATGGCCCATACGATTTTGGTTGGTGAAAAGCTCTCGCCGCCTGAGTTTGATCTGGGATGGATGAGTGGGACCCGCAGCAGTCTTCGTAACGCGGGATTGCCAATCAACGCCGAGATCGCCGTTGAAAGTTTCAGCGATCCTCTGTTTGTGCCGGGGTTGGCGAGCTATCACGCCGGTGGCGCCAGCGTGGCGATGGGCGACGGAGCGGTCTCGTTCATCAGCGAGACCGTGGATATGTCGATCTATCAAAAGCTGGTCGGCCGAGACGATTCCACCGCCTTGCCTGGGGACGAGATGGTTATTCCGGGGGGGCCGGCGGAGGATTCGAGGCCCCTGTAAATCTCCTGCAAGCTGGTGGAGCGATGAGGTTGCTAGTATTGCTCAACTAAGCTATCATTCGCCGCTCGACCCAAAAAAAATCCGACCACCCATTACTCTTTCAGCGTAGAATTCGTCCCATGACCATGGATCGAAGCCTCAAGGTTCAAGCCGGGGCCATCAAGAACCGCAACGTCCTGACCCGTGCCGAGCGAGTTGCTCGTCTTAAGGAACTCGATCGTTTCGATGAAAATGCCGACATCATCGGGATGGCAAAGACCCGCGTGCAAAAAATCTCGTTGAAGAAAAAGAAGAAGGTCAAGAAGGCCGACGACAAAGACAAGTAGAGCTGGCCACGAAGGTGTGCTAGCGGTTGTCTTGCAATTGGCGGCTTAGGTTTCGGCCAGGCCCCAGTTCACCGCAAAATTCGAGTTCAATACGGCCGGGAATGCATCCTGGCCGTTTTTGCTGCGCACTGATGTATTTAGCAGATTTAGCAGCAAATCAGGGCCTCGTCCGGGAATCGCTCCGTTAGCATGCTAATGCGGGTAGCTGGCGATTAAAGTGGCATTGCATATTAGGCAAAGAATGCCGACGCTAGGGCTTAGCGAATCCCTCTATGGCCAGTTTTTTCTCGCTTTTCTTGCTCAAGACGGTTCTGATGTCCACTTCCGAAACTATGCGGTCCGAATCCGGTTCGGCTACGATTCCTGCAAAGCCCTCGCCCGGTGACGTCGCGGCAGCCACCTATGACCCGATGGGTGATGAGTTGCTGCATCAGGATGATGAGCCCAGTCGCGACCCGCAGCGGATTCCGAAGCCGGATCAGGTGCAGCCGCTTCAGATCATGTGGCAATACGTGATCGTGCTTTCGCTGGTGCACGTTGTCGCTTTGGCGGCGTTTGTGCCAGCGTGGTTCAGTTATCTGTTCACGTGGTCCGGTTTGATTGCGGGCATCGCGGGACACTTCGTGTTTGGCATGATGGGGATCACGATTGGGTACCATCGCTTGCTGACCCACCGTGGTTTCACTTGTCCGAAGTGGCTTGAGCACACGCTCGCTATTTTGGGCATGTGCAATCTGCAAGATAGTCCAGCGCGATGGGTTGCCATTCACCGGATGCACCACCAGCATTCCGATCACCAGCCTGACCCACACTCTCCGCTTGCAAGTTTCCTTTGGGGGCATGTGGGATGGGTGGTTTGTCGGCACCGAGATCTCGATCGAACGAGTCGTTACGAACGGTATGTGCGTGACTTGTTGCGGGATCCGTTCTATTTGAAGTTGGAACGCAAGGACGGTTGGTTCTTTGTTTTCATCGCGCATGCGATCGCATTGTCTACCCTTGGTGGCTTGATCGGTTTAGCGGTCAGCGGCGGCGATTGGTCGGTTGCTTGGCGATACTATTTGAGCTGGAGCGTTTGGGCTGTCGCGATTCGCACGGTATTTGTGCTGCACGGAACTTGGTCGGTGAACTCCCTGGGGCACGTGTTTGGGTACCGAAACTATGAAACTCGCGATAACAGCATGAACAATTGGCTGGTCGCATTGATCAGCCATGGCGAAGGCTGGCACAACAACCACCACGCTGCCCCGCGAGCGGCTGCTCACGGTCACAAGTGGTACGAGTTTGATATGTCGTGGCGTGTGATCCAGCTCTTCGAATTGCTCGGCCTTGCAAAGAATGTCCAACGCCCCAAGGCGGTTAGCGTCGCCGGAAAGACACTCTCTTAGCGTCACGCTGCGTTGAGTATCTCACGGCGTGGAGGTCGTGTAGTTTTTCGAGGCCGTGTTTTAGCGGGCTTCAGCATTTGAGAACCTCTCCCGGAACGAAGTTTTGGGTGAGGTCGAGCGACGCCGTTCAGGCGTACGTGAGGGAGGGGGCCGAGCGTGGGAAGCAGCGCATATTGCCGCTCCCCCGGAAATCTCGCTGAACGTTCGCTTTCCGACCCCGCCCGTTGCGTGGGCGGGGTTCTCAAGGCGTTACTGACACAGCACTTAAAAACTGCACGACCTCCGTGTTGGGGGAGGAGGCAGCGATTCCCCTCGCCATCCGTAGTGGATGAGGCAACGAATCCTTCTGTGAACCGGTAACCGCATTTCACTTCGGTTGTTACTGCAGTGGGGGATGTAGCGAATCCGCACGTCACTCCCAGTTGACGGAAGTAGACGAGGCAACGAATCCTCAATCGCCACTCAAGACAGACTGGCTCGTTGCCTCGTTGCCTGCCACTGGGTCTAGCGGCAAGTTGCAACGCTTACGGCGACAAGTTGTCGGGTAGCTGCATGCCTTTGTTTGAATCTGGCGAAGCGGGTTTGGCCGGTTGCGATGACGGCTGGATTGGCACCTCGTCTGGCAGAGTCATTCCACCGGTCAATTCTTTGGCGGGCTGCGGGTTGGCCGGTTGAGCCACATTATCGCCTGTGCCAGGGCTTGTGGCCTGAGAGGGTTCTGCGGTGCTTCCGCCTCCGCATCCTGCGAATGCGAAGCTCAACGCAGCGCACAAACCGAAATACTTGATGCTAGCAAGACGATCCATCGTTTGACTCAGTCGAATAGGAAGGAAGGGTGAGAAGGGGAAGCGATTGTACGGATTAGTTTAGCGTTTGCGAAGAATGAAAACTGCGTCCGTGAGATCATTGTCCATTTTGCGTTGTTCAGTCATGTCGTAATCAAAGTCGTGAACAGAAGCGATTTCAAAAACGTCGTCGACACTCTTAAGTAGCTTCTTGGCTTGGGCTGGTGTGTAGAGACGCAATTGGAACTCGCTTCGAATTCGCTCAATTTGTCCATTTGATTTTGTAGCTTTGATGGAAACTCGCAGGGTTTCCCGACGTTTGCGTCTTTCAAAGTTGATCACGCGTAGTGTCACGCTGACTTTCGTGCCGCCATGCAAAGCTGACCAGCGTTCGGTGCAGTCCGGATCGGCATCCAGTGGGATGCAGTGAAAGCCAAGAATGTAGATGCCACCAGGCTGCAGTGACGCAGCAACGCTACGCAGGTGAGTGACAGCGGCGTCCTCATCGAGGAGGTGCCGAAACGTATTGAACGTGCAGAACGCCGCGTCAACGGTAGGTTCGCAAACGTACGTCGTCATGTCAGTGTTAAGGAGTTGGCCGGGGAGCCCACGTCGCTTGAGGCGTTTGGCTAGGTAGGCCAACATCGCGTCGTTGTTGTCCGTGGCAACCAAGGCGTAACCGCGGCCTGCCATCGCAGCGACAAGTCGGCCGCTGCCGCATCCGGGTTCGTAGAGTCGTTTGACAGGATTGTCGACGAGCTTCGTAAACGCTTGTTCGAAGAACCGCACTTCGTCGTTGGTTTCGTCTCGGAAAACCATGTCGAAGTATTGCGGTCGGTCGTACCAGTTCATCAGTGTTTGGGGCATCGGTTGTTCTCTAGTGATTTCGAAGTCGCGACGCGAGCGTTGATGCTGCCGATTTCTCCGGTGCAGTTTGTTGAGAAGAAACTGCTTTGTGAGCGGAGCCGAATCGGCCTAGGTTGCCCGGTCCGAATCCTGGGCAACCTCTACTCGATGCACGTGCGTGCTACGAACGGGCTTCGAGGTCTTCCCAGGTCGCGAACTTGGATTCGAGAGTCGATTCCAGCTCTTGTAGTTCTTTCGCTTTCAGAGCGATTTGGTCGCCGCCGGATTGATAGAAGTTGGGTTCAGCCATTTCGGTGTGAAGTGACGCGATGCGAGCTTCAAGTTTTTCAATTTCAGCAGGCAGCGATTTCAGCTCACGTTGCTCGTTGTAAGTCAATCGTGCAGGTTTGGCTTCGGACGCGGCCTGTTGATTGTTGGCGGCTTTGGACTGCGCTGCTTTTGTTTGAGCGATCGTTCCGCGAGCGTTGCTGAGTTCGCGTGCTTCGCCTTCACGACGCAACTTGGCCGCTTCCCATTCGTCGTAGCCGCCGACGTATTCGTTAACCGTGCCTTCGGCCTCGTCGTTTTCGAACACGATCGTGCTGGTCACCACATTGTTCAAGAATGTCCGGTCGTGGCTGACCATCAAGAGAGTGCCATCAAAGTTGGCGAGTTGTTCTTCCAGCATTTCCAACGTTTCAGCATCCAGGTCGTTGGTCGGTTCGTCCAAGACGATGACGTTGGCCGGTTGAGTCATTAGCTTGGCGAGAAGGGCGCGGTTGCGCTCGCCGCCGGACAGGTGCTTCACGGGCGTTCGGGCTCGGTCGGGCGTGAACAAGTAGTCTTGTAGGTAGCCCAGGATGTGTTTGGTTTTATCGCCCACGACGACTTTGTCGGCGCCTTCGCCGATGTTCTCAGCGACGGTCGCTTCGGGATCCAGTTTGTCACGGAGTTGGTCGAAGTAGGCAACCTTCAGGTTGGTGCCTAATTTGATCTCGCCGGATGTTGGTTCCAGGCTGCCTAGGATCAGCTTCAGCAAGGTGGTTTTACCAGCACCATTGGGTCCGATGATGCCGATTTTATCGCCACGCATGACCAGCGTGCTGAAGTCTCGCACAATGGTTTTGGATTCGTCGTAGCAAAACGAGACGTTGTCGAGTTTGGCGATCAACGCTCCGCCGCGTTGGGCGGTTTGCAGATTCAGCTTGGCTGTGCCTTCCTTGGATCGCCGGTCGGATCGGACTTCGCGAAGTGCCTTCAACGCGCGGACCCGGCCCTCGTTGCGGGTACGACGGGCTTTGATGCCTTTGCGGATCCAGGCTTCTTCTTCGGCTAGTTTCTTGTCGAACAACGCGTTTTGTTTTTCTTCGGCGTCGAGTGCGTCAGCCTTGCGTTGTAGGAACGTGGGGTAGTCGCACGTCCAGTCGAACAGGCGGCCGCGGTCGACTTCCCAAATCCGATCGGCGAGCGATTGCAGGAACGAGCGATCGTGAGTGATGAACATCAGCGTGCCCGACCAGGCTTTCAGGAATTTTTCCAGCCAAAGGATCGAGTGGATATCAAGGTGGTTGGTTGGTTCGTCGAGCAGCAGCAGGTCAGGTTTGGCTGCGATCGTACGAGCGAGCAGGACTCGGCGTTTCATACCGCTGGAGAGATCTTGGAAATTCGCCTCGCCGTCCAGGTCCATGCGAGAAAGAGTTTCCTCGGTTAACTGTTCGACTTCCCAAGGTTCGCGGGTTTCGTGATCGGATGGGCCCAGCGAAGATGTCATGCCCTCAATTTCAGTTGAGCGGGCCATCATCAAGTCGTTGACCTTCATCTCAATGTGCCGCGGCACATCCTGGAGCAGTCGTGCTATGCGAACGCCGGCATCAGCGACAATGTCGCCATGGTCGGGCGTGAGGTCACCGGCAAGTAACTTCAGCAGTGTAGTCTTGCCTGCACCGTTGCGTCCGAGCAGTCCGATGCGGTCGCCTCGTTGAATGCGAACGGAGACGTCGTCAAGCAGTTGAGGGCCGCGGAATCCGATTGAAAGGTTGTCGAGTTGAATCATGCTTGTGTTGCTTCCTGCGTGTTTTCCATTGACTCGCGGAACAGTCCAGCGATGACGTCTTCGAGTGGTGGGTCTTCGACGACGACATCTTCGATTGAGTGGTCGCGAAGGGTTTCGGCTAAAAGTCGCGGCACGTCGCCGCGAGGAACCTTGTATTGAATCTTGGGCCAGTTCTCGTTGACGACTTCACCAAGTGACTTCGGCAGCGATAGCGACTCCGATGCGGCGAATTGCAGAGTGACCAGCTTGTCGCCGCTGAACTTATCGATGATGCCGGATAGGGACCCGTCGTACTGGATTGTGCCACGAGCGATGACGACGACGCGGCGGCAAAGGGCGGCGATGTCCTTCATGTAATGACTGGTCAGCAAAATCGTGATCTGGCGTTTCTCTTGATAGTATTTCAAGAACTTTTGGATGTTGTGCTGGGCGATGACGTCCAAACCAATCGTTGGCTCGTCAAGGAAAAGAACCTCGGGGCTGTGTAGCAATGCGGCGATCAATTCCATCTTCATCCGTTCGCCTAACGACAGCTCGCGAACGGGTTGATCGAGCAAACGCGTGACGTCGAGCAAATCGCTCAGTTCATCGAGTCTAGCTTCGAACGCCTTAACGTCGATGCCGTAGATGTGTTGGTGAAGGCGATACGATTCACGGGCGGGCAAGTCCCACCAAAGCTGGTTTTTCTGGCCCATGACGAGCGCAAACCTTCGCCGGTAATCATTCTCCCGTTTCCACGGAACGTGCCCCATTACGGTAGCCGAACCGCCGGTGGGTTGGATCACACCCGATAGCAGTTTCAGGGTGGTGGTCTTGCCGGCTCCGTTAGGGCCCAGGAAGGCGACAAACTCGCCCTGCTCGACGGTGAGGTTAATGCCCTGAACGGCATGGACGTCGCGGAAATCGCGATTGAAAAGACCTCGGATACTACCCCCTAGGCCTTCTTTCTTTTGGTAGACACGGTAGTGCTTCGTTAGGTCTTTGACTTCGATAATCGGCATCGCGACGATACAGCCCCAGATGAGTCCGTGAGTGCGGGCGATCCCGCAATTCCATAGGAAAACGGAGCATTGTAGGGGCACGCGAGCGATCTTCGCAGTGGGGTGCATTGCACAATGTGGGCTGCCGATTACGCCCCAGTGTTAAGTCAGCAGCGAATCCAACACACGGCCTTCGGAGCGGAACATTGGACGTCCGACTGGCGTGTGGTATTCGTAATTGGGATCGAGGCCCAAAGCGGTTTGAATCGTCGCATGCAGATCGGCGATGGAAACCGGGTCGCTGACGTGTTTGGCTGGCCCGGTCGCTTCAGGATCCGTCGAAGTTGCCCCATGCACATGCCCGCGTCGGAACCGGCCTCCAGCCATCATGACACTGAAACCGTGCGGCCAGTGGTCGCGTCCTTCGGCAGCATTGATTCGCGGTGTGCGTCCAAATTCACCTCCGCAAACAACCAGCGTTGAGTCCAGCAGTTTCCGTTCTTCCAGACGATGCAGCAGCGCAGCCAGTGCGGGATCGAGCCTTGAAGCTGCCGAGCTTTGCAGCGAGTGATTGTTGACGTGACTGTCCCAGCCACCGAGTGTGACCTCGACGCAGCGGACGCCGACTTCGATCAGTCGAGCGGCGGCCAGGCAACCTCGTCCGAACGGATCGTCGCCAAATGCTAGTCGATTTGCTTCGGGCTCCAGACGCACGTCGAATGCATCCAGTTGGTCGCTAGACATCATCCGTCGAGCGGCTTCTGTGCTGGCTTGATGTAGAGTCCGGTTGTCCTGCAGATTGGTTAACCGGTTTCGGGCAAACTGAGGTTCCACGATATCGTGCAAATCAGCCAGTCGGCGTGCTAAGTGATCCGGTTGGACACTCGCGACAACATCCGGGACTGGATTGAGTGGGTCACCGGTGCGGAATGCGTCCCACTTTGCACCCAGGAATCCACCGCGTCCAGCATTGTTGCCCGGTAAGATGGAAACGTGCCGAGGGATGTCCGCGCCGGAATCGTCGGCATCGCACAGCACCGCTCCGATCGCGGGATGGACGAGGGTGGGGTCAGGCCGAAAGCCCGTTTTGATGTTGTAGATCGCCCGCTCATGATCACCTTCTTGGCCGACAACGCTGCGCACCAATGTTGCTAAATGCATCGCTTCGGCAGTGGCGGGCAACGCATCGGAAATTTCAAGCCCGGTGGTCCGGGTTGGAATGGCACGGGCGTCGCCACCGACAAGCGAACCTGAATGAGGATCAAACGTTTCAAGTTGGCTCGGACCGCCTTCCAGCCAAAGCACAATCAGGCTCATCGGCGGCGATTTTGGATCACGTGATCTTTCGGCTGCGTGTGCGAGTTGCCGGGCCAAGCTCGGAAGCATCAATCCGCCTCCGGCACCGAGAAGTCTGCGCCGCGATAGGTGAATTCTTGGATCGCAGAGCGATGTCCATCGAGAGTCAATCATGGTCAGTGGTTCCACGCGAATTCGCTGCTGTTAAATAACACCCAAACGATGTCCTCAATCGCCATCTTGCGACTTTCGGAATTTTCAATTCGTTGGATGAAGTGGTCTTGCTCGGTTGGCGTAGGAAACCGATTCAGCGTTGCCAAATAGATGGATTCGACGACACCGGCAGCGTCTTGAGCAAACATGCCGGCATGAGCCGAGGTGTTGAGGATCGGGTTCCACTTGGTGATTTCTTTGGTCAATTTGCCGTTGAGCATCAACAATCGTTGCGAGATTGTTACGGCATCGCTGCTGAACTCGTCGTCGCCCAAATCGCCGTATCGTTTGAGGAAGTCATTGGTTTCGCCGTAGCGCTGAAGTTGCACAATGAAGGAACTGTCTCGGTCGATCGTTTTGACACGTCCGGCCTGAATGACTGAACCGGCAACCTGTTCGGCGCGAAGTCGAACTAGCGGGAATGCCGCCATCGCGTTTTCGTGTCGTTGGGTGATTTCAAATTTGGCCCGACTGTCGATACGGAAGGCTTGGCTATCGGTGATCAACCGAATCAAGGTCTTTAGGTCGTAGTGGCTATCGATGAACGCCTGCGTTAACGCCATCATCATGGGGCTGGGCGTCTCATCGAGTGACAAGTCGTCGACCGCATCACCGGGCGGACGACCGAACAAGAGAGTCCAAATGCGGGTGACCGTGGCACGAGCAAACTGCAGGTTGTCGGGAGCGGTAATCCAATGTGCCAATCGTTTACGAGCATTGGGGATTTCGTCGGGCGATGGACACAGGTCACGGCGGAATGGGACTTGAGGCGGCACCGATGTTTCCTCGTCCGCATACAAGAACTGAAACGAGTAGTTCGCTGGCTTGCTTTGCAAACCTTGTAAACCCTTGTTTTTTGCGGCGGTGAAGAAGGCAGCCAATGCGTGGAAATCCTCTTGAGTCCCGGCCCGAATATCAGCGGTGGACGGCTCGGCTTGGTTGGCTGTGGCGTTAGCAAATTCCGCGTCTCGCATCCACGTGTTTTGCATCCATACGGGATCGCCGACGGAGACGTTGCCTAAGAAGTCATCGTGGCACTGCAGGCAGTCAATTCGGATCCCCAGGAAGACTCTTGAGACCCGAGCGGCAATGCGAACGGGATCTGGGTTTCCATTGCCGGTATCGAAGGTCACCGTATGGAAATTGACCTCCGGTCGATCCGTCCAAAGCCCTTCCGCGGTGATCAGTTGCTGTGCCAACCGATCGTAAGGAACCTGAGCCGCAAGTTGTTCGGAGAGCCACGTTCGGAAGCGACGCCGACGGTAAACAAGGAACGGGCCTTCATCGGCGCCGACCAAAAAACGCGTGAATCGCTCGCCCCAGTAGTCATGAAATCGTCCATCGTTGAGTAGGGTCTCGCGGTGGGTTTCGACTCGCTGGTCTTCGGCCAATTGTTGTAGATCGCGGATCTCTTCGAGTGAAACGCCGGTGCCGACTAATGCGAGTGAGAGTCGTCGACACACGGTAAGCCAATCGGCAGGATCGGCGGCATCCAAGCCAGCAGCTTCGATTTGATCACGCCACGTTTGATCGACGACTGAATCCCAGTGGGACGTGTTTGTGGACTGCTTAGAAAGGCGAGAAGCTTGTTTGGGACGGGTTGGTTCGTTGTCGCTGATGCCGGTAATCAGGACCGCGAACGTGCTCAACATCATGAACGCCAGCAACGCCCAGCGAGCGGTTCGAGTTGCCAGAGTCGCTAGACCTGACTTCTCGCGATTCGTTGTCGACTCGCTGGCTGCGTGGTTCATGTTTCATATCGATCTAGAGAACAGTCTGTGCCAGTTGGTAGCGGTCGGTGGCATCTCGGGGCTATCAGTGGGGGCCGGCATGGTGTTGGATAGTCATTCGAATGGGACATCGCAATCTTGGCAAAGCGGATGACGAATGTCGAAACTTCCCCACCAACTGCTGAAACTTGGTCTCCAGCTACCCAAACTTCCCCATGAACTACTCTGTACATTAGAAACGCATGGCCGGTGTCGAGGTCACGCGGGAACCCTCACAAGCTCAATTTTTACCCTTTGTTATAAGTGACTGACGTGACCTCTCCTGCGAGTGACTACTTTTTTGACGCCTACAACCGCGATGAGATCGCCTACGGGATGGAGCCATCGGCGGCTCTGCAGGCGTATCTTGAGCAAGTCGGCGGGCCGGACCGGGGGGCGAAGCAGCCGACCAACGGGTTGGCGGTCGACTTGGGCGCTGGAGCCGGTCGAGACTCGATCGCATTGGCAGCCGCGGGATACGAGGTGACGTCGGTCGACTTAAGTGATCGCGGTTTGGCACGGATCAACGAGCGGGCTGTGGAGCACCAAGTGGCCGACCGGATCACGACCAAGCTTTGTGACGTGCGGGAGTTTGAGTTTCCTGAAAATCACTTCGACGCCGTGATTGCGACCACGGTGCTTGACCATATTCCGGCGGTGGATGCTCAAGACGTCTGGCAGCGGATGTGTGACAGCCTGACTGATCACGGTATGTTGTATGTGCAGGTCCATACGACCGAAGATCCCGGCAGTGAACTTCCCCCCGGCAACACTCGCCAGGTACCCGTTAGCGAAACTGCTGGCGCGGTGATCAATTATTTCCGGCCGAATCAATTGGCCGCCTGGGCCGTTGCGGCAGAATCGCGGTTGAGGATTCTGCGGTACGAAGAACGGTTGGAATGGGACTACACGCATGGGGCCGAACACCAACATGGCAAAGCAATTTTGCTAGCGGTTCGAGAGGGATATCATCCGGACTGGTTCGGACAACCAGCTGCGTTTCCCAAGCAGGGGTAGATTGGCCGCTGTTGTGTGGATTGGTCGTCTGAGAATGGGCTAAAGACGACTTGAGTTGATCTGGAAAAACTGTCGCGTTTTTGATAAACGCCGGGGGTGTTGATTTGAAAAGAATCTTTCCCTGACCAGTCTTTCCAAAGGAAGTGGTTGTGTTGCTTCACCGTTCGTTCGGCCCTGTTCGGCTTTCTATCGCTCTCGCCGCCGTTTGTTTTGCCTCTTTCGGTGCATTCAGTACGCACGACGCCACTGCCGCGGATGCAGGTGGCCAAAGCATTTTGGTTAAGTCCAAGCCCGCTGAATCAGGTGAGACCTATCAGTTGCGGCACAAGTTGTCGCCCAATCAAAAAATTCGTTACGAAGTGACGCATGTTGCGAAGACGAAAACGCGGATCAACGGCACCGAAGAAATCGCCAACGTGCACACCACCAGTATTCGGTCGTGGACGGTCAACGATGCGAAACCCACGGAAATGACGTTTGATCATCAGATCGAATCCGTCGCCATGACTCAACAAAACGGCGAGGCCGAAGAGATTCGCTGGGACAGCAAAACAGGCGAAACGCCGCCTGGCGTTTTTAGCGTAGTGGCTAGCCAAATCGGAACGCCACTCGCCACCGTAACGATCAATGAAAAGGGTGACGAAATTCGACGCGAAAAGCACGCTGGATCGGAATCGTCGCTGGGCATGGGGTCGCTGACCTTGTCGGTGCCTGAAGAAGCGGTTTCGGTGGGCACGTCATGGGCGGTGCCTTCGGAATTGCAAGCTCGCACAGAAGACGGTTTGGTGAAAACGATCAAGATCCGTCAGGTCTATACGCTCAAGAAGGTCAAGGCCGGTGTGGCGACGATCGCCGTGAAGAGTGAAACATTAACTCCGATTGATGATGAATCCATCAAGGCTCAAGTGGTTCAGCAGTTGAGTAACGGAACGATCCGGTTCGATGTCGACAACGGCTACCTGCTGGGCAAAGAGCTCAACTGGGATGAAACCGTCGTCGGCTTCCAAGGTGCCGGTAGCATGATGGAATACCGGGCACGCATGACCGAAGAATTGGTGCACGAAGACACGGTGAAGTCGGCCAAAGCCAACGACTCGCAATCTCGTCGCTAGTTGTTGTTGAAGTCCTTAGCCGGGACGAAGCGACTCGGATTCGAATGCCCTACCCTTGCGGGTGGGCAGCTTCCAAGTCAGGCGATCCGAGCGGCCGATACAGAACTACTTGCGACTTTGCGATCAGGTCGTGAAGGCAGCGACGGTCGGCACGGAAAATCATCAACGAGTCCACCAGTGTGATGATCCCCACCAGGAAATCGTCGATCATTCCAGGGATCAGAATCGCGATCAGCGTGAACGGCAACAGCCACAAATAGCGGTAGGCCAACAGCCGGCCGAACGGGATCAGTTCGCGGTCCGGATAGCCAACGATTTGGATCTTCAGCAAGAACTTACCAACGGTTTGTCCTCGCTTGGCCAGCAGGTACCCATGGAATAGCAGGAAGGCACCGAAATTCAGGGCCGTCATGCCAAATTGCTCCAGTGCGCTGACTTCGCCAGTCTGCGTCCGCATCTGAAATTCAGTCATGAATTGAATGGGCAACATCACCACCATGACTAGGATGCCGTCGATCAACGCGGCGACAAAGCGGGTAAAACGTCCCGCTAATTCGTCTGGGTTGCCGGGTGAATAAGGATCCTGTCCACCGATTTCGCTAGGTGCCGCGTAAGGGTTGTTGATCGGATCTGACATCAGCGATTCCTGTGGTGGCGAAGTGGGCCACTTGAGCGTAGCATTTCAGCGTTTGGTTGTGTTGGATCGCGTCATCGCGGTCGAATACCGCTGGCTAGCGCATGCCGGTTTTGACTCTTAGAAGGAATTTATTTTGATCAGTGCGATTGCAGGGACGCTCGTCCACGTTGGCGAAACCAGTGTGACGATTGCCGCGGCACCCTTTGACTACGAAGTTTACGTGGGCGACTTCACTCGCCGGCAGCTTCAATCCAAGCTGAACGAAGAAATTCGTTTGCACACGCTGGATTACATCGAAGGCAATGCCCAGGGTGGGCGTTTGACCCCGCGATTGATCGGATTCTTGACGCTACCTGAACGTCAGTTCTTTGATCTGTTTTGCAGCGTTGACGGTGTCGGTGTCAAAAAAGCGCTCCGAGCCATGATCCGCCCGGTTCGCGAACTTGCGGTGCTGATCGAAGAGCAAGACAATAAGGCGTTGTCAGCACTTCCGGGGGTAGGCCCAGCGACGAGTGAACGGATTATCGCCAAATTACGCCGCAAGATGCCGCGATTTGCTTTGATTGTGGCGGGCGATGATTTGACTGGCGGTTCACCCGACAGCTCGCCAGTGGTGGAAGAAACCTACGACGCGTTGGTCACGCTGGGCCACAGCGAAACGGACGCGCGTCACCTTATTGATGAAGCTCTGCAGAGCGGAAAGAAGTTCAAGGACACGGAATCCCTGCTAACGGCGATCTATCAGAAGTCGAAATAGACATCTCGAGATCGCAGGGACCCTGTACGAAAAGACACCTTTCCTGCAGAGGTGTTATCGCCCCACCTCGTTGCCTATCTTGTGTAGCCCGCGTATCTTCCGTCAGGTTTTTACACATTATCGCCGTTCAGCGGAGCAGAATGCTCCGTCAGGTAGGCTTTGAGGTGTTTGGGAGCGTCGTGATTGGGCGAGCCTGACACCGGTGGTTTGCTGCGGCGGATCTCGTTCTCAAAATGGGTTTGCGCAAATGATTCGTGCTCTCCAGTTCCATTCGGTTGTCCGTTCAGCGGATCTTCTAACAGCCGGTCTTCTCAGTTCAACTGATCCAAGTTCATCAGGTCCAATCTCTACAGGGCCAATTTCAACCGGATTGCGTAGTCGCATCCTGGCAGGGTTCATCGGGTGTGTCGCCTTGGTGACGGCGTCGGTGGGGCATAGCGAAATGCCCGACTTTGCATCGCCGGCGGTCGAGCTCACATCCAGCCAGACGGCGGAGGCGGAACCGGTCTGGCACGAAACGTTAGAGTCTGGTTGGGAGGCGTCCAAGAAGAGTGGGCGTCCGATGTTGATTTTTATTACCAGCGAACAATGCACGTATTGTGACGCAATGAAACGCAACACGTTGTGTGATCCTTCGGTGCGCAAGCGTTTACTTGGTCGATTCATTCCCATCCGGTTGCGCCCCGATGCTAACAACCAGGTGCTCTCGAGAGTGGAAGTGACCGCTTTTCCGACCACGTTAGTGGCTCAACCCCAAGGCAAAGTAGTGGCTCATCGAGTAGGCTATCAGCCGGTTGAAAAGTTTCATGAATTGCTTAGCGAAGTCGCTGTTGCCGATTCTTCTGTACCCAATGTTACTGGATTGATTCGGTAGTCATTGGACAGACTTGAAATTCCCGCTGCAGCCTGGTTATTCCAGGCTGATTGGGGCTTTAAGGGTGATCAGTGATAGGCGAGCTAAGGGTTCATTTCCTGATGATCCCAGTGACGGTTGAGTTATGTCGAGTCGAATTACCGGTATCCTGACGCCAAACATCACACCGGTTGATGCACGCGGCCGGCTAGATGAAGAAACGTTGCGTCGATATGTCGACTGGCTGATCGAAAAAGGCGTGGATGGGATCTATCCCAACGGTAGCACCGGAGAATTCATCCGCTTCAGTACCGAAGAGCGGCAACGGATTGTGGAAGTCGTCGTCGATCAAGCTAACGGACGGGTGCCGGTCTTGGCCGGGGCAACGGAAGCCAATGCCGACGACACGATTCGCGCGTGTAATGCCTATGGCCAGCTAGGCGTGCGAGCGGTCGCGATCGTTTCGCCGTACTATTTTCGTGTCAGCAGCGAGAGTGTGTACGCCTTCTATGCCGAGATCGCTCGCAACGTGGATGTCGATGTCACGCTGTACAACATTCCGCTGTTCGCCTCACCCATCGAAGCCGAAACGGTCGTTCGGTTAGCCAGCGAGTTTGAACGCATCGTCGGAATCAAGGATAGCTCCGGTGACATCGTCAACATGATGCGGATGATGGCGGCGATTCGTCCGACACGCGATGACTTTTCGTTCTTGACCGGTTGGGACTCTTCGCTGGCACCGATGTTGTTGGCCGGAGTTGATGGCGGCACGAATGCGAGCAGCGGTGTCGTGCCTGAACTAACACGTGAGGTGTATCAGAGTGTGAAGTCCGGAGACGTGTCCAAAGCGATCTCGCTTCAATACGAGCTTATTGCCATTTTCGACTTGTTGGTCGGGCTGGGCGAATTCCCTGATGGCGTTCGCGCGGGCACGAAAGCTCGCGGTTGGGATCTGGGGGCCGGTAGGGCGCCGACGACAGCCACCCAGCGGAAGGACGTTGCCGCGGGTGAAGCGAAAGTCGCCGAAGCGGTTCAGCAGGTATTGGACCGGTTAACCAACTCATGCTCGCAGCCAGGTTGATTCCGATTTTGATCGTCGTGGACAAGGCAACGAGTCCATCCGCACAGTTCGGGGCAACCGGACTGGCTGCCTCGTCCACACCCCAGCAGACGGTGCGGAAATGCACGAAGCGACTGCAGGGTGCAGTACAAACCTTTAGTGCTTTGGCAGTCGCATGGTGGCTGCCTTGGTCCAACTAGGCAGTTCAACCTGTTCGTCGGCAATGCCCATTACGACCACAGGAGTGTTTATCGTGGGCCGGCCAATGACCAAGCAACGGGTTAGAGAGATCCAGGGCTCAATTTGACGTTTGGCGAATTCACGTTGGCAACGAAATAGATCCACTCGTTCGAGCAGACTGCGAAGCCAACTGCCCGACGACTCGCCTCGACAGATGTCGATCTGCAATCGCGTGTCTTCGCTAATGGATAGCTTGGACTGCAACGATCGCCAGCCTTCGGCAAGATCGCAAAAGAAGGCCGGTTGCAAAGCAATGGACGTGGGAGTGACGAGCGTCAGCGTTTTCTGTTCCGCTCGATTAGCCGCAACGGCGTGACACAAGAACGTGGTTAACGTATGGTCCGCCGAAATGGCTTGCGTCGATGAAGTGGAGTTCATCGTGATCCCAGGTGATTAGCGATTTGGTGAACGCATCTTGGCAAGCATGGCTTGGAAATCGACAGCGACGGTGGTCGCCGGTTTCACATCGACTTCGACTTCGTTTTGAACGGCGACGCCATCCACATCGACATCGTCTTCGATGACTAGAAGATCACGGTCGTCTTCCAGGCTGCCGCCGTCTTCGTCTTCCACCCAAAGCACGGGAGATGCAGCGGCACCTCGTAGGCTGAGGATTTCTTGATGCAACGAGTTTTCGAGTTCATCCGAAGGAACGTTCTCGGTTGGCTTCGTGGCAGGTGACGCGGCCAACGTGAGTTGGTCGGTGGTGCCGGCGATCGGTTCTTCTTCGTCGAAGTCGCCAAACAGGTTGTCTGGCGATGGAGTCGAGGTGTCTTGAGCCGAAGGACCTTGAACTGGGATGCCGTGCGATGCGGAAGCCGCTTCGCTGTGGTTCCCTTGAGTCGTGCTTTTCTGGTCGAGTTCGTTTGCTACGTCATCGCAGTTGCTGGTGTCGCATTGAAACGCACCGATGGTTTGGCAGTCGAGGCTGAGCGATCCAATACCAATGGCATCTTCACTGATGATTCCCAAGTGCATGCCTTCGCCGGCAAGCGAGATGTCATCATGATCCGCCTTGGAATCGTCCCAGACACTGCCTTCAGCTTGTTCATTCAGTGTGATCGACTTTGCGGTTTCGGCACCAGCAAGTGGTGCTTCGTCGTATTCAAAATCAGATTCATCGTCGATTGACAGATCCAGTTCCAAGCAAGCTTTTTCCGAACGGCATTCGGCGTTGTCGCAATCTTCCGGATTGCAAGCTTCGTCTTGGCAGTTGTCAGCCGCGACTGGTTCCACCGAGCATTCTTGTGAGCATGCTTCGGCTTGGTGGTGGTCTTCAAAATCGATGCTGGAAGAATCATCGCCGAGCGGTCCAAATTCGACTTCGCTGGTGGGGCGAGCGAGTTCGGGTTCTTCCAGGATCGGGCTAGGTAGCTGTTGCAAGATGGCCCAAGCTTGATCGACGGTTTGCGTCGTCACTTCCCGTTGGTCACGTGATTGAGCATATTCAACCGAAGCGTTCATCAATTGGTTGATCAGACGCGGGACGCCGCTGCAGGCTCGGTGAATTGACCGGATAGCGGCTTCGTCAATTGCGTCGACTCCCCAACCGGCACTGCGCTGGAGCACTTTGCTGATGTAGTGAATGGTTTCGTCGCTGGACAGCGGATGCACATAGCACCGAGTGGCCACACGTTGGACCAAGGCTTCGAGCGAAGGCAGAGCGAGTGTCTCGTCCAGTTTGGGACCGCCGACCAACACAGCACTGACGCAAGGACGACCGTCGCTTGTCATCGCGTTGGTCAGCACGCGGATGGTGTCGAGCGTTTCGGGCGAAAGGTCTTGAGCCTCGTCGACGAGCAGCAAGAGACCAGCAAATTCTGGCGAACTGCTGGCGATTCGCTCCATGATCGCAAGTTGCGGATCATCGTGAGCGGAAGCTGGGGCGGCGGCGATGCCGCGGATCCGATCCAGTCGACTCAACAGATGTCGCTGAAGTGCGGTAGGGCTTTCCAGTGTCGCGTCACCGAAGACGATGACTTCACGCTGGCTGGCGAAGTGATTCTTCAGCATGCGGCAAATCAAGGACTTGCCCGTTCCCGGAGGCCCGATGACCAGCGAAATGGCTTCCCATGCCTCGACGGCACGCATCACACGCTGGAGCGCGTCATCCTGGGAACCCACGCGAACGTAACGTTCAGCACTTGGGAAGGGAGGAAATAAGGGAACGTGAAACTGTGGTTCAACCGGCGACATGGTCGAAGTTCCAATGCGGCATAAAACGTAGAAAGCGGACAACCCGTCTAATCGTTAGAGTCGACACAGATCCCCGTCTGGCTGTAGTCAAAATCCTCAGGTGCCAGAAAGTCTTCGTTTTTTCATCGAGTCGCAAACCAGTTTGCCCAGTTTGCGCATTTGCCCAGTCGCAATCGGTTTTGGGGCCTGCCAATTCTACGACGGATGTATCGCATCGCTGTCGATCCGAGGGTCGCAGCATGGCAATTGTTCAGCCGCTCAAGCAATGCGGCGTCGGTTGAACGCTCCGGAGTGACTTGGCTCAGGCGGTCGGTTGTCCGGCGGCCTGTTTCTGTTCAATCAGGAGGTCGAGTTCCGCTTGTAGTTTAGGCAGGATCTCGTCGTAGCCGAACGCACCGAGGGGCTGTTCGCCTTTCTTAAGATTGACCTTTGCTGGACCACACCACAAACCGAGATCCGCGTCATCGGTTTCGCCGGGGCCGTTCACTCGGCAACCCATTACCGCGATCGTGATCGCATAGTCCTGGGCATAAGCCGTCATTTCCTTGACTTTGGCGGCCAGATCGACGAAGGCTTCGTTTTCAACTCGCGAGCAACTGGGGCAACTGATGATGTTCAGCTTGGTGTCGTCGAACCGCACGACGCTGCGAACGCGACCCGCATAGATATCGTCGATGATTTCGAGACCCGCGTCGATTTCTTCCGGTTTGCGAGGGTTGGGGAGCGTTAGCGAAACGCGAACTGTGTCGCCGATTCCCTTGCCGATCAATTGCTCGAAGGCGATCCGAGTCTTGATAATCCCCTCGGGAGGCATGCCGGCTTCGGTCACGCCCAAGTGCAGGGGCACGTCGGGCCGCTGTTGAGCGAATCGCTGGTTCACTTCGACGACCTTGGACGGATCGCTATCTTTCAGCGAGACAACAAAGTTATGAAAGCCCAGCGAATCAACTAGCTCGCAGTGTTCCAGGGCGGATTCCAGCATCGGAGTGATTGAGTCATCGGCGGCAAATTTTTCCTTCTTGGCTGGATCCACGCTGCCGCAATTCACACCGATTCGAACCGCACAGGCATTCGTCGCGGCGATATCGATCAGGTATTTCACCTTGTCTTGCCACGATAGCTCTCGCCCGTGGTGATACAGGTGGCCGGGGTTGTAGCGAATCTTGTCGACGTGGGGAGCAACCAGTTCAGCCAGCCGGAAGTTCTCCTGCAAGTCGACGGCCAAATTGGCTTTTGTTTGTTGGCGAATTTCCGCAAGAGCTTCGGCGTCTTTGCTGCTGTCGACCGCGATCCGGACCACTCCAGCGCCTCTCGCATGCAGTGCTTCTGCCTGCGCGACGGTGGCGTCAACGTCCTGAGTCTTAGTCGCCGTCATGCTTTGAACGGCGATCGGATTCCCGTCACCAATCGTGATGGAGCCGATGGTAACGGGGCGAGTGGGGTTGCGTCGGATAGACATCGAAATCGGGGACAGAGAGGAGTTGTGGGGGAAGGCGGCTATTGTAAACCGTTATTACTTCTTGGCAGCCAGTTCGGCGGCTTCGCGTTCGTAAAGGCGGCGAATCTCGTCAAGATCAGCATCGATGGTTGGCAACTGCGGATCCATCTCTTGCAACGTTTTCTGCACGATGGCGGCGACGCTGGCATCGCGATACCACTTTTTGTCGGCTGGGATCACGTGCCAAGGAGCATAGGAAGTGTTGCATTTTTCGAAGATGTCCTCGTATGCCTCACGGTATTGGCCCCATTTGTCACGAGCCGCATAATCCCCGGCGTTGAGTTTCCAGTGTTTGGAGGGCTCGTCTAGTCGCTTTTTGAAGCGTTCGAGCTGTTCTTCCGGGCTGATGTGCAAATAGAACTTCAGAATTCGGGTGCCGCGATGGGCCAATAGCGTCTCGAAACTATTGATGATGTCATACCGCTGTTGCCACACGGATTTTGGCACGAGGTCTTCCACGCGAACGACCAACACATCTTCGTAATGGGAGCGGTTGAAGATCGACACCTTGCCCGCTGCGGGAGCACATTTGTGAACTCGCCACAGGAAATCATGAGCCGCTTCTTCGGACGAGGGGACTTTGAAGGGATAGGTCCGGCATCCTTGCGGATTCATTTGCCCCAGCACTTTTCGGATCAGCCCATCTTTACCAGCCGCGTCGGGAGCCTGCAGAACCACCAAAAGTGATTGTTTTCCTTCTGTGAACATGCGGTATTGCAGTTCGCGGATCTCGATGACCGTCTGGTGGGTGAACGCCCGACCGTGGTCCTTCCCGTCGAAGGGGCCATTGGTTTCCGTGTCGATTTTCCCTAGCGAAACCTTCTTGTTGGTAGGGACACGGTGCTTTTCAACGAAGTCGAATTTGGGCTCGAGGTTCCACTGCGGCTCGGTCATTGAACTGAAAACCTGATGTGAGAAAAGGACTTACGGATATTCGAAACTATAACGACTCACAAATGAAGGGAACCGGGTTGTCAAAACCTGGCCGATCGAGCACAATCCCGCCTGACCGAAAGCATTCCTGGGAAATTAATCTCCCGATGAAGGAATCCACCTGGAGCGGTGGCTGAGTGGTCGAAAGCGCCGGTTTGCTAAATCGGTGAACCGGGAAACTGGTTCCGCAGGTTCGAATCCTGTCCGCTCCGCTTAGAGTGCTCGCGAGATAACGGTTGTTTCGACAACCGGTTGGTTTCGCCACCTGAGTAAGAATCAAACGAGAGTGTAGCTCAGTTGGTAGAGCATTCGACTTTTAATCGAATGGTCCTGGGTTCGAGTCCCAGCACTCTCACTTCTTTTGGGCCGTTAGACTCGTTCGCTTGAACGAATCTAGCATGGCCTCGCTGGGCAAGCTGCTGGGCAAGCTGCTGGGCAACCTTTCGGGTTGTGACGCATTTGGCGACCGAGGCCCCGCAAAGTCTTGTTTTTTGCGGTTGGCTTGTCGGAAATTCGGCAGTCGTTTCTGTGACAAAGTGTCGCTCCGTTTTGGCGATTCTTGTTGGTGGTTGTTTGCGTTCTTGATCCAGATCAAGAACGAGCCTGTTTCGGTACGGCACCCGCGTTGAAGCTTGGGATTTGATGGCGTTCGTTCGAGTTGTGACGGATCTAGCCAACTTGCTTATCGGGCTCCTCTCTACTCCACGATAGATCGGTCGTGGCCAGCTTTTGTCGGTTTGGTCGGGAGTTAGATCGATGTGTGGATTGCTGTAACGGCAGTTCACCAGGAACTGAGACAGGAGTCTGAAGGTGAAGAAGAAATACAATTCATGGTTGGCGATCAGTGCAATTGCACTAGGGCTTTCGGTCTCGACGGCTGGAAACGCCCAGGCCGGCTACTGCTTGGGCGATCTGCTCGGTGCATCAGGGTGTGACACTGTTTGCGATGAATCGCAGTGTTGCGAACCGGACTGTGGTTGCGAGTTCGAATGCTGTGATTCGGCCGCCGGTTATTCAACATGCGATGGCGGTTGCGATTCCGGGCAATGCAGTTGTCTGACTTGTTTGGATAGTTTCGCGAAAAAGTTGACGGGGCTGGGATGCGTTCAGGAAAGCGATCACTGCTTCGATGATTTCATCAGCCCGATGATCGACTTTGTGCACTTCGAGGATCCTCGTAACTTGACCGAGTTGCGACCTATTTTCATGACGCATCGTTTTCCCAAAACGCTCGGTCCCGGTGATGTTCCCGCTGGCGGCAGCGTTCAGTTGTTCGCCTTGCAGTTTCGCATCGCGCTGACCGAACGGCTGAGCTTGATCGCCGTCAAAGATGGTTACATCGTCGACAATAGCGAAGGGGCACTCGACACCGCTTTGCTGAATTCCGGCTGGGCAGACGTTTCGGCTGGGCTGAAATACAACCTCATTCGGAACACGAAAACGGGAACACTGCTGTCAGGCGGGTTCACTTTCGAGATTCCGCTAGGCAGTGAAGGTGCCCTTCAGTCGCAAGGCGATGGTGAGTTCCACTTCTTTGCCACCGGTGGTCAGCGTTTGTTTGGCGGCAATGCCCACGTTTTAAGTTCCTTTGGGTGGCAGCTTCCGGTGGATCAATCGGTACAGAGCACGACCGTGCACTGGAACAATCACCTCGACGTCCGGATGACTGACAAATTCTATCTGTTCACTGAAAACTCATGGTGGCACTGGGTGGACGATGCGAATACCGGATCCTCGTTCGGCGTTTCAGGGTTGGATCTGCTGAATCTGGGTGACACCGCAGTGGAAGGCAATGATGTCGTCACTCACAACGTCGGCATGAAGTTCAAGCCGAGCGGCAATGTCGAGGCGGGTGTGGCTTACGAGTTCCCGCTGACGGATTTCGAGGACATTATGAAAGATCGTTGGACGTTTGACATGATCTTCCGCTACTAGGGTTCAGGCTCCTGTTATTAGCCAAAACTCAAGTCCTGTCGAAGCACTCGCCCCACGCTCTCGTATGCCGTGGGGCGAATTCGCTCGGAAATAGGCTCTGGTCCAGCGGCGGTTGGCTGGCGAGAGCCTCGGTGCAGAGGGGCCCGTGCAGAGGGTCCGGTGCAGGGGGCCTGTGCAGGGGGCCTGTGCAGCAGACGCATGGCTGACCTGGGGCTCGACAGCCTTCTTACAATACGGCTCATCAGCAACAAGTTTGTCGACGATCGCACTGCGTGACTGCCAGGAAGGGCCATTCCAGTCCGGCTGGTCAATCCAGCCCAACCGGCCTATCCAGCTTGCCAGGCCGAATACCGGTGGCTTGCCCGAGGAAACGGGTGAAGGCCCGTTGGTCCGGAAATGGAAGCGGCCATCGGCCCAAAATGGTCTGCCAGTTGGGCTAGTAATTTTGTGATCGCGGCTACAATGTTTGGCTGAAGTGTCGGGCCAGCGGGAGTCCCTGTGATCGGTCTGTTGAGTTTCTAGAGTTAACCCTCAACCCCCTTTCCAGAGAGTTCACAATGTCACAAGTCGCTACAGAACGACTTCCTTACAAAGTCAAAGACATCTCGTTGGCCGAATACGGCCGCAAAGAGATCAACATGGCTGAAAACGAAATGCCTGGCCTAATGGCACTTCGTAAAAAGTACGGCCAATCCAAGCCGCTTGCAGGTGCCCGCATTGCCGGATGCCTGCACATGACGATCCAGACCGCTGTCTTGATCGAAACCCTGGTTGAGCTGGGCGCCGAAGTTACCTGGAGTAGCTGCAATATTTTCAGCACCCAGGATCACGCCGCTGCCGCGATCGCCGCTGCTGGAATCCCCGTTTATGCTTGGAAGGGCATGAGCGATCAAGAATTCGAATGGTGCATCGAGCAAACCTTGCACTTCCCCTCGGGCGAGCCGATCAACATGATCCTCGACGATGGTGGTGATTTGACTGCAATGGTTCACGATCAATTCCCTGAATTGCTCGACAACATCCGCGGAATCAGCGAAGAAACTACCGCTGGTGTTCACCGTTTGGAAGTTCTCAATCGTAGCGGCAAGCTTCGCGTTCCAGCGATCAACGTCAACGATTCGGCAACCAAGAGCAAGTTCGACAACCTTTACGGTTGCCGTGAATCGCTGGCTGACGGTGTTAAGCGAGCCACCGACGTCATGTTGGCTGGTAAGGTCGCCGTTGTTTGTGGTTACGGCGATGTTGGCAAGGGCTGTGCCCACAGCCTGCAACGATACGGTTGCCGCGTGTTGGTCACCGAAGTCGATCCGATCAACGCGTTGCAAGCCGCGATGGAAGGTTTCGAAGTCACCACGATGGAAGAAGCCGCCAAAGAAGGCAAGTTGTACGTCACCACGACCGGCAACAAGGACATCATCCTTGGCAAGCACATGGTCGAAATGCCGAACGACTCGATCTTGTGCAACATCGGTCACTTCGATACCGAAATCGATATCGCTTGGCTCGAAGAGCAAGTTGCTCAAGGCAAGGCCACCAAGGACGAAATCAAGCCTGCCGACGTCGGTGCCGTTGACCGTTATACGTTCAAAGAAAGCGGACGCAGCGTCATCATCTTGGCCAAGGGCCGCTTGGTGAACCTCGGTTGTGCAACTGGTCACCCTTCGTTCGTGATGAGCACCTCGTTCACCAACCAAGTGCTTGCCCAGATGGAATTGTGGCAAAGCAAGGGCGAGTACGAAGTCAAGGTTTACATGCTGCCTAAGCGTCTCGACGAAGAAGTCGCTCGCTTGCACCTGGGGCAACTTGGCGTGAAGCTGACCACCCTGACTCAAGAGCAAGCCGACTACATCGGCGTGCCGGTCGAAGGCCCATACAAGCCAGAGCACTACCGCTACTAGGCCATCAGGTCTGAATCGTTGAATTCTTGAACGCTCTCGGTTAACGCCGAGAGCGTTTTTTATTGGTTGGTGCGGTTGGTCAATGTGGTGTGTCCCTGCACGACGGTTCTGGCAAGCAATCTCATTGCCGATCACGTAAAGCAGATCGATTTCCGGTCATTTGAACGCTCTGTGTCGACGTTGTGATGGGCACCTCCAATTGGCGAAGAGCCGTATCGTTTGGTTGTCATCGATAATTCGACTGGAGGAGTGTTATTTAAGCGGTTCGTCCGGCTGGCGGCCTCGCCTAGGCCCAGTCGCACAAGCTTGTTCATAACTTCAGTGTGTTTCAAATTGAGCGTTTGGCCGTGGCTGTCTTCAAGCCAGCTTTGGCGAATAGCGGTAGTTGGATGCGTTCTTGAATGCTGACGGGACTGGAAGCGTACGCTCACTATTCGGGATTCAATTCAGTCGCCATCGCTTTGTTTCTTGTTCGAACGTCATGAAGGCGCACTTCTCTGAACCGGACCATCCGAGAGATGCGGCTTAGGTTGGTTTATCTTCGCGTGCCTGTTGGCCTGTCGGGAGGAGCAGGATTCCCGTTGTTTAAACGAGAGCCCGTGACCTGCTAAACACTTTCCGTAATTCAATATCACGCGGTTGCTACCTCCCGACTTTCACTCCTTCATTGTTGGGATTTCCGTGAACGCTAAGCGTGCAACAGGCCATTAGAAAAAGGCTGGAGCCTGGGTTGGCTGGTGCTGGTTTTGTCGCGAAATACAGCATGGAATGCTAGTTTTGGCATAGTTTGAGCAGCCGTCTCACAGCCCATTGCTCGTTGCCGCCTGAATTATGTGACAGTTGAGTTCTCGAAAAAAAGAAATTCCTAGTTAAGGATTTTATTTTCTGTCTCATCCATAGCGTCCAAAGGTGGGTTAGCTGCCTTTTTGTGGACTTAATGCACATCGTCAGCCATTTTCACAGGAATTTGACAGTGACTAGTCACTCTAAAAAAACGGGGTTCACGTTAGTTGAGCTTCTTGTCGTTATTGCCATTATTGGGGTCTTGGTGGGGCTTCTCCTCCCCGCTGTCCAAGCGGCTCGCGAAGCCGCTCGCCGTATGAGTTGTAGTAATAATTTCAAGCAACTTGGCTTGGCGATGCACAACTACCACTCTGCGTTCAAGCAAATCCCCAAGTATTCGGGCGGAACGTTCCAGCTCTCTGGTAACAACAACGATGCCAAAACTGCCCCGTTGGGCAATAACATGAACCAGTTGAGTCACTTACCTGCACTCACGCCATTCTTTGAGCAGCAAGCAATTTGGGAGCAGATCTCAAATCCCTGGCTGGTAAGTGGTGTTGGTCTTATTCCATCAATGGGGCCTGCTGCAAATATGTCAATCGGAGATCACGATTCGATCGGGAACTACGACCCTTGGTTGACGGACATTCCAACTTTGCGTTGCCCGAGTGACCCCGGTCGCGGTCTGCCAGGCCAGGGCCGAACGAATTACACCGCATGCTTGGGCGACTCGTTCGTATGGCACTATGGGCTCGATGGTCACGCTAGCAGGTGGACTATCAAGAATGATGGTACGAACCATAGCTCTGGTCGCTTTGAGCAGCATAAGCGTTGTTCAAGAGGCGTTTTTGTCCCTCGCATTGGAGGGATGGCGTTCCGCGATGTTCTTGATGGTTTGTCCAATACGATCTGCATGGGTGAAAACATTACTGATCTTGGGGACAACGACAAACGTTCCATCACCGTCTCGCTCGGAGCCAGCACTCAAGCGGGATTGAACATGGATGAAGCAGGCGAATTCCTGGCTTGCCGTCAGTATATTGACGACGAGCGTCCTCAGTTTTGGCAGTCCGGTGCGCCTACTCGAGGTGCCTCGGAACAAACTCGCGGGATGAAGTGGGCGTTGGCTTGGCCATCGATCACTGGTTGTTACACAATTCTTCCTCCCAATGCTGAAATGTGTTCAGGTAGGGACGAGCGATTTGCTGGGAATTACCCAATGTCGAGCCGCCACCAAGGTGGTTGTCACGTCCTGATGAGCGATGGGGCAGTTAAATTTGTCACAGACTCAATCGAGGCAGGCAACTCGGGCAGTGCTGTTGTCTCGATTCCAGGCAATGGATTGGACTACGGAGTTCAAAGTCCATTTGGTTTATGGGGAGCATTGGGAACCCGAGCCGCCAAAGAAACTATCGAAGAAGAGTTCTAGATCGATCGCCAGATCTGTGATCTTTATGATGCAAGGCAGGTGCCTTCCAATTGCATTCGATTGGGAGGCTGCCTGTCTTTTTTGATTTACTGCCTTTAGCAATTTTTTCCTGACTCTATGTTCCAAGAAAGTTGAATGAACATGAAGCGATTTTCGATCTTTTGTGCCTCCGTTTTTTGCTTGACTTGTATCAGCGTTGTGGGATGTGGTGATGGTGGCCCGTCTGTCCCCTCAAAAGATGCTGTATCTGCGTATTTGGATGAGCATGGCGCCGAACAAGCTGAAATGGATCGGCTACGGGCTGAGGAAGACGCAAGGATTTTGGCTGGAGAGTAAGCAAACCTCCAGTGATGTTCTTAGGCCAACGGGCTAGTCTCGGTCGTGGAAGCATCAAAGGGGTCACGGCCTCTTTGATGCGTCGGGACGCAAAACGCCTTCGGTCTCGTCATAGGATCAATGACTCAAATCTGGGGAGGTGAGCGATCAATTTGCCCCAGAAATGAACGCACGGTTGAGTATGAAAGTGCCAAGCAAGCGTACATGATTGCGCACCACGCCGGCGCAAGAAACATGCCGGTAAACGGCGCGAAATTGCGACCAACATCCGACGACCACTGCTTTATGGCTGCCTCGGCTTCAGGCGTCATCTCTGATTTATCAAACGATCCGTTTCCATCGAGGTCGAATGAATACATGTGAGATTCGATCCCCGCTTCCGTGAACGGTAACGAGGCGAGCAGCAGCCCATATGATCCGAAACACGCGAGGATGAACATTAGTGGTTCAGTTCCTGGCCGACGAAAGTGACGGCGAATGATGTACGCAAACGCGGGTGTTGCGATCGAAAGTGCCGCTAGTGTTGTCCCAGTGGTGAGCATGGATTTTAGCCGGATAGCAAAACAGTATCCTGCTCACTATCCAAGTAGATGCGAGGCCGGACGTTGCTCATGCGTGTAGTCGTTTGGAATAGCGTGCTTACGGGAGCCACGAACAACGGAGTCCTTCAAAGGAGTGGAAGGAAAAGACAGTAAGGAGAAATCTTTCCTAGTTGGGGCCGTTCTTGCGGATGGTGTCGCACTAGAACAACTAATCTGATGCGTTTGTCGTTGACAGATTTAAGCCATGGAAAGCTTTTTCAAGGCGTGATCGATTTTCTGTTTCCAACAAATCATCTTCCGAGGCGGATAGTGGGTACTGCTCTAGCGGATCCTCCGCCATGTGGAATAGACGCCCATCGTTGTAGAGTTTCCAATCTTGATTTCGCACCCATCGTAATCCTGAACTTTCTCCATCCGGTTCAACCCCGCCCGGTTTGGGCAAAACTGCTTCTTCGCAGTACGCGAACGATCGTGGCGATGAACCGGTGCCTCTCAACCGGTCGGCAAAGCTAACGCCATCTAACTGCAAGTTATCGGGAACTGGCTGATTCGTGAGTTCCATAAACGTCGGCAGAAAGTCACTCAAGTCGACTAGGTCATCAACGACTTGGCCGGGTTGGATCGTTCCAAGCCAATTGGCGATCATCGGGACATTGGTCCCTGCATTGGTTAACTGCTTCTTTCCACCTGGAATGTCCAAGCCGTTGCAGCGTGAAACTACTGGAACCCTACTCAATTCTTGTCCCTCCGCACGAATGATGATCTCAGGCGGTGTTCCATTGTCCGCTAAGAAAATGATCAGAGTCTTTTCTCTCAACTTTAGTGCGTTCAAAGCGGCGATTAATCGACCTACGTTGCGATCGGTCTCGGCGACCATCTCGGCATAATTGTCGTAGCGATCAAAAGGTCCGTGTGGGACGGGTGGCGTTAAGTCATCGGTCACTTCATGTGCGAGCGCCATTGAATAGTAAGCCAGGAAAGGTTGATCACGATTTGCCTTCATGAAATCGATAACGCTGCGAACATACAGGTCCGGACCGTAGAATCCGGTCGTGTCAGTTCGCACGGATCCGTTTTGGTGGATCATCGACTCGTAGTAGCGGGGGCCTTCGTGCCAACCAAAAAGATCCCAGTGATCAAACCCTAGACGCCTTGGATGGAACGGATCATCGCCTAGTAGACATAACTGCCATTTGCCAGCGATTGCGGTCTTGTACCCCGCATGTTTAAGAAGATTGGAGAAAGTAAACGGTTCCGCCTGCTTTGGAAAATCTCCCCAACTCACTTGGCCATGACGAAAAGGATAACGACCCGTCATCAGGGTCAGTCGTGACGGATGGCAGACCGGCATGCTGAAAGCCTGATTGAACTTCATGCCCGTCCGGGCTAAATCGTTCAGGTGTGGAGTGTCGTAAGATTGACCTCCATAGCACTCTAAAACTTCTTGACCGATGTCGTCGGCAAAGATGAAAAGAATATTCGGTTGCAGATTATCGTTTGCACTACTAACGCTGACCCAGCCCAGAACGATACACAAGGCTGCTTTGATTGCATTTTTCATGCTTCTAAGTTTAGTCGAAACGGTTAAGCGAGTGTTTAGCTAACCGAATGTCTTCCCCTGTTGGAAGAGTGCAACTGAATTGTCTGGCGATGACGGCGGTGTGCCAAGCTCGTTTCGCAAAACCCGAGGTGATAATCAGGGTGGCCTAATGTCTTCGGGCTGTCAGCTCACTTCTCTGTGTTCTTATTGGTAAGCAACGGCCGTATGCTTGCTGTTTGGCTCGCCGCGAATTTCCGCCGATGGGATTGTGGTGGCCGATGTCTTGTTTAGCGAACTCAATTTCTTTCATGAGTACCTCGGCAACCTCCGGGTGCGACTTGGCAACTTTGGTGGTGTCGCTGACATCTTCATCAAGGTTGAAGAACGTCAGCACTTCAATAGTAAGGGCGTTTCTTCTTGGAAATATGTGCCTGCCTTAACGTTCCTTCTTTTGTGCGATCGAGATCAGAGTAAGGGAGATGCAACTTCCACTTTCCCTGTTTTACCGCTCGCAACGCTTGATGTTGGTAGAAGAAGAATGGCGGATCAATTTCTGTTTCAGTGCCGTGAACGATTCCAGGGAGATCTGGCCCATCAGTTACTCAGTCATCAGGAAGATCGCCGCCTGTCCGTTTCGCGATCATTGGAAGCAGATCGATGTTCGCATCGACGAGATCCGAACTGCTTCCGGCCGGCCACCTTACCCGGCGCCCGACTGATGAGAGGAACACGGAACCCACCGTTGTAAGTACTAGTGCTTCATCTACATTTCATTTTGGGGTTGATCGTAGTGGATGAGGCGACGAATCCTATCCACTCACCGACCAGACGAGCTCGTCGCCTCGCCCAATACACCCAACTTGAATCTGGATGAAGCACTAGTCTTGACTGTACGCAGTGGTTCATCGTGCCCCACGTGATCGCCGTCTCTCTACCACGGACCACTAGCGCTCTTAAAAACCACACAGTCGTTTTCATAGCAGAAAGTGCGTTGATCACACTCTAGGGGACACTTCAGTAACTCAGCGAGGTCACTTCGTTGAAGTTGGGGAAATGATGATTGCACACCCACTTCCGAAGCTCATCGTGGCCGTCAGCGAACTGCTCGACGTGACCGCACGCGACTGGACCGTGACCAGCTTTTTGTCCTCGGGATTCTCGGAAAAAATCTTCGCCGTGTACTCTCCAGGGCCGAGGAAGTCCAACGGGATGTCGAGGCTTCGGGCTTCGTCAACGATCGTTCCCACAAACCAACGCTCACCTTTCTTGCGGGCCACGGTCATGTAGCTGCCGATCGATCCATGAATCACTTTTGAATCATCCCATGTCGTCGGCATCTCCTTCCAAAACTCCAACTCAGGATACGATCGTCCGGCATAGCGATCGGCTTGGTCATACCAGTGCAGGTATTGCAGTGGGCTATAAAACACGACACCCAACGCCAGCTGAAACGAGCGGCTCACCACGCGACCGTTGAGGTAGCAGGGAGTGTAATCACCCGCTCCGGCGATCATCCGAGCATAGGATGTGGTCAGAACGTTCTTCGGTGGGTTCCCCCGCTCCGGAGATTCCTCGTTGCCAAGGATCCCTTCGACCGTCAAAACATTTGGGTAGGTTCTCTCGATTCCTGTCAGCCGAAAGTTATCGTGGATGTCAACGATCAGCTTGTATTTCGCGGCCGTCTTGATCGAGGCGAACAAGAACTCCATGTCGGACTGACTCTTCCAATCGACAAATCCGAACTTCACGCCCCGAATGCCCCATTGCTGGTAGGTGCGAAAGGTCTTGTCCAGATCGTATCGCGACATCGCAATCTTGTTGATGTAACAAATCAGACCGATCCCGTGTTCGTCCGCATATCGAATCGTCTCCGGCATGTCGATGGAATCAACAACCGTCAACGGGTTGGAATCAGCCGCACGTTCGGGCCCATACCAGCCCGCGTCATAGTGCACGTATTGGTAATTGTTGGCGGCGGCGTAGTCGATGATCGCCTTGGCTGCGTCAGTCGCGAGATTGCTTCGCCAGACCTTGCCGGGTTTGATCCAAGACGTGTCATCAAACGCACTCGGTTCCGAAAGATTCTGCAGTAAGTAATGGTGTTCGACCAGCGTGCCGGGATGGTCGGCAACCATAACCACACGCCATGGCGTGGTGAGAGAATCATTGGCCGAAACCGTTCCGCTGCGAAATCGAGTGATCAATTGCAGCTTGCCGGATCGATTCAGCATCATCGGTGCGTAGTGTTCAAGACTCCCTGCTTCGGCGATCGCAACAAAATGCGATTTCGTTTCCAACAATAAGGGACGAATCGCCTGGTCCGGCATCTCAGACAATTGCACCTTGGAATACTCCGCCTGCGGGTAGTCGTCCCAGTAGACCAAGTGATCGTCGGTGAATTGGAACCGGCTGTCTTCCGAGCGGAGCGTGATTTTCGAGACGCCTTCCTGCGCGGGAATCATGTAGCGAAACGCAACGCCTTCATCGTACGCACGGAACGTGAGATCGAGCCTTCGCTTCTTGCCAGACGCTTCCCGAAGTTGAACGACACACTCGTTGTAGGCATCTGGGTAGGAACTTTTGGAGCCGACCACGGGAACCCAACTGTCATCCTGCGACGTGGTCTGGGTATCCTCGACCACAAACCGGTCGCTGAAGCCATCGCCTTCGAGGTCCAACGAGAGACCCGAATCGGAAAGGATGGCCGTTCCCCGATAGGAGACATTGTAATGCGGCACTCCGTCTTTCAGCAAAAACCGAATCAGATGGTTTCCTGACGGGGATGAAACGCTCACATCGTCAGCTAGTAAACGGCCGCTGAACGCTGAAAGAATTAACAAACAGACGATTGGTAATAGAGACAGCTTTGACATTGAGTTCATGGTGGGAGGCGTGGGGTTCGTGGATACGATCGCAGGACCGGTTCCTAACAGGATTCCGCAGGAGCAACGATTCGCCAAAAGAGCAAACCCGAGACAAGGAAACTATCAATGGGCGAACCGAGCGCGAGCAACTTCAAGCTGCTGCGTCGAGCTCATACTTTACCCGATAGGAACTGGGCTGACACTTACTGAGCCTGATTACTTAACAAAGCTTCCGCAAATGCCTGCCCTGCTTGCGCATGGAATTTGGCACTTCCGTAGTAATGCACAAAGCCACCGGTTCCCGACGCTCGCTCTTTAAATGCGAGTTCTTCGGGTGTGAAGATCTCCGAGGTGTAATCCTCCATGAACCGCTTGATGTCCGCCTGGCTCATGGAACCGTCGGCGTTGGGGCCGGAATCAGATTTCTTATAGATGCTCGTCCGCATTCGCTGGACTTTGAGCTGTTTCATCCCAAGATTTCCTAGCTTGTCGTCCCAGAAAGGAGCGGTGGGAACGGCCATGACCGAATCTTTGAATTCGTCGAGTTGAGCCGGCGCCGCCATGGCCCTACGTAGGCGTTCCATCTTCTCTTGGGCATTCGGTGGCCCCGAAAATAGCCCAGGAGTGTGATTCCCATTGACGCCAATCACGCCGATTGCAAACGGCAGTTCCGGTGCGTTCAAGTCGTTCCGCACGTCGCGAATCAGGTGACACAACAAGTCGCTGTACGTGGCAAACTGCGCGTCTCCCTTCGACGCTGGGTACTCTGCGGTCGCAGCGTAGTCATTCCACCCCTGAAACCAAACAAAGCCCGCGAGCTCATATCCCGCTTCTGGCTCATACTCCGGACACACGCGTTTGATATCGCCGAGGACTTTTTTCACATGCTCAATCATGTAGTGGTAGTACTTGCCCGAGTATTCCTCGACCTCGCCTTGCTTCGCTTCAAGAACTCCTTTCTCGCGAAACTTTTCGACCAATTCAGCCGGCAACTGATACTCATCGGCACTCGGCGGTCGGTACTCAAGATGTAGGCTCTTTCCACCCCATGCCGTTTTGATAATCAGAATGGGCCCGCCATAATGCCTCTCCATCGTGATCCCAAACGTGTACTCCGGTCCAATGCAATCACCAGGCGTGGCCGGATCCTCTCGGCGAAGCCCGTAGCCCGGGGAAAGTTTCCCCAACCCCTCGCCACCATAGGTCCGGTACTTGCCATTGAGCGATGATATCCAAACACGCTCGCATGTCTTGGGCTTGCCCTCTTTATCGAGCATGCTCTTGTACAACCCAGCGGTCGCCGGATCCTCGCCGATGTAGTCGATCGTTGAAATCGCTCCCGTACCGACCATGTTGGACTGCCCCACCAAAACATAAACTCGCAAAGGTTTCTTACCGCCTTCGGCAAACGAGTTAACGTGACCGAACAGTGTCGCCGTGATTAGCAATACCAAGCCGATTCGCCAGGCGTGAGGTCTTTCTAACAGCATCGAAGTTTCTTTTCTAGAAGTTGTTGAAACAAAGGGGTCAGGCCTCTTTGTTTAGGTTTTTGGGGAAGCGAACACGTTTTCGTCCTCGAGGTCGCATCGTTGATTCAAGATTGAGACGGCGTGCGATCGATTCGACCCAGCTATCATTTCCCAAGGGTTTGCCTCGTTGGGCTGACAGTCGGACCGCTGCGAGCTCATTTTCGCTAAGTGGTTCGTTGACTCGCTGGACCCATCGAGGCTGTCGTGGCAAGGGCCATGGCGACAGAAGTGGCGGGTTCGGCTCCGGTTTGCGTAACCATCGCCAAAGCGATCCCCATCGCCAAGCTTCTGCTCGTCGCACTAATCCTGCTCGCAACGCATTTCGTTCGACGTATCGGCAAGCGACAAAGAAATGTTCATCGTCTTGAATGGGGAAACTTTTGTAGCGTTGCTGGTACACGTGCCCCATCCCGCTAGTGTGATAGTGTGCGTGGTATCGCATCGTATGCGTTCCGCCAACCCAACCCATGAAGCGACTCATCTCACCATCCACCAATGGTCGAAGCACCAGGTGATAGTGATTGGGCATCAGTTGGAACGAGTACATCTCTACTTGATGGATCTGCAGTGCTTCGTACAGAATCCGTTCGAAGGCAATGTAATCTTCTTCCTTATGGAAAATCTCCGCACGCAGATTGCCGCGGTTCAAAGCGTGGTACAGTCCTCCAGCTTCATCGGCTCGGGGTGGTCGAGGCATGAAAGAAGTCTCCCATGAAAGGTGATCTCAGCAGTTTAACGCATCTCATTGCCCATTAAAGAGGCCTGACCCCTTTGATGCCCTCACTGGCCATGGCGAAAAGGATACCGGCCCGTCATCAGGGTCAGTCGTGACGGATGGCAGACCGGCATGCTGAAAGCCTGATTGAACTTCATGCCTGTCCGGGCTAACTCATTCAGGTGCGGAGTGTCGTAAGATTGGCCTCCGTAGCACTCTAAAACTTCCTGGCCGATGTCGTCGGCAAAGATGAAAAGAATGTTCGGTTGCGTATCATCGTCTGCTTTAGTGACGCTGACCCAGCCCAGAACGATACACATGATTACTTTGATTGCATTTTTCATGCATCCGAGTTTAATCGAAAGCGTCATCGGGGTGTCTCGCCGACCGAGTGTCATTCCGAGTGAAGACGCGTGCTTTCGACTCACCTGCGATGGATCGCGATGAATCAATGTCGTTGCGAGAAACCAGTAAGAGGAAATCCAAGGGGGTGAGTCCCTTGGTTTCTTTAGTCGTTGTCCTGGTCAAAAAGGCACGCCACGCAGATTGCTACGGTTCAAAACGTGGTACGTCCCACAAACTTGCTCGGCTAAGTGTGATCGAGGCATGGCTGACGATCGATCACCGCTGCTCGGCTTATCCAAATCCGATTTCGTTGAGGACTCCGTTGCTGTTGGCGAACTTGTCTTGCTCAACGCCGACATGTCGTAGCATGGATAACCAAAGGTTGGCCAGCGGCGTGACCTTTGGAGTGTAGACGAGGTTCTGGCCCTGCTTCAGGCCGCCACCACCATGTCCGGCAAGTAGCATCGGCACGTTGCTGGTGTTGTGACCCTGACGCAGTGTCGAACCGTAGGCAACCAATGAATGATCCAACAGCGAGCTGCCGTCCGATTCTTTGGTGTTCTTAAGCTTTCGAATGAACCCGGACACCAATTCCGACAACATGCGGTCGCGTCGTTGGTGGATGGCATTGGGATCCAACTCGCCGGAAGCTTGATGACTCATCTTGTGGGGATTCGTCCGAGTGCTTAGTGCGTCGAGCACGCGATTGGTGGGAAGCATGTAGGTCACCACTCGTGTCGAGTCGGATTGCAGTGCGGCGACCATCATGTCCAACACCAATTCAATTTCTTCATCCCCACCGATCTTTGCTGATGGGTTCGGAAACGGGGCTTTGGGGTACGGTATTGCTGACCACTCGGCTGCTTTGGTCAGTCGTGATTCGATATTGCGAATCGACGTGAAGTATTCGTCGACACGATGCCGATCCGACGAACTGATTTCGCCATTCAAACGTTTCGCATTTCCCAAGATGGCGTCCAGGCCGCTTTGTTGACGAGCTAACTTGGCTTGGATTTCTTTGGCTTTTCCTCCGGTGCCAAACAGGGTCGCGTAGATCCCCGTCATTTCGCGGTAGAGCCCAACGGGTTTGCCATCCGAGCCCCAGGAAGCGTAGCTGCCATGTCCATCGACACGCCAAGGAGCCCCTGCGAGAGCCAGCGAACCGTGGCGAGTGTCTTTTCCGAGAACACCGGCGGCCAGTTGGTCGACTGAAACCGAGTTCCCCTGGCTTCCCTTGCCCAAGTTCGCGCAGGTTAAAAAGTTTTGCGAGCCAGCGTGCGGGTTGGCCATCCGCTGGTTGGTCAAGTTTTGGATGATCGAGAAATCGGATTTGAGATCTCGGAAGGATTCCAACAAGGGTGGCAGCTCGTATTCAGAGCCCACTTGGTCGGTCGACGGAAACCAGTTTTCTCCGTTGACACCGTAGCCCATTGCCAGGAACACCAATCGTTTAGGAATCGCTGACGAGCCGCTCGCGGCATGAACAGTGGATTCCAAACGCGGCAACACCAGAGCCGTTGCTCCAGACATCAACATTCTTCTTCGGTGAATCGTATTCATTTGATGTCCTTGATTTCTCGAAACTTAGTGGGTCCGAAACGCGTCCGATCTTAACACGGCAACGAGGATCGAAAGTGCGGGGAAATCGGCGGCGTTCGCCCTTCTGACAATATCGTCGATAATGGTCTTGTCAGCGACGCCTACCGTGCGTCCGTTGGCCATCGAAAGCAATGCTTCGATGTACGCCTGCACCAATTGATGATCCTTGGAAAGCAAGGCTTCCTTCAAGCCATCCACCCCGCGGATACGTCGCCCCTGAACCCGACCATTTATTTCCAGAGGCAGTTCGATGGTTAGGTTTTTGCCTTTGCGGCGATCACGTGCACTCAACTTGTCGATGTTGGGATTGAGTCGTTGGTCCACGGTGCGGAAAAGTCCCACCGCGTCGAGTTCCTCCAGTCCCATACCGACAGGATCGATACTGTTATGACATGAGGCGCATTGCGGAGCCTTGCGATGCATGCTGATCAAATCCACCGCCGTCATTGTCGCGACTGCTTTACCCGTGGTTGGCAGTTCATCGACCAGCGGCGGTGGCGTTCCCGGTGGATCGTTGAGTAGTTTTCTTGCCACAAACGCACCGCGTTCCACGATCGAGGTTCGGTCGCCCGTTCCCGTCTGCATCATGATGCCCGCGTGAGTGAGAATGCCGCCTCGTCTTGAACCCTCGGGTACCGGCACAACACGAAATGCATTGCCGCTAATTCCGGAAAGCCCGTAATGTTCGGCTGTGAAACCGTTGGCCAGCATGAAGTCAGAATCGATCAGATTGCGGAGCGATAAATTTTCGCGAATCACATGCGAAACAAACTGGACCGTTTCTTGTTTGAGCGACTCTTTGGCGTTGGGGTTGAAGTCGCGGAACACTCTTTCGTCGACGGCGACCTCATCCTGCCGGTCGAGTTCGAGCCACTGAGTGACAAAGTCTTCCAGGAAACGCTCAAACTTTTGGTCCTTCACCATCCGGGCGAACTGCTGCTTCCTAACTTCGGGGTCGTACCATTTTTGGGACTGGGCCAAACCAATCAACTCGTCATCGGGAGCGGAACGCCACAGGAAGTACGAAACCCGATTGACCATTTCGACTGGCGAAACGTAGCGGGACTGCTTGGCCGCGCCTCGGTTCTCGAAGTGAAACATTGCTTCCATCGTGCACATCGAAAGTGCCATTGGTTCCACCATCGCTTGCCAAAACGTTTCGCCGTTCTGGCGTCCGATGCGAAAGCTCTCGTGCAGATCGCTGACTAATTTACGATCAACCCGACGACCGCGGTTCATCATCGTGACGAATTGCAAAATCAAATCGTCGGCGGCTGAGTCCGGAACTCGATCACCGTAGCGGCTGCGGACGTTTTCAAAAAATTCGTATGGCTGCGGATTGATGACCTGAAAGTTTTGTATTTCTCCAACGACCACTTCCGGACTTGCCTTCCATTCGACTTTGCCTTGTTCGTGGAACGTGTAGTCAATGTGCTGTGGAGCATCAGGTGTACCCGTGACCTCGAAGATCGGTGTAAGACGTGGCCCAAAGTAAACTCGAGTGGAAGAACTCGGATCTTTCCGCCAACATACCAGACGAGCAATTTGGTGACCGGCGGGAGGGACGTCATCTCCCTTGATGCCAAATGTCTTTTTCTTCGACAGTCGCATCGCCGCATTCTTCAGTTTCTTTTGTCCCGGCTCGCTGTTGCGACTAGCGATGAATCGCTTTGCTGCTTTGCGTGCGACTTCAAGGCAGGCTTCGATGTGCATGTCCGTGGTATAGAGAGCCTCGGCTTGAGTATCGAAGCTACCGGTGTTGCCGTCCTGAGGAAGTTGCTTCGGGTCAACATGAACGCCCAGCAAGTCCGACAACGTATTGACGTATTCCGTTCTCGTGAGCCGGCGTACTGGTTTACCGCCCCCGGAACTGTGTTTCGCTTTGGCCTGGGCAATGTGTCTGCCGAGAACTTCGGTGATCTCTATTAGTTCTTTGGCCGAAGGGCGGGGCTGGCCTTCCGGTGGCATGGACTCGATGACAATTTCGTCCAAGACATTCTGCAGATCGTCGACGCTTGCCAAGTCATCCAAATTCCAGTTCAGTTGATCAACGCGAATTCCGCCTTCTTCTTTTGCCGGGCCATGGCACTCTTGGCAGTGATTTTTCAGAAACGGTTGAACCTTCTGGACGAAGTCTTGTTCGCTTGCTTGTACGTTCCCGCCTGAAAGTCCCCACAAGGCAATCATCAGCGTCAAAAGGAAGCGGATGGGGTGAGGTCTCATCGTCGATCGGCAACTTCTGTTATGCAGATTCAATCGCAGCCTCCACTGGAATCGTGCGCGGCTTTCAGGTGACGTATTCATGGAAAGGGCATCGTGGGAATGCTAACCAACAAAGCGATTGCTATCGGAATCCACTACGGGCAGGCTGTGCTGTCCACCTGAGCACCCCATCGGGTCAGAACCATTCTACTCTAGTTTTCGGATTGATTCTGAAACGGCGATAACGCCGGCAATGGCTGCTGGGGGATGCGTATTTCAGGGATTTGAAAGCCATTTGGAAACCAGCTGAGCGGCATTCGGCGCCTGCCCCTTTGATCGCCTCCCTCTTTGATCTGATCCTCAACGCTGTGTTCCGCTTTTGGTATTCAATACGTCGAGGAGTTCAATGCAGGCTATGCGGTCGAACGCAATATACGCCTGGGTTCCCGCTGCCACGACTTCGACACGTGTGAATCTGGTGTAATCATCGGAGACAATGCCACCCAGAAAACGCTTTCCACTGATGTCGACGAATGAAGCATTCGTGAGAACCGTTCGCTGGACATCCCCGCCTCGGAGGTTGTAGGCAACCAAACACGGTGAATCACCGAAGTCGTGAACTTCTTCAAGTTGGGGGCTCGCAGCAGTATCAGCCATCGCGATCCGGTACGTTGCAATGACAAGTAGAGCGATGGTGGAAAGAACGAGCGATTGCCGTGTGAGTAGTTGCATGTGATATGCCCTTTGTGTCGGTTTCGTTTAGGGTTTGGTAAGCTGCAAGACGCTTCGGTCCAGCGAGAACACGCGAGTGATTTACCACTTTGATAACGCTAGCTCGCGGTCGCCGTTGGAACCGTTCGTTATCCGATATCAGTGCGTCAGCGATCAAAGGTTTCCGACACCTATCCTGTGTCCGTGGGTGGAACACATTGCCAGAACATTCCATTTGGAATCAACAATGAGGCCACGTGGACGTCCCAAAAAAGAACCCAGTCAAAAGATGATCTTCAGAAATCGAAAAACGGTACCGCACACCTTTCCCGACCCACACCTTTTCCGACCCTGCGGCTCAGGTCAGGCCGACGAGAAGAGCAATGGAACAACCTGCTTGAAGTGATCTCCGAGTTAAGTGTTGGCAACCGTCCCGGTAGACAAGAAAAACGAGAACTCAAGCGACGGCGGAAGAACTACCGACTGATGACCTATCCGCGCAATCCGAACCGAAACCGTTTCGCCACAGCAGCTTAGGCTTACGCCCGTGCCATTCGTACCGGACACCTTTTCCGCCCCCGTGCCATTTGTATCCGGCACCTTTTCCTGTTCAAAGGAGTCCGAAACGAGTCTTTGAATCGTTATCCGCTTCGCCCGATGATCTGCTCGGCATATCGAAGGGTCATCCCCGCGTCAAAATAGTGTGTTATGATCGCATGATCGGTGCCGACGCCATTACGCGTCCAGTCCAGCCCAAGGGAAGCCCATAGGCTGTGAATGCGAATGCCATTTGACTCGAACCATATCGCTTGAATCTGTTCCGTGGACTGGTCCTGAGGATCCAGGATTTTCGGCGGAACAAACACCATTGGAAGCCAGAAATCGAACAACTCGCCCGTGCTATGTGGAATATTTGTCTCCCGATTAATTCGGTTTATAAATTCGCAGTAAAGATAGCCAGTCGTAATGTGGTTGCGGAACAGAGCTTTTAGTTTGCGATAGGTATCAAATGACATCCTTCGAAATACTTCGCGGTGCTTTGCCGCAAAGCGTGGAATGTGATCGCCAACTCTACCCAAGCCCCGCATACCCGAGGTGGTGAAATCAAGCTCTGCAGATATAAATCTGTCGATGCAGATCGCGGCCTCGGAGGTTAGCAATCGCGGTTCAGCATCGAACTCCTCTTGAAGGGCCTTTACCGCTGCGGGATTGCCCACCTCCGGTGTATCGCAATAGTTTCGGTAGACGTTCTTTACGCCTTTAAACGCTACGAGAATCGGGTCGGACAATTTCGTTCTCAGGAATGGAAGGTTTGCGAAATCAAGTCGGGTAACACACGGCATCAGCGGGCAAGCGTGTTGGAGCGGTGGTGCTATATTGCCATAGGCAAACACCGCATCAGAGATCCCATACTCGAGCGCATTTAATCGTCACCCCCGTGTGTAGAACTTGTCAAATTCTTTGAGGATGTTTGGGCTAAAGAATACCTTTTTAGCACTCTTTGGATTGCCAGGATCAAGTACGCGCTCATTTGCAAATTTTACGTCGTTTTCTAGTTCTCGGGTTCGGAAAAGGTGTCCGGTACCGTTTACATCTCAGGTCGCAGAATTTCAGAGCAAATGTAGCGACCGAGTCCTGGAATCGGTGCCGGACACCTTTATTCCTTCAGGGTGCATCGACGTAGGCTTGGAGGTGGGGTGCCTCTCCATCGGGGGAAGCTAAGTTTGCGTATGCGACGCCTGGAGTCAAGCGGATCCGGTGAATTTCGTGGTAACCCAGGGACTTGACTGCACGGGAGAAGTTGACGTGCGGGAATGCTTCACGCTTTTGCGGATGCGCGGAGACGGGGATTTCGGTTTTTCACAGGTGTTTAAGCTGGTGAGCCGGAGAGGTCGTGTAATGCGATGGCTCTCGTGCGAGGTTCCGCACTCTGGCACCGTGGTCTCGTTGAGAACGGGTACGTTCTGGACCGCCGATCAACTGGTGATTTGGTTTCAGTCGATTTGTGGGTTGGGCGTGTTTGTTGGAGTCCGCGTTTTTGCGTGTTTTGCAGCCTGAAGGCTGGACTCCAGCGGTTGGACGCCTAGGAACTGGCGCTGCGGTAGCTGCCTAGGGCTGTGCGGAAGACCCAGCGGCTGAAGAGGACGCTTAGGACGGTCGCGATCAGCGCCCAGCCGACTAGCATCCATTCGGTGTCGCTGCGTGGGGAGATAGGTTTGGCGAGCAGTCGGGCGGGGACGTTTACCACGACTAGCACCGGAATCACGAAGGTGAAAAGTCCGTACAGCGGCGTGCCCCAGCCGCGGTTGTAGATCTCCATTGGATAGCGACTGAAGTTGGTGATGTAGAACCAGAAGTTGTATAGCGTTTGATTGCGTCCCAGCCAAATGCTGGTCGCCGACAAACAGATCATTAGGCTGTACATGATCGCAACGCCGCAGCCACAAAACAGGACGTACAGCACGACCGCGGATAGCGATGGGACGTAGGGGGCGACTTCGCGGCCGGCCAATCGCGAGAGGGCGACCACCATGATCACCATTCCAGCGGCAAAGTTCGCCAGCGAACTCCAACTAACCCGACGGAACGAAATCAGGAACTGCGTGTCGATCGGTTTCAGTAACGCGAAGTCCAAACCGCCCGTCCGAATCAGCTCGCTGAACTCTTCCGCGTTGGGCATGAAGAATGCCTGCACGATTGAGTTGATGAACCAGGTCGTTGCTAGGAACAGGAAGAACTTTTCCTGGTCCCATCCGGTGTTCGCGCCGATTGTCGACGTGTACTGGAAGATGATCAGGTAGAAGCCCACGTTCATCGCTGTCCAGCCCAGACTGCTGAGGCATTCGATGACGAAGTTCGTGCGGAACGTCATGTCTCGCACCAGGCTGTTGCGAGCGAACGTTTGGAAGACGCGGCGGTATCGGTTCAGTTCTGCAAACATGATCAGCCTCCGTAGCCGCTATAACGAGAAACACCGCGAGCGTAGGCAAACCGGCAGACGACGATGAAGAAGATCAGCCAGGCAGCTTCCATTGCCATTTCGCCGGCCAACTCGTCTTCGGGGATCTTCCCTAGGAACACCGCAGCGGGAAAGTAAGCGAGATACTTCAGTGGCAGTAGGTTGACGAACCACTCGATGTTGTCGGGTAGCAGCGAGAGCGGGAACATGTGGCCGGACAGGAAGAAACTGAACAGCATGTAGAGGAACAGGAGCGAGGAGACTTCCAAGAACCAAAAGCCGATCATGCCGATTGCAGCTTCCAGGAAGAAGCCGATCGCAAATCCCATCGCGAGCGACGCAAGGAAAGACAAGAACAAATGCAGAGGTGGGAATCCGCTGACGAAGTAATCTCGACAGAGATAGAACACCAGTGCAAAGGGAGCGAAGGCGACCGCGTAGTACGCGATCTTGTGTGCGATTCGGTTCAGCAACAGGAAACCAATCAAGTCGATGGGCTGGATTAGGTACCGCTTGATTTCGCCTTCCCGAATTTGTTGGGCGATGCCGGATGCTAAACCGGGCATGCTGGAGAACGCGCGGGCGATCATGGTCAGTAGGTAATACGCCACCATGTCACGGAAGCCGAACCCGCCGATTTGGGCAGTGGGTTCGCCGCTTGGGTTTTCCGCCACCAATTGTTCGGAGCGTTCGCTGATGCCAGTGGCGTCGATGGAATCGAAGATCGCCCACCACAAAAAGATTTGCGTGACGATGGGCAGGAAACGCATCAGCGTGCCCAGCGCGAAGTCGCCCCGGTAGACCAGACGCTCGGACAGCGCAACGCTGAAGATCATCTTCCAAATCCGCAGCCGACCTAATAGGCCAATGGGACTGTGTTGGTCATGGGCGTAGGTCGCCGATGCAGCCATGAATGGTTTCCGAGATGGGGTGAATTGGAAGGGGCGAAGTGAGTTGATTTTCGAACGTTTTTTTGGGGGGGAAGCGGTTGGGCTTCTTCATGTAAGTAGGCCGGATCGAGCCGGAGGCGATGAGCCGGCGTTTTCCGTTGGATGCCGGGATGTTGGATGCCGGATGTGCGTCGCGGAGCCTCCTTCATCCGGCCTACGGGAGTTATGGGAAAAAGGTTGATCTAGAGAGTTACGGTTTGGCCGGTACGAGCACTCTCGTAGATTGCACAGATCAACTCGATGCTGCGTCGACCTTCGGAGCCATCGATTTGGGGCTGGGTGCCGGTTGCGATTGCATTTAGGAAATCGTTGAACACGGCGGTGTGACCGTGGTGTCCGATTGCGGCCGGGTCGGCGGCGCCGCCACCGGTTTCGGTCTTGCCCGCCATGCGAAGACGGATGGCTTCGTCTTCGTCGGTTTCCTTGGCGAACGTCCACTGGGTCAGGTCTTCTTCTTCCAGCACGGCACTGCCTTCGCTACCGCCGATCTCCACTCGTTTGAGTGCACCGGGGAAGGTGGTCGTGGTGGCTTCGATGACCCCAAACGCACCGTTTTGGAATTCGATGTTGGCAACGACGGTGTCTTCGACTTCGATCCGTTCGTGGGTCATGGTGCCCATCATCGCGCTGACTCGCTTGACCGGGCCCATCAACCACAACAGTAAATCGACGCTGTGAACGGCCTGGTTCATCAGGGCTCCACCGCCATCGAGATCCCACGTGCCGCGCCACGCGCCGCTGTCGTAGTACTCTTGGCTGCGGTACCACTTCACGTAGGTATCGCCGAGGGTGATCTTGCCGAAGCGTCCTTCGTCGATGGCTTTTTTCATCAACTGTGACGACTCGTGGAAACGGCTTTGGAAGGTCACGCCCAGCTTCACGCCGGCGGCTTTGCAGGCGTCGATGATTTGGTCGCACTTTTCGGCGGTGACTTCCAGTGGCTTTTCGACCATGACGTGTTTGCCAGCTTGTGCGGCGGCCACGGCGGGTTCGAGGTGAGCGCCCGAGGGGGTGCAAATCGATACGGCTTGGATTTCGGGATCGGCAAGCATGGCTTCGAGCGTCTCGAAGGCTCGGCAACCGTGCTTTTGAGCGAATTCTTGGGCACGATCAAAATTGCGGTTGAAACAGCCAACCAGCTTTCCGTCTTGGCTATCAGCGATGGCTTTGGCGTGAAAATTCGAGATCATACCAACGCCGACGATTCCAATTCCTATAGTCATGAAGTGTCTTGGTGTGCAGGAGTAGGGAGGGACAAAAGCGGGGAGCGTCCACCTTGAGCTAGGCGGATTCGTATGATCAGGATACGTTTTGAGCTTCAAAGCCGCCACCGATGGTCTTGCCGTGCCTCCCGCTAATCGTTCCAACCTCCGTCGATCTCCGGATGCCAGTCGTTCGTCGGAAACCGCTGCTGCGATGGAAACGAATGACCCGCTAGAAACCCCTGAACTGGAAAGCTCTATTCCACTGGAAAGCAAAATCCCCCTGAAACGCAAAAGCCAGCCGAAAAGCCCGTCGAAAACTAAGTCGAAGAGTCGTCGCCCGCCTCAAATCCGGAGTCTGCACGACGTACCGGCCATTTTGGATGCCACCGCTGGGATTCAGTCCGCGGTTAAGAAACAAAAGCGGGACACGCCGCTGGCGTTTTCGGGCGTGTGGGGCGGGATCCGTGGCCTGTTGGCGGCCACGTTGACCCGTCACGCCCCGCACGTGCTGGTGTTGTTGCCGCAGGCGGTGGATGCAGACATTGTGGCTGGGGACGTGCGATCGTTCGGGATCCAGGATGTAGTGGCGTTGCCGTTGTCGGCCGGCGACGGAACGGGTTCGTCGATTCGCGATGCTGACTACGCGGCTCGTTTGCAGGTATTGCAATCTTTGCGGGGCCGAGACCACGCGAGTCCCGATCCGCTAGTGGTGACCGCTTACATTGGCGCGGCGATTCAAAAGGTTCCTTCGGTCGATCGCCTGACCCGTGCGACACGAACTTTGTCGGTGGGCGACGAGGTGGACCCTGAATCGATTCGGAAGTGGCTTGCCGAAGCCGGATTCGCCAATACGACTGCGGTGCAGGTGCCCGGCGAGTTCGCTAGCCGTGGTGGTTTGCTCGATATTCATTCGCCCGACCAAACGACTCCGATTCGGATTGAGTGGTTTGGTGACGAAATCGAATCCATTCGTCGGTTTGATCCAGCGACTCAGCGAAGTAATGAATCCATCAGCCGCGTAGAAATCGCCGCGATCGGAGCCGATGGACCGCCGCCACCCTCGTTAGCGGATCAGCATTTTGATCCCGACGCAGAGTCCCCCGAGCCTGTTTCCGTCGATCCCAACGAAGTCTATCAAGAGGACACGGTGGGGGCCGAAACGACGGTGGTCGATTACTTGCCCGAAGACACGGTGGTGTTGTTAGTGGATCCGGCGGAATGCCAGGCAACCAGTGACGCGTTGCTGAAACGGGTCGCTCGGACGGAACGTTTCGTCACGATGTCGGAATTGCTGGCTGGCTTACACAGTCACCGTGTGGTCACCGGCAGCTTGTTGGCCAGTGGCAACGATAGCGATGTGATCGACTTGCAAACCGCTGGCGCGGATAGCTTTGCAGCCTCACTGGATGAAACGAAGACACGGGTCGATAGCGTTGCGGCGGGCCATGAAGTCATCGTGGTTGGCGACACGCCGGCTGATGGTCAACGGTTGACGGAGTTGTTGGCGGAAACGGAGGCCGCAAAGTCGGGACGGTTGCACATGACTGTGTCCGACCTGAGTGGCGGTTTTCGATTGTCACAAGCCGAAGTGTTGGTGTTGACCGGGGCGGAGCTGTTTCATCGCAGTCCGGTGCGACGGACCACCACTCGGGTTCGCGGCAAACCGATCGATAGCTTTTTGCAACTGACGCCTGGCGACTTGGTTATCCATCTTTCGCACGGGATCGGTCTGTATCGAGGCTTGCACTCGATCGAAAAGAACGGCCAGCATCAAGAGCATCTGACGATCGAGTTTGACGGCGGCACGAAGATCCACGTTCCGGCGACGCGGATTCAGTTGATCCAGCGGTATGTGGGTGGGACCAAGACGCGTCCTCGGCTCGCCAAGATCGGTGGGATTTCGTGGACCAACCAACGCAAGGCTGCTGAGTCGGCGGTGGTCGACATGGCCGACGAGTTGCTGGAGTTGCAAGCGAAGCGGGCGACCAAGCGAGGCATCACGTTTGATCCGGACAATGAATGGCAGCGTCAGTTTGATGCCAGTTTCCCGTATTTGGAAACGCCTGACCAAGCGACGGCGATCGATGCGTTGAAGGCAGACATGGAATCACACCGGCCGATGGACCGGCTGATTTGTGGTGATGTTGGGTTTGGTAAAACCGAAGTCGCGATGCGTGCGGCTTTCAAGGCGGTCACGTCGGGATATCAGGTCGCGGTGTTAGTGCCAACGACAGTGCTCGCCGAACAGCACTACCATTCGTTCTGCAATCGGATGGCGGAGTTTCCGGTCGAGATCCGCAAGCTTTCACGCTTTTGCACGGCAACGGAACAGCGCGAAACGGTGAAAGAGATTCGCCGCGGGAAGGTGGATATCGTGGTGGGGACGCACCGCGTTGCCAGCAAGGATGTTGATTTCAATAACCTTGGTCTTGTCATCATTGACGAAGAGCAACGCTTTGGCGTGGCAGTGAAAGAACGATTGAAGTCGAAGCACACCAACGTGGATGTGTTGACGCTTTCGGCTACACCGATTCCTCGAACGTTACACATGGCGTTGGTCGGGGCACGCGATATTAGCAACTTGGAAACACCGCCGGCTGAGCGAATGGCCGTCGAGACCAAGGTCACCCGCTGGGATCCTAAGTTGGTGCGGTCGGCGATCGTGCGAGAGCTCAACCGGGGCGGCCAGATGTACTTCGTTCATAACCGCATTGGCGACATGGACGACTTAGCGGCCAAGATCAAAGAGGTCGTTCCCGAGATTCGGATTGGGATCGGACACGGCCAAATGGGCGAAGGTGAACTGGAACAGGTGATGGTCGACTTCATTGACCACAAGTTCGACATGTTGTTGGCCACGACGATCATTGAAAGCGGTCTGGATATCCCCAATGCCAACACGATGTTCATCGACGATGGCAATCGATATGGGCTAGCTGATTTGCACCAATTGCGAGGGCGTGTGGGACGCTACAAGCATCAAGCTTATTGCTATTTGCTGGTCTCGCCGACGAAGCACCTGACGCCGGAAGCCAGCAAACGCTTGCGGGCGATTGAAGAGTATTCGCAAATGGGTGCCGGTTTTGCCATCTCGATGCGTGACTTGGAAATTCGCGGTGCTGGTAATCTGCTGGGCAGCCAACAGAGCGGGCACATCGCGGCGGTTGGCTACGAGATGTATTGCCAGTTGTTGGAAGACGCAGTGCGGCAAGCACAGAAATTGCCGCCGAAGTTATCGGCCGAGGTGGATATCGATTTGCCGATTGAGGCTTACTTGCCAGATGACTACGTGCCCGACCTGCGGCATAAGATCGATCTTTATCGACGGATGACCCGGATTGATCGCGCGGAGCAGATCGCGGCGTTTCGCGAGGAGCTGATCGATCGTTTTGGGCCGCTTCCCGATGCCGCGAAACGCGTGATCGAATTGTGTGAGATGCGACTGGATGCCGCCGCGTGGGGAATCGCTGCGATCACGTCGAATGATCGCTTCATCGTTTTGGAGTATTCCAATCGGCAACGGATCGAACAGCTTGCAAAGAACTCGTCCGTTCCGGTGCGGCTAGTGGATAACCGGAAGGCGTATATCCCGATTAAGGATTTCGACATGTCCGACCCGACCGGTCAAGCTTGGCTGCAACTAGCCCGAGCGGCGTTGTGGATTGGTTAGGTTGAAATCGGAAGGGGCCAGAAAGGACGCAAGCACCGATTCGGTTTGTGAATCCAGTTTGCCACTGGTCCTATTTCGACAGCACCGTGCAGGTCGATGATCCGGTTGCGACCAATTTGCCGCGTTGATCGGTGATGGTGCATTCCACGAACCCGATTCGCAAGCCACGCTGGACTACTGAAGCGCTGGCCGATAAAAGCCCTTCGCGGACGGGGCGAATGAAACTGACCTTCATCTCGATGGTCGAGAAATCTTCGCTGTCTAGTAACGTGCGACCAAACGCGATCCCCATGGCGGCGTCGGCAAGTGCCGAAACCAGGCCACCGTGGACACGGCCCATCGGATTGTGGTGTTGCGGGCCGCACTGAATATCGACAACCGCTTGACCTAGCTTCCCTTCCGCTTCGGCAGATTCATCGGCAGGGTGGACCTGGAATCCAACCAAACGAGAGATTGGGGCTTCAGAGAATCGTTGGCTCACTAAGTTGACTTAAGCGGAGTTATTTGAAGGGGGATCCGCAGCGAAGGGATCCAAAGTGGTGGTCTGTCGGGTGGCTGAGAACACCGGTGACTATCGCGGACGGTTCGGTGTCGCGGAAGTGCTGGACTGATTCGCGTAGCTAGAACGGGGCGCGGATTGTTTGCTAGGCCGATTGCGGCTTTTGGAGGCCACCAGCGTCACGAAGCATCCCTGTTGAAGCGTGCGGCCGTCGTCAGAGACGAGCTTGCGAAGCCAGGTGATTCGTCCAGCACGACGACCGTGGGGCTGAATCGCGGTAACCTCGGTGACGACGTGGACGATTTCACCGAAGAAGATTGGGTTTTCGAATTGCCAATCGCTGATTCCAACAAGCGCCAAGGTGGCTGCTCGAGGATGTTCGGTGCTGAGGCCAGCCAGAACACTCAAACCTAATAATCCGTGAGCCACTGGGCGGCCAAACGGAGAAGCTTTGGCAAGGTCGCCTTTGTGAAGCGGGTCGAAGTCACCTGTCAAAGCGGAGAAATTCTCAACGTCTTCGCTGGTGATCGAGCGGCTGGGGCTTTCCCAAACCTGTCCTTCGTGCAGATCTTCGTAGTAATAAATGATCGATTCATCGCAGGCATCGGTCGCATGCGTTTCCGCTGCGGAGTCGATCGGATGGGTGTTCTTATTGTTGACAATCATATTCATAAATCAGCCGCCACAGATTATTACGGAGCGAATTCGCCAAGTGGGCGGCTCGGTTGGGATTCCGAGGCCGCTGCATTGGTTCGGTTCGTCCACCTAAACTTGCCCGATAGTCGGTCTACCGACAAGTCAATTCCCGCTTGGAACCAGCTCGAGGGTGCTGTCCAATGCATTTTAGTCCGAATGGGTGGCTTGGGAGAGGCGAAATTGTCTCTAGGGGGAACGATCGGCCATGAGAGGCCTGTTCTGTCGCGGGAAACCTGTGTGGACCCGAAATACCCGCTAGTTGGCGATCAAAACGCTTGTTCGGTGGAAATCGCTAGGGAAATCACCGGAGAGATTGCTGTGTCGGCGGAAAAGCTAAATAGCGGGAAAACCGAAACGACCCTTGCCGAAGGGCTCGTTATAAGAGAGTTGTGAGCTAATCGCTAATCGCTAATCGCTAGACCGGGATTTCAGTCAGTCCGACCACTGAATCGATGATCGTTTTGGTCTCATCGAGCGAATTGCTGGCATTTCGGGAGCTAACACGGTGCCCGAGAACCGTAGGAGCCAAGAATTGAACGTCGTCGGGGAGCACGAAGTCACGTCCTCGCAGTCCCGCATGAGCTTGAGCGGCTCGCAACAGCATCTTGCAACCACGAGGGCTGCAGCCAACCCGCAATCGCCCATCATTTCGTGTGGCGGTCGCTAAGGCGACGACATAAGTGGCGACTTTGCGGCTGACGGTGACCGTGCGAACCCATTCTTGCAAACGTTCCAGATCATCGACATGCATCACTGACTCAAGCCGCGATACAGGTTCGTGATCGGATTGTTCTAGCAAGAGGTCGACTTCGCTCTTCGGATCGGGGTAGTCCATTTTTAGGCGGAACAGGAAGCGGTCCAACTGTGATTCTGGCAACGGGAATGTGCCTTCGAAACCAGCCGGGTTCTGGGTCGCGATCACCATAAAGGGACGCTTCAGGTGATGACGCTCGCCTTCGATTGTCACCTGGGATTCCGCCATCGCTTCCAGCAACGCACTTTGTGTTCGCGGCGAAGCACGATTGATTTCGTCGGCGACCAACAAATTGCAGAAGACCGGGCCCGGACGAAATTCGAATTCACTGATGGAAGGGCGATAGATCGAACCGCCGAGAATATCGCCCGGCAACAGATCGGGGGTGCACTGAATTCGCTGGTATTCCAAGTTGATGAGCCGCGAGACCGCCTTTGCCATTGTGGTCTTGCCCACACCCGGCACATCTTCCAGCAAGATCGAGCCTTCCGCCAACAGAGACGTTAAGACGAGGTCGATTACATCATCCTTGCCTCGGATGACGGTACGTAACTTCGCAGAAACCTCATTGAATTTTGACCAAGCATCACCAATTTCGACCGGCAATTTTGGACTCGGCGTTCCGGGCTTTCCAGACGTTCCAGGTTTTTCGGACGAACTATCTGAGTCCACCGGGGGCTGGCTCGGCGGGTCGGTCTTCAGTGACTTCTTGGCTGAAAATATCACTCTGTTGAGACTCACTTCCGTCGGGGTCGGTCACGAAGTTTTCAGTGTAATGCGTGCGAAAACCGGTTGGTTTTGATGGCCCGTTCTTCGCAATGTTCAGCGGCGGTGACGACAGCTTGATGCAACGCCAATCCGCTTTGATCACACAGTCGTCAATGGTCCACGCAGCACCGCCAAGGTACCACAGTTGGGATGCTGCGAGTCGCTACGGGAATCTTGTACGGACAAGTCCAATCCCGCAAGCACCGCTCGCCCCTTCATCCATTTCAGGCCGCCGCTGATCGCCTCATTAAAGATGTCCGTGTCGAACCCTTTTCCGTCATCGCGAACTTCAATCGAAAACTGTTTGGCGGAATCCGTCGCTGGTTCGGTGGGGCAAGTGCATGAGACCTGGATGGTGGTCGCCTCGGCGTGCCGGACAGCGTTGCGGACCAATTCAATCACGATTCGGTAAACCGCGACCGCGACAGTCTCCGAGAGCTTTTCACTCAAACAGGAACTAAGTAAACAAGATTCCCGAGAGCCAGCATTCGCAAAATCAGAGTTAGGCAAGTCGGCAGGCGGACCGCCGCACTGCCAGTCGATCAGCGGTATTGCCGCTGATTCGGTTGCCGACACGTTATCGGAGATCGAATCTGTATCCTGTGCCGCGGCTGTCTTTGGACCAGCGGAAGCGAACCTAGCCATGTTACTGGCGACCAGGACTCCGGTCAGGAAATCGTGGGCAGCATTCAGCGGATCGGCAGTGACGTCGGGCGGAACGGTGATCCCGCTCATGAGTTGCCGAGCGGCTTCACGGGATTGGTCCACCCACTGGGCGACATCGGAAAGACGTGTGTCTAGGTCCGGATCCGATTTTCGCAACGCCGACAGTTTGGCGGCGGCGGCATAGAGATAGGGAAGCAGGCCGTCGTGAAGTTCGGCCGCGATTTGCTGGCGTTCGAGTTCCAGCAGATTTCCGAGCTGTTCGGATTGGCTCAGCTGAACCACCCTTTCTTGTCGAAGCTGGCGATCGCTTTTTCTTCCGTGTCCTGGATGTCGAACAGTTTGTTCAATTTCGTGATTTTGAAGACTTCCATCACGTTCGGCGACACTTCACAGAATTTCAGGGCGACGCCCTGCGATTTGCAGTGTTTGTTGAGCATGACCAGCTTCGTGATCATGGCGGAAGACATGAACGAAACGCCTCGGAAATTCAACAGCAAACGGCTATTGGTTGCTCCCGGGACAGCCTCTTTCAATTCACGTCCGATCAACTCGATCCGCTGGCTATCCAGGATTTTTACATCTGTAAAACCCAAAATAAGGACATCGCCCTGCATTTGGTTAGTAATCGAGGACATTCGTGTTTTCCGTGGGATTCAAGTGGGAGCGGCTGAACAAGTACGACGACGGTGAACCAAAGTGCATCACCGGACCCGCCTTCATCATACCCGCTTTCAGAAAGTCTACCTAGACGAGGGGCAGATCACAATTCGATTGCCCTGGACATCCGACGAATCAAATTGCTACAGCCCGATACATAAATGCGGATGAGCCGCACAAATTTATGTCCCTCGAACAACCGAGCCCACCACCCATGGGCCCAAATTTTAGAGGGCCCCGAAACTAATGGGCAAAGTGGCTTCATGATGAAGCCTCCGCGGAGTCAGCAATGAGTACCTGGATCGGAATCCCTTTCTTATCGGCTTTCCTGTTTGTGATGGGAGGCATTCTGGTCGGGCATTTGCTTTGGTATCGCGACCGATCACGTGATCTGCAGTCGGTGAAGGATGCGGAGTCGAAGTACGCCAAGGCGAAAGCGGCCGCTCGTGACCGAAAGCACCAGTTCATCGAGTTGTCGCGGGACATCGACTCGTATCAAACCCAGCGTGACGACCTACGCAATGAGGCCGAGACGCTTCGGAAGGCACTGGCTAGCCAAAAAGGCGAAACCGAGGCGTTGCAGGCGGAAATCGGCAATCTGCAAGCTGAACGCAGTCGTTTCCAGTTAGCCACAGAAGATGCCAAGCAAAAATGTGAGGCCGCTAATCGACAGGTTGACCAACACGCTGTCGAAATCGAACGACTGCAAGCCAGTCTCCGCGATAGCGAAGAACGGCTTGAACAATCCACGCAAAAGATTCAACAACTCGCCGAAGAAACCGAGTTGGCTGGGGTTCAGATCAACCAACGACAATCCGTGGCGGATGAACTGTCGCAAACGAACGAAGAGCTGAACGCGGAAATCGAAAAGCTCAAGAACGAAATCACTACTCTTGAGGGCCGCCTCGAAGATCGACTGGATGCCAACGGCAATCTCGATAGCCAAATCGTGGACCTGAACGCGAAGCTTGACCAATTGCAATCGCTGGTGGATCGTTTGCAGGAAGAACGCGAGACCTTGGTTGGCCAATGCGATGATTTGACCGAGCAGCGAGACGCCCTGAAGAACCAATGCGGCGAATTACAAATGCAGTGCAGTGACTTGACCGTCCGGTTTGACGAGATGGTAGGCCAACGCGATGAAATGGTAGGTCAGCGAGATGAGCTAACCGTCCAATACGAAAACATGATCGCCCAGCGTGACGAAGCCATTGCCAAGCAAGATGAACTGAATAACCAGATCGAGCAGTTGGAATTACAGCGAGATGACTTGGTTCAACAACGCGATGATATCGCTCGCCAGTACAGTCAAGCGACCGCGCAGCAAGAACAACTGAACGTCCAGATTGATGACCTTACCGAACGTTGTGATCAGCTAACGATTTTGCGAGACGAGGTCATCCAGCAACGCGATCACGCCATCAATCAACGCGACCAGTTCGCTAGTGAGCGATCCGATGCGTCCAACCAATTCGATGAAGCCGACAAGCGATATTTGGAATTGCAAAACGAATACAATTCGCTGCGTGACCAACACGAAGTCGCCATTCAAAGTGTTGCCGAACAACAAGCCGCTTACGCTGCTCGCCAGCACGAAATCGACGAACTGCAAACGACCTTGCAGGCTTCGGGAGTCCAGGTGCAAACGCTACAAAGCGAGCACGAAGAGTTGTTGGACCAACTCGATGAACGCACGGCCAGAATCCAAGAAGCGATTGATGGACGTGTGAGTGCCGAAACAGCACTCAGTCAGATGGAAGCTCAAATCGAGGCGTTGCAAACCGAACTGGAACATGCCGGTGAGCTGAAGTTCCAGAACGAACGCAAGATGCAAGAAATCCATCAGTCCACCGAACAGATGCAGGTGCAAGCCAACAAGTTGTCGGAGGACTTAGAGACCAAAAACCAGCTCGTGACAACGTTGCAGGCGAAAGTGGCTCAGCAAGACGATGCCATCACACGCCATCGAGCGGAGATCGAACGACTGCAAGCATTCCGGCCTGAGTTCGAAAAGTTGAAAACCACGGTCGCTGAAAAGTCAGCGGAACTCGAACGAGCCGCAGCCCAATTACGCAGCAAGCAAGAAGCCGAAATCAAACTGCAGAAGGAAATCGAGCTTCGCGATAGCCGTATTGTCACCGTCACCAGCGAACAGGAAGCGATTCAAAAACAGATCGGTGAGCAGAACGACATCATCAGCGGTTTGCGTTCGGACTTGCAGTCATTGACCGGACAACTCGACGCGGCGAAGCAGTTTGAACCTCAAGTTGCGACGATGCAGAAACAGGCGAAGCAATTGGAAAACCAAGCCGAGGACCTACGGGCTCAATTGGTTCGTGTTTCCGCCGAACTGGAAGCCAGTTTGGATGCCAACGCGTCGATGCAGAATCGAATTCGTCAACTCGAAGAACAATTGCACGAAAACGCAATCGCGATGCGAGACTTGCGACGCAAACGAGCCAACGTTCCGAACATCACGGCCAGCGAGTCTGCTCCGCCGGCACGTAAGGCGGCTTAGACGTCGGATCTGGCAGGCTTCAACGGTCGACTACGAAAGACCGTTGTTCGCGGTCACGAACAATTCAAATCCCGTTGCTTTCCAGCATCACGCCACGAACCAGACGACCGGCACGAGCGACCATCGCGGTCAATCGGTCACCCCGTTTATTTGCACGAGAAATTGCACAAGGACGAACCATGACTTTTCGTATGAAACGATCCCTGGTCTTGGCGAGCTTCGGGTTTGCGTTGGCGGTTGCGAGCACATCAAATGTTGCTACTGCACAAATCACGACACGGAGAACCCTGTCGGCTGAAATCGACCCAGTTGCTCGATTGGAAGAACAGTTGGTCAACCGGCTGCACGCGACTACGACGGCGCAGCGGGAGTATTTGGACCTGATCGTCAGATACGTCGAAGAAGAAAAGCTGCAGCTTGAATTGGTGGTCGCGATCGAGCGGTACGCGTTGCGACGCAATCCACGTTACGCGTTCCCATTCTTTGAGCGTGCGTTGCGGTACGAGGCTCGAAAACGCGGTGTCGACCTACCATCGGTCCGACATTTCCAGAGCACTGCCAACCGCATGTAGCGGCGAGTTTCACTTAGCCAGATTTGGCTAGGAACCCATCTTTTGGCGTGCTCGGTTCAGAAGCGGGCCGATTGTGTTTTCGTTCAGCCCAACGGCTTGGCTGATTTCTTGGTAGGACTTGCCTTCCAAGTGGAACATGCGGACCACGTTGGCTTCGCGATCATCTAAACGCGTCATCAAATTCTCGACGACTTCCGCGTTTTCGATCCGCTGGATTTCGTGATTCGGTGAGGATGCCTCGCCGTTCCCCGGAGTGAACGAATCCAGATCCGCACCGTTGGCCGAGGACGCAGGTTCCTGGGTCATCTGTTGTATTTTACGGACGACGACTCGCCGTGCGATGACGGTGAGGTAGGTAGCCAGCGAACATTGGCGACGGAATCGGCGCAAGACGGCGAAGTCATGCCGGATTAGCACCAGGAACACTTCGGACACGAAGTCATCACGTGTGGCCTCGTCGATCGACAGGCCGCGCCCCGAGGTTGTTCGGTGCACGACGTGGACGACCAAGCCGACAAAGCGATCAACGAAATTCTGCCAGGCCCGGGGTTCACGGTCCAAGCATCGTTGAAGCAGTTGGCGATCGACGTCGGATAGACTCACGTCAGTGGCTCGGCAGGAAGAAATGTGGGGCAGTACAAAGCCGGCGTTTTAACACGCTCGGTCCCCACCGCTATCAACGCATGTTAAGTGGAGCGAGGCTTAAGAGCAAGTTTTTCGGCGGAAGTATGGATAATTCGGTTTGTAAGACTGAGTCCGCCACGCTGGTTTCGTCAGGCATGTCGTATCAAGACGTTTGTCATGGATCCTAAAGAAGTCGCAAAATCTCCGCCGGCAAGGCGACGGATATGACCTAGGCTTTCGAAAACATGCTCAACTCCACCGCAAAAAGCAATCTTTTTGATGAACGATCCTGTCGCCTCGTCGCTGCCGTCAATTCATTCGTCTGAAGTCGCTGTTCCGTTGCCCCCCGTCAGCAATGTTCCGAGAACGCGACAAGACCTGCCCCCCCAAGAGGAAGTTTTAACACATGACCAATCGCTGCCGAATTTTGTTGAACAGGACAACGTTGATCAGGGAAAGGCAGACGAGCGTGAAAAATCAGTCCAGCACGAAGATCTAGATGCGACCGATGGAACTTCGTCGGCAACCCGGTTGAGTGATTTGTTGGTCGGATTGGGCGAAGTCGCCACGGGTGACCTAACGCCGCTGTCCGGTCGCGGCACTTCGAGCGATTCACCTAGTAGCGCCGGCAAAACAGCGTCGCCGACCCCGGATAACGCCCAGCAGTTCGAAAATCGACTGGCGATGGTGCGTCTGGGCATGGCAACTTCGCTGTTCTATGCACTTCGTACCAAGCACGCGCCGACGGCGGCCCATAGCTTGCGAGTAGCAATCTCATGTTCAGCCTGGTCCGAACGATTGGGGCTAAGCGGTCACCAACGCGATCAAGTGGAAGTTGCGGCACTTTTGCATGACATCGGCAAGATTGGCATCCCCGACCGGGTTCTTCGTAAACCAGGCAAGCTGACCGTCGAAGAGCAGATGACGATGGACGTTTGCCCAGAGTTGGGCTGCGAAATCCTACGAGGCTGCACCGACGATGCCGAGCTTCTGGACATCGTGCGGTACGGCAGCACCTGGTACGACTCTCGACGCCAGGCCGATTCGATCCGTGGTGAAGCGTTACCTTTGGGTGCACGCATGTTGGCGATCGCGGGCGCCTTCGACGCGATGACCACCGACCAAGTTTATCGTGCGGCGCTCAGTCGCGAACGTGCATTGCAGGAACTGTTTCGCGGCAACGGGACTCAGTTTGATCCGGAGTTAACCCACGATTTCGTAATGATGCTCGAGAAGCGACCCGAGATGTTGCACGAGTGTGTGGTGGATCGCTGGTTGCAACAATTGCAAGCGAGTTCGAATTCCAATCAACTCATGTTTGGTCGGTCCATTTCGACTGCAAACAGCAATTCCGAAGCTCGGGGCTCGGCGATCGGCACCGGCCTCGATTTCGATGCGTTAGCCAATTCTTCGGTACCCGGTTTCACAGCAGTAAGCGACGGGAAAAGTCGCCCCTCCTCGGCTCAGCCGTTTTACCGAACCCTTTGCGAGCAGCTTCGCGACGGCGTCGCGTTCACCGATCGAGAAGGCCAGATTTTGTACTGGAATGATTCGATGGCCTACATGACCAAGGTCGCGGCGTCCGCCACGGTCGGTCAGTACTGGGATGCGTCGACGCTAAAGTTTTTCAGCAGTGACGGCAGCGACATGACGGTGTGCCCGATTCGTGAATGCGTTGATCGCCAAATCGTCGTGAATCAGACGATGCGGTTGATCGCAAATAGTACGGGCGAGAATTCAGACGTCGTCAAAGGTCAAAAGGCTTCGAAGTCGGCTGCGGAATCCAACGGGCGTGACGTGTTGATGCAGGTCGCGCCAGTGAAAGAAGAGTTCGGTGGTGGAGCGGTTGTGATTGTGCGTGATATCTCGGATCGTGCCGAGATGCAGCATCAGATTCAAACGCTTCATAAAAAGGCGACCAGCGATCCGTTGACGGGCGCTGCCAACCGAGCTGAATTCGACATGCGGCTGATGCAGTGCACCACCAAGGCAAAGCAACAAGGTGCGACCTTTAGCTTGATCATGTGCGACATTGACCACTTCAAAAAGGTCAATGACATCCACGGGCACCAAGCCGGTGACGAAGCTTTGATCCAGTTCGCGAAAGTGCTCGAAAGCCACACGCGCGGTTCGGATCTGGTTGCTCGTTACGGTGGCGAAGAGTTCGCATTCCTGGCGATCAACAGCGACAACGCAACGGCCACACGCCGCGCCGAAGAAATTCGAAAAGCCGTCTCGACGACTCCGCTGGATGGACTCAATGGCGAATCCGTCACGGTCAGTATGGGAGTCACTGAATATCAAACCGGCGACGCGCCCGAAACAGTCATTGCACGTGCTGACCGAGCATTGATGACGGCTAAGGAGAATGGTCGAAACCGGGTCGTGCAGTTGGGAAGTGGTTTGGTCGAAGCGGAAGAGAAAGCTGAATCGGGAGGCTGGTTCGGTTGGCTCGGGGCGTCAACAGATAACAAGCAGCAAGAATTCCAGCTCGCCACGCCGGTTCCAACGGACTTGGCGGTTGAAAAACTACGCGGGTTCATTGCCGATCACCGTGCCGAAATCATCAACGTTTCCGGTAGCGAATTGTCGCTACGGTTGAACGTGAGCGGGGGATCGGGACGACGTGCTGCTGATCATCAAATGACGCTGAATACGTTGATCCGGATTAGCGAAATGAAAGGCAAGCGAGGTACACGTGGTGCTTCACTGACGCAAACCAAATTGACCGTGACGGTGACACCGGTTCGCAGTCGTGATCGGCGGAGTGCTGGATTCACGCCTTGTGTTAGCCAGGTGATCAGTAGCCTGCGGAGCTACTTGATGGCTGAATTAATCACAGATCAGGACACCGAGGTTTCTTACCTCGGCTAGGATTCAATCGAGCGGTTCAGTTTTCGGCCGCTGGGTCGTAAGCGAATTGGTTGTAGGCGGTTTTAGCGAAGGCGTTAGTGAGAGTCCCACTGGGGCGATGGCTGAGTTATGATGCGGATCCCAATTTAGTCATTGGGCTCCCCTCCAACTCGTAGCTAACGGCAATTCTCACATGATTCACTTCGGTTGCATCCGGTCCGTTTTCTTAATCGCCTTGTCTTGCAGTGTGGCGACGCATTCCGCCCGAGCTGACCAAATTGACGTTTGGTTTGGCACCATCACACCTAAATCAAAACCAGGTGCGAAACCTAGCGATGGGCAAAGCCAAGGGATCTATTACGCGAAACTCAACACCGAAAATGGCCAGCTATCCAAGCCCAAGTTAGCGGCGCAGTGTGACGGTCCGGGATTTCTGGCCCTTCATCCCAGCGAGAACGTTTTGTACTCAACCGGCAGCCCGTCGCACGCTGAGCAAGGCGGCGACGTGTCGGCATTCCGGATCGAGGGTGGCCAATTGAAATGGCTTAGTTCGGCTAAATCCGGCGATGGTGGCGCGGCCCACATCTCGACCGATCGCGAAGGTAAGGTGTTGATGTCGGCGCAGTATGGCGGCGGTTCAACTTCGCTGTACCAACTGGATGACGAAGGTGCGATCAGCCGTCTGGTCGATACGAAAGAGCACGCCGAGTTGTTGCCGGACGCTGGATCGCATGTCGTGGGCAATCGCCAAAACTCGCCTCACGCTCACTGGACCGGAACCTCGCCGGACAACCGATTCGCGTTCGTCCCCGACTTGGGAATGGATCGAGTCGTGATTTGGAAGCTTGATACAGCTAAGCCTTCGCTGACTCACCACGGATTTGGCGTTTGCCCACCCGGCGGTGGTCCTCGGCACATGAAGTTCAGTCCCGATGGCAACCGGATCTATGTTCTTAATGAGTTGGCGTTATCGATTACCGCGTTCGATTACGACGCTCAAGCGGGGACGATGACTGCGGGCCAAACGATCCCAACATTGTCGGATGAGGCGAAGGCAAAGGAAACCTTTAACAGTGCTTCCGAAATCCGGATCCATCCCACTGGCAAGTTTGTCTACTCAGCCAACCGAGGCCACGACAGTATCAGTGCATTTCGCGTTGATGACAGCGGCCAAATGTCTCTTGTGGAGATCGAACCGATCCGAGGTGGTTGGCCACGCAACTTCGCTATCGATCCCACTGGTAAGTGGATTATCGCGGCAGGACGCGATAGCAATACGGCAACGGTTTTTGAGATCAATCAAACGACTGGCGAGCTGACCTTCATCCGCCAAACCCAGTCGGTGCCTCAACCGATTTGCGTTCTGTTTGGTCGATCGAACTAGGGCATTGCCAATGTTCAATCGAGCTAGTGCTCTCGTTCAGCCGTCGCCGTGACTGTGCCAGCGTTTGGGTAATGTGATCGCGTAGAGGACGACAATCGTCCCAATCGCGAGCATGGCCCAAGGAAATTTTTCGCCGGGTTGCCAGACCCGCGTGTTGACCGCGGGTGTCCCGCTCGGATCGATGAAATCGACTGCGGTCGACTCAGCCGCCGCGTACATGTTGGCTGAGTCAATGAGGAGGGTTTCCACGCCGACAATGATCGCCATGATGCCCAGTGCCATGAATAAGCTTCGCCACATTGATCTACTCTCCGGTTCCGAACAAACACCTGTATGAAGTAGATCGGCGGATCGGTAAGGAAATCATGGGGCGATTTTCACCGCGTCGTGTGACCGTTTCATTCCGTATATCCGGCGGTCGATCACAACAAGTGTTTGGCTTTGACTTCCAGATATTGGTTGACCAGCGGTGCTGTTAATTCGTCGGGGAACGCGTCAACGACGAGGACACCCCGGTGGCGAAGACCACGAAGCACCTCTTCCCGCCAAACCAATATGTCGGCTGCCGCGGCGGCCCGGTAGAGCGTGAAGTCATCAACCGAAGACTCGTTGGCGTCCAGCGTTTGAGTGGCCGATTGACCGGTTTGCTGTGCCGCAGCGAGTGAGGCCAGCATGGGGGCGTCGGCAGCATCAAACATCTCGCGGTCTCGCAGCAAGACGCCTAGTGGTAAGTGCGTGCCGGATAAGTTCGATAGGTAGTCGACGACGACTTCGGAGTTCACTTCATCGACAACGTTCGTGATTAGGGTCACCAACGACCGGCGTTTGCAGTACTGGTTCAAATGCAGAAACGCTTGGTCGTATCGCGATTCCACCATGCGTGGGAATTGATCAAACCCGGCCTGCAACAAACGGTTCATTTGGCTTGCGCCGCTGCGGGGCGGAATGTAGGCATGGATTCGATCGCTGAAACAAATCATGCCCACCGCGTCACCCTGGTTTAGGGCGACATACGCCATCATCAACGATGCGTTCAGAGCGTGGTCCAATAACGAGTAGCCGTCTCGCTCGTTCGTCATCATGCGACCGCAATCGAGCATGAAGATCAATCGCTGGCTTTGATCGCTTTGAAATTGCCGAACGGTCAGCTTATTTCGACGAGCGGTGCTTCGCCAATCGATGTGGCGGTAGTTGTCGTCACGGGTGTAGTCACGCAGTCTTTCGAAGTCGCTGTCTTGTCCAATGCGGCGAGTCCGACGGACGCCGATCAAACTCAATCGGTCTGTCCGCGCGAGCATCGCGTAGTCCGATAGTTGTTTCATATCGGGGTAAATGTTGATTCGGTTCTGGACATCGACCGTGATCTGACGCTGCCATAACCGCAGCGGGCTTTCAATCCGCAAGTAACAATGTTCCAGCTCGAAGGCACCGCGGCGGTGTGCCGTTAACTCGCCACTGGCGTGTGTTTCCAAACCTGGGGCGAGGTCAAGCGAGTGTGTTTCAGGATGCGCGCTGAAGTGTTCGGGCAAGTCATCGCGAAATTCACCGATCAGTCGCATCGACGTCCGGTTGCGAATGGTGAGTTTGCTTTCGACGGGGACGCGAAGGGATCCTGTGCGAGCGATTTCCCGTTCGACCTCGATGTTTTCATGTCGCGATCCACCGCTGCCCAACCACAACAGCACGAAGTCAATCGTGGTGACGATGAAGATCAATCCGTCCAACAACGCCAGGATCGCTAGCCAGGAGACGGAAAATACGGTTAACACCGACACGCACACCGAAGCGGCCAGCAAGGCGATCCACCAGCGCGTCGGGAACGTGCGGGTTTGAATCGCCGCAATCACCAGTGGAAGACTCAACACAACCAGCAAAAGCCATGGCCACTGGCTAAACCACTGGAAATCGTTTGACGCATCGACAGGCACGTTCGATTGCAAGAAAAACGATTCCATCAGTCAGCTTTCTTGATTGCACTCGAACGGATTGGCTAGCAGCGATTCATCACGCAAGTCGCCGTGGGGTGTCAGGTATGGACGTGGTTCGGTCGGGTGATCGAAGCGATAGGCTCACTTCGTTAGTTCACTGAGTTAATTCACTGGCACTACGGTCCGACCCGCACGACGATCCGACCCGCAAGGCCAGACCCAACATCAATCAGGCAGGATCGTAGGCACCTTTTCCTAGACCTCGCCCGCGAGGCATGTACGCACACATCCCGATGCCTAGAAAATACAGTATCAACAGCGGGATCGCCAACGCGACCATGCTGGTCACGTCCGCAGGCGTCACCACCATTGAAATAACGAAGATCACAAGCACCGCGACACGCCAACTGCTGACGTAATGTTCGGTTTCGATCAGGCCAATCCGTTGTAGGAACAGCATGACCAGCGGCAACTGGAACGCGACGCCGAAGCCGAGCGGTAGCATCAGCACGAAGTTGACGTAGTACGTCAGACGCGGTTCGACCGCCACGTCCATGCTGCTGTTAAACGCCAGCAGGAAGTTCAGGACGTAGTGCAGCACCAAGAAGAATGCCAGGGTGACACCGGCCGCAAAGAGCACGACGCTAAAGGGCAAGTAGATGTAAACGTAGCGGCGTTCATGCGTGTGCAGCCCTGCCGCGACGAAGCTCCACAAATGATAGAAGATCATCGGGGAAGCCAGCACAGCACCCACAATCAGACCGGCTTTCACCCAAATCATGAAAGTCTCTTCGACCTTCAACGAGCTAACACCACGCTCGGAACGTCGGAACTGGATCGTCGGCACCATTTCGTTGGGATCAGGGACTTCGCCGATCGCAGCGACAAGGTCCGCCGTCTGCACCCGCTGCGTCACGTCGACGGTGGTTGGGGCGACAAGTTCCGTAGGCAGCGCGGGAGTGAGAGTTTCATCTGCGTCGGAAGATTCACCCGTTGTTTCGGATTCAACCGTGGTGGCGGATTCCTTTCCTGTCTCGGACTCACTTTCAGCCGGAGCAGACTCGCCGTTCGACAGTTTTGCTTCGCTAGATGGCAAGGCGTACACCAGTTCGGCGACCAGCGAGTTTTGCATCAGGAATTGATGAAACTCTTCGAGCTTGTCTTTGTCCGGGTACTGTTCGCCCTCCGATAGCCCCATCAGAGCCATATCACGGTCGGCGTTGTACTGCACAATCGCTTGTTTCAGCGGTTCTTGGATGTACTGGACAACTCGGTTGGCCACCAAAAGGCCGAAACCTAGGCCCACCATCAACCAAATGATCGCCTTCACCAGCGCACCACGAAGTTCCTCGAGGTGTTCACCGAACGTCATCGTCGAGTTGTCAAAAAGGTCGTCTTTGGGGCGTGCCAGGGCGTCCACAGCGGTCTTTGTCGAAGGAGGGAGGGGGGACATCAGGGGGATTTCGGAAGGTGGATCGAAACTCGCGATCGGTTCGGTTACCTTCGAATGCTCCATTAGTTTAACTGTTCCCAGAAAAGTCGCACGATGACACAGCTACCAAATTCCGAAGCGGTTTCACCGATCACCCTGCAAGGCTGCCGAGTATTAGCGTTTGTGGGCGAAATTTACGAAGATTTGGAGCTTTGGTACCCCAAATTTCGGTTAATCGAGGCTGGGGCCGAAGTCGTCGTCGCGGGCCCCGCTGCGGGTGAGAATTACAACGGAAAACTTGGCTATCCGTGTGTCAGTGACGCGTCGATCGCCGATATGAACGCGGCTGACTTCGATGCGCTGTTGGTTCCTGGAGGCTTCATGCCCGACAAATTGCGGCGAGATCCAAAGGTTTTGCAATTGGTTCGCGACTTTGATGAAGCGAGCAAGCCGATTGCAGCAATCTGCCACGGCGGGTGGATTCCAATCAGTGCTGGCGTCTACCGAGGCGTCCGCGTGACCGGTTCGCCGGGAATCAAAGACGATTTGGTGAACGCAGGAGCACTCTTTGAGGATGCCGCGGTCGTCGTGGACCGCAATCACGTGTCCAGCCGGCGACCGGACGATTTACCGGACTTCTGTCGTCAATTTCTCGCTTTGATTGCCGCTGGACGTTGACACCTGGACTCGGGAATTCGTATAGCCGAGCGATGTTGGCATCTTCTCGACGACAATTTACGAACCCCAACGTACCGCGATGACGTTTTCGAAATTCGTTACGCGTGACGTCAGGCTAGCGACAGCGATCATGTTTTGCATGTCGCTATCGGGCTGCACTCTCTTTTCGGCCGGTTCCCTATGGGAATCCGGTAGCGGTCTGGCTGCGTGGTCGTCCAATGGAGGATCCGACGGGAGCGATTTCGGTTCGGCGGATTCCGGTCAACGCCAATCAAGTCATCACTCGTCGTCGAAGTTGACTCACCAATCACGTCAGACGATATCGTTGGAGGTGGATTTCCGGCACGTGCCCGTTTCCGCTTTGGGCGAAGAATTGTGGCGTGGCGTGGACGAAACGGTCTTTTCAGCCGAAGTTCGCAAGGCTTGGCTGGATAACGGTATTCGGATCGGGTTGGTCCCCGCGGCCAGTGATCCACTGAAACCGACCTATGGCGAATCCGGTGACGAAGATCCGACAAACCAGCTTTTGGCGCACGCGGATGTGTTGGGCAATCACTCCGAAGGCCGCGAAGTGATCCCGTTGCAACCGTCCCGTCGCCACGAATTGCCGCTGTCGCGTCCATTGGAAGGCTCGCAAGTCGTGCTGTATCGGCGTGCGACCGGTTTGATGGGGCAAAATGTCCAAACACCGCAGTTGTTGCTGGCTTTGACCGCTGTTCGCGGACCTCGCGAGGGACAAGCCACGCTTCAGATTCGTCCTGAGATTCAGCATGGGGCCGTCAAGCAACAATTTGTGAGTAGCGAAACCGCAGTGCGGATTCACGCTGGACGCGAACAGTGGAAACTGCCTGAGTTGGATCTGTCGTGGATTGCCAAACCAGACACGCGTCTTTTGTTGGCACCGGCACTTCAGCAAGACGGGGATGATTCTCAATTTGGCCAACCTACATTTGGGCTCGGACGCCAGATGCTGCGGGACGACCAGCATGTTGAAGACGACCAGTGCATCGTCGCACTGTTGCGACTGAATTGATTCGGCGTCTGAAGCAGGACTCGATTTCGGCACCCTGCTTCTAGCGAAGGGCACTCGCTCGATGCCACGTTTCTGTCGAACAGTGATCGGAAGAGGCAGAAGATGTGAAAGCGTGCCGGTTGCGAAAGATTTTCTAAAGATTGGGCCTGATCCGGTCGATCAGACTGAAATGAAAGCCAGTTGTCCTTACCGAAAGTCGCCGGCACCCGTTTTGATGAATCGGGCTGGTCTGTTGCGTTCGGTGCACCAAATGGCGTGCGTGTTGATTGTCCTAGCGTGTTTGGCCTCTACGGGGTGTCTCGCGTTAGGGATTCCCAGTCAGCGACTGCATGATCCGGATGATCAAGGCGGAATTCTGGGCGATTGGAAACGCTCCAAAGCTCGAACGCCCGCGGAAATTACAGCCGAGCTGGTCGCTGAAGGTGCGGTGATCAAGTGTGCTGACGGGACATGCGGCAGCGGGACGCATCCAGGTTATTTGGATGACTCCTGTCTCGACGGACCGCCCGCGATGGACGTGGATCCAATCACGGGTGGTTGTCTCAGTTCAGCGGAAGAGCCTCCTGAGGTTCCTTGGCCGAAGTATCATCCATTGCCCACCCGGCCCGTATTCGGATCGCCCTACCCGAATTGACTTGGTTGCCGGCTGACTCGGTTGCCAGCCGGTTGCGTGGACGGCCTGGTCGTGTTGCCCGCTTTGCTGCGTCGCCTGGATGGCTTAGTTGTTTAGTCGCTGGATGCCTCAGCCACTCGACGCCTAAGTCATTTGAATTAGGCGTGTTGTGAGAATTCGCGTGGCGATCTAATCTTTTGGGCCTTCGTCACACCGATTCGTTCTAGGTACCCGGCATGTCCGATCTCTCGCGTTTGTTCGATCAACTTCGCAGCCAAAATCGCAAGGCACTGATGCCATTCGTCACCGCCGGTGACCCTGATATCCAGACGACCGCCGCCGTGGTGGCTGCGGCCCGGGAAGCGGGAGCGGATTTGTGTGAAATCGGGGTTCCGTACAGCGATCCGATTGCCGACGGTCCCGTCATTCAAGCCTCTTATCAACGGGCGCTCGAATCCGGTTTCCATTTGAAAGATATCTTTGGCCTAGGCGACCAGCTTTCCCAAGGCGACACGGCCGAAATGCCCAAGGTGACGATGGTCAGCTACTCGATCATCTACCGGGTCGGCATGAAATCTTATGTTGAGCGAGCGATGAAGGCCGGCTACAGCGGTGCGATCGTGCCCGACTTGTTGATTGAAGAAGCCGCACCATTGAGTGCCGTGTGCCAGGAAGCGGGATTCGACTTGATCCAATTGGTCACGCCAACGACGACCCGCGAACGTCAAAAACGAATCGTTGAACTGACCACCGGGTTTCTGTATTACGTTTCCGTCACTGGGATTACTGGCGAACGTTCCGCTTTGCCATCGGAAATTGTCGACAGCGTGTCTTGGTTGCGAGATCAAACGGAACTGCCGGTATGCATCGGCTTCGGCATCAGCAGCCCGGAAACCGCAGCCCAGCTCGCGCCGATATCGGATGGTTTGATTGTGGGCTCGGCGATCGTTCGTCGAATGGCGGAAGCGGCTGCCTCGGCCAAGGAAGCTGGTAAGGATCCGGTCGCATCGGCTGCTTCGGAAGTGAAAGCATTTTGTCAAAAGCTTCGAACGGCCATCGATAACGCATAAGCGGTCGAGCAATTCGATCCTTACGATGCGTTTGCGTGGATCGACATGCGGACTGTTTACAAACGTTTTAGAGCGTCTTCAAATATTCCAAGACGGCACGTTTTTCATCTTCAGACAGGACGTTGGGATAGGTGTGTCCCGCGGCTGATTTTCCAAATCGGCGCGTGTCGAAGTAGCTCCGCCGGACGGCGACGTCGGGATTTTCCAGCGGTACTCGTTTGGCTGGTTCAACGGTCAAGCCGACTTTTGACTCGTCTATTTGCTCGCTCGTGCGGTGCCAGATTTCCGGTCGTTGTTCTGGATGCAAGACATCCCATAAAGTTGGGACGCTGCCATTGTGAAAGTACGGTGCGCTGGCCCACACACCGTCTAGCGGTGGGGCGACATAGCCAGCCGGATTTACGATCGTTGTTTGCTCATCAGCCAAGCCTGCGTTGGCGAACCAGCTACGGGCATACTTTTCCCGACCGGCCACGGGCAGTGCCTGGTAACGAACTGGGTCGGTTCCGATCTCATCAATTGGGACGGTTTCATTTGGATACGCCGCAATAGCTTCTGTCTCATTGTCGTGACCGTAAGCGCCGTGGCACTGCGAACAATTCTGTTCAAACAAATGCTGTCCGGTACTCGCCAGTGAACGATCGATGGGATGCGGGTACTTCGGCGGACGCAGGGACGAAAGGTACGCGTAAATATTGCGGAAGTCGTCCTCATGCTCCGTGAAAAAATCGGGCCCGTGTTCAGGCACCAGCATGAATTGCATCAATCCACGATGCCCTTTTTGAGCAAAACCATCGATGTAGAGATAAGGCCGCTTATAGAAGTGCCACCAAGGTGGTGCGTCCATATCGTGGTGTGTGAACGACGCAGGCGGCTTTTCGATGACTTCCAACTCAGCATTGCGGAAATGCATTAGTCCCATGCCGAAGACGACCGCGTTGGTGGTGCCGTGCGTCGTGCCCAGCGGAATGACCAACGACCCAAGGTCCATTCGCGTCATGGGCTGGCCGATTCGGAACTTCGTACCGCGGACCTCTTCAGTCATCGTTTGTAAGGCGAACTGATTATTGGGCGCTCCCGGTGTCGGGACGCCGTACACCGAGCCGCCATGGCATGAAAAACAGTTCATGGTCCAGTCGCCGTTATCGGACACGACATACTGCAGCGGTTTGCCCAGTCCGTCCGCGTCGGAACCCGGTCCGTCCGAATCGGAACCCGATACGCCCGCATCGGAATCTGGGCCGGCCGCGTTTGAATCATGCCCAGGCCTAGGCGTTAAGCCATATCGCTGGAACACCATTCTTTGTCGCTGGCCAGCGGTGGCTGATTCGGCTTGGCTGCGAACGGGTTCAGGCCAACTTCGCCAAACCTGATCAATCACCTTTTGATTGAAATCCGAAGGCAAGAACGGCGTCTGGGTTAGCAATCGATAGCCCTCCGCAGGGTCGCCTGCGGTGTCCGGGGTGCTTGCCGAAGTTGCATGTTCGCTGGCGTGAGCGACGGTTTTAGATGACGCAACGGTGATCGCGGCAACCAGCACGATTGTAGATAAGAAGACCTGCACTGCTACCAAAGTTGTTGAAGCGACAGTTGCTGGCTTAGTCGATGCCGTGGCGAAGCGAAGCATGAGAATCAGCGAATCGATGAGGAAGATAAAGGAAGGACGCAGGGTCGTACTTCTCTATCTTATGGGGCCGGCTATCGGCATGCTGTCCGAACCGGCGATTCGCTTGTTAAAGCTGGCTGAAGGTCGAACGCAGGGCCGAACTTACCGGTAGCTGATTCGGCGAGTTCGGCAGGCTTCGAGCTACTGTTGGATCGAAGTCTTCACCCAATCATTCAATTGAAAGTTGGACGATGAGTCAGCGAGCTTTTGGGTTTCCAAGCGTTGTAGCTTTCGTCGAGCGTCGCAGTAGTCCAGAGCCACGACTCGCAATTCCGTAGGAAGCTTACGAATGACAGGGTCGGTGTAAGGGTCTGCATTTTGGAAGACCAGACGATCCACCCAAGCTCCGTTGGGAGCTTCACTTTCGATGTCGATTTTTGCAGCGACGTGGCGAAGCAATGTTGACAGCGAGTGGGTAGCCGAGACGGTTCGCACCTTGCTGGCTTCGTTTCGCATAACCTGTTCCGTGTCGGCCATCGATTTAGCTAGACGCCATGCCACGGGGTCGCCCTCGGCATGCACGGCGACGGAAAATCGACCCTGACCGATAGGATGCACTCGATTCAGGTCGTCACCCAACACAGGAATGCTGGAGAACTTGCTCGATGACGATGAACGTCCCAAAGCAACAACCGAGACATCCAGTAGGCCGGCGCGGAAACCGACGGGTACTTGGAAAGTTACCTTGAACTCTTTCTCGCCTTCGAGAACCTGGGTCGAAGTCCAACGCAACTTGTAATAAACGCCACGGCCTCGCTCGATTGTTCCCGATGCGGTCACGGCATGCAGCGGAGCTTGGCGGCGGTACTGGACCGTTTCGCCTTCCTTTTGGTTTGTGTCAAATCCCGCATGAGCTCCACCGAGTTGCAGCGGTGTGGCGTCGAACGACATGCCCAGCGAGTTGACTTGCTCGTCAACTTGTTTGACTTCGATCGGTCCGTCGTAGTCGCTAGCGGTTTCCGTTCGTGGGGCATAGTCAACGACTTGCCAAGATGCATCGCGGGGCACGCAGCGAATCATCCAACGATCGATATCAGGCACCTTTTCACCCGACACCAATGATGACAATCGCAAAGCAACTTGTACGGTGTCGCCGTTGCCATAAGCGGGCGAAGATGCTTCGCTTAACGTGGTGACTGGGATCGCGACTGCGGTCGGCGGCAAGTCGAAAGAGATTACGTGGCCGTTGGCAGCGAACGTGGTCGATGGGGAGATGCCCCAAGCGATGCTGGCCAGCAAGAGAGTTGTGGCCGAAAAGTGTGATGCCGAAAAGTATGCGAATTTGATAGCGTTCATTGAGGCGTCCTCCGTTCCGAAACAGTTGGCTGCGGTGCCGTGTTTTTGCTGAACCGAATGGTTAGCGAATAACGTGCCAGATCGTCTAGCGGGCATCCGATCCGTCTTGGATACGGGCTGTCATGTTTTGCGGGTGCGATGCAAATCGCGGCGACAGCGATGCCATCATGCATGGTCAACGCCGACTGGCAAGCGACGTGTGGGAGTGCATGGTTTGTGCATCAATTCGCCTTGGTGGCCGTGAAACAATTGCCGCTTGCAAAATCATTCTGAATCGCGAGCTTGAGATTTGATGGACCGAACGATTGATGAGTGAATGCTAGTGCATCCGTGAAACTCGCTAGGAATGCATCCGTGGCAGTTCGCTACCGGTTGCGATAATGTCCGATTCCAACTTAGACAGTTGGTCCAATCTTTCGCGTATCACTTCGCGAGATGCAAAGTGTTCCGCAAGGCGAACATAAGTGGTGTGATGACGTGCTTCGCTTTCGAACAGACTGGCGTAAAAGTCCGCAAGTTCGGAATCGCGGTCACGGATGTGTTCGGCTAACAAGGAAAATCGTTCGCAGCTACGGGCTTCGATCAGCGATGCGACTAATAACCGATCGATTCCGCGTTCCGGTTCGGTAGGCCGAATCAAGCGATTCAGTTCACGTCCGTATGGGCCAACGGCCAATCGGCGAAAGGGGATGTCCCGTTTGTTCAGGATTTCGATCACCATAAAGAAGTGTTCAAGCTCTTCTTCCACAATGGTCGCCATCTCGCGGCACAGTTCGATGTTCTCGGTGTACGCGTTCATCAAGTTCATTGCCGTCGATGCCGCTTTGCGTTCGCAGTGGGCGTGATCGATTAGCAGTTCATCTAAATGGGCATCGACGTGCAACAACCAACGCTGAGCCGATTGCGATTTCAAATGAAGCATCCGACCTAGCCCTTCAGCAACGCATCGGCAAACGAGTCGGGATCAAAGGCAGCCATGTCTTGCATGCCTTCGCCCAATCCAACGAACTTGACCGGCAACTGAAACTGATCGCGGATAGGAAGCACGACGCCACCCTTGGCGGAACCATCGAGCTTGGCCAAAACAATTCCGGTGCAACCAGCGGCTTCACTGAAACCCTTGGCTTGGCTAATCGCGTTTTGGCCCGCGGTCGCATCCAGCACCAGCAATACTTCGTGAGGAGCGCCGGGGATTTTCTTTTCAATCACGCGGCGGATCTTTTGCAACTCCTGCATCAAGTTCTTTTGAGTTTGCAAGCGACCTGCGGTATCGATGATTGCGTAGTCCGCTTTGATCTCCAATGCCTTTTCAACCGTCTGATAGGCGATGCTTGCGGGGTCCACGCCGCTGTTGCCTTTGACTATTTCGCAACCGATTCGCTCTGACCAAATCGTCAATTGCTCGACGGCGGCGGCCCGGAACGTGTCACCGGCACCCAATACCAGCGAATACCGAGCGGCGCGTAGGTAGTGGGAAAGCTTGCCGATCGAGGTTGTCTTGCCGCTGCCGTTGACGCCGACGACCAAAATCACGGTCGGTCCCGATTTGGCTTTCGCAAGGTCGCCATCGTCTTGGCGAAGTTGCGAACGGATCTCTTCGGTGATGGTCTGGATCACATCGTCCAGCTCAACAACTCGGCCGCGGTACTTCTTGGCGACCTCATCGCGAATCAGATTAGCGGGCTTGGTGCCCATGTCGGTGCGAATCAGGCGGGCGAATAGCTCACTAAGGAACTCGTCGTCGACCAGCCGGCCAGCACTTTTGAAAAGGTCACGAATGTCGGTGCCCAGCACGCGGCGTGTCTTCTGCAGACCGCCGGTGATTTTGGAGAACACGCCACCGCCCTTGGCGGCCGGTTCCGGGTTTGCCGAACCAGAGTCTTGCGTTTCAGCAGACGATGGGGTCTGCGACTCCGATTCGCTGGGCGATTGAGCCGCCGATGCAGGGTCGTTGACGGGGTCGGTTGTCGATTTTTTAGAACGCCAAAACGCCATTGGGGTCATTCTTACGGGGTGATCGGTTGGTTTCCTAGATTGTGCCGCGCCACCGACGAAATCACCACCCACCCAAAACAGAACGCTCGACGATGAAGGCTGCGTTTCACCGAAACAGGCTCAAATGGACATTTGGTCTGTCGAAAAGCGGCAGAATGTCTTCGTACGTCATTTTTGCCCTCGGTTGAATGTGTGGGGCAAATGTCAGGCAATCTTTTTTGTCACAATTGTCGCCCGTGGCGGGCTGGCCGCGGACCGCTAAACTGGTTGGTGGCTAGGATGGCGATAGAAGTCGGCCTGGGTTGGCCGGCATTCGTTCTTTGATGGTGACACTCAAGGCGTCCGGTTCGACCGATGACGGTGCAAATTCAACGCGGACTCGAGATCGTTCCCGGCTACACGCTCGTGCGCCGCGTCGGTTCCGGTATGGCCGGCGAGGTCTGGGTGGCTCGCGCGTCCGGCGGAGTGCATGTCGCGATCAAGATCATTCGCGATATGGCGATGGTCGGTTCGAAGCGTGAGCTTGGCGCTTTGCGGATTGTTCGCGAAGTCAAACACACCAATTTGTGCCCGCTGATTGGCGTTTGGTTCTTTGATCGCGATGGCGAACTGCTTAGTAATGCGGCAACGGACGAAATTCTGGGCCGAGAATCTTCGCTGGTTGATACGGAATTTTTAGCGACTCAAGACACGCCTGGCGACGAACTTCGCGAAACACGCTCAATCGAATTGGTTGGCAAGGGCGACTCGGATGCTGGAGATGATTTGGGCGTTAGCGGGGGCGACAATGAAACACCGTCCAAGTCACTCGAGCTGCCCAACGAAGCTCGCCAGATGGTGGTCGCGATGGGGTTGGGCGATCGTACGCTGCATGACCGCTTGGTGGAGATGCGTGCGCCGGACAACATGCCGGAGGAAGGAGATCCGATGCACCTGCCCGGTGGGATCCCTGTTAAGGAGCTGCTTCGATATATCGAAGGTGCCGCGTCGGCAATTGATGAGTTGAATCTCAATCACGACATTTATCATTGTGACATCAAGCCGCAAAACATCTTGATCGTCGGCGGTAACGCACAGGTATGTGACTTCGGTTTGGCTCGACGAGTCCAGGAGTCGCGAAGAACCCAACTCGCGATCGGGACGCCTGCCTATGGCGCTCCGGAGATGTTGTTTGACCAAACGTATACGAAGACGATCGATCAGTATTCGCTAGCGATCACCTATTACGAACTTCGCACGGGCAAGCTTCCTTTTGAAACGAGCCGGCGATCAACGTTCTTGCGGGCGAAGGCAAACGGAGAGCTGCAGTTAACGGACTTGCCAGCGGCGGAGCAGGCCGTGATGGAGCGGGCAACGCAACTGGATTCCGAAGAGCGATATCCCACGTGCATGGCCTTCGTCGAAGACCTAACCCAGGCAATCCAAACACCGGATCCAGCGGATTCGCCGAAGGGAGCGGCGATCGGAATGGGAAGACGATTGACCGGTGCCGGTCTGTTGCTTGGATTGGTTTCAATGGCTGCATTTTCGAGCCAATGGTATCGGGAACAACCTGCGGATGCTGACCGCGAAGCGAACCTAGGCGGGAACGGATATCTCGATGGCAGCGAGGTCACGGCCGCAGAGTTGGACGTGCCGGTTTCCATTACGCCGCCACCGGATGACTCAAAGGTGAGCGACGTGAACGCTAGCGAGATAATTGCTAGCGATGCAAATACTGGCGAGTCCGTCGTTCGCGATGTGGACTCGACCATTGTTCCGCAACCAGAATCGATGGACGCAAATACGAATCCCGACGCGTCGGTTATGACAAGCCCTTCGCGTGAACCTGGCGCGGAAGCGGTTGCGGCGAAAGAAGAGCTTTTCGCGAAGGAAGCGGAAATCGACATGGGCGAGCCGGATGTGGTCACTGAAGTTGATACGGAACCGGAAACCACCGTCGAGCCGAAAATCGAAACTGACGTCGCTGGTCATGTGGAAGTGGCGTCAATGGAGCCGACGACTTCGGTCTCGTTGGACGAGCCTTCTGAAGAGCCAGCGATTGGCCCCGAGTCAAAAACGATTGAGCCTGAGTTGCCGGTTGAGCCTACGTGGGAAGATTTAGTCGCCGAGGCGTCCAAGCAAGCTGAGCAGGTCGTTGAATCGCAGCGCGTATTGGATAAGTTGCCAATCGGTTCGGACGAAGCGAAGCAAGAACGCCTACGTCTGGGCAAGTTGATTGCCACACTGGCCGAAAAGCGGCAACCCCCTAAGACGGCGGTGGCGAACGATATTGGTGGTCCGATGGAGAATTCTTCGGGAAAAGGTTCTAAGCCGTTAAGTGGGTTTGATTTACTTGCACCGGAGTTAAGACAGGAAGCGATCACTGTTGCGGGTTTTGTGAGTTGGGACAACCGTCAAACCAGCCAAGCGATCCGGCACTGGATTTCATTGCAAGATGAATCTGGATTAACGAACAACGTGCCTTCGATTTGGCGGAATCGTGTAGCAGATCACGTGATGGATTGGTTAATCGACGGTTCCGGCGTGACGGACGATGATGTCGGTAAGCTTCGCTATGCTAAGCGAAGTAAGCCTGCCAGCGGCGTGTTGAACTTGTGCAGTCGGTTCACACCCGACTCGGCTGAGTACCGCGGACGGATACAGAAAGAGCGACTGCATTTAGCGGCAGCGCAAGACGACGTGGCTTTGGGTTTGAAAATCTGGGAGCAACTAACATCAGATTTCGGTCTGGTCATTCCAAATGATGTGACACCGCAGATGGGATTGGCATTGGCGAAGTTGACGACCGCTCGGCTGAAACAAACGCTCACGACCGCACAGCGGATTGAGATTGTTGGACATCGGGTGCTGGCATCGGTGCAGATGTGCCGCGTGGTGGACGGTAAGTCTGATGTGGATGATGCGTCGGGGATCGATGCAGACGAGTTTGATCCGGAAGCTGACCTGCAGTCGACGCTGCAAGAGCTTCTTAAAGTAATTGACATCCCGCAGGACAGACCGCCTGTCGTTCCATCGGCATTGCAGACCGGTGTGCTGGCCGACTTCTGTACCCGTTACGTGGATCGGGTGACTGCACTGCCGGCTGCTCAGGGGCATCAGGATTTTTTGCAGCGGTTGAGGCATGTTGAGATATGTGCCGCGATAGCATCCAAGCTATCGGATGATCCGGTAAGCTCGACCACCATGCGGCTGTTTGCCAGTGAAGCTTTTTTGCAGTCGCTTTATGAGCAAACCGATGACGTCCCGGTCGACACCTTGGTTGGCCGCCTGCGAGCGTATGCCGAACCGCTTAACACCAGCACTTCGTCAGTCGAAACGTGGTTTGTGCTTGCCCGAACCGAAGACCAGAACGGGGCGTTGGCAAGAGACAAGTCAAGCATGCGAGAAGCGTATCAGCGAGCTCGAACGCTGTATTCGCAGGTCATCGATGATCGTGCGACCGCCAAAGATTTGCGTGGCAGTGCAGCCCGGTGCCGAGCTCACATGTTGACGCGGCTTGCCGCGATCAGTGATGCCGACGAGCAGGCCGATTTGCTTAAACACGCCGCTAGTGATGCGGCACTCAGTTTGGAGCTGCCGCAGCGATGGCATCAAGATAATGATGACCGATTGATGACCGCCGCCGAAGTGAACTTGTCGATGGTTCGGCTGTTGACCGATCTTGATACGAAAGCGAAGCAGGATCTACTGGACGATGCCGATCAGTTTTTGGCTCAAGCGATCGCTGAACGAGACAAACGTGATTACTCATCGAATCCGCAAACAACCTTGCGGCTGAATGGCTACCTGCTCGACTTACTTCATTCGCCAGCCGGGGCACGCCGAGATACCATCCAAGCGAAGACGCTTGATTGGATGGATCGGCACTCGGTAGCCGATGTGGTGAAGCCAACCACCAAAGTGGTGCGAACGATCGAGTCGAAGTCAACGCGTTTACAATGCCATTGGCACTGCATGTGCGCGATGGTACTGGACGTGATCCAACGACCTGGACCGGCTATGCAGCATATCGAGCACGCCTATCACATCGCTAAGCAGCGACTGGACAACACCGACGATCGTCGGCACTTCGCCACCTTGATTCTGGTGCAACTGAAAAGTCCGGTTCTGTTCCAGAGCATTGCCAAACACAATCGCCCTGATCCCAAGCTTGTCGTCGAGTTGAGCGAGCTGCTGCACACGATTGTCGACCCGATGCCCGGTTTCCAAGATAAAAAAGCCGGGTATTTGAGAGAACTGCAGGCAATGTCGCAAACCAAATAAGTTTGCGAGGTCAGTAAGTCTTTGGCCGGTCAGCCGATAGACGGTCTATCGTTCGCGAAACAATTCGCTGATCGACTGGTCGTGGTGGATCCGTTTGATCGCTTCGGCCAACAGTGGTGCGACAGATAGTTGGACTAAGTTCGGCAACAACTTATCGCCCGAGACTGGGATAGTGTCGGTCACGGTGATCGAATCAATGGGTGCTTCACGCAGACGCTCGATCGCCGGGCCACACAGGACGCCGTGGGTGCAAGCGATGTGAATTTCCTTGGCACCGGCTTCGTGGACCAGTCGTGCAGCTCCGCAGATAGAACCAGCGGTGCTGATCATGTCGTCGAACATCAACGCCACCCGGCCTTCGACGGGGCCGCCGATGATCGTGCTTTGTCGAACTTCCAACGCGTTGGATCGACGTTTGTCAACGATGGCCAGCGAGCCACCGAGTCGTTTGCCGTGGCCGACGGCTCGTTTGATGCTACCCTCATCGGGGCTTACAACAACGATTTCGTCACCTTCAAAACGGCGGCTGATGAAGTGGTCATTGATGACGGGGGCGGCGTAGAGGTGATCCACCGGAACGTCAAAGAACCCTTGAATCTGAGCCGCGTGCAGGTCCATTGTCAGGACTCGGTCGGCACCCGCGCGAGTGATCAGGTTGGCGACCAGTTTGGCGGTAATCGGCACCCGGCCTTCATCTTTTCGATCTTGGCGAGCGTAGCCGAAGTACGGAATCACGGCCGTGATTCGCTCCGCACTGGCACGCTTGCAGCAATCGATCATGGTCAACAACTCGATCAAGTTGTCGTTTACCGGTGGACACGTCGATTGCATCAAAAAGACGTCGCGTCCGCGAACGTCTTCGTCGAGCTTGCAATAGTTTTCACCGTCAGGAAACTGGCCCAGCGAGATGCGGGCAGGTTTCAAGTGCAGGTGGCGGCAAAGTTTTTCGGCGAGATCGGGGTTCGCACGACCGCTAAAGATTTTCAGTTCACGCATAACCCATCGCTCGCATCGTTTGGTCGACCAGTTTCAGTTCTTCAGGATTGTTAATCGATAGCGACTCACAATCCTTGAGCACCGGCATCGCTTCGACCGGGCGTCCAGATTCTCGCAGCAGCCGAGCACAATCGGTTAAGTAGTATTCGCCTTGTGCGTTATCGTTACTGAGGTTGTCCAGAGCCCACAGTAAATCGGGAGTCGAGAACAAATAGGTGCTCATATTCACCTCTTTGGTTTCCCGCTCCGCTTCGGTGGCGTCTTTATGTTCGACAATTCCAATGAATTGCCCTTCTTCGTTTCGCAAGATGCGTCCAAGACCCTCGGGATCGTCCTTCGTTAAGGTCCCCAACAACAATGCAGGCCGAGTGCTAGCAAAGTGGCCGATCAGCGATTTGAGGCTTTCGGGCTGAACGAGCGGCGAATCGCCTGCAATCACGAGCGTGAGTCCTTGGTGACCTTGCAGGTGTTCGCGGCAGATCTGGACGGCGTGTCCGGTTCCGAGTTGCTCACTTTGCAGGGCATAGACGATGTCGGATTGGCCGCGGGTGTCCAATTCGGCTCGGACCTTATCGGCCTCGTATCCGACGACAACGATCTTTTTGCCAATTCCAGCCTTTTCGGCTGCGTCGACGACAAAGTGAATCATTGGCCGGTCGACCACACTGCACAGCACTTTAGGTAAGTCGCTGTTCATCCGTGTCCCCTTTCCGGCGGCCAGGATGACCACCATCGGATCCAAGTCCGGAGCATCTGAGGGATCGGAAGGATCTGGAGCCGAAGGTTGGGAGGTCGAAGTCATTCTATTTCGTGGGGAAAACCGAAAAATGGAAGCCGCGACCATCGTCACCTTTGGGGGCGAATCGGGCAAGGCGGTGTGTCGACGTAGTTCTGGTAAAGGGGGCCAGATGAGTGACGATTGCAGGCGAAGTTGCGATTCAAGCAAGATGGCCGGATTTTGCGGTCTGGGTGTTTTCCGGAATGGTGGTAACCAGCCCCATGAAATTTGAAAGCTGGCAGCGGCTTTTAGGCTTTTTCCAAGAAATGCATCAAATCGGCTCAAGTCGTCCCCGGCTTGCTCTTGCCTCCGGTTTCACGACGTTGGTACTGTGCGGACTTCGAACACAGGGCCTGCTTTGCCGGCTGCGGTCTTTCCGAAGACCAGGTTCTTTCCGCCAAAGAATGAAAACAGACTATAGAAATCGCAGTAAGAGAGCCGATGACATGGGTAATCTCAAACGTCTGCGCTTGCGAAGTCTCCACTGATTCTGACGGAATGCATCCTGGGACAAGGATTGCGGCGCAAATGACCGAATTGAGAATTGTTAAAACGCTCGTGTTTCGCGTGGGAATTCCCATGTGGACTAGGTGTGTTGTGACTCGGTCATTGCCAGCCCAATTCGAAAAACCGTTTCTGATCGTCCCAGAACTATTGTCACAGTTCGCCCTTTGGGTGAACGCCCATGAAGGGGTGACATCCGGGCCGGTCAGGTTCCGCCTTCCTCCCGGGAGCCAGTGAAGATGCAAATTTACGGACCATTCCGTTTATCAACGACTCAAGCCACTACCGCCGCCAAGAGTACCCAGGCCACCACGCCGGGTGCGAATCGGCTCGCGACTCCTCCAGCCGGCCAAAAGCCGTCTGCGGGGCCTATTGATCAACTTGATCTGTCCTCAGCCGCTCGTGCCAGCGAAACCGCGCCGACGAACCGGTTGCAAGAAAGCGGTGCCATCGCTGGCGGTGGAGACATCCGAATCGACCGAGTTGCCGAGTTGCGACGTCAAATCGCCGATGGCAGCTACGATACGCCGGAAAAGATGGATCTCGCCCTAGACCGATTGCTAGACGACTTGGTCTAAGCCGATCGCGATCAGGTTCGTTGTGGTCGATTCCGATGACCACAACATAAAAGAGAGTTCGCTGCCGCCGCTGATGTTTCCTGGGTGCTGCAAATTGCCATCGGCCATTTGCGATCACCTTCGGATTGGCGATGGGTTGGGCCTAACGTTGGGTTAGGCCTTACCGGTTACGCCTGCGTTGAATGCAGTTGGTGGAATGTTGGTGTCAGCACCAGTCCATTCTTATGACGACAGCGATTCAAATGATCGCAGGTCATAACCAATTCCGACATAATCGAGCACCTTACAAAGTGCTCGAGCGGCGATGCCGAATCCATCGGGGCCACTGAAGCCACCGAATTGGCCGCCACCGCGAACATGGGGTTCCAAGTCCAGGAACACGCCATCGATGCCGCGGTCGCTCATGCGTTTTTGCAGCGTGGGCAAAAAGCCCTTCAGGTCACGCAAGATTGCTTCGTGGGCGCTATCACCCCGGTCGGCTGGGACGAAGTGGCTCGCCGATTCTTCGTCGACGTGCTCAACGCGTCCGCCCAAGCTGGGATCGCTGTAATCCTTGATGTGCAACCAACCCAGTGAGGGCTTCATCGCTTGATACTGAGCATAGACTTGGTCGGGTTTGAAGCCTTGCATCACGATGTTGGCCCCATCGAAGATAGTGACCATCGCGGGATGATTGACTTTTTCGGTGATTGCGGCCAGCAGCTCGCCCGTCTGGCCGACCAGGTTGGCTTCCACTTCCAAGCCAAACGTCAGGCCTCGTGCATCACACGCTTCGGCGATTTGACCCAATTGGTCGGCAACCTGATCGATATGCTTTTCGGGAGCGGTGCCTTTAGGGTGATAGAACGAGAAGCCGCGAAGCAATTTCGAGCCGAAGGCTTCAGCTCGGTCGCAGGCGGTTTGGACGTCTTCCTTCAGGTAGGTTTCGAAGGGGATGTACTTGTTGGCCGTCCCATCGTCGACATCGGCAAGTTTGACTTTTCCAATCGGCGATCCGATGCTCGAAACGCTCAGCCCGTAGTCCGAGTGCATTTGCTGGAGTTGTTTGATTTCCGCGTCATCGAGCGCCATCACATTTTTGATTCCGTTGCCGACGTCGACAAATCGAATCGAGTAGTACTTCAAGCCAATCGCGGCCAGGGCGGCGAACTGTTCGTTGGCCTTTTTGGTGAGAGCGGATTCGTCGGCAAAACCGCTGAGCAGGACGGTCGGAGTGGTGGTGGAAGCAGATGTCATCGGGTCGCATCAAAGTGGGGAAGGAAATTCCTGGAGGTCAGCCTAGTTTGCAATATCGGGTTGCTGATGGCAATCCACGGCAGAAAGCGGCAGGATCGGCTAGCGTTGAGCGATGGGCGTCGAGCACTGGACCGTACAACGCAGCCTTGATCGCTGGATTTACCGGGGCACTTCTGAAGCGGTCCTTCGGCTACAATCGTTCCTCAATCGGAAATAGTCGTGGTCTGTCGGAAAGGTGCTTGGCGATGCAATTCAGTTGTTCACAATGTTCAACAGTTCTAAGAGTCGCTGACGGATTGGGGGGCCAGTCGGTGAGATGCCCTTCGTGTCAGTTGGTCCAGCAGGTGCCTGGGGCACCCCGAAATCAGCCCTCCGCGACTGACAATCCTGCCGCCGGTGATCCGTTCGCGGCCACGTCGGGCCAGTCCCAACGTCCTGAACAAATGGGGGCGGGGCAAATGGGCAATCCCTATTCGCAATCGCCTTCGAACCCGTACGCGTCGCCGTCTCCTGTCGCACCCTTGTCGCCCGTTGGCGAAGGAGTGATGCGCCCCACCGCGGTTGACTTTGGTGACATCATTTCGCATTCTTGGTCGGTATGGAAAGCCAACTTGGGTGTGTTGGTTGGTGCGACTGCCATCACGTTCGCAATCTCAATGGCTTTTGGGATGGTGACCTCGGTGATCGAGCAGTCTGGTCGAGCGAATGATGCAGCCATCCTGATTGTATTGGGAGCGATCCTCAACATCGTTAGCAGTTTCGTGAACATGCTGGTGGGGATTGGCATGGCACGAATTTGCTTGAATGTGGCACGCCGCCGACCGGTTCAAGTCGGAATGCTCTTCGGCGGGGCGGATGCTTTTTTGCCTGTGTTAGGGGGGACGATCTTGTTCATGATCGGCATGATCGCCGGTCTACTTTTTCTGATCATACCGGGGCTGATCTTCGCGCTTTTAGTTTGGACCTATTACTACTTGATCGTTGACCGGCAATGTGGGGTGATCGAGTCGTTTTCTCAATCCTTTGCGATGGGCAAACTGAATTGGGGGACGTCGTTCGTGATGTTCTTGATGTCGATGTTGATCTTCATCGTTGGACTATTGGCGTTGGTGGTCGGACTGTTGTTTTCGACACCGCTCGTAGGAGTCATGTTCGCGACCGCCTATGTCATGATGAAGGGCGAACTGGTCACTTCCGACCGGATGTAAAATCCCGTTGGTCTGCGATCCCGCTGGAACGCTTTGCCTCGTCTTGCATCACATTCGGATAGCAGTGCCACGCGTCACATTCGTCGATCAAACGGTTGTGTTACTCCGCCGCTTGGTAGTAACCGGGATCATCCAGATCGTTGCCGTCGAAGTCGCCCACGATTGGTTGTGAGTCGCCAGCCGGTCTCGGTACGCGAATTTGGCGATCGTTGCCCGTGATCTTACGGTCACCGTCGGTATCGATGATCCATAGATCGCCGCGGACAACGCCAATTTCGTCGAGGCCGTCACCGTCAAAGTCACCAACGATCGGCTCGTCGCCGGCACGACCGAACGTGACGGGTTGATCGTTCTTCGTCCAACGCCCGTCACCGTCTTCGTCCAGCAACCATTGCCCAGATCGGAAGACACCGATTTGATCGATACCGTCTCCGTTCCAGTCACCGGCGATTGGCGTGTCGACTTGTTCGCCGTATTGGAAAACGTGGTCAACCGCGTCGGCAAGCATCTCGCCGTCTTGCCCTCGCAGCAGCATCCGTTGTTGCTTTTCCTGTTCGGTATGCTCTTGATGCACCAGATCGATACGGTTCAGATTACGACGGCGTTTGTTAGCCGGGTCAGGTAGACCAGGGTCACGACGAATCCGCGCGGCATCGTTGTGCCAGCGTCGTCCGAAGATGCCGACATCGTCTTTGCCATCACCATCCCAATCGCCCACGACGGGACGATCCAGTTCCGTGCCCATGCGAACCCAGAGGTCGCCCGCATCCCAACTGCCATCGCCATTTAGGTCGACAAACCACTGTCCCGCGATGAACAACACCGCTTCGTCTTTGCCGTCGCCATCAAAATCACCGGTCAGTGCGGTTGCATCGCGATGGCCAAGTTGGATTGACGATTGAGTGTCGCCTTCACTGCGAAGTGATGCTGTACGTAGGGTATCGCCGCCGCTTGGCATGATTTGCCAGCGACCGTTGGAAAGGTCAACCTTCAGTAACACGTCGGGTAGTTGCCCACGTTGGCTACCCGCTTCATCGTCATGGTCCTGGCGAGCGGATGCTTGTTGAATCTGCATCCGACCATCGTAAGACGTCATGATGGCCGAGTCGCCTTGAGGGCTGTCGCCACGAGGGAAGCCGCCGTTGATAACGCTAAGGTGCCAACTGACTTCCCACTCATCCGCTGCGATCATCGGTGGTGGTGCGGCGATGAAGTCAGCGGTTCCGACGGGGCGAATCACTTCGGGGAACGTCTCGATTGGCGCTACGGGGCGAGAGACTTCTGGGGTGGGGGATTCTTCCGGCGGAACCGGTGGATCTTCAATTTTGATTTCGCTGAAGTTATTGCTTTGGCTCGCTTGACCAGGTTTGACTTGGATATTGAAAATCGCATCAAACTGTGGATCGGCGGCCGCATCCAGTCGGGAAACCAAAGTCGCGATCCCCGGTTCGCTGCTGTAGTCGGCCAAGTTGATAGCCAAGCCGCCGGTGGTGCCCGCGGTATCCAGGGAGTCAACGTAGTCTTCAGGTTGCGATTGATAGACTGAGTAAACTCGCGTAGGACGCAGGCCAACGAATTCGTAGTAGCCGTACTGGTCCGTGGTGACTTCGATGGTGCCGGTTGATCCACCCAGTTGATCGGTGGCGGCATTGATCGGATTCCCATTGAGATCACGTAGCTGCAACGTGACACCGGCAAGCCGACCGTCGTCGGGAGTCAATTGACCGTCACGGTAGTCACGAAGGTCCGACGGATCGGGAGCCTCGTTCAACAGCAATGCGTCACCATCTTGGAACACATAACCTGAGATAATGGCAGGTGGCAATTCAGGGAAGTCATAGTTCAACCCGTTGTCACCGCCCTGAAGTACGATTTGGCCAAGGAAGTCAAACGCTAATAACTTGCCCCCAAGCGTTCCGATGTTTTGGCCACCGTGGAAATACCCGTCCGGTTGCAATTCCTTAACGCTATAGGTTCCTGGTGGAAGTTCGTCAAACTCATAGCAACCGTCAGCGTCAGTTGTGGTGGTTTGAATCAGCGTTCCAGCTTCGTCGTACAGTTCGATGACAACGCCAGCGATAGGGGCTTCGTCGTCATCGAAAACAGCATCCGTGTCGACGTCGCTCCATACCTTCCCCGAGATCGACCCAGGTAGAACTTCACAGAAGTCGTAGTTCGCGAAGGACTGGCCCGCAGCGAGGTTGATTTCAGAAATCACGTCGTCAACCGAATCGTTGCCGCCACCATCGCCCGCCATTTGCGAACCTTGAAAATAGCCTTCCGGTTGAGTTTCGCGAACGGTGTAGATTCCCGAAGCCAGGTTGGTGAATTGGTAGGTGCCGTCGCTGGCTGTTTTGGTGGTCGAGACAAGCCGTCCACTTTCATCAAACAGCTCTATCGTGACACCAGCCAAGCCGGGTTCGTCATGGTCTTGGAAGCAATCGCGATCGCGATCGACGTAAACCGTCCCCGAGATCTCGGCGGGCAATCGTTCACAGAAGTTGTAGTTGGTGAGCGATTGGCCCCAAGGAATGGAGACGCTCGAAATCAGGTCGGTTTGCGAATCATCACCGCCATGGCTGCCAGCGGTTTGACCACCTTGGAAGTAACCTGAAGGCTGTGTTTCTCGGACCATGTATTCACCGGCACGTAAGCCCGTGAATTGGTAGTTGCCGTTGATGTCAGTTGTGGTCGTGGCAACCACTTTGCCTGTGTCGTCGAGCAACTCGATCAGTACGCCTTCGAGGCCTTCTTCCCCTGGATCGCGGAAGCAATCTGCATCGCGGTCCACATAAACGGAGCCTGAAATTTCAGCGGGTAGCAACTCGCAGAAATTGTAGTTCGTTAGGGTTTGGCCCCAAGGAATGAGCACATCCGAAATGCGGTCCGTGATGGAGTCGTTTCCGCCGTGGCTTCCGGCCGTTTGACCACCATGCAAGTAGCCAGCCGGTTGTGTTTCGCGGACGAGATATTCACCGGCTTCCAAGCCTTCGAATCGGTAGTTGCCGTTGGCGTCGGTCGTGGTCGTGGCAACGACCTTCCCGGTTTCATCAAGCAATTCGATCAGGACGCCTTCGAGTCCCTCTTCGCCGGGATCTTGGAAACAGTCGGCATCGCGGTCGACATACACCACACCGGACAGTTCGGCGGGCGGACGTTCACAGAAGTCGTAGTTCTCGGCGTTCACACCGGATCCCAAGCTGACCTGTTGGATCAGGTTGGTGTTGGCTACCACACCGCCTGCGGTTCCGGATTTGGCACCGCCTTCGAAATAGCCCTCGGGTTGATGTTCGACGACGCTGTAGGTGCCCGGCAATAGGTTGTCGAAACGGTACTCGCCGTTGACGTCGGTTCGAGTCGACGCCACAGTTTTGCCAGTGGAGTCGACTAGATCGATTTGAACGCCGGAAAGCGTTGACTCGTTTGCGTCTAAGACACAATCTTCGTCCAAGTCAACGTGGACGCGTCCGCTAATTGAAGCGGCTTGGCGTTCGCCAAAGTTATATTCCACCCCGTGTAAACCTTGACGCAAAACAACGTCGACCAGCGAATCGCTATCGGTGCCCTGGTTACCAACTCGTTCGCCCGCGATCGTGCCGACGGTGTCTTTTCCGTCGATGTAGCCAACGGGTTGGGTTTCGACGATGCGGTAGGTGTCTGGGGCTAAATCGGTAAACTGATACCGGCCTTCGCCATCGGAGCGAGTCGTTGCGATTTCGTTGCCGAGTGAATCGATCAGTGCCAGCACGGCCCCCGCGATCGCTTCTTCGCCGCTGTCTTGGATTCCATCGTTGTCGCGGTCGTGATAGACGACACCAGATAGCGAACCGGGAGCCGCTTCACAGAAGTCATAGTGGGTGCCAGTTCCGCCGGCCGGCAATACGATGTCACTAAGGGTTCCGCCGTCGACCGCGGTTCCTGCCGAGACGAGTACTTCGGAACTCAACGTGCGGATGTCGCCTGCATGTGAGCCGCCATCGATCAAGCCTTCCGGAGTGATCTCAACGATGCTGTAGATGCCGGTGAGCAGGTCGTCAAACTTGTAACCACCATCGTTACCGGTGTACGTGGTTTCAAGAATGTTACCGTTGCTATCTAGCAGACGGATTTCAGCATTCGCGATCGGTTGGCTATTTTCGTCTTCGTGATCGCCAAAGCAATCTTCTCCTGGATTGGCTAGGTACACGAAACCGCTAATGGAACCCAGCGGCAGTTCCCCGAAGTTGTAGTTGATTCCGCTTTCACCACCATTGAGGACAATGTCACGCAGTTCATCACCGGGATTCACGGCCGAGCCGACGATCCGGTTGTTTACCGTACCGGCGGCATCTTTGCCGTCTTGAAGTCCTTCCGGTTGATCCAGTTCGACGATCCGGTACGTCCCCGGCATGATGCCGTTGAATTGATAAGAACCATCGGCGGCGGTGGTTGTGATCAAGGGCGTTTGGGGTGCGATCGTGTCGACCGGTTCAAGCCGTACACGCACGCCACCGATGCCAATTTCGCCAGCATCCTTGGTGCCTGAATCATTGTCATCGCGATACACAAAACCGCTGACCGAAGCTGGTTGTGGTGTTTGTGTGGCGCTAGCGACCGCGGCTGCAGACCGGTTTGGCAAACTGTTGGGGTCACCACTTTCGTCCGGTGGCAAGTTAAGGCCAAATTCGGCCTGTGGATCGCCATAATCGTTTAGGAAGATCGATCCGGCGGTCGCGGCGTAGTAGTTGGGGGCTTCAAAAACGGCTTCTAAGATCGAGTCTTGGAACTCTTGTCCCGACGTGATCACGTCAAGTCGTTGATTGAATTCTTCCAGGTTGGCGAGATTACGCAGCACCTCGTCGACATCGATCGTGAAGATCAATTGATCCCCCGCTTCGAAGTCAGTCGGACGCAGGATCAATTCTTGGCCGCCATCGGCAACCTCGACGCTGACTTGTTCGGTTTGACCGTTTGCTAAGACGAACCCGTGGTATCCATTCTTTCCACGTCCACCGGCTTCGGTGTCAAAGATCGGGTCACCTACGCTGATACCGTCGCCGTCTTTGTCCGTATTGATGCGAAGCTCGGTTAGCTTGGTCCCTGGTGCACCCCCGGTAAACGAGACGATGAACCGGTCGCCTTGCGAGTCACTTCCGACATCGGATTCCAGGTAATCCGTTTCCAGATAGACCACTCCCACACGAATCGGATCGGCCGCCATCAACCGTCGGGTTTCGAGCGGTTCGACGCGCATCGATCGCGACTTTTGTGATTTCCCACTACGTGGGCTGATCGAGTCGAATAGGTTTTCAATGCATTTTAGAATCACGCTGGGCACCTCCCTGTGCCACCGGTGTGGAGTCTGTTATCGCTTTTTCGAAGCCGCGAGCGGCTAACTTCTCGCGGGCTGACTATCTCGAAGTCGCTGTCGAAGAATGACCTACTGCTTCACCAGTAGAGTCGTCCTTCAGTGCAACTTTGTCCTGCTGAACCTGCAGCGATGGCACGTCCCAGCGTCGAATCGTGGCGTCGAAGCCACCAGAGATTAAAACGTCATTGCTTTTGATCAGCGTGGAAATGGATCCAACATGACCAACAAGGGTTTGATCAATCTCAGCCGCGTTGTCATCCCGGCTAAATCGAACGATGTGGATGCCGTCGTCGCTGCCGGCCGTCGCAATGGTTTGCTCGTCGAGAACCGCAACGGTGAACAATCGCCCGGAAGTGATCTTTCGCCGTGACAGGATCTTGCGTTGCAGGGTGTCGTACTGCACGACTTCACCATCCTCGGAAACACTCACCAACACGTTGGAGTTCGGCATGAATTTCATGTCTCGAACTCTCGCCGCGTGCAAAGGTTCTTCGTGTTGTAGTGCGCCGCTGACCGGATCAAAAAGGTGCAATTGCCCATCGCGCCCGGCAACAGCAAGTGACTTGCTGTCGCTGCGGTAAACGCAACACCGCAGATCGATGCAGTCGCACTTCAGTGTCGGTTGTTGATGCGATTTCGAACCGATTAGAAAGACGCGTGAATCGAAACCAACGGCGGCCATTTGTTTGCCCGTCGGCGAAAAACAGACGCAGGCCAGCGCGGGGGCCGACTTGATTTCCTGTAAGACAGCAAAGTCACGCCGACGGTCCCACAGGATCAACTGACCGTCGTTTCCGGCGGATGACAGTTTGGCCCCGGCGTCGTCAAAGTCCAGTGTGCGAATCCAATCGAAATGCCCTGGTTTACCCGAGTCTATTTCAGCGGGGTTGCCCAAAACGTGCATGATTTGCATCGTTTGGGCGTTCAGGATGCGGATAACATGGTCGTCACCCGCAACGGCCAGCAGTTCGCCTCGCGGATCCATCGCCATCGCCGTTACGACGACCTCTTTGACGTCGGAATCCACCGGTGGCAAGCGAAATGTGCCGTTCTGGAACGATCTGATTTCTGGCGTTTGCGCCGCGATTTGCGGTAAATCGCCGATTCCGCATACCGGCGAAGCCAGGCCAAAAACGGCTAGCCCCATCGCCAGCGTGTTTCGCCGCGTAATTCGTGTTGGTTTCATGACATCCCCCCCGGGTCTCATTTGGTACGCGTCGATGCACGCACACTCCAATCGGAATGATCGGCATCTTTTCCCCAGGTCATGAATGCAAAAAACGCTGTCCCCCCGTCATCTTCAAATATCCAATCGCCAACGCCATCATTGCGACCGGGGTCGTTACGATCTGTCCCACATAAAGCAACAAAGATCCCACCGTTGCTAAGACGAAATACACGGTCACTAACGACAAACTCAGGCGACGGTGTTGGCGAGCTAAGCTAACTCCGCCGCTCAACGCCGCCGTGAAACTGCCGCGCTCATCAGCAATCAGAAAAGTCACCGGCCACATCAGCCACTGAAACATGAAAACGATTGCGATCAATATGGAGCCTAAGCCAAAGGTACCCAGCAAAACGGCCTGCTTCGGATCTGTCACTAACGAGAGTGCGATGACCGCAAACAGTCCCACTAGCAGCGCCGCTACCAACGCAAAACCAACCAGAATGAACAGAAGCGTTAGCCGTATCACGACGCCCGGCGGCACCAACAGTTCGCGAAGTGCTGGGCCCGTCCTCACTGGATCGCGTTGACCATAACGAGCGATTCGTAACGCAAGCCGAATCATCACCGCCATCGCATATGCAGATAACGGTGCCGAGACAATGCCGACGGCCAAGGTGGCACCGAGGACGCCGACGGCAACCAATCCATCACCCTGCCCGATGTCGCCAATCGATTGCCATTGTTGGAACAAGATCTTCGCTGGCCAGCCGATGATCGCGAACCAAATGGCATTGACGATAAGTGAGACGCTTAGCAACGCGACAACGTGACTTTTTAGTAGTGCCATCGCCGGCACAATCACGCGGTCTAATGTCGTTGTTTTGCTTTCAATCCGATCGATTGGGGCTTGCGCGAAATGCTTATGAGCGTTTGATAAATCAAAAACGTTTTCACAGGCCGCACAAAGGATTGTGGAGTCGGGATTCGCCGTTGATTTCGCTGGCAAGCGAATTTCGACCAGTGCTTGGCAGGCGGGGCAAATGAGTCGGCTAGTTTTGGAAATCGGACTAGCTCTTAGGTGAAAGGTGGCGGGGAAGGCAAGTGAGTGAAGGTTCACAAACGTGATGACGAGGTTCGATCGATTCCCACACTGTAATGCCTACCACATTAATGCGTACCACATTGGTGCCCCTAACTCTCTGGAACACCGGAGTCACCTCAAGAGGTGCAGCGGCACCTCATCGAACGGCAACCCATGAATTGGCGATACACCAATCCGCACGGAAGTTGATCTCCAGAATGAAATCGATCACTGACCTCAATCTGCTTCACGCGGTGCCCCAATTGATCCAAGATCGATTCCGCTTGTGCCTCGCTAGCCGACGTTAGCGGTAATCCATTCTGGACGCATCAGGAATACCAGCAAGGCTTTTTGAGCATGCATGCGGTTTCCAGCTTGCGCGATAACATCGCTTTGTGGTCCATCGATCACTTCGTCGGTAATCTCTTCGCCACGCACCGCCGGCAAACAGTGCAGCACTCGGGCGGTTGAAGGAGCCGACGCCATCAGTTTGGCGTTGAGTTGATAATTTGCGAACGCAGCACAGCGAGCCTTGGATTCAGCCTCCTGGCCCATGCTCGTCCAAACATCGGTGTAGATCGCATCAGCGTCTTTCACCGCCGCGTGCGGATCGTCGGTTTGCTGGATGTCGGCCTTGGGATACTTTTGGGCGATTCGGTCCAGCCAAGGTTGATCAAACTCGTAACCGCTGGGGCATGCGAGTGTGAACTTGAGATCCAGCATGGCACAAGCCAACGCCAGCGATCTGGAAACATTGTTGCCATCGCCAACGAAGACCAGATGCTTCCCACTGGCGGAGCCAAACGACTCCTGAATCGTCAGGATATCCGCCATCGCTTGGCAGGGATGTGAAAGATCCGTCAGGCTATTGATCACCGGAACCGCATTGAAGCTGGCAAGTTGTTCGACCCGTTCATGGGACTTGGCTCGACAAGCGACAGCGTCAACGAATTGACCCAGGACGTTGGTGAAGTCCGAGGGAGATTCACGTTTGCCCCAACCCACATCCTCACCCAGGAAAAGGCTACCACCGCCCAATTGCGTCATGCCAGTTTGGAAACTGACACGGGTTCGCAAACTGGGCTTTTCGAACAACAAAGCCAACGTGTAGTTAGCCAAGATCGATGGACGCTCGCCTTTGCGGAGCAATGACTTCAGTTGCGAGGCAACAGTCAAGATCGTCTTCAGTTCGTCTGGCGTTAGGTCAAACAGCGTTAACAAATGTCTCATCACGCACTCTCCGTTTCGGCACTCGGGGTTGGCTTCTGGTACTCCGCCGGATCTATCTCTTCGGTCTCTTCGGTTAGCTCAGCAGGATCGCTTGAGTTTTCGTCCGACAACTCCGGTTCGTAAGCCTCGTTTTCATGACTGGTGTCTTCGTCTTCTTCCGCCTCGACGTCTTCATCGTCTTCTTCATATTCATCTTCGTCGTCAACTTCGTCTGACTCTAACTCGTCGTCTGGTTCCATTTCGTCATCGAGTTCGTCCTCGTCTTCATCCTCTTCCTCAATGTCGGCAACAACATCGGGCTCGGTATCCTCGTCTTCTTCGTCGACGCGATCTTCGTCTAAATCTTCGCCTTCGTCCGTTGACTGGGCATCGTTGACAGGTTGGGACTCGGAATTGGACGATTCCGTTTCCTGCGATTCTTCCGCTTGCAAGGCGTCAAATACCATGTCCATGCGATCTAGCAGAAGTGTTGCCGTCTCGTCATCGAGGACCAACGGAGGTTGGAAACGGACCGCAAAGTCTCCCGCCGCTTCTGCGACCAGACCGAACTGGCTTGCCGTTTCAATCCAATCGGCTGAGGGCAGATCGAGTTCGATGCCGATCGTCCGGCCGGTGACATGCAAGTCGCGAATCGTTTCCCGCGTAGCGAGCCGTTCGGCCCACTGAACGGCCATCGATTCAACATCAGTTACCAGCCAATCTTGCGAGACCCACTGAGACAAGGATGCATCGAACAGGCACGCCGCCATTTCATTGGAAACCATCTCGCCCGAGTCTACCGCGGCGGCCAGTTGTTCGCCCAGGATGAGCAGTCCGCCTGGCATCCCGCCCAGCAAACCTGCCGACATTAATACTGCGTCGGCGGGAATATCAGCGAGTGCTTCGTGAACCCAAAAATTGCCTCCACCGATCGGCGGAATCGCGTGATGATCGATCACCAGTGGGATTCCCTGGCGATCGCAAGCGGCTCGGATCGCACCAAGGGTTTTGGCATCGACGGGGCGGGCCATGTCGTTTAAGTCGATTGGCGACAGTAAAACCATCGCAGTGTCGTCACCGACGCGGCCTGCAATGTCGTCGATGCCGACATGAGTGAAACCTGGCAGTACAGGCCATTCGGCAGTGCGTGTCTCCGCACAACCGCTGGCCATCCGTCCGACCACACCCGGTCCGTGATTGCTGCCTAAGGCGACCAGGCACTTTGGATTGGACGTGTTGTTCGAACCGGCGGCAGGATCGGATGCGGATCGATGGTGACGGCGACGTGCCAAAACCAGCATCCACTGCAACGCTTCTTCGGCGGACGAACCCACTAGGCATTGTTCAATGCATTGTGAATCATGCCCGGTAAGTGAGCGAAGCGATTCCGAAATGTTATTTAGAAGTGAACTTAGGGTATCGCCGGAATCCGCGCCGATCGATCCACTTTGCGCTCGACCCCACCGGTCGTCTTCCCATCGCTGCCCAGCCCATTTCGACAAAGCGGTTTGCAAGTAGTTGCACGAAGTTCCCGTCGCTGAGAGCGTTCCTGAACAACCGACGATTTGCGATAAATCGGGGTGGGATGGGTCGTCGGAGTATTCGCTCACGCGTAGATCTCCGTGCCGACGCCGTCGGTCGTGAAGATTTCAAGCAACAGCGAATGTCGTAGACGCCCATCGATGATGTGCACCTTTTGGACGCCGCGACCGAGTGTCTCCAGACACGCTTCGACTTTCGGAATCATGCCACCCTGGATCACACCACTGGCGATTAATTCACGAGCTTCGGCCGCCGACATGGCAGGAATGATCGACTCGGGATCATCCGCTTTGCGACGGACACCGTTGACGTCCGACAGGAAGACCAGTTTGTCAGCGCCGAGGGATTGTGCTACGGCCATGGCCGCCGTGTCGGCGTTCACGTTGTACAGTTGGCCGTTGTCGTCCTGGCACAGCGATGGGATCACGGCGACTTGATCGGTGTAGCCAAGGCTTTCGATGACATCGCGGTCCACTCGGTCCACTTCACCGACGAACCCCAGGTCTGTTCCATCGGGATCGACCATTTTGGATCCGTGCAGAACGCAGGTAGTCCGTGGTGACAGGTTCACTGCCCGACCGCCAAATCTTTCCATCAGCTCAGTGATATGGACGTTCAGTTCGCCTGCAAGGACTTGTTCGACGACTTTCAGCGACGCTTCGTCGGTAACCCGACGACCTCGAACGAATTCTGCTTCAATTCCCGCGGCGGCCATCGCTTGGGTGATCGCCTTGCCGCCACCATGGACGACCACTGGGCGGAGCCCAACGGATTCCATGAAAATGACATCTAGCAACAAGTGCTGCATCGCGGTGTCATCCTCGAGCAAACTGCCACCGAGTTTGATGACGGTTGTTTTGCCTCGAAAGCGACGGATCCAGCCCATCGCTTCGATCAGAGTGTCCGCCTTGGCGATCGCTTGATCCATCGCAGATTGTCCAAAAGAAAAGGGAAAAAGTGTAGGGGGACGCGTCCGGTCGGTCAATTCGGCTTCGTTTAGCTCGGAAATCGGTGTTTCGACCATATTGGAAGCCAGTTTGGGAGTAGTGAGAGTTGGCCCAACGAATCATCGGTGCTGGGACGAGTTGAGCCAAGCGTAGTATTGCGGGGGGGACCTAATCCGTTCAGCCGCCACAATCCATTGGATTGCCAGCGATAAGATGGCGTTCAATGCTAAAAATGCACCCGTCCTCGAGCCTGTGTGACGTAGCTTTGACTGCACCTGGATTCGCGAGGATCCAAACACGGGGGAAAGCCTAATTTAACTTCACTAGACAGTGATGCAGTAAAGAGCTTTCCAAAATGTCAATCTCATCAGTCTCTGGAGCAAGTAGCTTCGGTGGGCTTCTAATCGAAAACAGCAGCTTTGCAGTGCGCGGTCCCTCCGCGGCTCAAAACGCTGATTCAGAACAGAGGTCGCCTACGAGCCCAACGTTAGATCGGATCACCCGTCTCGTTGAAAAATTGAAGGAACAATCTCTTAACGCTGCCCGCACCAACCAAATCGAACGACTCGATACATTCCAATCAACAATTAACGAGACCCTCGCCGAGATTGGCTATCTAGCTGGAGTTGAATTCAGTGCGGGAGGCGTCGAAAACGCAGTTGTGACGGGCGCCGAAGCAAGTCAGTTGAAAGACCTGCAAGTGCTAGGATTGGCTCCCGGCGCATCAGCCAGCTTTTCAGGATCCGTTGTGCGACCCAGTGCGGGTGCGTCAGTGACGGTGGACAATGTGGGGCGGTTGTTGTCCGGTGGCGGATCGCTGCAACTGAATCGGGGCGGCGAGTCGCAAACGATTTACGTCAATAAGAATGCTTCGATCAGTGGATTGATCCGCACGATCAATGATGGCGGCTACGGTGTCCGTGCTTCGCAGATCGACAATAAGCTTCGATTGACGACGCGATCAACCGGTCCGTCTTCAAGTTTGGAAGTGATCTCGCGGGCAAAGCGAACGGTGCGAGGACCGGTCGGGTTGCAGGTGTCCGGCATGAACGCCGCGCAGGTCAATAATGTGACCGCAGACAATCTTGCGCCTAACCAGTCAATTACGGTGCAAGGCAGTCGGGATTCGGTCGCCACGACCGCCGAGTTGGTTTACCAAGGTGACGCGCAGGGACGGGTCAGTGGGACTGCTTCGTTTGAATTAAATGGTGATCTTGGTAGTCAGACCTTCTCGATGACTGAAGGCGAATCGCTAAACGATCTGGCCGCTCGCATCACCTCGGCCTCTGATCAAACAGGGGTTGTTGCAACAGTCGACGGGAACCAGTTGCGGCTAGAGTCGTTGGCCAAGGGCGACAATGCGTCGGTTTCCATTACCAACGTGAATCCCATCCAAGAAACCTCGGTGACCGGCGTCGAGGTTGACGAGTTTTCGCAGTTTGACTTGGTTTCGATGCCTGCGAACACTCAAGTCACTATCAGCGGATCGATCACGCAAGCGGCCGAGACGGCGAATCTGACCTATCGCGGCGCGAGCGGATCCGAGATCGTTGAAACGGCGACGTTTACTATCTCTGGTGCAACCGGTAGTGCCCAGGTGAACGTGACGCAAGGTGAATCATTGGCCGACGTTGCCGACCGAATCAATACAAGTTCGACCAACACCGGTGTTTTGGCTCGCGTCGACGGAAACGATTTGCAATTCGAAAGCACCGAAGTCGGATCGGCGCAGTCCGTCAGCGTGACGCTTGATTCCATCACGCAGGATGTTAGCGTGACGGGAGTGGATTCCAGTAAAATCAGCAATTTTACGGTCGAATCGGCCGAGGCGCGTTCGTCAAACACGCTGTCTGGAAGCATCGATCAAGCAGCAACCAAGGCCCAGTTGACCAGCAGCAGTACCTATTTTGCTTCGTCCAGTGCTACGTTCTCGCTGACCGGTGAATTGGGCAGCGAAACGTTTTCGGTTAATTGGCTTCAGTCGATGACGTCGATCCGCGATGAAATCAACGAGGCTTCGGACCGAACCGGCGTCGTTGCCAGCATTTCTTCCAATCGGCTGAAGCTCACCAGCGGTGAATACGGATCATCGGCGATCGTACAATTGGATGTGTTGTCAGGTAGTTTTGGCACCACGGGCGGTGACGGTAACGGCAATGCTCAGGGAACTGACGCGGAGTTGACTGTCAACGGCAACGCCGTGACCGCTGATCGAAATCACGTGGCTTATTCCGATGCGTTGGGAAGCTATTCGTTTGATCTGGTTGCTGGGCAAACCGGTGCTATCGCTGAAATCACAGTTGAATCTACGGACCGTGATTTCGACATTGACGGCGGCGACGGTGACGGAAATGCGATTGGGTTGGATGCTTTGGCAACACTCAATGGTGTTGAGTACACCGGGGTTGGAAACCACTTCGACGCAACGATCGATTCAGCTCAGGTCGACTTTGAGGTAACCCAAGGCTATGTCGGTGCGATTCATCCGATTACGGTAGAGTCCAAGGAAGCCGAGTTTTCTATCACCGGTGGTGATGGAAACGGTCAAGCGTCAGGCCAAAACGGCACCGCGACGATTGATGGTGTTACCGTGTCGAGTTCCACCGATACCTTCAACGCGGTCGTTAATGGTGAGGCGGTCCAGATTCAGTTTACCTCAAACTTCACCGGCAACTTCGATGACATTACGTTGACCGGTGGAGGATTTGTGGCCAGTCGTTCGGCGGGAAGCGAAACCTATCTGGGACGTGGCCGGTCGCAGTACGTCGAAATCAATGGCGAGCGACTTTACGAACAAGACGGTCGCTACATTGCAGAGCAAGATGGTGTGCAAATCTCATTCACCCTAGATGCATCTGCATCCGGCGTGATTGGTCCGATCACTATTTCGGGAGCTAAGTCGGAAATTGTCAGCAGCTTCGTGCCGGTACTGCAGGGCCAGCAACAGTTAGCTGTGCAGAATTTGTTGCCGAGTCTTTTCGCGATTGGATCCGGCGGCGCGTATTCCGGCGATGCGGCCGATGCATCACAAACGCTATCGGTCTTGATTGATACGATTGATCAACTCCAGACGATCAATGGACAATCGACACGGCAAGGCCGATCGTTGATGGGATTTGCATTGGATGTCTCCGCTTAAGCGACGTCCTTTGACCGCAAAATCTAAACCGCGATGCTAATCGGTATCGTGTTCAACGCGATGATCAACGATCTGGTTGAATTGTTGCTGCGCAGTGGAAGTTTGCGTCCAGCGGAAGCGGTCTTGTACACAGACCCCCCGCTGGCCTGCTAGACTAAGGGTTCCATCCAGGTCTTGCGGGTGGGGTGCTTTTAAGCGGAGGCAACACCCTGTGCGAATCATTCATAAACTATTGCTGGCTGCCCTGGTGCCAGCTCTTCTAATCGGACTGGTTGGTCAATATGCCACCAGTGTCGCACAGCACAGCTTGCGTTCGGCGATCGAGTCGAACTCCATGACCCAAGCCAATGCAGTGATGGATGAAGTCGATCGCATCTTGCAGACACGGATCGCCAACTGGAAAGCCTACGCCCGTAGTGATCTGGTGCAACAGACATTGGTGGCCTCCAACGACGAGATGGCCGAGGAGCCGGATCCTAGGGCAACGATTGATCAACGCGATCAAGAATGGCAAATCGCTGCGGACGGGAAGCCGAACGAGCTGATGAAAAGATTGTTGAGCAATCGACTGTCTCGCGATCTTCGCACGCGTTTGGAAAAGCTTGAAGAGGGATCAGGGTATTCCGTTTTTGGCGAAGTCTTTTTCACCAACCGATATGGTGCCAACGCCGCGCAGTCACAATTGACATCTGACTATCGGCAAGATGACGAATTGTGGTGGAAGTTTGCGTCCGACGATGGACTCTACATCGCCGACGTCACTTGGGATGAAAGCGCTGGCATTTACTCCATCGTGATTTGCCTGAAGGTCGAAGATGCTGAGAACGAGTTTCTGGGCGTCATGAAAGCGGTCATGAATATTCGTGAAATCGTCAGTGTGATCGATGGACGATCGATTCGGCTGGGGCCTGGTGAGCGATTGATCTTGCTGAACCAGCAAGGTGAAATCATTCGAATTGGCAATCAAGAGACCGAACCGCTTGCTGACGGCTCCGCTTTGCTGGGTGATTTTCAACTGGATGCGGAAAACCCAGAGGCCACGATTTATCGTGTTGATCCAGCAACCAACGAGCGATATTTGGAGTCGTTCGCGTTGTCGCAAGGATTCGGTGACTTCAAAGGTCTCGGCTGGAAGATGCTGCGTGAGAGTCGCGAATCGATCGCCTTCGCGCCCGTCAATGATCTGCGACGGCGCATCATTTGGATAGCGTCACTAGCGATGCTATTTGGATTGATCGTCAGTGGTTTTGTTGCATGGTCGTTGTCACGACGAGTCAGAAGTTTAAGCACCGCAACGATGGCGATTAGCCGTGGTGAATTAGACACCACTGTCAATGTGCAGGGATGTGACGAGATTGCTGATTTGGCAACGCACTTCAATCAAATGGGACGCGATTTGAAACGCGTTAACAGCGAACTGGTCATCGCCCGAGATGCTGAACGGGATGCGAACCGAGCCAAAGGGGCGTTTTTGGCGAACATGAGTCATGAGATTCGCACACCAATGAACGGGATCATTGGTATGGGACAACTGCTGGGGCACACAGCACTCGACGCGAACCAAAAAGACTATTTGAGGATGATTCAACAATCGGCCGACGCGTTGTTGAGATTGCTGAATGACATCTTGGACTTTTCTAAGATCGAAGCCGGCAAATTGGAGTTGGAGGAAATCGAATTCAGTTTGCGGGATTGCATTGGACAAACCGGCCAGACGTTAGCCGTTCGGGCTGGCGAGAAAGGATTGGAAATGGCTTGCCGGATTGCCCCCGACTTACCGGACACATTGCTTGGGGATCCGGGGCGACTTCGACAGATCATTGTGAACTTAGCGGGCAACGCAATCAAATTCACCGATCAGGGTGAAGTCGTGATCGATGTGAAACGTGCGAACGGTTCCAGCCGGAATGGCGATACCGACGACCAAATTGAATTGCAGGTTTCGGTCCGGGATACGGGGGTGGGCATTCCCAAGGAAAAGCAAGCGAAGGTGTTCGAGGCTTTCACTCAAGCGGACGTTTCCACTACACGGCAGTTTGGTGGTACGGGGCTGGGGCTTTCGATTTCGGCGCAGTTGGTTGAAATGATGAACGGCCGGATCTGGCTAGAGAGCGAGCCGAACCAAGGCACTACTTTCTATTTCACTGTGAGCCTTACCCTGCTTCCTGAACGTGAGCGTAAACGTCGCGAAGGCGTGGTCTCGTTGGCGGGGAAGCGAGCGTTAGTCGTGGACGACAATGCGACGAACCGACGTATCTTTGAAGAGTTGTTGAGTCATTGGGGCATGAAGTGGGAATCCGCTAGTGACCCGGTTCAGGGCCTAGCTGAGTTGGCAAAAGCCGCATGCGATGGGACGCCGTTCGACATTGTGTTGTTGGATTTCATGATGCCGGGAATGGATGGCTTTGGGTTTACCGAACATGTCCGCGCGGACGAAGCGATTCAAGAAACCAAAATTATCTTGTTGTCATCGGCGGTGGCGGTCGGAGATTCTAAACGCAGTTCGGAGTTGGGGATCTTGCGTTGCATGACCAAGCCGGTTGTCGAGAGTGAGTTGCATCGGACGTTGTTGGATGTTTGTGATGTGGTATCGCTGAAGTCCAATAAGTCTGACCCAGCGAACCCGCTAGTTGCTGGAGGTGGTGCGAATCGGAGTTTGAAGATTCTGTTGGCCGAAGACGGCATCGTGAACCAATGCGTCGCGAAAGGAATCTTAAAAACACTGAACCATGACGTCGTGATTGCCGATGACGGGGTAAAGGCGGTGAAGGCGTGGGAGAACGGAAACTTTGATGTCATCTTGATGGACGTTCAAATGCCAGAGATGGACGGACTTCAAGCAACCACCGCAATTCGCAAGGCCGAACAAGAATCTGGCCAACGCATTCCAATTATCGCGATGACGGCCAATGCGATGAAGGGTGACCGTGAACAATGCCTGGCCGTCGGAATGGACGATTACATAGCCAAGCCGTTTAGGCGAGATGAACTGCATGAGGCGCTGACGCGATGGGGCGGCGTCCCGAGTGATATCGCACTGAATGAGTGATCGGTTTTCACTCGTTTGGGCAAAGGCCTTGACCCGATGCCGGTAACCGGACTATTTTACGAACATGATGACTCGACTAACTTTACGACTTCTCGACCTCGGACTGCTTCTAGGCATGTTCCCGAGCCGATTCGTCGTGGTTACTTGAAACACAGTCATTCCACTAAAACACGAATTAGCCCGGGCCGCTTGCCATGCGACTCGGGCTTTTTTTGTACCCTGTTTCTCGATCCGTTTTCACTTCCTTTCCTAACTGGACCGGTCATGTCCGAACCCAACGATTCCCAAGCCGAGACCGTACAAACGCGTCCCATCCGTATTTTTGACACCACGCTTCGCGATGGCGAGCAGTCACCGGGTGCGAGCATGAACCTGGCGGAAAAGCTGGAAGTCGCTTCGGCTCTTGCTGAAATGGGCGTGGACGTCATCGAGGCTGGGTTCCCCATCGCTTCGCCAGGCGACTTCGAGTCGGTTCGTCAAATCGCGTCAACGGTGCGTGGCTCAACTATTTGTGGTCTGGCTCGTTGCAATGAAAAAGACATCGACCGAGCTTGGGAGGCCTTGAAGGTCGCTCCATCGAGCCGGATCCATGTCTTCTTGGCAACCAGCGCCATCCACCGCGAATTCAAGCTGCGGATGACGACGGATGAAATTGTCGAGCGTGCGATCGCAGGCGTGAAGCGAGCTGCGTCGTATTGTGATGATGTCGAATTTTCACCTGAAGACGCCTGCCGAACGGAGCATGATTTCTTGTGCCGTGTTGTGGAAGCGGCGATCGATGCTGGGGCGACTACGATTAATGTTCCCGACACGGTGGGCTATGCCACGCCGAGCGAGATTTACGATCGTTTCGACATGTTGATGAATCGGGTTCCGAACATTGATAAGGCGATTTTGAGCACGCACTGTCACGACGACCTGGGGATGGCAGTTGCCAACTCGTTGGCTGCCGTCGCGGCGGGTGCGGGGCAAATTGAGTGCACGATCAACGGGATCGGTGAACGTGCCGGAAATGCCGCGTTAGAAGAAGTCGTGATGGCGATGAAGACTCGCGAAGACTTCTATCACTTATCGACGAATATCGATTCCAAGCGATTGGTGCCGATGAGCCGATTGGTCAGCAAGACCACTGGGATCAGCGTGCAACGCAACAAGGCGATCGTGGGTCGCAATGCGTTCGCACACGAGTCCGGCATTCACCAAGATGGGATGCTGAAGGAACGCAGTACTTACGAGATCATGTCACCGGAAGAGGTTGGCTTTTCCAAAACGGATTTGGTGCTGGGCAAACACAGCGGTCGAGCGGCGTTGGCGGACCGGGCACGACAGTTGGGCTTCTCGCTTAGTGGCGAGCAGTTGCAAGAGGTCTTTGACCGCTTCAAAGAGTTGGCCGACAAGAAAAAGGAAATCTACGATGGCGACATCATGGCGCTCGTTCAACAACAAATTAGCGGCGCTGTGGCGGCGCAGTGGAGCTTGATCGATTATGAAGTGACCAGTGCTAGAAACAAGACGCCCGAAGTGCGCGTGACCCTGGGCAATGGTGGCCAGGAATTCACTGAACAGGTTTCGCAAGGCGACGGACCGATCGATGCCGCTTTTTGGGCCGTCGAAAAGATCACCGGAATCGAACTGGTTTGCAAAGACTTTCGTGTTCGCAGTGCCACGCTGGGCCGCGATGCGATCGGTGAGGTGAATCTAGAAGTCGAGCACAAAGGCCGCACGTTCCGCGGGATGGGCGTGAGTACCGATAGCGTTGAGAGCACCATTTTGGCGATGCTCAACGCGATCAACCGCATCATGGCTGGGCAGGATGATCCGGCGGAAGGCGATCTAGCACATCCTTAACTTGATGTGGGTGCTGCACATGCAGTTGCACACCGGCTTCGAATAATCGCATGGTCTCGGCCGGGGACACCAACCCGGTCGAGACACGGACGGCGTGCGGATGGGCTAGTTTGACGGCGGCGATGGAGGTGAGCACCTTCGCGACGCCAGCGTCGCCGATCGACCAAACAAATGCCTCGATGGGAGTTTTGCCAAACGTTCTTTGTAGTGTCGCTGGTGACGCATCTGGGGCGAGATGAAGCTGCCAAGTTAGTTCGGAGGCTACGTCTTGAGATTGCTTCGCTTCAATCTCGACCGCCTTAACCTGGTCGGTCATCCAACGAGTTAGCTCGTCTAAGTAAATTGATTCGCTCGGACCGATCCAGCACCAGTTGCGAACCGTTTCGCACGCCGTCTTTGCGTCAGCCATCGGCTAGCTTCCGTAGCAAACGAGCACGACTGATTCCCAGCCGCCGGGCAGCTTCGGCTTTGTTTCCATCGGCCGCGATCATCGCTTTGGCGATTAGCTCGGACTCATACTGCTGCACCGCTTTGTCGAGAGATTCGATTTGAAAAGCATGTGGCGGTTCGGGAGCCGGGCTGATGGTGATCTTGTTTTCCGACTTTGTAACCGCGACACCACTGGGCGAAGGCGGTTGATAGGATCGAATTGCAAGTGGCAAGTGTTCTCGCATGACGCGGTCGCCCCGGACGGCAGCTTGGGCAAACTGCATTGCTGAAACCATCTCGTCCCACTGACCGGGCCAGGGATAGGATTCGATCAGTTGAATCGCGTCTCGAGAAAGGCGTGCCGTTTCGACAAGGCTCTGTGCGATCATGGCAAGATCGGTCGAACGCGAGGCCAGTGGCGGCAGCTTGATTCGCATCAAGTGCATCGCATCGGCAAGCGGGGACAGTAGTGGCGATCTGGCTTCGTTATGGCCTAGGGATTGGTGGCCAAGAGAATGTTGACCCAGCGGTGTGGTCTCAGAAACGCCTTCCAAGATGCCAATCAACCGCAATCTATCCGGCCAAGATTCAAGCCATTGGGCCAGCCGTTGTTGCCCGTCCGATGGCATTTCATCGAAATGTTCTAGGCACAACGTGCTTGAAAGATCGTGGCTGTGTGAGAGTGGGCCGATGGCGGGCGACGCGTACACTTCCAGCAGTTCCGCATCCATCAGAGCGGCATCCAGGCACACGTAGGGTTCGTCTGGCGTCGCCTGGGATTGCTGTTGAATAAATGCGGCTAGGTCGGATGCACCGCTACCAGGCGGACCGACGAGTGCGACATGACAACGAATCCGACCCGCGAAGTCGATACGGTCTCGCAGTCGCCGGGAAGTCAACGAATCGCCCGCCAACAGCATTCTCGATCTTGTTTTTTGATCCGCTTGAATGCGTCTGATTTGTTCAGCGACCTGGCTGGCCTGACGAATGCCATCGCTGGCGAACCATTCTTCCCAAGGCACATCGGCATCGGAAAGGAAATCGCCCAAGCAGCCGAGCGTCATTTCATCATCACGCTGCGTTGATGCCTGTGATGGCGATGGTGTTTGAGACGAGCTCGCTTGTGTGATGGTCGCGGTTAGGAATTGGCCAACAGCTTCACCGCTGAGTTTGACAAAATGTGCAGTCGCGGTGAACGCAACGCTCTCATCCTGGTCAGCCGGGTTGGCGTCGGCTAGCGGAATCGTTAACCGGCACGTTTGGTGTCCACGGTCTTGATTTTGAACTCGCCAAGCGTTTTGTGAAGGCTGTATCGCTTTCACGGTGGACTCTGGGATTTCGTCTCCCAAGCCCAATCGCTCTCGCATCGCACTGGATAGAAACGCAACCTGCCCATCGCCATCGAGCAACCAGAAACAAATTCCGGTTGCGTCGAGCAAACGTTCGAGCGATCCACCACGTGCACGACGTGGCTTACTGGGCGTTGCGGATGGGCGAGTCGATTTGTCCAGCGTGCTTAGAATGTATCGAGGATGAAGTGGTGGCCGCTGTGGAAGCGACGGTTACTTGGGTAGTAATTGTGCCACTGCTTATTGTAGACCGGGATCCGCATCTCTTGGGGATAACGGTGGTACAAGCTATCGGAACTCTTAAAGTAGTCTTGGCTGTAAAAGTTCTGGGGGTAATACACGTAGGGGTAGTGATAGAAACGGTTCCAGTCGACATTGGCCGCCGAGCTTCCCCAGGCTTGACCGAAGGCCGGTTGGGTTCCTTGACCTGCGGCTCCGAAACCTTGAGGGTTTTGGGCACCGTAGCCAGGGACGCCACCTTGGGCGGACGCTTCAGTAGGCAGGCTAGCCGACATGGCGGCAACCCCGACGGCAATGGTCAGAATAATAGTTGGACGAATCACTTGAGTTTCCCGTTTGGCGACATCTCGACGAACCGAGGTCCACCGACCTCCTGGATAGCAACACCCCTTTCTTCGGCATGACTAGGGGGATCGGATGAGTTGTTTCTACCGCTAAAATCGGAACTCGAACCTCCAGCCGCCATTTCGCGTACTCTGATCGCATCAAAAAACTCATTTTTCACTGCATTTTGTTGGCCATGTATCGCGTTTTCGCAAGTCGTTTTGAACAGCTCTTTCCGCTATCTCGAGTTCGCCTTGTGGGGCTGAATTGGGGAATTATTGCGGCGGTCAGTCTTGTCGCCAGCTTGTTTTTGACGCCGCACGTGAGGGCAGCGGAGGTTACCGCCCGGCTATCCAGCGGCCAGGCCTATGTGGATTCCCCGCTCGTGCTACAGATCACGATCCAAAACGCTAGCGAGTATGAACCACCAAAAATCGAACCCATCGACGGTCTGAAAATCGAATCGGCCGGGGCGGGGAGGCAGTCTTCTCAGACGACGATCATCAACGGGCGTATTTCACAACGCCAGTCGGTCACACTGCAGTACGAAGTCACGCCCAAGCGAGCCGGCACGTTTACGATTCCTGCACTGGATATTTCCGTTGACCGGCAAAACGTCCAAACAAGTCCGCTCGAATTTGTCGCTTCGGTTAGCGAGACCGGCGATTTGATGTTAGTTGAAATCGCAGGGAAGCAGGACAAGGTTTACGTCGGCCAACCGCTTGAGTTGGTGCTGCGAATCTGGGTTCAGCCGTATCGTGATGAAGAATTGGATTACACGTTGACCGAAGGCGAGATGTGGTCATTGATCTCTAGGCGAAGTGCTTGGGGCCCCTTCCAGGATCGCATTAATGATATGGCCGAACGTCGTCGTCGGCCTGGTGGCGAGCCAGTCGTTCGCCGAAATGCTGAGGGTGAATCGAAGCGTTATTACTTGTACGAAATCGAGACGACCTTCTATCCAAACAAGCCGGGTAGTATCGACGCGGGTGATGTTCGCATTGTATCGAGCTATCCGGTTGAACTGCGTCAGGAGCGTCGACGCAGCATTATGGATGATTTCTTTGGTGGCGGTTTTGGTCCGGGAATGGACGGGGCGTTTGAATCCGAATCTCGAACCCAGTTGGTGATCGGAAAGACACGACCGATCAGTGCGGCAGCGAGCGTGGATGCGACGCAGATCATACCCATTCCGACCGATGGCCGACCGGTCTCTTTTCAAGGTGCGGTTGGACGATATCAAGTGCGGTCCAAGATTGATACGAAACAGGTCGCCGCCGGTGATCCGATCACGCTGCAGATTGGTGTGTCGGGGGACGGACCATTAGAAAATCTGCAATCACCGCCGCTGGATTCGCTGCGAGAACACTTCCGCCTGGATAGCCAACCGTTGGCGGGATTCATTCAGGATGGCATTAAGTATTTCACGACCACGATCCGGCCGATCGACGAGAACGTGACAGAGATTCCGGCGATCGAGATGAGTTATTTTGATCCCGAAAAGGAAACATTCGAGACCGTGATGACGGACCCGATCGGGATCACGGTTACCCCGGCGGAAAAGTTGGCGATGGATTCGATCGTCAGTGCCGATAAACAGCCTGGGGAACGATCGTCATCGGTATCGTTGTCTGGCTCGACCGCATTGCCATGGTCGCCACTGGATTGGTTGATGAGTAATTCGGCCGACTCGAGTGTGCTGGAAGTACAACGCCCGGTGTCGTTGTTGAGCTCGTTGGCTTGGATTTACTTAACGCCCGCTGTTCTTTTTATCGTTGGGATGGCGATCCGAGGTCGCAAAAGTTTAGCTGCACTAGCAAGGCTGTTCCGGTCCGCGGACCAACGGGCAAAACGGCGGTTGCAGGAAGTGTCGACGCCCGCCGAGATCCCGGCTGTGCTTTGTGATTATGTGCTGGCTGCGTTCCCCGCCGGTCGAGGCGATCGTGGTCAAGATTGGCAAGCGTGTTTGGGGGCGTTGCGGTCCGGCGGGCATGCTGGATTGGCGGCCGATTTAGAATCACTAGCCTACCGGTGCAAGAATGAAACCGTGACGGGGGAGTCGACTGAATCCATCATCGAACTCGCCAGTCGCTGGATCGACGAAGCGGAAGCGGCCCGGTCCAAATGGCGAAGCTCCGTCAGTTCGCGTACGTTCAATCGTAGGAACGGCACTCGGGCAACGACGGTGTCTGGAAAAGCGGCGTCCGGCGGCAAGTCAATTGCGGGAATCGTGATTTTGTTGAGCGTTTGGGGGCTAAGTCCCGGATCAGCACACGCTGGCAGCGGTACGCAAACGGGCAGCGGCGTGGTGCTGTTGAGTGCTGAGCAACAGGAAGCTTTGGTTGACGAGGCGGATGAGATTTATCGCAATGCCGCGAAGTCGCCAGTTGCCGAGAGAGCCGGATTAGACGAAGACGAGAAACTCGAAACGTCAGTGGAAGATGCTGCGGTCCAGGATGCGTATCGGACCGCGGCGATGAAGTATGAACAAGTGATCGACAGCGGCGTTCAAAATGCGGCGATGTATCGCAACCTCGCCAATGCCTCTTTCCGTGGTGGCCAGATCGGCAAAGCGATCGTGAACTACCGCCGCGCCGAGGCACTCGAGCCACTGAATATCAAAAATCAAGCGTGTCTTTTGATTGCACAAATTCGCGCCGGTGTCCCCGTTACACAATGGCACACGCCGTTGGTGTGGACGATCATCGGCGGTGTTTTCGCCTGGTTGGGTTGGGGCCTGCTCGCCCGCGCCCTGATAGCGGGGACACGAAGCTCCGGCATCGCGGGAGTGTTGGTGTTGCTTTTCTCGATCGTATGCCTGGGGATGACCCTGCGTCAGACGATGCCAGACTCTGGAAGTCAGGCAATCGTTGTTGTGGATCAACTCGATGTTCGAGTGGGCGATGGAGAAGATTTCGAAATAGCGTCGCGGCTCGATGGGATCGAAGGACGCACTGTCGAGTTGCAACAAACGCGTGGCGACTGGAGCGAGATTGTTACGGCCGATTCGATTCGGGGCTGGGTGCCGATTCACGCTGTGCAGCAAATTTCTCCACTCGGGCTCGCACGCCCGGAATGATCCGAGATGCATTGGCGTGGTAGATTTTCTCAAGCACTTCGTCGGGCAACTGAACGCCGTAAATGTTCCATAAACCCTGCGGTGGTGGCGATTTTTCGCTGTAGGGAAAATACTCGTCATGGGTTTCGAGGAATCGCCAATACAGTCGCAAGCGGGATTCAGGCCGCGGACCATCGGTTCCAAACAGAATTCGATCGGCATAGCGAATGAGGAACTCGCGTGCAGTGAATGGCTGACGTCCCAGTTCACTGATGCGGGAAGATGGCTCGATCACTAGGTTGGGGTATTTGTCCAGCCATTCACTGACCTGGGCAAGGTTTTCTGAATTGTTCGCAACGTGAGCACCGATGAAGGTGGTTTTCGGGTGCCGCTGAATCACCCGATTGCGGCTGGCTAATAATTCATCGCGAGAAGGATACTCGTCACCATAAAAGCTCCAGTCCGGATGTCGCGAAAGTTCTTCCCAGCGTTCGTTATGGGCGTTGATCGGTTCAAAGAATGCTGCTGGGTCGGCGGTATGAATGATGACGGGAATCTGCAGTTCCCCGCAAACCGCCCAGATCGGATCCCAGCGAGGATCGTCGATTTCGATCAGGCTGCCGTCGGGGTTGCGATAGGAAAGCCCAAATCGCTTAAAGATTTTAAGTCCTGAAACCCCTCGTGCTACTGCATCGCGAAGCTCTTGAGCGGTCCGTTCAGCAAACCCGGGTCGATGGCACGCCCAGGTTGCTGGATCGTCCTTTTGGCCATCGCCTTGCCAGTCGACGTTGGCGTAGATGACAAAGCGGTCGCGGTAGTCAGTCCATAGATATTTCATGTGTTCATCGAGTTGGCTACCGAGTTTGCCGTCCAGTGAAACACAAACCGCTATGTTGCTGCGATCCATCGTTTTGACGAAGTCATCGAGGGCTTCGTGGTTGTGCCGCATGCGATAGAAGAAATGCGTATGAACATCCACCACTGGCATCTTGGCGTGATGCAGATCAGTAGCTTTCACCTTGAGCTGCGAGATTGGGTTGTAATCGCGAACGCTAATCTCGGCGTCTGCTGCAATGTCGCGATCTTCTGTTTTGTGCGACTTCGAATCATCGGCCCGGATTGGTTGGACCGGGGCAAGTTTGCCTGCAGTAGTACTTGTCGGCGATTGAAGAGGGCGTGGTGGTTGTGCGTGCGCCAACGTGAGTGGCATCAGCAACATGGGCAGCAAGATCGATGCGATTTGCAAGTGAATTGACACGGCTAACTGAAGGGTTGAATGGATTTGATGTTGGGGTGATCCGATGCGAGTTGCTCGACTCGTTGTTCGGAAATGCAAGTGATGGGTGTTTCGTTTGGGGGCCAAGTGGTTTCGGCGGGATCGCCATTGGTTCGCCAGTTCAGCCCGCCTCGCATAGCGGCATCGATCGTTGGGGCGTCGGCGATTCCGTCTCGTTCGATCGCGATTGCTTCCAGTCGCATGGCGGCAGCGAACAACTCTGCGACGCGTTGAATGAGTTCGTCGTGGGCGAACTCGTTGATTGGAAAGGAGTCTCGGTGGTATCGCTGGACCAGTTCTGTTGCTTCGGCAGTCAATTCGTTGCTGGTGCGATGCCCTTGTGAGTCATAGTGATAGAAGCCTTTACCGCCAGCGACGCCAAGTAGTTTCTTCTTGACGACAGCGGGAAGTAACGGCGACGGATCCATGCGTTGAGGGAACGCTTGCCATACGATCCGGCCGCCATCAAAGGCAGTTCGAGGACCAATCAGGTCGACTAATGAAAGCGGCGACATCGGCATGCCGTATCGCAACGCCGCTTGCTCGATCACATCGGCCGTAACGCCTTCGCACATCAAGCTCATGGCCAAGTTCAGGTACGGGGACAGCATGCGGTTGACGACGAAGCCAGGGCCGTCGCCGACCGTCAAAGGCGTTTTGGATAGTCGCCGAGCATGTTGCTGGCACACTTGTGTTGTTTCGCTGGCAGTGTGCGTATGCGGGATGATTTCTGCGGCGTGACGACCTACCACTGGCATGAAAAAGTGCAGACCGCAGAGCTGTTCGGGGTGAGTCATCGACGTTGCGATTTGTTGGATCGATAGCGTCGATGTGTTGGTCGTCAACACAGGTGATTGGTCGAACCAAGTTTCGGCCTCGGCAAAAAAGGATTGCTTGATTTCGAGCTTTTCCGCGATGGATTCAATCAGGATCCATTGTGGGATAGCGGGCGTTTCCATCGAGTCGAGCTGCGTCGGTCGGACGCATACGATCGGGATCTCGATACGCGCTCCCCAAGGTGATGCCGATTCCGCGATGGAGTCGCTACGTTGCAGCACCCAGTCGCAACTGGCACTTAACGTGGGAAGGTCTCGGTCCGCCATCCAAACTGGAATGCCTGCTAAGACGTGATCCAACGCGATCGCTCGACCGACCACGCCAGCACCAACCAACATCACTTGGCGGTCCGGCATTGGTTTCGCTTGTTCGATCAACTCCCCTGCTCCGCTTCATCCGCGGTGCCAGACTTGTTACTGCGCGACGGCAATACGGTCGAATCCGGTGGTGTTTGCGGATCGATGCTCGGTTTGGAAGTCGACTTGGAGCCGGGGAACGGTTGGGGAACTAAGACCAAACGGACGGGCGTGCCGGGCTCGGGGACACGTTCGCTAAAGGGTTGAAAGAGAAGGTTGCCCGCATCGGCGCTGCTGGCGAACGGAACGTCCATCATGGCGGTCGAGAAATTCGACACGCAAATCATGTCGCCTGCGTCGGCTGAGTAGTGTTCGATGTTCTCTTCCGGATCGGTCCAAAATTCACTGCCTGAAAAGACCCACGATTCCTTCAGCGATTCCTGGGTTTCGACATTGCGAACCCAATCGCGAGCGTCGGCAATGTGCACCTCTTTACCAGGCACAAATTCGCGTATGCGAGGATCGTCTTCGGTGGGTTTGTCGTCGCCGACCGGTTTGTGTTCGCGATAGACGATCCACACAGAAATCGGCTGCCCGGTTGGTGGTCGAAATTCGGGATCCCAGCGGGCGGTGGTCCCGCTTTGGGCGCCGATCGCGAGGAGTGCGGCGTGCACTTCACTGCTTTTTGCGAACAAGGCGACAACGGCTTCGTGTTCCTTGGTTCCGACTGGGCAAGCGAGCATTTCCAGTGGCCCACGCCGCATCGAGACATATCCATCGACGTAGATCCGTTTCGCTTTCATGTCGACCCAAAGGTCCGGTAACTTACCCAGTTGAGTGGCTCCCGGTGGCGGATCGTAGGTGTCCGCGATGCGGCGGAGTGCTTGCCGTTGGGCTTCCAGTTCGGCCAGGATTTCAGGATCCGGAACGTATTCCTCCTCCAATTCCTCGGTCGTTAACGGCTGTCCTTCTAACGGGTCGCTTTTGGGTAAGGATTTAGGTGTCTCGGCAGGCTCCGATGAGGAGGTTTCGGCTTCCGAGGCACGTGATTGCATGCCGGATTGTGTTGAAGCCTGAGCGGTCTGGTTGGCGGCTGATTCTGTACCGGCATCATCAGTGGAAGGCGTGTCCTCGGTTGAAGCGGCGGCGTTGGTTTTAGGTGCACTTGAATCGCCGGAGCCGCCCGCTTCAGCATCTGCAGATTGGTCGTTGTCCGGTTTTGTGTCCGTTTGAGCGGGCGCGGTAGAGGTGTTGGCAGCTGGAGTACCGGCCGGTTTGGGTGTGTCGGCCGCGGTGGGGCTTGCGCCTTTGTTCGCGTTTTCAGGGACGGACACCGCATCGGTGGCAGGTTCCGATACCGGCGGCGTCGACTTTCGGCAGCCGCCAACGAAGCTGGTACCGATTAACACGGCAATCAGGACGGGTTTGATGAACAGAGGCGGGCGGGGTGGGGATGCGAAAAAACTCATCAAAACGACATCTTCCTTGGACCGGTGGGGTGGTTAGACTGCGCTGACGTCCTTTTCAGTATCCCTGTAGCCCGCCGATCGGTCTATCACCTTGACGAAAACTGCATCCTCCACCGGCCGAAAAACAGCGAAGACCCCGAATTCACCCAAGAAAGCGGCTGGAAAACCAAGGCGGAAAAAAACGGGGCAGATAACTTCGGTGCCCAACGCATTCAATTTCGAGCAGATGACCGACTCGCAGTGGCGTGTTTTCGGTGAAGAAATTCAGGCGGGGGCGGCTAATCAGCGTGCAGCAAGTGTTCTATCGCACGAGGGCTTCGTTTCCCGAGTGGACTTGAATTCCCGTAATGACTCGGCATCCGCATCCGCGGATGGTGAAATCGTGCTTTTCGGGTTAGGCCTAGCCACCGGGGCGTTGCCTTCGGACACGCAGACGAAGTTGGCTCGTTTGGGGGCATGGTCGCTCCCGCAAGCGATGCTAGCCCAGCGAGGGAAAAAGACCACGAAGTCGATCCCTTCGGATGACGCAGATTTGGATCGCGACTATTGGATTCAAGAGGCGGAGCGATGGGTGGAGGCGAATTCATCCCCGTTGTCATCGCGTGAGGTAGAGCTATCGGAATGCTTGGACGCCATATTGTGGGCCTCGGCAATCGTGCCGTTGGTGAACTTTCTGCCCCAAGAATTATGGTGGAAAGTGTTTTCGCAACTGCTCCAGTTGCGGGCCGATGCCGCTTTGGAGCTGGAGGCCACGTCAGGCCAGTATTTGTTGTTGGCAGGTGAACTTGGGCTGACGTTGGCGTGGCAGCTTACGGCTTTGCCGGCCAGCGAGCTTCCGATCCAAGCCGCCTTGGATGCGGTGTCGGCGTTTCTAGAAGGGGAAGCGGATAGCATTGAAGAGGTGCTGCGGCGGCCCGCGGAAATTCGTTTGGTGGTGGCATCGTTGGTGCGTTGTCGATTGCTATTTCCGGTCGTCGGCAAGCACAAGCTGAAAAAGCGTCAATTGGCGATCGCGGGCGAGCTATCAACTTGGATGGCGATCTTGTTGCGACAAGATGGCTCGCAGGCTTTGACGGACGCAAGCGAATCGGTGACGAAACTCGACGTGGGAGTGGTGAAGAAATTCAAGGGTGGCAAGAAATCCAAGCCGGCCGATGACAACGAAGCCGTTGAGCGTCTTGGCGGATTGATGCGGGCGGCCAGTCAGTTCGATACCGAGACTTTAGTGCCAGCGATTGCGGCAGCACTTGGGCAAAGCCACTCCGGCGGACGGTTAGCCTGGGAGTGCACCCTGCCCGAAGCGATGTGGCACGGCGAGGTTGGTAAGGTTGTTGCCATGGTTCCTGAGTGGGACGTTCGGCGAGGCCGGTGTTATCTCGACTACAGCGGTGAAGATATTCGGATTGAGATTGTCGGTGGCAAGCCGATCGTCTTGGCTGGGGCTCATCAAACGATGATCCAGATTGATGGCGAGGCCATTCATCCCAACGGCGAATGGGAATGCACGTGCGAGTATACCGATGACGACGTGCACATGATCGAACTGGAACAAACCTTTGATCGCGGTGTTGTGTTGCAGCGGCAATGGATGCTGGTGCGAGACGACCGCTGTGTGATGGTTTCCGATGCGGTACTGACCGACAATACCGATGGTGAGATGCCGGAAATCTTTTGTTCGAGCCGCTTGCCGTTAGCGGACGGAATGAAGGTGATGGAGGACGAAGAGACGCGCGAGATCATTTTGACGGATGGAAAAAAGAAGCGGTGCATGGTGTTGCCACTTGCCGCGAGCGAATGGCGAGTGGGGCCGTCGGCATGTCAGATTTCAGCTTCGGAAGATGGTCACTTGGTCGTTCAGACCCGCGGACGAGGGAAACTTTATTCGCCCATTTGGCTTGATTTTCAAACCGGTCGTTTCGGACGTAAACGGACTTGGCGTACACTCACGGTGGCCGAGAATCTGACCATGTTGCCTGCTGACGTGGCTTGTGCGTTTCGGGTGCAATCGGGCAGCGAGCACTGGGTTTTGTATCGTTCCTTGTCAGGGCGTTCACCGCGTTCGTTCATGGGAAAACACTTGATCGCGGACTTCTTCGCCGCCAGATTCCATCCAGGTGATGGTGGGATGGAAGAACTGGTGACGGTGGACGATTCGAATTCTTCCGAAGGCTAAGGCAGATGGCAGTTCAGCTCATTTCGATGGACCAAATCACTTGTAGTCCCGCCGAGGCTAAGGAGCGTATCGCTGCGAATTGGCAGAGCTTGATTGCGGAGGTTGCCGAAGTTACGCATGCGAACTCACGACCAGCGGACTCGGTCCGAGTGGTTGGGGTTTCCAAGTATGTCGATACCGAGTTGACCCAAATGCTCGTTGACGCGGGGTGTCATGACTTGGGCGAAAATCGACCTCAGGTTTTGTGCCAGAAAGCGGATAGTTTAACGGGCCCGATTCGCTGGCATCAAATCGGCCATCTGCAGCGAAACAAGGTGCGACGTTTGTTGTCTGCGCAGCCCATGATCCATTCGATCGACAGCGAACGATTACTCAACGAGGTAATTGCTGAAGCGACGTGTCAGCAATGTACGACAGACGTGTTGATCGAAGTCAACGTGAGTGCAGAAGACGCGAAAACCGGGTTGCCGGTGGATCAGGTTCAGGGCGTGATGGATCGCTTTGTTGAGCATGCCACTGAGGCGGAGTCTTCTTTCGTGCGAGTCGTTGGGCTGATGGCGATGGCGGCCTGGGGCGGAGACATCGCGATCGCACAACAGCAGTTTGCCAGGTTGCGCGACCTACGAGATCAGCTCCAGGTGTCCACAGGGTTGGAATTGCCCGAGTTGTCGATGGGCATGAGTGGCGACTTTCCGGCGGCGATTGCGGAGGGAGCGACATTGGTGCGTGTCGGTTCGAGGTTGTTCGACGGAGTTCTACCGTCGGCTCATTAGCGTTTCTTCAACGCGTTGGCAGAGCCATGCGGATGCAGTGGCAGTGGCTTTCCGGTGGATTTTTCGGAGGCTTGGGAGAGCCTCGAAACGGTTGGGCTTGGCTGGCTGGAAGCCTGGGGTAAACTTCACTTGGCTGTAGCGAGCACCAATTGTTGAGCACGAATTCCCTGATCATGGACGACCCCAGTGGCACGCCGAAGACGATATTCAAGCATTTCACGCTCATCGGATCGCGGACAATCGGATTTGGGGAAATTGATTACTCGCCGGGGGCCGTCGACATCTTTGTTTGATGATCAGTTCGATTCGGGGACAGGCGTGGAACCAGAGGCATCCGCTGATGCCTCGGCTGGCAATCTTGCGATCGAGTGGGCCGATATTTTTGAAGCGATCTATTTCGCTGCGCCTGACGATGTGTTTGACGATATCGATGGTTCGCTTGAGTTTTACGTCACACACATCTTTCCGAGCGGCGAGTTCCACGCGATCTGTACCGATGGTGACCAACGCCATCCGGTTTTCGCTCGGACTAAGTTTGATGAAGTGATAGCAGGATGCAATTGCTTGGATTCCGTTGGCGAACTGCCTTGCGTGCATGCTGTGTCGTTTGTCGAGTTTCTTTGGAAGCGATTAGAGAACCGAAAATCGAAATTGCATGCTGATGTGAACGCAGGCAGATTCGCGGAAGGTCAGCCGGATTATGCCAAGTTCGAAACCAATCCCACGGAAGTGCTCTTCGGTGGGATTGATCGCACAATCGCCGAATTTGCACGTCAGGCGGCAGTCGGTGGATCCAGTCACCATGACGATACGCTCGCTCCTCGTGTGGTCGAGGATCAACAGCGTTTGGCTTGGCGATTTGAAGTGGAACAGGGCGAAATTGACTTTTATCCGATACAGCAGCAGCCGAAAAAACGCGGTGGTGGTTACACCAAAGGACGGCGGCTTAGTCTCGAAAATGCCGTTCGCAATTCGTCGATAAAGAAGTCAGCCCAGGACCGCAGGGTTTTGGATTGTGTAACGTTCAACGAAAGCTACTACCGGTATGAACCTGAAGCGGAGTTGAGTCTGTTTCGAGCGATCGAACAATTGATCGGGGCAGACAACGTGTACAACGGGACGGATCAGCTTTCGATTTGTCGGGGCTCGATCGAATTCGAAGTTGTGCTACACAAGGATCGTTATCATCTGCTGAACCATCACAGTGCCGACGATCAATTGCGGCGAGACGCTAATCGCGAAAAGCTGTTCGGTGCGAAGGGGCCCGAGCAGGTGGCTCAGCCGAGATGTTTGGCTACCCATCGCGATGGACCGATGTTGCAAGCGGACTTGCACTTGGGGCGGATCACTTACATCGACGTTAAGCCATTGGTTGCCGATGCCATTGTCGGGCTGATCAAATTAGGCAGCGTCCCGGCAAGTCAGGGCTCTGAACTGGTAAAGCGGTTGTCGACCCTGCAGAGTGAAATTTCGATCAAGCTTCCCGAGGCGGTTCTTGGGCCAATCGTGCCCTCATCCACCCGCAGCGTTGTGTTGTTGCGAAGCAATGTAGATGGAAGTCTGGATGTGGCATTGCGTGTTCGCGATGAGGCTGGCCGGTTGAGGAAGCCTGGCGCCGCCCCAGCGATCACGCATGGCAAACGGGATGGAAAGCCGGTTCAATTGCAGCGCGACTTGCCTGCGGAAGTACGTCGCGCCGAATCGCTGGCCAAAGAGTTCCGGTTTGAAAACGAGGAGCAACACGAATCGCTTTCCGGTGAGCAGTTTGCGACTCAGATTACCAATTTCAGCGATTCGCTGGACTTGATCGATCGTTTGCAGTCCTGGAATGATCGGGAATCGGACGCCCAGGATACGCAGGATGGGGAATCCGCCAACGACGATGCAGATCAGCTCGAAGTGTTGTGGGACCGCAATAGCGAGAAGCCGGTGGCCGTGCTCGGAAGCATTTCTAGCCACAATGTGAAGGTTGAAATCAGCAAAAAACGCGATTGGTTCGGGATCACCGGCGAATGTGAGGTGGGTGGAAAGAATATCAAACTGGCCGACTTGCTTGATAATTTGACGGGTGAGGATGCCGACCGAATCCATGGTGATTTCATTCGGTTAAAGGATGGACAGTGGGCACGTATTGGTGAAAAACTCAGAAGCCGCTTGCGGCGATTGCGTGACGCGACACATCAGGATCGTAAGACACTGAAGCTGGATGCCACCGCCGCGCCGGCAATGCGTGAGATCATGGGCGACGGCGAGATCGCATTGAAAGCAACCAAGGCGTGGCAGGATTGCCTGAAGCGATTAGCTCGTGCGGAGACCATGGATCCGCAATTGCCCGCTTCCCTTGATGCGACGCTGCGTGATTACCAGTTGGAGGGTTACAAGTGGCTGCGCCGATTGGCGGAATGGGGCGTGGGCGGAATTTTGGCGGATGACATGGGGTTGGGCAAAACGCTGCAAACTCTCGCGGTGATTTTGGATCGTAAAGACGAAGGGCCAACTCTCGTAATCGCCCCCACCAGTGTTGGGTTCAACTGGGTTCGTGAAGCGGAGCGGTTTGCCCCGGATTTGAATGTGCACCTGTATCGCGAAACGGATCGTAAAGAGTTTTTGCAGCAAGTTGCACCCGGGGATTTGGTGATCTGCAGTTACGGGCTGGCCCTTCGTGATGAAGAGCAATTGGCAAGCGTGCAGTGGGCGACTTTGGTTCTGGATGAAGCTCAGGCGATCAAGAACAGTCGCAGTAAGACTTCACGTGCGATAGCCGGAATTCCCGCGCAGTGGAAAGTTGCGCTGACCGGTACCCCGGTTGAAAACCATTTAGGTGAATTGTGGAGTTTGTTTCACATCGTTTCGCCCGGTGTGTTTGGGGGGTGGGAATCATTCCGCAAGCGTTTTGCCGCACCGATCGAAAAGAATGACAGCGAATCGGCAAGGTTTGGATTGGCCGAACGCCTGCGCCCGTTTGTTTTACGTCGGAAAAAGTCGGAGGTTCTAAGCGACTTGCCGCCACGGACTGAAATGAACCTGTACGTGGATTTGTCGGAAGCGGAGCGGGCCGAATACGAGCGGATTCGGCTGCAGGCGATTGGGGAGGTCGATCAGATTCAAGCCATCACGACGACTCAGGACCAGCGGTTCCGTATTTTGGCGATGTTGACCCGGTTGCGGCAAATCAGTTGTCACGCTGCGATGGTCAACAAGGATTTCAAAGGCGACTCGGCCAAGTTGCAGCAACTGATTGAAACGCTCACGGGGCTGAAGGAAGAAGGCCACCGGGCGTTGATTTTCAGCCAGTTCACCGAGCATCTAGGTTTGATCCGTGCGGAACTGGATTCGAAGGGGTTTACCTATGAGTATCTCGATGGCTCGACGCCCGCAAAGGCAAGGCAAGATCGTGTGGACGCGTTCCAAAACGGAACCGCCGATGCGTTCTTGATCTCGTTGAAAGCGGGCGGCACTGGTTTAAATTTAACGGCTGCGGACTACGTGATTCACATGGACCCGTGGTGGAATCCGGCGGTCGAAGACCAGGCTACCGACCGTGCCCACCGCATGGGGCAAGATAAGCCAGTAATGGTGTACCGAATTATCGCGAGAGGAACGATTGAAGAGGAAATCTTGTCGCTCCATGAAAACAAGCGTGACTTGGTTGCTGGTGTAATGGAAGGCACTGCCGCGGCGGCCAAGCTTAGCAACGAAGAGCTGATTGCGATGTTGCGAAGGTGATGATCCGGTGGTGCAGGTCGACCGGGCGGTGTCCGCAGTACGTTGGGCAATTTTGACGGCGGTCTTGATAATTTCCCATTTCGCGACTGTCTTGTGTCATAATGCTCAGATTCCTACCGTTCAGGTTGGCGGCCCATTCAGGTTAGCGGCCCCGGTATGAAATCAGCCCGGTCCGGTTTGCACCGACTGGGATCTAACACATTCACCCGCCTTTCTATCCTCTTAGACGAGTTTCCACCCGATGACCCGTACGAGCCTTCTTGCTTCTGATCGTCGTCAGTTTTTGACCCTTGCCGCGGCCGGCATGGGAACCGTGGCAATGCCAAGCATCTTACGCGCAGCGGCACCTCATTCGCAGGTTCGCGTCGCCATTTTGGGAGCGGGTGGTCGAGGCGGAGAGATTGCCCGGGCGTTCGGTAAGTGCGAACAAGCCAAGATCGTCATGGTTGCGGATCCGGACGAGCAACGTGCCGGAAAGCTAGCGGCGGCTCATGGAGCCCAAGCCGTGACCGATTTGAGAAAGGCACTCGATTCGCCCGACGTCGACGCGGTGGCGATCACGACGTGCAACCATTGGCACTGTTTGGCAGCGATGTGGGCGTTGGACGCTGGAAAAGACGTCTATGTTGAAAAACCCCTTTCGCATTCCCAGTGGGAAGGCCGCCAAGTCGTCCTGGCCGCTGAAAAATCGGGACGAATTGTTCAGCTTGGGACCCAACAGCGAACGGATCCCATCCAGATGCAAGCTCGCCAGTTTTTGCACGACGAAAAAGGTCTTGGCGAGATTCAGTACGTGCAAGCCAACCGGCTCGGCCCTCGCGGCACGATCGGTAAACGCGACACGCCATTGCCGGTGCCGAAGGAAGTGAACTACGACTTGTGGTTGGGCCCAGCGGCGGATGAGCCGATCTATCGCAAAAACTTTCATTACGACTGGCACTGGGATTGGAACACCGGCAGCGGTGAAATGGGCAACTGGGGAGTCCATATCCTCGATGATGTCCGCAATGTGGCCTACCAGGACCAGGTTTCGACACCGCGGGCGATGATGGCGGGTGGCGGACGAGTTGCCTGGAATGATGCCGGTCAGACTCCGAACCATCACTTCGCTTTGTTTGAAACTGAAACCTTCCCGACGCTGATCGCGTTGAGTAATTTGCCGATGGTTCCTGGCAAAAAGGGCGGTTGGCAAGCCAAGGGTGAGCTTGCCGTTGCGGCACCAGGTAGCGGATACGCGATCGTTTGCGAAGGTGGCTACTACTTGGGGCAACGTGGCCATGGCAAAGCCGTCGATCATGACGGGAAGTTGGTTCGGTCATTCCGAGCCAAAGTGGACATTGTTTCGGCGCACGTCGAGAATTTCGTGCTGGCGGTGCAATCCCGAGACGCAGCATCCTTGAATGCACCGATCGAAAACGGTCATCACAGCACCGGTTGGTGTAACCTTGCTAACGTCGCGTTCCGTGCCGCTGGCGCTTTCGATCCAGAGCAATTGACCGATGGGATCGATCTTTCGGCTTGGCCGGTATTGGTCGACGCTATGGTTTCGCCGTTAAGCAGCCACGGCGTCAGCACAAGCGAGCTGAAATCGAGTCCGATGTTCACGCATGATCCGAAAACGGAGCAATTTGTGGGTGAGCATGCTGAAATCGCCAATTCGTTCCTGAAACGGGAGTACCGCCCGGGATACGAAGTCAAACCCGTCGCCCAGGCCCAAGCGGTCAGCTAGCGAGAACGGGCGCGTTTGAACGTTTCGGTGTCCGAATGTCTCGGATCCGGCGGAATGCCTGAGATTCCGCCGGCAAATGCGAGAGATCCTAACGGGGCATCGTTGAATGCACCTTGTTCCAGTGTGTGCTTCTGCTACGCTACGGGACTGGACTGCGATCGCTGTTGCATTGGATCGCGTTTTGCAATCTGTCAATCATCCAAATTGAATAGGAGAAAGACCTAGGTGGGTACGAAGCGAACCGGGAAGGGTAGACGTAAAGTGGGCCGAAAGAAACGACGAATGCGCGCGAAGATTCGTCACCGCAAGAAATAAGAGCATTAATGTCAGGTCCTAGCATCCAAGAATTGCTGGGGTTGCCAGCCGATGTAACTCAGCCCAACGCTTATCAGTTGTTTGGGCTGCAGATTGGTGAATCGGATCCAGCGACCATCGAATCGGCGATCGCTCGGCGAATTGCTGATCTAAAGCATGCTAAGCCTAAGGCCGAACCTGACAAATGGAAACGAGCAGCCTTGGCGGTTCAAGCCGCCCAACGGACGCTTAGCGACCCCAAAAAGAAAGCAGAGTTGGACGCTTCTTTTGGGATTATTAATGAGCCGGAGCAGGCCGCTGCGCCTGCGGTGGTTGATCCGCTGGCAATGCTTTTGCCGTCCAGCAACCTATCTAGTAGCGGTAAGCTAGCAAGCGAAAGCTCGGTGGTGCCGGCTCCCCCTGTGTCACAAGCGTCAGCTTCTGCTAATGAGGCGACGCAATCGGGTCATGCGGGCATTGATGCTGCGGGGACGGCGGATCGCTCTCCTGTCGACGCCGTGGTGCCCCCAATCGTTCAAAGCTCGCCGACTGTTCATTCGCCTCAGCCTTCAGCGATCGAGTCGTCTGGAAATCAGTCATCTGCGATTCCGCCATCTGGGTCGGACGCGATCGCACCCGCTGCGGTTCAGATCGCTCCCCGCCGACCCGTTCGCCGGAAGAAAAACTGGGGCGGCTTCGTGCTCGGGTTGATGGCTTTGCTGATGCTGGCTGGAGTTGTCGGCGGGCTTGGCTACTTTGTCCTTTTTCAAAAAGGCTCCGTTCAGTTCGTCAAAACCGATGACGGGTTTCAGATCAAAACCGGTGCTGGAGCCAATCCGAACGGAAAGCCGGTAAGTCAAAATTTGGGCAGCAACCCGAACGGGCGTTCTCCTCGGCAAGCGGCGGGAGATGGAATCATCAAGCCATCGCGTAGCGGAACCCCCGGTCGTGGCTTGTCACTTGAAGAGCTTAACTCGCCCAAAGATCCACCTCTATCGGGCCGTCCAGATTCGATGGGCGTCAATCCGCAAGGCAATAAGCCGGAAAGCTCCGGTGCTGCTATGCCTGGGATGGGGATGCCCGGAATGGGAATGCCCACGACGGGAATGTCAGAAATGGGAGCGCCGGCCAGCGAGGCTTCGCCAGTCGGTGGTGTGAAGCCTCCTGGCGGTATGGACTCAGCCAGTGGGATGGGTACTCCCGGTGGCATGAGTTCACCTACTGGTGCGCCGCCTGCTGAGGGGATGTTTCCGACGGAGACAACGGTTCCTGACGGCATGGCTGGACCCAACCCTGCCACCAATCCGAACACTCCGGCTGGTGAGATGATGCCGCCCGGGGAAATGGCCAATCCAACACCGCCATCAGCCGCGGACATTGCGGCTGGGGACCAGGCGATCGAGGTCGCTCGGAAAGCAATCCAGGCTGCAAACTGGGCTCAGATGGTGCCACTTGCTGAACAGGCCGAAGCCAAAGCCGTGACTCCACAACAGGAAGCGGATGCCGAGACTATTTATCAGTACGCGGACTTGGCGACGTTTTATCGCGGTGCAATCGTTCGAGCGATGACGAGCTTGCAGGTTAACAGCGAAATTAAGATTACCAGCACCCGCAATGTGCTTGTTAACGAAGTGGATGCAAACCACTTGAAGGTCATGTTGGGCAAGAACAACTACAAGGAATACACCCTTGATGAGCTGCCGTTTGTGATCGCCCATGAACTGGCTTCTTATCAGCTCAGCACCGACACCCTGGCGGATCAAGCTCAAGCGACCGCTGCCAAAGCAGCCTTTCAAGCGATTGCCTCGCAGGCCACTCCGGGGCATCGCCAGCAATCGATCGAAATGCTGCGGGGGCTCGAGTCACTTGAGGGTGCTGATGCGAAACGCCTAGCTGACTTCCTTGAAACTCTGGATCGGTAAACGTCGATGTGTGGAATTACCGGTGCGGTTTGGTTGCGCGATCACCTAAGGGTAGATGATGATCTGATTGGGCGAATGACTGATGTGATCGCCCATCGTGGTCCCGATGATTCGCAAACGTGGACCGATCCATCGCACCGAGATGGTTTAGGGAATCCGATGGGCGTTGCGCTGGGGTTCCGCCGGTTATCGATCATCGACGTGGCGGGCGCTCGTCAACCGATGCCGAACGAGGATGGTAGTGTTCGGATGGTCTTCAACGGTGAAATCTATAACTACGTCGATCTGCGAAAACGCTTGCAGGGTGGCGGGCATCATTTCGCCACGCAAGGTGACGGCGAGTCAGTCATTCACCTCTACGAAGACATCGGAACGGACGTCTTTTCACAGCTCAATGGAATGTTTGCGATTGCGATTTGGGACGCCAAACGCAACCGGATCGTGTTGGGCCGCGATCGGATTGGGCAAAAGCCGTTGTACTATGCGTTTAAGGATGGTCGGCTTGTTTTCGGTAGTGAGTTGAAGTCGCTGGCGTTGGTTCCAGGCGTTTGCGATCAGATCGATCCCGCGGCGATTGATGAGTTCTTGACTTATCAATACATCCCGCATCCGGGGACGATCTGGAAAGGCGTTCACAAGTTGCCGCCGGGACATTTTGCGGTATTGGACTCGTCTGGGTTCCGGGTCGAAAGATACTGGAATTATGACCCTACGATTGAAAAGCCTACCTCGCGTGGCGAGGCGATCGAGCGTCTTCGTGAGCTGTTGAGCGATTCGATTCGATTGAGAATGCGAAGCGACGTTCCGTTGGGGTCATTCTTGTCCGGTGGAATCGATTCGTCGTTGATTACGGCGTTGGCGGGTGATTACACCGACACGCCACTGCGGACATTCAGTATCGGATTTTCAGTCGCCGACTTCGACGAGACCGCTTATGCAGCAAAAGTGGCGAAGCATCTGAACACGAATCACACGCGATTCGAAGTGACTCCTGACGCGATCGGAATTCTAGACAAGCTGGTTTGGCATTACGACGAGCCCTTCGGTGATTCGTCGGCGGTGCCAACATGGTATCTGTCGGATCTTACCCGTAAGAGCGTGACGGTCGCGTTATCAGGTGACGGCGGTGACGAATTGTTTGCCGGCTATGAACGATATCGAGCGTTGTGGCTCAGTCAAAAAATCAATCGTTTGTTTCCCGTCCATCGCTTTCCGGGAATTGGTTTGGTCAATCGTTTACCCGATTCAAATGGGCGGCACAGTTTTTCTCGTCGAGCCAAACGGTTTGTCGAGGCGCTTGGGCAGCCAACGGTACGGCGTTATTTGAACTGGTTGCAAATTTTCCCAGAGTCGATGCGGGCGTCGCTCTATACGGATGACTTCGTCGATCAACTTCCCGGTAGTGATCCCACCGAATTTTTAGAGTCTGTGTGGGCTCGTAGTGAAGGTCGAGACGTTGTGACGCGAGCATCGACATCGGACGTTTTGTCGTACCTGCCTTGTGACTTGATGACGAAGGTCGACGTCGCATCCATGGCTCATGGACTGGAGGTTCGGCAGCCATTATTGGATTACCGGGTGGTCGAATTTGCCGCCGCGCTTCCGGTGTCGCATAAGTTTCGCGGTCGTCGAGGGAAGTTGTTACTGCAGGATGCGTTCGGTGATCGGATTCCGCCGGAAATCTTTACGCGGCCCAAAATGGGGTTTGGCATTCCGATCGGAAAATGGTTTCGAGAGGATTTTCGACCGTTGGTACAAGAGACCATGCTGGCGGATGATGCCAGGATTCGGCGGTTTTTTCGTCCTGAAGCGGTGGCTGATTTGGTTGCAGCGCACAATGACGGACGCCAAAATCATGGTTATCGATTGTGGAATTTGTTGATCCTAGAGACCTGGCTCCGACAGCATTTTTAACCCCTACGATAGGATTGGCCGCGCCGAGGCACTACTATGTTGTTCACCTGCTGTGCTTTCTTTACCTCGATCTAGTAGAAGTTATGGTCCATCGGGACGCTTATCAGACTTGTCAATTGCTCCGGGACAACATCGCTCGGGTTGTTTTGGGAAAAGACGACCTTATCGACCTCTTGGTCGTGGCAATGATGGCCGGCGAACACGTCTTACTGGAAGATGTTCCGGGTGTTGGTAAAACGCTTGCCGCGAAAGCATTGGCGAGCAGCTTGGATTGCAAGTTTTCTCGGTTGCAGTTCACGCCCGACTTGTTGCCCAGTGATATCACCGGCAGCATGATTTATCGCTCATCGACGGGTGAGTTCGAGTTTTCACCGGGCCCGATTTTCGCCAATGTTGTTTTGGCTGACGAAATCAACCGCGCCCCACCTCGTACACAATCGGCTCTCCTAGAAGCGATGAGCGAAGGCCAGGTGACAGTGGATGGAGTCACTCACCCATTGCCTCAGCCGTTCATGGTGATCGCGACGCAGAACCCATTTGAGTACGAAGGCACCTATTCCCTTCCGGAAAGTCAACTTGACCGCTTTTTGTTGCGGACGTCGATTGGTTACCCGACCCGGGATATCGAGCGTGAGGTGTTGATGACACACCGCAGCGGCGAACCGGTTGATCACCTGGAAAGTGTGTTGAACCAAGCGGAAGTTTTGGAAGTGCAGAGTCATGTGGGCGAAGTGCGTTTCGATCCTTCGCTGACCGACTATTTGCTAGATATCGTCGCTGCGACCCGCCAGCATGAAGCGTTTCAGGTCGGGGTTAGCACGCGAGGTGCGTTGAGCTTCTATCGTGGTTGCCAAGCGTTGGCCGTTTTGCGTGGACGTGACTACATCGTCCCTGACGATATCAAACAACTTGCAGTTCCTTCGCTTGCACACCGCGTGTTGCCCGAGGGGATTTTCCAAGGTGGTAGCCGCTTTGTTGTTGAGCAGCAACTTGCTGATTTGATCGAGCCGATTCCCGTTCCGGTTTAAACTTTATGGATCGTCGTAGCACCCGACATCGACTGACTCGACTGGGGATCCAGGTACTGCTGATTGGTGCTTTTGGTGTCCTTGGCGGATCTCTTAATGGATTGAATTTGTTGATCGTCGTGGCCGCTTTGGTGCTGGCGGCGTTGGTGGCTCAGTGGCGTGTGAGTCGCTCGATTATCGGGGCGTTGCGTATCGATCGCCGGATGCCCGGTGAAGCGTTTGCCGGTAAGCCGGTGCGAATTCGATATCAAATTCAGAACGAACACCGTTTGATGCCGATGTGGATGGTTCGCATCGAAGATGGAATCGAGCGAATGGAGACCGCACCCGATGACAGTTCGCGGGCGGGTTCGTTTACCGGTCGCTTTCGACGGAAATTGACAACCACCACGACACGTTCCACGAAGTCAACTGAATCGACAGGCGTTTCTTCCAAGTTGTCGCCGAAGCCGATTAATCGTGAGTCGCCTTTCTTATCGGCAAGTACCGGCGTTGGTTTGTTGGTCGCTGGTCAAGCGACGAGTACATATTTTGACGTGATTGCCCAGCATCGAGGTCGGTATCGCTTGGGCCGTTGGCGTGCTTCGACGTTGGCACCTTTTGCATTGTCGACCGCCTTCCGTGAATCGATTTGGGAAGAGGACACCATCGACGTGTACCCTCGGTTGTTGCGGCTGCAACGTTCATGGCATCGGTTGTTACCCAGCCGGGTCGGAAACGTTTCCGCTACCGCTCAGCGACAAGGACCGGCAGACGATGTCTTTTTCGGTCTGCGTGAATATCGCCATGGTGATAGCCCCAGGCACATTCACTGGCGGACCACGGCTCGCCTTGGCGAACCGGCCGTTCGCCAATTCGAACAGCAGCGGCGTTACGACTTGTGCATGTTGGTGGATGCGTGGGTTGAGAGTGACGGCCGGACCGAGGATAGCGAGATGCTGAACGCGATGGCTGAGCGGGCGATTAGTTTGGCCGCATCGGTGATCGTCGATCTTGCACACGGGAACCAGAGTCAGGTGTTGCTGGTTGTTGCGGGACGAGATTTCAAAATCGTATCGGGCAATGCCTCACCCCTGGGCCTGCGCCGAATGCTTCAGTCGCTGGCTCGCGTTGAAGTGGGATCGAGCGTTGCGGTTAGCGACGCGATGTTGCAGGCTTCCGGTGTTGCCAAGCGGTTACCGGACATGTTGGTCGTCAGTTCGCGTTCGCAAACACGAGCAATCGCATCGGACGCAGCAACCGGGCTGGCAATCAAACGCTGGAAGTCTCGAAGCCAGCTTCAATGGGTCGATGTTTCCAGCCCCGATTTTTCGCGTTGGGCAGTCGCGGATTCGGCAACAGAGGTCGTCGAGTCGAGTGGAGTGCTTGAGTCCAACGGTTTGTCGTCGATGTCCAAGAAGGGAATGCGGCAAGCCGAAACCGCCGGTGGTAACGTGGGAGTGTCCGTATGAGTGAGTTGCCGATCAGTGATGTGCCCGCCGGCCAAGCTCCCCCGCCATGGTCGGTGCCCGATTCCTCGCTTCGATTAAGAACGAAGTTTGCCTTCGCGTTGATTACCGCGTTGGGGGGGATGGTGATCGGCACCGGGGCGAATACGGAAGCGTTGTCGATCATTGTGGTGGGGTTCGCTGTTATTGGGTTTGTGCTCGTTGACTGGCTTAAGTTCTTTGCATTGCCGCCTGTGATCGCGTATGCGGCAATGGCTTTAACGGCACTTGTTTGCATTGCCGATTTTATCCAGGGTGCAGAGCTGCTTAGCCGGAAGATGATTTCCGTCGCTGAGCTATTGGCGGTGGCGCAGGCGATCTTGATGTTGCAAGAGAAGAGTTCACGATTGTTTGAGCAATTGTTGATCTTTGCGCTTTTGAATTGCATCGTTGCAGCGGTCTTCAATGATGCCTTCAATTATGCGATTTGGTTTTTACCGCTAACGTTCGCAACCGGCCTCGCTTTGGCGTTCTTGGCCGCGGATCAATCGGTCGAGGCGACGCAGGATCAAGGTGGGCACGCCCGAGTGCATTTCTCCAAACATGAGACGGAGACTCGACCGGCGGGACAGCATTACTTTCTGTGGGACAACACCGTCGCATTGAAGTCGCTAAGGACAGTCGCCTTGCGGCTTCCCGTAATCACCCTGTTTTTAACCATGCCTGCGATCGCATCGGTCGCTATGGCGTTTTTCTTTGTTTTGCCAAGGCGAATTGAACCCAAGCGTGGCGTATCAGGGGAAGCCCTTGTTGGATTCAGCGATCACGTTCGATTGGGGCAAATCGGAAAGATGCAGATGACGGAAGAGCGCGCTCTTCGTGTCCGATTAGATGATCCTGAATCCGATAGGCCCTACCCAGTCGTTGATGGGATTTATCTGCGTGGCTTGACGCTGGAAGATTACATCGCCAATCGCGCCGTGAAAGATGGTGGAGGCAGTTGGGCCACGACGTCGGACGCAAAACTGTATCCATCCAGTGCATTGCCTGCGAGATTTGTGCCGAGTCGGCGAAGTGACTTGAATTTCTATGACCGTGTCCACGTCGAGGTGAGCACGGAATCGCTTCGGACGCCAGCACTGTTTGCGATCGCGCCGTTTCATCGCATCGTCGGTAGCGGCGAGATCCAATATCGACCGGCGCAGTGGATTGTGGGACGGGATGATTTTCAGGCACCCAGTTCGGGAAGGTGGTATGACCCGCTTGAGTATCATTTTGGCACGCATGCATTTCGAAATGGAGTGCAAACGCCATGGCTAGCGCACCGGATGAATGTGGAGGAGGAATCCGGGGAGGAGGAATCGACTCGGATGCCGAGTTCGAGTGAGCTGGACTACCTTGATCGTGTGCTTGAGTTTCCTTTGCAGAGTATGCCAAGCGTGCAACTGATCGCGGATCAAATCGTCAGTGAAATGCCGGCGTCGAAACGCGGGCCGATTCAGATCGCGAGGCAGTTCGAACAATATCTTTCAATGAATCAGCGGTTCAGCTATTCGCTTGCTGGTGATGTCAAACCGGTGGTGGGCCTGGATCCGATCGAGCAATTCTTGACGACGGATCCGCGTGGTCATTGTCAATATTTTGCGTCCGCGTTAGCGATGATGCTGCGTAGCCAAGGGATCCCGGCAAGGCTCGTAGTTGGATATCACTGCAATGAGTTTAGTGACTTGGGACAGTATTTCATTGTCCGGCAAAGCCACGCGCACGCTTGGGTGGAAGCGTTGGTGGACCGAGAAAAGATCCCACTAAGCGAGAACACGTACGGGCAGCCGAAATCGACGCATTATTGGTTGCGGCTCGATCCCACGCCGGGCGGCGGGGTTTCGGACACGGATGATGCCGGGATACGCCAGTTTGCTGACTTAGCACAAAACTTGTGGACTGATTATGTCGTGGAGATGGACTCGGATCGTCAACGCAAGACGCTCTTGTCGACACCTTCGCTGGCACCCATGACCCAGTCTTATCGCAGTTGGATTGATAGTGCAAAGACTTATGCCTTGCGAATCAATGCGGGTGAGGTTCAAGGGATCGCCGGGACGCGAATGTTCTCGCTTCCAGCCGCGTTGTCTGCCATCGCGTTATGTGTCTTATTGGCCGTACTGCTGAAGTGGAATCTGACCGGTTGGATTCGGAACCGTTGGATCGGTTTACAACAGGCGCAAGCGGCGAAACCAAGCGTGGCTTTCTATGCTGAAACGCTGGAGTTGCTCGAACTGGCTGGCTACCACCGTCAGGTTGGGCAGACGCCCGCAGAGTTATCCGCTTCATTGACTACGCCACAATTGCAGGGACCGGTCAAGCAACTCACCGAGTGGTTCTATCAGGTTCGATACGGACGGGCTTCGCAAAGCTCGCATCCTCGCCGCGGCGAGGATGGTGTGGCTGCCCACGACCGAATCAGCGGTGACGGATCGGCCGGTCATGCTCTGGAAATCAATCGTCCTGAGAATACCAACATGGCCGATCTTGCATCCAGCAAACGTGCTCCGCATTCGATCGATTCCGCACAGGTGCAGAAGTTGCTGCAAACGCTACGTGAGCAAATCGGTCAGAAATAATACTGCGAATTTTCGCTCGCAATATCCGACAATACTTTCAGTTGCTTAAACATGATTATCACCATTGATGGACCTGCTGGCGCCGGTAAAAGCAGCATCGCTCGAGAAGTCGCTGAGGACCTTGGGTTTGCTTTTTTAGATACCGGAGCGATGTACCGGGCGATCACACTCGGCGCGATCCGCCGAGGAATCGAGCTTGAGGATGTGGCGGCGTTGGTTGAATACGCACGCCAGGCACAATTGAGTTGGAAAGATGACCGGATCGCCTTAGACGACCAGGATGTCTCGATCGAAATTCGAACGCCTGAAGTCACGGCGAACATACGCTACGTTGCTGACCCACCAGAAATTCGCGATTGCTTGACGATGCAGCAGCGTCGCATCGCTAAGGGCCGCGATCTTGTCACCGAGGGCCGAGATCAAGGGACTGAAGTCTTTCCTGATGCCGAATGCAAAGTGTTCTTAACGGCGTCGCCGGAAGAACGTGCCAAGCGTCGACACCTGCAATTGCAACAGGCGGGAAAGGAATCTTCTTACGAGAAAGTTCTGATGGCCCAAAACCAACGTGATCTGGAAGATCGCATGCGACCGGTTGGTCGACTACGAGCGGCACTCGATGCTGTTGTCATTCAGACCGATGGAATGACATCTCTTGACGTGAAGCAAGCGGTGCTAGAAGTCGTGCGTTCGAATCTAAAATCGGTCATTGAAGCCGATCGCGATATATCGTCCAGTGCGGCTAGCCAATCAGCTGGCTGAAGCAATCGCTTCGTTTTGCAGAGTGGTTAGTTCGGCGATGCCTTTCTTGCCCAGCGAAAGCATTTTGGCCAGTTGAGCATCGTCGAAAGTTGCTTCTTCACCGGTGCCTTGAATCTCAATGAAACGGCCGTTGCCGGTCATCACGACATTCATGTCAACGTCGGCGGCGGAGTCGAGTTTGTAGTCCAGGTCCAAGACCACGTCGTCTTGGATGACACCGACACTAATCGCGGCCACGCTTTGCGGTAAAACTGCCTTGGGATCAACAGCAGGAAGTTCGGTCGCTGGTAGCTTGGCGAGTTGAGCGACGGCGAGCGACAAGGCGATGTAACCGCCGGTGATCGATGCGGTGCGAGTACCACCATCAGCCTGCAATACGTCACAATCAACTGTGATCATTCGTTCGCCAAGTGCGTCTAAGTCAATGATCGCTCGTAAGCTGCGACCAATCAGGCGTTGAATTTCTGTGGTACGCCCGTCGACTTTGCCGCTTCGGTCGCGTCGCTTTCTCGGGCTAGTGCTGCCAGGCAACATGTTGTATTCGGCTGTGACCCAACCCTTGCCTTTTCCTTCCAACCATGGCGGCACACCTCGCTCGATCGAAGCGGTGCACAAAACGATGGTCTTGCCGCTGCGATACAAGACGCTGGCGGGATTGGATTCCAAGTAACCGCATTCGATTTGAACCGGTCGAAGTTGATCGTGGGGGCGGTCGGCAGAAGCTGGCATCGGTATTTCTTTGAGGGGATGTTGTCGGATTGGATGGGGCGTATGGGATCGGTCCAAGAGTTTATCGAGTCATGGTGGTTCCGGCTTCCCGGGCAATCGGTCGAATCCCATGTGCTCACATAATGGGGGGATAGCCCACGTTTGTAGCGGTTTGCTTTGAATTGTGCTTGACGGATGCACTGCACGGTATCAACACCAAGGTTAGAATAGCGACAACGAATTTTCAGCCTCTTCAACTTAAGGTCGTTCGGTGCGAAGCCTAACCACGAAAAACAAGTTTGTATTCGCATGGGTGATCTATGGGGTGGTGGCTGCCTGGATGATTTTTCCCACCGACGGCGTCGGGCTACAATTCATATCGGGGCTAGCCGCGGCGGATTCGCCAGACAGCAATCCGCCAAGTGCCAATCCACAGGGCGTCGATTCGCAGGACGTCAATACATCGGAGGCTAAGTCGCCCGAAGGCAAGCTGTCGACGAAACCGGACACCTCAACACCGGAGACGTCCGCGCGGAAGCCAACGTCGTCCCCTCATCCCGCGAAATCGAAATCGGAATTGCGGCCGCATGCTTCGGATGTTTGGTTGTCCGAAAAGATGGACGATGCGTTGAAGTTGTACATGTGGTTGCATGCGAATCCAGAGATCTCGTTCGAAGAAAAGAACACATCGGCGAAGCTCGCATCGCTATGGAAGGATGCTGGTCTTGAGATCACGACGGACGTGGGAGGGCACGGCATTGTCGGGTTGTTTCACAATGGTGAAGGCCCCACCGTGATGTTGCGGACGGATTTGGATGCTTTGCCCGTAACCGAACGAACTCCACTTGCCTTTGCATCGAAACAAACCACCGTTGCACCGGACGGAAGCACGGCCGGCGTGATGCACGCGTGCGGTCACGATATTCACATGACCAATTTAACAACGGTCGTTGAGTACTTGATGAGCCACCGTGATTGTTGGTCAGGGACTTTAATGGTGATTGGACAACCGGCTGAAGAACGTGGGGCAGGTGCCAAGGCGATGTTGGAAGACGGATTGTTTTCACGATTCCCCAAGCCTGACTATGCACTGGCGATGCATGTCAGTGGTGATACGCCGGTAGGTCAAATCGGATTGCGTGCTGGCTTTTCACTCGCCAATGTGGACAGTGTTGACATCACCATGAAGGGGCGAGGTGGACACGGTTCCCAGCCGCACACCACCACCGATCCGATTGTTCAAGCGGCTCAGCTTGTGATGTCGCTGCAATTGATTGTCGCACGAGAGGTAGCGCCGATCGAACCTGCGGTGGTGACAGTGGGTGCCATCCATGGTGGTACTAAACACAATATCATCGGCAATGAGTGCAAGCTACAGTTGACCGTTCGAAGTTACGATCAAGGCGTGCGACAGCAGGTCTTGTCAGCAATCCGCCGTCGAGCACTGGCTGTTGCTCAAGGGTATGACGCGCCGGAGCCGGATATCTTGATCAGCGAAGGAACACCGTCGTTGAAGAATGACACTGAGTTGACGGTAAGAATTCGGCGTGTTCTAGGGGAACGTTTCGGATCCCATAGCATTGTCGACGACGAACCCTCGATGGGGGGTGAAGACTTTAGCCGGTATGGAATCGAGGGTGTGCCGATCCTGATGTACCGCGTTGGCTCGGTTGAGAACGCTCGCTTGGAACGTTTTGAAAAGTTAGGCGTTCCCCCTCCATCGCTGCATTCGTCACTCTATTATCCGGATGCCGAACCCACCTTGAAGGTGGCGTTTCGAGCGATGCTATCCGCCGTTTTGGAGTTGATGCCGAAGCAGCGTTAGCGTTTATGTCGCGTGTTTCCCCGTTCGCGTATGAACGAAAGTAGGCCGAAACACGGGACGCGGTGGTAGAGACATGAAACGCAGCGATAAACGTAGCTGAATCTGGATGCTGTCGATGTGGTGGTGAAAGCCGTCGGTGAGCGTAATGGATCGAGTCGTTCTAAGGCGCCGTCACATTAGCGGTGACATGAACTATAATCAGGCTCTTTCAACCAGCCGCGCCTAGTCAAAGTTTCAGATATGGGAGTTCGTTTTGCTTGTCATTCCTGTGGCAAGCGACTGAACATCAAAACCGAATTGGCCGGACGTCGTGGAATTTGTCCCGCGTGTTCGGTTCGTTTTCGTATCCCCGCCTACGACACAGAATTCTCGACCCCCGTGCAGACTGAAGAGTCCGTGCCGGTCGGTGACTCTGTGGCAGTGACGGGTGCGCGGGCGAACAACGTCAACGCAACTCAAAATGGTCGCGAGAATGTAGCGGCGGCGGGCAGATCTTCGACGGTAGGCGGGGCATCGACGAGCGTTGTGGAGCGAGACGTTTCCGAGGTCGCTCAGCATGACGCCACCGCACATGCGGCTTCGGCTGACTCACAGTCGGCTGACCCTCAACCAGGATCGGGACAGACATCTGCATCCAATTCAGTGCAGCCCGAACCGAGTTCAACCGTGCACTCCGTTGGCGAGGACTTTGGTGGTCCTACGGCGACCTGGTATGTGCGTCCGCCGACTGGGGGGCAGTACGGTCCGGCGGATGGGCCGACGATGGAGCAGTGGATGAAAGAAGGCAGAGTCGCACAGAACGCGATGGTTTGGCGGGACGGGTGGAAAGATTGGCGTGAGGCGGGTGAAGCACTTTCTGATGTCTCGGTCCCTGGTTCAACAATTCCTGGTGATCCATCGGCTGTCCAAGGATCGTCTGCTAACGCAGTTGCAACGGGTGCCGATGCAAGTTCGAACCCAACTTCTGAATCAACGATTCGTACGAATCGCGGCGTCCTGGGATCCAACAAAAAGAAACGATCTCGCAAACGAGTTGTGGCCAGTGTCGTTCTTGGGGTTGTGTTGGTCACTCTGCTAGCCGCTTTAGTGCTCGTGATTCAACAGAGCTAAGCCGGTCGGGCGCAAATTGCCGATTGGCAAACTGGTTGACGCCCGAAGTGCTAACGCCTCATTTTCGCTGCCCCAGCATTTGCAGCCCCAACATTTGTGAATGAAATGTTCGAGGGCCAAACGTCTGGTGGTAGGTCGATTTCTGAAGGTCTGGCCGTTTACGCAAAAGTCATCTTGACAACAGGAAGCAGTTTTTTGTTCCTTGAGTTGCTGGCGGGGGGTGTGTTGCGAAAATGATTTTTTCGCAATTAAGATCGGTAAGTTGGTTCCGCCTCTCCCCCGTTCCTGATTTAGGTCATTAGGACGTTTCCGATGCAGCCCACCATAAATAAAAGCACGCCGGTATCTGGCAACAAATCTGCTTCATCGCCCACCTGCCACCCGTTTAGCTTCTCACAAGCTCGAACGCTGATCGCTGACTTACAGCGACCCAAACAGTCCATCTACTGGATTGATTTTCTTTGTTCGATCGTGGTCGGTCATACGGCACTCCATCTCATTTTTATCGCACCGTATCACTATGGCTTTCAGCCTTGGGTCATTGGGGTGATGGGCGTGTGCTACGTCATCACAGTGATCTTATACATGCGAGCGTTGATGTTTATCCATGAACTGGTCCACTTGCCGGATCAGGGGTTCACGTTATTTCGGGTGGCTTGGAATGCGTTGTGTGGCATCTTCTTTCTGGTGCCTTCGTTTCTGTATTACCCGCACGTTGATCATCACCGTCGCAAGCATTACGGCACCGAACACGATGGCGAGTACTTACCGCTCGCGAATCGTGGCCCGTGGATGATTGTCCTGTTCATCGTGCAAGCACTTGTGTTGCCTTTGTTGGCGGTGTTCCGATTCTTGATCGTCAGTCCGCTGTGTTGGCTATTTCCACGGCTTCGTCCGCTGGTGCATCGGCATTTGTCGACCATGTTGGTCGATCCCTTTTACGAACGACGAGACGCTTCACCAAAGGTCATGCGAATCGTCTTACTGCAAGAAGTGCTTTGTTTCGTATGGCTAATTTGGTTTCTGACGCGAGGTTACATCATGCGGGATCAATTGCTCGATCCGTTCTGGCTAATCGCGTATGCGGTTGGTGTTGGGATCTTGATCGTCAACGAAGTGCGGACATTAGGAGCCCATCGCTGGAACAACGATGGTGGCGAAATGACGTTCGCTGACCAGTTGTTGGACTCCGTTAACTTTCCCGATCGCCCCTGGTTTACTGAATTGTGGGGACCGATCGGCACACGCTATCATGCGTTGCACCATTTGTTTCCACGTTTGCCATACCACAATTTGGGCAAAGCACACCGTCGCCTAAGTGAGGGACTCCCATCGGACTCGATCTACCACCAAACGAACGAAGTGTCCCTGTTCGGCGCGATTGCCAAACTATGGGACCGATCTCGCAGGTCTCGTCGCAGCACGGTGAGGTTTGCCATACCGCGTTTTTCTCGTGCGAACTGACCGGACAAGCGAACTGGCTGCCCAGTAACGAAATTCGTTTGCCCGTTGATGACCTCGGTTTTCGTCAAGCGGTCACAGCGGTCGAGCGGCTAAGAACTTACCAAGGTGTTTTGTTTCAAACGTCGAAGCACTTGGCGAGGCTTGAAAAAACGCTTGCGTTGCTCGGACTCGGGCGAGCCTTCAGCGATGTGCAGTGGCAAGCCTTGTTGGATGAATTGATTCAGCGAAATCACGATTGGATTCAATCGCACGGTGACGTTGGAGTCACCATTTGGGCGACGCCTGGATCGTCCCAAGCGAAGCGGCCCACGTACGCACTGCATCTCAATCGCCTCGACCAAGTCGTCGGCAATCAACGCCGCAGCCTCGGGCAACCGGTTGTGCTGACTGACGTTCAACAGCCATCACCGGCGTGTTGGTCGCGGCAGGCAAAGGTTCGAAGTCGCCTGCATTACTACCTAGCGGATCAACAGGCCGCGGCAATCTGCTCCGAGGCGACAGGGGTGTTGCGAGACGCGGATGGAAGTTGGACTGAGTCAGGAATTGCGAACATCGGACTTGTGTGCGGCGATGGATTGAAGTTCGCACCGCTGGAGCAGGTGCTCGGCGGCATTACCCAAGAAATTGTGCTGGAGCGTGCGAGTCGGCTTGGGCTGCCAGTTCGCCATGAAAAGCTCACAACGCAGGAGCTTGCCGCCGCCGATGCAGTCTTGTTGATGGGCACGGACAGCGGGGTCTGGTTCGGCTGCGAAATTTTGCAGGGGGATGGAACCGCGTTGAAGCGTTTTCCGGTTCCTAACGAAAACTCCATCGTGCGGCGTCTGCAGCGAGAGATGCCGGAGTCTTCGACGCGGGAACCGGGGTAACGGATCGGGCCTCTTGCTACGTGATCCTTGCTACCAGTGTCTGCTCGCACATGTCGAGGATCGCTGAAGTTCGTGGCATCCGAGTTGGGCGATTTTTCAAAAATCGCTTTCCAAACCTTTTTTTGAACCACCCTCCTGACGGGCGGGAATCGGAGGCCTCGGCGTCTACAATTGAGGTCTTGCTCCCCATTTGGCGGCTGATATTGCCAAGGTCCAAGCGGCAAAATCCTCACGTCTTCGCTTTCGAGGGTGGTTAGGTTCCGAATTGTCGGTTCCGGTTGGCCAGCTTGAATTGCGTTGTCGCGTCATCGCGGTAAACTCAACGCTGGAAAACTGGGTAAACCACTCAGTTCGGTCGATTCGGGGTAGCAGGAACCCGAGGATAGACCCGTTTGCCCATTATTCCGGCATTTACAGCAATTTCATGGCCGAACTGAACCACGAATGTGGCGTTGCCGCGATCTACCATTTGTCCGGTCGCGGACGTAGCCCGATTTGTACCGACGATGGGCCGCGGCATATCTCGCGTCTATTGCCTCGGATGTTGTTGGACATTCAAAATCGCGGCCAGCTTGCCGCGGGGATGACCACCTTTGATCCCGATCGTCCTCACCTACTGAACACGCTGAAGGATGTCGGTACGGTTACCGAGGTTTTCCGGCTGAATCATCGGGCCAAGGCGGAAGCGTTGATGAAGTCGCTCGCTGGGCGCACCGCGATTGGCCACGTTCGTTACGCCACTTGCGGCCAAGACGACAAAAACTATGCCCAGCCATTCGAACGGCAGCACATCCACCGCCGAAAGTGGTTTAGTTTCTGCTTCAACGGCCAGTTGGCTAACTATTCACTGCTGAAACAGAATCTGCTTGCCGACGGTGATCACCACCTAACGCTCGACACTGATACCGAGATCATTCTTCATGAACTCGCCAAGATCCTTTCCGAGGCACCACGTCGTCTGGACTGGATTGACGTGCTTCGTCAGGCGACGGCAAATTTCGATGGAGCCTACTCGCTTGCTCTGTTGACGGCCGAAGGTGAAATGTTGGTCGCCCGTGATCCACTGGGCATCAAACCGATGTGTTACATCCATGAAGGGCCTTTGTTCGCTGCCGCCAGCGAGAGCGTTGCGTTGTTGAACCTTGGTTTCGAAGCCGACCAAATCAAGTCACTCGCCCCCGGACATGCGATCTTGATTGATCCTGAAAATGGCTTCCGGATTGAACCGTTTGCGGAGCCGCAAGCTCCCAAGCATTGTTTCTTTGAATGGATCTATTTCGCTAACGTCGCAAGTACGCTCGACGACCGCAGCGTTTATTTGACACGAACTAACTTGGGACGTGAACTTGCCGACGCTGAACGTCAATTCGGCCGGATCCCATTGGATGATCCGGACACGATCATCGTGCCAGTTCCTGACACAAGTAAAGCTGCCGCGGACTCGATGGCTTACGAGTTATCGATTCCTTGCCGCGAAGGCTTGATTCGAAATCGTTACGCGGGTCGAACCTTCATCGAAGGTGGGAAAGCTCGTAAGGCGAAAGCGGCCGCGAAGTACACGCCACTGCGAGAAGTGTTGCAGGGTAAACGCGTGATCTTGGTCGAAGACTCGATCGTCCGTAGCACAACAATGAACGCGCTCTTGGATCGGATTCGAGACGTGGGTGGGGCGAAAGAGATCCATGTTCGGGTTGCCTGTCCACCCATCGTTGCACCGTGTTTTTACGGGATCGACATGAGCACGATCGATCAGTTGATCGCACCCAAGTACTTCTCTCTTGACGGTGAATTGACCGATGACGCGCAACAGCGTTTGGCCGACGACTTGGGTGCCGATTCGCTTCGGTACCTGCCTGTCGACGCCTTGGCGAGAGCCATCAACCTTCCCGAAGATAAGCTTTGCCAAGCTTGTGTGACGGGGAAATATCCGACTCCGGTAGGCCAGCATTTGTATCAAATCGCTTGCGATAATCGCGGTACTCCTGTTGATAGCCAACGCACCTACGAACAACTCGCTGCTGTCGTCGACGCGACATGATCCATCCTTACCTTTGCACCGCATCGGAACTGAATGACCAGGCAGACGAAGTTTTTCAAGAAGCGTTGGAGTGCCATCAGTCATTGCGGGCTTCCATCCACACGATAGGTGGTGCAACGGTCATTGACGCGGGCACCGGCTCGCATGACAAACCAGGGGCAATCGGCTCACTTCGAGCTGGCATTGTCCTGGCGGAGCTCTGCCTGGCTGGACTTGCGGAAGTTCAGTTAGTGCCAGCGTCCGTCGACATGGTCGTGGACCAAGCGGTGATGGTCAGTGTCGATCAGCCGGTGGAAGCTTGTCTGGGCGGACAGTACGCAGGCTGGCCACTATCGGTCGGTGATTATTTCGCGATGGCGAGTGGGCCGATGCGAACGCTACGTGGTCGCGAAGAGATGCTTGAGCATTTGCAGTTGGCTGCTACCGATCATCAATCTCAGGTAACCGTCGGGGTGCTCGAAACCGATCAGTTGCCTAGCGAGGAGGTCGTCTCGGAGATCGCTCAACAGTGTAGTGTGGCGAATGAACAGGTTCGTCTCGCGATCGCGCCAAGTACTTCGATTGCCGGCAGTGTGCAGGTCGTTGCACGCAGTGTCGAGACGGCGCTGCACAAGTTGCACGCACTTGATTTCGACGTGCGTCAGGTGATTTCGGCAACGGGCGTGGCCCCGCTACCGCCACCCGCCAAGCCAGGCGATACGATTAGCGGCATTGGCCGCACCAACGATGCCATGTTATATGGCGCCACGGTGACACTTTGGGTCGACGCACCCGATGATGCGATCGACGCCATCGCCAACGAAGTGCCCAGCTTCAGTTCGCCCGATTATGGGAAGCCGTTCTCGCAGATCTTTAAGCAATACGATTACGACTTCTACAAAGTCGATCCGATGTTGTTCAGTCCCGCCGTGGTCACGATTCATTCGCTGCAAAGTGGCCGGACCTGGCGTGCGGGCAAGTTGGCAAGCGACGTTCTACGTGCATCATTCGGAATGGAAGACTGAGTGACGCGGCGAAGCATACTCGTCGTGGGTGGACGCGATTCCCATACGCTTCAACTGGGTTGGCACCTAAGTCAGCTTGACGATGCAGCGAAACGTCATCACGCGGCAATCCACTTTGTCGGCTATGACGCCTTGCGAGGTGAGTTGCGAGACGATCTATCCGCGAGCCGACAATCGGAAGGTGCCAGCTTAAATGCGGAATCGGTGAGGACGACCCGGCTTTCAGATTTTGACGCGATCCTGACTCGCACGATGCCGATGGGATCGTTTGAACAAGTCTTGTTCCGCTTGTCGGTTTTGCACGATGAGTACGATCAACGAAAGCGAATCGGGACTCACACGACCCTCTGCAATCCACCCGCCGCGTTGGAAATCGCGATCGACAAGTTTGCCACGCTCGCCCGTGCGAAACGGCTGGGCATCCCAACGCCGCCTACCTCGGTCGTTCAGTCTCGTGCGGAGGCGATGGAAGCGTTCGAAACGCTGGGTCGTGATGTTGTCGTGAAGCCGATTTTTGGCGGTGAAGGACGCGGAGTCATGCGACTTCAAAATCGAGAACTCGCCTGGACCGCCTTTTCCACACTCTCGCAAGTCGGAAGTGTGTTGTACATTCAGAAGTTCATTCCACCGGGCGGGCGCGACATTCGTTTGTTGGTGCTTGGCGATCAAGTGTTTGCAATTCGGCGGACCAGTCCAAACGACTTTCGCACCAACGTGAAAGCCGGCGGTAAGTCGGAACGAATTGAGGTCGACGAGGAGTGGCGAAATCTCGCGTTGCGGTTTTGTGAATCTCTTCAATTGCGATACGCCGCGGTGGACCTGATCGAGACGGAAGACGGCCACGGGTTTTACTTAGTCGAAGTCAACGCAATTCCGGGTTGGAAGTCCGCCCAAACCGTCCTGCCGATCTCAATCGCGGATCAAATCGTTTCTTTACTCCTCTCTTCTACGCATTCAGTATGACGGCAACGGATTCCAACCCATCGTGTTCTGATTCGGTACCCGCGTCGTCGTCGGGGAACGTTGCCGAGCGACTGACTGCGATGGCGAAGATGTTGCCAGGTGCCATCGCGATTGCCGAAGTCGCCGGCCCACCCAAGCAGGATGGTACCGATCGCGACTACGCGCTGACCACGTTCAAGTCGCTCGATGATGCCAGCACCAAGATCGCACATGGCTTGACCGCTTGGGGTGTGAAGCCTGGGATGCGGTTGGTGAGTTTGGTTCCGTTTGGCGCCCAGTTTATTGAACTGGTTTTTGCGTTGATGAAATCCGGGGTCACTGTGGTCTTGATTGATCCCGGAATGGATCGCAAGCATTTGGTGAACTGCATTTCAGAAATTCGTCCCGATGGATTTGTTGGGATTCCAAAAGCCCAAGCGATTCGAACGGTACTTCGCCATCGCTTTCCTCAAGCGAAATGGAATGTCACCGTCGGCAAACGTTGGTTCTGGGGCGGCAAGACGCTAAAGCAAATTATCGAACTGGGCCAGTCGGCGGAAAGTGAACTGCCCAAGATAGAAACGGATCACGAAGCCGCTGTCATTTTTACAACCGGCAGCACTGGTCCTCCCAAAGGGGTTGCCTACACGCACGGCACGTTTCATTCCCAGATCGATCGGATTCAAGCTCGCTATGACATTCGCCGGGGCTCGCGAGACTTAGCTTGCTTCCCTTTGTTTGGATTGTTCGACGCGGTGATGGGAGTGACCACCATCATTCCCGATATGGACCCAACGCGACCCGCCGCGGTGGATCCTCGAAAATTGATTCAAGCAGCTCGCCAATGGGAAGTGGATCAGGCGTTTGGCTCGCCTGCACTTTGGCGAACGGTCACGAAGTGGTGCGAAACGAATGCTGTTGGCCGCCCTTTTCCTACGCTCCAGCGAGTGCTTTCCGCGGGCGCTCCCGTGCCGGCCGCGACGTTGGCGTCCTTGCGCCGGTTTGTTCATGAAGAAGCGATGATTGAGACGCCTTACGGTGCAACCGAAGCACTACCGATCGCTTCGATCGAATCGCGACAAGTCATCGCCGAGACGGGGCCAGCTTCGATCAAGGGGAAAGGCGTTTGTGTGGGAACCCGTTTTCCAGACGTGCAGTGGAAAGTGATTGAGGTTACCGATGGTCCCATCAAACAGATTGACGACATCGTCGAGCTTCCCCAAGGCAAGATTGGCGAGCTGATGGTGAGCGGACCGATGGTCACGCGAAAGTATGTCACCCGGCTTGATCAAAATGAAATTCACAAGGTTGCCGACGGTGATCGGGTTTGGCACCGTATGGGAGATGTCGGCTACTTCGATGGCGATGATCGCTTCTGGTTTTGTGGTCGCAAAACCCATCGTGTGACCGGAGCAAATCGGACCTATTACACGATTCCGTGCGAAGCAATTTTTAATGTGCATCCGCGTGTCGAAAAATGCGCGTTGGTCGGACGGGGGGAACCAGGTAATCAAGTTCCGGTGATGGTCATCGAACCGAGTGATCTGGGTGTGGCACAGGATCCAATTCAGCGTGAACGCTTGATCGAAGAGTTGCGAGATCTTGCGTCACGGAATCCATTAACCGGACGAATCCAAGAGTTCATCGTTCGAGATCAACCACTACCCGTCGACATTCGCCACAACAGCAAAATCTTTCGAGAAAAGTTGACAGCCGAAGTGCAAAAAAGGGTGTAGGCGTCGGTTGGGCGGGCTTCAGCCTCTATTCGGCATCCGGATGTAATCGAAATATCGGTACGTTCGTGACGTTGTCGATGTGCCGTTTCTTTATCGTAGTCTGTCGACTGCGGAGCGTTCGGCCACCATTCCTGTAGCGATGGTTTTATGCTGGGTGGCGTTTTGCCCAGCTCCATTTGTGCAGTTCCATCACTGGCAGGATTGTCAGCGCGAGCATGATCAGCACGCCCCAGTGCTTTAATGGCAACGGTTCAGCGTCCAGCAATGATTGTCCGAGTGCCGTGTGCATGGCGGCAACGTGGATACAGAATGCGGCGATGGCGCCGGCAAGCAAAAGCGGGCTTTTCAGTGGCGACAACACGAATGCGGACTTGGTTTCTGAACGGCAGTTGCCAACGTGAACGTTCATGAACAACACCAGTAGCAACAGTAGTGCGTTGCGGGCCGTCGCCGCCTCGGCTTCGGTCGCTCCATTGGGCAGGAACCAGCGATAGGTCAAGAACCCGATCATCCCCATCACCAGCGCCGAGATCACTGTTCGTTCAATCATCAGTTGATTGAACATGCTTTCAGCAGGCGGACGCGGCTTTCGGGTTAGCACATCACCTTCATTAGGTTCAAAGGCCAGTGCGACATCTTGAATACCACTGGTTACCAGATTCAGCCACAAAATTTGTACGGGTAACAAGGGCAAGTGCGGTTGGCCAGTTGCGATCGCTAGAAACGTCAAGACAAGTGCCGCGGCACCAGTCGAGATTAAGAAATAGATGACTTTGCGAATGTTGCCATACGCAATGCGTCCTTGTTCAACGCCACTGACAATGGTGGCAAAGTTGTCGTCGCTGATGACCAGTTCACCGGCTTCACGAGCCACATCCGTGCCGCCCTTTCCCATCGCCACCCCGATATTGGCGGCACGCAGTGCAGGCGCGTCGTTAACGCCATCGCCCGTCACCGCGACAAAGTGACCGGCACGTTGGGCGGCTTCAACAATGTCTAGTTTTTGCCTCGGTGCGACCCTCGCGAAAACTCGTACGCGGCCGACGACTTCTTCGAGTTCTTTCGGCGTCAGGTTCAGCAGTTCTTCGCCCGTCATCACCTGTCGATCGTCACTTGCCAGACCGAGCTCCTTAGCGATGGAAAAGGCCGTGACGCGATGGTCGCCGGTGATCATCGAAACTTCGACGCCGGCTTCGGCACACTCACGAACGGCCTGTTTTACCTCTGATCTTAAGGGATCAAGCATGCCGGCGAATCCAAGGAAACGCAGATGGTCTGGATGCGAAGACGTGCTTCCAGGTCGCGTCTCTTCATCGACATTTCCATCGGCCAACGCCAAAACTCGGAATCCACGCTTGGCCATTTGCGTGGCAACGGCTTCATACCGTGACTTGTCAAAATCGTTGCCCAAGGCTTCGCTGCACATGGCCAGCACGCGTTCGGGACTGCCTTTGACGGACACCTTCAGGCCATCATCGGTGCGGTTGTACACGGCTGCGAACTGGTGTTCGGATTCAAACGGAATCTGATTGACTTGGGGGCGTGATTCCAGCAATCCTTCGCGATCCACTCCCACTTTGTGTCCCAGCGTCAGGAAGGCAACGTCAACCGCATCGCCACGCCAGCTCCATTGACCCTCAAGCGGGTACAAGTCGGCCTCGTTGCACAGAACGCCCGCGTCAACGAACGTCCCAAGCTGTCGATGAATCTGTTGGTCAACCGGCTGTCCGTCGACAAGCACATCGCCGACTGGGATGAAACCCTCGCCGCTGACATAAAAGGTGGCACCATCGGGGGTCTGTATTTCACGAACGGTCATCTCGTTGCATGTCAGTGTCCCGGTCTTGTCGGTGGCGATCAGAGTGCAACTGCCCAAGCCCTCAACGGCGGTCAGTCGGCGGACAATCAGTCCGCGTTTCGCCATCCGAGTTGTCGCCACGGCAAGTGCGATGGTCATGGCCACCGGTAAGCCTTCGGGAATCGCAGCGACGGCCAGGGCAATCGCAAACGTGAACATGGCACCAACCGTATAGCCGCCCAGCGTCACGCCTAGGACGCCGATGAATGCGGACGAAACCAGAACGACAACCGCAATCACACGTGTGAACCGTTCCATCCGCTGCACCAGTGGTGGCTTTCCTCCGGTGTCGCTAACAACATCGAGTGCAAGTTGACCGACGTTGGTTGAGCTTCCAGTGGCGATAACGATTCCTTGTCCACGGCCTCGCGTCGCGATCGAACCGGCATAGGCCATGTTCAGACGATCCGCAACGGGCGTGGATTCGGGACCTTCCCATGCTGCGTCTTTCGAGGTGGGTATCGACTCGCCAGTCAGTAAAGATTCGTCCGCTTCCAAGCCGTGTGACGTTAACAGTCGAATGTCGGCGGGCACGCGATTGCCCGATTCCAGAAGTACGAGGTCGCCCGGCACGACCTCTTCGGCGTCAATTGTGGAAACATTGCCATCACGCTGCACTGTGGCTTGAATCTGCAGTAGTTTCTTGAGTGCTTGGCCGCTCTTTTCCGCTTTTGATTCTTGCCAAGAACCGATGATCGCGTTGAGTACCAAAACAGCAGCAATGAACGCCGCGTCTTTGACGTCGCCCATCGCCAGCGAAACGGTTGCGGCGATCGCAAGAATATAGATCAACGGGCTGCGAAACTGACGCAGTACGATCACCCACAGCGGCGCGGGAGGTTTCTGTGGCAAACGGTTGGGCCCGATTGCGGCGAGACGTTTCGCCGCCTCACGTTCACTCAGTCCACCCTTTGTGGTTTCGAGTGCCTGCGAAGCGACTCGGGTATCAAGACGATGGCATGCATCGATCGCTTGCGTGTTGTTCATCTCGCTAGTTTGTCTAGGTTGGGACTGCCAGAAGAATCAGATCCAGTGTCGGAAGTCGCTAAGGTCTCTGCGACGTTCGCTGCCGAGTTGTTAGGCCTTTATGGTGTTGGGGTGACGGCGTCGTCGTCGTTCGCGGCTCCCCATCGCCATTGAGTAACCTCCGGCATATCGGTCCCGTGTTTGCGGATGTACTGCTCATGTTCGATCAGCTTTTCCTGGATCGCTTGTTTGGCGTAAGCCGCTTTGGATCTTAGTTGCGGCACGCGGTCGATTACGTCGCTGACCAGATGGAATCGGTCGAGATCATTAAGCACGACCATGTCAAACGGAGTCGTGGTCGTACCCTCTTCTTTGTATCCGCGAACGTGAAGGTTCCTGTGATTTGTTCGTCGGTACGTCAGCCGATGGATTAGCCAAGGGTAGCCGTGAAAGGCAAAGATGATCGGCTTGTCCGTCGTGAACATGACATCGAACTCTTTGTCCGAAAGACCGTGTGGATGTTCGCTTTCGGATTGTAGTTTCATCAGGTTAACCACGTTAATCACGCGAACTTTTAGTTCCGGCAACTCACGCCGCATGATGTCAACGGCGGCCAAGGTTTCGATGGTCGGCACGTCGCCGCAACACGCCATGACGACATCTGGTTCGCTGTCCCGATCGTTGCTGGCCCAATCCCAGATGCTGATGCCAGCCTTACAGTGTTTGACAGCCTGATCCATCGTCAACCATTGCGGGGACGGTTGCTTGCCAGCCACGATGACATTGACGTAATTGCGACTTCGCAAACAGTGGTCCGTGACCGACAACAGACAGTTCGCATCCGGCGGAAGGTACACGCGCATGTTCTTCGCCTTCTTGTTGACCACGTGGTCGATGAAGCCGGGGTCCTGGTGACTAAACCCATTGTGATCTTGACGCCATACATGGGATGACAACAGATAGTTCAGCGATGCAATCGGACGTCGCCACGGTATGTCCTCACAAACCTTTAACCACTTGGCGTGTTGATTGAACATCGAGTCGACGATATGGATGAAGGCTTCATAGCAGTTGAAAAAGCCATGACGTCCGGTCAGTAGATATCCTTCGAGCCAACCCTGGCATTGATGCTCGGATAGCATTTCCATCACGCGCCCGTCTGGCGAGAGATGATCGTCGTCGGGCAGAATCTTGCCGACGAATCCGCGATTGGTGACATCGAACACGTCTCCCCAACGATTCGATGCGTTCTCGTCGGGACTGAAGACACGAAAGTTCTTCGCGTCTAGATTCGACTTCATCACATCACGAATGAACTGACCTTGCACACGAGTTGCTTCGGCGGTCACGCTGCCAGGTTGCGGAACGTCGATCGCGTAATCCGAATACTCAGGCATTCGCAGCGGTTTCAGTAACGAACCGCCGTTGGTATGTGGATTGGCACCCATCCGACGATTTCCTGTTGGAGCAAGCTCCGCCAACTCCGGTCGCAGTTGGCCTTCGCCATCGAACAACTCTTCTGGACGATAGCTGGCCATCCATTTTTCCAGCAGCGTGACATGATCGTCGTTATCGTGCATCTGCCCCATCGGCACCTGATGACTGCGGAAAGTGCCCTCGACTTGTTTGCCGTCAACCTCACGGGGACATGTCCAGCCTTTCGGCGTTCGCAGCACAAGCATCGGCCAAAGCGGACGCGACGGATCGTTGTTCTCTACCGCGTTGCGTTTGATCCTGGCGATTTCGTCGCTGATGGTGTCCAGCGTTTCGGCCATCAGTAGGTGCATCGCGACGGGATCGTCTCCCTCAACGAAGTAAGGTGTGTACCCGTATCCGCGTAGCAGTTGATCCAGTTCGCCGTGACTGATCCGGGCCAGCACAGCGGGGTTGGCGATCTTGTATCCGTTCAGATGCAAAATCGGCAGGACAACGCCATCGTGAATCGGGTTTAGAAATTTGTTGGAATGCCAACTCGTTGCCAGAGGCCCGGTTTCCGCTTCGCCATCGCCGATGACGCAAGCGACGATCAAATTTGGATTGTCGAACGCGGCGCCAAAGGCATGTGATAGCGCGTACCCGAGTTCCCCGCCTTCGTGGATGCTTCCGGGGGTTTCTGGAGCGACGTGACTAGGAATGCCGCCGGGGAAGCTGAATTGTTTGAACAGTCGCTTCATCCCATCCGCGTCCTGCGTCACGTTGGGATAATACTCGGTGTAGGTGCCTTCCAGATAAGTATTGGCGACGAGCGCTGGTCCGCCATGTCCCGGTCCCGTAACAAACATCATGTTTAAGTCACGCTGCTTGATGACACGATTGAGATGGGTGTAAATGAAGTTTAAACCCGGTGTTGTTCCCCAATGTCCGAGCAAACGGGGTTTGATGTGTTCCTTCCGAAGCGGTTCCCGCAGTAGCGGATTATCGAACAGATAGATTTGCCCAACGGACAGGTAGTTCGCCGCCCGCCAGTAGGCATCCATGCGATCGAGTTCATCCCGGGACAAGACATCGTCTGTGCTTTGCTTGTCGGCAGTATGAGACTCAGCAGAATTTGCTGCGAGGTTTTTGGGGGCGGAGGAATCGGGGACGCGTGTGACCAGTGTGTGTGACATGGACCGTTGTTCCGTGGTAAGTCGATGACGTTGAACGCACGGTCTGCTGATAATTGCAATTGCGGTACCAAGCCGCATCCTTCAATTGAAAACCTCATGTCATGTCGAAACAGCGTGCCCCACCGAACTGGATGTCCGTATCGGCGCGCTGAGCGTGCGGCACCGCACAAAATGCATCATCTGCTCTGCATCAACGAATGAACAATCGTTCCAATTCTCTATCGAAGCTCGCTAGACGCTGGATTCAGAACAGTTGAGGTAATTGTTCTGCAGTGGCTATTCTGCGTTTGGGTGATGGTGGTGCTGTTCGATGTGTTGCCGCAACAAATCTTTGCCGTAATCGTTGCCGTTGGGTGTCCGGATGACGGCATGGATGTGATCGCGAGTGGGTTCGCGGGTGCGGAAGGGAGCAACCCGACGCTGGTGGTCGAATTCGATCAAGATCACCGGGCTGTGAATTCGGTAATAGAAAACAGCGTCCTCCGATGTTTCGCCGATCCATGCGAAATAGGTTCGATCAAGATGCTCTTCGACTTCGCTCATTTTGACTTTGGCATGACCTTCTCGCATGTTGCCGACATATTGCTGAATCAATTCCAGCAATGCCGCTCGCTGTGATTCATCCAACTTCGATGCGGGTAGGCCGGCGTAGTCGAGATTGATGTTGTCTTTGTAAGCTTCGGTTAGGTTGTTGTTACCGTTCTTGGTATTGGCGATCGCTGCTTCTTTCTGCTGAGATTCGTTAAGGGACTGCATGAACGCAAACCCTGCATCCTGTTCGTTCTGCATGATGATGGTGCCTTCGAACTTACCGCTCGTTGCATGCACCGGTTCGCTACCGACGAACACTGGCGACATGACGACTTGGTCGCCTAAAACGAAATAGTTGATGACCAAATGGTGTCCGTCGATCTGCCATCCCCAAGGCTCGGTTTCAGAGGGATCGCCCATTACCGTAATCCAGTACAGCCATTCGCCGTATTCGTCGAAGTTGTCAGCCAGTTCCGCCAGCGTGCCGTTAAGCTTCATGATGTCTTGCGACAACTTCAAACCTTTCGCACTCAGGCTCTCACGCATCAAATCAAACGCCAGTTTGCGTTGATCCTGGTTCATCTCGTCGAAACCGACGCCTTGCCTTTTGGGAGAGTGTCGGTTGTCCCATTTTCGCCATTCTGAATCATCGACGGGAAACTTCGTTCGGCTTTTCTGACTGTCGCTCAAACCTGCCAGAAAGGTATTGGCCGCTTCAACGACCGGCTTGGTTGTCACGCCGGTGGACTCGATTTTGAACAGCCCTTTCTCGATTTTTTCGCCGGCAACGATTCCTCGAAATGGCTCGGAAAGTGTAGCTCCGCCACCTCCACGCGGCCCACGCTGAGCGTAGACGCTGATCGCAACAACGGGGATAAGGAACGCCGCAATGGCAACAAATGCTTTCGTTCGGTTTTTCATTTCTTCACTTGCTATTTTGGAAGTCTCAATCGCATTGAATTGTAGCGACAGATTGACCGGCACCCCAAAAGCAGATGCACACAAAACAAAAAAAACGAAATGAAATCGCGTGGCACTCTCTCGAAGCGAACACTGATGGCGAAGCCATGATTGCAGAAGCTCAGATTTACTTAGCAAGAGGTCGCCTTTAGGCTACCACGTGCAGCGTCTGGAACCTTCATCGAAACGGTCTGCTTCCCGCCGGGTATGAACAGGCTGGCCCGCTAATGGTAGATGAAGATCATGAACTCGCTACGCAGAAGCACTGGCTCAATGAAGCTCTGCTTTTTTCCTGCCGGTGTACAAGCTGAAAGCGGTGATTCAAGACTACCGATTGCTCTTTTGCACTGCATCTTTAGCCAAATTGAATGTCGACAGCCGACGTCACTGGCTGAAGCGAGATTAGCCAATCGACTTCAAGGCGGACGGGTTCGAACTGGCGAGACGGCTGTTACAGGTAGTTCAGTACGGTCAAGTTGGCGGTTTGGCCGATGAACTGCATGGATGCTTGCAAAGCCGCTTGTCGGGCTTGCAGTTCGCTGATTACCGTCGCTAAGTCGGCGTCGACTTCTTCGGATAGTTGCGATTGCAGCAGCACGGTCTCGTCCTGCACGGCCGCTTTGAGATCTTGCAGATTCGCACTCCAGACACCTACCCGTCCACGTGTCCGGGTGCTGGCATCGAGGTCTTCGTCCAAGCGAGCTTGTAAGCGTCCGATCTCGCTGATGTCGTTTTCGCGAACCGCTTTTTCAAGTCGTAAAAGTGTGTCGATCGCACCGCCGGCTTCACGTGGGCTGTAGTCGCTTCCCGTCAGGACCGCGCTACTGCCGACCACTTCGCTGGTGGCTTCGCTTTCGCCCTTGGGAATTAGCCCAAGCCGCGTACCCACATCACTGGTGCCGGGCTGCGTGATGCGAATGGGGTCGACGCCCGGAGGTGCCGAAAGTTCTAGTCCGTTACCGACCGTAGCGAGTGACAACCGAACTCGACGGGAATCTTGATTGAGTGGATGGTTCGAGACCGCGTCAATCAGTTCTTCGATCGTTTCGACATCCGTCAGTTCCAATTCCAGTTCCACACCATCGGGACGCGTGATCACCAGATCGGGCCCGTCGGAGTTCAGTGCGACGCCGGTGCCGTGGTTGAGGTCGCTGAACAAGGTCTCTTCGTCGGCGGTACGAATGCCGAGCTGACTTGCCGCGTCACCGCCGTTTTCGCCGATGCTGTAATCGACGCCTGAAATCATTCCGCGTAAATCGATGCGGCCGGCTGCTTCATCGAGCTGAGCGTTGACGCCCGCGCCGCTACGGTTGATAGCAATGATGACATCGCCCAACGTTTCAGCGTCGGCGAGATCGATCGTGAATCGCTCACCACCTTGGTCGATCACAATTCCGTCGGACAAATCCAGTCCAGCGCCGCCGGCCAAATCGTCAAGCGACGTTGCCAGGGTCACGCGAGGAGACAAACGGTCGCCAACCAAGGGCGGAGCCTGGAAGCCTTGCGGGTTGGAAATCCCCAAATCAGCAGCGAGGTTGCTGCCTTCGGCATCGGCAATCGCCAGCGTTCCCGACAGCGTGTCGGCGTATTGGATCGTGATCGAATCGTCCTGGATTTGCACACCTAAGGCCCGTCCGTCGAGCCGCACATCGCGAAGCACGTCGACGATATCGCCGATGGTGGCTGCGCTACGCAGGTCCAGTTGCACCTTTTCGTCGCCGTCGGAAATCGTGATGATGCCTGGCCGGACACCGATACCTTGTCGCATATCGACTAAGCGAGTGTCTTCATCCAGAGCTGCGTCGAGCGACGAACCGGAATGGAAAACCGAAGCCACACCGATGGAGCTTTCGCCCGTGACAGTGAACGCCGTATTGGTTCCGGTACCTACTTTGGTTTGCCCGACCGCGTTGGTGCCATTGAACTGAACGGTGCCGTTGGCGTGTTCCAGAGCAGACGACGGTTCTAAAACACCACCGAGGAGTTGGTGGTCCAGGAACATCGCATTTCCTGCCGAGACCACGGATTCCATGTTTTGACGGATGGTGATGGCGAGTGCTTCGAGTTCGTCATCTGAAAGGACGCTTTGCGCTGCTTCGACGGCGACCCCTCGAGCCGCGATCAATGCAGAATCAATACGATCTAGTGCGGTGTCAGTGGATTGGTAATAGCCCTCGGTCGCGTTGGCGTTGCGAACGATTTGCTCGCTGCGGGAAATGCCTCGCTGCAGGTCCAGAGCACGAGCCGCTGCGGCCGGATCGTCACTCATCCGCTGGACGCTACGTCCGGTGCTAAGCTGGTCGTACAGCCCCTGGATAGCGAGTTGGTCGTTGTTGAGTTGGTACAGCATCCGCTGGCTATTTAGCGGCGTGCTGGTCCGGCTGGTGGCGACGGGAAGAAGTGACATCGGCGAGTTTCACTTGAACGGTAGTGTGCGCTGTCGTCAGCGTTCACCAGGACGATCACAAGGCGGTTCAAACGGAACCCAATGTCATCTTCTTTCGGCACAATGGCCTATTGAACTCAAGTCAATTCGTTCCGCCACTAGCCGCACCCGCCAATCCGGGGGCATCGTTCGAGGTCACGTCACTGCCACCGAGTCCCGCTTTGCGGTCTCGAATCAACAAACTGGTCAAGTCGCTCCGGCGGACGGTGGCCACCAAACGATGCGGCGCATCGTCGGTCACAACCGGGACACAGTCATCAGCGGTATGACGGAAAAGAGCGACGGCGTCGCGAACGGGCTGGGACGGACGCAGCAGAATTTCCGGAGGCGTGGCCAAGTCACCAGCGCAGATCAAATGGTCGGAATGCGGATCGAAGAACGCTTGATTGAGCAAATCGAACCGAATCAGGCCGACAACACAGCGATCGTCGTCGACCACGGGGAAGGTATTGTCATGGGAATGTTCGACAAAATGCACGACTTCGTTAAAGTCGGCGTTCTCAGCAATGCCCTCGACGGTGCGGCGCATCACCTGTTCGACTCGCATTCGCTCAGACAATGCGGTTTTCTTATCCAGCAATCCTGCTGAACCAGCCAAACGCGTGACCACGTTCTTAAAGGCGCTGATAGGTGTGCCGAAGGTGTGGTGGATCGAATTGGCGATCGGCATCTCGCCGCTGCGTAAGACTGCGGCCCGGGTTAGCAAGGGACCAAAAATTTCAAAGACGACCACGGTTCCAAGAATGATTGTTTGCACCTCGCCAACGATTTGGGGATTTCGAGACGTGGCCGTCGCACTGAGCGAGATTGCGACACCAGCCTGAGCTAACAAGCCCGGCCCCAACCACTTTCGGATTTCAGGCGACGCCTCGGTGCGTGATGCGACCACCCAAACACCGATGACTTTTCCAAGACTGCGAAGGATCACATAGGCCGCGCCAACCAATCCCACGTCCCATAACAATCCAAGGTTCAGTTCCGAACCGTGCACCGAGAAGAACACGACGGTCAGTAGGCCACCGATCGAATCGAGTTGGGCCGTGATTTTGGCGGTGCCGCTGGATGAGTTTACGACGACCAAGCCAACAACCAAGAACACCAACATGTAAGGAAGTTGCCATTGTTCGCTTAGCCCCAACAGCAATGCTGCCATCGCGACCAGCAACACAAGCCATCGCCGGGTGTGCATGACTTCACACGCATAACTCATGACCAGACCGCCGACCAAGCCCAACGTGAACGCTCCACCAAGAGACTGCACGAGTCGCAACAGCGTCGAGCCGATGGAATTGGCATCCATGGCATTCGCGCCGGTGGCGGTTGCCAGTTCGATGCCTAGCCAAACGAGTTCAAAGGCGATCACAGCGACAAGATTGTTCAGGGTCACCAGCGTGCCGGTCAAACTGGTAACGGGGCCCTCGGCATTGGTTTCACGCAAGACGAACATGGTCGTCGCCGGCGCGGTCGCCAGTGCCAACGTGCCCAGCAAAACGGACTGGGCAACCGTCATCCCGCAGAGATATGTGCCCATCGTGACCAGTGACCCGGTCAGCAACAATTCGCCGATTGATAGCGGGATCGCTCGGCGGGCGATCCGACGTATCTGGTCAAACGGAAACAACGTCCCGAGATAAAACAGTACCAACGCCATCGCCAGCTTGGTCAGCGGCTCTAGAAAGCGGTAGTGATCATGGGGGACGACGTCGAATGCGCTTTGCCCAAGTAGCATGCCAGCGATTAAATACGCTGTTACCTTGGGAAGTCGCAGCATTTCACTGGCCACACCCGCCAGCAAACTTGCACCCAATAGCAAACCGACGGTGGTGGCGATATGAATCACCTCAGCCGGGTGGCTTGCCGTTTCGTGGGCGATCGTCTCGACGGTACCGGCTGCAATCGCTATCGCCTGATCGACCGAAGTATCAGCAAGAAAACTCATAAGCGGCGACACGGTGAGGGAGCATGAAAGATTGGAAGTCGCAAGTCGGGAGGGTGCCAGAGTTTAGCTGATCGCCGCGATCGCCCCCAGATCAGGTCGTTGGAACGCGATTTGCCTGCCTAAACGCATTTTGGGGTTACGGACCGTTCAGTTTTTGGAGCAGTTCGAAACGATTGAAAAGCCGCTGCGATTGCTCGGTTTTTCCGAGTTGTTCGTACATTGCCGCCGCGTTGTAGGTCGCTTTGATGTGGTTTCCGTCGATCTCGAGCACTCGTTCAAAGAAATTGACTGCGGTCTGGTGGCGCCCATCCCCAGCTGCGATGACGCCTAGGTTCAGCATCGCGCTAAGGTTGGCTGGATCGCGAGCCAGAATGTCCTTCCAGATGCTTTCGGATTGTTGGGGCTTGTTCTGCGACATCAGGACACGGGCCAGGTTTTCCCGAACTTCGGTCAGCGAGTCATCTAGTGCGAGAGCGGCTTCGAAGCCTGCGACGGCTTTGTCTAGTTCGCCTCGACTCGCATACAGGGTCGCCAAATTCGCATGGGTTTGAGCGTACTCGGGATCTAACTCGAGAGCCCTCATTAAGTGCTGCTCGGCCAATTCAAGGTCACCTCGCATTCCACAAGTTGCTCCCAACCCGTTCCAAGCGGCTGCCATTGAAGGCTGGATTTCGGTAGCCTGCCGGTACAACTGAAGTGCTTCGTCAAAGTCCTGTTGACCCTCGCGGGCTTTTGCTAGGTTCACTACTGAATCGGCAAACCCGGGCTTCAGTTCTACTGCTTGGCGAAGGTGATATTCCGCTTCTTCGAAATCACCACGACGATTCAAAATGGCGCCCAAGTTGTTGTGAGCCAGAAACGAACTTGGGTTCTTCGCAATCGTGTCACGCCACAACACCTCGACGCCTTCATAGACATAGCCTTGACGCCATGTTAGTGCAGCCAAAAACAGAACGACGACGACCGAGATGATTTGAGGGAAGCGTGATTCCTCGTCTACTTTGCGATCCATCCAGGTGCGAACGCTCGCAACGACTAATGCGATTACACCGATGCTGGCTAGGTACTGAAAGTGGTCGGCAACAAACGAAAATCGCATGGGATAAACATCGAAGAATCCCAACGCGGGGAAAAGTGTGCCAGCGAAGAACATAAGTGCGGCAAGAGGGCCGCGGCCAATTCGCTTGGAATAGCAAAACAGGGCGATCATGGCGGCGATCGCAAATGCCGGATACAGAAATTGCCAAGCTTGCGAAGTGTCGATGTTCCAGCGCGGGTAGGTGAAAACCAATGGGATCGGGTATAGCAATTTGGTGGCGTAGAAACACAACGCTCTTCCGGCAATCAGGATGCGTTCAATGAATGACAGTTCCCAATCGATTCCGCTCGCGCCGACTTGGTTCTTTTCCAGCCAAACCGTTATCAGTCCGAGCGAGATACCTAGCACGAAGAAGGGTGACAACGTGACGACATTACGAAGCGTGATCCGTCCGCGTTTCCACCAAATCATGACGAGCATTGCGGCGGGGAAAGTTGCGGCAACTGTCTTGCTCAACAAGGCACCGATGAAGCAAGCGAGAGATAAGAGGTACCAACGGCGATCTGTTCCATTGGATGACGAGTTCGGTGTGGGTTGGGTGAAGTCCCAGTACTTCAGGAAACCAATTGCGGCCGAAAGATAAAACAATCCGGATAGCACGTTTTTGCGTTCGGTAATCCAAGCGACTGATTCGACATGGACGGGATGGATCGCGAACACCAACGCAATGAACCACGATCCGGGTACTTTCAACCGAATCAACAAGAGCCCAAGTAAAAGTGCGTTTACTATGTGAATGAGGACATTGACCAGGTGAAAGCCAAATGGCTCCAGCCCCCAAAGTTGGTACTCGATCCAAAACGAAGAATGGACCAAAGGATAGTACTGGGGAGTCGCCGACGGATCCAACCAGATGTCTTTGAGTCCTTCTAGCGAAACCAACGTGGCGTTTTCAGTGACATAGTCGTCGTCGTCCCAAATAAAACCGCCGCGCATGGCGGGGATGTAAGCAATCAGTGTGATCACGACGACTGCCAACGCCCACCATTTGGCGTGAGACGGAGGGGGATCAGCCAGGCTAACATTGGATGGGCTATTGTCCGCCGAGGTGGTACCGGTAGGGTTTTCGCTATCGGGTATCGGTTGCTTGTGCGAGTCGCCCTCGGTCATTGATTTTCTCGTCGAATGGACTTACTTACTTTGCGATATCCGCGGTTTGTCCCCACTTGTTTGAGAACGTGAACTCACTGAGTAATCGACGTTTACGCGGTCCGGATTGTCGGTCTTCCAAAGCCTTGGCTTCCTCGCCAACGGCCGGTGAAGTGTCGGGGTAGCCGATCGCGATTGCCGTTTGAGGTTCGTGGTCGTCGTCGATGCCATAAACATGGCGTGCTTGGCTAAGGTTGATGCCAGCCATTTGGTGAGCTTGCAAACCGAGTGCGGTCGCTTGCAGAGCCATGTGGGCCGCTGCGGCACCTAGATCGTGCAAGGCAACGCGATTCGGTTTCTGGTTCCTGCGGAAGGTTGGTCGCATCACTGAAATCATCAGCACGCCGGCGTTCTTGGCCCAGCCTTGGTTGGCCTCCAACAGACAGCTCACCATTGCGTCAAAAGCGTCGGTGTCCTGGCGTTGGGCAATGATCCAACTCCACGGTTGATCGTTGAAGCTGCTCGCTGCCCATCGTGCGGCTTCCAAACACGTCACGATCTTTTCATCTTCCACCGCTCGCGGTTCGAACCGATAGGGGCTCCAGCGTTCGGCGATTTCATTGATGACTGGATGAGCGACGGGGTTGGTACTCATAGTGGCAGTTTCTTCAGGTTCGGGCTGGGAGAGCTTGAGTATAACCCTCGTTGAACGTTCTGTGTTTCTTCATGGCTCCCCAGCCAAGCACTCGTAACTGGCTAGATTTGCGCAGGCGAGACGCCGCTCAGCGAGACGTGCCCCTGCAAGACTCGGACAGGCAAGACTCGGACAGGCAAGACTTCCGCCAGTAAGTCTTTACCAATGAAGCCGGACGCCCATGAGATCAGCGGGCGATGAATCAGCCCAGAATTTTAGCTGCCGATCGCGGTGCTAGCATCTAAGTCGGGGTTAGCGTTTGACTACGACTCGGTGCCCGTGTCATTATTCGCGATCGTGTCGGTGCTTGGACCGGTGTCGCTGAAGTTACGAGGGCGGATTTGGTAGAACAACGCCTTCTTTTGATCGGGCAACGAGAAATCGAAGCCACACGACCGGAGGAAGTCTTCCGACGAGCTGATCGCCAGCACTTCCATAATACCAAGCGACTTTGCACGATCGATGCACATGCCCACCAAGCGACGCCCTACCCCGTGCCGCTGGACGTTCGGGTGAACGGCCAAACACTGCAATTCGGCCAACTTGGGTGAATAGATTTCTACTGCAGCGAAGCCCATGCAGCGTTGCTCATTCATGGCTACGAAGCCGTGCCGCGTCAATTCGATGACTTCGGCCTCGCTACGACTTAGCAATAGATGCTGGGCCACAAAGGGACGCATCAACGCGTGAATTGCCGGTGCATCGGCGGGAAGGGCCTGCCGAAGCTCACAAGAGACGGGGGCAATTGAATCGTCCGGCGTATTCATTTAGCGGGCTACTAGAAAGGAAAACTACGTCTGAGCACTGACCTCTCGGTGACGAATGATTTCACCGGTGACCAAGTAAATCGTTTCTTCGGCGACATGGGAAGCCATGTCAGCGATTCTTTCTAGAGAACGCGACGCACTGAAGCAATGCACCGCCGCCTCGACCTGCTCGGAATCGTCCCGCATCAATTGCTGTAATTCTTCGATCAACTCAACGTTCAAGCGATCGACTTCTTGGTCCGACCCAATTACTTTTTGGGCCAATTCGGCATCCGCATCTAGGAACGAATCGAGCGAGAGTCGCACCATTTCGATAACGGCTCGAACCATCGGGGTCAGGTCGTCGGGCACGCGGAATAGCGGAAAGAAGTCGAGCGATTGGCTTCGTTGCGAGATGCTGCAAGCCAGATCCGCCATACGTTCCAGGTCGCCGTTGATCTTGATCGCGGTGGTCAACCAACGCAGGTCGGCTGAAACGGGTTGGTGTAGGGCCAACAATTTCAGGCACTCTTCTTCGATGCGGATATCGTTGGCATCCACCTGGTCGTCGCTGGCGATCACTTGTTTGGCGAGATCGGGGCGTCGTTCGACCAGCGACCGAACGGACAGGCCGATCATCTGCTCGACGATTCCAAATTGATCAACCAGATCGGTGCGGAGTGCCGAGATCGCTCGGTCGAGATGCTTGCTCATCGTAAATCCGAATGAAAGTTCTTAAAAAAAACTGCGCATGCTGAATGAGGACGATTCAACGCAGGTGACGAGAAAGGTCGTCAACTGGGAAGAGCTACCCGCCATGTCGGCAGGTGTCTAGGCCAAGGCAGGCCGTGCCTCGAACGGGCTCGAAATCAACCGAAGCGTCCGCGAACGTAATCGTCCGTTCGCTTTTCCTTAGGCTTGGTAAAGACGTCGTCCGTCGGTCCTGATTCAACGAGTTGTCCTTCGAAGAAGAACGCGGTTTGATCACTACAGCGGCTGGCCTGTTGCATGTTGTGGGTGACCATCACGATGGTGTATTGCTCTCGCAATTCATAGATCAGGTCTTCGATCGCCAACGTGCTGGCAGGGTCCAACGCGGAACACGGCTCGTCCATCAACAAAACTTCCGGACCGACCGCGATGGCGCGGGCGATGCAGAGACGTTGTTGTTGGCCGCCGGATAACCCTAAAGCCGGGGCATGCAAACGGTCCTTCACTTCATCCCAAACCGCCGCTTTGCGAAGCGACCATTCCACCAATTCATCCAATTCGGCCCGTCGCAGCTTCATGTGCAGCCGAGGCCCGAAGGCGACGTTTTCGAAAATCGACTTGGGGAACGGGTTGGGCTTTTGGAAAACCATTCCGACCAACCGTCGCAGATGAACGACATCGGTCGATGACGCCAAAATGTCCAGGTCATCTAGTTGCAACATGCCCTTGCTGTGAGCTCCCGGAACGATGTCATTCATCCGGTTAATCCAGCGAAGCAAAGTACTCTTGCCGCAACCGGATGGGCCGATGAAAGCAGTGACTTGATTGCGAGGGATTTCTAGCGACAGATTGTGGATCGCTTGGAAGGCTCCGTACCAGGCATCAAAGTTTCCAATCTTGATGCAGGTTTCTGCCGCCGGCGAATCAGAAACGGTTTGCCCGTTCCCCTGGGGAGCCGGGTTGGTCAGATTCGAAGGAGCAGACTCGGTCATGGCAGTGGGCAACATCAGAGGGCCACAGATTGTTTCAGAGGGAATACAGATTGTAAGTGCAACACGCTGTGTGTTTATTCCAGTCTCAGCTTTTGACGCAAATAAATTGCGACAGAATTCACTAGAAGTAGTACGACTAGCAAAACGATAATCGCCGCCGCAGCCAGCTCCTGATAGGTGGCTTGTTGCAGCCCAGCCCAGTGGAAAATCAGCACTGGCATGGTCACGACATTGTCCATCAAGTTTTGTGGGCCGGTGCTTTTGGCTACCGTTGCCCCCAAGACCACTAGGATCGGTGCCGCTTCCCCAATCGCCCGTCCCATCGCCAAGATGGCGCCCGTCATGATGCCCGGAATCGCAGCGGGAAGCGAAACATTCCGCACGGTTTGCCATTTCGTTGCGCCCAATCCATACGAGGCTTCTCGCAGGGAAGGCGAAACGCCACGGAGGGCTTCTTGGGAAGCGATGATGACGATCGGCAAAATCACCAGTGATAACGTCAAACCGGCTGCCAGAAAACTGCGGCCGAAGGGGACCCGGAAGTAGTTCCATGACGTCTTCGCATAGGCACCCCCGATTTGATTCAGCTTGACGGTTCGGCGGCGAACGGACTTGTCCTTGGGCTTGGGTTCCCCACCCTTGGGGTCCCACACTGAAATCTGGATGGCGTTGCCTTGACGGTCCACCGCCTCGATCGGCTCGGTGACTTTGAACGTCGGTTGGTCCAGGTCCGTTTGTGGGATCAAGATGGTGTGGCCACCGCCGCCCAAGGTAAGAACTTGGTAGTACCGTTCCACACCCATCAACTCGGTGCCGCTGGACCCGTTGACCTGGATTTGTCCAAGGACATTGAACATGAACACAAACAAGCTTAATCCCAACAGTCCGTAGACAATCGAAGGGACGCCGGCCAGGTTGCTAATGTTGAGGTTGATGAAGCCGTGCAGGTATCGCAGCCATCGATTGGTCGGTTTGAACTCTTCCAGGAAGATCGCGGTTCCGACGCCCAGGGGAAGTGCAGCAAGTGCGCAAACCGCACAGATCGAAAGGGAGCCAATGATGGCCGGGTACATCCCGGAGGTTTCCGGTGCCAACGCACTGTGCGAGTTCTTAAGCAATGTCGGGGTCAGTCGTGAGTGACCTTGATAGAAGATCGAGGCCAACAAGACGACCAGCACGACCACGCTGAGCATCGAGATCATCACACAGAGCCAATAGAACATCCTGCTAAACCGTTTACGGCTTCGCGAGTTCTTGATTGATTCCGGTGTCGCGGAAACGCCACGGCGAATCGATTCGGGAATTGGCCGAGCATCGGGAGTTGCTGTCGAGACGCTCATTGGTATGCCTCCTGGTATCGTCGACGGACGAGTTGACCAACCAAGGTCATGCCAAAGGTGATGACAAACAAGGTGATGGCGACGCCATAAAGGCTGAAGTACTGAACGGTTCCGTATTCATTTTCGCTCTTGATCATTTCAACAATGAACCCTGTCATCGTTTGCGATTGAGCACGCGGGTCGAACGTGAATGTCGCTCGCGTTCCCGCCGCCAATGCGACTACCATCGTTTCGCCAATCGCCCGGCTGAAAGCCAGCAAGAACGCCGAGACGATTCCCGAAAGTGCTGCCGGAACGACGACTTTCACGCTTGTTTCAAAAGGCGTGCATCCCAGACCATATGCTCCTTCGCGAAGCGCCCGTGGTACTGCATGCAAGGCGTCTTCGGAAAGGCTGCATACCATAGGAAGGCATAAGATTCCGACCGCGATTCCAGCACTGGTTGAGTTGAATGTGTCAAAGATGCCACCGGTCACCCATTGCAGTCCAGGACTGATCACCAAGATTGCGAAGTAACCCAAGACCACGGTGGGAATCCCCGCGATCACTTCAAGGGTCGGCTTAAGAATTGTGCGAACTCGTTTGGACGCAAATTCGCTTAGGTAGATCGCCGTGACTAACCCGCACGGCAGAGCAATCACCATCGCGATGAAGGTAACTCGTAGGGTTCCGGACAAGAGCGGCCAAATTCCAAACTTGGCTTTGTCGATCTCCTTACTCTGCAGCGCCGTCCATTCGGTGCCCGTGAAGAAGCCACCGAGACTGACATATTCGGAGTTGAAAAAGTGCCAGCTTTGACCGATCAGCATGGCTAAAATGCCAACGGTGATCCCAACGGTCAGTAATGCACAGAAGGCAAGCAACGCGATCATCAAGCGTTCTTGCAACTCGCCAGTTCCGGTAGATCGAAACTGGCGATTGACTAACACAGCAGGGCGGTTCAATAGACCGGCTCCATAAAGATAAAGACAAGTTTCAGCCGGCAAGATGGCCGGCTGAAACAAGGGTGCTCGAAACTACTTCAGGGAATTGACCAGGTTGTCTTCGACAAACAAGTCCTTCAGAGCTCCGCTGCGGCTTTTGCCGTTTTCGTCGACGAAGTGAGTCCCGGCTTCGACCGCATCCAAGTTCTGTGTTGCCTTTGCGATGATCGCTTCAGGAAGTCGAACATAACCAACTTTTTCGCAAGCTTCCGAAACGTTTTCGATGTAGTACTCAACGAACGTTTGAAGCTCAGCCCGGTTCAGCGATTCGGTGTTCACGTAGATGAACAACGGACGACTGAAAGGAGCGTACTTGTTGCTGGCGATGTTGTCGGTGGTTGGCTCGTAAGCGGTTTCGTCCTTGGGGTTGACGATTGGCACGGCACGCAGCTTGTCTTGGTTTTCGGTGTAGTAAGCCACTCCGAAGAAACCGATTGAAAACTTGTTGCCGGCAACGCCTTGAACCAAGATGTTGTCGTCTTCGTTCAAGCTCATGTCCGAACGGAGTTCTTTGCCGTCTTTCTTGGCAAGCACTTCGTGGAAGTAATCGTAGGTTCCGCTACCGGTGCCTGGTGCGAAGATGTTGATCGGCTCGTTGGGCCAGCTTGGGTCAACGTCGCTCCAGTTCTTGGCCGCTTCATCGCCGATGAACATGGTTTTGAGCTGGGCCACAGTGAGTTCTTTGACCCAATCGTTTTCTGGGTTCACGACGATCGTCAAACCGTCGTATGCCACGGGCAATTCGACGAAGCTAACACCGTTGGCGACGCATTTTTCGAATTCGCCTGGCTTGATTGCCCGCGATGCGTCGGAAATGTCAGTGCCCTTGTCATAGAAGCTTTTGAAACCGTTTCCGGTTCCGTTGCCACCGACAGAGATATCAACTTGGGGGTGAAGCTTGATGAACGATTCGCGAACCGCGTCGCTGATTGGCTGCACGGTGCTGCTGCCGTCGATCTTGATCGCACCAACAAGGTTCGATTCTGAGTCGATGCCTACTTCTTCGGAATCGGTCGTAACTTCGTCGCGTTTCGTGCTATCGCAGCCAATCGACTGGACAAGGGCAAAGCCGATCAGGATCGGAGCAAGCCAAGTAACTTTTTTCATCGAAATGTGCCTGGACAAATTGGTTTTGGGGAATGGCTTGTGGGGTGTTTGAGGCATTACATCTAGCAGTAGATGTTGCCACGACAAGTCTAACCATCCAACTAGCTTGCTCAATCGCCTGGCCCGGTCGGAAGATGCCGCGGCGACGGGGGTAGAAAAGCACAAAAAGTAGTCGTTTTCGGGGCGAAAAGCCACGGCGACGACCTTCAAACGAGGGCCGAGCCCTTGTTTGAAGATCATGTTAAGAATTGTTCACCGCCGTTATCACCCGCTCATTCCCCCGCCGAGAGGGCCTCGCTGGTCTGGTTCTCGCTGTCTCGGGTGTTCTTCAGTCGGCCCCAGAAAAAGATTGCTTCGATCACCATCCAAATTTGCAGGCCCATAACGACCATTCCGAATGTGATCAGCACCCAGTCGCGGGCTGGCCACCAATTGTTGACCAGGTCGAATGTCATCGCCCATGCCGGCATCAGCAGCATTAGAAACATCGGTGCCGCCAACAATCCAACTGGGCGGCTGCGTTTTGCAAGGTAGAAGACCGCCACCATCAACGCCAATCCGGCGAGTAATTGATTGGTCGCGCCAAACAACGGCCACAGCATCAAACCGCCTTTCCCAGGCGAATCGCCCGCAAAAATCGCGATCGCGGCCGCCACACCGACCGCCAACAGGCTGGCGATGTACTTGTTTGAAACAACGCTGATTCCGCCCGTTGTGCCCAGTTCGCTGATCACGTAACGCTGCAAACGGGTCGCTGTATCCAGGGTGGTGGCGGCAAAACAGGCGACCATGACAGCCATGATGGCGACACCCATCTTCAGCGGCATTCCGATTGATGAGAGGAAGTTGGCCCCGCCATCGATGAAGGCGGCTAATTTCTTATCGAGCCCCTGTTTTCGCCATCCGGCTGTTGAATCGACTGCCTCGGTCGCGACGGTTTCCGTTAGGTTTCCCGCAACGGAGGGGGATCCGGCGATTGCGCCGGTTCGATAATAGGACTTCCAAGCCGATCGGGCACCCTCGCTAGCCGTTTCGCCATCTGGCGTGGCCATTCGGGTGATTTGAACGTCTTTACCGATGCCGGATCGTTCGAGCCGGCCCATGCCGACGCCAGCACAGCACGCCAGGATCACAAGCACGGCCAGCATGCCTTCCCCAAGCATCGACCCATATCCAATCAGTTGAGCGTCTTTGGCGTTTTTGAGTTGCTTGCTGGTCGTGCCGCTGCTGACCAAGCAATGGAAACCGCTGCAGGCTCCACAAGCAATCGTGATGAATAGGAATGGAAAGATCGGCGGTGCATCGGCAGGCACTTCCGAAGAGATCGCCGGGGCCGCCGTCATCAGGTTCGCTTGGCCCGTGCTGGATGCAACCGCCAGCCCGATGACCATCAAAACCAAGGCGACGAACAGTTGCAGGCTGTTCAGGAAGTCGCGTGGCTGCAAGAGCAACCAAACCGGAAGCACCGACGCTACGAACGCATAGGCAAGCAAAAGCAGCGTCCAAACCACGACCGAGTTCACATAAGGATTCGCCGTTCCGCCAATTTGGTACTTGTCCAGCAATACCTGCAAATCGAACGGCATTTGGTAGGCGCCTAAATACACCGTCAAATACAGCACGCCTAGTCCCATGATGCAGGGCAAGACGAGGTTCCCGCCGCGACGAATGACCATGACCCCGATCAACGCCGCTAAGGGCATCGCCGACCAAACGCTGAGTACCGATTCCGGATACAGCTTAAAAATATTGGCGATCACTAGGCCGAAAACCGCCAAAACGATCGATAAGGCCATCGCCAGCACAATCAAAAACAGCACCTTCGCTCGCGGTGAAATCAGATTTCCCGCAGCCTGGCCGATCGATTCACCACGATTGCGGATCGAGATAACCAACGCCGCTAAATCGTGAACCCCGCCGATCAGGATGGAACCGAAGATCACCCACAACAATGCGGGCAGCCAGCCCCAAAACACCGCCAGTGCCGGGCCCACGATCGGGCCGGTTCCCGCGATACTGGTAAAGTGATGCCCAAAAACGACCGATCGATCCGTTGGTACAAAATCCACGTCGTCACGCTGCGCCACGCTGGGCATGACCTCATCGGCCGTCAATCGAAACAGCTTGTTGGCTAAATATTTCCCGTACGTGTGGTAAGCGATGATGAATGCGATCATCGAACCGATCGCAACGGCAAGGGTGGTCATGGGCAGGCGACTCGAAATGAGGCGGGAATGGGTGGGATATTCGCCGAAATGGTCATTGCTCTATACTAAGCAGTGCCCCAATTCGGGCTGTCCGGTATCCTAGCGGACGCGATGGCCTAATGCATGCATCTTCCACCACTCCAGTCATTTATTGCTTCTATGACCTCCACTCCTGAAAATAACACATCCGGTCCCGCCGCCGTCGGCAGCAACGGACCTGAGAAAACCATCATCATCGGAAGCGGCCCTGCCGGTTGGTCAGCCGCGATCTATGCGGCTCGTGCCAACCTCGACCCCGTTCTGTACGAAGGCACTGTGAAGCCGGAGATGATCCCGTTGGGGCAACTGGCGTACACCACCGAAGTCGAAAACTTTGCCGGCTTCCCTGCTGGTAACATCCGAGCGTTCGTTGAGTCGGCCGTCGATAAGGATCGTCACTGGAATCTGCCTCTCGTACCGGAAGGGCACACCAAAGACGACCAGCCGCACTACGCGGTCCAAGGAACGGAGTTGATGGAGCTGATGAAGCAACAGGCTCTGAACTTCGGCACTCGCGTGGTTGGTGACGACATCGAACGAGTCGACTTTTCCGGACCCGTTCACACGCTTTACCCAGCTTCCGGCGAACCGGTTCAAGCACACACCGTCATCGTGGCGACCGGAGCCCGGGCGAACTACTTGGGGCTTTCCAGCGAAGAAGCCTACAAGAACAAGGGCGTCAGCGCCTGTGCCGTTTGCGACGGAGCGTTGCCTGTCTTCCGTAGCAAACCACTCGCCGTGGTGGGCGGTGGCGACTCCGCCATCGAAGAGGCAAGCTACCTCGCCAACCTGAAGGGAGCCGACACGATCTACTTGCTCGTTCGCCGTGATGAAATGCGAGCCAGTAAGGTCATGCAGGATCGAGCGATCAATCACCCCAATATCGAAATCGTGTGGAATACGGTTGTCGAAGAAGTTCTGGGTGACGGAAAGATCGTGACGGGACTTAAGGTCAAAAGCACGGTCGATGGTTCCATTCGCCAGCTCGATGTGGGCGGGATGTTCGTCGCGATTGGGCACACGCCTAACACGAGCTTCCTGGATGGTGCTTTGGAAATGAACGAGTCGGGCTACATCCAGTGGACCAAACCTTTCCGCACCAACACGACCGCGGAAGGCGTTTTTGCCGCTGGCGACGTTGCGGACGACTACTATCGCCAAGCAATCACTTCGGCCGGAACCGGCTGCATGGCGGCATTGGACGCCGAACGCTACTTGGCTGAAAAAGAAGCTCCCACCAGTGTCGCATCGGCCAGCTAGTTCAGCTGATTCGTTTGGCTCAACACGATCGCCTCTCTAGAGGCGATCGTTGAGCCGCTATTCAGAGCACGTTAATGGCAACTTGGATCGGGCTCATTCGAGGAATCAACGTCGGTGGAAAAAACATTCTGCCGATGGCTTCCCTGAAAGACGATCTGCACGTGATTCAGTTGTCGGAGGTTCGGACCTACATTCAAAGCGGGAATATTGTTTTTGAATCACGGTTGAAATCTCCGGCGAAGCTGAGCCAGAAGATTGCCGACCAGATTGAAAAGACGCGAGGCTTCCGACCAACCGTTCTTGTTCTCGGCAGCGAAGATCTCGCTAGGGCAATCGCAAGCAATCCATTCCCCGCCGCCGAACGGTCGCCGGCGACGCTGCATTTGTTCTTTCTAGCCGAGCCACCAGGAAAGCCAGACCTGGATGCGATCGAGCAGGCCAGAACCGGCACCGAGCAATTCTGTTTGGTTGACGGCGTTTTCTATCTGCACGCCCCTGACGGAATCAGTCGATCCAAGCTTGCTCGCGGCGTGGAAAAATACTTGGGGACCGCTGCGACAAGTCGCAATTTGCGAACCGCGAGCAAGTTGCTCGCGATGGCTTCTCAGTAAGCCACTGGCACCAAGCCGCATGCATCGAGAGCAACGCCTGGTTACTTGCCTTTGTAGTCGGCCGCGGTCAGCGAACTCATTGGATCACCAAGTTCGTCCATCTGCTTCTCTAGTTCGGACGTCAGAAACTTCACCTTGGCAGAATATTCCGGGTTGCCCGCTAGGTCGTTCATTTCCTGTGGATCCTTGGCAAGGTTGTACAGCCGGTTTACGCCGATTTTAGGATACGAGATCAGCTTCCAATCGTCCTTGATAATCATCCGCTGAGTGCCGATGTACGAGCTGTAAACCGAATCGTAGTGTTCTGTCGCATCACTGTTGGACACATCTTCACCGAGCATGGGTAGCAAGCTTTTAAAGTCGACACCGTCGCGGTTAGCTCCGGCCAGTTCTAACGAGGTCGGCACAATGTCTTGTAGATAAATCGGTGCATCCAATTTGGAATCTGCCTTCACGTTGGGGCCAGCAACCATGAACGGAACACGTACGCTGTCGTCGTACATGTTTTGTTTGCCAACGAGTCCGTGGTGACCGACGGCCAAACCATGGTCTGCGGTGAAGAAGATGTAGGTGTTGTCGGCTTGGCCGCTTTCGTCCAACGCGTCCAAGATGCGACCGATTTGGTCGTCCATGTGAGTGATTAGGGCGAAGTACTCTTGCCGGTTCACCTTCACGGCGTACTCCGTTCGCGGATATGGGATCAGTCGTTCATCGCGTAGGTTTTTGCCGCAGATTGCATCCGCATGTGGGTATTCCGGCAGGAAATTCTCGGGCAATTCAATACGGTCCAGTGGATAGCGGTCAACGTATTCCTTGGGAGCTTGCCGCGGGTCGTGGGCTGCATTGAAAGCCAAGTACATGAAGAATGGCTTGTCATCCTGGGCCGCTTGATTCAGGTACTCCACGCCGTCATCGGCAACGATTTCGCTCCAGTGTTTTCCACCTTCCCAGAATCCGCCGTGCTTCGGGTCCCAGGGTTTCCAGCCCGATTCGTAATCGGCTTCGTCTTTGGGCCGGTTGTAGCCAGCGGGTGTTTGCTTCGGCATGCCTGCTCGCACATTCTTGGCGACATCGAACACCGATGGGGCGCTGACGGCGACGTGCCACTTGCCCGTCATGTAGGTTTGGTAACCCGCCGCGTCCATCCGCTGCGACCACATTTGGTTTTCTTTCGCGTACGACTTGAGGTCGGTTGCTTTGGCATTCCAAACAAACTTGCCGGTGTTCAGCATCGTGCGACTGGCCACGCATACGGCACCATTCCAGGCGCCCATGTTGTACGCGTGGCTGAACGTCATGCCACGTTTGGCTAACTTATCGAGATTGGGGGTATCGATATCGAGCAAGCCATAAGCACCGATCGTTTCGTAGCTCATGTCATCGGCGAAGATGAACAAGATGTTTGGCTTCGAATCTTCCGCCAACGCGGTGCCGCACATCGCCAGGGCGACCCATGCAAAGATTGCAATCGATTGAACTCGTTTCATGTTGTGTATTCTCCGGTGGCGTGCCTGGATCGGTTCCCGGCGGAACCGCTGTTCGTGACTTGGGGGGAGGCCAGACACGTGAAATGTCTTGGTGCTGGCAACGACAGGTTACCATCTTACACAGACTGCGAGCTTGCGTAGGCTGCGAGCTTGGGTAGGCTGCTAGCTTGCGTAGGTGGGCATCTTGCACCGCTAGCTGTCTTGCATTGCAAGCTACCTTCCACCACCAGTTGCCTTACATCGCCAGCTACTTTGTAGGGTGAAAGTAGGGTGGAACAGCAAGCAGCGGATCGGCAGCTTATCTTTGGGCGGTGTAGGCTTTGGCGGCAAGGAGGGCCGCATCGGAAGACGCTAATTGGCAAGAAGCCTAAGCGTTTAGGACCGAGCGATGGTCCATTCGATCGCCTTGATCAACGCTCTCGCTTTGTTGAGCGTTTCTTCGTATTCCTTGTCGGGATCGCTGTCGGCGACGACGCCACAACCCGCTTGAACGTGGTAGGAATTGTTCTGGAACACGATCGTACGCAAAGCCAAGCACGTGTCCATGTTGCCGCGGTAATCGATGTATCCCACGGCTCCGCCGTACGGACCACGACGATGCGGCTCGATTTCGTCGATCACCGCCATGGCACGAACCTTGGGGGCTCCGGACACGGTTCCGGCGGGCAGACAGGCTTTCAATGCGTCGAAGGCGTCGAGTCCCTCGCGTAGTTTGCCACGCACTTCGCTGCTGATGTGCATGACATGGCTATATCGCTCGATCACCATGATTTCGGTTAGATCGATACTACCGAATTCCGCAACTCGGCCGACGTCGTTACGACCCAGATCGACCAGCATCACGTGTTCGGCACGCTCCTTGGGATCCGCCAAAAGCTCCTTTTCCAAAGCGATGTCCTCGGCTTCGTCTTGGCCTCGGGGCCGGGTTCCCGCCAGTGGGCGAACCGTCACGATGCGGTCCTTGACCCGGCACATGATTTCCGGGCTGCAGCCGACCAGGACGCAATCGGGGCTTCGCACAAAGAACATGAACGGTGATGGGTTGACCACTCGCAGCGACCGATAAACCGCGAACGGATCGACGTCGCTATGAACCGTTAGCCGTTGACTTGGGACGACTTGAAAGATGTCGCCCGCCCGGATGTATTCCACGCATTTTCGCACGGCATCGCAAAAGGACTCTCGCGTGAAGTTGGACTCAAAGGGAAGCGATTGTTCCTGATCGGTGTTGTGAATTTCTTCGATCTGATGCGTCAACGGTTGGCTCAACCGCGAGATTGTCAGGTCCACTTCCTCGCATGCGTTAGCGAATGCGGTGGCAGGATCCCCGGATGTTTCGTCAATGTTCCGGCAATCCGCGAGTGACACGACCGTGATGGTCTTGTCGACGTGATCGAAGACACAAAGTGTGTGGTAAAAGGCAAAGTCCAGATCTGGCAGATTGCGGTCGTCTTCGGTTGTGTCGGGCAATGTTTCCACGTAACGCACGACATCGTAACCGGCGTAACCAATCGCTCCGCCAATGAACGGTGGAAGACCGTCGAGCGTCGCCGTGCGATCGGCAAAATATTTCCGAAATTCGTCCAGCGGGTCTTCGCAGGTCGTTTCGACCTTTTTGCCTGTCGTTAGGTCGGTTCGGCAAACTTGGTTTCCCTTGGCGGTAAAGCGTGCCAGTGGGTGAGAGCCAAGGAAACTGTAGCGGCCAACCTTTTCGCCTCCGATTACACTTTCGATCAAGAAGGCGGCCTTGCCATCGTCCAGTTGCATGAAGGCGGTGACGGGCGTCAACGCATCGGACAGCAATCGCCGATAAACGGGCACGAAATCGAAACGGCGAGCGAGCTGAGCGAATTCGTCAGGCGAAGGCTGGTGCATGAACGCGGCATCTCTGGTGGGGGGCGGCGAGGATTGCCCCCAACGCAGCTTTCCTGCAAGCAACGCAGGGCTCCCGGCAAACACTGCTGGGCAACTTCATCGACGAGGGCAACCAAAACGGTGCCACCAGTTTGATCAGCACGGAACAAAGGGACAACCGCCCCTTGAGACAGCGGCGAGGCTTCCGTGGTTCACGACAACCTTAGAAGAAGTCATCGGCCTAGCAATCGCAGCTAGGCAATGAAAGTGCGAGGACCGCCGATCGTTAACTCAGCGATCAGCGTATTCGCTCTAGGCAATGCGGTATCGCATTAGGCTGCCGATCGTTTGTGCGAACGTCTTCCAGGCCGGGGCAAGTTGTTCGTCGACAAGGTCGCCTTCATAGCTGGTCGGAACTTCCATCACGACCGAGGCTCGGCGTGCAATCTTGGCGGTCACTTCGGCGTCAAACCCTCGGTCGCATTGCTCTAGGTTGAGCGAACGGATCAGGTCGCCCTTGAAAACCTTGTGCGAGCTCTCGAGGTCCGTCAATCGCAACCCGGTTGTGTAGTTAGCAACCATGGTTGTGACGCGGTTGGAAACTCGAGCGGCGAGACCGACACCGCGACGGGTGACACGTCGCAGACGGCGAGATCCGTAGACCACGTCCGCTTGGTTTTCCAGAACTGGCCAAATCGCACCTAACAAGTCAGCAGGATCGTAAGCCATGTCGGCATCTTGGATCGCTACGACGCGGCCCTTGGTGTGTCGCAGCGCCATTCGAATCGCCGAGCCGCGTCCGTGGGATCGTTTGCGACGCAGCAGTTTGAGGTTAGGACGGTACGAGAGACCGTTGACGTAGTGCCAGCTTCCGTCGGTGCTGGCGTCGTCGACGACGATGACTTCGCATGATGTCGGCATCACTTCATCGATGCGGTCCAAAACTTCCGGCAGCGATTCTCTCGCGTTGCGGACTGGAACAATGATCGAAATGTCGATTTGGCCGACTGGGTCGCGGGCCATGTCGATCGCCTGAGCTTCGGCGATCAGGTCGAGTGTGTCGTCGATTCGCTGAAACAGATCGTCTGTGTCGATTGTCTCAACTTCAATTCGTTCAAAGCTTGGGCGGTAGCCAGTGCTGCTGTCCATGCCTTCCTGAGGCGAGTCGAGCTCGGTCAGGGCAAAGAAATCGGCTAAGTCTGACTGTGGAGGAAGTGTGGAAGTTGCCATCGACTCAGTTACTCAACGTGTTTGCGAAACGGGACACTGTTGAGCACGCATGACTTGTGCGAATTCATCAGTTCCTACCGAAGCAACTATGGGGAAGGTTCTGGGCTCAGGCGGAACTTCATTGAGATACAACGATCGAAAAACGGAAAGCGGTCACGTAAGCGAGACCGTTGTTGTCAGTCGTGCCGGTTATCCGCATTGCCTAAACCTGCCGGCCGCGATTCAATGCGGGTGCGGTTGCCCTCATTGCTCGACGCTTCGACTTTTGGGCGGCCTTTACTCTGGAAGCCATGCTGTTAACGGATCCGTGATGACACCGTTCCAAGGAAACCTATTTTCGTACGTCGCTGGCAGTCTGCCGGATGAATGTGTGGACTTGTTGGCGGGCAACCGGCACGTGCGGGTCGAGCGAATCGTATCTACCGGTCACGTCAGCCCACCGGGATTCTGGTACGACCAAGACGAACAAGAATGGGTGGTCGTTCTTCAGGGCGAAGCCAAACTCACAATCCAGAACCCCGACCGGTCGGTGACTTTGAAGGTGGGGGATCAGTTGTTGATTCCTGCTCACCAAAAGCACCGAGTCGAATGGACATCTACCAGCGAGCCCACGGTTTGGCTGGCAGTGTTTTTTCCTCCTGGCGATAGTTCATCCATTGGCGAAGTGGTTGATTAACTTCACTCTCGACACTCTCGAGGACCCCGGATGGTCCAAATGATAGCGATTTGCTGGACTTTGATTTACCGGACTTTATCGTGAAGTCGGTTGCCTGGGTCAGGTTGGGCTTGAGTCGCTTCCTGGGATTTTCCTAGTGTCGACGGGATGAGCTCACGCACCCCCATTGCGGCAGTATCGCCGCCAAAAGTCGCCTCCGAGTCAGCATCCGCATCGGACGAGAATGTTCTCGGCCAATACATCCCGTTGCTGTATCACTACAACATGCTTCAGGACGTTGATCGAGTCGGTGCATTTCGCGACGCAATCAATCTGATGGTTCGTCCAGGGATGCATGTCGTCGAACTTGGCGGCGGCACCGGAATCCTTTCATCCTTCGCCGCCCACCGCGGTGCGCGTGTGACTTGCGTCGAACGCAATCCAGAGTTGGTCGAAGTAAGCCGCCAATTCTTAAGCCAAAACGGGCTTGCCGATGCCGTCACCGTCGTGCAGGCCGACGCTGCCCAGTTTGTTCCAGATGAACCTGTCGATGTGGTCGTCTGCGAAATGCTGCACGTTGGGTTGTTACGTGAGAAGCAAGCACACGTCATTCGTCAATTCAAACGCAACTATCGAAATCGGCATGGCGTCCATTCCCCGCTGCCCATTTTTATCCCGGAAGTCTCCATCTTGATGATTCAGCCGGTCGAGCAAAACTTTGATTTTGATGGCTACGTGGCACCCGTTCCCATGTTCCAAGCTGCTCAGGCTGAACAGTTGCGAACGACTGAACTCAGCTTGATGCAAGCGTACGCAAACCTTGCCTATGAAGACACGGTGCCTAATCGTTTCGAGATGCAAGAAAAGTTTCAGCTCGAAAAAGAGGGCTATGTAAACGCGGTTCGTCTGGTCACCCAGAACGTATTGGCAATTGATGATGAAGCGCAATATGCGATCACGTGGCCCAATCAGTGTCTCGTGTTGCCGATAGCGAATCCGTTTGAAGCTCAAGATGGTGATTTGGTTCAGATCGACTTTGACTACGAAGCGGGTACCTCGATCGAGGCGTTTCAGCAAACGCTCTCTGTCCGACGCGCAGCCTGATACATTGGTAGGACGATTCGGGGCGTGAACGACGCTTACCTCTGAAAGTCCTTTTGACGTTTGGGTTTTCAGTCGCCCCATTCTTCTACGAATGATGTGGCAATGTTCCCTACGCGTTTTCGAATGCAGGTCGCTCCACGATGGTTCTGTGTAAGAGCGATTTTCTGTGCGAGTGCGATCTTTTTGGTGTTGATCCCGCGGTCGCTCACGTTTGCAGATGAATACGAAACGCGGATCATCACGACCGGTTGGAATTCGCCGACGGCTCAGCAGCTCCAGCGAGACTGGAGCGACTTTCACGGTCAGTCTTTTTCCGGTGCCGTGATTCATGTTCGTGCGGATCAGACGCCACCTGATCCATTGAAGTCGGCTCACTCGAACGATTCCTGGGATAAGGTCACGTTCGCTGAAACCGAATCGACCTTAGACAAGCTGGCGTCCGCTGAAGCATCCGGTAGCTATCTATTGCTATCGGCCAACCCTGGGGATGTCGACTGGCTCGATGACCAAGCATGGACTCGCGTCGTCAGTCGCTGGCGATTGGCGGCCCGACTGGCCAAGCGTGGCAAGCTTCGTGGCATCACGTTTGATCCGGAACCTTATCACGCGCCGCTGGCACAATTTGATGCCGATGCTCAACCGCACGCATTGCATGATTCGTTTCAGGTTCTTCAAGCCGCCGCGCGAAAGCGTGGCCGTCAAGTCATGCGAGCCATCGCTGAAGAATTTCCGGACGTTGAGTTGTTCAGCTATTTCTGGATGAGCTACTTTGTTCGTGACCATCGATATCGAGGCCCCTCGCCGATTGATAAGTCAGATAAACGCCGCACTGATTTGTCGTGGTGTTTGGCTGGGCACAAATATGGTTTGTTGCCAGCGTTTCTAACGGGACTGCTTGAAGAGTCGCCAGCGACCGCCCGTTTTGTAGACGGTTGTGAGTACGGTTATTGGCTCACCGAAGAAGCACAATTCACCCAATTGGCAAACGATGTTCGAAAGCGTGGCAGGATGGTCGTCGACCCTATCGTTCGTCAAAAGTATGACCGTCAAATGTCGGTCGCGATGCCGGTCTTCGTTGATATCGTTGTTCCGGATCTGATTCCTGAGTGGACAATCAAGCCGGACCAGACGGATCGGCTGGGATTGTTTCGAAAGCAGTTGGGCTTTGCTGTGCAGGCAAGTGATGGAATGGTGTGGTTGTACAGCGAACGCGGTCGCTGGTGGCCCGAGCCTAAGGAAACGCAATTGTGGCGCAACAAGGACGTTTATCCTCACTGGAAAGAGTTGTTGCCCGGTTGTTTGAAAGTCATTGGCGAAGCCACTACGGCAAAGCGTTCTATTGATCCGGCGGCGATACAAGTTGTATCGCCAAGCTCGCAAAGTTTGCTCAACGAAAACACTCCGGAACGTACTGAGGCGGAGGTTCTTGAACTAGACGATTGGGAAACCGAAGTATTGCCGGGTGGCCAGGTGCTAGTGGCGGAGACCGATCGTCATGATGGGGAAGAACACGGTGTAGAAATACGTGGTGCTCGCGAGGCGATCGCTTCGCGGTCATGCATCGCTAGTCCAGGTCAGCGTTATCGGATCGCCGTTCAGGCTCGGCAGGCCGGACGAGGGCTTTGTAAGTTGGTGATCCAGTATCGGGATGTCGATGGAGAATTGATTACTCGACGCGGAGTGGATTCATACGCTTTCCCCGACCCTGGACCTCCGGACCAATGGCGTTTCATCACGGTGGAGGCGGTGGTGCCCCAGGACGCGGACCGCATGATGATCAGTATCCAGGTGAGTCGACAGCATGTAGAAGAGGATCGCATCTGGTTTCGTGGATTGACCTGTTCTCGGCTAACCCCATCGGCTGAATCATTCGAGTAGAATTGGCGTTCCTACCCAATGCTTAGCCATTGCCCCTCCTACCCCTCCAGGCTCACATGATGCAGTTACCCGCTCAATTTCCAGTTCCATTTTTTCTGCTGACGACCATCAGTTTCGCTGTCGTATTGACGACCCCAGTCTTCGGTGAAGTAACCGTGGAAAATCCTACTTCGGCCGAAGTCGTCACGCCCGCCTTCAAGACAATCGACTTGTGGTCGGACGCCGAACTCGCCAATGGTGACGTGGAAGCCGCCTCGACAGAAAGAACGGACAAGCGAGGTAGCGGAAACGCGTGGACGACTCAGATCAATCGCCCGACCTTGGCAATCTACTCGCCGGATCCGGCAAACGCATGTGCAACGGCGGTCGTGGTTTGCCCCGGGGGTGGCTACGGCGGATTGGCGATCGAGAAAGAGGGCCATGAAGTTGCGAAATGGCTATCTGGATTGGGCGTGACCGCAGGCGTGCTGAAGTACCGGTGCGGTGGTGGTGGCAATGCTCATCCGGTCCCATTAAATGACGCTCGCCAAGCCGTTCGTCTGCTTCGAGCGGATGCCGAGCATCTGAAGATTGACCCTCAACGTGTTGGCATCATTGGCTTCTCCGCCGGCGGCCACTTGGCCTCCACCGTCGCGACCGACGAAGAGACGGGCATCAATTTCGCTGGACTGATCTACCCCGTTATTTCGATGGCTGATGGGGTAACACACAACGGTTCTAAGAGAAACCTGTTGGGCGAATCGCCCGATAAAGCACTCGTGCATGAAATGTCGCGTGACGAGCAAGTGAACGCGAACACGTGCCCTACGTTCTTAGTTCATGCCGGTGACGACCGAGCCGTTCCGGTCGAAAACTCATTGCGATTTTATGCGGCGTTACAAAAGCACAACGTACCTGCTGAACTGCACGTGTTCGACCAAGGTGGGCACGGCTTTGGAATGTATCGCAGCGATCGTCCAAGCGACAATTGGCCGGATCAGTTCCAAGCCTGGATGCAACTTCACGGCTGGTTGAATTAAGTTCGGATTGATCGATGGCTATTCTCGTTAATGCATACTGCACGCACCGGTCACCGCCGGTGATGGAGTTCCCGCACTCGAACTTGCAAATGCGAGATCGGTCTGATCCAGATTTGCCAAAGCACTTGGAAGATTTCATCGGATATCTGATGCAGGGCGGCCAACGGGAAATGACGCAAACGCTGTATGCGGTTTATCGCCATTTGCAGCGAGTGCAAAAGCAAGCCTCGTTTGAGGTGGAAGGTGAAAATATAGAAGCGATCTCAACATGGGCCGTTCAGGCCAATGCGATTTTGTTCCTGCCCGATGGAGCCGTTCGTGATCCGCGCGGAGCGGTGTTGGTCGATCCCGATACCGGCGAAGCAGAACCACACGCCGCCGTGCCGTATCTCGACGTTGCTCGGCAGCGGAGGTCCCGATCGGTCGAGCAATTGAATGGCCTCGGTATTCATTTGGCCGAAACCTTACCGCCGGTGATCAGTGAACACGAAGTTGACCTGCGCGGCGCCGAGGATGTGGCGTGGCGATCACTGGGTTTGTTAATTGCGGCAGTTCGCGCGGAATCGGTTGCCACCGATGAGCCCATTTCGGCGGATGAGTTGCAAGCTCGAGCACCACTTGCTTTTAAAGCGTTCACGCCGGCGGAAACTGAGTTTGTTCAAGACCCCGAACCTGATAGGCAATTGGTGGTTAACTTTGCTTGGCGTTACGAAGCACTCTATGTGTTGCAGTGGGCGTTAGGACTTCACGATGCGATGCCATTTCCGGATCGAATTTGCGATGTGCCCGGCGTCGCCAAATGCATGCTACCTCGAAATCATGGCGAGGTGCTGCGTGAAGCCAAGCTTCGAAGCACGGTCGAAATCCTGGATGCACTGGACTTCAACTATCGATTGTTATGGGCCGCGCGAGACGCCAACCTTCAGGACGCCCAATTGCCCGCTGGGATCGATCCTGGCGTGGTCAATGAACGCCAACACGCGTTGAACTGGCTGGTGCGATTTGAAGATGCGGACTGGGATCACGTCGACACGCCAAGTTGAGCAGCATCCGTTCGGAAGATAACGAGGCTGGAAGGCCGCTTGTCGGGGTATGTCGTGATCCGTTTTGGGGCGGCAGCGATCGGTTGCTAGGCGGGATCTGTGCCAAATTGGATGTTTTTTCGACACCTTACCCGATAAATTGGGTTGAAACCCAAGGGGGAAATCCGGTTCGGTAGTTCGTCAGTCATGATCGGCCGATTGGCATTCGCGTCAGCCAACAAACTTGGAAAGTGTTTTTCGTTGTGAATTTGTTTTGTACGAATACTGCTGTTTTATTGGTCGTCCTGCTAAGCCAAAATTGGTCCCTCGCTGGCGATTATGTACTGACCATTGGAGGTGGCTATGCACCCGGTGGTAATCAAGCATCGTTGGAAAAGAACGTGTTCTTGTTTCAACGGGTTTTGGCCGGGTATCCGGTGAAGCCCGAACGGCATGATGTCTTTTTCGCCGATGGGAAGGATCCGGCGAAAGACTTGCAGGTCCATGATCCAAGCCAAGTCCCGTTGCCGAATCGGTTGATGGCGGAGTTTTTCGGTAGTACTCGCGATTTGGGCCTGACGTATCGAAACCATCGCGTTTTGAACGTGCGCGATGCATCCAAGCCCGCAAATGTCAAAGCATGGTTCGCGGACGTTGGCCCTTTGATGAAAGCGGGCGACAAGCTGACGATCTACGTAACTGCCCACGGCCATCGCAGTCGTGATCGGAACCGCGAGTACAACACGTCGATCGCAATGTGGGATAACTCGGCTTTATCAATGACGGAAATGGCCCGTCTGCTTGATCGGCTTGATCCGGGCGTCGACGTTGTGATGGTTATGGTTCAGTGTTACACCGGCGGATTTACGCACTTGATGTATCGTGGCGGGGATCCGTCGAATGGTTTGTCGCCCCAGAATCGAGTCGGTTTCTATGCCACCGTTCATGATCGTCCCGCAGCGGGCTGCACACCCAGTGTTGACGAAGCGAACTACGTTGAATACAGCACGTATTTCTGGGCCGCGATTGCAGGGAACGATCGGTCCGGTTCACCAATTGATCCACCCGACTACGACCGCGATGGAAAAGTTTCGCTGGAAGAGGCTCATGCTTACACGATCTTGAATGCGGACACGATCGATGTGCCGGTCAAGACGTCGGGAGAATACCTAAGCAACGCGAGTAAGTTTGGTGACGGCACGGGGGAGTTATTGCAAAACGATGAGCCGTTTAGCACCGTGCTGAAGTACGCATCGCCGGTTCAAAAAGTGGTGTTGTTGGAGTTGTCTAAGAAGCTGGATCTGGAAGGGGAGGATCGGCTGGTCGATGCTTGGGAAAAGACTCGTGTTGAACGGCGCCGTCGCCGAAGTCCACCGAAGGCTTCCACTGGCCTGAAGGACAAGATTGCCGCGGATCTCCAGCGTCGTTGGCCAGAGCTCGCTAACACACTGAATCCAATCAGTATGGAGCTATTGACGACACGCCAGGAAGAATTTGTGGACGCAATTCAGAACCACTCGCAATACGAAAGGTACCGACAGGAAAGCGAACAGGAAGAGACGGTTCTGGGTGACCAGGAAACACGAGCCCAGTACGAACGGTTTTTGCGAGTGGCGGATAATGTGGTGCTTGCCGAAAACCTACGCCGGATGAATAAGCCGGAACGCCTGCAAGAGTACGAGAGAATCATCTCGGCGGAGCGGGAAGGGTTTCTTTCTCGTTAGGACTTACTCTCGATGTTGTTTTATTCGAAACCGATCAGGCTCGTCGTTTCCAATGGGGTGATAACATCGGTCGTCGTTACTGATCCTGCTTTGCTACCGCCATTTCGGCGATGCGTCGATCGTTTTCAGAAAGCTTGCTAAGCGGATAGTCAAAGGTCCGTCCGTTCGCTTGTCGAAAGTGGCCGATTCCATCTTCAGCGGATACCAACTCGGCACGCAGCGATTGAGAACCTGGCGTGGCGGATCGCCATTCGCGTTCAGCCACCAGGACGTCAGCGGCAGGAGGTTTCGTGCTAGCGTCGTCAGGTGAATCCTCGTCAGCGGTAGTCGAACGATCTGAACTTTTGAGGTCAATTTTGATCAACAGAATCGACGCGGCAGGGACGTTTTGGACGACGATGTACTTTCCGTTTCGTGACTCAACGTCGAGTGTTCCGGAGGTCTTCGTCGGTTCGGTGTTGCCGCCGGCCCAGTATTCGCCACTGACCTGTTCTGCTCTGCCGCGTTTTAGCTGTACCGGCAATTCCAAGATAGAGGCGTTCGGATTGAAGTACCACAGCCAAACGGTATCCCCGACGCGTGTGGCTTGGGCCAGCGTTGCATCCGGTGCATTGTCTTTGGCTTTGTACTGTCCCGACGTGTAGATGCATGAGCCACCTAGGAGGCTGGTGATTGCCCGCCGCCGAATCAGGTTGACGGGTTGGTCTTCGCTGCCGCGAGCCCACCAGATGTATCCCTCCACACCGAGTTGATTGGTCGCGAATAGGATGGCTAGACCATCTCGGACTTTCGCAACATGATCGGCTGGGTCGGGGCTACTGCGGACATGCAATTCAGAATGCCAGATCGGTCGTCCTCTTGAGACTTCCGATAGTTTGATCCAGTCTTGGATGGAGCCACTGGTTAAGTCTGGATAGAAATGGCTGCCCCAGATGTTGGCATATTCAAGTCCGCCTTCCATCTTAATGGTGTTGGCGTAACGGACCGCTGTGGCGACGCCAAACGTTTCTGCGCCAACGAACTTAAACGAGCGATACTCCTTGGGGATTTTCCGCCTGGCAAGTTCGATGGTCAACGCCCGCGCGGTCGCAACGTACAATGGCGCGGTCAATGCACCGGAGATCTCGTTATTAAGGCCGAGGAAATCGATTGCGATCTCGTGGCTGCGCAACCAATCGATATAGTCGGCGACCAAGTGTGCGAACTTGTTGGGGTTGGGGCGTTTGACTTTCACGCTGAAGATCGAGCCTTCTTCGTTTGATTCAACCCAATCCGGAAACGTTTTTTCCTTCGCTAGTTTGATACTGGCAAAAATTTTGACATCCGGGTTGATCGCGCGGATGTTTGCAATGCTGGTTAGCATTGGCCCATACGGCTTTAGATTCACGGTGCCGTCAGCTCGATGGGCAATCCCCTCGATCGAGATGCGGACAATATTGGCCGGGGTGTCGGCGTAGAGTATGGCAGCGCGTTTGGGCGTACTGGCACTGTCCTTCCAGCCCTTAAGATCCCAACCAAAATGCTGCACGGTCGCGCCGGTTGACCGCCCTGGGTCAATTTCAATTTGTGCCACTGCGGTCGTCGGGACCGCCATGCACAAAATTAAGAATGTTAGGGCGTTGAATCTCATTCGGTTGTCTGGATTGGTTTGGAGTTCGGCGGATTGTAGGTTCCGATCCGAAACCGGACTTTGACTGTTGTTGGTGGTGAAGGATTTTGTCTAAGCGTCTAAAAGAGGCACGGTTCGCTTTTCATCGATACTAAGGATCGCAGTTTCGATGATTTGCTGGCCTATTCTCGCAACGCTAGGTGAAAGCGGCCCTTCGATTGGGAAGCCTTGCGACAAACGGGTTAGCGTGTATTCGATTCCATTACGCTCGCCTTCGGGCAGTTCGTCGACGGGTTGCTCGAATCCTTCGGGGCACTCAGTGGATTGCACACGCACCGTTGGTTCGTAATCGTAGCTTGCGATCGTGCCGGCGGTGCCGCGTACGACAAACCCGCACTTAGGTTGTGGTTGGTGAACCCAAGGGTCGGTGAAGGTGCCCCAACGAGTTTCAAACTTCGATAGCCCATTGTCGTACCGGGCGATCGTGATGCTGTGTTCGTCGACTTCGAGTCCCGGTGTGGAGGTAGCGACGGATGTCACTTCAATTGGCTTTTGGCCACCGTTGAACCAGGTTCCCAAAGTAACCCCATATCCCAAATAGTCGCGCAGTGAACCGCCACCGGATTCCCGTTGATACCACCAACTGTTTCGTTTGTCGTCGGCCGTTGGCTCGAACTCAATCTTATCGGCACCGTGATATAGCGGACCTCGATTGCCGCCGTAGTGATGGACTTCAATCACGGAACCAATGGTTCCTTCCGAGATCATTCGCCAAGCAGTGAAATGGCTGGGATCCCAACGGGCCGGCCAATTGATAATCAGTTGTTTACCGGAGTTTCGGACTGCCGATATCATGCGGTCCGCATCTGACAAGGAACCTGCAAATGGCTTTTCAACGAACACATCCGTGCCGTACGGAGCGACCCGCTCGACCCATAACGCGTGCTCACCCGTTGGCGGGCACAGGACAACCAGATCGGGCTGCGTTGTTTCCATGCATGTTTGGTAGTCGGTGAACACACAAGAGTCTGAAATGTTCAGGGATTCAATGGCCGATTTCATCGCAGTCGGGTCTTCATCGCAGATCCCGACGATTTCCGCGTTAGGGTGATCATGGACGTTGCGCAGCAAGTCACCCATGTGCATGTGCGAGAAATTGATGCCTGCAATCCGCCAACGCTTCGTCATGATGAATCAATTGTGTCTAAGGATGATTGACTGTCGTTGCCAATGAGTTGCCTAATTCGGTCGCCGCAGAGATTGGGAGCGTGGCAGGCACTTCGATTGAAGCATGGATGCCGAGAGCTACAGTTGGCTATGTGCAAACCAAGGCTGTGATTCTAGCCAAAGGCTGGGCGTTTGCATTCAAGTAGGAAGGCTTCACGCCCGGCGGTATCAAAAGAAGTCGCTTACGGCAGCGGGCTTTGGTGCCATTGGATAGGCGATCGCTGTTCAGCGGTGGCCTGAGTTACCGAATCGAGTGCTTCAGTTCACTTTAGTGGGACGACGTTTGTTCGGTAGGTTCGTCTTGCTTGGGCGGCGAAGTCGGTGTCGCTTCCAGCACCGTTTTCACGACGTCGATTAGCTGGTCTAGGCGGAAAGGCTTGAACAGAACCGCTTTGGGATGCAGGCCGTTTTGTTTTGCTTTGACGATTGAGTGACCTGGGTCGTAGCCGAAGCCGGTCATCAAGATCATCGGAACGTGGTCCATGACCTTTTCCAGCCGGAGCATCAGTTGATAGCCGCTGTAGTCGGGCAATCGAATGTCGCTGATGATTGCATCGTAGGCGTGGTTGCCGCCGCTTCGGCGAACCATCAATACAGCTTCGTCGCCTTCGTGTGCTGTCTCGACGATGCAGCCGTATTTTTCGAGCAGACGGTGAGCGTCTTCGCGAACTTGGTCGTCTTCATCGACAACCAGAATTCGTTTCCCGCGTAGGCCAATATGTTGTTGTGATTTCTCGTCAGCAGGAACCGCTTCGAGCGGCGTCATCTTCTCGCCAATTTGCTGGATGGTGCGTTTGATGTCACGCGAATTTTGCAGGATGCGGCTTAGACGGTCCATCACCTCGGGGCTGTGCCCAATGTACTTTTCCATCACGTGAACGGCGTCGTTCAAGATCGCGTCCACAGGCAAGGCAACCGCACTATGGATCGCGTCACAACTCTGCTGCGCCGTGTTTGCTTTTTGGGCGACCAATAATTCCAGAGTGTTCAGCGCGAACGCAATGTCGCGAGCGAAGATTTCCAGGAACTGCAAGTCGCTGTCAGAGAACGCTGAAAGCTCGGGGCTTTCCACATTGATTGTGCCCAGCACTTGGTCGTGCAGGATCAGCGGCACCGTCAGTGAGCTGCGTGCGTTCGCCACGCCGGGAATAAACAGAGGATCGTTGAGCACGTCGTGACAGATATAGCTAAGCCCGCACGCAGCAACGTAACCGGTGATTCCGTTCTTCTGCATCTTGGCCAGTAACCGGCGGTCCGACGCCTCGTCATCGATCCCCACGCTCAGCAGCGGCAGCAGGTCACCAGTGGATTGTTCCAACACACGTATTTCGATGACGTCGAAGTTCAGCAGATCTCGCAGGTAATGCTGGATGTTGTCCTTCAGAAGATCGATCCGCTCGTCGACCTCCATCATGAAGATTTCGTTGGGGCGTAAGTCCGCCAATTCGCGACCAGCCTGGTGAATGGCGGCCAGCTTTTGTTCCTGAAGGATCTCTTCGGTGATGTCGCCGACGGTCACAATCAGTTGTCGCAGAGAGTCGGGAGACTCGATCGGGGCGGCGTGAACTTTAAAGAAGTGGTTGTTTTGGCTGTGCAGAGTTGAATGGCTTTGGTCACCGGTCGCCAACGCGGTGTGGAACGGACAGAAGTCAGGTCCCATGATCTCGGGATCGTGCAGTAATTCGTAGAACGTCATCCCGAGTGGTGTCGCTTCTTCGCGATCGGCCCACTGCAACAATCGCCGGTTCGCCCAGATAACTCTCAGGTCGGAATCCAAAAGGGCGACGCCTTCGGGCATATCCCGCAGCATGACTCCGCTTTGCAGCACGCCTCGAATTTCGGAGACGCCCGGAAGCTTGTCTCGGCCCAGCCACAGACCAACAATGTCGTCGTCTTCAAGATGCAGGAACGCATCGACGATCGTATCCGCATGAATCCATTGGACGGGCTCAGCGTTCTGGACGCTTTGATCGACCTGCGGATTGCTCTCTTCGGATCCTCCGGGAACACCAAGATCTAGATCTGAAGGCAGAACCGGTGGATTGTTGGCATCGCCAACCCAAATTATTTTCGACACCGATCTGGTTCCCCACCACTGCAAGCCACAAGCACCGCACGAACTCTACGAAAGTATACGGACGGACGAAGGTATGTTTACAGGTTTACTAGCCTTTTCAAGGACTTTTATTCAATTTGAGCGTGGTCTAATTAGCGACAGTCTTGGCACCTGTAGCTACCGAAACTGTTGCTATTGTATGTGTTAGGGCTGGTAAGTTCACGGTGCGGGTCTCTCTTGGCGTCTTGGTGTCCATAGTGGACTGTAATCGGAAGCGCAACACCCATTTTTTACCGACTTTTGTACACCACTTAGGGATTTCCCTTGGGAGCGTTCGCAGTGTCCTGTTCGACGTGACTCTTGCAAGCAATTGCAATGCCCCTGTTTCCCTTGGAATCGGCGTCTGACACGCTTTGGAAACAGAAAAACTTCGCAAGGAAATCCGTCCGCATCGTTGACACAAATCACCTAGCATCTACCTTTTGTGTTCAGTGGGTGATGTCCACCCAAAGTACGCAGCCGTTAAAGCTTACCCGTGTTTCTTCTGTTGCCTCACCTGGCTGTGAGCATTTTGGAGTGTTTTCTATGAAGTCGAGTGTATTAAGGATGTTTATGGGCCTTACCGCAGCGATGTTGTTCGCTGTTTCGGTCCACGCAGGATGCGGAGATTGCGGCGGTTGCGCCAGCGGTGACGGATGCGTCACTGACGGTGGTTCAGCTTCCTACGATGGCGGCTCTGTCGCTTACGGTGCTGGTGGCGGATGTGCTCCACAAGTTACCTACCAAACGCAAACTGTTATGCGTTCGCAGTACGTTACCGAAACCCGTATGGTTCCGACGACTTCGTACCAGCGTCAAACCCAAACTCGCATGAAGAACGTCACCAAGCAAGTTGCTCGAGTTGAAACTCGTCAGCAAACTTACACCGTGAACGTTCCTCAAACTCAGACTCGTACAGAAACTTACGACGTTCAAGTCGCAGTTCCTTACACTGAGGAAGAAGCCTACACCGTTCAGGTTCCTGTCACGACTCAAGTCGAACAGTCCTACCAAGTGTCGGTTCCTTACACCGAAGACGTTGAACAGTCCTACCAAGTGACCGTTCCTTACACCGAGAACGTCGAACAGTCCTATCAAGTCACTGTTCCTTACACTGAAACTCAAACTCAGTCGTACACTGTGAACGTTCCTTACACCGAGCAAGTTGAGCAAACTTACACGGTTCAAGTTCCTGTTCAAAAGTCACGCACTGAAACTTACCAAGTTTCGGTTCCTTACACCGAGCAAGTTGAGCAAAGCTACACCGTCCAGGTTCCTGTGACGAGCACGCAAACTCAAACTTACCAAGTGTCGGTTCCTTACACCGAAACTCTGACTCAAACTTACAGCGTTCAGGTTCCTTACACCGAAACGCAAACCCAGACTTACACTGTAAACGTTCCTTACACTGAGAGCGTCGAGCAGTCGTACAACGTCACCGTTCCTTACACCGAGCAAGTTGCTCAGTCGTACACCGTTGCCGTTCCTTACACCGAGCAAGTTGCACAGAACTACACCGTTCGTGTTCCTGTTCAAGAAACCAAGACTGCTTACCGTACCGTTAGCAAGTGCGTTCCTGTAACGACCATGCAAACCGTTACCAAGGATCTGGGAAGCTACCAGTGCCAAGCTGTTGAAGCCGCTCCTGCTGCTTCGGCCGGTTCAGGTTGTGGTTGTGCAACTAGCAGCTGCGGAAGCCCTTGTGGCGGATGCGGCGGTTGCGAAAGCAGCTGTGGCTGTGCAGCTGCGGCACCTGCGTGTGCACCAGCCGTTTCGTACCGTAAGGTTTACGTTCCTAACGTTGTCACCGAGCAAGTTCCTACGACCTCGTACCAACGCACCACTGAAAAGGTTCCTTACAGCTACAACGTAACTACCTACACCTGCCAAACGCAGACCCGTATGGTTCCTGTTACTCGTACACGTACCGAAACTCGTCAGCGTATGGTCAACGTGACCAAGCACCGTACCGAGACTCGTACTCGTACTATTCAAGTTCAGAAGTGCCGCCAAGAGCAACGTACTCGTGACTACACCGTTACCAAGTACCGCACTGAAACTCGCACCCGCGAAGTTCCTGTCACCAAGACTCGCATGGAAACTCGCACCCGCGAAGTTCCTGTGACCACGATGACAACTGAAACCAAGACTCGTATGGTTCCTGTTACCAAGACTCGTATGGAAACTCGTACTCGCGAAGTTCCTTACACTGAAATGACTACCGAGCAACGCTCGCGTACCGTTTCGGTTCAGAAGTGCCGTCAAGAGCAACGTACTCGCGACTACACCGTCACCAAGTACCGCACTGAAACTCGCACCAAGAGCGTTCCTGTAACTAAGACCCGTGTCGAAACTAAGACTCGTACGGTTCCTGTTACCAAGACCCGTGTTGAAACTCGTACACGCATGGTTCCTCAAACGACCATGACTACCGAGCAACGCACTCGTACGGTCAACAAGACTCGCATGGAAACACAACAACGTAGCCGCGAAGTTAGCTACACCGTTAACGTTCCTGAAACTCGTACTCGCAACTACAACGTCACCGTTTATGACACTGTCAACGAACAAGTGCCAGAAACTTACAGCGTTTGCGTTCCTGTTCAGTCGATGAAGGCTGTTCAAGTTCGAGTTTGCAAGCAAGTCCCAACGACTGTACAGGTTCCTGTTTACAGTGCACCTGCTGCTGTCAGCTACGAAAGTGCTCCTTCGTACGAATCGGCTCCTGCCGTTCAAAGCTACGAAGCTGCTCCTGCAATGCCAGCCGCTCCAGTAATGCAAACCGGTGCCGGTTGCACGACTTGTGGTGGCTAGTCTTGGATTCAAGTTCGCTCAGGTTGATTCGTTGACCTGGATGAGCTGAAAACCAGAAACAAAGGAACCACGCAAGCAATCGCTTGCGTGGTTTTTTTATGCGCCAGCAAAACCTCTGTTGTTGCTGGTCAGTTGGTGGGACAGGCCGGACGGCTCGCCCCTCTCGAACTTTGGGCTCCCAGCAGTTAAGTTTTGCAGCGAGTACACACCCACGCCCCATGATCCCGCTGATGGGATGTCTAGGAATGCAAGAAAATGAAATCTGAACACTTCCTGGCGTCGCTGATATGCATCAGCTTGTCCGTAAGCTCGTTGTCGGTGGTCTTGGTGGGTGGCTGTTCCAAAGGGGATCCGGTGGGAAGCGATGCGGCCCGGCCAGTCCAGAAGGTTGCTGTTGTTCCTGCGGTCGAGAGTGAAGTCACTGACTACGTTGAGTTGGTTGGGCGTTTGGCTGCCGATGAGCGTGTGGTCATTCAGTCCCGTGTTTCCGGTTTCCTATTGAAAACGCATTTCACCGATGGACAGCGAGTCGAAGAGGGTGACCTGCTTTTCACCATCGAGCCGGACGAGTACGAGGCAATCTACAACCAAGCACAGGCCCAAATATCGGTTGCAGAGACGCGATTGGAGTTGGCTCGAAAGAAGTTCGCACGGTCTCAGAAACTGATTGCCAGCGAGGCGATCTCCCGCGAGGAGTTTGACGAGAATCAAGCCGCGGTGGCGGAAGCGGCCGCCAGCGTCATTGCTCGAAAGGCCGATTCGGCGCGGGTTAAGCTCGATGTTGGGTACACCAAAATCACCTCGCCGATTTCAGGCCGGATTGATCGAGCGTTATTGGATGATGGTAATTTCGTAACCGGTGGATTGGTTGGTGGTACCATATTGACGACCGTGTTGAAGGATCGTCCCATTAAAGCGATTGCGAATGTTAACGAAGGCGTGCGTCTGAAATTCATGCGACGTCAACGCGAAATGGCGGGAGCAGACTTCAAAGAAGCAAACAAGCTTTCGGAACTGAACATCCCCTGCTTCCTGCAGCTTCAGGATGAGACTGGGTTTCCCCATGAAGGCCAGTTGGAGTACGCCGAAAGCGAAGTCAACGAGCAAACCGGCACGTCCCAGATCCGCGCAGTGTTCGAAAATGCCGATGGATTGCTGAAGACAGGGATGTTCGTTCGCTTGAAGCTTCCCGTTTCCGATGCCCATGCAGCTGTCTTGGTACCCGATACGGCAATCGGGACTGATCAGGCAACCAAGTTTGTCTACGTCGTTGATGACAAGAACGAGGTGCAGCATCGCATGGTGGAAGTCGGTGATCGAAAAGATAATTTGCGTGTGATCCTCAAGGGTGTCCAACCCAATGATTCAGTCGTGGTCGCCGGCATGCAATTGATTCAGCCGGGAATGAAAGTCGATCCGGTTTCGGAAACTCCCTAACGGCATTCTCGCCGTTTCATCTTGTGTCGTCTTGGATCGCATTTCTTTTTAGTGGGCTACGGCCTGTCGAACGACCATGTCTCAATTCTTTATTAAACGTCCCATCTTCGCCTGTGTGATTTCGGTGCTCATCGTGCTGGCGGGAGGCATTTTTGTCTGGACGTTGCCGATCGCACAGTATCCTGAAATCTCACCACCCTCGGTATTGGTTACCGCGAAGTACCCAGGAGCCAGTAGCGAGGTTGTCGCTGAAACGGTTGCTGCGCCCATCGAGCAGCAGGTGACCGGTGTCGAGAACATGTTGTACATGTCCAGCCAGTCGACCAACGACGGCGGCTACTCTTTGACGGTGACCTTCGCGGTCGGTACCGATCTGGATATGGCTCAAGTTCTGGTGCAAAACCGGGTCAACCTTGCCACTCCCGTCTTGCCGGCCGAGGTCAAGAGCACTGGCGTCTCGGTGGTCAAAGCCTCGGCAAGTTCGCTGTTGGCGGTCAACTTCTTTTCTCCCGATCAGTCGCGGGACCAGTTGTACTTAAGCAACTACGCGACCATTCGGGTCAAAGATGAACTCGCGCGGATCGACGGCGTGGGCGACATCACGATTATCGGGGAGCGTGATTACAGCATGCGGGTTTGGTTGGATCCCAATCGCATGGCAACGCTTCAGCTAACCGCCAGTGACGTAATCGCCGCGTTAAAGGAACAGAACATTCAGGTTGCTGCCGGCGCACTTGGTCGACCGCCGGTACCTAGCGGCCAGGACTTTCAGTACACGCTGAAGACTTTGGGACGATTGTCATCGGTGGAGGAGTTTGCCGAGATCGTCGTTAAGACCGGCGAGGACGGCCAGATTGTCAAATTGTCCGATGTGGTAACCGACCGCCGAACCGAAGATGGCGTCTCGTTTGGGGGTATCGAATTCGGAGCGAGTTTTTCCGATACGAAATGCAAACTGGATGGCGTTGCGGCGTCCGGTTTAATGATCTTTCAATTGCCCGGTTCCAACGCTTTGGATACTGCCGACCGCGTGCGCAGTAAAATGGAGGAGCTTAGTACGAAGTTCCCGCTTGGTGTCGAGTATTCGGTCAGTTACGACACGACCCCGTTCATCAGTGAGTCTATTCAAGAGGTTTTCAAGTCACTGCGAGACGCGATCATCTTGGTGGCGATTGTGGTGTTACTTTTCTTGCAATCCTGGCGTGCCGCAATCATTCCGCTAATCGCGGTTCCGGTCGCCATCATTGGTACGTTTGCGGTAATGGCTGGCATCGGATTCAGTCTGAACAACCTTTCGTTGTTTGGTTTGGTGCTTGCCATTGGGATTGTTGTTGACGATGCGATCGTCGTGGTCGAAGCGATCGAACATAAACTCGAGAGCGGTATGTCACCCGTTGAGGCTTCTGAAAAGGCGATGGAGGAAGTGACGACGCCGATTATCGCAATCTCGCTAGTCTTGATGTGTGTGTTCATACCTTGCTTGTTCATCTCAGGGCTAACCGGGCAGTTCTTCAAGCAGTTCGCCGCGACAATCGCTGTATCGACGTTCTTCAGTGCACTGAACTCGCTCACGTTGAGCCCCGCTTTAAGTGCACTGCTGTTGCGTCCCAAGTCGGAACAACGTGATTGGTTGTCACGTCTGTTGAATTTCCTGTTTGGATGGTTCTTCAATCTGTTTAACCGCTTCTTTGGAGCTGTTTCAGAAATCTATGCCACGATTGCGGGATGGTTGATTCGATTCGCCTTGATTGTTTTGTTGGTTTATTGCGGATTGTTGTGGGGGACCTATGAGGCCATGACCACCGTGCCAACCGGGTTTGTGCCGGCGCAGGACAAGGGGTATTTGCTAGTCGATATCCAATTACCAGACTCAGCGTCTCTGGAGCGTTCCGAAAAGGTAGTCGCCGAATTGAGTCATGCTTTGTTAGGCAAGCGAAGTGGCGACAGTCGTTATCTGGCGGGAACTGTGCAGGCAGAGCGTTCGGGCGAAGAAGAGTCACATGAACACGAAGGGCATGACGAAGCCAACGGGCTTGCAGGTGTGGAGCACACGCTGGAGATTGTCGGACAATCGTTCATTCAAAACGCAGTCGGTTCGAACTTTGCGTCCGTGTTTGTCATTCTGGACCCATTCCATGATCGCGAAGATGCTGCGTTGTATTCCGAGCGGATTGCGACAAGGGTTCGTCAGGTAGCTGCACAGGAAATATTGGATGCACGAGTGGCCGTTTTCGGACCGCCTCCGGTCGACGGTCTGGGTAGTGGAGGTGGTTTTAAGATCATCGTTCGCGATATCGGGCAAATTGGGCTGTCGGAACTGGAGAAGACAACCGCTCAGCTGAGTAAAGCGGGAAGTTCCAAGCCGGAAATCATGGGCATGCAAAGCGGGTTCCGAGCAAACACGCCGCAGATGTTTGTTGACGTTGACCGCGAAAAGTGCAAGACGATGAACGTTTCGCTCAACGAAGTCTTCACAACTCTACAAACCTATTTAGGTGGCTATTACGTCAACGACTTCAATGCGTTTGGACGGACGTGGCAAGTGAATTTGCAAGCGGATCCCATGTTCCGTTTGACGCCGGATCAAGTCACGCAGCTATACGTCCGTAGCAACACTAACATGATGATTCCGTTGGGAAGTGTGGCAACGATCAGCGATACCACCGGACCCGCCGCCGTTCAGCGATACAACGGATTCACGGCGACTTCGATCAACGGAGTTGCAATGCCGGGAGTCAGTTCAGGTGAAACGATTCGTGCCGTTGAGGACGCGGTGGCTGATACGCTTCCGTTTGGATTCGATACCCAGTGGACCGAGCTGACCTACTTGCAGATCGAGGCGGGCAATACTGCGTTGATCGTGTTTGCGTTAGCGGTGGTGCTTGTCTTTTTGGTGCTAGCGGCCCAGTACGAGAGTTTGAAACTTCCTCTTGCGGTTGTTTTGGTGGTTCCAATGTGTTTGTTATGTGCCGTGATCGGTGTTGCACTTGCGGGCATGGACATCAATATCTTCGTGCAGATCGGGTTTGTCGTTTTGGTGGGACTGGCCAGCAAGAATGCGATCTTGATCGTCGAGTTTGCCAAGGAGCAACAGGAGCAGGGGCTCAGCAAATTTGATGCAACGATTAAGGCGTGTCGGCTTCGGTTGCGCCCGATCATCATGACGTCGCTGGCATTCATCTTGGGGGTGGTCCCGTTGGTGTTAGGCACCGGTGCCGGGGCGGAAATGCGCTCGACGCTTGGGGTTGCTGTCTTTTCAGGCATGTTGGGCGTGACTTTTTTCGGTATCTTCTTAACGCCGGTTTTCTATTTCGTGTTGGCGAATCGGACGCGTTCCTCTTGAACGCGTTGGGGTGCACAGATTGTCGTCAGGAAGATGGTCGTTAGTCCTGGGGAAGCTTCCTAAGAGGCTGCATTTGAAAGGCCGTTTGTTAGGGCTATCGTTTAGAGATCATTGTTCTCGTTGGAGCGGATGAATGTTCAATCGCGTTGTTCTCAGGATCAGTTCGATATCTCGCTCCTACTTGGACTCCTTTTCGTTTACCGGTCTTGTCTTCGCAACACTCTTTTTCTGCGGATCGATTACTCCGTCGCTGTTGCCTCGGCCGTACGTTGTGCAAGGAATCTTATCGGGGTTTTCGCTGGCGATTGGTTATGTCGTCGGAGTGTTGGCTACTTGGGCTTGGGTTTTCCTCGAGTTGCCACAACCCGGCCCTGGTGTGGCACGGCGGTCAAAGCAAGTTAGCGTGACATTGGCGGTGATCGCGTTTGCAATTTCGGTTTGGCATGCGACTGGGTGGCAGAACTCGATCCGCCAATTGATGGAAATGCCGCCGCTTGAGTCGACAGCGCCGTTTCGGTTTTTTGTGATTGCCTTGCTGGTGGCATTCATCCTGGTGTCGATCGCCCGTTGGATGATTCATATTGGGGCGTCGCTTTCGAACCGACTGCAACGGTACTTGCCTCGCCGGATCGCAATAACGATAAGCACTATCAGTGTGTTGTTATTGGGTTTACTGATCGGCAACGGTGTGATCGCTCGCGGATTGCTCGACTTCGCCGATCGTTTCTTCTTGAGGGCGGATCTCTTGATCGATGATGGCATCGACCAGCCAAGTTTCGAGTTCGCTTGTGGTAGTCCGGAATCGTTGGTGGATTGGGAATCGATCGGCCGGCGAGGGAAGGATTTTATCGCAGGCGGTCCATCCGAAGATGAAATCAGTAAGGTTACCGGTGAGGCATCAAAGCGTCCGATCCGGGTGTATGTCGGTATGCGTAATGACGAAGATGATCAAGCAAGAGCCGCGATCGCGTTGGCGGAACTGAAGCGGACAGGTGCATTCGAACGGAAAGTTTTGGTTGTCGCCACGCCCACGGGGACGGGCTGGCTAGATGAGGGTGCGGTCGACACCCTTGAGTATTTACATCGTGGCGATACAGCCATCGTCAGTATGCAGTACTCGTACCTTCCCAGTTGGATCACCATTTTGGTCGACCCATCGCGGTCGAAGCGGTCGGCATCGGCGCTCTTTGATCAGGTGTATGCGTACTGGACCGCCTTGCCCAAAGAAGATCGTCCGCGTTTGTATCTGTTTGGATTGAGTTTGGGGGCCTACGGATGCGAAGACGCAGCAGACCTAATCGAAACGTTCCAGGACCCTATCGAAGGGGCTGTATGGAGCGGCCCGCCCTTCCCGAGTCGTCAATGGGCGTCCATTGTCAATTCTCGTAATGCTGGTTCACCCATTTGGATGCCGACTTTTCGTGACGAATCGATGGTACGGTTCACATCGCAAACGAATACGTTGGATACCGGAAAGTCCTGGGGGCCAATTCGGAACGTCTATATCCAGCATGCCAGCGACCCGATGGTTTGGTTTTCGCCTTCGCTCGCCTGGCATCAACCGCAATGGCTGGCCGAGCCGCGTGGTCCCGATGTTTCGCCGGGGCTGCGTTGGTATCCGATCGTAACTTTTCTTCAGATCGCGTTCGACTTACCGATGGCAACAAGTGTTCCGGTTGGCTACGGACACAACTACTCGCCATCGAGTTACATCGATGCTTGGGTTTCAGTGACCCAGCCTGAAGAATGGTCGGATGGCGAACTAAAAAAACTGCGTCGCCACTTTAGGCCATCCATTTTGCAGTAGCGGATTAGCGGAGGAGGGACCGCTATTTGCTTAACGCACTGGCCACTTCGTTTGAAGCAGTTGCACTGGAGTGAGGCTTGTTCATGTAGGATCGATACGTGCGACTGACCGTCCACGCTGCCAAGATCCATGGGAATAGTAAGCACCACCAGTAGATCGTGAACCGTTCAAATCCCAAGCCGTCGGCATAGAGCAACAGCAGTATCGATGTGATTACTTCCGCGGTCGGTTTGCAGACACCTTTAACGAACACGATAACCTTCCGCCGAGTCTTGGCGTGAAATAAAGCGAACGCCGACGTTAAAGCGGGATTGTGAAGAGACCGGCGAATCACATCCAGTCCGCGAGTCATCGTCATCAAAATAAACCAGGACCAGATCGCTTGAGTGAACAACGCAATCACGCCAGCTAGTACCAATAGCAAGGGATAGCCCACCAAAGCCATTCCGATGCCAAAGCGGTCAAGTAAGCGTCCGGCGACCGCCAGTTGAAACGTCAGGATCAAGACGTCTGTTGCAGCATAGTACATCGCAAAGTAGGCGATCATCGCTGTTTCGTTCTCATGCAGGTACTCCGACACGGCGTATTTCCATTGGAAACCCAGTAGCGTCAGCACGACCGTTTCCATCACCAACAACATCGCGAGATTAAAACGAAATCGGTAGACATCCGTTGGCTTTATGACGGGCCCAAAGTCATCGGTGTCGGGTTCCGGTTGCGATTTAGCGTCAACCTGGTTTTCCGTGCTGTGGATCGAGGAAGAGCAACGCGGCAGGAACAACGCAAGCAAGAGAACAGCGGCATCTAGTCCAGCGATCACCTGGATGAAACGCACATCGCTGAACTGAGATGGGTCGTATCCCATCAGCAAGCCTACAACGATGCCCGCTGTAGGAGCGCCCGCCGCAATCATCGTGTAGGGGCGTTTGGATCGAGAGTTGCTGAACCGATCGGTTGCTAACGTGGTTAGGAAAACAGTGTTTAAGCACCCGCGGATTTCACCCAAAACGTATAGCAATCCCAGTAGATAGACCGAGTGTCCCGATGTTTGCAAACGGAAGGACAGAATGATAGAGACAACCAACATTGCCATCCAGCATATAACCAAGCAACGTCTCGTTCGCACTTTCGAGATCGCGGCGTAAGTCAGCGATGAAACGCAAACAACAGCAATGGCCGAGGCGGCGAATACGAGCGGCAGTGCACTGGCGCCGACTCGGCCTAGGTACCAGCTAACGCCTAAGGCACTCGTCAGGACGTAAGACGCTGACGTCAAGAATGCGAATAAGAACAGCACCACGATCGGACGATTTGAATCAGAAGTCACGACGGGCGCGGGCAAAATGGTGGGAGGAGGCGAGGCTAGATCGCGGAATTGGAATTCGATGTATGTAGTTGGACGATACGTTTAGCAATCGCGAGGGAGGCCGTCGCAGCAGGACTGGGGGCGTTCAAAACGTGGGTCATTCGCGGCGTTTGGCGAAACAGGAAATCGTCCACCATTGAACCGTCTGCAGCGACCGCTTGCGCTCTCACTCCCGACCGAGCTCGGACCAAGTCCTCCGCTCGGATCGCTGGAATCAGACGCTGAAGCGATTCAACGAACACCGACTTGCGCAAAGACCGGTGGATCTCGCTCAAGCCCATTCGCCAGTGTTTTAATGCCAGCCGACGAAAGCCACTGAACCGCAGTGTGTCCATCAAATCAGAATAGTCCAAGTCGCTCCAAGTGTAACCATGTCGGGCAAATGCCAACACCGCGTTTGGGCCGCATTCGACTGGATCATGACCCGGGCCGGCCGGTCCAATCATCCGAGTGAAATGGACGCCCAAGAACGGATACTGTGGATCGGGGACTGGGTAAATCAGATTCTTGCATAGCGATCTTCGCTCCTTTACCAGTTCGTAGTATTCGCCTCGAAAAGGAATGATGCGCACACCGTCATTGGTTCGTTCACTCGCAGGTAAGCCGGAGCAGGCTGCGAGTTGATAGAGCCGATCACTGTGGAGTCCGGCACAAACGATGGCCTCGTCAGCGTGAAATTCCGAGCCATCGGAAAGACCAATGCGAACCCGGCTATCGTCATAATTGATACGGTCGACATGTTTGGATAAGCGAATTTCGCCCCCCAATTTTTCGATTTCATCCTTTAAGGCGATGCACACTTGGCGGTAATCGACGATCCCCGTACCTGGCACATGGATCGCAGCCAATCCAGCCACGGCCGGTTCGATACGCCGAAGTTCGTCGGTATGAATGCGATTGAGCGGGACTCCGTTTTCTTGCCCACGCTGCACCAGTTTTTCGAGCTGGGCAAGCTCTTGCGACGTGGTCGCAACGATTACTTTTCCGCATATTTCGGTGCGAATGCTGTGTTTTTGGCAGAACGCTTCCATCAGCGTTTTGCCTTCAATGCAAAGTCGGGCTTTCTCGCTGCCAGGACGGTAATAGATGCCTGAGTGGATCACCCCAGAATTGTGTCCGCTTTGGTGCTGGGCGACGGAGGGTTCCGACTCAAGAACGGTCAGCGGCAATCCTGGGTGACTGCGCAGCCATTCTAGGCCCGTTGCCAAGCCAACGATCCCGCCGCCGATAACCAACCGTTTCACGGTGATCGACATCAGAAGCCTCGCCATTCGGGTCGCTCATCCGGCAGCATTGTTCGCAAAAGCCATGAAGAACATTTGCATGCACGCATGGGGGACCTACCTTTGGGATGACGGACAGTAATTTCAGGAAAAGTATACCCTGAAGCTGGTCCCGCTTTTTCCTTCATCGAGCATTAAGATGAATCCAGCAGCGCTTGCTGCAAGGGGAAAAAGCGACATGGTGTCGCTACCGATTGAAGAACTTCAAGTTGGTGCGATTTGTCGCTTCCCGCTTGAAGACGATAACGGTTTGCTGCTACTAGGGGCTGGCACGGCGATCACCGCGGATTTGATTCGCGGCTTGAAAGACCGTGAAATCGCTGAACTGGTGGTCCGCGCCGACGAAGTTGAGACGCTTCGGCGGTCCGACGGGGGCGGTACGCCACGCCGTGCGGCACCTAAGACGTCGCGATCGCCCGGGCTCAAATTCCAGGCCGAACATCCATCGAAGTGGCCAAAGGGAGTGCCGCTTAAGGAAAATCTGGTTGATCGTCACAACGAACCCTACAACAACTCACGTCGTGAAGTTCTGCGCAGCCATGTGAAACTCGCTCGTGACCAATTTGAACAGATTGGCCTCGAACTGGCGGATTCTAAGCTGAAGACAATCGAGGCACTGTCCGATCTATCCGCGGCTTTTGCGACCGCCATCCTAGACGATCACGATCAAACCATCGCGGATGTTGTCGCCGCTGAACCGTCGATGTCTTTAACCGATCGCAGCGTCAAGCTTGGCGTGTTGGGCATGGCGATTGGTACTGAAATGGGACTCGATGGACCCTCGATTCTGGAGATTGGTACCGCTGGCTTGTTGCATGACATTGGTTTGCGGACGATGGATCCCAGCTTGACCGTTCCAGGGCGAGGACCGCTCGACGATGAAGAAATGTGGCAGTACCGGAAGCATCCAATGGTCTCGTCCACATGCCTGCAAGAAACATCCAAAATTTCACACGCGGTGCTTAGTGCGATCGAACAGGTGCACGAGCAGTTCGATGGTTCGGGGTATCCGTTTGGAATCGTTGGAAAACGAGTCAACCTTTATGCTCGAATTCTAAACGTGGGTGATACCTATTTACGGCTCACGTTGGGCACCAGTTTCCGTCAAGCCCTCGTGCCGCATGACGCACTTGGTTTGATGCTGCATCTTGCCCAACATCAAGTTTTTGATCCCGAAGTGATCCGCGCGTTCTTGCGAGTGGAATCGCTTTTTCCACTAGGAAGCAGGGTCAAACTTGACGACGAAGTGATTGCTTGTGTTATTCGGCGTCCGCGTGATGGATACGCCTATCCCGTTTTGCAAACCAGCGACGGTACGCGAATTGATTTGCAAAGTCAGACCGAAGCAATGGTGCAACCCATCGCTGACCCGCAATGCAACCAAACACGCTTGCCGCAAAACATGATGCAAGCGTTGCGTTGGAGTCCGGCTGACGAATTGGTCTTTGAATAGTACTCGCTGACGCGAGTGTCAGTGCTGCATCGATAGCTCACTCTAGCGACGGTTCACCCGATGAAGGATTGCTAGGTGTTCGGTGATCGCCGATGATCACGCCGACGACGATGAAGACAGTCTGGACGGCAAAGAACATCGTGAGGTTGAAGAGCATGCCTTCGGTGAAGCCATAGCTATGCAAACCAATGCCAAGTTCATTGGTACCAAACCAGCTCCACGCGGTGATGATGTTTCCACCGATCGCCAACAGCGAGAAGCCGTGAGCTTTTACCATTCCGTCCCAGCGGGCGTGGAGCATCAAAGCGTTCCAGATAACGATTAGCAGAGCACCGTTTTCTTTCGGGTCCCAGCCCCAGAAGCGGCCCCAGGAATCGTCAGCCCACAGTCCACCCAAAACGGTGCCGACAAAACTGAACAGGATACCGAAGCACGACGCGCCGTAAATCACACGGTACAAATCGCGACGGAAACGGTCGCTCGCATTGACCCATCCAGAGATCAGGTAACCGATCCCAAGTGTTCCGGCCACCATGGTCGCTACGTAACCTAGCGAGACGCTGATGACGTGCGTCGTTAGCCAAAACTGAGTATCCAGTACCGCTTGCAACACACCCATGGTTTCCGCTTGACCCACATTGAGCGTTAAGTAATCCGCGACGCGTAGGGTCAGTAGGCCCGCCAAGCCGGCTAGCAAATTGCCGGTACCGACTTGGAAAATTCGTTCGACAATCAGCCCGAACAACACGGCTGCCCATCCGATGAAGATGGCCGAAGAATAGAGGTTGATGACGGGGGCTCGTCCGGTGATGTAAACGCGACATGCAATCACGATCGTGTGCACCACAAAGGCGATTAGCAGTGTTCCCCAAACGGCCGTCGTCATGCGCGGCGAGTTGATTGCCATCGCAATCAATCCCAAGATGAAAGCCAGAATGTAGAGGCCGGTGGCAACCGCGGTGGGGGCCGCTCCGCCTAGCCAGCGTTCCAGCGATACGGCAAATGGGTCGTATCCGGAGATCGTATAGGACTGCACCGCAGCCAAGTGTTCGTCGACCGCTTTATTGAACAGCATTGCGTCTTCGTTGCCGTAGGCGCGGATCATCTCGCCAAACGTTCGGATTCCGACCGGCGTGTTGTCTTCGGTGAGTCCATTCTTGGCCATGTCGAAGAAGGCGGGCGCGAACGCTGACCACTGAGGTTGCTTTTCCGTCGACATCGCCTCTTCGGGGCTGGGTGGAACTAAGCCAGGTGGCTTCATCCGGTCCGCTAGATCCTGCATTTCTTGCTCAAGTCGACGAAGAGCAAACAATTGACGGGTTTGCTCGCTGGTTCCTTCAGGAAAGAAATCAGCAGGGAAATCCTTCGGTACAGGCAATCGGAAGGATGCTGCGGCAAGTGTGTATTGCCGCGTTCGCATGTCCAGTTCAATCAGCTTCTTGTCTTTGAAGTCTTGTTGCTTCGCATCCTTTTCGCGAGCCTGGCCTACCAGTTCGCTGAATCGCTCGATGCTCTCACCAATTTCCTGTAGTGAATACAGTTTGCTCTCGCGGCGTTCGAGATCCAGTTCCGATCGAATCGGTTCGGCATCAATACGAAACATGGGCAAGCGACGGATCTCTTGGGTGTCCGTGGCGACTTCCATTAACCACTGAACCGCCGACATCTTTCCGTCGCCAACGCGATCGCGAATTTTGCTAGGGGCTTTTTCCGTTGGCAGCTTGTCCTTGTTCGTCATCGCCTTCAGCGTTTGCCGTGCGTAGGCGTCCAGCGGCATGATCCGCCCGCCTACCTGCACCGGAATCCGGCCAGCGGCGGCGTAGTCGAATTTCTGGTCTCGCTCAGTTGGCCGTCTCGCGTTTTGCATCGATGTGGCTGGCAATAGGCAATACACGACCAAAGCGGCAACGGCTGATAGCCACAATACAACGGGAAGTGATTGACGTTGGCGGCGGGATAGTTTGCTGGTGCCGTTCTCGCTATCTCCGCTCAGTGCATCGTTGAAAGGGTCTTGCTTGGCCAACATCTGGGCCGTTTCTCGGCGGCGGCGTGAGATGAACCGGGACAGCGTTCCCCAGAAGTGAACCAGCATTCCCAGTGCGGTGATGCTGCAGGCAACGTACGGGATCAACCAGCCGGAGTTTCGGACTACCTGGATACCGGTCAGTTCCTTGCCGCCAGGCAGTGCGGTGTAGTTGGACTGATAGAATGTTTCCCCGCGATAGCGAAGCGGGTTGTTCATCCAGACCCGTTCCTTGCGATCTTTGCCCAGTTCAGGGTCAACGATGCGAATGAATGACGAGTAGTCACGTGGCGTGTCCGACCCGCTCCAGTTAATGCGACGGACATCGTCCAGTTGAACCCAGTAGGGTTTTACTTCGCGGTGCAGTCGCAGGCCGATTTGATAGGTTTGTTTTCCGTTGGATTCCGTTTGCACGTCGACGGAATCGAGCATGTCTTTGGTTTTGCCATCGGGAGCCAGCATCTCGCGATCATTGAGTTGTTGAGAAACCAGGAATTTGCCAAGTGACTCGTCGGTCTCGGCATTGATCAGTTCGACGTAGGCCGAAGGTAAGTTGATCGCCATCGATGCACCGCCGGACTTTTCTACCTCTTTGGCACCGACTTCTAAGCCGAAACCCTGGTCGGCAGGATTGTCTTCGGGCACGTCGCTGAGTGTTGAGTTTTCGTAGTAAGCGATCGCTTTGACTTTGATGGGCAAGCCTTCGTGAGTGATTACGCTGTTGTCGCTTGCCGCGCTGATCAGTCGAGACGCTGGGATGGCGGTCACGTGCTGGATGGCGTCTTCGGTACGAATGAGCTGCAACTCGACTTCGTCAAGATTGACAAACGTGTTGGTCGATTGGCCTTCAATCAAACTCAATCGTTGCTCTGTTTGGCGATCGCCAAATGCAAACTGACCGACCATCAATAATCCGACGCCCAGGTGCAACAAAACGTTACCGCCCTGTTTGCCAAACGCCATTTGGCAGCCTACTAGCATCACGAGCCCGGCGCCGACGCCCTTGGCTAATTGCCAAACAATTCGAAGGCCGGGGTCACCGATTCGATATCCCGATGAGAGCGAGTACACGACATAAACCGCCAACAACGCGGCGGTGATAAAACCACACCAACGGAAGACTTGGGTTTTGGCCGTGGTAGCACCCAGCACGCAGCCGACGGAACTGACGGCCAAGACGGCCAGGATCAACGCCCAAAGTTTGTCATAGGATATCGGTGGCGTGCCCTGCAGGCCTTCATCGTTTTGGCCTAGCAACACAATCACGGCGGCGATTCCGATACCGGTTGCCAAGAAGGCGAGTCCCGCAATCAATTTGGTGCCTTTGGCTTGCAATCGAAATCGCGTGATCTTGGCTGCGACCAAGTTCACCATCAACAAGAAACCAATCATCGCTCCACCAGGAAACGGAATGATTCCGGGGATGGGTTTGTCGTGACGATAGAACGCTTGAGGAAAGAAGTCGTCGATGTGCATCATCGCGACCCAAGACATGAAGTATCGAGACTTCACCTCTTGCATGTTCAATTCGTCTTGCGCCAGCGTCCCGACAAGCACCAAAATCAGAGACAAGGCAAACAGAGCAACGGTCAGTTTTAAAGAACCGAGAACGGTCAGCACGCCTGCACCGGTGGCCGGCCTAACCCATCCGTCGGCATCGGAACGAGCGTCGGTCGGAAATTGATTGGTGACGGTAGCCATGGGATTCAGCTAAGTGAGGGTGGGGTAAGGTGGGTGTTAAATCGCTTCGTTGATAGTCGTGACTAAAAACGAAGTGATTTCAAGAACGCACGCATTTGTTCAGTTTGGGACTGAACGACCTCGACAGGTCCGGTCATTTTAACGAACAGGCTAAAGCCATTATCCAGTGGGATGATCGTTGCGTCGATCGCAGTGGCTCCGCTTGCGATCGGATCGCCGTTGGTCGTCGATGCGTCTGAGTCCGTATCGTCGGCATCCTCGGAACCGGCATCTTCAGGTTCGTCTGCGTCGGAGTCCGTATTTGCCGATGCAGCGGTTGGCGGGATCAGGACAAAGCGTTGGCCGGTATGCCCACTGATTTCCAGTTCTTCGGCATTTTCAAGTGCCGCATCGACCTCTTCATCGGGCACGGCTGATTCGCGGATTTGTCCCATCCAGCGAGCCACGTTGCCACGCAAGTCGCCACCGGCGGTGATGATGGTGACTTCGGCGGGGGCGTCTTCGGGGCCCACGTTGAAGGCCGCCATTCGCATGACCGACATGCGTCCGTCACGCCAACCTTCGGGTCGGTCGTATTTTAGTTTCGAATCGGAGTCGTTGTCTTCGGTCTTGGCGGTAGCCGCCGCGTCCGGTTCTTTGTTCTTCGGTATCGCTTTGCCAGGAGCTTTCATCTTGCCCGACGCGATTGCTTCACGTGCTTCGCGAGGTAAACCAGCATGAGGATCGACCGCTTTCCCGTCGGGGCCAGATTCGCTTTCCATGGAAGCGAAGGGACCCGCGGCGCCAGAAAATGGTCCACCGGCGGACATGGAACCTGACATGGGGCCGCCCATTGAGGATGCGGCCGCGTCCGGGCGACCGATCACGTCGACCCAAATCGCGGGTGCGTCTTCTTCGGTTTGGTCTTCAGGATCGGCGGCGGTTTGTGAAAGCACTTCGGCGCCCGCCCACTTTGCTTCGCTGGCTTCGAGCCCGACTTGGCCACGCCAGCGGTTCACATTCATCGCAACCAATTTTTCCCAATCGTCCATCCGGGCGAGTTGTGAAATACTGAGGTCGAGTTGTTGGGTTGGTGTTTCGATGTTGATCGACGCGAAACGCATTGCTCGATCGGCGCCTCGTCGCCATCCCGTCGGCAGGTCATCCAGGATGGGGACGCCTTCTTCGAACCGTACGCTTTGGACGAATGATTTGAAGTCCGCTTCGGCGACGTCCACGGCGGATTGCCGGCCCATCAATTTAAAGAACCAAGCTTGTTTTACTTGAGGCAGGATCGCTGCGACCATTCGCGTGTCCTCGGTCGCGAGTGCGGCTGGGACGGTGGTTGGGATCTGATAGGTGACGATCGGGGCTTCGGTCGAGCACCCCAACGTGCAAACCAGCAGACTCGCACTCAAGAAGCGAAGATAGCGTGAAAACACCATGGACGAAAACAAACCAGGGAAGGCGGGGGAGGGAGGAAAGGCAGGTTTCGCCGTAGGAAGAAATCGGCGTCACTACATCGCGGTAGGACCTTATAAGGTAACCGGTGATAGTGGTTCGACGCGACATCCAATGCGATGGTTCTTACCCAATTTGGGTGACCATCCACTCCAAAAATCGTTCTGCCGCTTCGATTTGCCGCCCGATTCGGGTGGTTTGGACAAGCTGGAACTGAAATGGGACTGGTTGAACAGGCGACAAACTGCCGCGTTTGGCCAGGGCAGCAAAGACGAGTCCGTCCTTTTCGGCGGGTGCATTGGGGCCGAGATGACCGGTGATCGCGCCCGCCCAGTCAGCCTGCGGAGTGGTTTCGAGCAACCGGATGGCCATCGCCAGGGTCGTTTGCTCGCTTTCGGCCGAAAATTGATGGATCGTGGCGGCATCCACGTTTAGCCATTGCTGCTTCACGTCCGCTTGATAGGTCACCATACTGCCCCCGAACGCGTTGGAGGCTCCGGGAACGCCGCCAACGATCGCGGCGGCCATGCCACACGTGCAGCTTTCGGCGAAAACGATTCGCTGGTCCGCACCGCAAAGGATTTCAATCAGTTTCGCAGCCGAAGCGTTAATGGAAGAGGACACGTCGGAAATCCATTGGGATCGAGAAAGAGAAATCTCGATTCCATGGTACGACGTGCCACGCGTTTGGGCGAGAAGCGATGGCTATGCGACTTTGGCTGGAACCCATTGTTTGGATCGTCTGCTTTCGTACCACGCTCGAAGTCGACGAGTCAGTGGTTGTTCGATGCGATGGGTGACCAGGACACCGACTGCAAAGGAAAACACAATCACGATAGCCAGGCAGATTAGCGGCGGCACGCCAGCATGGTCGAACGTGTGTATCAAGGCACAGCCAAGATTGTTGTGGCACAGATAAATCGCATAGGAAATCGTCGCCACGTAGGCGAAAGGTTTCATTCGCAAGATCGGAATGCGTCCCCAAGCGGCCAGAGTCACTAAGCCGATGATCAGCACTGTCGCAACCGGATTGTGTTTGCCATGGTCGATGCAGTGGAAGACGGCTACCGCGGCGACAATCCCAGCGACGTTGTGCCAGGGGCGGCCGACTTTGGTTTTGATCATGTATAGCAGGAAGCCGATCATGAACATCGGCACGAAATCCAACACCAAGAGATGCCGCACAGCCGTTGCAACCGCATACAACCCATGATGGGAATAGCTGTCTTTGAGTGCGTCGAGCGTGGGGCAAACGATAGCCGAAGCCGCCAGCAAACTGCCCCAGCCCAACCAATAGCGTTTCAGGCCACCGCTGCAAAAAAGAGCTACGAGGACGAGGTAGAACATCATTTCGACCTGAAGGGTCCACATCACCGGGTCGATGCAGTCATACCCAAACACACGCGGCATGAGTGTCAGGTTGGCTAAAAACTGCGGCACCGAGATCGGCTGGCTTCGTAGCGGTTCGAGGCTACAGATAAAGACGTTGGCCACCACCACGACCAAGAACAGCGGCACGATCCGAATCAAACGAGCGGCAACGAAGTCGCCGGGCTGGTTTCGCCGCATGAGCGACATGCTGTTCACAAAGCCGGATAGCATCAAGAACATCATCACCCCGTACGCACCGTAGGGCCACTCGCCGCCCAGCGGTGTGGTGAACCCAAACTTGACGGCATAAACGTGCGTGAAGTGAAACAGCACCAAATTGATAGCCGCCATGGATCTCAATGCATCCAGCTCGACAATCCGTCGGTGAGGCGGCGGTGCCGCGTCGGCCGATCCTGGCGAGGTTGATTCGATCGCTTTGGTGGGATTGTTATTCATGCATCCGACGGGAAAGACCGAGATTCTATTAATGCTCGTGTAGGCGAGTTTCGTCCTTAAAACGATAATTTACCGTTGCTGGCTGTAGCGAATCGTCTCGCGATTTACCCCTCCGTTGAGCCAAAAGGCGAGGTCTGGTGCGAAAAATGGAATGCTAGTGAAAGCAGGGGTTTTTCCGGTTTGGCGGAACATTACCTTTGCATCAAAAATGACCCGCCTTTCGCAAAAGGACGGCTTCCACGACACTCTCCGGCTTGACTTTCGACTTTTTCTGCTAGCTACCGATTCCAATGAAATACGTCATCATCATTCCTGACGGCTGCGCCGATGAGCCGCTAGATTGCCTGGAAGGCAAAACGCCACTGCAAGCCGCTCAGTTACCCGCAATGGACGCGATCGCAGCGGCCGGATGCGTGGGTGTCACGGACAACACGCCAGCGGATTTTCCTGCTGGAAGCGAAGTCGCCAATCTGTGCCTGTTGGGCTATGACCCCAATCAATATTTCACCGGTCGGGCTCCCCTGGAAGCTGCTGCGACGGGGATTCAGCTTGGCCCCCATGATTGTGCCGTACGCTGTAATTTGGTGACGGTTGAAGATCAGATCATGGTCGACTTCACCGCCGACCATATCAGCACCGAAGACTCCACCGCGTTGCTCGGTGAGCTGAACGCCAAGCTTCTGCGTTGCGACGATCCGCCGATTGATCCAGAGATCGCATCGCGACTGGAATTCGTCCCCGGGGTCAGCTACCGCAATTTGCTGATCTACCGTGGTGACGAGGCTCACCCATCACCGTTTACCTCGACGACGCGTTCGTCGGCCCCGCACGATTTGACGGATTTATCCGTCGCGGATGATTTCCCACGTGGGCCGGGAAGCGACATTTTGGTTGCGTTGATGAGCGCATCGGAAGAGGTGCTGGCCGCTCATCCGAGCAGCATCGTTCGTCAAAAGGCGGGCAAAAAGACCGCCACCAGCGTTTGGCTCTGGAGCAGTGGTGGAACGCCTGGGTTGCCTACTTTTGATGAGCGATACGGGCTGAAAGGTGTGATGATCACCGCCGTCGATTTATTGCGAGGCATCGGAGCTTTGGCTGGTTGGCCACGCATCGAAGTCGAAGGAGCGACCGGATACTTGGACACGAATTACGTGGGCAAGGGCGAAGCGGCGATCAAGGCCTTGAATGAGTACGACATTGTGTGCGTCCATATCGAAGCACCCGACGAAGCGTCTCACGAAGGCCGGGCTGATGCTAAGGTCGAAGCTCTTGAGCAGATTGACCGTCATATCGTCGCGCCGCTTTGGGAAGCGGTTCAAAAGGATTCGTCAGCCCGGATCCTGGTTTTGCCTGATCACCCGACCTTTTGCCGCACCAAAAAGCACACTCACGGGCCAGTGCCTTTGACTATCGCTGGGGCGGGCGTTCCGACCGATTCAGCAACAACCTACGACGAAATTTCAGCCTCGCAAACAGGTCTGGTATTTGATCCGGGTTGGACGATGATGGACCGCTTCATTAACGAAGAGTTTCAAGCTTAACGCGCCGATTTTACCCTGGACTGGGTCTCAACCTCCGCTTCACGTTCCCTGATGTCATGTCTCTGATTGTTCAAAAATTTGGCGGCACTTCTGTCGCTGACACTGAAAAAATCCGCGCTGCCGCCCGCCGAGCAATTCGGGCTCAAAAGCAAGGGCATCGCGTCGTCATGGTCGTCAGTGCGATGGGCAAGCAAACCGACGTGCTGCTGAAGTTGGCGGCTGGCGTTTGCGAACGCCCACCGGCCCGTGAAATGGACATGTTGCTAAGCACCGGTGAGCAAACCAGCGTGGCGTTGGTGGCGATGGCAATTCATGATTTGGGCGCCAAAGCGGTCAGTCTGACCGGTGGCCAAATTGGGATGAAAACGGATAACAGCTTTTCGAAAGCTCGTATCCGGTCCATCGATACCCGACGTATCGAACGACTTCTCGAGGAAGGCAATATCGTTGTCGCAGCGGGTTTCCAGGGGATCGATGATGACCTGAATATCACCACGCTCGGTCGTGGTGGTTCCGACACCACCGCGGTTGCGTTGGCGGCGGTATTGGGAGCCGACGCGTGCGAAATCAATACGGACGTGGATGGTGTCTATACGACCGATCCACGGTTGTTGCCCGAAGCTCGCCGCGTGGATGTGATTAGCTATGACGAGATGCTCGAGCTGGCGTCCTTGGGAGCTGGCGTGATGCACTCGCGATCGATCGAGTTCGCTAAGAAATTCTCCGTGCCGATTCACGTTCGCAGCAGTTTTGGTGATCGCGACGGAACCATGATTGTTGCTCAGGCCGAATCTGAAAGTGCCGCCGTGAGTGGTGCTGCCCTGACCAAAGATGAGGCCCGTGTGACGGTGCTGGGTGTGCCCGACGTGCCAGGCATGAGTCGAGCGATTTTCAATGCCATCGCGGCTCAAAAGATTGCCGTCGACATGGTCGTGCAAAACGTGGGAGCTGAAGGCAAAGCGGATGTTTCGTTCACCGTGGCGGGCGATGAGCTGCAGCAAACCCTAACCGCAGTGGAATCGGTCGTCGATTCGATCGATGCCAGTGGAGTCACCCACGACGCGGAAGTGTCCAAGGTCAGTGTCGTGGGTATGGGAATGGCCGACCAGAAAGCGGTCGCCGCCAAGATGTTCCGAGCGTTAGCGGACGCCGGCGTGAACATCCACATGATCACAACCAGCGAAATTAAGATTTCGGCTCTCGTGCCACGCGAGCAGTCGGCCGCGGCTCTCCGTGCTGTCCATGAAGGCTTTTCGCTGGATCAGCGTCCGGCGGACGCGAAAACATGGAAAGAGATCAAAGCCGAAGCAACCGTCGAAGCGGACGTGGATGATGTGGTTTCACGATTGCAAAACGATGCACTCGAAGCGTTGACGCTAACCGATATCGCCATCGTAGGCGGGCAAGCTCGGGTCACGCTGGATGGGGTGCCGGATCAAGTCGGCATCGCAGCGGACGTGTTTGAAGAGATCGGCCAAGCCGGTATCTTTATCGACATGATCGTGCAGGGTTACGACGGTGAAGACGGCCGGACAAGCGTCAGTTTTACCATCGAAGAAGCTGACCTTGATGCGAGTATCAAGGTCGCCGAGGCGATCTGTCAAAAACATTCGATGCGTGGCGTCCGTGGTTCAGCCGGGATCACCAAACTGAGCGTCAGTGGCATTGGGCTGCGAAGCCACACCCAAGTTGGTACGGTCCTGTTCGATCAGCTTGCCGAAGCGAAAATCAATGTTGAGATGATCGCGACGAGCGAGCTGCAGGTGAACGTAGTGATCGACTCTGCGAAAGCCGATACGGCGACCGAACGCCTCAAGGTCGCCTTCGCCGACGCGTTGCGTTAGGCGAGGTTACTTTTGATGCTGGCTTTATGAACCAATGTGGCTCGCGTGTGTGAGCCGCATGGATCAAGTCGCGTTCAAGGTCCAGTCGCGGCGTTTGCGGCTGCTGGGGATGCCCATTTTCTTGCGGTACTTGGTCACGGTACGTCGTGCCACCGTCATGCCAGCATTGCGAAGTTCGTCGACCAAGGTTTCATCGCTAAACGGTTTGCTTTTGTCTTCCTTGTCGATCAATTCCTGCAACTTCAACCGGATCGTGTCCCAAGCGACGTCTTCGCCGTCTTCGGTTTGAGTTCCGCCGACGAAGAACCGTCGCAGTGGCAAGATTCCACGTGGCGTTTGAATCCACTTGTCGTCGACAGCTCGACTGACGGTGGTGACGTGGACACCGACCTTGTCTGCGATCTGTTGCATCTTCAGTGGTTCGATCGCTTCAGGGCCTTCATCGAGGAATCGCTTCTGGTGTTCGACGATGGCTTCGGCAACCTTGGTCAGCGTGCTGCGACGTTGCTCGATTGAATCGATCAGCCATTGTGCACCGTTGATCTTTTGTTTGATGAACTCGCGTTCTTCTGTAGAGCAGTCCGACGCCTGCAAACGTCTGCGATAGTATTCGCTGATGAACAGATTCGGTACGCGATCATCGTCCAGACGAACCCGATATTCGCCGTTGTCGTCCTGCTCCAGGATGATGTCGGGTGTGACGTTGGGTACGTAGGTTTCCAGGAACGCGGCACCTGGTTTTGGATTCAATAAATGCAGGTCTTCACGAAGCTCTTGAATGTCTTCGATCGAAAATCCGGTCTTCTTGGCAATTTGCGGCAAACGGTTTTCGGCTAGATCGTTCAGGTGCGAACGGATCAGGGTTTGCAATTGTTCGAAGTGAGGAATCTTCGGATCGAGCTGCAAGATCAGGCATTCGCTTAGATCTCGGGCCGCGATTCCGGAAGGTTCAAGCGACTGCACGATCCGCAGTGCTTCTTCGGCTTGGGCAAGGTCTTCTTTGGAATGTCCAGGGGGAAGCATGTCCGCGATCGGCGTGCGTAAGTAGCCGCCGTCGGATGCATTCAGAGTGCTAATGATTCGTTCGGCAATTTGCTCGACGTCGTCGTCGATATCCAGTTCAGCGAGCTGATGCAAAAGGAAGTCGTTGAGCGACTCTGGACGAGACTGCGCGTTCGCCATCATGTCGTGGCGGCGGTCAGCCTCCTCGGACATTCGGTTGGCGCTCTGACGGAACGAATCATCGAATGTGCTCGGTAGTTCCGAGTCCATGTTTGAGAGACGTTCGAAATCGTCCTTGTTGTCGTGATCGTTATCGACAACCAGTTCTTTTTCGTTTTCGCTGCGAGCATCTTTGCTGGGTGCATCGTCGCCATCATCGTCAGGCGAAAGCGGATCTCCCGTCATCTGTTCCAGGAGTGGATTTTCGTTCATCTCCTGTTCGATGCGTTCCTGCAGCGCGAGCGCGTGCATTTGCAGGATTTCCATCGACTGAATCATCCGTGGAGCCAGTTTTTGCACCTGGCTTTGTCGGGCATGTAGCCCCACTGACATCCGCATGGGAGTATTTCTTGTATGGAAAAGCTATTTGGAAACGCGTGGTTGCATTGTACAGCGAATGCAATGCCAACCTAAGCGGGAAATATGAACCTATAGCTTTTGTCGGCCCGTCAACGCATCCGCAATTATCTCTCGATTTGCATATTCGAGTACGCTTCCGGCAGTGATTCCCCTCGCTAAACGCGTGATTTGTACGGGAAACTCGCTTAACTGGTTCGACAAATACAGCGAAGTGCCGTCGCCTTCCACCGTCGGATTGGTCGCCATAATAATTTCCGAAAAATTTCCTTCTCGGACCCGATCGACCAAAGATTCGATGGTCAGTTGGTCGGGAGTGATCCCATCGAGGGGAGCGATGCGGCCGAGCAGGACGTGATACAGGCCTTGGTAGGCACCCGACATTTCGAGGCTGAGCAGGTCGCGGGGTTGCTCGACGATGCACAACCGACTGGCGTCCCGTTTGGGGTCGGCGCAGATCTGGCAAAGCTCGTTTTCTGAAAGATTGAAGCAAGCGGCGCAGTACCGAACGTCCGTACGCACCTTGCGGATCGCGTCGGCCAAGGCCAGGGCGTCCTCCTCGCGAACTCTTAGTAAATGAAAGGCAAGCCGTTCAGCACTCTTGCGACCAATTCCAGGTAGTTGGCTCAGGCGATCCACTAGCTGGGAAACCGCTCCTGCGTGTCCGCTCATCCATTGCCGCCGGTGAAGCTAGATAGAAGGCCTTCCATTCCAGGAAGGTTGATGTCCAGATCGCTTGCCATTTGGCTGACTGCACTGGCGTAGAGTTGCTTGGCTTCCGCGCCCGCTAGGTTGGTTGCGTCCTGAATGGCTTGGCCGAGTGTTTCGTGCGAGACAGCTTGGCTGCCTTCTGCGCCCAGTGCGGCAGGGTTCACTGCAACGGTTTGAACTTCGCCGACGCCGTTCATGGTCACCACAACGTGGCCGCACGAGGAACTGGCGGTCACGCGTTCGGACTTCATTTGTTCGTTCAGTTCCTTCATGCGATCAGGTAGGTCTTGTAGCTTACCGATGATCGACGCGATGTTGCCGAGATTGCCGAGTCCTTTGAACATGATTGATTTCCTAATTTCGAAAAACAGCGTTGGCGGTGTGGAGAAGGTTTTAAAGGTAGCGGAACTCGACTCGGGTTTCGATCCGAAACATGCCGTCTAGCTGTGGAACTTGGGTGCGGCCCGATGGAGATGTGTCGCAGTGGGTAGTGTGGGACTGCTTGGAGTGCGGGATCGATTAGACCGGCGACTGGTCACTATCCCATGAGATCAATGGCGCCATAGGTTCAACGTCGCGGGGTGTCGATTTTGACCAGCTCGGCACCGAGTAATTCGATGCAGGCACGCACGATGGGCTTCGCTTCGATCTCCGCCATTCGTTGCATCCGGTTTTTGGCCTTCGGCTTAGGTGCAGCCTGGGCGACCGGTTTGGACTTGGTGCCTGTGGCTAAGACCAGCGAGGCCTGTTTGCCCGTCACGCGAGCGATTGTCTTGACGATTTCTTCCTTGTTCGTCGGCGAGCCGCATCGGCTCAGTGCCAGAGCCGAAGACTCGGGGAATGTCAGTCGCACGACACCCGGTTCGGGCGAATCGACGCGTTCGGTTGCACGGACCAAGGTTGCCGTGATTGGATCGATCTCATCGAGCACTTGTTCCCAGGTCGCCTGCAGGACCGCTTCGGTGATCGGCTCGGCATTGGGATTGGCTGTTGCGGGCGCGGATTCAGATTGTCCGCTGGTGGCTGCCGTACCGACAGAAGCTGGGGCACTGGAGGACGCCGGAGTGGTTGCGGGGCTGGTCGGTGCCGAGCCACTTGGTGCGGGGTTGGCTGGAGCACCGTTGGCCATTGCCAGCGCGGCGGAATATTGGGCGGCCGTTTCGGCGGATGGAGCCGTTGGTGTCGAGGCGGCCGGGACGCCGCTGGCAGACGCATTGCCAGTTGCCGGAATGTAGTCGTTTGACTGGGTAGCAACCGAGGCACTTGCAGCTGATGTATTCCCAGCAGGCGTGTTGGGTGCCAGCGAGGTAGGTGTCGGGGCCAGTTCTCTGACGGCGCTCGCCGGTGGGCTACTTAGCTGCTTTTTTTTTCGCCTGCGCCACTCGATGCGCCACTTGATGCGGCGCCCGCAGCAGTCGTCAAGTCGACAATCGCTTGCAAATCGGGAAGGTGGCAAATCTGAATGAGCGTTGATTCCAACAACACGCGAGCGTGGACACTGTGCCGGATTCGCACCAAGGTTTCGTCGACCAGGCCGACAATTGCTAATACCGTTTGAAGACCCCACTGTTGGCCCAATTGCGATAGCGAGTCGTGCATCGAGACGGCGGCATACCGCATCAACGACGCGTCGCAGCCAACGCTGACGGTCATGAGGTCGCGGAAGTAACCCAACATTTGTTCGGTTAAGCGACCCGCGTCGACGCCCGCTGAAATGGCCTCGTCGACTTGGTTGAGAGCGTCTGCGGCGTCACGGCGTTGCATGGCTTCGGCGAGGCGATGCAAGCGTTGGTCGTCGGCAGTGCCGAGCATGACGTGGACTTGCTCAGCGGTGAGGTGGCCGTCGCTGAAGCTGAGAACTTGCTCGAGCAGCGATTGGCTGTCACGCATCGAACCGGCTGCACGTCGGGCAAGCAGTTCGAGTGCTTCGTCTTCGGCGGTGCCGTTTTCCGCTTTGACGATTTCTCGCAATCGGCCGACGATCTTGCTGCTTTCAACCGGCGCGAAATCAAATCGCTGGCAACGGCTCAAGACCGTGATCGGAATCTTTTCCGGGTCCGTCGTGCAAAAAATGAACTTCACATGTTCGGGCGGTTCTTCCAACGTCTTGAGCAGCGCGTTGAACGCTGCTCCGGTCAGCATGTGAACTTCGTCGATAATGTAGATTTTGTAGCGTGACCGGCTCGGTCGAACGCCAACGTTGGCTCGGAGTGAGCGAATTTCGTCGATCCCGCGGTTACTGGCACCGTCGATTTCGATCACATCGACGTCTTCACCCGAGTCAATCGCTTGAGCGACATCACTTTCGCTGTCCGGATTAGCGGTCGGCCCATCGGGATGATTTAGGGCTTTGGCAAAAATCCGTGCGGTACTGGTTTTGCCCACCCCCCGAGCACCGGTGAATAGGTATGCGTGACCAACTCGAGAGGTCTCGATGGCACCCTGAAGAGCTCTAGCGACGTGATCTTGGCCGACCAGTTGATCGAAATCTCGTGGTCGATACCGGCGAGCCACTACAACATAGGAGCCATCGGTGGCGGCAGACTGCTTATTTGGGGTTCCCGAAGATCCAGTATTTGCCGAGTTTTCGGACATAAGCAGGTGGGGCCGCTGGCGATTAGGGGCTGCTGGCGATTAAAAAAAATCCCCCCACGCGTTGGAGGCGACCCTCACACAAAGCGGCACCGTTTATGGCTGCTCCAGTTAAGGCCTGACCAGGTTCACAGCTTGCAGTCGCAAGGGTCGCCACCATCACGAGGGGGGATATCATCGAGATTGATCGGCGAGTCGGAGCAGTTTAGAACATCAGTTGAGTTCGCGAAAGATGCAGTGATCCGTTAACTTGTTGAACCCGAATTTTTATCTGATTTCAATTCGAGTTTGGTCTCCCTGTTCCCAGAGGCATTTCGTTGAGTGACGCAACCAACTCCCCGTCTGATCCGGCCCCGACCGCGGCAACTACCAAGAATCCCAATAAGCGTGTCGCGGACAGTCATCGAGGTGACAATTCTTGGAAAGCCTATTCGAATCAGTGGAAAGAGAATCACGGCACTCAATTGATGATCTTTGCAGGTTTAGTTTTTCTGGCAGGCTCGGGGTTTCTGTATTACCAGCAAAACAAATTCCAGCCGCCCACGTTTCCCGCATCCGAAGCGATTGATAGCGTCCGGACGCAACTGATTGATGTTGACTCTGGCGGAGCCACTCCCGCGTCAGCGGCGGCGTTAGATCAGACCGGCCAATTAGCGGTGCTGCAAATTAGCGGTGCTGCGGATGAAACGGGCCAAATTCGCGTGGCGTTTTACGATTCCCAGGAAAATTTCAACCAAGTTGAAAAGGCGACGTGGAAGAAAGCGTTTGCCCCGGTCAGCGAAGGTCCCATTTTCGCTGAGATACCTCTGGCCGATCAATCAGAAAAATTTGCGATCGCGGTCTACCACGACCGAAATGACAACGGAAAACTGGACCGCAACAAACTGGGCATTCCCACGGAGCGTTACGGGTTCAGTCGGGGAGCTCGCGGTAAGTTGGGGCCGCCCGCGTTTTCTGATGCGTTGATCGAGCGTCCGCAACCTGGTCAAACGATCGAGTTGGAAATTTGGTAGCCGCCAACTTATCTGTGTCACCGCCACTCTCTATTCCAACTGGTTGGTGGACGGTCGTGCAGAGACGTTGTCCGCAAGATGTCACTTTGGCTGAAAGCTGGCATTGACGTGACCGGCGAAAAACTTCTACCACCAGCCGCGTTCCGATTCATTCGAATGCACTGATTTTTAGGATCTTGCTCGATTTCCGGCCTGACACGGTCGATGAATGGGGATGGATGTCTATTTGAATACAGAATGAATCCGCTTCCCATTCAAATTCCGCGTTAAGCCATCGTTGATCAGTCTGCCCATCGTTTTGGATGTGAGCACAGATGACTGAGTTGACGATTGATTGATGCAGAGGATGCGAAAACGACGCAGAGGGCGCGAATATGATGCACCAACAAAGTCACAACCAACCCGTTCAGCTCGCTTCGAGCCAGGTTCTGTCTGGATCGAAGGTTCAAACCGGCGTGAAAACTCAACACGCTGGCACGAAAAAACAGCACGGAAGAAAGTTGATCTATCGATCGCTCTTGGCCGTTTGTGTTGCTACGCCTGTATTCTCGACGGGCTGCCGCAGCGGGAAGCCAAGTTGGAACATGTTTGGTCGACGCAGCGAGCCTTCCGCCGCGATGCTGGCAGGTTCCGGTCCAACCTTGACCTATCCGACGCCTCCTTCGTCCAAAGCGACTCCCGAGGCTATTGCATCGATTGCCGGTGGCACAGCGCCAGCACGCGATACCACGCCTGAATCCCCTTCAATGCCCGGTGTACCCGGCGCCAGTCCATACGCATTGGCGGGCAACCGTTCGGCGGCTCCACCGTCTTATTCGCTACCCGGATCCGGCAGTGCAGCCTCGGCGACGCCGTCCAGTTCCACTGCGCCTAGTTACGCTGCGGCTTCGGCGAATGGCTACGCCGCCAGCGGTACTCCAGTGAACACGCCATCGACCACCGCCGGATCGAATCAAATCGCTTCGGCACCCAAGCCAAGCACGAGCGGTCCATCGGGTTATCAACTGGGAACGCCTTCCAGTTCCGTTTCGGCCAACACCGTCGCGAAATCGCCAACGAGCCTTGGCGGCCAATCCACATCGCAAACACCGAGCAACTCGTCATTTGCGTTGCCTGCTTTGAATTCGTTGACGCCATCACGATTGGCAAGTAGCCCGTCGCCAGCGAGCGGATCCGCTTCAAGCAGCGGGGGTGGGTTCACCCTGCCATCGAGCATCTCGGCAAGTCCGTCAGCGTCTTCCGGATCAAGCACGACAAGTGCGGCGTCAAGCAGTCCTTATGCCATGCCCGCCGCTTCGACGGCTTTGGCCGCCATCGGTTTGCCGCCTAGCACTCCCGCACCGAACGCCGCTGCTAGCGATCCGGTGCCAGCCTCCGCGACATCCGGTGCAACGGCGACCAGCCAGGGATTGTCGACGCCTATTTCAGGTACTGTGGCATCGTCGAATTCCGCTCCGGCCCCTAGCTTCCAAACAGCATCGAACCCTGCCGCCAGCACGAGCAGTCCGGTAAGCACAACGCTTTCCGATAGCGTTCAGCCCACCGGCTACACGCCAGGCAGCACCGGAGCTTCCAGCGGCTACCCATCAGGATCGCAATTGCGATAACGCGGTTTCGGCCGAGAACGTGTCGAAAGCACGTTTGGTTTGATGAAACCCTGCTGGTCTCGGCCTCATCCGGTCGAGCTTCTGGCTGATAGTGGACATGGCGCACGCGTGCTCGATGCGATTAGCATGCGTCCAACGCAGATGCGATTTGACGAGTGAAAACTCGTCTCGCTTGAATCTCCACAACCTCTACAATGCTCCTCGGCAAGATCGATTCACGGCATGATCGAATTGATCAGCCAAGTTGAGTCGGTCAGGCTGCTTCGTCAGGCTGCTTCGTCGAGTGGCAGTTTGGAACCCGCGAATTTTCCGTGCCCCAGGTTTCAACCTGCCCGTTGTCATCAGTCCCGATCTTGCCGGACTGTTGGCACCGGACCGGCTACACCAAAGAGATACCGGGGTTAACGGGAGTCCTGGGTTGAAGAGTCCTGATAATGCGAATTCTGGGAGTTTGGCGTTCTGAATCGCCAGAACTTACCTGGCGGACTGTTCGTACCAATCTGCCTTATGTTCTATTGACTCACCCACTGATTCCCCGCCTGCCATCCTGCTTCGTTTCGCCGCCTACCCAATTCGATTTCCTATGCCCGTCGTACTCAATCGTTTTTGTTCAGTTCGGTTCTCTCGCATCTTCATGCTGCCGATCGTGCTGGTAATCGGGCTGATGGCCATTGTGCCTGCGGTCACCGCTTTGGCCTGCCCGTTTTGCAGCGCCGTGGCCCAGACCCTGCGTCAGGAAATGGAGGCGATGGACGCCGTCGTGATCGCCTCGGCAACCCAGAGCGATGCGACGCGTAACACCGATACCGGCGAAGTTACGATGCAAATCGAGGCTGTGTTGAAGGGCGGCGAGCATGTGAAGGTCGGCCAGGACGTCAAGGCGATTTACTTTGGCGACGTCGCACGCGGACGCCGCTTCTTGTTGTCGGGAGTCGATCCAGAAGACATGCAGTGGTCGTGTTTGCCGCTGACGCCACGGGCGGAAGTGTACGTGAGCAAAATCCCGGAACTGGCCAAAGAAGACGACGCAACTCGGCTTCATTTCTATATGAAGTATCTCGAAGACGAGGATTCGATGCTGTCGCGGGATGCTTATGACGAGTTCGCGGTCGCTCCTTATGCCGCGGTTCAGCAAATCAAAGACGAGATGGATCACGACCAATTGCTGAAGTGGATTGGGGACCAGGAAATGTCGCCTGACCGCAAGCGGTTGTATCTGACGATGTTGGGTGTTTGCGGGACCAAAGCTGATTTGCCGCTGCTCGAAGACATGCTGCTCAGCACACAAAAATCCGCTCGAACTGGCCTGGATGCACTGATCGCCTGCTACCTGACTCTGGCCGGGGAAGAGGGGTTGGATCTGATCAATAAGCAGTTTTTGGTTAACAAGAACGCGTCCTACGCCGACACCTACGCCGCGATCATGGCGATTCGCTTTCACGGTACTGAGGGCGGTGTGATCGCTCGAAGTGCCCTGGTTGAGTCGCTGCATTACATCCTGGATCGCGACGATCTGGCCGATTTGGTGATCCCCGACTTGGCACGGTGGCAAGATTGGAGCCAAGTTGAAAAGCTGAAAGAACTGTTTCTGGCCGCGGATGCCGACAACAACTGGGTTCGCGTGCCCGTGATCAATTACATGCGGGCTTGCCCCACGGAAGAGGCTGCTGCTGCGATGGAGGAGTTGAAGAAGGCGGATCCCGAGAGCGTCCGTCGAGCCAACACCTTCTTTGCTGTCCCTAAGCCAGCCGCGGAAGTGAAGCCGCAGTTGCAATAAGGACGGCATCTTTGGCGAGTCGGAGCGGCGGGACCGGGTGGGGGAAACGGTGCTGCGAACCCATCGTCGTCCGAACGCGTACCGGCGTGATATCGTCCTCGTTTCCCTTTTTCGTTCGCACGACACGCCATGTCCGCTGACCTTCAACTTTCCGCCGCGTCCGATTCTGCTGATTTCCCTTACAAGGCGATTAGCCGAGGGGCTGTCGTTTCGGTTGTGTTTTTGGCACTGGCGTTGCCCGGGTTGATGCCCACGTTCGCGCCCATGTTGGTGTTGGCGGTGCCTGGGATCGTGTTCGCTGTATTGGCACTGCGAGCGATCAAGCGTTATCCGGACGAATTTAGCGGCTATGGCTTGGCGATGACGGGCCTAATCGGATGTAGCTTGCTCTTTATCGGCGGCGTGACGCAGCACACGTACATTTACTTAACGGAAGTGCCCGACGGCTATGAACGCGTTCAGTTTTTCAAGCTTCAGGCACCCGACAATGGGCCCGATGTACCAACGGAACTGGCACTTGAGATTGACGGCGATCCGGTCTTTCTGAAAGGCTACATCCACCCCAGTAGCGGCAGCGGGATGTTGCGTCAGTTCATCTTGGTGCCGGACTTAGGGACGTGCTGCTTCGGTGGCCAACCCAAAAGTAGCGACATGATTGAAGTCACCCTGCCAGCGGGCAACTCCGTCCGAGCAGGAATGACCAAACGCAAGTTAGCTGGCACTTTTAAAGTCAATCGTCCGCAAAAGAAGACCGATTTCGATAAGCCGCTCTTCTACAAAATGCGTGTCGACCAATACAAATAGCGACCCAGGTCTGATGAAACACTCCAAGCAAGGCTGGCATCAATCACTTACGTTCGCCAGTGCCATCGCCGTGATCTCAATCGGTTGTTTCGGTGGCGGCTTTGTCGTCGCCGATGAAACCAAGCCAGGTCCGTCGATCGCTGAGCAACGCCGCGCGATCATGCGAGGGGAAGCCGCCGGTCGAGAGAAGGTCGAGGTTCGCAAGTCCAGCAAGGCGGACTTGGAAAAAGGCGACATCACTTTCGACGATTTGAAGTTTGAAATCGAGAAAGACGAAGCCTTCGACGAAACCCGTTTATCAGAAACACTTCGGTTTCTCGATGGACGCAAGGTGAAGTTGCGTGGATATATCCTGCCCAGCACCCTGTTCAAAGAAACGGACATCGCAGAGTTCGTTTTGGTTCGAGACAACCAGGAGTGTTGCTTTGGTCCTGGTGCAGCTTTGTTCGACTGTGTGATGGTCGAAATGCAAGGTGGTAAGACGACCGACTTTGTGACTCGCCCGGTTACGGTCGAGGGCAAGTTCATCTTCGACCCCGTTCAATACAAATACCCTCCGGGCGTGGGCCCGAAGGGTGCAAGTCACTTCGCGATCTTCCGTATCGAAGGTGTTCGCGTCCGCTAGATTTCGCGAAATTGATTCGCGAAACGAATTAGCGAGTGCGTCGCTGTTGAGTCGCTCGGCCTGCGGTCTGGATGCCGCCTTTGGGGCGAACCAAGTAGACCTTAGGGTCGTCGACGATGAATGAAGTGCTCCAGCGTTGCCCGTCGTCGGCACTGCAGACGTTATAGAAGAACGTTCGCATTCGCTCGGCTTGGTAGCTGTAAGGAAACTGGCTGGTGATGTAGTCGTCTTCATCCAGCTCGTCGATGCCCGGCGAGGCATAGTAGTGAACCATGCCGTCAGGCGTGCAGCTCAGTCCGAGAGTCCACCAACCGGTTGTGGTGATTTGAGGACCGCGGAAGTCGCCGCCGTTCTTGTTGCCGCGAATTCGCAAGTAGGCGTAGTCGTCTGCTTTGCGGGTTTGATCTTTGCTCTCGAATTCGATGAACATGCCGGGCCAGTAGATCTCGTTACCCAGTTCCTTCTTTTTGAGTTTGAAGAAACCGGTTTCCTGTTCGATCATCGCGGTTGTTTCCAATGCCAGGCGGAAACCGAAGTGCGGTCCGGATCGGTTTTCCCATTCCGCAACCGGTGGTAGGAAGACGCGAGTCGTCACGCTGGGGACTTCCGATACATCGATGCGCCGTTTTAGCCGGTACTGGACGTTGCAAATGAAATCGTCCTGATGCATCGTGCCGCTGGTGCGGCCGGGGATGCCAGTAAACTTGCTTCGCATCAACAGCGATCCTTTACTGCCGGGCAGGCCGCCCGCCGGTGTAGGGACGCGTTGAACGACGTCAGGATGGCCTCGTTTGATGCCTTCGTACCAACGTCCGTTGGTGCTTTTGCCCATCGGTGCCCGCTGGTTTTCGTCGATGTCTTCAGTGCTTTTAGGATTGTTGAAGATGTATCGCCAGTTCGGGTCCTCGAAATCGTCGGCCACACCCTGGATTTCAACTCCGGTACCCGGCACAACGGGACGTTGGCCGTTCGCTTGGTCGGCGCCCACGGTTGTTGCGAGGCAGGCCAAGCTTAATGCCACCCAACCCGAACGCCTGCCAGCCAGTACCAAATCAGTGATGTTCATCCGTAACATAGTCCGTCGCTTCCGTTTCAAATAAAGATGAAATGGACACGCAAGGTTGGCGGTATTAATCGCACCCGATTCTCTTCGTCAAAAGCTGTAGCGAACCGATGCCGCAGCACTTCGACGGAAATCCTTCCGTGACGGAGGCCCCCCTCCAACCGTTTGAATCGGCAAAATCCCCCTTGGAATCAATGCAAAGCGGCAGAAGACTTCCGGAAAATGGGTAACCCTTGGCCAATCGGTCTAATTTAAACCGCACATTTTGCGTGACCGTTACAACCTGACACGGCGGCCCTCGGCGTCCACCGATTCGCTCTGAAATCCTCAGGTTCCGCACGACTCGGGTGAGATCGGGACTAAGGTTCTGTTGTCGAGGGAACGCCAGCGGCACCATGAATCACAACAAGATATTAAGCGTCCCCCCGTGCGAGGCGGGGTCGGTTCTTCGGAATCGGCCTCGCCTTTTTTTATGCCTACTGCGACTGTACGTTCGGCGTCGTGGATCCGGGATTTTGCATGTCGGCTTTGCAAAAGTCCCTCGGAATCGCTGAATTTCGTTGACGTAGTCCGCCTTGCCGGTGAATAATGGAGGCCGCCGTTCGATTTCGCAACTTGTGTTGTCGTACCGCCGTTTTCTTCTCTTCTCTGCTGCTTAGGTGTTCTGTTGCATTTGAACCCTCACCCCTCGTCCAATTCGCCCTCGAATTCCCTGCAACACCGATGCGGCTTCTGTCGTACATCCGCGGTTGCAGTGTTTGACGTCGAAAAATCACTGGGAAAGCGTCGACTCGTTTGTTGGACGTTGATGGCCGCGTTGGTCACTTGGTGGATCGTCGGCGGGATTGCATCGGCTCAGAAGTATCCGACTTTCGAGCTCGATAAAGCCTACGAGCCCTTCAAGGATCCCAGGAAAGCAGCGGAGCTTGAACGAGCGGCGGGGCAATTGGTCACCACGCGAGACCTGGCCAAGCTAGAAGGTTCGGTGCAGGGAATGGCCAAGTTCTATTTGGAGAAATACATCCCCTGGAAGCTAACCCAGCCGGAATCGCTTCCTGAAATGCCTGAGATCATTGACGGCTTGCTCAAGAATTTGGAGCGAGTCCAGCGTAGCGAAGGTGCCGGCACACGAACCCTGCTGGCGGGCACGTTTATCGGAATGAAAACGATCGCTGAGGGGAAATTTATTCCCGCCGCTCGTATTAATGCCATCAGTGCTTTGTCACGCATCAATGCACGTCCGCTCGATATCGCCAATGGCCGTCCGCCGCTGCCGTTGAGCTACAGCTTCCCGATCTTGATGAAGTTGTACAACGACGAAACCGAAGTGGATGGCGTTCGTGCGGCCGCGCTGATCGGGCTGCATCGATATGCCAATTTGGCTTTCCCCGTCATGACAGCGGCTCAGAAGAAAGAGCTTGTTGACGCAATGAACAAGCTTTTGGCGTCTGAGCCACCTGCTTCTCGCGATCCCGATTCACACGCGTACTTGCAACGCTTTGCAGTCGATTTGCTGGATCTGTTTCGCAATCCGCGAGACGCTTCTTTGGCCACTCAGTTGATCAGCATTAGCACAACTGAAGATGCAAGCGAGGTGATCGCGTTGTACTCGGCATCCCAATTGGGCAATTTCCAGCAAGGGTTGCAAGAACAGGCAAAAGACCCCGCCACTATCTTGCAAAAGTGGTCCTTGCGAGCCTTCCAGGCAACCGAAGCGGAAATCGCACGTCTGGAAGCTCTGACGCGTCCGGCGCCTGTGTCCACTCAACCGCCAGATCCAAGGGATTTCTTGCAGAAAAGTCGAGAGGCCCGGCGCAATGAAGCTCGCGCTGAAAATGAAATGGCCGGTGCTCGCTCCATGCGTGGCGAGATGGGGATGGGCATGGACCGCGACATGGGTATGGGAATGGACATGATGGACATGGAACGCGACATGGGGATGGGCATGGGAATGGATATGATGGGGATGGACATGATGGGCATGGGGATGATGGGCATGGTGCCCGCCGCTAAACCCCAACCGCCGGAAGTGGACATCTCACGTCGGTACCTGACTGATCTTTTGCAGCAGTTGCTGCGTGGTGCCACCGGATCGCGGAAAGGCGAGCTTGCTGAAAAGCCAAGCGGATTGATTTCGGGGGTTGCTCAGCCCAACAAGGCTGTTTTGGAAGCCTGGATTGAACAGGTCAAAGGCGTCATGACCACGGTCAACGATGACATGTTGGACGACCGTGTGAAGTGGCTTGATATGCTTCAAAATCAGCGACTGGTGCTAGGTGATTTGGCTGGGCTTGATGTTGAAAAGCCAGAGCCTGAAGACGCCGAAGATCCCAACGGAGGCCACGTGCTTCCCGGTTTCGGAATGCCAGCGGCGGCTGAAGAAATGCCCGGTCTTCCCGGTGAAATGCCCGCCGCCTTGCCTGGACTTCCAGGAACCTGAGCTGGCTTGGTCACAGTAGTCAGACTTGCTGTTTGAGTCGTTTCGAGCAGCAAGCAAGTCCGCGAATGGGATGGTTTATCTGATGGTGGGCCAAAATCGATTTGCGCCAGACCGTTCGCAGCCCTGTTGAGCGTGCGGGGCGTCAAATCGCTGAGATGAGGATTTTGCGATGCGTAAAGTCTGCAAGTCGCAAATATGCGGGCGTCGACTTTTGTCCTTCAGCACACACCTTGCCGCGTTATTCCAGGTTTAGCTCATTCAGGATTTTGGTGATCCATTTCGGGCTCAACCGTTGATGGCCAACACTGTCAGGGTTCATCAGCAATCCCAGGTCGTTGTCCAGATAGTCCAGCATTGTGCGGCCATCTACCCAAAAGCCGCCCACCTCGGACTCCTCGGCAAACAGATCGGATCGCGTTTCGACAAATTCGGACGCCCTTTCCTGGCTGGAAAAAGCGACCAAGTAGTCGCGGTCCTCGTACTGGGCCGTCAACGCACCTAGGATCTCGGTCTCGTCGCTGGAGTCTGTTTCGTCGGCCAAGTGGATCAACAAGAACTGGTGATCGATCAGTTGCCGAGAAACGGTGGCAACATCACCACGCTTCAATGCGTCGTGAAAAACTTGGTGGTCTAGCTCTGATTCGACACCCATGAAAGGACGTTATCCAAAAGGAGATTGATGACGCGCATTCCATCGACCGCCTTCCAGGGAAATCCTTCTCCGTCGACCGGCCGCCTGATTGCTGCCGAGTCGAGCTAGACAATATAACCAGTTTGGAGGGATTACAGAAACGAGTGGGCTTCCAAACTTGCAACTAAGCGTTCAAAAGCTGGTTTTCTTCCAGGCGGACCATCAATCGGATCACCTGAACCTTCCTCGCGAAGCCAAAATGCTCCAGGATCTTCGTGCGGCGGACCTCGACGGATCGTCGGGTCAGGCCCACGGATTTTGCGATTTCACTGGTGGAGTCTCCAATCGCGATTCCGTGGCAAATCGCACGGTCGGTCTCGTCCAGTTCGTAAAACCGCGTTAGCTGCTCGGCGAGTAAGATCGCTCGCACGTCTCGGGGCAACTCGGCTTCGGCAACCGGCCGTGTCATCACGACCGAGTCCTCGCCCCCCCCGAAGGCTGCTGGAACGTAGGATTTAATGGTTGCCCACCGCCACCATTGTCCCTGGGGTGACTGCGTCTCGTGGATGTACTGAAGCTGCCTCGCTCCCATGGTCAGCATTTGGTCTGACAGATCTTCGAGTCGGTTCCCGCGATGCCATGCGGAAAGGGTGCAGCGCCCACCAATCGAGCTTTCGTCAATTGCCAACCATGTTTGAGCAGCCTGGTTAATCCCGCGGATCAATCCATCGCTGTCCGTCAGACATGTAGCACTGGATAGTCCTAGTTTTTTCAGTTCTTGGCTGACAGCTTTGTTGTCAACAGAGTCGTCGTTGGACAGATTGTCCAACCACTGAACCACCTTGCTGAAATCTTTCTGAAGTTGTTCAATTCCTTCCGCCTCGGTTCGGCCCATTAGGCCACTGATCCCAACGTCCACCTTGGGACTGCTGGACGGGCTGTTTTGCTGATTGATTTGGGGGGACGCGTCAAACACTTTTTCTCCGCAAGAATGCTTCTTCAGAACGGCGACAGGCTACTGAAAAAGGTTAGCTCTGATCCGGCGGAGGGCGATTGCGTCTCTTGCAGCCCGTCCTTTCGATCGCGATCAATGTGAGCGTAGCGGGCATGGATCGCTCGCAGTCTGTTGATTGTGAAGTGCTTGTTGCCGTTGCGGTGAGAAGCGGCCTGACGCTGTTTTAGCCCAAATAGGGCGAGGTATCGATCGGCCGAAAGCAACGCTTATCAGCTCGAACGCGTCGTGCCAAACCAGTATTTACTAGATAGGAAACGGCATCCAGCCTGGACACTTTGGAAACGGAGCGGGGCCAGCACACCACCTTTTTGCCAGCACACCACCTTTTTGCCAGCACACCACCGTTTTGCCAGTACACCACCGTTTTGGTGGTGCAGCAGTGATTTCGTCAGGTTTCAACGCGGCAGTTCGTACAGTTTGCCGGTTGAGGGCTAAGCCGAAAGGTTGCTGCCGACGTCGGTTCGGTACGCCGCCCATGCGGGGACGATACCAGCGATCAAGCTAAGTAGGGCGACGAAGGGTAAGAGTAGCCATTCGAACTGGCTGACGGAAAACAGTCCTACCTGAACTCCTGTTTGTTGTTCAATGAACGTCCCGGCGGACAGGATCGCACAATGGGCCAATATCCATCCGGCGATACCTCCAACCACAGCGATGATGAAACTCTCAAACAGGATTACCATTGTCACGCTGCCGCGACGGGCTCCCAACGCTCGCATGACTGCGATATCGCGTTTTCGATCATTCATCGAATTGTAGATAGCGACTAACACACCAACTGCCGCGACGACACACGTAATTACGGTGATGGCCAGCAGGGCTTTCATTAGCGGGCCCACGATCAGCGTCATCAGTTTATTGATTTCACCAATCGGTGCAGCCGCTTGTGCGCGTCCGCCTTCATTGATTCGGTTTTGCATTCCCGGGGCAAACATTAGATTCCCGTTACGCACCAAAATGGAAGTCACTTCACGCTCGGGAATCGTCAGTAGTCTTTCGCTAGGAGCATCTTCATTGGGTTCCGGCGGCACCACGATGGCATCTTCGTCGAGCGGCTTGGCGTGGCCTTCGAGTAGGTAAAATCCTTCTAGATTGACGAATACCGCACGGTCATTGGGGGTTCCCGTCGGATCCATGATGCCGACGACTCGGAAGCCTTGGCCATGCCCCTTTCCTTCCGGGTCGCCGTGGGTTGGGTTCATCATCTCGCCAACCTTCAGCCCCATCTGAGCTGCCACCCGGGAGCCCAGCACGGCTTCGAAATAGCTGTTCTCGGTCGAGAATGCCTCGAACGCCTTACCTACTTCGAAGGTGAATGGTTGGTCGACATCTGGGCCATGTTTTAGTTTGGTAAAGAAGTCCGGCGTGGTGCCAACGACGCGAAATTCGCCGAAGTAATCCCCTAACGCCAGTGGAATCACATACCCGCCAGCGACATACCCAGCGTATTCGCCGTCTCGTTCGCCCAGAGCCGGATCACCACCGTATTTGCGAACCATGGCGGCCCGCTCATCAGCGGGAAAGAACTCCATGTATTCGGTGAAGGCCAAGTTTTCGATCGGCTGGCTGAGGTAGTAAACACTGTTCAGCGTTAGTTGCAGGGCACTTCCTCGGGGGCCCACTACCAAGTTGTATCCCACCGATGCGTTTCGTACGAAGGCTTCGCTAATGATGCCATAGATGGCCATCACCATGACAACGAGGGCGACACCCAAAGTGAGCGATAGCGTCGTCAAAAAGCTGGAGAGCGCGCGATAGCGAAAGTTGCGCCAGGCGATGAAGAGCAGATTCATTTGGGTAGTCAGATAGCTGGAAAGTGAATCAGGATGCGTCGGGCGAAGGGGCGGTGCCAAAGGCTCGGTTTATCTCTTCAAGCTTCTCGATCCGTTTGAATCGTGACGCAACCTCCATGCTGTGTGTCACCATTAGCAAAGCGATTTTTTCGGTTCGACATGAGTCAATGATCAGGTCCAAGACCGAGTCGGCGCTCGCCGGGTCCACGTTTGCGGTGGGTTCGTCGGCAAGTAAAAGCTGCGGGCGACCTGCCAACGCGCGTGCGATTGCGACTCTTTGTTGCTGACCGACGGACAATTGCTTCGGCCGATACGAGGCGCGGTCGGCCAGTCCAACGCGATCCAACAGCCTCATCGCGCGGGTCGGGTCAACGCGACCGGCTCCGAACGTCATACCGAGCTTGACGTTTTCGAGAGCTGAAAAGGCGGGCATCAAGTTGAATGTCTGGAAGACATAACCGATCTTCGATGCGCGGAAACGATCACGGCCTTGTTCGCTGAGCCGCGTCAATTCCATGTTGTCGATGCGAATCGAGCCTGATGTAGCGGATAGCATTCCCGCAATCAAATGCAGTAGCGTTGTCTTACCGCCGCCACTTTGGCCGATCAACGCGACCTGTTCTGCGGCGGCCATTTCAAACCTTGGCACGTCCAAAACAGTCAGTTCCCCACCTCCAGGTTGTGGGAAAGTCTTAACGAGGTCTGCGATCATCAACATCGAATTTAGGTTCTCTCTAAGTCATACGAATACGCTGCGCGAGAATCCTCGAAGGGACCATCAACGCGAACACCGCAATCGCCCAAAATGCTCCCACGGCAAGCATGGTGATTGTGGCGGCGATTGGGATAATTGCCAGGAGTCCGGAACGGATTGTTGCCTGAATCTTGGCAGGTGAAGGGCTCACTACGGCGCGACGGCCATGAAAGATCGTTGTTGCTAACATTAAAAGGATTGCCGCGGGAAAAACAACGACGGGATCCACTTGCCAGCGTCGGGCGAGTGAATCGCCAGCAGTCAATTCGCCGCCGAGATCTTGGGCGAACGTAAAACGCGGTGCGAACGCCAAAAGCAGCCCACCGATCACCATCATGAACAGTCCAACGGGTAGATGAATCGTGGCTTCCCCGGTTGCCTCTCGCCGTCCAAACGTCGTCAGACCGGCAATGTAGATACCCATCCCGATTGCGAATGTGAAGGCCACCGACCGGATGTCGAAGATCACTGCTGGGCCTAGCCGAGCGGTTTGCAGCGGTATGTTGGCGAAATCGCCGATTGCCGCATTTGCGGCGGTAACGCCCAACAGGAAACTGAACACTCGGCAGCCCCCCATCAGGAGAGGTGCTACTGGGGTTCGTTTACAGGGACCATCGTACAGGACCACTAAGATCGCCAAGATGATCGAGATGCCCAGAGGCAACCAAGTTGATGGCGACGAGCTTTCAAATTCATTCGGCACGATCAGCCCGATGGCGAAGGCAGGAACCCATCCAAGTGCGAGCAGGCCCCAGCCTACTTTTCGTGCGGTCGAAACGGAGATCTCACGGTTAACCAGCGGGCCATTGCGTCTGGATCGAGCATCTGGCCGAAGATCGAAAACGTCGTTCAGGACCATTCCACCCCAGTACAGCAGCACCCCCGACGCGACGGCGCAGGCGAGTACGGCCCAGATGGGCAGCCCCGGCATGACAGAACTGGTCGACGGTGAATCCGCGGTGAGGGAACCACCTGCTGCACTGGAGAGTGAAACGCTGGTACCAAGCACCAACAAAAACGCGGCGGTGACGTCGGCAATGATGGTGAACACATTTGGCAGTCGAACCAGTCTGACCCAGGCTCGCCATTCCGCTTTGCGGGTGAACTCATTTCGTGATGCAAGTTTGTTCAACGGAGAGCTCAATCTTTCAACGTATCAGCATGGGGAAAACAAGCCGTTGGCCAATGAATCACTGGCCACTTTGGACTTGGTAACCCTCACCCCAACAGCTCAATAGAAGTGCAAGGGGTGGCTAGCGAAGTTCGTCGCGATCGACGACTGGATTGGCGGTGCCCTGGCTGATCAATACCATCACGCCTTGTTGGGGGCGGTTGGCATTCATTGCAACGCGATCAAACGGAACGCCGTAACAGGCGTAGTTTCCGGTTGCGGTGTCGAGCACGTAAACCACTGAAAGACCAACGGGACGGTTGCTGTTACGTGGGAAGTCGGCCGTGCCGGTGGTCATGATGTATTGACCGCCCTTGGCATCCAGCCCCAGTGCATCAGCGACGTTGACGGTGAACGTGGCCATGAAACGACCCAAACGAGGGTAGATGACTGAACACTGCAACAGACCGGAGTTGTGGTCCAGGACAAACAACGCCTCTCCGCTTTCGCTGAGCGATCCTGTTGCCATGGAGTATTTTTCGCTGCTGACGGCGGCGGTCGCATTGGCGATAGGAAGCGAGCTCCAGTCGATCGCGGTCGACTGGCTCGTCGCTTGTTGGGTTGCTTGGTTGGCGACGCCAGCGAAGTAGGCTGCGGTTCCGATTCCGACTACGCCCACAATCAAGCTCGCTACCATTGCAACGTCGCGACCGCGGTTGAGGATCCGTCCGATCGATCCGAGTCCGCCACAGCAAACGTTGCGAGAATCGGCTGAATGGACGACTGGTAATGACGAAATATTCGACTCGGATTCGTTTTGCATGAGAATTTCGACCAGATTGAAGCGTGCGAGGGGAAGATTGGGTTCCGTTGGCTACATTGTATCGCTTGCTCTCGGACTTTACGATTGCAGTTCCCAACGGAACATCCAACCTCATTCCTCCTGCAAAACGCGAGTATAGACATGGCTTTGAACCCACCCCTGAACCGAAAACTTCGCATGGGTATCGTCGGCGGCGGCCTGGGCTCGTTCATCGGTCGAGTTCACACCATCGCTGCGGCTCTGGATCATCGCTGTGAATTGGTGGCTGGTGCGTTTTCCAGCGATCCGGAAAAGAGCAAGCAATCGGCTCCCGGCTATGGGGTCGACGAATCACGAGCCTACGGCAGCTATGAAGCGATGCTGGACGCAGAATCCCGTTTGCCGGCCGATCAACGTATCGATTTTGTCAGTGTCACGACTCCTAATCACACGCACTTTGAAATTGCTAAGGCTGCCGTCGAAGCCGGATTCAACGTGGTTTGTGACAAACCAATGACGCTGGATCTGGATCAAGCGGAACAGCTACTGAAGACAGTCGAAAATTCTGACGTTGTGTTTGCTTTAACGCACAACTACACGGGGTACCCGCTGGTTCGCCAAGCTCGTGAAATGATCATGGCGGGCGAATTGGGGAAAATTAACGCAATCCGCACACAGTACATCCAGGGCTGGTTGGCCGAAAAGCTAGAAGCGACCGAGAACAAGCAAGCTGCTTGGCGAACCGATCCCTCCAAGAGTGGCGTCGCAGGAGCTTTCGGCGACATCGCGACTCACGCGTTCAATTTAGGCCGGTACGTCACCGGCGAATTGCCCGACCAGGTGAGCTGCCATTTGAAGGCTTTTGTCGATGGCCGGCGTTTGGACGATTACGGAACCGCCGTAATTCGCTACAAGAGCGGCGCATTGGGGACCGTGACGGCTTCGCAAATCAGCCATGGGCGTGAAAACGATTTGGAACTCGAAGTCGATGGAACATTGGGGTCACTGCGTTGGCGTCAAGAAAATCCGAACGAAATGATTGTTCGCAAGAACGGTCAGCCGCATCAGATCTACACGCGGGATCCCAACGCTGATTTCACCAAAGAGTTGTCAGCATCGTCGAGCCGGATCCCCGCCGGGCACCCGGAAGGGTTCTTTTGTGCGTTTGCCAATATCTATGCGGCAGCGTTCGATGATATGGCCAAGCGTGCCGAGGGGCAGCCATTCGAACGCCGAAATACGGTTTATCCCAACGTTTACGATGGTGTCGAAGGCATGATGTTCATCGAGCAGTGCGTCAAAAGCAGCGAGCAGGACGCGTCTTGGTTGACTCTTAGCCATACTGCTGCACGGAGCTAGGCTGGCTCTCGCTATTCTCTTTTCGCGGTACAAGCCGACACATCGTCGGCTGAAGCGTCCGCTATGTTCTTGTTCAGATTCCGGTTGACGCAGTTCCATCGCGTCGGTTTTCGGAATCAATAAGCCATTTAAGCAACCTTGAGTGTTCCTTGCTTGGTTCGAGTACTGAGCTAGGTTCAAGAACTGGACGCCTTTCGTCATCGCTAACCCTCATTCGCCGAAGAAACTATGTCACAGCCGATTCAGTTCATCATGCTTGGTGGTTTTCTAGGCGCTGGCAAAACGACGCTGATTTCCAAGTTGGCTAAGCGTTTTCAAGCCGATGGGAAAAATGTCGGCGTGGTGACCAATGACCAAGCGGTGGGATTGGTGGACACGCACTTGTTGCAAAGCCAAGGCTTGGACGTGAATGAGGTTGCTGGCTCTTGCTTCTGTTGTAACTACAACGGATTGACTGCCGCGATGTCCGATTTCGATAAACGAAGTCGTCCTGACGTCATTCTCGCCGAACCGGTTGGCAGTTGCACGGACCTGATCGCGACGATCGCAGTTCCGATGATGCAGCAATTGGGCGAGCATTTCACGCACAGCCCGTATGCGGTGCTGCTGAAACCCAGCCATGGTTTGCGCATCTTGTCCGGCAAAGGTGGAGGCTTTTCAGCGAAGGCGGAGTACATCTTTCGGAAGCAGTTGGAAGAGTCGGAGTTGGTCGTGATCAACCGCATCGACGAACTCTCTGCCACTGAAGTGAAGACGCTGCAAGCGGCGATTGAGGATCAGTATCCGGGGCGTCGTACGATTTGTGTCTCTGCTATTACGGAAGAGAATCTCGACGAACTGTACACCGCGTTGCAAACGACCGCGAAGTTCCCGACCGACATGATGGAAGTCGATTATGACGTCTATGCCGATGGGGAAGCGGAACTGGGGTGGCTGAACGCTTCGGGCACACTTGCCAGCGACAGCCCGATTTCGCAAGACGATTTGACGGTGGCCTTGGTTGATCGTCTGCGAACGGTTTTGCTAGCCGTGGATGCGGAACCGGCCCACATTAAAGTGCTGGTTTCCAGTGGATCAACCGTCAGTGTTGCCAACTTGGTCAGCAGCGATTCGCAAACGATGTTATCTGTTACATCGGATCAACAGATCACGGATGCCGAAATCATAGTGAACGCTCGGGTGTGCTTGTCACCAAGTGAATTGAAGGGTGTCGTTACGGATGCGTTAGATCGCACGGCGACCGATTTTTCGGCGAGAATTTCGATTGAGCAAATGGAGGCCTTCCGTCCAGGACGCCCGGTTCCAACTCACCGGGTTACCTCTATCTAAGCGGGCCAACTCAAGAGGCCAGTACTCAGGAGGCCGGCTATCAAAAGGTCTGGCTTCGAATGGCTAAATTGGTGACGGGCTAGTGTCTCGATAGCTCGCTGACCTTTGGGGCTTGGAAGAGTTAACGATTTGATTTGACCTGAATCGTACGGAAGGGCTCATAACCTGGCCCACTATGGTTAGGCAAAATTAAATTGAGTTGAAGCGTTGGTTCTGACAGCGCACGAAAAAGCCCGGTCTTCCCCCCGAAAGACCGGGCCTGATTCGCGGCTTAGCGGTATTCCGCTTTGCCACAAACTCGCTCCGCCACTGACTTCCCCTTTGCAGGGTTCATCGGGCGAACAGTTTCAATGGGTCGTGGCCTGATGCCCACCGGCTCCCGATTGGCCACGACCTGTTCTGTTCAGCAAGCTGATTTCTAGTTTCATCGCATTAAAGGATGCACAACTTGTAGCTGAGGTAAGGAACCAAAGCGAAGTTGTTTTCGGGTGACGCTGCGTCGCTGGTGCCACCGAGAGTGACCATGATGGAGTCACCCGAGTCGGCGGGCGTAGCTCCCGTACTCGCTTGTTCGAGTCCGTCGTTGTAGTAGTCCGGAAGGTTAAGACGTTGCACTTCGTAGTCACCGGCGATCAAGTCTTCGAATTCATAGAATCCGTTTTCGTCGGTGACCGTACGAAGTCCGTCGGTACCTAAGTCACCACCGGTCAGCAGGAGTTCGACACCTGCCAAGGCACTGTCCATTCCGTTCATGATCCCGTCATTGTTGAAGTCACGGAAGATCGTGCCGGACAGTTCATTGATGGCTTGGTCGATCGCAGTCGTAGCCGAGGCTGTGTTATCCGCCGTGCTCGTTTCCGCAGTCGTTGTCGATACAGTGACGTTGTTGATTTGATCAACCGTGACGCCGTCATTGACGCTGACCACAATCGTGAATACGAATGAGCTGCCCGTGCCACTTGCGGCGAGTGTGCCGCCGTTGACAGTAACTGTTTGGCCGCTGGCCGATAGTGCTCCGCTAGGTCCGCTTCCGCTGACGAATGTTACACCGGCGGGCAAGGTGTCGATCGCGGTTACCGTTTCCGCTGGCGATGGGCCATCGTTGGTTACCGTGATGGTGTAGGTCAGTTCCGCTCCATTTTGAGCCGTTGTGGCACTCACGGTTTTGCTGACTCGAACGTTGGCTTCGGGGACAATCGTCACGTCCGCCGAATCCGCGTTGTTGGTCGTTTCCGTTTCGCCGGCGTCGGTTACCAACGAAGCGTTGTTCGTGAGCGAGCCAACCGCTGTGTCATCCACCGAGGCGGTGATGGTGTAAGTTCGAGTGGCGGTCGGTGCGAGATCGAACTCAGGGAAGACGATGGTTCCGCCGGTGGTGCTGGTCGGTGTGACAGCGGCTCCGGCAGCGGTTGCTGACACAAAGGTTAACCCGGCAGGTAGGACGTCCGTTAAGACGACACCGGTTGCTTGCGAAGGACTGAGTCCGTTGTCTGCTTCGGTGCCATCGTCGTTCAGGTCGTGTGAAACCACAATCGTGAAGGTGACTGTGTCCAGTGGCCCGAACGTGCCCGTTCCGTTGACGGTCTTGTCGATCGTCAGGTCGAACTCGGGAGCGGCGGTCACGGTGACCGTGTCGGTGTTGTTGGTGTCATCCAGTTCGGTGACGCCAGGGACCGTGACTTCGGCAGCGTTCACGATCGTGCCGGTTACGTCAGCATCGACGTCAGCGGTGACGGTGAACGTGCGAGTTTCACCTACCGGAATCGAAGCGTATTCAACCAATACCGTACGTGTGCTGGTATTGAAGTTGGATGTCGTGATGCCAGTACCATTGATCACCACGTTGGACAAACCAGCGGGCAGCGTGTCGGTGACGTCCACGTTGATCGCGTCCGAGATGCTATCATCGTCGTGGCTGATCGTGAACGTGTAAACCACTTGATCACTGCCGGGGACAACGGTTGCTTGTCCCACCGACTTGTCAAGGATCAGGTCGATCCGTGGATCTGGATCGATGGTGACTGAACCGGTGTTGTTCGTCGAATCGGATTCGGGGTCCGTTGTCGTAATTGTGGCTGTGTTGACGATTGGGTCAAACTCATCCGATGCGACGGCGACTTCGAAGGTGAATACTTGTGATTCACCAGGCCCCAGGTCAGGGATTGTGAAAGTCAGGTCTTGGCCGCTAACGGTTGGAGCGACGACGCCACTAGTCAGAGCGTCGAAGCTGCCGGTGACGTAGGTCAGGCCGGCTGGCAATGTATCGGTCACTTCCACACCACGAGCTTCGGAGGTACCCGAGTTGGTGGCGGTGATTTGGTAAGTGACGAAACCACCCGCGAACACTTGATAGGGATCGGTTGAGTCGATGATGTCATCCCCGTCGTCACCATCGGTACGGTCGTCAGGTGTTCGTGTTTCCACGACAACCTTGCCGACTGTCACGTCGACTTCTCGTGTGACAGTGGTGTCGTCCGTAGCGGTTTGCTCAGCCGCGTTATCGGCGGTGACGGTGACGCTATTGGTTAGCGGCGAATCACCGTCGGCGAGGTCAGGATCGATGTCGACTACGATGACGAAGGTTTCGCTGACACCCGCACCGAGGGTACCCAAGGTTGCTTGGATTTTGCCGGTGTCGACTCCCGTTGTGATTTCAGTGACGGTGCCGTCGCCGACAGTCACGGTGCCGGATACGAAGGTCACGCCCGTTGGTAAAGTATCCAAAGCAACGACGTTGGTGGCTGCATCGGTAGCGGTGTTCGTTACAACGATCGTGTAGGTAATCTGGCTACCTGCGACGGTTGTCGTCAACGAGTCCGATTTGGTGATCGTCAGTTCGGCCAACGAGATGTCGGCGGTTTCGAGGGCGATGTTGTTAGCGAGGGCACCTTGCAGTGGATCGCTTGTTCCGCGGTCAGCGTCGACGGTATCGATATCGTCTTCGACCTCGAATCCTTCAACGCGAACTTCGTTGATTGGGTCGGCAGTGATGGTTCCCGAGATGGTGGTCGTGATCGTGTAGACCACGGTTTCACCCGCAGCCAAGTCACCAATCGTGAAGGAGCGAATGGTATCGCCACCCGAATCTTCGTTCACAAAGGCAACGTTGTTGCTGTCGCTGTCTTGCACGGTGGTTACGGTTAAACCATCCGGCACGATGTCACTGACCTTGACTCCCGTGGCATCGTTAAGACCCTTGTTTTCGATCGTCACCGTGAAGACAGCGGTTCCACCGGGGACGAGGTTTGAATCGCCAGCACTGATGACTTTGTCGATGCGAAGATCCGTGGTGGGGACCACGCCGAAATCGACGGTTGTGTTGGTGTTACCAGTAGTGGGCTCGTCACCGATCGTCAGCGTGACCGCACCACTGATGAAGCCGACTCCGACGACATAAACGCCGTCGTTATCGCCATCAACGTCGTCATCCGTTACGTCGGTGCCGCCGTTGCCAGGCGTGTCGACGGAGCTGCCGATGTAGCCGGCGAGCGAGTCATCGTCGGCGAACTCGGATTCAGGGATCACGACGTAATACGTGCCTGGTCCCAGCGGATCGCCGCCGACGGTATCGAACAGATAGCTTCCGGGGTTTCCGTCGGTTGAGAGATCGACGGTCGTCGTTGCGATTGGCGTCGCGCCACCACCGCTAGGATCGGTGTCGAATAGCTGGACGATGACCTTGTCACCGCCTGCATTGTTCGCATTGAGGTTAGCCAAGTAGACGCCTTCGCTGCCATCAAGCACGCCATTGTCTTGCTCACTGGAGTTGGATCCGCCACCGTTATCGACAAAGATTTGACCGCCAAGGAACAGCGGTACTGACGCGGGGGCTACCGTCGTGTAAACGGTTGACTTTTGAGATTCCAGCACCGAGACGAACAGGTCCAAACTAGGAGCACCTGCTCCACCGTTCGTGCTCACGCCGTCAACAAAAGCTTCGATCGCTCCAACGTCGGTGAAGTCAGCACCGGCACCACCGCCATCGTCAATGAAGTCTGCGAACGGGACGAAGATTTCCATTGCGGTGGCGTCCCCGATGTTATCGGGCAGATCAACCAAAGCGGTTGAGAAGTCAGTCGCATTGGTGTAGATGCGAATCTCTAAGCCATCGGTAATCGCAGTGTCACTTTGAACTGCCAAGAGTATTCCAGCTACGGCTTCGCCATCGAGATCACCGTCGGTCAAGTCGATGTTGCCTAAGCCTGTGGCCGCAAGAGTCAGTCCACCGGAATCACCGTCGATGCCATCGTATTGAAGCAATAAGGTTCCGCGAGCGTTCCCGCCGTTGCTGTAGACCATTTCGTTGGTTCCAGTCTCAACGCGAAACTGGGAATCGCCGCTGGTCGCCGAGTCGATGTAGATCTCGACATCACGCTCGTCTCCAACAACTCCACCACCGGAGGTCAAAGCTCCACTGCTGCTGGTCGTGGTCTGGCCGACGACGGTTTCAGTGATCGGCTGCGAAGGTTGCTCGGTCAGGAAGTCGTCGATAGTGACCGCTGTCACTCCCGTGTCATCGGTAATCTGGACTCCCACATCACTGGACAAGACAACACCGGTTAGCACGGTCCCGGATGAGTCCTGGACTCCGCCACCAGCGTCTGCAAAGGTGAGAACGTAGAAACCGTCGTCAGTCTGGTTGATCGGCGCGGGTGGAACGTCGGCGTCGTTTCCGTCTAGTTGCGAGAAGTAGTATTCGCCGGTAGGCCCGGTGATAACCGACCCGACCAAGGTCTCGCCGACGTCGTACTGGCCGTTTTGCGTGATGTCGTCCAAGTACAAAGTCACTTCGACGTTTTGCAGTCTCTCTTCACCGACGTCGACCGTTGAATCGCCATCGGAATCGATGAACGCGATACCGGAGATTGCACCGAGGTCGCTTGCTAGCAATTCACGTTTTTGCAGGCTTTCCAATCGCAAGCCGCGTGACTTCTTGTTGCGACGCGATGTTTTTCTAGAAGCCAGCTCGCGACGGGCCCCCGATCTGGAAGATTCACGGCCAATCAAACGGCTGAACATGTTTTGCAAAGTCATCTTAACGCTACCTTCAAAAGGCAAATGTCGGTGTTTCGGGTCTCACGTGGCAAGACTGGCAAAACACCAAGGAGGTCTGTGAATGTCGTCTGGAAGTGCATTCCAAGTGACTTCGATGCGTTCACTTGGAAATAGGTTTCAACCGAATAAACGTTTATGACAATTCAGTCGATTCAATCGGACTCTTCGTTCAAATCGGCTGTTTCGTCACAATCCGATAGTTGCGATCCGCATCAGCGGTGGATTTGTCCCAATCGGTGCAGGTTACCAGCGGTAATCCAACCCAAAGCTCAGGCCTTGTGCCCAGTAGTCTGTGTTGTCAAACGCGAACCGTGGGAACACGCCGTCTGGGGTTGCTGCGTTCGAGTTAGGAACTTGAGCTTGGTCGATGATGCGTTCAATTTGGTCACCGGGGCGAACCACGTTGGACCAGTACAGGAACGTGTATCCGAACGTTGCTTTAAGCTGGTCTGTCAGTTGGTAACCCAGCTTCAAGTTCAGTTCCGGCAGGACCGAGAACTCGTCTCGTTCGTAGTTGCCAATGTTCGAGTTCAAGGCCAACAAACCGCCCTGTACTGCGGGTGGGGTTTGGTTAACGACGGTCGAGCCATTGATTCGGACACGTTGTCGTGTGTTACCAGCGGCAAGGCGAAGTCCGATGTCAAAGTTCCAGTAGTTCATCGTGCGAGTGTGGTACCAGCCGACGTCGATACCGTTGAACTGGTTGAAGGTGCGGAACGATTCGTTCAAGTTGAAGCTGAGCGGAGTTGTGCCGGTATCGACCAGTACGCTGCTGCTGATGCCGATGCCTTCGTCCAATTCAACTTGGCGGAAACCGATACGGTGTTCGCTGCGTGAGCACCAAGGTGTGGGGCAGCAGCAAGGGCCGACGCCGGTGCAACCTGAGCTCGCTTTGGTGAAGTGACGCAGGTACACGTCCCAGCCGTTCAATTGGCTATCGACGGTGATGTCTAGGTTTCCTGTGTGGCCACGGCTGGGGTCGTTTACCAAAGCAACGCTTTCGGTCAAGTCGTCCAGCGAGCCTGCGTCGGTGTCTTCAAGTACGGTAATGATGGGACGGACCAGGATATCGTTGCCCAAGCCGCCTGAATAACGATCGTAACCGCGGTCCAGACCGAAGAATCCAGCACCGATGCCCCAAGTGTGGCAGTTGTCGAACCAGAAGCCGAAGTCAAAGCGAAGTCCGTCGAAGTTGTCGTCGAGTACCGTGTTGTCGCCGTACAAGACGGTTCCGTTGGCAAGTGGATCACGGTCACTCAATCGACCAGTCGAGGCGAGCGGTGGTAGATCCACACCGTCCTGCCACCACATCAGGTATTCAGCGGAAAACCAGCCGTCTTGTGGCCAGCACAAAGTGAGGCAAGGTCGCAGTGAATCGCAATCGCGGTATTCGCCGCACATGGGGTCGCCGTTACAGCAGCTTCCCGATGAGCAACCGATCCCGTCGCATCCGCCCATGCCGACGCCGCAAGATCCATTGCATCCGCCGTCACAGCCCATGTCGCCGCATCCGCAATTGCCCATGGGCATCGCGTCGCAGCTGCTGTCGTACATTGGCTCGAACGTGACGTGACCGTCCAGTGGCACTGTGTGCTGCATTACGGGTTGGGCCAGGACTGTTGCTGAAGCCGGACGCACGTTTGAACGCGTAGGAGCGTTGCGTTGTGTGTTTCCCGAATTCCGGTTTCCCGAGGTGGGCCGAACACGTTTCACCGTGCCGGAGCTCGAAGCCGCAGGGGCGGACGTTTCGTAGTCGACCAGTTGGACCTGAGCGGAGCTAGGGCGAACCTTGGGAGCTTGACGCGACAAATCGCGGACAGGCTGCCATGACGCTCGAGCCGACTCTTCGAGATCATCTTGCGATGAGTTCGAGCCGTACTGGGCGTGCGCCAGCGGACTGGTGGTAATAGCTGAAACAGCGAAAATCGCTGTCAGCATGATCCAAAATGTTTTGTTCAGACGTTGCGACACGGTCGTCATCCATCAAGATGAAAGTCGGGGGGAAGTGTGAGGTCAGCCGAGTTTCACGTTCGTCGAACAGGGTTCGAAGCAGCGTCGACTCGGCCAAGAATCACGGGCTCAACAGTCGTATCGACGAGATTCCCCGGAACACTCAAACGAAAGTCGGCAAAATCCAAAAAATCGACAAAATCGCCCCAATGCGAACACCCGACGTATCCGGTGTTGTCAACCTGATCCGGCAATCTGCCGCAATCGTTAAACTTTGCCACGCGAGTTGATGGATCAAAGAGCTGGTCCATCGAGTCGTGTTCCGTGGCGTCAGCGGGATAAAAGCACTGAAATTAGTTTGAAGTTGCGTGTTCCGTTCAGATGTGATTCCCGAGTCAGGCAACGAGGTGGCTGTCCAGGCACCATGGCAAGAGGTTGTAGGTTTCGTAAACTGAACTTCGAAGTGCGTCCGCGATCGGATGTTTCGCCTATTGGCTTCATCCAGCCCGCTGCCTTCGCCATCCGTCGTCCCCCCGATACTGACAAGCCCCACCAACATGACCGCACAAAAACTTTCCGCTGCTGCCGGCCCCCTCAGCCAAGCGGCCTTTGAACGAGCCAGTCGTCTGATGCCTGGCGGTGTGAACTCCCCCGCTCGCGCATTCGGAGCCGTCGGTGGGACTCCGCTATTCATCGATCATGCCGATGGGCCATATCTGTTTGACATCGATGGCCGGCGATTTGTCGACTACATCGGATCGTGGGGGCCGATGATTCTGGGGCACGCCCAGGCTTCGGTTATCGAAGCGATCACGCGGGCAGCGGCTAAGGGAACCAGTTATGGTGCGCCCACCGAAGCTGAGTCTCGACTTGCCGAACAGATCATCGAGGCGGTGCCGAGCATCGAGAAAGTTCGCTTGGTGAACAGCGGTACCGAAGCGACGATGAGTGCCATTCGCGTGGCACGCGGGGCGACCGGACGAAACAAGGTGATCAAGTTCTCAGGCAACTACCACGGGCATGTCGACTCGTTGTTGGTCGCTGCTGGAAGTGCGGCTGCGACTCTTGGAGTTCCCGATTCGCCGGGTGTTACCGAAGGTGCCGGACAGGACACGATCGTGTTGTCTTACAATGATGTTGAAGCCATCGAAAACATCTTTGCTGAAATGGGCGACCAGATCGCGGCGTTGATCCTCGAGCCCGTCGTGGGCAACATGGGCTGCGTCGCGCCGACGGATGCGTTCTTGAAAGCGATCCGCGACCAAACCACTCGTCATGGTGCGATCTTGATCTTTGACGAAGTGATGACTGGCTTCCGAGTCGCGTTCGGTGGAGCACAAGAGCGTTTTGGAATCACGCCGGACATGACGACACTGGGCAAGATTGTCGGTGGCGGAATGCCGCTGGGTGCCTACGGCGGCAAAGCTGAAATCATGAATCAAGTCTTGCCCGCGGGAAAGGTATTCCAAGCTGGAACCCTCAGCGGCAACCCGGTCGCCGTCGCCGCCGGCAGCGCGACCTTGGATATTTTGAAAAACGATCCACCCTATGAACAGCTCGAGCGTTTAGGCAAACGCCTCGCCGACGGTTTGGATCAAGCGGCTACGAAAGCCGGTATCCCTCACACCGTGACTGCGGTAGGAAGTATGATGACACTGTTCTTCAACGCTAATCCGGTTTCATGCTGGGCGGATGCGGATCAGTGTGATCGTGATGCGTTTGGTCGATATTTCTGGGGAATGATTGGGGAAGGCATCTACATGCCATGTAGCCAATTTGAAGCTCTGTTCTTTAGCCGATTGCATGACCAAGCCATCATCGACCAAACGATCGACGCGGCGACGCGAGTCTTGGCAGGGCTTTAAGCTGCAAGCCTTATTTGCAATCCAGTCGCTTGGCTTGTGGCTGATACTGATCCCGTGCTTGTTACTGGGCTCGTGCCTAGTCGCGAGCGTTGGGACGCTGGCGGCGGATGAACGTGTTGAGCTTTCGAACTCAAGGCCATCGAACAGCCAGTTCGAAGGATTGCGTGAAGATTACACGCTTGCGATTGTTGACGGTGCGTCGCCGAAAGAGATCGTGCAACTGATCACACGTCGTCGACACGTTGATTCCGTTTTGGAAACGGAAGCAAGCGATATTGCTGCTCAACTGGCTCGGCTTCAAACTGAAAAACCAACAACCCAAGCCAATCAAGAGACGGCGCAGCTTCGCCGTCGGCTGAGTTTGATCTGGTTAGCAAGAATCGAACTGGCGGCGTTGCAATCCCAGGTTTTTGCAACCGGAAGTCCTGATGCGGTTGCGGCAGCATCGCAAACAAGCGAACTCATCGAAAACGCGTTGGTTGACTTTCCCGCCGAAAGTATCGTGCGTGATGAAGTCATGCGTTTGTTGACAGAAGCTCAGTTGCAAGCTGGCGACGGGCGGGCTGCCGGTGCCGCCAACCCGGTAACCGAATCACCACAACCGGCCGAGTTGGCACGTTTGATTCGCATTGATCTCGCAAGCCAGCGGTTCACTGCCGCTGAGCAAAAGCTCCGTGAGTACTACAGAGGTGTGAAATCTTCCGACGACGATTCGGTTGAAATGGCACTGGCGCGGTTGCGATACCTGATGGCCAGCCAAGCACGGTCGGACCGGTCCCGGCAATCTGATTTAATGCCCGTGATCGGCGACTGGCTCGACGAAATGGAAAACCGTTTTGGTAAATCGGTACGCCGTCGAGCTGAAACCATGCTCGCGCGATCGCGTCAGTATCAGGCCACTTTGGGCGGCGCCGATGTAGGATCGGCACCATCCGATCCTGGTTTGGACCCGCGGATCCTGCGAGCGGATGCCCGCTATTACTATCGTGTCGGCCAGAAGTTGCCCGCTGCGGTGGCGTACGCTGCCGCGGCAGTCAAAGATGCAAAGCCAAATCGGGCGCATGAATCTGCAATCAGTTCTGCTGCGATCTTGCGTGGACTTTCCAAACAAGCCGCGGCGGCGGAGTTACTGTTGCGGGTGGCCGACCGGCAAGTTGATTCGGAAGCAGCCCCAGCGATGTTGCTGCAAGCGGCGGTCTTGATCAGTGAAACGGAAAGACCGCCGGTCGACCGGATGGTGGACATTTTGCAACGCTGCATTGAGCACGACGCAACGAGCTCGGCGGCGAATCAAGCCCGGTCGTGGTTGATTGAGATTTTCAAGAGTCAGGGCGAGTTGGCTGAAGCGGCAAGGCTGGCGACTGAAATGCCGGCGATGTACTGGAACGATAAGACCGCCCAGCGTTGCCGAGAAGCCTGGCTCGATGCCGTTGTGCCGAATTCACTAGCCACAGTATCGGCATTGAACGCAAGTGAACTTGCCGGGAAGGATGACCGCAAGTCTGCGGCGGACTTACTCGACGATCGTTTGGTCGAGATGCGGGGAGTGTTCCAGTCAGTCAGTGATACGAATGAAGTTCCGTTGTTGCAGCGGACGTGGAATGAACTGACGGTATTGGTCGATGAACCGGATGTGGCTCGTTTGCGTGAAGCGACAAGCGGTTTGGAGGATGAGTTCTTGCGGCACTTGGCTGCCTTTCGTCTTCGCCCGGCAAGCGAACGCATTCCAGCAGTGCTCTCGTTCTCACCTCAAAGCAAGGAAGCCGTGGCGATACGTTGGCGTTTGAATCGAGACATGCTGGAGCATCCCGAGGCGAGCCCGTATTTGGCAAAGTGTTTGCTTCAGCATTTTGCCGAGGCGGACCTGATGACGTTGCGTTGGATGTGTCTGAGTGGACGGACTGAACAAGCAATCTCGTTCCTGCGAAAACAAGCCGCGGAATCGGCGAAGCCCGCAAGTTGGATTTCCACAGCCGCGACCGCTCTATCGGAAACTCGCGTAAATCGAGAAGCGAATTTGCGGGTTGCTTCAAAGCTTTGGGATGAACTCGCTTCAGGGTTACCACTGAACTCTGCTCAGGGAATCGCCGCTGAGGTTGAAAGTTTGCGTTGTTTGTTCCAAGCGGGAGACCACGAAAAAGCGGTCGCCCAAGCGGAGCTGATTTTGTTAACGCGGCCACCAGCAGATACTGAACTGCTATCGACGTTGCAGAATTATTCGACATCAGTCGAAGCTCCGGGAGAGTGAGGCTCCCGCCGAACTACACCCAGGGCCAACGTGGTCTCTCAGCACCAGCTCGGCAGGAGCCTCGCCCTCCCGTTCCAGATCCGACACAACGCAAGAAGCAGTTCCAACGCCTGAACCAGGATCCACAAAAGATCCCCGGGAGTGTGAGGCTCCCGCCGAACCGCACCCAGGGCCAACGTTGTCTCTCAGTACCAGCTCGGCAGGAGCCTCGCCCTCCCGTTTCAGTCCGGCACGATCCAAGACGAAGTTCCAGCGCCTGCCCAGGATCCACGATAGATCCCCGGGAGGGAGAGGCTCCCGCCGAACCGCACCCAGGGCCAACGTTGTCTCTCAGTACCAGCTCGGCAGGAGCCTCGCCCTCCCGTTTCAGCTCCGGCACGATCCAGGACGCAGTTCCAACGCCTGAACCAGGATCCACGATAGATCCCCGGGAGGGAGAGGCTCCCGCCGAACCGCACGCAGGGCCAACGTGGTCTCTCAGTACCAGCTCGGCAGGAGCCTCGCACTCCCGTTGCGATCCGAATCGCGTATCTCATTCCCTCTTCGAATCAACACTCGCGTGACTCAGAACAGGCGTTGCGAAAAAATTGAATCGACGGCAGCCAATCGATTGTCTCGCTGATCTTGCCGGGACGAATCGTCTGGGCCTTGTAAGCCGTTATCCTTTTCTCCCTGACCAGCAATGCCACCACGATCGTCTGGGTTGTTCACGATACCGATGTCTCCACTTCCGTCATCGCTCGCGACTACAAACTCCGATGCGACACCAGCGGCAATCGCTTGACCGACTTGTTGACCAACCAGATCGTCGAAGTCGAAGTGAATGCCCAAGTAGACACGACTGCGTCCGTTTTCAGCCATCGCTTCGCTGAAGGAATTAAAAGTACGGGTCGCATCATCCAAATCCAGTCCATAGGCCTCTTCCAAGTCAAGGTCGTCGAGAAGGACCTCCAACTCGGCTGAAGTCACCTCGAAAGAGATGTCATCGGTGCCGTAGAACTCTTGCAGTGTCCCGAACAGTGCCGCACCGAAGGTGGCGTGTCCTGAAATGTAGGTAGGGAACTGCGGAGTGAAGCCCGTTGTGTCTTCACCATTCGGTGCACCCAATGCAAGCCAGTTGGCGTCGCCTTCGGTAAGATCATTCCCATCGGTGTCGCCTGCTTGAATCGCAGTAATAGGCCGCCAGAATTCCTCAGTGAATTTTGTATCCCAAGCTGTGATGCCAGCGTCTGCCATCGCCACCGATGCTTGCGCGAACAATGCAGCGTTCTCCTCCAGCGTGTTCCCTTCTTGCACGGCAATCGTTTGAAGGATGTCGTTGAAGAGGGCCATCGGCGTGCCCAATCCTTCCCGGTCATAAGCCCAGAAAAGTCCGGCTTCCGTTTGATCGGTGGTACGAATCTCGCTGTCGGCCGAGCCCAGTTCGAGGACCTCGTTGTAGGAAGCAGCGTAATCTTCGCTGGTCAGTGCCGGCGTGGTTTCCGGGCGATAATCATCGCTCGAAGAGATCGCGAAGGTATCGACATCGCCCCAAGCCGGTCCCCAAGCGGGGACTTCGGGATTCAGCGGGTCCGCTTGAAAGTTGCCGGCTTCATCAGTGTAGGTGTATTCCGCGACGGCGTCCCAACCATCACTCGATCGGATGTCGAGAATCTCACTGCCAATTTCAGCGCCAACGTCCAAACTGTCTGCGAAGCTACTGTCAGTGCGAATGCTCGAAAGACTGGTCTGCAAAAAAGCGTCCAACGTTTCTTGTTGGTCTGGGTACAGCGAACTCAGGACGGTGTACGCCGCTTGGGAAGCGGCTGCTTCGGCTGAAATGTTATCGGTGCGGCTAAGGTTGATGTCGTAGTCATAAAAGGTATCGGCACTGGATCCACTTGTCGCGATTGCGACGGCGTCATAGATCGCCAGATTCAGGATCGCTTGAGATCGCGAGGCGTACCCTGGGTTTTGATTTTCGGTGCTATCCGCCAAGATTTCACCGAACAGATCGTTCCACTCGAGCACGACATCGGTGTCAGTCTGGGAAGTTGGCGTCGTGTCGTCTTCAACGATGACGTCAGTCGAATCTTCGGTCGTATCATTGACGGGCGTGTCGATGGGACTGTTCGGGCGGTCAATGGAGCCTTCAACTCCGCCACGGTCACGGTTGAGGCGATTGATGACCATCAACGCATCGAGTGATGTGTCCTGGCCGTCGTTGTTGACGTCGGTCATACGGCCTTGCGTAGACTGTTCAGGAGTGCGATCCACATCGCTCGCGCCGTTCGCACTGCGGCGATTCAGTTCGTTGATGATGGTCAGAGCATCGACAGCCGAAACGACACCATCTTCGTTGACGTCTTCGGGCATCAGCTCGTTGTGAAAAAGATTTGCCGCGAAAAGTTTTCGTGTTTCTAAGTTTTCAGTGCGAGGTCTTCGTCGTAGCGACATTCTTCTCTGGCGTCGATTTTGTTTTCGCCTGTGATCTGGTATGTGGCGTCCGATCCAGCGATTCCAAAATGTTGCCATGACATCACCTTTGTCGTGTTCCAGAAGTGGGGTTCAAGAGAAGAGCGGCCACTCCGTGAAGCAATGTTGCGACAAGCAGAGGCTTACTAATCAGGTACGAACTGGGACGCTAGGTGTCACGCAACGAACGGTTAGTTCGCCCCTTTAGGTTCGCGGAAGTTGCTGACGCGATTGGGACTGCTTGCACTCATGCCAACCCCAAGTGGGCATCCTTCGTCAATCTCCTGTCAGCGTCACTCGAATTCCAACTTCATCCAACCGGAAATCTGTCAACGTGGGGCGATTCCCTTTCTTCGTTAACAACTTGGGGCGGGTGTACTTGAATCCAGTTTGGCAAAGCCACCCGGCCGGGGTATAACTTTCAACGCGATGATTCAACCACCTACCACTACCGACATGACTCGCGATCCGCAGCGTCCTTGCGTGTCTGTAGGGACGCAGTGGGTTGTTGATGCGGCAGGTTGTGACTCGTCAGCGCTGCAGTCTCTCGACGCGATTCGAGGGATCTGCGATAGCGTTGTAGAGTCTTTGCAACTGAGTGTGATCGGGGAACCAGCTAGCCACCGTTTTGCGGCACCGCATGGGGTGACGTTGCTGTATTTGCTAAGTGAATCGCACTTGGCCTGCCACACCTACCCCGAACACGGCTTGGCGACGTTCAACTTTGTTTGTTGTCGTGACGAAGCAGATTGGCCGTGGGCAGACGAACTTCGCCGCGTTCTCGGTGCGACGGATGTGATGATCCGAGTGATGCATCGCGGGGTCTGGTCAACCCGTCCTGGGAGCTCGGACTCGTGAAAGGAATCCAGTCATGAAGGGCGCTCGTTCATTAAAGAAGCGTGGCGGTCCATGCCCGAACTGTGGTGCGCCAGTCGAATTTCGGTTCGGCGGCACGTTGGTGACCGTTTGTGAGTTCTGCAATAGCGCGATCGCACGAGGGGATCAAGACCTGGCGTTGATCGGCAAGGTTTCCGATTTGGTTGAAACGGAATCGCTCGTCCAAATCGGATCCACCGGTGCCTACCGCGGAAAACCGTTCGAGGTCATCGGGCGGGTTCAGTATCAGCATTCGGCCGGTGGCGTTTGGGATGAATGGTATTTGCGTTTTCCCGGCGACAAAATGGCGTGGCTGGCGGAGGCTCAGGGGCAAATTCATCTGACGTTCCCACGTCCAATCCGTAAGAAAAATTCCATCCCCGAATTCAAGTCATTGGGAGTCGGCGAAGTCGTTAAGTACGGCGAAAACGAACTGACTGTGATTGAAAAGGGGACTGCCGTCGCCGGTTCGGCCAAGGGCGAGATTCCTTGGGCGTTTGTACCAGGTGCTTCGCATACCTATGCGGATTTGCAAGGCAGTGAAGGTTGGTTCGCGACGTTCGAATATGAGAAAACTAGCGAGGCGATGGTGCCTCACCAAGCGTCGGTGGGACGGACTGTAGCGGCGGATGAACTGGGGGTGTCCTCGCCGGCCTGGGAGTCCGCTCCGGATTCAGCGGTGAAGAAAGTCGAGATGGTTTCGCTGAACTGTCCGAATTGTGGCGGTCCCATCGATTTGCGTGTGCCCGACCAAACGAAACGGGTAGGATGCCCGCTTTGCGGTTCCATGCTAGACGTCAGCGAAGGCAAGCTTGAGGTCTTGCAGACGCTGGATCGACGAGATGTGCATCCCGTGCTGAAGCTGGGAAGCAAAGGAACTTTGTTCGGCGACGAATACACCTTGATCGGGTTTATGGAACGCTATGCCACTTATCAGTCCAGCGTGTTCCCGTGGACGGAGTATCTGCTGTACAACTCCGATAAGGGATTTCGTTGGTTGGTGTGCAACCAGAGTCATTGGTCGTTTGTCGAGAGTATCTCGGCCCATGGTTTGAATCGGAAAGCGTCCCAGATTCGGTACGATGGCCAAGTGTTCAAAATCTATGACCGCGGCAAAGCCTTCGTTCGTTCCACGCGTGGTGAGTTCTATTGGAAGGTTCGGCATGGGGACAAGGTTCGAACGGATGACTTTATCTGCCCGCCGCGAATGATTTCGTTTGAGTCCTCCAGCAGCGATGGTGATTTCGAACTAAACGTGTCGTTGGGGACTTACATGAAGATCGAAGAGATTGAAAAGGCGTTCGGCGTGAACGACCTGTCGCGTCCTTGGAGCGTCGGAGTGATTCAGCCCAAGCTGACACTCGGTTTTGGTGTGGTTGGTTTGTGGGCAGGCTTTATCTTCTATCTGTTTATCGTGAACTGGATCGGCAACTCCGTTGTTGGTGCGGATCGTTGGCTGAAACAAGCTCCGGACTCCGGCTTGCTTGTGATTGGGATCATTCTGCTTTCGCTCTTTCCAGCACTGCTGTTACTGTCGCGACACATTGTCGAGGTGCAGCGTTGGAAAGACAGCGACTACAGCCCCTATGCGAGTGATGATTGATGAAGGTCAAAGCGTATTTAGTCATCGGGACGATCATCTGCTTGTGGTTCACAATCGCCACAGCGAGCGGTTGGCGTGCGCCGAAAATGCCGACCGGCGGTGGATACCGATCAAGTTACGGCAGTGGATACAGCAGCGGGTACGGACGCAGTTACGGTGGATCGTGGGGAAGCGGGAAGTAGCCCGGCGAGTTTTGGGAACACCTTGCTTTTCGTGAGGTCGCTTTTAGTGAAGATTTAAGAGAAATCAAAATGAATGAAACCTTACCAACAACCGGTGCCGCGGCAGAAACCGCACAGCATGTTCTCGTTTCGCCCGCACCAATGGCGGGGACGCGACTGGACGTGTTGATGGAACATTTGATCGCGGCAACCGTGTTTTCAGTTGTCGGAATCATCGTGTTCGTGATCTGCTTGATCCTAGCTGAAAAGCTAACGCCGTTTTCACTCCTTCATGAAATCGGTGAAGAGCACAACATGGCGGTGTCGATCGTGGTATCGGCGATCGTGCTAGGCATTTCGATTATCATCGCCGCCGCGATTCTGGGCTAACGCGTTGATGGATCGTGCCCCGCTCTGGCTGCTATATCTCAATGTGTTGATCATCGCAACGTGCGGTCTGGTCTACGAACTCGTCGCCGGAACGTTGGCAAGCTATCTATTGGGCGACAGTGTCACACAATTTTCGCTGGTCATTGGTGTTTATCTATCGGCACTGGGGATCGGAGCCTGGTTGTCGCAATACATCGAAACCAAATTGGCTCGTGCTTTCATCGAAATCGAGCTGGCTCTGGCTTTGATCGGTGGGTTCTCGACTCCGGTGATGTTTGTCGCGTTTCCGTACTTGGATTGGTTTCACTTGCTGTTGTTTGGCAGCGTGATCCTGATCGGGATTTTGGTTGGCCTTGAGTTGCCACTGTTGATGCGGATCCTGAAAGAGCATCTCGACTTCAACGAGCTCGTTTCGCGGGTCCTAGCGTTTGATTATCTGGGCGCGTTGTTTGCGTCGCTGCTGTTTCCGATCCTGTTGGTGCCGCGTTTGGGCCTGACACGGACGGCAATTTTGTTTGGATTGCTTAACGCAGCGGTCGGGTTGTGGGGCACTTATCTGTTGCGTCCCCTACTGTCTTCCAAAGGCCTTGGTGGTTTACGCGGGCGTGCGATGTTGGTGATCGGCTTGCTCGTGATCGGATTCATCAAAGCCGATTCGCTGACCACCCTCGCGGAAGAAAACACGTTGGGTGGCAAGATTGTCTATGCCGATACATCCCCGTATCAACGCATCGCTGTCACGCAAGGAGATCGTGGCTTTCAGCTTTATCTGAACGGCCATCTTCAGTTCAACAGTGTTGACGAATATCGCTATCACGAATCTCTGGTACATCCGTTGATCAGTGCTTGCCCGGATGCTTGCAAAGTCCTGGTGCTTGGCGGTGGAGACGGTTTGGCGGTGCGGGAACTTTTGCGGTACGACCAGATTGAATTGATTACCTTGGTCGATCTCGATCCCGCCATGACCCGATTGGCAACTCAGTTTCCGCCCTTGGTTTCTCTGAATCAAGAATCGTTGACGGACCCTCGTGTTGAGGTGCTCAACCAAGACGCATTCATTTGGGTGAAGGAGCAATCAACCCAGCGGGATTTAGGCGAGGAGCAGCCCAAGTTCGATGCCGTTGTGATCGATTTTCCTGATCCCGGTAGCTATTCGATTGGCAAGCTCTACACGACTTTTTTCTATCAGTCGCTGAGGAACTGTTTATCTCCTGGAGCGGGCGTTTCGATTCAGTGCACCTCGCCGTTGGTCGCGCCGCAATCGTACTGGTGCATCCTGCACACGCTGCGAAGTTCTGGGTTTGACGTGACGCCCTACCATGCAGCGGTCCCTACGTTTGGGGTTTGGGGATTTGCACTTGCGCGGGCTAATAACATGGCTGAGCCCAATACCAGCGTGAACGAAGTTTCTTCTTGGGAAATGCCCCCGAAACTGACGCCCGAAATCACTGGTTTGCGATTTCTGAACGATTCAACGATGCGTAGCCTGTTTGATTTGCCCGCCGATCAGCAACCGCAAGTAGTCACGCCCAATCGCTTGAACGACCAAATTTTGGTTCGTCTGTACGATTTGGAGTGGGGCGGCCGCGGTTAGCTGAGGTGCTAAGCCAAGATTTCGAGAGAAGGGCTAGCGACCTAAATGCCAATCGGGTTTGAAATTGCGTTGTAGGATGACGCTCGCGAAACGGCCAAAAAACGCTCGATTGCGAATTTTCGGTCGGGCTGCCAAACTAGAGTGGGCCGGCGGAGCGAATTGACTCCGCAAAGCACCAAGAAATTCCCAAATGTCCTCCCGAGCGAGTTGGTCACGACGTGTCAGTTCCCCCCTCCACAACGCTTTCCGATATTTTTCCGCAAGACCTCCAGCACCTCATTGGCGAAAACCAACCGCTCAATGAGTCGTTGTGGCTTGGAATCGGTGGGCCAGCCCGCTTTTTGGCTGAGCCAGTCGAAATCGACCAAATTTCTCGTTTGCTGAAGGCGGCTCACGAAAATGAGTTGTCGGTGCGGATTCTGGGGCACGGCAGTAACGTGTTGGTCCGTGAGGCCGGCTTTGACGGACTGGTCATTTCTTTAGGTGGCCCAGCAACGAACCAATTGGAGATTTCCGGGAACCGGTTGAAGGCTGGGGCTGGGGTGAAGTTGACCCACGCAGCGATTAAAACCGTTGGCGAAGGACTTGGTGGGCTGGAGCATTTGGTCGGAATTCCCGGTAGCGTAGGCGGAGCAGTGGTGGGGAATGCGTCAGCCGAAGGGCGTGACATTGGTTCCGTCGTGCATTCGATCGATGTGCTGGACGAAACGGGAAATGCGAAGACGATTTCCGCCGAAGAGGCAGGGTTTTCGCACCGGAAATCAACTCTCGACGGGCTGGTCATCCTGAGCGTTGAATTCGAACTGGAGCCGAAGGATGTCACCGCGTTGACGAAGCGGATGCAAAAATTGTGGATTCACCGGGGCCAACACCGGCCGTCGGATACCTCACGAATTGTGATGCCGTTCATCGATCCGGATTCCATGTCGACCCGCGAATTGATTTCTTCGACGGGATTGTCCGGGCTGCGTGAAGGCGACGTATCGTTGGATATTTCCGCTCCCCAGTACCTGGTTGCTCATGAAAACGCGACCAGCGATCAGTGTTTGCGATTGATCGAGCGGGTTCGCGAGCAAGTCCTGCTGCAATCTGGGGTCGACTTGCGTTTGAACCTGCAGATTTGGTAAACGCAAGGTTATCGAAAATGTAGCCCGCCGATTTGGGTGGGTTTCGTTAACCGCAACCGCTAGTGAATTGCTGGCGGATTCCGTTGTCGCACCGATGCAAGGAAGCAGTAACGCGACGTGACCGATTCGCCTTCGAAACGCACGACCGTTCGGAAACGACGGTACGAGTCGCTTGACGACCCATCACCGTCAAAAATACGGTGGATCGCATCGTTGGTCGCTGCGCCGGCGGTGCTCTCCATCTTGTGGCCGGCCTTGTTGTTGGTCCTTGGTTATGCCGCATGGCAACAATGGGGAAGTCACTACGTTGCCCATAAATACTTCAGCGTCCAAGCTGAGCAGATTGGCGTGACACCGGCCCCGGAATACGTTCGCACCGATATCGTGGAAGCGGTTTACCGCGATGCAGCGATGGACAAGCTTTCGTTAATGGATTCCCAGGCGTGTGCCAAAGTGGCGTCGGCCTTTGCGGGGCATCCATGGGTGAAACGAGTCGTGGGCGTTCGTAAGCTTGCCGGTGGTCAACTTGACGTGCGACTCGATTATCGTCGCCCGGTTGCGATGGTGCATGTGATCAGTCGTCATCCCGAACACAACGGCGCCGGCTTCTTTGCCGTGGACGGTGAGGGTGTGCTGCTTCCGCCAAGTGATTTTTCGCGTGCCGAAACGGAACAGTACCTCCATATCGTGGTTCCGGGAGCCTATCCCACTGGCGGTGTGGGGGCATCGTTTGGCGATGCTCGTGTGCATTCCGCGGCGATGCTGGCTTATCTGTTGCAACCCTATCGTGATCAGTTGAAAATTTCCAGCATCGGTGTTCATGGCGATCTCCGTCAAAACCCGATCGTGCAATTAGAAATCGCCAATACGGACGGTGGACGCTGGTTCTGGGGAAGTCCCCCTGGCACTGAAGCCCAATCGGAACCACCGGCGATGATGAAGTTGCAACAGCTTGTTGGCGGTGCACCAGTAGGTAGCGACCTAAGGCAAATTCAGTTGGCACCCGTTGCAACATCTCCAACGGTCGATACAACGCTAAACCGTTGATCAAATTCTGCTGGTGGTCTCGTCATCCGCGAAGCATCGGATCCTGTATGCTTGGGTGGATCGTTCGTCGCCAGTGATGTGCCGCTGCGTTGTCGTCTCAAGTGCGAACGCGTTTGATTGATGCGGAACCGTCCCATCCGACCAGGGACTTCTTGCCATTCGCTTTCAGGTGAACTCTGTGTTGACCCTTTCCGAACTGAACGTCACCGCGGGCAATCAAACGCTGTTAAGTGATGTTTCGGCAACGATCGCCGACGGAAAGATCACGGTTTTGGTTGGCCCCAGTGGCGCTGGTAAATCGGTGTTACTGAAGGTGCTTGCGGGATTACTGCCCCGAGACGGAGAAGCGATTCAGTGGTCCGGGACGCTACAAAGCGGCGAGGCCGATAGCGGTGCAACTAAACGTGATCGAACGGGAATCGTCTTCCAGCAATTTGCACTTTTCGATGAGCTCACCCCAACCGCGAATGTGCAGTTCGCCATCGATCATCGCCGCGATACCTCACAGCCTCCGCAGCATTCAGCGATGCAGTGGTTGGAGCTGTTAGGTGTTCCGGCGGCGGTGCCCGTGTCCGCACTGAGCGGTGGACAGAAGCAGCGATTGGCGATCGCTCGAACGCTTGCCGCGGATCCGGACATCATTCTGTACGATGAACCAACATCGGGGCTCGATGCCGCGTCGGGTTACAAGGTTGCTGAGCTGATTCGCGAAACGCAACAACGATTCCAACGGACCAGTTTGGTCGTGACGCATGACTACGCGACGTTGCTGGGGATCGCTGACGAAGTCTTGCTGCTCGATCCGATCACCAAGTCGCTTGTCTCGGTTCCTGTCGATGAACGGCAGGGAATTCCGGAACGAATGCGAGCGGCGGCGAGTGCGGCCGCGGACCAGATCGATGCTTCGGCGCCCGAGGCCGAAAGGGAGCCCAACCGAATTCGAAGCATGATTCGCGAGAAGGTTGCACGCTTTTTTGCGTCAACCGGTTCAACGGTGATTGCGGCGGCCCGGTTACCGATCGACACCTTGCCTATCGTGCCTCGACCTCGATGGGCATTTCGATTCTTCTTGCATTACTTGCGTTTGATTGGCGGCCCATCGGCGTGCATCTATTTGATAATCGCGGGGCTGATTGCTGGGTTCACGACCACCTACTTCACGCTGCGATTCCTGCCGTTTCGTTTGTACACACAACCGTTGTTGATTGATGAGATGTTGGCGTCGATTGGCTTCGCGTTGTACCGCATTCTGGTGCCGGTGTTGGCGACGGTTCTGATTGCGGCACGTTGTGGTGCGGCGGTCGCGGCGGACGTGGGGGTGAAACAATATGGTGGGCAGATCGAGGCCATCAAGACCTTTGGCATTCGCCAAGCGGCCTATTTACTAGTGCCGATCATGGCCGCCTTTCTGCTAGCGACGCCTCTGTTGGAATGGTTGGCGTTCACGTCGGCGCATTGGGTGAGCCGGATGACCTTTCTGATGTCGTATCCGGATATCGGCATCCACTTTTGGCATCAGCACTTCTTTCGTGCGATTCAAATAACGCCGAATTCGTGGGCAGCCAATCTGTCTGGACTGGGGCTGTTCATCGTCGGAAAAGGTTGGGGATGGGTGTTGCTGAAAAACTCGATGTGTGCGATCGGGACCGCAGCGATCGCCTATCACCAAGGAATCACACGTAAATCGTCGGCCAGTGACGTCAGCCATGCGATCACGGCGACGGTGTTGTGGACGACGCTCTATGTATTGAACGTCCATTTTGTGATAGCTTTGCTAGAATTTTGAACTTGAAACCACGCTTCCCCACGAGACCACGCCATGGACAAGAAAGCCAAAAAACGCCTCGAAGTCATCAACAAAAAATTGCAAACTCTCCGTCCTCGCTTGGCCGGATCGCGAGAACAAGCCGATGACCCGCAAGAGTTGAAGGATCTCGAAAACGAGATCAGCAGCCTGGAAGCGGAAGCCGCTGAACTCAAGAAGTCGTAAGTTGGTTTCCAATTCAATTTGGCGGCCCTATTGCCAAATGAAGACGGCACCGTCGCCGCTCGAGATTGTCGCTGCGGATCAGTTTGAATTGATCATGGCTGACGGCCGGCGATTGATTGACGGCATGGCGTCATGGTGGGCGGTTTGTCATGGCTATGGCCACCCGCATATCGTTGAGGCCGTAGCAACGCAGCTCGAAAAGATGCCGCATGTGATGTTTGGCGGGATCACTCACGAGCCTGCTGAACGTTTGGCGTCACGGTTGGTTGAGCTTTTGCCGGCGGATTTGCAGCACGTCTTTTTCGCCGACAGTGGCAGCGTTGCGGTTGAAGTGGCGATGAAGATGGCGATTGGGTATTGGCGTCGACATGGCGAGTCGACACGCAATCGATTTGTGGCGTTCGATCATGGTTACCACGGGGACACGACCGGGGCGATGTCACTGTGTGATCCCGACCGCAGCATGCACGCGAGTTACGGCGAGGCCATTCTGACGCAGTTGCACTGTGCGTTGCCGACTACCGAAGCGACCACCGAAACGTTCGCTCGCTTGCTGGATCAAAATCGCGATTCGATCGCGGGCGTTGTGCTGGAGCCGCTGGTGCAGGGTGCTGGCGGGATGCGTTTTCATGACCCCGAGACGGTTGCGCGAATTCGTTCACTCTGCGACGAGTTCGATGTCTTGATGATCGCCGATGAAATCGCGACCGGATTCGGGCGTACGGGAACGATGTTTGCTATCGACGCATGCAACGTCGTTCCAGACATTCTGTGTTTAGGAAAAGCTTTGACTGGGGGCACGATGACGATGGCAGTCACGATCGCTCGCCAGAAAGTGTTCGATGCGTTCTGGTCCGATCGTGGCGAAGATGCGCTGATGCATGGGCCAACATTCATGGCCAACCCGCTGGCCTGTGCCGCCGCGAATGCTTCGTTGGATCTCTTCGAAACCGAACCAAGAGTTCAGCAAGCAATCGACATGGAGCCACAACTCCGCATCGGTCTGGAACCATGCCGCGCGATCCCCGGCGTGGTGGATGTCCGTTGCCGTGGCGCGATTGGAGTCATCCAGGTTGAGTATTTGCCGGACGTCGAACAGTTGCGTCAACGTTTTGTAGACGCCGGCATCTGGCTGCGTCCTTTTGGCGACTGCATCTACATGACACCACCACTGAACTTGCCCAGTGAATCAGTCAATCAGCTTTGCAGCGTCGTTGTTGACGAAGTGACAAACGCTTTTAGTAAGCCTTTGCCGACTTAACGTTTTAGCGACACGCCTCAATCGCCGATCGCACCTTTTCGACGGGGACGTCGCCGACAAGGTCAACGTGCCCGACTCGGCTCGGCAGTACGAATCGTAGCTTGCCGTGTTCGACTTTTTTGTCGCGTGCCATGACGGGGATCATGGCTTCGGTATCGGCGTCCGCCCACGTGATCGGCAGTTTGGCTGCGGCCAGCAATTGAGTTTGACGTTCGAGAAGCTTCGCGTCGCATAGACCGAGATCCAGTGCCAATCGGGAAGCCATTTGCATTCCGATCGAAACCGCTTCACCGTGCAGCATCGTGCCATATCCCGCGTTGACCTCGATCGCGTGCGCAAAGGTGTGGCCGTAGTTCAGGATCGCTCGCCTTCCGGTGGTTTCTCGTTCGTCGTCGGCGACAACGCGTGCTTTGGATTGGCAACTCTTGGCAACCGATTGCTGTACCGGTTCGGGCTGTCGTTGGATGATCGCGGCGATGTTTTGATCGAGGTATTCGAAGAAGTCCGCGTCTTCTATGACGCCGTATTTGATCACCTCGGCCAGACCACTGATGTACTCGCGGTCAGGTAGCGTGTTGAGGAAATCGATATCGATCCAAACGAGGTGGGGCTGCCAGAACGATCCGACCAGGTTTTTGCCGCCCGGCAGGTTGATGCCGGTCTTGCCGCCAACGCTACTGTCGACCATCGCTAACAGCGTGGTGGGAACCTGCACGAATCGCAGTCCGCGTGTGAAAGTGGCGGCAGCGAATCCCGCCAGGTCGCCGATGACTCCGCCGCCCACGGCAATCACGACGCTGCGGCGGTCGGTGCCAGCTTCAAGTAACTGACTCCACAAGCTCGCCAGTTGGTCGACGGATTTGCTGGCTTCGCCTGAGGCGACTTCGATCACGTCCAACCGATCCAGCGAACCGCCCAGGGCTGCTTGGATGGAGGCTCCGGCGGTCTGGCTGACGGCTTGGTCCACGATCATGACGGCATGAGTCGCGTCGCCCAGAGTTTGGGCGAAATGACTGCTCAGCCCAACTTCCTTGGAGACGGTAAGCCCGCTACCGATCACGATCGGGTAACTCCGATCGCCAAGGTCGACGGGGATGGTCAATTGCGATTCCAAGCGGGGCGGGACTGTCACGGCGGATATGCTACAACGTGGGGGATGAAAGGGCTTATGCTCGCTTGGCACGACCAAGCTTTCAGAATCCTAATCATCCGGACGGTCCAACCCAACCTGTCGTGTCTCACTCTTCCCTCTTTGATCGCCCGTTTGACATGCCTGCCGAACCCGAAGTCGCACTTTCGTCGGACCCTTCAAACAATTCTCTGGCGGATTCCCCGACCGATTCGACTAGCCAGCACGCTGATAAATACAATGACCCACGAGCCAAATTCGGCGTCAAAGGCTGGCTGGCGGTGGTCGCGATTGCGATCGGAGCCACCATTTTCGCACTGTTCAGTGTGGCGGCGCGACGAACTCAACTGGGCGAGACGACGCGGTTTTACGGTCCCGAGGTCATCCAGGCGATTCAACTGGGCGACCACGTGATGCTGATTCCGGGCAAAGGCTCCGATTTTGAAACGGTTGAGCTGACGGCTTTCCCTGGCCTCGGGCATCTGCGGAAAGCGTTGTTGGATGAGGGGCATTACGAATGGGCAACCGAAAAAAATCAGAGTGTCGTCGAATTTTGCGACAACGAGGAGGACGTGAAGTGTGTCCGACTTGAGTTTTCAGATCCTTCGCTGAATCGATTTGAGACCGCTCGAATCGACATTGAACTGAATCGCGGCATCGTTGGCCGGACCGATCAAGAACATCAGGTGCGAGTCAACGACCGAGTCCGCCCTGCCCTGCAACACCAGATTGGGCTCTTGATGAGAGTCAAGCAAAAGCGCTACGATCGACGCGACTAGTCACTATTTCACGCCTCATTCCAGCTCGTGTCTGAATTCAATATTCAATACACGAGTTGGCCGTACCGCCTACGGCCCCCGAACTTCCGAGGATAACGAAGTCCATGCTACCCATTTTTCCATTTCATTTGACAGGCAATCCACTTGGTGCCTCGCTAACCGAAATGCCGGTTACATCGGCGCCCGCGTGGGTGATGTTGTTGTTCGCCGCCGTGATGATGGCGACGTTTGTGGGTGTGGCGGTTGAGCGTTTCCACAAGACCGTCGCGGCTTTATGTGGTGCAGCGGTGCTGGTCGCCCTGGGCGTGTCGCTGGGCCTGTTCGAATATTCCAAAGTTTACGACTTCCTGAAAGAGGATCTCAATATCTTTGGTGTCATCATTGGTACCGGGATCCTTGTTGACGTGGTCAGCAAGAGCGGTCTGTTTCACTTCATCAGCATGTGGATCGTGCGGCTGACGGGTGGGCAAGCCAACCGTTTGTTTTTGACCCTGTGTGTGGTGACGTTCCTGTTTGTCAGTGTGCTGACCATTGTCCCAGCAATGCTGATCTTGACATCGTTGGTGTTGGTGATTTGCCGTTCGCTCGGTTACAAGCCGATGCCCCTTCTGTTATCTGTCGCGGTGTGTGCCAACAGCGGTGCGATCGCAACTTTTGCTAGTGGCCTGCCGAACATCATGATCGGTACCGCAGCGGGGATTCCTTATGTTGATTTTCTACGGGTGTCGTTGCCGTATGCGGTTGTCAGCTTGGTTGTGGCAATCATTGGGTTGCGGATTTTCTTCCGTAACGACTTGCCTTGGAAACAATCCGCTGAGGACAAGGCGGCGCTGAAGCAACAGATCGAAGGTTTCGATCCATGGGCGATGGTCGAAGACCGAAAGGTGCTCTATCGCAGTGCCATCATTTTGCTGGGAACGGTTTGCGGTTTCGCGCTCGCTCAACCGCTGCATGTCGGGATGGATTTCATCGCCATCGTCGGCGCGACGGCCGCGTTGTTGTTCTCTGGCAAGGGAGTCGAGGATGCGATCGGCAAGGTGAACTGGACCGTGATTCTGTTCTTTATGGGACTGTTCGTCATCATTGGATGCGTTAAGCAAACTGGGGCACTGAAGTGGGTTGCTGAACAGGTGATCGCCTTTTCGGACAATCGAATTGAATTGTTGGTACCTTTGATGGGGATCTTTTCGGCAGTAGCCAGTTCAATCGTCGACAACATTCCGGTGGCGGCGACGTTGATTCCGATCGTTCAAGATATTTCGGGTGGCGACACTGGCGTGCCCGCGGAACCCCTGTGGTGGACGTTGGTGATCTGTTGCAATTTAGGCGGAAATGGGACCCCCATCGGTTCCATCTCATGTGTGATCGCAATCTACGCCCTCAAGAAAGAGGCCGGCATTCACGTCGGCTGGGGGACATTTTTGAGACTGGGTGGCGGCATCATGTTCGTCCAAGTCGCCGGTGCGATCGCCTATGTAATGTGGATGCATAGCCAGGGCTGGATTCCGGACATTTAGGTGCAGTGATTTTGGCTGTTTTGCGACAGCTCGATCTCTTCAAGCTTTATCCCCAACTGAACTGTTCAGCGAGAATACCAATGGATGATACGAACGATTTTGACCGCGAAGTCGACGATTCGATGCGTATGTTTGAGCGTGCGCACGTTGGTTCGACTTCGCCGATCACCCCCATTCGTCCGGCTCGCGTGCTGTTGGTCCTGGATGGATCGGATCAAGATGCGACGTCGATCGCTTCGGCGGTTTACATGCACGGGCGGCACAATACTGAAACGCTGATCCTGGACGCACGTGATTCAGGAGATGACTCCGGCACACCGGTTGGTAAATCTCCGATTGCGACGCAGACCGTTTCGCAGGTCGGGAATAGTCGTGCGATCGACCGAACCGCTGGAGATGCCTTCGATGCAATCCTAGACTCATTGGAGGCTCATCAGATCGATTTGGTGATTGTGCCATGTCCGTTTGGAAGGTCGTTTGAAAAGGTTGGACTTGATAGTGCGGGAACCGTCATCGATGTGTTGCTGTCACGTTGTTCGGTACCGATGCTGGTGACTCGGCGGTCGGACCAAACACTCGCCAACTGCATGAAACGAGTTTGTGTTCTGGTCAGTGGCGAGTGCGATGTGGAAACACGGGCGGCCGGCTGGGCGTTTGGAATGGCGGCCGATTCGGCCGAGATCTCCTTAAACATTGTGATTGAAAAAGAACAATTCGAAAACGTTCGAGCAATCATGGAAGCGGTCCGCCCTGGAGAGACGTTCGACGAGGCGATGTTAAGTGATGTGATGACGCAAACCCATCAATCGCTGCACTCCGCCATGAACGCGACAGCCGGTCAGGCTGGGATGCGTTATCACCTGATTCCACAAGCGGGCAAGACAGCTCCGCCGAATCCGCTTTCCGATCCCCAAGAACAATTGTTGGTGGTGCCGTTGGAAGTCGACGACCGATACACGCAAGGCTTCGTGCAAGATCGGATTCGACGCAGTCCTCACCCGGTGCTTGTTGTTCCCGGGCATGTTCGCCGGGATGATGCCTGATCGCGATCAGGGCTGTTGAGTAGCCGTTTCAATCACTTGCACGATGACCGTGATGCCAACTTACCGAACATCGCCGCCGGCGAAGCTCAATCTGTTTCTTGAGATCTTGGCGCGTCGACCGGACGGATTTCACGAGCTCGATACGGTAATGGTGGCCATTGATTGGCGAGATGAGCTCGAGCTAACGCCGAGCGACCGGCCTGGTATTCGGCTAGCTGTGGATTGGCTTCCCAGCCGAGCGGTCGTCGCCGAACAATTGCAAGTGGCTGTCGATGACCCGATTTTGTTTGTGCCTACGGACGAATCCAATCTGGTGTACCGGGCGTTGGTCAAGGTTTCCGAAGCGGCCGGGTATGCCGGTGGTTGGGACGTGAAGCTTGGAAAGCGAATTCCAAGCGGGGCCGGGATGGGTGGTGCGAGCAGCGATGCGGCGGCAACGCTGCGGCTTGCGGTGGCTGCGTTTTCGCAAATGGACGAAAGTAGGGCCGCCCGTTGCTCACCGGCTGTTGTCCGGGAAATTGCAGAGCAACTGGGCAGCGATGTGCCGTTTTTCTTGGATCCGGATGCCGATTCGGCTGAGTCGGGTGGTTCAGGCTCGAGCACCGGATCGCCGCTGATTGCTCGGGCTTTGGGACGTGGGGAAAAGTTGAGCTTTCGTCCTTTGGCGGTCTCACACCGGTTTATCGTGATTTATCCCGGTGTTGCTCTGTCCACGCCACGGGTTTACCAGCATTGCCAAGTCTCCCAAGACGCTCGCTCAGGCAATCGAGTGATGGATGCCTTTTGTAGCGACGATGCCACCCGCACCGATAACATTCTGTACAATGCCTTAGAATCGCCGGCCCGCGGGCTATCACCTCGTATTGGGGAGTGCTAGAATGTTTACCCGTTACCTTATCAATTCAGAACTCGATGACAGGAAGTGGTTCGGCATGTTTTGCCTGGATCACAGATTCGGGTGAGCCAGTCGAACCGTTGATTGAACAAGTCAGGGGGCGACTCGAAGGCGGCGCGTTGATTCGACCGGTGTCCACTTGCACGGGGGCCCCGGAGATCCAAATCGCATAGGGGATCATGGTGGAAATAACCGAAATCCGCATCAAACTGATGGAAGGGTCGGAGGATCGTTTGCGGGCGTTTTGCTCGATTACGATTGATCAGAGTTTCGTTGTTCGAGACTTGAAAATCATTGATGGCACGAATGGGCCTTTCGTTGCGATGCCGTCGCGAAAATTGACCGGCCACTGCAATCGGTGCGGCAGCAAGAATCATTTGCGAGCCGGATACTGCAATCATTGCGGTAACAAACAGTCGCCTTCGTATGGAAACGATTCGCCGCAAAAGCTGTACGCGGATGTAGCCCATCCGATCAACAGTGAATGTCGCGAGATGATTCAAACGGCGGTGATCACCGAGTTCGAAGCTGAGTTGAGCCGCGCCGCTCAACCTGGCTATCGTAGCCGGTACGACGACGACTTTGATGCCGGTGACTACGACGAAGGTGATTATGCGGATGTGAAGTCGGATGCAGTCACTGCGTCGAAAACGGCAGACGCGTCGCAGCCTTCATCGGCGGAGTCTTCCTCGTCGCCATCTGTTTCCAAATCAATGACGCGATTGGACATTGCCGCATCGGCGGGGACTGATGTCGCTGCAGAAACAGTAACACCGCCCGAGCCAGCCTTTGGTGCTGGATTGTTTGACGATGATGCCGCGACATTGGACCGGGGCACTGATCGTCCTAGCAACGCGGATGATTTGCTTGTGCGAAGCGAAGCCGGCCAACCTGGCAAAGCGATCCCGGCTCCGCACATACGTCGTGAAGCGAGTAAGCGACAGCGGGCGTCGGTTTTGAAAGATCAGCAACGATCCGATTCGGTGTCCAATGCAAAGGAGTCGAACGATATATCGAGCACCGATCAACCGGATAGTGATGATTCTTTTGGTGCCGGCATTCTAGATGACTGAAAGATTGTCTGAATCTGCATCCGCGTCGAAGACGCTAGGTCGTTCGGGAACGAAACAATCGTCCGCGTCAGGTAATCCGTCGCTGGGGCACGTTGCTGGTCAATCCAATGTGCGGGGGCAATCCAGTCCCCAGGCCTCGGCCCAGTCGCCAGGACAGAGGGCTACTGGAGATCGACGGGCTCCGGTTCAGATTGGCATTTCAGCGATGTTGTTACTGGTTATTGTGGCGGCGGTCATTTCGGCAGGATTGGTCTATGCCGCCCGCATCCCTGAAATCCAAGAAGAAATGGCCGTTTTGTTTGGTACCGAAGTGACGGCGGATCGGACGCGGCGCGGACCTCAAATCTTGTTTATTTTGTTCACGCTGACATCGCCTCTGCTGTTGGCCCTTGGATTGTCTACCGCAATGGGCATCTGGAATTCGTTGGCAAAACATTGAGCCGATCACGTAAACGTCGCCCGAGTTCGGGGCGGTCGAAAAATTCGTCTCAATCGCCAGCGGTTTCGTCCGAAGCGGTAGCCGCTAGCCTGCAATCGGATATCTGCGGCAACATCGAACTGCCCGCCGATGAGCTTGTTGAGTTAACCGCGGCCATTGTGCAGCGGCATGACAATGCTTTGCGATTTCATCGGGAGGCTTCCGAGCCCGCGTTTACCAGCGAGCCGGTGCCCTGGTACGGCCGGGCGGCTTGGCCCTCGGTGGAGCAGGATGTTTTGTTTCGCCCGTCCCGCACACTTGCATACGCGGCCGGTGAATTCTATTTGCAAGACGCCGGATCACTGCTCGCTCTGGCTGCAGCAGCGGCGCATACCGATCAGCTTCGGGGTAAATTGATTTGCGATCTATGTGCCGCGCCTGGTGGAAAGTCCAGTGCGCTGCTGGAAGCGGTCGACGAACCACTGGCAGCGACAAGCAACGATAGCAGTGAAGCAGCGCCGGGCCGCGGGTTTGTGCTCGCCAACGAGCCGATCTCTTCTCGCGTCGCTCCGCTGGCCTACAACATGGCTCGCACCGGTTGTGATCAATACGCGATCACGAGTTTGGATCCTGAAAAGCTTGCCGAGCGATTACCCGGTGTCTTTGATGTCGTTGTCGTTGATGCTCCTTGTAGCGGTCAAGCGTTAATGGCTCGCGGCAAGCAGTCTGTCACGGCGGTTCAGCAAAGTCAGATCGGAATCAATGCGGCTCGACAGAAACGAATTTTGCATGCCGCGGCTCGATTACTCCGCCCGGGCGGCCGGCTGATCTATAGCACGTGCACCTTCGCCATCGCCGAAAATGAAGAACAGGTGCGGTGGATGGTGGAGGAGTTGGACTTTGATCCGGCGCCCGTTCCAGAGCTGGCGGATTATGCCAGTCCGATTGAGCCGGCTTCTTATCGGTTGTGGCCACACCGCCACCGGTGTGCAGGAAGTTTCGCCGCGTCGCTGATGCTCCCTCGACCGGACGCCAGTGTTCAACAGAACCGCCGCCAGGACTTGTGGGTGCGTCAGCGAACGAATTCGGCGGCACCGGAAGATGCGGTGGAGCAGTTGCCGTTTCTTTTTAAGTCAGCCACGCACTGGTACCAACAGCGAGATTGGATTGTCGACGCGTTCCCGATTGACGCACCTGACTGGACCAGTGAATCGTACGTTTTGGGGCCGGAAGTCGCGTATCGGACTGGTTCCACCTGGAAACCATCGCACGCTGCGGCGTTGCGTCGAGGCCAGGTTGTCGGCCACGAACAAGGCGTCGCTTCGGGTGAAAACGCCGATCAGGAACTAGCGGCCGATTCGGCGAAGGTGCCGTCTGTCGAAATCGATGAGCAAGCCGCTCGCAGCTATCTGACGGGTCAGGCGATTCCGGTTTCACCACGCGGTTGGCATGTCGCCTGTCAGGCTGGCCGGCCTTTGGGGTGGTTGAAGGGCGACGGACGGATTGGCAAGAATCACTTGCCCGTCCACGCTAGGCAGCCTGGATAGGAAACTCGCGGCAATTGAGCTGGCTGGACTAAGCCGACTCGGCTAGTAAACCCAGTGGAGGGAATGGGCGAGCGTCGCTACCGCTGTTCGCGATAGGTCGTGTAGCTCATATAGGCCAATCCGCCGGCGAAGATCAGGAACGCTGCGTCCATGAAAAGGCTAGTCGCCCCCATCGGAGCGGCATCTTGCATTCCGGCAACGCCCATCACCAAGTCGGAGCCGAAGAGCACCAAAAGAAGAATCGATGCCACAAGGCTAAGCAGACAGAGCGCCTTGGGCATAGATGAGACCTCTTGTTGAGCGGTTAGGTGAAAGAAAGTGGCAAATAGCGTAAAACGACGCGGGTAGTATAGTTGCGCACATCTTAGTTGCGCAGCCCGGGGCATGTTTTCACCCGGCAAATTGGCTCTTTTAAGGACGCACTTCCCTGATCTTTGGGATGTTTGTAGCGTCTGTGCCAGGAAAACTCGGGTATTCCTGCCTTCTTCGTCATGCGACGATGCTCATCGCACCGTTTCAGTATTCGCTAATTGTACTTCCGAAATGCGCCGAACGCTCTTTTTGATTCCGCACGAAGTCGCAGGCTTACCCGTCCTGGGCATAGGCTGGCTATTGATTGCCCTGGTGATTTACATCGTCGCTCGGTTGTTATGGGCGTGGCAGAAAAAGGGGGACCGTCCCTCCCCAGCGGAAATTGTCGCGCAAGAAGGGATTTTGTGGGCCGTGATGGCAGCGATCATTATTTTGGTCCTGCCGAGAGCAGAGATTGGGAACATCGCCGGCGATCCGGTCGGGCTGCCCGTCCGTGGATATGGAATGTTCCTGATGCTTGCGGCGGTGGGTTCGGTCGGCATGGCTGCCTACCGTGCTGAGCGGGCTGGTCTTCGTTCCGAAACCATTTTGCGGCTCGCGCCCTGGACGTTTATCGGTGGCTTGATTGGGGCTCGCCTGTTTTACGTCATTCAATACCGTCACGACTTCATTCGAGATTCCTGGGGCGAAACGCTTTTGGCGATGGCCGCTTTTACCCAGGGCGGTCTAGTTGTCTACGGTGGATTCATCGGCGGGTTCGTAGCGTCGGTCTGGGCGATCCGGCGATTTCATGGCTCCATTTGGCAACTCGGTGACGTGATCGTACCGTGCATGTTTGTCGGATTATTTTTCGGCCGGCTGGGGTGCTTGATGAACGGATGTTGCTACGGAGGTCATTGTGAACCCAATCTGTTTTCGGTTCAGTTTCCACCGGGCAGCGGTGTTTACAGCGACCAGTTGCAAAACGGAGAGTTGATCGGGGTGCAGTCCAAATTGGTTTCGCGTGCGGGGAATGTGGACTCGTCTAGTTCGTCAGCTGCCGGTTCCGATTTGCGTCCTTTACACGAAGTTGAGTCCGTTAACCAAGGCAGTCTCGCAGAAGCCGCTGGCGTGCAGCCTGGCGACCAGTTGGATTTAATTCCCGATACCGCGTTCGCTCGGGAAGCGCCGCTCGAGATTCCTGCTGAAGATGCACGGATCGGTTTGGCGGTTGTGCGAGACGGCCAGCTATTAGCTCGCTATTCGCCGGAGCAGCTACCGGATCGTGCGCGTCCGGTCTGGGCAACTCAGATTATCAGTTCTCTGGTCGCGGCCGTTATGTTTGGGCTGCTGTTGTTGCTGGAACGACTGGTTGGCAAAACGCGTTGGTACCGACAAGGGCTGCTTATGCTAACCGGGTTTGTCGCCTATGCGATTCTGAGGATCATTTTGGAGTGGGTGCGGGTCGACGAAGCGGGGCAATTCGGAACATCGTTTTCGATTTCCCAGTGGGTTAGCTTCGCCGTGATCATCGCCAGTTCGATCGCAATCTTTTTCCGTTTGAGAACGCCGCCGGTATCTTCCACGCCAAGCATGCCTGGCAATTCAAGCACGCCCGAAAATCCAGCCATGCAATAGAGTCCAGCCATGCTCGAAATGCGGGCAAGCCAAGGACGCCATTGCGACCGGATCTTAAGAAGGACGGATCACGAACGGTTTGGCCGTCCAGTGGCGGTTACTAGGGTTTGCCAAGTGACCAGAACGACTGAATCTCTTCGGCTGTCATCACACGGCGTGCGATCACGAGTTCGTCGATCGCGCCATAGAAGCGACGCTGCGAATTACCCGCTGAGCTCTCGAGCTCTTCGCGTGAGACGCCAAAATTGCCGAGTTCCATGAAGTCCAACAACAGTGGATCGGCGTTTTCAAACTGGCACGTGCCGATGGCGTCGCCGTTTCGATAATGGACCACTTCTCGCTTAATCGCGTCACAAGTCACGGCCAGGCATTCCCAGTTGCCCCAATTGTCAGGTTGGGTGGCCGGGTTTTGAACCGGGCATGTGTCGTATTGCCAGTTACCGTTTTCGCCATGTCCGACGCTGAACATCACGTTGGGATGCGATTGGGAGATCTCCCACCGCACCGTTTTGACGTTGGAAGCAGCGAGGCGAGCCAACGCATCGGCCACCGATTGGTCCTGAGCTCGCGAAAACCGTTGCCGACGAATTGGATTTTCCGTCATCAATAATGAGGTGATCGGTTGTGTCAGCGCGTCGATACGTGCCCACACCATGAACGTCAGTTCATTGAACGCCCCCGGGACCTGAAACATGACTCGGTCGGTTGGTTTACGGTACAGCAAGGCACGTTTATTTCGCCAGCGTCCAGGTGTCCACTGACAACCAATCACGGCCCCGTCAGTAGCTTTAGATGGATCGGCCGCATGATTGGACAGGGCGAGACCGTCGGGGTACTCCTCTTCAAACGTATAATGCAGAAGAACCGAGGGATCTTGGCTTAGTTCGGCTGCGTTCTTCTTCCACTGCTCGAACCGCTTCCGATCACGAGCACGTTGTCTGGCATGAAGATCGGATATCTGTGGGAACCGTTCGGGCGCGTAGACAACACTTTCAGGACCCTGTTCGCCCATCAGGATGGCTTGCTGTTCGCTCAATTCCAGCGGTGATGTTTGTTGATCCGAATGGATCTCAACGGAGCCCTCGAGAACGTGGACTTCCGGTTGTCGTCCGTCTTCGACTTCGATGCTGAACGCTGTGCCCAGGTCGATGACTTCCATCTCGCTGGTCACGATCCGGAAACCACGTCCCATTTCAGTGACGAAGCAACTGGCGGCGCCTTGCCGCAGTAAGACCTCGTCTGGAGCACGCAGTTCGATGTTGGCAGGGCCGCGAAGCAGGAGACGCACGCCCGCTAAAAAGTCAAGTTGAACGGTGCCGCGTTCAATCGCTAGGTCACCTAATTGCAGGGAATCGCCAACTTCTGGTGCTCGATCGCCGCTCCACTGCACTCCCACGGATTGGCTTAGGACCGCAATGGCGTTCACGGAAGATAGATCCCGTGCATTGTCGTTTTGGCTTATCGGCTTAGGGGCATTTCGGTCTTCGGCTACCGCAACCGAATTTTCGGACGGTTGGGCAGGCTTTTGAGCAATCGATGGCGCATCGGGATCTGAATGGGTCCAGAACATAATTCCAGCGATTGCGGCGGCCGTCGCAAGCCCGGCCAGCATTGCAGCCAGATAAGCGGCGGAGTTGCGTTTGGTGAACTGGCGGTCAGCTCCCGCGATGTCACTCATTACCTTCTTTTCGAAGCGTTCGTCGCTGGCTTGCTGGCCAAGCATTTGAGGGTTGTCTGTAACCTGTTCGAGTTCACTGGATAAAACGTCTTCTAGTTCTAGCCAGCGAGGTTGGCTGGATTGGACAGCTTTCAGTTGACCTAGCATTGCTAGTTCATCAACGAACGCTTTGCGAAACGCCGCGTCTTGTTTGAGTCGTTCGACAAGCGGTTCGGCTGCCGTGTGATCCGGTTCATCCGATAGCCATGCTTGGAGTAGTGTTTGTAGGTCTTGGTCCATCACTGAATCTGCTCCTTGACGCACTCACGCAGCAATCCGTTTGCTCGATAATGCAAGTTGTAGATGGCCCCAACGGACGTGGCGAGTTCAGTTGCTAACGCTGGAGCCTTGGTTCCTTCCAACCCAGCGCGGACAACTCGTTTCATTCGTTCGGGTAGTTGGCTAATGCACCGCAATAATGACTCGATCGCATAGTCAGTTTGTTCGGCGAAGGTTTGGTCTAGGTCATGTTCGATTGCCTGAGTCACCTCTTCGCGGAATTTGGCATCGTTGGCTTTTCGTCGGCCGATCGTGCGGAAGTGCATCAGCAGCTGGTGCCGTGCGATACCGCGTAACCACGCCGCGAAGTTCCCGCGTCCATCGTACTGATCAAGATTGCGATACGCCGTTAAGAAGACCTCTTGCGACAGATCTTCCATCTCGTCGGCACGGTGTAGTTGGCTGCCAATGTAGCCGCGAATCATCAGTTGAAACTCGCGCACCAGCAACCGATAGGCGTCCCGGTCACCGGCAACGACTTTACGAATGGTCGCTTCGATTTGATCTGATTCGAGCATTCTGGCTTTGTGCCTTCGTTACGAATTGGTTTCGGCTTTCTCTACGTGTTCATTGCGGCGGCTAATTGATATGTGCCACCCAATGCGAAATCTCACGGAAATTCACCTGCAAAATCGGTAAACAGCCCGTTAATTGCTGTGGATTCGATCGCTCGCAACGGCAAATTCCCGAAGGCGTTTGAATCAATTTTGGAAAAATAAATGTTTTATGGGTGAGAAAGTCGCCTGAGCGGCCAACTCAAGGTGGCGATCGTTACCTCGCCTGATTTATCCGGTTCGCGATCGTGGCCCGGTGAAGATTGGTTTTGGCCTCTCGGCTTTCTTTTTCACCATCTTTGAAAGTTTTCAATGTCTGTGTCGATTCGTTCCCTCACTTTGTTTTTAGTTTTCGCGATGCCGCTTTGGGTTGGTTGTGGCGAAGAGGCGCCGACCCAGACATCCAAAAGCGAATTGCAGCAGTACATGGAAGATCATCCTGAGCTTGCAGTCGAGTCGGTGGAGGTCCCCGATGATCTCTATGAGAACATTGAGGTGGAAGAGTTGGAGGAGGAAGTCGAGTAGCGTCGCCGATGCATCAGTGGTTGTTGAGAGGCGCTGTTCTTGCGTCGCTCGTATTTTGTTCTGTTTTAGGGAGTGTTTGTGATGAGAGTTTCTCGGAGTCGGTTTGGTTTCACGCTCGTTGAGCTGTTGGTCGTGATTGCGATCATCGGTGTGCTCGTCGGTCTATTGCTGCCCGCGGTGCAGGCGGCTCGCGAGGCGGCTCGGCGGATGTCATGCAGTAATAATTTTAAGCAACTGGGGCTGGCAATTCACAATTATCACTCAGCCTACAATCAATTGCCCAAGCACATGGGGGGAACCACAGCGGACCCTTCGGGCGGCGCTATTCTACGAAATCCGGGGCACAACCGTTTAGAGCTAAGTGCTTTGGTCGGGTTAACTCCATTTTTCGAGCAGCAAGCGTTGTGGGAGCAGATCAGCAATCCGTATCGGAATGAAGGTGAGACGGTTAGTTTCTCGCCAATGGGGCCAAACCCTCGGATGAACCTGAATGATCACAATACGGGTGCTCTAGGCCCTTATGGACCTTGGTTGACGAACATCCCATCGCTTCGTTGCCCAAGTGATCCGGGCGTGGGTTTGCCTTCGCAAGGCCGGACGAACTATGTCGTTTGTCTCGGCGATAGCTCACACCGTAGTGCGACCGGTGGCACCGGTGATACGGGTAGTCGCAACAGCACGGCAGCGGAACAAGTGCGAGTTTCTCAGCGTGGGTTCTTCATTCCACGCCAGCGCACGAAGTTTCGTGGGGTGCTTGATGGTCTGTCCAATACGATCTGCATGGGCGAGATCTGCACTGACTTGGGTGATCAGGACAAACGAACTCACGCGTCCTACTTAGCGACACTTACCGCGATCCCGCGCCGGGCCAATCGATGCGAGGATGAAAATACCGATCCGGAACGACCTCAGTTCTTAACGAAGAGGATGGCCGGTGGTGCCGAAGCCAAACGTGGGTACCTGTGGGCATACGGTCGTATTTTTTATTCGGGGATGAACACGATTCATTCACCCAACCGCGCCGTTTGCATGAATAAAGCGACTCCGGTCGGCAACACGGTTCACTTCGATGGCGTCTGCCCACCAAGTAGTCGTCACCAAGGTGGCTGTCATGTCTTGATGGGCGATGGTGCTGTCAAGTTCATCACCGATTCCATCGAAGCCGGTAATCGGCGAAGTGCCCATGTGGCGAAGATCGGATCCCGAACCGATGTGCTCGCCGCTGGTATGGAAAGTCCGTTTGGCTTGTGGGGCGCGTTGGGAACACGGGCATCCAAAGAAGTGATCGACCAGGAGTTCTAGGTCGGTTGGTTGTGAGAATGCAGAGCCTGTTGACCGAAAAGTTGTCGACAGGCTGCTGGTTGAGCGGTCCTCCTTTTTGCGACCCGGTGCGATTGCGCCGGTGTGAGTTGGGGGACATGCGGCGGTGAACGAACCACTGTGATTCTCTACTTGGAACAAGCTAACAATTTGAGTGCTAAACAACACCGACTGACTTTCAAGAAGGCAACAATGACAAGATTTTGCATGGTATGGGGTGGTAGGGTTTTGCTTTCTGCGGCAGTTGTCCCCGTCGCGATTGCGTGTTTAATCCTGACGGCGACTGATAATGCGACCGCGGCGGAATCGTTAAAGCCCAATATCGTTTTGATTCTCTCGGATGATCAAGCTTGGACCGACTATGGGTTCATGGGGCACGAGGAAATCGAGACTCCGCACTTGGATGAATTAGCTCGCCGCAGTGCAACTTTCAAACGTGGCTATGTGCCCACGGCGTTGTGTCGCCCATCGCTAGCGACATTGCTTACCGGTCACTACGCCTCGACGAACCATGTGACGGGAAATGACCCGTCGCCCAAGTATGCACCCAAAGGTTCGCCCCTTTTTAAGCAACGATGTGCAGAACTGATTGCCAAAACGGATGCTTTTGAATTACTGCCCCAGGCTCTGAGTCGGGCGGGATATCTTTCACATCAAAGTGGCAAATTGTGGGAAGGCAGTTATCAGCGATGTGGGTTCACTCACGGGATGACGCGAGGTTTCCCGGAGCCTGGTGGGCGGCATGGCGATGATGGATTGAAGATTGGTCGTCAAGGGTTGCAACCGATCAAAGATTTCTTGGACATCGCTGAGCAAGCGCAGAAGCCATTCTTCCTTTGGTACGCTCCCTTCTTGCCTCACCAACCGCACAATCCGCCGCAGCGTTTGTTGGAAAAGTACACCGCAAAGGTCGAGTCTCTATCGGTAGCGAAGTACTACGCAATGTGTGAATGGTTCGACGAAACTTGTGGAGAACTGATGTCGGAAATCAAAGATCGGGGTGCAGCAGAAAACACGTTGTTCATCTACGTGTGTGATAACGGATGGATTCAAGAGCCCACCAAAGGCACATTCGCCGCTCGATCAAAGCAATCAGCCAACGAGGGCGGCACTCGGACTCCGATTATGTACTGTTGGCCCAATCAGATCTCGCCCCAATCGCGTCCTGAGTTGGCAACGAGTTTGGATATCTATCCAACCATTCTTGCTGCCGCTGGAGTCGAATTGCCCAAGGATTTGCCAGGCCTCAATGTGATTCCTGCATTGACGGAGTCGAAGCCTATTGAACGAAACATCGTTTTCGGAGAAGGCTTTGCTCACGACATAGCTGATCTGAATGATCCTTCCCGCTCGTTGCTGTATCAGTGGGTAATTCGTGACAACTGGAAGTTGCTGCTGCGACGCGAAGGTGAAACACACTCCTATACATCCCGGCACCCTGCCTCCACTCCTCAGGTTCAGTTGTTTGATTTGTCGGTTGATCCGACCGAAGAGAACAATCTTGCGGAGACGATGCCCGGGCAAGTTCGTGAATTGACGGCGCTGATCAAGAACTGGTCACCTGCCGATCACCCCAGCCTTCAAACCGTTTCTGGAAGCTTATGATTTTGTTGGCTCAATCGTGCCGTTTCGGCAAAAAAAGTTTCCTGCAAACGCAGCAGCACTCACGTAGATCGCTGGAAATTGGGATCTGCCTTCTGTGCTTATGGGGCGTGCTCGTTTCGGGAAGTCTGCTGGCGGCGGAAATCACTCCGGCACGAGAAGCCTCTTCGCAATTGGTCGCGATTAGCAAGTTGCGATCGAAAGAGCGTAAGCAAACGACTGCGTCCAACGCTGTGATCGAGGAATACCTCAAGCAATCGATGCCGGCAAAGATCTCTCAGGTCGTCGTCACCGAGGATCAGGTCTTGATCACTGGTGTGGTTTCTGACTTTGGTTTAGACCAAGGCAACGCAAACAAATTCGTGCTAACCGAAATAGCGATGGAGACACTGGTCTCGAAATCGCATGTCCATCGGTCGCGAACCCCGGTCGAGCTTGCCACCGACGGGACATTCAAGGTGATCTTGCCGCGGATCGATGATGCTGGTTTCGATCGTCTAACGTCTCGTTGGCAATTGGTGCGAGGATTATCCCATCGTCCCAGCAAAACTGCACAAGACGCTCACCAATCGACGCTAATCGAAAACAACGAATTGGTTGTCAGTCATGCTCGCTATGCAGATGAGCTGTCCTGCCGCGATCCGAATCTGCCACCTGCGAATCCCAAAACAAAAAAGGGACTTGGTGGTTGGCGGTGGCCTATGCCGGACGAAGTGCGTGATGATATCGATGAACTCGACATCCAAGCCGTGACGGTCAACCTTAACGCGCTGCATCGTTTTGTATCGACACAACCATGTCCCAATTGGTCGCCGTTTCAGTGGCAGGGCAAAACGTATTACGCCAATGACGGCTTGCTCGCTCACTATGACCGAACGTTTTTAGCGGCTCAGAATCGCGGCGTGATGGTTTCCGCGATTCTACTGGTAACCAATCCCACGGCGGATCAGTCGCCCGAAGCGAGGTTGTTGGCAAACCCAGATGCGGATTCGCGAGGCAAGTTCGCAATGCCGGATGTTACATCGACAGAAGGCATTGAGTACTACGGCGCTATTTTGAATCTGATGGCCGAACGTTGGTCGCGAAAGGACAGTAAGCATGGCCGTATCCACCACTGGATCGTTCACAACGAAGTCGATTTTGGCTACGAGTGGACGAACGCGGGAAGTAAGACGGCGTTGCAGTACATGAGTTTGTATCATCGCTCGCTGAGACTAACCGACTTGATTGTTCGCCAGTACGATCCGAACGCTCGGGCCTTCATCTCGTTGACCCATCACTGGGCAAAGAGGGGAGCACCGGATGGGTACGGCTCGCGGCGAATGCTGGAGTTGTTAACGCAGTACTGCGACGTGGAAGGTGATTTCCCGTGGGCGGTAGCTTTTCATCCGTACCCTCAAGACTTACGAAACCCCCGAGTTTGGGAAGACCGTCAAGCGACCTCGACGGTCGATACGGACAAGATCACACCTTGGAATTTGGAGGTGCTCGACGCTTACATGAAACAACCTGCGATGCATTATCGCGGGCACGTTCGCACGGTGCATCTGTCCGAAAACGGTTTCAACTCGCCTGATTATTCCCCTGAGTCGCTTGCCGACCAAGCGACTGGGATGGCTGTCGCGTGGAAGAAAATTCAGCCGCTTTCTTCTATCAAAATGTGGCATTACCACAACTGGATCGACAACCGCCACGAGGGTGGATTGAGAATCGGGTTACGGAAGTTCCCCGATGATGACCGGACTCCCTATGCCAAAAAGCCAATTTGGCATCTCTATCAATCGCTTGGTACGCCTGACGAACAGTCCGCCATGTTGCCTTACCTCAAGACCATCGATTCAAGAACAAAGGACCTCCATGATTGATCAGCATGACATGCCGTCGTTGCAAAGGTTGAGGTGTTACTTCATTCCGGCTGCGTTGTTGTTCGCGGTCGCGGTAGCGATGAGCCAAGGCGATGCTAACGCCGAGCAAAAACAGCCCAATGTTGTCTTTATTCTGGCCGATGATCTGGGCTGGAGTGACACGACATTATATGGGACCACGAAACTCTATAAGACGCCTCACATCGAGCGATTGGCTCAGCGTGGCATGACATTCACGCGTGCTTACGCGTCGAGTCCCTTGTGTTCGCCTACTCGCGCAAGCGTTCTGACCGGACTTAGCCCGGCACGCCATGGTATCACAGCACCGACAAGCCATTTGCCGAAGGTCATTTTGGAGCCCGTCCAAGCCACAAGCGGTTCACCGAAACAGAAGGCAACTATTCCAGAATCCGTTTCACGGCTGGATACCAAGCATTACACCCTCGCCGAGATGTTTCGCGACAACGGCTACACGACCGGGCACTTTGGGAAATGGCACCTGGGATCGGCGCCGTACTCGCCGCTAGAGCACGGTTTCGATGTGGACGTGCCGCATCATCCGGGCCCCGGTCCAGCGGGAAGTTATGTGGCGCCATGGAAGTTCAAAGATTTTGATCATGACCCACTAATTCCCGACGAGCACCTCGAAGATCGGATGGCTAAGGAGGCGGTTGCGTTCATGGAAAAGCACCGCAACGAACCTTTCTTTTTGAACTACTGGATGTTCAGTGTCCACGCACCCTTCGATGCCAAGAAGGCATTGATTGACCAGTACAAGCAAGTTGTCGATCCAAGCGACCCGCAACGCAGTCCGACTTATGCTGCGATGATCGAGAGCATGGATGACGCCGTCGGTGCACTGCTGGACACGATCGACCGTTTAGGGATCGCCGACGACACGATCATTGTGTTCGCCTCGGACAATGGCGGGAACATGTACAACGAAGTCGATGGTGGCACAGCAACCAGCAACGCCCCGCTGAAAGGTGGGAAGGCGACCATGTATGAAGGTGGTGTGCGAGGCCCAGCGATCGTTGTGCAGCCCAATGTTGTGGCGGCCGGATCGAAAAGCGACGAAATAATCCAGAGCAGCGATTTCTATCCAACGTTGTTGGAGATGCTATCGATCAAGCGTCAGCCCAATCAAGAATTCGACGGAGTTAGCATTGTTCCGGCGCTAAAAGGCAGCAAGCTAGATCGAGATGCCATCTTCACTTACTTCCCGCACTCACCAGGTGTTCCCGATTGGTTGCCGCCCGCAGTGAGTGTGCACCAAGGTGACTGGAAATTGATTCGAATTTTCCATGGTGGCGAAGCGGGACAGCATCGATACAAACTATTCAATCTTCAGCAAGACATCGGCGAGCAAAATAATCTCGCTGACCAGTCTCCCGAGCGTGTTCAGCAACTCGATGCACTGATTGAACAACACCTCATCGATACCCAGGCCGTTCGCCCGCTACCCAACCCTCAGTTTAACCCAACCGTGTATGACGTTGCCCTCGAAGGGAAGGCGACATTGAAAGGCGGTGCGGGCGCTGCCAAGAAAGCCGCGCGTCCGGGGAAACCAATCGCCGGTTGGCAGAACGGCGGAACGTGCAAGCTGTCGCAAGCCGACGGCGCCTTGCGGGTTGAGAGTTCCGGCAGTGATCCGTACTTGAGTTTTCAATTTTCCAGCTCGTTGCCGTCCGGTTCCATGACGCTGGGACTTCGCATGAAGTCGGATTCTTCAGGCCAGGGGCAGTTGTTTTGGAAAGAGCCAGGGCGTGGCTACAACGCCGATCGCAGTCAGTTTTTCGATGTCACGCATGATGGTGTCGAACACGACTACATCATTGAAATCGATTCACGTTCACCCATCCAAGCGATTCGGATCGACCCATCCCGAGGCAGCGGCACGATCCAGATTACCGAGATGCGATTGACTGATGGCGATGGCGAGGTGATTCAAAAATGGGCGTTCTAATCGGCGAAAGAATGTGGTTGCGTTGGATGGAGATCTGCGTTGCCTTAGTCGTCGCTGAATTGTGTCTCGGGCTAGATGCGTCCGCACATGAACGACCGAATATTCTGTTCGTATTGACGGAGGATCAGGGTGCACATCTAAGTCTGTTGGGGACACCAGGTTTAAAGACACCGCAGATTGATTCGCTTGCCAAATCAGGCGTCTATTTCGACAACGCATTTGTCGCGTATCCCGTTTGTTCGGCGTCGAAAGCGGCGATCTATACAGGTCTGCACAGTCACACCAATGGCATCTTAAACAATACGCATAACTTCCATATGCCTGCCGATCAGGTAAGCAAGTCACAGCGATCACTTAAGCTAGCGCAAATCAATCGCATAGGTGATTCGTATCCGACACTGACTGAAATACTGAAGCGAGAGGGCTACTATCAAGGCGTCACGCATAAGCTGCACGTGTTGCCGAACGAGAAGTTCCCGTACGACGAATTTCTTCAAGGACGACGCGCCGAGATCTCGCAATTTATCGAACACGCCAAGGCTCGCGACCGACCTTGGTTTTTGATGATCAATATCCCGAATTCACATCGCCCTTATCCCAATAGCGATAAAAATCCAATTCGCGTTGATCCATCACAGGTTCAATTGCCAGCCTACTTGCCGGATTCACCGGAAGTACGCAAGGACTGGGCCGAGTATCTTGCTGCTGTTGAGCAGGCCGATGCGTTAACGGGGCAAGCCCTTGATGTGCTTGCCGAATCGGGGCAACGCGACAACACGATCATCCTCTTCATGAGTGATCATGGACCCACGTTCCAGCACGGCAAGATGACGCTTTACGACCTTGGGCTGCGTGTGCCACTAATCGTTAGCGGTCCAGGATTGAGTCGTGGTAAGCGATGTCATGAATTGGTGAGTGAACTTGATCTACTGCCCACCATTCTTGATCTTTGTCAGATTCAACAGACGTTCAAGGTGCCGCTTCATGGCAAGTCAATGGGCGGCCTTGTGTTGAATGACGAAACCGCGAAAGGGCACGGTTTCATATTCGCTGAAATTTCCAATCGTGGCCCATTGCCCAACGACGGGATGCAAGAACGCAGCGTCTTCGATGGTCGTTGGAAACTGATCTACCGTGAAAAAGTCGAAACCGCGTGGCGGCAGGTCAACGCTGACAGTCGGCAGTTTGCAACTTGGGGCAACCGCACCTACGCGGAAACGATTCGTCTGAAAGAAAAGTTCCCTACCCAGTACCGAATCTTGACCGAGATGGACCCGCAAAACTTAGGCGGGGCTGTACCTAAGCTGGAACTCTATGACCTGCAGTCCGACCCGGATGAAATCCACAATCTCGCGGCGGAACCCGAACACCATCAACATTGCCAACGGTTGCTCAACGCTCTTGATGACTGGGCCGATTTGACCAGCGATACGGCGTTACATCGATAGCGATTTGCCGTTGGCTTCTAAACCGTTTAACTGAATCCCTTTGTTACCTCTTTACAACTCGATATGAAAACTCTGTTTGCTCTCGCCGTTTCCTGCCTGTTCGGCTTGAATCTTGCTTCCGCGATGGAACCGGTTCAGCTCCGCTGCGAATATCTCGACAACCCGGTTGGTATCGACATCGCGAAACCACGTTTGAGTTGGCGAGTCACGTCCGACAGTCGTGGTCAATCTCAAGCGGCCTACCGAGTTCTGGTTGCGTCGTCAGCCGAACTTCTGAAAGATGATCAAGGCGACCTGTGGGACACCGGAAAGGTAGACTCCGATCAAACCCTGTTTGTTCCATACGCCGGTCAACCACTAGAATCACGGCAGCAGTGTTTTTGGAAAGTCCAAGTTTGGAATGGGGAAAGTGATGCCCCCGTATCGAGTCAGCCTGCATTTTGGTCGATGGCGTTACTCGATGATGCCGATTGGTCGGCCGACTACATCAGCTTTCGAGATGAGACTCCGGTTCACACTGATGTGAAGAAGCTGCACTTGCCGGCGGCTCGGCAGTACCGAAAAGATTTTAACGTCGACAAACAAATTAAACGTGCAGTGGTCTACTCGACGGCACTTGGCATCTACGAACTTTACCTCAATGGGCAACGCGTTGGCGATGCTCTCTTCACTCCAGGCTGGACCGACTATCGTCAACGTGCGTATTACAACACGTACGATGTCACCAATTTAGTAGGCAAGGGTGATAACGCGATCGGAGCTTGGGTCGCTGACGGTTGGTACAGCGGCTATGTCGGTTTCGGTTTGTTGACAGGGATGGGGACCGAAAAAACCGGACGGGCCACGTATGGCAAAACGCCTGCATTGATGACCCAATTGGAAATCGAATACACCGACGGTTCACGGCAAGTTGTTGGTAGTGATGCGAGTTGGAAGGTGACCGGTAAGGGGCCGATTCAAGAAGCCGATCTGTTGATGGGGGAAGCCTACGACGCTCGGCAAGAAATGCCGGGTTGGTCGACCGCGAAATTTGACGACAGTGCCTGGGACTCGGCGATTTTGGCTGAAGACAACGGCAGTGTTTCGGCCACCTTTTTCCAGCGTCGCAATCCAACGAAACCGGGCCAAGGTGTGCGTAACCTGGGTGAAGATCGTGAACTTGGGTTTCACCGGCCTAAGCTAGAAGCGTTCCCGGGCGTGCCCGTTCGAGTGACTGAGGAAGTCGCCGCCAAGACGATGACGGTTCGCGAGCCAGGTACGTTCATCTTCGATCTTGGACAGAACTTCGCGGGCACGATCCGCTTGAAAGTGAAAGGGCCCGCTGGCCAGCGGATCCAAATTCGATACGCCGAAATGTTGCATCCCGATGGCCGGATGATGACAGAAAACTTGCGTAAGGCTCGTGCAACGGACTTCTATACCTGCAAGGGCGATCCCGATGGGGAAACCTATCAACCGCGTTTCACGTTCCATGGATTTCAATTCGTTGAAGTTTCGAATTGCCCTGGCGAGCCGACCGTCGATTCGGTCACCGGATTGGTAGTGCACAGCGACACACCGATGACCAGCACGTTTGAGTGTAGTGACCCGATGGTCAATCAACTTTATAAGAACGTGTTGTGGACTCAGCGAGCCAACTTCTTGGATTTGCCTACGGATTGTCCGCAGCGTGACGAGCGGATGGGCTGGACCGGAGACGCACAAGCCTACGTTGCCACGGCGGCGTACAACGCCGACATCGGTGCGTTTTACACCAAGTGGTTGCGTGAATTGATGGAATCACAACGCCCCAGCGGCGTATTTCCTGGCTATGCTCCGTTCCCGTTTCAACATGGCTGGGACTTCGGAACAGCGTGGGCTGACGCCGGTGTGATTTGTCCTTGGACGATCTGGCAGTTCTATGGCGACACGCGAGTGATTGACGATTGCTGGGAACCGATGACTCGGTTCATGCAGTGGCGAAACAAAACAAGCGTCAACGATTTGGGGATCTCACACGGCAACGCGTGGGGGGATTGGCTAGCTCAGGGTGCCGAGACACCGCTGGATTACATCGACTCAATCTATTATGCCATCTCCGCAAAGATGATGGCGGAGATGGCCGAGGCGACTGGTCGGCAAGACGAAGCAGCCAGTTATCGTACGCAATTTGAAAAGACCAAGTCCGCCTTCCAGACGAAGTACCTCGATGACGATGGCAGCGTGAACGTGAACACGCAAACGGCGCAAGCATTGGCCTTGTTTGCCGATCTTATTCCTGACGATCAGCGTGAATCGAACGGGCGGCATCTCGCCGAAATGTTAGCCGAGAATGGGAACCATATGGCGACCGGATTCTTGGGGACACGGCCGTTGTTACCCGTGCTTTCCGCATCCGGACAACATGACTTGGCGACGTTCTTGTTGCAATCACGCGAGTTCCCGTCCTGGGGTTATGAAATATCCAATGGAGCGACCACGATTTGGGAGCGTTGGGATAGCTACACGAAAGAAGACGCGTTCGGTCGTCACAACGCGGCCATGAATTCGTTTTCGCACTACGCCTTCGGAGCGGTTTGTGAATGGATGTTTGCAACCTTGGCGGGAATCCAGTCGGACGGTCCCGGGTTCAAGCGGATCATCATTCGTCCCAATCCGCCGGCTACCGGCAGCAACGCGATGCACAAGCCAATCCATTGGGTACGAGCCTCGTATGAATCGATCCGTGGACCGATTCGCAGCGATTGGAAGATCGAAGATGGACGATTCGATCTCGCTGTCACGATTCCAGCTAACACAACCGCCACGGTCTATCTGCCGACATGTGACGCCAACAGTATCACCGCAGGTGGATCACCGTTGGCACAGAATCAGCACGTGAAGCTGCTTCGCCATAAAGACGATGTGGCTGTGTTGGCGGTGGCGTCGGGGGACTATTCGTTCTCCGCGCTTAGCGGAGTGCGGGAGGCGGAGTCGGCGTTGGAAACATCCAAACCCAAAGACAATTCTATCAATCCCGATGGTATCGACTTGAGTGGTGCTAGACCGCTTGCCCGGTGGGACCTAAACAATCCCACGGACGCGGCGAAGTGGGAAGAGCGGAGTGGTGTTGAAATTCAACAACGTGGTGACAAGACGTTCCTTGTGGCGACCGGCGATGATTCGCAAATGGCGGTCCGTCTGGACGAGGAAGCGTCGGGGAAGTTGGCCATTGAGTTGGTCGCGATGCCAGCAAAGGGGGCAACGAGTCAGTTTTTCTGGGCGGCCCCTGGGCACGGTTTCAACGGCGGACAGCAAACGAAGCGATCTTTGACCGCTACGGACCAAATCAATGCCTACCTGTTCAAAATCCCAGGGAACGTGCCTGTCAAAAAACTACGGTTTGATCCGTTCGCCACCTTTGATCCCTATGCCGATGTGGGTGAAATGTTGATTCAGTCCGTTACGGTTTATCAATTGGCGGACTGACCAAGTAAAAGGACGTGAACGGTGGAATCCGAACACTGGTCCGTGGTTTTCTGCAGAAATCCGCGCGGTGTTCGGTTGTGGAGAGGCACTGGGTATATTGAACCCACAAATCACTCCTCGAAATGACTTGCCAGGCCATCATGTTTGCTCCGATACGCCGTCGACGATTTGCTAAGTGGTTTGCGAGTTGCCTGCTGATTTCAGCAGGCGTTTTCGCCGTTCATGCTTCCGTCGGTCAGACCCAGGACAATGCTGTGGCCAAGAATCTCAATGTGCCGATGCCGACAATTGGTGGTGCTCAACTATGGACCGATGTTGTCTACCGCAACGGGTATCGCGTTCAGCGAAACGAGATGACGAAGCATTGTCGTTTGCTCGATGCCAAGAATGTTCGTCGAGGTTGGGGGACCGAGCAGGACACCATCGCTTTGTTGGATGAGTTTTGTCCTACGCCGGATCCGCCGAGCGACAAACCAATCGCGGTGCTGTTGCACGGTTTGATGCGGACGGACGGATCCATGAAATCACTGGAAAAGGCATTTCAAGAGGACGGCTACGAACAAACGATTCGTTTCGGATATGCCAGTACTCGTTCTTCGCTGGCCGATTCCGCTATTGCATTGCGGCGTGTGTTGGAGTCCCAGCATCCGGAAGCTGAGTTTTGTTTTGTTGGGCACAGCATGGGGAACATTGTAGTACGTCACTTGATTGGTGATCTGCAGCGGGATGGTGACCCAGCCAAAATCTTGCCGCGTTGCCGAGCGATGGTAATGCTCGGACCGCCCAACCAGGGTGCGATGATTGCTCGCCGGGCCGCGATGACGGGCGTCTTCGAATGGTTTGCTGGCCCAGGTGCGATGGAATTGGGGCCAAGATGGAATGACGTGCACGACCATCTAGCTACGCCGCCGTTTCCGTTCGCAATTGTTGCTGGACGGATCGAGTTAGGTCGTGTTCGCAACCCATTGGTTGATGGCGAAAGCGATTTTGTGGTTAGCTTAGACGAAGCCCAACTTGAAGGTGCCGTTGTTGTGCAAGAGTTTCCCGTCCTGCATTCGTTCTTAATGGACGATCAAGATGTTCAAGGTTGGACGCTTCGATTCCTGGACCTCTCGTGCGAATCGCCCGGACAGTAGCTACATAGGATGTAGCTGCCTTAATTAATAGCAGGAAAGTGTTTCCCACATTTCGATAACCACACCGTGAGCCTAAGTTTGGTTGGGTCCTAGTTTGACCCAGATACCCGTTGGACCGGCGTTCAGAATTGTGGTGGATCCCAACTTCATTTGTTTGCCCCAATCACTGTGGATGTGCCCGCAGACGACCAATTCGGGACGGCAACGTTTCACGCAGTCGAGAATGCTTTGACTGCCTCGCACTTTTCCAGCACTATCGTGGTCGACCGTGTCGATAGGAGGCGAGTGAACAACGAGGATGCCGTGGTCGGGGCAATCGGCCAGCATGGCTTCAGCTTGTTGTTCGTCAAAATCATAGCTCCACGATCCAAATGGCGTGACCGGAATCCCGCCGCCCACACCCCACACGGGATACTCCGCGGAGTTCGCCGATACGGTCGTTCCACTACCGTGCAGAACGGTCGCCGATTCCCAGTTGGCCTTCTGAACCGCTTGCTGCAGAGCTTCCGCCGTTTCGCCGTTACCCGGTACGAGGATGGACGGAGCTTGGATGGCACAAAGAATGTCGAGCGTGTCGGAAAGTCCTTGGTGTCGATTGGCGAAGTCACCAGCCCCGATCACCAAATCCGCTTTTTGCGCCTGCTCCACGAGCGAGGTAGCGGCCTTCTTGTCGCAGTGCAGATCGCTAAAGCAAAGTACGTTCATCAAATTATTTTCGAATTGCGAGGGAAGTTTTGAGCAGCTTGGCAGCTGATACTGCAACAACGAGGTGTGCTGTTTTGGCGGCGAAACGGCTTGAACACCAGATTAGAAGCCGTGTCATTAATGCATTCAAATGACAGATGATATTGAATATGCGACAACTGGGGTGTCGCTTTGGAAAAAATCATGCGAATTGGTGGCGGATGGTTTGCGTGAATCGCTATCTTCGACTTGAAGAAACACATTGCCTTGCGAGTCTTGGTGACACGTCGGTTGCCAAGCCGCATTTCTTTCCCCATTCTCAGTTTGAGATCGCCCCTATGAAGATGACTCGATTGTTTGGTTTGGCTTTGGTTGCTTGTTTGGCTTCGACTTTGTCGACTGCCCGTGCTGCCGACGTTGAAAATGAATCGGCTGAAGCTTCCAAGACTTGTCGTGCCGGTGCAACCTGTAGCGCCGATAAGGTTGCCGAAGCCTGTGCGTGCCCCGATGCGTGTGGTGCTTGCGAAGTGAAGTCAGCCATGGCGAAGCTTCCACAACTGACTTACCTGGTCGGCGATCAAGAAACTTGTTGCAGCGAATCAGCCGCTGCAATGGCGAAGAAAGCCGGAAGCGAAATTCGCTTCAAAGTGAGTGACGACCAGTTCGATTCGAAGGAAAAGGCGATGGAGACTTTGGTCAGCAAGACCGAAGCAATGGTTGAAAGCTTCACCACGCCAGCCACCTGTAGCGTTTCGGGTAAGACCACCATCGCCGGCAAAAGCTGCAACTGCCCCGTTGAAGCTGGCACGATCGCCAAGCAAGTTCAGGAAGCCACTCAACTTGTTTCGATGAAGTACCAAGTTGGCGAAGAATCCTGCAGTTGCCCCAACGCCGCCAAAGCAATGGCCGATAAGGCTGGCGTCGCAACGACCTACTGCGTCGATGGCACTGAAACTCAATGTGCGATGACGGCGCGTCTTAACTTGGCACGTGCCAAGTACAAGGCTGCTGTGACTGCGATCGCGAAGACCGCCAAAGCGGCTGATGCCGGTTCGGATTCTTAATCAACGCGAGTTCTCGTTGCGATTCAGATAGGTAAACAATTCTGATATACAATCACGCTCGATTTTCGGATCGGGCGTTTTTTATTGGCTTGATTCAAACGCTTTGGTGCGAATCTCACATCCAAGATTTCCTGCGGAACAAGAAATGACTACCGAACTGAAGACGATGCAAAACCTGTATTCGATGATGAACGGGATGCTTAACACGATGGTCGCCGAGATTGAGGAGGATCGTTTTGACGAGCCACTGGGCGATGGAAACAGCCCGAACTGGATCGTCGGGCATTTGGCGTTGGCTAACGAGTTTACAGTAGCGTTGCTAGGCAACAAGTCAGATGTGCTTGGTGAATTGATGCCTGTCTACGGACCTGGAAGTCCGGGAGGACGGATTGGCGATACCGGCAAAACGAAGCAGCAATTGGTGGTCCTGCTCGAGCAAGGCTTTGACCGAGTGAATGAGGCATTGGCGAATATTCAGCCCGGTCAACTTGATCAACCGCAGCAAACGACGATTCTGGAAGAGCCATTGCCGACGGTAGGTGACATGCTTGGTCACTTGTTGACCACTCACTTCGCGATGCACATAGGGCAGTTGTCTTCGTGGAGACGGGCCGCAGGCATGTCAAGCATCTTGAAGATTGGCTGATCGACAATTGGCTGGGCTCAGAAGACTTCGAATCTGATCAAGTCGGCTGCGAGGGTTACCATGGTCGCCGACATCGATTCCAGTCGAGCATGTTGCGAGAAACGGACTCCGCGGTAGGTCATTGCCATTGCGTCGGCGATGGCGTCTGGTTGGAGCTCAACCCGCTGCGTCCAAGTCTTGTGTTCGACGCATCGCAATCCTGCTTCCAGCATTTCGTCGACGACGATTTCCCATCGACTGCGACGGTGACCGGACTGTTGAACCTCTTCTCGCAGTTCGATCAGGTCTTCTTCGCCCGGGACCGCCACGATGCAGGCACCGCTTGGTTTCAGAACTCGGCGGATTTCGCTTCGTGGACGTCGGCCGAACAACGACATGACGCAGTCCACGCTGTTGTCGGCGACGGGCAAAGTGCGATCCGCGTTGGCGAGCACCCAAGTGCCTTCGGGCCAGCCACGAACGGCGAGCCGGATTGCTTTCTTGGATAAGTCGATCCCACAGTAGCCGTCTGGATGGGCGGCGAAGAGTGCTGGGCCGAAGGTTCCCTCGCCACACCCTAGGTCAACGACGCGTGGTGTGGATGCCGCGGAATGCGTGGCATCACCGGATCCGGTTTGCAGTAAGTCGACCCAGGGCATCAGGCTTTCGATCAGGCCCGTAGCGTGACCGCGAGCTAGCCAGCGGTGCCGAGCCAACACCGCTTCTTCGCAATCGCCGGGGTTCTTAGACCGGCGATCCTGAGGCTGCAAAAGATTCCAGTATCCCTGCTTGGCACGATCGAAGTGATGGCCGGCGGCACACTTCAGTCCTGAATCGGTCAGTTCGAGAAGTGATTCACAATTGCGGACGGTGCAGCGTAGTTCAAACATTGGTAAGTCTTAAATTCACTGCTGCCGTCATTGGGATTCCTCTTCAAACTCTTAAAGCCGGAGTAGGCAAACCGCATGTCACCCAAAGGCGGACAGTGTAATCGCGAGCACCCGACGGTGGGAAGCTTCCGTTCGAGAAGCTATCAATCTCGGACTGCCGAACGCAATCGGCGAAAGCCTTGTCGCGGACTTCCGATTCTCAGCGTCGTTGTGATTTCGGCGGACGGAAATAGAAGCGTTGCTCGCCCAACTGGAATTCCGTGATTTGATCCAGCTTGGCTTGATGAAGTCTAAGCCAGACGCCGTTGCGTGATCCCAGGTCTTCGATCAACCATCCCTTCTGGGTGTGATGGATGCGGGTGTGGTTGGGACAGATGAATTCGTCATTTAGTGATAGCCCGCACGTTGACGGATCGGCACCGATGACGAGGTGAAGACCATCAAGCACGTGCGTGTGTTCGGTGTCTTGCCGTAGGTCGCGGTAAAGCAGTTTCGGCAACGCGATGTTCACCGATTCGATGAGTTGTGTGGCGTGCACGTCGTCTGCAGCAGGTACGGAAGTGCCCGTGCCCGGCGTTGGAATTTGAAAAGCGATGCGATGACGGCCGATCAAGAATTCTTGATCATGACGCAGGTAGGCACGCTGGACGCGGAAGAATGAACCGTTGCGGCTTTCCAAATCGGTGAAGTGCCACTGGTATCCGGATCGATGACGACGACACTCCAACTTGGCATGCTTGGACGACATCAGGACTTCGTAGGGAAACTGAATGTCGCCTTCTTGGCGGCCGATCACGACGCTGCCGCCGCGGAGGCGATAGATTTCCGCATCGCGAATTGAGCCATCATCCAGGGCGGCCAAAAATCCCATCGGCGGTCGCAAGGACGGGCGATAGAGTGAAGCGGACTCGCTTCCCGGCCCCGCTGATTTCGACTTGCTTGCTCGACGAGACTTCGCTGACTTGCCGGCAGCATCGCGGGCGGCTTGCAGTTGCGACGGATCAATCAATTGCGTTTGACGAACCGCATCGATCTCTTGATCGAGTGACTCACCGGCCATGGTTTGGCGTTCGTCGGAATCGGCTTGGCTTTCGCCTCCGCCGATGAGTCGTTTCAAACGGTCAAACATGCTCACACTCGGTAATGTCGCCGCCGATCCTATCGACGCCGAGGATTTCTACGACGAGTGCAAACCACACTCGGTTTTTTGAAAACCGCTCCATCGTCCCGACCGCTCATCTTCACCAGGCAAAACCGATCGGGTGCAGGGTTGGCAACCGATGCTGGGATAGCCTTGATCATGCAGTGGATTGTAAGGGATGCCTTCCTTGGTGATCAGCGACCAGACATCTTTTTTGGTCCAGTTGGCCAGTGGGCTAATTTTGACAAGCTGAAATTTCTTGTCCCAGCCGACGATAGGTGCCTTTGCACGATCCTCGCTTTGGTCACGCCGAATGGCACTAGCCCAGGCATGCCAGCCACGGGCCGCTTTGTGCAGTACCCGAAGTTTTCGTTCAAAGCAGCACCGATTGGGATCGGTTAGATAAACCGGGCCGTGGTTGGCCGCTTCGAATTCCTCGACGGTTTGGTCGGGATACTTGTACTCAACCGTGACGCCATACTTTTCACGAACTCGTTCTCGCAATTCAAGGGTCTCGGCAAACTGATAGCCGGTATCCAGATTGAAGATCGGGGTTTCCGGAGCGATGCCCGCGAGCATGTGGATGATGGTCATCCCTTCGGGCCCGAACGCGGTGGCCATCGTGAACTTGGGTGCGAATCGATCGACGGCCCATTTTAAGATGGCTTGGGGCGTCTCGTTTTCGAGTGCGTCGCTTTCACGTTTCAGTTCGGCCAAGAATTCAGGCGTTGGGGCCAATGGCGGATCCGCGACCATCGCGCCACCAATTTCGGGGATCGCATTTTCCGCCTCGGCAGCGGCTTGTGCCTGGCGAGCGGCCTGAGCGGCGGCATTGGATTCTTCGTCGGTCAGTACCTTCAGACTCGGACGAGGAGCGGCCGAACTTGATCCAGCGGTCTCCGGCCCAGGGCTGAAATCAGCGCGGACCTTCGCAGCCGATTCTGGCGGAGCGTCTTCTGGAGAGGGGTGGGCTGCGGTCACGTGCGATCCGTCTAGGCAAAATTTTCAAAAACAAGCGTATCGAGCATGACAACCATACAAACTTGACCTCCGAGGTCAAGTATCTCAATCGGTCGCCAGCCGCGGGGGCTTGAGCACTTTTGAGACCGGCATCGCCGGAAAACCATTTACTTATCAAAATTGGTGTGAGTTCGGCTAGAATGAGTCGATTCACAGGACACATTCGGATGCGAGCATCACGGACTGGCGAAACTGGGGCCCAACATGCAAAAATTTGACTCGATCTCTTCCCGCACATTGGTCTCTTCCAACGTTTTGGGCTCTTCCAGCCCTTTGGCTGCATGCGGTGCGATGCTGGCGAGCATCACTTTGGCGGGAATGATCTTCAGCGGCAACGTCGTGGCGGGCAAAGTCGAGCTTTCCGGCGGCGGTCAATTGACCGGTGACGTTCGCCGGGTTGAGGACGCCAACGGCAAAACGGCTCACGTCATTGTTCGTGTCGACCCCGCCATGTCGATTGCAATCGCTGGGGCTCACACCCGACGGACCGTTGATGCGGACCAGCTTGCCGAATACCGGGCTAGGGCCGCCGCGGCGGGGCAGGACGCTGAGGCCCAGTTCGAGTTGGCTCGCTGGTGCAAGTCGGAAACTCTGCTTAATCAGTATCACTTCCATTTGGTGCGGACGATTGAATTGGATCCCGACCACCGACTCGCGCGGGCCGCGTTGGGGTATGTCAAACCGGCTAACGAGTGGATCAGTTTTGAAAAGCTCCGGCGATCTCAGGGGCTGGTCCAAGACGCCAAGGGGCGGTGGGTTTTGCCGGAAGTCTTGTCGGTTCGGCAATTTGACGATGAGGCTGAACGGGCTTCGAAGTTGTGGATCAAGGATTTCCGGCGACTGCATTCCAAAGCCATTCGTGGCGATGCGGAGGCTCTGGCGGAAATCAACGCGATTGACGACCCGATGGCGACCATTGCAATCGCAGGTGAATTTGTGCGGTCCCGATCCTCGCGAGCGAATTTGCGAACGTTGCGCATCACCTACGTGCGGTTATTGGCCAAATTCCGCAATCAAACCGCGGTGGCAGCCTTGGTCGAAGCGGGACTGAACGAAACCGACGCGATGGTTCGCGAGGAAGCATTGCGGCAACTGGTTGAGTACGGAGCTTCATCGGCGGTGGCGAGCTATCTGCCGCTGTTGCGTTCTAATTCTCCGGCTCAGGTTAAAGCGGCCGCACGAGCCCTGGGATTCTTTCCCAACCCGGAACTCGCTTTCGAATACGTCCGAGCCCTGATCACGGAACAGAAAACTCGCTCTCAAGTCGGTAGCGGGGGCACCGATGCCTCGTTTGGAAACAATGGCGTCAACGGGCTGTCCCAAGGATCCAAGGTGGTTGAGCGGACCACGCAAATTCGGCACCCGGAGGTCTTGCAGCTCGTCAAAACCATCGCACCGGAGGTGGATTACGGCTACGACGAGAATGCATGGCGGAACTACTTCGCGGCTCTGCGGAATCCGCCACGATCGGATTTGCGACGAGATCCATAGCCAATTTGCCGATTGAAAGAGTCCGGTGGTTACTTGGCGGCGGTCATTGACGGTCACCGCCTAGGGGCCGACAATCGGTGCCTACTCATTCGCTGAGTCTTTGCCGCCCATCTTCCCACTTTTGGTCCCTGAATCGAAAACCATGAGCATCATTCAATCGCAAGACCCGCAACTGTACGCAGCCATGCAAGCCGAAGCGACACGGCAACAGGACGGGCTGGAAATGATTGCGAGCGAAAACTACACCAGCCCAGCGATCATGGAAGCGGCGGGTAGCGTCCTGACCAACAAGTATGCCGAAGGTTATCCCGGTCGCCGGTACTACGGCGGTTGCGAGCACGTTGATGTCGTGGAGCAACTGGCGATTGATCGGGCTAAAGAACTCTTCGGTGCCGAGGCCGCCAACGTTCAGCCTCACTCGGGCTCGCAAGCCAACGCGGCTGTGTACCTGAGTTGCCTGGAAGTCGGCGACACGGTGATGGGGCTGGACCTAGCCCAAGGCGGTCACCTAACCCACGGCATGAAGTTGAACATGAGTGGCCGGCTGTACAATTTCATCAGCTACGGCGTTGACGAAAAAGAGCATCGCCTGGACTTCGACCAAATCGCTCGATTGGCTCGCGAAAATAAGCCGAAATTGATCGTTGCCGGTGCCAGCGCTTACCCGCGTGAAATCCCTCACGACAAGTTCAAAGAGATCGCTGACGAAGTGGGCGCCAAGTTGCTCGTCGACATGGCTCACTACGCTGGCTTGGTGGCCGCAGGAATTCACAACAGCCCATTACCGCTGGCCGATTACGTCACCACCACGACTCACAAAACGCTTCGCGGGCCTCGTGGTGGCTTGATCATGTGCAAGCAAGAGCACCTGAAGTTGGTCAACCGAAATGTGTTCCCCGGCACGCAAGGTGGCCCATTGATGCACGTCATCGCGGGCAAGGCGATCTGTTTCGGCGAAGCTCTTACGGACCAATACAAAGTTTACGGCCAAGCGGTCGTCGATAACGCAAAGACCCTTGCCGACACGCTGATGGCGGCTGGCTTGCGCTTGGTCAGCGGTGGAACGGACAACCACCTTCTGCTAGTCGATGTGACTGCGGTTGGTCTGGGCGGTAAGAAAGCCGAAGCCGTTTTGGATGCGTGTGGGATCACCGTGAACATGAACATGATTCCGTTTGATCAACGCAAGCCAATGGATCCATCGGGCATTCGCATTGGTACCCCCGCACTGACGACTCGGGGTATGGGCACGGCCGAAATGGAACGCATCGGAAATTGGATTTCCCAAGCTCTTTCCAATGCGGATGACGAGGCTTTGCACACATCGATCCGCGGCGAAATTCGCGAAATGTGCGGTTCGTTCCCTGTGCCTGCAGCGGCGTCTCAGGCTTGCGAGGCAGTTTAATGAATCGAATTCTGATTGCCGATGACAACTCGGCCAACCGCGAACTGATCGAAGCTTACTTGATCAACATCGATTGCGATCTAGAAACCGCAGTCGATGGAGAAGACACGCTTGCCAAGGTCAAGTCGTTCAAACCGGATCTGATTTTGCTTGACGTGATGATGCCCAAACTAAGCGGGTTTGAAGTCTGCAAGCAACTTAAGGAAGACCCCGCGACCAGTGGCATCATGATCTTGATGGTGACCGCGCTGAGTGAACTCGGGGACATCGAACGTGGTGTGCAAGCGGGAACGGACGACTTCCTGAGCAAACCGGTTAACCGGGTCGAATTGGTCAAACGCGTTGAGAACATGCTGAAGCTCAAAGGCACGACCGACGAACTAGAGCGCTTGCGTCAATACATCCAAGAGATGGAAGAACACTGAATTGCTTGAATCACTTTGTCTGATGCCGCCGAAGTTGGGGCAGGTCCGCCGAGGCATTGCTCCGGAACAGACCGAAGTGATGATTTCTCGGCAGGTCGGCGATCCTCTCATATTGTCCCAGCCTTTGTACTGGGACACGCCTCCGTGGCATCGTTGGCCGGTGCTCTTGGCACAGTGCGTCTATGAAGGCTTTGCTTCGCGTGGCATTTTGGTGTCCGCATTGCAAAGTGAATTAGGCCTCGCTTCGTCAACCGTTGACGATTCGGTCCAGTCGGCCGAAGTGATCCAAGGCAGCGTTTCGTCACAGCGGATTCTTCCATATCGGAATGAACGATATGGGGTATCCGATGCCGATTGGGATTATGCAAAGATCGTTGATCTGCAGTTGTCTTGCCCACGCGATGTGACTGGACGAATCGCGTACTCGGCTGAGCAAATTGGACGCTGGGAATTGACCGCCGAAGATCAACCGCTATCCGGCGGTGGATGGGTGCCTGCGATGACGCTACCGCCCGATGTGCCTTCGTCAGACAAGTTAGCATCCAAGGTCAGGCAAATCCGAACCTTGTGCCCCGCCGCGGCCGTCGCGATTAGCGTCACGCCAGAGTGGTTAGATGATTCCTTGGGGGATTTGATCGCTGCTTCGCCCGATGCGTTGTTAATTCGATTAAGCCAGCTTCGTATCACCGGCACGTCGCTCGCTCGATTTTTGTTGCGGCTGACTCAGAGAATGGAAGCCAGTCACCCGATCCCGATTTGGCTTTCGCCCCCGCGTTCGCAAATGGGGATTCCGGTCTCAGTATCCGATTCCATCAAACTGATCGCATTAGGTGCTTCGGCGATCGCGATCGACAGTTGGCTCGAAGAGATTGTCGACGAGCTCGACGATGTTCCGAATGTCCCGTCGATCGATGCCGATCCAAAAGCCAAGCGAATGGTTCAAGTCGAAGAAATTTTGCAGCGTTTGTTGGACCCACAGATCGAGTTGTTTACAGGGTTGTACTCTTCTCTAGTGCATGATCGACCTTCCGAATTGCTCGGCACGTTTGATCCCGACGTAGCGAACCTGTTAGGTTTGCCATGTATCGGTCAGTTTTAATCGCTCCCCGCTTTCACAGCTTCTGAAAAATTATCCCCATGACGCCCCCCATCTCAGACGCAACTCAAGACTCTGGCACCGCTCAGGATTCCAGTGACGCGCAAGCATCGGATGCCGCTAGCGATCTGCAAGCGAGTTGTTTGAAGATCGCCGAACAAGCCAAAGCGGCTTCGCGCCAACTTGCTTCGCTGGATACCGAAATCAAGAATCAGTGGTTGCTTCAGTCCGCTGATGCCTTGGTTGCCGCCGCCGACGAAGTGATGGCAGCGAATGCCAAGGATCTTGAAGCGGCTCCACAGTACGGGCTAACCGACGCGAGTATCGATCGGCTGAAGCTTGATGCGGCCCGGATTGGATCGATCGCTACCGGGCTGCGTGAGATCGCTGCACTGAAGGATCCGATCGGTGAAGTGTTAGACGGGTTCACTCGTCCCGGTGGGATGAAGATCGAGAAACGCCGGGTGCCGTTGGGGGTGGTGTTCTTTATCTACGAGAGTCGTCCTAACGTGACCGCGGACGCCGCGGGTATCTGCGTGAAGAGCGGCAACGCGGTCATCCTGCGTGGTGGCAAAGAAGCGATGCATAGCAGCCAAGCCATCGTCAAGGTTCTGCACCGTGTGGCAGCGGAGGTCGGCATTCCCGAACACGCCGTCCAGTTGGTCGGCACCACGGACCGAGCCGCTGTGGGACATTTCTTGAAGCTGAATAAGCAAATCGATGTCACCATTCCTCGAGGCGGCGAGAGCTTGATTCGCCGCGTCGCCAGCGAAGCGACGATGCCGGTGATCAAGCATTACGACGGCAATTGCCACGTTTATGTGGACGCGTCGGCGGACATCGAAATGGCCGTTAACGTGGTCGAAAACTCCAAATGCCATCGTTTGGGGGTGTGCAATGCGTGCGAATCGCTGCTCATTCACGAATCGATCTTAGCGGAAGCGTTGCCAGCGATCGCCGAACGATTGGCGTCACGTGATATCGAAATGCGGGTCGACGAGCGGGCTGCTCCGCACGTTGCTGGTGGAATCGCGGCAACGGAGGAAGATTTCGGCACCGAGTATTTGGGGCCTACTATTAGCATTGCTGTCGTGAATTCGCTCGATGAGGCCGCCGATCACATCAATCGCTATGGCTCTGGACACACTGATGCGATTATTACTTCACATATCGCTGCAGCACAGCGATTCACGGATTTGATCGACAGTTCCGCTGTGATGGTCAACGCCAGCACACGTTTCAACGACGGCGGGATGTTCGGGTTGGGGGCGGAAATTGGCATTTCCACCGATAAGTTTCACGCGCGTGGCCCATGCGGGTTGCGTGAACTGACCAGCTACAAGTACATCGTTCTTGGGAACGGCCATTTGCGGAGCTAGGATTTTCGATGTCAGACGAATCACTCAGTCAGAACCAAGTCGAAAATTTGCTGAAAGCCATGGAAACTGCCAACCTCGATGAAGAGGGTGGCGAGGCCCAAAGCGGCGAACAAGCGGATCAGGCTGATATTGATGGTCTGATGGCGGAGGATCAGGAGTCCGCCGATGGCACTCCTCCAACGCCACAATTGAAGTCTCGCTCGGCGACGGACAAGCCCTATTCCCCCGGTGTCCCGGCGGGAGCACGGATCTCGGCCTACGACTTCAAGCGTCCCGAACGCGTCGGCAAGGACCAGATGCGAGCGATGCAGTCGCTCCATGAGTCGATCGCTAGAAACTTCGGAGCGTCGATTTCTGGGCTGCTGCGAACGATGCTCGAAGTGAAGTTGTTGAGCGTTGATCAACTGACCTATAGCGAGTTCGTCTTCTCGCTGGATAACCCTAGTTGTTTCAATATCATCAAGCCTGAACCCCTGGACGGGCATTGGGTGCTCGATATCGCTCCATCGCTGGCTTACGCGATTATCGATCGCATGTTAGGCGGTGAACCAGTCCCCGGGGAAACCATTCGGCGACCATTGACTGAAATTGAAACCCGGCTGATGTGCCGAGTGGTCGCGTTGTTTCTCGAGCAAATCATCCCCGCATGGGAGAACATCATCGAGCTGAAGCCGGTGATCGAGGCCACTGAAAGCAATCCACAGCTTGCTCAGATCGTGCCTCCCAACGAAGTTGCCATCCTGATCGGGTTCGAAGTCTTGTTGGGCAAGAACCGTGGGATGATGAATTTGTGCATCCCGTTTAACACGATCGAGAAATACAACGCCAAGCTTTCTCGCAATGGTTGGGTCGGCTACGGCAAGTCCAATCCCACCGCCTTTACCCGTCGCAAGATTGTGGACAGTATCGACACTGCTCGCGTGGATGTCGTCGTCACACTGGCTCGTAGTCGTGTCAAAACGAGCGATTTGCTCGATTTGGCGGTAGGGGATGTGATCGCAACGGAGCAAGCAGCGGATCATCCGTTGGAGTTGGCGATTCAGGACATCCCTAAGTTCCATGCCAGTGCGGGGGCCTTCAAGGGCAAGAAGGCGGTCCAGATCCAAGACACGATCGAAGTTAAACGCAGTCCAGTCGACCCCGACGAAATTGACGAAGATTCGGACGAGGCTACCAGTTCAGCGGCGTCGGCGACGCAAGCGAAACCAGCCGCGGAAGCCGAGGTCAGCGATCCGGTCGCGAATGCCGAAAAGCTGCTGGCTCAAGCTAAGAAGGCCTAGTCTATAAGAAGACCTAGTCCAAGCGTGATTCGGCTAACCGAACCGTCTTATCGATTCGGCACCGCCTTAATACGGCGGTTGGCCCGGCGGTTCTTCTTCCTCGTCTAGATCCTCTAGGAAGTCTTCGATGGATTTGCCGGGTGGATCATGGTCGTCGAGGAAGCTTTCCTCGTCGTCGTCATCGTCGACACCAAGCAGGTCGTCAAACTCTTCATCCAAGTCTTCGTCTTCACCTGGATCTAGCAGGTGGTCAGGCGGTGTGTGGGAGTCATCAGGAATCCAGCGAATGGTTGGGCGCGGCGGATCGGATAGCGATTGTCCACACTCGATCGCCGACCAAGTGATGTTTCCCGGTCCATCGGCGGTGTCGCCGGTGCAGACATCTTCGTCGCCAGCCAGCAGGTAAAGCGTGGCGTGCCGCAGGAAGTTCTCGACTTCGCCGGGGGGATAAACCTCTCGCCGGCAAACCACTTCCATGTCCGGCAAGTCGAATTGGCCGTTGCCGACGGTATCCATGATGACCCAGGCCTCGTCATCGGAAAAAATCCGGACATTGGTCCACATGTCTAGCGGCGGCAGTTCGTGGCTCCAGGCATGGTTCAGTCCTTGTCGCAGGAGCGTCGCGTCCCGCAGAATTTCGCCGCCGGGGTTGTAATAGCAGAGGGCGTCGGGGGACTCGAGCAATGCGGTGACGGCACGAGTCAATGTGTTCAGCTCCGCCATTGAGTCGTAGTCTTCGGGCACCAACGGCAGGTCATCGTCATCATCATCGTCTTCTTCGTTGCCGAGCACGTAGCTGATTAGCAAGCGAATATGCGCAGTGTGCTGCTCAACCGCGTCGGCGGCTTCGTCCCAGCCCCATGACTGGGAAGCAGCCCGTTCCAGGCCTCCTGGGAATGCAAGAGGTCCGAATTGTCCTAGAGACCAAGCCACGAATCGCTCAGGCGACTCTTCCGGATCACCCATGTCGTCCGGCCAGCATGCTGAAGTCGGTGTCACCAACAAGTGTCCACTCACTTCAGGTCGAAATGAGTACACCAACGTTTCAGGCGAATCCTCGTCATCGGATTCCTGACGAGCCACTAACTCAAAGGATTTCAGCCGTTCCTGGATTTCCTCCATTGGCATAGGCTGCCGCAGCAGCACGCACATGCCTTGGGTGAACAATCCTTTAGCCATCAAGCACACCTCCAAAACCCTCAATTTAAGGCAGTCACACCTTTCGGGCGACCGATCGCTCTCAGTTTTTCTTACGGATCAGCGAATTAACGGCGGCAGGATACCATCGAAGACGGTTTGTATCGATTAAGTTTGGATTTTCGCCTGGATCCATGTGCTTTTTGAACATCCGGCACAGGACTCAAGTCCCCCTCCAGTGTATTATTGGAGTGTATCACCGCCATTGGGTGACCTTCTGTCGTCAGTAAGTGTCGGATAGAATCCCCAAAAAGTAATTACTCGGTTAGCGGTTTATACCAGCGGTTGACGCGATACTACTCTTGGAAGGGGGGCACACCCTTCTATGTCGCAAACGTGTTTCAGATTGCTACGAAAAGTAGTTACGCAGAAAGCGGCAACCACGCGATAAATCGCTGCTAACACTTCCCACTACGCGTTTAGGACTTACCGATGACCAAGCGACTTCTTATTGTCGATGACCACGCCGTCTCGAGGTTGGGCACCCGCGCCGCACTTAGTGAAACCGACATTGAAGTCGTCGGTGAAGCAACTAAGGCAGCCGAGGCACTCGCCTTTGTAGAAGAAAACACACCAGATGCGATTTTGCTAGACATCCGCATGGAAGGTGGCGACGGCCTCAATACCCTAGGGCGGGTCAAGCTTGACCACCCCGATTTGCCAGTGCTGTTGTTCTCCGGATACGACAACCCAACTTACGTGGCTCGAGCAGTCGCTTTGGGGGCAGCCGGCTACATTTTGAAGACTGCACCCGTTGAACGCCTAATCGAAGCACTGAACCTGTGCTTCGCTGGTGAGCAATCCTGGACTCGCGAAGAACTTCGCCGCGTCACAGGTGCCTTGGCGACTCCACGGATGAACCAAGATATTGACGTTCCATTGACCCAGCGTGAAAGCGAAGTGCTTCGCCAAATGGCTTTGGGTTTGACCAACAAAGAAATCGCCAAGATGCTTGGCATCAGCTACGAGACTGTGAAAGAGCACGTCCAACACATCCTGCGAAAGCTAGGTGTATCGGATCGTACCCAAGCCGCGGTTTGGGCTGTTCGTAAGAACTTGGTTTAGTTCACTCGAACCTGACCTTCGTATTAAGCCTCTGTTTGATCAGTAATCTGATTGGGCACGAGGCTTTTTTCGTGCGCCGGTGTGCGGGCTGATGATGCGAAAAGGTTGGGCTGATGATGTGAAGCTGCTGGCCTGGGGACGTGCAAAGTTGACAAGCGGATACGAAAAACGGCCCGATGTGAAAACACCGAGCCGTTTCGAATTCATCAAGAGAAGCTGTTGTCTCGTAGGAGACTAGATCGACGCGTGGCGTCCAGCGTTCTTGTTTCCGCCAAACTTCCTGCCGCCGCCTTTGCCACCGCGAGGTTGGCCGCCTTGGCCGAACGCTCGACCTGGCTTGCTGCCGCGACCGCCACCACCGTTGCCGTGAGGCCGGCCACGGCCTTGCTTGGGGGCACCGGAAGCGGGTTCGAAGGATTCCTCGGGGTTTTCAACTGGGATCTTCTTCCCGATCAAGCTTTCAATCGCTCGCAGTTCGTCCAGTTCATCACCGGTACAGAACGAGATTGCGATCCCCTGGGCACCGGCACGACCGGTTCGGCCAATGCGGTGAACGTAACTTTCCGGTTCGACAGGCATGTCGTAGTTGACCACATGGCTGACGCCGTCGATATCGATCCCGCGTGCCGCCACGTCGGTGGCGACGAGCACGCCGATATCATTGTTACGGAACGCATGCAGTGCTTTTTGACGAGCGTTTTGCGTTTTATTGCCGTGAATCGCAACCGCTTTGATGCCTTCGCGGTCCAACTTGCGGACCAGAGCGTTGGCGCCGTGCTTGGTTCGTGTGAACACGATGGCCCGTTCGCAATCCTTACGGGATAGCAAATTGCTGATGGTCGAAAGCTTGTTATCGCGGCGGACGATCCGCAAGCGTTGTTCGATCTGTTCCACGCTGGTGCGTTTAGGAGTGACGTTGATCGACACTGGATTGAACAGCAACTGATTCGAAAGTTCACGGATCTTCGGAGCCAAGGTGGCTGAGAAGAACAGCGATTGCCGTTGGTTAGGCAAATTCGAAATGATTTTCTTGAGTGCGGGCAGGAAGCCCATGTCCAGCATTCGGTCAGCTTCGTCGAGAACGAAGATCTGGATATCGCAAAGATCAAGTTCACCTTGGTCCATTAGGTCAATCAGACGACCTGGCGTTGCGATCAAGACATCCACGCCGCGGCGCAGGGCCTGGACTTGATTGCCTTGGCCAACACCGCCGTAGACCAACGCGGTGCGAACCTTCATGTGCTTGCCATAGCAGCGAAAGCTCTCGTCAATTTGGATCGCCAATTCGCGAGTTGGTGCCAAGACCAACGTGGTTGGGCGTTTAGCCGCTGCTTTGGGCTTTTCGTGCCCTAGAAAATCGAGGATCGGAATTGCGAAAGCAGCGGTCTTGCCGGTTCCGGTTTGGGCACATCCGAGGATGTCTTGTCCAGCGATTCCGGGTGGAATGGCTTGAGCTTGGATGGGGGTCGGTGTTGTGTAGTTTTGCTCGGCGAGGGCCTTTTTGACCGGCTCGAACAAGTCCATTTTCTCAAAAGTATTCAAGTAACTTCTTTGTGCAAAGAGAGAGACAAAAGCTGATGGGACGGCGAAAGAAAATCGCATCCGACGACTTTCGGCCAACAAGAAGGGCCAAAAATCCTGAGTGATCCGGGTGGACCACAGGCAGCTTTCCAAGAGGGTCAAGCAACGCTTTTGATTTAAAAAAGCATTTCCTGTTACGACTTGACCCGTATAAGGAGAGTCGTGCCAATCCGTTTGACACGCAAGTTCCGGCAATAGTACACCGCTGTTAGAGCAAAGTACACCACGAAGCGGTAATTTAGGGGGCATTGCTCGCAAAGCCGGGATTCCGCGCACCACTTGGTCCGAACGTGCTATCTGGCGCATTGCGTCGACCACGAATCGGTCGTCAAGCGTGCTAACAAATTGGTTTGGACGAAGGCCGCTATCCGCAAACGGGTCGACCAGGACCAAATCACGTTGGCGGGGTTTAAATTCTTGAGCCGCATTCAAAGCCGGTGTTAAGCACGTCCAAAGCCTGTCTAAGTCGCTGCTGCGGTATTTCAAAAGACGCTTGTTCACAACAAATCAACAGAATCCTTTGTAATTCCTCGCGTTTCGTGGGATTCCTGGACCGGGCGTCTTGCCGATCGCCGTCCTCAAACACTACACTTCCGCGTTGACGACCGGACCGATAATGGGCTGGTTGTCTTCCACAGTACACACTGACACTTCAGCGAATACGCTGGAATTTTCCGTCCGTGGTGCTCTCACGGTTACGACCGCGAGCGCCCTCCTCTGGCAAGAAGTAAGAAAACAGGATGTCCACGTCCGTCGAAAACGATCTGAGCGTGAACGACACGCCCGAAAAAGCCGCGTTGCAACTGCAAGTCACAGTGGAGAAGCCACACTCCTGCTTGCGTGAAGTGATCGTCTCGATCCCACGCACCGAAGTCGATCGTTACCTCAAGGAAGCTTTCGATGAATTGGTCACCGACGCGCAGGTCCCTGGTTTTCGTGCCGGTCGTGCACCTCGCAAGCTAGTCGAAAAGCAATTCAAAGACCGCATCGAAGACCGTGTCAAAGGCTCGCTGTTAATGGACAGCCTGAGTCAGGTCACCGAGGAAGCTGAGTTCTCAGCGATTGGTGAGCCCGATTTCGATTACGAATCGATCGAGTTGCCCGAAGAAGGCGAGTTCAAGTACCAGTTCAAGATTGAAGTGCGTCCTGAATTCAGCACTCCAAACTGGAAGGGTCTGGAACTCAACAAGCCTGTCGAAACCATTGACGAAGCCGAAGTTGACGTTGCGTTGCAGCGTGTTCTGGGACGCTACGCCACGCTGGAAGCCAGTGCCGAACCTGCCGAACTCGGCGACAAATTGCTGGTCACCGCTGTCTTTAAGGATGGCGACAAGAAACTATCCGAAATGGACGAAGAACGCGTCACGTTGGCTAAGCGATTGAGCTTGTCCGATGCGGTTTGCGAGAACTTCGGCGAACTGATGGCTGGCCAAAAAGAAGGTGACGTGATCACTGGCAAGGCTAAGCTAAGTGAAGCTCACGCTACTGAAGAGCTGCAAGGCAAAGAAGTCGACGTTACGTTCACGATCGTCGAAGTTCTGAAGCAAGAACTTCCGAAGCTCACCCCTGAGTTCTTGGACGAACTTGGTGAATTCGAATCGGAAAGTGAACTGCGTGACTTCGTTCGTGCATCGCTCGAGCGTCAAGCAAACTACCGTACCGAGCAAGCACTTCGTACTTCGATCATCGAGCAATTGCTTGCTGACGCTGAGTTCGACTTGCCACCAACGTTGGTCAAGCGACAAACCAAGCGAGAATTGGACCGTAAGGTTCTTGAATTCCGCCGCAGCGGTTTCGATGACGACATGATTCGTCGTTTCGTCAACGCGAACCGTCAAAACCTACAAGCTGGTACCGAGACATCGCTGCGAGAGCACTTCATCCTTGAGCAAATTGCTGAGGAAGAAAAGATCGACGCGTTGCCAGAAGAGTACGATGCTGAAATCGAACTGATCGCTGAGCAAAGCGACACTTCGCCTCGTCGTATTCGTGCTCGTTTCGAAAAGACTGGCCAAATGGACGGTTTGCGAAACCAGATCGTCGAACGCAAGGTTATCGAAGCGATCACTGCGGCAGCCAAGGTGACTGACGAACCAGTGACCAAGGAACCAGAAGACCAAGACGAAGAATTCGCGGTCTACCACGAAATCGTGCCTACCAAGGATCTTGATGCGATCCCTGAAGCGAAGTACGCCGATAACACACCTAAGGGATCCGAGCCTGATTCGGATACCGATAAGGACAAAGACTGATTTCGTCGTTCCCTTGATCCTTCGGTGACCAAGGACTGACAAAGCACATCAAAAGGCGGGCGCGTGAGTTTTCATGTGACCCGCCTTTTTTTGTTTTTCATGCGTATTGTGTCTTCAAGCAACCTCGTATCTTCAGCGTTCCCCATAACGACTCAATGCCACGAATCGACAACACGCGATGAACTCCGATTTCGATGACGACGACTTCGACACGGATGACTTCGACGACGGCGATGACGAGTCCGACGAGGACGAAGAGTACCAGGACTTTTTACGCCGAGAGTTTCCCGATCAGTACGCTGGAGGCGGTGGTGGTGGAAGCAGCCTGCCTTCGCATTGGAAGTGGACGGCTTGGGGATTGCTTGCTCTACTCGCGACCTTTTGGCTTCTCTCACTTCTATAGTTTTGACCATGTTGCCGACTCCCGCTCATATCGTGCTCTACCGGCCTGAGATCCCTCAGAACACAGGTAACATCGGTCGCACCTGCGTTGCGGTGAACGCCAAGCTTTGGATCGTCGAGCCAGCCTCTTTTTCGTTTGAAGAGAAGCGTCTGCGTCGGGCTGGCCTGGACTACTGGCAGCATCTGGATATCGAAATGGTGCCGGATTGGGAAACCTTGACCAGCAAGCTCGACCCCGCACGTTTTCACTTCCTTTCGAAGTATGCCAATCGGATGCTTTGGGATTGTGAGCTTCAGGTCGGCGATGTGTTTGTTTTTGGGCAGGAAACCAGCGGGCTTCCCGATCACATCATGTCGCCCACCGACCCGCGATCGGTTCGATTACCGACCGATCCGAAGGTTCGTAGCTTGAACTTGGCCACCACAGCCGGGATCGTTTTATACGAGCATCAGCGACAGTGCTATCAACGAAACCCAGCGGCTTTTGCGTCGGCACCGAATGCTTGAGCTGGCACGACTGAACCGGTCTTACACTGACAATGTATTGCAGGTACAGCGTGCCCATTTGCCTGAAACTACAATGTCCTGATTGCCTGCGGTATGATGGAGTTTGTCTAAAGCCGTATGACAAGGCTGGTGATTGGATCGTGATTTACAAGTTGAGGGCATTGGTCTCGACTTAGGTGAGCGGAATTCGCTCGGAATGGTACAAGGACTGATCGATCGATGATTCTGATCGGCACGATGAACTTGACGCGAACTCGCGAGACGGGTGATTTCTATTGTCCGACTTGTAATCTGTCGCAGCCGTACCGATTGCGTGCTCGGCGTCCGTTTCTGACGTTGTACTTCATTCCGACGGTCCCGATCGGCAATGCAGAATTGTTCGTCACTTGCAGTCACTGCAAAAACAATTGGGACGAAAGCGTTCTGCATCTCGACCAAGCCGCTCATCAGCAAGTGCAGCTCGAGCAGTTTCAGGACGAGGCAATTCGTTCAGCGGTCTTGATCACTTTGCAAGGCGAAGACATCACTGAAGACGAAGTCCAGAGCCTGATTCATATCTCAAACGTGTTATTTGAACGCGAGATTGAACGGGAGGAATTGGGGCGGCTTTGCTCGATCGCACGTCGGTCCAATATTCAGGCAACAAATTATGTTTTGACCGTATCAAAACGGTGGACCGTGCAACAGAAGTTTCTCGCTTTGCAGGGAATGTTCTTGGCAGCCACGTCCCAGCTTGGAGAGATCCCAGCCGAAACGATTGCCACTCTCACAGAAATGCGAGATTTGTTGCAGCTATCGGACAATGAATTTCGCATCGCGATCGACGATGCGCTCGACTACCAAATGGGATAGCCATCGCGGTTTGTTGCTGGCAAAGCGACGCAAAGGTCGGTGTTCCCGACAGGTGCACGCATTGGAAGCCGACTCATGACGACGGCTGGTTGCCTTACGACGAAACCGTGCACCAATCGTGAGCAGCAGCACCCTGTCCTGACTGCTACACCCACTCCTGCGTTGTGGGCTTGATGACAATTTCGGGGACACAAGCTCGCGGTGGCAATTCGCAGATCGATTTAACTACCTTTGCAATGTCTTCGGGTTGCAAGATCGATGCTTTGTGTTCGTCCGATACTGGGACGGGACGCTTCTCTAGAATCGGTGTGTTCACCTCGCCAGGATAGACGTTGGTGATGCGAACTCCCTCGTGGCGCACTTCGTTAGCCACCGCGGTGCCCATCGCTGTCATCGCAAACTTGCTGGCGCAATACACAACACCTCCTAGAGCTATCGCTCGTTTGCCTGCAACCGACGAAATATTGATGATCAGCCCGTCGCGACGGTCTCGCATCGCAGGCAGCACTTGGTGCATGCAACGATATGCGCCAGTCGCGTTGATCCGCAGCACACGTTCCCATTCATCGGGATCCATTTCCGCCATGGTCCGTTTGGCGATATTGATGCCAGCGCTGTTCACCAAAATATCAACCGGCCCCACGCTGCCTTGCAAATCGCCAAAAAACGCTTCGATGCTGGCTGGTTCGGCAACATCGATCTTATGCGTCCGGATCGGTAGCGTAGACTTTGTCTCCGCCGCCAGTTGATCGAGGGGTTCGGTGCGGCGTCCGCCCACGGTGACGTTCGCGCCTGCTAGCGCGAGTTCTGTCGCAATGCCTGCTCCGATCCCGGTTCCGCCACCGATCACGGCGACAATTTTTCCTGATAGTTGCATCTGAATAACTTCAATGTGAGGATTTAAAGTTGGGTTGTTTGGCGGCAATGATCGTGGTCCGCTAAGGCTTAAACGATTCGTTGATCCGCCAAGTCTGGAGATCCAGAGCCGAACACCTCGAATCGAGGCGAGCAAATGCGTGCAGCAAATGATTGGGTAATTGAAAGGTGCCTGTGGTTGATAGCCGCTGGTCTCGTTTGGCGGGTTTAGGGCCACGCTTAACATCGGATTGTCCCGCTCGTCTATTCTAGCGTTTAGGAGGTTGGCTGGGAGTAGATATCGCTTTCAAAGTGAGTGGGGAATCGCTGAGTATGAAGTGAGGATCGCCAGCCTAATGTATTCATCGGTGTGTCATTTCGTTTCAGGTTTTCAGTGCAAGCGATCGGTAAGATCAGGTTTGGAAAAATGGTAGCGTTGGCTGAAATAACGGATCAAATCAACGCCAGTTTGAAGGAGTCTGAAGGGGCAATTACGGCATTGCGAAGAGCGAATCGAGAAACTCCTCGTTTGCTGAGTATGGTTACCAATCAACGCACCGAAGCGTTGCTAGAACTCGCTCGGCACTATCTTCCTGATTTGACACATCAAACATTGGCAACGACTTGGCATGAGGTCCGAGACCAAATTCAAGAATTGCTTTTGCTGCGGGATGATAATTGTCGTCGGTGTCAAACCAAGTTAGACGAAGCTTCCGCTCATGCGTCTGATTTAGAGCATCGGCTTCAAATCGCGGTGAAACAACAGGAGAAAGCCCATCGTGACTTGCTTTCCAAGACAGGTAACTACCGCAAATCGATAAGAGTTGATCCCAGCGTTCAACGTCTCACCGATGAAGTCGCTCGGGTGCAGCAAGAATTGGATGAGGCTGTCATCGCTTTCGAAAGAGCCCGAGGGCATGCGGATGAGAAGTTGCCTGATTTCGAAGAGTGCGAGCTGTTTACCTATTTGCGTGATAAACAGTATGGAACCCCTAGGTATAAGGGATCAGGTATCGGACGCCGTTGGGATCGTTGGATCGCAAAGTTAGTTCAGTTTGATGCTGCCAATACCAGCTATCTTCATCTCGTTCAGACGCCACCCCAGATCGCCAAGCTGATCCGAGAAAAGCAAGCGGTCTATCACCAGTTGCTTTCGGAAATCACAGAGGTTCGTCGTCGGACCGAGATTGAGCGAGAGGAGGCATATCAAAGGTATGGGATTGGAGAGCAAAAGGCGAAGTGGGAATCTTGTTGTGCCGAAGTGGCGGCTTTGGAAGAAGAGCTGAACTTAGCCACGTGGGATGTTACGATCCTGGAGTCGGACATCGAGCATGCGTGTGATATCCAAGGAGATTTACATCAAAAGGCATTGCGAATATTCGCGGACTTTCTGGACAAGATCGAACCAGAGCTTTTGAAAGGATATGCGGATTGCACCCCGTCTCCGGTTGACGACCAAATTGCCGCACGGATTCGCAGTCTAGAAGCTGAAATCGGTGAAGCCCAGCAACGCAGTCAGCATCGATCACAGCGCATTGGTGACTTGGAAATGTTCCGATCGGCACTTGGTGAGCTCGCAAGTCGCTTGCGAAGTCATGTCGCTCAATCGGGCGGCAGTATTGATGTTCGCAACGATTTCCAATTTCCCGTGATTCTGAAAGATCTTCGTGAGCAGAAAATTTCGCCCCTTAAGGCTTGGCGATTGCTTGCTGGGGCACTGCTTTTGGACAGTCAAGTCACATCAATCGGTGGACGGCCGATACTGGATACGATCGACGCCGCTTTTCTTGCTGCGGCCAGTGATCGAACCGATGGCAATGCCCCAGTGGCCACTTCACCTTCGCTGACGCGTTCCAGTGAAATTTTGGTTGAGCCGCGCTTGGCTTTTTCTCAAACGCCGACCGAAGCGACTTACCAACCGCTCGCATCCTGTTCGGATCAGGCAAACGCAAACGATGTCGTTTCCGTCCTGGCAACAAAAGACATCCGCTGCTTCGCTAGTCAGGATGAATTCGAACTCGCGGAGCCGGGACTGGGTGGTAACCAATTGGTGCGAATCCACGTCGAAACGGCACGTTTCAATGAAGCTCGGCAGCTTCTTTTGGATGAACTGAAGAAACACGACGTTGCGTGGGATTGCCCTGCATGTCGATCGGAAATCGCCCGAGGCTACCGACAATGTTGGCGGTGTGGAGAACGAAGGCCGGTTTGACTTAGAACGTGATGCAGATCTCAAGACTGAAAAGGTGTGAGGTTTGCGGCTTTGAGTTGCGATACCGGCCAGGGGCGGCGGTCAGGTTCGCATTCGCCCATGCGTTTGTCGACACTTATATGTGTTTGTGTTTTACTAATTACGTCGGCGTCGAATACGGCGTCTTAGTAAAATGCCTCTGAATCACCTATCTAAGTCTGCTCAAGCGGCCTGCCATCGAGCAGAATCTGCCCGAGTAGAAGTAGCCATTCCAAATAGTGAAGCAATAAGTTGATGCAGCGAACGAATTTGACGACCTGCGGTAAAGTTTGGCTCCCCACGTTAGTGGTGCTTTGTGCCCTCAGCTGGCAATGGGATGTAGCCGCTCAAGGAACTCCTGACGACTATGAAGCGTGGCAGTCGTATTCTCAACGCGTGCAAGGCCATGTTTTTCACGACTCGGTTTCTGCGCAATGGGTCGGGAAAGATGATCGCTATTTTTGGTACCGGAACCAAACCGCCAAAGACCGGAATCAATTTGTTTTTGTTGATGCCGAGTTGGGCGTAAAAGAGGCGTTTGATGACTTCAAGGCTCTCAAAAAGAGGATTGCCGAAAAGACTGAGGCTGATGCGGGTGATGTGCCGGTCTACTTAACCGCGCGAAAAGAAATCGTGCGAAGTCGAAACGGAAGCGAGTCCACGACTATCCGCTTTCACAACCAAACGTTGCGAAACCTCGATTACTTCTGGGTTCAGGCGGACGGCCAGCGAAAACGGTACGGCACAGTGAAAGCTAATGAAGTATTGCCGATCCAAACCTTTGATGGGCATGCTTGGCTATTGCAGGATTCCGAAGGCGAAAACGTAGCTGCGTTCGTGGCATCGGTTGGTCAAGAGGACGCCTTAGTTGATGAACGGACTCCGAAGCCGCGATCGTCATCCCGCAAACGCCGGTCGAATAACCGAATCGCATCACCGGATGGACGGTACCGAATTGAATTGAAGGGGCATAACGTTTGGTTGGTTCAAACTGACAACAATGAACGAACACAATTGACCCAAGATGGTTCAGTAGATGATTCGTTTGATGGTCGGGTCTGGTGGTCTCCATCATCGGATCACTTCGTTGTCTTTCAAACCAAAAAAGGTCAGCACCGTAGCATTACGCTGATCGAGTCCTCACCGGACGATTCAATCCATCCCAAGTTAATCGAGGTTCCGTACGACAAGCCGGGCGACGATTTGGATCATCCTGCGGTGGTCTTGTTTTCTGAGTCACTGGACTGGAAGCCTCGACGTATCAAGGACTCCGAGTTTCCCAGTCCTTTTTCGTTACGAGATTTGGCTTGGAAGCCAGAAGGCGATTCGTTTTCGTTTCTCTATAACGAACGCGGTCATCAGCGATTGCGGATCATCACGGTTGATGCGGAAAGCGGTGACGCGACCACAACGATCGATGAAAAAAGTGACACGTTTGTTTGCTATTCGAGCAAGGCGTACGCTCACTATCTTGCGTCAGCGAATCAGTGGATTTGGATGAGTGAACGTAGTGGATGGAACCATCTTTATCTGGTCGATGCCGCAGGTGGTGAAACGGTCAATCCAATCACCCGTGGTTCGTGGGTGGTGCGTGGTGTCGAAGACGTCGACGAGGAAAGCAGACAACTGGTGTTGAAAGTTTCCGGAATGGATCCCCAGGAAGATCCGTATCATGTTCATTGGATACGAGTTGGTTTCGATGGTGCGGACCTTATCAAGTTGACCGAAGGCGACGGAGATCATGAGGTTGAGTTTTCGCCCAATGGCCGCTTCCTAATTGATCGTTATTCAAGAGTCGATTTGCCGCCGGTGACGAACCTTCGTGATGCGGAAACGGGCGAGCTCGTTTGTCATCTCGAAACAGCGGACGCATCGGAGCTCTTGCAGACGGGTTGGCAGCCACCTGAACGTTTCGTTGCGAAGGGACGCGATGGCAAGACGGACATTTACGGCATCATCATTCGGCCAACGGATTTTGATCCCAAGAAGGAATATCCGGTTTTGGAAGCGATCTATGCGGGGCCTCACTCTGCATTCGTGCCCAAGCGTTTCGGCTTGCACACATCGCTTTACGGCATGGCCGAACTCGGTTTCATTGTCGTGAAAATTGATGGCATGGGAACGAATCATCGCAGCAAAGCGTTTCATGATGTGTGCTGGAAGAACCTTGCCGACAGCGGGTTTCCAGACCGGGTTGCGTGGATGAAGGCAGCAGCGAAAACGCGTCCGGAAATGGACCTCTCGCGAGTGGGGATTTGGGGCGGATCCGCCGGCGGCCAAAGTGCAATGCGAGCCTTGATTGATCATGGCGACTTTTACCATGCGGCTGCCGCCGATTGCGGTTGCCACGATAACCGAGTCGACAAGATTTGGTGGAATGAGCAGTGGATGGGATGGCCGATCGGTCCGCACTATGAAGCTCAATCGAATGTCACCGGTGCCAGCAAGATGCAGGGGGATCTGTTATTGATTTGGGGTGAACTCGATCGCAATGTGGATCCGTCCAGTTCCATGCAGGTGGTCAACGCGCTGATCGCCGCTGATAAGGACTTCGAGCAGTTGATTGTTCCCGGGGCTGGTCATGGGGCAGCGGGGCATCCGTACGCCTACCGTCGCCAAGCCGATTTCTTTATTCGAAAGTTGTGGAATCGAGAGCCTCGAACGCCCGAGGTTACCGAGTCCAAGCCGAGCACTTAGCAGTCGCACACGGTAAGCGAGTATCAAGTCGGTGGGTATCCGCTGCAGACTACGTCAGCTTAAAACGACGGTGCATCACTTTTGAATGACGTCGTATTGCTGTCGGTGAGATGGAACAGGTTAGGCTTGTTCAAACGCTGCTTGGTAAGAGCGATTTAGGCACGGAAGATTGTCGACGGACCTAGGCTACGGCCCTCTTAGTGCCGTCACCATGGGGCTCTTCGAACTCTATTATTGAGCCCGTTGCAACGGAGCTCGCTCTTTCGACTCGCTCTCCTCGACAGGGGCCTTCAAAACGCTGTTCAGTCCCCCAATTTTCAAGATGCGCGGTGGGGTAACGATTGGTGCTTCTGGTGTTGCGGGATTTTGAGAAGGCTGCAGTCTCGTGGCATTTCCGAGCAGTTGGTGCCGGGGGGCGGTACCCGGCGAGTGGAGCCGCACCGGGTGGCGGTAAGCCCGATTTCCCCGTGGCCGGGGCTGATTTACGGGGCTCAGCGTTCCGTCCATCGCCGATTTGTGATCGATTAATAAACGCTAAGCATCGTATGAATACACGATTTAGTGCTCGCTCATCGCCGTATAGAGTTAAAGCCAACCACAAAGGCCCGATGGTGGCAACTGAAGTCGCCTCAGGGGAAATGTGGGACTTTTCAATTTTTTCTGGCTTGTGAAAGGCATTGATGATGAGACGAAGTTTTCAAAGACGGCACGGTTTCACGCTGGTGGAGCTTCTGGTCGTGATCGCGATTATTGGTGTATTGGTGGGGCTTCTGTTGCCCGCCGTACAGGCTGCCCGCGAGGCGGCACGCCGAATGAGTTGCAGTAACAATTTCAAGCAAATTGGGCTCGGGATTCACAATTACCATTCCGCGTACAAGCAGCTACCAACCCATATGTCTGGTTCGTGGGGTGATGCGGCATCCAACGATGGAACTCACCCCCGGGAAGAGCATTCTGGTGGCCGACTGAGTATTTTCGTTGGCCTGTTGCCTTTCGTTGAATCTCAGGCTCTGTGGGAGCAGATCTCCAACCCATTTGACACTGCGGTCAATGGAGGCACGGTTGTCTACAACTCGATGGGCTGCACGCCAGAAGGCACGTACACCACGACAGATCCATCTAACAGCCAGTTCTATACCCCTTGGGCAACCGAAAGTCCGATGTTGCGTTGCCCCAGTGACCCTGGTTCTGGATTGCCCGCGTTTGCCCGTACGAATTACGCCGCGTGCCTAGGTGACAGCCCTTTTCGTAGCGGTGCTGGCAAGTACGACAATAGTTTCGGAACGAACTCGAACCGATCGCAACAGCTTCGCGCGGCTCAGCGAGGGGCATTTGTGCCTCGCGAGAAAATGGCATTCCGTGACATCCTTGATGGCTTGGCTAACACGATCATCGCAGGAGAAATCACAACAGATCTAGGAGATCTTGATGTGAGGACCATGCCTAGAACCGCTGGGATGACGATGGCGGGCGATACTTGGGGCACCGCGCCGGTCGGTTCGCCGAGTGAGTGCGCAAATCACGGTGACATCAACCCTACCCGGCCACAGTTCTATACAAGTGGTAGTAGCCTCACTGCGAGTGAAGGTCGAGGTTACCGCTGGGCGGCGGGGCAACCGATATTTACGACGATGAATACCATGTTGCCACCTAACAGTCCGACCTGCCTGTTGGCCGCTGCAGAGACGGGGACAGTAAGTTCGTTTGAATTTCAAATACCTGGTGTCCTTCCACCAAGTAGCCGCCATCAAGGCGGTTGTCATGTGCTGATGGGCGATGGTGCGGTCAAGTTCATTACTGATTCAGTCGAAGCGGGTGAGGCGACCAAGATTCCTGTCTCCGTCGATGGCGATCAGGCTTACAACGTCCCCGGTTCAATGAGTCCATACGGCTTGTGGGGCGCACTGGGCACTCGGGCATCGAAGGAAACCATTGAGGAAGATCTCTAGTTTTTAATGCTAGTTAGGGCGAAACGCAGGGCTACGCTTTCTGCGCTTCGCTCATTCAGCCTTCTGTCGTTTTCTCATCATCGGCTGGCCTTGGACAAGGCTGGCCCTCTCTAATTTCTCTCTTAATTCGTATCGGATTTGTTATGAACAATGTGTTTTGCATTTTATTGCTGCTGGCTTCCATGCTGACAATCGGTTGTGGTGATTCGTCGCCATCAACCCCGGAGATTACAGGATCCTCGCCTCGCGTTGTGCCGAAGAACGCACAGGAAGAAGCGAATCTTGATGCTGCCTTTGAAGCTCAATCAAAGTAGTTGATTCGTTCCGTCTGTCATATTCGCTGAATAAGCTTCCCCATCGCGAAACGCAAATCCATCGTGAATCGAACTAGCCTTCTCGTCGTACTGGTTTTCCAGGCGATTGTCGGAACGTGCCTTGATGCGCGTGCTGAGACCCGATCGACTGATCCCGCCTTTTATCGAGTTGGCCCCGGCTCAATCGAGATCAACGGTGATACACCTTGGATTGTGATGTCGGATGATTTTGCCAATCCAGCGATCCAGGAAGCGATCCGGGATGCAGAGCGAGATTGGTACAAAGTGTTCGGTTATCCGCCTGTGATTTTTCGGGATAACACGCGAAGTTCCTGGGACGGCCCCGTGATAGCGTTCGGGTCGGTGGAAAACACACGCACTCTGTTTGAGTCGGACGTTCCCAAGGGCAAGGAACAGTTTCGTGTGACAACCGGCAAGGTGAAGCAAAATCCTGCGATCACAGCGGTGGGTGCGGACACTCGCGGCACGATCTACGCGATTTATACATTTTGCGAAGAAGTGCTGGGCGTGGATCCCATGTACGTGTTTACCGACAACCAGCCAAAGAAACGCAGCAAAATTTCGCTGCCAGCGGACTTCGATGTTGTCTCAAAGGAGCCAACGTTTGAATATCGTGGCTGGTTCATTAACGATGAAGAACTGCACGACGGGATGCACCGGGATCCGCTGGGCGGGAACGTGATCTCGATGGAGTGGATGGACAAGATCCTGGAAACTTTGCTTCGCTGCAAAGGAAACATGATCGCGCCCGAGTCGGCTCCCTATTCCGATGCGACCGTCTACGAACTATGCAAACGTCGCGACGTGGTTATCACTTTCCATCATATTCTTCCCGTGGGGCTGAACATGATGGACTGGCCTAAGGGAGTACCGTTTTCGTTTGTCGATCACAAAGACATTTTGATCGATGCGTGGACGAAATCGGCCAAAGTGTTGGCTGACAAAAAGGTGGCTTGGACGATCGGGTTCCGTGGTGAGAGTGACGGAGCGTTTTGGAACAGCGACCCAGCCGCGCCAAAGGACGATGCGGGGCGGGCGGCGGTGATCGCCGAAGCGATGCAGGTCCAGACAGATATCATTCGCAAGATCGACCCGGATGCGACGATCATCGCCGCACTCTGGAACGAGCAGGGGCGGTTCTACAACGATGGGTTGCTGAAGGTGCCTGACGGCGTTTGCAAAATGTTCGCCGATGACGGACGTGGCTTCATGCGTGACAAGGGCGATGGATCGGACTTGGATCCCGGTGATGGCCTCTATTACCACGTCATGATGATGATGAACACGCAAAACCGGACGACCGAAGGCGTGCCGCCCGCTCGTATCTACAGCGAGCTGAAACGATACGTGGAAAAGGGGGCGACCAAATATGCGATCATCAACGTCAGTGGCATTCGCCCCGCCGCCATGTCGGTCGAAGCGATCACCGATTTTCTCTGGGACGCCGATCCAGCGCTCGGCAAGTCATCCGATAAGGCGATGAAGGAGTACTTGAATGATTGGTATGAGAAGGAGTTCGGATCTGAGTTGGCATCCGACCTGACCGCATTGCGTTTGCAGTACTACGACATTCCCTATATGCGTGAACAGATGCCGATCCAAGTGCGTTGGCGAGGAGCACGCGGGGAACATCTGATCCAGTACCTCACGCAAGAGATGCTCAAGAAGTACGGCAAGGCGATTCAAAATGGTGAAGATCTTCGGACGATCAGAGGTTTCGAAAATCAGTTTCAGCAGGCGACAGAACCGCTCGCTGAAACGGCCGAGTTTTTTCCTTCGCTATGGGAGCAAACGAAGGCCCTCGAATCGAAAATTCCTCCCGATCGAAAAGATTACTACCAGGCACACTTCACCTATCAAGTCGCAGTCCATATGTACTCGTGCCGAATGCTGTCGAAGGTGAATGACGCCTTTGAACAGTACTCGCAAAATCGGGATCCTCTGGCATTCGCCGAAGAAATGAAACTCGCGCTTGAGGAACTTGAGAAGGTACTGGAGGAGGCTCACAAGTCCGAGTACGGCAATTGGGACACGATGTTCATGCACGTTCGGCTGATGGATATGTGGCGCACGCGGCTGTTGCTGAAGGAAACGATTGCAAAGATTCAGGACAAGCCCTACACCTCCGGCTATCGTGGAATCATGAACGGATCATTCTGGGGATCGGCTCAAGATTATATGGAACACAGTGAAGGCGTCTTCCCGTACTTCTACAAACATTCCGGTCGCGGGCTGGAAGTTTTGGAGGACGGCAAGTCTTTGACGAGATCAGCGCAAAGATAAATTCGTACTTAACTACAAGAGAAGTCGGAGTGTTATCCATGCAGTTACGAACATTGATACTAATCGCCGTTGCCTTCGCAGTAACACCGGCTCAAGGAGAAGTCTTTGTCATGTCCTCACAAGTGGGGTATGACATCGGCGATCCGATGCAGGTGATTCCGCAAGCAAGCAATTCCAAATCGCACCAATCACCGTCGAAAGTGATAAACCGAATTTCTTTGACGGCGAAGGCTACATCGCCCACAGCCTGCCTTACCTGGTGGGCCTGGCCCGACTGGAGGCCGAAAGAAATCGTTACAAGCAGACTGAATTAAGCACTGAAGTCGACGGAGTAAAGCCCGAGCCTTAGGAACAGTCCCGAAATAACTTCCGCTTTTACCCACGGTTCCGCTATCAGCTCAGAGAGCTGAGCGACAATGTCGCTCGGTTCTCCGAACCGAAAGCGTTTGCCACCCTAGCGGTTACTCAATTCTTAAATCGGTAAATTATTTCAGGACTAATCCTTAGGACCGCCGGAACAATAGGTGACGCATTAGTAGTGGACGAGGCAACGAGTCCCCCGTTACGCCAGGACTCGTCGCCTCGTCCACTACGTTAGTTATTGTTCCCGCGTTTCTCCCTTACAACTATCAAAAGAAGATGATGCATTTGAGAATGACAATTGGGTTGGTTCTGTTGGGAGCGTTTGCAAGTTTCGCTTCGGCGGAGCAACCGCCTAACGTTGTCTTGATCTACGCGGATGACCTCGGCTATGGCGACGTGGGCTGCTATGGCGCCACCAAGGTGCAGACGCCGAACATCGACAAGCTCGCCGCCGAGGGCCGCCGTTTTACCGACGCGCATTCTCCCTCGGCCGTGTGTACGCCTTCGCGTTATGGCCTGATGACAGGTGAATATCCAATGCGCAAAAACATCTGGGGGCCGTGCAGCCCGACGAAGAATCTGCTGATTGATACCGACAAAATGACGATCGCGTCGCTGTTGAAACAGAAGGGATACGACACATCGTGCTTCGGGAAATGGCACCTTGGGTTTGGCGACGAGATCGCCGATTACGCGAAACCGTTGCGTCCCGGTCCGTTGGAATTGGGCTTTGATTATTACTTCGGTGTGCCGGTGGTGAACAGTGCGCCGCCGTATGTCTATGTTGAAAACGATACGGTGGTCGGCATGACCGCAGACGATCCGATTGTCTATATCGGTAAAGAAGCCAGAAAGAAAGCAACGCCGATTACCCCGCTGAAAAGAGAGCATGGTGCTCGGGTGTCCAACTGGTTTGGCGGTGCGAAAGCGGCACACAAGCTCTACAACGACTTCGAGTTGGGCACCGAGTTGGCCAGCCGGGCTACGAAATGGATCGGTGAGCGCGGGGATGATCCGTTCTTCATGTATCTGGCAACGACGAATATTCACCACCCGTTCACGCCGCACCCACGTTTTCAAGGAACGAGCCAGTGCGGGCTGTATGGCGACTTCATTCATGAGCTGGACTGGATTGTCGGCGAAGTCGTGAAGGCGCTGGAAGAGAAAGGCGTGGCGAACAATACGCTGATTATCTTCACCAGTGATAACGGCGGCATGTTCAATCATGGCGGTCAGGATGCCTTTGAAAAAGGTCATCGTCAGAACGGTGACCTGCTCGGCTTCAAATTCGGCGTCTGGGAAGGCGGCCACCGCATTCCGTTCATTGCTAAATGGCCCGGCCAAATTGAACCGGGCACCGTATCCAAGCAATTGATCAGCAATCTGGATATGTTGGCCACGTTTGCTGCGATTACCAAGCAGGACGTTGAGCCGGCGCAGTTGGCCGATAGTGTCAACGTTTTGCCTGCCTTGGTGGGCGACACCGAAACCCCGGTGCGCGACCACGTGGTTCTGCTTCCGCGCTACGACACGCATGTTTCACTTCGCAAAGGCAAGTGGATGTATATCCCGCAGCAAGGCGCCGGCGGATTCACAAGAGATCCGGGGCAGCATGCCGCGGGTGGCTCGGTTGCCGCGGCGTATGTCGGAAACGTGAATAGCGACTTTGATGCCAGTGGCAAATACAAGCCGGATGCGCCAAAAGCGCAGCTCTATGATTTGGAAGCCGACGTCGACCAGACCACGAACCTGTGCACTTCCTATCCCGAAGTGGTGCAGCAAATGGAGACCCTGCTTGAGACCTGTCGATCAACGCAATCAAATAATTGAGGCCGCCGCGATCGGGAAATGATTAGAGGCCAGCATGTAAATGGTGTCTGCAAGAATTGTCATCTAGGAGATAAGCGTGAGTGTTTTGAGGTGTGATGTGCTGAAGGTCGCCGTGTGTGGCTTTGCCGTTTTGGGTTTAAGTATCCGCATGGAAGCCCGCTGCAATGCAGAACAAAAAAATCCGAATATTGTCGTCATTCTCGCGGATGATTTAGGCTACGGAGACGTCTCTTTTTTGAATAAGGAGTCCAAGGCTATCACGTCCCATTTGGATGCCTTGGCAAAAGAAGGAGTATGGGCAACAGACGCTCATTCACCGAGTGCTATTTGCAGTCCCAGTCGTTATGCGATGCTGACCGGTCGCTATGCATGGCGCAAAATGAAACAGGGCCGTTTAAGTCCATGGGATCCATTGTCTATCGATGCCAGTCGGGTCACCATCGCGTCGATGTTGAAAACGAAAGGGTACAACACGGCATGTATCGGTAAGTGGCATCTGGGATTCAACTGGCCGTGGAAAGGCGGGCAAAGGCCTTCCAAAGAAATCATTGGTTCGAATACTAGCACCGCCAAAAATGATGTGTTTGATTGGACCAAGCCCATCGAGGGACCAACATCGATCGGTTTCGAATACTACTTCGGCGTTGACTGTCCCAATTTTCCTCCCTTCGCCTTTATTGAGAATACAAAGCTTGCCTGTGATCCAGTTGATTTTCAGGGGAAGTCTCTCAAGTCCAAAGGTCCTAGAGGCTACATCCATGGTGACGGTCCTGGTCAAGAGGGCTGGGACCTGGAAGCGGTTTTGCCAAAAATCACTGAGCAGGCCGTTAGCTATATCAACGACAAAAGTAGCAAGTCAGAACCCTATTTTCTGTACTTCAGCCTGACCTCTCCTCACACCCCTGTCGCGATAACCGAAGAGTTCCATGGCAAGAGCGAAGCGGGCAACTACGGAGATTGGTTGGTTCAGACAGATGATGCGATCGGGCAGGTGATTGAAGCGATAAAGTCGACAGGCGAATTCGACAACACGCTCATCGTGGTCTCCAGCGACAATGGACCGGAAGCGTTCACGCGTAACTTGATCCAAACACACTCGCACTACTCCTCTGGCCACCTTCGCGGAATCAAAGGCGATGCATGGGAAGGGGGACATCGGGTTCCGTTCATTGCCTGTTGGCCTAACGGGAATATCAAGGGAGGGCGATCGATACACTCGCTTTTCTCTCTGACAGACCTTTTTGCAACGATTGCCGGGATTGTCGAATACCCATTGGATGAAGGGGTGGCAGAGGACAGCCTTAACGTGCTTCCGACCTTGCTTACTGACACCAAGGTGCGGGATGAAATGATTTATCATTCCGGACGGCAAGCCAACGGGATTCGCCAGGGTGACTGGGCCTATTTGCGTAAAGGCGGAAGCAAGCCGGAGCCAGACTGGTACTTAGAAATCAATAAGATCCAAGCCGCTGATGAAGGAAAAGCATTGTATGACTTGTCCGTCGATCGATCACAAACTCGCAATTTGTTTAGGCAGAATCCTGAGAGGGTTCAACAGATGGCCGATCGAATCACAGAAATAGAGAAATCAAAGGCAACCCGCAACTAGAAATGAAGATTCCCACTGCCACTGGAAAGCTCTTGTTCCACGGGAGAGCCAAAGAAACTTTCTGGTAGATCTGAAAACCGATATCCGCGAGGAAAAGAATGGCGCTGCAGCTAATCCTCGAGTGGTTGCCACATTACTGAAGTAAGCCGACCGTGTTTGCGCCGAGCTAGGAGATTACAGGAAAAAAGTTGCGGTCAGCGTTCAAGTTGGCCACCGTTTTCGAAGCAAAGGCAGCGTGGGAAGGAATCAACGATCGGCACGCCCGCCTTTCGCTTACGCCGCAAATACATGACATCATCTTCAGTAAACACATGACGGAGTAATAGCTTGCTCCGGAGTATAACTAAGGCTTTTACACCTCACTCTCAATCCATGAAACGGTTTATCCTTATCCTCGGTTCGGCGCTCTTCTTATCCCGTTTGGCAGTTCATGCTGCTGCGCCGGAACCGACTGAGTTGCCTGCTGGAATTCTTCAGCCGTTCTTTCAGAACTACTGCGTCGACTGTCATCAGGGCGATGATCCAGAGGGGCAAGTCCGATTGGAAAACTTGCCATGGACCATTTCCACTAATGATACGGCCCAGCGATGGCAAGACTTATTGGATGTGTTGAACTCAGGGGACATGCCGCCGGAGGGAGAAGAACAGCCTCAGGCCGAAGAACTGACTCCGGTTTTGCGATCGCTAACGAAGGCACTTTCGGACGCGCGTCGGCGACTGACCGATCACGGAGGCGAGATCGCAATGCGGCGACTGAACCAACGTGAGTATGTCGCGACGATCCGCGAATTGTTTGGTTTAAAGCTCTCGGCTAATGCAGTACCTCCAGACGCCGAATCGGATTCGTTCGACACGGTTGGCGCGGATCAGTTTTTTACCTCGTCGCACTTTGACTTGTACTTCGACCTCGCCAAAGACATCGTTCATCAAGGTATCACATGGGCTGCTAAACCACGGGAAAAGAAGAGGGTTCGGCGCTATGACCCGGAAAAGAAAATCACGCCCAAACAACGAAAGATCGCTGAAGACCATCGCGAGCGATTAGATGAGGTGACGCGAGGCTTGGAGAACGGCAAGTCGTGGAAACAACTCGGCTTCAAAGATGCTGGCGAGATGAAGCTCTTCGTCAATCGATCGAAAAAACAGCACAATTCAAGTCGATATATGGAGTACCCCCGAGTAGACGACGGGCACTACCTAGCACCAGACAATACGACAAAACGATCGAGCTTCGCCATCCGTCCTGACCCGCGTGGGAAGTACCGTCTGCGAATTCATGCCGGGGTCCGCGACGGACAGGCACCGCTGCGGCATTTTATCAAAATTCAGGACGAAGACTTGGTGACCGTTAAAAGAGTGTTTGGCACCGAAGCCAAGCCCCAGCCGATTGAGCTGGTTGTGCAAAAGCACATTAACCAAAGTGGGATCATGAACCCTGTGGTCACCGCACTGATGGATCAGGACAAGAAGATTGATCCTGATGGGGATTGGGCAGCAATCTGGATTGACTACTTTGAGTACGAGGGGCCGTTGTACCCGAACGAACGATCTGTATTTGAGAGGACTCTATATCCAGAATCACCGGAACGCGGCAAACCGAGTATGCCCTGGAATGACGAGAACGTCGATCAGCTCTTTTCGAAATTTGCACGCGAGGCCTTTCGCGGGGCGGCACCGTCCAAAGAATACGTCGATCAACTGGTTGAGTTGTATCAAGCCAACCGTAAGGCTGGCCAGAAAATTCAGCAAGCACTCGAAGAGCCGTTGGCCGTTGTTCTTGCGTCTCCGCAGTTTTTGTTTATTCAAGAAGCGAGCGAAACTAACAGTGGGCGTCATGACTTGACCGACCGCGAGTTGGCCATTCGCTTGTCGTATTTTCTGTGGAGCTGCCCACCTGATGAGGAACTGACCAAGCTCGCTGCTAAGGAAATTCTGTCGGACGAATCCGTGTTGCGTGGTCAGGTCGATCGTATGCTTGCCGACCCGAAAGCGACCACCTTCTTCGAGGGTTTCATGAGCCAATGGGCGGACCTCGATCGATTTGACGCGATCACCGTGGATCGTAAAAAGTTCTGGCGTTTCAATGATGGACTTCGGCAATCAGCTCGACGCGAGGTCGTTGAGTTTTTCAAAGTTCTGGTGCAGGAAGATCTTTCTGCGGCGAACTTGATTGATTCTGACTTCGTGGTTGTCGATCCCTTGTTGCAGGACCACTACGAATTGGACGACGGGTTTTCAGTCACCGACGACCAGTTCAGTAAGGTCCTACTCGCTAGGGACTCACCACGCGGTGGTCTACTGGGGCAGATGGCGTTTTTGACGTTGGGGTCCAACGGCGAACGCAGTTCACCTGTGATTCGAGGCGCCTGGGTGATGGAGAAATTGCTGCACGACCCGCCCTCGCCTCCGCCACCCAATGTCCCGGAACTGGGGGCCGCGACGAACAAGCCGGTAACGAACCGCGAGATGGTTCTGTTGCACCAAAAGCAAACCGTCTGTTCGTCGTGTCATAAGCGGATGGATGTGATCGGCTTTGGGCTTGAGAACTTCGACTCGATCGGTCGTTGGCGAGACACCGAGCTAGTTGGCAAAAAGCAAGTTTCGATCCAACCAGGCGGAACCTTACCCAGCGGAGCCGCGTTCCATAATATCCAAGAGCTGAAGGGATTGTTGTTGACACAAAGACATCGGCTTGCACTGGAACTATGCGAGTCGCTGACCGCCTACGGCATCGGTCGCACGATTGAGTTCAGTGACACCAATGCGATGTATGCCATCTTAAGAAAAAATCGCAACGACGATTTTCGGGTGCGGTCAATGATTTCCGAAATCGTTGTCAGTCCGTTGTTTAGAACCAAGTGAGAGACATTGAGGAAATATTGAATTAACTAGGGCCAACGGCCCAATGTTTATCTAGCCCAGCCCGCGAGGGCTGGGTTACGAGGCCCAAAGTTAGGATAGGGCCAACGGCCCGACCGATTTCATTTTCAAACACGAGTTAGTCATGTCACAATCATTGTCCCGCGTTTGGTTGCACCTTGTTTTCTCAACGAAGCAACGCAAACGGTATCTCCAAAGCGAATCGTTTCGTGATGAGATGTTCAAGATGTTGGCTTACCATGTCAAAGAAACCGGTTGTCAATCGGCCTCCGTTGGAGGGTTTGTCGATCATGTACATCTTCTTGTTGGACTCACTCGGACGATCACCATCGCCCACCTCGTTGAACGAGTCAAATCGGAAACTTCGGGATGGGCAAAAAAGTCTTCAACCGGTGTATCAACGTTCCAGTGGCAAAGTGGGTATGGCGTGTTTTCCGTAAGCGAATCGTTAGTAGGAAAAGTGGTCGATTACATCCAAAACCATGCCGAGCATCACGCCACCGTTAGCTTTCAGGATGAGTATCGTGCCCTCTGCCGTAAACATGGAATCGAGATTGACGAGCGTTATGTGTGGGATTGAATCGGCCGGCCCGTTGGGCCTATGGAACTTACTGTTTTTCCCATACCCAGCCCTCGCGGGCTGGGCTAGAAAATCGATCGGCCCGTTGGGCCTGTACCGAACCGGATCCCACTATCGGTTGACCAATTCCATGCACGCCAACCACCCGGGCCAACGGCCCACTGTTTATCCAGCCCGGCCCGCGAGGACTGGGATGCCTCAATCCACTAGGGCCAAAGGCCCGCGGTTTATCAAGCCCAGCCCGTGAGGGCTGGGTAACGAGGCCTCAACATTAGATTAGGGCCAACGGCCCGGCCGATTTCCTGCCCCGAATCAAGCGACCTCAAACGCATCCAATTATGAATCCATATATCACTAACTCGGCAACCCGACGTTCCTTCCTTCGCGTTGGCGGTTCTCTATTGGCGTTGCCTTTCCTCGAAACATTTGCTTCGGCGGAGACTGCATCGACATCTCCACCGAAACGCGCCGTCTTCTTAGGTGGTGGGTTTGGCTTTACCAAACAATCGTTCTATCCCAAGAAAGCAGGGCGGTTCCAGGATATCGGTCTGACGCAGGGACTGTCGCCTTTGAAGCGACATCAGGATGACATCACCATGGTCAGCGGAATGACCAATTTGGGAGCGACCAATCCGCACGGTGGTAGCCTTTCGTACCTGACCGGTGCAAACGTTGACGGAACACCAGGTAAACGATTTCACAATTCCATCTCATGCGATCAGGTGATCGCGAATCACATCGGCAAGCAGACTCGATTCGCCTCGCTCACGCTTTCAGCGATCGAAAAAGATGGTGGGCAAAACTCCGGTCATGGCAAAGGACTTTCCCTGTCATGGGACCAATCGGGCAATCCGATTCCCGGCTTCAACACACCACTGGATCTCTACAAGGAGTTGTTTGCTCAGAAAGGTGATTCCAATGAAGAGTTGATGGCACGGCTGAAGAAGAAGAAAAGCATTCTCGATATCGTCACGGCCGATGTGTTCGCCATGAAGGGGAAACTGAGCCAGCGTGATACGCAAAAGTTGGGCGAGTACTTTCAAGGGGTTCGGCAAATCGAACAAGGACTGTATCGACAGGCCGCATGGTCGAAAGTGCCGAAACCAGAAGCCCCCTTTGACATGCCCGTCGAAGTGATGACCGGCGAGGAAGAGATCAAGTTAATGTACGACATGATCATCACCGCCTTACAAACCGATTCTACTCGGGTCGTTACCTATCGGTTGCCGGTTTGTCGGTTACTTGAGGGCATGGAACTGAAACTGAAGGCTCATTCCCTCAGTCACTATGGTTTCTCGCAGCAGCGGCGTCTTGAGTCGGAACAACGCGACCAGAAGTGCATGGAGCTGTTTGCACACTTCTTAGACCGGCTGAAAGAAGCTCGTGACATCGACGGTAGTCGCCTGTTTGATAATTGCATCGTTAGCTACGGCACTAATCTGCGTTCAGGGCACGAACTGAAAAATGTTCCGGCGATCCTCTCGGGTGGTGGAGGGGAAGGAATTCGTCGAGGACAGCATGTAGTGTTGCCAGGCACGGATCGTCCCCTGGCCAACTACTGGTTGACACTAATGCAACAAGCCGGTGTGCCACTGGAACGTTTCAGTCACAGCACCGGAAATATCCCAGAGTTGCTTGCCTAAACCATTTTTGACGTAGTGGATCTTGTTAAAAATCCCGTGCGATTGGGATCTTTAACAAGATCCACTACCTATCCGAAGATTATTGCGACGATCCTAACCATGGAATTATCCCATTGAAAACCAACCCAAAAATAGCGATTGCATTCGCAGTTGTCATTATTGCAATTGCATGTGTGAATGTCTCTCCAGCGACTGGCGAAGAGACGCAAACCGTAGACCGAGTTGAATCCAACTCAACCAGTTCGACACTCGGACTTGCTGCACCATCGGACGCCGTTGTGTTGTTTGACGGGTCCAATTTCGATGCCTGGAAACCATTTTCATTTCAATGGATTAATCCAAACGACGACCAGAAGCTGATTCAGTGGCAATTGATCGACGGCAAGGCAATGCAGATTGCTTTTGAAATGGAAGGCAAGCGTCGCAAGCAGTCGCTATGCAGCAAAGAGAAGTTTGGTGACTACCGATTACATCTGGAGTTTCAGTTGCCAGACGAGGGTTCGGGCAACAGTGGGGTCTTCTTTGGCCCATTGTACGAATTGCAGATTTTCAATAGCACCCAGAAGAAACAAGCTGGCTTGAGCGACTGTGGATCGATCTACCAGATACGAGCCCCCGATGTGAACGCGAGTCTAGGGCCGGGCGAGTGGCAAACGATCGATTTGGAATATCAAGCGGCCAGAATCAGCAAAAACGGATTCATGACTGAGAAAGACGCAGCACGCGTGACGGTGCGATTGAACGGCAAACTGATTCACGATGACATCCGGCTTTCGTTGCGTCGAAATAAGTATGCTGCCTACCCAGAGGAACCGACTTCGCCAATCGTACTGCAGGAACATGGTTCGCCAGTGAAGTTCCGCAATATTTGGCTTGTCGAGAAACCAAACAAAGCAAGTGTGAACGAATGAGTGTTCAACGATGAACAATCGCTGGTGAATACTTCGCCGTTTCGATGATCAATATTTTGCACCCTAGATGGAGGTTTCGATGAAACGAACTACTACTGCTGACCGCAACGATCTTCATAGAAGAGAGTTCCTTGCGTTGGCTGCCTCAAGCGTTGGGGTTGGGCTAACAACGCGTGCAAGTGGGGCCGAGGTCTCGCGGATTGTCACGTTGAAGGAGGCGCATCAGGGTACGCTCGAGATCGACCTGCGGATCATGAATCAGTACGACGTGCAACCGTCGGAGGTGCTGGAGTTTTATACGGCCTGTCGCGCGGCGTTGACGGGGCCGAACCCCGAAGAGTCATTGGCACAGCAGTGTCGAAATTTTAATCGTTTGACACTGGGCGGTCCGATGTTGGGTGATCTGACTTCGACAAGTGTGGCCGTGTGGATGCATTTACCGGAACCCGACCGGGTTGATGTCGTCGTGAGCCCCGATGCCGGTGGATCCCCGAAGGCGTTTGCATCGCGAGCAGACGAACGGATTCAGGTGGTGCGGTGCGAGGGGCTTTTACCCGACACACGCTATTCTTACGTGGTGAGGGATTCCAAGGGGCGAAAACTCGGAAGCGGCGGCTTTGCAACGGCACCGGCTGAGTTGTCTGAAAAGCCATTCCAAATTGCATTCGGGACGTGTTTTCACAAAGTCGGTTTGTATCGACCGGAGTTGATGAAACTGGTGCAGGAACGTGGCAGTCGCGCGATGTTAGTGCTCGGCGATTCTGCGGTAGACGATCGGAAGTGTGATTATGGATTGATCAACACCGACTACATGCTTCGCAACCTCTCACCGCCATGGCAGCAGTTAACCGCGAATGTCCCGGTCTTCACATCTTGGGATGACCATGATTATTGGCACGACGATTCGGGCGGCACGCATACGAGAGGGCAGGCGATTGAGGTTAATGGGCTGCGCAAAAATTGGAGAACCCAATGGAACAATCCGGATCGGAGTGTGGATCGCAACGGAGTCTACTTCCAGACGCAAATCGGGCCGGTGCATTTCATTTCGCTCGATACACGCTCGTGCCGAGTGAATGAACAACGTGGTCAGTTGAGTTCATTTTTAGGCGAAGAGCAGATGGCTTGGGTGAAGAAACAACTTAATGAATCAACGTCGCCCTACATTTTGCTCAGCAGTGGAACGATGTGGAGCGACTACATTTCCAACGGGAAAGACAGTTGGGGCACATGGGACACGAAAGGCCGCGAAGAAATCTTTGAGGTGATCGACGCCAAACAGGGTTCGCAGGTCATCCTGTTGTCCGGGGACCGTCACGGCGCACGCGGTTTTGCCATTCCACGCCCTGGCGGCAAAAAGATCTATGAGTTTGAGGTCGCAACGTTGGGAGGTGTTCCGGGGCCGGGGGCATTCGGACAAGACAGATCGGCACAATTGTTCGGTCTTCCGAGCAACTCTTGGGCGTTTAGTGAATTCTCTTTCCGCTCCGTTGATGGAGTCCCGCAGGCGACCTTCCGCCTGGTGAATGAACGTGGGGAAGAGTTGCAGACGATCGCACTGGATTAGCTGTACCTGACTCGGCTATCGATATTGAATACAAGACGAGCATGTACTGGTAACAAACTCATGAAGAATAGAATGATCGCCTGTTTATTTGTCATCATCGCGGGAGGATGGTCTTCCGTGCTCGCGGCCGATGACACAATGTCTCTGCGTGAGACACTGACCCCGCTGGCCAGTGGCGACGTACCAAGATCGGTCGAAGCATTGTGGGCGGATTTTGATCCTCGAGCTGAACCGCTGGATGTGGAAATCCTCAAGGAATGGGAGCAGGAAGACGTTGTCTTGAAGGTGGTGAGGTTCCGCATCGGCACGTTTAAAGGCCAGAAGGCGATGCTGGCTGGAGTTTATGGTTTCCCCAAGGGCGGAACGAAACTTCCAGGACTGCTGCAGATTCATGGTGGAGGCCAATATGCCGATTTCAGGGCGCCACTAGCCAATGCCAAACGGGGTTACGCCACGATTTCCATCTCGTGGGCAGGCCGCATCAGTGCTCCTGACTACAGAGTAACACCCACTGAGGTCAAGCTTTTTTGGGAAGGCAAAACGGACCACCCGAAGTATCGGTTGACAACCGACTGGGGTGCAGTGGATGGTTATCACGCGCCATCGCGGAATGCAAAGAACGCGTTTCCAAAGATTCCCGCCCCAGCTTCCTGGACGCTGGATGATGTAAAGTCGCCGCGTAATAACGGTTGGTTTCTGTGTACGCTTGCCGCACGGCGGGCTCTTACATTTCTAGAACAGCAACCGCAAGTCGATGCGGACCGCCTTGGTGTCTACGGACATTCGATGGGCGGGAAACTAACGGTGTTGACAGCGGGTTCCGACGAGCGTGTGAAAGCAGCGGTGCCGTCTTGCGGCGGGATCAGCGATCGCGATAACGACGATCCCTTGTTTCGCGCAACGCTTGCCGATGACGCCTACTTAAAAAACATTCAAAGCCCGATCTTGTTCCAAAGTCCGGCGAATGATTTCCACGGACGTATCAACGATCTGCAAACCGCTCTGACAGAAATCCAAACCGATGTGTGGCGTGCGACCTGCTCGCCGCACCACAACCATCAGGACACCAAGGACTATGAAGTTGCTTCGCTGCTTTGGTTTGACCAGCACCTGCGGGGGACTTTTCAATGGCCGAAGACGCCTACAACCGAACTAAAACTTGGAGCCACTCCAACGTTTGCCGTAAAGCCGGATCAGTCAAAACCGGTACAAGCAGTCGACGTCTTCTATACACGCCAAGGTCAGGTTGACGGAGAAAAGGACGATCGCGAGAACTCCAAAGCGAGATACTGGCATCATGCTAAAGCGGTCAAGCAAGGAGATGTCTGGATCGCAGATCTTCCACTGTTTGAAACCGACAAGCCACTCTGGGTCTACGCCAATGTCCTCTATCCGCTAGATCAATCGGTCAGTGGAGCGGGTTACTACTACGGTGATTACACCACTGATCAGTTCAATCTCTCTTCCAAGATGGACATGATTTCGGTGGGAGAACTAAAGACGTCGGGAGCGGCATCCGCACTTAATGCGACGCTACAAATCGAGTCATTTGAAGGCGATTGGCAGAAGGGTTGGTACTCCTACCGTCCACAACAGTGGGGACGCCACACTCATAAAGTCTATGATCCGCGTTGGAAGGCACCTGAAGGTGCGAAGCTAGCGTTCGACATTAAAGCCACCGAAGACAATGTCTTGGTCGTTGGTATTGATGAACATGCAACTGAAGTCAAAGTGCAAGGCGATGGTAAATGGCATGAAGTTGTCCTTTCGGCATCTGACTTCAAGGATGCCACTGGGGAGGCTTTGTCGGACTGGAAAGGTATCCGCGAATTGCGTCTATTAGCTTCCGAAACGCTTAGTAAAAAAGCCGGTGGCGAGACAACGCGAGCGAAACTGGGGGCGTCTTGGGAAGGTGCCGATCCAGAATTTCGAAACCTTCGTTGGGTCCCCCAGCCACTTCAGGCGGGTATCGACTACGAAGCCTTTCTGGCTCAGCACGATATGGTTTGGGATCGCATTCCCAATCGCTGGGAAGTAGCTCCGTATACAGGAAACGGAAACGTCGGCTTCTTATTCTATCGAGAACAAAACGAAGCAAAGAATGTGATCTCAATCTACGCGGGACGGCATGATTACTACGATCACCGCGAACCGCATGAAGGCAACGAACTACTGTGGATCTATCGCAGTCGTCTGCCACTTGGCCACTTCAAACTCACTTCGCAAGGAGACATCAAGGCGGTTAATCTGCGGCTGAACCTGTGGAATGCAGAGCTGACCGGCGAAATCGAAACGACCCAAGGATCGTACGACGTGCGTGGTCTTTCACACAGTTTGCACGACGTGATTTATTTCGAAACAGACGCGAAAGATGAATCTGTCAGCGTCTCGTGGCATCCGGATGTTCCCAAAGCACCTGTGCGAACGACGTTAGAAGCCGGTGGGGGGCCCAAGGGCGGCAGTTGGGACAAGATGCGTGAAGCACCTTATGAATTACCGCCCTCGCCAACACTAAGCGAAGAGGACGGTCGACGGTTCTGTTACCAACCGCTCTACAAAAACCGTGGTGAAACGACAACGGGCTGGGAAGTCTCTGGGGAACCAGCCCAAAAGCAGATCCTGCTGGCGAGTGTTCATCACAGTTTTCCTGAGAGCAACTCGATGGAGATCGTGAAGGACAATCTGGATAACGCGAAAGCAATGTTGTCGGACAACCGCTTTTTTGCAACGCATCGAAAGTGGTGGAACGATTACTACCCGCTCAGCTTCCTGACGATCAATGACGCAGAAAAGGAAGCCTTTTACTGGATCCAAATGTACAAGTTCGCTTCGGCAACTCGCGGGAACGGACCGGTCATGGACCTCATGGGACCTTGGTATCACAAGACCTTCTGGCCGATGGTCTGGGGCGACCTGAATGTTGAACTCCAGTACTGGACGCATTTGACCGCCAACCGACTAGACGTCGGGTCGTCGCTGGTAAATTGGTTCGACAAACATGAGTCGCAGTTATTCAAGAATGTGCCGGACCATTGGAAAGAAAGTGCCGGTCTGGCAACGCTGTTCCCGCAAGACTTAGTGGCACGGCAAGGCGGAACCGTACCGGATATGTTGTGTTGGATTCTTCACGACTATTTGCTTCACTGTCAGTTCGCTGCGGACAGCAAGCGGATGCGTACCGGTTTGTTCCCAAAACTGCGAGGCGTTGGGAACAGTTATCTGAATTACCTCAAAGACAACCCGGTGTCCTCCGACGATGGCAAGGTCCACATCAAGAGCAGTTGGTCGCCGGAATACCCGGGTGGTCGCGGACAGGATATCAATTTTACGATTGGTTTGATGAAGTGGTGCTTTCAGACACTGCTCAACATCAACGAGCAGCATCAACTGAACGATCCTCTAGCCGATCAGTGGCAGAATATCGTTGACAACTTGGTCGATTTTCAGATTGATAAAGACGGGTTGCGTATTGGTAAAGATATTGCCTTCGACAAGCCTCACCGCCACTACTCCCACCTGCTGCCGTTTTATCCGTTGGCGGTGCTGACGCCGGAAACCAGCGAAGGCAAGAACCTACTGCGGACTTCGCTCGACCACTGGTTAGATGTGACCATCAATAGCGGCATCAAGGTGAGTGCGATGCCGGTGACCGGATATACCGCGACAGGCGCGGCGTCGATGTATGCCTGGTTAGGCGACCGTGAAATGGCCTACCACTATCTAGACTTCCTGATCAAACACAATCGGGTTTCACCGACAACGATGTATGCCGAAGGCAATCCAGTCATTGAAAGCCCGCTTTCGTTTGCGACGTGTGTTCACGACATGCTTTTGCAAAGCTGGGGCGGTGTGCTTCGCGTCTTTCCCGCCGCCCCTCAAGTTTGGGGTGATGTTGCGTTCAAAGATTTAAGAGGACAGGGAGCGTTCTTGGTCAGCGCCAAGAAGCAAGACGGTGCAACACAGTTTGTGTCAGTGAAGAGTCTTGCCGGATCTCCGTGTGTGGTTTGGACAGATATCCCCAAGCCCAAAATCACGATCGATGGATCTCCCGCTGAAGCCAGAGTCCGTCCAGACGGCAGCTACGAGGTTCCTCTCAAGAAAGGGGAAACCGTAACGTTTTCGGTCGGCAGCTTGAAGCAAGCGGACACGACAATCAAACCGATCCCGGTTGATGAGGCAGATCGCAACCTGTTCGGTCTGAATGAAAAAACGAGACGCCTGCCGGGACACCAGCATTATTACAAAGAGCCGGTTTCGAATACTAACCGATAATCGCTTTCAACCACGTGATAACATTATGATGAACCGAAGTATGATTTACAGCTTGCTGGTCTTCGCTGTCCTTGGATTGGTATCCACAACCCGAGCTGACATGGCGAATCCGCAGCAATTCGACATTAGGAGTTTTGGTGCGATTGGCGATGGTACCGCCATTGAAACAGACGCAGTGCAAGCAACAATTGATGCCTGTCATGCAGCAGGGGGAGGAACCGTTTGGGTTCCTGCCGGCAATTACGTCATCGGGACGATTCAGTTGAGGAGCAACATCTCGCTTTCGTTGGACTACGGCGCGAGTTTGCTAGGCAGCCAGGACCAAGCTGATTATCCCATCAATCATTTGCGGCCAGCGCGGGAGGGCAACTCAGAATGCCTTGTATATGCAGAGGATGCAACCAATATCCGCCTGGAGGGTCTCGGCGTGATCGACGGTCGCGGAACACCGGAAGCCTTCCCGAAACGCGCTGGACCAAGCGGAAAAGACAATCGACCTCGGCTAGTCCGATTTGAGAACTGTAGCGATGTAAAGTTTTCCGGCCTGACCTACCGAAACCCGGCGTTTTGGGGGCTGCATCTTGTCGATTGTCGCGATGTGCGATTTTCCGGTGTGACGTTGCGGATGCGGAACAATCACTCCAATAACGACGGTATGGACATCGATGGCTGTAAGAATGTGCTGATCGAAAACTGCGATATCGAATCTGGTGATGACGCAATTTGTCTGAAGAGTTCGGGGAATCCATGTCGGAACATTGTCGTTCGTAACTGCAAGGTTTCCAGTCATACCGCGGCGCTGAAGTGCGGAACATCATCAAGTGGTGGATTTATCGATGTGGACGTTTCTAACTGTTACTTTTACGACTGTCCCATGGGAGGCATAAAGTTACAGATCGTCGATGGAGGCAAAATGGAAAATATCAATATCTCACGCATTGTGATGGAGGACGTTGGATCTCCAATCTTCATCCGGCTTGGCAACCGAGGGAGAATCTATTCGAAAAATACTTACACTGGCACCAATCAACTCAATGGACGAAAGTCCGAGGGGGCAGCCGTTGGTTCCATCAAAGGGATTCGAATCAGCGACATCGTGGCGAATGTAAAGATCCAATCACGCGGACAGAAGGCGACGCCCCGAGAGGTAGCACAGGCTGGACCCATCATGATCGCCGGTATTCCTGGCCATTACATCGAAGATGTTCATTTGGAGAACATTGCTATCTCCTATCCTGGGAAGGGGACGTTTGAAAAGGCACAGCATGAAGTTCCCGAAGACATCGCACGCTACCCAGAACAATATTTTTTTGGGGTCCTTCCATCCTGGGGAGCCTATATCCGGCACGCGAAGAACGTGACTTTCAGAAACGTTGAGATGGCAACGCGTGCTGAAGATGCGAGAGAACGGGTCATGCTAGATGACGTTGAGGAGTTTAGCGATGAGCCAAAGTCGAATCGCGACATCGGTATCCGTCCTTAGTGCGAACGCGATGTTGTTGCTTCCGTTGGCTCGATGCGGTACTGAAAACTGATGAGAAGGTGTTCGGGTAATTGAGCGATGGATAGCTGTTAAAGTTGAACGAGGTCTATTAATGCACACTACAGACACCTAAAGAATGCAGATTCGCAAAGAGTTGACGTCGCTGCCAGGGAACCGCAAAAAGACAAATGCGATCGATAGTGCAATGATAAAAGGCAGGCTCCGTTTCGTCGCTGTTTTGCTATGTGCGCTGGGTTTTTTGCTGTTGGCAGGAACCAAAGTTGCGGTAGGTGACTATACCTACAGTTGCTGGCTAAATGGATGGCGCAAGGACGCTAAAGATCAGAGCTCGGATGTCTTTGGGGTCGAAACGAGTGCCTATGGATTTTCAATAGACGTCGCCGACTTCAATAAAGTCAAACTTGGCTTGCTCGACAATTCGGGAGGTTATCGCCAAGCCCTTGATCACAAGGCTAGGAAGCTAGAAATGCTTCGGGATGCTGAGTTGTTGATTGAGCTAGAGCTTGATGGGCAACGGTATCAGGCAGAAACTTGCCAGGCGGGGTTGAGCGAATCACCAGGCCATCTCTACGCCGCTCGATTATGGGAATCGGGGCGGTACGTTCAACACTATGACTTTCAAGGGCTCGTTTTTCGAGATGCAAACAAGCAAACGTTGTCGTGTGACGCCGTCCTGGATCTAGTGGCATGGCCCCGAAGTTTGACTTTGACTGCAAGCGTGTCTGTGCACAATTCCTATAAGACAGCCTCACTTCGGATGTCGCTGAAGAGCGAAGCCGGAAGGTGGGAACAAGAATTCGCCATGGACGATGGTTGGAAGAACGGTCGACAGAAAAGTTTGACGATGACTTGCGATCTTGCTCCTGGCGGCAAGATAGATGATATGAATACCGTTTCCGCTCAGACTCGTGACGGAAAACCGTTGCCCGTACGTTTCGATCCCAAGAAGAACTGTTATGTCGCGTCGGTGGAAAAGCTGCAACGCAGTTGGCAAGGAGGCTACACTGACATTCGCGATTATGATGAGTTTGAGATCTCAGTTGACGAAACGGATTCGAAAGATCTGTTGCCATTCATGTTGGACATGCGACCGCCAGCGAATGTAAGCGGACTTTGTCCCATCCTATGTGATCAGGAGGGTCGACCAACAGGCATTCCTGTGCAGTTAAGTAAGAATTGGCATGACCCGACGATGGGATCCTACTTCATGCCTTATGTCCTTTTGCCGACCGACAAATCTCGCACCTATTTGTTGCGGGTGGCGTACGGGTTTTACGGCACGTTGCCTTCGGCAAGCCATGCGCAGTTGAGCTTGCTCGGTTATGCCAATAGGAAAGCGGGCAACGGTCGCTGGGATCAGTTAGCGATCGGGTGCTGGGGTGAGACGATCTGCTTCGACATGGACATGAGCTTGGTAAATGTTGCCATTACGGACATTCGCATGCTGATGGTTCGCAATGGGACCCGCGGCCGAAAGTGGAGCTGGACCGAGGCTGGTTGGGGAGGGGATTGGCTCAAGATCGCCGACGCTAATCAACGAAAGTACTTTTGGAAGGATCTTAAGACCGCTTACCTTGCTCACGGTCCTTGCCTAACCGACGTCCGATACGACGGCTACTATGGTGCAAATCGGGAAGTGGATTTCGCCGCCCAGGTTCAAACACTTCGTACGGACGACTACGCTCGCACGTTCCAAAATCTAAGTTACACCTTCACGCGTGATGTTGCCGCGAATGAAGTGACACTTTACAAACTGGGACGCACACCAAACTACCGAACACCCCGAATTGCATATGGCAATTCAAGCGGACTTCTCGCTGAAAAAGTGGTTCCCTATTCGGTAGGGCAGGAAGATTCGATTCTAGAGGCGGTTGAGTTAACGGGGCCCGCACCTCACTGGATTGCTTTGGTCGGTGCGTCGGAAACCGCGAATCAACGAAGCAAGCCGAATGGCTACCGTGCATTGATTGTACGAAGCTACCAGGCCGTGATTGGCGGTAAAACCTATCGACAGCCAACCATCAGGACACCGGTTCATACCGATCGCCCTGGCAACTTGGACATGGAATTGCTTCCGCCAAATGGAATTAGCCAGTTCCGTAAGGGTGATCGTATTGAGCTGGAACTGGAACTGATCACTTTACCTCGAGTGGCCGATGACTATTACGGCCCCAATGATTCTTTCCGAGACCATCTTTCGCAGAAACCTAATTCCTGGGAGACCACCTATCGTGAGGCCACAGGGAACGACTTGGCCGTTACGGTTTCAGGTGGCACCTTGCTTCATCGATACCCGTTGGTAATCCGTGCGGAAGAGTCAGAGGTGAACATCGATATCAGAGGGGGCGTTGGTGCGGTTCCGATTCGATTTGAAGGTTTAAAATCGAATCTAGGTTACCGACTTTATCGTGTTGACGAAGGGAAACGCACTCTATTTGACCAGTCCGTTCACGGCCATGACTTTTGGCAGACCGATTATGAGGAGGCTACCCAAACCTACAAGATGACTTTCAATGTTCCGCTAAATGGATTGGGGGAGTCTCAATGGGTTTTGGTAAGGGAGTAGTTCACAGTGCGTGCCGTTGTCTAATGGTCATTGCCTTTAATGGCTTGTCCAATTTTGGATTGATGACCTTGCCACGAGCTTCCTGAGTCGGACGCTGCGTGGAACGTAGCGGTTCTTCCTCGATACCTTTCGCACTTGATAAATTGGCACGAACATGGAATCAACAACAAAAGTAGGTTGCAATGAAGATGTTTTCTGTGGACCCATTATCGTGTCATGCACGTGCAAGATCTGCAGCGAATTCTAATTGGTCTTCATTTGATATGAATGTAAATCTCTGGCCAATCGTGATGCTGGTTCTTTGGTTGGGAGGCGGTGCGCATGCATTCGCATTGCCACCGGAGGATGCAGCCGAATATCAGCTTTTCACATTGCCTCAACTTGAACGCCGTTTAATCGAAATCGACTCCGATGTGAAAACGCTTCCAGCCAATAGTCTGCGTGGCGGTGCAGGGGCGATCGGCTTTCGGTCACCCTCCTACTCTACAAGTAGTCACCACTTGTGGATCAAGATTCAACTCGCTCAAGAAACATTGATTGACCAAGTCGTGCTGGTGCCGACTATATGGCGTGACGCAGCATTAGGTTTTATCGCAGATGGCTTTCCCCGCGAATTTACGATCACGATCGGTCAGGACGACGATACCGAAGGTTCGGTTGTCGCAACCTACACCCTTGACGATGAATTGCTGCCACGTGTGGCTCCTCTTGTGATCGACGTGACTAATCCCGTACCAGGTTCTTGGGTTCGCTTGGATGTATACACGCTGACTCCACGCGTTTGGGATGGGCGATTCAACTTGCAACTTTCGGAAATCTTGGTGTTCAGTCAGGAAGAGAACGTTGCTTTGCATCAAAAGGTCATGGTTTCCGAAGACGCTTACACGACCGTTGAGTCTTTGCAAAAACACTATCTTGTTGATGGTTTCTTGCCATACCTCATGGATTCCGCAACCGGCGACCAGAGTATCGCCTTCTTGTGTTCTCTTGAGGATGGCAAGGAACTCGAATTAGTTATCGATCTCGAATCGCATCACCTGGTCGATCGGATTCATTTTCACGGACCAGACATCAGCGATACTGTTCCTCAGTCTCGTTCAGCTGGGTATGGCATTCCGCGCCGAGTAAAGGTCTACGCATCGGATTCCGCCGACTTCGCAGACTCCGTAATTCTATGTGACCTTAAACTTGATACGGTGTTCGATGTTGCTCCAATCATGGTCGAACGGTTTCCGAAAACTCGATGCCGGTACATCAAAGTGTTGGGAAGTGACCCGATCCGAAGCAGTCCAGCGAATGGGTCGCAAACTGATATCGGTTTCGCTGAAATTGAAGTTTTCGCTGGCGGTGTCAACGTCGCGTTTGAAAAATCAATACAGCTGAATGTCGAAAAGCCTAGTGACGGACGAGAGCTTTCTGCGATCACGGATGGTTGTAATTTCTATGGCGAAATACTGCCAATGCGGGACTGGTTAACCGACTTGGCCAGACGTCATGACTTGGAAACAGAACGTCCCAAAATCTCTGAAGAGCTCAAGCGACGTTATGCTCAGCAAGCATCCAATCTACAGAACATGACTTGGTTGGCTGTGATTCTTGGCGTGGGGATTGGGGTGACGTGGCTAATCAGCCGTATTGTTCAACTGCGAAAACTCAACGAAATAAAGGAGCGTTTTGCGGCGGATTTGCACGACGAACTCGGGGCCAATCTGCACACCATCGGATTGCTGAGTGATCTTGCTGATGATGCGAAGACCGAACCAGAGAATCTATCGATTTTCCTTCAGCAAATTCGCGGCGTCACCGAACGAACCGGTGTTGCAATGCGCAACTGCACTGAAATGCAAAATGTCAGTGAGCTCTATTCGGGTTTCTATACGGACATGAACCGTGCGGCTGAGCGTATTGTTGTTAATCTCGATCACGATTTAGTAGTTGAAGGTGAAAACTATCTCAATCTCCTTAAACCCCGCACGAGATTCGATTTGTTTCTGTTCTATAAAGAGTGCCTTGTCAACATTTGCCGCCACTCAGGAGCGACTCAGTTGGAAACTCGATTGACGGGAGATGCGAACCAGATCGATCTTCGCATTTGCGATAACGGTCGTGGTCTTTCCGGGTCAGCGATCACGGATGTGCCTTCATCTCTTAAGCGGCGTGCAAAATTGTTAGGTGCACGAATTACGTTAAATATTCCTGAAGGTGGAGGGACATGTATTCATCTTAAGTTGCGCTGTCGACGTTGGAGGTGGCTGCCATGAATAACCCTGCTAGTGAATCTCCGCTGATTCGGGTGATGATTGTTGAAGACCATCCCGAGTACCGGGAGGTTGTCGAGATTGCGTTGCGGAGAGAGCCTGACTTCCAATTGATTGGCACCTACGGTGCTGTTGAGGTGGCTCAACGAAGCCTGCAAAATCGGGATGAGAGAAACATGCCCGATGTGATCTTGTTGGACTTGAATCTGCCGGGCATGAGTGGACTTGATGGCATTCCAGAGTTCGCGTCGCTCTTTCCAGACGCCAAAATCATCGTTCTGACTCAATCGCAACAGGAAGCCGATGTGATTCAAGCCATCAACTTGGGAGCGTCGGGCTACCTAGTGAAATCAGCAACCGTCACGCAAATTAAGGATAGCATTCGTAGTGTCGCCAGGGGCGAAGCGATGCTCGATACGCGTATCGCAAAATACGTCCTAGATACACTGCGGTCGGTGCTTCCGAAAGATAAGATCGAAAGTGCGTTAACACCTCGTGAACTTGAAGTTTTGTGTTTGCTTGCGGAAGGAATGACGAAAAAGGAAATTGCGAATTCACTGCGAGTCAGCACCAGTACAATTAGCACACACGCGGTGCACTTGTTTGAAAAGTTGCAGGTCCCTAATGCTCCTGCCGCGATTGCAAAAGCGTTCCGTACCGGTCTAATTCGCTCCAATTCAGATCGTCAGTGATGACGTCAACTTGGAAACCGATCAGGGAAATGCGAGTTGTTCCCGCGTGTTTCCAAAGAGGGTGATGCGATTTGCGGCTAGCTTAACGAAGCTGAGATGCTTGTTGTTAAAACGGTTTCGCCGGTTCAGTTTGGGGCTCGTCGGGAATCACTCGTAGCTCGTAACCATTGTGCGATTTTTCTTTAATCGCCTTCAGTGTTCTTGCTAACGCAATTCGATCACGTCGTGTTGGCTCAAAAGACCTTGAGATGATCTTGCTTGGACGGTTTTCGCCTGGCTTGTACAACGCGATGCGAAGTCGACCATCGCTGGCGTGTTCCTTGCTGCTGCCGAGATAGAATTGACGCCACTGGGCCGAATCCATGTCGAACGCGGTCAAGAGATACCGTGAACGATGGGTTAACGGACGCCGCAGGTATTCTTCGGGGGTCAGAGGTTGAGAGATTAGGTCGCGAACTTCACGAATCTGCACGCGGCGGCGGCGGAACGTGGTGCGGCTTTCAACTTGCGTGGATTCAGGATAGGTGAGCTCGATTTGGGTGTCAGGTGCGTACATCATTTTCTCCGATTGGTGCGAACAAACGACCAAAGCTTCTACTTTGATTATTCGTCGCAACTTGGACACGTCTGGTCCAAATGCAGAGAGCGTGGGCGATACGCGGAGGATAGGTAAAGCCGTGAGGGCAATTCCCGCCAATGTTTTGCCGTCAAAACCGGCAAACTGACCCTAACTGAATCCGATGTACTCAATGCCTGACGCGTACGATTGATTCGTCTGAATCTTGGCGATGGCTTCTTCCATCGCATAATAGCTTTGAAGCAACCGCTCACGCTGTGCTTCCAAACTCACGTTCATCGAGGTGACACGTTCGTCGTTACGTTCGAGTTGGTTGCTGAGTGTGATCGTTTTGTTGATCAGCATGCTGTTGTCGGCACCGGCGTAGCGGTCCGCTAGGTCACTCAGCTTTCCAACCAGCCCAATGTTCTCGTCGGTATCCGGATCGGTGCGATTGAAGAAGTCGGCAACCCCTTCGGAGTCTTCTTCGATTGCTTCTCGAAGTTTGGTTTCATCGACTTGCATTAAGCCGTTTTCATCTAGCCGCACCCCGACTTGTCCCAACGACTTCACGCTTCCTCCGTAAAGAGGGCTTGTTAGAAGACGGGAATATCCGTTTTGAATTCGAAGGGTTTCGGTCGAACCGAATAGTAACCCGACTTCGCTGCTTTCCGCGTTGTAGTAGGTCGCGTCGGCAATCAACTCTTGTAGTTTGTTGTACTGAGTAGCGAATCGCGTGATGGCGGAAACGATCTGAGCAGGATCGTCATCCACACTGATGCTGATAGGATCGGAAGAGACTTCCTTAACGGTCAAGTTCAGGCCGGTTACGGAGTCTTCGAAAACGCCGTCGCTGGAACTTAAGAAACGGGCGGTTCCGCCATCGCTTGATAGCGAGATCACCGCGTCTTGGCCTTTCGACACGGTGCGAAGATTCAGATCGAGACCATCGGTGTTGATGCCGATGCGTCCGGCTTCACCAGCCTTGCTGGAACGAATCTGCAGCGAGTAAGTGCCGTCGTCGTTTGCCAACACGGAAGCATTGGAATAACGCCCAGACTCGTTCAGTTTTTCGACAATCGATTCAAGCGTATCGTCGGCTTCGATTTCAATCGTTAGGGAGTCGCTACCCGCTAGGACGCCTTCCGTCGCGGTGCCAGCAATCCCTAGATTTGCGGCGACCGTTCCGGTGCCGGTATCGCTGACTTTCAGCGACAGTGAGCCGCCAGCGTTGTCGACGATTTGAATGCCGTCACCGGCTTCATTTAGCGAAGCGGTCACATCGATCGACAAACCGTTGATCTTGTCGATCAAGTCGCCAACGGTTTCGATAGCGTCGGCCGTGATGTTGATCGCACCGGTGTTTCCGTCGCTATCACGAATCGTGAAGCTACCTGTTCCGACACCAATGCCTTGATTGAGTGCACTCAGTTCGGTGTCAACGGTGACCGTTTGTAGGTTGAGGTCTTGGCCGTTGATGATTCCCGAATCGGTGGAAGTCTCGATTCCAAGTTTGGCAGCAGTGTCGTCGCTGCTTGAGACTTCGAAGCTGTTCTCGCCAGCGGAAACGTCTCGCAATCGAATGCCGTTTCCCGCATCGCTGATCCGAGCGATCAGGTCGAGCCCGGACGCATTGATCGTGTCGATGATCTCGCCCAGCGAAGTGGCGGACGATACATCGATCGTGGCGCTGGTGCCATCGGATAGTGTGATGTCAAAGTTGGTCAGATCGTTTAGGCCTGCGCCGCCGTTAAGCTGTGACAGGGCGGCCCCGCTGAGAGCGTTGGTGCCCTCGGGAAGATCAATTGATTTGCCGTCGACTGTCGAGGAGGCTTCGTCGATTCCCCACAACCCGAGATCGGCAGCGGTCTCGGCAGTTCCAAGTTGTTCGACCTTCAGGTTTGAAATCGTTTGACCGGTTTTGTCGATCAGTCGAATTTTGCCGTCTTGAGTCGTCGCTTGGATGTCGACATCGGCGTCATTGATCGCTTGCAACACATCGTCGATGGTGCGAGCGGAGTTTAGGTTCACTTCGGCGGTCTGACCGCTACGGTCGGTCAAGCGAATTGAACCGGCTTGGACACCAAGCCCATCGTTGAGACTTGATAGGCTGACTTCGTTGTCCACGAATCCACTGGCCTGGATCGTGATACTTCCCGTCAGGCCTAAGGCTTCATCAACGGCCGAGAAACGTTGTGCGGATTGGATATTGTGGGTTGCCGCGGTTTGCAGCGTGTTAACCAAGTGTTCGCCGGAAACGGGATTGTCGCCGGACTCGACCGAAACGGCTGCGTCGTTGGACGAGACGGTTGACTTGCTGGTGAACAAACCAGCGGTACCGATAGCGTTGCCGGCGAGCTGCACACCGATAATGGTCGCAGTCAACGAGGCGATCTGTTCCTGCTGTGACTGAATTTCGCTGGACTTTGCCAGCAGCCGGTCACGCGGCTGCGCACTGATCGCGACTAGCTGATCAACGGTCCCGACAATGTCGGTACCGGTAACGAGTCCGATGGAAGATTGTAAACGGCCCATTAGGCATCGTCAGATTGAATGCAGGAGCTGAAATCTCGCGAAATTGCGAACAGGTTGCAAGTCGCTATCTCCTTATCGGCGATGTCCCTCTTGTTTGGCCAACCAATTCCACTGGCCGTTTGATTGTTGCGTCCACGATCCGAGCTCGCTTGAAGGGAATTACTTGGCGGAATGACTTTTTAGTCAAATTTGCCTAGCGCCCGAGGAGCCAAGACCAGAATCGCAACGATCAGATAAGAGCTTGCATGGAAAACCTAGGTGCGCCCCGGCATTCATGTCGCTACAAAAACAAAAAACGTCACTCCTGGCTGGCGGGCCAGAAATGACGAATGTGACTTGAACGATTATGTCGATTCTATGGCGATCTTGGGATTACCAAGGGCCACGAACGTAGTAGACGCCGAACTGGTCAGTGTGGCTGGGCCAGTTCGGAGTGGGGTAGAACTGACCGGGACGGGCAGCACCGGGTGAGGATGCGTTGCGGCCGTACTGGTGATAGATCGGGTGGTTCAGGTTTTGGCTGACGCCCCACGAGTAGGTTTGCCGCATGTGGGCGGTGGGGGGGACGACCAAAGCAAGCGGCTGGCCGTAGCTTTGGTTGTAGTAATTTCCGTGCCAGGGGCGATTTTGAGCGTAGTTTAGGTTCCACACGTGCGTCATGCCGTAAATGTCGCTGGCACCGGCACTGGGGGTGTCGGTCGACATTGAGTGACCAGCAGCGATCACAACCAGGCAAACCAGAATTTTTCGAATCATGACAGTGGTTTCGCTAAAGGCACTTAGGTGGACGGGACGTGAAGCCGCGACTATCGCGGGATACGCAGGACGTTCCAGTATAGATTACTGACCGCGGAGTGGACGGGACGGGTGCTGTACTTAACGGCAGTCCGGTTCGTTCCACGACCGTTGTCATAGTAGTTATGGAACGTGTCCTTGTGGGGGTAAAGCATGTGGTGTGGGTAGAAAGGCTGATACGTCAACGACGTATGGCCCACGTTGGCCGGTACAGGCACCGGTGACACATACATTTGTGCGTTGGCCGAGTTGGCTCCGCCCTGGGTGTAGAAGTTGTAGAACAGATCCGGCTGTCCGTACTGGCGATTGACGACTCCGGCACCGCCTGCACCTTCGACATATTCGCCGCCGCTGTAGGATTCGCCCACCACTTCGTCGCTGACGACTTCAGAGCTAACGATTCGCTCGCCGCCGTGATGGCCACCAAATGCATAGGCGGACGCACCACCCATCAAGATTGTGGCCGATGCAGCTAGTGCAATTGCAACGCCGTGTGATCTTTGGGAAAAACGCCCATCGGATAGTTGGAATAGACGGTTCATTTGTGCGTTCCTCCGTGAACGACCGCCCGAGAATTGCTTCCCGGGTAGAATTGCTTCTCAGGTTTTAAATACTTCTTTGGTAACTTTCGGCGCTCGCAAGCCGATAGGATCAACTTCGAGACCCTTCCCGCGACAATCCGAACTACGGTCGCATCCCGCACGTCCGGGGCAAGTTGTCCTGTCGTCAGAGTGGATGCGAGGCGTTAGGGTTTCGCTAGCGGTCCCAGTGTGGCTATAACCCCCATTCTGAAGCGCCGGGTCTGAAACGATGCGGGCCGCATGACTCAACTTCCAGAATTCGCATTAGGAACCCCCTGGCGTGGCGAAACGTCGATCTTCTGCTAACGGACAAACTGGCAAATCCACCAACGGGCGTGCCTCGGGCGGTCGCTCGAAGTCAGGACGTGGAAATTCCGGCCAAATTGATGAATCGCTCTTGAAGGAGATCGAAAACATCCCGTTGCGGCTGGCCGCCCAAGATCGTTATTTGAACTACTCGTTGTCGGTGATCACGTCGCGAGCACTTCCGGACGTGCGTGATGGGTTCAAACCGGTTCAGCGGCGAATCCTCTACACGATGATGCAACAGCGGCTCGACGCCAGCGCCAAGCACAGTAAGTGTGCGAAGGTCGTCGGCGACGTAATGGGTAAGTATCACCCACACGGTGACAGTTCGATTTACGAGGCACTCGTGCGGATGTCCCAGGCATTCTCGTTACGGATGCCGATGATCGACGGTAGCGGCAACTTCGGCAGTATCGATGGAGATAACGCGGCGGCGATGCGGTATACGGAATGCCGCATGACGCCCATCGCCTCGGAAGTCCTTCGTGATCTTGCGACTCGAACGGTGGCGTTTAAGCAAAACTACGACGGTACCAGAGAAGAACCTGTTGTGTTGCCGTCGCGGGTCCCGAACCTATTGGTCAACGGTGCAACAGGGATCGCCGTCGGGATGGCGACCAACATCCCGCCGCACAACCTGAAAGAGGTTTGCAAGGCACTGCTGAAGTTGTTGAGCGACCCTGAGATCAAGGATTACCAACTGGTCGCTGGGGACGCCATTCAAGCACCGGATTTCCCCACTGGCGGACAGATTGTCAACTCGAAAGAGGAGCTGCGGGAAATCTACGCCACCGGTTCCGGTACTATCAAATTGCGAGGCGTCGCCACAGTTGCCGAAAAGAGCAAGAACGGTGACGTCTTGCGAATCACCGAGATTCCCTTCGGTGTGAACAAGGCGTTGATGGTGGAACGGATTGCTGAGCTGGTCTACAGCAATAAGCTGCCGCTGGTCGAAGAGGTACGCGATCTATCCAGCGAAGACATCCGAGTCGACCTGCTGTTGAAAAAGAACGCCGACGCCGACAAGGTGCTCGCGTATCTTTACAAGAACACACCGCTGCAGACGAACTTCAACGTCAACTTGACGTGTCTGACGCCCACCGAGAATCCGGAAGTAGGAGCTCCCCGTCGGCTTAGTCTGAAGGAAATCCTGTGGTACTTCTTGCACTTCCGCTTGGATGTCCTGACGGCGCGGTTGACCAATGAACTGAATTCGCTGCTCAAGCGGATCCATATCCTTGAAGGCTTCGCGTTGATCTTTGACGCGTTGGACACGATCATCAAGATTATCCGCAACAGCGATGGCAAAGCCGACGCAGCGGACAAGATCATGAAGAAGTTTCCGGCCGATAAGGGGGGGCTTGATGCGGAACAGACCGACGCGATTCTAGAGCTGAAGCTTTACCGGTTGGCTCGGCTGGAAATCAATCTGATTCTTGATGAGTTAAAAGCGAAACGTAAGCGAGTTAAGGAAATTCAGAAGTTGCTCGCGGACGATCGCGAAGACTATCTGTCGTCGGGACGTTGGAAGCTGATTCGCGAAGAGCTCACGTCGATGTTGAACGAATACGGCAGTGACGTGGCGGGGCGGCGACGTAGCCAGATCATCACGCAAGCCGAAGAGATCGAGATCACCGAAGAAGATTTCATCGTCGCGGAAAATTGCCATGTCCTGGTAACGGTCGATGGTTGGGTGAAACGCCAGAAGCAAATCGCTGACCCATCAAAGAGTCGCTTACGCCAAGGCGACCAAGTGCTCGCTTGTGTGGCCGGCAATACTCGCGAGACGATCGCGTTTTTCAGTTCACTTGGCGTTTGCTATACCGCTCGAATGCAGGATTTGCCAGCGTCGACTGGATTCGGCGAGCCGATACAAAAACTGTTCAAGTTCAAAGACGGTGAACGGATTATCGCCGCGATGTCGATGGATCCCCGCATCATCGGCAATATCACGGAAGACCCGAAGGGGAACTACTATCCCGAAACGCATGCACTGGCTGCATCGAGTGACGGCTACGCATTGCGATTTGGCTTGCAATCCTTTGCCGAACCGTCGACTCGCGCCGGTCGGCGATTCTCGCGTGTCAAAGCCGGGGCCGCTATTGTCGATGTCGTTCCGGTTCATGGAACCGAAACGATCCTGGCGGTATCCGCTGATTGTCGGGGCATGGTTTGTCCCGTTGACGAAATCAACTACCTGTCTGGTGCGGGCAAGGGAGTCTTGCTGATGAAGTTGGCGACAACGGACCGTTTGCTCGGCTTCAAACCGTCTACCGGCGATCGTGATTTGCTGACGGTGGTAACCAACCGGGGCGCCAAGAAAACGATCTCCACCGCGAAGTACCGTGTTACCTCACGCGGCGGTCGCGGGATTGAATTGCAAAAGAATGGCAAGATTGCCGAGATCGTTGAAAATTCGGTCGAGGCTCCGACCCTGTTTGATGAATAAACGCTCGCGATCTGGCTGTCGAGTTTACTGACCTCGGCATGGGATCGAACGAGCTTGAACGCGGGACTTCAATGACGATGAAGCCCCGCGTTGGAAGGTTGTGCTGAACGGCCAGCTTTCAATTTTGATTTGAATTTCCTTTTCATCCAATCACTAATTCAATGTCATCTACAACGACCGGCAACTACAACGCAAAAGACATTGTCGCGCTCGAAGGACTCGACCCAGTTCGCAAGCGACCGGGCATGTATATCGGCGGCGTGAACTCCGCTGGTTTGCATCACCTGATTTGGGAAATCGTTGACAACAGTGTCGATGAGGCGATGAATGGTCACGCAACTGAGATTTCGGTCACCCTGCATAAAGACCAGCAAACGATCACCGTTAGCGACAATGGCCGGGGGATTCCGGTCGACAAACACCCCAAGACCAAAAAGCCCGCACTTGAAATGGTGCTGACCGTGCTGCACGCGGGAGGCAAATTCGAAGGGGCGAACTATAAAACAGCCGGCGGTTTGCACGGGGTCGGTGCTTCGGTTGTTAATGCGCTTTCCAAGGAATTGGTCGCCGTGGTGCGGCGTGGCGGCGCTCAGTACCGGATGTCGTTCGAACGAGGAATCGCGACCAGTAAACTGCAGAAATTGCGTGGTGCGGTTCGTGGCACAGGGACCACGATTACGTTCAAACCTGATCCAACGATCTTTCCAAAGACGACTTTCAATAGCGACACAATTCGAGCTCGCTTGGAAACCGCGTCGTTTCTTCACCGTGGCGTCAAGGTGATTTACAACGATGAAGTGGCGGGGAAGAAAGAAACGTTTTTGCACGAGAATGGGATTGTTGATTACTTAGGCAAAGTAATTAAGGAACGGGGGGCTCGCACGATTCACGATACACCGTTCACCCACCGCGTTGACGACAATGAGCGGTTGGAGGTGACGTTGCAGTGGACCGAGTCGACCGACGAACATGTGCGTTCGTACGTCAACGGTATCCCGACCGCAAACGGTGGTTCTCACGAGAACGGATTTCGGGCTGGTCTGGTTAAAGCGACCCGTAACTACATCGACACTCACGACCTGACGCCACGTGGCGTGAAGATCACACATGAAGATATTCGCGAGGGGTTGATAGCGATTGTTTCCATCTTCATTGCCGAGCCACAGTTTCAGGGCCAAACGAAAGATCGTTTGAACAACCCGGAAGCTCACGGCATGGTTGAGACGCATGTTCGTTCGTCGATGGAACAGTGGCTTAACAACAATCCATCTATCGCCGACGGCGTGATCGCTCGCGTGATCGCCGCGGCGCGTGCCCGTGCGGCATCGCGTGCCGCTAGCGAAGCGGTTTCTCGAAAGGGCGGATCGAAGCGGACCTTGTTGCCAGGGAAACTCAGCGATTGCGTTTCCGGTGGACGAGGTAAGTCCGAATTGTTCATCGTCGAAGGTGACTCGGCCGGTGGTAGTGCGAAGCAAGGTCGCGACCGAAACTTCCAAGCTATCCTGCCGTTACGCGGGAAAGTGCTCAACACTGAGTCAGCCACGCTGAAGAAAATCTTGGACAACAAAGAAATCCAGGACATGATTTCGTCGTTGGGATGTGGCATCGGTCCCAATCTCAATCTGGCCGATCTGCGTTACGACCGCATCATCTTGTTAGCTGATGCGGATTCTGACGGGCATCACATCACAACCCTGTTGCTGACGTTTTTCTATCGGCACATGCCAGCATTGATTGCCGATGGGCGACTTTTTATTGCGGTGCCACCGCTGTACCGAATTGATATTGGCAAAGAGACGTTCTGGGCGGCTGACGAGGCTGATCGTGAACGTATTTTGGCCGAGCACACGGGGCGTGCTGTCCCTGAAATCACACGTTTTAAAGGTCTTGGCGAGATGATGCCGAAGGTGCTTTGGAACACGACACTGGATCCGACCAAACGCCGTATGTTGAAGGTCGAGATTGACGACCAAATCGAAACGGACAAGACGATCAGCGATTTGATGGGACGCGATGCTTCGGCACGCTTCCACTTCATCATGGATCGGGCTGAGGATGCGGAGGAAATTGACGTTTAGTCGGCCAACGGTAGATATCTCACAGCGAAAAAGCTAACTTGCAGGAACAGCTTACCCTTAGCCTTTACCTCAAGTGGAATGTCACCATGTCGAAGCGTCCTGAGCCACAAAAGTCGCAAGAGTCCGCTGCCGTTGGTTCGCCGCAGAGGACGGTGATCCGCCCAACAGTATCAACGCCCGCGCCCAAGCAGGCCGCGGTGCCAGCAGAGGTTTCCAAACCGGTCGGTCAGGAACGCTATCACGGGTTAGGAGCACACCTGGAAACCCGCGACGGTGTCTCCGGAGCCCGTTTCGCCGTTTGGGCTCCCAATGCGACCGAAGTGTGCGTGCTAACGGACGGGAATGGGTGGCAACACGGCAGTGACTGGTTGCACGGGAGCGATTCCGGCGTGTGGACTGGGTTTATACCAGGTGCAACAGTTGGTACACGGTACAAGTACAGCTTGAGAACCAAGGAAGGCAATCTGCTGGATAAAGCGGATCCTTACGCTTTCGCTGCCGAGCTTCCACCGGCGACCGCATCGATCATCCATAATCTGGATGAATACGAATGGAAAGACAAAGACTGGATGCATCGCCGCGGCCAGGTCAATTGGATGAAGCAGCCGGTTTCGGTTTATGAGGTTCAACTGGCTTCATGGAAGCGACCTTGGGATGGGCGGCGGTACCACTCGTATCGTGAATTGGCTCACATGTTGGTCGATTACGTGCGTGAGCTTGGATACACGCATATCGAATTGATGCCGATCACGGAGTACCCGTTTGATGGATCATGGGGATATCAAGTTACCAGCTACTTTGCCCCGACAAGCCGTTTCGGTGGCCCTGACGAATTCCGTTATTTCGTTGACTATTGTCACCAGAATAACGTCGGTGTCATCATCGACTGGGTTCCTGCACACTTCCCCTACGATGATCATGGCTTGGCTCGTTTTGATGGGACTGGATTGTTCGAGCACTCGGATCCGAAACAAGGATTCCACCCAGATTGGAACACCCACATCTTCAACTACGGGCGTCACGAGGTCCGTGAGTTCCTGCACGCGAGTGCACGGTTTTGGTTGAAGGAATACCACATCGATGGACTACGAGTTGATGCAGTGGCATCGATGCTCTACCTAGACTATTCACGCGACGACGGTGAATGGATTCCTAACCAATTCGGTGGGAACGAGAACCTCGAGGCGATCGAATTTTTGAAGCAATTCAACACGCATCTCCACGCGGACTTCCCAGGTGCGATGACAATCGCCGAAGAATCCACTTCGTTCGGCGGCGTTTCCCGACCGGTTTATGATGGCGGTTTGGGCTTTGGTTACAAGTGGGACATGGGGTGGATGCATGACACCCTGGAATACCTCAAACGCGACCCGATTTATCGCAAGTATCACCAAGACGAATTGGCGTTTCGGTCCGTTTACCAGTTCACTGAAAACTTCATGTTACCGCTCTCGCACGATGAAGTTGTCCATGGAAAAGGCTCGCTGCTTAGTCGGATGCCGGGCGATCATTGGCAACGATTTGCAAACCTAAGGTTGTTGTACGGCTATCAGTACGCTTGTCCGGGCAAAAAGCTGCTCTTCATGGGGTGCGAATTTGGCCAGTCATCGGAGTGGAATGCGGATAGCCAGTTGGATTGGTCGCTATTGCAGTTCGATGTGCACGATGGAGTTAAGAAGTTCATTGGCGATCTAAACCGTGTGTACAAGGATTATTCCGCGTTGCATGAATTGGACTGCGAACCGGCTGGCTTTTCTTGGATTGCGGCGGATGATGCCGAGAAGAGCATCTTCACGTTTTGCCGATTGGACAGCAGCGGACAGCACGTCGTCGTTGTATTGAACTTCACACCTGCGCCGCACAGCGGTTATCGAATTGGCGTGCCGACGGGTGGTGAGTACACCGAGATCCTGAACAGTGATTCGAAGCTTTATGGCGGCAGCAATGTTGGCAACTTAGGTGGCCAGACTGCTGAAAAGGTGAAAAGCCATGGACGCGACTTCAGTCTGATGCTGAATCTTCCACCGCTGGGATGCATCATGTTGGCGGCGAAATCCAAGACAAAAGCAACGACGTAGTCGAAGCTAGTGCTTCATCCATATTCAACTTTGGGGTGTAGTGGGCGAGGCGACGAGCCCGTCTGGTTGGTGAGTTGATGGGATTCGTCGCCTCATCCACTACGATCAACCCCAAAATGAAATGTAGCCGAAGCACTAGTGAGCTGATTTGTTTGGAATCCGCAATCCTTCAAGACGCGGGGGCGACTTGAAACGTATTGCCGACGCTACTTGCGATAGTCGTTGGCGTTGATGTTATGACGTTTTAGAAGTTTGTTCATTCCCTGGCGTGATAGCCCCGCTTGGCGGGAAGCGCTGGCGATTACACCGGCATGCTTGGTCAGCAGGCTGGCCAGATAGGCTTGGTCCGCCCGGTCGAGTGCTTCGTCGCGAGAGACTTCGGTTAATTCGATGCTGGAGTGTTTCGCTTCTGGGTCACGCAACGTCGGCGGTAGGTCGCTAACCTGGATTAAGTCACCGCTGGCCAGCGTGATGGAACGCTCGACGACGTTTCGTAGTTCGCGGATGTTTCCGGGCCACGGGTAGCGACGGAAGCAGTCCAATGTTTCCGATGAAAATCCTGCAATGGTCGAGTCGGTCGGTTTCAAACGCTGCAAAAACGAATCGGCTAGCAATAGCACATCGTCGCCTCGCTGGCGAAGCGGGGGCAATTCAATGTGAATTACGGCGAGGCGATAAAATAGGTCTTGGCGGAAGTGCCCCGCATCGACCTCCGCTTGCAAGTCGCGGTTGGTAGCACAGATAAAGCGAGTGTCGACCTTGACCAATTGGCTGTCGCCGACCGGCGTGAATGTTTGGTCTTGAATCACGCGTAGAAGTTTCGCTTGGGATGACGCCGGTAGCTCACCCAGTTCATCAAAAAATGCCGTTCCCTTGTCACATGCTCGTAGCAAACCGGCTTGATCCTGGACCGCGCTGGTAAACGCTCCTTTGACGTGTCCGAACAAGACCGATTCAAATAGGGACTCGGGAATCGCTGTGCAATCGATGATTTGAATTGCATGGTCACGCCGCGGGCTGTGCCGATGTATCGCTCGAGCAATCACTTCTTTTCCCGTTCCACTTTCACCCGTAATCAGCACGTTTGAGTTGCTTGCCGCCACTCGGTCGACAATGTCCAGCAGCTCCAGCATCGGTTGGCTTTTGCCAACAACCTCAGGGAACTTTTCGTGTAGCCCCGTGTCCGGTGATGGAGCCTCTTCAGTCCGAACGACAGATTTGGGTTGGCGCAGCGCTCGTTCAACGGCAGCTAACAGTTCTTCGAACTTAACAGGTTTCAATAGGTAGTCCGCGATTCCCAAACGCACACTTTCAATCGCCGAGTGAATCGATGGGACGCCGGTAACGATGATCATGGGGATGTGCGAGTACTTGGACCGGCCTTCACGAAGCAATTCGAGTCGAAGGTTGCCGGGCATATTCAAATCCGACAGGATCAGGTCAAACGAGTTCTCTTTCAGCACACCGATGGCATCGTCGGCATCTTCAACGCACACACATTCATAGCCTTCGTCTCGCAAAAGCTCAGCGGTGGTGTCGCGATAGAGTGGTTCGTCGTCGGCGATCAAAATTCGTTTGATAGAATTCATTCAGTGCTAACTCGTGAGGTGTGATTCGTGGTGACTTGTCAATTGACGTGGCAGTCGTACGATGAACTGAGTGCCGATTCCCGGATCGCTTGTTGCATCAATGGTCCCTTTCATCGCTTCGATGATGCTGCGCGAGACTGACAATCCCAGGCCCATTCCCTGACCAATCGTTTCCATCTTGGTACTGAAAAATGGATCGAAAATCTTGCCCATCACGGATTTGGAAATCCCATGCCCATGATCTGACACGACGACAAGCAATTCTTCGAGCCGAGTCGTGACGGAGATTGTCACATGTTGGCCAGGCCGTGAAGCTTGAATCGCATTGCGGACCAGATTAAGCAGTACCTGTTTCAATTCCCCGGATCGCAATAGGACTTCATTTTCATCCAGTTCGCCTGAACAAGCGAGCGACACGTACTCTGATTGCACCTCGATTTTACATCTTTGAGATAGCGGATGGGTCAACGTAATAACCTCGGCGACCAATTTACGAACTGAAAACCGTGTCGCTTCCTGTTGGCTTGGGCGGTAAAGTTGGTACATCTGGTGAGTGATGCCGCTGATCCGTTCGATTTCTTCATCGATCAATTTCAGCTTGTCGTAGTGTTTGACATTGCTGGGTAGATGGCGTTTGAACAACGTGAACGCATTGCGAATTCCGGCAAGCGGGTTGTTGATCTCGTGTGCGACTCCCGCGGCGAGTTCGCCAAGTGCAGCCAGCTTTTCCATTTTCAGGCGATGCTTTTCCAGTTTCGCGATCTGGGCAGTTCGTTCTTGAACTAATTGTTCGAGATGCTCGTTTTGCAGAAAAAGTTGTTCACGCAATTGCTGAATTTCCGAGACGTCCCGCATACTGGCTCTTACCCCCAGTGAACGACCGTCGTCGTCAACCATAGGTTGCCATGAAACCGCGACCCAACACTTGGTGCCATTGCGGTGCACTGCTTGGAACTCAACGTTGTTTTGGGTGCTTCCTGAGCAAGCTTCATCGAAGCAGTGGGCGATTCTCTTTCGATCATCCGGGGCCACTAAAGGCAAAGGGTAGTTGTCCATTGCCAAGCATTCTTGCGGAGTGTACCCCGTGAATCGTTGGACCGCTTCGTTCACCCAGAGAACATCGCCTTCTCGGGATAGCCAGCTTTCCCAGTCATAGGTGAAGCCCGCGATCAAACGGAAGTACTCGTTAGGGATCGGTGCTCCACGGCGGAGCGTTGGTAAAGAATTCATGGCAATATTTTAACTCACTTGGTTCACAGAATTGCAAACCGACATCGAAACTTGGCGATCGGTAGCGTGTGGCGTCAACGCAGGTTGTCGGTTGGTAAGCGGAGTTGACGCTAGAATGAAGGAATCGTTCAAACGCTTGCAATGCAATACTTTGAAATGATTGGCCCGCGTCTTGCTATGCACCGGTGGATACCCATGACTTCACAAAAGGTTTCCATGAATCAACCAATCACTCCACTTCCCGTGCCATTGCAACCGATCGATAAGTGGTTGCGACCGGTTGCACGGTTTCTGCACATCCAGGCGACCAGCGGTATCGTGTTGGTCGTCTGTACCGCGATCGCGTTGTTTGCAGCGAATTCTCGCTGGGCTGCGGCCTACCTTTCGTTTTGGCAAATGGACGTGACCGTCGGCATGGGGCCATGGCAGTTCAATCATTCGCTGCATCATGTCATCAACGATGGCTTAATGGCGATTTTCTTTTTCGTAATCGGCTTGGAAGTGAAACGTGAATTAGTTCACGGTTCCCTTTCCGATTTGAAACAGGCGTCATTGCCGATCGCCGCTGCAATCGGTGGGATGATCGTTCCAGCGGGGGTCTACCTTTCACTTCAATACGGCGAACCCGGCATGCGTGGATGGGGGATACCCATGGCCACGGATATCGCCTTCGTCGTTGGGTGCTTGGCGATCTTAGGATCTCGCGTGCCCCATAGTTTGAGAATCTTGCTGCTATCGCTTGCGATCGTGGACGATATCGGTGCGATCTTAGTCATCGCGGTCGGCTATACCGAATCGCTTGACGGTCGTTTCTTAATGTTGGCAGCGTTTGCAGTCGGATTAGTTCACTTTCTGTCTCGCGTCGGGGTGCGTCGCTTTCCACCGTACATTGCGGTGGGTGCAGTCGCTTGGATCGCACTGCACGAATCGGGAGTGCACGCGACTTTGATTGGTGTGGTGCTGGGGTTGATGACGCCCGCAAGATCGGTATTGGTGCCCGAGCGATTTCGTCGCTACTTGCACGAAAAGACAGAGGAATTTAGTCAGCAGCAATGGGCTCAACGCCATCATCGCGCGGAGGTGGTTCTAGAGGTTCAACGCTTGACACGCGAAACCGTGTCGCCACTTGAGTATCTGGAAATGACGCTGCATCCTTGGACTGCTTACGTCATCATGCCGATTTTTGCTTTGGCGAATGCAGGTGTTTTGATCGAGCCCGCTAATTTGAGCGATCCGGTCGCCCTTGCGGTGGTATTAGGACTGGTGGTCGGCAAACCAGTCGGGATTGTGTTGTTCAGTTGGGCGGTGATTCAATTGGGAGTCGCCAAGTTGCCACGCGGGATTAGCTGGCCGGTGTTGGTATCAGGCAGTTGTTTAGCGGGTATCGGCTTCACCATGGCACTGTTCATTGATGGCCTTGCCTTCGGAGCCGAGGGGCTGGATACCGCCAAGACGGGAGTCTTAGTCGGTTCAGCAATCAGTGCCATTCTTGGCATGGGGTTGCTAGTTTGGACGTTACCCAAGCATGCCACAACCGAATGAGCGTTACTTGTTTGGCTCATTAGAAAAAGCCGGTTCCGCTAGGCGAAGCCGGCTTTGGGAAGGGACGCTTGGTCGTGACTAAAGGTTGAAAGCGCCGACGCGTTCGGGTTGGAAAGAGAGTCGTTTGATTTGCTTGCGAGACTCTTTCTGTAAAACCTGAAGCGTCAAGGTTTCACCGACCGAACTTCCAAACACGGCTGTGCCCAAAGGCGACAAGATCGAAAGCTTGCCTTCGGCGATACAGGCTTCGTCGGGATAGACGAGTGTGAATACGTCAACGGAATGCCGGTCAAGATCTTGAAGGTAGATGGTCGAATTCATCGTAACGATGTGCGGTTGCATATCGACTGAATCAACGACATGAGCATCCGTCAACTTTGAGCGAAGGGTTTTCAAGTGAGGTCGTTGTCCGCCAAGAACAGCGGTCCACTCGCTATCGAACAATTCGCTAAGCCGTATTTGATCAGTGCGTGTGATCGTGATGGTATGTGCATGCATAATCTGCTAGCTCCAAATCGTGGCGTCAGAACGATCGCTTCAGGAGGCGAGCGTCCGTAAAAGAATCGCAATCAAGAACATCATGAACAAGACAATTTGTCCAAGCAAAAGCTCCTTGGGCGTGCGTGCTTGTTGGTCACGTTCACTCAGGACGCTAAGTTGGTTCTCTTGGGTGACTGCAGTGGGGTAGTCAGGGTTCCGCATCAACATGGTTCGGTCTCCTCAGAGCTGATTGACAGTTGCCCCATCCGTGGTTTCAAGCAATCTGAAATTGCAAGGAACATGCCGGGAGGCAACGCAAATAGACTGAAGTGGCCGATTGTTGCGTAATTTGCCGTGTCAAACGCAATGACGCCTCAAGCTCCACTGGCCTGGGGAGCGGAAACTACTGGCGTGACCCGTCACCTGAGGTTGACGAATTTCTCGCTAAGTCCCTTCTGAAAACAGACGGTCGACGACCGAATGCAGGCCGTCTTTAACTCCACCGAGTGTGGTGTCGGACAGCAATTCCGACTTGTCGCTTTTCATGATCGCAGCGGCAAGTGGTTTGTGGGTGCGCCAATCTTCCAGGGTGAATCCGCGGATATCGACATAAACGTCGTGCAGTTCGTTGGTTACTTTCGGAACGAGAAAGAACCCATCATCGCCGCGAACGACGTGATAATGGATGGCGCCATACATCAATGCGGCACCAAGAATCATGCCGAAAAACAGTCGTGACATTGCTCTATTCGCTCCCTCGCACGACTCCCGCTCCCAGCTAACTGAGGAGCGAAGTTGTACACTAACCATTTTGTTTTGAAATTCACAAACGCTTCACCGTTTGAGTTGCAAACTCTATCGTTTGCTCGCCACAGCGCGAAGACAAGGTCGAGTCACCTGTCGTGTGGAACGAGAGTGGCTTGCTGAGCTGGACGGTTGGGTGCGACTATCGGCCGGCAGGTGTTTTACGGCTTGGAACGCAGATGTCCGGCACTGCTTTGAAAAAGTCGCCCACGTCGAGCTTGGGATTCTTCGTTTTCCGCCTGGGCCTGACGAAGGTCGTCCAGATTCGCGTTGCAAACCCGGCAATGGATTTCGTCGAGGTGGAATCGAGCGTAATCGGCTTCGTTTGCTGGCAGCTTGTCTGACAAAAATGCTGCTAATTGAGTCCGGTCGAGACAACTTAGCCGTCCGCGTCGCCAAATGGCACCAATGGAATGCAGCCCGGCTAGGTTTTGGCCCCGCAAGACGGTGAGTCGTTGGCGTAGCTCGGGTTGCTCTCGGAGTGCAGCTTCCAGCAACGACGACAGCTCAGGTTGTAGCTCCTCATCGAGGAACGCGAGTAATTGGGCGTCGGAAAAGACAGGGCAATCACTCGGTGAATCAGCGGGATTGTTCATAGAGCCGGTAACCTGAAACTGATTGTATTTGATAAACTCCGAAGCGATTACCGACATCCGAGCCTCTCTTTCTAAGCACCCTACTGGTTTGAAATATCCCGTCAAGTCGCTGCCAGACGAGACGTTTGCGTCTCCGCCCGCCCAAGAAGCCCTTCGTATCATTGGTCGTCTTCGCGAGTCCGGTTTTTTTGCCGTTTTAGCGGGTGGCTGTGTGCGGGATGCTCTGTTGGGTCGGAAGCCAAAGGACTTCGACGTGGCCACCGACGCGACTCCCGATTCGGTTCGCGAAGTCTTCGGGAAACGTCGCACTCTGGCGTTCGGGGCGTCTTTCGGTGTCATCGGCGTGCTTCCGCCTAAGCCGAAAAACGGATCAGCGGATCCCAACTCAACAGAAAAGAAATCTTTGGACACTGTGTCGGCGTCGACGGAAAACCCTGAACAAAAATTGTTGCCGACCGAAGTGGCCACCTTTCGCGCCGATGGGAATTACAGCGACGGGCGTCGTCCAGATAGCGTGACCTATGGAGACGCTGAAGCGGATGCTTTGCGCAGGGACTTCACGATCAACGGGATGTTCTACGATCCGGTTTCGGCCAAGGTGTTGGATTACGTCGGTGGCTTAGACGATTTGCAAGCCAAACAGCTTCGTACGATCGGCGAAGCGTCACGTCGTTTTGACGAAGACAAGTTAAGGATGTTGCGAGCGGTTCGTTTTGTAACAACACTGCAATTGACGATGGAACCGAAGACGATGGCGGCGATTCAAGAACACGCCGACTCGCTTCGCGTCGTCAGTGGTGAGCGCATCGGTGCCGAGATGCGGCGTGTGATGGTGCAGTCCGGGGCTCACCGAGGACTGCAGTTACTGGTGGAAACCGGGTTGGCAGAACAAGTCTGGCCTTCATTGCAGGCGGCTGACTGCGGCCGACTGGAAGCGGCCTTCGCAGCGATGCCTTCACTGACTTTTGAAACCGCGATGGCAGCGACGCTATTGCTAATTCATCGGTCGGCGACTGCGGCGGTGAAAGACTTGTCGCAATTGACCAAGCGATGGAAGTTGTCGGTCGCCGAACAGCGAGCAATCACTTCGGCGATATCGCATTCGCAGTCGGTTTTGGATTGCGAGAACTTACCGTGGTCGCAATTACAGCCGATCCTAATTGACCGCGATATCGAAACGATCATGGCAACCGCTGTGTCACTTGCTGATGCATCGCAAGCGGGTAGCGTTGAGCGAGCACGTCAGTCGCTACGCCTCGAATCATCGCAATTGAATCCGCCACCGTTGTTGACCGGAACGGACTTGATGAATGCTGGCTTTTCCAGCGGACCGCATTTTCGGTTGTGGATGACCGAGCTTCGGCGATTGCAACTCGATGGCAAGATCAGTGGTCAAGCCGAGGCATTGCAGTGGGTAAAGTCCCAGCGAGAGGATTAAACTCGCGCGTTTGCAGTGCGCCGTCTTATCGCTGAATTTGCCTATCGCTGTATTCGCCGTGTCGCGGTCGCCAAAACATGTGGCGTGTCCAGCCCTTGTAGGTACCCGCTCTCGCCGGTGATTTGAACTTCGCTGCCGAGATGACTTTTCACATCGACACCCGGTGCGGGGGTGACATACGCCAGCGTGCGACCGCCCCGATCGGTGATCGCGTACGGCGGGCGACTTGGGTCCGCGGAATAGACTTCGACTAGAATTCCTGTCGATGACTGTTCCGCCACAATCGGTTCGGCGGAAATGGCCGCGAATGACTGTGCGTTGCCACCAACTGGCTGGGACGGAGTGACTGGCGGTGTGTAGCTAGTGGGGGCGATAGTCGTGCGAGGCATGAACTGGCCATCATTGGAAGCGGCTACCGAAGCGATTGGAACTGATCCGGCGGGCGGCGCGAACATTGGCGTCGCGACGATTTGTGTCGGTGCGGAATGGGCGGGAACAATCGGCGGCGGCATGATGGTTGTGTCAATAATGGTGTCGCCGTCACGGCGACGGGCCAACGCTTGGTAATCGCGAGCACGGACGGCCAGGGGATTGTTTCCAGCTTGTTCCGCAGCTTCGGCGATTAGAGCAATTTCAGGTGCCGACGCGCCACGCGACATCAGTTTGGATAGCTCGACCGGCAATGATTCAGCCGATGCTGCGGCGATGCTGCGGCGAACATCTTCAAGCTGGGACGCGGCAATCGTGCGGGTGCGTTGAGGTGGCAGGTATCGGCCAGGGGATCGAGATGAGTCGATAGAACCACTGGAGTGAGTTCCGGATGCCGAACCCAGGATGGGGAGTGGCGTCGCCAACGTAGCGATGTTGGTTGATTGTTGTGTCGGCATGAATCGCGGACCAAAGCCCTGAGCAGACTCGGTACCCTGTGCGGATTCAGTTGCACGCGTCGGTGATGATGCGAATACGGATTCGGTTGACGAGGTTGAGTTTTGGGCAACTGACGATGACACGCCGGATCCAATCGGAGTTGTCGGAGTGGAAATCGCAACGCTAGCAGGAGTCACCATTCTTGGTGCTGATGAAAAAGCGACCTGTGAGTGGTTCGAACGGAGTCCGGGGTGATCGGTGGCGGCAACCAGTTTCGGTGCAGCGGCACGTTTTGGTTGTTCAGGTTCAGCGGCGGCCACGGATGCATCGGCCGTGCTGGACACGTCATCGGTAAGACTCGAATCGATCGCTTCGGAATTCCTTGCGATTTCGCTGCCGATGGGGACCAAGTCAGGAATGCGCCGCTTCGTTCCGGTGATCGGTTGCAGTTCGTTTTCTTGAGGCTTGCGACCTCGCATGATTGACGAAATGCCAGCGGTAACTCGTTGGGAGAAGCTTTGCGCGTGGTGAGTATGCGAGTCTCCGTCGTCAGGCGATGCCGGATCGGTATCGGACGGATCACGGTCAAATTCGCTGGGCCGCGTTGAGGCATCTTCGGCCTCGGCACGCTCAAATCGACTGCGTTGCCGAGAGCGAATTCGCTCTTCGATTTCATCCAGTGATTCGTCCCAAACTTCGTCGTGAGAGACGCGGTTGAGTGTTTGGTTTGTCGCTTGTGAAATGCTTGATGCGATTCGTTGAGCAAGCGGTTGTGGTTTGGCAGGGGCTGCACTCGGACCAGCCGGAAGGAACTCAATCGGTTCGCGAGCCGGCGCTGGTTTGATGCTGGCAATCAGCTCTTCGGCGGTGGTAACCACTTGGTCGCGATGAATCCAGCGGAATTCGCCGGAAGGTGGAACGACGCGGTACCACGTTTGAGGACCATCGGGGCCGTCGCGTTCGCTGCTGCCTAAAATCGTGACGATTTCGCCTTCACCTAGCCTGACTTGCCAGTGGTAGCGCCGGGCACGTCCGAGATTGGTGCCAATCCAAGCAACGGTCTTGTTTTCAATGATTTCGGCTTCGATTGCTCGGTTGGCATTCACGCCGCTGCGTTTTTGGATGGCTCCCTGGCGATCAGCGTCTTTCGAATCGACCAGCTTGACCGTGTCGGCCGGGATCCAGCAAAAGCTGTCTTCGGTCGGGCGCACACCGAGCCAACCGTCAGCGGTTTCGACGTAAACCTCAAGTTCTTGGCCGTGTCGTAACGGATCGGTGCGGTAGTACTCGCCCGATGGACCGCAACGCAAATGGGCGGATTCGTCGGCAACGAATACCAGATACGGGTCCGAGACGACCGTGTTTTGGGCGTCTTGAGCACGGGCGGTCGGCAGCGAAATTTCGCCAATGACTGCGAATACAAAGACAGCACAAAGGCAACGCAGTCCAACGGATCGCAGCGATAGGGCTGCAAAACAGGAGGACAGACGACACCAAGCCGTGGAAGATAATAGGATCAGTAGCGGGGACCGACGCATCGTGCGGCTTCCGTCATGACGGGTAGAAAACGGTTCAAAGGGTTCGACTCTGACCGATAGCTAGAAAAGAGCTTTCGAATCAAGGTCATTCCGTTGAAGACGCTTTCTTTTCCACCATGCACAACTGCCACGACACAGGGCGTTATGGACCCTGTGTCGGCATAAATGCGGCCTGATTGACAGGCTGCTAATGAAGGTGGACTACTTCAGCGAGCGGACGCGGATGTCTTTCCAGCGAACTTCGTATGGCCCGGCGTCTTTGGGGATGCCGTGGACTTGCAGACCAATGAATCCCTCTCGAGCCGATTCTGGATCGACGATATCGGCGATTTTGGTGTCGTTCACCCAGGTTTGGATGCGATCACCGACGGCGCGGACGCGGAAACGATTGAATTGACCGTTTTGGTAAGCATCTTTGATCGGTTGCTCCTTCGTGATCCAGCCACGCCCGGTTGCTTCCCCATAGATATAGCCTGATTCGCCTGGGTTCCCTTCGATTTCGACCTGAGGTCCATAGACGCGGCCGCCATCTTCGCGAGTTTTCGACCGAATTTGGACGCCACTGTTGAGAGCCTTGTCCACGTCGACCTCGAAAGTCAGTTCGAAGTCGGCATAGTTTTTATCACTGCAGAGGAACGAGTTGGGGCTGCCTACGGCCGTTTTACCAACGATTGCACCGTCTTCGACTCGGTAAGACGCGGTGCCGTTTTTCTGGGTCCAGCCGCTCAGTGATTTGCCATCAAACAACGACACCCAGTCATTGGCTTCCAGACTAGGTGGTGCGGCCATCGCTGCGTCGGCGTCTGCTGGCGTGATGGCTTCGGCTTGGGCAGCGCTGGCGGGTTCGCCGGAAGCAGCTTCTTTAGATGTAAGCACTTTGCCGCTGACGGCAGGCAAGCTGACCGAGCCGCCGGCAGCCCACTGTGTGCCGCGACGAAGCGTCGTTTGAAATGCCAATCCGTTCATCGCGACAGCGTCGTGGCCAAGAGTGGTGTGGAAGACACGTCCTTTGCCGTAGTCGATCGCCATTAAGATTGGCTCGTGCTCGCCCGTACCGCCGGTCTTTGGATTGCTATAAGCAGTCGCAAGGATGGTCATGTTGGCGGCGGGGCCACGCAGTTTTCCGTAAAGCTCATCGGCCACTTGCATGAAGGAGGGTGGCAGCCCTTCGGTGATCGGGTGATTTTTTTCGCGGACAACGATTTGGAACGGGGTGCGTCGACCGTGTTGGCCGCCCTTGCCAGGGGAATCGTCGCGAGTGAATTTTTGCTGGTCTTCTTTCCAACGCACGAATGGGCCGTCCTTTTCAGTCCGGCCACCCCATCCGCCCAAACCGATCATGCGGTTGTAGGCGTCCCACGCGGGGAACGAGTTATCAGCGGCGTGAACGGTGACAAACCCGCCACCACCGGACACATAGGCTTCGAAGGCTTTTTCAGTGGCCTTGTTCCACGATTTGCCGTTGTAGTTGGAAACCACAACGTCGTAGCCCTCAAAGGTTGGATTGAAGTCGGATAGATCTTGGTTTTTACCGGGGGATGTCGCCACGGTTACCTCGCACAACCCGCCGGATTCCAGTGTTGCTTGGATCAGTGGCGTGGTCGTTTGCCAAGCGTGGTTGTTTTGGCCGTCGACCAAGAGCACCTTCAGAGGTTGCGTCTCGGCAGCATCGCTTGCGGAGGAAACGGACAAACTGCCCATAAGAGCGACAAGACATAGTCCCGCGATTCGGCTGCGGGTGAATTTGAGAGTTCGAAAGAGCATGGAGGTGGATTGCATTGGGGTGGCGAACATGGGGTTAGGAGGGAGCACTCTGGGAGAGGTGTGCCGAGTGAGGCCCCCTAGTTTATCAAGACGACCCCATTGTGGCAGCGTGATTGGTCCTTTCATTGAAGGCGAAAACGAAAAAAGCGGCTTGCGACCTGAATCGGGATTTCGATTCAGGTGCAAGCCGCTTTAAGCGTTGAGATCAGCTAAAGGCCGATTTCAGCTAGTTTTAACGCAATGGCAGCGAGAACTCGTTGCCACCTGGTCCGCTGCGACGGGTAATCCGATCGTTGCGTGGGCTCAGGTAGTGAGTCGCTTCTTCGGCAACCAAAACGGTGTCGCCGCTGCGAACTTCCGTGCGGAAACGGTGGTGGCCCGACGTTTCAGCTTGGGCGACGATGGTCACACGGACCTCTTCGCCTGCATCGATCCGTGCGATGGGCTCGATCAAGACTTGACCGGTGATCACCTTGCCAGCGTGGCCGCTGATTTGCTTCGGCTCGATACCGTGGCTGAACTGAGCCACTGCACGAACGTCGCTGGCTGGCTTGCTGCCGCGGTTACGAATCACGATCTGGTAGGACACGTCTTCGCCAATCGGAGCCGGAGCACTGGGGTCTTCGATCGACAAGACGAGGTCGGCGATCGCTTCGACGCTTGTGTCCAAAGCCACGTTGGTTTGACCGGCCGCACTGCCCTTGCAATCGAAGGTGAAGTTCTGAGTTCCGGTTGCATCCATACGGCACTGGAACTGGTACTTGCGAACGGCTCCCGGAGTCAGCGATGCGATCTTCCAACGCAATTGGTTGTCAATCATCGTTGCCCCTTCCATGCCACCTTGGTAGGTCACACCGGTGGGCATCGTCAAGTTGGCAATGACTTCGTCACTGGCAGCGGTGCCGTGGTTCGTCAATTCCAATTGATACACGGCGTCCGTGTTTTGGTACTTCACTTCGGGACCGGAAAGGATCGCTTCCAGATCGGCTGCCAAAACGCGGATGGTCTTGTCAGCTTCAGCCCGTAGTTCAAGGTCGCCCATTGCAAGACCGTGGATCTTCAATTCACCAAGATCTTGAGCGGTAAGCTCGACTTCGAATTGTGCTTCTTTTCCGGCTGGGATGTCACCGATACGCTGGCTTTGCGGCGAGCTCGATTTAGGCGACAAGGTGAAAACCACGCCAGGAGCAATCCCGTCGCCAGGATTCAAAACGCGGATCTGGTAGGTTTTCGATTGGCCGTAGATGACTTCATCGGGACCGTCGATCGTCAAAGCCAATTCAGGCTCTTGAACGACAACCTGCATGCTGCGTGATTGTGGCATCATGGTCCAGTCGACGTCCAAATCGTGGGTGCCGCTGCGTGATGCTTTCAAGCGAACAAACATCTTTTCGGTTTGGCCAGCTTCGAGCCGGTCAATCTTCCATTGCAGGTTGCGAACCGATTCGACGGAATCCGAGGTGACGTCGCCACGAGTGACTTGTTGTCCAACGACGTCCGCCCAGTCTGGAATATGAGCCCGAACGAGCAGCCCTTCGGCAGCTACCGAACCGCGATTCTCGACGATCACTTCATAGGGATGCGTTTGGCGAATCATGATCCGTTTCGGACCAGCGGTCAGAACGCGGATACCAGGAAGTTCAGTTGAGGTGTTGTTGGTGTTGACGTGAGTTGGTGCGGCAACCGCAGCTTGTGGTGTGCCGATCGTTCCACGCATTGCATTGGGATAAGCGTTGGAATTGTACGCCGGCGGTGTTTGGTCGTAGCCGGAGTGATAGTTTGGCGACGTCGGGCCGGCAACGGTGCGAGCCGGAACGCTTGTGCCACGAGCGGCAAAGCCATCGTGCGACACGTTTTGTGATTCGTGCCAAGCTTTCATTGGGTCAACCGCTTCGTTTTGGTCGGCTGGCAAACGATCGCTGATCGGGTGCAATGCAATGCTTCCTGCAGCCGCGTTCAATGAACCGCCCGAGCGAGTCGCGTCACTTTCGCTACCGAAGGTCGTCATGCGAGCCTGATCGGATTGCTTATGTGTACTTGGATGGGCCGTACCTTGTGTAACCGTTCCCAAGGTGACGCGTGGTGCTTCGGTGCGACTTGATGCCGAAACGGTGTTGCCCATAGGCAACGACATTGCTGGCTTCGCAGTAGCGGCAACTTGGTTAGGTGCTGTGTCGACTTGACGAGCGGCACCCAATGCAATGGTGGTCGTTTTCGGGGCCGGTGTTGCAGCAGGCTTTTGAGTTGGTGCTTGAACTGGCTTTGCAGCGACCTGAGTTGGGGCCGGAGCAGAAGCGGGTTTCATTTCAGGAGCGGGTGCAGGTGCTGGCTTCGCAGTCGGCTTTTGTGCGATCTTGGGAGCTTCGACCTTCTTTTCCACCTTCTTCGGTGTCACTTCTTGCGACGCAACGACCTCAGGTGCTGCGCGGCGAGCCGATTTTGCTGGACTGCTCGAAATAGCTTCTTTGGCAGGCTCGGTTTGAATGACTTTGCGACTGACCTTGGGTACCAACTCAACTGGCTTGTCGCTCTTGGCGACCAACTCGGGTTCGCTGGTGGACAGCTTGGTTGGTGTGGTGGCCGTTGCCGTTGAACGTCGGCTGCTGCGCGTGATGGACAGCGGTGCTGGACGTGCCGACGAGCTAACGACTACGGGAGCCGCGCTTTCCTTGGTTTCCAACTTGCGCGGGGTCGAAGAGGCGATCGACCGGCGTGAAGTGGAAATCGGTGGTGGCGTCGGAACGGCACCACTGGAATCGGCTACGCGTGCTGAGCGAGTCGTGCGACTGGTCGCTGAAGGATCTTGGACGGGTGCCGCGTTCCTGCTGGCCGTTCGCGATGGTGTCGCACCGTGATAAGGAACGCCTGCCCAATCGACATCTCGTTCGCTCGGTACTGGAGTTGCCTTGCGGTACGGTTCACCCGACTTGCTGCTGGAGCTGCTGGAAGATGACCCGCTTCCAAACAATCCGCTTAACAAGCCACCGGAACGGTAGTTCGACGTTCGGCGACTCCCGTTGAGTTCCTTGCCAACAACTTGTTGGATGTTAGTGGAACCGGTTGTGGTTTGAGCGACCGCGTTTGAAGCCACCATGGGAGCAAACGATTGAGACACCACCGCGGCTGTCACCAACGCGGCGATTCCACGTCGACGGCGAGGCGGGCTCATGAAACGGAAAAAACGATTGCGGGTCATTGGGTTCTCGCCTCAAGGCACGAAAAAATGTGTTCGTTCGTTTTATCGGCCGTTCCAGTCGTGCTTTTTGAATCAATTTTGATGGCGATACCGGTTTGCGGGATAAATCTGCTAATGCAGCCGGCAAGACGTGAAAAACGCGGGTTTTACGGACTGAGAATTCGATCTTCGCGGTTGCTTTTGGCGAGTGAATGTCCGCAAACGTATTGCTAGCAATCGAGCAATTGCGGTGGGGTTCGGCCTCCCTCGCAGCCTTTTTCGAAGCCTTAGCCACGCTGCAAGGAGAGGCGTGCCGCGTGTTGAGAACACACGCTAATTAGAAAGGTCTAGGAGGACTGGGGCGGTTAGGTTGTTGCCCGTGAAGTCATCGCCCGTGAAGTCATCGCCCGTGAACTCAACGCCCGTGAACTCAACGCCCGTGAACTCAACGCCCGTGAACTCAACGCCCGTGAACCCAGCGCCCGCAAAGCCTGCACTCGTTAAGCCAGGACTCTAAGAATCGCCACCGTAACGTCGTCGAACGGCTGTGCCGGTTGGCAGAAATGACGAATGTCAGCGATCAAGGCATCACGAATTTCGGCCGTGGATTTGTCCTGGTTCTTGGCGACGATTTCAAACATGCGTTCGGTACCGTAGTGGTCGCCGTGTTCGTTCATCGCTTCGTAGGCGCCATCGGTGGGTGCGATCAGCAGGTCGCCTGAATTGAGGGTAATTGTATCGGTTTGGTTGTATTCGTTCTCTTCCATCAAACCGAGCGGCAAGCCGTGACATTCCAGGGCTTGGATATTCCCGTCGGTGCTGACCAACCACACCGGATGACCAGCGGAGGAATACGTTAACAAACGCTGTTCCGGATACAGACGGCCGTAGAACAATGTCACAAAGTGTTCACCACCGGTGTCCTCGAAAATGGACTGGTTCGCGACCGTCAAGATTTTCCCCACGTCGCCATGCATTCGCGCACAGGTCCGAAGCGCGCGTCGAGCACCCACCATGATCAAGGCTGAACCAAATCCGTGGTTACTGACGTCGCCCACCACGAAATCCAGAGTTCCCTCGCTAAGTTCCAGATAGTCAAAGAAGTCGCCGCCACATTGTTTCGTGGGCTCGCAAACCGCCGCGATTTCATAGCCAGCTAGAATCGGCGCTTGGGTAGGCAGCATTTGTTGCTGGATGGTGCGAGCAACCTGCAACTCGCTTTCGACGATCGAGTTATGTCGCTCGGCCAGCAAACGTGCCTGACGTTCGATGGCATAGAGTAATGAACGCGTCAGCAGTTGCGGATTGACATCCTTTTTGGGCAGGTAGTCTTGGGCTTCGTTTGCGACCGCCTGCAACGCGAGTTCGACGTCCTCTTCGCCGCTCAAAATCACAATGGGTAGCGCCGGATAACGAGCATGAATGGAATCAAACGTTTCGATTCCCACGCTATCGGGCAGATTGAGATCCAGAATGATGACGGTGATTTCAGCTTCGCCTAGGGTGCCGAAAGCCTCGCCCAGCGACTTCGCATGCGTGACGACAAATCGCGAATCGCGACTCAGGTTCATCTTGATGATGATCGCATCGGTTTCGCTATCTTCGACCAGTAGCACGTTATGGCTAGCAATCGTCAGGGGGTCGGACTTCGGATCTTCAGCAGGCGAAGGTTCAGTCATTCGATTTCCCTTGGACTTGGGAAATGAATTCGTCCAGTTGTGATTCCATTTGGGCGACGGTTCGTTTTAATTCCTCAATCAATGGTGCAATTGCTTCGAAGTTTCCGGCTAAGACGGTTTCTTCGATCTTCTTGGCCGGGGCCGTGACTGGGGTCGCGTTAAATACCGAGGACGCTCCTTTAATAGTGTGGGCACTGCGTTTGATGGCGGTGGAGTCACGCTGTTCGTACGCTTCGATCAGCTCCGACAATCGAAGCGGTGCCTCATGTTTCAAAGCACCTGCGACGGCGACAAGGTCTTCGTCGGGACAACCACCTAGGCGTTCACGAGCCGTTTCAATGTCGAGCATGGGGGGGCACTCTTGGGCAATGTCGTCGGCGCTGGTGAGATTGTCTGGTGGAACCGAGTCCGAGGGGGCGGTGGAGGAGCCTTGCGAATCGGCATCTATCGTCGGCAGCACATGTTTTTGAAATGCAGCTTCAATCTCAGCGGATCGCATGGGCTTAACGAGATAAGCGTCCATGCCCGCTTTCAGACAGCAGTCTTCGTCAATGTCCGTCGTGGTGGCCGTCATCGCGATGATCGGGATGTGGTGCCCTGTGGATTGTTCTTCGGTTCGGATCGCCGTAGTTGCTTCCAAGCCGTCCATCACCGGCATTTGCAAATCCATCAGGATGACGTCGTACGGGGCCGATCGCCACGCTTCGATAGCCAGCTTGCCATCTTCGGCAACGCTCACCTCACAGCCCAGTCGTTTCAGAACCGCGGATGCGACGCGTTGATTGACCATCCCATCCTCCACCAACAAAACACGTATCCCACCAAATCGAGATTCGTCAGGTGTCGCAGGTTCGGACATGATCAAAGTTATTCCCGCCACGGATCACTGAAAAATTGGAATGTCGAAAACGCTGAAGAAAGGAGCAGCGGAATCGGAACCCTTTGGGGTTCAATTCAGGTCACTGCGAGGTTCCTCACCGTTCGTCGAGGTCAGTCTGGAAGATCGACTGCCAAGGACACATTATGATAACACGACAGACGGCCGTCCTGGTGTGACGGAAAAGCCAAGCTTCGCAAGAATAACCCGATAACAAGAAGTTTCGGCACACCCGGATGCTCACAGGCAGCCGACACAAAACACCTCGAAAAAACTTGACAGGAGAAATCGAGCCAGACGTTTCCTGGCCGTATCTGGTGACGAATTGCCGGTAGTTGGGCCAGCTTTGATCGTGGTGTCGATTTTATGGCCGAAGAAGAACGAAGCGTGTTCTGGCCAGAGCAATCCAACGCTCTCATGTCGCCGACCGAGATAGATTACACTAACGCCAACTCATCTACGAACAACACTTGTCTCCCTCTCCAATGTTCTGCATTCTCGTTGACGCGCGAAAGACGCCTTCCCTGCGCCAATCGTATCGCTTGCAGGTGGGGTGCTGTATCGCATTGGCGGTCTGGTTCGTCGCTAGCGGCGTCACCAGCGTTTGGGCCGAAACGATTGTCATGCGCCGGGTTGTTGACGATCAACCCACGGGTGCCAAACGCACCGTCGATGGCGAGGTACTCGTTGAGGCCAAGGATGGTGGAGTTCTAATGCGTGGCGATGATGGTCGGATTTGGTTGATCCAGCCAGACGAGATCCTGCATCGCGAAAATTCACCGACACCCGCGCCCATCAATGCTGATGAGATGACACGGCGGATGCTCGCTGAATTTCCCGAAGGCTTTGAGGCTTTCGAAACCGCACATTATGTGTTGCTCTATCAACGCAATGATGCCTACGCCCGCGACGTGGCGTCGCTGTTTGAATCCTTGCACCGAGCGTTTTTTGCATATTGGAAAAACCAGCGAGTTGACATCGAGGAGCCGAAGTACCCGCTGGTCGCTTTTGTGCTCGCCGATCGCGCCGAGTTTTTGAAACATGCGGGGGAAGAGATCGGCGAAACGGCGGCCAACGTGATCGGCTATTACCATCTGGAAAGCAATCGGATGACAACGTTCCGTGTAGGTAATTTGGAACGCAACATCGCGACGATTATCCACGAAGCAACTCATCAATTGGCCTATAATTGTGGATTGCAAACCCGCTTCGCAGACAACCCGATGTGGTTGAGCGAAGGGTTGGCGATGTTTTTTGAGTCGCCTGATCTAAGCAACCCGCGAGGCTGGCGGGGCGTGGGGCGAGTCAATCGAGTCAATTTGAATCGTTGGAAACGCTATCTGCCCACTCGACCCGGTGACTCATTGGCAACACTGGTCGCGGATGATGTCAGATTTCAATCCTCCGCAACGGCGGAAGCCGCCTATGGCGAGTCGTGGGCGTTGACCTACTTTTTGCTTCGAACGATGAAGCAAGAGTATATCGATTACCTAGAACGACTTCGTGAAACAAAACCGCTCCAGCAATACACGCAGCGAGAGCGGATCGAGATGTTTGAGACGGCAATGAAAATGCCGTTGGCGAAAGTCGACGAAAAGTTCTTGGCGTACATGCGACGTGTGCGATAACTCTTCTCGCCAGATCGTTTCCTACGATCCGGTGCTGTTGCCGCCGCATGCGGTACCGGTTTCATGTGTCGTTCTCGGCATGGATTTTCTGCTAGGTCACACCGGGACGAAGATTCAGTTTAGAACTTCCAGCGATATTCCATTCGCGTGCCGTACACGTCATCCAAATTTCCACGCCAACCATGCATCACGTCGAAGCGTAAAATTTGCGAATTGGAAATTGGAAATTGATAGCGGCCCCCTAGTCCAAACTGATCGCCATTGACGAATGGATTCGAGTCGCCGTGCTCCGTTTGGTACGACGCTTCGAGAATGAGTTGTCGACTCAAGTCGTTGCCAATTAAGTCCACACCGATGGATCCGCCGGCGGTATCGAAGCCACTGGTGTCGAGCGTTGCGAATCCGTTCACGCCGTCGGTATCAAAGTTGATACCCGTGTTGCGCAGGATACCACCGCTGGCAGCGGCGCGAGCAACGGACTGGGGACGTCCCCAACCGTAGAACGCGTTGACATACGGCACCACGGTCAACGGCGCCGCGGTGATCCAACTGTTTTCCCAAAGCAATAAACCACCGTCAGCGGTTCGGTCGTCTTTGTCGAGATCTTGCCCCGAGTTCAGAATGACCCGCGTCGAGTTGCTAATGCGGTCCAAGTAACGACGAGTGAAACTTGCCGTGACGTTGTGGTAGCTTCTTGCGGAATCGTTTCGATCTCGCACATAAGCATATCCAGCCTCGATGTATCCGCCATATGCTTCGATAAACCAGGCGTTACCGAATGCCTGGGCGGCGTGGTTGTCGCCTGCAAATGCGTTGCTATTGAGTTGGTCAACAACGGCGAAAAACGTGGTCTCGTAATTCGACCAATTCAGCAATCGGCTGTGGCGAGCCGGCAATGCAAAAGCCGCCCCTGTCACCGCGTCTTCCATCCAAATTCCATTTTGGAATAGCAGTGGCACCAGCCCGATCGTGAACGGGATTTCCATTGGGGAAGATTTGTTGTGGAAACCGCCCCACATCGCCCCAAGATCACCTTCGAAGAAGGCGGTCACTAAGTTTGGGTTGAAAACATTGTTGAACTCAAGTTCGTCATCAACGATCTGCACGCCGTTGACGTTGGTCGCGTTGTTAAGCGGTCCGATAAAACCGTGGAAACGTTCCGTGTCGGTTATTCGGAAGTCCATGTCTAGATTCAGACGGTTGGACCAGTTGTCGGTTCTTCCCGCAGCGTTGCGTCCTGTAATGACGCCAGACCGAAAATCGCCGTATACATAGAATTGTGGACGCACCATGTTCATGGGGCCGAACAAGTTCAAGCCGCGTGGCGTGATCCCGTCGCTATAGAACATCCGCCCCAATTCGATCAGCGGCCGTTGTGTCGGCACCGCATGCTTATCGTCGTAGACGTATTGAGCGGCGAGCGGATCATGGTACATCGAAGCTTGCGGCAAGGGTGTCGCCGAAAAATCGTCGATGTTGACGCTGGGTGGGCAGTTTGCTGGTGTAGCCGAAGTTGACGAATCCAACGTTGACTTGCTTGGCGTCGCTGCTGCGATGCGATATTCCGGACTGGTTTGTTCGAACGCGGATCGCTCAAAATCGAATGCAGCTGAATCTCTCCCGCCAGCTTGATAATCGGTCGACGATTGATACGAGTTGGATGCGTCGAATGCCGGATCGGGGTGGTAGCTTTGTTCCGGGAAATAGCCGGGCGATTGTAGATAGCTAGAGCCAGGCTGGTAGGTCCGGCCTGCTGCGAACTCAGGACTTGCTAGCGACGTGCCCGCCAAAGACGGCATTCCCGAAGCTTCAGAGAACGCCAAGGACGAGTCGTGGTCTTGGTTCAGGGACTGGTAACCACTGAATTGGAAAGCGTCACTTTCAACCAAGGGAAGGCGTCTTGGCCGTAGTCGCTGCTGGGCCTGGGCATTGGTCGTCGTCAGCATCACACAGCCGAGCGCAACGGCAATCGCGACGGATAGCCGTTGGACACGATTGGGCGAAGGACTCTGTGTTGGAATGAATAAGTCGTTCATCGTTGGCTACCGAACCTCAAACGTGTGGCTTGAGTGGCAGATGTCGATCATGTTCTCGTTCATCCGACGCATCATGTCTGGGGTGCTGCCGACTAATCGCATGAAGTACATCGGCTCGGTTCGACTTCGCATCCTGACCGATAGACGGTAAGAACCTGGCACGCGAAACGCCGAAGCTGGGATCGTGTATTTAGCCATCCGATGGTCCAGCGGCGCAATGCTGTGCGCTTCCATCCGAATCAGTGGCGGGTGATTGAGCACCGACACGGGAACCGCACCTGGCCGCAGGAATACCAATTGATCTAGGCTGTAGTTCAGCGGCAAGGCCGCCTCGCGATCGGTTCCCCGAACATTGTTGATCAAGAACTTGGTTTGCAAGTTGAAGAGACCTTTGTCACGCGGCACGCGACCGGTTGCCACGTCAACGCTATGCATGTCGGCGAGGTCCGCGTTGCTATCCAGGTAGCCAGTTTCCCAAACCCGTCTACCAGTCGGATCGATCAACACGGCGTTGAGCCATAGTTGGGGTTGGGCACCCAGTGAACCGGTTGGCAAGTTGTGGCCGTCGCTAGCGTTGTCGACGCGGTAGCCGACTCGCAAGGGAACGCCAATGCGAGGTGTTGAATAGAAAACGGGAGCACTCACTTTGGTCGCCGCTTCCAGCGTCATCGCGGCCACGCCACGTTTGTGTTCCGATTTGGCGATGTTCTCGTCAATCACTTTGCGAGCGTCGATGCGATCATCAGCTTCCGTCCAAGGCTCAGGGAAATAGGTCCCCGCAGGAACGTTGTCTTCGAAAGCTTTAGTTCCCCATCCAGCTCGGTCGTCGAACGTTAGCCACTGACGCGGTGAGTACTTCTTGGCCTTCGGGTTATGTGGGAAGACGCCTGGGTGCGCGATCGAGTAGCCAGGTCCCCAGAACGTGTGGTTGGAATGTTTCTTTGGCTGGCCATAAGGTTTGCCGCCTAGTTCGGCGCAGTGGCACTCTTCGTAACCAAGGTCCTTGCCGGGCACGGCGCCCATGTGGCAATCTTGGCATGACACCCCCCGTTTCGAAGCGGGACCAGCGCGGTACTGACCATGAACGACTTCCAACCAAATGCCAGGATGTACGGCTACCTGATGGCAGGATACGCAGACGTCGGTCTTGGTAAGCGGTTCAAAGAAGAACGATCCGTTGTGGATCTTTTGCCCGGTCCCGGTCTGGGAGGCGTCCGTCTTGAGTTTGTATTTTCCGGCCTTTGCGAGTGCTTCGTAGAGACCGTGTCCGTTGCCGCCACTACCCACTGGAGCGTGGATATCACCCGGTTCGATCCGTCGGTCACCGTTGCTGCGGCCGTAGTGTTCGTTGATCCGGTGGCATGCGATGCAGGTAACGCCTTCTCGTGCCACCGCGGGCTGATCGAGCATGCTGACGGTACGTGGGATTTCCAGTTGGGTCGCGACCGGCGAGTGGCATCGCATGCAAAAAACGCCAACGGTGCCCTCGGTTAGTTCCGTGATCGCCTGTTCAAACCGGTGGAACATTGGCGACAAGGTGGCGTAAGCGTGGCTGCTAACGCTCCATTCTTCGTAATGTTTAGGGTGACAAGCTCGGCAAGAATCGGCCGATGGGTAGGTTCCCTCTGTCCACAACCCGACATGCGGATCTGTCGGATTTGGCTTGCTGTTCTGCTGTGGGGCGGGCGGCTTGATGGGCTCAGTCGCCCCCATTCCCGCCAATGGATCGACAGCAGCAGAACCGCCTCCGAGAGCGTTTCCACCTAATAGGTCGTCGCCAGACGAATTGCCTCCGCCGAGTAGATCGTCGCCAAGGGAATTGTTGCCAAGCAAATCGTCGCCGAGTGAGTTTCCAGCCGGGAGATTGTTACTACGGGGATCGCTACCCGAGAGATCACCGCTTGTTAGATCGCCACCCAGTAAATCGTCGCCAGAGAGTTCACCGCCCGGTAGACCTTCGTTCAGCAAGTCATCACCGAGCAGATCTGCGCCCGAAGATGGGTTGCCCAACGGATTATTCTGGGGTGCTAGCAAAGGCGTATCGTACGGATTTTGAGCGACAGCCACGTCCACGAGGCAACTTGCTGCCACGATGACCGCAAGCAGTACACCCCAAACCGACCTCAAGCGCGAAGTAAGCTCGGCTGCATCGGCTATCGCTTCTTGGCATCGTCCCGATTGGGGCGGCAAGAAGGTTTCAGCGGCTTCCATACGTTGGCTTTCTCGCATCCATGGTCGAATAGCAAACAGACAAATTTTGGAGCCCTCTTGGGCTCATTTCGACCTGCAATCCGTTGCCGATCGTCGCGAAAACAGCCATCACCGCGGCAGCGCAGCGAGGCCTGTTAAGGTTAGATTTGTCCAGTCCCATCATCGGGAACTCACTCCCTGCGGCACTACAACAATCCTTCCCACAGGTAATGCTTCTCTAACCGGAATAGTTTGACAGTTATTTCGCCACTAGCGGGTCATTAGGGTGCGCGAAGGCATGAGTTTTGCGAATCAGCCTGTAGGATTCCCGCAAGTGGTTGGTATGCAGATAACATGGCAACTTTGATGTGTCCCCGTTTCCTTCAAAAGGAGATCGCTTTTCACGTCGCTGAAGGTCTTGCCAAGATCAAAACGTCTTGGACGACAGGGAAGTTGCCAGCGTTAAACTTTCGCCTATGCAACCATTTCCCCTGATCGATCCATTGATCCTGGAAGTGTCAAATTCCTGTTCGGTATGAGCAAGAATTCCGGTCATTTCCTGACATGGTGGTAGGTTTGAATTGCCGCCAGGCCCCCAACCCAGTGACTCAAGGAGTGATCTATATGCTGATGCGACAACCGTGCCCCGATCTCCAATTTGCCTATGCCCCACCGTTTGGGGCTTCGCTTACTGAAAAAGGGACTCAGTTTTCCGTTTTCAGTCGATCGGCGACGGAAATGCGTTTGCTGCTCTACAACAAGGTGAATGACCGCGAACCGGCACAGGTCATTGAATTCGATCGCGAAACCGACCGTTGGGGTGACGTCTGGAGTTTGCACGTCCCAGGTCTGGAAGCCGGCGCTCTTTACCATTTCCAAGCCAATGGACCTTGGGACCCTGAAAATGGGCAGCGATTCGATTCATCCGCTCGATTGATCGACCCCTACGCTCAGGCGTTGGCAGGGACCTACCAAACTGGTAAGGATGGTCTCGTTCGGCCACCAAAGTGTGTCGTGGTCGACCACAGTTTTGACTGGGAAGGCGACCGCCACCTACGTCACGACATGAGCGAAACAGTCATCTATGAGATGCACGTCCGCGGTTTTACCAAGAGCCGAACGGCCAAGGTGAAGGCCTCGGGTAGCTATCTCGGTGTGATCGAAAAGATCCCGTACCTGAAGTCCTTGGGTATCACGGCCGTCGAGTTGATGCCCGTTCACGAATTCCCAATCCGCGACCCACACGGCAAGAAACTATCCAAGCCCAACTATTGGGGCTACGACCCAATGGCTTTCTTTGCGCCGCACCGTGGCTACGCCCACGGCACTACCCCCGGTGCACAGGTCAATGAATTCAAGACGATGGTGAAGGCACTGCACGCCGCCGGGATCGAAGTCATCTTGGATGTGGTCTTCAATCACACATGCGAAGGTAACGAGAACGGGCCGACCCTTTCATTCAAGGGGCTCGAAAACCAAGTCTATTACATCCTCAGCGAAGGCCAGCATTACTGTAATTACAGCGGTTGCGGTAACACGATCAACGGTAACCACCCCGTCGTTCGCGAGATGATTTTCCACTGCTTGCGACACTGGGTTCACAACTATCACATCGACGGCTTCCGCTTCGATCTAGCTAGTATCTTGAGCCGCGACCGAGGCGGTAACTTGGTGCCCAATCCGCCAATGGTGGAATTGATCGCTGAAGATCCAATGTTGGCTGATACGAAGATGATCGCGGAAGCCTGGGACGCCGCTGGTGCCTACCAAGTTGGTAGTTTCGGTGATTCTCGCTGGGCGGAATGGAACGGTCGTTATCGCGATGACACGCGGGGTTTCTGGCGTGGCGATGGAGGCACACTTGGGCCTTTGGCAACGCGTTTGGCCGGCAGCAGTGACCTTTACGAACACGCAGGACGACCCCCGTTCTGTAGCATCAACTTCATCACCAGCCACGACGGCTTCACGATGAATGACTTGGTGTCTTACAAAGATAAGCACAATGAAGCCAACGGCGAGAACAACAACGACGGCGACAACCACAACATCAGCGACAACTACGGAGTCGAAGGTCCGACACGCAAAAAGGGTGTCGCGACGATTCGTAGTCAGCAAATTCGCAACATGTTGACCACCTTGTTGGTCAGCCAAGGCGTACCGATGATCGTCAGCGGTGACGAAGCGCGTCGTACGCAGAAGGGCAACAACAATGCTTATTGCCAAGACACCGATATTTCCTGGTTTGATTGGCGTTTGGTTGAAAAGAACGCTGACCTTATCCGCTTTGTCAGTGCCTTAATCAAGTTCCGTAAAACTCAGCCAACGATTCGTCGCAAGGAATACTTGACCGGACGTCCGGTAGACGGTCGTAAGATCCCAGACGTTTCCTGGTACAGCCCAAGTGGTCACCCGCTGGATTGGGATCAAGGCGAACTGGCGATGACCGCTTACATCGCGGCACCAAGTCGGATCGACGATCCGGAAGGCCTTGGTCGAGATTTGATCTTGATGTTCAACAGTACGGGCGACAACAAAGAATTCCACCTGCCTGAAATTGGTCGTGGAACGCAGTGGAACCTGTTTGTTGATACAGCCGCTGTTTCACCGGCCGATATTTATCCGGAAGCGGATGGACCACTCGCACCAAGTAACCGTATCGTCGAAGTTGGACGACACTCGATGCAGATTTACGTCTGTCAAAAGACGCTTTCCTAAGTCGTCGTCACGCATCTGATAAAATTGAAAGCCGGATTGGGATTTGTCTCAGTCCGGCTTTTTGCGTTTGTGACTACCCGAGTTTGTGATGACGCAAGTGGCTCCGCTGAACTGCGGGTAACCGGCCGAGTGCGACCGACATTGGACGCAACTTGCGACGTAGCGGCAGTAGATTGCCGCCAGCACTCTGTAACAACAACGACAGAAGCTAGAGCCATTCCAGGCGTGTGATTTTGCGAAGTCGATCGTCGAAGTGACCTAGCAATCCGCCAACCATCTTCCATTCGTTGCGGTCACGTAGTTCGATCTCGCCGAATTTGTTAATTCGTAAGATTGAATCACCAGTGACTCCAGCTTCATGGAGTTGGCGCATATCAATTTCGCCTTCGTTGATCAGGTCGAGCAATGTTTTGCCCGTAAGCTCGATGAACTGCATGACCGGGGTTCGCTGCGGGGTTGAAGGGGAAAGCCATTGACAGGGCACCCCTTCAAGCTTAATTCAGCGGATTTGATTTTCGACCATTTCGCTCAAATCACGACCAGAAAAATCCACGCCGATAACCTTGCCGCTTTGGTCGATGACCGCCACGAATAACAGTGAAACAGCCCCGAATCGGTAGGCTACCTCGTTAGCAATAGCCGCCTGGGAATCCGACACGCTCCTGAAACTAGGAAATCGCAGCGAGTTTTGTTGCATAAAACCTCGGACGTCCGTCCCTTCCAAGTCCAGGTTCATGCCGACGATCGCCACGTCGTCTGGGTAGCGTTTTTGAATAGATTGCAAGTTAGGAAGCATCGCCAACGAATCCGGGAAAACGCTCGACCAGAACGGCATCAACACGACCTTGCCGCGGTAGTCGGCCATATCCAATTTGGAACCATCTACCGAAGGTAAGTCCGGCGCGAAGTTCTCACCGATGACGGACTCGCGGTTGGCTTTCGCTTGGAGCGCCGTGCGTGCCTCGCGTCCGACCGAATCTTCTCGGTTGGCAATCTTTTCTTCCATGATCCGGTAAGTCGCGTCGGCGATGTCGGTTCGGCCAATCGCCTCTGTTTCTAAGCTCACCCCAGCAAGGAATTGGACGGTTAACAAGTCAACCGTCTTCTCGATAACCGCATTCACTGCCGATTCCCACTGTGCCACGGTTACCTTGGATCCTCCGGACTGCGGTTCAACAATGTCCGATCGCAATTGATCAAGCCTTTGAATGTCTTGATCTTGTGCAGCGAATCCAGACGCTGCAATCATGGCCGCCATTCTCGCTACCTCGGCATCGTTCGACGACGCAAAACGATCCAGTATGAGTTGTCGAATTTCCGCTGCTTCGTCGAGATGCTCGTATTGCAACAAAGCGTCTTTCGCCTGTGCCATTACCATCAACATTGCAACGTCAACATGTTGAGGGTTCGAAGCGACATCCTGCATCAGGCTAACGACTCGTTCCGCTGCGTCTTCCTTGCCATTACGAAGTGATTCGATTGCAAAGCCGACCAATACAAGCCGAGCATCCGAACGTAGTTCGGCATTGTTATCATCACGATGTTGCAACGCGAACTTTTCAAGCTCTTCGGCTGCCTGGACGTCGCCCATCGAAGCTTGATGCGACATGGCTTGCAGGTAACCACGCTGGCCGGTGACACGCGCGGACTCGCTTGCGTCGGCGTGATCCATCAAACGTTGTGAAGCTGTTTGCTTAAGTTGCACGACACGCTGCACTTCTTTCTCAATTGCTTGAGGATCAGTGATGCGCGATTGACCATTGATCAAAGCCCTCATTTCCTGGTCGATCTCACCAAGGAACCGAGTAAGCTCAGCCGGACTTAAGTCGGCCCGCAGTTGCCGTCCTTCGGGATTCACCGATTGTGGAACGAGAGCAGTCGCTGGATTCGCTTGCCCTTGCATCGAATTCGGTGAAGGCGAGCCTGTTACCGCTGGCGGCTTGAATCCAGGAGTTCCCGTAACTGGTGTAGATTGACTCGAAGGATTTTGCCCAGGTTGATTTCGCGTGGTTACCGCTTGGCCGTCCAGATCACCTGGAATGGAAGAAATCGAACCCGGGGGATTTGGCTCGCCCGCCCGTGCATTGGCTAATTGCTGCGATGACTGCGTTGGTGGACCATTTTCCGCAGCAGCAGACCGATCGTTCATTCGTTCTAAGGTAGGATCGGATTGAGTGGGAGTCTGACCACTGCAACCGATGATTGCCAAATAGCAGATGGCAACTGTAATTCCCGAATAGAAATTGTACTTCCGCGACATGTCGGCTTACCTGTCGGATATTGAACGCATCAAAACCGCGAGTGTAAGCTGAACTCGTTTGACTCGCACTAGGTACCTGCGAGAAGACTCTTACTGCCTCAGTGTCCAGCAATCTACGAGTCTTTGCTAGCAAAATAAATGAATCGCTCGGTGAGCACTGTTGTGGCGATTCGCGAGACATGGGGATTGGTGCCTCGCCGCATTCAGTGGCCATGTTCGGCGTTCAACGCCGACCAACTAATCTGAACAGAGTCTGTCGATTTAACAACGCCGATCGTAACTGAGTCGATCGGAGCGATATCGATAAGAACTAGGCAGCGTGCGAATCGAGCTCAAGTGCTTCGAGCAGGTTTGCGAAACGTTCGTTGGCGGCTTGGCGACGCTCGATTCGCTCTGAAACACTCCAGCTACTGCGGATGTTTCGAACGCGGCGAAGGATCTCGACGTCCGACAAAGTTGTCTCATTTTGAGTCGGTGCGATGGCGTTTGAGATAACTTCGTTAGCTGGGGCAGTGGCGGTGAACATGGTTCTTCTTCCTGAAAAAGGTTCGTGATTAGGCTTGAGCCTTTCAGTTGGCTCAGTCATTTCGACCCTGGAGGTCGGGGTGCCGGTTGTCCGGCGATCCAGGGTATTGCATTCGGTGTGCCAAAACCTCGTTAGCTAAGATCGAAATGTTCCAGGTTTTCGGATTGAAGCCTGTTGTCTTCGCGTTTTTTCCGGTAATTCCCGTTGATCTGGCCTCCGAACAAATCGAGGGACGTCGCTCTACCGCTGGCTGCTTTGTTTCCGGCCGCTGGCCGATTTCCACTCTTTTTCAAAGTCTTGTAAATTTTGCCACCGCCGCTCAGGCAAACGCATCAGCATCAATTCATCGAGTTCGCCCCATGTGAGGAAGAGTTGTCGAAGACAATCTGCGAAACGTTCGGTTTGTTCTTGGCGATCCACGCGACCGTGAAGGTCGACGTACTGTACTTCCTTGCCATCGTCGTAAACTGTTCCATCGATCTGCCAGCCTTCGGCCTGATTCGCCCAAGTCAGCGAACCATCCCACTCGAAAAAGAGTCCCTCTAAAGCCGTCATCGGTTCGACGACTTGTTCAAGCGATCGCCCTAGAGGTGAACCTTGGTTTCGGTAGACGTACGCGTGAAAATTGAAGAAAGCGGGCATTAGATCGCATTTGTCGTAAGGAAAGAGATTGAGCACCGGTGGTGATCAACTTTGTGTCGAAGCTGCCAAATTGGCAAGTTGGCTGGTTTAGGAGTTGTTTGCGAGGCTGAATACTGCGGAATGTAGATTTTTCCCCGTTTGTCAACCCGGATTTCCTTGACCGCGACAAATTTTGTCCTAGAGTTGAGTCCCCAAGGATCCCTGTCCGTACACGAACTCTTCGATCTTTCCTCCCCCAACCTTTGTGTTAAGAAGATCGCTAGTGAGAGGTGTTACGGCCTTCGAAAAGGAATGAACCCATGTTGGTTTTGTCAAGAAAGAAAAACGAGAGCATCGTCATCAACAACGACATACGAATTGTCGTGGTTGAAATTCGTGGCGACAAGGTCCGCCTCGGTGTGGAAGCACCCCGTGAGGTGCCAGTGCATCGCCATGAAGTCTATGAAGCGATTCAACGCTCCAACGAAGCTACCGATACATCGGTCGAAAGTTAATCGACGTCTCTGTGAAAGGCTGCTTAAATCGGATTCCCTCCCTTATGGATCCTCTCGCAGCCGGAAGGGATCGTCTTAAAGCCCATCAAAAATGGGATCAAATGCCCCAAATTCACGATTCGTGACGTGCGTAAGACGTGTATTTATGTGGGCTAAAAGTTAATTGACATCAGTTGCATGGGCACCCTTGACGTGCCGTCACTGTGTTCGCTAAATTACGCCCGTCGGTGAGGTCGGACGCACAGTTCGCCACATCTCCGGCCCCTTCGTCTAGCGGTCTAGGACACTGCCCTTTCACGGCGGCAACACGGGTTCGAGTCCCGTAGGGGTCATCAGATGACCAATCATCGCAAATTGAAAGCCTGCAAGACCTTGTGTTTTGCAGGCTTTTTTCGTGCGCTGACGAAAGACCAGCGGAATGTATGGCGCGTGAAGCGGACGGTTCGCCTCTTGGATCAGTTGATCTGAATGGCTGAATTGGGGGCGATCAGGTTTTATGCCGTTTGCTAGTGCTTTGTGCCTAGTTCAAACGGGCTGGTGCTTGGCTATCTAAGTGCAAACAGAGGCTGAACGCCCAGGGACCGTTCCCATTCTCGATTCGGTACAGCACTTTGTTGTAGCCCGCATCGAAGCGGACGCGACGTAGACCTTCGTCGATTCGCCACATCTTCAGCACATCGCTGCTGGACCAGACTCGGACATCGTTGATCCATAAGTCCGAGCGGTCGTCGCTCCCGACGGCGATCCACACGTCGGTGGGTTCGTCGAAGTGAAGCTGCGTCCAGGCATAGTAGATGACGTACTCACCCTGAAGATGCCGTGGTTCAATCTTGGGAGTGCTCGATTGGTAGAATCGCCAGTCAATTGCGTCGGGGCTCGCTTGGCTACGATACTTCGCATCTAAGTCGACCATGCTTTCAGGAGGGAATTGTTTGTGGATATTCGTTCGGTTGGTATTGTCGAACGGACCCAAGATGTACCAAGAATCCACGAAGGTCCATCCGGATGTAGGGGCACCTAAACGGGTGCTGAATCGGCGAGTGGGTGATGCCGATGCCATATCTTGTGGTGCTGGCGGTGCTGGCAAACTCAGTTGATCGACAACGGTGGTGTCCGGCAACATCGTGGCCGCAGGTGTTGGCAAGGATTTTGTTGAGCTTTGTTCAGGACTCGGTGACGATGAATTTTTGCGTTCGCTTCGTTTGGCCATCAACGACGTCATATCGCTAACGGCTCCACTAATGTCTTCGGCTGATTGGGATTGTTCCTCGGCTGCGTCCGCTTGACGCTCCGCCAAGGTGATCTGCAGCCCTTCTTGCTCAAGTCCTTGGGCGCGGGCGAGTAATCCGCGAGCGAATTCATCCATTGTTTTTGATTGCGATGCCGCTTTACTTAACGTATCGATTTGACGCTGCATCTCTGCTTGAGTTCGAGCGGGGTGGTCCAATGCAGCTTCGTCTAGATCGGGCTGTTGCGGTAACGCGACGCTGACCAGTTTCCGGGCTTCGGCTGGATCGATTGATTGAACGAGGGCCACGTCGGCGGAGCGGATGTCTTTGAACCGTTGCGATATTTGTCGTTCCAGCTCTTGCGCCCGTTGAAAGGTCGCTTGGGTGGTTGCGAGTGTGTTTGCTGGCGTCGTTGATTGCGACTCTTCATCGGTTGGCGATTGAAAGTTTGAGGTCATCGCTTGGCTTGCTGCAATTGCCAATTCTTGAGCGATCCTCGCTTGAGCAAGTTGTTCTTTGGCTTCAACGCTCGCTGCTCGCAGACGGGCAAAAGGTTGAGCGAGAAGAGTCTCCTGCGCAGTCGCTTTTTGTTGAGCCTCTTTGAGCTGTGCTTGCGAAGTTGACTTTCGCTGCGACAAGGTTTCGATTGGGCGACGAATCGTGGGGAGTTGATGCTCCGCAATTTTGATTTGATGCTGGGCGGTGTTTGCTTTTTGTTTTGCTTGATTGACTTGACGGCTGGCGTCTTGCTGAGCTTGACGCATCGATTGTTCAGCTCGCCTTGCTTTATCAAGCTTTTGTTGGGCGACTTCGGTGTCCGACTGAATCTTCTTTTTTTGCGTCGATTTGAATTCACGTAGTGCATCAGCGACTTGATTTCTGGCATCGGTGAACTCTTTGTCGGCGGTCCGTTTGGCGGTTTCGGCATCCTTAAGGTTTTTCGTTTCCAATTCGAAAGCCTTCTTGGCGACTTCCACTTTTTGGGCAGCATCGACGAGTTGTTGTTCTCGGTTTGCGATCTCGCTTTCAATCTTTTTGACCTCTGAACTGAGGCGAGCGAGCATTGCTCGGACGTGCGCTATTTGGTTGCCATGACGTCCAATTTCATTTCGAGCGGCGGCGGCTTCGCGATCCTTTGCTCGTGCAGTCGCAAGAGCTTGGCTTGCCGTTACCTGCATTTCAACGATGGGAGCCAGCGCGTCGGTGGAATGTCCAATAAGTGCTTGCGCCGCCGCCATGACCGCAAAGGAATCTTCGGCGATCACTTGTTCTTGGATCGCTGCGGTCCGAGCTTCGTTCAATTGGTCTTCATGGTTCGCGTCGGATGCCGCCAAAGCTTCATCGATCTTTTCGAGTGCTCTTTGTTGCGCTGAAATCGCTTGGTCATACGCAGCGGAGAGATCTTCGGGGGCCGATGTGGTTTGTTCTGGGTAGGCTTCTCGAAGTTGATTCACCCTGGACTCTTCAAGCTTCTCCATCGCCTGTAGCGTTTCTTCTAACGATCTGACCGAATCGATCATTTGACGTTGATGCAGTTGGCGTACTTTCTCGCTGAGCTCTTCTAGGCGGGCGGCACTGGTAACGCTTGCTGGATTCGCGTTTGCATCGGTATGGGGATCCACGCCGGAACGTAACAGCAAGACGATCGCTACGAAGATGCATGCGTGAACAGTCAGCGATCCGAGAAGCCATCTCGATTGCGAGACAGCGTGCTGTTGACTGGGGTTCGACGAAGATGCCTTCATATTGCGACCTAGAACGGTGGGCGGTTACGAATGCGTATTGGCGACTAGTGCGAATCGGCGACGCGAACCGCTACGTTCGAAAGTGATCGTAGCTTTAGGGCTTCGAGTACTTCGACGACATGTTCGAAGGGCGTGGAGCGATCGGCGTCGATGCGGACGGGACGGTCAGGTTGTTCCGACGCAACTTGATCGAGTTGACGCATCAAGACACCCGGCGTTGCCATGTTGCCGTTGCAGTAGGTGAGGCCGGCGGCATCGACTTCGATGATGAGGGTTTGTGGATCGACTGCCACCTCAACAGCTTGGGTTGCGGGCGGCAGTTCGATGGGGAGTTGTCGATCCAACTTTTTGAGCGTCGTCGCGACCAGAAAGAAGATGAGTAGCAAGAAGACACAGTCGATTAACGGTGCCATTTGCGGTTCGATGGATTCCTCTTCGATGATTTCGGTTCTCATCAGACCATCTCCGCCGTGGCTGCAGTTTCGAGCGGACCCGGTGACGTGGAGATGTCTCCGGGAGCAGTCTCGCCGGAGACTGTATTGTCGGAGGCAGTCGTTGGTGGCGCTAGGATCAACCAATCGCTAATGAGCCCGCTGGCCGCTTGGTCTAGCGACGCACTGCCGAATCCGATTTGGCTTTTCAGACACTGATAGATGAACACCGCCGGGATCGCGATGATCAAACCAACGGCCGTTGTCACCAGTGCTTTGGCAATGTCGTCGGCAAGAATCGAGGCGTCGCCCATCGATCCAGCGACCGCTACGGTTTCAAACGCACCGATCATTCCCAACATCGTTCCGAGCAATCCTAACAACGGTTCGAGAGTAGCGACCAATGCGATTGGGAAGAGACGCTGCATGTGGCGGCGAATCTCTCGTGCCGCTACATCTCCCGCGAGTTGGGACACGACTTGGTGGCCAGCGGAGCGATGCCGTACGACCTCCTCGATGACAAGTCCTAGCAGGCTGCCGTTGTTGCGTGCTGTTTGAATGAGTTCGTCATACTTCCCTTGCTTCCAAAGTCGGTCTGCGTTCGCGATCAGCCCCGGCGGTACCAGGGCACTACCTCGAAGATGAACAAACCGCTCCAATGCCACCGAGAAGCCGACGATCGAAAGCAGTATCTGAAGGACCACGACGATCCCGCCTTGGCGTAGCTTGTGGATAAGTTCGTCGAATGCACTCGCCTCTGCCGTAGCGGAGGCTATTTCAGCGGACGCTAGCTCGGCAGTGGTTGTCGTCGATACAGCAGACGCCAATGGAGTCGTTGATAATGAAGTGGCTTGAGGCTGTGAGTCCGATAGTGTGGTTTCAGACGCAGTGACTGGTGCGCACGATGCCGGAAGGCAATGGGTGATGACGAGGGAAACCGCCATCAAAATCACAGCAAGACGCATCGGAAACCTCATTGACGATATCTAAAGAAGACGACCATGCGTGCGGCGAACTTGCCTTAGTTGGCAACCAAGGGGAGCATGGTACCCGCCAGGATAGATTGTTAACAATCTGCAGTCAAGGTAGAGGGCCGGGATTTGCGGGGAAAGAAGTTCTCTTGCTGTGTCCTGACCAATTGAATCGAGAGCCTTGCGGATCGAGAGCCTTACGGATGCGGAGGGGCTCAATCAACGGCATCACTGCAATCGGAATGCGGGTGCCGAAGCTCGACCGATCGCGGGCTCGATGCTTGCGTACAATCAGCGTTTAGGCCGCTGACGGATAGAGAAGGATCGTGATAGGACCGATCCTGTTTGGGCAAGATTGCGAGAAACGGGTGGTTAACCGTTATCGGTGGTGCCGATTCCCAGTTCCGCCAACCAGCGTCGGCCGGTTTTGGCTGGTGTGGGGTTGTCGCGTTTTTCTCGCTGAAGATCTTCGATCTTTTCTTCCAACTGCTGAGTGCGTTTGGCGAGTTCTTGGCGTTCGCGTGACAGCTTAGCTCGTTCCAACGACGCTTCGATTTCGGCTTGGCGGAACTTGTCTTCCCAGTCGCTTTTAAGTTGCTGCAAACGCTCACGCTCTTCCATGACCAGTTCGTCGGAGTCGACGAGGCCGGCGATCGCAGCGGCGCCAATTGCGATTCCACCGTCACGGGTTTCGGATTGGTTTTGCAGCAGCATTTGCAGTTCACCGATTTCCTTATCGCGAGCACCAATCATACCTTCGAGGCGGCTGATTTGATCGACCAATGATTCAATGAATTCCGCAGGCGTTAGCTGGACCGGTTCGGCAACATCCTCGCATTGGACGACGGCGTGTTGTTGTGCCTCGCCGGAGAGCGATTGCACGAATGCATCGGCATCGAACGAGTCTTCTTCCATTTGTCGTAGGATTAACGCTTTGCGGCTTTCCCACGAAAGTGATTCGTCAATTCCTTGATCAGCTTGGACGGTTTTGTGAATGCTCGATTCGGCGACTTGGGTAGCCAGAGTGTTGTTCTGGTGCCGGAGTTCTTCGTTTTCCTGCCAGGACTTTTCCAGCTCGTCGCGAAGCTGTTGAAGTTCTTCGGTGTGGTCAGTATTGCTTGCCAAGGCGGTTGCAAATCCGTCGCCAATCATGCCATTGGTCATCAACTCGCTCGTTGGCTGAGTTTGATTCAATTGGCCTTCAATGGGTTGGCCCCATTGGTCCAGTCGCATGTCGAGATGATCGAAACGCTGCAGCAGTGTTTCGAGTCGCTCGATAATTTCCGGCGATCGATCAGGTTGCGTTGAACCAGAAGTCGTAGGTTCTGGCAAAGGAATCGACGCCATTTCCTCATCGAGTGCATAGGCTTCCGCATAGGCATCGTCGGCGAAGGGAGTCGCTTCGTTGTCGATGGTGGTGTTAGCCAGGAAAGCAGCCTCATTAACAAATGGTGCGGCGGCTTCGACGTTTTCAATTTCGTCGGCGGCTTCTTGGAATGACGAATCCGCTACGGGCTCGATTGGAGTCTCGATGGGCTCCGGCTCAGGATCGGCCTCGAGCGTTTCCATCTGTTCCGCGATCTGATCGGCGAGAATTTCCGCCTGGATGTCCGCGCAGTTAGATACAGGAATCTCGACCGACGCTTCCAAATCGTTGGCTTCGGTTAATTCGGCTGGTTCGGAGTCGATTGGTTCCGAATCCATTGTTGATGGAGCCGGCGCATTTTCAGTGCAGGCCGGATCCGAGGTGGCGTCCGTGTCGCATGTGTTGGTGTCCTCGCCGTCTAGATTGTTGGCTGGATCCGTATCGGCGGTTGCCTTGGCTTCATTCAAGCCGTCATCGGTCAAACCCGTCTCGATTGAGGCGGGATTGTTCTTTGGTCGGGATGTAGTTGATTTACAACGATTTTTCCGACGAGAGCGAGATTTCCGATTTGAGCGAGTCATTCCGTGCGGCAGACGTGCAAATATGAAAAGTGAGTCGAAAACGAAAGCAGTGCCCTGGAAGGACCCCACCCGGTTCTGTCGCGATCAATGGACATGTTGCTATACTGCAACCAAAGACGGACCTACAGAAAAATGGTAGGTCACAAAACCTGCTGAAGCAAAATGACTCGTGATGAGCTTGATGGATTGGCCAAAGTAAAACCCTCCGCCGACACCCTGGACACCGATTCGGGTGATCTCGACGCATCTGTACAGATTCAATCCCAGCAAGCGGAGTCATCCGAATCGCAATCCGAGGGGGAGAGTTCGGTCGATTTCGAAACCGCGCTTGGCGAGATCGAGAAGATTGTCGGTGCATTGGAGTCAGGGGAGCTGACTCTGGATGATTCGCTGACCCAGTACGAGACCGCGGTCGCGAAAATGCGGCAGTGCTACCGTTTGCTTGAGGTGGCGGAACGCAAAATCAGCATTCTGGCCGGTTTTGATGCGGAAGGTAATCCAATCAGTGAGTCCTTCGATGATGGCGGCGGTAATCGCTCGGACTCGGATTCGTTGATTGCGAAGCAAAAGAATCGTGGGCGGCGACGTGGCGTGGGAGCCAGCGGTCTGGCCGATGCGTCGCAGGACGAGGATTGAACCGGAATGCTTGTTTCAGATTTTTTAGCCGAATATCGGCCTCGGATCGGCGATGCATTGGCGAGTGCCTGCGACTTTGAAAACGTTGCTGGGGACGCATTGAAATGTCCCGACCGCTTGCGTGATGCGATTCGTTACGCACTGCTAGCTCCTGGAAAACGGTTACGCCCGACCTTGGTATTGATGTCCGCAGAGGCATGTGGCGGAACGATCGAGAACGCGATGCCGGGAGCGGTTGCCGTCGAAATGATTCACGCCTATTCGCTGATTCATGACGATTTGCCCGCGATGGACGACGATGACTTACGTCGAGGACGTCCGACAACTCACATTCAATTTGGCGAAGCGACCGCGATTCTTGCCGGTGACGCATTGCAGGCGGAAGCCTTCGCTCATTTATACCGTCACGTTAGCGATCCATTGCGGGCGGGGCGGATGATCGGTGAACTGGCTCAAGCGGCGGGTGCCTCGGGACTGGTTGGTGGCCAGGAAGACGATCTGGCGGCCGAAAACGTCTCGATTCAGGACTTCCCGTCACCTCGCGAGGCACGTGAACATGTGGAATTGATCCACCGTCGAAAGACCGGAGCGTTATTCGTTGCAAGTGTCCGACTCGGTGCAATCAGCGCCGGTGTTGAAAACCACATAATCGATGCTTTGGGGCGTTACGCCGAAGCTTTCGGACTTGCCTTCCAAATCACCGATGATGTTCTGGACTACACTGCCACCGACGAGCAACTTGGCAAACGAACCCAGAAAGATATGGGCCGCGGCAAACTGACTTTTCCCGAACTGATGGCGGCGGAGGCAAACGCTCGCGACGATCAGGGGAATCTTGATGTGAGCGTCGGCATCGAAATGGCGCGTCAACACGCGGCGGCAACCATTCAGCTAGCCCACGAAGCGTTGGGGGCGCTCTCTTCGCTCGAACTTTCGGGGGCGTCGACGGATCGGTTGCATATAATGGCGGATTACATCTTGGAGCGAACGACATGAGCCAACCGAACTTACCCTCCGGCCAATCGGCCCAATCGAATGTGGAACAGCGACACCCTCTGTTGGCGGGTTTAACCGATGCTCGCGATCTGAAAGATCTGTCGTCGGAAAACTTAGAACAGGTTGCGGTTGAGATTCGCGATGTCCTTTGCAACTTGTTGGCGACTCGTACGGCTCACTTCGCTTCAAACTTGGGCGTTGTCGAATTGTGCTTGGCATTGCACTCTGAGTTCAACTTCCTGTCGGACCGTTTGATCTGGGATACCGGTCATCAAATCTATCCCCACAAATTAGTCACCGGCCGGTATCACCAATTCGAGAGTATCCGTACTCGCGGCGGTTTGATGGGTTACCCCAATCCGCAAGAGAGCGATTACGACCTTTTCATGACGGGCCACGCTGGCAGCAGTGTTAGCACGGCGGTTGGTCTGCGCAGCGGCGATGTCTTGGGTGATCAATCGGATCGTCGAACCGTTGCGGTGATCGGTGACGGCGCGTTCCCCAGCGGAATCGTCTTCGAGGCGCTCAATAATGCTGGCGAGCTCGGCCAGGACCTGACGATTGTCTTGAACGACAACAAAATGTCGATCTGCCACCGCACCGGCGCCGTGGCGAGCTACCTCGACCGGCTGCGTAATAACCCTTTCTACACCGGGTTGAAACACGAAGTAGGCCGGCTGCTGGACCATGTGCCGATGTTTGGCGATCCGGCTGAACGGTTGCTGGCGCAAATGAAAGAAGGCGTTAAAGCGGGGCTGTTGGGCGGGATGCTTTTTGAAGAACTCGACATTCGCTATATCGGCCCGATCGATGGGCACGACATTCCGCTGATGCGGAAGTACCTGAAGATGTGTAAGGAGATCTCGGGGCCAGTGTTGTTGCACGTGGTGACCGAGAAAGGTCACGGTTACAAACCCGCTGCCGAAGATCCAGTGTTCTTCCACACTCCGCCAGCATTCGAAGATCGCGGCGGGAAACCGGTCACACGTGGTAGTGAGGGACGTCCGCCGTACACAACACATGCCCGCGACGCGATCGACGCGGCCATGAAAAGTGATCCGCGGGTAACGGTCATCACCGCTGCGATGTGTCAGGGCAACAAACTCGAACCCGTTCGTGAAAACTATCCCGATCGTTTCTTCGACGTCGGAATTTGTGAATCGCACGCGGTCGCGTTTGCGGCGGGGCAGTGCAAAACCGGCATGCGGCCTATCGTTGATATTTACAGTACGTTCTTGCAACGCAGCTACGACCAGATCTTCCAAGAAGTATCGCTACAAGATTTGCCAGTCGTTTTCATGATGGACCGCGCTGGATTGACTGGTCCGGATGGACCAACACACCACGGTGTGTATGACATCGGTTATATGCGACTGTTCCCTAACCTTGCTCTGATGGCGCCGGGGTATGCTGCTGAACTACCAATGATGTTGCAGGCCGCTTTAGCCTATGACCATCCAACTGGCATTCGTTATCCGAAAGCTTCAGCACTTGAGTTAGACCACACGCCCGAGCCGATCGAAATTGGTAAGTGTGAGTGGATTCGCCAAGGCTGCGACGGAACGATCGTGGCTTACGGGGCGATGCTGGAACAAGCGATTGCTGCGGCGGAAAGTCTCGAAGGCGAATTGAATGTGGGCGTCGTCAACGCTCGATTCGTCAAGCCGATTGATCACGAGATGGTTCATCAAACTCTTTCGGGAGGGCGTTTTGTCGTCACGCTGGAAGAGGGCACGATCGTCGGTGGATTTAGTTCGGCGTTCCTTGAATCCGCCGCCGAGCAGCGGCTCGACACGCGACTGATCCATCGTTTGGCATTACCGGATGAATACATTCAGCACGGTGACCGCCCAGACTTGTTGGCGGACCAATCGCTGTCGCCAGATGGAATTGCGGGCGTATGCCGAGACGCCGCTGCTCAAGTGAGCGTTGGATGAACCAACCACCAGCAACTCCATCAGAAGACATGCCTAACTGGTGCGGTTGCGGCACACCGCCACGGGTGATCGTTATCGGAACGCCGGGGCGAAAACGTGTGCAAGAAGCGTGGCAAAAGCTCCAGCCGGTGATCCAAGCACACGCTACCTTGGTTGCCGAAGACTTTGAGTTTTCGCATGAGTTCACCGGCGATGATGCGGACTTGGTGATCGTCATCGGTGGTGATGGTTCGATTTTGCAATCGGCGCGTCAGATGGGTAACCATCAAGCACCTGTCTTAGGCGTCAATTGCGGTCGGCTGGGTTTTTTGGCCGCATTGTCACCCGATGACTTCTTGCAGGCTTGGCCGAAAGTTTGCCATGGTGATTTCAGTGTTGTTGATCACCTTATGCTGCAGGTCCAAATTGTTCGTGACGACAAAGTCGTTGCCGAACAACTTGCTTTGAACGAAGCCGCGGTGATGGGCGGACCACCGTTTAGCATCTTGGATATTGATCTATACGCTGACGGGAATCTTGCCACCCAGTACCGATGTGATGGGCTGATCATTGCAACACCCGTTGGTTCGACAGCACACAGCCTTTCGGCGGGTGGCCCGATCTTGCGACGTCAGTTGCAAGCGTTCGTGATCTCACCGATTAGTCCACACACACTTACCTATCGGCCTTTAGTCGACTCGGCTGATACTCAATTAGAATTGGCCGTCACCGAACCGCACTCGACCACCAGTATCGTTGTCGACGGTCGTATTTTGGGTGCATTGCAAGCCGGCGATCGCGTTCGAGTTCACCGAGCGCCGGTCAGCTTTCGTATGTTGAGTGTCCCGGGCCAGAACGATTACCGGACGCTTCGCGAGAAGCTTGGATGGGGTGGCTCGATGGAATTGCGACGCTAAAGAGTTCGAACGCTGATGCACCTGGACATTCTATGGCGGTCGCGTTCCGCAATCGCAGTCGACAAGCCGGCTGGTTTGCCAACGACTGCGCCGCCGGGGATTGCGAGTGTTGAGTCGACGGCACGTGACCAATTTGGCGACTTGGCTTACTTGGTCGCGGTGCATCGTTTGGATCGAGATGTGAGCGGCGTGGTGTTGTTGGCAACGACCAAAAAAGCCGCTCGATTGTTATCGGAGCAATTCGCTACGCGAAAGGTGAAGAAAACGTATCACGCATGGGTTCACGGTAAGGTCGAACCCGAGCCTTCGAACTGGCAGGATTTTCTAGCAAAGTGTGCTGGTGAGGCTCGCGGAGAGGTCTGTACCGCGGAGGACCCGCACGCGAAACAAGCGGAGACGGATATCGAGATCATTCGTTATCAGGATGCCAGTCGTGCTACCTTGTTGAAATTGTCTCCCGTGACTGGCCGGATGCATCAACTTCGGTTGCAAACCGCTCATCGAGGACATCCCATTCTCGGTGACCCGTTGTATGGGAGCCCGCAGAGCGACATTCCGCTGGCGTTGTTGGCGAAGAACGTGCAGTTCTATGATCCAACGTCCGGTGCATCGGTGACGGTGGAAACGCCGCGAGAGCTTTGTCCGCCGTCGTAAGTGCAGATGGCAGGTGAAAACGCCTTGATAAGACGAGCATCGTTCGCAAACGTTAGCACGCGTTTGGTGTCTGCGCGATCGTGATAGACGAGGGGCGACTGCGAAGCCAATCCAGGGCAGATTGCACAAATGCATCTGCGTCCAAACCGATTGTTTCGATCTTCGCGTTGGGTTGCGATAGGGCGTCTTGTAATTCGTTCAGTGCTTGGCTTAGTTGGCTCTGAACCGCCTCGAATTGCTCGTCCGTTAACGCTTGTCGCAGAAGCGAGATTCGTCCTGCCGCGTTGACAGCCCGGACCAGTTCACAAAGTTGTCCTTGCTCAGCCGCCAATTTCTTCCCATCAACATACGCACGGCGGAGTTCGCCGCTCGAATTGAATTGGAAGACTGGATCCGCATCAACGTACAGGCTGACCGACGAATCCTTCCGCCAACCGATGATCCACTGCTGAAAGTTTTGCCCGGTAACTCGCCCGCGTTGAGGCAAGTTGGCACTTTCAGCAAGTAGATCTTCTCGATCGGATTCGTGGATCGCCATCGGCTATTTCAGGGAGTTCTTTTCGAGTCGCTCGATTGAGCGTTAGATGCGGAAGATCGCTTCGATTGGTTGGCGAAGCGATTCGATTTACTGGAGTGTTGTGGATCTTCCTTTTCGTCCCGTTTGGCGACTCGGGCGACCTTGTAAGTCAGGCCGTGGACAGTTTGGATGAAGGTGGGGGCGTGAATGGGAGCGAACATCGTATTACTCTCGGCTGGTTTTGGATTTGGCGATCTCTTCTGAACAATAAGTAGCTCATGGAACTACTTTTCGACTGATCCAAACGATGAAGCAATCGCGATGCCAACAAGTTGTCCAACTTCGGTAATGGCGAATCCGGTTGTACCGATTAGTTGGTCTCAACAGGGCTGTTTGGCACTTAGGCGGCTGCCAAGGCGAGATAAGGCAACGTTAGTGGCAGGTCATATCGATGCCAAAAATTGCTCGATGCACTCGATTTGACCGCGCGTGAGACACCTAGCGGGCACCATGCCCAAATTCACAGCAAGATCGCCTACTCGCCGCCAGAGCTCGCTTCCGGGTCGTGCAATGCCTGGTCAGCGGCACGAACCTCTTCCGCAAAAGTTTGCATCGCTGCTGACATTCGAGTCAGGGTTGGCGTCAGCGTATTGAGCGATTGCTCTTCAAAACGTCGCGCGGGTTCGTCCCGCCAACCCTCTTTGGTTTTTTGCCATTGGGCCGTGAAGTCGAGGAACTCTTGGCGAATTCGGGTCTGACTTTCGTACAGTGGTCCTAGTGGTAACGGGTTCATGTTGGCAGCCTTGGTGGACGCGGTTTGGCCAGTTGGAATGGCGCAGTTTGAATTGCCCGGTTTAAAATGCCCAGAGGATTCACTCTTGGGGTCAAAGGCTAGCTAAGAGAGTAGCTGCCGTTGTGTTGTCGGGTCCTGCTTGAGGGCCTAAATGCCTTGCGGGTTGAACGTCCGCAGCATCTTTCGTCCTTTGTACAAGTGAAATAAGTCTTCGCTTTGCGGCGGACGCATCCGTCCGGCGGTTGGCAAGTCCATCGTTTCCAGTCCATCGGTAACCACCAAGCATTCGGTGCCGTCTCGTTTGGCCGAGAACACGGTTGCCGTTTCATCCAAGAAGAAACCCAGTAGGGCCAGCTTCAAGTCTTCGTAGCCGACACGTTGCAAATAGGTTTGCATGGGCTCGACCAAACGATGTTGGGCATCGTTGAGTTCGTTGGCTGGGACGGCAAAGATGTCGTCGTGTTCGGCATGCCATCCGGCGTAGATGGCGTAAATGTCTTCGGGTGGCAAATCGGCAACATCAGCGGACAATGCAAACGTGGTGGGGCCCGCAATCCCGATATTGCTGTATTGTCGCTCGCCGAAGTCGTATTGGAAACGAACTAAGAAGACGTCTACGGGATCGTGATAGCTAGGCCACAGGATCCGCCGGGAATCCACTACTTCCACGCTGGTAGGCGGTACGCCCATTTGTTGTGGCTGAGATAGCCAAAGGGCCAGTTCCGCTTCTGCCGTGGCGCTCGGTTGGCGATAGACTTCATCGATTCGATCGCCGAAGCCAAGTTCGTCGGAATACGCGATTGCTCGTAAACGTGCCGAGGGTTCTTCGGCGAGTGCAATCAAATGCTGCACTCCCACGCCTTCGCCAAGCCTGGCAAGTGCGCCAGCGGCCTCGCATTGAACCCGGCGATGTCTGAGTTCGGCGGCTTTGTTTAGTTCGCCAATCGAAGATGGGTCTCCGATCAAGCCTACCGCGTCACAAAGTGAAACCGCCAGTGCGACCGCTTCGCCTAGAATGGCTTGGACTTGGTCAACGTCAGTTCCGAAACTACGCGGGTCCTCTTCAAAACGTCCCAGGCGAGCAGCCACTGATCCCAACAACGCATTGAGTGCACCCACGCGATCGGTCGCCGGATGTTCTTTCACACGTTTGGAACGAGTCAGATGTCCCGCCAGATCTAAGACGGGCGCTGCCAATGCGGGTTCGTCCAAACGATCGAGCAAACGTGGGAACAACGCCGCAACAGGCCAGTCATCGTGTTGCATCAGCGGGCTTAGAATTTGGCCCGCCGCCATCCAGCCACGAGGCGGGCAATCGGCCAATACCTGGTTCAAGCTTTCGAGTGACTGCGGCGTGCGCATCATCGCCAGTAGCTGCATCAGTAGGTGTCGATTGGACACTTCTGGCGATAGCCTGCTGGCGACGAGGACCACCCAGTCGGTCTGCAAGCGTTGGAGCGACTCGCCGCCGTTACTGAGACAACGAATATGAATCAATCGTAGCAGTCCACCCATCAATGCGGGGTCAGCGTCGGGCAATCGCTCGGGCTGGGCCGCTAGGCAACCGATAATCTCGTCGCCGCCAACTTGTTCGTCATCGGCCAAGGCTTTTAACGCCAGACCACCTTTCACGGGATCGACTTCGGGAGTCAATAACGTTTCAAAGATCTCTTGCGATTCCGATGTGGGCTGATTTTCTGGATCACTCATTTTCAGCCTCGCTGGCAGGTTGTTCGTTGTCAGGGGTGTCACTACCACCGGAAGAGTTGGGATCGTAGGTTAGGCTATCGTCAATCGCGTCGGACCATCCGAGGGACTTGATGTCATCCGCCGTGGCCCAGCGACTGACCGTTGGATCGTAGAGTCCGAACTGGTTGATCGGTGACTTGGGATCTTCGGCATCGGCGTAAACATGGACGCCTTCGGTATTGGGCTGCAGCCAAATCGCCTCGCATTCGTCGCAGATGACCAACCCATATAACAAGCTTTCGGTCGATTCGAAATAGGCTCGCACACCACACAAACCACCGCCACAGATTGGGCAAGCGGACACGTGATACCTGAGTTTTTCACCGGCGGAAATCGATGAATGATTCGAATCGGATTCGAATGGTGGTTTCCGTTTAGGTTCCATGCGTGTCACGATGATTCGGCTTTTGAAAAAGGTGTCTTGAATTTTAGGCGGCGGCAGCGATGCACTGGCTTAGGCCACAAGGTCTTGGGTGAAGCGGCGATGCGTGGCGAACCGGCTATAGGGGAAAGGCCGTGATCACACGTTTGCCTTCCAGCACCAATCGAATACGACGCGCCATCGGTTTGCGACGTTGGTTGCCGTCCCGTCCACCGATGTAGCCGACGCGTTTGCCCATGTCGACGGTGTAGATGGTGCGATTACCATCGACTTGTTTGGTTGTCCGTTTTTCCGCTTGGGCATTCAGGTACGCTTTATCAATCGACTTCAGGGCGCCTTCCATACCACCGTCAAAGACACCGTGCTTGCCAGGACGACTGGGTTGGTCGGCGGTGTGGCGTTTGAGGTGTTCGAGGCGATGTCCCTCGGCACTGCCGGGCGTGTATTGCAATCCCGCCGGCGACATGTAGCGGTTACTGCCATACTCCTGTAGCAATCCGTACTTCAGTGATGGATCGGACGCGGAGTCTGGCGACGTATCAGCTTTCTCGGTAGCTGTCTTAGCCGGCGACATCCGATCGGCTAACGGGCCTCGTTTGGCCGACTGGGCCGACTGGGCCGACTTGGCCGTCGTGGACTCGCCCGGCGGTCTCGATTTGGATTCGGCAGCGGGGCTATCCGCTGCGGTGGTGCTTCCGCGATCTGAATTCGCGGTCACGAAAGCTTCCGAAGGCGGATTCACCTGCGTTGGCTTTTGAGGGGCGGTCGAGCCGCCGCGATTGACATCGTTTTCGGAAATCGCGGGAAGATTCCAGCCGGTCGCCTCATTGATTTGAGGCCGCAGCATGGTGTAGCCGCCGATCAAGATTGCGATCACGACCCCGGCGACGGTCGTTTTCTTCTTACCAGACGAGTGAGCAGCCATGAATCATCAAATGCGAGAAAAGTCAGAAGGAGAACGCAGGCAATTGTCCGCGTGCCCATGAAAGTAGCACTTTGCCACACCCATCGCCAACCGGACAGTGATTATGGCAAACAGCAAAAGAGCACCTGCCTGGACAAAGCGAGGACGCAATTAGGACAAAGCACCGCGTGCCGGAGTCACTTAACTCGTCTCGAAGGAGGTTCGTTCAGGCCGATGTGAAAATCGCGGGCCACGTCCCACGGAACGAATCGCCAGTTAGGTGCCCACAGGGATGCCTAGGCCTCAGTGATGCTTAAGAGCCTTCGATTGTCTCAAAAGCGGACAAAAGATCAGCCTGCAAGTCTTCGACATCTTCCAGTCCGACAGACAACCGGATTAACGAATCCGTGATCCCGTGCTTGGCTCGGGCATCGGGAGCGTACGACGCGTGCGACATAGTCGCCGGTTGTTCGATCAGTGACTCCACCGCGCCCAGGCTGACTGCTAAGTGAAACAGCTTGGTGGATTCACAAACTCGCTTGACCGCTTCCAGGGAAGCGTTTAGTTCGAACGTGATCATCGCGCCGAAGCATTTTTTTGCAGGAGCCCGATCTGGGTCGAATAGATTCGACGCGAGTGGGAACTGCGGATGCGATTTCAAGCCGGGATACAGCACGGTGCGAACCAGGCTCAACGATTCCAGCCACTCCGCCAAATACATCGCCGAACGAGATTGTTCTCGCACTCGCAAGTCCAATGTTTTCAGGCCACGAGCGACCAGGAAACTGGTCATCGGATCGAGCACGGCCCCAGTCGCGTTTTGGACAAAATACAGTCGGTCCCACAATTCCTGATTGGCGACCGAGAGCGTTCCGCCCAAGCAATCGCTGTGGCCACCTAAGTATTTCGTCGCGGAGTGCATGACGATATCGATGCCCATTTGCAGCGGGCGGATCAGCACGGGGGTGCCAAACGTGTTGTCGACACCCGTCAAAATACCTCGACGCTTCGCCAGCTTCGCAATTTCAGGTAGATCGACGATCGACATCCTTGGATTGCCAATGGACTCCACCCAAATCAGTCGCGTGTTTTCGCGGATTCCGGCTTCGACGGATTCCAGATTGGTCATGTCGACCATCGAAACCGTAATCCCAGCGGCATCACAAATCTGGTGCAACAAGCGGTAAGCACCGCCGTACATGTCGGCGCCTGCCAAGACGTGATCACCGGACCTTAGCAGCATCGTTACCGCATGGATCGCAGCCATTCCGGAACTGAATGCTAGCGATCCGCAACCGCCTTCGAGCGATGAAAGTGTTTCTTGAAGTGCAGACCGAGTTGGGTTGCCGCTGCGTGAGTAGTCGAAATCTCCCCACTGTCCGGCACCCGGTTGTTTAAAGGTGCTAGCGAAGTGAACTGGACGAACAACCGCGCCGGTAGCGGGGTCCACCTCGTTGCCGACGTGGATTGCGCGGGTACGAAAACCGGACATCTTAGATTCCCCTCAGAGCTTGGTCTAAGTCGGCAATGAGGTCATCAGCGTCTTCGATGCCACACGAAAAACGAATCATGTTGTCCGAGATACCAAACGATTCACGCTGTTCCGGTGAGTAACCAAAGTAGCTCATCACCAAAGGTTGTTCGATCAACGATTCCACGCCGCCTAGGCTGGGTGCGATGCGAGCGATGCGAGTTCCGTCGACAACCTTGGCCGTTGTTTTCCAGTCAGCGTCTTTGACCGTGAAGGTAATCAACCCGCCGAATCCGCTCATCTGTTGAGTCGCGATCTCATGGGTAGGATGCGACGTCAGACCGGGGTAGTAAACACGGTCAACGCGAGGGTGGTTCTCTAAGAACGTGGCGACAGCCATTCCATTTTCGTTGTGCCGTGCCATCCGCAACGCGAACGTTTTTAAGCCGCGTTCGAGTAAGTACAAGCTTTGCGGTGAGTTCACGCTTCCTAGACAACCACGCAGGCTGCGAACGGGATCGAGCAATTCTTTTCGACCGCAAATCACACCGGCCAGCAAATCGTTATGGCCGCCGAGATACTTCGTTGCGGAATGCAGGACGTAATCCACACCGAAGTCAATCGGCTTCAGGTTCATCGGGGTTGCCAGCGTCGCGTCGATTAGAGTTTCGATCTCGCGGTCTTTGCCGATCGCAGCGAACTGTTCTAGGTCGACGCAAGTCAGATGCGGGTTGGTGGGCGATTCCGAAACCAGCATTTTGGTTCGCGAATTGATCGCGGCTTCCATGGCGGCGAAATCGCCAGTAGGAACTTGCCTCGTGACCACACCAAAACGAGCTAAGTGTTTCGAACAGAACTCGCGACTGCGGTGATAACACTGATCGAAGAAAACGATCTCGTCGCCGGCGGATAATCGTGTCATCAGCAAGCCGACGATCGCAGCCATTCCGCTGGAATACAAGATCGCGTCTTCGGCGCCTTCCAACGCTGCCAGTTTGGCTTCGACAACCCGTTCATTGGGGTTGCCGTATCGGCCGTATTCTTCTCGAGGTTTTCGGCCTTCGACGAAATCGAGCAGTTCGTCGGTGGACTCGAACGTGAACGTCGACGCGTTGTAAATTGGCGTCGCAATCGCGCCCTCTGACTTTTGTCGTCGTTCGCCACCGTGGACGCATCGGGTAGAAACCCCTGATGCCGGCTGGACGGATTCAGAATCGTTGAAAGAGGCTACTGAAGATGCAGTATCAGTTTGTGCGCGGTTGTTAGGCAACGCGCGTTCGGTGGAGTCCACCGAATCACTCAGATTCGTTTTCATTGAATGGCTTTTTAGCAGTGAGGCTGCAAGCGGCCGCAAATCCCTAATAGTTTGCGGGTCACAATCACGGAGATTGGGACCAGTACGCTGTCCAGGTTAGCCACCGACCTTGGTTTAGGCAACTGATTTTCCAGGTAAGAATCTCGTTGCATTCCTACTCGATGCCGTACAATGTCCCGAGACCTCCGTCTCTTCCCATCCCGCCAATTCTCTTCCCATTTCACCACTTCTCCTCCACTTCACTGTGCCGTCCGCATCGTCCCGCCAAGTCTTTCCTTGTCGAATTGACTGCAACCGGAATCCTTTTTAATGATTTTACGATTCATATTGCCGGATCTGAACTCGGTGCAGCGATGCAGGGGTTACCTGCTAACGGTGTTTGCATTGATGGTGGCCTCGATCGGGGTATCCAACGCGGTAGCCGAAGAACCGCCCGCGGCGGAAAAGACCAGCGACCCTGTTGACGTCATTCGAATTGAAAACCGGCCGCCCTTGCTGGCGGCTGAAATCGCTGGCGCGTACCGGTCGAATCAGTCCACACCGCAACCTGCAGCATCCGATCGTGATGCTGTTCTGGAATCCCTACGTTCTGACGAACCGAATACGGACCAGTCTGCGGATGCCCAAACGCCGTCCGCGGCGCAAATGCAGATTTGGGTTGAGCAGTTGGGCTCGACGGTCTTTGCATCGCGTGAGCAGGCGACTGCCAAATTACGCGAGATCGGACGTCCTGCACTGACAGTATTGCAGGACAACGCAGCGAACCATTCGGACATTGAAGTCCGCATGCGAGCTAACGATGTGGCTCAGGGGATTACCCAAAGTGAAACCGCCGGACGGATTGATGCGTTCTTGGCGGGCCAGGATGTGGGGCTAGAGGGTTGGCCATTGGCTCGTCAGATTTTGGGCGACGGAGTCCGAATTCGAGAAGTCTATGTCGATCTAGCCATGCGGTTGGAACCGGTCGCGAAAGCGTTGGCGGGTTCGGCCGCCGATCGCACCGCGGCTTTGCGACTGGCGATCAGCCAAATTCAGCGTGGCATGTTTGTTGAGCAGCGTTTGCCAACCGAGGCGGATGCGATTGCATTGCTGTTGTTGGTGAACGACCGAGATGTTCCGGTTAACGGCGTTGACGAAGGTGCCTTGTTTTCAGTGTTGCAGAAAGAGGTTTCCAGCATCTTGCTGAAGGATGCTCAGTTGTCGGTACCCTTCCGGCAGTTGTTGGCCGGATGGATGACTCGTGAAGATGTCAGCAACGCTCAAGAAATGTTGTGGTTTGCTATGAGCTGGGATTTGAAAGAATCGCTTCCGCTGGCAACGCATGCGATCTCACAATCCGACGACCCGGTCACACTTAGCATGGCCGCCCAAGCTGCCGCTCGATTTGGTGGTCCTGACGTCATTGCTTCGTTGCAGCCATTGCTCGAAGACGAGCGGCCAGCGTCGGAACAACAGTATTCCGCTGGGGCGATCGTGCAGGCTCAGGTCCGCGATGCTGCTGCGGCAGCGATCATCTTGCTTAGTGGGCGGAAATTAGCGGACTTTCAGTTCAACGAAGACGCTACGCATCCGCACTACGCCTTTATCGTTCAAGAGATCGGATTTCCCACCGAAGATCCGGCTCCACGTGAAAAGGCGTTGGCTCAAATCCGAAAAGAACTGCTGCCATCGGATGCGGACGCCAGCTAAATGCAGGGCTTGTCTAGAGTTCGGCAACAGCCAAAGCGGACATTTGTTTAATCTCAGCAGTCGTCTATTCTCAGCAGTCCCGTTTTCCGCGACGCTGTTATTTCGCGTCGCTGCTATTCCGCGGGGCCGGCGAACAATCGGCTTTCGAGGGAACAATTGGCTTCGGGCGACACGGCTTTGGGGCGACATGGCTTCAGGTGGCGTTGCCACTTGTTTGACGTGCACACTGGTTCGATGTGGTTTAGAGGATCGGCTTTGCTTGATAGGCTGACACGAAACCAGGTTTGACGACTCACAAATTTTCTTTTTGAAGGCTGCCCCGGCATGTCCCGACGCGAAAAAATCGAAGCCATGCTGGCTGAAGATCCAACCGATACTTTTTTGCGATACTCCCTAGCGATGGAGCACCGCAGCGAAGGTAACCACGAGGAAAGCATTCGTGGTCTGGGGGAATTGACGCGAGACGAAACCCCCTATGTGCCCGCTTTTTTCATGGCCGCCCAGCAGCTTGTCGATCTTGGCCGGATCAATGAAGGCCGCAGTCTGTTGCGGGCTGGTATCGATGAGGCTCGCAAGCAGGGTGATTCCCATGCTGCCGCTGAGATGAGTGAATTGCTGGCATCGCTAGGTCAATTAGGCGAAGCCCCTGACCAGGACGACGACGACCTTTGAAATCGGCCCCCTACGCCAAGGACCAGTCTCGCAACCACGCGACGACTGCGATCGTATTACGCACGATTGAGTTCAGCGAGACTAGCTTGATCGTTCATTTGTTGACTCGGGACCTGGGCCGAATTTCGGCTTTAGCCAAGGGGGCTCGGCGTTTGAAGGGCCCCTTTGAAGGGTCGCTGGACCTGTTGAGCGTTTGTCAGGTGGTTTTGATCGCCAAGTCGGGCGACAATCTGGATCTATTGACGGAGTCCAAGCTACGGCGGCGGTTTCGGGGGGGCGATCGTTCGCTTGAACGCACCTATGCCGGGTACTACTTGGCGGAAACATTGCGTTATTGGCTGGATGACAACGAACCCCACGAAGAACTTTTTGACCTGACCCTGGCCGCGTTGGGGTTGATCGATGGAGAGGGGCCGGTTGCTGCGACGCTGTTGGCGTTCGATTGCCAGTGCCTTCGGTTGCTCGGCCACGCACCTGCGACGCGGCAGTGCACCGTTTGTGGCGTGAAGCTGGATTCGAATGCGGCAAACACCAGTGCTCCAAACCCCGGAGCCACCAATTCCGGCGGCGTACCGGCGGCGATTTCGACTCAATCCAGGCCTCGTCGATCTGGCGATCGGATTGCGTTTTCTCTGGACGGTGGTGGAGTGGTCTGTGAAGTTTGTCGACCGCGGCAGTCGTCGCTCGTGTTGGTCAAACCAGCCTTGATTGAGGCCTTGGATGTCTTGGTTCGCTCGCCGCATTTGTCAAACGACAGCCCGTTAATGGAAAGTCCGTCACCAAGCGATTCGGTTCAAACCACAAAATCGCGAGATTCCGGTACGGCCCCAGAACCCGTTGCGGAAACCACCAGTCCCCCCACCGCGGCCCGGTCGACGTTTCCGTTGCGTTCGCTGTTGCCACAGGTGGTCGAAACTTCGTATCCCGAATTGCGTGGGTTGGTCAGTCGGTACATGCAAGTACTGCTTGGACGCGAGTTGCGGATGCAAGCTTACCTTCCCACGGATTTTCAAACTCGCCCGTAACGGATTGTTTCATGGCCGCTTGGCTTGCTCCATCAACTCGGCACTCGTCAATTTTAAAACGAGTGGTTTTGCTTCAGTGGATCGCTGTTTCACTTGCTTTAACGCAAGCTTCGGTCGTCCAAGGACAAGACCCTATCGACAATTTGTGGCATTCGACTCAATCCGCAGCCGATCGAGTTTCACGATTCTTGACGGGCAAAGAACAAGCCAATGCGGTCAAAGCGAAAGAGCTATACCAAGAAGGTGACGCTGTGTTCCGGCGGGCCGCCGAAGCGGCGGGCCAGGTCGCTCGCGACGGCGAGACCGAAGGCAGTGAGAAAAAAGAATTTATAAAAGCAGCCAAGCTTTTTCGTCGGGCTGCCGAAGCGGAACCTGGGTCGGCGCTGTCCCAAGATGCCATGTTCATGCAGGCCGAGAGTCTGTTTTTTGCCGATCAGTTGACCGAAGCGACTGACGTTTATCAAAGCTTACAAAAAGACTATCCGCGAAACCGGCATAGCGACCGGATCGCCTCGCGATTGTTTTCCGTGACTCAGTACTGGATCGACACCGAAAAAGCATCCGAAGGAAGCTGGATGCCGATCAATCTGTTCGACCCCACACGCCCACGAATTGATGTCGATGGGCACGCGATCCGCGTCCTCGATTCGATTCGCTATGACGATCCCACCGGTCGCCTTGCCGATGATGCCACGATGGCCGCCGCAGCGGAGCATATTCGTCAAGGCGATTTCGAAATGGCCGACGAGTTTCTGACCGATCTTCGTGAAACGTTTCCTGACAGTGAGCACTTTTTCCTTGCTCACATGCTAGGAATTCGGTGCAAGCTGGAGGTTTATGCTGGACCGGAATACAGCGGTTTGATGTTGGAAGAGGCCGAAAAGCTGGTCCAGCAAACTCGAGAGCGATTCCCCAATAAGTTGCAAGACAAAGAGACCGGTGACATGCTTGCTCGCGCCGCTGCCGAGGTCGCCTATCGGCACTCCGAACACCTTTTCACCCGCGCACAATACCGCGAAAAGAAGAAAGAGTATCGTGCCGCGAACGAGTACTATCAACGTATTTTGGAAGATTACCCCAACACGCCGCTGGCTGAAAAAGCTCGAGAGCGATTGTTGAAAACATCCGGTCTGCCAGCTGTTCCGGAAAAGCGTCTGACTTGGTTGCGAACCGTCTTTCCCGATAGCAAACGATCCAGCCCGCTGGAATTTAGCTTTGAATCGCCAACGGGCGAAAAGCGGGAGACCATCCTACGGTGAGCCGGTGTTCATCCACGATCGCTTTGTCGTTTTGCCTCGTAACCTTGCTAGGAATCGTTGGGCAGTGCGGTTGCGCTCCTTACCAGTTCGGCAACGCGGCGATGTTCCCGCCGGGAATCCGTACGGTTCACATTCCGATCGTGCGTGATGCCACATTTCGGCATGACCTGGGCGTCCAGCTTACCGAAGCTTTGGTTCGGGAAATCGAGCTGCGAACCCCGTATAAGGTCACTGCCGACCCGATGGCGGATACCACGCTTCGCTGTGAAGTGATTGGCGAAACCAAACGGGTGTTGACCGAGACAACGGAAGACTATCCGCGAGCGCTCGATGCCGCGGTTCAGGTTCGTGCGTCTTGGACCAACCGAAACGGTCAACTGTTGCTGAGCAATTCCATTGTGCCAACTGATGACTTGACCATCCTATTTAGTCAGGACGAGCGGTTTGTGCCCGAGGCGGGGCAGTCCGTTGATACGGCGATGCAACAAGCAATCGAGGACCTTGCCGGTCGCATTGTTAGCCAAATGGAAACCCGCTGGTAAACAGCGTTCATTCTTCCAGTTGAGGCCGCATCACTTCCCAGACATCGGCAGCCGCTTGGATGTCCTTGGTTCCTGCAGCGGAGCGTCCGTAAACGACCCGGTTGTACGCGCCGACCACTTTCAATGCTGAACGCTTCAACGCGGGGAACTGGGCGACCAATCGTACGACAAACTCGCTGGGGGTTTCGTCATTGCTGCGGCGAATGCCTTGTTCTCTCGCCCACGCTTCTAAGGCTTGAAACGTGACCACGATGGCTTTGCCGGGTTCTTGTTGTCCGATTGGGTTTCGGATCGAGGCAAATGATGGCTCGTCCACTGCATCGGATGGCGACGCCGTGGATAGCGGTTCTCGGGCCCGGTGCGGCGACGATCGGCCCGCCATAACTCGGTTGATCCAATCGATCAAAGCCTCGTGGTTCAAGTACAGGTAGAGTAGAACGATCCCTACCAAAAATGCGATGAAGATCGACTTCAGCCAGTTGGATGCGCCGTTGATTAACTCGCCAAATTGTTGCTTTTTGGCTGCCGAAAACGCTTCGCTGGATTCGGACTCTGGCGTGCTATTGTCCCGCTGGCGAGTCGCTGATTTCGTCTGATCTGGATCCTGTGACTCTGGTGAATTGGACTGAGTCGATTTGGACGGGGCGGCTTGGGAATTGTCCGGCTTGGGTTGCTCGGATTTCGGTTTGCTGGAGTCCGGTTTCGGTTGGTCCGGTTTCGATTCATCCGGTTTGGCGTTTGGATCTTTTTGATTTGGGGGCTGAGGGTTCGAAGCTTGTTTGGTTGGTCCCGGTTCGTCGGGTTTGGACTTGGGATTGGTGGGTTTGGAGTCCTCTGATTCCGACTTGTTCGAATCGGATTGCTTTGGTTTTGATTGCGACTCTCCATTGGGTGGTGTACTCGCATCAGCATCTGACTTCCCTGCATTTTTCGGTTTGGCCCCAGATCCGTCTGACTTGTTTTTCCCCTCTTCGGAGGCTTGGGGTTCGCCTTGCTTTTCACTGTTGGAGGTTTGGCCTTCCGAACTTGGTTTGCCCTGCTTACCACCAGGATCGCTGCCGACCGGGCCGTCATCGCGTTGTCCTTGGTTGCCGCCGGGAGGGGCGCCTTTTTTAGTTTGCGTCGATGAACCGGTTTGCTCTGCGGGCGATTCGGTTTCCTCACGCAAGTCATCGGACTGGGCATCGCCGCTCGATGATTGCTCGGCGCCCTCGTCGCCCCAGCCATATTGGCTGCCGGAAAATGGTTTGTCGGTGTCGAACAATATTGGCATCTCGAATGACGCCAAGGTGCGACCGGGAAGAGGTGCCAACAAGGCGAGCAGCAAGATAGCGGCAATCATCACCATGCCGCCAACCAACCAAGCAACCGTGGTTTGCACTGGCATTTCAGTGTCACGTTGTCTCAGGTAGCGACGCAAGTTGAGGAACGACGTCACCACTAACAACGAGAGGCTAGAAAACAGATAGATCGTTAGCAGTTTTCGAGCAGCCAGACCGCTGGCTTCGCCCAAGAAGAACTGCCCCAGCCCGAACAGCGGTAAGGCTCCCAAGGCCAGGTACAGCACCGTCCGGCCAGGCTGACTGGCCTCGCTCTTGAAACTCGTAACGCTGGGCACCGTGTCACCGGTGGTTTCTGGGGGCGTCGAAGCATCTGGATCGGCCTCATCACGGCGGGCCGAGCCTCGCAGCAATCGCATCATTCCTTTTGCGGAGTCGATCAGCCCCTGACCACTGCTGTCGATGCTGTCATCGACGATGGTGCAGTCGTGCACGATCCGGTCGGCGAGGTAGCCTACTACCGCGATCACGATGAGCGACGCGATCGGATTACCGACAAACCGAAATAGGACGATGAACGTTGCGATGCCGAGGGCCACGATGTAACCCAGTGAGTATTCGCGACTCTGCTCGATCGACATGCGAGCGCTGGCGGTGACTCCCATCGTGTAGAAAAACAGCGTCCACATCACCCGAGTTGGATAGTGTCCGGAATAGAAAATCAGGACCAGGAATCCGGCCAAGCTATACAGCATCGCAAACACCAAAATGGGTGCTAATGCGATAGCGGCATAATCAGCGAGCGTTTGCTCGCGGCGTCCAGACACAGCGGATTGCGGAATAAGGTTGGTGGTTTGGGTAAACCAGGTTGCTGAATACAGGCTCGTCACGGTGATCGGAGCAACATGCCAGTTTGGTGTACGGCCAGTCATCTCGTTCGAGCGGTCTTATTGTAGACGATCGAACCTGGAGCAATCTGGCTGTTGCCAAAACCCACCCCGGTGGCGAACACAAGCCTCCTTTGCCCAGACTTTCGAGACGCGGCCGCCAAATTTAGGGGCTTCCGGGAAAGTGCGGAGTTGATTGGTCCAAAACCCATCAATCCATCCGTGCCGGGCTTTACTCAAAAGACGAATTTTTGATAACTCCGACGATACGGCTCGATTCGTTAACGGATCGTATGCACGAATTGATCCCCATGGCCCTCCCCTGAACGCTGGAAACGACATTTCATGAGCAAGCTGCTACGAAATTGTTCGACTTGGTCCACACTCGTCATCCTGATCGGACTCGGGTTCGCTCCCAATAGCTCGTCGGCTGAAGGGCCGTCCCTGTTGAGAATGTTCTCTCGGGGGGCCAAGGTCGAAGCTGACTCGTCGAAAGCCTACAAACTGACCCAAGAAGATGGCCCATGGATGATTCTGGCCCACACCTTTGTCGGTCCGGGATCGCAAGAGCGTGCGGAGCGATTGGTGATGGAAGTTCGCCAAGATCTCAATATGCCGGCGTTCATCTATGAAGAGGACTTTGATTTTTCAGGCGAACTGAATCCGGGGTCCCCGATCCAGCGAACGGGCGGCAGTGCTGGCTACCAACGCAAAATGAAATACAAGAATCCGATTCGCTACCAAGCTCACGCAGTCTTGGTGGGCGAATATGATTCGGCCGAACATCCACGGATCGAAAGCGACCTACAAAAGGTCAAAACCGCGAGTTGTGCTGTTTTCGGCGACGCCAAGGAAATGGCGGCTGAAAACGACATTCGCAACCCTGTCACAGCAGTGAAGGCCTGGCACCAAAAATTAGTCACTCGCATGGGTGACCAGAAAACCGGTGCCATGGGTAATGCGTTCTTGACCCGTAACCCAATGCTTCCAGACGACTATTTTCAGGCACCACAAGTTGATTCTTTTGTCCGAAACTTAAATGAAGGCAAGCAGCACAGCCTGATTGAATGTGATGGAAAGTACACCGTCGTTGTGCGGACTTTCTCTGGCTTCAACACCATCGTCGATGGCAAGAAGGATAAACAATTTGAACCCAGTGGCGAGCGACTGGATCGTTGTGCGGCTGATGCTGACAAAATGGTTGAATTGCTACGTGAAGACGGTGTCGAAGCCTACCAATTCCACGACCGGACTCAATCGATCGTGACCATCGGTAGCTTCGAGGAACTGGGGCATGAATTGCCAGGCGGAAATTTCCAGTACGCCGAACCGATTCTTGCGGTTATGAACGAGTACCGGGCATTCAACGTGGACCCAAAGCTTGCCAGCCATGTAAAGCAACAGACTACCCAGGGCGTGCCAGTGAAGTGTGTAGCACAGCGATACCCTTTTGACATTCAACCGATGCCAATCGCAGTGCCCAAGGTCAGCAAACGCAGCTTCTACAGTGCTGCATCACGCCGGTAGATCGATCCGGATCGGACGGATTCGCCAGGGTTCGTCCGTGGCGAGATCGACGCGTAAGGACTGAAAACATGTCTTATCGAGCGCCGCACTTGGGTGGAGAAGCCAGTTCTAATTTGGCGTGAAGCGAATCGCTTCCGTTTGCCCGTCCTAGGAATTGGCGATCAATCGATCACCTAACCTCGTAACCGCCTGAGGCTCTCAGATGGTTTGGTGTGGTACTGACCGAGAGGCCTCGGTCAGCTACGAGAGAGGCGTAGGGCTTGGAATGGATACGTCGATTGGGTGCGGATGTGCGCGAAGGCAATTCACGGTGTGATGGGTTTTCAGCTTGCACTGGTCATGCTTGACGTTCAGGCGGAAATACCGAGTCTTTCGAGCACTCACCCTGTAACCGACTGAGGCCCTCGGTCGGTCGTGTCGTGGTACTGACCGAGGGGCCTCGGTCAGCTACGCGGAAGGAGGTGGTGTGAGACTTCGTTTCAGCGATGTGGACCAAGTTGGTAGACTGGACGCTACCTGGTAAGCAGCGATTGTCTGGCGGCTTGCCTTGCGTCATGGACCTTACCGATCTTTTTATCCGACTGAACGCTTATGCCACGGATTGCTGAACTCAACCTCAATGCTGTCCGTTCGGGGGCGAGCCGCCGGTTGTGTATCGCACTTCACGCTCCGGAGCTTGATCCGAAGGACGCCAGCGGGCACACCTTTCGGACACTTCTCGAGTTTGGTGATTTCTACAAGCCGATGTTCATCCACGGCGTCGGTTCGCTCCAGTCGCTTGGATTGGCCGTCAATATGCTTCGGGACCTGCTTGAGATCCTGGAAGAGGGGAAGTGGGTTCTCCACGACCCTGAAACAGGCGAAGTTGTGGACTCACACCTGAACATCTTCCGTAGACCGAAGACTTAATTGCAACGGCTTCCAGAGCTTAGGCACAACAAGCTCGCGAGCGAGTTGTCGGCCGCGACTTTTGTTGGCAATTGTTGACGAACGGATCGGGCCCGCACTTGGTAGCAACACGGTTCGAGTGCTCGAACGCTTTAGGTCGTTGGGGCATTCGATTTGGCACTCGTCGCGATGGAATCGATCAGTTCTTTGGGAAGCGATCGAAGGTGCAAATCACGTTGTGGGAACGCGATTTCGATTTGGGCCTTGTTAAACCGTTTGTTGATTTCGGTATGCAGTTCATGGATCGTCCGCAAACGATTGTCCAAGTCCGAAAGATAGCAACGAACCACCAAGTTCAATGTCGAATCGCCGAAGCCTTCGAAGGTCACGACCGGGGAAGGATCAACCTTGATCGCTTGGTGCTCTTGGCAAATATCGCGGAGCAAGTCACATGCGGCTTCGGTGTCGCTTCCGTAGGCGACGCCCACGTTGATCACGACTCGGTTGGTTGTGTCCGAGAGCGTCCAGTTGACCAAGCGACCGGTAATCAAATCCTTGTTGGGAATGATCAGTTCCTGGCGATCCCAGTTGGTCACCGTGGTCGCTCGCATGCGGATCTTGGCAACGACGCCGGTGGTGTCGCCGAGCGTAACGATATCGCCGACTCGAATAGGTTGTTCGAATAGGAGAATGAGCCCGCTCACAAAGTTGGCGAAGATTTCTTGCAAACCAAACCCAAGACCGACGCCCAACGCCGCGACAAGCCACTGGATGTTGTCCCATCGCAAACCGAACGTTCGGGCGCTGAAAGCGAGTCCAATGAACAACAGTGCGTAGGTACCTAGCGTCGTGATCGCGTAACGAACAGGCTTTTCCAATGGCAGTCGTTCCAGCAGCACACCCTCGATCAAACCGGGAAGGTTGCGCACCGAAGCCCAGGTCAAAATTAGAACTGGAATCGCCTTGATCGCGTCCGCAAGCGTGACCCAAGTTTTCTCTTCGTTTTCGCCAACGATTGACCACAGGTGGACGGCTTCTAAATAGCCAATTGCGGGTAAGACGGGGGACCAGATATAGGCCACTCCGATCAACGCGGCAATGAACAAGAAGGTGCTGACCAGTCGGCTCGTTTGAGCATTGATTTCCGCAGCTTCCAAGCTGGTGGTGGGCTCAACTTCAACGCCTTCGAGTCCGGCGACTCCGCCAATTCGCTGATTTTCTTCCAGTCGCTCGCGGTGGACCGCCCATGCCAGACGTCGGCGTTGGGTTAGCAGCCAACGTCGCATCAAGCCATTCAGATAAAAAGTCAACAGGCAAAGCCATAGCGTCCAGTACAGTTGGCGAATCAAGACGACCGCGGCGCTTCCGTATCCGGCCAAAGCGACCCCTGAGAACAGGATGGGCATCACGACGATTGGAAGGAACCAAACATGTCGTAGTCGGGCGAGCCAGCCGTTGGGCTTTTCGCGGATGGAAACTGAGAAAATGCCCTGCTCCGGTTCTAACATTTTCCACAAGACGCAGCTCAACAGCACCATGCCGCTAACCAGCATGACTCGCCCGAGTGCTTGGGTCAGTTGGTAGCTGCCGAGGTAATGCGCGGTAGCGAATACAAGCAAGATGGGAACGCCGAGGTCGATTAGAATTCGCAGCCAACGTCGTAGGCCTTTGATCGATTCTTCGTCGATGTCGAAGTGAGCGATGGCAAGCCCGCGGGGGCGTAGCCATTGGCGGAGCAGTTCGATGGGTAAGACTGCGATGGCCGCTAGGTGAAAGGCTTTGGCTAAGGCGCGAACCAGCGGTTCTTCTCCTCGCGAAGCAATGAATGCATCTCCCACAATCCACAACAGGATTACCAAGGGAAGCACTAATGCAGCGGACAAAAGCGTTGCCGCAAAAGTAGGACGCAAGGATGTGCTTTGGCGACTGGCGGCGCGTTCCCCAAGCGTCAGCATCCGGCGACGGAGTCTGGCACCGGCAACCAGGATGGTGAGGAAGGCGACCAGTGCGATGACGATCAATTCGGGGCGTTGCCAGAAACCGGTCGCTAGCCGACTGGCCAGAAGTTTCAGGTGATGTGGATGAACAATCCAACGAAACGCTTGCCAAGCCAGCGGTACGTCTCGCACGTGGAAGAGGGGTTCGTTGCGAATCCACACGACGTGCAGGTCGATTTCAGCCAGCAATGTGGTAACGACTTTACGCTGGGTTTCCAGTTCCTGGCGACGATCGGCGAGTTTATTAAGGTGTGTTTCAAGGTCCGCGATGAACTTGCCGAGAAGCTGCACCTCCGTATCAGGAAGGTCCGATTGCGAGCGATGAGCTCCCAAAATGACCTGTTGCGAAAACACATCCATGGGCAGTTCGCCAGCCACGGAATCGTCAATACCTTCGAGGGTCAATTCAAGCCGCCGTTGCAAATCGCGACGTTCTTCGATCACCTGATCGATCGCGGAAATTTGGCGGCTGATCGCCGTTGTCGACGGAAGGCGATTCTTCATCAATTGCAGTTGCAAACCAGCGCTGCTGGAAAGCCCACCACCCTCGGTATTGGAATCCGCGATCTTTTTCTGGGTATCGGCGAGCCGTTCGGACCACTTGGCCGTTTCAGCCTTTTCTTTGGTCAGCAGCCGGTCGGTTTGATCGGTTTCCCCGATGATTTTGACCCAGATGTCTTTTAGCTTGAGAACCTGAGAAAGACTTGGATCGCGATTCGCTCGTTCGAGTTCTTTTTCGTATTTGGCGAGTTCCAGCGTGACTTGGTTTTGACGCATCTTCTGGATCACCGCGGACCAGCGGTTGAAGGCCATCTCGGCTTCCAGAACGTTCTTCTCTTCCGCTTCTTTTCGAAGCGGCAGCAAATCCACCTGCGCCTCAAGCAGCAATTGTTCGGTCTGCATCGCCTCAAGACGTTGTTTCGCGGTCGCGATTTCGGCTTTGCGATGAGCTTCCCGTACCAGTTTCAGTTGGCCGTTGGGGTCATCGTTGAGTTCGCCAATGGACGAAGCTTCCAGCGTGTCAATTTCTTGACGCAGTTTTGCGATTTCGCCCGGAAGCTTTTCCAGTCGTGACTTTCGAGCCGTGATTGCGGAGTCGGCTTTTTGCAGTGCTTCGCGAGCGGCGGCGAGGTTGGTGCTGGCCTTAATCTCGTATTGTTTCAGTTCCTCGAGCGACATCGATCGCCCGTTCACTTCCTCGGCAGGTTTGATTTCCCGCTTGGCATTGCGGGTTGCAATCCCTTTATCAATTGCAATTTTGGAGAGCGACTTTTTGAAGGCGGCCTGTTCGTCGGCCGCGCTTCGATGTTTGGCCAGAGTGGTATCGATGTCCTTCAGCGAGGCCAAAATCCGATCGCGTAGATTGGGATCGAGAGTCGTATCCTCGGTAATACGTTTGGCTTCAGCGGCAACGGCTTCAGCATTGGTCAGCGAGTCAGGATCGATCGCGACCGGGGCAGCTTTTCCTGGCGTCCCATTGCTCGGCTCGGCATCGGCTTGAAAGCGATAGCCGACCGGGATGACGGGCGTGCTATTGGTAGGCGCTGGCGGAAATTGAGCGCACAGGTTCCCTGAAAACGCCAGCGTTATCCCGCAAACTGCAAACCACGCGAGAGCGAGTTCACGCAGGCGTCGGTGGCGAAGCCCATTGGGTGCGTCGGGTGCGTCGGGTGCGTCGGTGGCGAGGTACACGTCGGTGATCCGGCAGGCGAGTTGAACGATACTCGTTGATATTTGGGTCATCATTTCAATAGTGTCTTCGATCCGTTCAGTTGGTCGAAAGGTCAAAGCGGCAATTCGATGAAGTGTTTCGTTTACGTTGTCACGGTGTTGGCTTGGCCCATCCGTCTTGACGCTGTGGCGTGTGTTTTGCTACCGCTACGCATCATGCAATTACTCCGCGACTCATCTCGATATCGCTTCCCGCCCCACTTGTGGGTGTGCATGCGCCAAGATGGATGGGCCGGATGGATGCTTGTATTCGGGCTATTGGCGTCCGGGCTATTAGCGTCGTTGATGAATACGAGCCGCGTATCGGCGCAAACGCTTGACGGTATGCCGGTGACCAGCCCAATAGCGACATCGACTGACCATGCCGCCAGGACGACTCGCTTCGTGTTGCTGCGGAACGATCATGTTCTTTCAGGGCACGTGATCACGCGAGGATCCATGGTAACGGTGCGTAAAGATCGCGATGCGGAAATCACCCTTCGAGCGGACCAAGTGGTCGCAATTCGCGATGACCTGATGGGATTGTTCACTGCACGACAAACATTCAAGCGGCGTAGTAGCCAATTTCGGTTGAACGAATTATTGGACGATGCTGGTTGGTGTGTGGACCAAGGCATGCCGGTTCAAGCGACCAAGCTTTTGATGGCAATTTATCAGGTGGTGCCTAATCATCCGATCGCGGTGCAATTGGAAAGTCGATTGCGTCGAAAGATGAGCCAAGCAGACGAATCCATTGAATCGTCGAATACGCCGCCGGTCAGCCAAACCAGTTTTCTGGCTAACGAAGAGACGTCTCTGGACAACGCATCGCCAAGCGAGGTGCAGCGTCTATCGTCAGTGGATACGCGTCAGGCGAGCCCCGAGTTGCATGTCTTTGCCGCACGGGTCCAAGCGATTTTGCTGTCGCGATGTGGACGTTGCCACAACGAGTCGACCGATCGGCAATGGACACTCACGCTGCCGCAAACCGGTAGCCGGGTATCGAGAACCGGCACGATCGAAAATTTTGAAGGAACCTTGGCGTATTGCGAGCCCGGCGATCCACAATCGAGTGAGTTGTTGCGGTATGCGATGATCGATCATGGCGGCGAGCCCGACGGAAGCGGCAAGCCGCCAATTGCGGAATACGAGCAGCACCTGTTTCGCTCGCTGAGGGATTGGGTGAGTTTCTTGCCTCCGTCATCGACAGAAACGAGTTCGCATTTGAATCAGGCCGGCTTCACCGAATCAAAGGACAGGGGTTTAGGTTTCCCGTCATCGGATGTTAGGGCGGCGATGGGTGCGGTATCGGTCGAGGAAGCGGAGCCGGGCAAGTTGATTGCGGCAACGCCTGCGGATGTTCAAGCATTGTCGCCACCACCGATGGCAGCGGCCATGTCGGAGACGCCTGGTGATTCGAACGTCGAGTCAGCCAACCGGCCGCGGCGATTGCCGATCGTGGAGAATCCAAACGATGTGCGATACTTCAATCGTCAAACGGAACTTCACCGCCAGCTCGGTTTCTGAACACAGTTTGAAGAAATTGCGGTTGCCGCCAATTGACTCCTCCGTCGCGCCGCCACATTCTATTTCGTGTGATCCTGGCTAGATGTCGAGCTGGGCGAACCCAACTCAATCATCAAGCTGATCGCCATGGTCTCCTCTAGTATCTTGACACTCGACGTCCAGCAACTCGATCGTGATTGGGAGTGGTTGCTCGAAGCGTTCGCAACCGTACTTCGGCATGGCGGTGACGGCGAGCTGGCTGATTTGTTGCCTCGCCACGGCGAAGCTTTGGCGGATCGACCGACGCCCAGCGATAGCGTCCAGTTGACTCAGGCGTACTCGATCGCATTTCAGCTTTTGAGCATGGCGGAGCAAAGTTCGGCTGCTCGCTTTCGAGATCACATCGAAAGTGAATCGCACATGGACCAGTTGCCCGCGCTGTGGGCCGACAGCTTGCGTCAGCTAATCGCCGAAGGCTGGACAGCCAACCAGATTGCCGAGCAGTTGTCGTCGGTGCGTGTTGAGTTGGTGTTGACGGCGCACCCGACCGAAGCGAAGCGAGCGACGGTGTTGGCGCATCATCGGCGTTTGTTTGATCGTTTTCAATTGCGGCACCAAGAGGGCCTTCCGCCTTGGAAGCGAAACGAAAACGACCACGCGATTGAGGCGATTTTGAATGTGTTGTGGCGAACCGGCGAGATCTATCTCGATAAGCCGGATTTGCAGTCCGAACGTCGCAACCTGATGGACTACCTCAAACACGTTTTCCCGCGTGCAATGCGACCGTTAGATCTGCGTTTGCGTCAAGCGTGGAGTGAGGTGGGATTGGACCCTGCCGCGATTAAGGATCCTCTTTCGTTGCCGCGGTTGACTTTCGGCACGTGGGTTGGCGGCGACCGCGACGGGCACCCATTGGTCACTCCGGAAGTGACCGCGGAAACATTGATGCAGCTTCGCAGCGGTGCGATCGAATTGCTGCGTGCTGAGCTGGTCCAGCTTGCTCGTTTGGTCAGTCTATCGGCTTACTGGTTGCCGCCATCGAATCGCTTCTTATCGCAGATTGCGACTTTGGCGGAATCGATGGGCGAGACCGGTCAAACTGCTTTGTCACGCAACCCCAACGAACCGTGGCGCCAGTTCCTGAACCTGATGATCGCTAAGTTGCCTAGCGATTTCGTGGCCCTTGGCATCAACAATCATCCGGAAAACCCCGACGCCCCGTGGAAATATCATCACGCCAATGAACTGTTGGCCGATCTGCGTACCCTGCACGACAGTCTGGTGGCTGTCGACATGAGCGACATCGCGGATCATTCAGTCGCCCCGGTAATGCGAATCGCTCAAACGTTTGGGTTCCACTTGGCCGTTTTGGACATTCGGCAAAACAGTGGCAAGCATGATGCAGCAATCGAACAGCTCTTGCAGGCGGCGGGCTTTGCCGACACCCAATTTGCGAATTGGGACGAAGCGAAACGAGTCGAGTTCTTGCAAAAGGAATTGATGAGTTCGCGGCCGATGGTTCACCCTGACTTCACCGCCGGACCTGATTCCCACGCCGTGTTGGGAGCCTTGCGAGTGGTCAAGCAGCACTCGGACTTGTATGGCATTGATGGACTGGGCGCGTTGATTGTCAGCATGACCCGCAACACGTCAGACTTGTTGGCTGTGTACTTTTTGGCAAGGGAAGTCGGCTTGTTGCAGCCAACGGCTGAGGGCCCGATCTGTCCCTTGCCAGTGGTTCCGCTGTTTGAAACGATTGATGACCTCGAAAAGTCGCCTGAGATTTACGATGGCTTTTTAGATCACCCCATTACGCGACGCAGCATGGCAGCTATCGCTGGTCGGCAAGCTGAAGTCCGCGATTTGGTATCGGGCGATGCCAAGACGGCACCGGTGTCGGGTTCCGCGACCAAAGTGGGGCAGGTCATGATCGGCTACAGCGACAGTAACAAAGACGGCGGGATCTTGGCCAGTTTAGTGGGTTTGCGACACGCCCAGCGTCGTTTGACTCAAACCGGTCTTCGGCATGGTGTGCGAGTGAGATTCTTCCACGGCCGAGGCGGCACGATCAGTCGCGGTGCAGGACCAACGCATCGGTTCATCAAGAGCTTGCCTGACACAACGATCGCGGGGGACATTCGTTTAACCGAGCAGGGCGAGACTATTGCCCAAAAGTATGCCCACGAACCGACCGCGATCTACAACCTCGAACTATTCCTGGCCGGGACGACGCGAAAGACGCTTAGCGATTCTCGGTCCGACGCCGCTCCACACGCGTTGGAGCCGACGCTGGTCGAACTGGCCGAGTGGGCACGATCGGCGTACCACGAGTTGTTGCATACCGACGGGTTCGTTGATTTCTTTCGTGCCGCCACGCCGATCGATGCGATTGAGCAAAGTCGGATTGGATCGCGTCCAGCACGTCGAACCGGACAGCACACGCTAAGCGACCTGCGAGCGATTCCTTGGGTGTTCAGTTGGGGACAGGCCCGTTGTTACTTGTCCGGTTGGTACGGCGTGGGAACCGCGCTTGCGAAGCTGAAAGCCGATCAGCCGAAAGTCTTCCAAAACGTGGTTGCCGAGCTTCGCAATTGGGCACCGCTGCACTACTTGATCAGCAACGTGGCAACTAGCGTATCCGCTGTCGATATCGATGTGATGAAGCAGTACGCGGAATTGGTCGAGGACGAAAAGCTTAGGGAGCGTTTCGTTGACGCCATCGAGACCGAATGGCGTTTAGCCGCCAAAATGGTCGAAGAAGTTTACGGTGGGGAGTTGGTAACGCAGCGTCCGAACGTGCAACGCATGATCCAGTTGCGAAGCGAAGGATTGCGTTTGCTGCACCGTCAGCAAATCTCGCTGCTCCGTCGTTGGCGAAGCTATCGAAAGATGGGCGAACAGCAGCAAGCCGACCAGCTATTGCCGGGCTTGTTGTTAAGCGTCAACGCGATCGCATCGGGTTTGGGAACGACCGGTTAGAGAGTCGCACTGAGCGTTTTTTGAGGGGCAGACTCAGTGTGTCAGACTCAGTACTGCCTGGTTTGGGTGTGTGACAGGCTGAAACCTGGACTCCAACGGTGGATGGTTTGGGCTTGAGCCTGTTTGGAACCGCCAACAACGAATCTCAGCAGGCTGAAGGTTAAGCCTCAGCCTGCTTTGAAATGAGATCGGCTCACCGGCGGACTAGACCGTCAGCATGTCGACCTTTTCGAGCATGTTGTCGACGATGGGCTGCAAAATCGGCCCGACGCCGGGAATGGCCATCACCTTGTCGAGCATCTCTTTGATTGGTGTGATCATGTTGCCGACGCTGCCACTGATCTTCTCGCGGACGCCTTCGGGAAGTTTATCCAACAGTGTGGTGATGCCGCCAAGTTGGTCGTTAAGCGACTTCAATTCTGGAACGGCGTCTTTGGCCGATTCTTCGTCGGTGATGTCGGACAAAGTATCAGTGTATTCAGAGAAGGTGTCCTTCAGTTTGCTGGTGACACTCGCGGCATCCATCGCAGGAAGTGCTGTGTCGCCGGTTAAGCCGGATGCGGCGTCAGTGGCGTTCTTTTTCAGTTCATCCAAGTTCGCACCGCCACCGCCCAGGTAGCGATAGGCCAAGAAGGCGAGTACAGCCACGATGAAAAGCGGAAGCAGGAACTTACCCAGCCCGCCGGACGCTCCAGCTACCTGAGGTGGTGTGGCAGGTGTTTTGGCGGTGACGTCCATGGGCGTGTCTTCGAAACCAAGGTCGGTCAATCCAAGTGCTCCGGCCATCCCGCCAGGCATGGCTTTGGCGACTTCGTCTTTCTGGCTCATCAGGAGATTGGCCACGCCGCTGCTATCCAGGCCGAGGGACTTCTTTTGTTTGCCTAGGAAACCCAGCACGATCGGCAGCAGCATCGCCATCAACGATTTGCTGGTTCCGGCGTTCATTCCGGTCGCTTTGCCAATGATCGATCCGATCACATCCGCTTTGTCACCGAACAGGCTGCCAGCCAGTCCGCCGCCCATTTCCGACATTTTGCCAGTGTCGCCACCGGAGAACATGTCGCCGATGTTGTCGAACATTCCGCCGCCGAAATCTTCGGAATCCAGTGTTTTGTCCAGTTCAGCGGCGCCCTCGGGCGTGGAAGCCTGTTTCATCAGTCCGCCCAGGATCGTGGGCAGCAGTGCGGCGATTCCGCCTTGGATCAGTTTGGGGTCCACGCCGATTGCTTTAGCGATTTGGCCAGCGACCATTCCGCCGAGCTGGCCTTTTAGAATTTCCATCATGTTCATTGACATCGTGCGATCTCTCTAAGAAGAGGCTTGAGAACCAGAAAAGGACCTTTGGGAGCTGAATTGTGTGACTAAAACAGGGCAAAGGTTGGGGACGAGTGTTCAGTATGCCGCAGGTAGCGTACAGGGGGGCGATCGCCTACGTCCAAAACAATTTTGGACAAGCAGTCCGTTCTGGGGCGATTCTCCGGTTGAGGGGTTTTGGGTGGGCAACTAAGATTCGCCACATGAAATACAGCCAACTCGATCGCATTACCCTTCTCGAGCCAGGCCAAAAGCTCGTTGGTGAGCGAACTTTGGCCGCCGAAGAGGAATACCTGCGCGACCACTTTCCGCGTTTTCCGGTCATGCCTGGCGTGATGATGCTGGAGGCCTTGCATCAAGCTTCGGTCTGGCTGATCCGCATGTCGCCTGGTTTTGATGAGGCATTGGTGCTTTTGCGGGAAGTTCGTAACGTCAAATTTGGCGATTTTCTTTCGCCCGGCGAGACACTTTCTGTCGAGGCGGAAGTCTTCAAGACCGATGGTCCCATGACGACCATCAAGGCGGTCGCTCGCAAGGGAGATCGTGTGACCGTCGCGGCACGGTTGATTCTGGAAAGCTGCTCTAGTGGCGATCCGGAACATCTTGATACCGACGCCGACCTAAAACGACTGGCCCGCGAACAGTTCTTTCAGCTATACGGTGATTGTCCCGTCGTGGCGAAATTGCGAATGCCCGGCGAGAATGACTCGCCGACGATGACCCCATAATTTACTTTTGTCAGTTCAAACACACTCTTAGGAACGAAAAATGTCGATGTCCGACGAAGATATCTTTGAAAAGGTCCAAGCCGCTCTGGTTGATGCATTGGGCGTTGACGAAGATGAAGCCACTCCCGATGCCACTTTGGTCGGCGACCTGGGTGCGGAATCGATCGACTTCTTGGATATCGTTTTCAAGCTTGAAAAATCTTTCGATATCCAAATTCCTCGCGAAGAACTTTCGCCAGAGGACATTTTGACCAACAGCCAATACGTTCAAGATGGTGTTGTCACCGCTGACGGTATGGCGACTTTGAAGACCCGCATGCCTTGGGCTGACCTGTCGAAGTTCGAAGAAAACCCACGGGTTCAAGATTTCGGCAACCTGTTGACCGTCGGCGACCTTTGCAGCTACGTCGGTAGCAAGGTCAACGCCTAAACAATGCGTTGGTTCTGGGTCGATCGATTTACCGAATTTGTCAGTGGCTCCCATGCCAGTGGCATCAAGAACGTGGCTCTCGATGAAGAGGTGCTCGACGGATATAGCCTGGGTTATCCTGTGCTACCGCCTACACTAATCATCGAGGGGCTCGCCCAAGTTGGCGGAATCCTCGTCCACGAACATTTTCAGTTCACCAAGCGAGTCGTCCTGGCCAAGGTCGCCAGCGTGAAGTATCACGCTCCGGCCAAACCGGGTGACACGCTGAACTATCATGTCACGTTAGGCCGAACTCAAGATCTCGGGGCAACCGTTACCGGGACGAGTCATTGCAACGGTGTGTTGCAGGCTGAAGCGGATTTGATGTTTGCGTTTTTGGAGGAAGGTCACCTTGTTGACGGTCCTCTGTTTAACCCCGGCGACCTGCGGGCGATGTTGCGACTGATGAATTTCTTTCACGTTGCGAAAACCGCTGACGGGCAACCGGTTCCTTATTACCACAATCTTTGAGCGTCCATGTCGTCGCGTCGCCGAGTCGTTGTTACCGGAATCGGAATGATCAACCCTATGGGTTGGGATGTTGCGACCGTCTGGTCTGGCCTGCAAGAAGGTGGCAGCGGTGTGGCTCCAACCACACTGTTCGATGCCAGCGGGTTCCCTACCAAAATTTCAGCTGAAATTAAGGGCTGGGACATCACCAAAGCGGTCGACGATGGTGACCAACATACCGCTCGAGGTCGCCACACCCAATTCGCTATCGCGGCTTCAACGCAAGCGATGAAAGACAGCGGTGTGATGGATTCGATTAGCGATCCGACTCGCATGGGTGTGTACCTGGGCAGCGGTGAAGGTAATCAAGACTTCGGTACCTTCAGTAAGATGATGGTTGCCGCTCTGCAGTCGGGTGAGTACGACGCCAAGCGATTCATCGCGACCGGATTGGATCTGCTCAATCCCGCCAAAGAGCTCGAACAAGAGCCCAACATGCCGGCGGCGCACCTAGCCGCTCGGTTCAACGCTCAAGGCCCAAACTTCAACTGCCTGACCGCGTGTGCAGCAAGCAGCCAAGCGGTTGGTGAAGCGACGGAAATCATTCGCCGCGGCGAAGCTGACGTGATGTTGGCCGGCGGAACACACAGCATGATTCATCCGTTTGGCGTGACCGGTTTTAACCTGTTGACGGCGTTGTCCGAAAGCAACGACGAGCCGACCAAGGCCAGTCGACCATTCGATGCGGGACGCAATGGTTTCGTGTTGGGCGAAGGTTCCGCGATGGTGGTGCTGGAAGAACTCGAAGCCGCCCAGGCTCGTGGCGCAACCATTTATGGCGAGGTTGCAGGATACGGGACGACAGCGGACGCATATCGAATCACCGACATTCCACCGGACGGTCACGGCGGTATCGCAGCAATGCGGATGGCGATCGCGGACGCGGGTTTGAATCCGACCGACATCGGTTACGTCAACGCGCACGGTACCAGTACCAAGGTCAACGACCGTGTGGAAACCAAAGCATGCCGTGAGGTGTTTGGCGAAAACGCGATGAACGTGCCGGTTAGCAGTACCAAGAGCATGATGGGGCACCTGATCGCTGCGGCGGGAGTGACCGAAATGATCGTGTGTTTAATGGCGTTGCGTGATGGTGTTTTGCCACCGACGATCAACTACGAAACGCAAGATCCGGATTGCGACTTGGATTATGTGGCCAACGAAGCTCGCCCGTCGAAGATCTCGCACGCTTTGAATAACAGCTTTGGTTTTGGCGGCCAAAACGTCACGCTTTGCTTAAGCCGATTTAGCGGTTGAGCTTCCTATCGTGTCACTTAGGCTGATCTTGTCGCCCGGCCAACGATTGGGCGCTGTGCTAATCGCGATCAGCGTGCTCGTGTTTCTGATGTCCCTGACGTTATTTTGCGTCTCGTTGGGCCTCGATTTTGAAAACGAAGGCTGGGGAAACGCAGGCAACAATTGGGATGGAGCTCAGCTGTCGATCGCGACGGCTGGATTCACCGTCTCGATCGTGTTGTTCTTCCTTGGCGTCCAGAAAATATCCAGACGCTAATTTGGCCGGACTGAATCAGTCCATTCGTACGCCAATCGTCAATAGCAGGTTGGCGTAGCGTTGTTGGTCGCCAGTCTGGATCGTCAGGACATGGTCTGGCGTGATGACGTTGTCATAGAATTCCCACTTTTCGAGTGGTTTCAGTTCCAAGTCGAGGCCCGCGGCCTTAATGGACTTGCGGTAGTCCTCCCACACGGGAGGATCGCCATCGAGGGCGTAAGGGCCATCGGCTTCGGTTTGCATGGTCGCAGCACCTTCGATCGGCACCGCAGAGAGGATTGCCTGGAGGGCCTGGTCGACTGTGATCAGGCCTGGTGTCAGGTTCATGCTGATCAGTTTCGCATTGGGGCCGCGTTTGTTCAGCGAGGGGTAGTTGCCGTCCGCGATCAATACGGTGCTGTGGTGCCCTGCTGCGGCAAGGATGGCGGTGATCTCGGGGTGGATGAGTTGGCTTCGAAGCATGGTGATCTAGTTCAGTTGGACGGGGTTGGTAGCTTGCTTAATTTTCTGACGCATCAAGTCTGTGGGCGCGTCGCTGCCGGTGAATAGCCGGAATTGGTAGGCGGCTTGGCGGACGAACATATCCACGCCGGTGATGACTTTCGCTGATCGGCGCAGAGCCTGTTTGATCAACAGCGTGTTTTCGGGATTGTAGACGGTATCGAAGACCACCATGAACTGGTTAATAGCGGCTTCTTCGAAGGGAGAGTCGTCGACGTTGGGATGCATGCCGACTGGTGTGCCGTTGACCAATAGGTGTGGGGCGATGGTGTGACGTTCTTTCCAGGGAATCGAATGGCAACCAATCTCGCCAGCCAGCGTGCGGCTGCGTTCTTCGGTTCGCGATGAAATCGTGACATCGCATTGTCGCTGTCGTAGGCCCCATGCGATCGCTCGGGACACACCGCCGGCACCCAAGATTAAAGCGGTCTTTCCTTGCAGCGAATTTTCAGCTCCACGCTCGATACCGAGGGTCTCTTCGATGCAGTCCATCGCGGCTCGGTAATCGGTGTTGTAACCCAGGCGTTCCTTGTTGGAATCGAAGATCATTGTGTTGATAGCACCGATTCCCTTCGCACTTGCTTCGGCTTGGGTGCAGTAATTCATCGACGCTTCTTTGTGCGGGATCGTGATACTGATCCCCTGGATGCCGATGTCGTGACACGTGTTCATGAACGTGTGTAGGTCATCCTTAGGCACTCGAAACGGTAGGTAGCGAGCGTTGATGCCGGAGTCGATGAACGCCGCGTTATGAATCAGCGGGCTGTGGCTGTGTGCGACTGGGTCCGCGATCACGCCAAACAGAGCGGTGTCTTTGTTGATCGAATCGTAGTGATAGAGGCTGTTCATCTCCTTCCAGTTCAGTTGACCGGGAGCGAGCTTCTTGTCGGTGCTGAAGGTGGAGTAGGTGAACGGCGAGCCGACGCGGTTGGCCAGGATTCGGGTCATCATGCCCGTTTCGCCCATGCAGATCCCGATGGTTGGGATTTTTGCTTTGGCAGTGAGCTGGATCATCCGAATGTTGTCGGAGAACGTGTTGGCCATCGTGGCGATTTTGACGATGTCGGCATCTTCGGCGGCCATCGCCTCGTGAAGTTCGTCCAGTTCGTCGGGGGTGCCGCTGAAATCGTGGTAGCTGATGATTCGCTTGGTTTTCCCGTATCGTGGGATTTCCGAAGCAATGTCGGCTTCGATATCGATGTATTCCACGCCCGCAGCAATCGCACTCCGCAACAGCGTCATGCGTTCCGCTTCGGACCTTTCCCACCGTCCGCCGTCTTCCTTGCGCCGGACGGCCACAACGACAGGGCCGGGACGATCGTCCAGGAGACGCTTTAAGTTGACTGCTCGGGTGATGAAATCGAGTCGCAGCTCAACCAATTCAGCGCCTTGTTCCACCAAGAATTGGTGTTCAGCGATCATTCGTTTGTGGCGGGCACGCCCCAGGCTGACGCAAATCATGCAAAATAACTCAAAATCGGTTCTGAAAAGGTCCCTACGCTGCATCGCAAACGGCAGGGTTAATAATCGCCAACCGGCTGGATTGACTGACCAAGTGGGTATAATACTTGCGTGCCACTCGACCGGACACCGTATAAGCCAGACCGATTCTGGAACGATTCGGTTCGGCGAACTTCAAATTAGCCTTTTCGGCTATCTCTCCAGTCTCCTTTCGTAGATTTTGCCACCGATGACACAATCGTTTTGGAGCCAACTAGCCACATCGATCGCCTGTTGCCTCGTAATCAGTGGTGCAGCCTGGGCGGCGGAAACAGCCGAAACACCAGAGGCTCTGCCAGCTGGCCAAACCCAGACCACAGCGAAGGCGGCCGAATCGGTGCGTTGGGTGCCGCTTAGCGAGGGCGATGCTCCGGGCACCAAGAATTGGTTGAGCCCGCGAGGTGATGCCGGGGCAACTGGAGCCACATCTGTAATATTGCCCGATGATTTGAAGGTGTTATGGGAAACCAAGTTGCCCGAGGCGATTGAATCCACCCCCGTCAGCGATGGTAAACGAGTTTTCGTTGCCGATGTGATGGGCGGAGTGCAAGCGTTGAACCTGGCGGATGGATCGTCGCTCTGGCGTAAGGAGTTTGATACTGGGTTTGTTGCCTCGCCGTCTTTGTACTTGCCGGAAAGTTCGGGAAACGACTCTGCGAACCGCGCGTTGCTGGTCGTGGGTGATGTGGAAGGAAATGTCTATGCGTTGAATCCTGAGTCCGGCGACACGTTTTGGAAACAAACGACGGACGGCGAGATCAATGCATCGGCCTCGTTTTTCGCGGTCGTACCGGCGGAAGCTGCGTCTGCCCCAGACGTCTCGGAGGCTTCAGGTGAGAGCGCGGAGATTGCCGGTGTGCCAGCAGTTCCGCCGAAGCCAAGTTCCAAAATTCGGGTTTTACAGACCAGCCAAGATGGAAGTTTGTATTGTTTCGATGCCAGCACAGGGGCTTTGGTTTGGAAGTACGAAACCGGCGACCAAATCCGCTGTGCCCCTTCGATTGGTAACGGAACGACGTTGCTCGGCGGTTGTGACGGCGGTTTGCACGTCGTGAACCTGGCGACTGGTAAGGCGATCCGAGAGCCAATTCCGCTAGAGGGGCCAACGGGAAGTACACCAGCAATTGCGGACGGTGAAGTTTATCTGCCAATCATGGATGGGGTCTTTTACTCGTTCGATTTGGCAAAAGGCGACGAGCGTTGGCAATACGAGGACCCCGATCGAGCCCAGGAATATCGAGGCAGTGCCGCGATTGGGAAAACACGAGTGGTTGTTTCGAGCCGCAATAAGCAGGTCGACGCGATTGACCGAGCAACAGGTAAACAGATCTGGCGTACGACCCTCCGCCGGCGAGCGGACGCTTCCCCCTTGATCGTCGGTAATGATGTCTGGATCGCATCGACCGATGGAAGGTTGTTAAGATTGTCCCTAGAAGATGGGACCGAGCGTTGGTCATTCGAAATTCGAGGCGGCTTTTTTGCTTCTCCGGCCATTGTGGATGGACGCTTGCTGATTGCCGATGATGAGGGTGTGGTGAGGTGTTTTGGCACGACGGAAGATGAATAATCAACGCATGAGCAGATTTTAGACTCCTAACAACCGACGCCCAAACAACCGACGCTCCAAGAAACGACGCGACAGAAATTTTCTAGCTCACCGAATTTTAAAGCTCACCAAAGTTTCTAGCTCACCAGAAGTTGGATGCGGGTGTGGAACCTGCAACTTCATTGACATGGGTAAACGACCTGTGTTTAAGATCTGGGCCGGTGGCCTGGATTCAATCGAACTGACATTACAGCGAATCAATAATGACAAACACATCGAGCGACGACAAAACCGAAGTAGGCAGTGTCTTTATCTCGAACTATCCGCCGTACAGTCAGTGGAAAGGTGATGCGCTGTCGGATGTTCGCGAGCGGCTGAACCAACCACCGCAGGACAACAGCCCGCTGGGTTTGTACTTGCACATCCCGTTTTGTCGTAAACGTTGTAAGTTTTGCTACTTCAAGGTTTTTACGGATGTCAAAGCGGCTGAAGTTCAACGTTATGTCGATGCATTGTGCAACGAAATCTCGATGGTCAGTAAGCTGCCCGTGATGGGGGATCGGCCGTTCCGGTTCGTTTATTTCGGTGGTGGAACACCCAGCTTTTTGTCCCCCAAGCAATTGACCAAACTAGCCGACCGTCTTCGTGAACATATCACTTGGGATGGTGCGGAAGAGGTTACGTTTGAATGCGAACCGGGCACGCTTAGCGAAACCAAAGTCAAAACGCTTCGGGAAACGCTGGGGGTTACCCGATTGAGTTTAGGCATCGAGAATTTCTCGGACCAACTTCTTGAGGACAACGGCCGAGCTCACTTGTCCAAGCAAGTTTTCAACGCTTGGGAATGGATCGAAGCGGCTGACTTTGCCAATGTGAATATCGACTTGATCGCTGGCATGGTGGGCGAGACCTGGGACAATTGGAAAGACAACATTCGCCGCACGATCGAGATGTCGCCTGAAAGCGTGACGATCTATCAGATGGAGTTGCCGTTCAACACGATCTACAGCAAAGACATCTTGGGCAAGAAGATTGAAAGCCCGGTCGCCACTTGGCAGCTTAAACGAGATTGGGTGGACTACGCCTTCGACGAGTTGATTGCCGCCGGGTATAAGGTCAGCAGTGGTTACACGCTGGTCAAAGATCTGGGCGAAGACAGTGGGATGGTGAGTTTTTCTTACCGCGACAACCTTTGGAAGGGTGCCGACCTGATTGCGACCGGGATTGCCAGTTTCGGTCACGCCGGTGGTGTGCACTACCAAAACTTGCCGCACATGCCGGCTTATTTGGAAACGATCGAAAAGGGCGAACTGCCTTTGGGGCGAGGCTTTGTGCCAACGCCGCATCAAACGCTGATCCGTGAAATGATCCTGCTGCTTAAACGTGGCTATTTAGAGCGAGATTATTTTACAAAGAAGTTCGACACCGACATCGTCCAGCAATGGCAAGAGGTTTGGGATGGCTATGTGGAACAGGGCTTAGCTGAGATCAGCGACGACCGAGTGACGCTAACTCGCGAAGGGTTGTTGCGGGTGGATTCGATGCTATCGGCATTCTTCGAGCCTGAGCATCAAAACGTACGGTATACATGAGCCCAGGTTCTGGTAAACGTGATCCCGCTACTAGTGCGGTATGGCAAACGTCGCGGCGGACGCTGACTTACACGGGGCGTCCATTGGTGATGGGCATCCTGAATGTAACGCCGAATAGCTTTTCCGACGGCGGTCGTTTCGCCGTAGGTGAAGTTTCGTCAGGTGACAGTTCCATTGGTAACGCGCCGGAGTCATGCACGGTTGAGTTGGCAATCGACGCCGCGTTGCAGATGCAGGCCGATGGGGCCGACATCATCGACATCGGTGGTGAGAGCACTCGACCTTACAGTGAACCGGTTCAGGCGGACGAAGAGATTCGCCGCGTTGTGCCGGTCATCGACGGACTGGCTGGGCGGCTTTCGATCCCGATTAGTATCGACACCAGCAAGGCGTCAGTCGCCGAAGCGGCTTTGAAAGCTGGAGCCGAGATCATCAACGATGTGACGGGATTGGAGGGTGACCCCGAGATGGTCTCGCTCGCTTTGCAGTCACGGGCGGGGGTCTGCGTCATGCACATGCAGGGAACGCCACAAACGATGCAGGACGCACCTACGTATGGTGACGTGGTGAAAGAGATACGGCAGTATTTGATTCAGCGTCGAGACGCTTGCTTGGAAGCCGGCATTGGTCAGCAGCGGATTTGTTTGGATCCAGGAATCGGATTTGGCAAAACGCACGAGCACAACTTTGAATTGATGCGAGGTGTCGAGTGTTTCACTGACCTAGGATGCGTGTGCCTGATCGGCCATTCTCGTAAGGGCTTTATCAAGAAGCGGCTTGCGGGACTCACCGAAAAAACCGGTCAAGCGTTTGATCCACTTGCGGGCACATTGGGAGTCTCGTTGGCCGCTGCGGTTGCCGGGGCACATGTCTTACGAGTGCACGACGTTCGCGAAACAGTTCAGGCGATTGAGTTGTTTAGTGCTTGTCGTGGAACGCTGGCCAGTGACCCGTTGGCTAGTTCATGAAGCTGACGCCGCGTCTCGAGTTCCGAATCAGCCACGCAAAAACACGGGCACTTTGTCGGTTGAGGACTCAGCGTCGTAGCGATAGCCGTCTTCGTCGAATTGAGTCAGTTTGGCAAGCGTCCGAACTCGATTGCGAATCACCCAGGCGGCCATCGTGCCGCGAGCTTTCTTGGCGAAGAAGCTGATGATCTTGTATTTGCCGTTCTTCTTTTCCTTGAACGCGGGGGCGACCACGTCGGCTGGAAGCAGGGCTCGTTTGACGCTGCGGAAGTACTCGTTCGAAGCCAGGTTCAGTAGGAAGCGTGACTGGTTTTCTTCCATTTGTTTGGCAAGCTCCTGGGTGATGTCGTCATCCCAAAACGCGTACAGGTCTTTGCCGTGCTCATTGGCGAGCGTGGTGCCCATTTCCAGGCGGTACGGAAGGATATGGTCGAGCGGCCGCAGTACGCCGTAGAGCCCCGACAGGATCCGGATCTGATCCTGAGCGACTTCGAGTTGCTTGGGTGTGAATGAATCAGCGTTCAGGCCCTGGTAGACATCGCCTTGGAACGCAAAGAGAGCCTCTTTCGAGCCGTCCGTTGGGTGGGGAGTCGCCCAGTCCTGGAAGCGGCTGTGGTTCAGCTCAGCCAGAGCCTCGCTGATCCCCATCATTCGGCGTAGGTCGTCAGGCGTCTGAGATTTCAGCAATTTGGCAAGCTCGCTGCTGCGTTTAATCAGAGCGGGACATTGTTCCGATCGGGCCCGCGATCCAACTTTCAAACTCGCCGGTAATTTGACGGGAACGGCGGACTCGAAATCCATGGTTTTAGCGGGTGAAAGTACGATCAACATGCTGCGATGACTGCTCTAGGTGCGACAACGGGAGCCCACCGGGGGCTTCGTGAAACTGCGAGCTTACAAAACGTCACTTGTGCTTGCGATGGGCAATTCGCTAGCTCCTAAGCGTTGAGATCAAAGTCGACTCGAGAAATTTCCTTTTTTGCATTCCAAGCTATGCCTTTTTCACGTTTCCAGATGGTTCAAGCTGCCTTCGCATGCAGTCTTTGGGTGTTTGTGGCAGGCTGCACTTCGCTGTTCAATCGCGGTGACAGTTCGAACGGCAAGGACGAAGGGTTTCCAAAACTACTTTCTCCACCTAAACCGCCCGAATTGGTGCGTGAAGCCGCCGTACCCCAGGGACTCAACGAAATTCGGGTCGATGGTGTCGCGGTTGTTAATCAATTGCCTGGAACAGGCGGCCCGGCCTTGCCGTCGCTGTTTCGGGACCGGTTGTTAGAGGAAATGAAGCGAAACGAAATTGCCAAGCCCAACGACTATCTGGAACGGGATGACACCGCCTTGGTGCAGGTTCGCGGTTTGATTCCGCCCGGAGCTCGACGCGGTGATCCGATCGATTTGCAGATCCTGACACCTCCGAAGACGGAAGCATCTGACCTGCATGGTGGTTGGTTGTTGGACACCCGTTTGCGGCACCAGCAGATGTTGCAAAACACCGTCCGCAGCAGCGGTGTGATGGCCGTTGGTACCGGAGCGGTGCTGACACGAGCCGATTTCGACGGGACTGATGACGCAACGCTTCAAGTTTCAGGACGAATCTTGTCAGGCGGACTGGTTCAAAAAGACCGCAAGTTGGGGTTGGTTCTACGTCCAGAATTCCAGCATGTCAAAATATCAACAGCCATTGCTGACGCGATCAATCGACGCTTCTACTTCTTTGACGGAACGACCCGTCGAGGCATCGCGAAACCCGTGGAAGATGACTACATCGAGTTGGATGTTCATCCCCGTTACCGAAACCACGAAGACCGTTTGATGGCGGTGGTTCGAGCCGTCACGGTTGCTCCAGAATCGACCGGGACGCAGGCAAAGCTGATCACGCTTGCCGAGCGTTTGCGGAACCCACCCACCGCTGCGGATGCCGCAATCCAGCTCGAAGCATTGGGCGAAGCCGCGATTCCTACGCTTATCGAAGGGGCACAGAACTCGAATCCAGAATTGCGATTCTACGCTGCTGAATCGCTCGCATACTTAGGACGCAAAGAGGCGATCGAACCTTTGATCGCGGGAGTGCGTTCGCATCCCGCGTTCCGTGCTCCGTCGTTAGCTGCGTTGCAAGGATTGCAAGATCCGGCTGTAGTTACCGCAGTGCTTTCGTTGATGGATGAAGCCAGTCTTGAAACACGCTACGGTGCGTTGGTCACGCTTCGAGAACGGAAAGACGGCAAGTCGGCTCTGAATACAATGAACCTGAGCGGCAAGTTCCGCTTGTACCAAGTGCCGTCGTTAGGCACCCCCGCAGTGATCGTTTCGTTGAATCGGAAGTCGGAAATTGTATTGATGGGGACGATGTCGCCTTTAGCGATGGACTCGTTCTTCATCGGCCCGAGTGGCATCGTAGTTCGTCGAATCGAAACGGATTCATCGGTCTCGGACAATTCTGGGAGCACGAGTCAGCAATTTCGAATCAGTCGATTCCGTCCCGGACAAGCCGATGCGTTTGCCGAAGTTGAGGCGACTCTGCCAGGCTTGTTGAGAGGGATTACCGAAGTGGGTGGCGGATACGGCGACGCAGTCGCAACGCTACGCATGGCGAAAGAACAGGGCGTGCTGGTCGATCAGCTAGCATTTGATCCTCTACCGAAATTCCAACGCGTCTATTACCGCGAATCGGATGAGGAACCATCCGAAGACGAGGAAGCAGATGACGATGAGGCCGAGCTTTAGGATGGAAGGGCCACAGGACCACTGGGGCTTGGTGGCCGGTGAAGCTTGGATACTTTGGTTGGGGAGAGGTCCGCTTCCGATTCTTCTGGGACTTTTGCCTGCTGCCGTGGTGTTGTCCAGCTAGCGATTGAATTGTTTGTTAGAACAGGACACTCGTTGACTGCACGCTTTCCTGGAATCGAACATGTCCATCGTCGGACCGCGCCGAATTCGGATCGTTCGGATTGTCATGTTGTCGCTGGCGATTGTCGGTATCGGCTTCACCATTAGGTACAACACTGATCTCGCTCGACTGCGTGATATTCGATCGGATCTCAGGAAGCGGGTCGGGTTTTTAGAGGTGCAAGATCCCGCAAAGGTCGCGATATCTTATGTGCCGTTTGATAAAGAGATCATTCCATCGGGGGTGGATCAGGCATATGTGTGGCGATATCGCATGTATGTTCCGGCAAACTACGGACCTTCCTACCAGATGCAAGAAGGGTTGGTGGCGGCGGATTCGCCACGCGGACGCGGTGGTTCTGGCGGTACCTGGACCACCGGCAAAGCTGAGTCCAGCGAAGTGCTTGCGACATTGGCACTGATTCATTGCGACGGAAGATGGATGTTCTGTCTCAGCGGGAATGGTGGCTCCAGTACGACTCAAATGCCCGTTGATTTTAAGCTCGACTCACTCAGTGACTTTGTTGTTGAAGTGCCTGTGAACGAGAAGGAGCGGACTCGCGATTTTGATGAGGACGAGGCAATCTGTTTGCTCCGGTTGCGTGAAAAGACCATCGCTAAGAAACGGAATGGTAAGTCCGAACATGGTTTGTATCAGGGTTTCGTCGTCTACCTTTATGGTGCTGATCACAAAGCAGCTTTCACCGCTTGGTCCAACGGGGAGACCAGCTCCATGCAGGAGACCAAATTGTGATCGCGGACGCGTACGATTCACCGGCAAAGCCATCTGATAAGCCGGAAGCGGGGCGGTTGTCTGCACCTATACGATCGCCGGGCCGATGGATTCGATTCGGCTTGTTGGAACTGTTGCTGTTGACGGCCGTAGTCGCGGCATGGCTCCCAGCCCTGATGGTGCGAAGTCAAATTCCGGTCCTGCAGTCGGAAATCGAAAACCTGCGGCTGGTCACGACGGACTTAATTATTAGCGATGAAGCAAAGCTAAACGTTTGCTCGTTGCCTGGTATCTTCAGCAATATTAGCAGTTGGAAGTACAGCGTGGCTTCTGACGCCAATCTTGAATTGAGGCTGGCGACTGTCTTCGTGAATTCGGTTGGTTACCCAACTAAGTATGAAGCGATTGCTCTACCGGCTGGCGAGCATTCGATTGACTTCAAATGTACGAAAGACGAGGAAGGGTTTCATTCGATTGTCTATCTAGACGACGAAGTGGTCCTGCAACAGCATCACCCAAAGACATGGTTGGCGACACACGGTAGTTCCAGCACGAGTGTGGTTTCGCGACAGTCCAAAGCCTATGAACTAGATAAGCCACTCAAGCTAAAGGTGCAACGTTTCGAAGTTAATCATCCGCTCTCGAAGTATAAGGCGATCGATATACCGGACGAGTACGACAGCAAAGGGAACTTTCTGTGGATCTCGCCAGCGTCTGAGGTACCTAAATCTCCGTCCGTTTTTTACGTGCCTCCCAACACTCGCGGCCAAATTGGGGCTGGCCATCGTCAAGGAATCAGTGTCTTCCGGTCCGATCAACCGGATCTAAACGGATTGATAGGCATCTCGCCGTCGCTAAGTTCAACGTTGGGTGACAATCGAGATGTGTATCCATATTGCCCGCTTGGGATTTCCGTCCGGCCGGTACCTGTAGGGCAAACGCCCGCTAACGATACCGAAGCTCAGTTTGCGTCTCCACCCGCTGACCTTCTTACATTGAGTGATACGATCGTTCGTCCTGTAAAGATTGGCGACAGCGAGTCCAGGGAAGCGATCGTAGAAAACGCTATCGCTAGTGATGGTAAAACGATGCGAGTTTTTGCGCACTTTAAGCGACTTGCGTCTGGGGCTCTGCCTATTGTCGAGATCCTATTTGACGCTGAGCACCCAAACCGAGTCGGCTTCCTACCGCGTGCATCCGCTGGTAGCACGCCGATGGAAGCGGTTCAGTTCGTAACGCAATTCGATACAAGGTTTTTGTGGCGAGAGGTGGAATTGCGAGAGGATGCTGAGACGGTTGCCGGGCTCTATGGCAAAATCGACTCAGTGGAATCTTCGGACAGCGAAGAGCTGGATGGTGAGTCCCATGGTTGGCGAGAAATACCACTGGCAAAGTTGCCAAGAGAGTTGATGCTGGGTGCCAACGTTGAGATGTTTCGGTTGACTTTGGCAACGGATGTCGTCAACGCGACAAAGCTGAAATATCCGGCAGGGCTGAACGAGAAATGGCGGTACACGGGAATACCGAATCGCCAAGTCTGGTGGCTGCCAACAGCGGAGGCCGAAAGTGCGCCGAAAGCCAAGGTCGAAGTTCGAGCTGGCTCGGTATATCCGGCTACTCGTTTTGCCATCCCAGGCGGCCCGGCGATACAAAACGTGCGGATAACGGTGCCCGTGCCAGCGACGGAACCCGTATGGTTGGAGATTGTTGGGAAGCTACCGGCTGCCGCTAAATAGGCAGCTTGCTTTCAATGAAATGTCAGGCACGTTGTTGAGCAATCTTCGCGGCTCGCTATCCAAAAAAAATCAGCCGAGACGCTTGTGCATCTCAGCTGATCGAATTTCAAGTTAAAAGATTAACCAGGCGTCGCTAGACGCTGGCGACCTTATTCGTCTTTCTTCTTCTCGGCGATGATCTCTTCTTGGATGTTCGAAGGAGTCTGGCGATAAGCCGCCAATTCCATCGTGAACGTTCCCTGACCTTGAGTCATCGAACGCAAGTCAGTCGCATAACCGAAAGTTTCGGCCAATGGGACTTCAGCAAGAATGACGGTCATGCCTTCGTTGGTATCGTTGCTGGTCATCAAACCACGACGACGAATCACGTCACCGGTAACGGTACCTTGGAAGTCTTCGGGGACTTCGATTTCGACCTTCATGATTGGCTCGAGCAACTTCGGAGCGGCTTGCTTGAAGTACTCTCGGAAGCAACCTTGAGCGGCGGTATAGAAAGCTTTTTCGCTGGAGTCGACGTCGTGGTAGCTACCGTCTAGAAGCTCGATACGAGTTCCCACAACGGGGTACTCAGCGATCGGACCCTTGCCCAAGATATCGCGGAAGCCTTTTTCGACAGCCGGGATGTATTGCTTGGGAATACGACCGCCAACAACCTTTTCCTCGAACTCAAAGCTGTCTTCGCTATCCGATTCGATTGGGATCAACTTGCCAACGATGTGAGCGTATTGACCTGAACCACCGGTTTGCTTCTTGTGCTTGTAGTTGAATTCGACTTCGCGAGTCGGGCTTTCACGGTAGGAAACCTTCGGTGCACCGACTTCGATTTCGACGCCGTATTCACGTCGAATTCGTTCGATGTAGATTTCCAAGTGCAGTTCGCCCATTCCCGAAATCAAGATTTCGTTGGTTTCTTCGTCCGTGTAGACGCTGAAGGTTGGGTCTTCCTTACGGAAACGTTGCAACGCCTTGCTCATCTTGTCGCCATCACCACGGTTAAGCGGGTTAACGGCGATCTTGATGACGGGCTCTGGCACGAACATCGATTCCAACGTCGCGTAATCTCGCTCGCTGCAATAGGTGTCCCCGGATGCACAGTCGATGCCCATGACCGCGATGATGTCACCAGGGCCAGCTTCGTCGATTTCTTCCCGCTTTTCACTGTGCATTCGCACAATGCGGCTGAATCGTTCTTTCTTGCTAGAACGTTGGTTGGTGTAAGCTTCGCCCTTTTTGATCGTACCTTGGTAGATACGCATGAAAGTAAGTTGACCGAACGGGTCTTCGACGATCTTGAATGCCATGCCAACGAATGGCTTGTCTGGATCGGGAGACAGTTCGATTTTCTTCGATTCGTCGGCAGGGTCGCGTCCGTAGATTTCGCGATCGAGCGGGCTTGGCAGGTATTCGGTGACTGCGTTGAGCAGTGGCTGAACACCTTTGTTCTTGTAAGCACTGCCCATGTATACGGGAGTCGCACCATTCAAAACGGCTTGACGCATGACCTTGTAGACCATGTCCTTAGGCACTTCTTCTTCGCTAAGCAGCAATTCCATCACTTCGTCGCTGTAGTTGGACAGCGAGTCCAACATCGCAACGCGTGATTCTTCCGCTTCGTCTTTCAAGTCAGCAGGGATTTCGCTGGTGACAACCTTTTCGCCTTGGTCGCCTTCGAAGGTGTAAGCCACCATTTCGATCAGGTCGACCACGCCACGGAAGTTTTCTTCCGCACCGATTGGGATTTGGGCCAAGAAGGCATCTGCGCCCAGCTTTTCGCGAAGTTGTTCGACAACGCGGCGTGGGTTCGCACCGGTACGGTCCATCTTGTTGATGAACGCGACGCGAGGAATTTGGTACCGCTTCATTTGGCGGTCAACGGTGATTGATTGACTTTGCACGCCACCGACGCTGCAAAGAACCAAAACCGCACCATCGAGAACACGCAACGAACGTTCCACTTCGACGGTAAAGTCAACGTGGCCGGGCGTGTCAATCAGGTTGATGTGGTAGCCGTTGTGCTGAACGCTAGTCGCGGCACTGGTGATCGTGATTCCACGCTCTTTTTCCAGTTCCATGTGATCCATCGTGGCGCCGTCACCGCCACCGCGAACATCTTCGATCTTGTGAATACGACCGCTGTAAAACAGGATTCGTTCACTTAGCGTTGTCTTGCCCGAGTCAATGTGTGCACTGATACCGATGTTTCGGACTTTCTCCAGATTCATTCTTCTTTACCTAGGCTGACGTACACGCTCGATCAATGAAACGCCGGGATGCGACAAACGCGTGCATCTAGGAAAACCGGCTGGTTCGGAGGCCAATGCCTCGATCGTGAGGGTGTTGATGGGGTAAGATTTCGCGCGAGGCGCAAAGCCAAAAATGCAGCGAAGCCGGAAATATCGCAAAGGACTGCCCTAACGGAAAGCCCAAAACGGCGAATGCCTGTGTTTGGGGGCAATTTCTGGGCCAGTGCGACCACTGTGCCAGCGTTTCGTGCCCGGAATGAGCTCCGAACGCACGTTGAGTAGGCCCGCTGACGCCCTAAACTATTTTAAAATTCGAAGGATCCAAGCATTGAATCAAGGCGTTGATGGCAAAGCGGACCGAAATGCGAACCCGTCGATGGGCAATCAAGATAGATTTGATGCGGCCTCAGCCCGAGAACGACTTTTGGGCAACGCACCCAAATGGAGTGAAGCCTGCCTCGCTCGACCGCCGATCGCCATCGTGCTGGGCAGCGGATTGGGAGGTTTGGCGGATCAGATTTCTTCCCCCATTTCGGTTCCTTACGGCAAGATCCCCGGGTTTGCGACGGCCACCGCAGCCGGGCATCGTGGCGAATTCCTGCTGGGCTGGCTCGCCGGGGCGCCGGTCATTGCAATGGCGGGGCGTTTGCATGTCTATGAAGGCCACTCGATCGACGCGGTCACTCGCCCGATGGCGTTGTTGGCATCCCTTCAGCCGCGGGCCGTGATCGTGAGCTGCGCCGCAGGTGGCTTGAATCCTCGTTACCAGACTGGCGATTTGGTCATGATCGACGAGCACATGAGTTTGCTGCACGGCTTGTTGGGGTTTGGGAATTTGGGGCCAGAGAGTTACGAGGTTGGGAGCTTGAGGGCTGAGAGCTTGGGAGGTGGGAGCTTGGGAGGTGGGAGCTTGGCTGCTGGTCGAGATGTGGACAGCTCGACTGCGCACGCTTGGCCAGCCAACCGCCACTGTGGGCCGACCTGCGACGATGGACTCGCCGAAATCGCCACGATGGTGAGTCGTCGAGACGGGATCCGGCTGCATCGCGGCAGTTATTTGGCGGTGACCGGGCCCAATTATGAGACCCGGGCGGAGTGCCGGATGATGCGAACGTGGGGATTCGATTTGGTTGGAATGAGCACGGTTCCGGAGCTCGTTTTGGCAAGCCGAGCCGGGCTGGCAACGCTGGCGATTGCGGTGGTCACCAACATGGCCGTCCCGGATGCGCCTCAAACAGCCAGCCATGACGATGTTTTGGCGGTCTCCTCAACCGCGGGCGTCAGGCTACAATCGATCGTGGAAGCGATTGCGGAGGTTTAAGTCACCAAGTTGTCCGGTGCTGGGTGATTCTCTGCCAACTGGACGGTCGCCAGTGCGAATGTGTGGCACTGATTTCAGTTTCGCTGATGACGTATCACAAGCAAACGAGGAAGTTTTGATAGTGAACGACGACCTGAACGCCAGCCAAACGATCGATTTGGGTAGCTGTACTCTCGAAGAGTTGCGAGCGGCAGTGCATGCGATGCCGATTCCCACTGCCGAGCAACAGGATGGATCCGCGTCGGGCGACGAGCAACTTCCACCGTTGTTGGAATTGACTGGACTGAAAGGTCAGCACGCGGCATGCATGCGTCTTCGGCACCCCATTCGGATCCATGCCGAAGGCAACTTGGGCGATTTCGCTTTCGCTTGTTGTTGTGGAGTCGACGTTCACTTGGAAGGCAGCGTCGGCGACGGTGCTTGCGAAGGCGTCTCGGGTGGCCGAGTTCGGATTACCGGCCAAGCCGGGTGTGGGCTGGGTGCAGCGATGACGGGAGGAACCGTCGCGATTTATGGTTCGGCTGGGCCTCGCGTGGGGGCCGCCATGCGGGGCGGCAGTATTTTTGTACGAGGCGATGTCGGGGAAGATACAGGCTCCGGGGCGTTGGGCGGCACCATCGTGGTCGGTGGCAATGCCGGGCCTAACCTAGGCGACGCACTCAACAATGTGACCGTTTTTCTGCGAGGCTCTGCTGCTTCGTTAGCACCGGGGGTGATCGAAGCGCCATTGCGAAAACGCGAACAGGTTCGGTTGGGGTTGTTGTTGATGAATGCATCGATTCGAGGCAAACCCACCGATTTTCGCCGGGTGATTCCTGAGGCTCGCTGGCGTGCAGAAGAGGCCGGTGCGGGCGAAGTTCGACCTAATTGGCGATGAACAGATGTAATGACACCGAGTCTTTTTTCGCTTTTCTTAGCGTGAAACTTAAAAAAGTCTCAAGTTTCAGTGCTGCTTGATTCATTGGGGTTGTGGTCGCACGCCTCTATCGATGACCATCACGCCCGCGTCGGGCCATCGGGTTGCTGTGAAGGATCATGGTGCCCTGCTCATCTGTCCCGACGCACCCGACTTCAAAAACGTCCAGGGAGGGACGGACTGTGCGAACGATTCACGCAACTTCTCTGCGCCAAAGTGGTGCATTTACGACGAACCAGCCAAGCCCGTCTCGCCTAACCAGTCCTTCGGGAAAACAGGGCTGGAGTATCTTCGGGACAAGCCGCCTGTCCACTTTGGTGTGTTTGTTCGTTTGCTTTGGGGCTTCATCCGTTTTTGCCGATGCCGTGCTGATGGAGTTCAGCTCGGAACATTGCTCTCCTTGCCGTGCGATGCAGCCAATCGTCTCGGAATTGATTGCCCGTGGCGTGCCTGTTCGCCAAGTCGATGTGCAAGCCGAACCTCAACTGACTCAACGCTTCAAGATTCGTAGCACTCCCACCTATGTGATCTTGCGTGACGGCAAGGAAGTCACGCGTTTGATGGGAACCCAGTCGATCAGTCAACTGCGTGCTGCACTGCAACAGAACACATCCGGCCCAATCGTTCCGACTCGCAGCGATTTTGCGACCGGCAACCAAAGCCGTCCCGCATCCATGCCTGAGCCGCTAACTCGTTTGGCACCGATGGCGGGTAACGCACCATCTTTGGCTTCGGCACCCAGCCGTTCGGTTCGCCGAGATTTTGGTCAAGACAACGGAGCGATGAATAGCGGTGATTGGCGTTCGCTCGATTCAACCAGTGGTGGCTCCAACGCCGGCGACGAATTTCTGACTTCGGCCAATCCCGCCTCCGATATTGCGATGGAAGCGATGCCGAGCACTTCGCTAGCCGACGCGGTAGAGCGAGCTCAAGCTGCGACCGTTCGCTTGCGTGTCTTCGACGGTCGAGGCTACGGTGCTGGTACGGGCACCATTATCGACGTTCATGGAGACGAGGCATTGGTGCTCACGTGTGGTCACCTTTTCCGTGACGGTGACGGTAAAGACAAAATCGAAGTAGATGTGTTTGTCGGTGGAGAACCGCAGACCGTCACTGGCCACTTGGTCGACTTCGATGCTGGCGATCGTGACATCGGTTTGGTCGCCATTCGTCCCGGGTTTGCTGTTCAGGCGGTGGATGTGATTCGCGAAAACGAACAGGTGCGAGTGGGGCAGACCGCTTTCAGTTTCGGTTGCGATCGCGGTGCCGATCCATCTCGCCGTGACACTCGGATTACCGGTGTCGATAAGTACAATCAAAACATTGGTGGCTCGAACCTTGAAATCTCGGGTGCTCCCATCGATGGACGCAGCGGTGGCGGGTTATTTGACGAGCGTGGCCATTTGATCGGTGTCTGTAACGCTGCCGATTACAAATCCGACATCGGAATTTACACCGGTCCAGGTTCTATCAAGTGGCAATTAGATCGAGTCAAACTATCACGTCTCTATGAAGCAAAACCGGGATCGGACGCATACGCTGGTAACGGTTCGGTATCATCGCCAGACCGGTCCAAGACGGTTAGCTCGCCCGCCGCGATGACTTTTGACGCTAACGAAATGGCGACAAGTCAAATCGGAATGGACCAAAGTCAAGGTTCAGTCGCACCTGGAATTTCAGGGGCTTCCGAAATGATCGTGATCATTCGTGATCGCAACGGCGAAGCTCGTGAGCAGGTCCTTACGCTGAACCAACCCGACGCTCGGCTCGTTCAGCAAATTCGCCAAGCTGCTCGTCGCTAACAGCGTCGACGAACCGGTCGCATTTCTACCGCGAAGGTTCATCAAACCTTCATCGCGTTTGGCTTGTTCAAACGCATGGACACGTCATCTTATGGGGCATGAAACTTGTCCCCCCTGCTACGACTGCGTCGACCTCCACAAGTTGGATTGTCGTCGCTGCGTACAACGAGGCTGATCGACTCGAGTTGACGCTGAAGAAGCTACTTCACGCCTTGCGTGATAGTCCCAGCGGGAATTTTCAAGTTGTCGTGGTGGACGATGGTTCGCTAGATCAAACGCACGCAATCGCAAAACGGTTTCCGGTCTGGCTGCTTCAGCATCCAATCAATTGCGGTCAAGGTGCTGCGTTGCGAACCGGTATCGAGTTCGCGCTTTCACGCGGGGCTGGCTTTCTGGTCACCTTCGATGGGGATGGTCAACACGACGCGACTGAAATACCGAAACTTCTGTCTCCCGTCCAAGCGGGGCGGTGTGATCTCGCGCTCGGGTCGCGGTTTCTGGGCCAGTCGAAAAACATGCCGATGCAGCGAATGTTGCTGTTGAAAGCGGCCGTTTTGTTCACGCGACTGACAACCGGATTGAAGCTCACCGACGCGCACAATGGCTTTCGTGCGATGAGCAGACACGCAGCCGAGTCGATTGAGATAAAGCAGCCGCGAATGGCGCACGCGTCAGAGATCCTGGACCAGATCTCGCGTAAAGGTTTACGATACGAAGAGGTCCCCGTCACAATTCGCTACACCGAAGCAACTCTCGAAAAGGGTCAGTCGACATTTGATGCAGCTCGAATCGGTGGCGACTTGGTGCTGGGGCGGTTTGTCAAATGAACACGTTCCAGTACATCGTTTTGCCGGTTCTCGTTTTGGTCGTTCTGCTGGACATTCGCGGGCTTCGTCAACGACGTGGTAACCTAACACTGCGGGTCATCCGTGTCTTGGCTTGGTGTCTTGCGTTCGCCCTGATCGCTCAGCCGACTTGGACTAGTGAACTGTCGAGGCAACTCGGTATCGGGCGCGGTACGGACCTGATGGTTTACATCTTCATGCTGATGGCTCCTGTGGTTTGGTTTCGGATGCAGGCACAGTCGCACTCATTGCAGCGGCAGATTATTCGACTTGCACGGATCGAAGCGACTCGCACTGCGGTTGCAGGCGATGGCTTGACGGAGCCCGAATCGTGGCAGGCGACGAATGAGTGAAACACAAGCCGTTCGTTTCGTTATCCCTGGGCGCAACTGCGAAAAGACGCTGGCGAAGTGTCTCGATTCCGTCGTCGGTTTGCTGCGGACCAACGAGTTGTCGGAGATCATCTTCGAAAATACGGTTCAGCGGATGGTACCTATGCGATCGGGATGGAGTATCTCGTTGCCGTGCTAACGGGCAAAGGCGAAGGCCCGGTGCTGCGCGAAATTTGGATTGGCATCATGCCAAAACCGACTTGATCTGATTTGTTGACTCCGACTGCATTGCACGACATGACATGCTGCGGCTTCTCATGCCGCATTATTGCAGCCAATAAGTTGCCGGAATGAAGCGAGTTCCCGTTTTTGAACCGATTTTGACGCGTTTTTCGGTGACAAATGGATAGCAGAGCCTGAATGGCATTTAGGCAATTGCTTGGTTGTTTTGAACGTGATGGACGTTGCCGCGGTCATTGGCAATGTCGAAAACGTCAAGGCAAGCAACACATGGGAGTACTGCTTTATCGGGCAGCACGGCGTTCACTCTCGATTGGTCAACAGCATGCGTTATGCGAAACGTTTGGTTGCTGGCGATATGGCTTTTCGTCGCCAGTTGCTAAGAGATGTTCTATACAAAGGTTGGGAGTCTAGATTGCCGATCTTCGTACCTCCGCGCGTAGCGACCAAGTAGGTTGACACATTTGTCTTTGATGAAACGCTTGCGTGGTGGTGTATCGCGTGGTGTTTAGCTCCAAAACCCAGGCCACCTCAGATAGCCATCTGTTGTGAAGGTGTGTGTAAAGACTGCGTTAAGAATTGGAGCTGTGGGGTGTGAGTTCCTATTCGTTTGTGGAGTCGAAAGATAGGATCACACAAAGGATTTACCCCCTCTTCCTTCGGTGCCATATGTCTCTCGCTTACCGACTGTTTTGCCTGCTCCTGCTCTTTACTCTGCCACTGGGATGTGGTGGGGAAAGCAACCAGGACAAGATGATGCGTATCGCTAAACAGCGTGCAGCAATCAAACGAGCAAACAGCGAGGCTGAAGAACAGAATAAGAAAACGCAGACTCCGAAGAAAGACGAAGGCAAAACGCCGGAAAAGAAGGAAGCTAAGGAGCCACCGGCGAAGAAATCAGATGATGGAAGGCCTCAGAAGGACGATGCGTCTGAGTCGTCGCTTTTGGCCGCGTCGAAGCATGAATCCGCTGATGCTACGGATAGCATGACGTCGTCGCCCGAGTTGAGCGAAGATACCGACGAGTGGGTTCAGTTGCCTGCTCACAACAAACATCTTTCGTTCAGCGGATTGGGACAGTCAGTCGCGTTTACAGGTACCAGCGACGCCGTAGGAATCTTTGACGTTGAATCGAAAGAAGTTACGCGTCTGGTGTTCAATCCCGAGATCACTCCGTCAGCACTTGCGATCAATGAAAATGGATCGCAAGTGGTTGTAGGAGGTGCCGGTGGCACGTTCAAAGTCTTTCCGCTCGCTCAGCAGCAAGGGCTTGATCGCTTTCGCCAGACTCAGCAACAGCGGTTGGATGCCGCACCACCTCGGAAGGGTCATGATGGCTCAATCACAGCGACCGCAATTAATCGAACCGGCGATTTGGTAGCAACCGGCGACATGGATGGCGATGTCAAGTTTTGGTCGAGTTCGAATGATAATCCTTCCATGTTAACGAGTGGAAGCTCTGGCATCGCTTCACTAATGAGTTACCAGGACGACCAGTTTGTCTTGGGAGCGAATGACGAAAGCCAAATCGTGTTTTGGTCGATTGGTAAGAAACAATTGGAGGCAAAGCCATTTCCTAACGGAACACTCCGTTCGAAACCAACCTGCATAGCAGCCGGCTTCAAAGGCAAGGGGTTCATGGTCGGAGATGCAGGTGGGCAGGTGACGTTGTGGATTCCAGAGCAGGCTCAGTTAAAGAAGGTGCAATTGCAGGCTCACCAAGAACCGATTGTCGACTTGCAGATAATCGATGGTGGCAAAGCTCTTTTAACGGCCGCTTTGAACGGTGAAATGCGGAAATGGGGGCTACCAATCACCGATCAGAGCGCGGGCACGCCGGTGGGGCTCCAAGACAGCGACGCTGACGTTACGGGCCCCGCTTCATCTATTCAGTTTGCTAGTAACGGCGATTTCGCAGTGGTCGTGGATCAAAACGGAAGCGTGCAAATCGCTTACTTGCGTGAGCGAGCAACATCGGAAGTGATATGGCCGAAAACTCTTGCGGCTGAGAATACGTTGGTGAAAAGGGCGGTCGTCCATTCGAATGGCGAGCGAATAGCTGGAGTCGGAAACGATCCCTCGAAACAATCCAATGAGCTTCTAATTTGGAATCTGCGTGAACCTGAAGCCAAACGAAGCATTGCATTGGCGAGTGACGTATTCGATGTAACGTATTCCCATGATGGCACCTTGCTTGCCGTTGCATTCTCCGACGGGCACTGCGAAATTCGCGATGGTTCGAGTGGTGAGTTGTTAGAAGAAACCCCGGCGGTCAAGAGTCTTTCGGCAATTGCGTTTTCTTTGGACGACTCGTGTCTGCTGATTGGGAAACTGGACGGGTCGGTAACAGTGCACAGCGTGTCAGTTCGGGGCAAATGGCACGTGTCGGATAGTGAAATCGCTTCGCTGAGTTTTTCCACTGATGCTCGTTTTGTTCTGGTCGCAACCAGTCCAGGAGAGCTGTTTTGGTGTGACCGATCTTCTTTAGATAGGCAGCACGTACGTTTGAAAGGACTCGATGCGGGTGTTCGCACGGCAACGATTTCCGCGGATGGAAAGTTTGTTCTTGCGGTCTTTGATGACCCGCAAAATAGCATCGGGATTTGGAAGACAGAATCATTCGCTGAAAACATCGAGCCGGTTGAGCCAATATCGAATGTGGCAATGAGCGTTCCGATTACTGCAGCGACTTTTAGCTCGGATTCCAAGTTCTTGTTTGCGGGAGGAAGCGACGGATCGATTCAGGTGTGGAGTCTTGAAGAAAATCGGGAGATTGCACGTGGTAAAGCCCATGACGGGCCAATCATTGGAATATCACCTTTGAAGGAAAACGAAGAGTTCGTTACTGGCGGCGTAGATCAACAAGTTCATTCGTGGAGTTTCTCAACCCTATTGCCTGACCCAAAAGCTTCCGTTCTCAACATGCGATCGTTCGCGCAATGGAAACTTCTGGATTTGGTCCCGCCGAGTGTCGAGCGTGAGTCGAAGGACGATCCTTTCGATGCAGCACGTCAAGCATTGATCGCGGGCAGCCAAGGGGCATCGAATGTACTGAAGGTTTTTGACTTGATCGCTAGCGACAACGAAGCAAAGGCAGCGGCAAAACAAAGTCTTCGCAAAATTCTATCGATGGAAGGAACCGACAGCACGACATCAGAACGACTTTCAGATGAACGACGACGCTTGTCGAGCAGTCGCCGGCAAATGATGGAATCAGAAGTGTCAGAAATGCAGCGAACCTATTCGGGTGGATTTAGCAATCTATACTTTGCAGCACCTACCAACTTTGTGTTCGGTCTGGACCCGCGATTTCGGCCCGTTGAATTGTTGTTTACAGATCAGTTTCTCTATGCGGCGCGTCCTTCGTCCAAGCGGCCTCCGGAACGCAAGCGAGGTCGCTACCGCACGGTCCAGGAAGTCCATGATATTGCTGACAAGAAGACCGATCGGCAGGGAAATCCAATCGATGAAAATGGAAATCGGATCATGGAAAAAGAAGATCCTGATTCGGTCGATGGTGACAACGGTGCATTGCTTAGTTGGGACTATCGATACTCTCAACTGCAAGCTCATGCTTGGTCAATTGAGGACCTCCGCGTGTCTGAGCTTCATCCCTTGCCCAACTCGGCGGGCGTGCTGAGCGTTCCGCAAGTGATGGTGTTCAACCAGGACGGCACTTCGAGAGAGTTTCCGATTGCCGAGAGCTGGGCGACCACGTCTTGGCCCAACCGAGACAAGCAGTTCCTCGCGATTGGGACCGCGGGCGGAAATCGAGTTGAAAGCGACATCCTGAAGATTTTCGAGGTGTCCGGTTTACAACAAGAAACCGTGGAACCGGTCTCGCAGTACCGAAGCTTTGAAGGCATGGTGACCGCGATGGCGTTTGCAAATACGCACCCCAAGATCGCGTTTAGTGTTCGGGAACGGTCCGTCCATCGTTTGTTCGTAGCCGACATCAAGACAATGGAGTTGACTTTGGTCGAAGAAGTCTCACACCGATTGCCTTGGATTGTCGACAGCAAGGGCAAGGTAACACGCAATTCCAAGGCGGCCCCCGGCATCACTTCGCTGGCCTTTGCTCCGGATGATTCGTTGTTGATCGCGCACGGTTCGGACAAGGAAAAAAGTTATCGATTCACAGGATGGAAGTTGGATTCGAATCTGAATGTCTCCGGTACTAAGCCGCAATTTGATGTGACAAACAAGACGCCATTCTTTGATCGATTGGTTGGTGAATCGATCTGGTTCATCAATTCCGACCGTTATGGACGACAAGATCGTGATCCCTCGACATCCCGAGTCAAGAAGATCTTGGTTCGTCGTAGCGGTGGGTTTGCGGTGATTAATTTGGGAAGTGGCTCGATCGAGCGAACGATTCCCTATCTAAAGACACAACATGGCAACCCCATTTTTTCGATCAGCAAAGATGGACGCTGGTTATTGATGGGAGACGATGCCGGGATGGCGTACATTTGGGACGCCATGACTGGCGAACAGTTTGTGATCACGATCGATGAAACGAGCGAGGAGCTAATCAAAGCGTCGGAGCGGGTACCCCGTGATCTTCCCGAGCGGCCAGCTCACACTGGGCCGATTATTGGCGTCGCGTTGTCGGCGCCTGATCCCGGAAAGGCGTACCCCGCATTTGCGGCCACGCTTGGCGAAGAAAACAAGGTCAAGGTGTGGGAGCTGTTTCCGATCATCGAGCTTCAGTCCCAGGCGTTGCGCCCGCGAGAAACGACCGCGTCAAGGCAAGCAGTGACCTCACGTTGATCCGCTAACACAGGCTCAATTGAATCGATAAGCAAGTGCTAATTTTGTCAACGATGCCAATAGATCGCAGACCCGAAACCTTCAAGAGGTTGGTGGCGGTGTCATCGGCTGGCATTGGGGATTCCGTCTGTTAGTTAACGTCCGAAGTTTAATTGCTACTCATCCGATACGGAGTTGCGCTGTATGGCTATGCGAGGACATAACACGACGCATTCGAGTCAAGGAACGTCGGCATTTCAATCGTTTGAACAACCGCCTCAAGCGAAGTCGCCAGACGGTGATCTCAACCAGCAGGTCGAGAATTCGGAGGCTTCCGTGGATCAGCCCGATCAATCCATTCAACGGTATTGCCAGCAACTGGCTGACGAGTTCCAGAGAGAAGGTGAAAGCATCTTCGTTGATTACGCGGCGGTCACGCTGGTAATCCTTGGTGCGATTCTGACAATCCTATTGGTTGATATCAGTGTGAATTGGATGGCATTCGGCCCCGCACTAACGATCTCTGGGATTGGGGCATTGTTAGTGACCGGACAATTTCGTGGGGGGATGTTGTTGCGGGATCACGTTTGGAGATGGATCCGGTCATGGCCTGTTTGGGAACACGCTTTAGTAGGGCTGTTTCTAGTCGGTATCGTCACCTGGTCTTGGATGTTCGGCTGGTGGCCAGCATTGTTTATGGGAAGTGTTGTCGGAAGCGTCGGTGGATTTATCTTGGCAATGTTGCTGGGGCCGTCTTTGGATCAGAATCGAGAGTCAATGAAGCAAGAATTTTCCGAGTTGATTGGTCGGTTCAAGCAAAGTGGCATCAAGGATCCGATGATTCAAGCTGGGCTTCCAGAGTTACTGGGCGAAAATTGGTCAGCGTTGTACGAATATCAGTATGGATATTCGGCCTATCGCAACCGCGTCACACAATTAGCTTCGCCCGACTTGAAGCGACGCCGTCCGAAATTTCGAGACTTGATGTGTGACCTGCTGTCGGAATCCCAACGGCAGCGACGCGGCCCGCTAGGAATTCTCTTTTCAGTACGGTCGGTCGTTTACCGAAGACTCAAACGAATGCGGTCCTCGATGCCTTCCCGTTCGCCTGCGGATGCAATTGATACGGAATTTCCGGGCTCGGATCTTGTCCTTCGAGAGAATGACTTTGAGGTAACCAAGGCACCCAACTTTGGGAATGTTAGGCCCATCAATGGGGAAATGATTGCTCAGCAACATGTGCATCAACCTCACGGAATACAAACGAACCGGAAGTCGGATTACGTTCATCTTGGAACGCTTAACCTTGATAAGGTTTCGATCGGAACGACTAGCAACATGGGTGCTCAGTTCACTGTCTTGCTTGGGGCAGTTGATCTGCCGAAACCGCGGGGGCATCGCAAGGCTGCTTATGACACGATGCTGCAAGAAGCTTGGTCGGATCGCACGCATCGGCGGAAGCGTTTTCCACGACTACAAAAATGGCTTGGGGAGGAGATGCGAATCAGTTTAGCCATTTTGATGGCGATTGTATTCGCAATCTACATCGTTCAAGAGGTTGTTCTTGAGCCAGATCTTTTTGACCAGATCATTTCCGTTTTCTCTGATCCAGGATTTTCCGATCTTGATTCGATTCAGTCATCCTTTTCGGAGTGGTGGACAATAATAGTCGCCTCGTCACCTTCGGTTTCGCCGACAGGCCTATCGGGCTGGTCGTTTGGGTTGGCAGCGATTGTTTTGGGCGTGACAGGACTCGCCAGAGAGGGATGGGCGATATCGTTATTTGTTTTTCCCGCCGTAGCGATTCTGGTGATCGCATGCACGATCTCAATCACCGCCGATAATGTGTTGCCAACAATGGTGGCGGGAGGTGTGTTTGCGGCCATTTTGATCGGCGTTGGAATACTGCTCGATCGAAAGGTACCAACTTGGCTAAGTCGTTATTTGAAGGCGAAAGAAAAACGGCAGACACCCAGTTAGGTTGCCTGCCGTTTTACGATTTACTAATTCACGCGAGTTGCCTCAGTTGGTCGCGACTTGCGAGATGTCGGCCATGCTGATGACGTCTTAGTGACGGTGACGATGATTGCCGTAGTGCAAGTCATAGTGTCCGGGTTGGTAGTGGTAGTGTCCACGGTGAGGCACTACGGTTGGTGGGTGGTAATCCAAGTGCGGTTGGTTGTAGCTGCGGTAGCCGGAGCTATAGCGTTGTGGATAAACGACTGGACCGTATGCGCGATGTCCATTGTTGTACGATCGGTAGCTGCTGCCGTATCCGCCGTACCCACTGCTGTAGCGTGAGATGCCGTAGCCGCCATAGCCTCCGTATCCACCGCTACCGATGCTGAATGAAAACCCACCGGCATCTGCCTTAGGCGTATCAGCGGTCAGGATCAGAGCCAAAGCGATCGCAGGAATCGTTGCCAGTTTTATTAATCGAGACATTTAGTTTCTCCTTCAGACAGACTCGTCTCGACGCGTGAAGCCGACCTGGCTTCGATTCGAGTCGCGTGAAACTCGTTCTGAAGGGATACCTAACGCAAGTTGAGGGCCAAAGTATGCCAAATTGGCGATTTGGTCTCTATCTGGCGAGAAAACCGTCTTTTTATACGGTTTTCAATGAAGTCCGAGCTCCATAGTGTGCCAGGAGAGAATCGAAATGACGACACTTTTCGTTTCGATATGAGACGAAGCGATTGGGTGCGGCGGATGATGGGGGGCTCAGCGGTTCACCACGGGCGATGTCGGCGTCAGGCAATTGGGATGATCTGTGAATCCTCCTTGTTGATTTTGATCTATTGCGGCTATTAACGGAAAAACGTTTCTCGCCTTGTTAGGGCGATCCATCGTTGATTTGTCACGCTGGCTTTTGCGAATTTTTCATTTGAAATCGACCAGTGAGCGGGGCGGTTACTTGGTGGTAAACGCCATGACTGGATCGACCTTCTCGATGCGATTGGTGATCGCGTCGACGACCCGTCCAAGCAGGACAACACTGGGTGTGTCGTCAGGATGTTCATGAACTAGGGATGCAAGAACGCGGGCGGCACCGGTCAAATCGGATTCATGGTAAAGCTGCAACGCGGATTCGTAGCGATCAGCGAGAGACTTCCAGTCGGAATCGTCGCCGGTTTGTAATTGATAAAGATCCACCTTTTCTAGCATGCCAACGGGACGCACCGTGGCCAGTCGCCGCGTTTGCAGTTTTTCGGTGCAGGTGGATGTTTCCGCAGGGTCGGTTTCAGAACCGATGTGAAGCGCCTTTTGCGTGGCCAAGGTTACGATTGCGGTGACACCGAATTTTTTAGTAATGTTTTGAACGCGGCTGGCGAGGTTGACGGTGTTTCCTAGCGGCCCGTATTGGAATTTCACCTTCGATCCGGTGTTGCCGACGCGAGCGGTGCCGGTATGGATGCCAATTCCCACACCAAACTTTTCCGGGGTAATGGAGCTCCACTTTTGTCGAAGCGGTTCGATTTGTTGCAACATTTGGCAAGCAGCGTCACAGGCGCGTTGCGCATGATCGGGCTGTTCCGCGGGGGCGCCCCACATCGCTACAAGCTCGTCACCGATGTAGTTCACCAGTACTCCGTCGGTGCGAACCACACACAGACTTAGCTGGGTGAATACGTCGTTGATCCACTGAATCGTTTTCTCGGGGCCTACACGTTCGCTGATCGAACTGAAGCCACGGATATCGCAAAACAGGACCGAAACTTCCGCGTCGCGTCCGGTCAGTAAGTCTTCGTTTTGAACCAGCCGCTGGGTAACGGCGGGTGAGAAGAATTGGGTCATCGAATTCTGGATCGCCTCATGTCGCTGGCGAACGATACCTGCCGACACGGCTCCCGCCATTACTTCCAATAAGGTCGCTTCCAAGTCACCAATCGGCGTGTCAGCGTGAAGTGAACCGAAGGTTCGGTCGCCATACAACGCACCAATGATTTCACCTTGGTCGTCAAAGATGGGTGCTGCAACGGCACGGTCGAGCATCATGATGGAGGAGCCAACGGTGTGTTGATAGCTTTCCGGCTCGTAGATCAGCGTCTTGCGTTCCTTCAGAATCTGTTTGAGAAGTAAGCGGCTACCCGAAGGCATTGGGGTGTCGCTATCAGGGTCGTCGTCACCTGACTGAGTATCGTGCAGTGCCTCGGCGCCTTGTCCAAAATTGGCTTTGGGCTCGCTTTGCGGTTTGCGTTCGATGTAGTGGGATCGCACACGCCACTGGTTTTGTAATCCATCGCGCAGCAGCACATAGGCTCGATCGAGTTCAACCATCTTGGCAACGCTTTCAACGGCGGTACCGAAAAACTCGTCGCTGCCAGCAGACTTTTTGACGACGGCGAGTGCTTGCCGCACGAGATCGACCGCCGCTTGGCCGCGGTGAGGGCTGGAGTCTTCACCGAAAGTTCGGATGAAACTTGCACCCGGATTCAGCGGCATGGTGAAGTCGCCTATGTCACCGTCGACCGCATGTGCTTCTTTCGCGATTGTGCGAAAGGGTGATGCCATCGCCGATGGATCGCTGTCGGACGTGCCCGTTTGGGAATCGTCTTTGACGACAGCGATTTGGACGGTCAGGTTCTCAGGCAATAGGACCGTGAAATCGTTTTCGACTTTGACGCGTTGTTCAGGCATCACCGGGTGTGGCATGCCCGCGATGTGAAACGTGGATCGGGAATGCAGGTTGACGCAAATGAGGTCACCGTGCTCATCGACTTGAATCGCTAAGGCGTGACGCGGTAAACCCAAGACAGTGATTTCAGCGATCGCGATACGAAATTGGTTGCCGTGGTCCTGGATTTGGCAGAGATCGGAATCGAGCTCTTGCCGAGATTGGCGTCCGATCTCCAGCGGCAACCCACACTCGCCAATGTGATTTTCTTGCCGTCCACGCCATAAAGTCACACCGACCTTGATCGCATCGGGACGAGCTTTAGCGGACGAAAATGAGGCAGTCATGGCGGGCAGCATGCGGGATTGGATCAGAAGGGCCTAGCTGCCAGCATTGTAGCCGAAGACAGGGCGGGTTCGAGGACGCGAATCAGCTTTCGGGGTCATGATCGCAGGAAGGATTTTGCTAAGATGCCGAAGCCGCCCCTGAACTTTCGGTCTTCCTTGGAAGACCATGTCTGTCACCGAGATTGCGGTCCTTCATCGAACTTCGGTTCGTCGTCGATCCCTGAGTAACCACCATGACCAAGCCTGCTTCGGACCCATCGAATAAAGAACGCTCAACGAGTGATGCAAGTCAACGCATTGATGAACTGAGCCGTGAAATTCGACATCACGACCAGCTCTATTATCAGCTCGCGAAACCGGAAATCTCGGACCTCGAGTATGACCGCCTGATGGAAGAGTTGTCGGCTTTGGAGAAACAGCATCCTGAGCTTGTTCATCCTGATTCGCCTACGCACCGGGTTGGCGGCGACGTGGTCGAGCACCTCGTACAGGTTCCGCATCGAATGCCGATGTTGTCAATCGACAACACGTATAGCCAAGACGAACTGAGGGCGGCGATGCAGCGAGTTGAAAAGTCGCTCGAAGGAGAACCCGTCGCGTGGGTGATGGAATACAAAATTGATGGGGTGGCCGGATCGATTCGTTATGAAGAGGGGGAGCTCGTCTTAGGACTCACGCGTGGTAACGGAGTCGTGGGTGACGACATTACTCATAATGTCCGAACGATTCGTGATTTGCCGCTTCGTCTTGAAACGCCGAACCCGCCCGCGGTCATGGAATTGCGTGGTGAGATCTACATGACGGGTGCGGATTTGGCTGACTTAAACGTTCGCCAAACCGAGGCCGGTTTGGAGCCTTACAAGAACACTCGCAATGTCACGGCGGGAACGATCCGTTTGCTTGATCCGAAGGTGGCAAGTGAGCGGAAGCTGCGATTCTTTTGTCACGGAAGTGGCGAACTTGTGGGTGTTGAAGCGACCGAACATATGCCCTTTTTGAAGTGGGTGGAATCTTTGGGAATTCCGGTGACACCCGATGCCGTGCGTTTGGATTCCATCGATGCGGCTATTAAAGCGGTTTCCGAGCTTGAAAAGGAAATGCCTGATTTGCCATTCGAAGTTGATGGCATCGTGTTCAAGGTGGACTCCTTCGCGCAGCGAGAGAAGTTGGGCGTTCGCAGCAAAAGCCCACGATGGGTGATCGCCTACAAGTTTGAACGGTACGAAGCGATCACCAAATTGGAAGCGATTGAAGTTCAGGTGGGGAAAGCGGGAACGATCACACCGGTGGCCTATTTGACTCCGGTGGATATCGCGGACACAACGGTGTCGCGGGCGTCTCTCCATAACGCGGATGAAATTGAGCGACTGGACGTTCGCGTCGGCGATTGGGTCGTTGTCGAGAAGGCGGGGAAGATCATTCCCAAGGTGGTGCGTGTGGAAAAGCACGCTCGCAAAACTGAGCTGCCGAAGTATGAGTTTCCAAAAACGTGTCCCCAGTGCGACCAGCCGCTGACGCGGGATGAAGGCGGTGTCTACATCCGGTGCTTGAACCCGCAGTGCCCTGCCCAATTGCGTCAACGCCTTGTGTATTTCGGTAGTCGGCCTGGAATGGATATCGATGGGCTTGGCGAAGAGGTGGTGGATTTGTTAATCCAGAACGGATTGGTTTCTTCGTTCGCCGATCTATACAAGCTTGATGTTCCGACGTTGGCGTCGTTGACCTGGCCGCGTCAGCGGAAGGGCAAAGGGGATGAAATGATCGACGTGCAGTTCGGTCAAAAGAACGCGGAAAACCTCGTGCAAGGCATCGCTGAAAGCCGCACGCGTGGATTGGCTCGAGTGTTATCGTCAATCAGCATTCGACATGTTGGGCCGCGAGTGGCAAAGTTGGTGACCGCTAAGTTCTGGAACCTGGACCTGTTGCGACAAGCCAGCAAAGAGGAGATCGCATCGATCCACGAAATCGGTGATCGAATCGCTGAAAGTCTCGTCAACTTTTTGGCGAGCGAAGTCGGGGCGCAAACGATTGAGGACTTGGCCGCCGCAGGTGCTGTGACGCCTGAACCCGAGCCAACTGAGGAGGAGCTTGATCCCAGTGCTTTGCCGTTATTGGGCAAGAATGTGGTCGCTACAGGATCGCTGGAACATTACACCCGCGATGAAATTAAAGCTCGGATTGAGGCTCTGGGTGGCCGCGCCGCTGGCAGCGTTAGCAAGAAAACGGATTTCTTGATCGCGGGAGAGAAAGCGGGTAGCAAACTCACCAAGGCAGAAAGCCTTGGTGTGGAAGTGCTAACGGAAGACGAGTTCCAAACTCGATTTGATAGCCCACAGTCTTAATCGATTCGACGATGTCGCGAGGTGAAACTAGACACCTAAGTTCAGATCACCGACAGGATGGCTTCGCGGATTTGGTGTTGATGATCACTCGACAAGATTGGTTTGTCGTCGACATCGGTGATGTAGAAAACGTCGGCGATTTGATCGAGGTGCGTGTCGATCTTGGCGAAGTGTACCGACACGCCCTGTTGGAATAGCACGGCAGCGATTTCGGAAAGCAAACCCGCTCGGTCGTAGGTGAACAGCGACAGGATGGTTTGGTGGTCGAAGGTGTCGTTGTCGAAGATGATCTTGGTCGGCAAGAGATTAACGCTGGTTGGTTCGCTGTTGCCTTTGGTCTTCCAGACCTTTCGTGGGACTGGGACGGGGGAGTCGGGTTCGTCCAACGCTTTGCGGACCACTGCGCTGATCTGCGCAATTCGCTGTGGCGGTGTGCTGCCAACGAAATCGGGATCGCTGACCCAGAACGCATCCCAGAGCAGATCCTCGCCAATCGTTTCTACGTTCGCTCTAAAGATGCCAAGACCGCATGCATAAAAGGCAGCGGTGATTCGAGCAAACGTCCCAATCCGTTTTTGGCCCTGACGCATGACAACGTTGAATCGAATTGCATCACTCTCGGGTTCGACAACACCGTCACAGAAACAGCCTGATTTCTCACTCAGCCATTGGCCGACTTGGCACAACTCGGTAGCCAGTTCGTCGCTGCTGTGGGAACGCAGTAGCGATAGTGGGAGTTCGCCAACCAGATCCGTAACCGATTCGTTTCCGCCTTTGGAATGAATCAGTGCGATGATCTCATTGCGGTGTTCGTCCAATGCAGGATCGTTTTCGCCGGGGAGGTTACCGGTTTCGAAATAGCGCCGTGTCCGAAGATAAAGGTCTTCGATCAGACCCATTTTCCAGTCAGTGATTACGTCGGGACCTACAGCTTTCAGGTCGGCAACCGTGTGAACCAAAAGCAATTCAAGTCGACCAACAGAACCGACTTCAGCGGCAAAGCGGTGAACAACGTCGCTATCGTTTAGGTCGTGTCGAAACGCGACTTCGTTGATTAGCAAGTGTTTGTGGATCAGCCACTGAAGGGTTTCCTTATGCGTGTCGTCAAGGTGAAAGGCGTCGGCAACTTCACCGGCGATGCGGCGGCCGACTTCGGAGTGATCTTCGTCGTAGCCTTTGCCAAGATCGTGAATCAGCAACGCCAGGTGCAGCAGTGTTTTGTCTTTCATCCGCCGGTATCGGCGGCCCATCGCGGATTCGTCGTCTTCAAAGTCCGTAGCTGCTTCGACCGCACCGATGCAGTGAGCGTCGACGGTAAACTTGTGGTAGGCATTGAATTGCAAGAGGCCGCGGCACCGCCGCATTGCGGGAATCAGTTGTTCGATGATGCGGAGTTCATGCAGACGACGAAGCAGCGGGGCCAACCGGCCCGGGCGGCTTAGCAACGCTAGGAACGCATCGACACTGCGAGAATCCGGGTGACCGTTGTCTCGGTCTTGCATTGCTTCGCGGATAGCTTGCCAGGTGGGGTGGGCAATGCGACGTCGATGCTCGTTGGCAAATTGCATCAGCCGGAGAACGTCGGGCAGGTTTTTCGCAAACGCTTCAAGTTTGTTTGACGCTACCCAGATGTGGGTGGGGCCCATGCGGATGGCTTTATCGACACGGTGTGACAGCACGTGTTCGACAGCGTTGGCAGTCTTGGATCGGGCGCGATGTTCGTCGTCGAAGAAGGCGGACACATAACGAACACCCCGCGTGTGTTCGAAATAGTCCTGCATGAATTCTTCGACAGGCAAAACACCAAGGCTGCCTTGGTAGCCCCAATCTCGAGCAATCTCCATTTGCGTGGGGCGATCGAGAATGTCCTGCGCTTGTTTGGAACGGAAGTGCAATTCATGACGCAGTCGCAGCATGAACCCGTAGGCGCGCCGAAGCGTCTCCATGTCCTCGCTGGACAAAGCGCCTAACTTGTACAGTTGTGACAGCTCGGTTTGCCCATGGGTAGCGAACCCGAGCCAACGGACGAGTTGAATGTCTCGCAGGCCGCCCCGCGATCGTTTCACGTTGGGCCGTAGTAGGTAGATTGTCTCGCCCCACTTTCGTCGCTCTTCGCGTCGGACGAGGATTGCTTCGCGATTGAGCGTTTTCCAGCGTCGCTTGGCGCCCTTTCGAAATGACTCGCGAAAATGGCGGAAGGTTGTTTCGTTTCCAGCCAGGAATCGCGACTCCGTTAAGGACGTGTAGATCTTTGGATCGGTCCAAGCCAGCGAGCAAGCTTCCGATGGTGTGCGGACTGAAAATCCCACGTCCATGCTGGCATCGGTGAGGTCGCGGACCAAACTTCCAGCCACCGGGGCAGCCGCGGAAGCTGCAGTTCGTGGCGTCAACAGCATCAGATCCGCGTCGCTGTAAGGCGAAAGGTCGCAGCGACCGTAGCCGCTATGGGCGACCAGTGTTAAACGGTCCAACTGTTGGCGTTTGGTGCCATTGTTAAAGGCCTGTTCGAGCGATTGCTGGAACACGTCGTTAACGATCTGATCGTACAGTTCGGTCAGCGCGTTGGCTGTTTGAACGCTGGGAAGTCCCGCACGAAATCGGTCTTCAATCCTCGACCGGCCTTCAGCAAGCTGATCGCGATGTCGGAAGGCAGTCGAGGCGAGCGAGTTGGGGATTGCCACAGCGATGCATAAGCAAGAGGGATCGGAAGAGGCGTGACTAGAGAGCCTCTTCGCCTCGCTCGCCGGTACGGATTCGCACAGAGTCTTCTAGATTGGTGACAAAGATTTTGCCGTCACCGATTTGTCCGGTTTGAGCGGTTTGTAGAATCGTGTCGATCACGGTTTGCAGGTTGTCACTGGTGCAAACGACTTCGATTTTGACTTTAGGGACAAAGTCGATCGCGTATTCAGTCCCGCGATAAATTTCGGTGTGCCCTTTTTGGCGTCCAAATCCGCGGACTTCACTGACCGTCATCCCGTGGATGCCTTGTTCAGTCAACGCGTTTTTCACGTCTTCGAGCTTGAAATGGCGAACGATGGCTTCGACTTTTTTCACGGCACAAGGCTCCGGATGGAAAAACAGAAGGGTTGAGGGTGTGCGATCACTTTGCCGACACCACGGTTATTCTACAGTTGGCAGGGACATTCTACAGGGGTGGCTTTTGCCAGGGGTGGTCGGGGACATCGAGCGATTGATTTACGTCGCGCGAGACGACGAACAGCCAATCGCTCAACCGATTCAAGTAAACGATCAGTTCGTTGCTAATCGGCGTTTCCGTTTGGACCGAGTCCGCCAGCGTAATCACTCGACGTTCAGCGCGTCGGCAAACCGCCCGTGCCAAGTGAATTTGTGAGGCAACCGTTGAGCCGCCGGGCAGGATGAATTGCTTTAGTGGCGGCAATCTTCCCTCCGCGGTGTCGATCCAGGTTTCCAAACGGTCAATATGCGTTTTACCGATGACTCGCAAATCGAATTGGTCGGGGTGGGGCGAGGCTAGCTCAGCGCCGATTGAAAACAGTTCGTGCTGGACCAGCGCAATTTGATCGTTCAGCGAACTCAGAACGCTCCCTGCAGTGGGGCCGTCTCCGTCGGCAAACAACCCGCGTGAAGTCGTGTCGGCGATCGCGGATCGCACGCAGCCCAGGAAAGCATTGAGTTCGTCAACGGTCCCGTAGGCCTCGATTCGGGTGTCGTCTTTGGCTACTCGAGGGCCGCCAAACAGTCCGGTGGTCCCGCTATCGCCGGTACGTGTGTAGATTTTCATAACTTATTTGTCGCCAGCTAGTCGCCACATTTTACCGTGGTGATCCAATCGAAAAGAACCGAGCGTCGTGAAAACAGAACGATCCAACCCCGTCAAGGCAGCCGGTGTGCTGTTGATCACCGAATCGTCCCCTAGGAAGTTTTTGTTGATGCGCCATCCCAAACGTTGGGATCTGCCTAAGGGGCATTGTGATGGTGATGAAACCTACCTGGAAACGGCCCGCCGTGAAATGGAAGAGGAAACCGGGATCTGTCCCGACGATTGCCAATTCGATCCCGATTTCTATTTTGATGTTGAATACGAAGTCACCTACAAGAAGTCGCCTGGGAAAATATTCCAGAAGAAAATTCGTTACTTTTTGGCTCGGTTGCCGGCCGTCGTTAAGATAAAGGTGACCGAGCACGAATCGTATCAGTGGTTCGATTGGCAGCCGCCGCACGAAATTCAGTCACGAACGATTGATCCCTTGCTGGCTGCGGTTCAAGAATTTCTGGGTGAAGCAGACATAGCAAACTAATCTGAGGTGGGCGACGATTTTTGGCTTGTGTTGTTTGGTGCGTATATGACATCCGTGTGGGGCCGTTATCACGCTGTCTTTACTGTTTAGCTACTTTGGCTTCGCTCTTATCGTTTCGGCATTTATCGTTTGATGGAATTTGGGATTAAGGCGATGGCTTCTTTTTCACCGCGTGCCGGTTTTCTGTTTGCGACCGTTTTCGTCTTGGGGCTTGGCTGGCAAAACGCGACGTTCGCTCAACGACAACGGGCCGAGCCGCCGGTGTTCAATGACGGAGCGGTCTCTCGCGTTTTCTTTTCCGATCTATCTAAGGCGTTTCGAGGCGAGCGGCCAACGATTTCTAGTTTGCGCAAAGCCGGTGCGGAAGCGGCCAGTGCTCAAGCGGCCGATGACAGTGACGACGAGAGTGGAGGCGGGCAAGTCTGGAACAAATTGATTTCGCCAATCTCATTGGAAGACGAAATCAAACGTGTCAAACTTAAGTACGATGCTTCGATCACGACCCCAGGTGCATTCAACGGCGGCGGGTACCAGGACGCGAGATTGCAGCTAAGCATCTTGGCGTCTTTGTTTGCGGTGATTTCGGAGTACTCCGGTGATGTCCGGTGGAAGTCCGATGCGAAAGTTGCTCGCGACTTAACGGCGAAAACTGCGTTGGCTTGTGCTGCGGGTTCGACGCCGGTCTACAAAGAGGCTCAGCTTCGAAAAGCGGACCTACAGGATCTGGTTTCGGGTGCTGGATTGTCCGCAGCCAAAGCGGCTGAAGACGAAAACAACTGGTCGATGATTGTGGACCGTGGGCCGATGATGGAATACGCCGAAAGCCTACTCGATCGCATCAGCGACCAATCTCGTGACGCGGCAACAACCAAGGACAACGTGGATTCGGTTCGGCGACTGGCCGAACTGATCGCGATGCTTGGTGAGGTGCTTGTGCAAGAAGGAATGGACGACGCTGACGACGAAGACTACGCGAAGCTAAGTCGTGGGATGACTCGAGCGGCCCGTTCAGTGGTCGCCGCGATTGAGCGTCAGGACTTTGATGCCGTGCGAGCCTCGGTGGGCAACATCACGCAAAGTTGCAGTGATTGCCACGAAGAATATCGCTAGGCGAATGGACCCATCGTCAGGTACCAACTTAGGCAACAGCCGATTCGTTTGCGGTATCCGCACCTTCGGTCTTTGCGGCTGTGCGGCGACGACGTTTCTTTGGCTTCGTAATGCCCCATTCTTTGGTTAGCATTTCGAAGACTTCAGGAGTCTCGTATCGAACGACATTCTTGCCTTCGGGCATCGGACCAATTAGTCCGCGGAAGACCGGCATTCCGCGCAGGGCCAAGTCGGTGCTGCAGTCGTCGATGCCAATTTGTTCGTGTGAGTCCGCCAGTGGATCGACATTGGGGTAGTCGCGAATTTGCAAACTGCCATCACTACCGCGGGCGACAACCCGAAAGGTATCTTTTTTTGCCATGGAAAATCTTTCGATTGAAGTCTTGGAGGGAGGGGCAAGGCGATGATCGGCACGAGGAAGATCTGGCTGCGCGGCGGTGTGGGTGCCGAGCCTGCGAGCGACCACCGGCTTAGGGGAGGGGGTGGTGGTCGCCAGATCAACCTAGTACCGATCGATCTAACACTTCGCTTTGACGCGAGCGTTGTTGTCTGTTGTGGGGAACCCTTCCGTTATCGGCATCCACCCCAAACCGGTTGATGGTTCGTCCATCACGTCGCACAACCGTTGTCGAATGGAAGAAACAGTCCAAGCGGTCGAAACGGAACAACCCAGCGAAAGCAATCTCCGTGGCGGCGGGCCAGCGATGCCTTGGAGAACTAACGGGCGTCAGTTTTTCAACAAATTGCGGTCAATTCCCGTGTAGGCGATGCCTTGCGGACAACGAGGGTAGGATTCCGGTCGCTTCGTCTTGCGGGACCTTGGTTTGTCATTTGTAGCGAGTGTGCCCCGATAGAAAGCCGGTTGAAATCCGGTCGAACCGCCGGATTCCCTATGAATCCGTTGGCCGTCATAGTCAGCCGAATGCTGACTGCCCGCATGATTGCACCAAGCGATGGTTCACGTACACTTTTGCGTTATCCCAGGGCGGCCTTCGTGCGGTCCATTTCATTCTTTGACACATAGGTTGACGTTCGTGCAAACTCGCAAATTAGGAAACACTGACCTGCAGCTACCCGTGATCGGCTTCGGGGCCTCGTCGTTGGGAGCAGAGTTTCGTGATGTTCACTTGGATGAAGTTTTCGCCAGTGTGCGAGTCGCCCTCGAGCTTGGGATGAATTTAATTGACACGTCGGCTTATTACGGCCGTGGCATGTCAGAAGTATTGCTAGGCGTCGAGCTTCGGGATGTGCCGCGGGATAGCTATACGTTGTGCAGCAAGTTGGGCCGATACACGCCAGGCCATTTCGATTTTTCAGCTAAGCGGGTTAGCGAAAGCGTGGAGGTAAGCTTGCATCGATTGCGCACGGATTATTTGGATATCATGCTTTGTCATGACATCGAGTTTGTGCCGCTGAATCAAATCATTGAAGAGACCTTGCCCGCGCTTCGCAAAGCCCAAGAGTCCGGCAAGGTGCGTTATGTGGGGATCAGTGGATACCCGATGAAGATTTTCAAAGAGGTTGCCGCGAAGGCCGATCTGGACTGCATTCTTTCGTACAACCAGTACACGCTTCAGAACACTCGGTTGGCAGATGAAGTGGTACCGGAGCTTAGGCCTAAGGGCGTTGGGATTATGAATGCGGGGCCGTTCGCGGCTCGGTTGTTGACCAACGCTCCGTTGCCGGATTGGCACAAGGATTCCGAAGAAGTGAAGGCCGCTGCTCGTCGTGCCGCCAAGCTTTGTGCTGATAACGGTGTCGACATTGCACATGCCGCATTGCAGTTTTCGTGTGCCAACGAAGACCTGGCCACAACAATTGCTGGAAGTGCCAACCCAGACAATATCCGTAAGTGGGCCACTTGGTTAGAAAATCCAATCGACGCGGCCTTGATGGCCGAAGTCATCCAGATCTTCGAGCCAGTCAAGAACATCAGTCACCCAGAAGGTTTGCCCGAAAACAACTAGTCATTTTCTAGGCGAGACCGGAGGCCAGTCGTTCAAGTGGACGACGGCAAGGCTAGGTGGTGTTGGAACAAAAGAGGAAAGGTCATTTGTCCTAAATGACCTGGGGTGTCGTTGAGTATTGGGTCGCGTTGATCACACCGAACTACGGTGCGGGATTAATACGTGGGCGATCAACGACGGCCGGGGACTTTGCGAAGATGAGGTGGATTTTTCGACTCCGGAAGATCCACTTGATACTCTTCTTGGAAACGACGTCGTTCGACGGCGGACGCGTAATACGTCAGCCATGTTTCATTGTCTTCGACACATCGCCATTCGAGTTCGTTGCCGGGCGAGGCCAGCTTTTTCTCGCAGCATGGCAGGATGTCGCGATAGATGACCCGATAGAGCTGTCGATCGCTGAGGTGATCGGTGCAGGTCAGCAAGATGTTCTGTGAATGCAGTTGTTGCAGGGTTTGTTGAAGAGCCACCTTCAACTGTGAATCATCAAGTGAATCAGGAGCTGGGATTGTCAGCGGTGGGTTAAACCAATCGCGAATCGGCAAAGCAGGAGCGCGTTCCCATGCCAAGATCGACGCGAGATACTCGTTTTCTTGCCGCAGCGGCATTCGCCGGGTCGTCGGATCGTCGATTGATTCGTCGCGGTACGGTTCTAGTTCGTCACGCAATCGAGCATTGTCGATCAGTAGATCCACTTCATCGATCATCGGCCGACTCGTCTCACTCATATCCATCTTTTAAATGCCTTCCAAATTGCCACAGGACACATGTGCGTTACGGCTACGCTGCCGAACCCAATGTGTTTCGGGGACCAATCCCCACAATCCATTTAATTCCAAACCGAACTCATAGGCGTGTCTTTGCGGCGGTCGAAAAGTGTGCCGCCAAGAATGCCGCTTTCGGTCCCTCCAAGCTATCCACAGACCTCGTCGGTTCCAGCAACAATTGAGTCAAAACAGGGACTTCCCAAGAAAATCAGGGGTCGCTTGGCGGCCTGATCGTTACGAGCGTTATCGCTTGCCTATTTGGTTGCCCGCAAGGTTTCACTAAGCGTGATCGGCGACCCATTCGCGCCAATCTTCCCACTGTTCCGGTTTTATCGCGAGCTGCGGCAAGGCAGGAAGTTCGACGGTTCGGCCCAGGTCAGGACGCTCCATATGAACCGAAAGTAGGCCGTTGATATCGATCTCAAAACCCAGCCGACGAGTCGGTGTGGATTCGCTGATATCAACAGGGATGCGATGACGCCCGAGCGTCTGCCAGGCTTCATCGCGGACGCCCGATGATTCGACGAGGGCGAGCGTCAGCATGTTCTCCTTCGCTCGGCCGCCAAGCTGACGGTTGGTCCGGGCGGGAGTCACGGTTTCACGGCCTAAGATCGGCAGGATCTTCCGTTTGCCGCGTCCGTCAGCCACCACAAATCCAACGGCGTGGGATGTTCGCGACGTGAGTGGAAGCAGCTCACTGCGGTTGCCAGGGCCTTCAGCGGCGACGCATGCGACGGCTCCACGAGCGGCATCGGTGTAGTCAAAAAATTCGATGTCGACATCGTCACTCAACGCACTGAAGGCTCGCTCACGAATCGACGGCAATCGTAAGATTGGGCTGAGGACGAGTCGACGAGAGATATCGGACGGATCGATTTTGGCTCGTTGGCACGCCGTCTTGATCGCGGCAGGGATCGCATCAAGTAGGTCTGAGCAGCATTCCAGCCATTGATCGCGAGTGACGGTGATGGATTGCACACGTCCGGCGTGTTCGATCTCAACTTTGGTTTGGGGCAAAAGCAGCAGCGAATTCATAGCCCGCTCGCCAGCCATTTGCACTTTGGCCGCGTACACCAAGCGGTCCTGCTGTATTGCCACGGGATCAGACCCGATGCCCAGTGGGGTTGGGCGAGGTGGCAGCTTGGAAACGATTAGGTCAACCAGTCGGCTTGACCACGCGATGGTGCCGTGACACCAGTGACCGCTAGATGCAACTTGCTCGATCTTGTTATTGCGTTTACGCAACACTGCAACGTCCAACGCTTGGCCGGTGAGGCCGACGTAAAGGATCGTCGCGTCAAGGTCTTGGATGATGTCGTTGAGATTGTCCGGTGACTTTTCGACGCGGTCTTCGTACTTCGATTGTGCCGTTTCGCCATGTTGGTCGCGTTCGTAAGCGAATCGCGTGATTGCAATACTGCGGTCGACCAGTCGTACGGACGGGAATCCGGCCAATCTCGCCGACGTGTGAATCGATCTCCTGTGCAACTGGTCGTAGCACGTCGGGACGGTGATCGCGACCGTGTCGGGCCATGTTTCGTGGCGATGCCAAGCGGTTCCTAAGACGGATTCAATTGCCGCGGACGTTTGCGGATATTGGAGGCTGTTCTTTGTAATGCGATCCGGATCGGAAACGCCGGCTTGTTTCGCCAGCACGTGGTTCATCAACGTCGTACCGATTAAATGACGCAGACACAACGAAATCCCAATCTCCGGAGGGCAGTCTCGGCCAGCGATCTGGCGAAGTACATCAGGCCGACCAAAGTACATCATTTGGCAGTAAGAAACCCGCCGCGAGAAGCTCTTGCGAAGATCGTAGGCGGCTTGTCCGAATAAGACTTCTCGCGAGACCGCTCCCTTTTTCTTCGGATCCTGTTCACTACCGACGTCGGCAACCGCCATTCGGAAGAGCGATCGAGGTCCCGATTCGCTGGCGACCGGCCATCCCGCTTCTACTTTGCCGCCCGATAGGCCGATAGCTGTAGTAGCGTGCAGCATGCCTAGATCGACGCCAATGACGTTGACAGGTTTGTTTTTGATCGACGCGATCGTGCGGCTGCCGTCGCCAGCGGTTGAACCTTCTTCGGAAGCTTTTCGCTGGGAAAAGTCCAGCACCCACGCGGGCGTCGAACGATCGTTGTCGTAGGGGGCCATAGCACGAGCCACCTCGTCCATCGATCCGTACCGAGCCGCCGGATCTTTGGCGAGCATGCGGGTGACGATGTTCGCCAGTGTCAAGTCAACGTCTTGCCGATACGACATCAAGTTAGGGATTTCGCCGTGTCGGTGGCCGTAGACTTGATCGAGTATTTCACCGGGAAACGGTGGGTGGCCCACTAGCAAATGAAACAGCGTCGCGCCTAATGAATATTGGTCGCTCCGCGCGTCGGCCGATTCGGGATCTTCAAGCTGCTCCGGAGAGATGAAGGAAAGCGTGCCCAGGAACGATCGTTTGACTGACGTGATCACTTCCAGCGAGGCGAACGCAGAACTGGAAGAGGTCGGCCTTTGGAAGTGGCCGCCACTGGAGTCCGAAATCAGGAAGCCGGACTCACTATTCAATCCCGGCGAGGTTTGGGTTTGGGTTGGGGGCTGTGATACCGAATCACCAGCCTTGTTGGCTGTAGCTTTGCTGCTTCCGGCGGATTGGCTGCCGGTACATTGGCTGCCGGTACATTGGCTGCCGGTACTCTGTGTTGTCGTCTTGGGCGGCCCACTCGCGTTTTGGGTGGAAGCCTGGGCCGAGGCATTGGCGTTGGTGCCCGCGGTGTGTTGTGATTGGTGCCACTCGTGGGAGAAACGGGCGAGACCGAGGTCGAGCAGTTTGATCGTTCCCTCTTTCGAGAGCATCAAGTTGCCCGGCTTCACGTCGCGGTGGATGATGCCCGCGGTATGCGCGTGGTGCAGAGCAAACGCAGCCTGCCGAATGGCGGATGTGGCGTCCCCAATTGACATCGGGCCGTCTTGAGCGACAGCTTGAGACAGGTTCACACCGTCAACATATTCCATCGCCAGATAGTGAATGCCCGCCGCCTCACCAGCGTCGAAAGCTGTCACAATGTTAGGGTGCATAAGCTTGGATGCGGCCCGAATCTCGTCGTAAAAGCGATCGACCGATCGAGAGCGATTGAGCCATCGCATTGGAAGGATTTTCAGAGCGACCGTGCGGCCCATCGAGCGATGTTCGGCCAAGAACACCTCGCCCATGCCGCCTCGTCCCAAGCGTTTACCCACTTGGTACCCGCCGATGTTTTCCGGCAACGGCGGCGAGTCATCTGTTTCCTCGTCGGATTCGGCATCATTACTGGCAGAGGGCGGGAAGCTGATCGCACTTTCAGACCGGAAGGAATCCTGATGCGAATTGTCCACAAACTTGGAGTCGACAAAACGTGTTTGGTCGGGTTCACCGGATTGATTTTGAGTATCCGGTGGAATGTTTAACTCACTGGAATGAATCGGGGGTACCTCACCGTCAAAATACTCCTGCCCTGAAGGCACGTTGGGGCCCTCTTGGTTGGGGAATTTGGAATCGGACGATGAGGTAGGCACGGGGTCAATTACGCTTGGGAAAGCCAGGGGAGTTGCAGGGCGAATGCCGCGTTTGAGTTTGCTCGGCGGTTGGGTGGATAACCGACCTTGATAGGCCGAAAAGTCTTTTCCTGACCAGTACAGGAAGTCGGTCGCGGATCCTTTCAGGATAACCGGTTCCGTAGACGACTCCTGAAGTTCATTCTGAATATGGTAGGAATGTTTCGACGGATATAGGAATCGTTTGGTTCTTTCGTATTATGTCGGCCAGCGGTTTCGTTCAGCCCTTGGCTCGATTGGTCACTTGCCTTTTGCAGCCCGAATTTTCGTTTGGTTGATAGGTGCATTTTCGCCGGGTGGGGTCAACACTCGGTAAGGGGGTGCTATTGTGATGCCGCCGATCGTCCATAACGTCGCTTTTGAACACGTGTTCACAGCATTCGATATCCACATCCTCTAACTCGCCTTGCATTCCTTTGAACTCCGCGCCCCCCAAGCAAGCACACCCGCTCCGCATTGCCACACGTGAAAGCCCTCTGGCGATGTGGCAGGCTCACTATGTAGCCGCGAAGTTGCTTGAGTGCGGTGTTGAGACGACGCTCGTGCCCTTGGTCAGCGGTGGCGACACCGACATGCGGCCGATCGACGGAACGCGTCAGGTGGGATTGTTTACGAAGCGGATTCAGCAAGCCTTGGTGGATGACGAGGCGGATATTGCGGTTCACTCGTTGAAGGATTTGCCGACTGCGGCGGACGAGCGTTTCGTGTTGGCTGCGGTCGCTGAACGAGAAACGGTTGAGGATTCTTTCGTCACATTGGATGGGAAATCTCTGAGCGATCTACCGGAAGGGGCCAAGATTGGCACTGGCAGCACTCGCCGTGTGGCTCAATTGAAAGCGTTGCGGCCGGATTTGGAGATCTTGCCGATTCGCGGCAACGTTCAGACTCGGCTTGCGAAGTTGGCCAGTGGCGAGTTTGCCGCGATTGTTTTGGCAGAAGCGGGATTGTTGCGCTTGGAAATGAGTGACGTGCAACGTGTTTCATTCCCTCTCGATCAGATGTTGCCGGCTCCTGGTCAGGGGGCATTGGGGATTGAGGTTCGTGCGAATGAGCCATCCGTTCTCGAAGCAGTATCGCAGCTTGATGATCTGGCGACCCGGCTTAGTGTGACAACCGAACGGACAATCCTGGCGGCGCTTCATGGTGGTTGTCTGGCACCCATCGCCGCCTATGCGCAGGCGGATGTTGCGGGAGATCAGATCGAATTGACCGTCAAGGCGCGGGTCATGTCGATCGACGGCCAGCAGCGTTTGCAAGAAACCGCATTGGTTTCCTTTGATAGCGATTCGGACGTGGGACAATCGGTTAGCCAAGCTGTTAGCTTGGGGCAACAAGTCGCAGATCGGTTTCGTGAAGCGGGCGCGGACGCCTTGATTCAGTCGGCTCGGTAAGTCGTTAATCGTTTGAGCTTTGGCGGTAGATGGATCGGTGGTGTACGCGTCGAGGTGGGTGCTGTTCTGACCGTCAGGCGGATTTTGGCGGTTGTGGCGATCGTACCGTGGCGCATCGGATCCGCTTGACCGTTTTTAGTACCGATCGCTTAACGGTGGCGTAGAGTTGCCAGCGGAAGTGATTTCCATGGGGGGGATCACCGCGCCCGCTGTGTTGCTGCCAACGATCATTTCATGCCCACCACTGATTCGGCTCTTAAGTCCACTGCTCAGCCTTCATCCGCTTCCGCCGGTCAAGTCAACGTCTCGACGCGTGCCAGTGAAGTGAAGTCGACGCCCTGGTTTGTGTTCGCTATGGCAACACTGCTTGGTGCGTTCTTGGTTTTTCAGGTCCAGCCTGTGATCAGCAAGTGCGTCTTGCCTTGGTTTGGCGGGACGCCGGCGGTTTGGACAACTTGTTTGCTGTTTTTTCAGGTACTTTTATTTGGCGGGTACTTGTATGCCCATTGCCTTAGACGCTTCTTGCCGCCAGCGGTTCAAGGAATCGTCCATCTTGGACTACTGATCATCGCGGCTTGGTCTTTGCCGATTCACCCCAGTGATGCGTGGAAGCCGATCGGGACCGAAGATCCTACTTGGACGTTGTTGATGTTGTTGGCCGCTCACGTGGCGTTGCCATACTTCGTTTTGTCCAGCACAGGACCTTTGGTGCAAGCTTGGCTTAGTTACGAGAAACAGGACCGGAGTGTCTATCGGCTTTATGCTTTGTCCAACGCGGGTTCTTTGGTCGCCTTGTTAAGTTATCCGTTCGTGGTTGAACCTTGGTTGTCCGTTGGTCAACAATCGCTGTTCTGGTCATTGGCATTTTGCTTATTCGTGGTTGTCGACGGATGGATCGCGATCGGGCTGTTTCGACGTCGTGGTCGTCAACGATCGGTGGTGTCCAACGTTGAATCGATCGGCGGCCAGCGTTCCAACATTCATCCGGCTGCGTACTGCACTTGGGTGGCTTTGCCAGCATTCGCATCCATGATGCTGTTGGTGATTACGACGCATGTTTGCCAGGATATCGCTGTGATTCCATTCTTGTGGGTGGTGCCGCTAAGTTTGTATCTGTTGACATTCATCATCAGTTTTGATTCCCCGACTTGGTATCGCCCGAAGCTGATTGCGGGCTTGACTGCGTTGGCTTTTGTCGTGATTGGAATGATTGATTGGGCCCCTGCTTCCGCTCGCATGCCGATCGAAGCGGTCAGCTACCTGTTTATCCTGTTTGGCGTTTGTTTGCTGTGCCATGGGGAAACGGCCCGTAGTCAACCTTCGACGGATCATCTGACGCTTTACTATGCATTGATCTCGTGCGGTGGTGCGATCGGTGGTTTGACGATCGCGGTTGCTTGTCCTTTGCTGTTCCAGGATTACCGAGAATTGCCTGTGGCGATGTTGGTGTCGATGGGGATTGTGGCGATGGCGTTCATGAACGCTCGGACTTGGATGGCGTCGCATTGCGATTGGAAGTCGTCGCGTTTCTTATCCGTTGGCATTACCTGTTTGGTTCTGGTCGTGTCCGGTTGGACGTTGGCGAATGAACGGAGTGACACAATCGATCAACGTCGCAACTTCTTCGGTGTGTTGCGAGTTGAACAGGATGAACGACGTATCCAGTTGGTGCACGGAAACACCATTCACGGGGTGCAGCTACGTGGCGACAAGCATGCCACTGCGACCTCGTATTACGGGATTCAAAGTGGCGTCGGCCAAACGATCTTGCGGATGCAGCGCGAACAACCGGATCTTCAAATTGGCGTGGTCGGTTTAGGGTGCGGCGTCTTGGCGACGTACGGTCGCGAGACAGATACGCTGGATCTATTTGAAATCAATTCGGCGGTCGTTGATATCGCGAAAGAGCACTTTACGTTTCTGAAGAATTGCTCATCCAACGTGCGTCATGTGCTGGGCGATGGACGATTGTTGCTGGAGCGGGAAAACGATGCCAAATATGATTTGCTCGTACTGGATGCTTTCAGCAGTGATGCCATTCCGGCGCACCTGCTGACGCTCGAAGCGATGCAGCTCTATCAAGCGAAGTTGAAGCCCGAGGGGGTGTTGGCGATCCATCTATCGAACAATCACCTGGACTTGGTGCCGTTGACGCACCGACTTGCTCGGCACATCGGGCTGGACAGTCGGGAGCTTCGCAGCAAGGCGGATGACGTGACCTGCACCCGTTCGGCACGATGGGTGATCGCAACCGCTCGGCCTGAATCCTTCTGGGATGATGAGTCGATGGCGACCGCGATCGAGCCCTCGAAAGGAACCCTCGATCGGGCTCCGTTCTGGACGGATCAGCATCACAACCTCGCCAGCGTGCTGAACTGGACGCTGTAGTGGTTTTCACGTTGAAGCTGGCGACTATTTAATAGATTGGTAGCCTGTTCAAAGACTAACTACCTATTCACAGACTGGCCGATTGGGCCGAGTCCGGTTTCGGTGCGGGATCCGATGTCGGTGAGGCTTCTTCGCTCGCTTCGACTTTTTGCAGCGAACGAATGTAGTTGATCAGGTGCCAAACGTCTTCCTCTTCAAATTCGCCGTCGACGAATGTGACCGCTGGCATCGGCGACCCTTCGATTCCAACGGTGATACGGCGAAACAGATCCGCTGCGGTTGAGCCACCGTGGAAGGCGCCCAGTTGGAAGTTACGTGGTTGAGCGTTGATGGGTGGCAGAGCACCACGTGCCATCAATGAGATCAACTCGTCTCGGTTTTCCGGTTTGATGCCGATCCCGACTGTCCATTCTTTGGTCCAGTCGTCGTAGTCGGTGTTCTGGCCATCGCCTAGGCCTTTCTCGCCGTGGCACTTACTGCACGAGGCGATCTTGCCTTTGAACAGCTCCGCTCCGCGGGCGACTGACTTGGCAAGTTCATCGGCTTGGTCGCTGTTGGCGATTCGGACGAATTCCTCATGCGAATCGGTAACGATGATGCCCTCGGGAGCTTCTGGGACTTCGACGACTGCGTCGGCCGCGTCCATCCAGGCTTCACCAATTTCGATAGCGAAATCCTCAGCCAATTCCCAAGAGTCATCGAACGTTTCTTTCAGCTCTTCGTCAGTCGAATTGCGATTGTTGGGATTGATGATTCGGTCGCCCGATTCGAGATCCAATTCGTAAACGGCATCATCGATCAGCGATCGTTCTAGTTCGCCACGCCAGGATAGGTAGATGACATAGTCGACCAATGCCTCGACGTCTTCGTCGGTCAGGTTGGGAATCGCTACCATGCGAGAACCATTGATGCCATTCTTGATCAGCTTGGCAAGGTCTTCGCGAGTTGGTTTCTCGCCGCGGTCGGTCGACTTGAATTTGAAAACGCCCTTGCGGTAATCGCGTGGGTATGGGCTCATCGTGGATGAAAGTTCGCCGCGGCCGTTGCCGGTGACGCCGTGACAAGTGACGCAGTGGGTTTGGTATAAGCCTCGGCCCGGTTCACCAATTTTTCCCGAAGCTCGCGTCAGGTTTTCGACCGATACGATTTCGGCCAAGTCTTCATCTTCGGTCACAACCTCGGGCAGTTTAGGATCTTCGGGAGTGCCGAACATTTCCGTGACGATCCAAAACGCATCCTCGCTGGCCTGCTCCATCGGCATCCCTTCTTTGATTTGGTACTTCATCGCATGAACCAAGTTCGGTTCGAACGCAATTGGCTTCGGCTCGGGAGCACAGCCCGTTAGGACACTCAACGCGACCAGGCATGCGGCGATAAGCCACAGTGAAAAGCCGGCTCGGCGAACGTATTGGCTGCTAGTTTGCGGCCGAGCTGTTGCGATTGGACGTGGGGTGCGGGGCAGAGCTGAAACGATGGAGGTGGGGGCGTTCATGATTTCTTAAACGTTGAATATTAAAAAACGTTGTGGTTTTAGGCGTGATTGTCTGCTGGCGTTGAGGTTGCGAGCGAGCCAGCTTCAAAGGGCCGAGCTTCGTTGGACAGTCCACCTAGCATTGTACGCAACCTGTCGTCGAGTTGGCAAAGCAGCGGATCGGTCTCGCCGCGTGGGCCGCGTTCGGCGGGCACCTCAATCGCCTCGTCCACTTCGATGACAACTTTCATCGGCATGGTCTCTTTGGCCTTCCCGTAGATCGCTTCTTGGATTCGTTGAATGGTTTCGACGATTCGGGTGTCGGTGATTTGACCCGGTTGCAGATATTCGTCGGGGAACGACAACAGAAACTGTGCCAAGTCGGCGGCATCGGCATCGCGTAGATACGGTTGAGGATCGTTTTGTTTGGTCGGAAGAGCGAAATAGGTGGACGTGATCTTTGCTCGGATGCGACGGACACGATCGCGAACGCCATCAGACGCTGGGACGTCCAGGTTGTACCGTGATTCACACTGAGAAAGCAGGTGTTCGATCAATGCGTCTCGGCGTGGCCGCAGGTCGCCCGAGGAAGCTTTGCCAACATGTTCGATCTCTTTGAGTGCCAGGTAGGCTTCGGACACACGAAGCAAACGAGATAGCAGTTGGGTCGGGTCGACCGTCGGGGGTGAAGGTTGCCAGCTAAGGACCTTTTCCAGTAGCCGCAGTTGTTCGTCCGCCCACACCCAGGCGTCGCCGATGCACAGGTATTTTAGTCCCACAGGATGCACGACCACGCGGCCGCCGTTCAGCTTGGCACGCTTCTTAGCTGCGGTGCGGGCAATGAAGGTGACGCCTTCTAGCAGCGGTTTGAGTAAGTCGTTGGTACGGTTCGTGGTGCCTTCAGGAAACAACAGCAGTGGGCGTTCACCGGTAACAAGAATATCGATAGCTGCTTCAATCGCCTGACGATCGTTTCCCTCTCGGAAAATACTGAACGCACCCATCCGGCGTAGTGCGAAGGCTTCAAATGAGGTCGTGTTGAAAAGGTGCCACGACGCCATCGCAAATAAATGGGTGTTCACTTCTCGGCCGAGCCATCCCAACACGATGGGGTCGGCGTAGCGACAGTGGTTGGGGGTGAGCAAGATGCTGTCGCCGGCCGCGAGGGAATCGGCGAATCGATCAGAATGTCGGATTTCCCAATCGACAACGTTTTCACGGCGTGCGAGATGTCGGTCAATCAGACGAAGCTTTTGAATCATCGTCGGCCAGAGATTCCCACGGTAGGGCGGCACAAACTCGTAGGGGCGGTCGAGGATGACAGTCATGGGAGCTGGGTGTCAAAGCAGAGGGGAGCGATCGCAAAGTCCAATTTGCAGGGTTTTACATCAATCTAGGCGGAAGGTGTTGACCGGGTTGTTGTTCGCTATACTGTGAAAGCTCCGCTCATTTTGAATATGCCCCACCACACGAAGGATTTCACGAATGTTTCGATTGCAAATACTACCGATGACCGCCGTATTGCTCATCTCGGCAGCTTTCACTGCGTCGGTCGCTCAGGCTCATTGCCAAGTACCTTGTGGGATTTACGGCGACCAGCTTCGCTTTCAACAAATGTTGGAGGACGAGCACACGATCTCGAAGGCCCAAATTTCGGTAAATGAACTTGCCGGTCAATCGCTCGATGGCCAGGGACACAACCAACTGACTCGTTGGATTACGACCAAGGAAGAGCACGCTCAGCGTATTCAGGACACGATTGCATCGTATTTCTTGGCACAACGAATCAAGCCGGATGCTGCGAACTACACCGAGACCCTGACCGCCGCACACCAAGTGATCATCCACGCGATGAAGTGCAAGCAATCGGCGGATCCAGAAACCGCCAAGGCGTTGGAAAAATCAATCTTCCAGTTGTACCGAGCGTACGAAGGTAAAGAGCCAGCTTTTGAACACAGTCACTAATCACTTAGCTGAAGCAGAAGCGAAATTAGCCAAGCGAAGCCGATTGGAAGAGCCTCGCTTTTGCTGCAAATCGCTGTTTGCTGGTGACAGTTTTCGATGACAGAAATCGGTCAATTCGGACTCGTGTCTGGAAATCCAGACGCGAGACTTTTTTCCATTATGCGGTTGGGCTTTGAAGCAGCTATTATGGCGTGATTGGGAGAAATTGTAGTAATTGCTAGTGTCTAAGGCGGATGTCAGCGATTCAGTCAGAGTCCGTTTGGGAGACGATGGATACTGCGTTGGTCCACTTCGTACTCCCGAAAACGCCTTTGAGGCGAACGAGGCATGGATAACCCCACCAGGACGATTGGTCAGCAATCGGAAGCGGGCGGCGAATCGCTCACTTTCGGTTACACGAGGCGGTCGGATTCAACCGTCGTCAGCCCAGTGCGGACGTGTGTTGAAGGCGACCAAATTGATCGCTACGTCTTGCAACGCAAGCTTGGGGAAGGTGGATTCGGGCAGGTATGGCTTGCCAACGATACGCGTCTAGATCGCGAAGTCGCGATCAAATTACCGCACCGTCCTTTACGAACGGATTCGCGTGAAGCGAAACGTTTTTGTCGGGAAGCGGAAACGGCGGCCAAGCTCGCGCATCCCAACCTCGTTCCGGTTCTCGACGCGGTTCTTGATGAGGAACTTGCGTACATCGTTTCGGAATACTGTCCGGGGCCGACCTTATCACAGTGGAATCGTGACCAAGAAGGTTTGCCGTCACCGCATCTGGCACTTTCCATTGTCGCCCAATTGGCCGACGCTTTGCGAGTGGCGCATCAACGAGGCTTGATCCACCGGGACATCAAGCCATCCAACATTATTTTAGGTGCTGCCGACACCAAACATCCGGTGCCGCGGTTGACTGACTTTGGGCTCGCTCGAGCGATGAGTGATGAGTCCGACACCCGCATGGGAACGTTGATCGGCAGCGGCCCCTACATGTCACCTGAACAAGCCTCGGGGAATATCAGCGATCACGGCCCGCATTCGGACGTTCACGGTTTAGGGTTGTTGTTGTATGAGCTTTTGACAGGGCTGACGCCGTTCGCGTCCAACAATGAGATTGACACCATCCAACGCGTAATCAGCCAGGACCCGCCGTCGGTTCGGCATCTGCGCCCTGAGCTATCCAGGGACATCAGCGCGGTTTGCCAGAAGTGTTTGGAGAAAAATCCCAAACGGCGTTATCGCGATGCTGGCGAGTTGCACAATGACCTGCAGCGGATTCTCGACGGACGTCCTCCGTTAGCTCGTCCCGTTGGCCGTTTGGGCCGCGTCCAACGTTGGGCTTCGCGGAACAAATTGGTCGCCGGGCTAGCGACGTTTGCCGCTGCGAGTCTTGTTGTCGCGGTCGCGGGATTGGCCGCGTATGCGGTAGCGTCGGAGCGACATGCCCAACGTAGCGAAGCGCAATCAGCCAAACTTCAGCTCGCGTTGGTGGTTGCCGAGCAACAGCGCCAGCTTGCCGAACAACAACGCCAACTTGCGGAGGTGCAGCGTGCTGAGGCTCTGAATCAACGCAACAAGGCGGAACAGACTCAGCGAAAATGGCGAAGTTCCAGCTACAACAGTGATATTTCAGCAGCCTACCTGTGGTTCAATCAAGGGCACTATGGTGAGGCTCGGCGATTACTGGATGGACAAGTTCCGGTCGCGATTGAAGAAGATCTACGCGACTTTGAATGGTTCTTGCTTGATGCCAAGCTAACGAATTGCTATTCCCATATTGGCAGTCACACCAATGGGGCTGATGGTTGTTGTTTGCTTGATGAAGGCGCCACGTTGGTAACCGGCGGCCATGACGGGAATTTGAAGTTTTGGGACGTGCAAACCGGACAGCAAAAGCATCAATTGTCTGGACTGGAGAACCGACTCGACGTCCTCGCCCCATCTCCATCAGGAAATCTTTTCGTCTCCAGTCCGGAGTTCCTGTGGTTCGGTCGCAATGTCACTGAAATCGATCGCGAGACAGGGCGTGTCATCGATGTGCTGCACTCGCATCCCACAACGATTGAATCGGTTCATGTCAGTAATGATGGAAGTGTTATCGCGTCCGGTTCCCGATACGAATCCATCCGGTGCTGGTTAGCAAAGGAAAAACGCTCGGTTACGATCAAAAACCTCTCACGTAACGAGAGCTTTGCTTTGTCACCCGATGGGCAGCGTCTGGCGACCGGAATGGCTGACTCAAACTTCTTGCGTTCGTATGACACACACACCGGTGAGCTTGTCGAAGAGAAACGAGTGAAATCCACCGTTAAAAAGACGCTTAGTTCTCAAGAGAACCCTTGGTTCGCATACACAAGTTACGGCATTAAAGGAGTTGGAATCACTCGTTTCGATGATATGAGTGAGTCCCTTTGGCTTCCGACTCAATCCGGTTCGGGAACATTAGCATTTTCGGCTGACGATCGATTTTTGGCGGTTGGCGGCAGTCGTTCAGGTTTGGACGTTTTTGAACGAGTTCCAAAGGCGACGAAGTCCGATCAATCGACGCTTCCTAACTATCAACCAGTCGCGAGAGTCGCGGGCATCGGAGGCGTCGTTGAAAACCTCGTTGTCGGTCCCCTGGGCGACGTTCATACGGTTACGCACACTGGAAGCGTGGAGCGGTTCTCACCGCTTCGCAATCATAGCAAGTCAGCGTTGGTCGCCTCTTACGACGCATATCGTTATCAACGATCTTTACAGATGCGAGCAGACTTCTTGATAACCAATCGAGGGTATTTGGAAGTCAGCCTTGATCGTACACCTAGTGACAACGCGGACGTGGGTGCTGCGGAGCACCTCGTCAGTGCTGGGGGACCTCAAGCAGCGAAGAAAGCAACGAATCCGAGAAAACTGCTTCCTGAATTGGGGATTCTGAGAGCCTTCACAATTAGTGAGGGTGGATCGCGTTTGGCTGTTGTTAAAAGGACGAACGAGTGCGTTGTTGCCGCCTTATCAGTCGGAGACGATGGAGAAGTAATCGCGTCAATAGAGCGTACTTTTCACTTGCCAAATATCGAGCCGGCGGAAGAAGGTGCCGGAGTGGTTGTTTTCTCGGGCTCAGGTAGATACGTGACGTGTTCAAGTAATTTCAATGAATTTTACTGCTTTGATCTCGAAAGTGACCAGGACGAACCGGTGTTCAAACGGGTTTACGAAAACTCGCAACGATCCTTGGCGATCTCGCCGGACGAGCAACTTTGGGTTTGCTGGGGCTCGGCTGGGGTTGAGATTTTGGAAATCGACACCCAAAAGTCGCTTTTCTTCGAGCGAGGCCTGAGGGCTGTTCGGAAGGTTTGCTTTCATCCCGATGGGAAGACGATCATCGTGGGAATGGATGATGGGACGATTTTGGTAATGGATTCACGAACCGGCGAGCATGAATTCAGCTTGCATGGCACGAATTCCCGGGGCGAGCACAATGGAGCCGTTGGTTGGTTTGAGTTCTATGCCCACAATCGCTTGGCGGTAGCATGCTTCAGTGGCGAGTTGCAGTTTTGGGATTGGGAACAACGACTTCAACTGGGTGGCTTAAAGGTTTGCGACCCCAAGCAGGGATATGCGGATTGGGTGGATGTGACTTGGGATCCGGAGAGACAGGAAATGAATTTTGGCTATTATGATGGCCGAGATATTGAGGTTTATCGCTTGAACACGCGATCCTCGAAGCCAAGTACTTATTGATTTATTGAAAGTTTCCATGTCGTATTTGCAGATTCGTTCCCGGCGCCAAACCCGATTAAAATGCGATTCGCAGCGGAAAAAACGGGGTTTTACGCTGGTCGAATTACTCGTCACGATTGCGATTATCGCAATTTTGATTGGGCTTTTACTGCCAGCCGTCCAGGCAGCACGAGAAGCGGCCCGACGGATGCAGTGCAGTAACCGCATGAAACAATTCGGGTTAGGGATTGCGAATTACCATTCCGCGTTTGGGAAATTGCCACACTCTTGGTGGCTTGAAGTTCCGCCCGAGGCTTTCAATGGCAAGGTTTGGGGTATTACGATTTTGCCATTTATTGAGCAACAAGCGTTGTTTGATCAATACGACCACAACCGGCTGCCCGTCAACGAATTGAGCCCCGCGAATGTCGGCTTGGTGCAAACGGGGCTGGATGACTTCGTCTGCCCTTCATCACCAGGCAATACTGATTCCCGCCGCTACGATTTTTCGGCGGCGTCAGTCGGCCTACCATTGACCGCATCGCAACTTGCACCGAGTGACTATTCTCCAACATCGGGAGTGCGAAAACCGTATGCTGAGTTCGCCTACGGTCCCAATTCACCATCGGATGGACGCGAAGGGGCGATGCTTTCATCGAGCCCCTTTGACGTTGGTTCGCCTAACCGTTTGAAGGGATCGTACGCGGGAATCCTGGATGGTTTGTCCCACACGTTTCTGTTGGGTGAGCGAACCGGTGGACCGGATATTTACAGTGGCGGACGGGTCGACCCGATTTCAACGCAGTTGTTGAGTGAAGTGAACGGTGGTGGTTGGGGTGACTTGCTCGGTGGCGAACATTGGTTGCAAGGATCCGCACCAGGCGGATTGGAGTGGGTTGGCGGTGCCAAGCCGGATGGCGGCAGTTGTGCGATCAATTGTACCAATGCAATCGGATATGGCTTCCACAGCTTTCATCCGGGAGGCTGTTACTTCCTGTTTGCCGATGGCGCGGTTGTCTTTTTCACTGAAACCGTCGACGCCAAGTTGCTGGCCAGCCACATCACACGCCGCAACCACGAAGTGATTGGCGAGTAGCTTCAGTCGTGACAACAACGCGAGTTACCAGCGGCCTGTTTAGTTACCAGCGGGCTATCTAATTACCAGCGACCTGTCCAGCGATCGCTTTGGACGATCCGGCGTGCCTCTTCACTGATGCCGTATTGCAGGTTGGGTTGGTTGAGCTCCAGGAACACGGTGTACTTTTGATGTACCGCGTCGCTGAAAACGACCGGGGCGTGGGTGATCCGTAGTAGGTGAACCGGGATCCCGTTCCAACGACGTGTGTAGACACCCGCATCCAACGTGGGTTCAGCTTGCAGACCGTAATGTTCCGTTAACGTTTGGACCATTCGTTGTGTGTCGCCGGTGAATCCGTGCAGATTGATGCGCTGGATTTTTCCCGACTTGTCGAAGTAGTAAGTCAACGTGCCGGCCAAATCGTCGGCTCGCGTGCCGGTCACTACGGGGACGCGTAGGCCTTCCAGTTGCAGATCCGCTAAGACAGTACTGACCCGCGAAAAACGATTCAGAATCGCGGGAGGCGTTAGATCGAAACGAAGTGCTTGCCGTATGTCTTCGACGTTGTTGCCGGCCAGCGATGGTGCCGCTTCGGTTTCTGCGGGCATCGCCCCGAGTTTGCGGGCAAGATCATCATCGTATCGGTAACGCACCGATGAAACTGGCCGAAGGGTTTCCACTTGTCGGTGGGCGTGGACGGGGTAGCGGTCCGAGCCTGCGGGTTGAGTCGAGCCGCCCGGTCCAGGTTCACCAGCGGAACTGCTCCATGGGGCCGCGCCGCTCCATAGCGATGGAGCGGTGCCGGTTTCGATGGACTGCGAGATGGATGCTGTTGTGTCGCGTCCCCACTGGGTTTCTTGAGCGACGTACGGAGTGCCCGCAGCGACAGCCAAAACGGCTACCTTTCCAACACGCGAGCCAATCATCAACTTCTCCCCGCAAACGATTTCAAGTGAATGGGCGCAGCTTCGTACTGCCGTACCTCAATTCACTGCATCGTCCGAACCGGTATCCGCGGCCGAAGATTTTGTCGACCGGTGATGCGATTGGAATGATCGGGACGACCGGTTGCCAAGTAGCGGGAACACAGCACCGTCAAAAAGGCGGACGTTTGCCAAGCCAAGAATACGGCTGGTTCGGTCTCGCCAGCTAGGACTTTGCTGCGGCGAGTTTGGCTTCTTCCGATGCAATCATTTGTCGCAGGATCTCGTCAAGTGAGACGCGGATATCCCAGTCAGGGTAGTCGCGGCGTAGTTTGGCGAGGTCACTGATGTAACAGATGTGGTCGCCTTTTCGATTGTCGTCACCAAGCGTCCAGTCGATCCGGTGACCGGATATGTCAGCGATTTTATCGATACATTCCAAAACGCTTGCCGCGTTGTTGCGACCGCCACCGATGTTGTAAACCTCACCGGGACGTGGGTTCTTGGAAAACGCTTCGAATGCTTTGACAACGTCGCTGCACTCGATTTGGTCGCGAACCTGTTTGCCTTTGTAACCAAAGATGGTGTATGGCTTGCCGAAGACGGCGACGTGGACGAGATAGCTCAAGAAACCGTGAAGTTCGACACCACTGTGGCTGGCGCCAGTCAAGCAACCACCACGGAAAATGCCTGTCTTCACGCCGAAGTATTTGCCGTATTCTTGGGCCAACACGTCGGCAGCCGTTTTCGATGCTCCGAACAACGAGTGCATCGTTTGGTCGATCCGGCAGGATTCACTGATCCCGTTGTAGTCGGCCTCGTCGGCGTATTCCCAACGCGTGTCGAGTTCCTTCAGCGGCAATTCGTTAGGGGCATCGCCGTAGACCTTGTTCGTGCTCATGTGGCAGAACACGGCTTCGGGGGCAAATTGCCGGGTCGCTTCAAGCAAATTCAGTGTGCCGTTGGCGTTGACCTCGAAGTCCAGAAATGGAATGGCGGCCGCTTTATCGTGCGATGGCTGGGCGGCGCAGTGGATGATCAGGTCGGGGGATTCTTTCTCGAATAACGCCAGGACTCCCACGCGATCACGAATGTCGAGCGAGACCGTGCGGAAATTTTGGGTTTCCGCTTCTAGCCTTGTTTGGTTCCATTTCGTGCTGCCATCGGGGCCGAAAAAGGTGGCCCGCATGTCGTTGTCGATGCCGATGACTTCGTCGCCGAGTGCGTCCCAGTGACGGACGGCGGCTGAACCGATTAGACCGCTAGAACCTGTAACAATAACACGCATGAAAATCGGTAGAGATCGAGTACGAAACGAATCCGAGGGTGACTTCGAGCTGCGATAACGCAAGGCTGCGGAAGCGGCCCGTTGGATGACGGATAAGAGGGGGGAAAGGTCAGTGTAATCGGATCACCGATTTACATAACCTTTGGCGGCAAAAAGTTGAGGGTGGGGTATGTTCTGGCCAGCAGGAGGCGATAACGCGAATTGAAAGCGTTTGCCCAGACCGTCTCGGCTGACAGCCCCCTGCACGGCTGACTGGCCGTTGCATGGCTAAGACTGGCTCAGCACGCTCACGCTGCACGGCTCTACTTTGACTCAGGCGGCCCGGTTGGTCCCAGATTGGTTTGAGCGAGGGTTCGCTGCTGTCGTCGACGCCGGTCGGTTTTTCGACTGATGCGGCCGAATGGAGGCGGTTTCCTCCAGAATTTCGCGAATGGCGATGGCTTGTTCCGCCGCGGGCTGGGAAAGGTCCAGGAACAAAATGCGTTGACCGCGGATTTCGCACCAAGTGCTCCCACCCCCCTGGTTGCCGTCCATCGAAGTGGCCAATGGATCGGCACCTAGCGGCTCGCCGCGTACTTCGAAGCCGTGATTTCGGGCGATTCGCGTTAAACGGGCGAGCCGATCGAGCACGTTTTCGTCTTGGGTAGAAGCAGGAGTAACACGGTCACGCAAGTGAGTGATTCGATTCGGTTCAGGCAAGCCAACGCCCCCCGGTAAGGTTTGACGGTCAGGATTCCTGCACTTAACAGAATTCCACCCTTCGCCGATAGGTAAAAGCAGGCAAGGTTGTGACGATTGAATCGTTTCGCACTGCTTTGCCGTTTGGTCGGCTACACGAAATTTGGCGAATCGTTGTCGACCTGAGTTGTTCCCCACATCCGCTCTGCTTTCCAAACATCTGAGCCCAACACAGTCATGCCGGACCTCAAACCCGTACAGTCATCTCGCCCGGCCACGCTTTCAATCGACGAAGCGGCGGCTGAAATCGCGGCTCTGAAATCGCAAGTTCGTCACATGCAAGGGCTTGTCTCTTTGGGTGAGCTGACGGGAACAGCAACACACGAATTCAACAACGTATTGATGACGGTCATCAACTACGCCAAGTTGGGACTTCGCAACGAAGACAAGGCCAGCCGCGACAAGGCGCTCAACAAGATTTTGGACGCGTCGGAGCGGGCTGCCAAAATTACCAACACGATTCTGGCCCAGGCACGCAACCGGTCCGATGCCAAAGAGCCAACGGACTTGGTCGCTTTGGTCAACGACACACTCGTGTTGTTGGGGCGGGAAATGCAGAAGTACCGAATCAGCGTTGAAACGGAATTGACCGAAAACGCACCGCTGATTTCGGCTAGCGGAAACCAACTGCAGCGACTGTTGTTGAATTTGATGACCAATGCTCGGCAAGCGATGGGCGAAGGTGGCACGTTGTTGATTCGTGTGGGCGTTCAGCCTGCATCGGGTGGGCAGCCTGAATCGGTGGAGTTGACTATCCGAGATACCGGGGCTGGCATTCCGGCAGATGTGTTGCCGAAGATTTTCGATCCGTTCTTCTCCACGAAAGCTGGACCTGACGAATCGGGGAAAGGTGGAACCGGGTTGGGCTTGGCCGCGTGTAAAGACATCATCGACGAGCATGATGGAAAGATCCGTGTGGAGAGCTCGGTAGGCCGCGGAACCGCGTTCATCATTCGCTTGCCTGTTCAAGCTCGCCAACAAGCGGCGGCCTGAAATGAACGACCCTCATTCCAATCAAGAGTCGAGCGATCGTGAAGTAAAGATTGCTCCGCACGCGATTGCATTAACGATTTCGGGTTCCGACCCAAGCGGTGGTGCGGGACTGCAAGCCGACCTGAAAGCGTTCCAGCAAAACGGCGTTTACGGGATGTCCGTCGTCACGTTATTGACCGTTCAAAACACGTTGGGTGTCGGACGCGTCGAGACAATGTCGGGTGAACTCGTCGGCGAGCAAATCGATGCCGTGCTCGCGGACATCCCGCCTCGTGCGATCAAAACGGGTTCCGTTGGCAACGCCGAGGTGATTCGCTGCATTGGATCAAAATTGGCGGAGATGCGGCAAACCGTGCCGTCGCCAATGTGTCCCATTGTGGTCGATCCCGTGATGATCAGTAAGCACGGCGATTCGTTGATCGATGACGAAGCGGTGTCGGCTTATCGCGAGGAATTGTTTCCTCACGCCGACATCATCACACCGAATCGCTTTGAAGCGGAACGGTTGCTAGGCCGCAAAATTGGCAACAAGATTGATGATTATTTGGAAGCGACCGAAGACCTATTGGATCTTGGGCCGGCCAATGTGCTTTTGAAAGCCGGTGAACATGACGGGCACCAGATGCACGTTTACACTGAAGGTGAGGGCTTGGTGACGATCGCGGTGGATCGCTACGAAACGAGTCACACGCACGGCGCAGGATGCTCGTTGTCAGCAATGATCGCTGCCCGTTTGGCATTGTCTTCACCGGAAGATGACGCGGATGTGCGAATGCGAGAAGCGGTGGACAGTGCCATCGCAGCGGTCAATCATGCGATCCATTTCGCACCGAAGTACGGAAACGGTTCCGGCCCGATCGAATCGCGATTGTTGCACTTCATTGATTGATGGATAGCGATGCTACGCTAAGTGGATAGCCTGGTATTCGAACACGCTTTGATAAGACTGGTTGGCTTCGAAGTATTCCAACACATCAGCATAAAAATCGTGCTGGCAGAGCGTGGCGGTGTCGCCAACCATAATCAACTTTCGTTTGGCACGCGTCATGGCCACGTTGCTACGGCGACGGTCGGCGAGGAAGCCGATGATCCCTTCGGGATTACTGCGAACCATGGTGAGCAGCACCACTTCCTTTTCTCTGCCTTGGAACCCGTCGACGGTGTCGATCTCCAGTCCTTCCAAGTCCAAACGTTGTCGCAGCAAGCGGACCTGGGCCGCGTAGGGGGCAATGATAGCGATGTCTTCGCCTTCCACGCCGGATTCGACCAGTTGCCGAACGAGGTCCACGATGATCGTCGCCTCGCCTGGGTTAAGCTTGCTCTGGCCATCAGGTTCCAGTTCTTCTTCGTAACCTGCACCCGCGGTATCAATCCACAACAGCGGAGTCTCGGTTAGCGGTGTCGATTCCACATGCGATAAATCGCACAAAAGGTGTGAACGCACGGACGCATCAGCGACAAGACTACCATCGTAAAAATGGTCGCTGCTAAAACGCATAATGGCTTCATGCATGCGATATTGCACAGTCAGCCTTTGGTAGACCGGTTCACCAAAGCGGTGTACCAGACGCTGCATCAGCGAGTCTCGCATGCCAATCGCGGCAGCCTCATCGCTTAGAACGGTCGGCGGTAATTGGCAGTGATCACCGGCGATGATCAACCGATCGGCGCGTAGGATGGCCTGCCACATGCCGGCTTCGGTGCTCTGGCACGCCTCATCGACGACGACCAAGTCGAATCGTTCGTCGCTAAGCAATTCCTCATCGATGGTGGCGGTGGTGCAAATCACATCGGCACGGTCCAAGACGCCTCGCACGATCGAACGTTCAAGCGACCGGATCTGCCCTCGCAAACGTCCGACTTCGGCGAACATTTCTCCGCGTTGTTTCTTACTCATTGAACCGCCGCGAGAGCCCTTTTGGGTGTAGCGGAGCAATTGTTCGAGTTCTCGCCGAAGATCTTTGATCACACTGCTAGATGGGTCGCGTTCGACCTGACCGTCGAGCGTGTATTGTCGTAGATGTTCGAACACACGTGCCGGGTGTCCGACCCGAACGACATAGGGAATCAGCCTTTGCAGTCGTTCCAGCAGGTTGTCGACTGCCGTGTTGCTGGCCGCACATGCCAAGACGCGTTCGCCACGGTCCACCGCTTGGGCAATAATTTCCGCCAACGTGGTCGTTTTGCCGGTGCCCGGTGGTCCGTGCAGGATCGCGAAATCATCCGCTAGCAAGGCGAATGCCACCGCGTCTCGCTGCGGTGGATTCAGTTCCGTGCGGAAATCAATATCGCTGCGTTCCTCGTCAATGATTTCTTGTGGCAGCGGTTGAACATCGATTTTAGTGCCGTCAAATCGAGGCGATTCAATTCCAAGTAAAACGTCCCGCAAGCGACCGGAGCGGCCCCGTTGGGTACGCGCTTTTGCCATCGCTGCGATCTGGCGTTTGCGAGTGGTCTCATCGGGCGACAGGTCCAAGCGGTACCGTAACTCGCCAATCGACGCATCGGCACGTTTGCTAGGCTTTCGTCCGCTGGCGGTCTCCGCGTCTGGGTCGGGAAAGACATCGGTTGCGATTTGGATGATGTGATTTTTGCGATGGCTAACCACGCCGGCGATGCCTTCGTCGGACAAATCATCGTCGTTGGAAAGGACAACCGGCGAGCCCACTTTTAGGCGGCTCATCGGCAATTCTTGACCACCCGGCTTGGCTAGATCCAGCAAATAGCGTCCCGCAAGCCCGGTGTGGTAGTCAATCAGATCCAGGCCTAAGATCGCGTGCCCGGTGGCTTCAGCGTCTCGCTGGGAACGGATTTGCCGCATCCGAGCCAAACGTGCTCGTTCCGCTTCGGCTTCCATGTCGAGCCAAACATGGAGCTGGTCGAAGTAAGCGTTGGCGTCGAGTGGTCGGTCGGTCGGCAGTCCCTTCGGATAAGGAATACTCCGTTGGCTCGTATTTGCATCGGCGACCGCCTGCTTTTTTTGACCTTTACGAGAGCGTGCCGACATGCGATGAGTCCCCAGTTTTACTATGAAAATGGACTCGATTGCCCATGAGTTTGCTCCCTATCATCGCTGCCGAGACGATTCTCGCCAGTGCTATCACGTTTGTTTTGTACGGATGGGATAAGCGAGTCGCACGGTTGAACGGAAAGGACCAAGGTTCCCGTTCGCGGATCTCCGAGCAAACACTGCTTGGTGCCTCGCTTTTGGGTGGTTGGCCGGGCGGGTTGATCGCGTCACGCGTATTCCGCCACAAAACTTACAAGCGGTCGTACCGAGTTCAGTTTTATGGTGTGGTCGCTTTACACATGGGAGCGTTGGCGACGCTGATGTACTGGCATTTTGCCCGCTGAAAGGACCGGCGGTTCGGGTGTTGGCCGTCGAGCGAGCAACTTGTTCGGGCGGATCGGCAACCGTGCCGTTAGCCGACTGTGCGGCGTCACGCCGGTGGTTACAATCGAAGCCATGTCCAAATCGAAAACAAAATCCCATAAGACCACGCTGACGGCCGCCGGCCAGCAAAAGGCGGATAAGAAGGCGAAGAAATCTGGCAAAGGCAAAGCCGCCAAGAAGAACGAGCCTTCCGTCACGATGGTTTCGGAAAACCGAAAAGCCAAGTTTCGATACGAAATCTTGGATTCAATCGAATGCGGGTTGATGCTGTTAGGCAGTGAAGTGAAGTCGATGCGCGAGGGAAATCTTTCGCTCGATGAGGCGCACATCCGGGTAACGAACGGAGAGCTTTGGCTGATCGGCGCGGACCTCGCCCAGTACACCAACGCCGGTTTGTTCAACCACGACCCGCGGCGAGCCCGCAAGTTGTTGGTACATCAACGAGAGTTCGACAAGTTCGCCGGACGGGCTTTCGAACGAGGGCTTACGTTGATCCCGCTACGCGTTTATTTCAACGATCGCGGCATTGCCAAGTGCGTGATGGGCTTGGTCAAAGGCAAGAAACTCTACGACAAGCGAGAGACGATCAAACAACGTGACACCGATCGCGGATTGCAGCGAGCGATGCGCCGTCGCTGAGCCGGACTCGACTCGGTTGTCGTGTCGTCTCGCGAACGTCTTGTCGAAAACCGACCTTGTAGAAAACCAAAGTGGGGCTAGGCGATCCGGCCGGTAAGTCGACCTGGTCTGCGACACCGAGTTTGATGCCGCAGACTTTGATGGCCGTGCTTTCAGGTAGCTACTTGGCGATGAACTTGAAGATTTGGCCGCCGCCCATCATGGTGCTCATCAATGCTTCCCCTGATTCCGTTTCTCCGAATGTGAAGACGGGAAGTTGCTGCCAAGCGATGGGACGATTTTCCAAGACGGCGTCCGTGTTGTCGTCGATCTTCATCGCCCACAGACGACCACTGACATAGTCGCCGTAGAGGTAGTAGCCATCAAGTTGCGGTGTGGCTTTGCCTCGATAGACCAACCCGCCCGTGACCGATTTGCCCATATCGTCGGTATGCGGGTATTCGATCAAAGGTTCAATCAGGGATGGTTTCGCAGGCGAGCCTTTGCGGCCTTCCAATGTGAACGCGTGAGCGGCTTCACGCAGGCTCCAGCCGTAGTTGCCGCCCTTGCGGATCAGGTTGATTTCTTCCCAATCGTTCTGGCCGACATCGGCGGCCCAAAGACGTCCGGTCGGTTTGTCAAAAGCCATTCGCCAAATGTTGCGAACGCCCCATGCGTAGATTTCCGGCCAAACGTTTGAACGTCCGACAAGTGGATTGTCAGTGGGAATTCCGTACGGCAATTCGCCGCTTCGTGTGTCGACATCGATTCGCAAAATCGAACCCAGCAGCTTGCTGAGGTCTTGTGCGGAACGGAGTGGATCGTTGGCTTTACCGCCATCGCCTAGTCCTACGTAAAGGAACCCATCGGGGCCGAAAGTGATCGTGCCACCATTATGATTCCAGAACGGTTGCTGGATCTGCATCAGTTGTCGTTCGCTAGCCGGGTCGCCAGCTTTATTTTGCGATCCTTTGACCGTTTGGAATTCGCTCAAGTAGGAAACGTGAGGACGGCTTGAGCCGGTGTAGTAGACGTAGAACTTCCCGTTGTCGGCGAAGTTGGGGTGAAACGCCAATCCCAGGAAGCCTTCTTCGTTTTCACGATCTTTGTAACTAACTCGGTCGCTCAAATCGACGAACAGTTCCGGTTCTTCGATCGACTCATCTTTTTCATCGAAAACGTAGATTTCCCCAGTTTGGCTGGCCACGAACAGCCGTCCGCTACCATCACCGCACCCGGTGATCATGACCGGACGGCTGATGCGAAGATTCGGGTAGGCGTGGACGACCTGGATCGGCATCGGGGAGGTGTCGACCGAGGCAGGAGCATCGGCAAGGTTGATCGTCTTTTGTTGGGTGGTTTTGCCGGAGCTAGCGGATTGAGGTGAGTCGGCAAAACCTGTCGTTGCGACAAGTAGGCCGGCAAGGCAGGCAGAAATTCGTTTCATAGGTTGTGGTGGAGTGTTGGTAGGTGGAGCGGTATGTTGCAATCGAGGTCTCGATTGTTGGGCCGGTGTTGAGCCGGGGATTCTAAAGGGTTTGATGGATGTTCGCGATGCAACGAGTTCAGACGATCTGGGAAAGCCCGATGGGGCCACTTCGGATCGCCGCAGACGTCAATGTTATTCCAAGTGGTCAACCCGATCACGAGCTTGACGCTGCGCTGGACCAGTTCATGGACCGAGACCAGTTCAATGACAGTGAACAGCGACCACAAAGAAAAGCACAAAACCGAGAAACACCACGCGGGGATCGAGAAGGTGAGCACCGTGAACACGGGTGCTGTGTAGGAGTCTACTTCCCTGGACACCACCCCGAGCCTCGGCACTGGGATGAGGTTGTGGAACTCGCTCTACCGGGGGAGGATCGCCTTTTGGATTCGATCGTCAGTCAGTTGGACGAGTATTTCGCCGGGCGGCGAGATCGTTTTGACATCCCCTGTCAGTTGTCGGGAACCCCGTTTCAAAAACAGGTTTGGTCGCAATTGTGCCGAATTCCTGCGGGGCAGACCGTCACCTACCGCGATATCGCGATGGAAATTAACCGACCGAAAGCAATTCGGGCCGTCGGGGCGGCGGTGGGCCGCAATCCAATCTCCATCCTTGTTCCCTGTCACCGTGTTGTCGGCAGCAGCGGTCAAATGACCGGATTCGCTGGCGGGATCGAAAGAAAAGAACGGTTGCTGCAATTGGAAAGTGCGAGTCGAAACGCAGCGGTTTAGCAGGCTTGGGATCTGTTAACGGGAGTGTCTCTAGGGGGACCTGGCGGGGGAATTCGAGCGGTTGAATCCAACGCGGGGGCAGGGGCTGGGGAAAACTTCACTGAGCTCGTAAATTAGGGCTCCTGAAAACATGTGATGCCCTTTTAATTTTTGGTTTTTGATGTCCGCGCAACCCAATTCCCCCAAATCGTTGCAATCGAGTGGATTCCGTGCTGCCGCGTCGAGTCCCTCGTTTCCTAAGTTGGAAGAAGACGTTCTCGCGTTTTGGGACGAAAACCAAATTTATGAAAAGTCGCTGGCTCGCCGTGCCGATTCACCCACCTTCGTTTTTTACGAAGGCCCCCCAACAGCGAACGGGATGCCCCACCCCGGTCACTGTCTGACGCGAGCGATCAAGGATGTTTTTCCGCGTTACAAAACGATGCGTGGCTACCGCTGTGAGCGCAAGGCGGGCTGGGACACTCACGGTTTGCCCGTCGAGGTCGAAGTCGGCAAAGAGCTCGGTATCCACAGCAAGGAAGAAATCGAAGCGTACGGCGTTGAGCCGTTCATCCAAAAATGCCAGCAAAGTGTTTGGCGTTACATGCAGGAATGGCAAAACCTAACCCGGCGGCTCGGTTTTTGGGTGGATTTGGACCAGGCCTATGTCACTTACCACCAGTCGTACGTCGAGAGCGTTTGGTGGAGTCTGAAGAACCTGTTTGATCGTGACTTGCTGTATCAGGGACACAAGATTGTTTGGTGGTGGGCTCAGGGCGGCACCGCGTTGTCGGCTGGGGAAGTAGGCCAAGGCTATCGCGAAGTCGCTGACCCGAGTGTCTACGTGTTGTTTCCGTTGGTGGATGATTCTCTGCAAAAGAAGCGGTCGTTGGTCGTTTGGACGACGACGCCGTGGACATTGCCCAGCAACATGTACGCGGCCGTGAAAGCGGATTTGGAATACGCGATCGTTGAAGACAGTGAAACCGGCGATGAGTTGGTGATGGCAGCGGCGTTGGTTGAGACGCTGGCTGGCAAGATTAAGCGAGAACTGAAGATCGTCGGTACGGTTTCAGGTTCGGAGTTGGTCGGCCAACGCTATCAGCCACCGTTTGAAGATTACCGTGAACGACTTTCGGATCCCGTTGGTGAACTGAAAAGTGGAGGTGCGGAATCGCATTACTGGCGTGTTGTCGCCGCTGATTTCGTAACAACTGAGTCGGGGAGCGGTCTGGTGCACCTCGCACCGGCATTCGGCGAGGTTGACCATGAAGTCTTGGTCGAAGAGCGGCTTCGGTTTGTTGATGGTCAACGACCTGAATTGCTTTGTGCGGTCGGTCCCGATGGCAAGTTCACCGATGAGTTCCCTTTGATGAAGGGCGAATGGGTGAAGGCGACGGACAAGCCTTTAGCCCGTGAACTTCGCGACCGCGGCATGCTATTGCACCAAGAGCAATACTTGCACGACTACCCGTTTTGCTGGCGAGCGGATGAAGATCCGTTGATTCAGTACCCGCGTGAAAGCTGGTTCATCCGCACGACTCGCTTCCGCGATTTGATGCTGAAGAACAACTCTAAGATTGGCTGGCAACCCGAGCATATCCAAGACGGACGTTTCGGTAACTTCTTGGATTCGAACGTTGACTGGGCGTTGTCTCGAGAACGTTACTGGGGCACACCGCTGCCGATTTGGGTATGCGATGCGACCGGACGAATGGAAGCAATCGGTTGTTACGATGAACTGCTTGCCAAGCCGGGTGTTGAGGGAACCGAAGTGTGGGCGGCCGCGAAGGCGAAGAATCCGGAGTTGGCGGACGACTTGCGCGTTCACAAGCCGTACATCGACGCGGTGACCTATAGCTCGCCTTTCGAAGAGGGTGCCCGGATGAAACGGGTCACGGAGGTGATCGATTGTTGGTATGACAGCGGGGCGATGCCGTTTGCTCAGTGGGGGTGGCCGCATCAGAACGACGATCGGTTCCAGGAACAGTTTCCCGCTGACTTCATCAGCGAAGCGATCGATCAGACTCGCGGTTGGTTCTATAGCCAGCTCGCGATCAGCACGATGTTGTTCGGCGAGGGAGCAAGCATTGGTGTCGAGGAAGGAGCCAAACCGGATGCCTTGGCTAGTTCGCTGATTGCTAAAACGAACGAGCAACAAGACTACCCACATCCGTTTCGTAACTGCATCGTGTTGGGTTTGATGTTGTCGCAGTGGCACGAAGCCAACGATAACGGTAAGAAGACAGTTGTCTTGACGGAAGAGGAAACGAAAGAACAGCCAGACCTGACGTTCCAGAAGAAGACCGGCAAGATGTCCAAAAGCCTGCGGAACTACCGCAGCCCCTCGGAGATCTTTGATCGCTACGGTGCCGATGCGATGCGTTGGTATTTCTTCGCCAATCAAGCTCCTTGGAACTCGATCATCTACGCCGATCAAGCGATCCGTGATTCGATTCCTGAATTCCTGCTTCGTCTCTACAACACGTTTAGCTTCTTCACGATCTATGCCGAAATTGATGGCTTTGATCCCACCACTGCGACTGGCGCCGACGATCAATTGTCGCCGGCAAGTTTGGCGTCAGCGGCGACGTATCGCGATGTGGCGGAACGCAGCGAAATCGATCGTTGGATTTTGTCAGAGCTGGACCGGACGATCGATGTTGTGGTGGAGCGAATGGATAAGCTTGACAACTATAACGCGTGTCAGGCGATCACATCACTGTTGGATGGGCTAAGCAATTGGTACGTCCGTCGAAGTCGTGATCGCTTCTGGGGTGGCGACAAAGATTCGCAAGATAAGCTGGACGCTTATTGGACGTTGTACGAAACACTGGTGCAGTTGACCAAAGTAATCGCTCCGTTCGTCCCGTTCTTGGCCGATAAGCTTTGGCAAGAATTGACTCGTCCGTTTGGTGATCGGGTGTTGTCGAGCGTTCATCTGTGCGACTACCCCGTGACGGAGAAGGCACCAAACGGTGCGTCTCGAATCGATGAGGGACTTTCAGCGTCGATGAAGTTGCTGCGTGAGATCGCCTCGTTGGGACGGTCTGCCCGTGCGGACGCCAAGTTGAAGGTTCGCCTGCCGTTGTCCAAGGTTGAGGTGATTTTGACGGATGATTCGCAAATTGGCTGGCTGGAAAGCCATGACCAATTGGTGCGAGAGGAATTGAATGTCAAAGCGGTCGAGTACACGACCGATGGTGGCGAGTACGTTCAGTACAACGTGGTTCCAAACTTCAAGCGATTGGGCCCCAAAGTTGGTAGACAAATTCCGCAAGTAAAGAAGATGCTCAGCGAGGCGGACGGAAACGAACTGCTTAGCCAATTGCAATCGACAGGAAAGGTTTCACTGGCAATGGCCGACGGGTCCCTCGAATTGGATAACGAAGACATCGAGGTCCGACTGAAAGCTCGCGACGGATGGGCTGCTGCCCAGGGGCAAAGTTGCGTGGTTGTGTTGAATACCGAGGTGACCGACGAGCTGCGACGTGAAGGCATCGCGAAGGATCTGATTCGAGCGATTCAAAGTCGCCGCAAAGAGATTGAGTGTGATTACACCGATCGAATCGAAGTAGGAATCGTCAGCGAAGACGCGGAAACCGTTGCGGCGATGCAAGAACACGGCGACCTGATTTGCGAAGAGACGTTGGCTGTGAATTTAGAAACGAAGCCGCTACCAAGCATTGAGGCGACCGATATCGAAAACGGGCAACTGTTTGTCGGTAAGGTGCAAAGTTCATGATTGATTCGGCACCTAAATCCGAAGACTCGGATTCAACCCGTATGCCCGTCGCTGTTTTTTTGAGCGGCAGCGGGCGGACGCTTTCGAACTTGATTCTTCACCGGGATGAAGCAGGCTTGCCTATCGACATTCGATTGGTCATTGGCAGCCGAGCGGGGCTTCGTGGTTTAGAAATCGCACAAGAAGACGGGATCGAGACACTCGTCATTCGGCCGCAAGACTGCGAAACTCCGGAAGCCTACAGCGAAGCGATGTTTGGCCCAGTTGCTGATCGAGGATGCGACTATGTCGTGATGGCGGGATTCCTGAAGCATGTTTTGATTCCGGAAAAGTTCACCAATCGGGTGATCAACATCCATCCCTCGCTTTTGCCAGCATTTGGTGGCAAAGGCATGTACGGGCATTTCGTGCACGAAGCTGTTATCGCCAGTGGCGCCAAGACAAGCGGGTGCACCGTCCACTTTGTGGATAACCTGTATGACAATGGCCCGGTTTTGCACCAGCGATCGTGCCCCGTTTTAGCCGACGACACCCCCGATGCATTGGCTGCACGCGTGTTCGAACAGGAATGTTTGGCACTGCCTGAAGCGATTCAAAAGATCGTTCAGGGCTAGTTTTTGCGGCGTGATCCATGGACATCGTGAGCGGCAGCCGCAGCATTACGTTCCTATCGTCCGCCACACCTTCTTAATTCCAGCGGGCATTGCGGGAACCATTTGCCGGTTTCGTACGTCAAAATTGCCCCTGTATTACCGGAAAAGTCGACGTAACCGTTTCGGAACTGAAATTCGAACCGTGGGTAGGTGAATCCTCTCATTCTGGGGTTTCGAAGGCTGGCAATTTGCGGCCTTGGCAACGTCAATGGTGATTTTCCCCAGTCGCCTACGGTGATCGGCGTTGTTAATTTTTTCCGGTTGGGCTGTCGTGGCTGAATGTGGTGAGTAACCCGGCTGTGCCGAAAAAACTTGTCATATCGGTCCGTCCTGGTCGACTTTTCCGATACCTCCAGCATTTCCGTTCGCCTGTTTTCGTTCTTGTGGCGGCCATTTGTTTGCCTGCAAGCCTGGAAATCGTCCTTTGATAAGGACTGCTGGTCCGAATATCCCTGTTCGAAATCGTTGCTGATGAACCTCGCTCGAAAACTACGTCAACGCCTCGCTCAAGTGATTGTTGGAGACTCCGCACGCGGCAGTTCCAAAGTATCTGCATCGCGAGGCCGTTTGCTGCTCGAATCGCTCGAGAGTCGTCAAATGATGGCAGGCGATGTCGATTTGCTTTCCACATCGGCCACGGACACCGGTTCGAACAACTCGGCGATCACCGATCAGACGGAGAACGACGACAACGGGATTTCAGCGTTGGTATCCGAAGGCGAGCCGGGTGTGAACCTGGTCGAATTAGCTAAGTGGCTCGACGATACGGGTTTCGAATTTTATGGAGCCAACTGGTGTCCCGCTTGCACGGAACAAAAGCAACTCTTTGAAGATGGGGGTGATAACCTTCCCTTCACCGAAGTCACGCTTCCCGATGCGAACCGGACGCAAGACCCTCAGTTTGCCAGTTTGAACATCACGGAATATCCGACCTGGATCCTTCCTAACAACGACCGTTTGGTGGGTGTTCAAACAATCGAAACGCTGATTCAACTCAGCAATTTCCAAAACCCGACTGATGAACGTCCAACTTTTGAAACCATCGGTCCGCAAACCGTCGCGATCGGTTCGCCGCTGCATATTCCGGTGGATGGTTACGATGCCGAGGGTGGGCCTCTGACGGTAACGGTTTCGGTTGAAAACAGTGCCTTGCTGGAAGCGGTTGTTTTGACCGGGAATCGTTCATTGCGTTTGGACATGGAGGGCTATGGCGACATGGTCTTTGAATTGTTCGAACAGCGAGCGCCAACGGCGGCGGGCCGCGTGGCAACGCTTGCCGAAGATGGATTTTATGACGGGATCATCTTCCACCGTGTGGATGATGATTTTGTAATCCAAGGGGGCGATCCAACTGGAACTGGACAGAGCGGTTCGAACCTAGGGCAGTTCGATGACGATTTCCACGAAGACTTGCAACACAATCGGACGGGTGTTCTGTCGTTTGCTAAGACGACCGATGACACCAACAACTCGCAGTTCTTCATCACCGAAGTACCAACTCGATACCTGGACTTCAATCACTCGGTATTTGGGCAGTTGGTCGAGGGAGAAGACGTCCGTGAAGCGATTAGCGAAACGCACGTTGACGGTAACGACAAACCAACCAACTCAGTTGTCATCAGCAGTGCGACGGTATTCGAGGATGTGGAAAACAGCGTTGTAATGTTGAAGGCCCTTGGCGGCACCGGCACGACGAACGTGACTTTTACGATCACCGATAGTGACGGGAACCAGTATCAAGAGATCGTTCCGGTGACGGTGACAGAGGATGTCACCTCGCAAGGGGTGGAGATCAATAGTCAGCCGTTCTTAGACGCGATTACTGATCCCATCACAACGACCACCGGCACGGCGACGTTGCAACTTGGAAGCACAGATGTTGAAGGCGATGATGTCCGTTATCTGTTGAGTAATAGTAGCAGCAACGTTACGGCGACGGTGGATCCGGATACCGGCTTGGTGACTGTGGAGGCTGTCAGCGGATTCTCCGGAAGTGTGGACATCATTGTTGGAGTGCAAGCGGCGACCAACGCTGGGGATAATTTTGATAGCCAAAGTGTGACGTTCACGTTCGATCAGCAGGCGATCGCCACACCAGCTTCGATTGATCTGCGAGCTTCGAGTGATTCCGGAACCAGCTCTACAGACAACATCACCAACGTGGGGACGATGACGTTCGACATCACCGGTGTCACTTCAGGTGCGACCGTGCAGATCATCGATACGTCTGACGGATCGGTTGTCGGGTCTGGTGTCGCGACTGGCAACACCATCGCTATCACGATCAATAACCTGGCGTCGGTTGGTGAAGGAACCTACACGCTTGCCGCACGTCAGGTAATCGACAGCGTGGCTGGTAGTCTGTCGACGACATTGGATGTTCAGTACGACACAACTTCGCCGACATTCAACACCAGCACCGTGCAGACGACGGGTAACGTAGATACGGCTTACACCACTGACTTAGTTAGTGCTGAAGAAGGAAGTGGCGTTATCTATTCATTTTCCAACGCACCAACGGGAGCGACTATCGTAGCGGGGACTGGTGTAATCAACTGGACTCCAACGGAGTCGCAGTTAGGCCAAAATAGCTTTACGGTTGAATTGCGAGATGCGGCCGGCAATTTGCGGACGGAAACGTTCTCTGTCAACGTTGCAGCAGCTCCGATTGCGGGCGTGCGTCTCGAAGTGACTGACCTGGATGGCAACGTGATCGATTCGCTGGAGGTTGGCCAGCAGTTTTTGTTGAATTTCTATGGCGTCGATAATCGTACTGGTTTGGATGTCGATGGGGTTTACGCAGCCTTTGCCGACGTGTTGTTTGATGGCACGCTAGTTCGCGCGGTGCCAGGCGTTTCGATTGACTATTCCAGCGTGTTTGGGAATGTAACCCGCGGCACCATCAGTAGCGGATTGATTGACGAGTTAGGTGCCGCTAGTAGCTTGACGACGCCGACCCGTGAGGAAGAGAGCCTAATCGCAACGGTGACCATGGAGTCCCTTGCAGCGGGAACCGTAAACTTTGTCGCCGAACCGGCTGACCAAACCGGCAGCGAAGTTTTGTTGTTCTCGAGTAACGAGCAGGTTCCTACCGACGCGGTCAGCTATATCGGCACCACGCTCGCGATTGGGCAAACGTTTACTGCAGTCGCGGATACGTTCACCGTGAATGAAGATTCCGGTGCCACGGTGCTGGACGTGTTGGCCAACGATACGATCGTATCGGGGTCAGGTAGTTTGTCTGTGGTCAGTGTGACGCAACCAGCTCAGGGTGGTACGGTCACTTTGTCTGGTGGTGAAGTGTCCTTTACACCGGCCAGCGACTTTGTGGGGACGTCAGAGTTCACCTATCGTGTTTCGGGCCCCAACGGTGTTCAGGAAGACGTGCAGGTCACCGTCACGGTGAACAACGTGAACGATCCACCGGTTGGTGTGTCCGACACATTCATCGTGGATTCAGATTCGACAAACAACTCGTTGGATGTTTTGGCCAATGAAGCGTCGACCGCGGAGCCTGGCGAGACCCTAACCGTGACCGCAGTTTCAACACCGACTGCAGGCGGAACGGTCACGATTGCTAGCGATGGATTGACGGTCAATTACACACCAGCGGCATCGTTCGTTGGAACCGACACTTTCACATACACGCTTAGTGATGGTACTGGGACCGATACGGTATCGGTCACCGTAACGGTGAATCCCTCGGATGCTCCACCAACAGCAGTCGCCGATTCGTATCCTGTTTCCGGTGGTGCGGCAATCAATGAAGATTCGGCTCAAGCGAGCTACGACGTGTTGGCTAATGACACTCGTGATACTGACAACCAAGCGTTTGTCATCGAGCAGCTAGGGACGCCATCGAATGGTGGTACCGTATCGATAGGCAACAATGGTACGACGTTGTTGTACCAGCCAGCGGCCAACTTCAATGGCACTGAAACGGTGACCTACACGATTCGAGATACCGGTGGTGGACTGGCGACAACAACGGTGACGTTCAACGTGACCGCTGTGAATGACCCACCACCGATCTCCGACGGTGCAATCACGATCGTCCGTGGCAGCGGCCAGACGACTGTGCTTTCGATCAGTGACTTGCCGATCAACCCGGATATCGGCGAAGTTATTCGGTTTGTGAATCTGACCACACCGTCGAGCGGAACAGCCACGATTTCCAGTGACGGACAGTCGATTCTGTTTACCCCGCCAAGCGACGACTTCACGGGCGACATTACTTTTGACTTTGAAGTCGAAGACGCATCACAAGTGCGAAGCGGTCCGGCAACAATGACCGTGACGGTTGCTCAGTACACGACTCGGGCAATCGAGATCATCTTGCAAAGCTCAGCTAGCGGGATGTTGGGGAGCGATCTTTCCGCGTTCACGTTGACAGGAACGAACATCCTCAATCAAGCGGTTTCGATTCCGCTTAGTGATAGCAGCGTAGTGGTTACGGATAGCGGAGTTCGGATTCCGGGGTTGTTGCCCGGAAGCTACACGTTGGACATCCCCGCGATTCCGTTCTTGCAAAATGGCGACGAAGCTCAGTCTCTGTCGATTCAAAGTGATGTCGACGAGGGCGATGAATCGGTTGAGCTAAGTTTAGGCCGCATCAAGGCTGAATACTTGAGCGTGTCAGACTGGTTCGGGTCTCGTCCGCTTCGTTCGGTGTTGGTGGCTGTGAACGCAGGCGAGTCGGCAATTCTCACGCGTGCCAGCGAAGCGGCTCTGGATGACCTATCTGGCGTTCAAGTGGCACTGGATTCTGACGCAACCATCATCACGGTCAACGCCACGCAAACGACCACGACCAATGGTGCAACGAGCGACGCGGCGGTGACCGGAGCGGCGAACATCAACAATGATGCTGTGATTGATCGTCGAGGTGTCGTCGGTGATATGCACCTGGTGTTGATCAGTTTGGACGACACGGGCGTGACACTGGCAACCGCGAGTGCGAGCACTGCCCAGGCAACGGCTTCTGGAGAGCCTCTGGCGAGCTCTGCAGCCGCAGCCGTCTCTCAGGCGGATATCTTCGTTCCCCAAGTCAACCTCACGTCTGAGGGCGAGCCAGAGACGGCCAGTGACGGCGGTTCGATAGCCCAGGACGGCTCCAAGGTGGTTGGCGAGCAGTCTGGTGTGGACGCCGCAATGGCGGATGTTTCGTCGAATTTGACGCTGATTTCGGGGACCGAAGACGCGATTGCGGCAGATTCTCAAAGTGATGTAGAAACGTTCACCGAAGCCGTCGATCAGGTCTTGACAGCAAGATAGGTAGTCTAAAAGGGGCCGTTTCAGGCCTCTTTTGCGGAAAACCCTGAAAAACAGGGGGTTTTTGCAGGTCAAGTGGGTTGCGAGTTTTCGATCAGCGACATAACACTTGCACCGCGACGGAGGGAAACATGTTTCTCTTTCCGGCCGTTTTAACAAATCTCTGGTTTTTGAAGTCTCTGTTAACCTCATACGACAGGTGTCGCCCATGCCCGCAGCTATCCCACCCAAAGCTCCTACGAAAACTCAAATTCTTGCCAACATCGCTGAAGAAACTGAGTTGACCAAGAAGGATGTTGCCGCCGTCTTGGATGCTTTGGCAGGCGAAATTGAAAAGTCCCTCCAAAAAGGTGGTGCTGGCCAATTCGCTATCCCTGGTTTGTGCAAGATCGTCCTGAAGGACGTGCCTGCCAAGCCAAAGCGTAAGGGTCGCAACCCAGCCAACGGCGAAGAAATCTGGTTGAACCCAAAGCCAGCCAGCAAGAAGCTGACCATCCGCCCACTCAAGGGCTTGAAGGAAATGATCTAGTCATCTGACTGGATCATGTGACGTGAAGTCGCGTTCAAGCGAATTCGCATTACAACCTGACCATACAAGAGCCTTTCCCGAGCATTTCTGGGGAAGGTTTTTTTGTGCGCCCACTGAATTTTTTGACCGCTGGATTTTTTCGCCACTGAATTTTTGCGTCTGTGAATGTGGCTAGTGAGACTCTTTCTGGCGTGGAAGCGAATTGATAGGCAAATCTCAGACGAAATCGATCGGTTCCGGGTGACAAGATACGGGCATGATCCTGTGGGTACTTCGGGACTGGGGTGGAGCTGAAACGGTGGGTTTGGTAATTCCTGCTTAGATAACCAGAACTATTGGAAGGTTTGCGGGATGATCCCTAACACTTGGTCCACATTGAAGTTTGCCGACAGACGAGTGCACCTCAGTGTATTGGTGCTGTTGGGGATCGCCGCATGCGCTGATGTCAACGCACAACAAGATATCAATGCACAACCAGTTCAACCGGCGAGCTTCGCGGCACCGGCAAAGCAGCAAAGTTTTGTGATTGTTACGGAGGTCTTTCAGGGTGGTCAATCTGCACCTGTGGAGACTCATCGGATCGCATTCCAAGACGGCGTTTTTTACGACTTTCCCAGTGGTGATCAACGTGCTTGGACGATGTTCGATCTGCCGAGCTCTCAAGTGGTGCTGCTGAACCGAAACAGTCGAAAACAAGCGACCGCTTCAACGGAGTCACTCGTACGCGTTAGTGCTCAGGCGGAGGCTTCCATCACGGATCCACAGCACCGTGAACGACTTGGGATGGACGCCCAGATAGAGCCCACGTCGGCGACGGGATACGAAATGACCTACAAGGGAACTCGCTATCAAGTGACCGCCGCCGTTCCTGCTGATCCCGAATATGCGATCCAGTATGGTCGGTTCGTTGACTGGGCATGTCGGTTGAACATTTCCCGCCCCAGTGGCGTGCCGCCGTTTGCACGCATGCGTCTGAATGCGGTGATGACTCAGCGGCAATTGATTCCGGATCGCATTGATGTCGAAATGCAACGAATGGTCGGCGATAACTCGACACCTGTTACGATTCGGTTGAACTCACAAACTGTGCTGGTCCCTGGGATCAGCGATAAGATACAAAAGCAGATAAGCGAGGCTCAGCAAATGCGAGTCACCTACCAAGCGATTCCTTGGGATCAATTCGAGCGATAGATGCCCCGAAAATTACGCAAAGCCAAGGTAACCGCACGAGCGGGTATGGTCTTAACTCGTTGGGCTTTTAAGCTCATTCGAGGAACCGTTCGTTTGCACGTCGTCAATGACCGACGTGATCAAATCAAGCGTGATAGTTCGCGCCAATTCGTCTACGCGATTTTGCATGCCCATCAGGTCGCTGCGGTCGCGCTGTCTGATCCCGAAACCGGTGCTTTAGTGTCACGGTCACGCGACGGCGACTTGTTGGTACCGCTGTTAAAGAGTTGCGGGTGCGTGCCGATTCGTGGCAGCAGCGGGCACGGACGCAAAGGTGGTGCGACGGCGCTAACGCAGTTGATTCGGCATGTTGAAAAGGGGCATCCAGCGGTGCTAGCCGTTGACGGTCCCAAAGGGCCACGCGGAACCGTGCAGAAAGGCGTGGCAATGCTAGCCCAGAAGACCGGTGTGCCAATCTTGCCCGTGGTAATGATTCCAAAACGGCGATACATCTTTGCGAAGGCTTGGGATCGAATGCAGATTCCGTTGCCGTTCACTAAGCTTGATTGTCGTTTCGGTGACCCGATCTACGCAAACGAGACAGATGATCTGGATCAGATCTCGATGGCTGTCCAAACCAGTCTGGCTAGTCTGGAGCGGGCTGCGGATCCGTCTGAGGCAATGCCAAGCGACCACGCTGAAGGTTCTCAACAGATGGCCGAGGCGATGAAATCGTCTGCAACGCAATCAGAGAAGCAATTGTCTGAGGCATCGCTGAAGACGTTGACGCGGGCTGCCTAGTCTATCGACGTTCACATCTCTTTTGAATCAACGACGGCAAATCAGCCTAAAACGGCTGGACGGTCTCTCTAGCTGAACAGCCACAACTTGTGTCGCTATCGCTTGCGAATCCTGAGCTTATGAAGGCTGAGCTAGACCGGATCGTGGTCTGCTTTCCAAGGCAATTCGATCACGCCGGAACGCCATGAAGCGATAAACTCCGGCAAACTTGGAAGCACGTTGGAAGCGCGTGCGATGTCACTGGGGCTCATCCAAAAAATGTCGGAGACTTCATCGGGGTTGGCGACCGGTTGCACCGCAGGATCGATTTCGGCAATCCACCAAGCCAGACGTGTGCCCCAAGGAGTCACGCTGCGGTGGCAAAGACGCACTGGCGTGACGTCCATAGTGATCTCTTCCTGCATCTCGCGGATCAAGGCTTCCTCCTCTGATTCGCCCACTTCAATGCCGCCGCCGGGCAAACAGAGTTTCCCAGGCGCGTTGACGGTCATGGAGCGGCGAATGACGAGAAGCTGCTCATCGCGAAAGATGACGCCGATGACACCACGTTTCCGGTTTCGTCGATCTGACGGCGAGTTCGCTGTATTGAAACGAGGGCCAGCGTTCATGGAGAGGCACCTGTGTTGAATGTGAAGAGGGAGAAAGCGGGTAGATAATTTTCACTGTACGGGCTTCTATCAACCGAATGGAAGCTAGGCAACCCGAACACCGCGATTCTGGTGTCAGATCTTCGCGTTGTTCTATGCTTGAGTGCTCCCGGTGGCTTGCGTGCATTCGGGTGGAGGGATTTGAAGCAATCAGATTTGCCATCTCGGCCGGCTTGTTCTGCGACATCGAGGATGGTTGAGAGAAACACGGAAATTTCGTCAAGAAAGTAGGGGCGAGGAGTCGATGAATCTTCTACCGGCAAAGTTTGCCTATTGTACCTGTTCGCCACAACCGGCATCCTTCTGAACCGAACTAGATCCATGTCTGCCGCTTCCCGACGCGACGAAGTTTCGATCCGGCTAAAGCTGTTTGTCTTATTGATGGTTAGCTTTGCACCCGGGTGCTCGTTGTTTTCGATGCCTTCGATGAAGATGCCCGATGTCAGCGAGTCCATGATGGGCGGATTGAGTTCGGCTGGCATCATTCAGCAAGAGGCCCCAGGTGACGGCTACATGCCTGTGGGGGGCAACGTGACGTTGCAGTCCAGTTCGTTCACCCAGGACGTTTACCAAGCGGTCCGGAAGGCAAAAGTCACCAACTCCATCGTGTTGCAGGTCGTGGGTGACGCAGAGCCGATTCGGGTATTGCCGCTACCAACTGCAGCGGAAGCTTCGAGCTCCAACGGTGCGATGCCAACGGGCATTTTTGTCAGCACATTGCTGAAACAAACCGGGGTCATTAAAAAGCTGGGCCGGATTGAGGCAGCACTTTACCGCCCATCACCAGCCAGTTTTGAAGGCGTGCGAATGGACATCCAGTTCTCACCGCGTGACAAAGAACAAATCCGACCTGAGTCTGACTATGCACTTCGCGCCGGTGACCGAATCATTATCCGTCGCGACGATCGTGTCGGTTTCGATTCGCTGGTTGACCTAGCTTTGGGCCGCTAGTCAAAGTCTTGTTGCTTCCGACCTAGCGTCATTTCTGCTAAACGTCTCGAACACGGAATAGTTGGCGTGGGACCCACACTGACAGCACGATCGCTGCGGTGGCGGAACAGCCGACGCTAAGCCATTTCGCAGCGGAGGAAGTCCCTTCGGTAGCGCTCGCTGCACAGTACACCCAAAGCCATTGCGGAATCGTGGCGATTAGAGCGGCCGCTATGTAGGGAGTTTGTCTGGCCGAGGCAGCACCCATGGCGTAGCTGATCACCGTTGTTGGGATCGGCGAGAGTCGCACGAGCAGATGAAAGCCAAGTCCGGCTTGATTGGCTGTGGTTGCAATCCGACGCAGCAACCTGCCTCGAACTTTAGCGGCGTGGTTGGCATCCTCCAATGACCCTGCGGCCTGGTCTTCGGAGGAAAACAACGCATCGTGATGCAGCGACCAACGGCCGATGTGATAATTGACACAGGCCGCGACAACCGCCGTCACGCTTAGCACCCAGCAGCCCTGGACGACACCAAACAGGCCTCCAGCGGCCAGGCTAACCAGAGTTTTGGGGACAAACAGGCACATCAGAAGCGTGCCCAGAGCGATGAACGCTAAGGGGCCGGCTACTCCAGACGCCTGTAGCCAGTACTCGGCGGTGTCCAGGGAATAACCGCTGGCCAGTCCTAGTAACCCGAGTCCAAGAATCGTCGCGGGAAGCCATCGCCGAGATCGGCTTAAACGCCATGCGGTAGCCGGTCTCACAGTCAAACGTTTAGGTCAAGCTCGCCATTGCTATCGCCGAACTGCGACGCATTGACACCCATCTGGTTCATCATCCACAGGTACAGGTTGCACAGCGGGGTGTTGTCTCGATACCGAATGTGGCGGCCGGTTTCGATTCGGCCTCCGCCACCACCAGCCAACAGGATCGGTAGGTCGTCGTGATTGTGTCGGTCACCGTCGCTAATGCCGCTGCCGTAGACAATCATGCAATGATCCAGAAGCGAACCCTCACCTTCGGGAATCTGTTTTAAGCGATTCAATAGATAGGCGAAGCGATCGAGGTGGAACCGATTGATCTTGGCAACCTCCGCCTGTTTATGACGACTCTTGCCATGGTGGGAAAGCTCATGGTGTCCTTCGTTGACGTCAATTTCCTTATACCGGCGATTGCTTCCTGCGTTCGCGAACATGAATGACAGGACCCGCGTGCTATCGGTTTGGTAGGCCAACGCAATCATGTCCATCATCAGTTCACTGTGCTTGGAAAGTTCACGCGGAACGCCCAGCGGTCTTGGATAGTCGGCGGCACCCTCTTCCAGCATGTCCAGCTTTTCGACGCCACCGATTCGTTTTTCGACGTCGCGGATGGAGTACAGGTATTCGTCAAGTTTGCGACGATCGACCACGGGAAGATGAGCGTGCAGGCGTTTGGCGTCTTCTTGAACGAAGTCCAAAATCGACTTGCGATGCTTTTCCCGTTCGCTCTTCGCTCGACTGGTATCTTGCTTGGTGTGACCGGCGAACATGCGATCGAAAACTTGTCGAGGGTCATCCTCTTTCGCCATCGGGTTGGTGGGGCCACGCCATGACATGTTTGATGCATACGCACAGCTATAGCCCGAGTCGCAATTTCCAGCTTGCGCACTCGCTTCAAGGCCTAATTCGAGCGAAGCGAATCGTGTCGTGCCTCCAACCGCTTGGGCTGTGACCTGGTCAACCGACACACCGTTTTGAATGTCGGCACCGTTGGTCTTGCGAGGATGAGCTCCGGTTAGGAAAGCAGCTACGCTGCGAGCGTGATCGCCGGCACCGTCGCCGTGAGCACGCGCCCCGTCGAGGGCGAGGCCGGTCAACACATTGAAAGAATCTCGATGAGCTTCCAACCGCGAGAGTGTTTCCGGTAGCTCATAAGAAGAACCGATTTTCTTTGGTGTCCAGTCCGGCATGTGCACACCGTTGGGGACATAAAAGAATCCCATCCGTAGCGGTGGCGATCCAGCGTCGGCGGATCCGAGTGACCCCGGCGACGCGAGCAAGCGTTGAGGTTGCATGGCGTGAAGCAGCGGCAATGCGACCGTTGTCCCCAAACCTCGGAGCACGGTTCGGCGTGAGATTGTCTTGGCCATGGTTATTCTCGAAACCCTTGCTTTTGAAATGGATCGCTTTCGATGATACCCGTGATCACGTCGGCAAACCGATAATCGTTGGGTTTTGACTCCGACATAATTCGATCGATCGCACATTTGTCATAGTATTCGGTGCCTCGTCCTAGTGAATAGGTCATCAGTTTTTCGATCAAACATCGCACGAATTGCTCTTTTCGTTGTAATGAAAGAAGTTGCCGCAGTCCGGCTGCCCCGTCGAATTGCGTTCCATCGGGCATCTCGCCGGACGCGTCAATCCGGTCGTTGCCATCACGCGTACGGAATCGTCCGACCGCATCGAAGTTTTCTAGAGCAAAACCTAGTGGGTCCATCACACTGTGACATGCTGCACAAGCGGGATTGGACCGGTGTTGTTCCATCCGGTCTCGCAGCGAGCCGACGAGCGGTCCCTTGTCCAGTTCGGGGACGTTGGGCGGTGCGGGAGCCGGCGGCAAGTTAAGCAGGTTATCGAGAATCCATTTGCCGCGTTTGACTGGGCTGGTTCGTGTCGGGTTACTGGTAACCGTTAGGACACTGGCATGAGTTAACAGTCCGCCCCGCGGTGTATCTTTCAGCGACACGAGACGAAATTGTTCGCCTTTGACATCGGGGATTTCGTAGTACTTCGCTAATGACTCGTTCAAGTAGGTAAAGTCCGCATCGATCAAACGCGTAACCGGTTGGTTCTTCTTCATTAATTGTGAGAAGAACATCAACGTTTCGATCCGCATCGATTCGCGTACCGTATCGTTAAAGGATTGGTAGATTCGCGTGTCAGGTTCGGCGCGATCCAAGTTGCGCAACTGCAGCCACTGCGATGCGAAACTGCGAACGAAACGACTGGAACGCGGATCGACAATCATCCGGGCGATCTTGTCTCGCAGTTTTGCTTGATCGCGAAGTTCACCTCGATGGGCCATCAGAAGCAGTTCGTCGTCCGGCATACTGCTCCAGAGGAAATACGAAATGCGAGTTGCTAATTCGTATTCGTTGATGCTTGGCATTCGTCCTTCGGCATTCGGAGTTCGTGGCCGTTCGACTCGAAACAGAAAGTAAGGCGAAACCAAAACGGCCTGCATCGCTACTTGCATACTCTCTTCGAATGTTGCGCCACCGTCGTGGACCTGTTTTGCAAACTGCATTAGCCGTTCCGCTTCGAACTTGGACGCCGGCCGGCGGTAGGCGCGGGACGCGAATCGGCTCAGCACCGCCGACGCAGCCATTTCGAACGAGACCGACTTACTGGGAGTGACGAAAAGCAAGCGTTGATGGTTGGCGGTTAAGTCGGTCTCCGGTACATGCTTGTTGCGTCGTTCTTTTCCCAAAACTTCAATGTGGTGAAGTCGAAAGTTGCGATCCTGTTTCTCACGTGACTTGGACTTCGGTGCATAGAAGTCATTCAGGAACGCGATGTCGATGTTGTGCTTCTTTTTTCCGAGCCGGAACGTGACTGTTTTTTCGGCCGGTTCGAATTCGGGAATGTCGATCGTGAAAGCTTTACTACTGCACTGCACTCGGATCTGAACGGGATCGTCGCCTGCTTGGTCTCCGCTAACGACCATCGCAATCGTGTAATCGCCTTCGAAGGGAGCTGCGAATTCGAGAGTGACCTTGCCGTTGTGATTCATCGCCAACGATCGCTCACCATCGAACTGACCGGCTCCTTTCAACTGCAGTGGCGCCATCGCGAAGGCAAATGTTTGCGGTGGCTCAGCGGTTTGGATTGCTTCGCCTACGATGTGCTCCGCGGCATCGAGGTATTTTTCCATCAGCAACGGCGGCAGCGAGAGTACGTCACCGATGGTGTCGAATCCGTAGCCGACATCGTCGCCGGGGAAATCATTCGCGGGCTTGTAATCCACTCCCGTCAAATCGCGAATCGTATTGCGATATTCGTTGCGATTCAAACGGCGCAATGTGACTTTGCCTGCATTGGGGTTCTGCACACAATTGATGGAATTGGCGAGTTGGTCGATTAGCTCCACCATCCGACTGCGAGATGTCGCATCCATGGGGTCGCTGTCGGCCGGTGGCATTGAGCCGAGCTGGACTTGAGCCTTCGCACGCATCCAATGCTGTCGACCTTTGAGCAGTTTGTTTGCGGAGTCATCCGCTTCTAAAGATAGCCCGCCTTCACCGTCCGACTCACCATGACAGTCGTAGCAATAGGTCCGCAGTAGTGGAACTAATTCTTGGCGGAAGAGCCGTTCTTGAGACGCGTCGTCGGCCATGGCGACGACGCAAGAGGAAACGCTTGCGAGCAATGCGAAAACGATCACGAGGTGGGATTTTATCGCAAATTGCCGCGGCTTAGCGGCCTCTGGCAACGATAAATCGACAGTTCGTGATCGGTGAGTTCGGAGACGCAACAAGACTGTTTGGCCCGAAAATTTGAGGTGGGATGTTGTGGCGGCATTAATGATGCCGCCAAACCATTCCCCTAATTCTAACACGCCTGTACTCGCTCAAGCACCCTCCGTTTGACGGTGGCATCGCTGGAAGGCGAAGACGCGAGTTTGCATCGAGTGTGGCGGAAACTCTAGATCGCTTCGCTACCTTCGAACAAAGTCAAATCGGCACCATCAAGGAAGCTGACCAGCGACTTCGCTCGGTAGGGTTGCTGCAACTTACGGACAGCCTTGCTTTCGATTTGGCGGACGCGTTCTCGGGTGACCTGGAAGATTCGACCAACCTCTTCGAGCGTGTAGGTGTATCCGTCGGCTAGGCCATAGCGTAGCCGCAAGATTTCACGTTCGCGGTAGTTGAGTGTTTCCATCGCAAGGTCGATTTGTTGCTTGAGCGCTTCGCGATTCGTTTCGACCAATGGGTCTTGATCGCGATGGTCTTGCAAGAACTCACCAAAGACGCTGTCTTCAGAATCACCGACGGGTTGGTCGAGCGATAACGGCTGGCGAGCCATCTTTAAGATGATACGCGTGTCATCGACCGACAAACCGCTTCGAGCGGAGACTTCTTCCGGAGTGGGTTCACGGCCTTGTTCTTGAACGAGGTCGCGGGTGATCTGACGAATTTTGTTCATCGTATCAATCATGTGAACCGGAACGCGAATGGTCCGGCTCTGATCGGCAATGGCTCGAGTGATCGCTTGACGAATCCACCACGTGGCGTACGTGCTGAACTTGTAGCCACGAGCGTGTTCGAACTTATCGACCGCTCGCATCAAACCGGTGTTGCCTTCTTGGATCAGGTCCAGGAACGACAAGCCTCGATTGCGATACTTCTTGGCGATCGAAACAACCAATCGCAAGTTACCGGCTGAAAGAACTCGCTTTGCGGCATCGTAATCATCGCGAAGCGTGTCGCAACGATCGACTCGACGTTCCAGTGTGCGAGGTGTTTCGTATGTCAACCGCATGAGGTACCGAAGCTCGCCGCGAAGTTCTTCCTCGGTAGGCATGCCTGGCAGGGCAAGCCGTTCGGGCTTGGCAAGCGTTTGACGAATTTCAATCATCCGCAATGCACTGCGACGCAGCTTTTCAAAGATCGGTTGCAGCTTGTTAGTCCGCAAATTCATCTCCTCGACAAGACGCACAGCCTTGTTACGACGGATGACAAGATTGCGCCAAGCGGCACGGCGACGACGCATGGGAAGCGACTTGTTGATCGCGGACATGTAGTCGTTGCGGTTTTGCGAAAGCAGGTGATCGAGTGTGCGTGTGTTGGGGATGATCCGCTTCATAATCGCCTTCTTTTCAGCCGCGTTGGTGACGCTGACTTCAATCGTGCGGTCGAGGCGTAATTGTTTGTCACGAACTTGTTGCAACAACTTCAGTGCCGCTTGCAGCATGAAGTCAGTAGCCATCATGCAATGACGGTAGCGTTCGCGGGTGGCCTCAATCTGGCGAGCCGCTGAAACCTCTTGGTCTCGCGTCAGCAATGGGATCTGGCCCATTTGCATCAAATACATGCGAACCGGATCTTCAGTCGGGTCGCCTAACATTTCTTCACGGCGGGCATGGGCGTCATCTTCCGATGCGATCGCTAAGTCTGGGTCTTCGGAGATTGCGTCCGCGAAATCTTGCCCCATGGTGCGGGAGCGTCGGGAGACGGAATCTTCAGCATCGAAGGCATCGTCCTGCAGGCTACGGCGGCTGAATTTCTTACCCATCAAGGTCTCCTCAGTTTCCGAACGGTCATCAACACGGTTGGGAGGGAGATACCAAGCACGGTTGGTGCCAGCGTCCACGGTGGGTATCGCGTATATCATGGCAAGTCGTTGTCACGAAAGAGGTTAGGCAAGTTGGATTGCCTGTGGGGAGGATTAGACATGCGGCGTGACCGATGCACGAATCCAACGCGCTGTTGCGTCAATGCAACACCCGTTGGTTCCGCGGAACCGACCTCAACGTTTCGAACTTCCATGCCAAACGTTCCCCCGTCTCGCATGTCTAAACCTAGGTTAGGTTTCGCGGTGGCGGGAAACGGTTTTCACTTCAGACCCTCAAAAATCTCGACGGACGCAATAAGTGACTCCGCTACAACAATCGTCCGGAGGTGCTTAAACTTTGTCAGAGAGATCAAGTCAGATTCTCCTTGCGAACTGCAATTGCATTATGCTCGGTTGAAACTGATGACCGTGTAATGCTTGATCCGCCAATAGCCTGACAAACGATGAGCCTGCGAAGTTGAACGCCAGCGGAACATTGCCCCCGTGGCAGACTTTCGAGCCACTGCGAGCCGAGCAATTTGCGGACGCCGATCGGGTTCGCCGAGCCCTCTATCAAATCGCGACCAGCGGCGCCTCTCTGGACTTGCTGACGTCACTATGGGCGGCACTCGATCAGGCGATTGCTCAGGTTGACGATGCGGAACCTACTTTGGAGTCGTTCGCGAGGTTTGTCGACGTTTCCCGTAGCCCGACATCTTTATTGGCGTTGTTCGAACGAGATTCTCAAGCGTTGCCCGCGCTACTGCAGGTGCTGTCGACCAGCGAGGCGATTGCGGAACTCTTGATTCGAGATCCAGAAAGTTTCGATTTAATCCGCGCCAGTGACGGTGCGCCGTCGCCGCCGGATGTTTTGGTCGATGAGCTATCAGCAGAATTATCAACCGTGGGCACGATCGCTCGGGCAGCCGTGGCGATCCGCCGATTCGCAGGGCGAGAAATTTTGCGAGTCGCCTATGGTGAGTTCGCCAAAGGGCTACCGCCGGATCGAGTTGGGCGACAAATCAGTCACGTGACGGACGCCATCTTTGAAGCCTCGCTGAACTTTGTGATCGAGCAGGTGGCGACCCGCCATCCGGTTCCGCAGCGTATTGATGGTTCGCAGCCGACCTATGCGATTATCGGTTTGGGGAATTATGGCGGGTTGGAAATTGGATACGACTCGCCTCTAGACCTGCTATTACTTTGTGACCAGATCGATCGCAAAAACGAGAGCCATTTGCGGTTCAATCGCGCCGTTGTGTCGAGTTTGATTGGTTTGCTGGGTGCGGATCGTGATCCGGTGGTTTCGATGAACCTGCATTTTGTCTCCCAACCGGGCGAGGATGCTGGCTGGAGTGATACGCAGCGGTTGAGCGACTTGTTGCGAGATGGGAACAGTCGAGAAAGAAGAATCGATTTTCATGACGCCGAAGAGGCTGCAGCTCACTACGAACGTGAAAACCAAACTTGGCAACGTTTGTCGTTTGTCAAAGCACGGGTCGTGGCCGGTGACAAAGCAATGGGGCGAAGCTTCCTAAAGCGGATCGAGCCGTGGGTTTACCACCAACTGCTCACCCGTGGTGAGATAGCGGACATTCGTGTCTTGCGACGCAAGCTGGAAAAGCGTGCTCTGTCGTCCGACTCCCAAGCGGGAACTCCAATCGCCGATTGCCCAGGCGGACGACGAGATATCGAGCTAACGATTCAGTTCTTGCAGTTGTTGCATGGTGGAGAATTGCCAGAAGTGCGAGTGCCGGGAACGTTGGACGCCATTGCGGCTCTGGGGCGGCATGGTTGCCTGACGGTCCAGGAAGCGTCGCTGCTTTCCGAAAATCATGCTCGTCTATGCCGATTGGAACATCACCTTGCCGTTTTGTTTGACCACCGTGTCACCCACCTGCCCGACGACGAAACGCTACGAGCACGATTAGCATGGCGGTTGGGCGTACGCACGGGAACGAATCAGGGCGACGACCGCGAGCAGGGCGACGTCGAGCGATTCGAGAAGTTGCTGAATGAGACACTCGAAGTAGACCGCAAGATTATCAATCATCTGATGGTTCAAGAGGCAACCTCGACTCCGGTCAACGGGACCGCATCCAATTCCGCTGATCTCGTACCTGTGCAAGACGGTGTCGCGATTGAAACTGAACTGATCTTAGATCCCGATCCGGATATGGATGCGTATCGTCAAGTCATCCTTGGGTATGGGTTTGAGCACGTCGATCGAGCGATTGATCATCTCTCTTCGCTCAGCCATGAGACGGTTTCTTTTTTGTCGCCAAGGCGTTGTCGCCACTTCTTTGCCAAAGTTGCACCGGATTTGCTCAGAGAAGTCTCTCAAATGCCTGCTCCGGATTTGACGCTTGGCCGCTTGGTCGAGGTCGCCGATTCGATTGGGGCGAAAGCAACTCTGTGGGAGCTTTTAGGAAGTAACGAAGCGACGTTGGCTTTGATGGTCAAACTGTGTTCGTTGGCGCCTTATTTGACTGATATTCTGAAAACAAACCCAGGCATGATTGATGAGCTGATCGATTCTCTGGTGATGGATCGTTTGCCATCCGCTGAAAGGCTGGACGCTCAGTCGATCCGGCTTTGTGCTGCGGCGGATGATCTTGAACTGATTCTGCATGCGTTCAAGGCTGGTAGTCACTTGATGGTTGGCGCGCGTGACTTGCTGAATAAAGAGTCGTTTGATGCGATCGGTCGGACGTTAAGCGACACGGCGGAAGCCTGTCTGCGGCGTGTGATCGAAGACGAACAAGAACAGCTTGCGATTCGGTTCGGCGATCCAGTCGACAAGTCAGGGGCTCCATCGGAATTGGTAGCGATCGCGTTGGGCAAATTTGGTGGACGCGAGACCAATTACCACAGCGACCTTGATCTGGCGTTCGTCTATACGGCTGATGGCGAAACGACTCGCCGTGTCGGTGGGCCACGCACGACTTTGTCGAATCGCCAATTCTTCAATCAGTTGGTTCAGAACGTGATCCACCGGATCGACAGCGAGAAAGGACGGCTCTATGAAGTCAATCTGCCGTTTTCGCGGGGCGTCGATGAGACGATTTTTACTGATTCGCTACGGCAGTTTGCGAAGCCTTTTCGGCATGGTGTTTGTCCCTTATGGCAGCGTTTGGCATTGTGCCAAGCCCGCCCCGTATCCGGCACGCAAGGTGCGATGGAACAGGTGCGGAAGGTGATCGAGAAGGGTTTGTCGCAGGTCAGTTGGCGCGAGATTGATGGACAGGAAGTGAAGGCGATTCGGCAACGGAGTGAATCGACCGCCACGCCCAATAATCTGAAGCGAGGAACTGGCGGAACCGCGGATGTTCTCGCTGCTTTTGCTGCAGGCAAATTGCGATACTCAACTTCCGAGCAATCGATAGCGGCGACCGGAGTAATCGATGGATTGAAAGAACTGTCCGACCACGGAGTTTACGATGCGTCCGATACCGAGCGTTTGATCGAACACTATCGGTATTTGCGTAACATCGAAACGAAGCTGCGATTGATCAATACTCCGTCTCGGGATGAGTTACCGCTGTCTGCCGATGGGGTCCGGGACACACTGGAAATGAAGCAGCTCGCGTTTCTGCTAAATCGTTCGGATGTCAATGTGATCCTGTCCGAGTGCAGTATGGTTCGTAGTGAGGTAAGAGCTATTTTCGAACGTTTGCTTTCGACATGACCGCTACGGTAGATCCCGCTGCGAGTGTTTTGTGTCTTAAACAAGTCCGACTGGCCTATGGTAAGTCGGAAGTGCTTCGAGGCATCGATTTGATCGTTTCACCGGGCGAGTATTGTGTTGTTCTCGGTCCTAGCGGAGGTGGGAAAAGTACGCTGTTACAGACGATTGCGGGATTGATTGTTCCGGACTCTGGAAGGATGTTTTTGAACGGTCGGTCACTGGATCGAGTCTCACCAAAGGAACGCGATGTTGCTTTGCTATTTCAAAACGACCGCCTGTATCCACACTGGTCGCTACGTCGCACGTTACAGCGGTCCTCGCAGCAAAGCCCGGTTGGTAGTCCCGAAGATGCCGTTGTACGGATCGCCACTGAGTTTGGAATCGGCAATCTGCTGGATCGGCGTCCTGATCAGGTAAGTGGTGGGCAGTTACGACGGGCTGCACTGGCCAAAGTGCTTTTGAGACAACCGGCCGTTGCATTGTTGGATGAACCGCTGGACGGACTCGATGCATCGCTTCGAGCTGAGTTTGTTGAGATGTTAGGCCGTTGCGATCGTCGACGAGGCGGTGACTATCCATCAACCGCAATCTTGCATGTGACTCACGACGGCGGCGAAGCGATGCAGTTGGCCGATCGGATTGTCGTTTTACACGATGGCGAAATCGTTCAGGCAGGCACGCCCGAAGAAGTTTACCGACAGCCCAAGACACTCCAAGTCGCAGCCAGCTTGGGGATGGCACCGCCTAATCAAATTGCGATGCATCGAATGGGGGCAATCAATGTAGAACTTGCCACTCGTTTGCAGGGCCGGTTTGCCGGGGATGCGACGGCCCAGACGATTTTAATTCGTCCCGAAGCGTTAAATGTGATTGCGGCTAAAGCCAGCGAAGCCGGGATGGCGGTCGTAGACGATGAGCTTCACATTTTCGCATCGTTTGTTTCGACACGGTGCATCAGCGGAATGTGGCTCAGTCGCTGGGCTTGCCAGGAACAAGTATGGACATCAGTCGCCTTTGAAAAGCCGATCAATGCAATCGAGGCGGGGCACGCGAAGTTGATTGTCTCCCTTGCGGATCTCGTTTGCGTTTAGCTGCACCGAGCTCGCTGTGGATCGTCGATAAGAAATCGCGTCGCTTCGATTCTAACCAACCGCTCGCAACGGGATCGGAGTGCCATCGACACACGTGGCTTCGATCGGCTGAAGAAGCTGAGTCGGCTGAAAACGTCCGCCGCCTACTCTTGTCCCTGGATGATCCACCAAATTCGCTGCAAGATTAACGCCTCGTCTTCGCCAGCTTTTTGCATCTGGTCTGCAAGTGAAGCGATCGATGATGACAACCGTGATTTGCCAGCAAGGTGGGCAATATGATCGCGGCGGCTTTCAAACGTCGGTAATTGATTGATCCAGCCCGGCATGACAACCGATGAACGGATTGGCATTCCCGCCAAAGCTGCGGCAGAGATTTCTTGGGTCGGTGCCATTGTCGAAGTTTGGCGTTGATCGGTAGGAACGCTTTCGGATCCCATAGGTTGCGCCAAGATCGTGTGCCCCGCTCCTCGAGTTCCGATTCGTGACTGGACGGCTTGGGCAACCATATTGAGTCGCTGGGATCGGGACGACGGTTTGCTATCCGGTGCGGATGCTGCAAACGAATCAACCGCTAAGAGCGCCTTTGTCCACTCGGTGTCGCCCGCCATCATGATTCGATTTCGGTTCATCGCGGCGGGTGGTCGGCGACCGACAATGAACTCGTTCATGACCAACGTGATGGTGCGCAATAGGTTGAATTCACTAGCGATCAAGTCGTTGGCTAACTCATCGTGCAATGCCTTTAATTCGTCATCCGATCCGCCTCTTAGGTCATAGGGGCTGGAAACCAAGGACCGGCCATGCACGGTTCGCCAAACCCAGTCGACAAGGCCGCTGGCAAGACGTTGCGAGCCCAACCAACGTTTGCCCAATGTTGGTAGGTCGGTTGTCGCTTGTTTGCGAAGTGTGGCAATCGATGGTGAGTCTTTTGACGGGTCCGAATGCAAGATCGGAGCGATGTTTGCATAGAATTCTCGGTAGTCCGCTTGAGTTGCGACAGGTTGCCCAACTGGTGGTAAGTCGTGGCAACTTTGGCAACGACGATCGAAGTTGCTGGTCAGAGAGGATATTGAGACAACGGCCGAATGTGGATCAAGGGTTTGCAGTTGAGGGCCTAGTGGAACCACACCATTTGGGTCTGCTTTGGTTAGCCAACCGACAATCAGTTCGTCGGCCCCCTTGCCCAGACGCAGCGTCTCCTGCAGTTGTTGAGACAACCTTTGCGTGCTCGGGTGATCGGCCGGCAGGTTGTTACCAGGAGTTAACTCTTGCAGCAGGTGCGATGCCAAGGCCTGCATATTGTTGTTGCCTTGCAGTTCATTACGAAGCACCCAACTGTTGTTGATCGCACGGGGAGACAATCGCAATTGAAGACGATGCCAAAGACGCTCGGCCGTTTGGGCGGCGGGCAGCAGCTCAGTAGGCTCGACGTGAATCCGATCCCAGTAGCGGACCAAGTGCAGGTTCACGTCACGTGATACCGACTTCAGTGAACCCGGTTGTGCAATCTTGCTTGCCGAATTTGTTTTGGATGTCGCTACTTGGGTATCTGAGCCATCCGCTTCGGCAGTGTCAGTAGATGAAGACGAAGCTGGATCATCCGACGGATGTGATGATTCGGATGTCGCAAGAGCGTCCAGCGACTTCATGGACGAGTCCGAGGATCCGTCGCCTGGATCAATCGTACGACCTTTTAGATCTTCGCTACCGGAAACGGATGGAGTGTCTTGTGGCGGAAAATCTGAAATCCCAGAGGGGCTCGAGCCAGCGAGCGAGTTCAGCGATTGGGATGAAGCCGAATCGGCGAGCCGGCGACCTGAATCGGGCGAAAGAGGTCGAGGGGTGTTGGCAACGTGCAGTTCGGTAAGTTGGCTGCGAAGTCCGGCGGCAATTCCCGCAACGATTAATACGCCGGCAACCAAGGCTAATAAGCCGCCGCCGTACGAGAAGGACTTCTTGCGAGGGTCCTTTACGGCGCTGTTCCTAGCGGAATCAGTTCGGACCACCGTTGAAATGGAACTGGTGTCGTGAAGTCGCCGAAGAATCGCCGCGGACTGATCCGGTGGCGACTGATCACCAAGTACCTCATCAAGCAGGACTTCGAGCACGGGGTCAACCGTATCCGGCGTAAGTGAGTCAGAGGATGGAGGAGGCGTTTGGGTCATGGACTTGATCGAATCGGCTAGCGAGTTGCTTCGGCGATTGACTCCTTTGAACGGTTTGATGTGGCAAGTGAAGTAGGCGTATCAGGTGGACGATTCGGTACGAATGCGCTGTCCGACACATAGCCGAAGTTGGGCTTTGGCTCGTTGCAGCAGATTGCGAGCTCCATGGTCCGAAATTCCTAAAGCTAGGCCAATTTCAACGCGAGGAAGGTTTTCGACGTATCGCATGCGTATCGCGTCCTGAGCACGGTCAGACAGGGTTTCTAAGCAATTCCGAAGCGCATCGACTGCTTCGTCGCCGGTTAGATCCTTGCCCGCCCATCGCTGCCAGCTTTCGTCCAATAAAAGTACCGAATCACTGACTTGAACTCGCTTGAGTTTTCGGTGATTGGAAATCAGTAAGTTGTAAGCGGTGCGACGGAGGTACTCCGAGGTCGCGACATCCGAGTGTTGAACGAATGTATCCCGCCGAAGTACTCGCAGAAACGTCTCCTGCGTCAAATCGTCCGCTGTCGAAGCATCACAACCAAGCGCCCGCAGGTAACGCCAAATTCCGTTTTGGTGTCGCAGAATGAGTTCCGCAGGCGAAAGTTGACTCACGCAATCAGTTCACTTATTAGTTTTCCGCCGCCCGCGATTTTCATGGGACGGCCGCTTTTACTGGTGTAGGTGGTGTCGGTTGAAATTCCGAGTCCCTTGCACACGGTAGTCATTAGATCTTCGCTGCTGAAGGGCTCAGTGTCTACAGCGGTGCCGTCGCTGTTGGTTGCACCCACCGCGAGTCCGCCCTTCAAGTTACCGCCACCGACGACACAGGACCAAGCCCGTGCGAAGTGATCTCGGCCTGCGTTCTGGTTGATCCGAGGGGTTCGTCCGAATTCGCCCATCCACATCACAACGGTGTCTTGCAGCAAACCCCGTTGCTCAAGATCTTCGACCAACGCACTCATTGCCCGGTCCAAGACAGGTAGCTTTTGATTTTCCATGGTCGCGTGGGCGTTGTTGTGCAAATCCCAGCCGCCGAGGTCCACTTCGACGAAGGGAACACCAGCTTCGACAAGACGGCGAGCCAACAGGCAGCCTTGACCGAAATTGTCGGTGCCGTACCGTTCTTTCACTTCGGTGGGTTCTTCGTCGACCTTGAACGCCTTCATCTGGTCGCTTGTCATCAATGCCAATGTCTTGTCCAAGACTTTGGCGTGTTCGGCTGCGGGTGAGCCGTTCGTCTTTTTCATGAAGCCGCCTTCAATCATCTTTAGTGCAGCCATTCGCTGCATCAATCGTTGGTCGTCCAGTTTCATTTGCAGGTTGCGGACGCGACCGTTGCTGGTAACCGAGAACGGCGACCAAGCCATGCCTAGGAACCCTGGACCCGTGCTGCCGCCGCCGACCGAAACGAATGGAGGAATATCCAGTTCAGGACGTTGGCTAATCAGTTCGTGGGAGATCACACTCCCGTAACTGGGATGCTCGATATTGGGGTTGGGTACGAAGCCGGTGTGCATGTAGTAGCGGCCTCGCATGTGGTCGGCTTCGCGGGTCGACATACTGCGGACGACCGACATGTTTTTCATCTGCTTCGCCATCATCGGCATGTGTTCGCAGATCTGCATATCGCCGGTCGTCGAGATCGGACGGAAGGGGCCGCCTGTTGGTGCACCCGGCTTCAAGTCCCAGATATCAATCGTTGGCGGGCCACCGCCCATCCATAACATGATGGCTGATTTGCGATTTTTCTTCATCGTTTCAGCGTTCGCTTGAATCGCTCCACCCAGCGTCATCGCCGCTGCCGTTGCGGCGGACGAGCCAGCCAAGTGGTTCATGAAGTGACGGCGAGTCATGCCGCGAGGTGTTGAAAGGTCCATGATATGTCCTGGTGAAACGGGCGAATGGATTGGGTAAGAGTTCGGTGACGATCAAGCAGCGAATTCAAAATTGAATCGCTGCTTCGGATAGCGTTAGTGCTGCATGATGAATTCGTTGCTGTTGATGATTGCCCACCACAGGTCTTGCAACATCTCCTTTTCATTACCTTTTCGAGCGGCAAGCAGTTTTCCGGCGATCGCAACTTCGTGCTTCGTCGGCCGTCTTGCCACGCCGGTCATGAATAGGCGAGTCAGGCGATCTCGCGGCGATTTGCCGTATTTCGATAAGCGATCGATGAACGAACCTGGCTCCAAACTGGTGGCGTTTTTGGTCAAGTCACCATTGAATAGCATCAATGCCTGGGGAATCGATCCGTTAAACGTGGTTGCTTCGTCGCCTTCGTCGGTACCGAACGCCACAACAAATTGTGACAGCCATTTCCGGCGTTCCGCTTCCTGTTGTTCGTAGGTACCGCGTGACTTGGCATCGGTCGCCGATACCAGTGATCCATAGAGTTGTTCGGCGCTCATTTGTCGCAAATAGAATCGCGAGAACTTAGGCGATTCACCGATCGATGGATCGTCGATCTCGTTACCGCGACTGAGCAGAGATTCAAGTTGGTAAGGTTTGCTGAGCGTGATCCAAGTGATCAATTGTTTCAGATCGTAACTCGCTTTGCGGAATTCTTTGCCCAGCGTGTCCAACAGTTCGGGGTGTGACGAAGGGTTGTGTGGGCCAAGGTCATCGATAGGCCGGGTGAATCCATATCCCATGAACATGGACCACATGCGGTTAACAATCATCTTGTCTAGATACTCGCTTTCTAACATCAACGATGCTAGCTCTTCACGACGATTGACATCTTCGAGATACCCGCTTCGAGGAATCTCGGTACCATCGGTGAAGACGGGGTACGCAACCTTTTGCAAGCCATTGCGAAGCTCGTAAAACAGCAACGCGTCTTCGGGGGTTCCCGCTTCACCAGCGAAGTCTTCGCTGACCAATTCTGCCGACTGGATGTCGTTGGTCCCGTCAATGAATCGGCGCAAGGCACGCGTCTGGCGGAAGAATGCGTTGAATTCCCAGAACTTTTGTTGTTTCCACTGATTGAACGGATGGTTGTGGCACTGAGTGCACTGAACCTGTTGACCTAGGAAGATGCGTGAAGTGCTGCTGGTCGCCAAGGTTCCTTTGTCTTCGTTGACTTTACCTATCAAAAAATTGACAGCGCCGTTGAAATTGCTATCGCCTGGCTTGGTTGATCCCTCGGCCGAAACCAGCTCGTAGACCATTCGGTCGTAAGTTTTATTACGTGCAAAGCAGTCTCGAAGATACTTCTGCATCCCATCGCGATTGGTGAGATCACGGCGGTCAGTCCCTCCACTGCGTCCAATCAACAAGTTGGTCCAGATCGTTGACCAGTGGCTCGCGTATTCCTCGGTGTAGCGGTCATCGTTTAGTAGGCGATCAACAAGTTCCGCACGCTTATTAGGCGAGCGATCGGAAACGAATTCGGACAGTTCTTCGTAGTTCGGAATGCGTCCGATCACGTCCAAAAACACGCGTCGGCACCAAATCGCTTCGCTAGCGTCAGCGACGGGGCGGACTTCGTAATCCCGCCATACTTGGGCAATCGAATCGTCGATCAGTGCCACTTGGGGTGGCTTGTCCGTCTCGGCAGCGTGAAGCGAGTCAACAGCCAATACGCCGCTACCCACGACCAGGAATAGCCCCAGAAGCCGTGGAAATGCTCCCGCCAGAGCGAATGCGTGCGGGAATCTTGAAACTTCCGTCGTGTCAGAGTGATTCATTGAGACCCATTTAGGACGATGTGGAAGGCGAAAAGGGGAGCGATCCGGATGAGACATTCAATGTCGCATACTGCAATAGAGAACGGATCGAGCAAGTGGATGTACCCACCGAACACACCTTTAGTCTAACACAGGCGGTCTAAAGAGGACAAAAATGGCGTTTTTCATCGCTGCATTGGTGCTCGGCAATGGAGCCGGTATCGCCAGATGGGGGTGGGGGGCGTTTTCGGGCGAAAGCGAGATCGCAAAAGATATCGTCGCCATCTGATGCCCCACTTGGCAGATTTCGATAGGCAATTGCCAACGGCGCATAAAAAATGCCGGCTCGCATTGCTGCGAGCCGGCATTTCGAAATTCATTTAACCGAGGAGGTTAACGAGCGATTTACTCGCTTTCTTCTTGGGTTGGGAACAAGGGGCCTGCACTGCCCAGGCCACCCTTGAGGCTGCCATCGTCGAGCGTCGCTGGGACGGTCGATTCGGCTGCTTCGGCAGCGGCTGCAGTTTTCTCTTGCTCTTCGCTCCAGCCAACTCGCTTGAGCGATAGGCCGATTTTTCGTTCGTCGGTATCGACGCGAAGTACCTTGACCTCGATCGAATCACCAACCTTGACGACTTCTTCGGGGTCTTCGACTTTGTGGTCGGCCAATTCACTGACGTGCAGCAAGCCTTCCAATCCGTCTTCTAGGCCGATGAAGACACCGAAGTTGGTGATCTTCGTGACCTCACCCTTGACCAATTGGCCAGGCTGGTACTTGTCTGGAATGTCGCCATCCCAAGGGTTGTTGTCGAGTTGCTTCAGACCCAGAGCAATCCGGCGGCGAGATTCGTCGACGCTGAGGATACGACACTCGAGTTCTTGGCCCTTTTCGAGCACTTCGCTCGGGTGAGCAATCTTGCGAGTCCAAGACATGTCGCTGACGTGCAGCAACCCGTCGATGCCCTCTTCCAACTCGATGAAGGCACCGTAGTTGGTAAGGTTGCGAACCTTGCCCTTGACGTCTTTGCCCTCTGGGTACTTCTCGAGTACTTCGTCCCATGGGTTTTTCAGGGTTTGCTTCATACCCAGCGAAAGCTGTTGGCCTTCTGGGTCGACGCCCAAGATCATGACATCGATCTTGTCGCCGATGTTGACCAATTCGCTTGGGTGATTGACCCGTTTGGTCCAGCTCATTTCGCTGATGTGAACCAAACCTTCGATACCCGGTTCGAGCTTCACGAACGCACCGTAGCTCATCACGTTGACGACTTCGCCAGGATGCGTGGATTCGACTGGGTACTTGGTTTCGATGTTTTCCCAAGGGTTGCGGTCTTTTTGCTTCAGACCCAAAGCAATTTTTTGCTTTTCGCGGTCGATGTGCAGGACCTTGACTTCGATCTCTTGGTCGATCGAAACCATCTCGGTTGGGTGACCAATTCGTTCCCAAGCCATGTCGGTAATGTGCAGCAAACCGTCGATGCCGCCCAGGTCGACGAACGCACCGAAGTCGGCGATGTTCTTGACGATACCGGTGCGGATCTGACCGATTTCCAGTTCCTGCATCAGGTAGGTGCGATCTTCTTCGCGTTGACGTTCGATCAGCGAACGACGGCTGATGACGATGTTTCGGCGGGTGTCGTCGATCTTCAGCACTTCGGCTTGAACAACGCGACCAATGAAATCGCCAATGTCGCCTGGACGACGGATGTCGACCTGCGAGCCTGGCAAGAAGACGTTCACGCCGATGTCGACCAGCAAACCGCCCTTGATTTTGCGGATAACAGTACCGGTGACCACTTGGCCCTCGGCAACCGTTTCCATCATCTCTTCCCACTCGATGATCTTTTCGGCTTTTCGCTTGGACAGCGAAATCATGCCGTAAGGATCGTCGGCGGCACCAAGTTCGTCTTCCATCTCTTCGATGAGAACTTTGACGGTGTCGCCAACCTTAGGAGCGTCTTCTTCAGGCCCCCATTCGTCCAAGCCAACGGTACCTTCACTCTTGAAGCCGACGTCGACGAGTGCCCACTCGTCGTTCAGTTCAACAATGCGGCCTTCGACAATGTTGCCAGAGTTGTAATCTTGCTGTTCAGCAGCAAAATTCTCGATCATCCACTCTTCGACTTCGTCCTCCGGAGCCAAAAGAGCCAAATCGGCCAGTACGTCGTCGTCTTCGAGTGAGCGGATGAGGTTGCGGTTAACCATGAATCATTACCGGAGGTGAAATCGCAGGGCAGGCACCGGCCAGGGCCCGCAAGGTTTCACCCCGAGGGGGTTGTAGGTGCGAATTAAAAAAGCCGGTCGAACGGGCGTTGGCAGCAAACAGGCTGCTTCGGGAAACGCCTAGTGGTGTAGGCTACCAAACTCGCAAATTCGTCACAACGGCGTTGTTTTTGATTCGTGGTGACGAATAGCAAAAAATCCAGCACTCAACAGTTCGGTTGACGCTAACCCGTGCCGTGGAAGTGATTTCTGTCCCACGAGGCTTGGAATATTGAATCAACCGAGCTTGCCTACACGAACCAGCGAACCCATCAAATGTCCCGTTTTTCCATTCCAGCTTGAGCTTGCAGGAAACACTCGTTTCCCGCAGGGCATCCGCTAGATGGGGGCCCTGCGACGTTTCGGTGCAGGATGTTCTCGGCGGTAGGGCAATTTGGCGGTTTGGCTGGCCGTTCTTCCCTTGTTGAATGTTCCGTAGATTGGGGGGCATCGGCCACGGCGGCTTGGTGTCGTTTTGCCCGATTTCTGGCTTTGGAGGTCTGAGTGAGTGATCGTCGTTCGATCCGTTATTGTCACCGGCCCTCATTCCAGGTGTTTCTGCTACAGATGCCTATGCTTCAGGCGTCTATGCTTCCATTTCGAAGGTGAGGGTTCCGTGGGGCTGGCCGTTGATTTGTAGGGTCAGGCGGTGTGTCCCGGCATAGAGGGTGTAGGTGGTCGCGTTGGCTCGGAACGGGTGCCGCTTCTCAATTCGGGTCGTTTCGCCTGAGCCGATCTTGATCTGTTTGATTTTGTGGACCTTGGGGGCCAGCGAACCATTGGCTTTGACAAAGTCGATGACATAGTCAATCAACAAGGCTTCGTCGCGTAGCCCTTTGACGTCAAAGCTGAAGTGGATGACGTCGCCGGGCCGGGTCTTGGGCGATTCCAATTGAAAGTTGGTGACTTCAATTTTCGGTGACGACCGGAACCCAAGCATCTTCAGTGCGTCGGTGTTGCCTGCTTTGACAAGCGTTCGCAGCGAGTGCCTGGTCATCCAGGCGAGTTCATCAGAAGTTTGCTGATTCAGCCGCTTCCAGGAAGCCAAACGGTCCAGCACCACGTTCGGAGCGGTTTTGGCAATATCATTGAGATGGTTAGCGACACTTCGTGTGACATAACGCGTGGGGTCGGCATGCAATCGATCCAGCAGCGCGAGAGGGCGATCGGGATCGGTTTGCAGTCGTCCGGACCAGGGCAACCGCGGCCGGGTACCTTCGCTGACCAGTCTGCGAACGTGGTAATTAGAATCGACGGACCACTTTTCGAGCTCATCGAATGTGGCGTCGGGGAACGCATTGATGAAATAACGGATGGCGTCTTCCATCGAAAACCGCATCGTTAGCTGTTTGAGCGTTCGAAGTGATTGCCGCAGATATTGCGGCGACATTCCGTTGCGAACCACCCATTCCCCTAGCGGTGCGAAAATGAAGTCTCCGAAATCGTCATCCGTTCGTTTGGGATCCAGCGGAGGCGGCAGGGCATCGACGATCTGCTTCGCAGCAATCCGGAAATCAGGGTCGAGGCACGATTCGAGAGCTTGTGTGATGTGAACGATTCGTTGTTTCAGTTCTAGTTTCTTCAGGCCGCGATTGGCCAGCTTTTGAAACCGCTCTGCTTCAAAGTTTGCGTTGGCATCCAAAAACAACGTTGCCAGATAACGAATTCGTTCAGCGTTGAATAGCTGATCCTTCAGGCTGAAGGTGGTCGACCGGTGTGCTTTCTTCATAACGCCGATAAGAAGTATTGAAGGAATTAACGACGGTAGCGGCTGCTTGCTTCATTCAACTTGGCCTGTCGGTAAGGCAAGCGGGATCGGGCAGCGGAGCATCTCCGGTTTGGTGCTTTGCCGGGGCCGGGTGAAACTCGGCGGGACTGCATCCGCTGCTGAGGCTTAGTTAACGACTAGGTCAGCGAACGCGTGCGGTCCAGGTGTGTCGTTAAGAACGATTTCAGCCGTTGACTGCGAGGGTCATCCAGGCGTTTGAGGTGGAAAGTGACGGTCACGCGTTCGGCGTGGCTGAGGTCCACCGTGCCCGCGTCGGACTGATCTTGTAAGAAGTCCAGGGAAAGCAACTGGTCCACATCGATTGCCGATCGGGGGCCGGTTAGTTTCAGGCGTACGTATTCGGGTTGCTTCGTTTCCAGTTCCGCCCACAGCGGTAACTCGTCAGCGGCCTCACCCGATTCCAGCTTGACCGATACGCGGTCTGGAGTCGCGTAAGCCAGCGAATGTTCGCCGGCGACACTTGATAGTAGGTCTAGGGTGCGATCAACCAATTCCAGCGGCCACTGCGGCGATGCGTTTTCGGGGAAGCCTTTGGGGAGCGTGTGCCAGCGGCGTCCAAGGGCTCGCCACGGTTGCAAGATGGGAGAAGCCGCTGGTGCGATCTCGGGCTGGTCCGTCGGTTCGTCGTCGGTTGTTGCTTCGTTTGCTTGGCTGGCTGCTGGTGACGCGTTTTTCGGCTCTCGGTTCTCCAGTTTGTTAACCGCCAACTCGACCGTGTTCGGACGGGAAATCGCTGCAATCGGTTTGGCAGTCGGGTTGATTGAAGCTGTGCCGACTTGGGCTCGTCGTGTGCCGGAAAGTGAGTCCGCAAGGAACGAGGCGGTCGACGATACGACTTCCGATCGTTGACCTGGGACGCTGAGATCGCCATCCGCCGTGGCGGCCAAGCCTTCCGGTGAACCTTCGAATACAACGTGGCCACCGTGGACGCCTGCGCCTGGTCCCATGTCGATTACCCAGTCGGCGCACTTGATCACATCAAGATTATGCTCGATCACGACGACGGTGTTGCCGATCTCGACGAGACGCTGCATCACGAAGAGTAGTTTTTCGATGTCCCCGAAGTGCAGACCGGTGGTCGGTTCGTCGAGGAGGTACAGCGTGTGACCGGTGGCGGGGCGAGCCAGTTCAGCGGCCAGCTTGACCCGCTGAGCTTCACCGCCCGAAAGTGTAGGTGCCGATTGTCCAAGCGTGATGTAGTCGAGGCCCACGTCGCATAGTGTTTGCACGACTCGCAAGATGCGTGGGCTGTCGGCGAACACGTCCACCGCTTCGCCACACGGCATCTCGAGAACGTCCGCGATCGACCGTCCGTGCAATTTGACCTCGAGCACATCTTCGTTGTATCGACGTGCTCCGCATTCTTCGCACGGGATCCATACGTCGGGCAAAAAGTGCATTTCAATCTTCCGCTGACCACTGCCCTCGCAGGTCTCGCAGCGTCCGCCCGATACATTGAAGCTGAATGTCCGCGGCGAAAAACGCCGTTCGCGAGCTTCGGGAAGTTCCGCAAACTCGCTGCGAATCAGATCAAACACACCAGTGTAGGTGGCGGGGTTACTGCTAGGCGAGTTACCCAGCGGTGATTGATCGACACGGATCACCTTGTTGATGTATCGCAGGCCCAGCATCTCGTCATGCCGACCAGGCTTCACCTTCGCACGGTGCAAACGTCGAGCGAGCGAAGGGTAAATGATGTCGTTGACCAGCGAGCTCTTGCCGCTTCCGCTGGGACCCGTCACCGCGGTCATGACGCCCAGAGGGATGTCAATGTCGACGTTGCGCAGGTTGTTCTCGCGGGCGCCGCGGATTTGCAAGAAGTCCACCATCGGTTTGCCGGACTCGGAATAGATCGGACGCCGCGAAGCGGGCAGTTCGATCTGTTTTTCCGACGACAAGTAAGGGGCGGTGACGCTGGTCTGGACCGGCTGGATGTTGCCCGGTGGTCCTTGCGCGACGATATTCCCGCCGTGTCGGCCAGCTTTGGGGCCAAAGTCGCATAGGTAGTCACTGCCTGCGATTACATCGTGATCGTGTTCGACGACCAAGAGCGTGTTTCCCTGGTCGCGCAGTCGGTGTAGTGCCGAAAGCAATCGTAGGTTGTCGCGGGGGTGCAGCCCAATGGTGGGTTCGTCGAGGACATATAGCACGCCGCATAAACCGCTGCCAAGCTGGGAAGCGAGCCGGATTCGCTGCGCTTCACCACCGGATAACGTTGCAGCTCCCCGGTGCATCGTCAGGTAATCCAAACCAACATCGCGAAGGAAACTGACGCGAGATTGAACCTCGCGAATCAGTTCGCCAGCAATTTTCCACTCTCGTTTGTCCAGATTCCACGCTTCGACTTCGCCGGCGAGTCGGTCCAGTGGCATGTGAACGAGATCGCCGATCGTGTGCTCACGAAAGCGAACCGCTGCCGATTCTTCGCGAAGTCGAGAACCGTTGCAGACGGAGCAGTCGATTTCGGCAACGAAGCTTTCTAGCTTCGCCCGCAGTCCTGGTGTGAGGCGAGATGCTTCTTCCAGGGCTGGGTAAAATCCCTTGAATTGATAACGGAACAGGATGTCGTTGGGGTGGCCTTCTTTGGCACCCTTGCCTGGTTCGAGAGCCCCATTGTTTGGCTCGGATGCCTCGTCGCTGGTATCGCTGGCGGAATCGCTGCGCCGCACTTCGATCCAGCGTGAGCCAAGGCCGTGGAAGAGGATTCGTTTTTGAGAAAGGGTTAGCTGATCGGTGGGTTGGTCGATCGGAATGCCGGTTGAACGCGCCAAAGCTCGCATCATCCAGCGGCTGACCGCATGATCCAGTGACGGCCACAGCAGACTGGCGCCTTCAAGCAGCGATTGTTGCGGCGTGCCCATGAGAGCCGCCGGATTGGTTCCGGTTTGAGTGCCGAGGCCGTCGCACCCCGTGCACCAACCGATTGCCGAGTTGAAGGAAAAGTGGTGGGGAGTTACCGGATTGAATGAGCGACCACAACACGTGCAAACCAAGTGCTGGCTGTGCTGGATGACTTCCCAATTGGGTTCATCGACTTGCGAGTCGGCGATTGCAATTTGAATGACGCCGATGCCCAGCGACAAAGCTTGCTCGACGCTGTCGCTGATTCGCGATTTTTCTTCGGGAGTAATTGAGATGCGGTCAACGACGACCTGCACCGGTTGTACTCGGCGAGGGTCCAGTGGTTTTGCGTCTTCCAGTGCCACGGTTTCGCCATCGATGCGGACTCGGGCGTATCCGCTTGCTCGCAAACTGGCCCACGTATCTTTGGATGCTTCGCCGGCTTGAACCTCAATCGGGGCCAGGACTAATGCCTTGGTGCCCTTGGGCATTTCAAGGATCTTGTCGATGATCTGGTCAGGCGTCTGCGTGCCGATCGGGATCTCGCAATCGGGGCAGTGCATCGTGCCGAGTTTGGCGTATAAAATCCGCAAGTAGTCATAGACTTCGGTGACGGTCCCAACGGTACTTCGCGGTGAATGGCCCAGGTTCTTTTGTTCCAACGCGACCGCCGGCGACAATCCTTCGATTCGTTCCGCTTTCGGTTTTTGAACCTGGCCGATGAACTGCCGAGCGTAACTCGACAGAGATTCGACGTACCGGCGTTGGCCTTCGGCGTAGATCGTGTCCATCGCCATCGAACTTTTTCCGCTACCGCTGGGGCCGCAAAATACGGTCATCGCATCGCGAGGAATTGCGACGTCGACGTGTCGCAGGTTGTGCTCTTGGGCGCCTTCGACAACGACGTGAGTTCGAGCCTTGGGCGGCATCGTTTTGACTTCGCGGATCGCTTTGGCGGCGTTCTTCGCTTTGGCTCGCCGCACACCCAATGCACCAGCCAGTGCTTCTCCGGTGTAGCTGTTGGCGACCTTGGCTACCTTTGACGGTTGGCCTTCGGCAATGATCTCTCCACCACCTGCGCCACCCTCAACGCCGAGGTCGATCACCCAATCCGCCGTTTTGATGACGTCTAGGTTATGTTCGACGATAACAATCGAATTGCCACGATCAGCCAGTCGGTTGATGACGCCTAGCAGCAAATGAATGTCGGCAAAGTGCAGGCCAGTTGTAGGTTCGTCGAGCACGTACAGAGTGGAGCCGGTGTCGCGGCGTGAGAGCTCGCGTGATAGTTTGATTCGCTGGGCTTCGCCGCCTGAAAGTGTAGGTGAAGGTTGTCCAAGCTTGAGGTATTCAAGACCGACATCGACGAGGGTTTGAAGTTTCTCGGCGATGCGTGGAATGTTTTGGAATAACTCCAACGCTTCGGAAATGTCCATGTCCAGCACGTCAGCGATCGACTTGCCTTTGAACTTTACCGATAGCGTTTCGCGGTTGTAACGTTCGCCCTGGCATACCGGACACTTGACCCAAATGTCGGCCAGGAAATCCATCTCTAGCTTGGTCGCCCCATTGCCGTCGCAAGCGGAGCACCGGCCGCCATCAACGTTGAAGCTGAATCGACCTACGGTGTAGCCGCGAGTTTTTGCGTCGGGAAGTTTTGCAAACAGACTGCGGATTTCGTCAAAGACTTTAACGTAGGTAGCCGGGTTGCTGCGCGGCGTGCGGCCGATAGGCGATTGATCGATCGCAATCGTTTTGTCGAGATGTTCGATGCCTTCGATCGAATCGTGATCACCGGGAACGGATTCCGCTCCGTTAAGATCGCGACGCAATGCCGGTTCCAAGATCCCGCCAATCAAAGAGCTTTTGCCGCTACCCGAAACGCCCGTTACACACACCACTGCACCGAGCGGAATCGCGGCGGTGACATTTTTTAAATTGTGAAAGCGGGCTCCACGTATCCAGATTTGCTTGTCTGGATCGACCTTGCGAAGCTCTTCAGGTGGCTTGATCTCACGGCGTCCGGACAAGTACGCCCCCGTCACGCTTTCCTGCGAATCGGTGACTTGTTTCAGCGTGCCCGACGCCACGACATGGCCGCCCTTCACGCCTGGGCCAGGCCCGAAGTCGACGATCAGATCCGCCGCCCGCATCGTGTCTTCATCGTGCTCGACCACGATCAACGTGTTGCCCGCGTCACGCAAGCGAGTCAATGTCGCGATCAATCGGTCGTTGTCACGCGGGTGCAACCCGATCGAGGGTTCGTCGAGAATGTAAAGAACACCTGATAGCCCTGAGCCGATTTGCCCGGCCAAACGAATCCGTTGCGATTCACCGCCGGACAGTGTTGGTGCAGTTCGACCAAGCGTTAGGTATTCGAGACCGACGCCCAGCAGGAATCCAATCCGGCCCTGGATCTCTTTCAGGACTTCCGAGGCAATCCGAGCGTCGGTCGGCGCTAGATCGACGTCGGCGAAGAAGTCCGCTAGTTGATCGATCGAAAGATCGCACAATTCCGGCAGCGTTTTGGCATTGGCGGGGATCGAACCTGCGATGTCGGCGTCGTTGGCTTCTGTAGCGGATTGCACAGTAGGTTGTGCAGCGGGCTGCGCATCGACATCGTGTTTGCTGGTGATCCGAACGGCGGATGCCTGATGATTCAAACGCCGTCCGTGGCAATCCGGACAGTCCATTGTGCTCATGTACTTTTCGAACTGCTTCAACTGCATTTTGTTGCGGCTGGTTCGATATCGATCGAGCAATTCAGGGATCAGGCCATCGAAGCTGTCCAGATGTTTCTGGGCCTTCTTGCCTGCTCGCCCAGAAAGCGTCAGTGATTCATCAACGCCCCAAAGCCAGATGTGTCGGCCTTGTTCGGGAAGGTCTTCCCACGCGGATCCCAACATCGTGCCGGGTTCGAGCTCCAGTTCGGTGTCGATTGCATCGGCAACTCCCCGGTAGATGTGGCTGCGATACCGACCGATGTCACCCCACTTACCCAGCAGCGTGACCGCGCCTTTGCGAACGGACAGGGTGGCGTCGGGGATCAGCAGTTCGGGGACGAACGTATACAAACGCCCGATGCCGTCGCACGAAGTGCACATCCCTTGGGGGCTGTTGAAGCTAAACAGTTGTGGCGTCGGCGGTCGAAAGCTGGTGCCGCATTGGCCGCACGCGTATTTCGATGAAAACAGACGGTCAAGTCGCGGTAGCGGGATGGATTCCGATTCGGTTTCATTGACCGTCGCGATTAACGTCGATTCGCCAAGTCGAAGGGCGAGTTCAACCGCCTCGTTCAGCCGGGCCCGATCGATAGATGTGTCGATGGTCGTTGGTAACACGATTCGATCGACGACGACTTCGACATCATGCCGGCGTGTGCGGTCCAAGTGCGGTGAATCGGCTAAACGAATGGTTTCGCCGTCGACACGGGCACGGTTGAAACCTTGTTTTCGAAGGTCTTCAAAAAGGTCTTTAAACTCCCCTTTTTGACCACGAACCAGCGGTGCCAGGATCCATAGCGAAGCCGTCTCGCTCGCTTCGCGAATCACATTGGCATCGTCCTCTAGATCGGACTCCGCGTCGGGATCGCCTGCCGAGTCGACTGCTGGATCGATTGCTAGGTTGGTTGGATCGTATTGTTCGACCAATCCCAGGACCCGACTGACAATCGCGTCACTGGTTTGAGCCTGGATCGGGATGTTGCAATTTGGGCAATAGCCAGTCCCCACTCGCGCGAATAGGACTCGCAAGAAGTCATAGATCTCGGTGATCGTCCCAACGGTTGATCGCGGGTTGTTCCCTGACGACTTTTGGCTGATCGAGATGGACGGACTCAGGCCGGTGACCAAGTCAACGTCGGGTTTGGGCATCTGGCCCATGAACTGTCGAGCAGAATTGCTGAGGCTTTCGACGTACCGGCGTTGGCCTTCGGCGTATAGCGTGTCAAAGGCCAGCGATGATTTGCCGCTTCCCGAAACTCCGGTGAAGCAGATCAGTTGACCGCGAGGCAGCGAGAGATCAATGTCACGCAGGTTGTGCTCGCGGGCACCTTTGACAGTGATTTCGCGAGAGGACGAGTGGCCAGTGTTTGATGCGAGGCCAGTGTTTGATCTTAGGCTCTGGTTCGCGGCCGCCACAGGTTGAGATGCCGCGTCACCATTCGCTACGGCTTGCTTGTCTTGAGAGCTTTGAATGTCTCCACTCTTCACAGTTCCCCCACGTTTTGCTGAAGCGACTCGTTTCGTTGAGTCAGGCCGATCCTTCGGTGCAGATTGGGTCAAAACAGATCAGTGCAGTGAAATTCGGTATTCGGTTGAGAGGCATGCAGCTCGTTTCAGGCCGCCGACCTTCGCTGCACAGACTGGGTGCCTATGCGAGCTAGCGATGGCGATTAGTTCAGTTCGTCTGGTCTTGCTCCCGCATCACGCAAGTGCCGTTGCAAGTAGTTTGCTCTTTCGACGTGACGGTCACTCGTCGTCAGCATGCGACCGTGCAGCTTTTGAAGGTGAGCCGGTTGCGTGTGGATGAACAACTTGTTGATCGTGCCGACTTCCACATCGTCGATCAGCCCAAGGTTGACGCCCATGCGAACCTTTGACAAATAGTGCATCGTTTCTTCGCTGCTGATCTTGCGAGCGGTGCTCAGGATGCCCAACGCGCGGCTGACGTCATCGTGCAGGTCCTGTTCGCCTTTTTCCATTAGGAAATCGCGAGCTTTGCGTTCGTAATCGATGATTCGCGGGACGACTTCGTTGCCGACCATTTCCAGCAACTCGTGTTCGGTGTGGCCCAGGGTGACCTGATTGCTAACCTGATAGAAGTCACCGGTGTATTGCGAACCTTCGCCGTACAATCCACGCACGGTCACGTTGATCCGCTGCATCGACCGAAACACCTTTTCGATCTGTTGCGTGATAACCAAACCAGGCAGGTGCAGCATCACACTGACTCGCAGACCGGTACCGACGTTGGTAGGACAGGCCGTCAGGTAACCGTATTGTGGGTGAAATGCGTAAAGCACTTCTCGTTCGATCGCATTGTCGATCTCATCGATTTGGTCCCATGCACTTAATAGGTCCAATCCAGAATGCATGACCTGGATCCGCAGGTGGTCTTCTTCGTTGACCATGACGGAATATTGTTCGCATGGATCAATCGCGACGGCCCGGCTGCCTTCTGATTCAGCGATTTCGCGGCTGATCAGTTGCCGCTCGACCAGAAATTGGCGGTCGACCTCGGAAAGAGCCGCCACGTCAACATATTGAATGTCTTCCCAGCCGCTGAGTGTCTCAAGGCGGGTGCGAACCTGGCGTTCGATCTTTTTGCGATCATCTTCGCTGCATTTACGGATGAACGGGAATCCTGCCACGTTCCGAGCCAACCGGATTCGGCTGCTGATCACGATGTCGGATTCCGGCCCAGTTCCTTTGAGCCATTCGCCACTGTTTTGGACCAATGTGGAAAGGTCTTCCACTTCCTTCATGATCCGCCTTCCGATCCTTCGTCTGAATCCTTGGGGTCGCCAGAGTCGCTGGATGGTTCGGTTGCGCCAGACGGGTCTGTGGTTTTCGCCGAGCCAGGGTGTTTCGGATCACCTTGGATTTCGTTGATTTGATCGCGAATTTTCGACGCCGCCTCGTAATCTTCGCGGGCGACGGCGGCTTCCATTTCCTTACGCAGGCTAATCAGTTCAGTTTGGGCATCCACGTTTGCGGCCGCCCGGCTTGGGCGTTTTCCAGTGTGTTCGAGTGCATCGTGGATATTGACCAACAGCGGGGTCAAATCCGATTCGAAATGGGTGTAATCCATCGGGCAGCCCAGGCGACCCGAATTGCGAAACTCAAAGAAAGTGATCCCACAAGCAGGACACTCTTTTTGATCGAGCTTCTTAAGCTCTTCCTTGGTTTGGCCGAGCTGAAGTTGCTTGGCCAACGCACCCGTGATCGTCTTGATCGGGCTCGTCTCTTCTTTCTGCAGCACGGTCCGAGCGTGTTGCTCGCACAAATGCAAGATTTGGGGCCCACCCGGCTGGGTCAGCTCAGTGATGTGAAAAGTCGCTGGTTTGTCGCAATACTGACATTTCATGGGATTCTCGTCTTGGGGTTGTCGGTATTACGGCGATGCCGTCAATCAGTTCGCTGCTCCCGCTGTCCACCGTGCAAAACAAACGACACGACGTCAAGTGAACGTTCCGCACCGTAAAGCGAGCGGTGAATGAGTCAGGCAAAGCTGATGGCTAAGAATTCTATCGACACCCCAATAAGTGTCAACGCGAGGCGACTGGCTGAACGATTGGCCAGCCTTGGTCTCGAAGCCGCCGTTTCTGCAATCCCAAGGCGAATTCTTCAATACAGAAGGCTTACCACCCGGACCAACCTGTTCGGGAACATACCAAAGTAAATCGACAGGAATGGAAAAGACCGATCAGCAAACCGTTTTGGTTGGCCTGCGAGTAAGCAAACCCAAAGTCGCGGGTGCGAAAAAGCTTCTCGTTGACCTGGATTGCGCACGAAGACCAGGATTGCGCACGAAACGCTGCTCACTGCATTTACGCGCCCAGAAGCAGGATTCACACGCCTAAAAGCAGGTCGAAGTCACCCTCAGGCATTTACACAATCGCTGACGGCACCGGCGTGAGCAATCAGGTGCCAGGCTCCGAAGTTCATTGCATTCCCCGTTTATTGCATTCACCTCGACCGCCGAAACTCGCCAGGAGTCTCGTTGAAATACTTTTGAAAGGCCTGCGAAAGCGATGCGCCGCTGGCGAACCCAGACTCGTAGGCGATTGATTCGATCGATTTGTCGGTGTCCAGGAGCAACTGCCGAACGTTTTCAAACTTTGCGCGTCGAATCTCCTCTCCAGGGGTGCGTCCCAGTTGCTCCCTGAATCGCTGTTCCAGGGTTCGCCGGGAGACACAACATGCATCGGCGACCTCCGCAACACTAATTCCATCCTTGGCACGCTCCCGGATCGTTTGCAACATCCTGACCAATTCCGGATCATCAATCGCAAGCAGGTTCGTAGACTGGCGAGCGCGAATCCGCAGTGGTGGGATCGATCGGGTGTGAAGCGAAACCTGAGCCCCGCTCATCAATCGCTTCAGCAATTTGGCTGCGGTCTCTCCAATTCGATGACTCGCCAACTCAACGCTGGAAATTTGCGGTGTCGCGACGTTACAGAGCAACTCGTCGTCGTCCCCCGAAAGAATCGCCACGTCATCGGGAACACGAATCCCATCCAACGCACAAATCTCGACCAACTGGCGAGCTGGATGGGGATCACCAGCGAAGACGCCCACAGGACGCGGCAACGAGGCAAGCCATTGCCCCGCTTTGGCATAGTTGGTCAGCCACCCGGATTCACTTCGTCCGTCGGTGGTATACATCTCGCACTGGTAGCCGGCCGATTCGACGCGCGCTTTAAATTCGATCGCTCGCAAATCGGAATACCGACCGATCGATGGTGCGTAACACGCGAAGTTCTGGATCCCACGACTGATCAGATGCTCGACGGCCATCTTGGCCCGAACGCGGTCATCCGTTTCGACTCGCGCAAACCAGTCCTGCTTCTTTAGTGTGCTGGACACGTCGACGACGGGAACCTGCAACTTTTTTAGTCTTTGGACGGTTGATGGCTGTCGCAACGCTGCAATGACGCCATGGCCACCCCAAACCTTTGGAAGGCTCAGCTTGCCTTGCTCGTTCCGCGGTCCAATCAAAAGAGTCCACTTCTCTTTTTGACCAAACCGGCAAACGGACTCAACAATATTTCGGCCCCAGGTGTCTTCCGTTTCGACCAGGATCCCGACATGGAGATTCTTCATGGGATTTCCTTCGATGTGAAACCACAAATCGAGGTTGCGCAAAAACTTACAATAACTGCGTAGGTGCGTAGCGACAATAAATAAAGGCTAGCTAAAGTTAAACGGACATCGAGTTTGCACCAGCCGACGAGCAAGGGCGAGTTGGGGCACGCTATTCCCCTTCGGCATCTCAGAGGTTCCGTTGAACACTTCCCAATCAAAGCATCGTCGCTTCACAACTTGTAGAAGCGTCCATCAGGCGATCGTTTTCGTCACGGTCGCTTTGTTCGCCATTGCGGTTCAAGCTGACCCCAGTCCGGTGGCGGCCAAGCAAACCATGACTCCTCGGCAAATCGTCGAGTCAAAAATCGCGGCCATCCAAGCATCCAAACAGCCCAGTCAATCGGTCGGCTCGTTGAGAAGCGGTCAACTGGCACACCCCGCAGAATTGCCCAAGCCTGAAGGCATCGGATACTTGATCAGCCATCCTGATCGAGACACCAATTTCGGCGCCGACCGCATGGTGTTCGGGTTGATGCGTCTCGCGGTGACGATGCAAGAACATCTAGGCGACGAATCAATCCACCACATCTTGATTAACGAAATCTCCGACGCAGACGGTGGCAAACAGAAACGCCATATCAATCATCAAATGGGCCTGGATGCCGACATCTGTTTCTATGCATGCGATTTGGACGGCAAGCCGCTTCGCGCACGATGGTTGAGCTTTGACGAAAACGGCCTATCGCCCGCGAAAAAACTGCGATTCGACACCGCGCGCAATTGGCTATTACTTCAGTCGATTCTCTCGAGTGACACGTTCGGCAAGATCCGCGCGATCCTCGTTTCAGATCCACTTAAAAAACATCTGCTCAACCACGCGATGTCGCTTGAGCAGGAAGCAACCGGCGCGGAAGCAGAACGTCTGCGTGATCACATCCAACAGGCGATGGAACTGTGCAGACAGCCAACTTCATCGCCGCACGACAACCACTTTCACTTGAGTCTCGATAATTAGTTCTTTTGACACAGGAGCAGGTCAATGAGTTTAGCAGTCGAAGTTTCGGCGATGACGTCAGCCGAGTCAAAAAGACGATTCGATTCTTGTGAAAGGATCAAGTCGTATCGGCGAATCGTCGTGTTGACCGATGGGTTTTCAACACCGTTCTACGCAAAGACAGGGATCAGTCTGTTGCGATACCGACATGAAGATGTTGTCGCGGTGTTCGATGCGAACGAGGCCGGGAAAACGGCTGACGAACTGTTCGGAATTGGCGGTAACGTTCCGGTCGTCGCATCGCTGGATGACCTTGATGCCGACGCAATGTTTCTGGGAACCGCCTGTCCTGGCGGTGAACTTCCGAAAGCTTGGTCGGGAATCATTTCGGACGCATTGGATCGAGGCATCGATATCGTTTCCGGGACGCATGATTTCCTGGCCGACGATCCCGAATTCAGGCAAGCTGCCGAGCAGAACGATTGCCGCTTGATCGACGTCCGTCGCAACGACGAGCGGAAGACGGCGACCGGAAAACCGTTCCGCGACCACTGCCTGCGAATTCACACCGTGGGGCAGGATTGCAGCCTAGGCAAAATGGTCGTCAGCCTTGAGGTCCAACGAGAACTGGCCCGCCGGAGCGAAGATGCTGAATTCGTAGCCACCGGGCAAACCGGGATCATGATTTCTGGCACAGGCATCCCCGTCGACTGCGTTGTTTCCGATTTCGTCAATGGAGCCGTCGAGGCGCTCGTTCGACGAAATGACCATCACCAAATTTTGCTAATCGAAGGTCAGGGCAGTATCTCGCACCCCAGTTTTTCAGCCGTCACAACGGGGCTGTTACACGGATGTGCGCCGGATGGGCTGATCTATTGCTATGAGCTAGGCCGCGAACACGTCAAAGGGCTCGACGAAGTACCGCTGTTGTCGCATGGCAAGATGATGGATGCCTATCTCAGCATGGCTTCGCTTCGCCATCCGAGCCGCTTCATCGGAATCGCGATGAACAGTCGAAATGTCTCGGTGACTGAAGCGAACGCGGAACGCGATCGCATGCAGGCTGAATTCGGACTACCCGTTTGCGACGTTTACCGCGATGGCGCTGCCGTCTTCGCCGACGCCGTGATGGAATTGAAGCGTGAGCTGCATCCATGAAGATCAAGTTTCACCGAGCTGAGCTTCCGCTCGAGCATCCTTTCACGATCGCGCGAGGAACCAAAAGTGTGCAGCGAAGTTTGATTGTTGAACTCGAGCAAGATGGCGTGAGTGGTTTCGGCGAAGCGACCGAGAACACTTACTATCGGACCACGCTGGATTCACTCACACAGTCAATTGAACGTTGTGCAACCGTGATTGAAGATACTAATCACGCAAGTGCATCGGACCTTTGGACTTCATTGCAACCGATACTGCAAATGGATCCGTTCGCGTTGGCAGCGATCGACGCGGCGGCTCACGACCTGTTTGGGAAACTCGCGGGGCGTTCGACATTCGACATGCTAGGCTTGGCCTGGGAAGACGTTCCTGAATCCAGCTACACGATCGGCATCGACACCATTGATCGTATGGTCAAGAAACTACAGGTGAGACTTGGCTGGCCGGTATTTAAAATCAAGCTGGGAACGAAAGAAGACGTAGAGATCGTTCGCCAGCTACGCGAATGCACCGACGCGGTCTTTCGAGTTGATGCCAACTGCGGCTGGACCGTTGATGAAACGATACAAAACTCTCTGCCGCTGAAGGAACTGGGCGTCGAGTTCATTGAGCAACCGTTGCCAGCGGAAGCAACGACCGAAGAGCATCGAAAAGTTTTCGAAAACTCGGTCCTTCCGATCGTTGCCGACGAAAGCTGCTTGATCGAATCCGATGTCGAAGAATGCCAGGGTTTGTTTCACGGCGTCAACGTCAAGCTGAGTAAGTGTGGCGGTATTACACCCGCATACCGAATGCTCAAGCGTGCTCGAGCGTTCGGAATGCGAACCATGGTCGGATGCATGGTTGAGAGTTCGGTGGGCATATCCGCGGCCGCACAATTACTTCCGCTGTTGGACTACGCGGATCTGGACGGCGCAGAACTCTTAGCCGGCGACGCCGCTCATGGAGTGGTTGTCGACAACGGGAAAATCCGATTGCCCAATCGGTTTGGCAACGGAGTGGAATTGCTGGGCACCTCAGTCGTCACCACAAAAGAATATTCGAACAAAGAGAGCACACTCGCATGAAACCCATCTCGACGATTTTGCTTGGCTTGACCGCTGCACTTAGCTTTTCAGTTGCTTGGGTGCCGACCGCGATACACGCCGAAGACCAAGCCGCAACCCGGTTGGCTTCCACGTTGCCCCGCCCGAGCATTGCAGCGACGGCGTCGAAAGACAGACCGGTCATTGGGATCACAACCCTGACTAGCAAGACTTACGTCAAAGCAATCCGCCGATGCGGAGGCGTGCCAGTGGTACTCCCAATGATACAAGGGCCATGCGAAGAGGAAGCCTTGGCAACAGTCGTTGATGAGTACGTTGACATGATCGATGGGCTTCTCATGCCTGGCGGGCCCGACATTCCGCCATCGGAATGGGGCGAGGAAGTGCATCCGACAACCCACTTATTGGACGAGGATCGATATCGTTTTGAAAAAGCTATCATCACGACGTGGATTCAACAAACCGACAAACCTCTACTGGGTATATGTCTGGGAAGCCAGTGGATCAATGTGGCTCATGGTGGTTCGCTGCACCAAGACATCCCATCAGCATTCGGGACGAACCACAGGGATGTCTTTCACAACGTTGTGCTCGAACCCGACTCTCGACTATCGCAAATTCTTGGCGGCACCAAGTTCGAAGTGAACTCGCTCCATCACCAAGCCGTCCACAAAGTGGGCAACGGTTTGCGAGCGGTGGCAAAGACTGGCGATGGGGTCATCGAAGCCACAGAAACGACTGACCCCGATCGCTTTTTAATCGGAGTTCAATGGCATCCTGAAAAGCTGATTCTAGAGGACCATGCTCAACAAAAGTTGTTTCAAGCGTTCATTGATGCCGCTGCCCTAGCCCATGAATGAACCTGCTAGCGATCGCAGATTCGGCAGCGATCCAACTGACGAACCTTCCGCTGCGAACACGAATCGGAAACGCAAAATCACCTCAGGGCAGATGGCCGCGTGGGTTGCGTGTGTCGGTATCCTGATTTCGTTTGCGGCGGGAAAGTGGCTGCAGCCTGAACAGGTAACCGAGACGATTGCGATCGAGCAATTCATCGAGAACGGTGAAGCGTGGGTGATCGTCAATGAAGAAAAAGTGACAGCGAGTTCTTTACCGACTTGGGAGCCAACCGAAGCGGAGACGGTAACACCAGAAGAACTCGCCGTCATGGGTTTCCAAGACAGCGAAGGCCGGCCCGTTCGCATCGTGCGTTCGGCTCACTACCGATGGTGGTCGTTTTTGCCGGCAATCATGGCGGTGTCCATGTGCTTGCTCACCAAAGAACCGATGGTCTCATTGCTCGCCGGAGTCGTTTCGGGCGGATTGCTATTGGGGCAGTACAACATTGTCGATGAGGTGCTCGTGCCTTCACTCGCCAGCCTCAACGGTGCTGGCATCTTGGTGCTCTATCTATGGTTGCTCGGTGCCTTGATGGGAATTTGGTCCCGCAATGGTGCGGCCGAAGCATTTGCAAACTGGGCGACACGGTATTTTGTTCGCGGACCTCGTTCAGCAAAGTTGGTGGCCTGGGGATTGGGAGTAGTGTTTTTTCAAGGCGGAGCGATCAGTACCGTTTTAGTCGGAACGACAGTCCGTCCGGTCGCGGATCGACAACGAATTAGCCACGAAGAACTGTCTTATATCGTTGACTCAACCGCGTCGCCGATTGCCATCTTGCTGGCGTTCAATGCGTGGCCGCTTTATGTGCAAACGCTGATCTTTGTTCCAGGCGTGACGTACCTGGCAACCGAATCCGATCGGTTGAGCTTCTTCTTTGGATCGCTTCCGCTGAGCTTCTATGCTTGGTTTGCCGTGCTGGGCACCTTCTTGTTGGCTGTTGAAAAAGCTCCGTTCTTGGGCAAACGAATGCGGGACGCGATCAAACGTTCAAGGACAACCGGACAGCTTGATCGTCCAGGAAGTGCTCCCATGTTGTCGACCGAACTGCACTCTAACCAGCCTCTCCCGGGTTACGTTCCTTCGTTGCTTGAGTTTGTCTTGCCGCTTGCACTTCTAACCGGAATCGCGGTCGGCACGTTTTGGGTTTCCGGGACGCCTCAAGTTCGAGTTGCTTTCGCTGTCGCCGTAGCCGTGGCCGCCGTCACGTCGCTGATTCGTGGAATGTCGCTGACCGATCTGATGCTCGGGATCAATAGCGGGTTAAAGGGTGTGGTCGCCGCCTCGGTCATCTTGTTGCTCGCCGTGACACTGGGAGGAATCACCCGTGAAGTCGGCGCGGCCTATTACTTGACTAACGGACTCGGGGATTCGGTTCCGTATTGGTTACTGCCTGGAATGCTGTTTGTGCTAACCGTAGCGATCGCGTTTTCGACGGGGACTAGCTGGGGGACTTACGCGGTAGCATTCCCGCTAGCGATGCCGCTGGCGGTCACTGTCGCCGCCGCATCGGACTTGAGCGATCCACAACGATTCATTGCGATCTGCTTCGCTTCAGTGCTCAACGGAAGTGTGATGGGGGATCAGTGTTCGCCGATCTCCGACACCACCGTTTTAAGTGCAATGACTTCTGGTGCGGACCTGATGGATCACGTCCTAACCCAAATCGTCCCCGCCGCAGCCGCAGCGGCTATCGCTCTAGTTCTTTGGACGCTGCTGACGCTGACCTGCTAACTGAAATCCAAACGACAGGGCAACTAACGTCCCCCGCAAATCAATAGAGTCTGCTGCTCTGAATCAAGTGACTCGCAACTCTAAGCAAACCCCGCCTACAACGAGGTCGTGCAGTTTTTCGAGGCCGCGTTTTAGCGGCTTTCAGCATTTGAGAACCTCCCACCCAAAAAAACTCTGTTTCAAGACCTGTGCCTAATGCACAAATCGACACGATCTCCCAAAAGGCAATCCATAGACAACACGCCCTCAATCACATCTAGGGGTAGCAAGCACAGTTGAAACAGGGGGTATGCGTAAATTGCTAGCATTCATGTTGATTAAACACGCATAGACCGGGGAGTGGTTTAGTGTGAAAAACGGTAGGTGGATGCAACGTTGGCTCAGTTGCCCTTAGTGGGCATTTTTCATATTTGGCACTTCAATCGCTTTGTATGTGTTGCGCGAGCTTATCGATAGAGCGTTCCCTTCCAACTGTCCTGCCAGATGCCTTCATTCCCGCCCCCCAACGATGCTCACGATCGGCTTAGTCAGTCAACTGCGCGAGTCCTGTTTGTCGATGATCTCCCTGAGTTACGTGAACATATGGTGGCCACGTTATCGAGCGTAGGTCTCCTAGCCACCTCTGTCAGTCGCCCTTCGGAAGCGTTGCCCGAGATCATCGATGGTCGCTATCAACTGGTCATGACAACACTCGTCATGAGCGAGATGAGCGGCTTTGACTTTATCCGTAGGGTGCGTGGTTTGGGCTGTGACATTCCGATCATGATGATCACCGGTTATGGAGACGAGAAGTCTGCGATCGAGGCATCTCGCTTGGGCGTCATCGATTACATGACCAAGCCTATCGCCGATGATGAAATCATTGCTCGGGTCCAGCGAGTGTTGAACAACCTCGCATCCCATGGCCAAGCGAAGCCACAGTCTATGTCCAATATGATCTCGGCAGACCCACGGATGCTGGAAATCTTTGAATGGGTAAAGACCGTTGCTCCTACCGACAGCAAGGCTTTGATCCTGGGCCAAACCGGTTCAGGCAAACAGCTGCTCGCCCACGCAATTCATCAAGCAAGTCCTAGGGCAATGGAGCCATTCGTGGAAGTCAACTGTGCGGCATTGCCAGAGAACCTAATCGAAAGTGAGTTATTTGGACACGAGCCCGGTGCCTTTACAGGCGCAACGTCGCGACGAATCGGACGTTTCGAACAAGCTGGGCGCGGGACGCTTTTCTTGGATGAAATCGCCGAACTCGACTTCAACCTACAGTCCAAACTATTGCACGTTCTAGAGAGCGGTGTATTCAGTCGAGTCGGCGGCAGTTCGACGCTTACAAGCAGGGCTCGCTTGGTGTCCGCGACAAATCGAGACCTAGAACACGAGGTTGAACAGGGGCGATTCCGAGCTGATTTGTTCTATCGTCTCAATGTGATGTCGATCAACTTGCCACCCCTGTCACAGCGACGCGGTGACATACCGCTTTTGGCTAAGCACTTTCTGCGAGAGTTCATCAGCGAAGGTAAACCTGTTCCAAAGTTCACGAAGTCGGCCTTGGACGTTCTTTCAAGCTACCGGTGGCCCGGCAATGTTCGCGAACTACAAAACGTTGTCGAGCAATTAGCTGTCTTGCATCGAAGCGAGCAGATTGAAGCGACTGATTTACCCGAGCGAATCCTACGGCGAGATCATGCCGAAGCTACTCTGGAATGCTCCACGGAATCCTTATCGGCAACGGACGACCTAGAGCCCGTCGATGATTGGCAATCGGAACCGTTTCGCGAAGCGAAGAAATCGTTCGAACAGGCATATTTACGCCAAGTCATCTCCGACTGCTGCGGGAACCTCGCCGATGCCGCTAGAAGATCCCAATTGGATCGCGGGCAGTTTTACCGACTAGCAAAACGTTATGGATTGACGTCCGACGGAACTCCGTAAACGTAACGGCGATTTCGACCAGGAGGCGAGGTCGTGTTACGAATCCAATAACCAAAGTATTGGGTGGATTGTTTAGTAGCTCAAGTGGATGACGATTCGTCAACACGCGATGTCCCTTTGTCATCAAGTGTTGGCATTCCGTCATCGCATGTAGAACACGCTCTCTTTCAATTTACTTGATGCGAGCATCGGAAAAACAGTATCCAAGGCAACAGGCACTCACTTAAACCAACTTCAATGGAGCTATCAATGACGTTGCGGCTAAGTCTGCTCTTTTAGCGAGTGGTCGGCTTGGCCGTTGCATTGGCGATTTGACGTACCGCGCAATCAGGACGCGGCAATCGTCCACAATGCCATGAATTGAGTCCATGCGATCAGCCAAACTTCTAGACAGGTTTCACCTCCACGCCCGCTCGTTCACGTTCAAAATTACATTAATAGGAATGTTGGTCGGCGGTACACCGCCTCCTACTTTAGACGCCTGTACTACTGCCGTGATTAGCGGACGATGCACCGAAAGTGGTCGCCCCATGCTTTGGAAGAATCGGGATACAAGTAGTAGCTCTCACAACGAGGTGGTGCACTTCGATGATGGGCCCATCGCTTTTGTAGCCGTTGTCAATGCGAGTAAGCGATCGTCCGTTTGGATGGGTGTCAATGAAGCTGGATTTTGTATCGAGAATTCATTAAGCAAGGATCTAAGATCAGATGAGCCTACATCAGGTATGGGCAACGGGTCGTTTATGAAAAAAGCCTTAGCGACTTGTCGAAATGTTGAGGATTTCGCCGAGCTATTGCAAGAGACAGACAGGACTGGTCGTAAGACTCTAGCCAACTTCGGCGTCATTGATGCAGAGGGAGGTGCAGCGATCTTTGAGTCAGGTCCAAACTCCCATCAGATGTTTGACGCCAACGATCCCACAGTCGCTCCCGAAGGTTTCCTGGTTCGAGCCAATTTTTCGACAACGGCCAATGCCCTACCAGCCGATCCGCCTGCGGACCTTTCACCGGGGATGTACTCCAGCAACCGATACTGTCGGGCCAAAGTGTTGCTGCAAAAGCAAATGTCCGCTGGGATTACAGTGCCATTCATGACGAAGCATCTTTGCCGCGATCTTGCTGATGAAAACGGAATCGCTTATCCCGGTTCGATCAACGGTCCCACCGGCGTGCTGCCAGCCGAACTCGAAACCGATCAAACGATTAGCCGCGCGACGACGGTATCGGCTGTCGTCATCGAGGGAGTTGCCGAAGGGGAGGACCCTCGCACCACAACGATGTGGACGATGTTGGGCGACCCGAAATTCACGATCGCGTTCCCATGCTGGGCAAGCGTTTCAGATATTGCCGATTGGGCGACCGACCCAACCGGGGCCGAAATCGGCGAGTTGGCACTGCTGCTTCGGGAATGGTGCATCGACGGTCGCGAAAAGTTGATCGACACCGCTTCGCTTCCTGGTATTTGGGAAGACATTCTGCCTCTGGAAGAGCGTCTTTATGCGATGACCAACGGTGCATTAGAACCATATCGATACGCTGATGTCGATGTTTCAACGCTAACCGAAATTCATCACCAGGCTACAGATGAGGCGATGGACGCGTTGCAACAGGAGATCGAGGATTTAAAGAATGAGATTCTTCATCCTCATGTTTTAACAAGATTTGTTCCTTCCGATTCAAACGCACCGATCCGCAGTGGCACCTTGCGTGTGGCTATCTGTGATCACACCGACAAACCAACTAAGGGGGCTGCCAATCTTCTTCGCATCCTAACTGAAAAAGAAGGGTTCGTAACTGAACGCATTAAGCCGGACCAAATAGTCGACGGGGCTCTAGACAGCTACGACATCGTGGTAATGCCAGGCGGATCTGGATCGGCTCAAGCTAGACGCTTGGGTGATGACGGACGCCAGATAATTCGAGATTTCGTGGCTGAAGGTGGCGGCTATGTCGGGATCTGTGCTGGAGCCTATTTGGCAAGTTCTCAGTATTCCTGGTCACTTAACCTTATCAATGCACGTGTCTTTGACCGTAGCCACTGGGCACGAGGCCAGGGCGATGTTCAGCTAAAAATGACACCCGCTGGAATGAGCAATTTCGAAACCGATGAATTGGTTAGCGTCTACTATGGGCAAGGTCCTCTACTCGTCCCAGATGATCACGAAGAGTTGCCTGCCTACGAAGTCTTGGCCAGCTATGCCACCGAGGTCGCATTGAAAGGTGCCCCCCAAGGTGCAATGACGAACACACACGCCATCATTCGCTCTAACTACGGTGACGGTCGCGTGGTTTGCTTTAGCCCACATCCCGAAACGAAAACCGGTCCTAACGAACTGATTACAGAAGGTATGCGTTGGGTAGGCGGGCAAGCGGAAAGAAATTAAGGATCTGTGACCCTGAACCCTTGTTCGGTGAGATTCATTTCTCAATAACGGATCTAGACAAACAATACTCAATTAAGCGAGGGCCAAATATTGGTTCTCGCTTTTTTTGTGGCTCTGATTGGAACCATTCTAATGGACCTCGATAGCAAGCAATTTCTCGCACCTGATCAATGGTGCATGATGGCATAAGGTTTCATTTAAACTGACAAGATTCGGCAGAGATGCGAACGCAATAGTTTCTAAGAGAGTAGAGCAAGAATTTTCGCTAAATGATGCAAATATTTTTGATCCACATGCAACGTCGGTGCAGATGCGCGGGGCACACTCTGTAGAGGGTATGGCCTCTATCGAATCGCTCTCTTGGTGCCGAATCCCGCCAGAGAAAAGCATTAAGGATGTATATCCTTGTATCCATATCATCGCGAAAATTCTTGCCGAAAGAGTGAGTACTAAAGGTGCAATCCTCAAATCGGATCTCATATTCCCGGATGCGCAAAAAAGAATATCTGATGCGCGTTTGCGTAGTGCGTGTTGCTTGTTAGTAGATACGATGCTGGAGATTCATTTGGCCGGACAATGCGATGTTCAAACTTGGTAGGAACACGCTTGTTGAATCAGGATCCCCTTTACCATTCTGCTCCTTTCAAATGAAAGTGTCTACAAAATGTTAAGATCGCGTTCTCGATCCGGTTTCACACTAGTGGAGTTGCTAGTGGTCATTACCATCATAGGAGTGCTGGTGGGCTTGCTGCTTCCAGCCGTACAAGCCGCACGCGAAGCTGCCAGGCGAATGTCGTGCAGCAATAACTTCAAGCAGATTGGACTGGCGATCCACAACTACCACAGCACATACAACCGATTGCCAATTCATGGCTCCGGAACAGAAGGAGGTGCTAATGGCATCCCTTGGGAGAAGTACAATTCAACGGTCCACTCTTCCAATCGCCGACTCAGTTACCTAGTCGGACTTCTTCCATTCATTGAGCAACAAGCATTGTGGGAACAAATCAGCAACCCGCTGTATGGCAGGTCTGATGAGTTCCCGACGGGAGTTGGAATTGATTACCCGTGGAATCCAATGGGATGCACACCGCAGAACGATGGCTATCCTCCTTGGGCTACCGAAATCCCCGGCTTTCGTTGTCCAAGTGATCCAGGCTTCGGACTTCCCGCTAATGGACGTACAAACTATGCGGCCTGTTTGGGCGACTCGAGTTACTACGGCAGCCAAGGAAGTCTTTACGTTGATGACGACCCCATCTCTGGTGAAACGCTTTCGCCCGTTTCAGTTCCATACACGCCAATTAGAAGCAGGGCGATAGAGGCAAGGGCCAAGAACCGCGGCTTTTTTCAGCCACAAGACGTCTGTGCATTCCGTGACATTCTTGATGGTCTTTCGAACACGATTGCCGCAGGTGAGATCGCGACGCATCTAGGTGATCGAGACATCCGAACAATGGGTTACGATCATACATCAAATAGTGCGATTCGCGACAACCCATCGATTTGCTTAGACAGCGGGAAGATCGACCCTGATCAACCTCAATTCTGGATCGCCGGTGCTTCACTGATGGAAGACAATTCAGCCTACAACGAAAGCTTTGCCCGTGGATATCGTTGGTCCGAATTCCACAACTATTTCACTGGGATGTACACGATCTTGGCGCCCAACAGCGAGGTGTGCAACGTCAACTGGTACGACACGGGAACCTGCCCTCCGTCAAGTCGACACCAAGGTGGATGCCACGTCCTGATGGGCGACGGAGCAGTGAAGTTCATCACCGATTCCATCGAAGCCGGTGATCGCCGGGCTGCAATGGTCTACATCGACGGTACAGGAATTTCGGCTAAAGGCTCTGCCAGTCCATATGGCCTGTGGGGCGCTCTGGGCACCCGCGCTTCAAGAGAAACCATTGATGAAGATTTCTGATGTTGGACTGTTTCCTTGTCGCCTGAAGGCCTGTAGCCGAATTGGCTTTGGTCGCAAATGAAATCCTTCTGCGATGTCTTACTACGTTTCCAAACTTCAATAGGTCAACCTATGTACTCTCAACTTAAGAGGACTTGCCTCTTGATCACGCTTGTTAGTCTTTCCGTACCCAACGTTACAGGATGTGGGCAATCCGGCGAACTTCGAACCGTGTTCGATGGAGCAACCGCAGAGCAATTGGCTGCTGCTCGAGAGCGTGATTCTGACGAAGAAAGACTTGCGCTATTAGAAGTGGACGACGAGGAATAGGCTTTCATGCCAGCAGCACCTCACGAAAAGTAACTCGCTGCCAGACCGGTCGCGAGGATGGGTATATAGCCTATGGCTTCACTTGCAATGAAACAAAGAAAGCAATTCTTTGAACTCGATCTGTAAGGGAGCCTCAGCTAGGCAATTGCCGTGCATCAGCGCTCGGCCGCCCACTCTCATTGGCCTGACGCTACGGTACTCAGGCGATTTTTTAGCTTGGGTGTGTAGCCCAATAGGAAATCTACCGTCGGCGCAGCTCCAGCTATTCAGGCATATTGAAAAGCCGTTTATCTTAAACTGATGCTGGAATCTGAAACGCCTTTCTTCGTCGCCGCATAGGCGACGTAAAAGACTGCGCTCGTGCGGTCGCCCACGCCATGCTATTCACGGACCGAGTTTGCAAAAAGATCGGCTTCGATGTTTGCAAACGCCTTGAACTCCAGTGCGTTTCCGCTGGGGTCCTCGAAGAACATCGTGTACTGCTCGCCAGGCAAGCCCTCAAAGCGAACGTAGGGATCGATAATGAAACTATCAACGAAGCCTCGGACGCGTTCGGAGAACTGCTTCCACGTTTGAACTTCAAGAACCACTCCGAAATGCGGAACGGGAACGGCATGGCTGTCGACCGGATTGCAATGGTTGTCGACACGACCGGTTGGTCCGAGTGTTGGATTCAAGTGTGCTACGACTTGGTGACCAAACATGTCGAAGTCAATCCATTTTTCGTCGCTTCGTCCTTCCGGTAAACCCATCTTGGCTCCGTAGAAATCGCGAGCTTCGTCAATATCGCGAACTTGAAAAGCAATATGAAAGGGGGTGACCATAGTGGTAGCCTTTAAGTGTTGCATGACGTTTGTTAAGCGTACTGAATGTGTGTCAATACACAGTATCGCCGACATATCATCGCCGCTATATCTAAAATGCAGGTCACTTCGAATTGCGGATGTAATCGGATTCACGATCTTAACGAAAGTGAATCCTGCAAAACGAATCTTCTTGTTGCACCATACGGGGGCATTCAATGATCCATATCCAGAATAGACGATATTATACTCGTGGCGTTTGTGCTCAATTCAGCGATGATCGAATCGAGTTCGCCAGCTTCTGCGTCGACGTACTCGTTTTTGTGTTTGCTTGCTCCGCTCTGAGTAAAACCAATCGCTGGTTGCTTGACGACTAGATAGATAGCTCGCAAGTTACACAAAGCCAAGAGTCTAAAAGACCAGCCGAGAACCACCGTGTATTGCTGCTAATAGGTTTTGAGATAGTGAGTATGATCTCACGGGATTCACGCCTACTGACCGATCGTGGAATCGGTGTCAAGAATGTTGGTCAACGCGATCAGGTAAATCGCAAATAGACACAAGCACTAATTTTTAGTGCACGCAACTTGGGTTGGTTGAAATCAGCATGCCGAATTTGCCGAACAGTGCATAGCCACTTTCGGCCGACAGCAGGGAACGGATGTGAGGCGGCCAGAACTCACCTCTGAGTAGGTCGAGCCGCTGCGGGAGTGAATAAAGCGGCTGCGGCATTTGTGCTGGTGACACGGGAAGCCGGCTATCAGTGTGCGGCCTTCTGATGCACCCGGTTTGCTCACCACAAAGTCATCGCTTGATATGACGTGGCGCGAAAGAAAACTCGGATAAACCGGGTGCCTTATGCAGCGAACAAGTGCGGACGATTGGCAAGGAGTGCCCCGCTTTTGCGTGGTTCAAGCTTGAACCTGCCGTATGTTTGCCAAACTCCCGTGGCCACACTCTGGCCCAGCCCTTTACCATAGAGCGAAATTCACGATTCACCTTCAGCGAACGCCACGAAGAAAATCCATGACTCCCAACGAATTCCTGCAAGCCGCTATCACCACGCCCAGTCCCTCGGGCTACGAAGAACCCATTCAAAAGTTGATTCGCGAGTATCTGCAGCCTCACACTCAGGAAGTGTCGATTGACGTTCACGGCAACTTGGCTGCCAGCGTGGGTGACCAGTCAGGACCGCGATTGATGTTGGCCGGGCACTGCGACCAGATCGGCATGCTGATTTCGCACATCGACGACGAGGGTTTTTTGTACGCTCAAGCCATCGGGGGTTGGGATCCGCAGCAGTTGGTCGGGCAATCGATGACTGTCTGGGCGGCCGGCGGTCCGGTGGCGGCTGTCATCAGTCGTAAGCCGATTCACTTGCTGACGACCAGTGAGCGGGAACAAGTTGTCAAGCTGGAAGAGTTGTGGCTGGACATTGGTGCGGCCAGCGGGGACGAGGCGAAGTCGCTTGTTCGCGTCGGAGATCCGGTTACTTTGAACCTGAAATATCAAACGCTGCTCGGTGACCGGGTTAGTGGGCCGGGGATGGATAACAAAACCGGTATGTGGACTGTGATGGAAGCGGTCCGGCGTTGTGCTACTGAATTGAAAGAGCATCCTTTGGCGTGTCAGCTTCACAGCGTTGCGACCGTTCAAGAAGAAATCGGACTTCGGGGAGCCAAGACGGCTGCCGCCCGTATCGATCCTCAAGTGGCGATCGCAGTCGATGTGACTCACGCATCGGATTGCCCAACGATCGATAAGCAGCGTCAAGGCGACATTCGGCTGGGCGGCGGACCGGTTATCTATCGTGGCCCCAATATCAACGCCAAAGTGGCTGCTCGATTGATCGAACTGGCCGAGGCCAACGGGATCGATTATCAGCTCGCGGCGTTAGGACGCGCCGCTCCGAATGACTCCAACGCATTGCAGATCTCGGGCGCAGGAGTCGCGACGGGCTTAGTGGCAATTCCGAACCGGTACATGCATTCGGCTGTCGAAACCATCTCGCTGTCGGACATCGATCAGATTGCCAAGCTGCTGACTCTCTTTGCCCAGAATCTGACGTCCGATTGCGATTTCATTCCTGGATGAAGATTTGATGAAGAAGTTGCGCGGGTGTTGTGAATAGTCGGCGCGATTAGGGGCCGGTCTGGTTTTGAGCATTGATTCCAAGTATTGCCTTGGAACAATCCGGGGAAACTCCCAAATGCTTCGAACTAAACAGGTAACAGCACCTTGCGATACTGTAAGAACCGTCCTGGCGTGGCGGCTCGTCACGCCTTCACGTTGATCGAGATGCTGATTGTCATCTCCATCATTGGCATCCTCGCGTCATTGTTGTTGCCAGCTGTTTCGAAGGCTCGTGAATCGGCTCGCGCGGCCCAGTGCCAAAGCAATTTGAAGCAGTTCGGCATCGCGCTGATAAGCCGTTCGACGTCGGATCCAAACGGAGCGTATTGCTCAGGGGCTTTCGATCCCGAGCGAGATGGCGTGCCAACTGAGATTGGTTGGGTGGCGGACCTGGTTCGTCGCGGTGTGCTGGTCAGCGAAATGAGGTGCATGAGCAACCCTGCACTGACCAGTTCGGCGATCGAATATATGTTGTCGGCTGACGATACGGCTTTCGCACTGAGTGCCTGCGTCGACACGCAGGGAAGTGAGCCTTACACGAGCGAAACAGGCTATACGATCACTAACATTTCCCGCCAAATTGCGGGTGGGGCTATCGCGGCGGGTTCCGAAACTCGAAGCGATGTCGTGTCGTTGGAAATGCTTGAGAAGGGATACGACACTAACTACGCCGCATCATGGTTCCTGGTGCGAAGTGATTTGCTGCTTCAAACCGGGGACGACGCGACGGATGGGAATCTTGCTGCCAAGGATGCTAGTTGTGCAGCCGATAGCACAAAGCTGCTCAATGTCACCCGCGGCCCACTGACGAGCCGTCTTTTGGATGGTGGTCGAACGCCGTTGAATACAGTGCCGCTTCTATGTGACGCGTCGGCAGTTGGGTTTCTTACGAGCGGCGTCGGTGAGTTGCAGTCCGGGACTGTTTACACAACTTCAATTGTTGGCGGGCCAGTGCTGCATCGGGAAGAAGTAGACACCACGTCTGGGAGTACGCCTCTAGCTTCGGCATCGCACCTCACTGACGCGAAGCTGCTTGAGTTCCCCCAGTTCCCGGCTGCGACGGTGCGTGCTGGTAAAGAAGGTTGGCTGAAGACTTGGAGTGTAGACACACGCCAGGATTATCGCGGTATGTCGCCGCTTCACAACGGCGTTTGTCACGTCTTGATGGCTGACGGCAGTGTGCAAGGTTTGGTTGATAGCAACGGCGATGGCTTCATCAATAACGGCTTCCCTGTGCAGCCTGGATTGTGGACGGATGCCAATGTCGAAGCTCCGTCCTTGGCCCTCGCTAGCTACTATTCACTGAACAGTAAGGGTGAATGATTCAGGTTGTGTGAAAGGTTGATGAATGACCTTTGTTTGGACCTGGTTAGCACTTTTATCAACTTTGGCTTGATGTAGAACACGCCCATCGCAGCAAGGCACTCAAGTTTCCTTGAGGCAAAAAACGAAAGCGTCGCGTCCCACTTCTCTACTTCAAAGCAAAGGAGATTTGAAACCCTTTCCATAGACCGTTCCCCTGCAAGGAAAAGTCATCACCCGGTCGGCAAACCGGTTTACTTGATGGCGAGTCGACGATGATGAGGCACCACCCATCAACGTCTCAAACATAAGCAATAGAACGGAACCATGACGTGTCGCTTGCCATCATCCACTGCCATGGATGAAAGCAATACAGTGCGACACGCCACTAGGTTCAAGACCATCATCAAATCTTAACAAGAAAGCTCGTGTCTCGCCTCCGGGATGCGAAAAAAATCTAAAGGAAAAGACAATGCAAACGCGTATGCGTAAACAGGGTTTCACCCTGATCGAACTGTTGGTCGTGATCGCGATCATCGCCCTGCTGGCCGCCCTCCTGTTGCCGGCCATCACCAAGGCTCGTGAAGCCGCTCGTCAAGCTCAGTGCCAAGCCAACCTCAAGAACATCGGTGTCGGCCTGTTCAAGTACAGCGGCCGCACTCCTAACGGTGCGTACTGCTCGGGTGCTTCCGACTTTCTTCGCGATGGATGCATGGACACCTACGGCTGGGTTGCTGACATCGTCAACGTTGGCGATGGCAACATGAATGAGTCGCTTGACCCATCGAACCCACTTAAGGGCTCAGAGAAAGTCAACGACCTGTTGGGTGGTAACACAAACGACGCTAAAGACAACGCTCCCGCTTCGCGTCTGCAAACCGGTCAGTGTGGCTCAGACGTTATGCAAGGCACTACACTTGCGAACACGAACTCGCCAACGCCTCCAGGTAGCGGTTTCGCCCGGACTGATGTTAACACCGAAGAGCGTGCAGAATTGGTTTCGCGATACTTCTTCACCAACGGCTACAACACCAACTATGCTGCCAGCTGGCACATGGTACGCGGGATGATGAAGACCGAAAGCTCAGGCGATGTTCTGCACACCAGCTCGACCTACACCCAGTTCAAGGGAATCGGCGGAACAACTGGCCCACTGAGCGCCAACACCATGGACCGCAGCCGCATTAGCAGCAGCAACGTCGGCATGGTCGGCTGTGCCGCTCCTGGCGACATTGACGAAGCCATCCTCAGCTTGGCAATCTCACACGGCCCCAAAAATAGCCGCACTGCATTTGACACTGGCAAAGACGACTCCGTTAGTTACATCAATGCAGGTGACCTGCTCACCGAAGCATTCAACGATGGCCCAGCCTACGTCAACGCGGCTACCGGCGTCGACATCAACCTGATCGGTTCCGGCGTATCGCTTGGCAATCAACTGTTGTGTGAGCGTAGCCAACCCACGACTTCTTCTTGCCCTAACCCAACCGGTTCCAGCACGGGCGGTAACGGCGTCTACCTACAAGACACTCGTGACTGGTTCGCTATTCACCAAGGATCAGCCAACATCCTGATGGCTGACGGTAGCGTTAAGGTCTTCTACGATCAAAACGCTGACGGTTTTTTGAACCCCGGCTTCGCAGTCACCCCCGCTCCGGATGAAATTGATGGAGTTGGTTACGCTGACTCGGTTCTCGAAATGGCAACCGACGACTTCTTCGGGGGCATCTTCCTGAACGACGCTTACACCAAGGGCGTGTTCGAGTAAGCCGACCTGAACATGCTTAGCGTTAGCTAATGCTTATGACAGATACCCAGCCTCTGCAGTCCACTTCGGGCTGCAGAGGCTTTTCGATTCAAAAATTTAAATCGCCATGAAATCCAACATACTCAAGTTTGCTTCACTATTGATTGCAGTGGTCGGGTTCGTCACTGTTGCCGGTGCGTTCACGCAAATCGTCGAATACAAACCCTATGGCGTGCCGGACGCTCGCAGAGAAGAGTACGATCACAAATTGGAGATCATTAAAACTCAGGAAAAAGTCCTTCGAGGAGAAATCGAAGCTACCGGCTTACCGATCGCAGATGCCAGCCACACCCACCACAACTTCGGGATGATCAATCCGCACACTACGGCCTCCCATACTTTTACCATCGCCAACAAAGGTGAAGGTCCATTGACGCTAAAGGTCTCAGGCACCAGTTGCAAATGCACGGTTGGCCAACTGACCAATGAACTGCTTCCCCCGGGCACCGAAACCACTGTGACCATGGAATGGAATACAGGCTATCAAGCGGACCACTACGAACAGACCGCCCTAGTCGTGACCAATGACCCGCTTCACAGGGAAATTGAGTTTAAGGTTGAGGGTGAAGTACGAACTGAACTGACCATGCCCGAATCAGTTTCTTTGCAAGCACCGAAACTTGGAAGCCTTGCCACCGGAAGCCTCGTTATGTTCAGCCAGCTCTGGGACAACTTCACGGTCATGGAGGTGAAGGCTGATGATCCGGCGGTTGGATTGAACTGGGATGCGGTCCCAATGGATAACGATGATCCAAAGCTGATTGACAAGTTTCCGAAATCAGCTCTTTCGCTCAAACTTTCAATACCACGAACTCGATATGGCCGTTTCGATGGCACGCTAAGCGTGACGATCCGCCCCGGAGACGGCTCCGAAGAAATCACGCGAGAGATCGCCTATTCCGGACGAGTCCGTCCCCCTATTTCATTCCAACATCCAGAATTGCAACGGGACCATGGACTTGAAATGGGCTCGCTCACCGCCGGAAAGGAATACAACTATCACATTGTCGTTCGTGTCCGCGACGCCAACGATCGCAAGATTGAAGTCATGGACGTAGAGCCCAAAGAACTGCAAACTCGCATGAGCCCGCTTACGACCCCTGGCAGCTACCGCTTGACCTTAACGATCCCCGAGGACTGCCCCATGGTGATGTTCAACCAGGATCAAAAGCACGGATATGTGCAGGTCGGCGACCCCGATGACGAAGACTTTTCGAACTGGTTTCCGATTAACGGCGCAGTCGTAAAAATCGACGAATGAGTCAGACAACGGGACCTCCGCACCAAGTCGCTCAACCCCAAAGGAATTATTCTTTGCCCGCTTCTGTTCCGGCATCCCGATTTTGGCTGGGCATGATCCTTGTTTGGGTCGCAATCATCCATGCATCTGGCCTCGGCGGTCAATTCATCTTTGATGATAACAATCTGCTTCGCCAGGAATCACTGCTGGACTTTTGGAGCTTCGATTGGTTTCGGGTGACCAAACGTCCGGTGGCGACGGCGACTTTTGCACTCAACTTCTCTTTGTTTGGTCCGACCCCATTCAGCTGCCATGTGCTCAGCATTGCAGTGCATGTGAGCTCGGTTGCAGCTCTATACTTTTTGGTGCGTCAAACCCTCTTGCTGCAGTCTTCAAGCGTCTTGAGAAAGCAGGCTGAGCCCATTGCATTGATCGCCGGTTTACTGTGGGGGACACACCCACTGGCTACCGCGCCGGTGGTTTATATTGTGCAGCGCAGTGAAGCACTTGCCACACTCTTCATCCTGCTAACCCTGTACGCTTGGGCGAAAGCATTTGGAAAAAAGGAGCAACGCAGCGATGAACCCGAGGAAGAGATTACAAAACATGCCCCACCAGTCCCATTTGACTCCGAACCGTCTTGTCGGCGTCGACTACTTTGGGGCATCGCATCGCTGGCTTGCGCGTATTTGGCTTACGGCAGCAAAGAGATGACGGCGGGCTTATCGCTGATCGTGCTGTTTTATGACCGCGTCTTTATTGCAAAATCATGGCGTTCGTTGGCATCCCGTTGGCCTTACTATGCAGTATTGGTCGCTCCCCTGTTTCTAGGCTGCTACCTGTTGCTGCCGGGCATGATCCGCCCCAGCAATGGACGCAATACGGTCGGACTGAACCTCCCTGGAATGACACCATGGAGCTACTTTGCCAGCCAACCCTATGTTTTCCTGCAGTACCTGAAGCTGACTGTTTTTCCGATCCATCAATCACTGGATTACGGATGGTTACCGTCAAAAGACCGGCTTGTCCAGCTGATCGGCTTGGCCGGATGGATCGCAATCGGGTGCAGCACGATCTGGCTATGGAGACGCTCACGACTACTCGCCTTTGCTCCGCTTGCTGCATTGATCGTGCTAGCCCCCACGTCAACTTTCATTCCTCTGCAGGACATCATCTTCGAGCACCGTATGTATTTTCCGCTGGCCTGTTTCATGGCCGCCTTCGTCGCCTGGATAGCGCAGCGGTGGACCGCCAAATCAGATCCAGCAATCCAGTCATCGGGATACGCCCGCTGGATGATAATTGCGTTACTCGCGGTCCCGTATTCCGCACTGACGGTTTCACGGAATATGCAGTGGTGGTCGGTGCTCGAGATGTATCAGAATGATGTGCGCAACCATCCGAATAACCCGAGAACGATCGTTAGCTCTGCCGGGTCGGTCGAAGATGACTCGACAGACCCCGAGCCGACACTTCGGGCTCTTCGCAAGGCAATTCAAATCTCCGAAGAGCGAGGCTATTTTTATGCCGGCACCGACTACAAATGGACCCGCTATCTCGCCGACATCCTGTTCTTAACCGGACGCCCCGTCGAGGCGAAGCCTCATTACGAAGCCGCTCTGGGAATGAGTTACGATGAGCTGCAAAAAACGGAAATTATCTTTCAACTTGCCATGATCGCCTCGATGCAAGGGGAAAACGAAGAAGCGGAAAAACGGTTCCAAGAAGCCCTGGCAGGCCACGAGAAAATCCGCAAAGAAGTACGAGCGGTTTACCAGGAACACCAAAGACGCCTTCAATCACAGCAGACGGTCTCACAGGGACAAAGCCAAAGCCTATAGCAGAGTTTGTAGGCTGCTTTGTATCGTAGCCTGCTCGCAAGGTGCTGTTGCAGCTAGCGGTAGTGTGACTGAGCCGTCGCCACGGAGGATGCTGGATCGGGTGTGGATGCCGGGGGTGGCTGCAGCGAGGTAGACTTTTGCTTGCTCGGGGCCGGGATCTTGGCCGCCGATTTGAAGCGTGACTTGGGGGGAACGCTTGGTCGCTGGCGATCCGATGCGAACGTGTGCTGGCTCGGTTGCCGATAACGCGGCGGGGACCGTGTTTTGCCGCCATAAGCTAACGCTTCTTAACGTGGCCGCGGAGTCGAGGGTGAGGGTGACAGCCCGGGCGGTCTCGTTGCGTTGCTTGACAAGACGGGTGATCATCGGCGCGGCCAGGGATGCCTCGCCTACAGGGAACGCCTCTGGTCCGATAACTACACAGGCGTACTGGGACTCCTGCCAGATCTCCTGTGGGTGAACTGCAATTTCAGCAAGCTGCTCAGCGGTGAGTTGTTTCGTGCGGAGGACGCGAGGTGAAGAAGTCCCTGAACTTGTTAGCCTCAGTTTTTCAGCAATACGCGGGAAGGACTGCTCGACTTCGCCGATCATCCATACGAAGTCGGCGTGGGTGGCTACTTCGGCAATTGTCGCCGCGACCATGCCATCCCGACTGGCCGATTCTAGCATCGCTTCAAGCGACGGTTCGGCCTCGATGAACAACTGGATCGTGCCATTCGTCTGCAGATCTAACAACGCCCGGGAGGTCACTAGGTCTGCCCCCGTGGTTACCACCCGAAGCGGGCCGTTCGTTAACTTTAAAGCCTCAAGTATAGCAGCAGCGTCACCTCGATCGGGGCACACCTCAAATCCCTCGGCGATCTCACAGCCGTCGGCCATCAGTTGTCCGCCGGGGCGGACGGTGACATCATCGCACGCTAGCGGACAGAGCGGACAGACAATATTAGCGGCTTGGGGCATTACGCACGCACTGATAGTTCTTGGACGGCTTTGACTAGCTCGATCGCGTTTTCGACAGGTGTCATTTGCATGACGCCATGACCGAGGTTGAAAATGTGTCCTGGTCGGCCGGCGGCTTGGTCGAGGACGTCTTGTGCGGCGGCGCGGATGGTTGACTTGTCGGTCAGTAGCACGGTGGGGTCCAGGTTGCCTTGAACGGAGATGTCGTGACCAATTCGTTTCCATGCAGATTCCAGGTCGATTCGCCAGTCGACGCCGACGACGGTACGTCGGTCACCGCGAAGCAATGGCAGCAACTCTGGGTTGCCGGTCGCGAAGTTGATCAGCGGTACGCCTGGCGTGACGCCCGCAATGATTCGCTGCATCCAGGGCAGCACGAACCGGGTGTAGTCGGCGGCTGAAAGGCAGCCTGCCCAGCTATCAAACAGTTGCACGCACTGCGCGCCCGCGGTGATCTGCTCGTTCAAGTAAACGATGATCGCGTCAGTGAGCCGGTCCATCAATTCCGCCCAGCCACCATCGTTGGCTCGCATCAATTGCTTCGTTGCCGCATATTGCTTGCTGCCGCCGCCTTCGATCGCGTAGCTTGCCAAAGTGAACGGTGCTCCCGCGAAGCCGATCAACGGGATTCCTTCGGGCAAATCCTTGCGAGTTTGCGAAACTGTTTCGTAGACAAACCCCAGGTCTTGAGGATTGTCGAGAGCCTTAACGCGGTCCATGTCTTTGGCAACGCGAACCGGGTTATGAATCACCGGGCCGTCGCCTTTAACAAACTCGAGGTCGAATCCCATCGGAACCAAGATTGGCAACAGGTCCGAAAAGATGATTGCGGCGTCGACGCCAAGGCGGTCCACCGCCGTGCACATCACTTCGCTGCAAAGCTTCGGGTTGGCACACAGTTCCAGGAATGTTTGTTGAGAGCGAACCTCGCGATATTCCTGCATATAGCGGCCCGCTTGTCGCATGAGCCAAACAGGTGTCCGTTCGGTCGCTTCGCCGCGACAAGCTTTCATGAACAGACTGGACTGGGAGGGATGGTCGTCGGTGGAAGGCAAGGGTGTTCTCGGTGCGTCGGATGCGTTGGTGTAAATAGCGTGATGAGGTTTGGATTGGGTGCGGCGTTTTGCGACTAGGTCGGCTGAGTCGCGAGCAGCCTCGCTGACAAGGTGCCCCATTTTGGGATGGGAGGGTTCCATGTCGACATGAAGATCGCTCTCTCGCAACATGTCGCTGGTTGTTGGCCCGATCGATGCGATGGCGGTTCGCCGCAGTCCTTCGCGAAGTGCATCGGTTAGGTTGAGCGAATCAGCCATTCGAAACAGGTTGACGACTTGATGAGCGCTCGTGAAGAGCAGTAGGTCTCGGTTGCCCGCGGCGAGTTCCTTGACGTTTTCTTCCAGCGGCGCGGTGTCCTCGGGATATTCCCAGCCATAGACGCGGACTGTCTCGGGGATCGCGCCGCGAGCTTCCAGGCCAGCGATCAGGGATGCGTTGGTGACGCCGTATTCCTGGACGCCGACGACCTGGTTGGCGATTGGCACGCCTTCATCGATCGTCGTCAGCAATTCTCGCCACGTGTTTGGTTCGGGGACGCGGTGGGTGGGTTTGAGCCCAAATTCTTTCATGACAGCGGCCGGCTTAGGGCCTCGGCAGATCGTGGTGATGTCGCTCAGGGCATCGAGAAACCGCTGTTGATCAACGTGTTTTTCAGTCGTTTTCAGCAAATAGCGAAAGCCGACGCCTGTCATCAGGATCACGATGGGAATCTCGCCGGTGATCACGCGGTACGCGAAGTCGATTGCGGGACGATTCGGTTCAATTGGCACCTCTCGCATTGAGGGGCTGACGCAAGCTTGGCCGCCAAACTTGGTGATCATTCGAGCCATGTCATCGGCACGGCGGCTTTCGAGCGAGGCGACTCGCAGTCCGTTGAAGTTTTGCGTCATGGCCAAATCGAATCAGGGTGGTGTGCAGAAATGGGAGAATACAGCGGCGAGTCGAATCGACGATTGTAGAGAAATTCTGCCACGTTACGATGAGGCCCGAAAACGACCGAGGCCGCAGGCCTCTATCCCAGAGCTGTTTCTGAGCAGTTCGCCGTAAAAAGCCGATTCCATGCCCCGCGCCTCGCTCCGACGTCCCAATCCGAACCTCGATTTGACTCCGTTTTTAAAGGAACCGGAGACCTTGCCGGAGATCATTTCCAGTGAAACGCTGTTCGGGAACGACAAACCGCTCGAAATCGAGGTGGGCAGTGGGAAAGGGTTGTTCATTCAAACTGAATCGGCCCGTCGTCCTGAACACAATTACTTCGGAATCGAAATCGCTCGGAAATACGCCGCTCACTGTGCCGCTCGTTTGGCTCGCCGGGAAAGAATCAACGCGATGATGCTGGCTGGTGATGCAACGCCGTTGTTTGCGCCCTTTCAAACGGCATCAACGTTTCAGAACAACTCATTTGACGAGGCGACCGCAACGCCGATCGAAGGGCCGCCACGGATTGCGTCCGGATCGCTGGAAGCGGTGCACGTTTACTTCCCCGATCCGTGGTGGAAGAAACGACATCGCAAACGGCGTGTGCTGAGTGAATCGAATATCCGGCAATTTAGCCGAGCATTGAGGGTGGGCGGGCGTCTGCACTTCTGGACCGATGTGCTGGACTATTTTGAGTTGACGATTGAGTTGATCGCCGAACTCGCACCTGAACTTGGCGTGCCACTTCCCGAAACTCAACGAGACTCGGAACACGACTTGGATTATCACACGCACTTCGAACGCCGCAGTCGGAAGTTTGGTATCCCCGTGTACAGGGTTTGTTATCGAAAACGTTCGGATCCAAAAGGTGCCGCTTCGGAGACTTCGTCGGCGGGCTGATTGCTGGCGTCGATGAGCTGCTAACGTTCATGCAAAATTCACGGTCTCGATGGTTTCGTTTGTCGAGGTGATGCGTCACGCTACCGCAAGAATGATTCTCTCGTAGCGAGCAATGCATGAACCTTCCCTCTGCCAAGGGAGTGTCTGCTTTCGGTGGCAAGAGCGATGCCGTCTTGGATGCAGATACGATTCCGCCGGAACCAATCGATCCCGAAAGGAATTCGGTGCCTAGCGATTCCGCACATCACGATGTGGTGGGCGATTATGAATTGATAGAGGAGATCGCTAGGGGCGCGATGGGCGTTGTCTATCGGGCGAGGCAGCGTTCCCTGCGACGGACCGTGGCACTCAAGATGATGCTCGGTGAGCAGAGTGCAGATGCAACGCGTCGGTTTTTAGCCGAAGCGGAAGCGGCGGCCTCACTGGATCATCCGGGGATTGTGCCTGTGTACGATGTCGGGCAGCACAACGGCCAACTGTATTTCACCATGGCACTGGTCGAGGGTCAGAGCTTGGCCGATCAACTGGTTGCCGGGCCACTGGATCCGAATGTGTCGGCTGGTATGGTGCAACAAGTTGCAACCGCAATCGGATACGCTCATCGTCGACGTTGGGTGCACCGCGATATCAAACCAGCAAATATCTTGATTGACCAAGAAGGCAGCGCCCGGGTAACCGACTTTGGAGTTTGTAAAAGTCTGGCGTCGGTTTCGGAAATGACGGCCGTTGGTCAAATTGTCGGCACGCCGCACTACATGTCGCCGGAGCAAGCGGGCTACAGATCGCAACCGGGTGGAGTCAGGCAATTGGTGTCTGGGATGACGAGCCCGGAACAGGTCGCAGCCACTGTGGGGCCGACAGCGGATATCTATTCGATCGGAGCCGTCTTGTATGCCTGCTTAACGGGGCGTCCACCATTTCAGGCGGCTAACCCGCTTGATGTCGTTGCTCAGGTGATCACGCAGGTTCCTGTGTCGGCCCGTGTTCTAAACCCAAGCGTGCCAGTCGAGCTGGACGTGATCACGATGAAGTGCCTCTCCAAGGAGCGTGTGGATCGCTATCAATCGGCGGAATCTTTAGCCGACGATCTGCAACGATTCTTGACAGGCGTGCCGATCCTTGCCAAACCGCCTGGCGTAATGCGGCGTCTTTTTCATGCGATCAATCAACATTTGGTGGTTGCGACCGTTTCAGGGACCGCCGCATTCGTGTTGGTGTGTTTAACGTCATTGTTGTTGTTGTTTTGGTTACAGGCTCGTTGGCAGTTGAACCAGATGCAGGATCAGTTGGCTCAAGAGCGAGCCAGTACGGCGACGCACTTGACCGCATTGCGATTGAGGCGATCCGAAGTTGCGGAACGGCCCGAGAAAACATTGGCGGAGTACGAGTTGGCTCGGTTGAGTGATTCGGTTGAGCGACTGGTTCGCCAAAATCATCACGAGACGGCTGTTCAGGTCGCCATCGCGGCGGTGCGGCATGCCGAAGAGCACGGTTTGGAGCCAACTGAACCCGTCGTTGCACTGTTGAAGACGTTTGCTCCTGAACAGGTCGATGTTGACGAAATGGTCAGGCTAGCTGGAAACTCGATCCGGACGCCGCTGTCTGATTTTGAGCTGACGCTGTACGGAATCCAAAGTGGCGAGGAACAACAAACTGATGAAACCGATTGAGTGCAAAGTGGTCGTGCTGAATGGTGCCGATTCCGGACGAGAGTTTAGTTGGGAAGCTAGCGAACCGCTTGTAATTGGACGAGGCTCGGCAAGCGATACCAAGATCAACGACCCTAAGCTAAGCCGAATTCACTGTGAAATTCGTCGCAATCAGGAGGGCGGATATTTATTGGTTGATCGAGGCGGTTCCGGTGGCGTGCACCTGAATGGGGCGATGGTGAATAGCCAGACTCGCATTGGCTCGCAAGCTGTTATTCAGGTGGGTGATACTCAATTGCGGTTTGAAGTGCTCAGTGCATTGGACGCACCAACGGTTCAACCCAAAGCGGTGTCCATCCCAAAAGAGTCGATTGCAAAAAATACCTCGCCATCGTTACCGCTGCGCGAGCTGGTTGGCCAAATGGTTCACCGTTTTCGAGTCGACGAGCTGGCATCGTCCAGCAATAACAGTTGCATCTTCAAGGCGTATGACACTCGGCGGGATCGCGTGGTGGCCTTGAAGGTATTACAGCCCCGCTTGGCGTCCACTGAAGTTCAGCGTGAGCGGTTCATTCGAGCGATGCGAACGATGTTGCCTATTCGGCACGATAATATCGTGCGGCTTTATAAGGCGGGGCGGCAAGGTCCCTATTGTTGGGCGGCGATGCAGTGGGTGGACGGGATTAGTGTGCGGGAGTTGATCGAGCATGTGGGCATCGGTGGAATGCTCGATTGGAAGGAAGTGTGGCGGTTGGCGATCGACATTGCCCGAGCATTGGAAGAGGCGGCAAAGCACCGCATCGTGCATCGAAACGTCACTCCCTCGAACTTGCTTCGTCGCCAAAACGACAAGAACTATTTGTTGACGGATCTGATTTTCGCGCGGGCGCTAGAAGAAACCAATGCGGTGCAATTAACTCAACCGGGTGATGTCATGGGCGACATCAACTATCTGGCACCGGAGCGATTGTTCGATGCTACGCAGTGCGACGGACGATCGGACCAATACAGTTTAGGGGCGACCTTGTATGCGTTCTTAACCGGAAGGCCGCCACATGACGCGTTTGACGTGATGGATTTGATTGAGAAGATCCGGACCGAAAGGATCGAGCCTCCGCATGTATCTCAATTGGGATTAGACGAGCGATTTTGTGACGTGGTGATGAAGTTGTTGTCGACATCACCGGATCAGCGTTATCGTTCGCCGTCTGAATTGCTTCGCGTATTGGTTCGGGTGGGGCAACTTGCCGGCGTTGACTATGGAAGCGGTTGTTGGCAATAGCGTGGTTTCGATAAGCCAAAATTTATCTTGTGCTTACCCCACTCAGTCGGAATTACCGCAGCAGCTTGACTCGGTTTGGCCGAATCAAGCTGCATTGGATTTCGACGCCAATTCGTCTAGAAGAACTTCGCGAGCGTTTCTGGTTTCGGCTTTGGGGTAACCAGCGAGACGACAACGGTGGTCACTAGGCAGCTCAACACCATGACGACAACGGGCATGATCTCGTACTGCTCGCCGCCCCACGGGACATAAAAGTGAAATTCACGAAGTCCTTTGGGGGCGTTCAGGCCGTGATAGAACAGAACGCTCCAGCTAGTGATCGCTGCGAAGACGCCACTGATGGCACCCGCGGCGGTCAGGCCACGCCAGTACAAAGCCAAGAACACAATCGGGAACAACGCACTGAAGCCGCTGAAGCACCAAACACCCAACGCAAAGACACTTGTTGGGTTTCCAAGGCTTAGCAGGTACGTCACCGCCACGATTCCGATGATGAACATTCGGGTCATGAATACTTGGCGAGCATCACTCACGTTTTCAGCACCCTTGTAATGGGTGTAGATATCGTTGTTAAAGATCGTGCCGATGCACAAAAATTGACTGTCGAGGCTGGACATGATCGCCGCCAGGATTCCAGCCGCCAACAAGCCGCCCAGGACAGGGCCAATTTGTGTTTTCACTAAAAACGGAAGTACGGCATTGGCGTTGACTACCTGAGTTCCAGGGATCAATGGCAGTCGTTCGGGTGCCAACGATCCAGTCGCCCAGACGCCGACGAGTACGCAAGGTACCCACACGATCATGATGAAAATCGGGTGCCAAACGACGGGCAGCTTGAACGAGTTCGCACTCTTGGCGGTCATCCAGTGCTGGAACAGGTGCGGGAACATCCCAACAGATAATGGAATCAGCAGGTAGGTGAAGAACAGTGACTTGCTCATCTCTGAACGAGTAGCACGGTTTTCGGGGATTGATTCACCTAACGCGCGAAGGTTGGCCATCAAGCCGTCTTGTCCGCCTAAGCGATTCGCGATCATGAAAAATGTCACAACGCCCAACACCATGAAGACGAGTGTTTGGAAGGTGTTGGCCCAGGTTGTGCCACGCATTCCGCCCATGAAGACGTAAACCAGCACGACACTGCAGATCATCAGTGAACCAAGCCAAGGCGGGATGCCGCCATGCAGTCCTCGGTTAACCACACCGTCAGCCGAAACGACTGGGAACCAGTCTGGTGACAAGCCGGCGGTCAGTGTTTGTACTACGGTGCCGCCGCCAATGACCCCAACCAATAGGTATGGGATGACTAGGCCAACGAGAATCGGGAACAGCAACAAGCCGATGAAGTCGCTGTCCAGGCGATCACGGAAAAACTCGATTTGGGTGGTGTAGCCGCGTGTGCGTGCCAACTTCCAAACCCGCACGCCGATGATAAAGAAGCACAGCGAGTGGATGATGCCACTACTACTGGCCAGCATTCCGTAGACCCCGACACCCTCTTTGAATGCTTCGCCACTGCTTCCGACCAAGGCGAAGGCGGTCATCGTGGTACCGAAAATACTCATCAAGAGTAAGAACGGGCCGATCGAGTGACTGGCAACTTGGTAGTCCTCTTTCGTGCCGCTAAACAGGCGACTGGAGAAGATCCCCAGAGCCAGCAGCAGACCGAGGTAAACCAAGATGATGACGAACTGAGGAAGCCCCGGATGTTCAAGCCAGGAGCTGTCGCCGGCGGCAGCAGCCTGGGCAAGCAGATTCTGGCTAAGCAAGTTTTGGCCGATATCGGATAGGAAAACGCTCATTCGGATGTTCCTCCTTGAGCGGATTCGGACTTACCGGAAGCGGCTGGGTCGGTTGACGCTGCGATTTCGGAGGAAGTATCCAGCGGCCAGGCGATTTTTGTGGCCAAGAACCAGGTAAATGCGGCTCCGATGGAGATGCATGAGTGCCAGAACAGGCCGACGGGGATGAAACCGAGGACCAGCCGTCCGTCGAGCCAAAACCAGTTGTCTTGGTGAAGAATCAGCAAAGCCAGGACGAGAGCGGCGATGAGCCACGAGCCGCGACGAGATCGTGGCGACGGATCGGATACAGGCATAGAGATTTTGCGGCGGGGAGGGTTGTGGGTAGGCACTAAGACACACCCCGAGCGGACAGGAGGAACAGCCGAGCTGTCTGGGGGTGATTCGTGAAGTGTAGTTTAATGGGAATCCGGGGGCGACGGTATGCTGGGTTTGAACTACGCTCTACAGGCAATAACTTGATCTTTTTGACCGATGAAAGACGTTCTTTAGAGTGATACCCTGCAACCGATACGAGCTTGTCGGCACTATTTCGTCGAGCAATCAAACCCAAAGTTACGGGCACGAAAACGTGGATAGCGAGGCTCTGCTATGATTCCAGCGGATTGGCCGATGTGGTTGACGTTGGCGGTTGCGATGGGATTGCTGTTGAGCTTGGCGTTTCGTCTAGCCGCTACCGATTTGTTGGTTCTGTCGAGTTTGGCAATCTTAGTCCTGGTCCAGGATCTAACGGGTAACCCGAATCTGCCTACGCCATTGGATGCTGCCGCTGGGTTTGGCAACAAGGGCTTGGTGACAATTGCGTTACTGTTCGCGGTCGTAACTGGATTGGAAATGACCGGCGGCACCGAGCTTGCGACGGGTTGGTTGTTGGGCGGAGCCAAAAATTTGCGCAGCGCCCAGTTGCGCATGTTGGTGCCGGTGGCGGCGCTGAGCGGTTTTCTAAACAACACGCCCGTCGTGGCAGCTCTCCTGCCGGTGGTGCATGATCTAGCCAAGCGACTTCAAATCAGTCCCTCGCGATTGTTGTTGCCTTTATCCTATGCGGCGATCTTGGGTGGAATGTGCACGCTGATGGGCACCAGCACGAACTTGCTGGTGCGAGATTTGTACATCGGCAAGAATCAAGAGTTCGGCGACCTCGCGTTCTTTACACCAGCGTTGGTGGGGATTCCCGCGACTTTGCTAGGGCTGTGCTACATCATCATTGCGTCGAAGTGGTTGCTGCCTGAACGCAAGCCGGCGGTCAGTGCGTCGGATGATCCACAAAAATACACGGTCGAAATGCAAGTCGATCCGACTGGCCCCTTGGTCGGGAAAACGATCCAACAAGCCGGACTGCGAGCTTTGGCGGGTTTGTATGTTGCAGAAATTCAGCGAGCCGACGGTCGGATTGAAGCGGCCAAACCGGACCAGCGGATTTACGGCGAGGACATCATGATTCTCGTCGGCGCACTGGATAGCGTGGTTGACCTGCGCAAAATCCGTGGGCTGATCACGCCTGACGAGCAGACACGCAAATTGGAGGTTCCCGCTTGGCGGCGAACGTTGGTGGAAGCGGTGGTTAGCCCGCGTTGCAGTTTGATCGGAAAGACAATTCGTGAAGGGAAGTTTCGATCTAATTACAACGCCGCTGTCGTTGCGGTCGCACGAGGTGGAGATCGGCTGGAGGGCAAACTGGGCGACGTGCGGATTCGTCCCGGCGATGTTTTGCTGCTGGAGGCATCACCGTCGTTTTTGCACCGACAGCGCGGGTTGAGTGACTTCTATTTGGTAAGCACCGTGGAACGCGGTGAAGTGCGACGGCACGAGCGAGCGGGAATCGCTATTGCGATCACACTTGCCATGGTGATCTTCGCAGCGATGAATATCGTCTCGATTTTGACCGCTGCGTTGATCGCGTGCATCGCGATGATCAGCTTCCGTTGCTGCACGACGACCGAGGCTCGGCGAAGTTTGGATTGGTCGGTCTTGATCGTGATCGGCGCCGCAATCGGGATCGGCAATGCGATGAAACAAAGTGGCGCGGCCGATGCAATTGCTGGTGGCTTGTTGCAGCTTGCGGGAGCCAGTCCTATGGCGACGCTCGCAGCGGTCTACTTGGCGACCGTGATTTGCACCGAATTGGTGACGAACAGTGCTGCTGCGGCGATCATGTTCCCCATCGCTTGGGCGGCTGCAGACGCGATGGGAATGCCACCGGAATCGTTGGTGGTGTGCATTATGATTGCCGCATCGGCTAGCTTCCTGACTCCGTTTGGTTACCAAACCAACACGATGGTCTACGGGGTTGGTGGTTACCAACTTCGTGACTATATCGTCTTTGGGCTGCCTCTCAGTTTGATTGTCTTCGCGACTGCGATGGTCACGTTGTCGTGGAGGTACGAGATCGTCTTTTGACCTAACCGCATCCATCGTCTCGTTACTATTCTTGCCGAGTGTAGACGGCTGGGTAAACGAAAGTAGGTTGCTGTTGTGGGCAAAGGTAACGGAATGTTTCAGAGATCGATTGGCCGTCGCTGTCTTGAAGCGTTAGTTCCAATTCGATCGGTGCGTCTTCAGTCGGGGTGATCGACAGCTTGCACAAGTAGCCATTCGGAATCGCTTTGGTGTCTTGGCTGTTGACGGTGCCACGAACGGTTCGAATTGCTGCTCGGATCGGTTTATCGTCGCTTTCATTGGAGTCGGTGGTTTGTCTTGCCGTCTCGTCTTGGGCTTCCAGTCCGAAGACAACCTCAAGATCGATCGGGCCATTGGTCTCTTGACGCTGAATATCCAGTGATCGGCAAGTTGCCAGCAATTGCCCATTGGGAGTCACGGGTTGCAAGCGTTCGCCAAGATCGGATTCTTTGCCAAAGAAGCTAACACGATATTTCAGGTCAATCGGATCAAGGTTTGAAGATGCTGTTTCTCCGCTCGATTCTTCGCTGGTTGAGCCGCCAGAATCTTCTTGCTTCGCATGCTGCCGGTCTGGCACGAAGTAAGCACCAATGTTGTCGATACCTTCGTGTGCACCGGGGATTTCGAGTAGTTCGATGCGGCCGGAGCCAAAGGAATCAATCGGTTCAATCCAAACGCTGGGACGATCATGGTATCGAGCATTGGAATCTAAGAAGTGTTCGAAATCGCGGTCACGTTGCAGCAATCCAAAGCCGTTAAGCGACTGAACTGAAATGCTGGATACCGAAGGGTACGATAGTCGTGCAAAAGATCGCCATTGCCAGCGGTCGTCGGCATGTACCAACAAACCGTCGGAATCGTGGACCGAAGGCCGTTCATCCTTGGGAGGGCCTTGAAGCCCGTCGCCCCAAATCCACATGCTGGTCAGAGGTGCGCAGGCCAGTTTGTCTACTGCTTTACGGAAGTACAAGGTCGCTTCCACGTCGATAGTGGATACGCTTTGGTCGGGGGCGAAGGTGAACTGGTAAGCGCCCGTCAGGCTTGGACTGTCTAACAATGCGAGTACGGTGACCTGGGATTGATCGGTCTTGGGTTCGGTGATCCAGAACGCTCGGAAGTCGGGGAACTCTTCATCTTGGTTCATGCCGATGTTCACCGCCAAACCGCGAGCGGATGTGCCATAAACGGTTTGCTCGGTACGTGCCCGAAAGTAGCTGGAACCGATGAAGGTTAGCATTTCTTGGGCATCGCCATCGGGTGTGAATCGGCCGGCGACTTTCAAGCCTGCATAGCCAATCTCATCCGGGACCTTCAAGTCGCTATTGATTTCGCCGAACTCAAATTGCGCCGGCGTGTACTGAACTTGTGATGTGGTTGATTGGTTATCGCCGTCAGACTCGATCACGTAAACATCGACGCGATCTTGTTGTACAAATCCGCGATGAAAGAACTCCAACCAAAACGGGTGTTTGCCGTCGTCCCAGATCGCGGCTTCATGCCTGAACTGGATCTCTCGGTATCGCTCATAATCCAGTGTCGCCAGCTCAGGCAAGAGCGGAGGTTCGGGCTGATAAGACTGATGGGCAAGCGACTCGGCATAAAGTTTCAAATCGGTGAAGCTGGAAACCTGGTCCGCCGCAACGGGCGATGGTGATTCAGTTCGTGGTTGGTCGGCGAACGATACTGGAATCCACATCAGTATCGCCAAGGTAGCGAACAAGGTGGTCGACACGTTTTGGTTGAATCGAGTCTTTTGCATCGAGACGCAATGGGGATGTGCTTCAAGTCGGATCATGGTGGTCAGATTGCAACAAAGGAGCGATCAGGCAATTGCGATAGCGTGATCTGAAACCAGCGATGTTGCCAAGCCCGCTATCGATTGGACGGGTGGCGACGTTAGGCCGCTTGCACGAATGCAGCGCCGACTGGGGATCAGCGGATCACCAGCCTTAGTCGCTGCGGATGGCAATTTATGTGCCAATTGGTGCTACGCCCAACGCTCGCGAATGGAAAATGACAGGCCAACTGAAAAGGGTCGGCCCGAGTTGGCTAGGCGGTAGCTAGAGAGAATCCCGTGCGATCAAACGCGGCTTGTGCGACGGGATGGTCCATGAACGCCTTCCAAACGTTGCCGCTACGCAGGTTTTCGGCCATCAATAGCGAGATTCCCGTATCGATTCCGATCACGTCTTGGCTGACCCAGTTGGTTGCCGGGTTGAAAGCGTTGGCGAATCCGTACTTTCCGTAAACCGAATCGCCGAATTGGTCACGCTGATACCGCAATGTTGCCAACGACTGGTCGGGAACAACAGCAAGACCGCCTGCAGCCGCGCTAGGGACCACGGTCCCATCGATGCCACGGTCCGGTTCAAAGCGATTGTCTTGATACGGTCCGCCCCAATCGCGGTAGCCCGAAGCGGAATCGCTACTGGTAATACCCCAAAGTTGATCGCCGTAGTGGCCCATCTGCGTAGGGTATCGTTCCGCCAGACGTGATAGAAACTCGATTTGCGCGAAGTGGGCTGTGATCGAGTTTTTCCAGTAACTGCGCCCGCTAGGACTTTGCACACTGCGGAAGTCGAAAAAGGCCATTGGGTACTGGTGCACGAACAGCGGTGGATAGCTCAGAAACGATTCACCATGGAGAGTCAGCATCTGGTCTCGTCGCCAGGCTTGCCAGCAATCGGGGCTGATCTCATGTTTGGGGGCTCCGATCGCCATCAAAACCAAGATGGTCAGTTCGCTGAAGCGGTCCCATTGGTATGGCAACAGTCCGTCTTCGGGGGTCCAGCCCATGTGCAGCAGGTTGCCAGACCCAAGCATCGATCGCCAAATGGTGCGATTCATTAAGCGTTGGCAAAGTGATTTGATTTCCGCGTCGTCGCCGAACGTCGTTTCCACGCACATTACGCCAGCCAACATAAGAGCCGTGTCCACCGTGGATGCTTCACAATTCATGCGTCGAACGCCGTCACGTCGGCCGATGAAGTGATACAGGAATCCGTTGTGGTGTTGGGCCAAATCAGCGAGCGAACGTAGCAAAATACGTGCTCGTTCGCGGGCGGCAGATTCGTCTTCGAGACCCGCTTGGGGCGCGATCGCATAAGAAGCTAATGCGAAACCGCAGGACGCCGAACTAGCGTGTTCGCTGAACGCACTGCCGTCACGTGCTCCGCGGTCACTGACCAATCCTGTTACCGGATCGGCAGCGTCAATGAAATATTGATAGCAACGACGCTGAAGCTCGCCGACGAATTCGGCGTTTTCGGGTGAGAGATCGGGTGTCTCGGGCATCATGTTGGCTTGCGATGGTTGCGGACCTGCGGCTGCCTGGGAACGGATTGCGGAAAACAAAGTTTCCGAATCGATACCTTTGGCCGTTCGATGAGTGGCAGGCAAAATCGATGCCAGCGAACTGGCAATCAAGCATCGGCGAGTAATTCGCTTCATGACGATAGTTGTGGGCAGGACGGAGGTGGGAGGTAAGCAGGCGATAGACCGCATCCGCTTGCGGTTGGAAACTAAGACCAATTGCAGTCAATGGCGGCTTGGTTTCCTACGAGGCGATTTAAAGGTGGGATCGATGCCTCTGGTGTCTATCTTACCAGATTCGGTACTTTGAATCAGGGCGTATTTTTAAGGGGGGAGTGCCGGAGTGCCTGCGTTTTAGGCATTCGCTTGGTCGCTTGCAGTCCAGCGTTTCAAAATGATCGGTTTTCGATCAATACGAGCAGTTTGGCAGGTGCGCTCTCTCAAGCATACGTCAATATTTCTGCGTTTAAGCCGCTGGGTGTTAATTTATGAGGTTTGGCCTTCATCGGTCTAATGGGGGCGGCGAGTCACCTCTGAGAGCCACAAAGTGGTGGCGATGCGCCTTACGGGTGGTCTGACCGAAACGGCTAGGGGAAAGTGACGATGCTGGGCGTTTCGAGCAATCTTCAGGGCCGAACGCGATGAGTTTTTGGCACATGGTTTGTACTACAGTGCGTTCGGCCGAGTTTCCTGTTGTTTCTAGTTTCGAAACGGGATGTCGGCTGACTCTTCTCTGACCTCTAGTCACCTTTTCTATACGAGTAAGATCATGCGCTCCTTCACAGACGCAAACCGAACTGCATCCCCAAGCGTGCCTGCCGCCTGTCCTCAGCGGAGCGTGCCGCCAATTTGTCGTCAGTCGATGAATCGAGCTGAACCGGTTCGGCCGGTGGCGGTTTTACGTTGGAACTGGTGGATGGAGCCGATGGTCGAGACCGGCCAACTGATGCGCCGGTGGGTGCAGCGTCCTAGTGCATTGCTAGTTGGCGATACGCGTCAATCAGGACGACGAGACGCCTAACGCGATCGTCCATTTGATCGAATCGTCGACCGCCCATCGCAGAGACCAGCATGTCCGAATCTGTACGTTTGAATCCAAGTCAAGCCACTCGCAAAACACGAATGCGAGTCGCTTGTCTGACCTTTCTGATTTGGGGGATGGGGCTCTTTGCTTTTGCTGCCGTCGTCCTTGGCGATTCTAAAATCCGTCTATTCGAAGCGCTCAGCGTGATGCTGTTTGCGATCTTGTTTGGATGGATTTCATTCTCTTTCGCGTTGTCGGTCGAAGGTTTCTTTGGCTTGCGGCAACGCCGACGGGGTGTTTGGGCCGATGATTCGGTATCGCAATCGGATGTATCGAAAGATGCACGGACTGCGGTTCTGATGCCGGTTTACAATGAGTCGCCCACTCGAGTTTTCGCCGCAATCGCGTCGATGCGAGAGCAGTTGTTGCTTCACGATGGTACTGTTGGTCAGTTTGACTTTTATGTCCTCAGCGACACGACTGATCCAGAGGTTTGGCTGGAGGAAGAGTGTTGCTGGTCTAGGCTAACGGAGCGGTTCAACACGGAGACATCAGTCGGTAGCCAAGTCAGTGTTAAACAGATCGGCGAAGGTCCGGCTGATGCTGATTTTGACCCAAGCGATTCAGCGACCCGGCGAACGCTTGTTGCCACCATAGGTGATCCAGAACAGCCCGACTCGGAAATCAACGTTTACTATCGGCACCGGACTCAGAACCTAGCTCGCAAGGCAGGCAATATTGCTGACTTTTGCGAGAATTGGGGCGGTCTTTACGAGTTCATGATTGTCCTGGACGCCGACAGTTTGATGGAAGGATCCACGATGGCCGAAATGGTTCGTCGGATGTCGGTGGATGAGTCCCTTGGCATCTTGCAGGTTCCGCCGGTCCCAGTGGGGCGAACGTCCTTGTTTGCTAGATTGCAGCAGTTTGCGGCGGCGGTATATGGACCGATGTTTGCCGAAGGTTTTGATCGGTTTGCTGGCGACCAAGGCAACTATTGGGGGCACAACGCCATCATTCGGGTGAACGCCTTCATGCGACATTGCCAGCTACCCGTCTTGCCCGGCGCCGCACCGCTGGGTGGCGAGATCTTAAGTCACGATTTCGTGGAAGCCGCATTGATGGTGAAGGCGGGATGGAAAGTCCGTATCGCCAATGATTTGGGCGGTAGTTACGAGGAGTGTCCTACGACCGTTTTGGATTTCGCCAAACGTGATCAACGTTGGTGCCAAGGGAATCTGCAGCACTGGCACTTACTGGTTGGAGAAGGCGTCCACCGTGTATCGCGTTTGCATTTCTTAAGTGGAATCCTTTCTTACATGGCCGCGCCGTTGTGGCTTGCTTTCTTGTCCGTCTGTCTTGTCGCGGCGGTAATCAACACGCAATCTGCGGGCGAGCGATACGTACCGGACATGAGCTCGACCATGGTGGGATTGTTCGTCGTTTCGATGGCGCTGTTGATCGTTCCAAAATTGATGGCGATTGCATCGACCGTCAGTGTTGCTGAAACGCGTAAGGGCTTGGGCGGGACACTACGGGTCATTTTGAGTGCGATCGTGGAGACTTTCGCTGCGGTATTGTTCGCTCCCATTATTGCGGTCTACCACTCGCGTTTCGTGATGTCGAATTTACGTGGGAATAAAGTCAGTTGGAACGCCCAGCAACGTGATGAGAAAGGTGTGACCTGGGCGGAGGCAGCACAACAAATGTGGCCGCTTACGCTAGTCGGTCTCGGTATCGCAGCAGCTGGTTTTGCCTGGCAACCATATTGGTTAGTTTGGTTTGCACCTGTGGTTCTCGGTTGGGCTCTATCGATTCCATTGACCGTCTTGCTTGGCAGTCGCTGGGTTGGCTTGCTACTAGACCGATGGGGGCTGTTGCAGGTCGCCTCCGAACGAGCGCCGATCCCTTTGATGCAGAGGCATCATTACTGGATCGGTGAACTGGAATCGATGCAGCAGGATGAAAAGCAGGGGCAGCCGAATCTCTTTGAGCGACTGTTGGTTGATTCGAAGTTCCGCCAGCAACACCTGGACATTCTGCGTGCGGCCAACGCTCAAGTGCGTTTGCCAGAGGATGCACCCGAAAGAACGGTGGTTGGCGTCGATCCCGATTGGGTGTCAACGCTTGAGCCGGAAAAGCGGCGGCGATTGTTAAGCGATGATGACTGGTTGGAGTCTCTCGATTCTGCTTGAAACGCAACTCGCACGGCTTAGTGCTGGACCAGGCTCCAGCGTGTTCAATTGCCTGAGGAAGGATCAGCGGCAGTCGCTTTAGTTCCAGGTCCGCACGAGAACGGCAATGACGAGCAATCCACTGGCGACTAAGTCGAAGCGAGTCCATCTACTGCTGCTAGACTTCAACCGGATGTGTTCGAGTAAGCGGCCCGTCGGGCAGCCAAGGCGGCAATATCCCATAGGGACGAAGGCTGCGAACCCGATGGTCGCTAATGCGAAAGCAATGCTCGACCAAGAGGTGATATTCCATAAATATGCGTGAAAAGGCTCGGCAACGGAAATGTCTGCTGTTGGACGCAGTAAGAGGACGACGTAGGCAATGGCAAGCGTGCAGGCGGGCAGGTAACTCAGCCATCTTTGCGTCGTCGAAGACAACCGCCACTTTCTTGACGATTGATTGCTTGGACGAATGAGCTGTTGGACAGCGCCGTGCGGACAAAGGTGATTGCAATACGGGTTCGCCCTTCGAGTGGGCGGGCTGATGGTGGCAACGGCTAGAATTGCCACCAGTCCAATCGCGAGATACCAACTCGTCCCTGACGTCATCCAACCAGCGATCAACGACATCGAAATTAGATTGCCGGTACCCAAGCCCAGTACGGTGATCATCGTCAGGAGCCATCCGATTCGCACTGCTCGGTGACGCATCCAATGCGTGCGAAGTAACAACGGAAGGATGATCAGCAGTCCCAGCGAGATGAAGTCGGATGTTGACCATCGGATTTGTGCGAAGACAGCACCCACTCGGCTTGCCGTTGTCGGTGGGGCTGGCGGACGAGTCCAGTTTTCTAGACCGCCGGCAGACTGGATCTTCTGCGAAGTACGCACCAAGGTGTGCGCGACTGCCATGCTGGTCATCGTGGCGCCCGATACGCCTTCGACACGTTCAGCTTCCAGGTCCAAGGCAGCGAGTTGCTGAACTGATTTTCCGGTGAAGACGGGCCAGAATGAGTATTCCTGCGGGAGGTACCCGACGTAAGGTTCATTGTCGAAAGAACTGCGTAGGCGTGGCTTAAGGGATTGCCTCTTCGAATCGAAGGCGAGGAGTATTTCGGTTGGGCCTTGGTAGCCGATCTCGTCGTCGATCAACCCACCGGTTCGAACAAGCGTTCCCAACGGTTCGTTGTCGGCATCGAAGACAAGGCCGATTGGATCACCAGCGATGCGATCGGCTGTCGGGAAGAACGGTAACGCGTCTTCAGTGTTCAGCGGTTTGTCAAAAACGAGAGAAGGCGTTTCGTTTCCCAAACGTTTCAGTACGCCGCGAGCCATCGCTAGGCTGGTGAGCGTGGCGCCGGACACACCGTCAATTTGCGGTGTGGTGTCGTCGGCGAATTTGCCGCCCCACGTCAGACCACTGAATTGTTCAAAGAAGGCGAGCGACTTGTTAACTTCCGCAACGTGCTCGCTGGTGTCGTGGCTGTTGAGAATGGTAGCGGATAAGACTTTTTGATCGGGGGCTAGCAGCAGGAGGGCTTCGGTTGGGCCTCGGTAGCCGGCAATATCTTGAGCCTGTGGCAGCGTTCGTACGGCCCAGCCAATGGGTTGGGCGTCGATATTGAGCAAAGCAAAACGCCCTTCATCATCGGCTTCCGCGACGCTATTTGTTTCGCGAGATAATGGCGAATCGATTCGCTTTACGTCCGAAAGCTCGATCGGCTTGATTGATTCAAGCTCCGACGATCGTGACCCGCCGAAAATCAGTCGCTCGCCCAGCGATCGGCCATGCGGTGAAGGCAGCAGCAACAGCAAAGCGATAAGAATGGCGAGTCGCAAGGCATGGACGACTCGCGGGCGATGTGCGAAAGGGACTTTCAAAACTGGAGGCAACTGAATCTCAACCTTTGATCAATCGCACGAGTTTTCCATCTCGGTTGGAAATTGGTTTCGCCATCGCGGGCCGTATCGAAGGTGCTGAAAATGCATCTGCTCTTAAGCGATCCGCTGGTCTGGTGACATCTTCCATCTTGGAGAGTCAACAGCGGACAGTCTAATCAAATTTCAGTGTTAGGCTGCTTCGCCAATCCAACTGCGAATCACGTTTGCAGCAACTTCCGGATTGCCTTCGACCAATCCGATCAGTTCTTGCTTGAGGGAACCGCCCGTGATTTCCATCTGTTCAATCGAACCCTCGGCTTCGACTGGGGGTGGAGGAGGCGATGGAAGTTCCAGTCCAAATCCTTCACTGAACGATGCTGGGTCGGCATCGCCGCCAATGGACTTCATCGCACCGCGAGCTACCAGCAAGGCCAAGGCGGCGAGCATGATCATCGCGATGGACTGCCACGAGCTGGAAAGCCAGTCCAGGGCGATTTGGCCCGTGCCGGTCGTGGCGATTTCGCGTACTGGTAGGTCCGGGAAATCCCACACTTCGACTAGTGGAAAACGGTCTTCGCCAGCGGAGACGGATGGCAAGAGCGGTGTCACAGCGGACTTGATCGCAAGCTGCGTTCGCTCGCGAAGCGACTGCAATTCCGCGTTTCCCATTCCAGGAGCGTCTTCGGGTTTTTTATCCGGGTTGGATTGCAAAAACTCTTGGGCCCAAACCTGTCGGTAGTAACTAGTAGGCAACCCGATCGAAACGCGAATTCGTTTGACGGGAAGGGCAGCAATGCGAGTGGTTTCGTATTCTTGGCCAGCGACCCGATTGCTCGACCGCTCGTCTTCTTTGGTACGTGAGGTTTGGGCGGTTTGGTCGATCTTGACCGGGCGGTTGGCGATCGTGTTGGGCTGGGCGCCAGGGACGCCGCCAGGGATTGGGCGGGACGACTCGATTTCGTACTTGCGTGAAGACTCTTGTAACGTGGTGGGTTGGTCGGCGTATTTTAAACTCGCCTTTTCGACACCCATCGTAGGGTCAATCTCGGCGAACGTTTTGACTTGGATGGGCCCGTATCCAGCCAGTTGAGCACGAATTTTCTGTTCGTAATAGGATTCTTCTTCGCGTCGCTTCTTGGACATCGGATCGTCGTCATCCGAGTTGCCGGGCATCGCTGAGGAGTTCGTGTCGGTGACCTGCACGTCGTCAACGCTCATTCCCGCGAAGGAGGCCCGGATCATTTCTTTGATCATCTGAATGCGGGCTCGGGACAGCGGTTCGAGGCCCTCGGGCTGCACGACGACACTGGCCGATTGGGAGCGACCGCGGGAGAGGCCTTGGCGTTCACCTTGGTCGTAGGTGACGGTGGCGGAGCGAACGTCGCTGAACTTGGTGATGTTGTCGCTGAGGTCCTGTTCTTTGGCGTGCTTGATCCGAGCGCCGCGTTGCTCGCTAGATTCGAACGCTGTCGACGAATCGATGGCAGCTTGAACGTGGGTTCGCAGCGACATCGGTAGCGCCGATGACTGTTCGAGCGCGGCAAGGTACTCGCTGCGTTGGAGGGTGGGGATCTTCAGTCGACGGCCTTCACGCTGCCAGCCGGATAGGCCGGCGCTACCGAAAGCAAGTTCGGCGGCATCGATGTCTTTTTCATCCAGCATCTTGCCGCCCAGCAAATATTCTTCCTGGGTGGTGGAGGAGCCACGGACCAGGAAACCGAGCGCCAGCACAATAACGACGACAAGCAATCCAGCGATGACCCGCGAGGGGACGGGCATGGACGCGAAGATGTTACGGAATTGATCGAGTGCGTTTTGCAGCATGGGGGACTAACTAGATTTGGATCTGTTGAACTTCGCGGTACGCGTCCATCAACTTGTTTCGAATTTGCAACAGCATGCGGAAGGCCAAGTCCGCTTTCTGCACGGCGGTCAAGACTTCCGCTTCGTTGACGTCGCCGCCCGTCAGCATGGTGTGAACCATGGCGTCGGCACCGGACTGCATTGACTGAACACCCTTAACTTGGTCGGCCAGCAAGCCGGTCAGACCGCCACCGCTTTCACTGGTCGGCTTGGTTTGCCCAGCGGTTTCTAGGTTCAGTGAAAAGCCAGGCGAGGTTCCGGAACGCTGCGAATCCGAGCTGACGTTGCCGGTTCGCGCAAACGCCGGGATGGGCGGCGGCGCGATCGGTGAAAGTCGGATGGGCGATGACATGTTGCGGGGCAATCACGGGGGTGGAGAACGCTTCGTTAAGCCAAGATGGCGAGGCGTTGCCGGCTCATGTCTTTGCTGATTTCAATCACACCAATGTTGGCCTCGTAGGCACGAGTGGTTTCAAGGGCGTCGACCATTTGTGTGGTCAGATCAATGTTGGGGTAAGCCACGTAGCCTTCCCACTCGCCTTCTTTGATGGCAAGTGGGTGTTCGGGTTGATAGCGATAAAGGGGTTCGGAATCATCCAGCGTGACTTCGGAAACTTTCACGCCGGCAGCGTCGCCGCTGCCTTGGGTTTCGTCAGTTTGAAAGATGACTTGGCGTGCCTGGTAGGGATTGGGCATGCCGTTCTCGTCGACGAGAGATGAGATGTTGGCGATGTTTCCAGAGATCGCGTTCAAACGCGTTCTTTGGGCGACCAGCGCCGAGGTGCTGATATCGAGCGAACTCATCATGGTTAGGCCCCTTCACGGTTAGGCACGTTCAGTGATCGCGGCCCGCAACAGTTCGAATTGATTTCGAAGGGTTGAGATCGCGAGATTGTGGATGTGTTTGTTCTTTGAGATCTGGTTGACTTGTTCTTCGAGCGAAACATCGCTGTTGTCGTGGAAGACGATCGCTTCGGTGGCTGCTCGGGGGCCGCTCCAGCGGTCGTCACGTGTATGGGACTCGGTTGGACCGAGCGGTTTGTTTCCTTGGATGCCACCGGATTCACCGGAGAGGGCCGGGTGTCCGAGCATGCCAAATTGTTGTTGCAGTTCAGCGGGGTAACCCGGCATGATCGGCAACGAAGTGGACGAATCCGAGTTGTTGCTTTGTGGGTTTTGAATTGAATGAGCCAGTGCGGCTTGGAATTCCCCCACATCGAGATCCCGGCTGCGATAGTCCGGGGTGCTCATGTTGGCGATGTTGCCCGCCAACAGCTCGTGTCGTCGTTCGGAGAACGAGATCGTTTGCTCGAGCGCACCGATCGTTGTCGCTGCCAGCGGATTGAACATACTGGGTTGCCCTTTAAGCTGCGCGACGGCGAGCTTGTTGTTGGTAAATAGGCAACTTTGCTGTCACCGCTGCGCCGCCCTGGGGGCAGTTTTGCCATGAAAGTTCCGCAGCCAAAGCGGCGGCGATCATGGGGAATTTGCAGGCTCGTTGCTCGACGTCGCATCCGGTGTCTGCGATTTCCAGCTCAACGCCGGTGTGGGTTTCACAAGCGGTGATTGTCAACTCGCCGCCGTCGGACATCTCGTTGACGGCCTGACGCAGCAGACTATCGATCAACTGACAGAACGACGCTGAGTCCACGGGCAATCGAATATCGTGATCGATATCGACTTCCAGGCAGATGGGGGCGGGTTGTTCTCGCAACAGCGATGAAGCAACGGATTCGACAACTATGGCTAAAGAATGGTTAGCTTCATCGCCGATCAAAAGATTTGACATGGTAGGATTCCAGTTCCGCGGTGATGTCCGATCGGGCATTCGCAGCGCATCCATACGCTGCATCTTGGTCGTTAGCTTTTTTGCTGCGCCGGCCGCAAGTCTAATTTGTGATTATCACAAAACTGATTCACTGGTCTCTTTGCGTTCAATGCCCTGCTGTGTTTACCCCGCCTGAATCTCAGCAACGTCGATTCTTTGGCTTTGGGTGCGGCCGTTTGCCGAGTCCATGGGGGGATTGTGTCGCGCTCGTAGGTCTTTTGCTGATCACGGGATGCCGGCCGGCCGTATTGCCTGAGCAGGCCCATTCGAAGACGCCGGACTTGTACCAAGTGGCGGGGATTTCAATGAATCCCACGTTTTGGGGAGCTTCAGTCCATATTCAATGCGATCGTTGTCAGATTGAAACTCGCGTGGATCGATCGATCTGGCAACGCGCCGTTAACCGGGGCGATTTCGTTTGCTGGCATTGTGGAAGCCGTGCGTTAGGCAAGGTCACGCGGGAGCTACCGCCGGATCTAGTGCGTGTGAAAGCTACCGCCGAAAAGGTGCAAAATTCACGGTCGCAAAATTCTCGGTATCGGGTGGGCGATTTGGTGATGGTTCGCAAGGCGATCCAAGATTCGGGTGAAGACCGTGCGGTCGAAAGTGGCATGCACGTCAAGCGAGTTTTGGCGGTACCGGGGCAAACCGTTTCGATTGGTCAATCGCGACAGTTGCTGGTTGATGGAAAGAGCCCCGAAATCACGGGCATGACCAGAGTTCTGGTTGATTCCAATTTCCACCGTGGGCAATTGAAAGTTGGGGAAACATCCCGTTGGAAGCCGTCGGAGGGTGGTTGGTTGATCTACCAGCATGTCTCGGTCTATCGAGCGGGGAAATCGATGCCGGTCATGGACGACTATCCCGGGAACTTCGGGCTCACCAGAAAGCTCAATCCGGCCGGCCGCTTATCGGTAGTCGTGCGGGCGTCGGCGAATAAGGGGTCAGAACCAATCAGCGAGACGGGGTTGGAGTGTCGGTGGTGGACTGAGCGTGGCGTCGTAGGTCAGGCTCTGGAATGCTTGCCAGAATCCACAGATGGCTTGTCAGCAGAGCCGGGCGAGGGGATCAGCTATGAAGGCGAGTGTCCGCCGTTCAGCTTCCGGTTTCGGGAGCCGCTATCGAGGACGGATTCGGAGCCGGATGATCTACCAGCGGCGATTGATGGTCAGCTTTCGCCGAGTAGTCCGATTGCCATTCGATTGGTTCGGAGTTGGCGATCGGGGCAAAACGCAGATCTGGCGGCGAAATCAATCCATTTTCCAATTCGCAATCTTGATGTGCTGCGATTGGAGCGGGATGTGCAGTATCTGGCTTTGCCGGACGATCCCGAACGCGATATGCCGCTGAAGCTTGGACCAGGCCAATATTTTGTCGTTGGTGACAATGTGCCGTTTTCAATTGATAGCCGGCACTTTGGGCCGGTTTCAGAAAATGAGTTGCTGGGGCGAGTTTTGAAGGAGGACGTCAAGTAGGCGAGGCGAGCCCAGAAATTGAGAGATCTGCAGCTTCAAATATGAAGATTGGTTCGTTTTTGCCACGATTCAGGCAATGTCACTGGAGGGCTCATGTTTCCGTTACCTATAATTAACATGAACTTCACATAGCCGGTGCCGGGCGATTTCGTTTTGGTATCGACTTACTTCGATGGCCGTAGGAGGTTGAGATGACCGCAGGATTTTCTCACACCGATATCGAGCTTGCTTTGGCGGCTTTGGTGATGACAGTCTTGACTCTCTTGGCCTATCGGGCGGGGTGTCGCTATCGGTTAGAATCGGCTCGGCTTGAAAACGCTGTGCTGTTAGGAACCATCTTGCTCTCTTTCATGCTGGGGTGGAGCTTCTTTGGTCGCTTGGTTTGGGCTGAAACCATTCAGTCCAGTTCCGTCCTTTATTGGTCCAATTTGACGCCAATCGCGTTGGGCTTTGTCGGTGGCTTAGCTGGTCATACCCGCAGTTTGCGCCGAGGACTGCGTCCGATGGTGGTCACGTTGTTCTGGGCGTTGGCAATTGGATTTGTTGCCACTCCGATTGCTCGACCTGTGTTCTTTCCGCTGGAGCTGGAATCACCTTCGCAGTGGAAAAACGGTGTGTGCATGCAATCGCACGAATCGAGCTGCGCTCCTGCGGCGGCAGCCACATTGTTGAAACATTACGGTATCGCGGCAAGTGAAAGCGACCTTTCGAGTGCGTGTTTGAGTAGCACGCTAGGGACAGCGCCACTGGGGCTGTACCGAGGCCTGAAGTCATTCGCTGGCGAACACGGGTTGCAGGCAAAGGTGGCTAACTCACGACCCGAAGACTGGGTTGCCAACGGCCAACTTCCCAATGTGGCGTTGGTGAAGTTTGACGATCTTGTTGGGATGCCCATCAGCAACCGTTTCCTGGGCAACCGTGTTTCCGGACACGTAATCACAATCTTGGGACGCACCGATGGTGGGCGTTGGTTGATCGGTGACCCGGCGGTTGGCAAGATCTCATGGTCCGACGAAGAGTTGAAAGCTCGATTCACCGGCGAAGCGATCTACTTGCAGAAATAAACTGCCGCTGGATAGGCCGGTATTGCTGCTCGCTGTTGTACCGGTCAAGCCAACTCGTAGCTCTAAGAAGTTGTTTGCAGGACGGGTGCTTGCAGCGTTGCCGCAACCGCGTCGGCATCAAATCGCTCGGTAAGCGATGTGCGTTCGGGCAGGTCGAGGTAGCGTGACTTGCCATAGACGGCCCGCAATTCGATCATGCCGTCGAGGTGCTCGATTAGCCCGGTGCAATTTTCGACCCAGTCGCCCGTGTTGCAGTACAGTGCGTTTTGCGAGTTGACGATGGTCGGGGTGTGGATGTGGCCGCAGATCGCACCATCACACAACCGGCTTTGGGCGTGTTCCAGCATTTTCGTTTCGTAATCGCTCAACATGCGAACGACCGATTTGACGGACGATTTAAGTTTTGCACACACGCCGTAAGGGTTGCGGTGGCCGCGGCCGATCACTCGGTTTGTATTGCGATTCAGATTCAGGATCGAGTCGTAGCCGAATGAAGAAGCTTTGGATATCCATTGAGCCTGGCGTTCAACGACATCAAAAAGGTCGCCGTGGCTAACGAGGAAACGCCAACCGCGGAGCGTTTCGAAAACGAACTCGTTGGCGAGACTGACCCGTCCAAACTTGCCGGCAAAGCGTTCCATGATGTGTTCGATGCCGCGGTCATCCCGAAGGAACGAGTCATGGTTGCCGGGTGTGTAGTAGACGCTGGTCCCGCTGGCCATCAGTTCTTCGATACGGTCCATCACCGCAGTGCAGTCGGCCGTCCAGTGCCAACCGTGGTTGGATCGCCAGCCATCAATGAAGTCACCAACCAAATAGATCTGTTGAGGCTGGCAAGCGTTTAGAAACTGCAGACATTTAGATGCCTGGGTGTGCTTGGACCCGAGGTGTACGTCGCTAATCAACACGGTGCGAACGGGCTGGGCGGCGGATGACATCATGGAGCAGCAACCTGAACAAGTTCTCAATAACTTAAGTTTCGCTAATCGCGGAACTTCTGTTTGGGTCGACAAATCATGGTCGATGTGACCCCATTTTAGCAACCCACCCAATCGTATGGGTGGACGCGTGGGAGCTGCCCGTCTTTATGGATGCAGGAGCCGCCTGTAGTGCAGCGATCGCCGCCTTAAACGGCTGTTCAGGGCTGCGGGTTCTTCATCAAACGACCATCAAACCTGAACCACTCTGCGGTCGCTATTAGGCAAGTTTGGCCGGTATGTTCAGCCTTTGCATCGGCATCAAATCCTACCCAAGTTTCAGCCCGTAACGTGTTTCCTGTGGCAAGCTACGAATTGAGCTATCGAAACGGGCCAAAAAGCGGCGAGGCGATGCCGATTCAGGGGCGAATCGTGCTAGGTCGTAGCTCACAGTGCGATATCGTTTTGCCCACGCCGGAAGTGAGCCGCAAGCATTGTTTGATCGTTTTGACTGACCAGGGGGTCTTTGTGCAGGATCTGGCGAGTCGAGTTGGGACGGGCGTCAACGGGCAAAGGATTCCGGTCAATCAGCCGGTCAAGCTACGACATCGAGATAAGGTGCAGGTCGGGAAATGGAAGTTTCGGGTTCGAAAACTTACCCTCGAAGGACAAACCGCGTCGGGTGAAGGTGAGCCTTCGCGAGGTGTTTTATCAACGGAAAGCAAACCGAGAACGGTTCAGGAGGAGCTCGCTGCGGAGCTCGACGCGATCGCGGCCTCGATGAATATCTCGATCGATGATGTGCCGCCAACGGAAGTCGAATTTGACGGGGCTGCCGAGTTACAGCAGGAAGCGGGCTCGTCGAAGGAATCTGGTGAACTGTCTAAGACCGACGGTCGAGCTAAGTCCCACGGTCAGACCAGGTCCCACGGTCAGACCAAGTCCGACAGTCTGGCAGGGGCCGATGGTTTGGCAAAGTCCGACGGGATGGCCAAACCGGAAGATGTCGGTCCAGACAACGAAACTGCACAACAGCAGGCTTCCGGACAATCCGACGCCAAGCAAAACAAACAGACGGCGACGAAAAGCAAGGATGCTTCCGCTGAAAAGCCTGAATCCGCTGATCCGTCTGGGCCCAAGCGGATCCCTGAGCACCTGCGTCCGAAGGGGCCGGTCGATTCGCAGGGAGCGGCTGACGAAGCCTTGCGTCGCATGTTTCAGCGCTGAGCCGCTTCATTAATTCCTTTCTGATTGCTTGTTTTTTGTTTCATCGAAAGATTGCCGAAGATGTCCATTGCCCTACTACTTGATGTGTGCGGAGTACCGCTGTTGGCCGTCTTGACGCTTTTGAGTTTGGTTTTGGCGGTCGTCTTCGGGTACCTGTTTTGGGGTGCTAATAGCGAGAAGCTCTTGGTGGCCTTCTTTCCGCTGACCTTGTTGCCCGTGATGAGTGGGGTGATCGCCAGCACGATGGATTTGGTTTCGGCGGTTGGCATGCAAATCAACGCAACCAGCGAATTGATGATCGAGCCAAGCTTTTTGCTGATGATGAACTTGGTGCCGATGATGGCGGGAGTGCTGGCCGCGATTCCTCCAGCGTTGATTGCCGTTTTTGGCCGTGCTCGTTTAGCTTGGGTCGCCAGCGGGCAACGGTTGATGCCGGAAAAGCAGGCGTTTGTCGGCGAAGAAGTTACTGACGAAAAGCTGATGCACCGGGATACCGAGGACTATTTAGAGCGTCTGGTTCGGTCTCGCTGAAGCCACGTTGTCTGGTCAGGAAACTGGAAAAATCGGTCTTCAGGTGCGGTCCCGAGGTGCAGACGGTGCTCCCCCATCGACGGGTTGGGTCAGGAGTTGTGGGGACAATTTCGCTATCGATTTGATTTTATGGAGGTCGCCGCGCGGCATTGGTGTCCAGACAAGCATCAGGGCTGGAACCTTCCCGGAAGCAGGTATAAGCTCTTTGGGCGTCGTTTTCTGCGACGCGATTGATCTTTTTCATATCGAAAGTCTCACCACGTCCGCTTGAGGTCTAGGCCTGCCGCGACGTGTGCGCCAGCGAATCTGCAAATGACGAATCCATCAGCCGATCAACAGACCGATCCGCCATCCGTAGGCTCCGGTACTAGCCTTCCCGACGGCGAAGGTGCTGGCCAGACTTCGCTTTCGAAGACGCCGCTCGATGGCTGGCATCGCGAAAACGGTGCGAAAATGGTGCCCTTCGCTGGGTACGAAATGCCGATTCAATACGGCAGTCAACGAGACCAGCCGGGCGGAATTGTTGCCGAACACCAGGCATGCCGTACCCGGGCCGCATTGTTCGATGTGTCGCACATGGGCCGTTTGCGGTTTGACGGAGATCATGCGGCTGAATTTCTCGACCATGTGCTGACACGCCGTGTGACGGACTTGCCGATTGGCGGTGTTCGCTATTCGATGGTGTGCAATGCCGAAGGTGGAGTGCTTGACGATGTGCTGATTTCCAACTTGGAAACGCCTTCACAGCGGCAGTATTACTTGATGGTGGTCAATGCTTCCAACCGGGCGAAGATTCTGGAGTGGTTGACTCCGCTATTGGCTGACTTTCCGACGGTGACGATGTCCGACCGGACGGAGTTGACGGCCATGATCGCGGTCCAAGGACCCATGGCGATGGACGTGTGCAAGCGTCTGTTTCACTTCGATCCTTCACGATTGAAAAACTATCAAGCCCGAATCACCGATCAGTTTAAGAAGCCAGTCATCGTCAGTCGTACCGGCTATACGGGCGAAGACGGGTTGGAATTGATCGTGCGGGCCGAAGAGGCCAATCGCGTTTGGGAGAACTTGATGTTGGTCGGCCGCGAGGCTGGATTCATCGCTGCGGGCTTGGGCGCCCGGGACACGCTGCGGATGGAAGCCGGTATGCCGCTTTATGGCCACGAGCTAAATGAGACAATTGACCCGCTTTCCGTCGGGCTATCGTTTGCTGTTAACCTGAAGGGACGGACCTTTATTGGTAGCGAGTCGCTTCAACAGATTCGCGATGTGGGACCGAGCCAAGTTCGCATCGGCTTGCTGCCTGAAGGTAAACGGCCAGCCCGTGAAGGATGTGACGTGTTGGATGCGACCGGTCGCAAGATCGGAACCGTGACCAGCGGTGGACCTTCGCCAACGCTTGGGGCTCCGATTGCAATGGCGATGGTGGAAGCCGGTTCGGCTGCTGAAACGGAATTCCAGATTGATATTCGTGGTCGCTCGACACCCGCACGTCGGACGTCGCTGCCGTTCTACAAACGTTCGTAAGCTTTATTTCTTTTTACAGACTCGTTTCCCTTCAAAGGAAGTTCTTATGCCGCGTGACGCATCCAAGCTCCATTACGCCGAAACCCACGAATGGGTTGATGTTCAAGAAGAGGGTGGCGAACGCATCGCCACGATCGGAATTTCGGCTTTTGCGATCGCGCAACTGAACGACTTGGTCTACATGGACCTTCCTGAGGTGGGCCGAAAGCTCGCCGCTGGTGACGAGTTTGGCGAAGTCGAGTCCGTCAAGGCAGTCAGCCCTTTGTATAGCCCTGTCGCCGGTGAGGTGGTTGCCGTTCATAGCGAGCTACCTGACAGCCTGGATAACTTAAACGAAGACGCCTACGACTTTGGCTGGGTCATCAAGGTGAAGTTGGAAGGTGACCTTCCAGAATCGTTGATGGACTTTGCTGCTTACGAAAAACAATGCTCTGAAGCTGGTTGAAATCATGCCGTATCTCTTTCATACCGACGATGACCGACGCGAAATGCTGGAGTCCATTGGGGCCGAAAGTATTGATGAAATCATCGATGCGCAAGTTCCCAAAGACGTTCAGCTCAATCGCCAACTGGATCTTCCCGCACCGATTCACGAGATGGATCTGACGGCGGAGTTGACTCGTTTGGCTTCCAAGAATGCTTCGACGGCAACGCATACGTGTTTCTTGGGCGGTGGTGCCTATGATCACTTCGTGCCAGCCGTGGTTGATGAAATCGCTTCGCGTGGTGAGTACTACACTTCGTACACGCCTTACCAAGCGGAAGTCAGTCAGGGCAACTTGCAAGTGATGTTCGAGTACGAAACGCTCATCACTCAGTTGACCGGTTTGGGCGTCAGTAACGCGAGTTTGTATGACGGAGGTTCGGCGGCGACCGAGGCGGTGCTGATGGCGCTGGCAACGCAGCGTGGGCGCACCAAGGTGATCACCAGTGATACGGTGCATCCTCAATATCGTGAGATCTTGGCAGGTTACCTGCTTAACATTGACGCTGAATTGGTTGTGGTGGCGTCGGGCGACGATGGTTGTGCGACGGCAATCATGGACGCGATTGATGACTCGACCGCTTGTGTCTTGGTGCAGCATCCGAACTTTGTTGGCAAGTTGGAAGACGTTGCCGCAATCAGTGCCGCTGCGAAAGCGGCAGGTGCTTTGACGGTTCAGGTGTTCGATCCGGTTAGCCTTGGCCGATTGCGACGACCGGCTGACTTGGGCGTGGACATTGCGGTTGCCGAGGGTCAGTGCTTGGGCAACCCGCTGGCTTACGGTGGGCCGTATTTGGGCATCATGGCATGCCGCGAAGAACTCGTTCGGCGTTTGCCAGGCCGGATTGCTGGTCAGACAACCGACCGTCGCGGTAAGCGATGTTGGGTGTTGACCTTGCAGACTCGCGAGCAGCACATTCGTCGTGAAAAGGCGACCAGCAATATCTGCAGTAACCAAACGTTGCTAGCGTTGCGGGCCACGATTCATTTGAGTTTGCTGGGACCGCAAGGCTTAAAGGAAACGACCGATGCGTGCATCGCCAAGACTGCGTTTGCGAAAGAGCAGATTGCAGCTAGCGAGCGGTTTGAGTTGGTTCACGACGGTCCGTCGGTTAAGGAGTTCGTCGTTCGCGACCGGGCCGGCGATGTTGGTGGTTTGCTGGCTCATGCGAGAACGCAAGGTGTTCTAGCTGGAATCGATCTGAATCCGATGGTTCTTGTTGAAAGCGAAGGCGTTTTGACGGGGCTGCCGGACCGGTATCGAGATTGCTTCCTGGTCGCGGTCACGGAAAAGCGTTCGCGTCAGGAGATCGAGCAGTGGGCCAGTACGCTGTCCAACGCTCCGCAGATGGCAGCGACTTGTTAGTCGGTAGGTTCGCCGAATGCGGTTTCGGTGCAGCATAGTGCTAACGCGACCGCGTTCTTGAGATACATCCTTTTCGGTTCGATTTTTTTACTGCATTCGGCGAAAGCCTCTGATCATGCGAAACCAACAAGCCACTCAACTACTTTTTGAACTCAGTCGTCCAGGGCGTCGCGCTCATCATTTGGGGGCGTTGGATGTGCCAGCGGCGGACTTGGGGCAAACGTTCCCGGACGAGTTCTTGGCCAGTGAGCCACCGCCGCTTCCGGAGTTGGCAGAAGGTGATGTTGTGCGGCACTTCGTCGGCTTGTCGACCTTGAACATGAGCGTGGATACGCACTTCTATCCGTTGGGTTCTTGTACGATGAAGTACAACCCCAAACGGAATGAGCGGATTGCTTCATTGCCCGGTTTGGCGGACGTGCATCCATTGCAGGACGAGTCGCAGATCCAGGGTTTGCTGGAAATGATGTACGAGTTGCAGGGGATGTTTGCGGAGATCAGCGGTTTGCCAGGCGTGTCGATGCAGCCTGCTGCCGGTGCCCATGGTGAGCTAACCGCTTTGTTGGTCGCGGCGAAGTATTTCCGCAGTAAAGGTGAGGACCGTAAGGTCGTTTTGACTGCCGACTCAGCCCACGGAACGAATCCAGCCAGTGCTCAAATGGCTGGTTTTCAAACCAAAACAGTGAAGTCCAATGCGAACGGGCTTGTCGACCTGGATGACCTAGCGGCCAAGCTGGATGGGAATTCGGCTGTGTTCATGCTGACCAATCCAAATACGCTTGGCTTGTTCGATAGCCAGATCAAGGCGATTACCCAAATGGTTCATGACGCTGGCGGTCTAATTTACTTGGATGGCGCTAACATGAACGCGATTTTGGGGATTGCTCGCCCAGGTGATTTCGGTGCCGACTTGATGCACTACAACCCGCACAAGACCTTCTCGGGGCCTCACGGTGGTGGCGGACCCGGGGCGGGGCCGATTTGTGTCGCTGAGCACTTGGCGCGTTTCCTGCCAGGACCGATCGTGACCCGCGAAGAGTCGCAGTCCGGTGACGGTGAGTGGACGTATCACCTAACCGATCCGTCGGGAGATTCGATCCCGCGAGTGCGTAGCTTTTTTGGCAATACGGGCGTCTTGGTGCGAGCGTATATCTATCTGCGCACTTACGGCAATGGTCTTCGCCGAGTCAGTGAAGACGCGGTGTTGAGTGCGAACTACTTGCTGTCGAAGGTGAAGCACTTCTTAGACGTGCCGCATGGCGATCGATGCATGCACGAATTTGTGGCTTCAGCGAGTCGCTTGAAGAAGGAAAAGAAGCTGACGGCGATGGATCTGGCAAAGCGAATTTTGGACTACGGTTTCCATGCTCCAACGGTCTACTTCCCGCTGGTGGTCGACGAGGCGGTGATGGTTGAGCCAACGGAAACGGAAAGTAAGCAAACGCTCGATGCGTTCGCGGAGGCGTTGTTCCGAATTACCGATGAAGCAGATGACTTGGTGCACGATGCACCGCACTCGACTCGGATTAGTCGTCCTGACGATGTGGCTGCTGCTCGGCGTCCGATTTTGCGATGGACTGAACCGAATTCATGACACCGGGCCGGTTGTTGCCGTTCACGCCCTGTGGGGCTTCGGCCAATATGTCGACCGACGAAGCGATTTCGTTGGCGGTGGCTGCTGGTGACCAATTACCGACCCTGCGGTTTTACGGATGGCAGCGTCCGACTTTGTCGCTCGGCTATTTTCAGCAGTTTGGTGATGCGGAAGCTTATCTAGCTGGTGTTGCTAGCGGCAAAGATGTCGACGTGGTTCGCCGCAGCACCGGCGGTGGAGCGATCCTGCATCATCAGGAATTGACCTATTCCTTGTCTCTGCCGCTGTCGGATACGGGCCCAGGGCCGCGGGAAGCTGTGTACCAGTCGGTGCACCGTTGCGTGCAGAGCGTGCTGGCCGACGAAGGTGTAGCGACCCGACCTTATCGTGAATGGGCAGGCAGTTCGCCCGCCGTCGCTTCGGTTGGCTTGAAGGGGACATCGAAGTCCGATGAGCCGTTTTTGTGCTTCCGCAGGCGAACGGATGAGGATCTGATTTGCAGCGGCTACAAGGTCCTCGGTAGTGCCCAGCGTCGAGTCCGTGGTGGTGTATTGCAGCACGGTAGCCTGCTGCTGAGTGTCTCGCCTTACGCGTCGGTCCTGCCGGGTTTGAATGAGTTGGGGGCTCCGTCGCTTATGGCGGAACCGCTTTCGTCACAGATCGCCGATTGCCTCGGGCGGTCGCTTGGCTTTGACTGGCAAGAGGGCGAGTTATCGGCGGCCGAAGTTGCCGCAGCAGAGCAGATTGCCGATTCGCGTTACGCGGCGGCGGAGTGGGCTCGCCGGCGTTGATCGTCCGTTGGGCTGTTGGTTTGCAGTTCCAGTGTAGACGTTTCGGTCCGCAGTCGCAGCGATCGTAAGAAGTTCATTGCCATCTGGATTGCCTCCGGGTGCCGCGTCAGTCTTTGGTGCGTGGTCGCGACGACGGCATGATCGTGCTCCCCTTTGAGGTGGGTCGATTCTCGGCTGACGACCAAGTCTCGTTCCGCAGCGATGATGCCCGCCTTCATGCGGCGTAGTCGGGGCAGTCCGCGGACAAAGCTGTCCGGGGATTCCGAGAGTTCTTGAATTTGTGGGAAGTGGGCTGCGAAAGGGCCCAGTGGTAAGCGGGTGAGTCGCGATCCGGCGTTGGGCGGGGCGAGCATGACGATTTGCCCGCATTTTTCGGCCCAGCGAGTCTCCAGGCGCGATTGCAGGATGGCTGTTCTCGCGATGATACCGCCCATGGAATGGGTGATCAGGTGGATCTTTCCGATGTGCGGTCGTGGTGCAAGGTCACGAAGAAGTGAGCTGAGTCGAGCGCCGTGGGAGATGATCGAACCGCGGAGGCTTGGGTAGCCCCAGTGAATCACTTGGTGGCCCTGTTGGAGTGCCGAATCGCCCAGTTTTCGCATGCTGCGATTGCCCGCCAGTAGTCCGTGGACCGTGATCACCACGTCGCAAGTGCGTGCTGTGCCAGCGCTACTGGGGGTGCCAGCGTTGCTGGGGCGGGATTCGGATAGCTTGACGCACTGGACCATTGACGGATGATCGGCGTTTCAGGCTGCGATTCTTGAGCGGTTTCCCGCGATTTGCTACCGACTGGGGGCGGCAACTTGGTGACAGCTTGCGCAGTGGAGTGCGCCGAGTCCCCAGGCGATCTTTTCGCAGTCGATGCCTTCGATGCTGACGCCTGGGCAAAGGTCTCGCATGATGCCCATCGCTCGGTCATCGCTAACAGGGGACGCAAAGGTGGGCATCAGGATACGGTCGGGGCCTAATCGCAGGAAATTGCAGTAGCTTTGAGGCACATTGTGGTCGTTGATGTACCGCGGTGGTGGGCCTGGTAGTCGATGGACGGTGACCTGGGGTGTGGTTTCCCTTGCCCAGAGCTTGATTTGGTCCACGTTCGCTTCGAGATCGCTGGCGAAAGGGACGCTGGCATCCGATGCGACGACAACGACCACGTTTTCTGGATCGACGAATCGTGCCAGTTGGTCGATGTGGCCATCGGTGTCGTCGCCGGGCAGCAATCCGCCGTCAATCCAAGCGATTTCATGGACGCCCAGGTATTGGTGCAGGCGTTCGGCGCACTGTTTTTTGGTGAGCGTCGGGTTTCGGTCCTGGTCTAGGATGCAGGCCGCGTGGACGAGAAGTCTGCCTTGCCCGTCCGTCTCCAGGGCGCCGCCTTCCAGGGTCATTTCTGCTTTCAGGCACCGCAAACCAGCTGTTTTGGCGATTTTGCGGGCAGCGACTCGATCGAGGTCGTGCGGGTAGTATTTCCCGCCCCAGGCGTTGAAATTCCAGTCAACGGCGAGGACTGAGTCGTTTTCGAGCACGAAAGTGGGGCCGAAATCACGGATCCAGCAATCGTTGGTGGGAATATCTATCAGCTCGATGTTATTGCACGAACCGAGCAGCGATTTCGCCTGTTTGGCCAGAGAGCCATGGGCTAGCAGTCGAACAGGTGTTGACTGCGCGACGGCCTTGGCGAAAGTCGCGAAAGCTTCCGGGATACCTTCGAAGTGCCCCGGCCAAGTGTCTTGATTATGGGGCCACGCGAGCCAAACGGCTTCACAGGGTTCCCAGTTAGCGGGAAACCGCCGACTCGTTTCGGAGCGGCGGGTCGCATCGCTAGCTGAATTCACTCGGGTTTAATCTCTTCTTTGACTTTTTGTACGAAGTGGGGGGCTTTACCGCCCTTGCTTAGTTCTTCGGCTCGCTTGTTAGCTTCGCCTTGTTGGTCGAACTCATAGACGGCAACGCGTTTGAGGTTCTGACTGAAAACGCCCCAGTAGAGGCGCAAACGCACATCGGCGGCAGCCTTTTTAGTCTTGCGTTTAGCGGCTTTTTTGCGTTTTGCCTCGGCTGCCAGCTTTTCAGCTGCTTCTGCTTCGGCGGCTTTTTCCTGCCGACTGACGACCTTCCGAGCCATAAATCTCAGCTGTGGGGGTTGGGGGAGTGGGTTGGGTGGAGGAATCGTCTCGTTTGCCGTTGTGGCTCTTACCGCTTTCGGCGTGAGAGAGCACGTTGGCTGGGACGAACCAGGTACCGAAGAGTATCGCGTAATGGCTGTTTTGTCATGGGGACGCGATGAGATTTGTTTTGTCGGGGTTTCGGCGTCGCAGGGAAGTCGCAGGGAAGTCGCAGGGAAAAGGATCGCTGGGGGAAAACAGATCCCGTTGAAATCGTTGGTGGGCGGAAAAATGCCGTCCGAGATCGCTATGCTGGAGGGCCAGATTCGGCTACGCTAACAATCGCAGGGATTTCAGTCGATCAAGACTGGTCCAGACAAATGCGGCTACTATTTGGAAACGAGTTTTAACATGCAGGTGAATGTTTCGGCCCGCCACGGCTCTTTGCAGCCAGGCGACCAAGAGTTGATCGAAGAAAAAACGATCAAATTGCGTCGTTTGTACGATCGAATCAACGCGATCGAAGTCACCATCGATTTAAAGCAACTCGATAAGCCGTCGGTCGAAATTCAGGTTTCTGCCGAGCACGCCGACGACATGGTCGCTCACGCTGAGGCCACAACTGTGATTGCAGCGTTGGATATCGCGATTCCAAAGGTTGAGCAACAACTGCGAAAGCTGAAAGCCCGTAAGACGGATCACCGCACGGCCCCCCATAAATACATTGAAACCACTGATGTCGCCGATGACGAATAGGCTCGGCGGCTTACCCAACACTTTTCACTTCTAAACCAGACAAATCTACCCATGAAGTTTTCCGATTTTGTCAAAACCGGTGCGATTCGTGCCGACTTGAAGGCCACCACCAAGGAAGCCGTCATCGAAGAATTGGTTCAGTCTCTTCTGGACTCCGGCGAAATTGCCGCGGATCAACGCGATGACATCGTTGCAGCGATCATGAAACGCGAAGAGCTGGGCAGTACCGGGATTGGCCGTGGCGTTGCCGTTCCTCACACCAAGCACCCCAGCGTTAACGAACTGGTCGGCACCGTTGGTGTCAGTGAGCAGGGCGTTGACTTCGATTCGCTCGACGGCGAACGGGTTCAGTTGTTCTTCTTGCTGATCAGCCCGCCTGAACGTCCTGGCGATCACTTGCGTGCTCTTGAAAACATCTCTCGCCAATTGCGTGATGAGTCGTTCTGTCGTTTCTTGAAGCAGAGCAAAACCGCCGAAGATATCCAACAGCTCCTTCAAGAAGCTGACGACAACCAATTCGCCGCTGGCTAATGGTGAACTTATGAGTTCTTCTCCTTCGGAACGTCCAACCTCACTTGAACAGATAGTTCGGGTCATCAATCCACAGGGGTTGCATGCCCGGCCGGCGGATCTGTTGGTGCGTTGTGCGGATGGGTTCGAGTCAGAAATTCATTTGCAAAAAGGTTCTGAGCGGGTCGATTGCCGCAGCATCCTGTCATTGTTGACGTTGGGCGCGACCGCTGGAACGGAACTCACGTTGACAGCTCGGGGTGCCGACGCGAGCGTCGCGCTCGCAGCCGTCATTGAGCTATTTGAACAAGGCTTTCACGAGCTTGACCAGACTTCAGAGTCGTCCGTCGCTACCGACGGGTGATGACTAATCAAGAAAATGGGCCCGGTAAGTGATCCAGATTGATCCGCGGTCGGGTGATGTTTTCGCAATAATCATTCAACAATTTTAAAGAGAATCAACGGTGTTGTTTTTCTTCGTTCCGAATCAGCTCGATGCGTAAGGAGCTATTGCGCTATCGGGTGACTGCACTTACTTCCAAATGGTCATATTATCGGTACGGTTAACAGGGGCATCTCCAGGATGGTGGTCTGTCGATTCGTACCGTTACCCAATTAGAACTCCGAAGCGCAGGCTGCTAGTAGGAATCGAATAGAGACACGCATCGATTACGATGCTGGAATTACAAGGCATTCCCGTTTCACCAGGGGTCGCGATTGCGTCGGCTTTGGTGCTTGACGCGGACGGATACCGAATCCCTCGTTGCATCGTCCCGGCATCCGATGTCGAGGATGAGTTTGCGCGTCTGCACGTCGCTGTAGATTTGGTGAGCGAGCAACTGGAGCAGAGTCGCTTGGAAACGACCGCGCAAGCGGGGCGTCAAACCGGCGATATTTTTGCCGCGCAGTTGCAAATGCTGCACGACCCAAGGTTGCATTCGGAGCTTGAAAAACGCATCGGCGATGATCGCCAGTCGGCTGCGTTTGCGGTCAGTGGCGTGCTGCACAATTACGCTTCGGCGCTGCGTAAGCTGGAAAGCCCGTTGCTTGCCGATCGGGCTCAGGATGTCCTAGACATCGAGCGTCAATTGTTGACGCAGCTTGGCGCCGTGACTCGGCAACCGCTGTCCGATTTGTCGGAACCGGTCATCGTGTTGTCGCGGATGTTAACGCCTAGCGAAACGGCCAGTTTGGATCGCCGGTACGTTAAGGGTTTCTGTACGGAAATCGGGGGTGCGGGCGGACATACGGCGATTGTTGCTAAGGGTCTCGAAATCCCAGCCGTGGTCGGGATCGGTGAGTTCTTGCCCAGTATAGCTGGTGCGGACTGCGTCATTGTCGATGGTGACCGTGGGCGGTTGATCATCGACCCGGACGAGGAGACGCTCGAGCATTATCGCCAGCGTGCCGAGTATCGACGTTCGTTGGCTGAAAAGCTTGCCAAGCAAAGCCAGTTGCCTGCCGAGACATCTGACGGTACGCGGATTCAGCTTTGTGCCAATATCGAGTTCCCGCACGAGACGGTTGCGTGCTTGGAGCGAGGTGCGGACGGGATTGGTCTGTACCGTACTGAGTTCCTGTATTTGGCAGCGAGCGACGAGCCGAGTGAAGAAGATCACTACCAAGCTTACGCTGAAGTGGTCAAACGGATGGAAGGTCGTCCCGTGGTCGTGCGAACGCTCGATCTAGGGGCCGATAAAATGGGCCGCGGTCAATTGGCCCAGCAGGAAAATAATCCCTTCCTGGGTTTGCGAAGTATCCGGCTGTCGCTGCGTAATTTGGATTTGTTTCGGCCGCAGTTGCGTGCCGTTCTGCGAGCGGCGGCGTTGGGTGATGTGCGGGTGATGTTCCCGCTAGTGACCACGATCGGCGAACTGCGTCAGGCTCGCATGTTGCTAAATGTTGTTGCAGAGGACCTAGCTGACGCGGGGGTTCCCCACCGTAGTGATTTGCCTGTCGGGATGATGGTGGAAGTGCCTGCGGCGGTGGTGATGTTGGATCACTTCGCCGAAGAGGTTGATTTCTTCAGTATCGGTACCAATGACTTGGCGCAGTACACGTTGGCTGTAGACCGGTCCAACGAATATGTGGCCGATTTGTATCAGTCGAGTGATCCGGCTGTTTTGAGGTTGATTCAGTCGAGTATCGACGTGGCGGGCGCGCATCATATTCCGATCAGCGTGTGCGGCGAAATGAGTAGTAATCCTGCACGGGCGTTGTTGTTGATTGGGATGGGCGTTCGCAGCTTAAGCGTGCCGCCGTCGGCGTTGCCGCGAGTCAAAAAGGCAATTCGAAACGTCTCGATCGAGCAGTGTCAGGCGATCGCTAAGCGAGTGCGCACGCTGGAGTCTGCGCGTGATGTTGACTTGTATCTGCTAGACCGGCTTTCTGAGCTTGCTCCTGAGTTGGTGATGCAATGAACGCGAGCTCATCTGGATCCGACGCAATTGATTCGTCTGAAGACGCGTCGAGCTCTTCGCAGGTTGATGCACCGTCGAGTGATGTGTCGGTGGAAGCTCAGTCGGTGGAAGCTCAGTCGGCTAAAAGCGAACAGTCGCCTGCAGAGGATCAGCGTCCTGCGAAGCCTCGCCGTACCCGTAAGTCTCGTGTCTCGCCTAATCTTCATCCGGAAGGGACTCTTCGAGTTCGCTATCGAATTCGGTTTGCCAAGACGGACTTGTTGCGTTGGATTAGTCACCGTGATCTGGCGAGTTTGTGGGAACGCATTGGGCGTCGCGTTGGGCTGCCGTTTTCGATGACCGAAGGCTTCCATCCCAAGCCAAGGTTGATGTTCCCATCCGCCTTGCCGCTGGGCGTTGAGAGTCACGATGAGGTTGTCGATCTAGAGCTTGATCGTGAGTGGGATGAGAGTGAGTTGTTGGCCAAGTTGCGGGAAGATCAGCAGCCTGGTTTAGCCATCCATCACGCAACCAGGGTGGAACTCACCGAAGGCAAAGCGAGGTTGGCTGGTCGCCAGTATCGCGTCACGTTGCCCGACGACTTCACTGAAGAACAGGCTGAACAAGTCAGGCTGGCGATCGCTCAGTTGAAAGAAAAAGAGATCGTCACGATTGATCGCAAGGGGAAGGATGTTGTCACGCACGTGCCGACCCAGATTCCTTTGTTGGATTTGCAGGAAGATTGCTTGGTAGCCAGGCTCATCAATGGCGAAGCTGCGTCACTGAAAATTCACGATGTACTCGACTTACTGGATGTAAGTGATTGGCCCGACCGGGGCGCCGCTTTAATTCGAACACACACGTTCTTGTGGGGCGAAGAGATGCCCGACACGGACTTAACAAAACACTCGTAACTTCGGCGTCCATGCGGTCACCCTTGGAGGCACCGCATTCAGCCGATTTCAACACCAAAGAAGGTGAATTTATTATGAAACGTGAAATGCTAATTAACGTTCTTCAACCCGAAGAAAGCCGCATTGCGGTGGTTGAGGATCGCGTTTTGGAAGAGTTATACGTCGAGCGTAAAAGCGTTGAGGCGTTCGCAGGGAATATCTATCGCGGCAAAATTGTTAACCTTGAGCCGAGTATCCAGGCAGCGTTTGTTGACTTTGGTGTTGGGCGTAACGGGTTCTTGCACATCAGTGATGTCGAGCCACAGTACTTCCGCCAGGGTGGCTATGATCCTGAAGAGATCATGCGAGAGAGCGATGAAATGGCGGCGGCATCGGCGGCGCGCAATCGTGAATCGGGCCGCGGCAGTGGGCGAGTCTTCAAGGGCGGTCGCCCTCGGATTAAGCCCCCGATCCAAGAGATTTTCAAGCGTGGCGACGAAGTCTTGGTGCAGGTCATCAAAGAAGGGATCGGCACGAAGGGGCCAACACTTAGCACGTATATTTCGATCCCGGGTCGCTACTTGGTCTTGATGCCGAACCTGTCGCGGGTTGGGGTTAGCCGGAAGATCGAAGACGAAGACGATCGCAAGCGTTTGAAGAAATGCTTGAATGCACTGAATCCACCGAAGGGCTTAGGGTTCATCGTGCGAACCGCGGGTGCAGGCCGTAACGAAGACGAATTGCAGCGGGACATGGATTACTTGTTGCGGCTGTGGAAGGCGATCGCAAAGCGGGTAAAGACGACGACCGAGCCCGGTGAAATCTATGAAGAAAGCGATTTGATCATTCGTACGATTCGCGATATCTACAGCGATGACATTGATCACATTTTGATTGACGAATTGGAGTCCTATAACAAGGCTCGCGAATTTTTGAAGAACGTGATGCCACGAGTGGTTGATCGTCTGAAATTCTACGATGGTGACTCGCCGCTATTCCACAAGTACAACTTGGAAGAAGAGATCGTCAAAATCAATCAACGCCAAGTGCAGTTGAAGGATGGCGGTTCGATTGTGATTGATCCAACCGAAGCTTTGGTTGCAATCGACGTCAACAGCGGCAACTTCCGCGGGAACGCATCGGCGGACGAGAATGCATTCCGTTTGAATGTCTCGGCAGCGAAGGAAATCGCCCGTCAATTGCGTTTGCGTGACTTGGGTGGGGTTATCGTCAATGACTTCATCGACATGCGAAAAGAGAGCTATCGCCGCAAGGTTGAACGTGTGTTGCGTGACGCAATGGCGAACGACCGAGCGAGGACTAAAATTTTGCGGACGAGTCCATTCGGCTTGATCGAAATGACTCGGCAGCGAATTCGTCCTAGTTTGAAACGCAGCATCTATCAGGATTGCCCGTGTTGCAAAGGTCGCGGCTTGGTGAAGACGCCGGAAAGCATGTCGATCGAAGTGGTCCGGACTTTGGCTCTAGCGGTCAAGAACAGCCACATTGTGCGGGTCACCGTCCGGGTTAACGATGCGGTCGCAGCCTTCTTGAATAACAAGAAACGCCGGGCGGTTACCGAGATGGAGGACGCTGGCACCATGACGGTTCAGATTCTTGGTAGCGAGGGCTTGTTCCCAGAGCACCTCGAAGTGGACTGCCGCGACAAGAATGGCGAACGAGTCGAAATTGATTCGTAGGTCGCCATCAAGTTAATGTGTTTGTGAAACGATAGGCCCTGTTAATGCAGGGCCTATTTTTTTAGGCGTGCAGCTTCGTCGCCAGTTATGGGTTCGTCGCCAGTTATGGGCTACTATGTTCGCGGCAGTCGAGGTTCGCGGCAGTCGGGCAGGTGTCAAAGATGTGTGTAACAACGAGGGCAGCGGCGCAGGGTTCAGCGAAGCCAGGCTGGGATTTACTGGGTCAGCGACGTCCCACGTTCTAGCGGGGTTCGCTGTTACTTAAGAAGGTCTTCAAGAGCTTCTTGATCGATCATCGGGCCGTTGCCAGGTTGGATGAGTTGTTTGCGCTCTTGCGCCGCAATTTCGTCGATGAACTTTTGGAATCGTGCGTTGTCAGGGAAGCTGTTGCGGCCCAGCCGAGCTTGTGCTTTCGCTTCGGTTGCTCGTTCGAACTTCAGTAGCGATTCGATCAGTTCAATGCGGTAGTTCGGGACATCGGGAGCGTACTGGATTGCTTGCGTGAAATGCTCGATCGCCTCGTCTGGTGATTCGAAGTAGAACAAGATGCGACCCTTGAGGGCCTCGCATGACGCCCGTTCCTTCAATGAATCGCTTTCGCCGCATCGAATGATGTCCAATGCGCGGCGTAGAAATTTTGGGTCGGGGTTAGGTGTCGTGAGGTACATTTCGGCGGCAATCTTCATCGCCGTTGGGTTGTCTGGGATTGCGTTGTTCAGGTTGAGTTTCGGATGGGTTTTGTATTGCTGTAATACGTTGCGGGCGAGGTTTGGTTGTCGTGACAGGGACATGCGAAAGCCTTCTTCGGCGGTCGGCCAGTCTTCTCGGTTGAGGGCTTCGTTGGCCAGCGTTAATAGGCGTCGAGGGTCACCGGAGTAGAACAGTAGCAGTTGTTTCAACGCGACTTTAGCGGTCTGGGTGGTTGTCGCCTCGTCTAAGGTTTTGGCGGTTTGGCCGGTGGAAGGTGCGTCGGGGGGAGATGCGAGTGGCGCAAGTTGCAGCAGGTCTACCCGTGGTTGTTGTGCGAGGGGGCATTGCTCAAGCGCGGAAATGCTGGTCTTCCACGCATTGGCGTAGTGATTGTAGCTGGCCAGTTGAACGTGTTGGTTTCGGTTGTTGTTGGGTGGGTAAGGTAGCTTGCGCGTCACTGGGTTGGTTTGCCGGTAGATCGAGATGAATTCTTCCGGGGTGCTGGGCTTCCATTCGGTTGTTTCGATTAGCCGTCCTCGATCTTGTTGCACTGTTTCCAGTCGCGTGTAGAGGAGCGGCATGGGCCGGATATCAATGCGTTGCACCAAAGCATCTTCCATCTTGGCGAGCGACTCGGGGTTCAGGTTGTATTGCCCGTATTCGTCCTTCAGGCGTGATAGCATCGAGTCAGCGAACGCGTCCTCGCGCAGTATCGGGATCGCGATCGATCCAGCGGCGATGGTCAGCAGTGCGACGGCAGCGCACGCGGCTAAGGTTCGGGATAGCCAGCGGCTCGAGTCGGATCGTAGGGCGATTTTGCGTGCAACAGTTTCGGTCTTATTGGCGAGCGATTTCGATGCCGGTTGAGTGTCTTGTCCGTTTGGGCTTGCGGTGTCTTCGGCCCAGGATTCGTCCTCATCTTCCCAGTGCTGGGCATCGGTTTCATGGTGTCCGTAGCTGACGTCTTGGTGGGCTTGGAGGGCAAGTTTTGCTGCGGCACCTCCGTTGGCGATGTCGCGCGAAATCAGAGCTGTCAAAAGCATCACGCCAACAAACAAGTTGGCGGGAAGCGCGAGTCCGAAATCGAAGAATTGAGATGTGATTACCGCACCAAGGCTGTACCAGCACGCAACGCGAATGCCTTGATCGAGTGGGTCGACGGACAATGCAAGGCGATTAAGTGAAATAATTGCCAGCGAGAGGATAAGGATGGCTACGCAGAGGCCGGTGAGCCCCGTTTCGACAAGCATTTCGAGCCACAGGTTGTCGGCGTGTTCAAACCAGGGTGATTCTGACTTGTTCACGTAAGGGAGGTAGGCGTAACCGTAGCTGGCTAGGCCAGAACCCCCGGGGAAGTAAGCGACTGCCGCATCCCAGCCGTCTTGCCAGTGGGTGAGGCGTCCGTCGCTTTGGAGGGTGTCGGCTTCTTCCGACAAGAGCTCAAGCCGGCTAAGTGATTCAAGGTTTAGCTGCATGGGTGTCACGAGGATTGCGACGGAGGCAGCGAGTACCAAGGCGAGAATCGGTAAACTGATCAGGCCGCGTTTGGGCCGAACGTAGCCGAATGCCAGGACTAAGCCAAAGATCGCGGCGACCAGTCCACCACGTGATCCATTAATCAACAAACCGGCGATGCAAGTTGCTCCGGCAATCAGGCCGGTGAAGGATTCGCGGTCAGAGATCAGGGCGAAGAGATCGTTGAATTCAAAGTCGGGATCATCCAGTTCGATGTGGTGGAGTGCCATCATTCGCCAGGACATCAGGCCCAGGCTGGCGGCGAGTCCGAAGTTGAGCATCAAGGCAGCGTTGTTGCGGTTAACAAAGCCCGCAAAGCTATTGGTTTTGGGGCGGAAGATCCAAAGGTCGGCGGTCGGGTCGAGCTTTCGGTAGAAGCCAAGGATGGCCACGCTGGCTCCTGCGATTGCGATGGCGCTTAAGAGCATCTGCAGTCGGCCGCGGGCGTGAAAGACAATCGATGAAGCCATACTAAGCGGCAAGAGAATGGCAAGCAGTGCAGCGGTGTGGCTGGTGTCAAAAGGCGAGACGGACATTGATACGTCGCGAGATGCGGCATCAGTCGGGACCAGTCCGTTGAGCCACTCGGTGTAGGCTGCGTGAGAGCCAGGGCTGAGCCACTGCACAAGGCCGGCGGGCAGAGGTGTCGCTTGCAGGCAGGCCCACCCGGCTAGGATTCCAAGAGGTAGCAAGATGGCGTGCTGTTTGATCGACGATGACGCGTTTGAGTCGGTTAGGCCAGGTAGGGCCAGCACGGCTGCGGCAAGGACCGCGAGGGCGGCTACGTATTGGCTCCAGTGGTAGACGCCGCCAAAGTCAATCGCGAGTAGAAGCGGAATGACGGCCAAGATTGCAGCGGATAGCCACAGTGATAGAGAGCTGATGAATCGCAAAGCAGACAATCCGTTCTATTGCGGCACGAAAGATTAGGTCGGACGAGGCGCGTTGGGATCTCGCCGAAGGGCCGACTGGTGTTTTAGCACATCGATCGCGTTTAGGCGTCAGTCGCCTGGCCGGGTTTCCGCGGAAACCGTTTCTTGAGTGGGCGTTCTGCCACTGCGGCCGCGTTTGTTGTCAATGTGACACATGCGAAAGAGGGACGGGCACATGTCCCCAGCCCGCCAGTTTCTCGGCGGCGAATTGGCCGAAGCGATCTTCTTGGATTGCGTCGCGGACTTCACTCATTAAACGCCCGTAGTACGTCAGGTTATGGTGCGAAAGCAGCGTGGGCCCAAGCATCTCTTTGGCGATGAAGAGGTGTCGCAGGTACCCGCGGCTGTGCCGGCACGCCAGGCAGGGGCAGTCTTCCATCAAGGGGCGGGTGTCCTCGCGGTGGACGGCATTTCGCAGTTTGATAGGGCCTTCGTCAGTGAACGCGAGCCCATTGCGGCCGTTGCGAGTAGGCATGACGCAGTCAAACAGGTCGATTCCGCGAGCCACGTTTTCGAGTAGGTCGCGAGGTGTGCCGACGCCCATCAGGTAGCGAGGTTTGTCGGTTGGTAAGTGCGGCGTCGTGACGGATGCGGCGGCGTACATCTCTTCAGGGGTTTCGCCTACGCTGAGTCCGCCCACGGCGTAGCCTTCGAAATCCATCGATGCCAGTCCGGTGGCGCACTGTCGGCGCAGCTCTGGATCGAGGCCGCCCTGCACGATCGCGAACAGTGCCTGGGTATCCAGTGTCGATGCCTCTCGGCAGCGGGCTGCCCAGCGGACCGAGCGGGCCAGTGCGTCTTCCACTTCGGGTTTGGAGGCCGGAAGAGCAATCACGTGATCCAGCACCATGGCCACATCGCTGCCGAGTGCCTCTTGGATCTCGATGGAGTGTTCTGGCGTCAGGACAACTTTCTCGCCGTCGATGTGCGAGCGGAACGTGGCTGCTTTTTCGGTAACACTGTTCAGTGAGCCGAGTGAGAAGACTTGGAAGCCGCCCGAGTCCGTCAGGATCGGCCCGTCCCAGCCACTCATTGCATGCAGCCCACCGAGTCGCCGGACCGTTTCGTGGCCCGGGCGGAGTCGCAGGTGGTAGGTGTTGCCCAGGATCATGTCCGCGCCCGTGGACGCGACTTGATCGATGGTCAGACCCTTGACGGTGCCTTGGGTCCCGACCGGCATGAAGCCCGGAGTCCGCACCGGCCCATGAGGCGTGTGGAAAACGCCTAGGCGAGCGGACGACTGGGGATCTTGGTGCTGTAGATCAAAGCGAAAAGCCGACACGCGGATCAATCGCCACGCATTTTCAGGCCGAGATCACCAAGCTTTTCACGAACTTCGTTCAGGCTGGTGACGCCGAAGTTCTTGCACTCAAGCATGTCGTCGCCGGTCTTGCGGATCAGTTCGCCGATCGTGTTGATTTGCAAACGAGTCATGCACTTGCGGGCACGCACCGACAGGTTCAGGTCGGCGATTGGGCGTTCGAGCAAGGCTTGCTCGTCGGCGGACATGTGCGAGGTGTCGATCGGTGGATCGTTGCTCTTCTTTTCGCCAGCGAACTGCCCCAGGGAAAGTCCCTTTTGGGTCAGCATTTCGCGGATTTCAACCAGGCTGGTTTCGCCGAAGTTCTTGCTGCTGAGCAGTTCCTGTTCGGTGTGCCGGGTCAATTCGCCGATCGTTTCGATGCCCATCTTTTGCAGGCAATTGCGGCTGCGAACGCTGAGTTCGAAGTTGGTGACAGGCATGTTCAGGATTTGAGCCAGGCGGTCATTGCGACGCTGGGCTTCTTCGTCGTAGAGCATGTTGCCCGTTGCCGACGCATCCTTCATGTACAACTGGGTACGAGGGTGATTCGGGAAGCAATCCAGGATTCGCTTATAGCAAAGCTGAGCTTTTTCGTAATCGTTGCGATCCTCGTACATCACGCCGAGGTTGATCAGAGCGCCGATTCCGGTTGGAAATGCCTTGGCCGCACGCTCGTAAAGCTGAAGAGCTTCTTCGTCGTTGCCCAGGCGATCGTTTTCCAGGGCCAGGCCGAAGAGAGCACCCGCGTGGTTTTCGTCGGTGCCAACGGCGCGTTGATACAGGTTGATGGCTTCTTCCATGCGTCCGCCGATCAAAGCCGCGGTTGCCGCACGTTGATACATGTAGTCAGCGGTTTGCTCGGCTGGGCCGAAGATATCGTCCAAGATCGCCATCGCTTCTTCGATGCTGCCGGCGTAGCGTTTCGCTTCGGCGATACCGATTTTGCACTGGTCTTCGTTGTAGCCAGACTTTTTAGCGCTTTCGTAGGCTTCCGCAGCCTCGTTGTATTGGCCCAGTTCGAACCGGCAGCGAGCACCGTAGAACAGTGCCATGGCACTGCCGTCGGCGGCGGAGAGCGTTTCGAGGGCGTCAGCGAATCGACCCAGCAAGAATTGGCAAACGCCCATCTTGGTGCGGTGGGCAGGCGACAAGGCCGTGTCTTGTTCCATTTCCTGAACTGCATCACGCAATTCGCCGAAATGTCCGTAATTTTCAGTGATAGCCTGACGAATTTCGGCCACATCGTTGGGGCCAAACGAGTTACTGGTCAGGACCATCTGCTTCAAGTCGAGTACATCGAGATCGACTTCGCTCATAGATTCAATTCCTTCGATAGTGTCGCCACGAATCAGAGGCGAACTGAGAAGACACCCCAATTGGAGGTCATTGTGACCTGTTCATCGGGAGGTTGAGGGGCGGGAAAGCAGGACAGCAGCGTCCTGATGCCAAAAGCCAGCGGCGGGATTTGAACCCGCAACCCTCGCATTACGAATGCGATGCTCTGCCAATTGAAGCTACGCTGGCGACCACTGCAAAAGAATATCTGCCACGCCCAGAAATCGTCAAGGTGTGAAGGCAATGAAGCCGACATCGAAAGCTTCGGGACCGAGAATACCCGTAAATCTGTTACGGATTAACGTAGCGACTGATTGACCTAATTGAGGTCGGCAAATACGCTTTGCGGCAATTCCCGTTAATCGAACACTATATCTGAATCAACGAACCCCCACAGGGACACTACTCGACGATGGCTAAGTCTAAGAAAGCTTCCGCTAGTAAATCCGCCAAAATGGTCTACTACTTCGGTCAAACCAAAACCGAAGGCAAAGGTAAGGCCAAAGCACTGCTTGGTGGTAAAGGGCTGAACCTCGCTGAAATGACCTCGATCGGCCTGCCGGTTCCTCCCGGATTCACGATCACGACTGAAGTTTGTGACGGTTATTACAAAAATGGCGAGAAATTGCCTGCCGGTTTGATGGATGAAATCCAAAAGGCCGTTGTCACACTGGAAAAGGAACTCGACAAGAAGTTCGGCGACGATGACAACCCACTGTTGGTCAGCGTCCGTTCCGGTGCCGCTGTTTCGATGCCAGGGATGATGAACACCATCCTTAACCTGGGGTTGAACGACGTTTCGACCGAAGGTTTGTCGAAGGCTACCAAGAACGAGCGTTTCGCCTACGACGCCTATCGCCGCTTGATCAACATGTACGGCGACGTGGTCAAAGGCCTGCATCACCACGATTTCGAAGTTGCTTTCGACAAGATCAAGAAAAAATACAAGGTCACCGAAGACACCGAAGTGCCTGCTGAAGGTCTGAAAGAGCTTTGCGAAGCTTACAAGGCCGTTTACAAGAAGGGTGCCGGCGAAGACTTCCCACAAGACCCAGTTGTTCAGTTGCAACTCGCTGTCGAAGCTGTGTTCGGTTCGTGGAACGCCGATCGTGCGATTTCTTATCGCCGTATCGAAGCTGCCAAGGGCAACACCGAAATCGCCAACCTGATCGGTACTGCTGTCAACGTGCAGGCCATGGTCTACGGCAACATGGGCGACGACTCAGGAACAGGCGTTGGTTTCACGCGTGACCCCAACACCGGACAAAACAAGTTCTACGGTGAGTTCCTGATCAATGCTCAGGGCGAAGACGTGGTTGCCGGTATCCGCACCCCATCGCCAGTTTCGGAAATGGGCAAGTGGGACAAGGCCGCTCACAAAGAATTGATGGAAATCAAGAAGACGCTCGAAACGCATTACAAAGAAATGCAAGACATCGAGTTCACGATCGAAAAGGGCAAGCTGTTCATGCTTCAGACCCGGACCGGTAAGCGAAATGGTATCGCTGCGGTTAAGATCGCTTGCGACATGGTCAAAGAAGGTTTGATCACTGAAAAGGAAGCTGTTCTACGTGTTCCTGCTTCGGACCTGACTCACTGCTTGTTGCCATCGTTCAAGCCTACTGCTCGTAACGCTGCCGACGTTCTTTGCCGAGGCTTGAATGCTTCGCCAGGTGCAGCCGTTGGTAAGTTGGCTTTCACCGCGACCGACGCTCGTGAGCGATTCGAAGCTGGCGAAAACGTCATCTTGGTTCGCCGCGAAACCAGCCCGGAAGACGTCGAAGGCATGTCCGCCGCCGTTGGTATCTTGACGAGCACCGGTGGTGCGACCAGTCACGCCGCTGTGGTTGCCCGTGGTTGGGGCAAGTGCTGTGTCGCCGGTGCAAGCGACGTTGAAATCAACGAGAAGGCCAAGACCATCGTGGTCAACGGCCGCAAGTTCACCGCCAAAGACACCATCAGCCTTGATGGAACAACCGGCGAAGTGATGGCGGGTGAAGTTGAAACTCAAGAGCCAAAGCTGTCCGGCGATTTCGCTAAGTTGATGACTTGGGCCGACAAGTACCGCACGATGAGCATCCGCACCAACGCGGATTCGCCAGCCGACTCCAAGCGTGCTCGCGATTTCGGTGCTGAAGGCATTGGTCTTTGCCGTACCGAGCACATGTTCTTCGAAGCGGATCGTATCATCCACATGCGTGCGATGATCCTGGCCGACACTGAAGACGATCGTCGTGCCGCACTGAAGAAGTTGCTTCCTTTCCAACGCAAAGACTTCGAAGGCATCTTTAAGGCAATGGCCGGTTGCCCAGTGACCGTTCGTTTGCTGGATCCACCACTGCACGAGTTCTTGCCACACGAAGCTGCCGCTCAAAAAGAAATGGCAACTGAGTTGGGTGTGAAGCCAGCTGAAATCAAGAAACGCAGCGAAGCGTTGCACGAATCCAACCCGATGCTCGGTCACCGTGGTTGCCGCTTGAGCGTGACCTACCCAGAAATTCTGGAAATGCAGGTCCAAGCAATCGTCGAAGCTTCGATCAACTGTGCGAAGAAGAAGATCGACGCTCAGCCAGAGATCATGATCCCATTGGTCGGCACCGCTGCCGAACTTCGTATCCTTCGCGAAAAGGTCGAAGAAACCATCGCGAAGACTGTTGCAGCCAAGAAGTTCGAAGGCAAGCTGAACATCTTGATCGGTACAATGATCGAGATCCCACGTGCTTGCTTGACCGCCAACGAAGTCGCTGAATACGCTGACTTCTTCAGCTTCGGCACGAACGACTTGACTCAAATGACGTTCGGTTACAGCCGTGATGATGTCGGCGGATTCCTGCCCGATTACATCGAGCACAAGATCGTTCCTGTCGACCCGTTCCAGTCACTTGATCAATCCGGTGTTGGCCAATTGGTCGACATGGGCGTTGCCAAGGGCCGTAGCGTCAAGAGCAAGCTGAAGGTTGGTATCTGTGGCGAACACGGTGGCGATCCAGCTTCGATTGGCTTCTGCAATAAGGCTGGTTTGGACTACGTTTCCTGCAGCCCATTCCGCGTGCCGATCGCTCGCTTGGCTGCCGCTCAAGCTGCTTTGACACAAAAGTAGTAAGCGATAGATAGACCGCAGCCAATGCGGAAAACACACTTAAGCAACCCGCTGGCGTCCCATCGCGAGCGGGTTGTTTTTTGTTAAGCTAGCACCTTCTTGCAATGTGCAAGCTTGTCTGGACGCAAGTCAACCGAGTCTCTTTGTTGACTGAATTTTCCGTTAACCGAACACTCCAAAAATATATAGCCATGTCTGATATTCACGCTCGCTACAACGAAGTTGAAAAGCTGATCGACGATGAAAAGTTCGAAGAGGCGATTGCTGGTTTGACCGGTATCGTCGCCGAAGACGAATCGTTCGTGATCGCACATTTGGCACTGGCTCGTGTTTACACCAAGACCGGCCAGCACGATTTGGCTATCCAGCATGGCGAGAAGGCATGTCAGCTTGAGCCTGATGACGCATTCAATTTCACTGCCATGAGCGTGACCTATCAACGAGCTTGGGCGGGAACGCAAAAGCAGGAATACATCACGAAAGCAGAAGACGCGATGGCTCGCGCACAGCAACTCAACGCGATGTAGTTGAGGTGACTGCGTCGTTGCAAGCTTCCGTCGATACCGCGAGTCCTAACTTGGAGCGTGTCGTTGGCATTGACATCGGCGGTGCAAACTTAAAGTATGCGACCGCCGACGGGCGTTGTTTCGAACGCACGTTCGAGATGTGGAAGCGGTGTGGCGAGTTAACGCGGCAGATCGCCGATGATCTGCAGCAGTTCCGTAGCATGTCCCATCTCGCGGTGACGATGACTGGCGAGCTTGCGGATTGTTTCGGCAGTCGGCAGGAAGGCGTTCAGTTTATCGTTGACACTGTTTCCGATGTGCAGCACCGGATGGGCATCGGCGACGTTCGTTTCTATTCGACATGCGGGAGCTTTCTTGACGCTGCGACTGCTAAAGATGCTTGGGAAAGCGTCGCTGCTTCGAATTGGCATGCCTTGGCCAACTGCATTGCCCGAAGAGGCTTGTCGAGCGCGTTGCTTGTGGATGTTGGCTCGACGACCACGGATGTGATCGCGATTCGAGAAGGCAAGATCGTGACGAAGGCCAGAACGGACTTCGAGCGATTGCGTGATCAGTCATTGGTATACGTGGGCTGTCGTCGCACGCCCGTTTGTAGCTTACTTTCCAAGTTGTACTTTCGCGACAGTGGTGTCGCGGTGATGAACGAGCTGTTCGCCACCGTGGGTGACGCGATGCTGTTATTGGGTGAGCAGGCGGAAGATTCGCAGGATTGCTCTACGGCCGATGGCAAGCCGGCGACACGCGCTGGTGCCAAAGTTCGCTTGGCACGCATGCTCGGCTTGGATCACCACCAGATGACCGAAGGTGAATCAATGGACTTGGCATCGCAGGTGCGGGCGGCCGCAAGCGATCGCGTGAGTGAAGCGATTTCGAGTTGGTGTGATGGCGATGTTGGTGATGATATGACTTGGGTCTTAAGCGGGCATGGGCAAGGCATTGTGAAGGTGCCACCGAATGTGGTTCGTGTGGACTTGCGTGCGGCCTTGCCCGAGGGTGTTTCTCGCGCGGCCCCAGCCTGGGCGGTTGCAGAGCTGGCTCGTGAGTTGGTTCAGTAACTTGGCCGCTGATTTGATGCGAGTGCGTGTGGTCAAAATTGGCGGAAGCCTACTCGAGCGTCCTCGCTTGTTAGAAGATCTAGCACAGTGGAGGGACGCCGGCGAAGCGAGTCCTGAGTTGACCATTGCGATCATTGGTGGCGGGCAAATGATCGAGGCGATGCGTGTTTGGGATCGATTGCGACCGGGCGATCCGGCTGAGGTGCATTGGCGATGTATCGAGATGCTGCGTTTTACCTATGAATCGATGCGTGATTCGATGCTGGCCAGCCCCGCTTGGGAGGGTGTGGAGATGATCGATTCGCCCGAGCAATGGGAGTTTTTTCGAGACGGTCTATGCGCCGGGCAGGTGAAGCCAGGACGCTTTGTATTGCTAAGCGTACCGGCAGCGTATCACCGCCAGTTAGCGGGAAGCATGCCAATTTCCCTACCCGAAGATTGGCGGACGACCTCCGACGCGATCGCGATTGGGTTAACAAGCGAGATTCGGCAGCGGGTCAAATTGTGCGGCAATGAGCGGTCAATTTCGACGGAGTGTGTTTTGCTGAAATCCTGCGAGGTGCCCCCCGAATGGTCGCTCTTGGGGTTGGTTCGGTCGTGCGTCATCGATTCAGCATGCGGGTTATTCGCTGATTCGGGCATCGTATTAGATGTGTGTTCCCTACCGAGTTCGGATTCGATTCAGGGGCATCCCAGCAGCCTATAATGTCGTCCACGGGGCGTTCGTCGTGACCCCGCGACGTCGCACCTTGCTCAATGCTTCGTTGGCGGTCAAACTGAGGCCGAACTTTCTGGCTTTGGCCGCACGGGCGTACGCTCGTGGCTAAACCCTGTTTCTCATTTCCTGTACGACCCGAATATGTCGAAAACACTTGTCGATTGTGGCAATTGTGGCCCTGACTTCAATTCCATCCGCAAAATGGTGAACTCAAATTTTGAGGCCACGGTTCTGCAGACACACGGTGTGGAAGACACACTAGAGTTGTTGAAGTCGCGAAAGGTCGATTTGGTCACGGTCAACCGAAAGTTGGATCGTGACTACAGTGACGGGCTGGAGATCATTCGCACGATTAAAGCGGATCCTGAAGTCAAGGATGTGCCCGTGATGTTGGTCACCAATTACGATGAGCATCAGCAAACAGCAGTCGAAGAAGGTGCGCAGTATGGTTTCGGGAAACTGGAAATCGGAAACGCCGCGACTGTTGAAAAATTGAAACCCTTTCTTGCAGGCTAGCGATTTGGACGCTCCATACCGAAAGCTACTGGCGGCGAAAATTCATCGCGCGACCGTCACCGGCGCCGATGTGAACTACGAAGGCAGTATGACGGTGCCGCCGGAATTGCTGGCTGCTGCTGGCATCTCCGTTTATGAATCGTTGCACGTTTGGAACGTCACTCGCGGATCTCGGCTCGAGACCTACGCGATTGAAGGACTGCCGGGCTCGCATGACATTTGCGCTAACGGCGCGGCTGCTCACTTGATTCGTCCTGGCGATCATGTGATTTTGGCGGCGTACGCGATGGTGCCTGAAGCGGATGCCAAGTCGCATAAGCCAAAATTGATCTTTGTGAACGAGAAGAACGAAATCTCGCACACGGGGCCTGAAATTCCCGGGCCGCAAATGCCGACCGGTCCACGTGGCGAAGCCACTGAATCCGGCAAGGGGCCTGACGTCGATGGCTTTTTATTGGCTGCAGCGAAGCAGCACGCATTCGCTGAAGAGTGCTAAGAAAAGTCGATTCTGCACACCGGATACTCTGATTGCCTAAAGTGATCATTGCGAAACGAGCCGACCTGCAATCCAATGTTTCTAAACGCAAGGACGTACGATGTCTGAAACTTTGCCATTGATGGTGGGGTTGCCGCGGGGCAAGTTGCCGACCGATGAACCCTTGATTCTGGCGAGCGGATCGCCCCGTCGTGCAGAGTTGTTGAAAGCGGCAGGCTATGAATTTCAGGTGCAGCCTGCGGCCGATACTGCGGAATGCGGTATCTGTAGCCGTGAAACCGCTCCAGAAATGGTCGCCCGCTTGGCTTTCCAAAAAGCAGTCGACGTGGTGCAGCGACATCGACGCGGGCTGATTTTGGCCGCCGACACGCTGGCCGCGTGCCAGGGGAAGATTCTTGGTAAGCCAGACAATCGCGAGCATGCTGAGTCGATGCTGCGGTTGTTAAGTGGTCGCGATCATGACGTTTACACCGGAGTTTGTCTGTGGTCGGCGGCGACGCAGCGATGTTATGTCGATGTAGTTCGTTCGCGATTGACCATGCAGACGCTCTCGGAAGAGATGTTGCAGGACTATCTGGACTCCGCCCTGTGGGACGGCAAGGCGGGGGCTTTTGGCTATCAAGACGGTAATGATTGGATCAAAGTGGTCGATCAGGACAGCGAAAGTAACGTTGTTGGCTTGCCGATGGAACGTTTGGCGGAATTGTTGGAAAAGTTTGATTCATTGGCCGACAAGGTACAAAAGGAAGTCCGGTAAACTGGTTGTGTAATTTTGCCCTGGTTTGCTGGGCGGAGTGGACTCGGTGTTTTCCGGTTCGGCCGCTCGCCTTAAATTCGATAGACTGGAGACGGTAACCTTCGCCATGAGTGCTGTAACGATTCAACGCCTCGCCCTGGGTTTGTTCGTATTGGGTGGTCTTTTCGGACAAGCGTTCGCGTCCCGTCATGCTTCGGCTGAGAACTGGGCGGAAAAGATGTTTTCCGAAACGAAGCACGATTTTCGGATCGTCGGTCGAGGAACCACTGCCGAGCACCATTTCGAGTTCCGCAACATCTACGAGGAAGAGGTGCATGTCGCGGCAGTGCGAAGTAGTTGTGGATGTACCACGCCGACCGTTAGCAAGGATACATTGGCAACCCACGAGACAGCCTCGATTGTTGCCACACTGAACACCAGTACTTTCATTGGCCAAAAAGCGGCGACGATCACGGTTGTTTTTGATCAGCCGTATTACGCCGAAGTGCAACTCGCCGTCAGCGGATACATCCGTACCGACGTGACGTTTGAGCCTGCTGAAATTGATTTTGGCGAAAGTCGCCCAGGACAAACTCAAGATCGCAAGATCACGATCTCGCATCGTGGGAATGCTGGTTGGCGAATCCAAGACGTTCGCAGTCACTGCAGCGATTTGCAGGTCAAGCTAAGTCAGCCGATCGTGAAACCCGGTCTGGTTCAGTACGAGATGGAAGTCCGCATGAAGGAGTCCATGCCCGAGGGTGACATCCGCGAACGGTTGACGCTGGTAAGCAACGACACCCAGTTCCCAGCAATTGAAATGGCCGTGGCTGGTCGAGTGCGACCAACCATTAGTGTTTCGCCAGCGGCGGTTAGCTTAGGTACTGCGGCGGTGGGTGAGGTTGTGGGGCGTCGTTTGCTAGTACGTGCAGACGAAGAGTTTGAAATCCGCGAAGTACGCTGCATTGATGATCGATTTAGCTTCGAGATTCCCAAGGGGAAGAAGAAGCTGCACTTCTTGCAGATGAAGTTCACCGCGGGTGATACTCCCGATCGAATAGCCCAGAAGATTGAAATCGTGACGGATTTGCCGGGTGACAAGGCGGCTGAGTGCGTGGCAACCGGAACGATCCGGTAACGCTAGTGGCAAAGAAACCAAAGTTCTATGTCGTGTGGCAGGGCCGCCGACCGGGCGTGTATTCGACTTGGGACCAATGCCAGACGCAGATCAACGGTTTTGCCGGCGCGAAATACAAGTCGTTTGCGAGTCGCAGTGAGGCGGAAATCGCGTTCACCCATGACGCTGATGACCACTGGGGCAAGGGCGGCAGTAGTAAGAAGAGCACGCCGACACCGAAGATTCATCGTGAGGATCTGCCGGGCTTAGGAGTCGACATGAGTGCCTGGGCGGTGGATGCCGCCTGTAAAGGGAACCCTGGCGAGCTTGAGTATCAGGGTGTTGAACTGGAGTCCAATACGGATCTGTTCCATATGGGCCCCTATCCCGAAGGCACGGTGAATATCGGTGAGTTCTTGGCGATCGTGCACGCTCTCGCATTGCTGCATGGCGGGGAGCAATTCGACACGCCGATCTATTCCGATTCCCGAATTGGAATGAGCTGGGTGAAGCAGGGTGTCTGTAAAACCAAACTGCCCCGGACGGGGAACAACCGAAAGCTCTTTAACCTTGTTGATCGAGCCGAGCGGTGGCTCGCCAAGCATGGTGTTCGGAATCCAGTGCTAAAGTGGGAAACCAAACGCTGGGGCGAAATCCCAGCCGACTTCGGCCGCAAGTAGTTTTCCGGCAGAATTTCTCAGTCGCGTTTGCGTCAACGCTTGCGGGTGCATCGGCGGTGGCTGTGCCGATGGGAGCGTCAGTTACCTGCCATTGAAAAGTACGAGATCTTGTGTCTTGAAGCAGGGATTTGATACGAATGGTCGCGGCGTGACTGCCGGTAGGTTTCTCTTCCCTCATCGAAATGGATCGTGAGATGACAGTCGACATGGCAATGGCCCGAGAGTACGCCAGTTTGGGTGGCTCGGCTTTGGCTCTCGCTTCCACGTTTTGCTTCTGGTTAGTCCGAGCCAACCGTGAACGTGCGAAATTGACCGTTCATCCGATCAAGGACATTTGCGGGCGGATCGTGCTGCACCAAGAGTATCCGACGGTCTACCACCGATTGCTGCCCGGCGATAAACGCTACTGTGTGATGTATTGGTTGCATTTGGCGGTGGTGAATAACAGTTCGCTTCCAAATGCGCTGCTGGGCGCTCGCATCTCTTTGCAGCTTGCTGATGGGCAATGGCGTGAGATGGATGTTCAACATGAGGCCCCGGATACGGAGCTGTTTCCAGTCAACATCGATCCCCTGACGACATGTAGTTTGAAGCTCGCGTTGGCGACGGTAACTCCAGATTGTGAATTCCAGAATGACTTCGCCGGACGCGCTGCGATGGCTGGCGATATGCTTCCTCGTGAAGTGTCGATTCGGGTTGAGCTCCAAGGGCTTCAGGACAAAATCTATCGGGTTGACTTGTTAGACAGCGGCAACGGTTTGCAGCGAACCGTCGAGCAGTCGCGTGCCGCGGCGGCATAGGTCAGCCAGACCCAAAGCAAGCAAGCGAGATTCTTGCAGCCCGAGTCGCCGCTCAGCGAAGCTGACTGCGCCAAGTCGCATTCGATGTGGCTTGTGAACGCGATAGGCTCGCCCACGCGTTATCGTAGGCGATGCGAATATTGCGCTGGCCTGGATGGGGTATACGAGCGTGAGAACTGCGTAAGTTAGTCCGATTGGCCAAAAATGCCCGGTTTTGTGTTAAGGATGCACGTGGTCTGGGCATTCACGCTATGCGGTGTGATTTTCCCTTAAGTAGCTCGACAGGATGGATCGCGACCAGGAATTGGTCTGTGGTCATTCTGTTTCTTTCCCAATACCTTGCGTTGATGGCGTGGATTCTCGGCATGCCACTTCGAGTGGCGTGTTGGAGCGGCCTGTCTTTTCTATCGGGCCGGCAGAGCGTGTCCTTCCTGGCCGGAAGTCGTTTCTTTTTTGGTGCGAGCTTCCGTGAGGTTGGTGTGCCAGGACTGCTCGTCTGTCTGGATTTTTTACGCCTAGGGCTCCTCTCTTTTAGGGAAGGATCCCATATCCGCCCCGCTTGCTTGGCAGGTCTCGGGCACTGCTTCGCGACCAGCCGATCTGGCGTACGCGATGGGCCGACGCACGCGTTGGGATTGTGTGGCGGCTTGCTTTGCTTCGCCACATCGAAGCTTTTGATCGGGCAAACGTAGACCGCTATTGCTGTGTGGCTGGCCAGCAAAATTCAGGTCGGCATCCAGATCTATTCTCTCCATCTTGTCTTCATCATCGTTTAAAGAGCACATGTTCAATCGCTACCTGAAGGCCTCTGATCTGTGGTCACGTCGTTCGAAATCTCAGCGTCGGCGCACGTCCGCCAAGCGGCGTCGGCTTCGGTTGTTTGAATCGCTCGAGTCACGCGTGGTGCTTGCGTCGTACATCGCCGGTAGCTTGGCGGAGTTGCGGGACTATGGTGTTTCGGCAAATTTTGATGTCAGTAACGACACCATAACGCTCAGCACAACGGGCGGTGATCCGCACCCGGTGACTGGCATCGTCACGCCAGGCGAGTATTGGATTAGCGGAGATCACATTGAGAATCCGACGGGTTCGGAACCGACGTTTTTGGAGTTGGGTGGCGATAGCAACACGTACATTCTGACCGGAACCAGCATCAATTTGGACACGCGGAAGTTGGACGGGTTCGGCCGCGCGCTTGGCCATGACAGCGGCGTGGAAGTGGTCAAAATTAGTGGTTCCAGCAACACGATCATTGGCCTCGACCTGACCGGTCATGACTTAGCGATGGATACCGATCCTGACGCACAACGCTCTGCTGATTGGGCTGCGGTCTTCGTCCAGATGACGGGTTCCAATAACAAGGTTGACGATGTTCACGTCCTGACCCGCGGTTCGTTTCCTTATGGCTACGGTGACGTCTTTGGCAAGGGGGCCCGGAAAGATCCACAGGGCTGGGATCCGGGCCCGGCATTGGATGAGAACGGTGACCCGGTTGGTAATGGGGTGGGATTGCCGTGGCATGCACACCGGAAGACGTCTGCATTCCAAGTCATTGATACGGTAGATGCGGTGATCAATGACATGCACCTAGACGTCAGGACCTATGGTCACGGGTTTTTCGTCCAAGGTACTGCGGACAACACCACACTGACGAACAGCACCGTCACCGGTGAGTTGTTCTCTAGTAACGATGTGATCGCCACCGAGTTATATCAGGCCTACGGATTCACGTCGCATGGGAATGAGCTTCCCCCGGATATCATGATTTCCGGCAACGAAGACGGCGTTCGCATGTATTCCGGGCCTACCGGGCTAACGGTGGATAACGTGGTCGTCACCAACATGCGGACCGGATTTTCCGTCGCTTTGGGGCGAGGGACGATGAACCTGAATAATGTTGAAGCTTATGGAACCGAAAATGGCTTCAACTTCAAATCAAATACCACCATCACCAATGCGAAAGGCGATATCACGCACGGTCCGTTGGTCTATAACCCCTATTTCAATAACAGCAACAGTTCCATTGACGTTGAATTGGTTGGCGGTACTCCCGAGGGGGTTGATTGGGCGGTTGCGTATGTTAATGGCAATAACATTGACGTCACGATCAGTAGCGATCTTCCGCTAGGAGCCCTACCGGAAGACTCGCTTATCCGGATTGGCCAAAAGTACTTCGAAAATTGGCGTGACGCTGGCAATCCAACGGGTTACGAAGACGGCGATACGAACTACACCAATTCCACTTTCACTAACAACACCAATCAAATGTTGGTGTTGGGAGCGGAAGTGACTGGCAACACAGGCAGTTCGCAGGGCTACGTTATCACTAACGGAAGAGACAATGCCTACGATGGAATCTCGTTGGTGCCATCGGGAACACATACTGTCGTTCAGCATACTGCTGGTTTAGGAAACAATGGCTCAATTGCCGATGGTACGTTGGACTCGAACGGCTCGATCGTTGCCGATGGCGGGACGTTGGAGATCCAGGCGGACATTCGAATCACTAACGAGAAGTTGACGATCAGCGGTGACGGTGTTGATGGAATTGGGGCGTTGTATACTGACGGAGCAAGCGGCAATGGGACTCGCTTTGGTTCATCCAGTAACGGAGATGCCAGCACGATCTTCTTGGACGGCGATGCATCGATCGGTGTGGGGACGAGCGGTAATCAATTTTTGGTCGGTCGAATCCAGGGCACCGGGAACCTCACTAAGCTTGGTGAAGGCATGCTGTCGATGGAAAAGTCGAGCACCTTTGACGGCAATCTAATTGTTGCCGAAGGAAGTGTCTTCGGTCGGACCGGCGTCGTTCACCGAGATCTTACCGTGGCTGCGGGGGCTTCCATTTCGGCCAACAGTAACAACACCTACAAGACGAGCGGCGACGTTACGGTGGAAGGTGTGCTGGATTTGAACGGCCGAACGGACGATAGCTCGCTACCGGGCCGAGTCGGCCGGTTGTTCGGGGGCGGGGAAATTACTGTCACAAACGCATCTGCCGGCGCAGGTGCTAGTTTGGAGCTCGCGTTTGATGCCAGCGAAGCTGATTTTTCAGGCGACATTTCTACAGCGGTCTCGATCACGAAGTCGGGTTCAGGAACACAGATACTTTCCGGCAACAACACCTACACAGGCACAACCACGGTAACCGCAGGACTCTTGCAGGTTGATGGCTCTCACAATGGCGGCGGTGAATACACGATCGGAAACAGCGCGGTGCTGGGCGGAAGCGGATCGATCGATTCTGATGTCACTGTCAATGCTGCTGGGCGTCTGTCGCCGGGTGCGAGCGCGGGAACGCTTTCGGTAGGCGATTTGACGTTGGCGGCAGGGGCAGCATTCGAAGTGGAGTTGGGAGGTACGGTTGCTGGAGCGGAATATGACCAATTGTTTGCTGACTTGGTAACCCTTGGTGGCTCGCTGAGCGTTTCGTTGCTAGAGGCCGACGGTGCGATTTGGGAGCCGTCGCCCACAGACACTTTTACGGTTCTTTCAGCGAGCATGGATCTGATAGGCGTTTTCGAAAACGTTATCAGCGGCGAAAGACTGGAGACCGCTGGCGGTGAAGGTTCTTTCCTGGTGACATACAACTCGGCCACCGATTCGGTTGAACTGTCGAATTACATTGACAACTTTGTTGAAGCCTTAAGTCTTGAAATCACCGCTGGCTCAATCAGTGAAGACGGTACGACTACGGCAACGGTTACCCGCAACACGGATACGACGGCAGCGTTAACCGTAACGCTTGCGAGCGATGATGCCAGCGAGCTTGCTTTGCCATCGACGATCACAATTCTTGTGGGACAGACAACATCAGATCCGTTTGTAGTCGAAGGTGTTGCTGATCTTCTGGTCGACGGAACTCAATCGGTCACGTTAACCGCGATGGCCCCGGGGCTTATTGACGGTGTCGATACCCTTGATGTCACGGACATTGACGTGGCGGCGTTGTCTCTGGAAATCGCTGCCGATTCGATCAATGAAAAGAGTGGTGCCACCACGGCAACTGTATCCCGAAATACCGATTCGAGCATCCCGCTGACTGTCACGCTGACTAGCGATATCGCGAATGAAGTGACACACTCAGCTACATTAACGATTCCTGCAGGGCAAGTGACATCGGCGCCCTTCACGATTTCGGGTGTGGATGACTTTGTTGTCGATGGAGTGCAAACTGTCACCGTGACGGCCACGGCCAGCGGCTACATCGAAGGGAGCGACACGATCGATGTGTTGGACGATGGTGTGGCGACTCTCTTCCTGACCATCAATGCTTCCGCGATCAGTGAAAATGGCAGTCCGGCGACTGCCACGGTTTCCCGGAACACCGATGATACGAACGAACTTGTCGTGACGCTCGTCAGTAGCGATACGGGTGAGCTATCAGTGCCAGCAACGATCACCATTCCCGCCGGGCAAGTCATTTCGGATCCATTCCTCGTTGACGGCGTTGGCGACTCGATCGTCGACGGTACCCAGACGGTCACGGTTCAGGCCAGTGCAACTGGATTCCTTGATGGATCAGACACGATTGAGGTCACGGACGATGACGTCGCGACTTTGTGGCTAGTAATCGCTGATACCTCGGTCAGCGAAAATGGTGGTGTCGCAACGGCGACTGTGACGCGAAACTCAAACACTGCCGCATCCATTACTGTCATGCTAGCCAGTGACGATGCGGGCGAAGTATCAGTGCCTGGCTCGATCACTATTCCGGCGGGACAAAGCACTTCGAATCCTTTTGAGATCTCCGGCGTGGATGACCTCGTTGTCGACGGAACGCAGACCATCGCATTGACCGCGAGTGCGACCGGGCACGTCAGTGGCACTGGTGCAATCGATGTCATCGACGACGATGTCGCGACGGTTACCCTCAGCATCACCGCTGCAATGTTCAGCGAAAATGGTGGTGCAACAACAGCAACGGTTTCCCGCAACACCGATGTCTCGAGTGAATTAATAATCAGCCTGGAAAGTGGGGACATCAGCGAAGCTTCCGTTCCGGCGATGATTACGATTCCGGCCGGCCAGGCGACGTCGAGCCCATTCACGATCGGTGGTGTCAACGATGGAATCGTCGATGGAACGCAGTCGGTGACAATTACCGCGATCGCCGCGGATCACGCGAGTGACGGTTCACTGGTTTATGTCACCGATGACGATGTGGCTATGCTGGCTTTAAACATTGCCGCTGCCGCGATAAGCGAAAATGGCAGCACGACGACCGCGACGGTGTCTCGAAATACGGACACTACGGATGAGCTTGTCGTGACGCTCGCGAGCAGTGATGCCAGTGAGCTTGCGATACCGACATCGGTCACAATTCCCGCCGGACAATCGGTGTCTGATCCATTCATCATCGATGGGATTGGCGACTTGATTGTCGATGGAATACAAACGGTCTCGGTCACCGCGAGTGCAGCAGGTCATGCCGTTGGAAGCAGTTCAATTAACATCACTGACGACGATGTGGCGACGCTGACTTTGGACATTGCCGCCGCTGCGATTAGCGAAAATGGGAGCATGACGACCGCGACGGTGTCTCGAAATACGGACACTACGGATGAGCTTGTTGTGACGCTCGCGAGCAGTGATGCCAGTGAGCTTGCGATACCGACATCGGTCGTCATTCCCGCCGGACAATCGGTATCCGATCCATTCATCATTGATGGGATTGGCGACTTGGTTGTCGATGGAACACAAACGGTTACGGTCACCGCAATTGCCACCGGACATGTTGATGGTAGCGGTTTGATCGACGTCACCGATGATGATGTGGCGGTTCTTACGCTGGTCTTCGATGCGTCTGCAATCAGTGAAAACGGTGGGGAAACAATGGCCACCGTTTCCCGAAATACCGATCTTTCGACCGAGTTGACCGTCACTTTGACCAGTAGTGATATCGGCGAATTAGATGTCCCCGCGACGATCACTATTCCGGCTGGTCAATCCGTGTCATCGCCGTTTGGGATCACAGGCGTGGACGATTTGGTGCTCGATGGGCCTCAGACAATTACGTTGACCGCCACCGCAGAGCTCCATGCCAGTGACACGGGGCAGGTTGTGGTTACCGATGACGAGATCCCCAACGAGGCTCCGGTTCTTGATAATCCGATAGCGGATCAAACTGCTGCTGAAGATTCGCTTTATTCGTTTGTGATCCCCGACGATACTTTTCGTGATCCCAATGGCGACTCTTTGCAATATGCAGCTGCGCTCGACGATGGATCTCCGCTTCCGAATTGGCTCTCGTTTGATCCCATTAGCCGCGAGTTCATGGGGACGCCTCTGAACGACGACGTGGGCTCATTCACGGTAAAAGTGTCGGTGCAAGACTTCGACGGCGAAACGGCTTCCGATCAGTTCCTCGTCTCCGTGATCAACACAAACGATGCGCCTATTGCACGAGATGACGTCATTGCAGTGAATCGTCATGGCAGCACCATGATTGATCCACTGGGCAACGATTCCGATATGGATGGAAGCGTTGTGTCTTCCTCGCTCACAATCACCACGCCGCCTCAGTTCGGTGAACTGCAGTTCGTTGACGGAATGCTAACCTACGTTCCGGCCGAATCGTTTAAGGGGCAAGACTTCTTTACCTATACGGTCGAAGACGATCATCAGGCGGTAAGTGATTCAGCTTCGGTTGAGCTAATTGCACGTCCTTATGCCGAAACGATTGTTGCAGGGACTTCGGTGAATCGCAGTGCGACGCTGGATGTCGCAGCTCATTTCCCTGAGGGAACAATCCTGAATCCAGGAACGATTGCTATTCTTGCCGGACCGATGCCAGGGGCAGACCCCGAGGCCAACTATGGCCCGCACCATGGATCCGCTGAGGTGATTGATGGAAAAATTGTCTATTCGCCCGCCGAAGGATCGTTGGAGTCAGACACGCTGCATATCACGGTTGAGGATCAAAACGGATTCAAGAGCGATCCCATTATGATTTCCATGCAAACGGTTCGGAGTCGCCTTGAAAATCCTCGTTTGCGTTGGGATGTGGATTATAACGGGGACGTCTCACCCCGAGATGCGTTACTGGTCATCAATCGTATTAACCGAGCGGCTCGCTTGGAGAAAATCGAGGTTGACCAAGTCAACGATTACGGGGTCGGTACCAACGATGGCGTGAATGAACAGTGGTACTACGACGTGACGGGAGATCTTGTCGTAAGCGCGTTAGACGCATTGTGGGTTATCAACCGCTTGAATGCGTTGGCGAGTGAAAGTGAACCGTTGTCTGGCGGTGAGCCGTTGCTGGTCGCTGAAGATGACGGGCAAATGGATCCCTCGCTCAAGTTGCAAAATGTTGCTTTTGCAGGGGCTGAAGATCCATCCAAGTTGATTGCACCGGAGTTTGCGGCCTCAGCCGAACCACAGACTACTTTTCCTTTAGCCCCTTCCTCTGATGACGACGAGGAAGCGAGTGATAACGATGCTTCGCTGGAAGTATTCGATACCGTTCTTGCCGAGATGTTTTAATGACCTCTCGGCACTTGGCCTAGTCAGCAACCGATTGACCGGCGCGATTCGAATCGCGATCGTCGGTTGTTACTTCTGATGGGGTTGGGCCGCGTTACGGCTTTGTTCCAGCTTGGCGACGACGTCTTTGATCGAGTTTCCAACGCCGGTGATGTGCCCCATTTTGCGACCTGGGCGGGCGGCGTGCTTGCCGTATAGGTGCAGTGACACGCCCGCTGTTTCTAGCATAGCGGGCCAGTTGGGTGATCCAGCTTCGGTTTCCCACAAGTCGCCTAGCAAGTTCATCATTGCGGCGGCGGGAACGATCATTTGGGTATCGCCGAGCGGTAAGCCGCAGATCGCCCGAACGTGCTGTTCAAACTGACTGGTCGCACAGGCTTCCATCGTGACGTGACCCGAGTTGTGGGGGCGGGGCGCCACTTCGTTAATCAGGATGCGATCACCGGAAACGAACATTTCAACGCAAAGCAATCCGACCACACCTAGGCACTCTGTGGCTTCGATGGCGATGCGTCTCGCTTCGGTTTCGATTGCTTCGTCGATGGCGGCGGGGATCGTGGTCAGGTCGAGGACATGATTGCGATGAGCGTTTTCGAACACGGGGAATGTCGACGTGCGGCCGTCAGCGGTACGGGCGACCACGACGGACACTTCGCGGTCGAATCCGATCATCGCTTCGGCGATCCAGTCGCCGCCGCCTTCCCAGTCGACATGTTCGGTAGCGGCTTGGTCAGCAAGTCGGTGTTGGCCTTTGCCGTCGTACCCGCTGCGTTGCGTTTTCACGATGATCGGCCAGCCGAGGATCTCCGCGGCCTCGATCGCGTCCGTTGCTGTGTTTACGGCTGCGAAGGGAGTGACTGGTAGGCCGGTATCGCGTAGCGTCGACTTTTCGACCCAGCGATCTTGAGCGGTCGCGAGCACGGACGCATCGGGATAGGTCGGTGCGTGACGCGAACAAACGGCAATCGTCTCGGCGGGGATATTTTCGAACTCAAGAGTGATGACGTCGCAGCGGCGGGCGAAGTTCTCGATCGCGGAGTGGTCTTCCAGTGGACCGCACACGGTGAACGAGGCCACGCTAGCGCCTGGCTCATCGCTGCTGCCACAGAACACGCCAACGCGGTAGCCCAACTTGGCGGCGGCCATGGCAAACATGCGGCCGAGTTGGCCACCGCCGACCATGCCAATGGTGGCACCGGGAAGAATTGGCTGAACGTTAGTCTCTTTGTTGGGTTGAGAGTTGGTTTGGGTCATGAGCCGGATTCGGTAGAGAGGTCACTGAGGTCGGCGTTGGCGACCACATCGTCGTGTTGTTGTTGAACGAAGGCGGCGACTCGGTCGGACAGGTCAGTGTCTAGCAAAGCCAGGATGCGTGCCGCCAGGATGCCAGCGTTCTTGGCTCCCGAGTTTCCGATCGACATCGTGGCAACGGGAATGCCGCCGGGCATTTGCACGATCGACAATAGAGAGTCGAGGCCTTGCAGGGCACGGCTTTGAACCGGGACGCCAATCACTGGCAGAATCGTTTCAGAGGCAACCATGCCGGGCAAGTGAGCCGCTCCACCGGCGCCGGCGATGATGACTTGGATACCACGGTCTTTCGCGGTCCGAGCGTACTGGAACATTCGCTCAGGTGTTCGGTGAGCCGATACGACGGACTTTTCGTAGGGCACGCCAAGTTGCTCCAACGCCGCGCAGGCGTGTGACATGGTGCTCCAGTCATTGCGGCTTCCCATGATGACGCCGACAAGCGGCTTGGGGGCGGTACTTGTTCCAGAGCTAGAGTTGCTATCAGAGTTCACGGCGATCGGTGTGTGGGCGAAAGGGGCGGTTGAAACGGGCTCGCGAGCATCGTCCCGCCGCGTGGGCGGTGGCAAGGGAGAGCCGCATCGGAGATGCCAGAAACATGGTGTGAGTTCTGTTACGTTGTAGCCGAACTTGCCAACCGCTGAAATTACACGACCCCGTGGGACCGTCGGAATGCAACCTGAATGGCTCGATAGCGAATCGGCTGGCTCGCCCGACGAGATCCGGCTTATGCACTACGATGCTCGGTGGCGACAGGAGTTTCAGCAAACCCGCAGTGGGATCCTGCAGTGTTGTGAGGGACGAGTCGTCGGCGTCGAGCATGTGGGAGCCACGGCGGTCAGCGGTATGGTGGCTCGTCCGGTAATCGACGTGGTGGCGATCGTTGCTGACCCGGTCGATTTGGGAGATTCCGCGAGATTGATCGAAGGGCTGAATTTCCGAGAAACTGAGTTTCCGCTTGGACAGAGTTCCTCCCCATCGTGGGCGAATTCCGTCGCACGCGGTTCGATAGCGGACCGGTTTTTGGAAAAGCCGCGTCACGGTTGCCCGACTCACCGTGTTTATCTGGTTTCCCAAGGTTCTCGAATGCTGGACCAGATGGTTCAGTTGCGAGACCATTTGAGTGGAAATCCTGAGCGATCGATCGATTTTGAATCGCAAAAACTGGCGATTTGGCAAGAAGTCGCGGGCGATCCCAACGCCTATCGTCAGCAAATGAGCGTGGCGTTTGACGATTTGCAGCGGGAAATCGGCTAGTTCCGCTTGCGGCCCGGTTTAGCAACCAGGTGAATCGTGGGAACCGTTGCGGAACCGCCGTGAAACGTTCGGCGACCGTCGATCGTATGGTCGAAAACGAACGCTCCGTCGCTCATCCCCTTGCGAGGGCTGACTCGCATGATGGCGGGGTGGCCGCACTGCTGACAGCTCAGACGGAAGCCGTGCTGATCTAAAATCGACTGGATTGACTTGGCAAACTCCCGGTTCAGGTCCAGCGAGCCCATCGAGCGGCCCGTAAATCCTTGCAGATGCGCCTGCAGCGACAATCGCATCGACCGCTGAATCCGGTTCAGTTCCTGTTGCAGCAGGGTGAGCGTGTGGTCCGCCGTCGCCGCCTCAGCTTTTTCGGCCGGTGTGGCGTGCCCAGGCAAATGGTCGGTTAGTGGTTTCAAAGGCAGATTCAAGCGGACTACCGGGCGCGGCGAGTTAAAGGAAACAGCGGGCTGGGGGAGTTTGCGGGCCTGCTCGGGGGGAGAAACCACTAGACAATAGGTTATACGAAATGTATAAATGGTCCAGTCCTAGTTAGAGATTATGCATCCCTCGTATCCCCAATGACCTACTTTTCTCGCTTTTTCGAACCATTCGTGCGGTTCGTGCTAAGCGTTGCGATCGGAAGAGTGGCAGTTGGATCCGCCTGATTTGGCGAACTTCGGATAGCGAGGGGGGCGGTTTTTTAACTAACGTCCTGTGAACTCGTCATTGATGAACCCCCTCTCCTTTCGCACGAAGCGCACAGATTCACGCCTATGTCGGTCAACCAACAAACCGTCGAAGAAACCAAGGCACAGATCCGCGGTCTGGTCAACGAGATTGCTGCGCTGACCAAAAGCGGTTCAACCGCGGCGGAGTTTTATCCAGAGCTACTCTCGCGAATCATCACGGCGCTGGCCGCTGCGGGTGGAGCGATCTGGCTGCTCGACGAAGACAAACAACTGCGTTTGCAGTACCAAATCAATGCTGAACCAGCCATCTTGGCGGAGGACAGCGAGGACGCGACTCGCCACAAACGTCTAATTCAGCGGGCGGCCAATGCAGGGCAATCTGTTTTGATTCCGCCCTATAGCGGTACAACTGACGGTGACGCTGAAGGGAACCCGACTCGGTACTTGTTGGTGTTGGGAGCTCTGGAGCACGATGGTCAAAAAGACGGTTTGATTGAAATCTTTCAACGTCCCGACACGGCTCCCGAAACCCAGAAAGGCTATCTGCGGTTCTTGCAGCAGATGTGTGAGTTGGCCGCAGAATGGTTGCGTAGCCAAAAGCTGATCAAGCTCGGCGACCGCCAAACGCTTTGGCAACAGGCGGATTCGTTCGCCCGTGCAGCTCACGAGTCGCTGGATCTGAAAGAAACCGCCTATGTTGTTGCCAACGAAGGACGTAGGTTGATCGGTTGTGACCGTGTCAGTGTCGCCATCAAGAAGGGCCGTAAGTGCACGGTTGAGGCTATCAGCGGTCAAGACACGATTGAAAACCGTTCGAACATTGTTTCGGCGCTCAACAATCTTGCCACTCGAGTTGTCGCTGCCGGGGAACCACTGTGGCACGATGGATCGACCGAAGATTTGCCGCCGCAAATCGAAGAGGCATTGGAAGACTACGTTGACCTGTCGTACGGACGGCACCTGGCCGTGCTTCCACTTCGTGCACCCGAACGGAAGTTGGGACGCGAAAAAGAACAAGGTGCGGCCGGCGAAGTCGATCGCGACAACGCTCACCGTGGTGAAGTGATTGGTGCCTTGATCGTAGAGCAGATCGAAACGGATCTGCCACCGGACGTGTTTCGCACTCGCTGCGACCTTGTGTATGAACACGGCACCCGAGCGATCGCCAACTCGCAAGCTCACACAAACCTATTCTTGATGCCGGTTTGGCGTACTCTGGGTCGCGCCACCTGGGTCTTGCGGGCTCGGACGCTTCCCAAGACGTTGGGCGTTCTCGGCCTGATTGCCGGATTGGTAGCAGCCGGAGTCTTTATCCCAATGGATTTCGACTTGGAGGCCGATGGCACGCTGAAGCCGGAAGAACGCCGCGAGATCTTCGCCGGTATCGACGGCGAAGTTCGCGAAGTCCTGGTCGACCACAACTCGGTTGTCGAGGCGGGGCAGCCGTTGGTGCGCATGATCAACCCAGACGTCGAGGTTGAAATCGCTGAGTTGATGGGCCAGATCCTGACCACCAAAGCCGAGTTGAATCGGGTTCGTGGTCAAATGCGAAAACGAAATGAGTTGAAGCCTAACGACCTTCGCGCCCTGGAAGGCGAAGAGTTTGAGCTGGAAACGAAGCTGAAGGCTCAGAACGCAAAACTGGAATTAAAGCAAAAGCGGGCTGACGACTTGGTCGTGCGATCACCGATCAACGGTCGTGTCGTGTCGTGGGAAGTCGAAAAGATGTTGATCAACCGGCCTATCTCGACCGGGCAAGTATTGATGGAAATTGCTGACCTCAGCAAGCCGATGTATGTCGAAATTGAGATGCCCGAAAAACGGGAAGGACATTTGGATGATTACATTAAAGAGGTCTCCGCGAAGGAGTTGGATGTGACGTATATCTTGGCGTCCGATCCCGACCATCCGCTACCTGGCAAACTGCCCGTTGACAACATTTCATTGCGAGCCGAACCCAGCGAAGAGCACGGTTCGGTCATCAAGATGAAGATCTATCCCGATCAAGCGGAACTGCAAAAGCTTTCGCCTAGTGCCGGGACCAAGCTGACCGCGGACGTCAAAGTCGGCCGCCGTTCCAGCGGTTTCGTTCTGCTGCACGAAGTTTACGAGTGGTTCATGAAGTTCATCTTCTAACGGCTTGTTGTCCCCGCTTTTCAACTCTCATTGTCCCCACATCCTGTCTCTCATCCAGTGCATGCGTCTCGCACCCAGTTGATTCGCGGTCGGCGAACTCGAATTTTTACCGAGCCCGCTGCGTCCTCGTATAACTGCTTATCACGGAAACCCTCTCTTATGATTCCACGATTCAAACCTGTCATGGCGATCGCAATGCTTGGCTGTATTGCGGCCGGTTCAACCTGCTTTGCTCAAGATGCATTCTCGCAAGGCATAGCAGCGCCTAGTCGTCAGGTCGTTGCTGAAAATTGCTCGGTCAAATACATCCGCAAGGTCAACGTTCCTTCCGAAGTCGAAGGCAAGCTGATCGAGTTGAATTTGGAAGAGGGAATGAACATCGCCACCGGTGACATCCTGGCGATTGTGGATGACACATCTGCGAAGTTGGCGTTGGAGCTGAAGAAGGCGGAAGAAAAAGAGGCGATGCTGAACGCCGATAACGACGTGAACTTAGAAGACGCTCGCAACAGCGAAGAACTGGCGCAGGCTGAAGCGGAGTCGTTTCGTGAGCTTTATGAAAAGAGTGCGATTCCTTACTACGAAATGAAGAAGAAAGATCTCGAAGCGGTGCGTGCAGAATTGCGAATCAGCTTGGCTGAAATGCAAAAGAAGATTGCCTTGGCTCAGTTCATCGCTAAGCGTAACGAACGTGAAATTGCGGAATACGAACAAAAACGCCGGCGAATCATGGCCCCTTTTGACGGCTACGTTGAAACACGGATCGCCCAGCGAGGCGAGTGGGTGCAGCCCGGGTCACCGATTGCGACGATCGTTCAATTGGATCGCGTGCGGATCGAAGGCGTGGTCAATGCGTTGGAATTTCATGGGCGTGTACGAGCCGGCTTGCCTGTGATGGTTCGAGTTTTTGCCGATAGTAGCGAAAATGGAGCCGTCGAGGTCCCAGGTAAGGTAGGGTTCGTTAGCAGTGAGTTGAACCTGAGAGGCCAGGTCCGAGTGTGGGCTGATATTGACAATATTAAAGACACTAACGGTGCCTGGGTGGTGAAGCCCGGCATGCAGGCTGAGATCATCTTCCAGTAGCCGCATCGGTGGTAGCTTGCCTGGCCAGAAATTGGCTTTGTATCCAACGTTGAACTTCATTCGCACAATCGATTCCCCCTCTCCCTTTCATCCATGCCTACTCTTGCCGAATCACTGGTTAGCAGTTCGTCGCGTGCCTTAACGGTACGACGACGCCCTGACCTATCGGCTAGCCGGCATCACTATCAGGGCCAAGGCTACTGGGTTGTTAAAGAACCGGTTGGGCTACAGTATTTTCGCTTTCATGATGAAGAGTATTTCATCCTGAACATGCTTGACGGTCACGTCAGCCTGCAGCAAATCAAGGACGGGTTCGAGCAGCGGTTTGCTCCCCAGAAGATCACCTTTGGTGACCTGCAACAATTCATCGGGATGCTGCACCGTAGCGGACTGGTGATTAGCAATTCGCCCGGACAAGGTAAGTCGCTGCGTGAACGCGGACGGACGAAGAAGAACAAAGAGTTAATGGGCAAAATGTCCAACGTCTTTGCGGTACGGTTCCGCGGGATCGATCCCGAGCGGATTCTTAACCGGATGCTGCCAATCTTTGGCTGGATCTTTACAGTTCCTGCACTGATTTTCTTCGCCGGTTTGTTGATCGCCGCTTCATTGCTTTTGGCGACTCAGTACGACACCGTTTATGCCAAGTTGCCGACGTTCCACCAGTTCTTTGCTGCGGATCGTTGGATCATTTTGGCGGCCACGATGGCACTCGTGAAAGTCGTTCACGAGTTCGGCCACGGTTTGAGTTGTAAAAAATTCGGTGGTGAGTGCCATGAAATTGGTTTCATGTTGCTGGTCTTCACGCCGTGTTTGTACTGCAACGTTTCCGATTCCTGGATGCTGCCCAATAAGTGGAAGCGAATTTGGATCGGTGCTGGGGGCATTTATGTCGAGATGATTCTGGCGTCGATCGCTGCCTTCGTTTGGTTCTTCAGCCAGCAAGGTACAACGATCAACGACTTGTGTTTGAACATGATGTTCTTGAACGTCATCAGCACGGTGTTGGTCAACGGGAACCCTTTGCTGCGGTTCGACGGTTATTACATCCTGATGGATTATCTGGAGATTCCCAACCTTCGCCAGAAAGCCACGGAAGTTCTCAAGCGTTGGTTCCAAGAAACTTGTCTTGGCTTGGAATTGCAAGACGACCCGTTCTTGCCGCAGCGTAACCGGTTCATGTTTGGAATGTTCACGATCGCCAGTGTGATTTATCGCTGGGTGGTTGTGTTTTCGATCGTATGGTTCGTCATGCAGGTGCTTGAGCCTTACGGCCTGCAAGCGTTGGGACGAATCCTGGCCGTGATCGGATTTTCCGGGCTCGTGGCTCAACCTGTCATTCAAACCTTCAAGTTCATCCGTACTCCAGGGAGACTCGCCAAAGTGAAACGTGGTCCACTTCTGACGTCGCTCGCGGTGGCGGGCGCGGTTATCGCGGCGGTTTGTTATATCCCGCTGCCGCATCACATTGATGCCGCTTTTGAAATCCGCCCAAGCCGAGCCGGCGCCGTTTACGCCGGAGCGGTCGGACGTGTTGTCGAAACCGTACCGGTGGGAACACGCGTGACCCAGGGCCAGACCATTGCGGTCTTGGATAACCCCGAACTGAAAATTCGCTTAGCTGATCTCCAGGGTGAAGAACGGTTCGCTGAGGTTCAACTGATGAACCTGACACGCCGTAGCCAAGACGATCGAGCGATCGTGGCTCAGATCGAGACCCAAGAGGAAATGCTGCAGTCGATCCGTTCGCTGAAATCCAAGACGATGGAAGAGATCGATCGGCTAACAGTCAAAGCGAAGCAGGATGGATTTGTCCTACCGCCGCCGGAGAGGCCCAGTAACGACCCGGGTGACGGGCGGTTGCCTGGTTGGACTGGCACGCCGTTGCAAGCAAAAAATCGCGGGGCGCTGTTGACCGCAGACGACTTGGTATGCGAGATCGGGGCGCCCGACGCGTTCGAAGCCGTTTTGATCATCGATCAGGGCGACCGCCAGTTGGTTCGTGAGGAGATGTCGGTTGATTTAAAACTGGATTCCAGTCGACTGAAAACCTTTCATGGAAGCATTGAAGAGATTTCGAAAAAGCCAATGGATGCCGCTAGTGCATCGATGTCGAGCCAAACAGGCGGAGACCTGCAAACGGAGATCGATCCCAAGACCGGACAAGTGCGTCCGCGTAGCGTTTCGTACCAAGCTCGAGTGCCGCTGCAGGCAGATGAACTTTCGCTTCGTCCCGGATATCGAGGTGCAGCGAAGATCCATGTCGATCCGATGTCGCTAGGCCAACGTTTGTGGCGCGTCATCATCAAAACATTCAACTTCGAGTTCTAACGAAAGCCCCTATTTTCCATAGATGACGCTGTTTGAAGCTCGTCGCGACGAAGACCCGCTTAATAGATGATTCTTGTTCGTACCCGGACGTTGACGCGTTGCCAGTCTGGGGGGGACGCTTAACATGACTCGCAACGCAATCGAAACCCACTTTCCTTTCTCTCTACCTTTGGAGACTTTTTGATGGCCGACGAAAAAAATGAAAACGCTGCTGGCGGATCCGCTACTGCGACTGCCACTGCCGATGCCGCTTCTCCTGCAGCGAAGGCTCAAACGCCTCCGCAGCAACCTGTTCAAGTTCAGGTTGAAGATCAAAACGCACTGGCCACCTACGCTAACTTTTGCCGCGTAACCGGTTCGCCTGAAGAATTGATCATCGATTTCGGTTTGAACCCACAACCGATCGGCGTGCCAAAGGATCCAATCCAAGTCAAGCAACGCATCATCGTCAACTTCTTCACCGCGAAGCGTTTGTTGGCCGCATTGCAAATGTCGGTTGCTCGTCACGAATCCGTCTTCGGTGTTCTTGAAACCGACATCAACAAGCGAGTTCGTCCAGGACTTCAGCAGCAACAACAACCAAAGTCGTAGTTTGTCAGCGGATTCCTCCCGTTTCTATCGGGGGGATTCGCCAGCCTACGATCAGATACGAAAGGCTCTCGTGATTATCGCGAGAGCTTTTTCGTTGGGATTTAGAAGTCTCTATCACATCATCTAGCACAGCAGTAATCAGCATTGTGATGTTCCGTTTCGTTGCAAAATGGATGCTTTGTACACGCGTGTGAAGGAGACGCTGTATCCTTGTTGGTGAACGAGACTGTGTTGGTGAACAAGATTGCGAAGGTTGGCAGATTGGTCGATCCACTATGCGGCTTCCGCTGTTTGTGATGACGGCAGAGGACGGACGACCTGAATTTTCCAAATTTCCTGGGTTCGAACCCGGTCGAAGTTCGTTTCCAACGCTGCGGGGTGATGCGAACCCCAACAATGTCGATTATTCTATCGGTAGAATGCCAGCAAGGCTTGTTGACGTCGCATTGCCTCTCGTCAACCGGTTCTCACATCAAAACATCGACACGCCCCTTTTCTCAGCATCGAGCAGAACACCTATGGAACACTTACCTCAACGTATCGGTGGTTTGAAACTTCCCACCCGCACGATCGCGTGGATGTTGATGTTGGTCTTATCTTTCAACGCCATCGGTTGGATCACCACGGGAGTCGTGTCGGCTCAAGATGATGCGATGGCCGAGTTTGGTGAACCGGAACCCGCCGGGCCCGCCGCGATGGCGGAGCCTGCTGCTGCTGACGCGGCGGCGGAACCTGCCGGTGCTGTAGATGCTCCCGCCAGCGATCAGTCGTTGCTGGGGTGGGTGATTGAGTCGCTTGGGTGGGCGTACTTGTTGGTCTTCATGGCGTTGTCGGTGACACTTGTGTCGTTGTTCGTCATGAACATGTTGGCCGCTCGCCGTGACACGCTTTGCCCGCAGGACTTGATCGATGAGTTCGGTCAGCGATTGGCGGAAAACGATAACCAGGGTGCCTACGATCTTGCCAAAAGTGACGAGTCCGTCTTGGGGCAAGTGCTCGCCGCTGGGTTGGCGAAGATTTCGCGTGGCTACAGCAAGGCAATCGAGGCGATGCAGGAAGTCGGTGAAGAAGAGAGCATGAAGCTCGAGCACCGGTTGTCGTACATGGCATTGATCGGAAACCTAAGTCCGATGATTGGTTTGTTCGGGACCGTTCAAGGGATGATCGCCTCGTTCCAGGTCATTGCGACCGGTGGAGCGACACCGAAGCCGTCTGACCTTGCCGGTGGTATTTCCACGGCGTTGTTCACGACGTTGGTTGGGCTGGCTGTCGCGATTCCAGCGATCGCGGCTTACAACATTCTTCGCAACCGAGTTTCTCGTTTGTTGCTGGAAGTTGGCGTCGAGAGCGAAAACTTGATGAGCAAGTTTGAAGACATGACACCGAAAGCTGGGAGCCGTTAATCATGCGAGTCAAACGCCAAGAAGTCGACATGGCCGAAGGCGATATGACGCCCATGATCGACATGACTTTTCAGTTGATCGCCTTCTTTATGGTGCTGATTAATTTCGCCCAAACGGAAGCTAACGATCACGTGGTGTTGCCCAATTCGAAGCTGGTCAAGCCGCCCGAAGTTGCACTTGAGTTCCCCATCATCTTGCATGTTGCCTCGGATGGGCGGATCTATTTGGGCGGCGATGATTACACGGCTGAAACGTTGAAGTTGGGCTTGGATCGAGAGTTGGCTGTTGTTCGCGCCGAAGGTAAGAAGCCGAGTGATGCCAACGTGGTTATCCGTGGGCACAAAAATTGTGCAGCGGGCGAGATCCAAGAGGTCGTTCGAGTTTGCCAGGATTCCAAGCTGGAAAACTTTGCCTTGCGTGTGAAAGAGGATCGCTCATGAAGATTCGAAACCGGGAATCCGGACAAACGAATGAGCTGAACATGACAAGCATGATTGATATCGTGTTTTTGCTTTTGATCTTCTTTGTGATGACCTTCAAAATCGTCGAGATGGAAGGCGACTTCAGCATCAAAATGCCTTTGGCGGGAACGTCCGCGGGTGTGGTGGATCCGACCGACCTCGGGCTGAAACTGCGTTTGCGTGCTGATGGCGAGGGGACGCTTGCCGGAATGTCGCTTAACGATATCGAAATGGGCAACGGAGCGGACGCTTTCGACAATCTGCGAGCGAAGGTGACCGGCATGCTTGGCTCGACCACGCCGGTGGAAGAGGAAGCTGGTGAAGGTCCGGAAATTGAAATCGATACGGATTACAACCTGCGATACGAGTATGTCATTCGGGCGATCACGGCGGTGAGTGGCTACAAGGACGGTGACCAAGTGGTTAAGTTGATCGAAAAGATTAAGTTTGCCAAACCTCGCCGCTGAAATATCGTCTGGTTAAGTGATTCTCTTATTGGACAACTACGACTCGTTCGTCCACAACATCGCCCGTTACCTTCGATTGGGCGGCAAGGCGACTCGGGTTGTCCGCAGCGATTCGATCACGCCCCAACAGTGTTGGCAATTGCAGCCCGAAGCCATTGTGCTTTCTCCGGGGCCGCACCGGCCGGAAGAAGCCGGGTGTTGTATTGATGTGGTGCAGCAATTGGCGGGTGAGATACCGATCTTGGGTATCTGTTTGGGCCATCAGGCAATCGCGGCAGCTTACGGTGGCGTTGTCGAAATTACCCCCCCAATGCACGCGTTTGCCAGTCGAATCGAGCATGATGGGACAAGCGTTTTCGCTGGTTTGCCGAATGAATTTGACGTCGGACGCTATCACTCGTTGTGCGTCAGTGAGCAGCGATTGCCGCCGTCGCTTCAGGTGACCGCATGGACCAAGCCGTCGCTAGCGAGCAGCACGGATTCAGCGGGGAGTGATCTGTCGGGCAGCAATTCCAGTCGAGTGGTGATGGGAATCGCCGATCATGCGCGTTGCGTGCATGGGGTGCAATTTCATCCGGAGTCCTTGTTGACCGAAAATGGCCATGAGTTGATCCGCAATTTCTTTGGAATGGTCGATCGGCACCATGCCCGGCGTCGGCGTGTGTGCAACGCCATGGTGGGTAATGGGCGCCCGGTGGTGTGGATGTCAAATTCCGGTCTGCCTGGCCGCGAGAGTGAGGCCGGAAGTTTACGATCTAGCCCGCCGACCTTGTCGGTGTCGCCTATGAAACGAACGTCGGCGATAGCGGCGATGACGCCCGCGAGTGGAGTGGGAATCGAGGGAGTTCCCGTGTGCGACGATCAGGCGGGCGACCAATCCGGCGAGGGAGCGTGCCATGATTCTTGAGTCCATCATCACTACCATCAGCGCGGACGGCGTCATCAATATTGCTCCCATGGGGCCGATCGTTCGGCCAGGGGAAACCGAAGGGGATCTGCCGTCATTTTGCCTGCGTCCTTATGAGGGCTCACAAACCTGCGCGAACTTATTGGCCGTTGGCAAAGCGGTGATTCATGTCACCGACGATGTACTTTTATTGGCGAAAACGGCAATCGGACAGGTGTCACCGGATGGCCTTGTTTGTGCTGCCGAAGGAGCGTCGATGCAGCACATGCGGTTGAAAGACTGCCACCGCTGGTTTGCGATCAACGTGACGGATTATGCAGGAACGCCGCCTCGTCACGAGTTGATTGCCGAATGTATTTCCGAAGGGACCGTACGCCCCTTTTTCGGGTTTAATCGTGCAAAGCATGCCGTAATTGAAGCTGCGATTATGGCCACGCGAATCGGGTTGCTTGATTCAGAAATTATCCAGCGATCGATCGCTGAACTCCGCATTCCCGTGGAGAAAACAGCGGGGCCGGATGAGGTAATTGCGTTCGAGTTGGTGGTTGATTACATCGACCGCAAACTGTCTGCCGTGACAACGTCATGATCCAGGGCGTGAAAGTGACGACTGGGGCGCGACTGCACTTTGGGCTATTGGATGTTGCTGCACCGTTTGGCGGATGCGGCGTGATGGTGGGTCATCCTGAAACGATTGTCAAAGCAGAGCCCAGCGACCAGTTTCGTTTGGTAGGAGAGCCCGATCATGTTCGTCAGCATACCGAGCGAGTTTACGGCATTGCCGGTCGAGTGGCGTCGAGAGTCGGCGGAGTTGCGACAAACGGTTTGCCTGCCGTTCAGGTGAGGTTGGTTCAAGTTGCACCGTCGCACACTGGTCTAGGCAGCGGGACTCAACTGTCGATGGCGGTTTCAGAGGCGATTCTTCGAGCGTTGTCGTTAGGTTCGGAATCAGGAGAATGCTTGGATGAGCATGTGATTCTCGCTGCCGAGCGTGGCTTGCGATCCGCTGTGGGGACGTACGGCTATTTCCGCGGCGGATTTTTGGCTGAGGGCTTGGCGGCGAACACTTCGGATTCGCTGAATGCTTTGGATGTGAGCTTGCAGTTGCCGGACTCTTGGTGTGCGGTCGTTTTGCTGCCATGTTCGTCGTCACAAGAGGAAGCGGACTCTGCCTTCGTTTCGAATACCGTTTCGGGATTACAAGAACAGCAGAAGTTCGACCAGTTGCCCTCCACCCAGGCCAAACGGGATGCGCTGAGGTCGATACTGGTCGAGCAAATCGTTCCCGCGATTGAGTACCCGGACTTCGGTCGGTTCGCCGATTCCGTGACCGCCTACAATCGAGCCAGTGGTGAATTGTTCGCGACGGTTCAGGGTGGGGCCTACAACGGACCGGAGACCACCGCGTTGATCGGAAAGTTGCTTTCGGATGGCCAGAAAGGAGTCGGCCAAAGTAGCTGGGGGCCTGGCGTTTTCGTTTGGTTCGAAGAACCCGGCTTGGCAGCGGAATTCTGTCGCGGTTGGAGTGATCCGGCACGCACGCCATTGCTGGTACGTCCGCGGCCCCAGGGGCGTGCCGTCGCAGTGTATTCTCGAAATCGAGAGCGATCTTAGGTATAGGGCAAGCACGGTTTACCTGTGGGCTGGGCGGTAATTGCCCTTTTTGGCAAAAATGGGTTTCCTGCCAGAACTCCTGGGACTCCGTTCCGTATGGCTGGTCGACGCCGATCCCGAGAGGTCGCCTCGGTCTTGCCCGTGTTCTATTTAGTGCCTGTGTTCTAATTTGTTCGTGGGCACATTATGTTGAGGGCGTCACGAGCTTTCAGCATGAAAGCCGATATTCCCTACCTAACTGAAATACACCAGCCGTGCCCGCTTCTTCGACCGATGCTGATTCCAGTAACCAGAGTTCGAGTGACCTCCACTACCGCCGCGTGATTTTGAAGCTGAGTGGCGAAAGTTTGGCCGAATCCGGCAAACGCGGCATCAGCGACACCGAAATGGGCGTCATTGCCCGGCAAATCAAGCAGGCACACGAGTCGGGCTGCCAGATCGCGATCGTCAACGGTGGCGGCAATATCCTTCGCGGGGCCCAGTTTTCCGGTGCCAATCATTCCGTCCAGGAAGCCACGGCTCACTACATGGGCATGCTGGCGACGGTGATTAATTCATTGGCGCTGCAGGACGCGTTGGAGCATATCGGCTTGTCGACGCGGGTTATGAGTGCGTTGCCGGTTGACAAAGTTGCTGAAAAATTCATTCGCCGGCGAGCAATCCGGCATCTGGAAAAGGGGCGTATCGTAATTTTGTCCGGTGGCATCGGCAGCCCGTTTGTCACCACCGATACTGCAGCGGCCCAGCGAGCTTTGGAAGTGGATGCCGATGTGATCTTGAAGGCGACTCGTGTCGATGGTGTTTACAGCGATGATCCGGAGACCAATCCGCATGCGGTCCTTTACGATCAACTTAGCTACCAAGACGTGATCTCGAAAAAATTGCGTGTGATGGATGCGACGGCGATCGCGTTGTGCAGCGAGCATCGTAAGCCCATTTTGGTTTTCAATTTCAAGCGAGATGGCAACATTGTGAAGGCCGTTCGTGGTGAAACTGTGGGAACCTGGATCGGTGATCCCAAAGACTCTCAAAACTAACTTTGCTAGACTGCTTTTCGGGCAAAAGTGCCCTCTGAAGATTGAAACGATTTCGAATCCCTGTTTGACACCCCACTTCGTAGGAGACTCCCATCATGACCAGCGACGAAATTCTTATGGATGCCGAATCGCGGATGGATAAAGCCGTTTCGGTTTTGTCAAACAACCTCGCTGGAATTCGCACGGGACGGGCTAACCCCGGTCTGGTCGATTCCATCAAGGTCGAAGCATACGGATCGTTCACGCCTTTGAAGCAACTCGCTTCAATCGGTACGCCAGAGCCACAGCAAATTTTGATTCGTCCCTACGACGCCGGAACGATCAAGGATATCGAAAAGGCAATCGTGGCAGGCGATCTTGGCTTGAATCCACAAAATGATGGCCGTGTGATCCGTCTGAACGTGCCACCTTTGTCGACTGAAGTTCGCAAGAAGATGGTGTCGCGAATCAAGGAATTGGGCGAAGAAGCGAAAGTGTCCATTCGCAATATCCGTCGTGATGCCAACAAGGCTGCCGATACGGCGGAAAAAGACAAGGAAATGACTGAAGACGATCGAGATCGTTGCAAGGAGCAAGTCCAAGAGTTGACCAAGAAGTATGAAACGACCGTCAACGACGCAGCCAAGGCTCGCGAAGACGAAGTTCTTCAAGATTAGACGGTTGCGTTGAAGTCGTGGCCGAATAGTGAAGGTGTTGATTGCTTCGCCTATTTACATGGCCGTCGCTGGCGGTCAGGTATTTCGAAGCAGCCTGTTTGGTTTGGCTGGAAGTTCTCGCTAATGTGAACTTCCGTTGTCCGTCGTTTCATTTTTTTGAAGGGGTAGATCGACTTGTCGCAATCGGTGCAATGTCCGCGATGTCAGGCTGCCGTCGCCGTGGGGGATGATGTAGGTGGCACCCGTGTTGCCTGCCCAAGTTGTGACCAGTCGTTCATCGTGCCGGGGTTTGCAAGCCAAACCGCAACGAAGCCAGACTCAAACGTTGCGAGCACACGCCCTACCCATCCAGCGATAGATCAAGAACCGGCGTCCGACGCCGAGAATGCAAACTCGCCAGCGGATGATTTTGTCTTATTCGACGACGATGTTGAAATTGTCGAGATCGTTGACAACGTCTTGGACAACGATGAATTGGTGGCGTCCCTGGACGAACCAGCCAAACCGGCCCCGGTCTATGCAGATAAATTCAAAGTCCGTTGCCCGCACTGTGGTACCCAAGCGGACACCACGGCGGATAAAGCGGGGCAGCAGATCAAGTGCCGGGATTGCCATAGTTGGATCCGGGTTGGTCAGCCTCCGCGAGTGAAGAAGAAAGTGGAGGTCGACATGGGCACGGCTCCGGCTTTTGCGTTTACGCCATCGGCATCGACGAACGCGGATCGTCCGGCAGACCCGTTCCGCAAATCTGCGGACGAGTACCTTGCGGCCGCTTCGAAGGTCGACGACGAACAGCCGAAGCCAAAGTTCGATGACGTTCCTCGCATTCGGGATTGGGCGCAGGCCGTTTTCGGGATCTTTTTGCAGATCGGTGTGATGGCCCACTGGTTAGTGCTTTCGACAATTGCGTCGACCGTGGCATTCATCGCACTCGCGATTGATCATCCAGCCCTGGTGATGGCGATGTTCCCTGCCGGCGGCATGTTTGCGGCGATCGTTCTGGCTTGTGGTTTTGCCGTCATGCAATCGGTCGCCAATGAAGAGGATTCGGTCACCGATTGGCCGGTCGCGTTGGAGCCGGCGGAATGGTTGGCACCAACGATGTTCTGCATCGTGGCCGCCGTTTTGGCGGCTCTTCCTGGCTTGCTCGTTGGGGGGCTCGCGTTCGGTGCCGGGTTAACGACGGTTTGCCTTACGATGATTTCGCTGTTTGCGATTTTTCCGTTTGTGTTGTTGTCGATGCTCGACATGCAAAGCCTTTTTGTGCCGTTTTCGCCTGAGGTGGGACGAAGCGTAACGCGATGCGAGGAGGCATGGGGCGGCTTTTACTTTTCGTCGGCTGTCATTTTCTTTTTCACGTTTCTGATCTTCGCCTTTGCTAGTGGGTTTGCTGCACCGGCTACCGCGGTTGTGAGCATCTTTGTTGCGGTGGCAGCCGCATTCACATACTTTGCGATGCTCGGGCGTCTGGCGTTTGCGATCGGCCAATCAGTTAACGCAGAACCCAAAGAAAACAACATTCAAAAAGTTCGCGAAGCTGAGCGAAAGACCAATCAGTAACGGATTAGTTTCTGATGACTCGTTGGCCGTAATGTTTGGATGGTGATGACGCCCAAGCAAGTTAGTTTGCGTCGGGAACCCAAAGCTCGATCCGGCTAGAAGTTTCAAACACTTCGATGTGGCCCGGAAGATGTCCTCGTGAAATGCGAGACGATAGGCTAGGGGAATCGGATCGGATCCAATCGACCAGTCGAAGCCAGTGTGATTGACTCATCTCACCGCGAGACAGCGACATGCAGGCAAACAGGGTTTGGCAAGCGCACGCAATCACGGCGGGATGTGTCGCAAGAGTCTGGGCGTGCACCCACTTAGTCGCTGAAGCGATCTTGGCTGGCTTATCAAAGACCAATGTCTTTCCAGCTCGCTCCCGTGGTCCAGCATGATGGAAAGCCGCGAGCCACTGATCGGCCAAGGTGGCAAGCAAGTCCTGGGTCATCGTCTCGTTGGCTGACAATCGAAGCAGAGATTCGTTAGCGTGGGGGATGCGTTTGGAAATCAATGGCATGATTTCGTTTCGCAACCAGTTCCGCGTGTAACGAGAGTCTTGATTCGAAGCATCCTCTCGCCATTCTTGTCCAATCTCCGCTAACGCACTGCGGATTTGGTCGCGTCGTGTCGCCAGTAGTGGACGAAGGACGACGAAGTCATCGGCGATGGGGGTTGCGGACTTCATCCCGGTCAACCCTTGCGATCCGGTGCCGCGTAGGACGTGATGGAGTACCGTTTCGGCTTGGTCATCGGCGGTGTGCGCGGTAGCGATGTAGCGGCAACCAAGTTGCCGAGCGGTATCGACAAAGAACTGACGCCGTGCATCGCGAAGGCTGGACTCGTCGCATGTCGTGGTGGATTCCGCTGACGGTGTTCCGGTGATGAGGGGCCGGTCCAGCGAGGCGGCAAGTTCGCGGACAAACGCTTCGTCCTGGTCAGATTCGTTGCCGCGCAGACGGTGGTTGAAGTGGGCTATTACCAATGGTGGTGCGGTTCCAGGGCGGCTAGCAAGGGAGGCCGACTCGGTGGCAAACTCGCGAAACGCTTGGTCAACGAGTCGGACCAGAGCCACGCTATCGGCACCACCGCTGCAACCGATTAGGACACCGACGGAGCACGCCTGGGAAGGCCAAAGCAACCCGAACGTTTTCAAGAGTGTTTGGTATTGCGGCGTATCGAACGGCATCGGTCCGTTTCCCCAGGTGGTTGGGTGCATTACACTAAAGATTCGCGGAGCGATCTTCTTTCGAGATAGGTCGCTTCGTCTTCCCCAACTAATTAACTAACTAACGTTTCGCATCGTCGACGTCTCTTCCCCGTCGCAGTTTGGCATCCAAGTGGCACATTGTCACGGTGCAGGCCGCATTCATTAGAGATTGTCTGACACCGATGCCTTCGCCTGATTTACGTCGGAACCAAGCTTCATGTGGCCGTGCCTGTGTCGTCTTCTGCTGATGCTTTGTGTACGCCAGCGGTCCGTAAGTGGCATTTTTGCTCTCACGTTATCTCAGTCCAAGAGTAAACGGGAACGGACTCAAAATCACCATGAACCCAGAACTCGCTCAAACGATTCTGTATTGTCTCTTTTTCTTCTTCTTGGGAATTGCAGCGGTCCTTGGCTACATCCAGCGACAAGCGGCCAAACGGGCGGCAAAGCTAGGTCAAGAAGCCGAAGCAATCTTGGATACGGCTCGCCGGGAGGCTGAAAACCGGTCTGCGCAGATCATTCTGGAGGCCCGCGAAAAGAGTCTCGCAATTAAAGCCGACACCGAACGCGAGGTGGTGGCGATGCGAGAAAAAGAACTGGCTCGTGATCGCAAGCTGGATGCGCGGGAGGACCAGCTTTCCGCGTCCCAAGATTCCCTTCGAAAGGCCCAACGCGGTCTCGAAAGCAGCCAAAATCGCTTGGCCGCACAAATGCGTACGCTCACTGAACAACGCGCCGAGTTGGACCGTCTGGTGCAGGAAAACCAGAAGTCACTTGAGCGACTTAGTGGCATGTCACGCGACGAGGCTTCGGCGAAGTTGTTGGAGTCGGTGCACGCAGATTTGGAACACGAGATCGGTGCGGCCGTGCTGAAGCAGCGGCGGGAACTGACCAAGCGGGTCGATAACCAAGCTCGTGAAATGTTGTTGACGGCGATGCAGCGTTACGCGTCGGCGCATACGGCCGACACGACAACAAGCACGGTCGGCGTTCCGACGGACGATATGAAGGGACGAATCATTGGACGCGAGGGCCGCAACATTCGGTCGTTCGAAAAAGCGACCGGTGTGGACCTGATCATTGATGATACGCCTGGCGTAGTTGTCGTCAGCGGGTTTGATCCCGTCCGGCGTGAGATCGCTCGAATGTCATTGGAAAAGTTGATTGCCGACGGCAGGATTCATCCTTCGAAGATCGAAGAAATTGTTGAACAGACCGGGCAAGAAATTCAGCAGTTCATCGTCAAGAAGGGATTGGAAGCGGTCAACGAAGTGAACGTTTCCGGGCTGCATGATCGTGTGATCGAAATGTTAGGCCGTTTGCACTTCCGAACCTCCTACAGCCAGAACGTGCTGCGGCACAGTGTTGAAGTCGCGTTCCTGGCTGGCATGATGGCTGAGATGATCGGGATGGACGGGGATCTCGCTCGCCGTTGTGGATTGTTGCACGACATCGGTAAGGCCGCTGACCATGAACTTGAAGGCGGGCACCCAAAGATCGGTGCAGATCTGCTTCGACGTAACAAAGAATCCGACGAAGTTGTGCACGCAGCGAAGGGGCATCACGACGAGATCACGACCGAGCACCCGTACACAATGCTGGTTGCGACGGCAGACGCGTGCAGCGCAGGCCGGCCCGGTGCTCGGCGGGAGTCGCTGGAACGTTATGTCAAGCGAATGGAAGAGCTCGAATCGATCGCCCATCGATTCGATGGCGTTCAACAAGCCTATGCCATTTCGGCCGGTCGCGAGTTACGCGTGATTGTCGGCAGCGGCCAAATCAGCGATGAACGGGCTGCTGCGATCTGCCGAGATATCGCCGCCGCGTTTGAGAAAGAACTGACCTACCCGGGCGAAATCAAGGTCACCGTCGTGCGCGAAGCTCGGTTCGTCAGCACGGCAAAATAGGTTGATTAAGCGGCTTGCTTTTCTTCCAGCGGCGGTGCCGTTACTCGGGAAGATTAAAGCCGCTTGGCAAGCTAAACCCGCTTGCGTTGGGTGGTGTCGCTGCGTCCGCTGGTGCAGTTGCAGTGCCCGTCGTCCCCGGTGAAGCCGTGGTTGCCGCAGGTGCGCCGTATTGTGGGACGCTGATTTGCGGTGGAGCACCGGTAGCCGGCGGGGTTGTGCCGGTTGGCATGCTAGGCGACATGTAGCTGCGAGGGTCTTGGTAGCTGACCGGAGTCATGCTGCCAGGAACAACGGGTTGCTTTGCTTGCGGTTGCATGGGGTTCATCACCGCTTGCCCCAACACTTGCGGCGATTGGTTCGCTCGGTGTGCAGGTGCAGCCGCGATTGTGGCGATTGGGCCCGCAGCCGGTCCAATCGACGATGGTGTCGCCGACGCTGGACTGATTTGAACCAGCATTTCCTTGGAACGATCAATCGCTCGCTTGGTTGCCGGATCGCTCGTCGCTTCATGCTCGTGAGCCAGCGACTGATTTAGCTGTGCTTGTGCTTGCGCGACTTGACCCTTCTTGTAATGCAGGAAGGCCATGTTGAAGTGGGCGACTGCTGGTTTGTTGTTCGCCTGCAGCACCTTAAGTGCTTCGTCGCTCTTGCCCGATTCAAAGTGCACGCTTGCCAAGTTGTTGGCATAGCGAGAAGTCCCGGGTGCGATTTGCAACGCTCGGGTCAAGGTTTGAGCGGCCATGTCATGTTGACCCAACTTGCTCAACGTCAGACCAAGGTCGTTGTACAGAGCTGCATCGTTTGGCTTTTGAGCAATCGATTTTTGGAAGAACTCAGCCGACTTTTCGTAGTTGGATTCGCGGAAGTGCAAGCGTGCAATCGCGGTCAACGCGGGCTCGTTGTTCGGTGAATTTTCAAGAGCCTTTGTATAGCTCTCCATCGCCTTGGTCAGGTTGCCGGTCGATTCCCACAATTGGCCGTTGGCGACGTACACGCCCGGGTCCAGCTTTTCTGGATTGCTTTCCAGCGAGAGTGGATCGGATTGGCTGTCGTCGTTGTCCTTACCCGCGAACATGCCTGTCAGTCGACTGGATGCTTTGCGGAAGACGTTTTTTGATCCGGTTGCCGCGTCCGACGCTACTTTGCCAGTTGTGGCCGCTAGCGACGTGGGTGAATCGTTCATCGTTGTGTCGGCAGCTTTGCCTTTGAACGGATTCATCGAAGCCAGCGACATCGAACGAGATGCACAGCCGACCGAGGACAAGCTAACGCTTCCGCAGATCAACGCCGTAAGCATGAGCCTTTGATGGGCTCGACGACGGTTCATCGAGTTTCGCTGAGCCTTGTTGGCCGAACGCGAGACGTTTAGTTGATTGAGAATGTCGTCCATGTTTCACACTTCGTTAAAACAGGTGGTTGCCGGCAAATCTGGCAGCCGCGTCGTTTCCGTATCGCTCGGAGGGACGCTTTGGATTGGTAAATCGAGCGCATCACCGGGATGCTGATTCGCTCGGTAATTGGTTGATCGGTCATCCTTCCTGGCAAACTTCAACGCTTCTGACGTTTTCCCGGAATTTTTCGGCAAATACGAACGAGACGCTTATTTCGTATAGTCCGGCTACTTATCTGTTCACCGGTTATTCGCGTTGATCCGCCACTGTGGGGGTGTTCCTGCGTTGGTGACTGCCAACACGCGGGCCAGGAAGTGCAGTTCTTAGGGAGCTCAATATCGGGCCAGGCGTCCTGAGTGAGTCGATGCTCGGATTTGCCACCCGATGACGGGGGGGATAAACTCGCGGTGTGACAGTCACGTTTTCTTTGTTCCACGCCTTTCGCAATGAGGATCGGATGACCCCACGGCCAACGACCAATCGCGAGCGACTTAGCCGCCAGTGGATCATTGGTTGCGATTACGATGTGGATATCTTCATCCGGGATCCAGTGATCTCTCGCCGGCACTGTCGGTTGTCGCTTTATGAGGGGCAGTACTTCATCGAGGACTTGGCCAGTCGCAATGGCACGTTTCTGGGTACTCAACGCGTCGTCACGCGAGTGGAATTGGAACCCGCCGCCAAAGTGATGCTGGCGGGACGCGTGCCGATGCCCTGGCCGGAAGAGTGTTTGGCCCAGGAATGTTTGCAGATCGGCCGAGCTGAACACAATGACATTGTGCTCGATGACGAAAGTGTCTCTTCGGTTCATGCGATGCTGTATCGAGATCCTCACGATTTGTGGTTGATCCGCGATCTTGGAAGTACCAACGGAATTCGCTTGAACGATTTTCCATTGACCGATATCGCCCATTTGTCTCCGTCGGACATATTGTTGATCGGCAGTGTTGAGACGACGCTCAGCCGTCTGCGTCGTGAGGCCAGCGAACGGAAAGCCAAATTAGCTTCAGGTGCTTTACCTATACCGGCGGCGGGGGTGACCAAATCGGGGCAGACTAAGAAGAACGCTCGATCAGGGTTTAACGATTCGGTGTCCAGCGGCGAAATCATTCAATGGATCCAAAGCAGTTGGCGAGCCTTACCGCCGGTATCCCGATTGATTGTCCTTGGCTGCATTGTATTGATCGGCGGCGGTATTGCTTGGAAGTTAGCGATCAGTGGGCCGTCGGTTTCCCAGTCGGTTGCTGAGTCAGTTAGCGATGAGGGAAAGACATTGGTCGCTGACGCCGGGGCGGCAATGAATCCCGATTTAAACGCTATTTCCAATGCGGGGATGGTGCCGTTGAGCAGCGTGGACGGCATGGCCAGCGCGGATGACATGACCAGTGCGGATGGCATGACCAGTGTGGACGAGGTTCACGCATCTCAAGTTGATGATAGCGAAACGGTTGCACCGGAACCAAACTTACAAGATGCGGTTCGACAAAGTTTGTACTGGGTGACATGCGAATCGGTCGGCAATCGGTTCCGGATCGGATCCGCGTTCGCGATAGATGATCATCGCTTGGTCACGTCCGCCCGGATTGCGGAACAAGCTCGTGAACTCGCAAGCTCCATGGCGATTGAATGTTGTCATGTAGAAACGGGGCAAAAGTTCCCTATTGAAGCAACGTTGTTGCATCCGCAGTGGATCGAGAATCGGTCGGCGGAGCAGCGTGGTGTGGAAGCACTGCGAGAGGTCCAGGCGGCAAAGCCTGACTCGGGGGCAGCCGACGAAGAAGAGTGGCGACTTCGACGAGACCAAATTTATCGAAGTGTTCTGGCGGCACAGATATTGTCGCGGGTGCACGGGATTGCGGTCTTTAAAAGCGAGCAGCCTATCACCGTCAGTTTGGCCAGTGAGCTTGGTGGTTTGCAGCCTCAGGACTATCTGGCGGTAAAGCAGCGTCCGCTGCGACCGATGTCCAAACAACAATTGGTCGGCGCGTTTTACGATCCCGATGACTCTTATATGGATCTTGATGCTCCTGCGGTACGGACCGAAAACAAGGCGGTGCCGCTGTTTTTGCTCCCTCGGATCACCTCGTCGATGCCCCGGATGTACGTGGGCAAATGGAAGCTGAGTGGGGGCGTTGTACCTGAGGCGGGCGGCACGCCGATCGTGGATGCGAAAGGCAGTGTGGTAGGGATGATCAGCGGTCCCGCTCGGCTAAACTCCCAACAACAGGAACGCTACCAATCCTTGCTGACCGAACAAGATCAAGTCTTCGACTGGATCTCTGCAGAGGTCATTTTAGAAGTCTTACAGCAGGATGCTGAGCATTGGGAGTCGATGCCGGTTCACGCCCCAGAGCCACGGACGGATACTTAGTTGATCGTATTGCCAAACTCTTTGTATTGGATCCACCGATGTCTGATTGCTATTCAAGTTTTGCGTTGTTGCTGGGGAAGTCCAGGGAATCTATCAGCCGACGTCGGATGAAAACGCGTAGGGGCTGTGGGCATCACGCCGCGGAGTTTAAGGCGAGGCATCTTGTAAGTTGTTTAGGTTTGATGATGGTCTATGGGGGTGTCGCTGGATTGTTGACGCCGCATGTGGACGCTATGGCACAAGAGGCACCGCTTGGTCCACCACCTGGTGCGGTGCCCAATGATTTGCCAGGAATTTTGCCGGGTGCGCCAGGTGGCCCGTTGGCGGTGCCGGTCACCAATGAAGCGGTCGAGACGATGTTGCTTGACAAGGACATGGAGGTTGCTGATCGAGCAATGCGTATCGAACGCATGTACGCGCTAGCAGAGGTTTATCGATCGGCTGACGGTTGGTTTCAAGACTTCAACGATCTGCGGGTAAAAGACGCGATCGCCGATGAGTTTCAGTTGGATGTCTGGAAGAAGGCGGTTAAAGACCACTTCGACCGTCGGATCAAAAACTTAGAAGGCAAAATGGCGGTTGTCGATCAATACCAACAAAAGAATGATCAGGTGCTTCGCGTTCGTCGAGCGAACCAGCAACGACGATTGCAAAGGTTGTTCGAAGATCCTCGCTACGCTGGCAAAGTGGAATCGGCGATGAACGATTTGTTGGTTGCCTTTTCTAGCAACCCGATCGGATACGGGGTTGGGCTGGATAAGTATTTTGCTACTCACCCCAGTCACTCTCGTTGGGATCTGAGTCCTGAGATGCTGGAAGCGATTCGCGTGCAAAGCCCGCAAAAGAAGGGTGCGAAGTTTGTGTTTCCGTTAAGCGATCCGTTGCCGTTGCAATTCGATTGGTGGCCGCCTATTTTCCGCGAGCCAGTCTTTTCGCCACTCATACATCAGTTGGAAACGAAGCGAGATCACTTGTTCGCCTTGGGAGAGCAGAACGACCAGTTGCCGGTCGAGGCGATCAACGATCTGGATTCTGCAAACGCTCGGTTGAGTCAGGCATTTTATGGCATGTTCCCACCACCATGGCGCAATATGCCAACGGTTCGAGTGTTGGAATTGATTGCTGCGGAACGACATTTGATTCAGTTGTCACGTGAAATCGAAGCGGTGCGTGATCGTGGAACCCTGAATGCCATGACACGAGGTCAATATTTCGACCCATTAAGGGATGGTGAAAACGCGGGCACGTTGATCGCTTGGATGACCCGCAATGGGATGCAGTTCGCGCCACCCCGACCCGGAAGCGAGGATGTCTATGCGAATTTGATGACGCAGATGAAGGACATGTACGTTGAATTCGGAGACCCGCTTCCTGATCCCGATGCTCCTAAGCCAAAAACCGATCCACGTCGAAAAACGGTGGTGCCGCGTCCTCAATAGCGAACTTCGCCGACCTGTTCCAATTTAGAAGAGCAGTGCGGTTGGGGCATTCCGCTTTTCATCGCTTTTGATGACCTTTTTGGCGATCAATTGCAGGGCTCGTCGCGTAGCCAATTGCACGATCGGTTTTGGGCATTGGACGTGGCTCAGCTTCGCCTGACTGCATCTCTCTTTTCTATTCAATTGGTACAAGCGACTCCTCTTTCCTATGTTGAAAATTCAGTCGCTGTCCAAGCGTTTCGTGGCCGAAAATGAAACCGTGCACGCGGTGGATCGTCTTTCCTTCGAGGTCCACCCTGGTGAAGTGTTTGGGTTGCTTGGACCCAATGGAGCGGGCAAGACGACGACGCTGCGGATGGTCTTGGGGCTCGTTCAGCCGGATGAAGGTTACGCAGAGGTCTCCGGTATTCGGACATCAGCGGACCCGTTTGCCGCGAAGGCGAACTTGGGTTTTGTGTCGGCTAGCGATGGGGTTTATCCCTGGTTAACCGTTCGTGAAATGCTGTTGTACTTTGCCGATTTGTATGGCGTGGGGCCCGTTGAGGCGGAGGCTCGCTTGTCTACTTTGGCCGAGGTGATGGACATCGTTTCATTGTTGGACCGTCGTGCAGGATCGCTTTCAACCGGACAACGACAACGGGTGACGTTGGTACGTGGGTTGATTCACGATCCACCCGTGATGCTATTGGATGAGCCAACACGAGGATTGGATGTCGTGGGGGTGCAAACCATTTTTCGATACATCGCTCACCTAAGAGAAGCGGGAAAAGCGGTTGTCGTTTGCACACACCGGTTGGATGAAGCGGAACGTTTGTGCGATCAGTTTGGATTGTTGCACCGTGGACGACTCCGCTATCACGGCACGTTGGCTGAAGTTCGTAGGGATTCAGGAAGAGAGCACTTGGTTGAGATGTTTGACGAACTAATGAATCCTAAAACGGTTGAGCCTTCAGCGTGAAATTATCTTGGTCCCGCTTGGCTCGGCTTAGCCGCAAAGAATTACGCGAAACATTGCGTGATCGCCGGACAATCTTGACGTTAGTCCTGATGCCGATCTTGGTATATCCGCTGCTGAGCATGGCGTTGAATCGGTTCTTGCTTTCAACTGGCGGTCCAGGAGAGTCTGGATTTGTAGTGGGGGTGGAAACGGCGGAGGAAAGCGACTGGCTGACTTCACTTATCCAAGACCCACGCAGCCAGCCACCTGAAGAAATAATGGAGGCGAGCGGTGGCAATTTAGCCGAGTTCAAGGTGGTCGTGACCGAGGATGTGTCACCTAGTGAAGCCCTGCTCGCTAATGATTTGGACATCGCTGCGAAGCTGGAAATTACCAACGGTGAGCCTAGTTCGATTACGGTGACGGCGTTCAATGGGGATCAAGCCAGTCACTCGGCGCGGCGGATATTGGTCGAGCGGTTGCAGTGGTTGAAGTTGCGTGACGCGGTCGATTTGTTGCAACGCATTGTTCCACAATTTGACACTTTCGATGTTCATACCGACGAGATTGGCGAGAAGCCAAGCGGCAACATTCTGGGATCGGTGATCCCGCTGGTGTTGGTTCTGATGACGATCACAGGTGCCGTTTACCCGGCAATTGACCTGACGGCGGGTGAGCGAGAGCGTGGCACGATGGAAGCCTTGATGGCTTCGCCGGTACCGCGATGGTGGCTATTGTTAGCGAAGTACATCGCTGTAGTTACGGTCGCCTTGTTAACGGCGGTTGCGAACCTGGGAGCGATGTACACGACGCTTACGTTGACGGGCTTGATGCCAATGTTGGCAGGCGACGGGGCCGGCATGGGACTGTCACAGATCGTACAGATATTGTTGCTGCTGGTGCTCTTTAGTGCTTTCTTTGCTGCGGTATTGTTGTCGTTAACCAGCTTCGCGAGATCGTTCAAAGAGGCCCAGGCGTACTTGATTCCGGTCATGCTGTTGTCCTTGGCTCCGGCGATGTTGTCGTTAATGCCGGGGATTAAGTTGTCGGGACCGCTCGCGGTTGCGCCGTTGATCAATATTGTTTTGCTCGCCCGCGAGATTCTGTCTGGCGATGTCCCAGTCCTGGGGGCCTCCGTCGCGGTGGCAACAACCATCCTGTATGCCGCAGCGGCATTGGCAATCGCGGCCAAGTTGTTTGGAAGCGATGCGGTCAATCGCACAAGCGAACGCTCAATCGGTTCGTTATTCCGCCGGCCGATTCAAGCTTCGCGTCTACCAACGGCTGGAGAGGCTGGCATGGTCTTGGCGTTGCTTTTACCCGCGTCCTTTGTGGTTTCCAACGCAATGATGCAGTGGCTGCGAGGACAGGAGGGGCCCGTGAACGTTGGTGCTCAACTGGTCCTCAACGCGGCTGGTTTGATATTGGCGTTCGGAATGATTCCGTTGGCGGCAACGTATCTAGGGCGACATCGATATCGATCAACGTACCGAATCACTAAGACACGGCTTGGGTATTATGCCGGAGCGATTGTGTTGGCATTGGGTGGCTGGGCGTTCGCTCACGAAGCATTGGTGTTGGCCGACCAATGGGGCATCGCATTGCTGAATGAGGAACAGATGGAGCGTACGCGTGGTTTGCTTGATAAGTGGAAGACGATTTCGCCGGTACTGTTGCTTGCGACGATGGCTTTGACTCCAGCCGTCGTGGAAGAGTTGTGCTTTCGTGGCTACCTGTTTTCCGCTTTCTCAAACGTGTTACGTCCCTGGCAAACGATCGCTGTGACGTCGGTGTTGTTCGGGCTATTTCATGTCTTCGTCGGTAGTACTTTGCTGGTCGAACGGTTTCTGCCAACGACGTTGCTGGGCGTACTTCTGGGCTGGTTGGCGTATCGCAGCGGCAGCGTGTTGCCGGGGATGCTGTTGCACTTCCTGCACAATGGTTTGTTGGAACTGGTCGCTCGCTATCACGAGAAATTCGATTTCCTGGGAGCCGATTTAGAGGCGAGTCGGCACTTGCCAATCACTTGGTTGGCGACGGCTGGAGGCTTTCTGTTCGTCGGGATTGTCTTGGTGCTCATGACCAAGAAGCCTGAGCCTACATCAGTGGCTGTAACAGTTGACGGCGTGTGACGACGCTGACTAGGTTTCCCGACGCATCGTACAAAACGGCCACATCGCTGTTGGCATCGTACAGACGCAGCAAAACGTTCAGGTGTCGGTCTTGCAGGTTCCCACGCACGATCGGCAGCGGTTCCGGTGGGGTGTCTTTTCCGATCAGATCCGCGAAGCGAAAGAAGCCGGCGATTCTTCCTCGGCGACGAACCAGAATGATCGGATGATTGCAGCGGCGAGCGAGGTGTCGGGCGGTGGAGAGATCCACTGGCGAATTGACAACCGCAAGTCGATCCGGCCGCATGCCGAACTGGACGGCTCGTTGGTTTCCAATTTCGAAGATGTTTTGCGCAAGTCTTCGTTGGCCTGCGGCCAGGATCCCGGCTTCGTGACCGTCGCGTAGCACCTTGTCGAGGTCGCCACGAGCCATCGTTAAACGCACCTGGAACGGTGTTTCGCCGGTTAGTGCTTGCAACGCGTTTCCCAGGAGAGCGAGCAAACTGGATACTGGCGAGAACAATGCTGTGGCAAACAACAACAGCCAGCGAGTTGCGGTTAGCAGTCGATAGGGAGCTTGGAAGAATAGGTGTTTGGGAAGCAATTCACCGAACACAAACACGATAGGCGTCATCAAGACGGTTAACCCGAGTTCGAAACTTGCCCCACCGCTGAACGAGTGGACAACGAACATCACAATCGCAAAACTGGTCAGGTAGTTGGCGAGGTTGTTGCCGACCAGAGTGGTCGCCACAAAAATGGCTGGATGATTGATTAGCCAAACCAGACCGCGTCCGGCAAGCGAACCGCTCAAGCCATCTAGGATCAAGCGAGTTCGCGAAACCCGATACAGACCGGTTTCGCTACCGCTAAAAAATGCGCTTAGAGTCAGACCGACTAGGAACAACAGGATAGAGAAGATCATGTCGCTTCTCCCTGTGAGTCGGTTCCCATCCAGGCGTCAATCCAAATGTCATCGCTCTCTTTGTCTTGTTCAGTCACCACCAGAGTGTATGGCGGCAATGGAGCGACATCGCCGGTCCGCGGAACGCGTTCGTTGTGACGTTGAATGAAGCCGGATACCGTTGCAGCCCGTTCTTCGGGCAATTCGATCGATAGGCTTCGGGAGAGTGCCCGTAAGCTGGTCATACCCAACATGCGGTAGTGGTTCACACCGATTTGCTTAATTTGATCCTCGGCCGCATCGCGACCTCCCTTATGGGCCAGCACGCCGCGGAGGATGTCGTCGATGGATAGTGCCCCCACCACTTCGCCGAATTCGTTAACCACGACCGCAACGCTGAGATCTTGCTTATCCAAGTCGTCATAGACTTGAGACACGCGTGCTGACCATGGCACATGCAAGACCGGATCCATCGCGGAAGCCAAGTCGTCGAATTGTTGTGGACGCAGTAAACGAACGGCAATCGAACCCATCCAAGTTTCGCCAGTGTCGTCAGCACCGTCGGATACCATCAAGTATCCGCCGGGTGGCGACCCGTCTTGCAAAATTGATTTGTCCAACGGTGCAGTCGCGATTTGTAGCTTACTGCGAGGACGCATCATCTCATCGGCCCGCGTCTCGGACATCAACACAAGGGACTGCAACGCGGATCGCTCTCGCCGAATCAGCATCGCATCATCGGTGCCCAAATCGATCGCTCGCTCGATGTCGGCTAAATCAATTTCCGGTTCGGCTTGGAACGTTGGCCACAACAATCGCGACGCAGCACCATTGGCCCAGCGAACGAAGGGCAAAATGGGGCTGACCATCGCGACGGCAATGGTGATCGGCACCCCGACCCCCAACGCGATTCGCAGTGGGGTCATCACGGCAACACTTTTGGGAAGCATCTCGCTGAAGAAGATGATTGCTACCAGCGATACGAACGTGAACACGCCCGGTTGGCTCATGTCTTTGGACACGATCGCAACCAGCGCGAAATAGATCATGTTGATCAGGAGGTTCCAAAACAGGATCGCGGCCAGCAGGCGATCCGGTTCATTCAGAAGCCGCTGCACGACTCGTCCAGACGTTCCGGCCCGATCTAGCTGCTTCCGGTCGCGGTCCCGCATTGAAAACAAGGCTGCTTCGCTGCCGCTAAACAAGCCGCTGGCGAAGACTAATATCACCATCGCTAGGAGGAATGGCCACTGCGCCGCCAATTCGTTCAAGCGGTTTGCCCCGTTCCAGTTGCTGAGGCCGTGGATGCGGTAGGAGCTCCGCCCTTCGTCGCGCCGCTGACTCCGTCACCCCGATCAACTTCCAACGACACGTCAAACTCACTCAGCGTGGGGATCATCATTGCGGCCGTGGTGAATCCGTATCCCACCAATAAAGCTGCCGCGACATAGAGATGGTCGGTCTGCAGCAAGAACTGAGTAATGGCGTAGAAGGTGATCAACGGTAACGCAAACGACGCGGTGAAAATAGCGGATGACGGATTACGCCAACCCAGTGCAGCAAACAGTGCTGCACCACCGCCCAAGATCATTACTAAGAACGGAGCGAGTTGCAGTTGGAATGCGCCCGGAAGCTGACCATGATGGTCATGCAAATTGCGATACCCACGCAAAGGAAAAACACGGTTCCCAAACTTGCCAGCGTGGCGGTTCGTCCTGAAACGTAATTGAGTCCGGAATGAACGCCCAGCATGGTCACGAACACATACAAGCCTAGCCCGGCAAGGATTGCGTAACGCATGCTTTCCATCGTCATGACCCCAGCAAAGCCGAGGTAAACGATCAGTCCAAGCGGAAGCAGAATTAGTTCTTTGGCCGCGTACATGACGCCGAGCAATTTGCCGAAGATGAATTCTCGCGGTCGCAAGTCGGTTACGAGTAACAAGTCCAAGGCCAAACCGTCTCGTTCACCGGTAATCGAGGTTACCGCAAGTGCGTTCACCAGAACCAAGCTGATCACACCCAACGCAGCCATGGGAATCGTGACCGCGGGGAACGCGCGACCGATTCGCCCCGATGGTTCCATCGCGACACCGCTTTGAACTTGGTACCAAACCGCCGTCGCGATAATGGCGAAGATTAAAACGAACACGGCCCGGATCAGCAGGATCTTGCGTCCGTATGCCCAAGTTCGGACCTCTCGCCAAAGGATTGGATTATCCCAAACGTGTCGAGGCTGGCGAACCTTCCAAGACGCTGGGCCTTCGGATGCTTGAGTCACTTGGTCAGGTGAACCGAGTGAATTGCTGGTTGCCGACGCACTCTCGCTGGCCGATAGGTCACGCAGATAATCTTCGCTGGTTTCCGGTTCGGGAGCTTTCAAACGCACTTCACGAGACGGGTTCCAAACTCGAACTTTGGCAACGCCGATTGCAACGATAGCTACGGAAAGCAAGGAACCAAAGATGACGAACCAGCCCGCACCGGTTTGCATCAGCGAGGAAAGTCCCGCATGGGAATTGGTCGCCGCGATCAGTGCTCGCGGTGGGCTGATTGCGGTCGCCAATCGATCGAATTGAGGACCGATTCCGGAGACGATTTCGCCTCCGGCAACTAGCAACAGTAGGGCGAGCACCGTCAATGCAATGGATTGAAAAGTCTTTTCACGCCATAAAGCGACCACCGTTCCCATTGCCGCAGCAACAAACACACTGACGGTCGTGACCGCATAGACCGCAAATACTTGATTTGGAGAGACACCGCCCATCAACGGCAGTGTCAAAAAGAGCGGAAGGGAGATCACCAAGAGTGTGAGCGGTGACAACAAGGTCGCGGCTGCCTTGCCGCCAACGATTTCAAAGCCTGAAAGCCGAGTCATCAGCATCAAAATCAGGGTGCGGCGGTCTTTTTCCTGCGCCACGCTACTGGCGGATCCGACCGCCGCCAACGCTGACAAAATGACAAGCTGGAGCGGGGCGAGCAGACGAAACATCCACCCCCCGAACTTGGCTGTGTCCGAATTCGCGACTAGCGATCGAGAGCCATCGAGCACCAAATATCCGGTGCAAAGCAGCAAAAACAGCGTCATCAAGTAGATGCCGCGGGACAAATAAGTCGCCGGTCGTTTGGGAACAACGGACGCTTCACGATTAAATACAGGGCCTAGCATGCACCCAGGATACCAGCGTTTCAAACCCGTTCGCAACGGGCGGCAAAATTGGTTCGAAACGACAAGTTTTGATTGTCTCGGTCGGCTCCGGTCGACGACGCTTTTACCGACGATTTAGTGAGTTTCTAAGCCGCTCGTGAGCTTGATTGCGCGTCCTTGGAAACCGGTTTCGAAACCGGCTCAAAGGGCAGCGTTGATTGCGTCATCACGCTATCAGCCAAGGCGGCAGCACGCTCGCGGCGACATTGCCACAAGAAATCGACCGCCACACCCGCTCCGACACCGAGCACGGTCACTGCCGTAACCTTCAGCCAGACCGGCCAATCGCTGGCGGCGTACTTGGCGGAAATGTGAGCGAGTCCGACGACGGGGTGATGAAGCAGATAAATCAGGAACGAGGCAGTCGCCAGGCGTCCGGTGATCGGGCTCAAGCGGCTAACCTTGCGCATCGAATAGCCAATCACTGCGAAAGTGACGCTCACGGCTGCGGCAACGGTCAACGCCGCCAATGAAGTTTGATTTACGATCGAAACAGCGGTTATGGCGTTCGTTTCCTGGTTAAGCCACCAGATTCCAACCGCTACCGAAGCGATCCAAAGCATCACGCTGGGGGCAATTAATCTTTTGCTGTGACGGGCCAGGCTTTGCAAATGCGGGTCCAACCGCCACCACATCGCGCCGGACAAGAAGAAGACGCCACTGTAGATCCATTTTGACGCGACGGGCAAAAACGCATGTTGGAACCCCCAGACCACTTCGGGTTGGTATACCAGGGTGACGAAGGCGATTCCAATGCAGGCCGGAAGCCCCCATCGACGCAATGATTGTGCTTTCACCGCCTGCAGCCGATGCCACGAAACAGCAAGTATGGCAACATACGTGATGAGGTATTGCAGGAACCACAAATGGCTGAGTCCCCAGATCTTAGCATCCAGTGCATCGTCGAATTTCAGCGACCGCAATTTGCGAGGTACGATCAGGCCATCGGCAAGCATGCCCGCCAGCCAGATGTACAGCTCCACTGGAACCAGAAACAGAGTTGTCCACAACAGCGGCCATCCCAATCTTCGGAGACGACTTTTCCAGGTTTGAGCGGGGCCCCGTTTCGCCATGCTTTGCGCGGCCAGGAATCCGGCGACCACCAAGAACACAGGCATGATCACGACTTCGATCGCCCACATCAATGCGGTTACCGATTGGCTGGGCGTATCGGTGACGCTCCAAACCAGTCCCGGCATTGCTGGTTGGGTGTACGGCATGCAGGCATGCAAAATCACTACCGCGACCGCCGCCCAACCTCGCAATGCGGTTAAACCGATCAGGTTGGCCTTGGCCGGTTCGGTGGGTATCGATTGGATTGTTGTCGCTTCCGCTGCTTTCTTCATCGGCAGCAGTCGGTGGGTTGAGTTAGGCATCATTGTGGCCCCGATATCAAGCATCCAAAGAAAACACGGCGATCGGATTCGCTCACATACTTCCTACACAAAACTAGGGATTCAGCGACAGCCGGATTGAACCGCCGCTGCTTAGTCGTACTCACCGTCACTTTGTGGCTGATGTTGCGGGGACGCCGGCAACCGAATGTCGAATTTTTGAAGATTTGCGTTCAAGATTGCCGTCGGGGGCGGATCGTTTTTGCGGGATACGTCTTGCAGTTCGCAAGGGTGAAAAACTATAGGCGGCTCACAGGGGATCGAACCACGATGCTCGCAGTCATTTTCGCGGTAGCCGTAGGCTTTGATCCATGACACATTCTCCCCCGCAACGCACGCCAATCATGCCACGCACGACTCTGACGACGGTCTTCGGGATCATTCTCTCACTGTTGAGCGGCCCAGCGGTTGAACGCGTCTGGGGCCAAGGGATGGCATTGCCGTCCAGTTCCGTCAGTCGGTCGGCTGCCCCGCGAACGGCCCCCCCATCGACCACGCCTCAAAACAACCAGCAAGCAACATCTGCCGGTGGAGGTTTCGTGCCTCGCAACGACACTCCACCCAGTTTGCAAAACGCCCCCGCACCGACTCGTCAAACCGCAACTGGCTCGACAGGACGCGTCACCGCTGGCGGCCAATTGCCTCGCGGAGCAGGCCAAGAACACCGTGTCTACGATTTACGATCCTACACCGGATACCTGACCAGTCATGATCGTCCACACCAGGCCGTTGTGGATTGGATCGTTCGTGAAACGGGGACCGATGTTTGGCACACCGAGCCGTTTGGGTTCATGACCGCCGATCGAGATGAGTTGTCGGTCTATCACACCAACGAAATGCACCAAGTTGTGTCAGGAATCGTCGATCGTTTCATCGCCGGCGACAAAGATCCTCAGGTGATGAATTTGAAAGTTATGACGGTTGGGAATCCCAACTGGCGAAGTCGAGCCCACCAACTGATGCAGCACGTCAACGTGCAAACACCTGGCATCCAAGCTTGGTTGCTGACCAAAGAAAACGCAGCATTGGTGATGAGCTTGTTACGTGCTCGTACCGATGTGCGGCAAGTTCAAGCTGTCGACTTGACGATGCACAACGGACAAACCGAAAAGCTGGCCAGCACTCGAGGCCGCAACTATGTGATCAACGTCAAACCGTCGCCTGCGGGATGGCCGCCTTACGAGCCGGAAACGGGCGAGATTCAAGAAGGCTACACTTTGGAAGTGAGCCCTCTGCTTAGTGTTGATGGACGATCCCTAGATTGCGTGATCAACGCCAACATTGATCAAGTCGACAAGTTTGTTGACGTCGGGTTGGAATTGCCACTACCCAATCAACAAGTTCACCGCACCAAAATCGAAGTGCCACAATTGGTAAGCTGGCGTTTGCACGAACGTTTTCGCTGGCCTTCGGACATGGTTCTGTTGTTGTCATGCGGAGTGGTCGCCAGTCCCGATCGTAGCCAGTCGGCGATGCCACTGTTGAACTTCAGTGCGATCACCGGCACCACCGCTGGACGAGCTGACGCGTTGATGTTCGTCGAATTCCGTGGAAAGGCTGCTCACAACCTCACGCAGACACCTACGGTTCCCCAGGTCAGCAGCCGAGTATCGGCTCCTAACCGCGGTCGCTATTAGGCAACACCAATAGGAACGGCTCGTTCCTGACTTAGTGCTGTTTCGGATTCGAATCGAGAATCCGAAACGGACTTCAAACCGTTCGGGTGAGTCGGCTTTCCGAAGTCTGACCACTGTCGGCATTTTCTGGACAGTGGAGCCGTGTTGGCCTATCGTTGAACCAGCTCTACAGCGAGGTTCAGCATGCAGGAAATCCCCACCGAGTTCACTGACGACACAACGCTTCCTATTCGAATCGCATCCATGCAGGTGGATCGGGTCGAGTTAATTAGCTTGCCCGACGCGCGGTTTCGATGTCGTCTTGAGGTCCAAGGCAAGAACCGCGGCCAGGATGACGACAACTTACCAGCCGAGGTTGTCGGCGAGGCAGATTCTGAACAGCAAGCGGTTGTCGCTGCAGTGGCGATGCTTTGCACGCGCCCGCTGACTGTTGAGTCGTGGCACCAAGTTTGTCAGGCGTCCGGTGCGTTCCAGTGCAGTGTGGTTGTGACGGGTGACGACGACGATAACGTGCGTTCCGGCGCCGGCCACGGGCAAAGTTCTCGCATTGAAGTTGCGATGGCGACCGCATTGATTCGGGCCGCGGGACATGCCGCTTTGCTGCGAGCGGACTATCGAGCCAATAACCAAAAAGAGCTTCGGCGACTCGCCGCCGAGGTCATGGCACAATGGGATGCGATCCAAGCGGAGTTCGCATCGGAACCAGCCGCAAATGAATTTACGCGAGTCCACGCTGAAGGCTTGGTGCTTGACTATTTCAATCGAGTCGCGTCGGCGGCTGTCATCACAGCCACGAATCACCCCCGTCCCGACACGATACTGCGGTTATTTGACACTAGCGTTTGGCTGTTCGATGCCAACGGGCAAAGTCGCGACTCTTATACGGAAACTGATCTTTGGCATGCATGGTATCCGGGTGTGCAGAATGACCAACGGACAGTGCAAGCGGTAATCGATTCTCTGCCGGCGGCGCCAGCAACCGCGATCCCTTGGGTGGTTCGATTGTTCGAGAGCCCTCGAAGCTGGATTCGGTTTCGCGGAGCAATCGAGTTAGATGACCATGACGTGATGCACGTCTTGTTGGGGCGTGGGCTGCAGGACCAGGATGAGGCATTCGTTTTGGGGTTTGCAATGGGCACCGCGAAACGGGTCAGCCGCATCCAAGCGGCGTTGTTCAAGTTCATCATGACCTGGGTGTATCCAGAGCCTTACCGTATTCCTCGCTTCCTTCTGCCCGCGTTTGATCTGGGAGTTCGTTGTGGCAAGGCGACTGGGGATTTGAACCTCTACAAGCAACCACTGAATCGTCTGCGGGATCTGGCTATTCGTGAAGCGAGACTTGAGGCTGGAATCGATATCGACGTGCTGTTGCAAGCTTACCGAGACGAGCAGGAAGCGATTCCGTTTACCATCGCAAGCCTTCGTTTGCCGTGACTGTCGCTCTTTCAATGCGTGCGTGCTCGATGATGTATTGCAATTGTTCTGGCGGTCACTCTTGACGCGAATTTTGTAGTGACCTTCTGGGGAAATGCCGTTTTTTTATAGCAGTCCAATAAATGTTTAAAAAAGTTGGCGGCTATTAGAGAGGTTAAGCAGAAGATGTAATGTCTTTAATGCCGCTGTTCGGTGGCCTGTAATTTGATAGTCCGCCACCTTGCGGTTGATAGGTTAAGAGGTCTTCGTTTTCGGCATGGTGCTATGTGTTTCTTCGAGCGGTTTTCTTAAGGTGTAACGCTGGTTTATAGGCGTCTTTATGGTTTAATCAGTGTCCAAGACGGTTCTTTGCGAATGACGTTTTCGCGATTGATCTACGCTTTCTTATTGGAGAAAAAGACATGGTTAAACTGAAGTTGAATCTGTTGGTGTTGATGTTCTCTGGATTTGCAATGCTTGCTGTTACCGGATGCGGTGAGTCAGGTACCACAGTGATCAAGCCGGAAATGTCGGCCGAAGAAATTCAGGCTGAATCCGAGAGAGCGGCCGCGGCTAGCGAAAATCACGCGCCAAGCTGAAGTGGCGAATACTTGAAATCGGTCGTTGCACTTGTGTTTGTGCTTGCCGGTGATGGAGTTTTTCTGCAGAACCGAATGTAGTCGCCATTCGACTATTTTGAGCGAAGCGGATGGCGACATTGTGTCTGTGTCATGCTTGGATTGGAATTGATCCAAGCAGGCCTAGCCGAGGGAATGTCTGAAGAGAGCAAGAGTTGGGACGTTTCGATTAAACGTCAGGCAAGACTTCGATATCGATTGAAGTTTTTGACCAGTGTGTCTCTTCCGGTCAATATCCGCGTCCCTTGTTATTTTCTCAATCTATGTAGCGTTGTTCGGTGCTCTCTATTCAGCACTTGGTATCCAACGCGTATTGCCAAACACTTTGATTCTTCGGTGCTCTGTCGGTCAATTAGCATATGGCCAAGTGCAAAGGTTGCACGCCGACATCATCACGTTTTCAAAGCGTCACAAGGATGACTAAGACCCGGCTGATCGGCACCGTATGTTTGTTGATGCGATTCTCATGTTGCGGTTGATTAAGTTGGCTTGCGCGCGCCATCGTCTCGTCAAGACCAGCAAAAACCCCGGAGCGAATCATTCGCTCCAGGGTTTTTCGTTTGAAATCGTTTGCGTGGTTCTGGATTAGAACTCTTCCGTGATGACTTCCTTGGAAGCTCGCGTGCCTAGCGAACCCCACAATCCGTAAGGACTTGCGGCACCTACAGCGTTCTGGCTAACCAAGGTTCCGTTGTTGCCGTGGATAGCAAGGTAAGGGTTGCTGTCGTTTTGGGTGCCCGCTTCGATAGAGTCTGTGATGAACTTCACGGCTCCGTCTCCCATCAACACGTGAGCCCCACCTTGGTGACGGCTGCTAGTCGACATCGGTCCTGCTTCGATTGTGATATCGGAAACCATGCAGGCGGCCGAGTTCGGAGGAGTGACCGTGAAGAAGCCAGTGAAGATCGGACCACAGTCTGCCCAGCGATAGCCGCGGCGATCGGTCGCCGATGAGCGAAGCTGATCAAGGCTGCTGCCTCTTGCTGTGGTTGAGACCCAAAACTGAGGCCGAGAGGCATCAATGTTGGCGTGGTTGGAGCAAACGGTTGGGTCAAGAATTGCCGAGCCTGCACTTGGGCCACCGGTCGATCCGCCCGTTACACGAATGAGGTCGGTACGAGTGTCCAAGTCACCCAGGTCGGTGGCGATTTCGCCACACATGATCGTATTGGACAATCCATCAAGCGTATCTCGGAACTTCAAGGATTGGCGATGGACGAACATGCCTCGGTGGGATCCTCGTTGACGTTGAGCATGGATTGAGCTTTGCTTGCCGTTTGTCAGTGGGTTGGCTCGTTCGAATCCGAAATAACCGTCGCCCAAAGAGGCGGTGTAGTTGGTGCGTCCTTGTGCTGGCAACCCGGTACCTGGATCGCTTGGGCAACGCAATGTTGTCAGTTCAGTCGCCCATGGCACGTAGCCATTTTGAAAAGCGGGGTTTGGCCCCATCGGACTCCAAGGACTAGCCATCGTTGCAGTCGCGTCGTCGATCGTAGTTGTGTTCTCGTTGAATGGATTCGAGATCTGCTCCCACAACGCTTGTTGTTCGAAGAACGGTGTTAAGCCGACTAGGAAGCTAAGGCGATATCGTGTGAACCCGCCACCGGTGTTGGTGTTGCCAAGACCGTCGGTGTAGATGAGTCCGGCCCCGGTGTAATCCGTGGTACCACCACCGTAGATAGGCAGTTGGTTATATGCGGAGTGGTAATTGTGGATAGCCAAGCCAAGTTGCTTGACGTTGTTGCTGCAACTCATTCGGCGTGCAGCTTCGCGAGCCGCCTGAACCGCGGGAAGTAGAAGCCCTACGAGGACTCCGATGATAGCGATCACAACTAGTAGTTCTACCAACGTGAACCCGGTTGGGGACGTCGGACGAAGGCTTCGCTTTTGAAGTCGAGAGATGGACATTGGGAGCTCCAATTGAAGCAAGAGAGAGACTTTGATTCGTGATTTAAACGAGGTGGCCGTTGCCAGTGCGGTCGCAAGGCGATGCCTAGGCAACAACTTGGTGTCCGCGAAATGGAGGTATCGCAAAGCGAGTACCCTTTGGCACGCCGCTTGAAAGGACTCCTGAACCTGCAGTCGCTCCGGGAAGTCCTAAGGGTGGTTAAGGCGACGCTAAGTCGCGTCTCTCGCGACTTCGGTCCGCATCCAAAGAAGACTACTTTTCTTCAAAACTTTTCAAAAAGATTGGATTTGTCGGTTGTAGGAATTTTATGCCGCAATCTTTAACACGAAATGCCGCATTTCTAAGCACGCGTGATCAATAGTGTGGAAGCGAGTCGGGAAACGGTATCGTTTGAAGCTAGAATTGGTTTCAACCGCCCTGGGATTTCCACATTGGAAAGACGCGAGAAATGCCGTTTTGTACGCGTTGCCCCCGTTGAGGGTCGGCTGCGGAAGTCTATCGCACGTTGTTCCTAGGCCGGTGGACGTCACGCTTTATCCAATTGGCCGAGCTCAAAAACGCGAGGTTTTGACGTTGGAAATCTGCATAGAATCGAGGCAGGTCGTCTCCGCTGCGTCGTGGTCAGTCCTAAGTGAGGGCACTCAGGCTCAGTTGCGAACGCTTTTCTCCGTCGCCGGAATCAGTCATTTGGGGATTGTGCGCAGAAGTTTATGAAGGCGTGTAGCGGCGCACTAATGTGAGAGAATCGTCCGTTAGGTTCTGCCGCGATAGGCATTGCCGCTCAGCGTGATTGGCTAGCTGATCAAGAATGGTTCCATGATCCACTGGCTGCCGCGTAGCATTGCTGTCGGTGTGTCAGGACGTCTCTCGCGCGGCACGGTCGCGCTGGGCGTTGAGGATCGCAAAGATTGCCAGACCCGATGCAACGGTCGCACCAGTGGCGATTGTTTGAGTCGGGCGATGCCAGGCTGCTAAGCTCGCAATTGCTATGGTGGCAAGCACGTAGATCCAGGCTGCGACTCGGCTTCGAAGTGAAGTCGTGAACTCTCCCTCGCGACGCCAAAGCAGAACGCTGACCGCCGCGGCCGAACATAAGGACAGCGTGAGTCCTAGGTATGACAGTAAAGGCTGCAGTGAGGTCACGCATACAACAATCGCAATCACGACGCCTTGCATGATCACTGATAGCGTTGGTGGAGACTCTTCCGACGCGAACCAACCTGGAAAGACACCGTCCTCTGCCATCTTCGCGTAGACTCGCGGTCCAGCCAGGATCGTTGATGAGACGCTGGATAGTAATGCCATGACGATTGCTGCCCTGACGAGAGTCGCAAGGCTCTCGCCGCTAACAAATCGAGCCGCGACGACAGCGATGTCTTGCTGGCCGGCGATGGCATCGATGGGTGGACCGTACAGGAAGATCGAGTTGAGTAGCAGATAAATTGCCGTGACACCGATCGTTGCTCGCGTCATCGCTCCAGCGACGCCCGAAGAACCCTGGTGCGATTCGGCTGCAACATAGATTGCTGCGTTGAATCCACAATAGCTGAGCGAGACCCACATTACCGTGGTCGCGAATGCAAAAACCGATGGAGATGGATCGGGCGATGCGGGCGGTGGGCCAGTCCAGCGAGTCAGTGAAGCAAAGGCAATAGCGATAAACGCACCAATTAAAAGCAGTTTGATGCCGACCAGCACGTTATGACTGGACGTTCCACGGCGGGTATGAGTCGCGTGAGCGAGTGTGCACAACGCGATTGCTGCGATTGCAATGGATCCCGGCGGCAACCAACTAGGGCGTTGTTCGTTCGGTATCGCGTAAGCCTCTAGCGTGATCGCGGCCAAAGCGCCGGCACCGGTGAATCCAGCTAAAAACGAAACCCAACCGGCAATGAATCCTGCGGCGGGATGAACATAGCGAGATAGGAAGAGATACTCGCCTCCGTTGTCTAGCAACAGGCGCGTAAGGTTTCCATAACTAATCGCGCCGCATATCGCGATGACGCCGCCGACGAGCCAGGCAAGCATTACCCAGTGAGGATTGCCAAGATCAGCGATGGCGAATCCGCTGGTGGTAAACACGCCTGCGCCGATCATGCTGGCGATCACGAGCGTTGCCAGAGACCAACGAGTCATGGGCTAATGCCCCGGCACCTTGGCGGCACAAATAAATCGATACGCAGTGCCTCGACCTGATACAACACCGCGGGATTAAGCATTCTGGACCGATTCAGTCCATGATTGCGGATCGAGTGGTTCGATCCGTTCCACATTCCGTGTCGGTAGTGTCGCGTAAAGATGAGGGAAACTCGCTCCGTCGCGTGATTCCTCCCAACGTAGATCGTTGCCCAGGACAGCGGTCTGGACGCGGATCAACCATAAGTCCGAAGCTCCGGCATAGTGTGCCGCAAGCGTACCGGAAACTTGTTCTTGGGTTGAAAAGTGCAGAAAACCGTCCGCTTGGTCGTGGGTGGATCCCGTGAAGATTCCAGAGCGGATCGCCTGTTCAAGTTCAAGTTGGGTGACGATCTTACAAATAGTCGTAGCTGGCATTCGGTTAGTCTTGCTGTGTTGCCAGCTTGCGGAAATACGCCTCGATCGCCTCTCGGTAATGAGTCGGAAGATCACGACTGATTTGTTGCAGCGATTCTTGACGTTCGGCAGCGGGTAGATTCCCCCAGCCGTTCTTAGCCGAATTGTCTTTGCGGTCGGCATCGCCTTGCCCGTTGGCACCCGCAATCCGGCTGTCTTCCATCGGCGATCCTGGGCTGCCACCCTGACCGCCGCCTTGGCCACCACTTTGTTGTTGCTGCTGCTGTTGCTGTTGTTGCTGCTGCTTTTCGATTTTGTCGATCAGCTTGGTTAGCTTGTCGATCACTTCTTGTTCGCGATCTTGTGTCGCTTCATCGGTGCGCCCAAGATCCAAGCGGCGAGTGACATCGGTCATCAAGCGAGAGATCTCGTCAAGGGAATCTTCTTTGAGTGGTTTGATGTCCGCGATCAGCAATTTAGCTGTACGAGCATAGCGAACCGGAATATCGTCTTCGTGCTGGAGCAACGATCGCAAGTCAGCAAGCGATTCTTTGGCCTTCAGCAACGAGTGATAGCACGCACCGCGATAAAACAGTAACGAAGCAGCGTCTGGCGAAATTGCGGGATCCACTTCGGCGAATACCGGCAACGCTTCGTCGTACAGTCGAGCCCGCACAAGTTCGCGGCCAATCCATGTTCGTAAGGCGGCTCGCAATTGCGGCGGCATCGATTCAACCGTCGCGTAGTCAGGACCACTAGGGTCCAGTCGGGTAGCGAGTTCCAGCAGACCGTTGGATGAGTTCCCGGGAGTGCTGGACCGGCGAATCATGTCCGCGATCGGATCGATCTGCAGCGCGGCCGCGTTGACCCACGCGTTTAACGCTTCGGCGTCTTGTTCGCGAATATCAGCTAGGAATCGGTTGGTCGTCTCGACAATGTCAGCGGGTGCGACACCAATCGCGTCCAAGCAACCTCGCAGCATTTGGGCCATCGCGTCCGTATCAAGCGGACTCCAGGTGCTCGTGCTGGCCAAAACGTCTTTGCCGTCATCGGGCTCCATGGGTTCAGCCTTGTCTTCAGGGATCAAGCCTTTACTCGGATCAAAGCCCTTGCTTGGATCCGATGGTCCCAGCGGATTCAGCGGAAGGGCGTTGTCAACGACCGCGGGAACTGGTCCTTGGATTTCCGCAGTGGCTTCCGGTGCGACGGAGGCAAAAAGCGAAAGAGTCGCGGCGAAGGCGGCGACAAAAGTCCGTGTTTTAGTGGTCCGTGTCTTGGTGAAGTGGCCGGATTGTTGGTCGATTGAGGGCTGGGCGAGTGTTTGGGAAGATATCGATTTTGAGGGCAATGAACGGGCAAAGAGACCAGGGCGATGGAGGGGACAGCCACTGGAACCAGGGCGTCGATTGGTGGTCGCTTCGAACATTCATGTTCTCCCAAACTTACGGGCATTACAGCTTTCGGGCCTATCGGTTGCGTTTGGTCACCAAATCTCGAGTGATCTGATACAGCCGATCTTGCCTTTGAGCAAGGTTTTGCAGCAAGGGCAATACGTCCTCGCCGGTGTCATTCTGGTCTTCTGTATTCTCGCCTTGAAGCAAATCGGCGTACCGATCGGTGGTGCTCTGGATGCGAGATTGCATCGTTCGCAGCAATTTTAGCTCAGCAAGGGCTTGCACGAGCGGTTCTTCCTGAGAACCCTGGCCTGATTGGCCCCCCTCGCCCTGCTGCTGTTGTTGCTGTTTTTTCTCTAAATCACGTTGGGCCTTGGCTAATGCGGCGATCATTTCCTCCAAAGCGGCCAGAATGTCTTCCTGGATGCCTTGAGTGACGGCGTCGATTTTGGACTGGCCCAGCCGTGTCGCCACCCGTTTGGTGTCGTCGCTAAGTTGTAAAATTACCTCAGGAAACGCGACACTTGAGCCTTCTTCCCTTAAAAGCAGCATCGCACGGTCGGCTTCCAGCGTGATTTTTTGTTCTTCGAAGGCCAGGTCGCCGGACTTCAAGTCCGTGGTCCGATTGCGTTGTGCTTTGGGCGTTTTGGCCAGTTGGATGGTTTCGTCGAGAACGGCCGATTGCATTGCTGCCATCTTACGAAGACGTGATTCGAGCTTAGCGAGTTCACGCTGAATTTCTTCTTCACGAAGTTGTCGTAGGATTTTTTCGAGCTTATCGATCGCTTTGCGAAGCTCTTCCTCGGCTTCCCGTTGCTGTTGAGTTGCCTTGCCGCGTTCTTTTTTAGCCAGTTTGTCCTGGGCTTGTTTCATCTTCTCGACGGCTTTCTTTAGCTGCTGTTGAGCAAGCTGTTCAGCGGTGGGCGGTTGCTGTTTACCGGGCGGTTGGGCTTCCTGGGGAGAAGATTGGCTGTCCTGTGATGACTCCGACTGGCCCGATTCTTGGGATTCGCCGGACTCTTGAGGATCGCTGGGTTGCCCGCTTTCGCTGGACTCCTGGGACTCGCTAGGACTGGCTGAGTCACTGGGGGGGGCATCACTGGGGGACTCATCACTGGGCATCTCGGCTGAGTCGCCCGACTCGTCTGGCTTTTCGCCTTCAGGAGACTGGGATTCAGAAGATTCGGAATCAGGCGATTGGCCTTCATCGGTTGGTTCGTCTTCGGTTTTGGAGTCCGTAGGTTCATCGCCGGGCTTTGATTCCGACGATTCCTTGGTGTCACCCGACTCGCTGGGTTTGTCCGAATCACTTGGATCATCCGCGTTACTGGGCTTGTCTGAAGACTTTTCAGAGTCGCTTGCTTCCGATGATTCCGCGTTCTCGGATTCCTCTTGTTGCTTTAGCTCGTTGCTGAGTTCTTCCGCTCGATCGGTAATCTCTTTTTGCTGTTTGGCAACTTCATCCAGATCCACGCCGTTTTCAGTTCTGGCCCGCACGCTTCGCTCATTGCGCTCGGTCAACCGAAGTTGTTTGATGATCTCGGCGATCCGCTTTTTTTCGTCACGGATTCGTGAGCTGCGATCTTCGCTCAATAAAAGCTTCAGTAAGCTTTCCAATTCAGAAGTCGCTGATTTCTGATCGTTGAGCGCTTCGGACAGTTGTCCCTTGGCAATCAAGGTGCTTGCACCTCGTAACTTTTCCAGCACGAACTTCTGACGAGATTGCTTGGCGACTCGCTTCAATAACGCAGCACGCTCTGGATTTTCGCGTGACTCCACGTCCGCGAGTCGCAATAGAAGTTCTTCCAAACGTTCGTAGCGTTGGGCTACGCTGGTTTGCCGCGATACCAATGGATCGGCATCACCGGTGGAATCTTGAGCCAATGCAGCCACTTGGCTGCACAACAGGAAAACGATGAGTGACAGATTTCGCATTATTTGAATAAGTCCAAGACTCGTTTCTGCTGAGCTTCTTCGGTCTCTTCCAAAAGGCTTTCTTGGTCTTGGATTAGACCTCGCATCAGATCCAATATCTCGTTGAAACTCTCCAAGTCCAGCATTTTTTCCAGAACCGCTGAAAGTTGCAGCAGGATTTCATCGTTGGTAGCGACTGCCGCCTCGACCGCCTTGTTAATTTGTTCGGTCTGGGATGTTTCGGTGACAATCGTGCGTTCGAGTTCGGTTATTTGACGCCGTAGGATTGGCAATGGTTCCGTGACCACGTTTGACAAGGGATCTCGCACGCCTTGTTGCAGTCTTTCACGTCGGTCCACTGAGTCGATGCGGTTATTGAGCATTTCCAGCAAGAGATCATCGATCCCCGCAACGATCCCGGCAAGTTCGTCTGTCGTTTTCGCGGCCTGCAGTTCAGCTTGGCGGACGCGGAGTTGCAGACGTTGCAGCGACCTAAGTTCATCTTCGCCGCCCGCTTTGAGTTCGCTGGCTTCGCGATTAACCCCGGTTAAGCTTTGTCGAAGACGGCGGGTTTCATCGATCGACTGTTCCAGTCGCGAGCGAAATTCCAGTTCTCGGCGTTCTAGAGTCGCCAGTAGTTGCTCGGGTGTAACAACTTGCAATCGAATCAGTTCACCGTTGGTGATATGTGCTGACGCTAAGTTGAAACGGTCCTTTGCGATCGTGTTGATCGTGATGGAATCACCCGGCTTGAGTTCTTTGATCGTTGATTGATCGGTCAACTCACGCAAATCAATGTCGAGGTTCGCAATGCCCTGGCGATCTCTATCGGGAGTCACGATGTATGGCTCGATGTCGCTGTTGGGCTGCGGGTCATCACCCAATTTTGTCGTTGCGTTTTCGTCCTGTTGTGGCCGAACTCGCATTTCCACGTGCATGGACTCGACGCCGTAGTCGTCCGTCGCCGTTGCTTCGATGGGAAGTTTCGCGATCGGGGTGATTGATGAACCGATCCCGGATAGACGCATGGACGTTTCAGGGATCTGGTCGCGAACGACGCCAATGAAATACCGGTAGGCTGCCTGGGCCGATATTCCTGTTTCATCGCGGGGGACAATTCGAATGGAAGTAGCCTCACGTAGATCTGCGAGTGATAGCGAAAAACTCATTGCATCATCGGCGATCTTTGCTGAAAGAACCCGTTCACCTTGGCTGTTCGGATCCACTGCATTGCTGTTGGATGCTTCCAGTGACGAGGCGAAAACGTCGACCTCGCCAAGTGGAACGCTGGAAGTACCAACGAGAGTCAGATTGCTACCTTCGCGAATGCGGACGCCCGCCTGGTAACTGAGTTCTTGATCGAACGCAGGGCCGGTATTTGCGGCGGCATCGCTTGGAGGTGCTTGTGGCGAAACATCGAAGACACGCAAGTAGTCTGGGTAGCGAACCTGCATCTGCATCGAAGCGATCGCCGGAGGATCGATTGCTTCGATACGGAAATCTCGCAAGCGATCATCCAATCCACGGATCGTCAGTGATAAGGAACGCGCTAGGGAAGTCAGCGGCGGACCGTCCAGTACAAATGATTGGTAACCATCGTCGAGTCGTCCGACGCGGCGAAGGTTGCTTTGCCCGCGAGTTCCCTCATCGTCGACGTAGGTTACTGTGCATAGCTCAGGAATCTGGTGCCCATGGTCTTCACCGGCGGCGCGGATGCGAAGAGTGGAACTGCTTCCCCGCGCCAGTCGCAAGACTCGATCCTGGAACGGTACAAGTTCTGTCGCTCCTTCGTCATCTTGCGAAGCGGAAATGATCGGGACTTCCACGCCCACCATCTCCAGGGCAGCGCGTCGTGGCCAAGGTGAATCGGAAAGCAAAGTCAGGCGGCTGATCGCTCGACCAAATGTATTTGGGCTGGCGACCGCTAAAACCAAAACAGCGGTCAGCATCGGGACGACCAACCACAACTTTCGCGTGATCGGTTCGCGGCGAAAGACACGCTTTAAATCCACGCGGTCTACCTGTTGTGCCGCCTCGCGGTGCACTGCGGATAAGAACGTCGGGCTATGAGAATCGCCTGAGCGAGGTTGCCCTTCGAGCTGAACGGCGGTTACCAGGCTGCCCGCCAAATTAGGATGATGTCGTTCGATGAGCAGTGCGAGTGAATCGTCGGGCAATGGCCGTCGGACTCGTGACACCCAGTATCGCCAAGCGAAGACAAACAAGGCGATTAAGGTTCCAGCGAACACGACCGCGCGGGCGGATCGCGGCATCTCGCTGCCGCCGATTCGTACCGGCAAGTAATCGATTAGGAATGCAATCCAAAACACAGCCAAGACGATTGTGGCCAGGACCAGCACGGATTCCCAGACAATGTACCGACGTACCTGATGCCGTAACTGCGACAGCAGGTCACGGATTTGCGGATGCAGGGACGGGGACGATTCAGATTGCATGGAAGTTGGGGTAGTCAAGAAATCAGGCTAGACGGTGCAGGCGACGGGTAATCCATTCGAAAGTCAGCAGCGATGCGATCAACCACATCAATACCGCGTTGCGGCGTTCGCCAAAGAGTCGGTCCGGCGTCCCAGCCAATAAGGTGATCTGAGGTTGTGGCTCGATCTTGGTGGTTAGTTCTTGTGCGATCGATGAAATTGGGGTGTCCGTGTTGACCGGGAAATACTGGCCGCGTGTGGTCGAGGCGAGTTGTTGCAGTTCCTCGTCGGCGCGGCGGGGGCGTTCCAGTTCACTGGTTGGTAACCGAACCTGAACCGTTTGACGGAGAGTCTGTTCGTCGAGGGCGTCACCGACAGTCAGTTGAACTTCGTAGCCACCGCTGGTCGTCGCAACGAAGTTGCCAGTGTAGGTCCCCCCGCGAGGAGAATCGGTCGCCGGCGTCATGCGGATGTCTTTGATCTTGCCGTCGGGCGTAAGCAGTTTGGCGGTCACGAATGGATCGGTTAGCGGTTGGAATTGGTCGTCGACCAAGACCGCTCGCAGCGTCACGGTTTGCCCCACCATGACTCGTGAAGCATCCACCAGCAGAACACCGCGGTTGCTATCGCGAAGCAATCGACCTTCGCTAACCCAGCGAATTAGCTTGGTGTAATAGCTATCGAAGTATTGATCGCCGGCCGCGCGAAGCCGCCACATTTCACCACTGCCTTGGAAGTAAACTCGTCCAGCACCATAAAACTGGCTAGCCGCAAAGATCGGCAGGCTGCCGCTTACTTCGGTCGTTGGATCGGAGAAATAAGCGTAGGCCTTGGCACCTGGCTTGGCGCTCTTCACTCCGACGTAGTCATACACGCTGCCGTATTCTTTCCAGATCTCAAAGCTTTCTTCGGGCGTGTCGGCAATCCACAGGAATTCGGCGGTTGATGCTTCTGGCGTGAATTCTAGGGGCCAAGCACTGCGTCCACCTTGGCGTCCGCCGCCCAATAGCGGACCGCGTGTGGCCAGGTTAACGGGGAAGAAACCATTGATCTGGCTTGATCGCGAGTCGCCACGTTTGCTGGTGATTTTGGGATGGTAAACCGGGCCGGCTACCAGCACTAAACCGCCGGCTTGTTGGGTCAGGAAGCGATCGATTAAGTCAAGCGATGCCGAGTCGATCGCCGACCAGTCTGGATCGAACATCACCAACGCATCGTAAGCGAAGAGATCCTCGGCGGTGGGCGGGAATTCGGTCAGCAACTGGTCTGCGTCCTGGCTCATGCCGGTGCGGCCAGTTTGCAGCCAGACGTCCAGTTCGACGGATTCGTCTCGGTAAAGCAAGTTTCGAACAAACCGGTATTCACGCGTTGGTCCGCCCGCGATGGCGAGCACCTTCAGCTTCCGCGCGACGACTTCGTAGCGAGCCGTTTGCATGTCGTCGGCTGAGTTGCGGTCTTCGCGAGGAGCCACGATGCGAACAGCTAAGCGACGCCGGCCGACTGTTTGAGGTTCGATTTCAAATCGAATGCCGGTTAAGGAAGCGTCGGGTTCTAAGTGGACCTTTTGAGTTTGCAGAACCTGTCCGCCCGGTAGCGAGTTGGTGGCCGAACGAGGTTCGCCGCTCGCCGAACCTTGATCGTTGTTATCAGGATTCGTTGCCTCGCCCGTATCGAGAGCGTCAATCAGTTCGACTTCCACGTCCATCGCAGACGGGCCGGTGGCTTGCAGGACAGCGGCAACGGCGAACTTGTCACCGGGATATACCCGACGCGGAGCTTCCAAGTCGACAACGCGTACGTTGGTCGGTGGTCGGCTGCTACCCAGACCGATTGGATAGAGCGACACCTCGCCTCGGCGTGCCAACGATAACGCCGATGATAAAGGCGTCCCGCCATTGTTCTGGCCGTCAGTGATGATTACCACGCCGGCTAAGGTGGTCAGGTCATGGTCGACCAGGATGGATCGCAATGCGTCACCAATTCGACTTTGCGAATCGTTGGCAGCTAAAGCCGTTTCCCAGTCGACGAGTTTCTCCTTGGGGGCGTCATCGTCTTCTTCGGACGCCGGGTCGCTAGGCGAGTCCGATTGTGGAGTGATGGTGTTATCCCAGCCAATCACATTGCGGAACGACTGTTCGGTTCGAACGGCATACACGCTACCCAGCGAAACGATGCCAAGCCCGAGCGTGATCGCGGCGACCAGTAGGAACCAGCCGATGTTTTCGCCGCCCGTAGGTGATGCTGACGTGCCGAAGCTTGGTGAAGTGGAACGGGATGAAAGTGAATCACCTGCCCTGGCATTGGCTGCTCGTCGTCGTCCAGCGGTCGCACCAGCGATCAATGCCAGCACGCTAGCGATCGCTGCCGCGGTTAAGCAGAACATTCCGAACAAAGCGAACGGATTTGTCGTGGACGAGCTTAGGTCGGAGGCGTTGTTGTCTGCCTCGGATTGGTCAGTCGATTTAGCCTGTCCCGTTTCATCCGAGCTTTTCCCAGAGGCCGCTGCGGACGTCGAGATCAGTTGCGGTTGTCCTGATCCGCCCTCGGGGCCACCCAGTGAATAAACGCTGGTGCGATGGTTATTGCCGAACGTCTCGACCAAGTTTTCCTGGTCGATCAAATCAATCGTGCGTTGAATCCGCGTTGGCGAGTCAATCGTCCCATCGGCAGGAAGCGACATGGATTGGCTGGTGTCCACCAGGACGACCACTTCGCTCGGGCGTGTCACGCGTCGTTCGGTCCGTCGAACAAGATCGAAGAACAAAAACACTAACGCCAAGATCACGGTCAGCCGCAAACCGATCAGAGTCCAGCGGACTGGGCGTGGGAGTTCAGCGACATCCCGTCGGTAAAAGACATAGCAAAGCGAGGTGGCGGCGATGACTGCAAGGACGATCGCAGCCCAAACCCACCAACCGTCAAGCGTTTCGGCCCGGGCGAATTCGTAAACGATTCGTTCGGTTGGTGAAGGTGCGGCATCCGAGCTAGTGTCAACGCCGATTTGCGCAAACGCATGGATCGGCGGTTGGCCTAGTAGCTTCACATAGTTCATGATCGAAGACATGCCAATCATCTTGATGTCTCCAGCGGTTCGCCATCGGTCGGCTGTTGGCGCGAAGATGAGCCGGAGGTGCGATTTGATGATCTGGTTTGAGTGGAAGTGGAAGGGTCGCGATGTACGCGATTTCCCTGCAGCCCAGCACGCGAGTGCGGCGCCCGCGTCTGGGTTCCGCGTGAACCGGACGTGGGGTGAACGTGATAGGAAGCCCACGCGGCCAAGGCCTGTTCGATCGCAAGCAACAACGCGAGCAAACCTAGCAAGAACAACAGGAAGGACGACATTCCACCGATCGCATCGTTGTTTTGCCAAGTGCTAGGCGACAAGAACTGGATCTTCATTGGCCCCAGGTCGCGAATGATCTGGGAGTGGGGAATGGAGGCCAAGTTGCTTTCCCCTACCCGCAAAACGGTTGCCATGGGCGTGACGGTCGTTTGCCCATCAGTCAGCGTTCGTTGCCATTCGACAATTCCAGGCATCAAGAATTCATCGAAGCCAGATTGATCCGTAATTGCCATTTCGGTGGGCGAAATGGTGAGGTTGGTGCCTACCATGTTGTTGAGTTGGCTGGTCGAGCCCGGAGTGGCGACGGACTGGGAGTCACCCACGATTTCAATAGATAGCCGTGGCGGCTCATCTGCGGGCGGCAACATCGTCACCGTTGATAAGTAAGTGTCGCCGGGCAGTGGTAATTCGGCCGGCTCGTCGACGAATCGCGACGTGGGTGGTGCCGCTCCGCTGAATAGCATCGCGTTGGTTTGCAATAGGAAAACCACGAAGGTGGGGTCGCCAGCCCAGTTGTTCCATTGTGGGCTCAGGTCGGTCATGACGGTGACGACCCGTCCGCGTCCTAACGCGTGTCGCGTTGCCAGTGGGTGATCGTCGCGTTGCAGCAGAACCTTTGTGTCTAAGTCGGTTGTTCCGGAGTCTGTTGCTTGGGTCGTTAAAGCTGGATCGTTCGCGGAAGCTTCATTGAGCTCGTCTGGGGATGGTTCGTTCGCTTTTAGGCCATCGCTAAGGCGGTGATCTTCGTGAACGGACCAGGCTTTGTTGATTTGAACGAGCCCGAACACACCATTGCCAGCGGCCGCGATCGGGCCAAGTAGGTCGCTGTCTTTCCCCAGTGCCACACGGTTTGAGTTCTGTTGGCTGTCACCGTCAATAGCGTTGGGCGTGCTTGACGAACCCGCTCGGCTTCCCAGTGATGTCGCCGTCTGAATTTCGCCGATCGGGAACGGAAGCAGGTTTCGATCTTCGTTTGCCAGAATTGAGTTGTACCGGTCCGGGCTCACGCTTTCGCCGAGGAACCACGCTAAGCCGCCGCCTTCACGAACGTATTGTTCCAAGGTTTCGGCCGTGCGTTCACTCACCTCGGGTAGATCAATCAAGTAGATCGCTCGATAGCGTTGGAGCGTTTCCAACGTTGCGTCACGCAACATTGCCGCGGGACGGATTTCAGGAATAGCCCCCACGCGAACCTGGCTGCCGGGATCGAGTACCGATGAGACGTGGTAGGCACCAAGGCCATCGGGATCGTTGTCGATGATTAAAACTCGTTGTGCATCCGCCAGCGGGATCGTGCAGCTTCGAACATTGTCGATCGGCAGTGCATCATCGGGCAAACCAATGCGCACCACGTGCGTGCCCTCTTGGTCGATGTAGACCTGAAACGACTTGGTGAGCTGTTGTCCCGCAGGAATCGATTCAATCATGATCGCCGGCAGGCTTTGAGTTTTGCCGCTCAGCGTGGATGTTGGATCCGCTCGTTGAACATCTCGCCCGTACGTGATCACGCTGGCCGTCATGGCCACGTTTTGAACTGGGGTGTTGGCGAAGTTCTTGACTGTGACGTTCACGGTCACTGGGACACCGGCTACCCAAACGTCAGGTTCCGGTGATAGGTCAGTGATGGCAAGGTTACGCGGCGTCGCGGCGGCGGTGTCGTTGGCTTGCCCGTTGGTGTTGACGCAGTCGATGAAGCTGATCTTGGCACCCGTCTTTTCGGCCGCTTCCAGCGATTGGGCTAAACGCCGAGGGGACTGCCAATCCCGGCGCAAAATCACTGACCAAGTAGAGCTGTCGTGAATCGGCTGGATTGGCAACCAGCAGATCCGACGCCAAGTCAATCGCGGGGACGAGGTCAGTGCGAAGTGACGAGGCTTGCGTGCTCATCAAACGTTCGACTTGGCGAGCATCTTGCGTGATCGTTTGGGCGGCAATGTCGGCGGCGGCGTCCGCAGCAGCCGATTTCGAATTGGCCACCATCGCAGCACGGCTGGCTCGCATCACTGTTAATTGATGTGTGCCGTCTTCGGACGCCAAGCGACGAACAAGAGCGGATACGACATTGAGTCCGCGATCGTATGCGGTTGTGTCACGCTGAGCTGAACCGGATGCATCCGAGTCACGTCGTTCGCTGTTGCCCGAGACGCCTTCGCCGGACACGCGTTGCCGCATCGAATAGCTGTCGTCCAGCACGATCACATGGTGTGTGGTTTGACCACCGACCGCACCGAGCCAACGTTTACCACCGATCAATCCGGCCAAAACGGCAATCAACAACGCGGCGACCGCAAGCCGAGTTAGCAGCAACAAGAGTTGCCGCAGTACGATCCATCGTCGTTGCTTGCGATAGCTTGCTAGCAAGAAATCCATCGCTGCCCACTGTGTACGTCGGTGCCGAAGCAGGTTGATCAAGTGCACCAATAGCGGCACACCGACAAACAGAAAACCGATCGCGAGTGAGGGGTAAAGCAGCAAGTGAAACGTGTGAGTTAAAAGTTATCAGGAAGTGAATCGATGGAGGTGTTTGTACCACGGGAAGCGTTTACCAAGCTGTGCCGACGCAACTGGCAAACGCAGAGGTTATGAGCGGATCTTGGGAAGGGATTGGCGAGCGGAAAGGAACTTAGCCAGCACTGCGTCGAGTGGATCGGAGGTGCGGACTTGCATCGTATCAATTTTCAATCGACCGCATGTTCGGCGCACGTCGTCCAAAAACGTGTCCAGTGCTTCGAGATAACCTTCGCGAAGAGCAGCCGGATTGCAGTTTAAGAACGCGGGTGATTCGAGACCTTCAAAACGGGTGGCTCCGGTAAAGTTGAAGTCCAATTCATCGTCGTGAAGCACATGGAACAAGGCCACGTCGTGTCCCTGGGAACGAAGCAGTCGCAGGCCTTCGGTCAGTGAGTCCACACCTAGAAGGTCCGAGATCACGCACACTAGTCCGCCTCGAGGAATCGAAGCGGCCACTTGGCGAGTGACTTTGGGAAGCTGGGTTTCGCCGTCCGCGCCACTTGTTGCAAGCGAACGCAAAATTCGCTGCAGTTGATGTTGGTTGCTGCGGGCGGGAACGCTATCGCGAATTTCGGTATCGAACGTGAACAGCCCCGCCGCATCTTTTTGACGCAGTGCCAAATAAGCGAGCGACGCGGCGATAGAGGCGGCATAGTCGAACTTGTTCAGTTCGCCTTCACCGTAGGCCATCGAGCCGCTGCAATCGACCAAAAGATGCAACCGAAGATTGGTTTCCTCTTCGTATTGTTTAATCGTCAACCGATCTTGGCGCGCGTAAACCTTCCAATCGATGTGCCGCATCTCATCACCAGCCACATAGGGGCGGTGCTGCAGAAACTCGATCGATTGGCCGAAGTAGGGGCTGCGGTGCATTCCCGACAAGAATCCTTCGACAACGCGTCGCGCGGTCAATTCCAATCGGCGAATGCGAGCAGTTACCTCAGGTCGCAAATATCTTTTGGAATCGGGCATCGCGTGACAATTCGTCTTCGGTGGTAGGCGTGGCGTCGATGATTCGGCTGATCACTTCGTCGCTAGTAATCCCTTCACTTTCAGCGGCGAAGTTGACGACCATTCGGTGGCGTAGAACAGGTGGTGCAAGAGCTTGGATGTCCTCGACCTGGACGTGTTGACGGCCTTGTAGCAACGCGCGAGCTTTGCCACCAAGAATCAAAAACTGCACCGCTCGAGGCCCTGCTCCCCAGCCAACGAGGTCATCAACAAAGTCCGGTACGCCGTCACTGCCCACTCGGGTTTGCCGAACGAGTGACAATGCGTAGCGGATAACGTGATCACTGACGGGAACTTGGCGAACGAGATGTTGCAACCGCAGGATCTCTTCGCCAGTTAAAACAGGTGCAGCGGTTTGGTTAACCGTGCCAGTCGTACGCCGGGCGACTTCGAACTCTTCGTCAAAGCTTGGGTAATCGACGAAGATCTTGAACATGAACCGGTCTTGCTGCGCCTCGGGCAGCGGGTAGGTGCCTTCCTGTTCGATCGGGTTTTGGGTTGCGAGCACAAAGAAAGGATCGTCCAGGATATGCCGCTCTCGCCCCGCAGTCACCTGACGTTCTTGCATTGCTTCGAGCAGCGATGCTTGCGTCTTGGGTGGTGTTCGGTTGATTTCATCGGCCAGCACTACGTTGGCGAACAATGGTCCCGGCATGAAACGAAGTTCACGGTGGCCGGTAGCACGATCTTCTTCGATGATCTCGGTGCCGGTCACGTCCGCTGGCATTAAGTCCGGCGTGAATTGAATTCGACTGAAGCTAAGATCTAGCGTCTTCGCCAGCGTGCTGATCATCAGCGTCTTGGCCAGTCCCGGTACGCCTTCTAGCAGGACGTGGCCGCGACTGAATAAGCAGATCAGGATCTCGTCGATCACATGTTCTTGGCCGACAATGATCTTGCCCAATTCGGTCAGGACTCTTTGTCGGGCGGCATGCAGCAGTCCCGCATCGGATTCACTGATCGGGGCGTCGACTGCGTTGGTAGAGGTGTCACTCGTCATAAGGATTTCATCGCCGGTGATGCTCGGATGGATTTAGGTCCAGGAGGCTTCGAGACAAAGAGGACTTCAGAAAACTAGTTTGTCAAATTGCAAAGCGGCTTCATGTTAGCAGGCGGGTACGCGGAACGGTTCACCGCGGAACCGATCGGATAGCCGATGCACGGATGGGCCGATGCACAGTCTACCCGAGAGAACAGGTCCGCGATGCCCGGGAAGCTAGTCTGGCAAAAAAACGAGCGGGCAGTCATTTGCTGATTGGTAACATCCCGCTCGCTAGATTCATTCACTGCAAGATGCAGCGAAGCGGAGTCTTCTAACGCAAAGCCGGCTAAAACCTAGGGCTTCAAACCGCGGCTTGTTAGCCTTGAAAAGAAGTTGCGGTGCCCGCTGGCTGGTTTGATGCCCCCGCGATTTTGGGGCGGCTCGCAATCTAAATAGAGCAAGCCAAAGAAGCTTTGAAGCGACTGGGAAGAATTCGAAGTGAGTGTGGACGTTGGCTCAAGGCTTCGCAGCGGTAGCGGCGCAATCGGTGGACGACGATTGCGCCGTAAATCCTAGTAGCGTGTTTGATACGTTATCGCTTATCCGATGAGTCCGGTTTAGCGGAGCGCCGAATAGGTGCTCAGAGAAGAATTCGTCTCCACCACTGGATCGCTTTCCAGGACGGTAGCCTGTTCGGCGCGTCTCAAGGCCGATTCGACTCGACGAAGAAGCGCCTCGCCGCTTTCGCGGCCCATGATGGGGGCTTCATTCGCGGTAGCGGTGAATTCCGCACTGCAATGCTGGCAAGCGACCGTGCATCCGAGCAAGCTAGCTCGAACGTCGATTCGCCGACCGCAAGTCGGGCACGATTGAGTGAATTTGATTGACATGATGAGATCTGTCCTTTCGACCGCAAACGAGAGCGGAAATCCGTTTTCAGGAAGATTATCTTACGTTGTTAGGGTTTAATGCAATACTAAATGCCGAAGCGGCGATCCCGTTGTGGCTGGTAGCTTAATCGCCTACTAGGCGAGTCACAAGCGTTGTAAGCCGCTTTTCGGGGGGATTGGCTGGTCCGTTGTGAGTAATAATGCAACCTTATGTGCAGTTCAGAGCGTTTTACGTTGCCTCTGACGCACATCTTACCGCGATCTTTGGCCCGCATAATGAAGAAATCAAGAGTGTTGTTTGTGTGTATGGGGAACATTTGCCGTTCCCCCGCTGCAGAAGCAATATTGAGTTCCATTTCGTCGACCGGTGAGGTGGACATTCAGGTTGAGTCGGCGGGAACAGAGAGCTATCACGTCGGCAATCTTCCCGACGAAAGGATGCGGGCAGCAGCGAAAAAACGCGGGATTTCCATGGTTTCGCGGGCCAGGCAGGCGACAGCCGATGACCTCGTCGACGGTGAATTTGAATGGGTTATCGCCATGGATCACGCCAATATGCGGCGTTTACGGGCCATCGCGTCTGCGGAACTGCCTTCGCATGTGCGACTTTTTTCAGACTTTCTGGACGATCAATGGCCCGATGAGGTTCCCGACCCGTACTACGGCGGCGACGATGGGTTTGAGTACGTATTGGATATGCTGGAAGCAGGATGCCCAACCATCTTGGAGTCGTTGTCGAAATCGTAGTGATTGTGCCGGTTGATCCGGTAAATGGGCTAAGATTTGGAAGCGTGAACAGTATCGGAAGGGCTTTGGGGGCATCGCTTGGCGAAAAAGTTCGCTGAATGAAGGTCAACCGCGGCATTTGAAACGTCCGTGCTTTTAAGGCTCCGGTTGTTGACGTGGGATCGTCCATTCGGCCCATTCAATCGCTCTCGACTGTCCTACGCTAATCGTCGTTTTTCGTGTTCTCGCCTACTGTTTGTGATCATGCTGTTGGATCGATTTTTCATGAGTTCCCAATCGCGATGTCTGCCACGACGTGTGTTTCAAGGGCTACTGCTGGTTAGCGGCTTCGTGCTGGCATGCGGGCAGACCGTGGTTGCGCTGGCCGATTCGACGGCGAAGGTCACGGTCGTGACCGCCGGAGGGAGTCAGGTTCAGGGCGAATTGGTGGCCTTAGGAGCCGATGGGCTTTCGATTCGCCAGGGATCAGAGGTCGTTGACGTTCCCGCCGACAATCTTTCGGTGCTTCAGTTTGGTAATCCTGCGAAGCAGCCGTTGCCGACCGTCGTCAAGCTTGACGGCGGTTCGATGGTTCGCGTTTCGAGTGTTGCTTGGGTCGGTGATCAGGTGACGTTGTCGCCGGCTCGCCAGCAACCAATTTCGGTGCCAGCGACGAAGGTTTCGTCGATTCGATTCCGATCCGGGAATCCAACCACGGACCCGGTTTGGCTGGGCTGGGAAAATGAGTCGCGGCGGGGGGACCGTTTAGCCGTCCGGCGAAATGAGCAGGCACTCGATTCAATCGACGGAACGGTCGTTGGGGTCACGGCGCAGGCCGTTGAATTCCAAATGGGTGGGGACACCATCCAGGCTCCGCTGGCGAAATTGGAGGGCGTGATTTTGTCCGGCGATGGAGCAGCAAATTCCTCGTCAGCGATTCGTGTTGTCGATACGTCCGGCTCAATCTATGCCGCCGATTCGGTTTTACTTGGAAGCGCGGGCGATGAGCTGGAAATCTCGATAACCGATGCGATCAAACACACGGTTGCTCTTTCGCAGCTCTCGACAATCGAATTCGCAGGCGGTGTCTTGCCATTGGCGGATGCTGAGATTGCAGAATCGAAGTTCGTTGGTGGGTTCGCCGATCCCAACTTCGTCCCAAGGAGCTCGGACGATCAAGAGCGTGAACGGAGAATTCAAGCATGGTTCGCACCTATTTCGAGTCTGCCGGAGTCGTCCGGTTCAACGGCGGCTTCCCAAAGCAAAACGAGCCAATCACAGATTCAAATGAACACGCCTGGCGAAATTAGCTTTCGCGTTCCGGCCGACTACCAGCGATTGGTGGTATCGGTGCGGCGAGGTGACGATGTGGGTGAGTTCCTGCCGGTCGATGTCGAGGTTTGGGTGGATGGCCAGCGAAAGTGGCAAGCGACAATGAGCGATCGGCAGACCCTGGGTCTGGACTTGTCGCTGGTGGATGCTCGGCGGGTCACGCTCAAAGCATTGCCGTCAAAAGGCGGCGCCGGTAAAGCTGGCTCGCAAGCCACTGGCGATCGCAATGCGAACGAGCGTTTGAATGCAGCGGCCGGTTTAGGAGGACAATTGGAATGGTTCAACGGACGGTTTCTAAAATGAGAGCGATGCATTTGAAGATTAAAACTAGCTGCCGATTTACCGCCATTTGGTTGCTCGGGTGCATGACGTTGTTCCTCTTTCCGCCGCTCAACGCGATTGCCAATGATGACCTGATCACACAGGTCGAGGCCGATCGGGTGGCGGCGGTTGCCAAGGCGATGCCATCGACGGTGTGTGTCTTTGTGCCTGGCGGGGGCGGTGGAGGATCAGGCGTGTTGATCTCGCCGGACGGTTACGCGTTGACGAACTTTCACGTTAGCAGTCCGGCGGGGACCTACATGCGATGCGGGTTAAGCGATGGCAATGTTTATGATGCTGTGATCGTGGGCATTGATCCGGTAGGCGATTTGGCTCTGATTCAGTTGCTTGGTCGCGATGACTTCACGACGGCGGAATTTGTGCCGAGTCGTTCGGTAAGGGTGGGCGATTGGTGTTTCGCGATCGGCAACCCGTTTTTATTAGCGACCAACTTGCAGCCGACCGTAACCGCGGGGGTGATCAGTGGCGTGCAGCGATACCAGTATCCGTCGGGCACCTTGCTTGAATACGGCAGTTGTTTTCAAACCGATGCATCGATCAATCCGGGCAATTCCGGTGGTCCTTTGTATGACGCCAATGGTGACCTGATCGGCGTGATCGGTCGGGCTTCGTTTGAAAAACGAGGTCGCGTGAACGTCGGGGTTGGCTATGCCATTTCGGGTGACCAAGCCCAGAACTTTCTTGGCTGTTTGCATAGCGGGCGAATTTTGGATCACGCAACGCTGGGGGCGACCGTTGGAACCGATGACGATGGCAGCGTGCGAGTGACCAATATTCTTGCCTTTAGCGATGCACATCGACGTGGGTTGCGGTACGGCGATGAGATTTTGGAGATCGACGGACATATCGTGCAAACCGCAAATGATGTGCAGAACCTATTGGCGACGTTCCCCGCCCAGTGGCGAGTGCCGGTTACGTATCGCCAGGATGGGCAGTTAATTGAAACCGTCGTGCGTTTGGCAAGCGTTCACCGCGGTAGTGAGTTGCTCGAAAAGATGAAAGCAGCGCTGCCTCCACCGCCGCCGGCACCACCGAAACCAAAGGAACCGGCTGAGGAAGACAGTGATGATCCTGCCGACGAATCCGACGGTGAATCTGGTGAGAAAGCGGAGCAAGAATCCGACGGTCGGTCGAAGGCGGGACCGAAGGATGCTGGTGGCGAGCCGATTCCGGAAGTCGCCGTCGAGCGAATTGAGCAACGCAAGGGTTTTGCGAATTACTTCTATAACCAGAAACAGCAGACACGCTTCATCGATCAACTTCGCCAGCAATTTAGTAGCGTGACACCGAGTTCATCGACCTGGAAGCTGACTGGAAAGATAGAAACCAGCGATAGCGATGATGTCAACTTGTTTGAGATGACGATTGATCGAGACAAAGCGGAGTTGAAGTTGGGCGGTCGCCGGCTATCGGCTACCACGCCGGACGAGTTCGTGCAGACGGTGGATCGTCCATCCGCGGGTGCGTTGATGGCGGGGATGCGGTCGCTTTATCGAATGCTCGAAATGGGGCCTGATCGTTACGGCGAGACCTACTACTGGGGCACGGCACCGTTGTTGGGGCAACGTCCGCTACGAGATTGCACGGTAGGGATTCACGACGCGTTGGAGACCCGTTTTTTCCAGCATCCAGCGAATCGAAATTTGGAGGTCATCGAAGTTTTCGCTGATCGGGATGCGGATCCGGCAGAGTTGTGGCTCGATCCACCAAAGTGGGTGACGCAGTTCGGAACCGTCAAACCCAATGAGCAGCCAACAGTTGAGCCCAACGCGGAACTTGCATTGCCGAAGCAGATCCAATTGCGGTTCGGGTTGCAACCGATGGCAACGATCGACATAGAATCTTGGACGTCAATTCCAAGCGATACGAAGGGAGTGACCGATGAAAACTAAAGTGATCGATGCCGCCGTATGGGCTCGGCCAATCAGTCGCCCCACTCGCTTTGCGATGAAGGTTTCGACTCAGCGTTGGCTGGACTTTCGTTTTGCTTGTTTGGCCTTATTAGCTTGTTTGGTAGGCGGTCCAGTAATGGCCCAGCCATCGCTGTCAAAATCAAGCGAACCGGCGCAGCAACGTGTGGTGAAGATTTATGGCGCGGGTGGTGTCGGCGGGCTTGATGCTTATCAAAGCGGTTTGTTGGTTTCACCGATCGGACATGTTGCAACAGCTTGGAGTAGCGTGCTCGATGTCGAACCCATCGTGGTTTTAGGAGACGGTCGCCGGTTCGAAAGCAAGATTGTGGGGTTTGAACCTTCACTGGAATTGGCGGTGTTGAAACTGGACGCCAGTGACTTGCCATACTTTGAGGTTCCCGATGGGAATGCTGCGGAAGCAAGCGACGCGGGAGTGGATTCGCCCCAGTGGGGCGATCCGATATTGGCGGTCAGTAATTTGTTTAATATCGCAACCGGAAACGAACCGGCGAGTGTCTTGCAGGGACGGATTGCCGCCCGAAGCGAGTTGGATGCTCGACGTGGCACGTTCCAAACCGCCTATCGCGGCGAGGTGTGGTTGCTTGATCTGGTAGCCAATAACCCCGGTGCAGCCGGTGGTGCCTTGGTGAATTTGAACGGCGAATTGGTAGGGATGCTCGGTAAAGAACTTCGCGATCGTAAAACGGGCGTGTGGTTGAACTACGCGATTCCGGCCGACGTTCTTCGCGGGCCCATCGGTGACATTATCGCGGGACGAAAGACCGTCTTGCCAGCGACTGACCGGCCGTTGCTTGCCCGAGACCAGTCGCATTCCACCGATACGTTGGGGATCGGATTGATTCCTGATGTTTTGGAAATGACCCCTGTTTATGTCGACACCGTTGTCAATGACTCTGCTGCCAAGCAGGCAAGTCTGCAGCCTGATGATCTTGTCTTGTTAGTCAACGGAACCCGTGTCGCTCACCAGCGTGCCTTTCGTGATCAATTGCGACGTATTGATCGACGGGACGATGTTGCTTTAACCATCCAGCGTGCCAACGATATTCTTGAAGTGACATTGCGACCATGAAATCCTTTTCAAGTAAGACGTTTACAAGTCTGGCATCGAATGTAGCCGGGAACGTAGTCCGTGTTGCGTGCGTGGCATGGATAGGCATTTCGCTGATTAGCCCTGCGATGTGGGGCGGTGTCACTGTTGGATTTGCGGACGAAGCAAGCCAAGCGGTGGAGTATCAGCAGGCGGTTGGGGAGCGGATTCGCAAGATCACTGGCGATGTTTTACCGTCGGTTGTCAGTATTGAAGTCATCGGTGTGATGCAGTCCGATGGCGAAGTTCGACTCGACGCGCCCACGACCGGCGTCATCGTCGATGCGGACGGCTACATCATTGCGTCGTCCTGGGTGACGCAGGGGGAAGCGGCTAGCATCATCGTGACGACCGATTCGGGGACGCGGTATCCTGCGACGGTCGTTGGGCGTGACGAACACCGTGAATTGGTGTTGTTGAAAATCGATCCTAAGGAAGCGGCGTTGCAACCGGTCGTGCTCGAAACCAACGTTGTCGTTCCGCCGGTGGGTTCGACTTTGGTTGCTGTGGCAAGGTATGGCCAGTCTGGCGTCCCGATGGTTAGCAGCGGAGTGATGTCAGCCGCCGAGCGGCTCGATGGGACGGCGATCCAGTCGGATGTGCGGATTTCCCCGACCTACTATGGTGGTCCGCTGATGGACTTAAACGGCAATATTGTCGGCATCGTGATCCCGGCTGTGGGTGAAAACGGTGCCGAAGATTCCACCGCTTGGTATGACTCGGGGATTGCGTTTGCCGTTCCGGGGGATGTGATCGCGGCGAAGCTAAACCGACTTCAACAAGGTGAAACGATTCAAGCGGGAGTGCTGGGGTTTGTGATTGGCGGTGCGGATCCGTACGCGCCGGGGACCACCGTTTCTACGGTGCGGAAACGGTCGCCCGCTGAACGAGCTGGATTGAAGTCAGGTGACGAATTGATCGAAGTGGGCGGTCGCAAGGTTCGTCGACGACAAGAAGTGAAGCTAGCTTTGGGCCGCTTTGATGCGGGAGACCAGGTTGCCATTCGCTATCGCCGCGATGATGCCGAAGACACGGTTCAAGTGACGTTGGTGGAGACGATCGAGCCTCTTCGTCCTCAGTCATTGGGCGTCACTTTGGACGAGCTGAAGGTGACTGCTGTCCTTGAGGGTTCGGCTGCCGATGGGCAATTGCAGGTTGGCGACATCTTGGAATCGCTTGATGAAGTTGAAATTGAAGACGAAGCCAGTTTGCGGCAGCGAATGTGGGCGGCGGATCCGGAAACGGAAATCAAGCTCTCGATTGCAAGACCCGTTGGAAGCGATGTGGGGCAAGATAAGGATGCGGGCCGGGACGAAAGAAACAAGTCAATCACGATATCACTTACACCTTCATCTTGGGCTGGGCCGTTGGCTTTGCGATCGGTTGATTCTTTGCCGATCCAGTCCGAAACGAAAGCTTGGAAACACACGGAGTTACGGCTTCCGGATGTCGGCAATCAGGCAACGTTGTGGCATCCCGACGAGACCGTAGCGGCGGTTTCAACAGACGCGGATGAGGATGCTGAGTCACCCGAACAAGCGTTGTCCGGTCAGTCGGATGCATTGATGGTCGTGTTGCTTTCGCCGGAGAAGCGGGATCCAAAAAAGGAAATGGAAGGCTGGCAAGAAATGGCCCGCGGCCACAACGTCGCGGTTTGCATGATCGCCAGCGAAGATGTCGAGCGGTGGCAGTTAACGGCGACCGACGCGGTGACCAAGATCACGACGGCCGCAATCAAACAATGCGGTGTCGATCCGAATGCGGTGGCGATTGTTTCACCGGGAATCTTGGCCGCCGATGGATCGGGCGGAGCGAAAGCGTCCGCGCCGGCCGACTCGATGGTCATGGCGGTTTCGCTGTCGACTGAAAATATATTCCACGGCGCGGCTTTCCCGCATTGGGTTCGACCGCCAGCGATTCGGCTTCGCCGAGATGCACCGATGCGATTGTTGAGAGTCCTGATCAACCAAGAATCCGAGGAAGATTGGCCATCTTGGACCGAAGCGATCAAGCGGATTGGGTGCCCGATTCAGACCGCGGACCAGATCGACCAAGCGGTCTTGCTGGATTGGTGCCGTAGTTTAAGGCTGTTGTAGATTGCCGTTTGTGGCGAGCCCCGATGCTTCGCTGCGAGGCTAACCCAGCTTCAGTCGATCTTTAAGAAGTCGTTGGTGTAGCAATCCGCTGGCTTGATCGATCCGGCGTCGGATAGTTCTAGTTCTGCCATTTGGTCGACTAGTGTGGTCCAACGTTCCGCTGTCATCAGCCCTAGCTTTGCCTGACGCTCCGGCGACACTTGATCGGATTGTGTTTCGTCGTCGGTTTTCCAACCGGGATAGGCTAGGTCTCGCATCTGTTGGCTGCCGAACTGCAGGACTTCGGGAGTCATGCCGTGCTTGTTGGCCGATAAGATCGCAGCGTTGGCTTCATCGGGTTGTTCCAGGAAGTTGACCCATCCAGCCTGTGTCGCTTGTACGACTTTCGCGACCAATTCCGGCGAGTTTCGAATCATGTCACCGGTGGTTACCAGGACGCTTGAGTACGGATTCCAGCCCAGGTCGCTGACCATCAATGTGCGCACTTCCAGTCCCTGTTGTTGAGCCAGTAGGGGTTCGGCAACGCTATAGGCTTGAACGGCGATCTTGGGATCGTTCACCATGGCCGCGATCGAGTTGAAGTAGGGGACTTCGCGGACGCCTTCGAGATAGCCTCGAGTTCTTAAAAACGGCAAGAAAGCCCGTCCGGGTTGGCACTGCAGGGTCATGCCGGCTAGGTCTTCGAAACTCTCGACGCCACTGTCGGCGCGGACCAGCAAACATCTTGGGTGATTCTGCATGGCGGCCAAAACGGCCACGATGTCCGCACCTTGAGATCGGAACAAGACGACGTCATCCGCGTTAGTAATCGCAAATTGGCTTCGCCCGCGTAATAGCTCGGGGGCAACTGGTGTTTCTCGGCCTCCCGCACGGATCGTGACGTCCAGTCCCGCCTTTTGATAGCTACCGTCGACGGACGCTTGGAAAGCGCCACCGTGCTCGACTTCGGGATACCAGTTCAACTGGATGCTAACGGGCGTCAAGTTCGAATCGGATTCAACCGTGTTCGATGAAGAGTTGCATCCACACGCAACAATAAAGCCGGCCAGGCCGATGATCCATGAAACTCGATTCATTCGATTACTCTGTATGATGAAAACGACTTAATAACAACATTCCAACCAGCTCAACGGCACCAAACAAGATCAACCCCAGCAAGGTTGAAACCCCGAGAGCTGCGATCAGTGCGTCCGTTTGTAGCAAGCCCTGCCACGCCGTCATCAACGCGCCCAATCCCGTGTAGGAGGCGCCGTTGCTGACAAAGAACTCGGCAACGATTGCACCGATTACCGCCAAACCGCTGCTGATGCGGGCTCCCAACAACAAAAATGGCATCGCTGTGGGAAGCTGCAGACTCCACAGGGTTCGCCAGCGGGAGGCACCGTAAAGTTGAAACAGATCGCGGTGTTCGGGTTTTGCTGAGCGTAGGCCAGTCGTGACATTGTTGACGATTGGAAACAAGCAAATCACTACCGTTGCGATGACCGCAGTCCGGAATTCGTAACCGCTCCAAATGATCAATAGCGGGGCAATCGCGACGATCGGTACGGTTTGTAAGAACACAACGTAGGGAAAGAACGCTCGTCGCAGCATGGTGGATTGGCTGAAGACCAGTGAGATCAAACTGCCGATCACGGTTGCCACCACAAGGCTAACCGCAGCGGTAAACAGGGTGACGCTTCCAGCGGTGATTAGTTCGGTTCGGCGTTCGATGCCTGCTTCCAAAACTTGTCCGGGAGTAGGCAGCAAGATCTTCGGGATGTCAAACCACTGCACCGAAAAGTGCCACAGCGTCAGGCCGATCACCGCGACCAAGATCGCACTGACGCTGCTGAGCAACCATTCGCGTGATCGTTTCGTCATGACGCGGCCGCCTTTCGCAGTTCGTCGCTGACGACACCAAAGAACTCACCGAATTCCGGGGTTCGGCGAAGATCTTCGTCAGGAAAATCTTCGCCAGGAATATCGTCGTCAGTAGGCGAATGGGTAGGGGGAGCGTTGTTTTGCTGAAGCGGGTTGTCCAGCACGGAAACCAATCGACCTTGGTGCATGACTCCGATTTGATCGCTTAGCTGGATCGCTTCAGCAATGTTGTGGGTAACCAGTACCATGGTGAAGCGATGTTTCCGCCACAACGCGGTTACCAAACTGCCTAGTTGCGTTCGCAATAGATCGTCCAACGCCGCGAACGGCTCGTCGAGCAGCAGTAACTCAGGCTGTGTCACGAGTGCGCGGGCGATAGAGACTCGCATCTTCATGCCGCCCGATAGTTGGAATGGGAATCGTTTGGCCGCATCGGTCATCTCTACTTCATCGAGTGCCTGTCGGGCGAGTTCAGCGCGGACGAATGGTAAAGGTTTGGTTCCGGAATGATGTGGACTGAGTTCGAGCGGCAACTCCACATTGGCCAGGCTGCGTCGCCACGGTAATAGCGCTGGTTGCTGGAAGACAAACGAGGTCCGTGGTCGTTTGGACGACGTATCGAGTACGCCATCGGTTAAAGGTTGCAAACCTGCAATGACGCGTAAGAGCGTTGTTTTGCCGCAACCGCTTTGTCCGACCAAAGCAAATCGCTGTCCCGGTTGAATTTGGAGTGTGACCTTTGAAACGGCATCGATTTCGCCATCAAAGCGAACGGTAGCGTTGCGGCTATGAATCGAAACCGAGTCAGACAAAACGAGCGAGCACCGGAGTGTTGAATGGGGTAGCGGGATGAAACAGCGGGAAATGCTTTTTAAACGGGGATACGCTTCGGAGGCTACTGATGGCGATGTCCGCGGGCGTTCGTCTTTCGAATTGCATGAATCTCAAGTGGGCTCGTTCAGCGGCGATCTGATGCCTGGGTAAGACGCCCTTGGTCCCGGCAAACCGCATCGCGTCTGTGCGAGAGAAAACATTCGCGTATGTTTTAGCCCGCTAGCGGCGTCAGGGGAACGATTCAGTCGATGGTTTGAAACGCTCTCTGCATTCAGGCACTGGGATTCTTCAGAGTTTAACCGCCAGGCAAATCGCTGACAGGTGGACGCGGCGCCGCTGAGCAACGACGATAGAAGCCGCTTTGATCATTGACGCATCGCGTTTCGCTGGAAAACGAGTCTCCTCCCATGCAACTGCACTGCCTTGGTACCGCCGGCTACCATCCCAGCGAAACCCGTCATACGTCGAGTTATTTCCTGCCGGAATCCGGGGTCGCGTTGGACGCGGGAACCGGGATGTTCCGATTGCCAGAGCGGATTGAAACTTCGACGCTGGATATTTTGCTGAGCCACGCCCACTTGGACCACGTCGTCGGACTGACTTTTCTGTTGGGAATTTTGTATCAGCGTCCGGTCGATATTGTGCGAGTCTGGGGCGAGAAAGAAAAGTTGCTGGCCGTGCAGACGCACCTGACCAGCCAGTACTTGTTTCCGGTTGAATTGCCGGTGCAGTGGTGTCCGATCGACGATCTAAGCAAGATCGAGCTGAATGATTGCCAGGTCACATGGCGTCAGCAAAATCATCCCGGCGGGTCGGTCGCTTATCGCATCGATTGGCATGACGGAAAGAGCCTGGTGTATGCGACTGATTCTATTGGCGATCATGACGACGCCACGCTTGGCTGGATGGGGGGCACTGACGTGCTGTTGCACGAATGCAACTTCCATGATTCCCAAAAGGATTGGGCGATTAAAACTGGGCACTGTTATCTGCAGAAAGTCTCTGAGATCGCCGAAAGTGTCCAGCCGACCCAGTTGTTGCTAACGCATATCAATCCAGTCGACGAATTAACGCTAGCAGCGGACGACCCTAGGTTTGCCATGCCTGTCTCGATCGTGGCCGATCATGATGAGATTTCGTTTTGACGGTGTTGAAGGCGTAAAATCGGGCTCTTTTGTCGTTTCGGTGAAACAAGCGGATTACGGTAAATAAGACCCACCGTTTGGGGCGTCAGCGGGTGGGCTTAGCGTGAAAATAGAGCTCCGAGATACGGCGGAAATGGGGCTGTCGTTTGCATATTGAGCGGGGGCATGGAATAATAGAGCCACGCCATGCGACCGAGGGGATTTGTCTATCTCGAAGGTCGTTCTCTTCTGTCCTCTCCTCGGACCCAACTATGAACAGACCTCGAACCGGTTTTACCCTTGTTGAATTGTTGGTGGTCATCTCGATCATCGGAGTCCTGATGGGCTTGCTCTTGCCAGCCGTTGGTGCCGTGCGAGAGACCGCTCGCCGCAATACCTGTGCAACTCAGATCAAGAACTTGCCGCTGGCCGCGATTCAATATGAAAATGCAAAGGGCGAACTTCCCGGCTATGTAAATAAGTTCGGTGTGTTTGGGGCACTTAATGGCTCTGGCGAATACGTTGCAGCAGCAGATCCTTCGGAAAGCGTGGCAGAGTCGATTGCCCCCCACCTTAAGTTGGGAACATGGGCAGTTGCCCTACTTCCATGGTTAGATGCACAGCCAACCTACGAACATTGGTCGGAAGATCGTTATCCGATTTCAACAGCTGGTGGTGGTGAGTATGAACCTAGTTCAGATTCTCATTTCACCGGAGTAGGTTTCCATCCTCTCGCCGCTCCTAATTTGGCGATCATGCAATGTCCAAGCAGCCCAGTTACCGAGGGCATGTTGGGAAAGAACAGCTACATTAGCAACAACGGTTACCAGCACATCTTGTTTGCTTCCTCAGTCACAGTGAGAGCGTCATTCCAGGCTTCTCAAGATCGTGCAAATGGCACTTTCAATAGCAAGTACAATCGAAATGCTGGCAATGCCATTGAGCAGGGCCCCGCATTTCGCCTGGATGACATCAAAGATGGTGCAACAAACACGATGCTGTTCAGCGAAAACTTACAAGCATTTCCTTGGCACCGAGTCGGTTTCGTCAATTTTACGAATTTGGGACTTGGTACAGGAAATGTTTCCGGCGATCTCAATATGCGAGCCCGTACAACATCGATCGCGGGAGACGACTTCCTGACAGCTGCGCGGTTTACCAATGGGATGGTCTGGCATTACGAAGATACGGGGGGCCTTGGTTCCGCTCCTGCCGTGACTCCTATGCATCGCATTAACGGTGGTGGAGCGACCGTCTCTGATGACATTTATACAAAGGTCATCGCTGAAGGCGTTGTGGCGGATGCGGCAACACTTGCTCGTCCTTCCTCGGCCCACATCGACGGTGTGAATGCCGGTTTCGCTGATGGACAGACTCGCTTTATTAGCGATTCGATTGACTACCGAGTCTATCAAGCGTTGTTAACACCACGCGGTAAAAGCAGTAACGTGCCTTGGCCTGAGTATATCTTGGACGAAGACGCACTTTAGTGCTTTAGCTCGCATCCATTGATGCTTAGCCACAAACTTTAAGGCGGTACCTCTTGGTGCCGCCTTTTTTCGTTTCCAAGCCAGTGCGCCTACCGCATTTGACCTGGGGATTGACCGTAATGGACGTAATTACGGGGCTTTGACGCAGTTGAAGTAGAACGGACTGGTTGCCTCGTTCACTACCCTGTTTCTGGGTGGGACGGATTCGTTACTTCATCCACTGCTTTGTTTTGGGTGTGGATGATCGACTAGTAGCCCCAGCCGCCTCGGATCATGAACGACTCGTTTAGGCTTTGGTCGTCTGTCGAGATTTCGTATTTGAGTTCGCGATCGAATACCACGCCGGCTTCGATAAACGCTTTGCGTTGCCCCATGCGGATCTGATTGCTCAGACCCCATTCGAAGCCAAAAGTGACGCCGATTTGATTGATGTCAACGCGTTCTTCCACGTCATTGGCTCGAGTCATGGTCCATGAGTCGCCGCCGTACTCTCCAGCTAGGTACCACCAGACATCTTGGGTTCCGATCGTACGCCAGTAGCGGGCAAACTTGGGTTCGGGGAAGAAGAGGTCAAAGCGGGTGTACGGATCGGGTTGCCAGAGCAGTCCGCCGGCGGGCAGCATTTTGATGCTGTCGCGGTCGAGATAGTAGACGCCGCCTTTGAGTGTTGTTGTGGGCGTCAGCCGGAAAGCGATCAACCCTTTACCCATGACTCGGATGCTGTCGCTGTTGAATGTGTCGAAATCGGTGTAGGCACCTACACGGACACCAAGTTCGCCGCCGACGATTTGGTTGGGATCGGTTTGCCAGCCAAAGTCGAGGAATCCGGCATAGGCATTGGCGGGAAGATCACGTGTGCTGGTAGCGGTCGTGATCGGCCCATCGAATAAGTACAGCGAGAACGAGGGCACGATGTACAGCGGGCGGTTGCTATAGAGGAAATTGTTCCAGGCGAATCCCATCGAGAAATCGGTCTGGTTCATGCCCACTTCATCGGTGGCGTCACCACCACTGATCCAGGTGTGACGTAGCCGTGGTCCGTGCAGAACTTGGTAACCGGCGAAACCGCCGGAGGGAATTAACGCGTTGGGGCCGCTGAATCCGCTGGGGAACAGCGACGTGGGTGAGCCGGACGGGTATGCCGACGGTGGGAAAGCACTGGACGATGGGGCACCGAGAATCGGACCACTGCCGTACAAGTCGCCTGCCGGTGGAGCGTCACCGTAGATTGGAGGTGCGGAATAGGTCGCGGCCGTGCCGGTGGGTGAACCGTACGGGATGATCGATCCGGACGTTGATGGAAAACCGGATGCGGTGGGATATCCGGCGCCCTGGTAGACACCGGCATTGGCGGATGAGCCGCGAAACCAGTTGCCTGAAAAGAGGCCGTTGAGGAGTCCGCCGTTGGGATAGGCCGGGTTGCCGCCCGTTACAGCATTAGGCGAGAAAGTGTTATTGGGCGAAAACGTGGTCGGGCCGGATGCGTACGTGGGTGGGCCGAGAGGGGTGGGGGTGCCAAGCGGTGTGATGGTGGTCCCGCCAACGCCAGAACCGGTGAATCCGGATCCCGTGAATCCTGAGCCGCCCGGGTTGGATGCGTAGGGATCAAAGCTGGGCGTGGAAAGCGGCGCAAGTCCAGATGGCGGTGGAACGCTGCCACCGGGGTATAGGCTTCCGCTGGGATAGGTTGCAGCATTGGGCGAAGTGGGCCCAATCGGCGAAAGGTTCGTTTGCGGGGCGGATGAGAAACCGTTTTGGGCGGTGGCGGGACTGGTGGTCATCAAAAAAGAGACCAGAACCGCTCCGATGGCCCAAAGTTTGCTTGGCCTTACCGCGACTGCGTATCGCCCCCCTGGCCCAACACGCCTTCTTGGAGGGCGGTTCAGTGGCTGTGATTTTCGGTCGTTCGACGCGTGGGGCAAACAGGAAACTCCGGTTAAACTCTTCGTTGTCACGAAACTTGAGTCGATTTACCGATTTTTCCAAACTTCCGTCAAGACAAACCACCGAGTGAAATCCAATGGAAGACCTCGATATCTCACAATTAGCCGAATACCTGCACGTTACGCCGGAACAAATAAAAAAAATGGTTACCCGCGGAAACTTGCCAGGTCGCAAAGTTCGTGGGGAGTGGCGATTCAACGAAGCCGAGATTCATCACTGGCTTGAAGAGCGGATCGGTTTGAGCGACACCGCCGAACTGGACCAAGTTCGGGCGGTCTTGCATCGCCAGTCCGACTCCAATCCGCGGCCTCTGACGGAACTTTGCACCGTCGACACGATTGCAACGCCCCTTTCGGCTCGAACTCGGGGCAGCGTGATCCGGGCGATGGCGAACTTGGCCTCCACAACCGGAATGTTGTGGGACGCCCCGGCGATGGCCGAAGCGGTTGCGGATCGTGAAAAGTTGCATCCGACGGCGTTGGACAACGGGGTGGCGCTGCTTCACCCTCGTCGCCCGCAAACTTCGATTTTGGCCGATTCGGTGCTGGCACTGGGGATCTGTCAGGCGGGGCTGCCGTTTTCGGATCGCGGTCAATTGACGGATATCTTTTTCCTGATCTGCTCTTACGATGACACCAGTCACCTGCGTATTTTGGCGAAACTGAGTCGTTTAGTCGCCAACGAAGACTTTCTAGACGGGCTGCGTGCTGCGGAATCGCCGGGCGATGCCTGGGCGATCTTCCGAGAAGCCGAAGCTGTGGTGGATGAAAACCAAACCTTCTAATCAAAACAGCACGTCCGGCGTTGCAATAGCCGAGGATCGGTCTGTCGCATCGAAAAATCCGATCTGTTGTGACGCCGCACTTTGGATTGGCGATACCCGTCATGCTGAGTTTGACAGCTTGTGGCGAACTTGTCAGTCGTCGTGTGATACGATCGCGGTTCGTCCCAGCATCGAAGCGGCTATCGCTCAGCCACCTCGCGGTGAGGTATCCCATGTCATTGTGGCTCAGACCAACCGCCATGATTCAGCTTGCTTGGCAGTCGATACGTGGGTGACGGGACGCCAGGTTCAGGATCATCCGGTATCGCGATTGCGTGCTTTGTTTCCCAACGCAAGATTACGCGTCGTGCGAGGTCCGTTGGTTGCGTCTTCGGTTCTATTGCCAAATGCTACTGCGGCAGGACCGGCAAATTCTGACGCTTCGTCGTTGTGGATTGAAACCATCCGTGTCGAGGAAGCTACGGCTGATCTTACCAACTGGTTGTCGTATCGCAGTGAACTGGATGACGTTGCCGAACTGGGCGAGCTACCAGGCTTGCTGATCGTTGTATCGGCCGAGTACAGCACCGCAGAAACAATCTTCGACGCGATCACAGCACACGTATCTGCGTCGGGACGATCACGCCCCGCAATGTCTTGGCGGCGCTCGATCGTGCCCGACCCGTATCGCCCGCCGGCGACCATTCTTTGGGACGACTCGATTGCGAAAGCTGGTTCGGTAGACCAGTGGCAAGCCAGGCTAGCCGTCGCCCCGGCATGCCATCACGTTTGGATGACCGGCGATGCTACGACGAATCAGCGTCAAGCCGCTATGGAAGGTGGGATTCATCTGGTGATTGAAAAGCCAGGCCGGTTGAGCAATTTGCTGGCCGCAGTGGCGGCAGCCTAACGTCTGGCAGCACGACCAAACGGGCCGCGACTAGAGCTTCGGAATCGGTCGCTTGGGAGCCCGCTTGAGCATCCGTTTCTGGTCGTCATTGGGCGCTGGATTGTTGTTGTTATTGCCCGGGTTTCGATTCCGCGGTGGGTTCGGATCGGTGAACTCTTCCGTCCATTTCCAACCGATCGGTGCTTCCAGTTCTTTCTTCGCCAGCAAAGCCCATGGCGTATCCGGGTGTTGTTCGATCACGCCGGTGAGGTACTCGCGAGCCTTGTCGGCTTCACGTTGCCATTTACTGCCCACGTTGATTTCGTCGCTCGGAACAAGGATCCAGGTGTTGTTCTTTTTGTCTTTGAACGGCATGCCTCGTTTAGCTTGGGCCAATACCGCGTTGTAGGTTTCGGTGCGAACTTTTTGCGCCAACACACGACCGTAAGCCAGGTCGAAACCGGCTAACCATCGCGGACTGGTTTCTGTTTCTCGCCCCGGCAGCCCTTGTTCAAGGGTAAACGCCATCTGCAGCAACTTGGGCTCGAGTGGGGCCGCATCTTGTTGAGCTTTAGTTAGATCGCCGGCCAGTTGTGCTTCGTTCGTTTTCACGAATCGAGTTTTGGGGCGTTGGATTCCGTCCACATTCGGGATCGCAGCCGCTTTGACCAGAGCCGCACGTAATGGGCTGTTCTTTACTGCTGCGATGTAATCTTGTTGTGAAACATAATCGGGACGGTACCGGACCATTGCGGACGGATCAAAGAAGTACCGCATGTCCGACGTGAACGCTTCGATCTCGTTGCGGCGGACTTCGCGGGAAACATTGCGTGATGGGTGGACGGTGAAGTAGATCCCTCCCGTTTCGTAACACAATCGGGTTAGGCCGTACGGGCCAAAGCCGCTGTCGATGACCGGTTCCTGTTCGAAGTTGCCGGTGAAGCTCAGTTGCAGTCGTTCCGGCAGCAAAGTCTCGGGCCCTTGGTCAACTTGCGCCCACGCCGGGGTTTGGTCGTACTTGGGGTCCGGGTCGACATACTTCACCAACGTGTGTTCTTGGCCGAAGGGAGCCGGGACACCAATTACATAGACGGGGATGCCGAGTTTGCGGCACGAATCGATAGATGATTCCAATCGCATGCCGTCATCGCCTCGCTCGTCCGTCACGACCACGAACAAGACGTTTCGTTTAGGACCACGTGGACCGACGTTGCGACGCAAGGATTTGTATTCTTTGGCCGCGGCTTCCACAGCGGTGAAGACTCGCTCGACGCCAGAATTGTCGACCGGAATCTTGGAGACGATGGATTTGATGGTGCCCAGGTCTGCGGTGGGTTCTTCGGTATACAGTTCGACCTTTTCGCCGAAGCCGATGATGGAGGTCAGAACGCGTGCCTCTTCCTGTGGCGACTCGGTGTCCTGTTTGCCTCCATCCAGGATGCCGAGTTCTTCGTAGATTCGATTGAACCGGGCGCGGATGTCGGATCGTTGTCGGGTGAGTGATCCGCTTTGATCGAATAGCCACACGATCAAAGTCGGGCGTTCTTCGGCCGCTTGCATGATTTCAAAGGTGATCTGATCGACCGCCCCGGCTGCCCCAGCGGTGCCTTTGCCTGTGCTTCCTTTTTGTGTCTCGAGACGCTTTTGAGGTGCGACAGGTTGGTTGAAGAGCCGGTTGACCATGATCTGGCCCAGATCGGTCGGCTGCAAATCGACAGGATTGGGGATGTCGGCGACCTCGGCGAAGACCTCAGCGGATGCTTCGGCCATGTCCAGTTCCGCCATCGCGTCGCTGCCGATTGCCGTTTGTGGCGTATCGCTGACGACGATCTCTTCAATGACCTCGATTTTTTCTTGGTATTCCGGCGGCGTCGAAACGATCACCACGGCTTCGTCGTCGATGGGCGATTGAAGCTGAAAGAGCGCTAGGGTCAGGAAAATGATCAGATGGACCTGCATGCTGCCGACCATCGCGATTGTTTCATCGGAATCCCAGACCGACTCCACGATCACATCCGAATCAGAGATTGGATTCCCTGTATCGTTTGCGTTAGGGGATTCCGTGGTACTCGCTGGAGCGGTTTTCATGGACGTCTACCGAATTTTTGGTTTCAATTCCGAGAGGGGCTACTCAAAGAAACGTTTTGTGGGACGATTTGAACCCCTCATTATACCCAGATCGGGAATTAGATTGATAATCGACGGAGAAAACGAGAATTGAGCGGACGATTAATAGCAATTGGCGATATTCACGGATTCAACGAGCCATTGCGGGCGTTGATCGATGAGATCGCGCCGACCCCTGAAGACGTGATTGTAACACTAGGGGACTATGTGGATCGTGGACCGGATTCCAAAGGCGTGATCGATACGCTCATCGAATTGGCCCAAGCAACTCAGCTTATCCCGTTGATCGGCAATCACGAAGAAATGATGCTCAACGTGGTCTCCGGCGAACAGTCGCATCACGGATGGTTACGTTACGGGGGGGTAGAGACCCTGGATAGTTACGCTTTTGACGGCGAAATGGACTTTTTGCCACCCGAGCACGTTGAGTTCTTTAACTCGTTGGCGGATTTCTTCGTTCAGGACGACTACTTTTTTACTCACGCCGCTTACGATCCTTCGCTCGATTTTTCACAGCAGCCGGTTGAGTTGTTGCGTTGGCATTCTTTGCGAGCAGGCATTCCGGACCCCCACATGAGCGGCAAGATCGCCGTCGTTGGACATACTGCCAGCGAGAATGCGACCATTCTCGATGTGGGCCACTTGGTCTGTCTAGATACGAACTGTTATGGCGGCGGGTTGCTGACCGCGATGGAGATGACGTCCCGCCAGGTTTGGCAAGCGACCCCCGAAGGCCAACTGGTCCGTTAGGTCGTCAGCGGGTCAAGTCGTAGCGGGCCAAGTCGTCAGCGGGCCAAGGTGAACTATTACGTCAGCAGACGCGTAGGTGCGTGCTGCACACACGCATTTGTCGGTTGAGTCGACCGGTATTCGTTATCTTTCGGGTTGGTTTGGTATGAAGACGTTTTTGGCTTGTTTGATCTTCGCCGCCGTCGGTGCGACGGTTGCTTGGAAAATCAATTACGACCGCTACGGAAAATACGAAGGCTATTTTGGCCCGATGGATTTTCATGGGGAAGTAACGGCAGCCAACGCGATGGCGTCCATGCGGAAAAACTGGACGGATACGGCGACGCCAAAGGTCGAGTTGCCCGACGGAAACTCATTCGACTTTGGTGTGATGAGCCCCGGTGAGGAAGGCGAGCACATTTTCGTCGTCAAGAACACAGGCGAAGCTGAGCTCTCGTTGAAGGTGGGAGCATCGACATGCAAATGCACGGTCGGTGAATTGGGCAAGGAATCGCTGGCACCGGGCGAGCAAACCGAGGTCAAAATGAGCTGGACAGTCAAAACGAACGAGAGTTCGTTTGGTCAGTCGGCTGAACTTCGCACCAATGACCCCTCTAATGTCGCGATTCGTTTTGAAATCAGCGGTCAAGTCGTTCGCCAAGTTCAATTGGTGCCTGAGCAGGTGACCTTCGGTGAGGTTGCGGCCGGTGAAAACGTTGATGTCGAAGTGCGAGTTTTCAGCTACTTGGATTATCGAGTGCGAGCGGGTGACGCGAAGTTCTCTGACGAGCTATTGGACCAATTGGCCAGCATCGAAGTGGAGGAGTTTGAGCCTTCCAAGGACGATGGGGTCAACGAAGCCGCCAAGCAAGCTTTCCTGGTGAAGGCCCAAATTGAGCCTGGATTGAAACAGGGGCCTGTTAACGACAACATTTCGTTGCAATTGGTGCGGCTGGACGCGGATGGCAATGACGCTGAAGAGCCAGCGGATCCAGACGCGGCAGGTAACGATGACGAGGCGGGTAACGTTGACGACGCCTCGAAACTTTACGTCTTTGCCCCGATTTCAGGCCGGATTGTGGGGGCACTTAGTATGCTGCCCAACTCGAAGCTTCGCGGGGTCAGCGGTGGCGGTTACATCTTCGATTTTGGCAAAGTGGAAAAAGACGATTCTCTAACCGCCAAGTCGTTTGTGTCGCTGAAAGGCCAGTACAAAGACTCAACCAAGTTGAAGATTGGTGAGGTCAGCCCCGCTGAATATGTGGAAGCGTCCCTGGCTAAGCCGATCGGTCGTGGGCAAATGACACTTTACGGATTGACGCTAAAACTCAAGCCTGGCGCCGAAAAGGTCGAACGACTAGGAATGAACCGAGATGATTACGGCTTTGTAATGATTGAGTCCGACAATCCGAAAGTTCCGCCGCTGAAAATGAGACTGAAATTTTCTCTCTCGGCGCGGTAGACTGGCGGGCGTCGCGTCGCCCTGAGGAATTTTATGTTTTCGTTGTTAGTGAATCGTTGTTCATCCGTAGCCGCTATGGCTTGTTTGATCGCTGTGGGCTGCGATTCGCCTAGTTCGGTGAAACGTGCGAGCACCGCACGCGCGGGGGCTGAATCGGCACCGCAATCGACGGCAACGAAGCTCAGCCAGCGGCCTGATCAATCTCAATCCGCTACGGCGGTCGCCGAACAACGGATTCGAGCGGCGTATTTGTCCGCTTCGGAACCTGAGAAAGTTGGCCGCGGGGTAATTTCGCAACCCGCAGCACTTTCTGCCACTCGGGTGGCTTACCGGGCCGCATCCCCTCGGATGACTGGCGATTTGCCGGTCTCCATCTCGCCTATGGAGTTTGGCTCGCTGGACTTTGTAGACGCGTCAGAAGACGAAGCCGTGCAGTTGGTTGCCGCTCAAACGGGTGAGCCAGTCACCGAAGAAGAACCGGTCACTGAAAAAGATGCCGAGCCGGAAGACACGGACGCGGGCGACCCCGACACAGGCGACTCAGACACGGGCGATCCAGCCGGTGGCGAAAGCAAACCGGGTGAAAAAGACGGCGACAAGAAAGACGAAACAGCCGAAAAGAAACCGGGTAAGTTCGATGGGGAGATCACGGTCGATGACATCGACGTTGATCAGGATGCTTCCGTCGAACCGTCCGCATCGGATTGGGAAAATGCTGAAATCGTGCCGACGCCTGTCGCGATTCCTGAAATTGTCGCGGAAGTCGTGCCAACGCCACACGGGATGCCCGAAGGGGCCCTCGCGGAATCGCAGTCCGTTCGCAAGCCGCCGATTACTCCTCGTTCGCGAGCAGATGTCGTTGCTGTGCAACCGGCCGCCCCTGGACTGCCTGTCACACCGATCAAAAATTCGGGTGTTCCTGCAATGACGGCTTCGAGTGAAGTTGCCAAAATTGCGGAAGCAAAACGTCCCGAGTTCAGTACTGCGGAGACGGGAAACGGGAATCCAAATGGCGCCCAGCCTGGCGAGGTCGCCAATCGTCCCGCACCTGGAACGCCACAAGCACTGGTGGCTGATTCGGTGCCCGGAGCGGTCGCGGGTTCTGGCGTTGGCGGAGGCCCGATTGATTTCAAAGCTTGGCCCAAGCCGCAGGTTGCGTTGTTCGTCACCGGTCAACAACACGGTTACATCGAGCCGTGTGGGTGTACCGGACTGGATAAGCAGAAAGGTGGCGTGGCTCGTCGGATGACGTTTGCCAAGGATCTTCAAAGTTCCGGTTGGGATTTGGTGCCGATCGACGCCGGTAACCTCATTCGCCGCTTTGGTCGACAAGCGGAGATCAAGTTTCACCGATCCCTCGAAGCTTTACGAAAGATGGGGTACGTCGCGGTTGGCTTTGGTCCCGATGACGTGCGAATTAGCGTCGGTGACCTGATCCAAGAAGCGGCCGCCGAAAAGCCCGAAGACATGGTGTACGCATCCGCCAATGTGGTGCTCGTTGACCCGTCTTTGATGCCGTCTTACCAGTTGATCAAACGAAACGGTTTGAAGATCGCGGTGACGAGCATTTTGGATCCCGACGCACTCGATGCTCCGTTGAACGAAGACATTATGCTTGGGGCTCCGGTCGATTCAGCCAAGGAAGTCATCGCCAAGATCCAAGGCGAGCAACCCGACTACACCGTGCTGACCTATTACGGAAAAGACGAAGCCGCCAAGAAGCTTGTTCAAGCGGTTCCTGGTTTTGACGTAGTGGTCGTTGCAGGCGGTTACGGCGAACCGACTTACCAACCGGAAAAGGTAGAGGGCACCGAAACCCAATTGATCCTGACTGGTGACAAGGGCATGTACGTCGGGTTGATTGGTTTGTACGCCGACGGTCCGCTGAAGTATGCCCGTGTGCCTTTAACACATGAGTTTGCCGATGCACCAGAGATGCGACAGTTGATGGCTGAATACCAGTTTCAGCTTCGTGATCTGGGGCTAAGGAACCTAGAAATCAAACCGATCCCTCATCCGTCGGGACGTAACTTTGTTGGCTCGGAAGCTTGTGGTGAATGCCACACGACGGCCTACGGCATTTGGGAAAACTCACCGCACTTTAACGCAACCGAAAGCCTGGTTCATCCGGGGGAACGAAGCGATGTGCCGCGTCACTTCGATCCGGAATGCATCAGTTGTCACGTAACCGGTTGGAACCCACAAAATTACTATCCCTACGAGACGGGATACCTGAACTTAGAAGCTGACAAGCATTTGCACGGTAATGGCTGTGAGAATTGTCACGGCCCCGGGGCAGATCATGCGGCAGCGGAAAGCGGATCCGTGAAGGTCAGCGATGCGGTTCGTGATCAGCTTCGTGCTGCGATGCAGTTGCCGCTGGAAGACGCTCGCGAGAAGTGCATGGAATGTCACGACTTGGACAACAGTCCCGACTTCCACGAGGAAGATGCCTTCGACGACTACTGGGCCGAAGTCGAGCATTACGGCGTCGACTAGGTTGGAGCGTCGCAAATCACGGCTTCAGAAGGCACTGTCTATTAAAGGCATTGTCTATTAGCAGTGCATCGCAAGCCGCCCAACGCAGGTTGTCCATTGCAGGTTTCTCAGTACGGGGCGTCTGTAGACGGGCGTCCGCCAGCGTTCCTGTCGAACGGACTCTGTGTCGCTATGCTCCTTTGTTGGGGCGGTTGTTGCGGCGACCGGTCGGTGGTGTCAGTTCGTCCTGTTTGTCGGTGCTGAGGATTTCATCGGTACTTTGCGGGTCGATGTTACGACACGTTTCAGTCAGGCGATCGGCTATGTCGTCGAGCCAGTCTTCCCACGTTTCAACAGTCGTGCCTTCGGGAGGAATGTTGGCCATCTCGTCGAGCAACAGGATCATCCGGAGACAGTGCCGAAACAGGATGCCCTCTTCCTTTTGTAGTTTGCGTGTCACGACGTAGCGATCGAAGTCTCCGTTGTATTCCAATAGTTCGCCAACGATCCAAACCGGACGTACCTGCACGTCTTCGACTTTGGGGTACTCGTCGCGGAACAAACGCAAGCATTTTTCGCCGATGGTCAGCGGCCACACTTTGGGCTCATCGAACATCACGCGACCGAATCCGCGGTTTTCCACCTCTTCGTCCTCCTCCTTCTCGCCGCCACCGAGTTCGTCAATGGTGGCAAGGCCGCGTTGTAGCAGCAGTGGATCAAGCTGGGTGGTAGCGAGCGTTCCTGGTGGCATGTCTTCGATACGCGGCATGCGTGTGAATCGGGCGACAGTCCCCGGGACTTCTAGCACGCTTTCGAGGATCGCGATGCGTTCATTCTCGTCAGCGATGGCGAGGTGGTCGGCTAAGAAGACCCCGAACAACGGGTTGATGCTTTTCAACTGAACTAGTCGTTCCAAGCGATTCTTGGCGGTCGCGGTTTCAGGTCGATACTCGTCCAGTTCGTAACCGCGATCGGCGATCGCTTTGCGTTGTGCTTCGGCGGCGTCGGCCTCATTCTCTGGCGTCGGTTTGGCAGCTTCCGGCGGTGTTTCCGGCTCGTTTTCTCGCATGGTGTCGAGGAGTTCACCGAATAGGCCTGTTGATGCCGGAGGTTGTTCGGCGTGTTTGGCCTCGAGTGCACGAACAATGTCGCCTGGTTTGGCTGCTTTCTTATCCCCGGCGACCGGCGGTGCTTTGATCGCAGCGACTCGGGGCGGCGGAGAAAGCTCAATACAACCGCTGCGATCAAGTGTGATCAGCATGCGATTGAGGTCTCGCTGGGCAGATTCGATACCTTTGGGTGGCATCAAACGGCGACCCACCAAGTCGCGAATGGGTTGGATGTTGGGGTCTTTGGTGATCAGGTAAGCAAGCAACCGCCAGGGCAACTTACCGCGGCTACCCAGGTCGGCGGACTTAGCGGATTGCAGTTGCTCGAACTGCGTTGCCGTCCAATAGGTTTCGCCGGCTCGCCGTTTGGGCATCTTTTTCTTGAGCTGCTTGCGAGCTTTCAGAAGCCCAGGATCTTTGGTGTCTTCGGGAATTTGGTCGAACTTTTCTCGCCAGCGATGCAGCTTGACGTCGTCTTCGTGAGCGAGGGCATACACGTAGCCTCGGTCATCAAATTGTGGCCGCCCGGCTCGCCCGAAAATTTGTTGTGCCGACGCCGTTTCGACCAGTTTCTTTTTGTCTTTAGGACCCTTCAAAAGGCACGGCAACACGACACTACGAGCGGGCAGGTTGATACCGGCGGCAAGTGTTTCAGTGCATACGCAAATGCTTAGCAGCTTCTGTTGAAAGAGATCTTCGACGATACGCCGGTAACGTGGCAAAACGCCGGCATGGTGAACACCGACTCCACGCATCAGGATCTGTTTTAGTTTTGGCCCCACGCCGGTGGAAAAATCAGCCGCGTTAAGAATGTCGGCCAGTTCCGCTTGTCGTGACTTGTCGATCAGCGATTTGCCTTTCAGCATTTCAGCCGTGGTCCAGCACTGGGATCGACTGAAGCAAAACATCAATGCTGGCGTGCGGCGTGCGTCTTCGTCCCCAGCAGCGATCTTTTCGGCGAAATCGTTGAGCAGTTCGTCTTCCACCCACTCGTATTGGAGCGGGACTTTTCGTTCGGTGCCTTGGACGAGTTGCAGGTTCTTGCCGTGTGCGTTGCGCAACCAAGTTGTGAACGCGAGAGAGTTTCCAACCGTTGCTGACAATAGCAATAGCCGTACGTGTTTAGGCAGTTGACCGAGTGTCAGTTCCCAAACGATGCCACGTTGGTAGTCGTTGAACGAGTGGAATTCGTCCATCACGACGCAGGACACATCGTCGAACGAAAACTGTTCTGGATTAAGCAATCGATTGAGCAGGATCTCAGCGACAACGACCAAGACGGGGGCGTCTGGATTGACGGTACGGTTACCGGTGACCAAGCCAACTTGATCGGCCGAAAAGCCCCAGCGGACGGCGGACTCGCGAAGCTCATCCAGTTTTTGATCCGTCAGTGCGATCAACGGCGTCGTGTAGTACATCCGCGTACCGTTTCGCAAAGCCTCGTAAACGGCGGCCTCTGCGATGAGCGTCTTGCCGGTTCCTGTCGGCGCGCAAACGAGGACACCATGCCCGCCCGTCTTGACCGGGTCGCCGGTGAAGTAGGCCAGTAACGCTTCTTCTTGGACTGGATAAGGCTCGTAGGGAAGCGTCTCGAAGTACTCTTCGGCCAAGGTGTCGCGGTCAATCGGTTCGCTGTTGGTTTCCATCGTTCCGGTATTCTTGGCAGTGTCCTGAGGGTCAGATGGCGGTGTGTTCGGGGTGCTCATTCTGTCTCAGCGGGGTAGGACGGTCTCGACGCAGTTATGGCAGTCGTTTTTGTGTCGACGATCAGGAAGTCATCTCGGCAAGACTTTCGGTTCGGCACGGATAGAACGGGTGTGAACGATCGACAATGTCAATCATTTTCGGATGCGCGTCGTTGGTTTCGCGAACATGCGGTTCGTTTTGGCCGATCTGATAGGCCTTGTGCAGTTGGTTTTGTTGCGTGCAAGCGTTGTAGATTGCAGAGATTGTATCGCGGTTCGCGTCGATCGTTGCTTCATCCCCCGAAGACGCAAGTGCGTCAAGGATCGATGCGTTCAGCGATATGACCTGGGCGGCAAATGCTTCATCGGTGGCCACGCGCGTGATGATCGCGGTTTGCTCACGAGGGGATAAGCGAGCAAAGTCGAAGTGCGGTTGAGCGGTGGACGCGTTGTCGGGAAGCGACGGTCTCAAATTCGTAGTAATCGTCGACCATGCGGCGTGACGTTGCTGTGCCCAGTTATCTTCCTGTTCCGACACCCATGCTTCGGTGCCAGGAATCCAAACGGCCGAATAAAGATTTTCTAGACGCACACCTTGTTGGATGAAGTCGGCGGTCACGCCAGGCAGGTCGCGAGCGACAACGCGTCGGCCGGCTAACCAGGGTTCCAGGAACGCCATCCCGAAGCCTTCGGCGACGCTTGTGGAAAAGATGCAGTGGCTGGCGGCCAAGTTATCGGCAAAGGAGATGTCCGGATGATGTCCGGCATCAAACACAACGTTGGGGACATAACGCGCCGCCACGCGATGCCAACGATCGTAGGATGCGGCTTCGATGGGAGTGTCGGGGCGGAGTGTCAGCGCGCCGATGGGCATTGGTGCTTCACTTGACGCTGACGACCGCCGGTGTCTCAGGTGCAATAGTTGGCAGACGAGCAGGAATTCGCCGACGTTCTTACGCCGAATGCCTCTGACGGGATAAAGAATCCACTTGCTAGATGGATCAATGCCGAATGCCGAACTGACTTTCTGCATGGCGGAATCGCGGCGGACACTACTTTGATCCGGCAGGCGAACCGAATTCGGAATGGTTTGGACGCTTTGACGAGGAATTCCGAATTCCGTAAGAGTCTCAGCGTCGCCAGCGGTCAAAACCGCGTAGCGGATATTTGTGTCGATGGGATAGAGTTCTCGATCTAGGTCAGCGTTGGATGTCGCATCGAGTTGTTCGATGAGATGCCGGTAGTTATCCGGACGCTGGTCTTCGGCAAAGTCATGGATTTGCAATAACAGTCGCCAGCCCGCTCGAGCCAGTTGCGTAATGGCGAAGGGCGATGCCGCGTTTTTGCCTAGGCTATGGTTGTGCCAGTGGATCACTGAATCTTTTGGCGTCCAGCGGAGCGAGCGAAGCCGCTCGTCGATATGCTGGGCAAGGTGCTGCCCACGCTCGACTGCGGGAACCAGCATCCGATCAACGGGTTGTTGCGAATCGTATTCCAGCGAAGGTAAGTGGATGCCTTGAGACCGGGCCAAGGTCGCATCGCTGAGCCCGGAAACCCGTGGCCCCGACAGCAGTGCGATCGAGCACTGCGGCGGGAGACAATCCACGTGGTTCTGAACGACCTGGGTCACACCGCCGGGTTCAAAGTGGCAGTGGACGATCGCGATTCGTTTCGGAGTAGCCCAGTCGGAAGGGCTCCGGTTTTCCATGGTCTTAGTGGACGCGTTGGCCAGGCAATGCGCCTTCGTCGACACCCAGGATAAAGACGTCTGCGCCACCGGGGCCGGAGGCAGCCACCATGCCTTCGCTCATGCCGAATCGCATCTTGCGGGGCTTCAGGTTGGCGACCATCACGACTAGTCGGCCAACCAGCTTTTCGGGCTCGTAAGCAGCCTTGATGCCAGCGAATACTTGACGAGTTTCGTCACCACCCAGGCTCAAGGTCAACTTCAGTAGCTTGTTCGCCTCTGGGACATGTTCAGCGGTCAAGACACGGGCGACGCGTAGGTCGACCTTCATGAAGTCATCAATCGTGATTTCTTCGGCGAGTGGCTCGGCCTTGAGGGGTTCCGGGCTGTCGTTGAACGTCGGTGCGTTCGCTGTCGCAGCTTCGGCGGCCGCTTCTTCCTTGCTTTCGTCAATCATCTTTTCGAGATTTTCAATTTGAACTCGGTCCATCATTCGTTTGAATTTTGCCACACCGCGACCGACCAACGGTGATTGGCTTTGATCCCACGACACGATGGGATCTTCTAATAGTTCGCCGCATGATTGGGCCAGCGACGGTAAAACGGGTGCGAGGTAGACCGCAAGCTGCCTGAACAAGTTCAAGGCGACGGTGCAGACGTCGCGTAGCTCGTCTTGCCGCTCGGGATCTTTTTTCATCTCCCAGGGCTTCGCGTGTTCGACAAATGGATTGGCCGCGTCGGCCAGTTCCATGATCAAACGCATCGCTTTGGCGTACTCACATTGTTCATAAGCATCGGCAATCTCTTGGCCCTTGGCGGCGGCATTTTCAAATAGCCCGCCATCGTCCGGATAAGTTTCCGAAAGACCGGTGCCGTGAGCGAACTTGCCCACACGACTGGCTAGGTTAACGACTTTGCCAACCAAGTCCGAGTTAACTTTTTCGGTGTACTCGGCGAACCCCAGATCAAGGTCTTCGACCCGTGAACTGAGTTTGGTTGCGTAGAAATAACGCAGCGTTTCTGGGTTAACGTGTTTCAGGAACGTTTCGGCTTTGACCAGCGTGCCGTCACGCTTGGACATCTTTTTGCCGTCCACATTCAAGAAGCCATGGATGTGAACTTTCGTTGGCAGCGAGTAGCCGGCCGTCTTCAGCATGCCAGGCCAAAAAAGCGTATGGAAATAAGTGATGTCCTTGCCGATGAAATGATGCACTTCGCAGTCGTCGCTCTGCCACCAATCGGACAGCTTTTCGCCGTTGCGATCGCACCATTGTTGCGTGCTGGCGATGTAGCCGATCGGCGCGTCGAACCAGACGTACCAGTAGTTGCCGGGTGAGTCGGGGATTTCGAACCCGAAATACGGAGCCGGGCGGCTGATGTCCCAGTCGCGGAGTTCGTCGGCCAAGAAGTGACCCAGCAGGTAGTTGGCCGTTTCACTTTGAAGTGCACCGGATGTCGACACCCAGTCATTCAGGAAGCCGTGCATCTTTTCCAGTTCGACAAACAGATGCAGCGATTCTTTTAGGACCGGCGTGGCACCGCTGAGCGTGCTGACCGGATCGATCAGATCGGTTGGGTTGTAGGTGTGCCCGCAAGTGCAATTGTCGCCTGCCTGATCCGGACGGTGGCACTTGGGGCAGGTTCCTCGAACGAAACGATCCGCCAGGAAAGTTTCGGCTTCGGGGTCGAAGAGTTGCTCGACGTTGCGTTCAACGACGAGCCCTTTTTCACGCAGGGCTTCCCAGAATTGGCCGCACAGTTCCCTGTTTTCATCGCAGTGCGTGCTGCCGTAGTTGTCAAATTCAATTCCAAAGCCAGCAAAGTCTCGTTGGTGGGAGACGCTGGTTTCGCCGATCAGATCAAGTTCGCTGCGTCCTTCCTTCTTGGCGCGGATCATGATTGCGGTGCCGTGGGTGTCGTCGGCACAGATGTACAGGCATTTGTTGCCTCGTAGCTTTTGGAAACGCACCCAAATATCGGTTTGGATGTACTCAACCAAGTGCCCGATGTGAATCGGACCGTTGGCGTAGGGGAGCGCGGCAGTGACAAGTAATCGACGCGACATGGGTAACCGGTCAAGTGTTGTGGTGGGGGTGGGCGAACACAGATTCTTGCAAAGTCGCCTGCGATCGAACACCACAGGCGACAGAAAGCAATGATCCAAGGTTCGCAGTCCCTAAATCCAAGCTGAAACAGTGGTTCTCCCCCATTTTGGGGTTGAGCGAGAGTCAGACCGGCTTCGGATGTGAAGGTTTTGCTCTGATCTCGGGAACAAAAATAGGTTTGAGTTGCTGGATTTTCGATCAGGCAGCCATTTGGCTAATCGCCCAGTCCGTTGGAGCTGGGGCCGTGAGATCGGCGCATGAGATCAAACCTTTGAACGCTCCGGGCGTTCGTTGCGATTACTGAAGTGCTCCATGTCGCACAAATGGAGGAAGAATAGATGGTGAAAATTCCATTTTATTCGTCTGCTTAAAACGCTTCGATGAATCCGGCAGCCAGAAACATCTAGGCCTCTATTCCTAACCGACCGGCTGGTTGAGTGCAGGCTCAGTGATTGGTAACCCTGCCGGGGGAACGGTTCATTCAATGGCCTGTTATTACAAGGTTGGATAACCATTTGCCTGTAGTGCGCCCGAGCGTAGGAAGCTTGAGCATGGCGGATGTTAACCATCGATGTCGGCTCGGATGACCGGCCGTAAAGCTTGCGTGAAGTTGAAAACGAAGGCTGTATGAAAAGCCTATAGGGCATAGAAGATTGACAAGTGTTTGCGGCAAGCCAAACTGTCTTAGGTGTTGTGTTTCTAGGTGGGTGGATGCCCCGGTAACCCTCAGTAGAGAGGGTGAAGCATTCCCGTGTGCTCGATACGGTTGAAGATAAAAGTTTTAAAGAATTCCAACTTTTAGAAGCACCTTCTTCAAGTTAAGTGGTTGTAAGTACTGCTTAAGACAATCTCGGTTGTCGTTGTAAGTCAACGTTCGTTGCCGGCGATGTATGTCGGCCTGAGTTGGTTGACGTTTTGCATGTTTTGGTTTCGGTATGTCGCATAGATCGACGGTAGTTCGGTTAGCGATAAGCAGTGCCCTGTAGTGGTTTCTCTGTATCAGATTCTCTAGGAAAATCTCAATGAAGAATATGAAGTTGCGAGCCGGTTTTACGCTGGTTGAGTTGTTGGTTGTGATTGCGATTATCGGAGTTCTTGTAGGTTTGTTATTGCCAGCGGTTCAGGCTGCTCGTGAAGCGGCGCGTCGGATGAGTTGCAGTAACAACTTCAAGCAGATCGGCTTGTCGATCCACAACTACCACAGTGCGTACAACCAGTTGCCTACACAAAAGTCCGGCACAAGTCGCTTCAACAGCGGTTCTGGGAATGGTCTGACTAGTATGGTTTGGACCACCTCTTCAGGTTCTGGCATCACCGCATCGAACCAGGAAGAGCTAAGTATCTTCGTGGGGCTCACGCCATTCCTTGAAGGTCAAGCATTGTGGGAGCAAATCTCAAATCCTAACGCGCCGAATGTTGATGGGAGTGCTGCAGTTTGGTCGGCTTTTGGACCCACACCTGATGTGTCGGGAACGGCTGTCGATGGAACGGACTACGGACCGTGGATGACTGAAATTCCAACGCTTCGTTGCCCGAGTGATCCCGGAGTAGGGCTTCCTGCTTTTGGTCGTACCAACTACGCGGCTTGTTTAGGTGATAGTCCTTACCGCGGATCGGCTGGTGGCACATTGCTAACGCTCAAGCGTGACAGCACCGCGATTCAGTGGACCCGAGCAGCGCAGCGAGGAGCCTTTGTGCCACGCCAGAAAATGGCTTTCCGTGATATTCTGGATGGTCTAGCCAACACTGTTATTGCTGGTGAAATTGCAACTGACCTCGGTGACCGCGACACTCGAACGAATCCTCGTGCTGGGCTAACGCTTGGTACTGATGCCCCAGCGACATGTTCAGGCACGCTTGGCGATACGTCACGTCCACAGTTCTGGGCATCGACCGGAACGGTTCCAACGCTTCAAGGTTCCGCTGAAGTGCGTGGATACCGCTGGGCAGACGGGAACCCATTGTTCTCAACCATGAATACCATATTGCCGCCCAACTCGAAGACATGCCTCGGGAACGTAGTAACTGGCAATCAGTTTTCGGAAGCTGCACCTGGAAGTAAGATGACTGGTTACCTGCCCCCAAGCAGTCGTCACCAAGGTGGCGTTCATGTTCTGATGGGTGACGGTGCGATCAAGTTTATTACCGACTCGATCGAGGCAGGAACGCAAACTCAGGTACCTGTTGTCTTTGGTGGCACGTTGTTGGCAGCCCCAGGCCAAAAGAGCCCATACGGACTTTGGGGTTCGCTTGGAACACGTGCTTCGAAGGAAGTGATTCAAGAAGAGTTCTAAGCGAAGCTTAGTCTTCCACTCGACTACGAAAGCCGTCTCCGGTTGGAGACGGCTTTTTTTTATGCGCTGTTGGAATCCGTGGCTCGATGCGCCGGATGGCCGGGCTTTGCAAGGAGGCGGGCTCGCTAGTGAGATGATATCATCCCAGTCCTTAAAGTATTTATTCGGGTGGGGTGATGGGAAAACTATTTAAGCGTCGGCAGAAGGTCGGGACCGCGCCGGGCACGATGCCTTTGGTCAAGCAGGGATCCAAAGCTCAGTTCGCGTTGCGGGTGATTCACTTTTCGCGAAATACGCATTCGGACCGGACGCTGACCACCCGCAGCGAAGTCGAAGCGGAGCTGAAAAAGGTTGCCAGTGGACAACAAAGTTCGAGGTCCGGTGTGACCTGGATTGACCTGGATACCGGCAAGCATTCGTCGACATTGCGAATGTTGGCTGACGTGTTTGGGTTGCACCCCTTAGCGGTGGAGGACGTTGTTAGTGAACATCAGCACGTGAAATGCGAAAGGTATGACGACACGGTGTTCTTCATGACGCGGATGCCTTCGCGTGCCGATCGTTTCGATACCGAACAGGTAAGCGTCTTTCTGCAGAAGAATCTGGTGATCACCATTCAAGAGCATCCTGGGGATTGTCTTGATTCGGTGCGAAATCGGATTGCCCAAGCGAAAGGCCGAATTCGAACGCGACGGGCTGATTATCTTTTCTATTCCATTGTTGACCGCATTGTCGATGAGTTCTTTCCTGTGATGGAAGGTTACGATTCAACGTTAGGCGAGTTGTCGAACATGATCGAGACAAGTTCGCATCGCGAGTTGCCGTTGCGTTTGCATCGCATCCGAGACGACTTGTTGCAAATTCGAAAAACCTCGACTCAGTACCGGTTGGCATTGAAACGTTTGCTGGTCGATGCCAACGATTTGCTGGACGAGGACACACAGTACTTTGTTCGCGATTGCCAGGATCATGTCAATCAGTTGTTGGAAGCTTCCGACCTGGGACGCGAGTATTGCGGCGAGTTACGTGAGTTGCATTTTGCGTTGTTGGGGCAGAAGAACAACGACATCACGAAGGTGCTTACGTTGATCGCGACCGTCTTTATCCCGATGAGTTTCATCGCGGGCGTGTATGGGATGAACTTCGACAGCGAGGAATCGTCGCTGAATATGCCGGAGTTGCATTGGGCGTTCGGGTATCCGTTCGCTTTGACGTTGATGGCGATGACCGGTGGAGGGTTGCTGTACTACCTGCATCGTAGGGGCTGGCTTGGTTAAGCCGAGTCGCCATGCTGGTAGATACCTTCGCCATGCTGGGAAACCGCTCTCGTTGCCGTGCGGCGGCATCGATTTGAGTAGAATCGTGCCTGTCGTCTTCATTCCTTACTGATATTCAACATGGCAGACCAAGAGACATCCACTGATGAACTGGCTTCGGAGTCTTCGCAAGTCGATCGATATTGCATTGGCATCGACTTGGGGACAACGAATTGCGTGTTGGCGTTTGTGCGTCCAGCGGGTGTTGATGGGGCGTCGTCACCGGAGCATTCTGGCTCGCATGATCGCAACGTGGAAGTGTTTGCTGTGCCCCAGTGGGTCGATGTGGGGACGGTGGAATCCCGCAGTACATTGCCGTCGTTCTTGTATACGTTAACGGCGGCTGAGGCGGGGCAGCGTCGGGACTCTGCGGTACCGCCGTTCTTGCAAGAAGCGTCCGGCTATTGCGTCGGAGAGTGGGCGAGGGTCGCGGGCAGTACTCATCCGGGAAGGTTGATTTCGTCGGCGAAGAGTTGGTTTTCGCACGAGGGGGTGGATCGTACAGCGGATCTGTTGCCGTGGCATGGTGAGCCGGACGTGCCCCAGCGGTCGCCTCAATCGGCATCGGCGGCTTACCTTGCTCATTTGCGACGTGCATGGGACGAGGCTCATCCCGGCTATCCGATGGCGGAACAGGACGTGGTGATCACGCTGCCGGCATCGTTTGACGAAGTGGCGCGTGAATTGACGGTTGCGGCAGCGGCAGAGGCTGGGTTGCCTCGGATTCAATTGATTGAAGAACCCCAAGCTGCTTTTTACGCTTGGCTGGATCGTCACGCTGCAGATTGGATGGATCAGGTTGAAGTGGGACAGGCCGTATTGGTTTGTGACATTGGTGGTGGGACGACCGACTTGACGCTCATTCGCGTGCGAAGCGCGGCAGGGCGGTCTCAAGCCGAAGTGGGGCCCACGACTTTTGCGGACCAAGCTGCCGCGAATCCGGCAGCTGATGCAGGCCATGCTGAAGGTGAGCCCACGTTGCATTTTCACCGCGTGGCGGTAGGGAAACACCTGATTTTGGGTGGTGACAATTTGGACTTGGCCGTGGCGAAAGCGGCTGAGGCGAAGCTCGATAAGCCGTTGCCAGCTCGACAGTGGCAGCGGTTGGTAGCTGTCGCGCGGGATGCGAAAGAGACGATGCTGTCGGACGAGCGTCCTGATTCCACAACGCTGCACGTTGCCGGCGATGGGGCTTCGTTGATTGGTGGTTCCTTGGCAATCGAACTCAGTCGCGAAGAGATTGACGCGGTGCTTTTGGACGGGTTCTTTCCGGACGTTGCGTTAGATGTTGAGGTGGCGGAAGAGCAAAGTGGTTTCCAGGAGTTGGGGCTGCCGTATGCGTCTGATCCGGCGATTACGAAGCACTTGGCTCAGTTCCTACAGGATCATCGGCGGACGGGGCTGGATGACGAGTCGACGGATTCGGATCGGGTGGACCTTGTTCTCTTCAACGGTGGTGTGCTTCGTTCGCCAGCAGTGCAGCAGCGTATCTTAGGTTGTTTGCGGGATTGGTTTCGGCGTCCTGATGAGACTTCGTGGGAACCCCGGTTCTTGCATGCACCTCGATTGGATCTGGCGGTTGCACAAGGTGCAGCCTATTACGCGTTAGTGCGACGCGGCGAAGGGGTGCGGATTTCGGCAAACTTGGCGCGGTCGTATTTCATGCAGATCAGCCAGTCGCCGCCCAAAGCGGTTTGCGTAATTCCGGCTGATGCACAACCGGGGCAAGGCTATCGGATTGATTCGTTGCCAATGCAATTGCGAGTTGGTGTCCCCGTTAGTTTTCCGTTGTGGGTGAGTAGCACGCGGTTAGCCGATCGACCTGGTGATGTGATCGACATCGACGAGTCGCAGATGACCGCATTGCCACCGATTCAAACGGCGTTGCGAGATCGGAAGCGACGCGATCAGTCCACAATGGATGTGGTAATCGAAACTCAGTTGACTGAGATCGGTACGATCGGTTTGTACTGTGTCGCGGCCGGGGCATCTGGAGTTGCGGGAACTTTTCAGGCTGCGGATTCGGTTGGCGGTGCAGCGACGGGGAAGCGTTGGAAACTGGAGTTTGATATTCGTGCCACGCTGGAAACGGATCGGGCGAGTCACGGTGGGGCTGGCGAAGCTTCTGGGATTGTCGATGAGGAAGCGGTTCAGGCGTGTCGCGCCGAGATTGAATCTGTCTTTATGGAGGGGAAAGGCAAGCCATCGAGATTAGTGAAACAGTTACAGGCAACATTGGAATCTAAGAAGGACCAATGGCCACCAGTGTTGTTGCGACAGATCTGGGAGGCATTGATGCAGGTAGAGCCGGGTCGGCGTCAGTCACCCGCACATGAATCGCGATGGTTGAACTTATTGGGATACGCCTTGCGGCCGGGATATGGCGTCGCGGTGGATGATTGGCGGACCAGTCAAACTTGGCGATCGCTGCAGGGAAAGGTGGCTCACAATGATCCGCAAACTCGAACGGAAACGTTGGTCTTGTGGCGACGGATTTCCGGTGGGCTGACTCCGGGGCAACAGTCACAATTGGCGAGCAATTTGCGAAAGAATGTGTTGGCGGCTGGGACGCGTTTGGATTCGGCCGAGTTGGTTGAAGCGTGGCGGTTGGTCGGATCATTGGAGCATCTTTCGATTGCCGAGAAAAAGCAATTGCTGGAGCTCGCCCTTGCACAGCTTGGCCGCAAGAAAGCCATTGCTATGCATCCGGTGGTTTATTGGGCGATTGGTCGGATCGCGACTCGGGTACCAACTTACGGCCCTGTCAACCTTGCGATTGGGGCGGCCGATGCCGCTGGTTTGTTGCATCGTTTGTTACAGCTTCCCGCGATGCAAAACGTATCGGGTGATCAGATGACCGATGCTGTTCGAGTGGCTTCGGCACTCGCGTTGACGCAGATTTCTCGGCGGTGTGGTGATCGGTTTCGAGACCTGAACGACGATGATCGTGAGCAGGTGATTCGGCAGTTGCGATTGCTGGATGCGCCCCCGCACTGGATCAGTTTGGTGGAAGAGGGCGGCCAGTTTGACAATGAAGAGCAAGCGGCCATCTTCGGTGACTCGTTGCCGCTGGGGATTGAGTTGTCGAGGTAGGTTTGGTGAAGGAAGTCGACTAACCGCGATGCGATTCCGGTTTGAATTTATGCGGAAGTTGTCGCGTAGATTGACATCTATGCATGCTGCGACTTGGACTACCAATGCACCGAGTCTCTCGGATGCTCGATGTCTTCGATGCCTGGTACCTACGATCGCAGCCAAACGCTACGATTTCGGGCACTATGACTAAGCCTTCTTGCACTACCGCCACCACTGTTCTGTTTCGATTCACTGGGGAGGATCGCCCTGGTTTGACGGCCTCGCTAACGGAGCACTTTGCGAAGTTTGATTGTGAGATCATCGACGTCAATCAAGCGGTGATTCACCGATCGCTTTTGTTGGGCTTGATGGTTCGGATTCCCGCCGAACAGGACCCAGAGACCGTCATTCATAAGATGCGGCGACGGGCAGAGAAGCTCGAGTTGAAGTGTAAGAATGTTTCGATCGAGCATGCCGACTATGACCGCTGGGTTTGCCGGCAAGGGAAATCGCGTTACATCCTGACGTTGTTGTCTCGGGCGGTGACGGCGGAGCAGTTTGCCGCGGTCAGTCGTTTGATCGCGGACCAGGGGCTGAATATCGATGTGATCACGCGGATTTCGGGGCGGCCGCCTCGGGAGAACGACGGGACGCCGCGGCGTGCTTGCGTGGAGTTCTCGCTTCGTGGAGACCCCGCAGATCCGGATGCGTTTAAGGCCAGTTTGTTGGATCTATCGAGTCGTTTGGATCTCGATCTCGCATTTCAACGTGACGATGCGTTTCGTCGAAACCGGCGTGTCGTGGCGTTGGACATGGATTCCACGCTGCTTCAAGCGGAAGTCATCGACGAGCTTGCCGTTGAGGCTGGCGTGGGCGACAAAGTGAAGGCGGTGACGGAAGCGGCCATGCGAGGTGAAATCGACTTTGATGAATCGTTGCGGCAGCGTGTGGCGTCGCTGGAAGGCTTGTCGGCCGACGTGTTGCCCAAGATTGCCGCCCGGCTTGAGCTGACCGAAGGGGCTGAGCGGTTGTTGTTGAACCTGAAGCGATTTGGTTATCGAACAGCAATCCTGTCAGGTGGTTTCACCTACTTTGGCCAGTTCTTGCAGAAGCGATTGCAGGTCGACTATGTCTACGCCAATGAGCTTGAAATCGTCGACGGCAAGCTAACCGGTCGAGTGCTGGGCGAGATCGTCAACGCCGAACGCAAGGCGTCGTTGCTCGAGCAGCTTGCTGAACAAGAGGGGATCGATTGCGAGCAGACGATCGCGGTGGGCGATGGTGCGAACGATCTGCCGATGCTTTCGCGAGCCGGTTTAGGGATCGCCTTTCACGCCAAGCCGATCGTTCGGCAGTCCGCCAAGCATCAGGTGTCGACGCTCGGTCTGGATGCTGTGCTGTATTTGCTGGGTGTGCGTGACCGAGATCTGGTTGAGCCAGAGCGAGCGTAGTCGCGTGACCTGCGTGGCTGAACGAAGCCGGTCGAGTGATCGGTCTAGGCTCGCCAGTGGCACTGCGTGCCGAAGGTTTTTCAGGAAGCGATTGGCTTCCTTCAGTTAGCCGTCGACGTTGGCCGAGCCCGTAATCTTGTCGCTGTACATAGCCAGCCTTCCAAGGACTTGGTCGATTGCCAGTGGGGTCACATTGTTGGCAACAAGAGATTCGGTCAGGTGGGACACGAATTGTGTGAAGTGCTGGCGGGTAATTCCGCGTCCGGCATGCACACGAGTGAGGTCGGCACCGGTGTACTGGATATCGCCAGAGGTGATCGACGCAAAGAACTCGGTCTGCATTCGAACGAGTTTGTCCATCTCGACACCCTCAAAAAAATGAGAGAGTTCGGGATCGGACAGAACTCGAACGTACATTTCGTCAATGACTCGGCGAAGCCCATCGGGCCCGCCGAGTTGTTCAAGTAGGTCAGGTTCCATATTGGATGCAGTCATGACCTGGTTTCCTTATAGGAGGATTTCTTTGATGGCTGTTCGTATTGGCCGATCAAAGAGTCTTACATCATCGGAGTGGGTTCGTAAGGAATATCCTCAATCAAATCCATTGGCAATGGAGCGACAGTCAGGCCGGCATCGCGGCTGATGTCGTCGATCGCTTCTTGGGATTTTTGCACGAGGAACTCGCGAGTTTCGCCTTTGTACTGCATAGTTGATGCAGTTGGGCTAAGCGGGCCAGCGAAGCTAGAAGCTTCTAAGTGAGCAACCACCTTCACGTGATCCAAGATGCCGTCCTTTGCTGGAAGAACGCGATCGTTGGTCGTTGCCGAAGCAGGATCCACGCCTTCAGGAAGCGACCCAAGGCGAACGGCGACGATTTGATCACCGGGGATTTCACCAAGTTGGTCCATGGCACCGTCTCCGACGACCCAGTCCCAGGTGTCGATCATGTAGCCTACGCTTGGAATTGCATCGACCAATGCGCGGAAGGTTTCCACGGTGGAGATGAATGGAAATTCCTTGCCTTCGGTGTGTTCTTTGCCTGCACGGAAGCCAACGCCGAGTTTGATGTCGCGAGCACCCAAGACATCAGCGATTTGGCCGATGCGGTTGCGTTGGACGTCGAAGAACTCGTTGAAAGGCAAGCGGTTGGTTGCTGCAGGAACGCGGATCAAGGCGCGGTCCACTTCCAGTTGGGCAGCGATTTCGCTGAGTGGGTGCAAGGTTGCGACAGCAGCGGTGAAGGCATCGTCGTCGGCGTCGAGATCAATCGCCAGCGTGAATGAGCCGATGCGGATTTCAGTCGCTTTGAGGTACTTCGATGCATCTTCGAATGACGAACGTTGTGATCGACGAAGCATGTCGTGCATGTCGATGTCCATGCCGCGGAATGCGTAAGTCAATGCGAGTTCGATCAGTTCGCTCTGGCGACCGTTGATGCCGAGAGCCTGAGGGCAAAAGTTCTTGAACACTGAGTGGGTTTCCTTCCAAATTTAAGCAGGTGATTTGTGATTAGCGTCGACGGCCGCGTGAGCCGCTTGACGAGTTACCGTTGTTGTTTCCGCGACCACCGCCGCGTGAGTTACCACCGCCACTGCGGCGGCTATTAAGATTGCTGTCCACCATCACGTTGACAATTTCGTGCCAGGTGGGGAAGTCTTGCGACGACGAGTTGCTTCGTTGACGCGAGCGTCCCTCGTTACTTCTTTCCGAATCGCTGGATCGATCGGAGGTTCTGTCTTCGGACGAACGACTGGAATCCCGGTCGCGATTGCGTCCGCCGCGGCGTGAGCCACGTCGGCTTTCGGAATCGCGTGAGCCGGAGCTGCGTGTGTCCGAGTCGAATGAGTCGTCTCGGGAGTTGCTGCCGCGAGAAACCGGAGTTTCGTCTAGGTCGTCATCGTCACCGAAAGCGGAACGCGGCAGATCGTCATCCACGCTGGTTTCGCGAGGAGTTTCGCTGTCGCCTGCTGGGCGACGTCCGCGACCGCGTCCTCGGCGACGTGACCGGCGACCGGCACGTGGGCCATCGGAGTCACTGTCGTCCTTCGCGGTAGGCTTGGTGTCTTGGTCATCGTCATCGATCAAGCCGCCGCCGAATGAATCAACGTCATCGTCGTCAACGAACAAGTTCGATGGCAAGTCGTTGTCATCGTCAGAGAATCGATCTTCTCGGTTACCGCCGCCCGCCTTTGCGGAGGCACGAACTTCATCGCGAGCGGATCGGCGTGGCGATTCTTCATCGCGCTTGTTGTCGCGACCGCGTCCTCGGCCTCGTCCGCCACTGCGTTTGGAATCGTTGTCGCTACTGCTTTCGCTGTCGCGACCGCGTCCGCCACGCCCGGATCGTCCGCTCTCTTCAGCGACGACTTCGGTGGATTCAGAGCGTCCGCCGCGGCGGCTGCGGGAGCGGCGTGGTCCGTTATCGGTGTCGTCGTCCTTGCTGGGACGGCTGGCGGATGAGCTTTCGCTCGTGCGAACATCGCCTTCGCCGATTTGCTGGCGTTGTCCGCGACGTCCACGACGACGTGGGCCGCTCGGCTGATCGCTATCTTCCTTAGGCGAACGGCTGGTGGGGGCCGAAGAGTCGTCACCGCGGCCGCGAGGTGATTCATCCCGAGCAGGGCGATCCGATGACGATCGACCACCGCGAGATCGTGACCTCGAAGTAGCGGGTTCGTCAGCGGAATCCATGTCATCGTCGATCAAATCGGGTGCGTCAGCATCGATTAGATCATCGTCATCATCATTCGAGTCGACCAAACCGCCGCCGAAGCCGGAGCTCGGTTTTCCACGGCGCGATCGTCCGCGAGGCTCGCGATCTTCGGTCGAAGATTCATCGCGTCGATTGTCGCGACGTCCACGGCCAAGCTGGCCTTCGCGTTCTTTGATTTCTTTTTCGACTGCACCAAAACCGCTTTCACGCGTCGTTTTGGCAGCCGGTTCTGGCGTGTCGTCGATACCAAAGCCAGGCAACTTAGGCGGTGGCGTTGGAGCGGTCAGCGCCTTGAGAACGTCATCGTCAGAATCGTTTTCCGAGGACGCAGTGTCGTTGTCGCTTTCATCGAAGAGTGAAGTCTTCGGTGCACTCGTCTCCGGTTTTGCTGAACCAGGGGCAGTTTCTTTGTCTGCGGGAGACGAATCGGCGGCTGGAGACTTCGCGTCGACATCAGCTTCGGCCGTCGGCTCTGGGGCCGGTGCGGGTTCGGGGGTTGGCTTCTTGGCCGGTTCAGGTGGGCGCGGTGTGCCCAGCAGGCTGGCTAGGATGTTCCAATTATCGGGCATGGGGTGCGAAAATCCGAAATGGATCGGATCTTGCGGATCCGATTGCAGGAAATAGGGGTATTTGCTGCGTAGGTATACCCTGTTGGGCGATATCTCCCAAGGGTGAATGCGTGCCGCACTCCAAGAATCGGCACCAATACTGCAATACCAGCGGCAATATCGGGTGCGATGTCCGTTGGGATGGGCCAGATGGTCCAGTCGGCGGCAATCCACTGGAAGCAGTTCTAGGTCAGGTGTAAACGGTATCGATTACGGAATCTGGACCTCCGCGACGACTTCGCCGCTAGCGAAGTTCAGAATTCAGGAAAAAGTAAGGGACGCGATTCTTCCACACTTTTGATTTCTCAATTCGATTTGTTCGGGAAATCTGGGGTGATCGTGAAACGGGAGTTCTTTTGCTTTCAAATGAATGGATATCAAGCAATTGACAACGCGACGATCTGCGCACAGTCTGTTCCGATTCACTGGGTTGTCCCAGTTCACTGAAGTCGCCTCGGGATGACATTCTGGGATCGGCTTCTCACCGACGCGGACGGCGTGATTACGGCTTGGCACTGGATGCTAATACGTGGAAATCGCGTCTTTTGCAGGCATTTTGACTGGCGGACCGTCAGCCGGGGTGTCCAGATTGCTGGGGCCAGGAATGGCATTTTCAGCGAAATCGGTGATTTTCGTTCTCGTAGGATTGGAATAGATGAACCGAGCGATGCTTGACGTGATTCGTGATGCCAGCCCCAGCGTTTTGCCGAGTCTGTTGCAGTGCGATTTCGGAAACTTGCAAGGTGAAGTCGAGCGACTCGCTGCTGCCGGAACCCAGGTCCTTCACTTGGATGTGATGGACGGCCATTTTGTGCCAAACCTGTCGTTTGGAATGCCCGTTATCGAAGGGCTTCGGCGTCATACTGACATGCCGCTGGACGTTCATTTGATGATCAGCGATCCGTTAGCGTATGCCAAACCGATGGTCGATGCGGGCGCCGATCTGTTGACCTTCCACGTTGAAGCGATGCGTGGCCGGGATGCCAGCGAAACAACCGACCGAATCGAAAATGCCGTCGGTCAGATCCGTGATCTCGGTGTTGGCGTGGGACTTGCTATCAATCCAAGTACCTCGATGAGTGAATTGGGGGGGCATGTTGCCTTGGTTGATTTGGTGTTGGTGATGAGCGTGGAAGCCGGATTCGGCGGACAGCAGTTCAATCCAATTTCGTTGAGTCGAATTGAAGAAGTCCGAGCCGAGTTCCCGGACGTCTTGATCGAGATCGATGGCGGGATCAAAGCGGCCAACATTGGTGCGGCTCGCCAGGCGGGTTGCGATTTGTTCGTGGTCGGGTCGGCGATTACTGACCGAGCGGACTATGGCGAGGCAATTGCCGAATTAAACGCTGCAATGAATGCGGTTCCACAACAGGCAGGTTCGAAAGAGTCTCTTTCTAAAGGAGAGTCGCGGTGATTACTTTGCGTTCAGCAGCTAAATCGACGGTCGTGTTGATCCGTCCAGGCGCGACGACATTTGACGAACAAGGTCGGATGAAGGGCTCCCTCGATATGCCTATGTGCGAGCGAGGGCGTGAGCAGGCCGAAAATCTATCCAAGGAATTGGCTGGTATCCGGCTGGATGCGGTCTATCACGCTCCATGTGAATCGGCTGAGGAAACTGCGGCCTGTTTGGTCGAAGGGCGTTCAATTCGCTCGAAGTCGATCGAGGGGTTCCGCAACATCGATCATGGATTGTGGCACGGCAAATTAATTGACGAAATCCGTCGCAATCAACCAAAGCTTTATCGCAGCGGTGCGGAGCATCCAGAGACCGTTTGCCCCCCCGGTGGCGAGTCGGTTCACGCTGCGGCGTTGCGTGTAATGAAGGCAACTCAGCGGGTTCTGAAGCGCAGTCGAAATCAGGTGATCGCGTTGGTGATTCCTGATCCGCTGGCCAGCCTGGTAGCGGCGCAGCTTAATCAGGAAGCCATGCCAGATATCTGGAAGGTGGAGACGGATGCTGGCAACTGGCAACTGATTGAAGCGAACTGCTGAGGCCGCATTTTGATTGTTGGCGTCGCTGATTCGCAGTCGGTTGAGGGCGTGTGGTTACGCAGCGGCTTCGAAGTCGCGATCGTCTCGCTTGGGGGGATCACGGTGAGTGCTGGGCATCTCGTCGAGAACGTCTTCTATTGCTGAGGCGTGATGTGGTGATGCGTTTTTCGAAAAGCTTTCCGGTGCGTCTTGGTCTGGGCCGTTGGCTTCCTCGCTTGGAAGGTCAGCGGAGCCTCCATCGTTGCTAGCGGAGTTGGTGTGATCGGGGGCTGCTGCTTCACCGTGTGCGTCTTCCTTTTCGGTTTGGCTATCGCCTGATTCACCTTCGGCATTTTCAGCCTCGTCTTCGTCGGATTCGATCGCCTCGATGTCTCGTTCCAGGCGAGCTTCTTCGGCTGTGAACTCCAGGTTCCATTTGTCGGCGACTTCCAGCTTGCGGATTTCCGAAAGCAGGACCTGAGACGCACTTAAGCGGCCCGTCTGGCGATAGACCGCTGACAGCATCAGCAGTGCTGGTGGGTCGCGTGGTTCAATGGACAGGCACGCAGTCAGGTAGTCTTCAGCGGCCGCGTAATCACCTTGCAGGTACGCGAGCTGAGCGTCACTAAAGCGATCCGGTTCTTCGCTAGCCGAACGCGGGGTCAATAGCAGCGGAAGTTCTTTGGCGGAGCGAATCGCCAGCACGATCCAGGCGGCGAGAACAACCCAGCACGCCAACATCACTAGCCCGCCTGAAAGCCAGTCTGTGAATATGAATTTGGCGATCAGCAACGCATTCACGACGGCTGCAAAAGCGATCGCAGCGGGCAGGGCCGAAAGTCGACCGCGCCACCATAATTCAGCCATCCCCGGCCAGAGGCAGGTTAGGTAGTGCTTCGGCTGGATCGATACCTCTTGCATTCTTTGGGTGGTAGCGTTTACCGGCCCGTGATCGCAAGAGAGGTAATTTTGGCAAAGGCATTCCCGCGGATGGTTTGCCTGGTCCACCGTGTGCTTTAGACCGGCGTTTCAGCCATGTCGCGAGCGTGGTAGCTACTGCGGACGAACGGTCCCGAAGCGACTTTGGCGAATCCCATGTCCTTGGCGAGTTCGGCGATCTCGTCGAATTCTTCCGGTGGGATGTAGCGAACCACGGGAAGGTATTTTTCGCCCGGTTGTAGGTATTGTCCCAGGGTAAGGAAGTCGACGCCGTATTCGCGAAGGTCAGCCAGTGCGTCGAGCAGTTCGCCGCGTTCTTCGCCCAGTCCCAACATCAAGCCGCTCTTCGTTTTCACGCTGGCGTCGTACTTCTTGACTTCCCGCATCATTTGCAGGGTCCAGGAATAGTCGCTTTTCGGGCCACGGACGCGGCGGTAAAGCCGGGGGACGGTTTCCATGTTGTGGTTGAAAACGTCCGGGCGTGCTTCGATCACGCGAGCGAGGGCGTCTTTGCACTGCACAAAGTCGGGCGTCAGGACTTCAGTTGTTGCCCCTGTTTTTTCACGAACGGCAACCACGCATTTGTAAAAGTGATCGGCACCACCATCGGGCAGGTCGTCACGGGTCACGCTGGTGATGACAACGTGCTTGAGTCCCAATTTGGCGGCCGCCAAAGCGATGCGTTCGGGCTCGTCGACGGCTGGGGCTTCGGGTGGGCGGCCACGATTGACGGCACAAAAGCCGCAAGGGCGAGTGCAGACGTTGCCCAAAATCATGAAAGTGGCGGTCTGTTGGCTGTAGCACTCCATCCGGTTGGGGCACTTGCAGTTATCGCAAACCGTTTCCAAACCCATCTCTTCCATCAGATGGTCGGTCAGGTGATTGGCGTTGGACTTCGGAATCGGCCGTTTCAGCCAACGGGGAAGGCGGCCTGTCGCGCTGACAGACGTCCCAGAGGGCATTTCAGGTTCGGAAACAACAGGCAGTCGGAAAGCCATCAGCAGGAGGCCGTTTGAAGCGAGAGTAGTTCGAGCGGTCGATGGCCAGCGACAGGGCAATGGCCAGAGCAGGCAATATTGTAACGGAATCGGCAATTCGTACCACGCACCCGTTTGACGCAGATCACGTTATCGCCGGTTGTGGCAGCGTTTTCGGGCTTATTGCGAGCTACCGGTGGGTTCGGTCAAGCGGAAGACGAATTCGTTGCAGCCCCAGCCGGATCCGACGGTGCGTAGGTTTTCGAGCGTGAATCCTTGTCGGCGGAGTGGCAGCACGATCGCTTCGGGCGTGGCGACTTCAAACGGAAGTCCGCCAATCCAGTCGACCCAGTCGTGCCAGACGCTCATGCCGCGGTCGGATTTCTTGGCTCGCCAATCTGCAAAAGGTAGTGGATTGCGTCCTCTCGCGAGCCGAGCAAGGGCGAATTTGCATTCGTAAAACCCAGCAACCGCGACCACGTATCCCGGACGCAGCAACGCGGGCAGGCGATGGTAGCCATGCTTGATCGCCGACCAGCGTCGACTGCCGCCGCCCTGGTTGTTGTAGATCGCAATCGCGAGTTGGCCGCCGGCGGCGACTCGGGACGCTGCCGCTGCGATGGCGGTTTCCATTTGGCCGGTGTGATGCAGGACGCCCCAGCTATAGACAACGTCGAACAGGCCCAGCGAACTCATGGTGGCGTCGTCCAAGATCGACGCATGGTGGACATCCCAACTGAGTTGGTTTGCCGATCCAGCGTGGGCCTCGTTCGCCGAGCCGTCACTTGAATTTTGATTCGGCACCGATTGAATTCGCTCTTTTAGGCTGAGTGTGCACCGGTAGCTGTCGTCGTCGACGTCGAGTGACACCACGCGAGCACCTAAGATGATCGCAGCCAGCGAAAACAGGCCGCTGCCCGAGCCGATGTCGAGGAAGCTTTGGCCGGCCAGGGGCTGAGGTTTGTCGCCCAACTGGAGAAGGCTTCGTAGCGAAGTGACGGCTTGATCGAGCCGTTCTTGATCGAACGATTGCAGGAACGCCGACCAGTTTTGCCCGAACGCAAAGCGGGGCTCCGCTTTCGGGCTGGACCGATTGAATTCGCTGGGCTGATTCACCTAGGCAAACCACTGCACCGCGTTGCGGAACATTTGCAAACCGTCGCCATGTTCAGGTTGGGTTTTCCGCCGAGTCCAAAACGGATGTTGGGTCGCATCAATGTGCCGTTCGGGGTGCGGCATCAAACCGAAAACGCGGCCTGAGGCGTCGCACACGCCAGCGACATTGGCGTCGCCACCGTTTGGATTGACGGGGAACGGGAGCGTTTCGTCGCTAATCTCGCCAGATTCGTCACAATATCGAATCGCCAGTCGACCCTCGTTGCGAAGTTGTTCCATAGCCGCTTCGTCACGGGCGACGAACTTGCCTTCGGCGTGAGCCATCGGCAGGTACATTTGATCGATGTCTTTTAGGAACACACAGGGCGTCTTGTCGACGGCGAGGTTGACCCAGCGATCTTCAAAACGGCCGTGGTTGTTCCAGGTCAAAGTTGCGGGCGGAACGTCGTGCGTTGGCCCGTCAGCTTCGCCACCGCCCACCATCGCGGGTTGAGCCGATGGAATGCCACTGGTCAGCACGCCCAAACGCATCAGGACCTGCATGCCGTTGCAAATTCCCAGCACCAGGTTGTCACCGCTGTCGACGAAATGGTGAATCATGTCGTCGAGGTGATGGTGCATCCGGGTGGCCAAAATTCGCCCGGCAGCGATGTCGTCGCCGTAGCTGAAGCCGCCGGGAACGCACAAGATTTGATAGCGTTTGTGTAGTGCGGGGTTTTCGATCAGGCGACCGACGTGAACTCGTTCGGATTGGCCACCGGCGACATCAAACGCGTGTGCGGTCTCGATGTCGCAGTTCGTGCCAGGGGCTCGGAGGATAAGGACGCGAGGGGTAGCCATGAGCGTGATTGTGGGTGTGTGCGTGATGTTTTGCAGTAATAGCGAGCCCGAATCGAAATCCATTCACGGGAATGTTGTTCGTGGGGATATCGTTTCGCGGCGGTATCGTTGGTCAGCTTATTGTTTCGAGGATCCGATGTGATCGGAAGTCGGCAGCGTAATCAATTCGCCCCGTTGCGGGAAACCACCGTCAACGTCGATTTGCTGAGTTTGATGGCAACGCCAGTTCTCGTTGTCGACTTCGGGGAAGTCGCTGCGGAAGTGAACGCCGCGAGATTCTTTTCGAGCCAGAGCGGCGGTCGTCATCGCGTAGGCGGTGAGCAGCAGGTTTTGCATCTCCCATCCTTCGACATCATTGAACTGGTGCCGCATTACGTAGGCCGCCAGAGTGCGAATTTGTTCGTTTGCGGAAGCCAAGCCCTCGCTATCTCGCTGCACGCCTACGAGTCGTCCCATCAGGCTTTTCAGCGATACTCGTACGTCGGCGATGTCGAATGACTCGGTTTGTTGGTGAGTCGCATGTTGGATCCGGTAAGCGAGCATCTTGTGCGGGCCTTCGGCTGCAGATCGACTGGCCGCCTCGCCAGCATGGGCTCCGTACACCAAGCCCTCCAGCAAACTGTTGCTGGCCAATCGGTTGGCGCCGTGCAACCCCGAGCTGGTCGCTTCGCCGGCGGCCCACAGCCCAGGCAAACTCGTGCGTCCTTGGCTATCAACGGTCACACCGCCGATCATGTAGTGGGCTCCCGGGCGGACGGGGATGCGATCCGCGGTGATATCCAAACCGAAATTGCTGCACGTTTCCGCGATCCCAGGAAATCGCTCTCGAACCCGTTTGGCATCCAAGTGAGACAAATCCAGGTACACGCACGGGTGCGCGGTCTCGTTCATCTGGCTGACGATCGATTGGCTAACGATATCACGGGGAGCCAGTTCGGCTCGGTCGTCGTAATGCGGCATGAACCGCTCGCCGTGGGAGTCCAACAGATGAGCTCCCTCACCACGAACCGCTTCGGTGATCAACGAACGTGACGAACCCGCGATGTACAAAACGGTCGGGTGGAACTGAATGAACTCCATATCCCGAAGTTGCACGCCCGCGCGGTAAGCCAACGACGTTCCGTCGCCAGTCGCCACGGGGGGGTTGGTTGATTCGCGGAAGATCTGGCCGGCCCCACCGGTACACAGAATCGTTTCTTTTGCCCAGACCATGGTGGGCTTTTCATTCTTGGCAACGATAATCGCGCCGCGGCATTGGCCTTCCGAAGTCAGCAAATCGACGGTGAAGGCGTTTTCCCAAATGTCGATGTTTGCCGCTTCTCGGCTACGTTCGATCACCGCTCGCATGATCTCGCGGCCAGTTGCGTCGCCCATCGCGTGGACAATCCGCTCGTGAGAATGACCGCCTTCGCGTCCCAGTGCGAGCTCGCCTTCTTTCTTATCGAACTGGGTTCCCCACCGGATTAACTCGTCGATCCGGTGTGGGCCTTCTTGGATCACGCGTTCAACGACGTCTCGATCGCACAGGTTGGCACCGGCGACCATGGTGTCGCGGACGTGATCTTCAAAACAATCGTCAGGATCAAGAACGCCAGCGATCCCGCCTTGGGCGTAATTACTGTTGGACTCACGTAGCTTGTCTTTTGTGACGACGAGGACCGACAGGTTCGGTTCAACCGCATTGGCGGCTCGCAAGCCCGCCAACCCGCCTCCGATGATCAGGACATCAGTGAAGCGGTGCATCGCGCGACGCGAATCAAACGGCAATAGATAGCGAGGCGTGATCATGTGAACGTGTGTTGATCGCTTCGGAAAGACGAGGTTGTAAATTGAGGGGGCGGATCATGAAGTTTCATCGACATGACCGACACTCTGGAAAGAGCCAAAAGGCTTCGGGCCACAGGTCATCGGGGCTTAAACCAATAAGGCAACAGGCCAAAACGATCAGCGAGCAAAATTTGATTTGTTTGAAAAATCCGGTTTTGTCGACGAAAACTTGACTTCCCGACCGATTCACCGGCTTCTCGACAGATTCACAGTATAGCCGCTACGCTGGTCCACCATGAACACCCCGCCCGATTCTGATCCGCCTGCTGAGATCCCGCTTACAGCGGTCTCACCCAACCCAGCTAGCGGTTCAGCTTCTCAGGTGCTCGATGAGACGTCGCAGCCCGCCGGTGCGACCTCAAGCGGTGTCGAAAATCCAGTTGCCACCAACCCAAGCGGTCCAGCGATGGACCCAGCGGTGAAAACGATTCAGCCCGGTGGCGGCGTTGTGATGTCGTTGGAATTGTTGTGGGGCCGATTGCGACGCGCTTTCTTGCGAAAGTGCCGCCCCGGTTACGTCGCGCGGATGGCCGATCGGCGTCAGGGACAACGCGGTGATTTGCCGTTTGATCCGGTCGATTCGCGAGACATGAAGTACTACCGAAACCAAGGCAGCTATTGGTGGGCGGACGCCGATGACGCGTTCATGTGGCGTGATTCGCTGCCGTTCGTGCGAGTGGGCTTGGCGGAGCTGTTCGTGCTCAGTGGCGGGTTTTTGCTGCTGGCAATCGTGTTGGGCTTGGTGTGGTGGCCGTTGGCGTTGCCCGCCCTACTGGTTGTCGTTTTGGTGGTGTGGTTCTTTCGTGACCCGCGCCGCACCGTGCCGGTCGGTTTGGGGACGGTTGTTTCACCGGCCGACGGAAAGTTGGTTGAGATTACGGAGATTGACGATCCCGTAATTGGCCCAGCGATCCGTTTCGGCATCTTCTTGTCCATTTTCAACGTGCATGCCAACCGAACCTCGTTGCCTGGAAGAGTCGTCTCGGTTCAATATCAACCCGGAAAGTTCTTGAACGCTTTGCGTCCGCGGTCCGTTCGCGAAAATGAAAGGCTCGATATCGAGTTGGCGAGTCCGGACTTGGGCGGCCGTGTTATTCGAATTCGGCAGATTACCGGCCAGTTTGCTCGCCGGATTGTGTGTTGGGCCCGAGTTGATGACTTTTTTGAGCGTGGCGAGATGTACGGAATGATTAAACTGGGATCACGGACCGAATTGGTGGTCCCGCGTGATCAGTCGCTTCGGATCACGGCAAAGCTGGGAGAAAAGGTTTCTGCCGGTTCGACCATCATGGCTCGCTACGAACTCGATTCGTAAGTTTCGATCGCTTTACTATTCCTTTCGGATTGCTCCCTTCGGATCACCTCACATGAGTGAACTTAAACCTCGACTTTCCGGAACGGACTGGGGCGATGCTGTCAATTCAGACGCTGAAGAGGGTGAACTGGCCAACGGCAATGCTTCATCCCCACCCAAAAAGCGGCGCCGGCGGCGTCTGACGCTGGCGGTCTTGCCGACCGTGTTGACGTTGGGCAATGGTGTGTGTGGGCTGGCTGCGATCGCGATCGCGGTGAGTACCGACACACTGGCTTGGGACCTCGAAACGAAGCTCTTCGGTGCCGGATTGTTGATCTTTGGTGGCATGCTATTCGATGCCTTGGATGGATCCGCAGCCCGATTGACCGGCCAAGCGAGTCAATTTGGTGCGGAGCTGGATAGCCTGTGTGATGCGGTCACATTTGGTGTCGCGCCCGCAGTGATCGTTTGGCGAATCAGTGATGCGTTACCCCAGCGATTGACCTGGGCGATTGGTGCCTTGTTCGCGTTATGCGTGTTGATACGCTTGGCTCGCTTTAATGTGGAAACGAGTGAAGACGATGACCATGAGGGCTTCGAGGGAATCCCCAGTCCAGCGGCCGCGGGGACCCTTGCCGCGTTTGCTATCGCGATTCCGGATTTGGCTGACTTCGCTACTAGCGATACCTATCCCGAACGCATCAATCAAATCAGCCAACTGACCCTGGATGCTTCGCACTACTTCATTCCAGTGTTGGCGTTGGTGTTAGCTTTCTTGATGGTATCGCGTTTTCGATACCCTCACGTGTTTGCCCAACTTGTCCGTGGTCGGCAAACGCCGCACCAAATTGGTCAGGCGATGTTTGCTGTCGTCGGTATGTTCTTGTTGCACTGGGTCGCGCTGCCGTTGGTCTTTTGTTACTACGCCTTTGGCTCGCCGATTCGATCGATCTTAATGCAATACCGGTCGCCTAAAACCGCGGCAGCGACAGCAGAGTCGACATCGCAATCTGACGAGACATGATCTCGAGTGATTCGTCATGCATGAATCGACTTTCAGCTAGGCAGCTATACGGCCGCTGGATTCTCGGCTTGCTTGTTGGAACGTTGTTGATCGCGGTTTCATCACCGTTGTTCGTGCGAAGTTACCCCGTTCGCGATTGGGACGAAGTGCGACAGCGATGGGTGTACCCCGAGGCGATGCATTATCGCTGGCGCAGTGAAGGTTACGCATCGACACTCGTCGGGCCACACGGTTTGATGGGCGGCACGTTGCCCAGCGGCGACTCGATCACAATCCGCACAATTGCTTTATGGGGTGACTCCCAAGCGGAAGGTGTTTGTGTGGACGACGCGGAAAAACTATTCGCCGTCATCCAACGCGATGCGTCTGAACAACTCGCAGCGAACGTTCATGTGCTTCCGCTAGCCGTCAGTGGTGACGATGCATTGAGCTGGGTGAAGCAATTTTCCTTGGTCGAAAAAGCTTGGGGCGTGGACGAACACGTCCTGTTGATTTGTGAGCTGGAAGATCTTGAGGTTTTGGCTGATGAATCGAATCCGGTTGTGAACTCGAGCGTTCCACACGCTTGGCATGTTGACTTGGCGAGATGGGTTCCCGATTTCGTGATCGAAGCTTCTCGTTCGGTGCTTCTAGATGAGTCTTATCAATTACGTCAATTTCGGTTTGGGATCGGGCCGGTAGGACGGATATCCAGTGAGGATGTGCCCGTCGCAAAGACGGATGAAGCATTGGGGCGGGCGACACCGATGGACGACGGTGAGAGCGGACGCGTCTGGGAAGCCATCGCGAGTCGTTTAGCCGCAGCATCTTCAGGACGGATCACGGTGGTCTACGCGCCTAAGTTGCCGATCGTGATGGGAGATCGAGTGTATTGGGAAGATGCGAGATCCGATGATTTTCATGCGTTGTCGCTATCGTTGCAGGCACAGGGGATTTTCGTTGTGGATTGCCGCGAAGTGTTGCGTGACTCGGCGGTCGATGGACGCTTCCCGCACGGCTTTCACAACGGTTTGATCGGTTCAGGGCACTTAAACGCGGAAGGCTATCGGCTGGTTGCCAAAGAAGTGGTGCGAGCGATGTCAATGAGACAACGTGGTGAAGATTCGCTCGGAAACACGATTGATCAAGTTGCGAGTAATCCAGTCGCTGACGAAAAAGCCGCTGACAGACATGTTGATGATGGGCGAGCTACTGGCGGGCAAACGGACGGCGTGAACCAAGGACGCCCGCAGTGAATTTTGCGCAAGTCGAGTTCCTGGTCTTTCTCGTCATTGTGTTGGCAATGACCTGGAGTCTACGCACAAAAACGCTTCGCAATGCGTTTTTGTTGCTTGCGAGCTATTACTTCTATGCCTACTGGGACTACCGGTTTTGTGGCTTGCTGGTGATCTCGACACTGGTGGATTACGGGGTCGCGTTGGCGATCGACCGCAGTCCGTCTCTGCGTGTGCGAAAGCTGTGCTTATTGGTTAGCTTGCTAGTCAATTTAGGCATGCTTGGCTTCTTCAAGTACTTCAACTTTTTTGTGGATTCCGCTCGCCCGATTGTTCAGGCATTCGGTTGGGATGCCACGACGCTGGACATCGTATTGCCGGTTGGCATTTCGTTCTTCACTTTTCAAACACTCAGCTACACGATCGATGTCTATCGCGGGAAGTTAAGGCCGACGACCAATCTTTTGGACTTCGCCTTGTACGTTGCGTTCTTTCCTCAGTTGGTTGCTGGACCAATCGTACGAGCAGCGAATTTGTTGCCGCAACTCTATGAACAGCCCGGTTACAGCCGACGGCGGTTCTATGGTGGTTTTCAGCAATTGCTGCGAGGTGCGGTTAAGAAGGTCTTGATTGCCGATCGGTTAGGCGAAACCGTGGATGTCGTTTTTGGTGGCGTCGAACTTTATAGCGGTGTGACCGTTTGGATTGCCGTGATCGCGTATGCGGGGCAAATCTACTATGACTTTTCGGGATACAGCGATATGGCGATCGGAGTTGCCAAGATGCTGGGATATCGTTTCCCCGTCAATTTCCGGCACCCGTACCTAGCAACTTCGATGTCTGACTTTTGGCGTCGTTGGCATATCACATTGTCGAGTTGGCTTCGCGATTATCTGTATATCCCCTTGGGAGGTTCACGTGGATCGATGCTCGCGACAAATCGTAATCTGTTGGTCACGATGGCGTTGGGCGGACTTTGGCACGGTGCGTCGTTAACGTTTGTACTGTGGGGGATTTGGCATGGCTTGGCGTTGGTCGTGCAGCGAACCATTGGTTCGCTAGGGGCGACTTCTATGCGAGGCCTGAAGATTGTCCGTTGGCTAGGCGTGATGGGTGTCGTGCTGATGGGGTGGGTGTTGTTTCGAAGCCCGACAATGGAAGTTGCAATGCAGATCTTCGATCGCATGTGGTTATCGATCTTTGCTGACCCAGCCGAACTGAGGATTGTTTGGTTGCCACCGTTAACACTGCTTGCGATTGGCTTGATGGTGGCCGAGCATCTTGCGTGGACTACCCGACTAAGGCGGTGCATGCGACTTCCTTTCGACGCTTGGTACAGTCCAATCGCAACGGCCATGCTTGTGTGGGCGTTGATGCTGTACGCACCCCGCGGTTTTCGACCGTTCGTCTACTTTCAGTTCTAGCGACTGAAACGCTTGGCAACCTCGGATCGCCTGGGAGTTCCTTTGGCAGTCAGTTCATTCCGCGCCAAAGATAGGGGTGGGCTGAGGGGCTCGATCCGAAATCGAGTTCCGGGAGGCAGATGTTTCGAAAGTTCTAATTGCAGGTCTCGATCTGAACTTGGTGTGCCTTCAATCGCGATGATGAGCTCGCTGTCGTTGGGGATCACTAACGCAAACTGAATTGAGTCCAGTTGCATCAATCTTGCTTCGATCCCTTGCGGATGAATTTTAAAACCATTGGGAAGGACAATGACGTCGTCAGCCCGTCCGAGAATTCGGAATGCTCCGTCAGGTTGGACTTCGACTAAGTCACCAGTGTCGAGCCAGCCGTTTGGGTCTAGCTTTTGGGCCGTGGATTCCGGGTCGTTGAGGTAGCCCATCATGACACCGTCACCACGCACATAAAGACGCCCGCTGTCGACCTTGATCTCCCATCCATCTACTGGTGGGCCCACCACGCCAGCAGCCGTGTTACCAGGGCTTGCACTACAAATGACGGGCGAAGTTTCGGTGCACCCGTATCCTTGAATGACCTCGACACCTCGCTGGCGAAGACGTTGAAAGGTGGACTCCGCGATTGCGGCACCGCCGCACCCCAATACGCGTAGCTTTGATAGAGATGCGTCGTTTTGCTCAATCCGGTCGGCGATTTTTTGGGCGACCGACGGCACGGTGTTGATCAAGGTGGGTGGATTGAGAGGATCAATTCGGTCTATCGCGGAAGCGCCAAGATCAATGGTCCACAAGCACCCCGATAGCAACCAAGTTCCCATGTCGCAGGTGCGTGCATAGGCATGCGAGATTGGCAGAAGGGTCAAACGGTGGTCGTCGATCGTTTGCGGGACGGCACCGAGTTTGGCTTGCGCGTTGGTGTCAAGGTTTCGTGTCGAAAGCATGACGCCACGCGGGCGATCGTTGGTGCCGCTTGTCCAAAGCACGAGTGCTGGCAATGAGTCGCTGGCAGCTCTAGGCCAGTTGTACGACCGAGTTCGCTCAATCATGGATTGTCGGACGTCGGCCGGAAAGCGACCATCGATGGAAACTTCGCAGACACCGCTGGCGAGACATCCGAGCGAAGTTAACACGTTCGAGAGCGTGTTGTCGTTTTGGTGGATGAAATATGACTGCTCTGTCAACGCAAACTGCTGAGCGATTTGATCGACCTGATGCGATAGTTCACTCCAGTTCAGTGCGTTGCCATCCCGGTCGCGGACCGCAAGCGACTTAGGCCGTTGGAGAGCATGCTGACGCATCGCTTGTATTAGCTGGGACATTGACGCGACATCAACTCATAAAGAAAGATCGCTCCCGCGACACCGACATTCAGACTGTCCGTTCCCGACGACATCGGTAGCGTCACGCGGTGATTGCACGCGTTTTGAACTTCGTCTTGTAGACCGGAAGCTTCGTTCCCAACCAATAACACGACCGGGCCATCTGGCTTTTGAGTGATGAAGTTTCGCATCGAAACGGCATCCTTGCGTAGCGTTGTCGCCGCGAATTCCACACCGGCTTCCTGCAACGTTCGGATCGCTTCAAGCGTGTCACCGACATGATAAAAGCGATGTTGGAAAACGGAAGCCATGCTGACCCGAATCACCCGCCGGACATAGGGCGAGATTGTGCCCGGCCCAATCAAAATGTGGTGGATTCCCATTGCCGCAGCGGAACGTAGTAAGCTGCCGACGTTTTCGGGATCGCTGATTCCAAAGAGACCAAGTGTGACAGGCGGCCGAGTTTGGATGAGCTGTTTGGCGGGAAGCATCGCCGGGCAATCCCCGTGTGCCAGTACCCCACGATGAAAATCGTAGCCTGCGATTTGTTTGCCGACTTCCGGCTCGACGACGTAGACCGGGAAGCGATCGTTCACCAAGGGTAGATATCGGTGTTCTTGTCCTTTGTGAATAAGTAACGATCGTACCGAATATTCGCTCTGCAAAAGTCGCTGAACGACTACCGCTCCTTCCGCGATAAATCCGGCGTGGGGGTCACGGAACCGCACCGATCGGTAGCTTTCAATGCGGGAATCGCTTGAATCGGTGATTGGAATCATTTGCAGGGGGATAGTCCAATGGCTGAGTCTGGCGGTCGATGGTCCAGTTGTACCGTTTGTGACGTATGTTCCCAAGGACGTTGATGCGACAGGCGATTTTCGAAGAACCAGATTGATCGGTTTGACTGGAACCGTCGATGCAAGCAGAGCCGGAAGTTCCGGTCGCTCACTTTCGATTCGCTCGACACGTCAAGGAAGACGATCCGCGATGTCAGACACAACTTGGGATTGGTGGTTCGGTGACGGACCACTCGCGATTGACCGCTGGAAACGAATTCCGGATCGCTCGCGTTTGATACGTCGACTGTCGGTCGCGCTGGCTGCGTTGGGCATGAGCTCGTTTGGGCTTGTCGAAAGTTCGGTTGCGGCCGAAACAACTCACCCCTCAAGTGCGGTTGTCGTGGCTCCGGTGTCATTCGGTTGGACCAATCAATCACCCTTGGCAATGATCGTGGCAGATGATTTCCAAGCCGAACGCGAGACGGTTCCGCTAAGCGATCGTGCTGAAAAGGAAAGAGCTCAAAGCGCGGCTGATCGAACCAGTTCCAAGGCGGAAGATGAACGCCGTCGTGAACGGTTGCGGGAATTGCTGCAAGACGACAGCGATCCCGCTGGTGAAGAACGGCGAGCCGCCGCTACACCGGAAACGGATGAAGACAGCGAAAGCGTTTTTTCGAAGCCGTTCATTGAAGAACGACTGCCTGAGGTTGCCGGTGGTCGCTTTATCTTGCCAGAGCTTCGAGCGGTCTCTATCGATCAAAAGCCAATCGGGAATGGTCGGGTTCCGGAAGCTCTTAACGCGGGAGAAGAGCTGACGTTGTCGCCGCTTCCTGAAGATGCCCAGGCTCGTGCGATGTTAACCAACTCGCCAGCGTGGCCTTCGTTGATTCGGCCTTGGGCTGCCCCCAATACTTATTCACATCCACTTTATTTCGAAGACCGGATGCTGGAACGACATGGTCATGAACGTTGGGGATGTTTGCAACCGATCGCTTCGGGGGCAAGGTTCTTTGCCACCGTACCGATGCTGCCTTATCTAACGACGGTCACGTCACCGTGTGAAACGGTATACAGCAAGGGCTACTACCGTGCTGGTTCACCAGTGCCCCGGTTCTACCAGCGTCCGCCGCTGGAACGACGGGCGGTTATTGTCGAAGCAGCTTCGGTTGCAGGCGGCTTCATCGCACTGCCTTAAGGGCAGTGGGTTTCGACGGATACTTTCAATTCACCCGATCTGATTGTTGGCAAGGATGTCAGCAGCGGGGATGGGTTCCACCAAAGCACCACGAGAGTTCGCCATGGATCGGCACTCACGCTGCGATCGCAGCCTCAACGAATCGAATTCCAACACTGCACGCCTAGCAAAACGGTCGCTGAAGCGACGGCGTCTTGCAACTTGGGCTTGTGGGTTGGTTGCAAGTTTGTCAACGGTCGGATGTGGAATCACGCAAAAGATTCCTGATGGACCGCACGACACTCGTGTTTCGTACCACGATCATTCGGCTTTGAAGATCGAGTATCCGCAGGTTCAGGAATGTGCGACGCAAGTCACATCGGCGGCAAAGTCAACGTTGGCTCCCAACGCACTTCAAGACCCCGCGTCCATGCCTGCTTATGAAATCTCGCTGCAAGATGCGATTCATCAAGCACTACGCAACAGCCCCGTCTTGCGTACGATCGGCGGCGCGATCGTTTCGTCGCCAGCGTCCGCCGTCACGGCCTACGATCCTGGCTTGGCTCATGCGAACCCGAACCTAGGTGTGGAAGCGGCATTGTCCGCATTCGACGCGCAGTACACTCAATCACTTTACTTCGACAAGGTGGATCAGCCGCGAAACATTCAACCGCCAGCGGGCGGCGTGGCCGACTTCTTCCCAACTTTCTCGCAACAAACTCTCGGTTCGTTCAATTCTGAATTGAGCAAGACAACGGTGACGGGTACATCGTTCGCCCTTCGCAACAGTGTTGCTTACACTCGCGTGCAAGACCCAAGTAGGGCCAGTCGCCAGTTCCCCAGCGACTTCATCGGTTTCATGGAGATGGAAGTACGCCATCCTTTGATGAAAGGGTCTGGAACAACCTATAACCGTATCGCCGGACCCAATGGCATCGTCGGGCAATACAACGGTGTCTTGATCGCCCGGGTCAATGAAGATGTTGCGTTAGCGGATTTTGAAACAGCGGTGATCTCGCTGATCGCTGATGTAGAACAAGCTTACTGGGAACTGACAGCGGCTTATCGTGTGCTTGAGGCGACCGTCAAAGGTCGCGAAGCAGCGTTGCAAACTTTCCAGTATCAACAGGTGCGACTGGAAGTCGGGACGGGCCGACGCGACGAAGAAGCTCAAGCTCGCTCGCAGTACTATCAGTTTGAAGCCCAGGTGCAATCGGCTTTGGCGGGTGATACCAGCCTGTACACCATCGAGCAGCGTTTGCGTTACTTGATCGGTTTACCAGCAACGGATGGATCACTGTTGAAACCAAGCACATCGCCTATCGATGCCAAGGTGGTTTTCGACTGGAACAGTGCATTGGGCCAAGCTCTCGATCGACGAGTAGAAATTCGTCGTCAGAAGTTCAATGTCAAACGACGTGAGCTGGAACTGACGGCTGCACGATTGAACCGTCGCCCACAAGTTGACTTGGTGGGGCAATACCGCTTCCGCGGACTCGGCGATCATTTGATTGGTGATGGTGATAATGGAGCGTTTGATAACCTGGCCGATTCAATTTCGGGTGGAGATTACCAAGAATGGTCTGCCGGTGTGGAAATCAACACTCCGGTTGGATTGCGTGCGGCAAGCAACGCGATCGCCCACGCCAAGCTCAATCTGAATCGTGATCGAGCGTTGCTCAACGAAACCGAATTGCGGATCAGTCACGATCTTTCCGATGCGGCTCGGAACATTGAATTGACCTACCAACTGGTCGAGACCAACTACAACCGTTATTTGGCTGACCTGAAACAGGTCGATGTGCTTCGTCGTCGTTACCGTGACGGAACGGACAACATCAACTTCCTGTTGCAAGCTCAGCGAACCGTGGTCACCAGCGAAGTGGAGTTCTATCGTTCGATCAGCAACTACAACTTGGCCATTCGCGATTTCCATCGCCAAAAAGGCTCGTTGCTAGCGTACGCTCAAGTGAACCTTGCCGAAGGCCAGTGGTGCCCTGGTGCGGAACGAGATGCCTACGAGCTGGGACGTTTCTTGGAACCACGCTTGCATCCCGAAAAGGTTGACGTACCTTGCCCGGTTTCGTCCGGTGGCTTTGATCCCTCGGCGACTCAAGCGACCGTTGGGTTCGAGTCAACGAGTTGGGGAATGATCGACGAGGGCATTGTTTCGCCTGGTGACGTCATGCTTGAAAACGGTAGCTCAGCCGTTCCGATTAGCGACGTGCACTGAGCCCCGTTTGGCTGAAAGTATCAAGGCTTGCCCTAGTTCGGGGCAATTCGGATCACGGGCTGGTATGCTGAAACGGATCGCTAAGGTATCAATTTGAGGTCTTGGCGGGGCAACTTTGAGGCTGCTCCCAAGCAGTTGGTCGCGGTGCCGTTTTCGGCCTAGTCATCGAGCCTCATTCCATCCGACGTGTTGACACAGGCTTCCGCAGAACTGGCAGCGAAGTGCACCGATGGCACTGCCGCTATCTCTCTTCAATCAGCAATGTTTGCGGATTGTCTTACTGCGTTTCCGCCAGGATCGCGTTCTTTTCAGTAGCGTGGTTCGGGGCCGCTGCGGCAGCTCGAACGCATCCTTTCATGCTTGAAAAGCCCTTAGTCGAGGAATGTCTTCCCTTAGTGCGGTTCTTCGGTTCTGTATTTCTCGTTATTTTTCTGGCGGGGGGCGAATAGTGAGCTAGCCTTTGGCGTCATCGGTTCGAAACTCTGCTTGGTAGAGTTCGAACCGAAGAAACTCTCTCTTGGGGCAAAATTTCGTGTTTGGGTTCGTGACCGATGGTCGCGTCCACAACGTGAAATTGCGTGAACAACGCACAAGAGTTTTGATACCGAAAGGGGCAATATGTATCGTTTAGAAAACGAGCGGAGTCGTCGCGTCCTCGTGATCGATGACAATCCAGCTATCCATGAGGACTTTCGAAAGATCCTCGTAAATGACCGGGACACCATCGAGCTTAACGAGGCTGTCGAAGCCTTTTTAGGTGAAGTGTCGATGGTCAATCACTCAGCCAACGTGCAGTTGGATTGCGCCAGCCAAGGCCAGGACGGATTGGCCCTTTGCAAACAGGCGATCGCAGATAAACGCCCCTACGCTGTTGCGTTTGTCGATATGCGGATGCCGCCCGGGTGGAGTGGCATGAAGACCATTGCAGAACTTTGGAAGGCTGATCCGCAACTTCAAGTCGTTCTCTGTTCGGCGTATTCGGATCATTCTTGGGTCGAAATTCGAGAACAACTTGGCGTATCGGATCGCCTTTTGATTCTGAAGAAGCCATTCGACAACGTCGAGGTATTGCAACTCGCCACGGCGCTAATCGAAAAGCGACATCTGACTCTGCAAAGTCATTTGCGTGCCGAACAACTCGAAGCCATGATCGCGGAACGGACTCGGCGTTGTGATGAAGCACGTCAAGAATCAGAGCAACTGATTTCCGCGATTGATTCGATCTTGATTAGCCTTAACGAGTTCGGTGAGGTGAAACACTGGAACGAAACTGCTGAAGACATTTTTGGGTTGGCGTTTGACGACGTGATAGGCCGTCCATTTCCGGAACTGCCTATTCAGTGGGATGATCCGCAATCAGCAGCGACTCTGATGGAACGGAAGTCCAGACGGCTTGAGACGACAATTTGCAATCACAAAGGTGACTACCGGATTGTTGGCATGTCTAGCTATCTGGTTTACGGCAATGGTGTCCAGACCGGCACGTTGATTCTAGGAACGGATCTTACAGAGAACCGGGCGTTGGAATCTCAATTGCGTCATGCACAAAAGCTGGAGTCCGTCGGCCAGCTTGCGGCAGGAGTCGCTCACGAAATTAACACACCGATGCAATATATCGGGGACAACCTGGACTTTCTCGCCAAGAAGGTTTTGAGGCTTTCGCCGATCATGGAGGGGATGTGGCGGGCAATTGATCGCCACGATTTCTCCGACGGAAGTGATTCCGACTGGGGGACGCTGGAAAACGCCTTGCGGGAACTACAGGCCAAAGGTTTTCTGCAAAGCCTGCAAGAAGCGATATCGGATTCACGCGATGGCGTCGAACATGTTTCCAAAATCGTGCACGCGATGAAAGAGTTTGCGCATCCAGGGCACGATAAAAAAACGCCGGTCGATATCAACCGCGCCTTGGAGTCGACCATTGCGGTTTCAACGAACGAATGGAAATATGTCGCGGACATTGAAACTGATTTTGATCCGTCCAATCCAACCGCGGACGGCACATCGGTGGAATTGAACCAAGCGTTTCTAAATATTCTGATCAATGCCTCACATGCGATTGGTGAAGCAAACCAGGACGGTGTACTGGCGAAGGGACGCATCACGGTTGGTACGAAGTCATTCGATGATTGTGTACAGATTTCGATTGCGGACACAGGGTTGGGAATTCCCGATCAGATCAAAGCTCGCATTTTCGATCCCTTCTTTACTACGAAAGAAATTGGTCGTGGTACTGGCCAAGGACTTTCAATAGCACACGCGATTATCACCAACAAACATGGTGGACGGTTGTGGTGTGAATCGACTCGGGGTGAAGGGACAACTTTCTATATCCAGATCCCCATTGATGCGGAGTCCAATGTGGCGGGCCGCAAAACAATCCCGACCGTCTTGGAACAGCCCGCATCGAGCGGGTTGGGACTAGCGCAGGCCTGATGATAAACCCAAGCACAAAAGCGGTTTGTCAGGTCATGCCACAGCATCGAAAAATCACACACAAGGTGAAACCAAAATGCGAGTAATGTTTGTTGACGATGAACCTCAAATCCTGAAAGGCATCACTCGAATGCTTGAAGGTGCTGAGGTGGATTGGGAAGTCGAAACCGCAGCCAGCGGTGCGGATGCATTAAAGAAACTCGATCTGCAGCAAGTCGATGTCATGGTTTCGGACATGAACATGCCGGGGATGGATGGTGCGGACTTGCTCAGTGAGGTCAGTCGGCTTTATCCCGCAACGGTACGTGTTGTTTTGTCAGGGCGTGCTGACAAGGATGCGATGTATCGAATGGTTGCGCCGATTCACTTGTATCTAAGCAAACCTTGCAAAGCGGACGTGCTGTGTTCGGCGATTACGAATTCATGTGTGCTGCGAAGTCTGCTCAATGCCCGTAGTTCGCAAGAGTCATCCAGGCGGGCACCCATCGGTCCAATTTTTCACACCAAGCACGAGCGGGGACAGTCATGAACGAAGTGCCAATGATGTATTTGAACTACGTCGCCGAAGAACAGCAATTGGCAACCGTCCTGTTGGTGGACGACGATTCGAAGTTGCTCCGCGGTTTGGAACGATCGCTGGAAAATGAATTTCGAATTTTGACCGCGATTTCGCCGGCGGAGGCCAACGTGATCGTGTCGACCGAGTCCATTGACATTATCGTGTCGGATAACTTGATGACGGGTGGTCTTGGAACTGATTTTGTTCGGCAAATCAGCGAGCAATATCCCGAGATTAAGTTGTTGATGCTTAGCGGTTACATGCCTGAGCTCGCATCGAATCGAGCGATGTCCGAAAGCGGTGTGTTTCGAATACTCTCCAAACCGTGCCGGGCGGCTGACATCGCCGACGCGATCCGAGAAGCTCTGGGAAATACAAACGCCAGTCGCTCGTCCTCGCGAAGCAAGGGGAACTACCGGTGAGAGGGCTAGGCCAGGATAAGTCAGAGACGCTTGATGATACCGAGCTGTCCTTGTTCGACCGCACGCGATCGTTGCTGCACAGTCGTTGGACGCCGTTGGTTGTTCTGTACCTAGGCGTGTTTCTAACAGGCGTGATGTGGTGGACAACGCATTGTCACCGAGATCGTCTGGTTGCTGAACGCTTCCAATTTCGAGCCGCTCAAGTCCAAAGTCACATCGAGTCGCGGATGTGTCAGTACGAGTCTGTGTTGCGAGGTGGTGTAGCTCTATTTCAAGCCAGCCGAGATGTGGATCGCAACGAGTGGCATCGGTATGTCAGCAAATGTGATATTGAGCGTTGGTACCCTGGTATCCAGGCGATGGGGGTCACTGTGCTGGTTGAATCCGACCAGTTGAGCGATTTCGAAGCAGAGATAAAGGCGGAAGGTTTCGACGATTTTAAGGTGTTCCCGCGGGGTGAGCGTGAGCGTTACGCTTGCACCAAATTCATTGAACCGTTTGATTGGCGGAATCAGCGGGCATTCGGATACGATGCGTATAGCAGTCCCGAAAGACGGGATATGTTGAATCGTGCTGCCCGAACGGGATTGCCTCAGATTTCCGGCAAGATCACGTTGGTGCAAGAAACGGAAAAGAATATCCAGGCTGGAGTGCTCTGTTGTCTGCCGATCTATCGAAACGATGCGGAGATCACAACGGAGTCACAGCGGATGGATGCGATCGTGGGTTGGGTCCATGGAGCCTTTCGGTGCAATGATTTGATGGGGGGCATTTGGGATGAGTGCGCCAACGATGTCGGATTGAAGATCCACGACGTCGGTCCGAATGGGGGTGAAAAGCTATTGTTTACCAGTGACCCTGCGGCCAATGAAGTTCCGTCTGGGATGGCCAGCATCATGGTCGAGAGTTTGCCACTCCGGCTTTCAGGGCGTGACTGGTTGTTAACGGTCTCGGCACCCAATAGTTTTCGGACACCGGCTGAGTCCATGATGGGCGGAATGGTCGGCGTCAGCGGTACCGTGATCAGCTTGCTTTTGTTCGTCGTGCTTACGTCGTTAAATGGACAACGTATCCTCGCGATCGGGATGGCCGAAGAGATGACTCGCGAATTGCAGCACAGTGAAGCGTGTACGCTTAGCATTCTAGAAAACGCGTCGGAGTCGATCCTTTCAGTGGACGAACAGGGATGCATCGCGGCCGCCAATCGGGCATCGCGTCAAGTTTTTCAGGCGGAAGACTCACTGATTGGTTCCCCAATCAACGAATACATCGTGGGTGTTGACTTGGGTGAGCTGGCAAAAAAGTCGGTGTCGCAGGCTGGTGCAACAACTGGAGTGATCCAGGATTGTCGGCGTGAAGACGGGACTTTGTTCCCGTGTAGCGTTTCGGTTGGCCAGGTCGAGGTGAGCGGTTTATTGCACTACATCGTTGTCGCGCACGACGAAACAGCCCAAGTCGAAGCGAACCAAAAACTCTCGGAACAACACAAAGTGCTTGTGGAAGTTTCGCACCGTGCGGGACGTGCCGAAGTCGCCACCGGTGTGTTGCATAACGTTGGCAACGTGCTTAACAGTGTGAATGTCTCAGCTAATCTATTGCGAGAGTATCTTGACGAAAGTCCGCTTGAAATGCTGGCAAAGGCCGCGAAAGTGATCGACGATCAAGAGGACCGATTGGGTGAGTTTTTCTCGGATGATCCGCGAGGAAAGCACTTCCCTAGTTTGTTAAATCAGGTGGTTTTGAAACTTCAGGCTGAAAGAGAGTTGCAGCTTGAGGAACTTCATGAGTTGACGGACAACATTGGACACATCAAAGAAATTGTGGCCATGCAACAATCCTTTGCCCTTAAAAGCGGATTAGACGAAGTGATCGATCCCGTGGATCTGTTTGAAGATGCAATCAAGATGAACAACGCAAGTCTGGAACGACATGGCGTCGCGATCCAACGAGACTTTGCATCCCTCCCACCGATCCATACTCGAAGGCATGAGGTCATTCAGATCCTCGTGAACTTGATTCGGAACGCTCAGCAATCGATTGATGAATCAAGTGCAGACGATCGGACCATCAAATTAGCCCTTCGCCTCGACCGCGATTGGGTGTGTTTCGAGGTGAAAGATTGCGGCATGGGAATCCCGCAAGAGAACCTGACCAAAATCTTTCAACACGGTTTTACGACCAAAGCCAATGGGCATGGCTTCGGGCTGCATTCTTGTGCCAATGCGGCACAAGAGCTTGGCGGCGAGTTGACGGTCGATAGTTCTGGTTTAGGAAAAGGTGCTTGCTTCCAGGTAAGACTACCGATTCAAAATTTGGCTCGGATTACCAAGCTAAGCGGACCGGCTAGCAGTGAATCCGCCTCCGAATTTGCCTCCGTCAAAAACGACAATTTGGCTGCGGGTATTGCGGGTGGGCACCGCGAGACGACGCTGCATCATTCGAGCTAGCTCAAGCGTGTATCGGTGGCTAACTGCTAGGCCGCCTTCGAGTTGTTCGACTCGTTTGATGTACGCGATTCGGATGAACCGGTATCGGTTGCTTGGTTGTTCGCTGTACCAGTCTCAGGGCCAGTCCGGTTCAACGCTCGCTTTTGCCGAACCAAAGCGAGGGCTGCATCATCAATCCATTCGGCAACCCTAGTCAGTTCAGGCGGTTGGGCGCCGCGTAGATGACGTTGGCCAAAGTCAGTTTCGGCGTACGCTTGAATCGCTTGGTAAATCGTGTCCGCGTTGGACTTCGCGATTTTATCAGCCGTGTTGAATTTCGCACCGACCAGCATCTGCGTTTCCCGTGCGAGCATCTCCGGCAATTGGCACATCAGGATCGCCTGGCATCGCCAAGCATGCAGCATTGAAACGGTGATCCACCGCGTCGCTAGTTCAGCAGCCATCGTTTCAGGGGTTGCCGATAGAAAATCGCCCACGGTGTGGATGCCAATCGCGTCGAACCGATCTGCAGTCTTCCTACCGATCGACGGAGCGTCGACCAAGGGCGAACGGACGTTCAACCGAATGCGACGCGTGACGGCCGATTGAAAGGAAACGACTGGCGGTACTTCCGTTGGGGGAGTTGCTGGCGTTGAGGCTTGATTTGGCTGGGGCGTTTGAGCGTCTTGGAATTCCGGCTTGGATTCTTCCAAAATGCGAATGTTGGCGTTTGATTTCTTTTCCATCAAACGCTTGGTGTATTCCCGCTCGCGGACATAAACTTTCCGCACTTTTTCGATGACGCGGACCTCGCTGGGCAGGAATCGGTCGACGGCGCCGGTCTTTTCAAACTCATCGATCAGACCGCGAACCTTTCGCTGTTCCTCGCCATGTTCGATTCGTCGTATCCACACTTGAGTGGGCACGCGGATTCCGGCCAGCACGGTTGCGAGATTGGTTCGGACGGTAGGAATCGGCTTTGCGCGAAACTGTTCGGCGTCCAATGCAGCCCGTTCGATCACACGAGCCCATCCGGTAATGCACAGCCCAACTAGTTGGGATAGGCAACCTCGCGAAACAAGGTCGAGTCCCGCGGGCGGATTTGATCGCCCCGCTTTCAGGTCGTAGTGCGAGATCAGTGTGTCGTAGTGTTGGTGTGCGATCCGGGCCGATTGCAGAATCGCGTCGCCTAGCCATCCGGGCCCATCGGACAACTGAAAGACGGTTCGTGTGGGATCGTCTTGCCACTGATCCCGTAGCGAAGCGTAAGACTTGGTGATGCTCCATTCGATTGGCCGGTGCAGCACCTTTTCTTCAGGTGACTGTGCCGTATGCAGCGGCTGAATGGGATCGGTGAAGTAGTGGCTTAAGACGCCTGCGGCGCGAGCGGCTTCAGCCCAATCGTCGTTGCGAATGTGGTATTGAAGTCGGTCGTACCACTGATGAGCAACGCGTGGGGCACCACCCCAGTATCCGTCATCGACATGGATGACATGATTGTGGAAATCTCGAAATCGCGTGTCGGGCTCTTTGGCGCCGACCAAGTATTTCGAGTGATGTCGAAGGAGATGTCCCACCAATCGCTGGCCGGCTGATGTTCCTACCAGAGGAAGTGCATCGATCGCAAAATGGTGGTGTGTGCTGCGGCAATGGGCAGCACGCAAGATTGCGAGTAACCAGCGATGGGGTGCTTTCTTCAAAGACTCGACCTCCGACCGAGAACGCGATCGTTAGGCAGCGCGTCGTGCCGAGGACTGTATGTCTTGGCATGATACGCCGTACGCACAAGCTTGGCGGGCCAAGCGTTGACGCAAGGACTGGCCAATCGCGCCTTCTTCCAATGAATCGTAGTGCAGAACACGCTGCGTGAACGACTCTCGAGTCAGAGGCCGGAATTCGCAGTGGCCGACCGGAGGTTTCGTATCGCCGTAAAGCGATTTGATCCGAAAGGCATGGTCGCTTTGGGCGATTGCGAAGTAGAGGTCGTAAAGGTGATCGATGGACAACGTTGACACGTTTTGGAAAGGTCCAATAGCCACGGGTGCATCCTTGCAAAAAAATGGGCGGGGGAGACCAACAGTCGCAGTATCGGCAAATTGAAGAACTGCGTGCAAGGCTGAAAATGAGAGTTTGTCGATTTGCAGTGAGGTGAATCACTAGGCTTCGATAAGAACAATCGCGGCGGGTTAACGCATCATCTGTTGCCGGCACACGTCCAAGATACTGCTTTCATCCGATAGATGGGCAACTTCGATTCGCTCCGCCATCAACGGGCCCGCCACGCTGGTGTATTGGTCCAAGTCCAGCGAATTCAGGATCACCGAGACCGCCCAGCCTCGTCGAGCAAGGCCGACCAGCGCGCCAATCGTTTCCGCAGGTGCTTCTTGAAGAATGACGAGCAAGGTGGTTTCGTGAGAAAGCCTAGATTCCGATTCAATTAGAAACTCAGGCAAAGTCAGCCCGTCGGTGCGTTCTAGTCGAGATAGGGTCCGCGTCATGCGTTGAAGCTGCAGCGGTCCACGATCGACATCCATCACCACGGGACGTAGCCGATCGTTTTGCTTCCGCATCTCTGCGGACGCACCCGCGGATGCTCGGGCAAGAAACGGATCACTGACCCGGTGGTCGCCTCGAAAGCCTTCCTCGCGGACGCGATCTGCTGCGTCACGCCCGTTGGTCGCCAACCCGAAAGGTTCGCCAGCGTCGTGCAGGGCTGCCGCAATGGATGCTGCCGCGGTGATGCCCAAGTCGGTTCGAAAGGGTTCGTTGCGGTCGGGGTTGGTCGAAACGTGCATGTCCAGCACGATCGTGGCACCGATGACCGAAGATGGTTCATAAATCTTGCTGTGCAGCGTGCCGGTCCGCGCCGTCGCGGCCCAGTGGACGCTTCGCATTGGGTCACCGGTTTGCCATTTGCGAATACCACGCAAACGTGTCGGATCGGGCATCACATTGGACGAAATACGAATCTCGCCGATCGGTCTTCGTGAACCGATTTCAAAGGTGGATAGTAGCTTGATTCTAGGAAGCACCGACAAGAACATTGGTCGAGTGCCCAGTCGATATCGACGGTACATGCCAACGGGGTCACCGGTTTCCAAAACGGTGGGGCCGACTTGGAAATAGCCGCGACGCTTGCACGTTATCGTGTAGCGAAGGTGTTTTGTCTGTCCCGGCCACAAACTCAACACGGAAAGCCGAGGACCGTTAATCGTCAGCGGAGCCGCACGGTAAAGCTCACTAGACGAGTCGACTTCCTCGGATTCGGTTGCTGTCAGGCGAGGCATTAAGTCCTCTGCCAATACCCAAACAACCGGAAGACGTCCCTGGTTCGTGACGGCAATGCTGATGGGGATCTTAGAGCCAATGACGACGGCTAAGTCTTGGCCCGCGCCGGGCACGTCTTCCCGGTGGGCGACGACGAAATCGGACCACTGGGTCGATAGATAAGCCCCGCCGCCGACCACCAGCGCGACCGTCATTGCCGCGGTCATCCATAAGCCCGCCCCGGCAATTAATCCCAAGACCAAAAAGCCAGCACAAACTGCGATCACAGTGAAGGTAGGCGATGCGGATTCCTGCGCGAGCCGCTCGATGGGTTGAATTTTTTTGACCCGTGCCTGAGGCGTTTGATTACTCATAAATCACTTTGCAGTCCGCCGATTATGACTGAATCGTCGGGACTGCGATCTCGCCGAGAATGTCTTCAAGCACTTGTTCGGTGGTCAATTTCCGCAGTCGACTTTCCGGACGCAGGATCAATCGGTGGTTCATCACCGGTGCAATGATTTTCTTGACGTCATCGGGCAACACGAAACTGCGCCCTCGGATTGCCGCCATTGCTTGCGAGCAACGAAATAGTGCGATTGTTGCCCGTGGGCTGCCACCCAGAGCTAGGTTTTCGTTGTGCCGAGTTTCGTGGACCACTTGCAGGATGTAGTGCCGAACCCGGGGGTCGACGTGGACTTCGCGAATCGTGGCTTGTGCCTTAACGAGCTGGTCGGCTGTTGCGACGGCCCCAATCGTGTCGACGGGGTGCGTGAACTGCAGCATGTCGAGCATCCGCATCTCTTCCTCAACGGTTGGGTAACCGAGCGAAAACCGCATCAAGAAGCGATCGAGCTGGGCTTCGGGAAGCGGAAATGTTCCCTCATGGTCAACCGGGTTTTGTGTCGCGATGACTAGGAAGGGAGGCTTAAGGGTGTAGGTTTGCCCATCAACCGTGACACGTCCCTCAGCCATGGCTTCCAGCAAGGAAGCTTGCGTCCTTGGCGTGGCTCGATTGATCTCATCGGCCAGCAAAATCTGAGTGAAGACCGGACCAGCCCGAAACTCGAACTCGGATTCCTTTTGGTTGAAGATTGATGTTCCCGTGACATCGGTGGGCAGGAGGTCGGGTGTGCACTGAACTCGTTTGAATTGGCAGCCTAGGCTTTTCGCCAGTGCTCGTGCGAGCATTGTTTTAGCCACGCCCGGAACGTCCTCAAGCAGGATGTGCCCGCCGCTGAGCCAGGCGACCAACGACAGCACCAATTGCTTGCGTTTACCCACAATGGCAAGTTCTACGTTACCGATGACTCGCTTGGCCAATTCCGCAACCGGGGCGACGTCGACATGCCCGGTGGATCTTCGGGCGGGTGGCTTGGCACCGGTTGCCGCTGGACCGGGCGTCGGGGCAGGCGGGGCGGGCGGATCGGTAGGCGGCAAGACGTTCACTCCGGTCGGTGGGCAGTTTGACTGTCCACCATCATAGCTGCTTGAGCCCGAGAGAATGGCGGGCCCGTCAGAATGCAACGCAGTGGGGCGAAGCCGCTTTACGAGCTTGCCGGTTCCTGGTCTTCGCTTGAATGGGGAATCGCTTGGTCGTGCAGCGTAGCGAGGGCGTTGGCCGCGGCTCGCTGTTCCGCATCCTTTTTGTTGTTGCCCCAAGCTGGTGGGAATTCCTGTTCGCCCACCACCGCGCCGATCAGAAACGCTTTCCGGTGATCAGGGCCGCTTTCGCGGATTAAACGATAGACCGGCGTCGCTGAAAGTTCACGTTGAGCGTATTGCTGGAGCACGCTTTTGTGGTTGCCGGAACCTTGAGTATCGACGGCAAGTTTGACCTCATCGCCCAACCACAATTTCAAGCGGTCGCAAACCACGTCGGCGCCGCCGTCCAAGTAAAGAGCCGCGATCACCGATTCGAATACGTCGCTGACCAATGATCGCGGGTACGAGCGATTGCGAGTCACACCGCGACCAACGATCAGGCATTCGTCCAAGCCCAACTTGCAGGCCGTCCGGCCGCAGGCTCGCCGGCTAACCACGGCGGATTTGATCTTGGTCAAATCGCCTTCCGTGTATTCGGGATAGTCTTCAAATAACCAGCGGCAAACCGTTAGGCCCAACACGGCATCGCCTAGGAATTCCAGCCGTTCATTGCTGGCGAGCCGATTGGCGGCGCCTGAGGCGTGGGTTAACGCCGACAGCAACAGCGATAGATCCTTGAACCGATAGTTCAGGATTTCTTGACACCGTTCGAGTTTGGCGTCTGCATCAATATGAGTCGCCTCATTGGATGCAGAGTCGATTAAACGGATCGAATCCGCGTGCGGTTGCCGTTGATCGGCCACAAACGGCCCCGGTCCAGCGAGGTCCGTATTGGACGGCGGACTGGGGGTGGCGGAATCAGGGCTAGGGCTAGGATCGGCGGACGATGACGGATCGTCAGCCGTATCTTCAGAGGATGCGGGCACAAAAAAACCAACTATAGAAAAGAAGTGACAGAAGCTACTGCCTCACTTCAGTCCCGCGCCGGTGATCGAAAATTTCGTCAAGCGAAACTTTCTGTGGTCGGCTTTCGACCACCGGTGAGTGACTGTGCGAAGAAGCAAAATTAGCGAAACACCACGGATTTTACTAGCCCGAACCGATTACCGCTGGCAAGCCGTCGACGACGCGAGTTGGCGACCCGCCTGACTAGGCATGTGCCCAATCTAGACTTGTGATCAGTGGGGCGGTTCAATGGTGGAACCCCCGCCAGTCTGAGCCTTTGAAAAGTTGACCGAGATGCGATTTCCTTTTGTTCCCCAGTCATTCAGCGGTACGAATGAGCGAAAGACTTGGTGGCCAATCTTTGCTGTTGCCGCGTTTTTGCTGAGTATGGCGAGCGGCATCACGTCTGAATTGTGGGCGGACAACACGCCCGCGAGCGAGATGGTCGATGACCTAATTTTTCTGACCAGCGAGGAGTTGGCTGGCCGCAGCAGCGTTGATCCGACGATCCAGGTTGCCGCCAACTACTTGGCCGAACGTTTTGAGGCCATTGGGTTAGACACTGACTTGTTCGAGGGGGCGGCAATGCAAGTGGTCGAGATTCCGGTCGCGCCAACAGCAACATCTTCTGAATCAAATCGACTGTCATTCGTTTCTGACTCGACATCGGTTCACAAAACAACCGCCGACTCAGCAATTCAAGCCGCAGCAACCCGTATCAATGCGGATAGTACAGATGCAGATAGCACGGAGCAGTCGAGCACAGGCGACTTGGATAACGATTCGCTGAACCTTGCGGTCGATTTCATGCCCATGGCGATTGGCGTTGCGGAAGCGACGATTGACGCACCACTGGTTTGGGCGGGGTACGGTATCTCCGCGGAGGAGTATCAGTACGACGACTATGCGGGAATCGACGTGCAGGACAAGGTTGTCATGATCCTGCGAAAAGAGCCCGGGGCAAGTAATCCGGACAGTCCATTCGATGGTGTGAAGAACACGCGACATGCTTTCTTTGCTACCAAAATTGCGACCGCGATCGATGCAGGGGCCAAGGCTGTCATCATGGTTAATGATGCGGAAAGTGCGTCCCGAAAAGTTCAAGACGTGCGAAAACGTCAAGCGGCTGAAACTGACCGCATGTCGGCGATTCAGGAACAACTCGAAAAGCTGCCTCCCGAAGCGGTGAATGTTCGAACGCGACTGACTCAGCAGCTTGATCGTGTCAGCGATATGATCGATGCCATGGATCTGGAGGTGGCTACCGCGAGACGCGGTTTGTTGGGAATCTCCGAAGCTGGGGTTTCGCCATTAACCGGTAGCGAAAAGCTTTTCGACGAGGAAACCGGCAAACGCGTGACCCGACCTGCGGTTCCAGTGATCAGCTTGGCTCGTGACGTGGTCGATCGCCTGCTTAAGAAAGCTGGTGGTGAAGGTATCGCGGATGCGGACACTGATGAAGCGACATCGAAAAGCGGTGTCGGGCTTGAAGAACTGGAGCAGAGCATCGATTCCAGTTGGCAACCTAACAGCTTCAAAATTCCGGGTGTTCGGGTGCGATTAGATGTGCGGTTGACCCCCGCGATTGCGAAAAGTTCCAACGTATTGGGCACGCTGCCCGGTGCGGGTCCCTTGGCCGACGAAGTTGTCGTGATCGGCGCGCACTACGATCATGTTGGGATGGGCGGTCGCGGATCGCTAGCGCCAGGAACGGTTGCGATTCACAATGGAGCCGACGACAACGCCAGCGGCACGGCTGTTTTGTTGCAGGCGGCTGAGCAGTTGGTGGAAAAGCTAAGTGGTCTGAGTAATCGCCGCCGCTTGTTGTTCATTGCATTCACCGGCGAAGAACGCGGTTTGCTGGGAAGCAAGCACTATGTGAAGTACCCCCGGTTTCCGATCGGCGACACCGTTGCGATGGTCAACATGGATATGGTGGGCCGGTTGCAAGACAATGAGTTGACGGTCTATGGAACGGAATCGGCCAGCGTGATGAACGAGCTATTGGATCAAGCGAACCGATCGGCCGCGTTCGACTTGTTTCGGGTGGGTAGCGGCTACGGCCCTAGCGACCATTCTTCCTTCTATGAGGCGGGAATTCCGGTATTGTTTTTCTTCACTGGCCTGCATTCGGATTACCACCGTCCAAGTGATGATTTTGACAAACTTAATCTGGATGGCATGAGCCGGATAACCGATATCGTTTGTCAGGTTAGCGAGCGATTGGCGACAATGCCTGAGCGTCCGGTTTACACGCAGACAGAAAAGAACGTCCAAATTCGTCGCCAACTGGCGGTTTTCATGGGGGTGAAATTGTCTCAACAGCCGGGCGAGGTGGTTTTCTCGTCAGTCCTTGCGACTGGTCCTGCTGCGGCGGGAGGTTTGGTAGCCGGGGATCGACTGGTTGCCATTGCTAGCAAATCGATCAAGGAAGTTGACCAAGTTTTTGATGCCTTGCGACGCTATTCTGTCGGTGATGAATTACCGATTGAAATCAAACGCGGCTCGCAGACGTTGAATCTAAAGGTCAAATTAGGAACTCGCCAATAGCAACCACGCGCCGATGCCCGGTTCGTGTTGTCGTTGGTAAACCAAAGTGGAATCGTTTCCACGGGTATGATTCTTTCGGTGCAGTCGTGGGTCAGCAGTGACGCAAGCGGCGGCAGCGAAACCACGCAAGAATGATGCCTAGAAAATATATTTCGTTGGGAAAAGTTGGCACAGAGAAAAAACGGCACAGATCGCTCTTGCCGCCGATCCCCTCGATTGACACAATTCAAACCGAAGTTGGAAAAGGTATCGATGGCGAAGGACGCCAGATTTGATCCCTTGTCCAAGCCTGTTTTGGATTTCGCATTCACCACGCAAGGAGTAGCGGACGTGCGACGATTCGTTCTATCGGCCATCGCCCTGGCCATCACCACATTGACTGTTCTCGCCCCGGCCGCCGCAACCGCTCAAGAGAGTGGACATCGGATCGCCGTGGTGGATGTTGCATACATCTTCAAGAACAACAACGGGATCAAATCCCAAGTTAAACAAGTCGAACAAAACTTGAAAACGTTCGACGCCGAGCTTCAAGAAAAGCGGAATGAGCTGAAGAGCGCCGCTGAGAAACTCAAGACTTTCCAAGTTGGAAGTGGCGATTACATCGCACAAGAAGAGAAGGTCGCTTCGATGGAATCGAAGTTGCGTCTCGACATGGCTCGTAAGCGTAAAGAGCTTGCCGATCGCGAAGCCAAGATCTACTACGACAACTACCAGCACATTGCTGCCGGCGTCAAGATTCTGGCCCAGCACTACAAGATCAACCTTGTCTTGCGTTACAACAGCGAAGACATGGACTTGCAAAAAGGCGAATCCGTTATCCGTGGCGTTATGAAGAACATCGTCTATCACGACGAAGCTCTCGACATGACTCCTGGCGTGATGCAGTATCTGGATAAGATTCTGGTCGCTGGCGGAGAAGGCAGTACTACAGTTAAGTAGTATTGTTGGAATCAATTGATAGGCGTCGGTAGTCCATGGAATGGTCTGCCGATTGCTTCGTCCAAGGATCTATCGAAGACGGGGGTGGCGGCTATCGCAGTCTCCCCACCGGCGCGGCAAGGAGGCCCACGCCATGATTGGGTACCGAAACGAACATACGATCGCAACAAGCTGTGAAGTGGTCGGCCGAGGTTACTGGAGCGGACAAGATGTCTGTGTTCGGTTTCACCCCGCGCCGGTCAGTTCGGGGATTGTTTTGTGCCGATCGGACTTGCCGGGACAGCCCTGTTGTCCTGCGAAGTCGGTGCATGCCGACGGGATTCAGTTTCGTACCAATCTAAGCCTAGGCGAAGCCAAGTTTGAATTGGTTGAGCATCTGCTCGCCGCACTTGCCGGGCTGGAAATCGATAACTGTTTGGTCGAGGTCGATACGGTCGAATTGCCGGGTATGGATGGAAGCAGCGATGCTTTCGTACGTGCTTTGCAAAGGGCTGGGTTGGTCATTCAGGCGGCGGCAAAGTCGCAGCTGGTCATTGAAGAAACTTTCAAGGTGACCTTGGATGAGGCTTCAATCGAAGTTTCGCCTAGCACCGATGGTCGGTCGGTGTTTGCTTACCACCTTGATTACGGTCCAGATAGTTGCATCAAACGACAGTCGTTTGAACTTGCTACCGATCCACGCGAATTCGCTCGCCAAGTTGCTCCCGCAAGAACCTTCGTCACGTTGGACCAAGCGGAACAACTGCGAAGCAGCGGTGTGGCCTTACATGTCACTAATCGCGATTTGTTAGTCATCGGCGAGCACGGTGTGGTCGATAATGAATTACGGTTCCGAAATGAATGTGCTCGACACAAGACACTCGATTTGATCGGGGATTTGTCACTGGCGGGTGTCGATTTAATAGGGAAGTTTTGTTCGGATCGAGGCGGTCATCGTCTCAACGGCATCTTGGCGAAACGATTGGCTGAGATGGTCGCGTCGGCTGGGCGTTCGGATCGAAGCGGTGAAGTTCATTTGCGACGATTTGCTGCTTAACTGGCAAAAGAAAATTTTAGACAGGGTTGCTCACGATGAGTGACAACTGATTTCCATCAAGGATTCCTTCATGAGTGTCGTGATCGCTCCCACCGCTGTAGTGGACCCCAAAGCTAATTTGGGCAAAGACGTGCGTGTCGGACACTTTTGCGTGATTGGTCCCGACGTCACCATTGGTGACCGTTGCCGAATCGAAGATCATGTTTCGATTACGGGGATCACTCGGCTCGGTCACGACAATCAAGTCTTTTCGCACTGCAGTATCGGCTCACATCCACAAGATATTGGTTATCGCAACGCGCCAACGCGTGTTGAGATTGGCGATGGCAACGTGATGCGTGAACAGGTCACGATCAATCGTGCCAGTGAAAAGGAAGACGGCGTGACACGCGTCGGCGACCAAAACTACATGATGACCGGAACGCACATCGCACACGACTGCAACGTGGGCAATCGAATCGTGCTTGCCAATAATTGCATGATCGCCGGACACGCTCATATTCATGATGATGTCACCATTGCGGGTGGGGCCGGGATTCATCAATTCGTTTCGGTAGGAACGCTAGCGTTTGTCGGCGCGATGAGTCGCATCCTGCAAGACGTCCCGCCCTACATGATCATCGAAGGCTATGACGCGAAACCGCGCTGTGTGAATACCGTAGGGCTGAAACGCCACGATTACACCGAAGACGATATTAAAGTCTTGACGCGTGCCTTCCGTTTGCTTTATCGGCAACGTGTCGGGATCGATACCGCTCGCGATGAGATGCTTAGCACTGGTCCTATTCGACCAGTTCTTCGCCATCTGTTTGATTGTTTAGATACCACATGTGGTGGTCGGGCCGGACGAGGTCGAGACCGCCGAAAGAAAGCCGCATGAGCCGTCAGCAAAGCGTTGGTCAAAAATTGAATGTCGCCGTTATCGGCGGTGGGCATCTTGGACGCATTCACGCGAAGTTACTGACCCAGGTCGAAGGGGCGCGATTGGTTGCAGTTTGCGATCCGAATCTGGAAGCCGCCACGACCATTGCTGAAACAAACAGCCGCCGGGAAGAAACGGTTGCGGCGTACGCGGACTACCGCGATGCGATCGGTGATTTTGATGCTGCCATTATTGCGGCACCAACCGGTTTTCACGGTGAAATCGCCACGACCTTGCTGAAGGCCGGTAAGCATCTTTTCGTTGAAAAGCCGCTAACCCATGATTCCGAAGAAGCTTTGCAGCTAACACGCCTTGCGGCCAGTCGCAACCGAGTGCTTCAAGTTGGGCATGTCGAACGGTTCAACCCCGCCTTCACCGCCCTTGGTGAGTTCGGCGTCGATGTGAAATATGTCGAAGCCACACGGGCATCTAGATTTCCCGGTCGTTGCCTGGATGTCGGTGTCGTGATGGACTTGATGATCCACGACCTTGATTTAGTTTTGTCGCTGACCCACGCGCCGGTTCGATCGATTCATGCCAGTGGTTTGTCGGTCGTCTCGGATCACGAAGACATCGCTGAAGCACGAATCGAATTCGAATGCGGGTTGGTCGCCAACCTGAAAGCCTCGCGGGTGAGTCCGACTCCGGCTCGCGATATGGTTTTGTATAGCCCTGCAGGTTTCGCACAAATTGACTTTGGTAAGCCTGCTCTCGCAATGGTTAAAACGAGTGACTCACTGAGTCAGCGAACGTTTGACCTTAGCGCCGAAGCCGAGAACCCTTTGAAGTATGCTGATCAGCTTTTTGAAGAGCACCTCAGCTGTGAATTAAAGGAACTGGAACCGCGGAATGCGATTCTGGACGAGCTGCATGACTTCGTGATCAGTATTCAAGCTGGCGGAGTTCCTGTCGTCGACGGGCAAGCTGGTGCTCGAGCTGTGTCGGTTGCAGAAACAATCTTGGACGCAATTGCTCAACGGTCTTGGTACGCCAACGCTTCCGAGGATGAAGTTGGTGCCAAGGGGCTACCTCGTCGTCGCATCGAACAAGATCGCATCGCACCACGACGAGCTGCTTAGTCTCTCTGTTGGAGTCCAGCCTTCAGGCTGCCCACCCACGTTTCCCAGCGGATTACTGCGCCCGCGGGTGTGCTTTCTCGTAGATCGTTCGCAGATTCGTTGCACTGACATGCGTGTAGATCTGGGTGGTCGTCAGTGACTTGTGACCTAGCAGCTCTTGGACACTGCGAATGTCCGCACCGCGATCCAGCAGGTGAGTGGCGAATGAGTGTCGTAGCGTGTGCGGGCTGGTGCGTGAATCAAGTTCAGCGGCGGCAATGTACTTGTCTAGCATCCGGCCGACACTGCGGGTGGTCAGGATGTTGCCAAACCGGTTCACGAAGACGGGTGCAGCCTGGCCCAGCATTTCCGCTTCGGTAGAACGACTGCGTCGTGCGGCATAAGTTTGGATCGCTTTAATGGCGTAAGACCCCAAGGGACTGATACGTTCCTTGCGTCCCTTACCACGAACCCGGGTGATACCCTGTCCGAAATCTAAGTCGCCGTCACGCAGTCCAACCAATTCGCTCACACGCAACCCGGCGGAGTACATGGTTTCCAAGATCGCACGGTCTCGTAAACCAGCAACATCATGCGCCGATGGCGCAACCAGCAGACGCCCTACTTCGTCGTTGGATAGAACGTGAGGCAGTTTGCGGCTTTGTCGCGGGTTGCGGAGAGGCTTGGCGGGATTGGTGGTGGCGATCCCTTCACGCATTGCGAACTTGAAAAAGCTTCGCAGTGACGCGAGCTTCCGTGAGATCGTGCTACGGGCGTAACCGGCTTGTTGAAGCGCAGCCTGGAATTTCCGCAGGTGAGACGGCGAAAGAGACGAAATTGAAATCGAACTGCTTTCGCTGTCTTCAATCCATTGCGTGAAACCGAACAGGTCTTCCCGATACGCCTTGATGGTCAGATCCGAAGCATTACGCTCGGTTGCCATGTAACGTAGAAAGCGAGCGATCGTCGATGAAAGCGATGCACTGGGCATGACTTAAACGAAGTCGTCCATTGAAATGCTGTCAAACTCTTCGCTGGCGTATGCTTCGTCGCTTTCGACAATGACAGTTTCACGAATCTTGCGTGATAGCATTGCGGCGTCGTACCAGGAAAATTCCAAGTCCGGGTTGGCGGCAAACCGTGCGAGTTGACGCAGGGTTTCGTCGCGGTTTTCGTCATCAAACAAGAAGATGAACTTCTCTTCGCCTTTGACCAAGGCTAGTACGTTGACTTCCGTTTCCATGAGATAAGACTCTTCCTGAGTTCGTTTGCGGCAGGGGGGAGGTTCGCTGCGACTCAGTATCGGCTGACAGGCCAACGTAAAATGAGGTCGGATGGGTCGTGACCGCCACGAGCTTCCAACATTTCCACAATGTGGAGGTGACAACAGAAACGAATGAAATCATCGGATCTTTTGATATAACCCTGCCAAGACATCCCTCGTGCGTCATCGCCCGTTTCTACGTAATCGGCTAACCGTTGCGTGAAGTAAGGATCATCAGCTCGGTACAGCCGGGTATGGGTTAAAACGGGCTCGTGTTGAGCCATCATGACTGGGGGTGTTGGCGATGGACCGTCTGGAATCAAGTCAGTGGGTTCAGGCCAGTTGTTGGGAAGTGGCGGACCCATTGCAAGCTCGTTACTGGTCCAGGTGCCGTCCATGTCCTCTTGGACGTATTCGCCGTCGATCACTGGGTAGGATTCCTGGTTTGAATTGATAACGGCGCGATCCCCAGGGATCATGGGCGTCTGGATCCTTTGCTCGGCAAGCGAGTCTTCTAACTCCATCTCGTCCGTCCCCATGTCGCCCATTGCTGTGCCCTGGGTGTGTGAAACCCGAGCAATTGTTTCAGGCTCATTGTCCGCGAAGAGGTCCTTATTGCGACTGATGCGTAGCGGATTGGCCGCTTGGGCAGATCCCTGTTTCACGCCTGGACCCGCCGTCATGGATACATCGACTGGGGTTTGTGTCTTCATCTGGCTGCGAGCAAGTTCAAACTCGGCCTCTCGCACGATTCTCGCCGGAATCTTCTCTTCGCCTTTGGTGCCCCACGGCAATCCGTATCCCGCGGGAATTGGGTGGAACCCTTCGTTTGCGGCGTACCAGTGGACCGTCATCGCCATACGAGGCGGGTAGTACGATTCGAAATCCGTGACGGATCCCACAACGACCGCTTCGACGTCCATCATTTTGGCAAGCCGTTGGAAGTCAGCCCCGGTACGGGGTTCACCAAATTGGGACGAATAGGCACGCCACTGGTTTGAAGTCACTCCAACGGGCAAGACTTCAAAGCCAGGAATTGCTTGCAAGCCCGAATAGTAAGCTCGGGCTACCGCGTCACCGTCGAGCGTTGGGTGATCGCTCTGGTTGAAGAACGGCAGGATCGCGACCCGTTTGATTTGTGGGAACGGATTGTGAAGCGTGTCACGTGTCCGTGTTTCCGGAACCAACGAGCAACCGCTGAGGCAGAAAATTGCCATGTAGACAGTCGCCAACATCGACGCGGTGCGACGCGTCAATAGTCGGTTCTGCTGCTGTTCTAATATAGAGAGTTTCACGATTGACTTTCAGTCATCGCGCATTGTCTCCGCCACCCACTTGTTGTAATCGGCACATGAGAGGTAGAAGTTCACCCAAACTGGTAGATTCACTCAATATTGAATGAAGATCCAATCGGAACCCCTCTTAGATGCGAGAGGCAGCGTCAATTTCCCGCAAAGACCATCGTCTCCGCTTAAAAGTGCCCGGGATGCATTCAGTTGTCGAAGCACGAAGCCTAGCGGGATGAACGGCTTCAAGTAGTCGCCTCGGTCAACTTGCTTTGAATATTGCCGTAGCTGGTTGGGAATTCAACAACGCTCGACAAGTCTCGGTAGAACTCTCGGTCGGTTTGGCTTATTGCGACAAAAACGGTGGCGTCCTTCGCGGCATTGACCATGGTCGAAATGTCAGCATTGCGGTTGCCAACGCAGTTGATCAGAACCGTTCCCTTTGCCGCGGTTGGATTGAGGCAACGCTTTACATCGGGCTGGATAGAAGCGACCACTGAATCTAAGAAGTCGAACGAGTCGGACGACGTGTCACAATACGTCAAATCGACCGGGGTCGGCTTCTCTGACTTGCTTGTAGGTTCTTCGGCTGCGCCGAAGTTGATTCCTCGAAGATTGCTTTTCGTTTTCAGGATGACATCGTCAATCGACCAGAGACGCAATTGGTCAGCGACACCGTGTTCTGGCATCGTGACTTCATCCCAATCATCCCAGATCCCAATTACGGCTGGGGCCACTTGTCCGGCTAACCTTACTAGTCGAACTCGAGTTTGCAGTTCTTCGGGAAGTTTTGTGAGCGAGGCCTCGTCATCACCAAGGTGGAGAATCACGTCGATTTCGCTCTTATTCATCCCCGATGCTTCTAGAACTGAAGCATGGATTTCTTGCAGATCACGTCCAAAGGCAGTTTGTTCCGCTTCCTTAAGTGACACGTTCCTTTCGAGGCAGTCGTCTATCATCGCTTGGTAGCGATTGGGGTAAAGCCGAGCTAATGTCACACGGGCTGCTTCCTGCATGGTGGCACACATCAGTAGCCCTTCACCGATGTCGTCGTGTCCACCTTGTTCAATCATGATTTCGATGGCTAAGCCGGCAGCGACTCCCTTTTTCCAGATCAGTTGTAGGTTCAGTGGCGAGGGGGCGTCGATTGAAAGAGCGGCTTGAGCGGTAGCGGCGAGGGCCAACCGCCCGACTCGCTTTTGTCCAACCTGAACGACTGCTCGAGCGAGATCTGGAATGGCCACTCCTTTGGGATTGTAGAACGGAATGTTCGCCAACTTGATGATTTCACTGGACAGCAGATCGCTCTTCGCGATCGAACTTGACAATGCATTCGCGTCGAGGTCTTCGATACTGGCTGTCCGAAAGACGTTCATTGCAGCGTCACAAACAGGAACCTTTTCCGCATTCATCCGGTTGGTGATGCTCTGCGGAGTGAGCGGGGCGTACTTCGGACTCGACGAAGGATTCGCTTTCGTATCGAAGAGTTTTTCCTTGTCGGAATCTCTCTGGGACGTTTCACTTGCATTGGAATCTACCTGTGTCTCACTCGGCTTGCACGGCGTATTCTCTGAAGCGGGCAGGTTGGAGTTCGTTTTGGCCGATCGTGTGGCAAGGCGATCGACAATTGCGCGGACCTTCATTCCAAAGACGGAGTAGTCGATCGGTTTGTAGACAAGGTCGTCCACGCCGCGACTGATTAGATCCTTTGCAATGCGTGGTTCCGTGACGCCGGTCAACACGACAATAGCCGGACGACGCTCGTTCGATAACAAGTTGACCGCCAAAGCATGCCCGTTTTGGTTAGGCATTTTTAGATCTGTGACGACGACCGAGTAGTCGTTCTTTTCAGCCATTGCGGTCGCTTCTAAGCCGTCATTTGCCGAATGACATTTAAAGCCTTCCCGGGTTAATGCAAGAACCGTTAAGTTTCGCACGAGAGGTTCGTCGTCTACAACCAGAGCAAGTGTCGTGGATTGAGTCATGATGTTGTAAGTGTCGATGTAGATGAGAAGTTGTGCCTTAGCCAAGGCTGCGAAGCTGGTGGATCAGCTTCAGCGAGTTACTTAGAAAAGTTGGCTAGGAAAAATTAAGTCATAAACGCGGACTAGGAAAACGTCACGGTGTTGGAATCCAGCACACCACCCAAGCCTGCCACGGCCTCAGTTGGCCCCATGGGCGGACGTACGGCAACTCGATCTGTTTTTGTGTTTGCTAAGGGAAGATAAAGCCGGAAAGTGGATCCGTTGCCCTCACTGCTTTCGACCGTCATAAAGCCTTTGTGATCTTCGATGATTCCAAATACCATCCACAATCCAAGGCCCGTTCCTTTGCCCACCTCTTTGGTGGTGTAGAAAGGCTCAAAGATTCTTTCGATCAATTCTTCGGACATGCCGCTTCCGTCGTCGGTTACTGCGATAACGGCGTACTCAGTGGAATCGCTAGCTGGCACACCGATCTTCTTTTGCGATTCTTTCGCTTCATAACCCGATTGGCGTGACAACTGGATCTGCATCTTTCCGGATTCGTTCATGGCATCACGAGCGTTGGTGCACAAGTTCACGAGAGCTTGAGACATCTGGTCCAAGTCGGCCAAGACCGAGTGGGTGTCGCTATCGATTTTGACTTCCAACTCAATGCGTTTAGATAGAAGCGGTTCAACCAAGGCTACAGCGTTGTCGACGATTGCGTTCGCGTTGCAGATTACCTTCTTCATTGGCTTTTGACGGCTGAAGCTAACGAGCCGCCCCGTGATGTCCGTAGCACGACTGGTTGCGACTCGTACACAGGACAAACATTGGTACGGGTTTCCGTCTTCAGGCAAATCTTCCATTGCAAAGGTGGTGTAACCGACAATTGCTTGAAGCAGGTTGTTGAACTCGTGTGCCACGCCCCCAGCCAAAGAGCCAACCGCTTCGAGCTTCTGTTTCTGCCGTAGTGCGCGGTCACGCTCTTTTAATTGTGCGGTGCGTTGGGTGACCAGTCGTTCCAACTCTTCCTGCTTTAAAGAAGCCGCGCTAATCAGACGACGCTTCTCGATCAGGGCGACCGCCAATTGCATGACCTCGGCATTGTCGAATGGCTTTTTCAAGATCAAGAGTCGGTCAGACCGGCCTAGACGTTTGGAAATTTCAGCCCATGAGTTGTCCGAATAGGCACTGCAAATCACGACCTGCAAATTCGGGTCAGCCTTCCAGAGGTGTTCGATTGTTGTCAAACCATCCCAACCCGGTGGCATACGCATATCGCAAAATGCCAGCGTGTAAGGCTTGCCATCTTTTACTGCTGCCAGCGTTTTTTCGTAGCCCTCTTCACCCTGGAATGCCGAGTCCAACTCGATATCCAGTTTTTCGTTTTCGACTGGCGAATCGGCATCGTCATCACCGAACAGTGCGTTAGCCGCATCAGTCAAACTTTGTGACTGATTGCTTCCCACAAAGACCTTTTTGAAATCGTCATGAATCGAAGGGTTATCGTCGATGATCAGGATTCTTGGTTTTGTTTCGCAAATGGTCATGGTTAATACGATCTTCTGAAAAAGGTCATTGAATCTCTTGGTGCTGGACTGGTTAGATTTTCAGTCGGCAGCGACTTCAACGTACGGCGTGTGAAAGAATGAAAGGGGGAAATGAGTCGGACAAAAAATTGCTTTAATCGTTAATCAAAATCTTGAATGGATTGCGACAATACGTCATACAAATGTAGGTTGCTAAGCGTGACAAGGCGCGATGTCCATTGCCGGTATCGTCAGGGTAAACGTTGCACCCTTGCCTTCACCGTCACTCTTTACAGAAAGGGTTCCGCCCAGTTCTTGTGCAACGTTCGCTGAAGAGTGCAAACCGAACCCTTGACCGGTCGCTTTGGTGGTAAATCCAAACCGGAAAATCTCAATCAGTTTTTCGCTGGCGATTCCGGTGCCATTGTCCCTGATTGAAAATTGCACCTGATTTTCTTGTCGTTTGACAGATACATAGATCACATTGTCGATCGGATCAGCCGCGACAATCGATTCTTTCGCGTTCTTGATTAAGTTGATTAGGACTTGAAGGATGGCATGTTTTTCTAGCAACACGTTTGGACCATCTTCGTAGTCTTCTTCCACTCGAACACCGTGGCGGTCGAGCGATGAAATGTTCATCTTGATTGCTTCTTGGACGATCGAGATGGGCGAGATAGGTTCGCGGGGGGACCGTCGTTGAGAGAATGTCTTTTGACTCGCGACAATCTCCTTGACGTGGTCAATCTTTTCCATCAATTCACCAACTTCGTCGAGTTGGGTTTGTCGATCCGATACTGCTGTCGAAGCAAGTTCGCGAATGAAGTTCGGTAGCTGCTTGCCACGACGATCACTGGTGAGGAAATTCGCTAGGTTCTGTCGATGTTCCTGAATCATCTGCGAAGCCTTGGATAGGTGTTCGCTAGTTGGTAAAGCAATTCGGTCTCGAAGTGTTTGGACGGATACGTTAATGCTGTTCAACGCATTGCCTACGTTGTGAAGGACGTCGCTCGCAAGTTCTGCCATGCCTGCTTGTCTGGCTGCGGCTTGTAGTTCGCCAGCAAGAATCTCCCGTTCTCTTTCGTTGTCTTTACGTTGGGTGGTGTCGGACTCGATTCTGATGAAGTTCACGACGTTGCCTTCGCTATCTAAGATTGGCCGAACTTCAATTTCGACCCAGTAAGGTTCGCCGTTTTTGCGATAGTTGATCAGTTCGACATCACAGCCTTTGCGTTCTTGTATCGCTTTCCAAATCTGATCAATCGTTTTGGGATCGGTATTGGGACCTTGCAAGAAGTGTCCGGGAACTTTCCCGATGGCCTCTTCCGGTTGGTATCCCGTCAGTCGAGTGAACCCTTCGTTAACCCATTCGATCTTGGAATCTGCGTCGGTGATAACCACCGAGTTTGCGGTGTGTTTCGCAACGAGTGAGAGTTTGTCGGCCAACGCTTTTGCTGCGGCCAATTCGATGGATTGTTGGGATAACGTTCGGAATTGGGAGGAAATCGTGTTTGCAACCTTGGTCGCAAGGATCACGAAGAAGATCATCGAAACCAATCCGATCACAAAGATGGACACGGATGCATTGGTTACCAATTCGGTAGCGTGTTTCGTCGAATCACTCGTTACCTTGGACGAACGACTTAATAATCGATCTTTCACGAGTGCATACTTATCGACGTAGTCGGTGAGCTTTGCTTTCAGCGATTCGCGTTCGGCTTGTAAGGTCAACCATTGCAAACAGTTTTGATAAAGACCAGCATCCGCAGCAAAGTCGGATTTTCGAGTATCGCTGATCGGAGATCGATCACCAAGAAACGAGTTTTCAAGTTCTGCCAAGGCTTCGATCGCTGTCGCTGAGCTTCGTAACGAGTTGTTCGAAAGCGGATCTAAGTTTTGCGAGTCGATGTTCGCTACAGCGGTTGGTCCGGGCGAATTAGCTTGGAGAGTTCTTCGCAATCGATCAAATCGTAATTTGATCTGGTTGTCACGAAGATCAGTCATCGCATCCCGGTTGGTTTCGGTAACTAGCTGCAGATGGAGAAGTTTCAAATCCTCGATTTCTCGCATCTCGACAGCGTGGATTGCTTGAGGTGACCAGTCTTCCATGAATTGTTGAGCTGCGACTTGGGCGGCGCTCCCTTCGAGCTTTTGGTAATCGCGAAAGGCTTTGACCACCTTCAACATCCGCGTGCCGATTGTTGTTTGCAAAATCGTATGCAGTCGGTGTATCGCGTTTTCAGAATGTTTAATGCTGGCGGTACGAGCTTGGTTTGCTTGTTGACTTCGCTTTGCGAGGCTCTGACATTGCTGATGCAGGACTTGCATTTCGGCAACCAAAGACACCACGTCCTGCACGGTGTTGGCAATGCGATGATCGGTCAATTTGGACTGGTCGACTACTAGCGAAAGTTTAGGTAAGTCCAGTCGTTCAGGCTGGTTAGGCTGATCTTTCGATTCGTTGTTCAGTAAGCAAAGTGTTTCATGATTGAAACGATCGACAATTTGATCTCCACGCGTGGCGATCTCAGCAACTTCGGCTCGTAACGCATCACCGGCGACACGATCAGCCCGGATGCGAATCAAGGACCAGAAGCTTGCGGCTAAGACAATCGCGACGGTGCTTAGACCAACGGCCGTCAACAGCCAAACATGACCTGTTTGCGGAATGGAAGCTGGGATGACTCGGATGCGGAAACTATTCATGATATGAGTCCTTGGACAACTCCGACCATTCAATCGAGACGACTGAACCATTGCAAAGCATTGTTGGCCAAACCATGTGGCTGGCTTGGTGTTCCGAGGCGGTTAAGCGAAGCGGTTGCGGCAATCCCAATTCGAACTCGCCGAGAGCTTCAAATGCTTGGATGACGCTTTCGCGACTGGATGTGAAGTGCGACGACTGCAACGCACGCAATAAGACACGAGCGGCGATGTAGCCTTCCAAGGATCCAAAGCTGTGTTCGTTTTGTCCCCCGTCGTGTCGATCCATTGCTTGCCGGTATTGGATCGCAATAGGGACCGATGAATCTGGATGCGGTACGACCTGAGTGACGATCACCCCGGCGGAATCGGCACCGAGTGCTTTGGCAAGAGACAGCGATCCGACAAAAGAGACATTCAAAAACAAACCGTCATAATCCAATGCTCTGGCCAATCGAATGAACTTGGCACACGGCGCGTAGGTCCCCACCATGATGATGGCTTTGGGCTGCACCTCGTGTAACAGAATCTCGGCAAGTCCAATTTCGACAGACGATGTGTTTCGTTCGTAACGTCCGTGTGCGATTTCGTTGGTACTCTTGATTCCATGTGCTTTCAACGCTTCGACGCCGCCCATGAAACCGGCATCTCCATAGCCATCGCGTTGGGTAAAGAATGCGACTTCGGTTGGTTTTATCTTGGCATGTTCCATCAAAGCGTTCACCATTGCCGCGGTTTCTTCCGCGTAGCTAGCGCGATAGTTGATGACGTACCGGTCTGGTGGACTGCGCCGTAGTATGCCAGCACCGGTATAGGCACCGATGAAAGGGATGCGTGTTTCGTTGGCGATCGGGACTGCAGCGATCGCTGTGGGCGTTCCAACGTTCCCGATGATGCCGAGCACATCGTCTTGCTCAATCAATTGACGCATGTTGACGATCGTTTGACTTGGTTCGTATCCATCGTCACGAGCAACCAGACGGATGGGTCTTCCATGGATACCGCCATTTTGGTTGGCATCTTTGAAAGCAACTTCAATGCCGATTTTCATGTTAGTGCCAAGGTCGGCCGCTGGTCCTGAAAGCGCCGTGGACATGCCCATGACGATGTCAGACGTGTTTTCGGGTGGCTTCGCGATCGCTTGCTTTGAACCGACGGCGATTAGCGTGGCTAACAACGCGATAAGACAATAACGCATTGAAGGTCTTATTAGATAAATATGCATCAAACCATTTCCTTCTAAACGTGTTCCGGTTGATGATCAGCAAGTGATGACGTCGTGACTTGCGGGAACGCATTGTCGTTGACAGGCGGGCTGGGCGGAATCGTCATAGGTAGAACCAGCGAGAAGCATGCACCTATGCCTGACGAGTTGTTTTCGATACGTAGTTCGCCGCCGAGCGATCGAGCGGCGATTCCGCTGGAATGCAGTCCAAATCCGTGACCGTCGCTCTTCGTAGTGAATCCGAACTCCTGGATTCGCGGCAACACTTCGGGAGCGATCCCCGGTCCGTTGTCGCTGACGATAAAGTGAGTATTGTCGTCGGTTTGTTCGATCGAAAGTCGAACTGTCCGAGCCACCGTAGTCACCTCGCGAACCGCATCTTGAGCATTGCCGATTAGATTAACCAAGATCTGGAGAACCTTGGTGCGATCCGTCATGATCGGCGATGTGGTGTTGAAGTTCCTTTCGATCGCGATGTCGTATTCGGAGTGTCGTCCTAAATTGATGAGAGCCGCTTGGTTCATCAGTTCAGACGCTGATTCGTTCGAGATCACGATTGACGAGCTTGCTTGGTCTTGTTGGGAGCGGATGATATCGTTGGTGTGACGGATATGATCGCGAAGGTGATCCGTTTCTTCAGCGAGCTTCTCGTTGCTTTCCACCAATGCGGTCGCGACTTCGCTCATGAATTCGGGAAGTCGTTGCCCACGTTCGTCATGAGTTAAGTAGTTGCTAAGGTTTTCTCGGTGTTGGTTCATCATTCCGACTGCCCTGGACAACAGTGGGACTGGGCTGTCGCTCAACATTTCCGCAATCAAGTTGGACGATGTGTTAATTCCATTTAGGGAATTGCCAACGTTATGAAGCACACCAGAAGCCAGTTCAGCCATACCGGCTTTGTGAGAAGCGCTGACAAGTTGTCGATTCGTTTCGGCGAGTTCGTTTTCGAACGCGAGTCGTGATGTTTCGTCGCGAGCGATGACGATGAACCCATCATTGCCATCAACGGCGCCGATCGACATGCGACACGGGAATCGTGTTCCATCACTTCGGCGACAACGCAGCGAAATTTCGTCTGTATCGATCTGGGTTGGTTCGTCAGTTTGCTCTGCTGGATTCACAATCTCGGGGAAGGTAAGGTTGTCCAGGAACTGTTCCAAAGATACCCCGTGCAATGATTGGTTGTCGGTTGTCGTATCGGACGTCAGGAACATTCGGCTTGCAGCTTCGTTCGCCGCGATGACCTCGCCATCCGGAGTGACTGACAAAATGGCGTCGGTTGCGTTTTCCAGGATCGAACGAATACGTGATTCGCTTTCCTGAAACTCTTTGGTCATCTTCCGGGCCAAATCAAGGGCCGAAGACCGCTGACGGCCGATCGAAGAGATCACTACGAATAGCAAGACGTCGATGAGCAATCCAACCATGGCAACGGTGGGGCTGATCGATGAATCAACAGCGCTAAAGAACTCGGGTGTGGTGGCGAATCGAATCGTCCAGTCGCGCCCGGACACCGACAATTGACGTTGTGCGGTGAAGGCCGCTGTGTCATTGGTGTTCGCCTCTCGCTGGCTTCCATTACTGTCGTAGAGAATCGCTTCTTCGGAAGGTTCAGCCGTATCGAAAATTTGGAATGAGATATCAGAGATGCCATCGCCCAGAATGCCTGTCATCAGGTCTTCTAGTCGGAATGCGGCGTAGACCCACCCCTGCAAAGCATCAAGTCGGGATTGTTCGTCAAGAACTGGTTCACTGGTTTCGTAAAAAGGCAAATAGCAAAGCACCCCAGCCTGGACATCCTGATCTGTCTCTTGAACCAAAGTGATCTTTCCCGAAACCGTGGGCAGTCCAGTCCGCGCGGCACGGGTCATGGCTTCACGACGGGTCGCTTCGGAAAACATGTCGTATCCGAATGCCCGCTGATTACGCCAATCGAATGGTTCGATATAGACGATTGCGCTATAGAAATCGCGGTCGCCCTCGGGGTGGATGCGATAGTCGGGAAACCCTTCCAGTCGAATGGCATCTTCGTGCATTTGGATCTGTTCCTTAGGAACAACCCGCGATACTGCCGCCGCTTGAATCCCTGGGAAACGTTCTTGGATTTCGCAACGCTGCACGAACTGGTTCCACTCTTTGCGGCTGACGTTTTCACTTGCAGCAAAGAATGCCGTTCCGTCTCGAAGGACTTGTTCGTACTTCAGCATTCGTTCTTGAATATGGTTCTGTACCTCGGCGGTACGAAACTCAAACCTATCTCGATCGCGCCGCTCGACGTGACGGTTGGTCAGGTACCAAGCTAATCCAGTCAGTAGCAGCGAAATGCCCAAGATTCCCCAAGCCGTAGCCCGGTTGTGGAACAACTCGACACATCGGTCCAGCGTTGACGGACCTTCGGATTGAGAACTGCAATCTGATTGCGGATTTTTATCCGCCTTTTGCGTTACGCGTCGCATAGATCAGGCTCTTTGGGAAGGGACGCGGTGTCGCCCAGTTGGCAAATGGTTTTGATAGTTCGGTGGATCACTTCTAATTCACTCTGACGCGTTTTGTGTTCACTTAGTAGTTTTCGAGCAAGGTCATTCAGCATGTCTGGGAAATGTCGGCCTCGACGATCTTTAGTAAAAAAGTCGGCGAGATTGTTTTCGTGTTCGGCGAGCGTTTCGGCCGCTTTGACCAGGACACCAACTCGACTCTTGTTTGATTCTTGATGCAGCAGCGAAACCGAAATGCTGACCTGGTTAAGTAGTTCGCCTAGGTCGCCACTTATCTCGCACTGAGCGGAAAGCGTATCGGCGGCGAAAGTCGGTTCGTCGAGAACGGGGGCATCAAAGACGTCGCTGCCACGAGCAGATCGCCAATGTTGACGCGTGGTAGAGACATAAGAAGCCGACTGGGCCTTTGCGGTCCGCAGATCACTTTCCGCGGCGAAGAGTCTTTCTAAGTCTCGGCGTCCGGTCAGGCTTGTCATGGAGAAGAAGCCAGTTGCAATCACCAGCCAATTCAAGTGCTCAAGCCACTGATAAGGCAGAACAGTGCTCTGTCCGTACAGAGATTGCGGCCACACGAAGCTGCGTACCAGATAGTCAACGCCTGCGATTACGCTAGCGGTTAGCAAGACCTTGTAGTCTCGATAGAGCGATAGCAACGCCAGAGACGCAAAAATGCAAGCGTGGGCCACCGTGGCACCGCCGGAAAGGTGCACTAGCGTTGCAGCCCAAATGACTTGGGCTACCGCGAAGGTGTGCCGGATCTTTGCCTGACCCGCACTGCGAAACACAAGAAGCGTTGGAATGCAGAAAAACAAAACGCCAAAAATGAACGCACACCAAAGTGTGACGTTCAGTGTTCCGCTGCTACCCAGCCAAGTGTTTGGCGTAATGAACATCGCAACCACGACGATGCTTAACGCCTGGAATGCGGAAATGGCACAGAAAGCTCGATCAACTTTTGCGTAGATCCGTGACAACGACGCTGGGGTGTGCCCTAGCGGTTGGTTCTGCGGTTTCGTTTGAACTTTGTTATCGCGATCTGCCCATATGACCGGCTGACTTTCCATAGTCATGATTTGCCCCCAAATCGTTTGACTCATGCTTGTGGGCAAACTTTGCCCAGCCCCAATGAAACGTACATCACGAATAGTGGACAGGCTGAGAATATGCGGGCAGTTAAGCCATTAAGAAACGTCATGAAACATTGAGTGTCATGATGATGGTGCGCAAACGCCTAAGATGAACTAACCTACTGTCATCATTTGATCACACTTGCGTTATCAAACGTGAATTGCTTGAAAGGTTGTCCACCATCAAGCAAGGAAACTAGGTCAATTCCTACAATAAATGTCTGTGTTTGCGCTTTTGCGAAAAATTAGATGCGCGCACAAAAAAAGGCAGGTATCCGAAAGTGGATAACTGCCTTGAGATACTATTGATGGCCGTTTTCTCAAGCCAGCTAAGCTTTAGCTGACTGAAACGAAACCATCTTAGTATGTCGTAGGATCTACTTCTTGGCATACGCATCGCGCAGGTCACGGACCTTATCGTGCCCAGCTTTCACACGAGCATACTGTGCGGTCAGTACATCATTCATTGCGCTGCCAGCGGTGTCCTTGAGGACTTCTTCGTAGGCTTCCTTGATGTGGTCCTCGCCACGTTCGGCTTCAATAAGGATGACGTATGGGTCGCCACCGTTTAGTTTGCCGCGGATGTTAATCCAAATGCGGTGCGTTTTCGCCGCGACGCTTCCATCGTCCTCCGCTTCTTCGCCATTGAACTCAACGAATTGTTGAAGCTCGCTTGCCATTGCGGAACGCTCGTCACCGATTGCACGGAACAGCGTCGATAGCTTCGTGTCGTCCAACTCTTCGGCTGATTCATGAAACCCATTATAGGAATCGATGTTTGCACGAATTAGCTTTTGCAGCTTATTGATGGTTTCGGCGTTGAGATCGGTTTTTGTTTCAAGACTCATGATTGTCTCCCTTGTATTATTGATAGTTTAATTTTCGGAGATCGGCCAACTAGGCGATCGGTCCACGGCGTCCAAGTACGAGTCCGATAACGAACAGAACGAGGAACACGACGAACAAGATCTTGGCGATACTTGCAGCAGTACCGGCGATAACACCGAACCCGAGTACACCAGCGATCAACGCGATGACTAAAAACGTTAAAGCCCAACCCAGCATGGCAATCTCCTAAGTAGAAAAGTGGTTCGCGTAGTAGTGAACTTCACTTCTCACGCTCAAAGGAGAGGTATCGCAAGCGGTGTGCCAACTTGCAGAAACCGGACTGAATTGCTGCGGTAAACCGTGGATTACTGATCTGGAGACGAAACCAGTCGATCGGTTGAGCGTTCAACGTGCAGCATGGGCGTTTGCGAAGCAAACGCGGTAGCGTAATTCAGTTTGATATGAACTATGACGATTCTCGGTTGATTAGGCCCAAGACCTCGGCGCGGGATTTCGGGTCGGTCTTGAACGCTCCACGCATCGCGCTGGTCAGACAAAGGCTGCCGGGTTTGCGAATACCCCGCATCGTCATGCAACTGTGGGTCGACTCGACAACAACTGCCACACCGCGAGCGGACAATCGCTCCTCAATTAAGTTGGCGACGGTGTGGGTTAGGCGTTCTTGAACTTGGGGACGGCGAGCGACTTCTTCAACAACGCGGGCTAATTTGCTAAGGCCAACTACTTTGCCGCTAGGAAGATAAGCGATGTGTGCCTTGCCGGTGAAAGGCAATAGGTGATGTTCACACATGCTGCAAAAGCTAATGTCGCGGACCAGGACGATCTCGTCGTAATCCTCTTCGAAAACCTTGGCTAAGTGACGTCCCGGATCGGATTTGAGTCCGGCGAACATCTCTGCGTACATGCGAGCAACCCGCGCAGGTGTCTCCAGTAACCCGTCGCGTTGTGGATCCTCACCGACTGCTTTCAGGATCACCTTTACGGCCGATTCGATCGCTGCGAAGTCGACCGCATCGTTCTTAGGCTCGTTTTTGTCAACGAAAAAAGGCGTGGGAAGAGTCGCGGAACCTTCATTCGATGTGGCGTCAGCTTCTTTCGACGAAACAGTCATTCAATCATTTTCCTGGGATACTCGTGGGGTGAGTCCGCATTATAGGAGGCGGTCACGTTTTAGGGCATGCCTGAGGATCGTTACGTTTGGTCACCCCCCCCGCTAGCTGTCTATGTCAATAGTGGCAGGAGGAGTCCCAACAGGATTGATAAGACGACGATGGAGCCAAAGACAATCGCGATTGTCCAGACGAGCCAGTGCGTTTTGTATTTGATGTGGGGCGTAGCACGGACGACTTGCCGGTACGGTTCGGAGCAAACGTAGGCTCCTTTTTCCGAAAACAGAACTGATAGGAAGTAGCCATGAATGATCGTGCCGATTGGAAATCCAAGCAGCCCAAAGATGCTCAACACACCCGCCGTAATTCTCGCGCCATTGTTCAGCCGCCTCAACCCTCGTCCAAGCAACAGAAAGCCCGCCGTGAACGATCCGTATATTAGAAGCATCATGAGTGCTGCTCCGGTGGTGAGTTCGTCGTCTTTACCAAACAAAGCAGCTATGAAAACAGCGAAGGAGACAGCCAAGCCGAGCATGAATATGGAACAGCCAAAGTAATACAGCATACCCAGGGACCGCACCGTTGTTTCATGGCCGAGGTGTTGGTGGCGAATTTGATCTGGGCTTCCTGAAACGGTTGAGCCTGCATTGTAGGCTGACGCCGGGTTGCTATACCCAGTGGTTGGAGAATGGTAGGGATTAGTGGGCATCGCCGCGGCGGGCGCTGCTGCGTAGGGATTGGCCAGTGGCGCCATCGGTCGAACGGCGGGAGACGCGGCCGGACCAGTCGTGTTCACTTGGGGGAGATCATCAAAGTCAAAGTTGTTGTCGAGTCCCGTGCCCAGATCGGCTCCGAACCCGGAAGTCGCTGAATTGGAAGCGGTTGGCCGAGCTGAAGCGGGGCGTGGGTTGGATGGGCCGGCTGATTTCCCCGGTACTCGTAACTTTTGTTTGCATTCCGGACAGGATACTGTCCCACCAGCGGATGACTTTCGGACCGATAGCGTTCGGCCACAGGGGCAACGCATCTTCAGTACGTCTGGATTCGCGTTGGCTGCAGGACTGGTTGCCGGTCTTCTCGCCGCTGCGGAGGCGGTCGGTTTGGGAACGTTCGCGTTAGGTTGTGAACCCGAGTTTGCACCTGATCCCGATCGGGGTTGGGATGCAGCGGAATTGGGGGCCGCCGTTGTCCCGGGGACACGCAAGACAGTCGAGCAACTTGGGCACTTCACCTTCTTGCCGGCGGAAGACTTCATCACCGCCAATTCTTTCCCACAGCGACAGCGCAATCGCATCTTTTCAGAATTCAAAATCAATCCCCTGTCCGTTCTTGCCCCAATCTTGGCTTACTTATATTGCAGCCCTGAGATGAATTAGATGCCTTGCAGTGCATCATTGTACACACCGGCGATGTTCATCACGATGCGGAAGATGATGAAGATCAACGCGCCTGCGACACCCAGCCAAATTGTTCCAGTCGCGATGCCCGCGATCGTCTTCAATGCGGATTTAGCTCGTTGGTCATAATCGCGAGCCACGAAATCGATGGACTCCGCATCGGTCCCGGAAACTTCGGCGACCCCGACTTGGGTGAGGAATTCATCAGGAAATAGCGAGGTTGCGTGCAAGGCTTCGGTCAATGTGCCGCCAGCGCGAATGCTTTCTTCGGCGTCCTTGGCTCCGCTGCGATAGAAGTCACTGTCGGTGGCATCCAAGGCAAGTTTGATCCCAGCGATCGGGTTCAGTCCTGCGTCTAAGGCCAACGCCAGTGTCCATGTGAAACGAGACAGGGTGATCGTTTGAATGGCGGTGCCCAAGACGGGGATCTTGTAGAACACCGGAATCATGTTTTGGATGCCCCCAACGTTCTTCTGAAACGCAACGACGGCAGCGGTCAGCATCGCGAAGAACCCCGCGATGTACGCCCAGAAAATCAGCACACCCTGGGATCCTCGCAACCCCAGACCAAGCATGTCGGCCATTTCGCCGCCGGCTGATGGAGTGACGTTGCCCATGATCCAGATGAACAGCGATATGACGCCAATGCCGATAAACAACTGGATGCTGGGCCAAGTGATTGCGCGAAGGAAATCGTTCTTGAGGATCACTTGTTGTTCATAGTGCTCGGCCAACTTGAGCATGGTTCGTTCCAGTCGCCCGGTGACCTCGCCCACCCTCACCATGGATCGCATCAAAGGTGGAAAGAACTTGCTTTGTTGGTTCATTCCGTCAGCCAGCGAGGTACCTCGAGCGGCTTCCTCTCGTAGAAGTCTCATCGCCTCTCGCTGCTTGGGCGACCCGTGCTTGGCTTCGCTGTCGAGCAAACGCAATAGATCCGCGCCGGCTTGGTGTCCAATGCCGAACCGACGACAGAAATCACGAGCCGATTTCAAATTCATTCGACGACCGATCAACGGCGCGTCCTCGAACCGGAGGCAGGAAACGCAGCCTGGCCGTGTTGACGATCCAGCGTCGCAGCATCAGCAAGAGGTGGCACCTTATTGGAGCTCATTGCCGCGTGACGCGTTGCTGCGTGGACGGAATTCGGTTTGGCAGTCGGGAACCGGTGCGTGTATTCGCGAACGGCGTAGTCCAGCATGTTGTTAATACGTTGATGGTTGCTGTGTTGATAGACTGAAGTACTGGCTGGCTCGGAGCTCGAAGGCCGCTGCGATCGAAGGGATCGTTTCAGTTCCTCCAGACGTGCAATCGCAAGTTCGTAGGTAGCTTGGGCGGTCGAGGTCTTACCGGCTTCGAAGAGCGAGCGAGCATTGCGAACCAGCGAAATCACTTCTTGCGTCGGATCGATCGCCTTGCTGTCGTTGCCACGGGCACGATCCAGGCGTTCCGATCGAATCTTGTTACCGAGCGTGCGAGGGTCTTCACCCAGTATTTGGCGATCCATCTCATCCAAATCTAGGATCGTGACGGTGACCGAAGCGCCACCCGCGGTGGAAGTCCATCCTTGTCTGCTGCCAGGGGCGGACGGCAATCCAGGAATTCGTCTCGAGCTCGATCCGCTCGCATAGCTGGAGTTGCCGCCCAGAGACGCTGTGCCACGATCAGGAACCAAAACTCCACCGCGATACGAAAATTGGCGAACACTAGGCAACTGAACCACTTGGGCCCAACCCACCGTTCCGCACGCGACCAAAGATGCAAATGCCATCGCCGCTAAAAGGCTTGGCACGCGTCGATTCAGCGAGACGGGAAAAGTTTTCATCTGGCGTAGTCTATCCTATCTGGTTTGCGGTTACCATTTCCTGAGGTCAATTCCCTTTTCGGAAAACCGTTTCCATTTCACCACTCCTCACCCTCGAACGCTTCGCCGACCAGTTCGGATCCGGAGCACGAAAGGATTGATTGATGCAACGCTTGTTTGCCCAGACTGTTTTGTCCCTTTCCTTTTTACTTTGTCTTGGCAATCTAGGTTGTTCGCCGGCGGGGCGTAGCGGCGGACCGGGACCGGAAGATCCAGATGCACCGAAAGAGTTTACGACGACCGATTCGGGGTTGAAGTACCGAATTTTGAGACGAGGTAGCGGTGACGCGCCAAAACCGCAAAGCTTCGTTACCGTCGATTACGAGGGATGGCTGGACAGTGGTGCGGAGTTCGATAGTTCGTACAACCGCCGCCAGCCAACGAAGTTCAATCTTCAGAGCGTCGTTCCCGGTTGGACCGAAGGTTTGCAATTGGTCAAAGAGGGTGGCATGATCGAATTGGAAGTGCCGCCGGAATTGGGCTACGGTGCGATGGGAGCTCCTGGGTCGATCCCGCCCAACGCGACGCTGCATTTCAAAGTTGAGTTGCACGAAGTGCGTGGTGGCTGAGCGTGTTGGTGGCTCCGTTGGGCGCGGTCTGGTTCCTTATTGCAGGCGTCAGGTAAGTTTTTCCGATTATCCCGAACATTCGATTATCTCGGTCGCACGGATTATCCGATAACGAGGATGGCGAATCGGTCGAACGACTGAGCCTGCGTCAACTCGCATCATTTGCGGGCCCCGCGAACTAACCTTGACTGCCACGTTCATCGCGAATCGGAATCTAGCCATGCGAATCGATACCCATCGCTTCGGCACTTTGGAACTCAATGCCGACCAACTATTCCTGTTCCCACAGGGACTTGTCGGCATGGAAACGCTGCACCAATGGGCCTTGATTCCTGATCCTGACAACGAATCGGTCGCTTGGCTGCAATCGGCCGCACGGGGTGATCGCGCGTTGGCGGTGATCTGCCCACGAGCGTTTTTTCCCGACTATCGCGTTCACATCGGTCGTCGTGATCTGGCCAGTTTGCACCTGTCCAGCGGCGCGGAAGTCTACATCATGACGACTGTAGCCGGGCACGTTGGCAAATTAACCACGAACCTGCGAGCTCCTTTGTTGGTCAATCTTGACCGACGGCTAGGGTGTCAGGTCATCACCAACGATGATCGGCCTTTGCGACAACCGTTGCCAACGATCGTCGGTTCGGTCAAACAAGACATGCCAGTTTCACAAGTTCGCGCTGCTTAAGACTATGCGGTAGGCTTAAGACCACGCGGCAGGCTTCAGATCAGGCAGCGGGCTTGAAGATTTGGCTGCGGATTGCAGTGCTCTCTGTCTCTGCATGACTTTCCGTAACTGCAAAGGTTTCCGCGACTGCATTGTGTTTAGAAGCGGTGACATGGGTGGACAACCAGTCACCGACGGGCTCTTTCCCCGGCGACACACGATAAATCGTTCCACGGTGGCGAATCCGCACGACCGGTAAGTGCGGACCTTATGATCCCGGCTTGGATATATCCAGGCGCATGGTCGATCAATCTTCTTAGCGAGGCGAAACAACGGGTGTTGTTTCCAAAGCCAGACCTCGCATGATCGTTGCGATGGAATGCAAATCACGGCAAGGATTGCCGGCCCGATAGCATCAAGATTCCAACCAATTTGGTCCTAAAGATCTTCCCTCCTGATATACGAAGCCGAGGACATCATGCTCGTCCTATCCCGACACCGTGACGAAAGCATCATGATTGGTGATGACGTGGTGGTGACCATAGTGGACATACGCGGAGACAAAGTACGTCTCGGCATCGAAGCGCCCCAGGCGATTCCGGTTCACCGCCAAGAAGTCTACGATGCGATTCAGCGAGAAAATCGCCGTGCATCTCAGACCGGGGCTGGTGCGACCAAAGACGTCCGGCCGCCCCGCGATTGAATCCGCAATCGGTTCGAGTACGAGCGTATTGTTGAGCGTATCGCTTGCGAAAGATGGACTAGCCCAAGGCTGACCGTTCAACTCGCAAGCGTGTGAATTCGCGTGCCAGGTAAGATATCGGCACATGGGTTTGCCATCGCTTAGTTTAGCAATCGTTCGTTAGGTCCGCTCGCGTAATTCGGGGTGAGGCAATCGGCCATAAGCATGGGCCAGCAATTTCAGCGGATGGATCGCGTCGTAATCTCCACCATGCTGCATTTGCAATTTGCAGGCACTGCATTCGGTCGTCGGCGTAGCGTGGGTCGCTTTCCGAACGGCTGAAATCATGGGCCAACCGATTCGTAGGCTATTGCGATAGTTCTTTCGCTGCAGCCCCCATGTCCCAGCCATCCCGCTGCAACCTTTGTTGAGCACCTCGACTTCCATTTCGGGGATCAGACTCATCAATTTCGCAGCCGACATTTCCGAGTCCAGCACACGGCTGTGACAGGGTTGGTGGTAGAGCATGCGGTGTTTGATCGGCTCGAATTCCAGTGCCAAGCGTTTCTCGCGATGCAGCGACCACAGGTATTCACACGCTTCGTGCGAATGCTTGGCGACTAGGTGTGCATCCTCGTTGTCAAGCAAGTTGGGGTATTCGTGTTGCAAGCACAATGCCGCCGCCGGTTCAGTCGCTAACACGGTGTAGCCTTGGCGAACCGCATCGGCCAGGATCCGCACGTTTCGCTTTGCTACCCGTCGAGCTCCCTTTAGATCGCCAGCGGTGATCCGTGCCATCCCACTGAGAGCTTGTCCGGTGGGAACGTAAAATCCGATCCGGTTGTGTAGCAGGATTTCGGCCAACGCACGTCCGATTTCGGGGTCGTGGTAATTGGCAAAGTGATCGACGAAGTACACCACCTTCAGTCCACCGTGCGGTGATGCTTTGTGCCAACGTCGTCGCGTCGCGTATCGAACAAACGACTCGCTCGCCAATGCCGGCACCTGTCTTGCCGATGAGAACCCAAACAGCTTCTCGCCGAGCCAACGGACCACGCTGCGTCGCAACAAAAAGTTCGATAGCCAAGCGACGCGTGAAGCGACCGCTGCAACCACGTCGATTCGGCCGATCAACCAATCTGATAATGGCAAGCCATTGGTGGCAACGTATTGCGCCTTGATCTCGCCGACGACTTTGGGGATGTCGACCGACGCCGGACATTCCACTCGACAGGAATGACAATTGAAGCACAGGTCGGCGACCGCTTTGGCGCGTTCACCGGTCAATTCATCAACGGGCAACTCCCCGCTCAAGACGCCCCGCAACAGGTTGGCCTTGGCACGCGGTGAAGCTTCTTCGGCTGCACTGATGCGAAACATCGGGCACTGCCGCTCGCCTGGATTGTGTGAGCGGCACCGCGCGCAACCGTTGCAAGCTCGAGTTGCCTTTGTAATCGGGGCGCTACCAGGCCACTGTTGCAATACTTCCAATTGGGGCATTGGTTCGTGAGGCAATAGCGAAGACACCAATCGAGTCGTTCTCGGGGGTGTCGGTTCCACTGTCGCCGGCGCCGCTGTTGCTTGGTCCGCTTCGGCTGAATTGCTGGTCGGATCGACGTTTGGCGCGTTAAGATTTTGCTGGTTGTCGTCGGCCGCTGGAAGAATAGGATTGCTGGGCGAGGAGCCTTCGGAACGTCGCATCGGCAGCACGCTTCGGCCCGCGGCCACGATATCAATTGTTTGGTGGATTGGCCGCAGGTTCTCATCGGGCTTCTGGAAAATCGCACCGAACAGTTTGCCTGCGTTGAAGCGATGCTGTGGATCAAACAGTCGCTTGACTTGGCCCATCGCCGGCCACAAGTCACCAAACTGCAGCGGCATTAAATACGAGCGGCTTAAGCCAGCGGCGTGTTCGACACCGATTTGCCCACCTTGTTTCCAAACCACGTCGGCGATCGCTTCGCTGATCGGTCGAATCTTTTGACGATCGGTGATCTCACCCAGGTCCAACATCGGTCGGATGTGTAATTGTCCATGCCCCGCATGAGCGAAAACGGTGGCGGTGGTTTGAAAACGCTTTAACACGTCTTGAACCGCGACCAACATTTGCGGAAGCAACTCCGGGGGCGAGTATATGTCTTCCACGAACGGCAGCGGCAATGCTTGTCCGCGGACGCGATATTGCCGCTGAATCACTCGTCGAAACAATGCCCAAAATAGGTCTCGCTCGTCGTTGCGAATCGTATCGCGTGAAACAAAGGCTGCGTCGGGGCCGGTCGCCAGCGTTTGACGCATGATGCCCAAGCGGTGGTACAGATCGCCGAGAGATTCGCCTTGAATTTCGACCAACATGCCGGCTTCGGCTTCGCGAGGCACTAAGTCAGCAAATTGCCGCTCGCCTTCTCGTGCGATTTGCAGCATCCGGCGATCCATCACATCACACGCGATCGGACCGTGGCTTAGCGCGGACACCGCCGAACGCATCGCTGAATCCAAACGGTGGAAGAACAGCAGCACCACGCCGCGATGTGCCGGGATCATCTCGGTCCGCAACGTTGCGTCGACCATCACACCCAGAGTGCCCTGAGTTCCAGCGAAAAATTTCGCCAAATCGACCGTGCCGTCATCGCTGACGAAATCGTCTAACCGGTATCCGTTGCTGGCGGGTGATCGAAAAGGGGAAGATTCAAGCTGGCTGCTAAATTGACTGCGGATTTCCGTCAGGCCGCGAGCCACGCGATTTAGGAATTCACCGTCCTGGGCCGTTGTGGTGCCATCCGACTGAATCATGTATTCATCGGCCGCGTGCTGACTTAGTTCAGCCAACTGGCCACTCGCGTTAACGATACGAACCGATTCGATCGTATCCCGCGCCGATCCACTTCGTAGGTAATGGCTTCCCGACGCGTTCGTCGCGATGACACCCCCCATCGTTGTAATTGCTCGCGTCGCCGGATCGGGGCCGTACCAACGGCCATATTGGGCGAGCATCCGATTCACACTGGCGAGCGTCGCACCGCTCTGCACAACAACTCGAGTGCCCTCATCCAGCACCGTGACGCGACGCATGTGCGTTGACATGTCCAGCACGATCCCCGGCCCGAGCGACTCGCCCGCTACTCCACTGCCACTACCGCGTGGATGGACCGTCAGGTCTTGGTCGTTTGCGTAGGATACCGTCGCGGCAACATCCGCCGGTGAACGAGGACGCACGACCACTAATGGGCGAATCTGGTAGATGCTGGCGTCGGACGCGTACAACTGCAGTGATGTATTGTCACAAAGTACCTCTCCGTCGACTAAGCCGCGGAGGTCATCGTGCAATCGTTGCCGGTCGATTTCAGTTCGCATATGAGCCATTACGACTCAGGTAGCTACCTTTCGTCAAGACCAGGCATGCTTTGCAGACGTCGCTGGATGCTTTCCCTAAGCGTCGGGGTGGAAAAGCTTCAAGCTGGGTGCGGCGTCTTTCGTCGCTGCGGGTGGACTGACTTCTGTCGAAGGAATGCCACACATGGCTTCCTTCAGGCGTGCCAGATCGTTGCGTTGGGATTGGGGTGATGTGCGGTCCACTGCACCGACCACGACGACCGTGTCGTTAGCTCCGGCACCCTGGACCGCCCACTGAATGGCCCGCTCTTGGTCGGCGACCAGTCGCATTGCGGCACAATCCTGAACTCCATCCAGCACGCCGTGGCTGAGCGAAAGAAATTGTTCTTTCGACGCAGGGTGACAAGTCAGGACACAATGATCGGGCATCGTTTCAAGCAAGCGACCGTAAAGCATCAATGTCTCGGCGGTGTCATTCGCGTCCACCGCAAGGACACACCACAGTTTTGATTTGCGGTTGGTTTTGGGCTGGGTGCCCTTTGGCGTGAATGCCAGAATCGGCATCGCAGCCTCCGAACGTGCACCGGTTTGTTCGCGAATCGAACGCAATAGGAACGCGAGACGTTCCGGCGTTCCGGCAACATCCAAGATCATGTCAGGCTGCCGTTGCGAGGTATCCCAATCCGGGTTGGAAAACCGTTCGCATCGTCCAGGCACCTCGCGAAGTTGGCTAAGGGATTCGGCGATCTGCACAAGTGGATTGTGGGTAATCACGCCTACCGCTGCTGCAGCGGCTAGTGAAGTGGTGAACAGCCCTTGGCCCAGCATGGATTCCAGCAAAGCGGAGTTCATCTCGTGCGAAATCATTGCGGTCAAGCAGCCATCTTCATTGCTGACGGTTTGCAAGGACAAATCGGCAGGTGAGTTGACATCGTAGGTGAAAACATTCAATCCAGCTTCTTGTGCCGCTCGATTGACGGCTTCATCGCTAGCGGGAATCACCATGACTCCCTTTCGCGAGACACGCTCGATGGCGGCCTCCAGCGAAGTGGGACCAAAGTCATTGCGTCGTTCTGCTCGACCGACGACCACCAAAACATCAAATTGCACCGAATCGTAGCCACCGCTACGCAGTGCTTGATCGTTCAATTCAATGATCGAAACGGCGGCGCCCGCATCGGCAGCCTCTGTAAGTCGAACCAATAACGCTGCACCACTTGGACAAGCGTCTGGCGAAACTTCGGTACCGATCCCATCGCTATGCGCAAGGTCGGTTTCATAGGCGACGCGGCAGGGTGAGTCCCGCAGCACGGTTGCCATGCATAAAGCGGTAGTGGATTTACCGCTATCGCCAACGATGCCAACCATGATGAGCCGTTGGTCAGGGCGAGCTCCATGCTCGTCGGCAAGTTGGTTAGCGGTGATCTCTGCCAATGCGTGGTCGGTGTCGCCCACAATGCACTGTGGAAGCGGAGCCGGCAGGATTTGTTCCGTCAGAATTCCGGCCGCACCACGGGCGAGGGCCTGGGAGATCAACTCGTCTGGGCAATCTAGGCCGATTCGGTAGACCACGAGCTGGCCCGGAGTGCACGACTCAACCGATTCAGCGATCGATGAAAAAACGACGTTGTCGCCACCAAAGAAACGAGCTTTGGGAAGCAGTTCTTGCAGCGAGTGTTCCGACGTGTTTTCGGCGGCGTCGACCTCATCCGCCGCACTAATAGGCGTGTTGGGTGCGTTTGCTGGAAATGACGGCGTCGCTTTGGACGCTAGGGTGACCGCGTTAGTGTCATCCGATGAAGTGCCTTTGGGCAACCAAGCATTTCCGCCATCGGAAATCGTCGAGAACGAGGGATGACGAGTTCGCTGAGATTTTGCGAGGCAAAACGCCTCAGCGAAAAATTTCGAACTTGAAAATTCAACCGACCGACTGATGGGGTGGTGCATCTCGTCGCCTCCTTGCTGACGAAAAATGAAATATTGCCTAACCCACCCCGTCATCATTAGCGAACAATGAAATTGTTCGAGCTTGGGGCAATGGTTATGCGTTCACGGAAAATCCTTTCCCGTGGCAAAAACGCTTTCGCGAATTCGATAAGCGAATTGTTCCCATCTCAGCAAATGCGTCAAGGTCGAAAAGTGAGGGATCTTGCAATCCGATCGGACTTCGGCCCCACTGGCACTACGTTGGCGATCCAATTCAGCTATAATCACATAGTGACTCAACCACTCCACGGTAGGAACCATTCGATGTCTAGTTCACCCTCAACCACGGCTCGACTGACTGTCAACGCGGCCTTCTTGAAAGACATCAAGGACGATAACCGAGACTTGAAGATTTTGATGGATCGGCTGCGTCTGTTGACCAATCCGCGAGAAGCGGCCGCCAATCACTGGGCGGAATTGATCCAGTTGTTTGCTGATCTGCGTGACCAACTCGCTTTGCACTTCGGATTGGAAGAAGCTTACGGCTATCTGGATTTGTCGATCGACAACGACGCTCATCTTTCCGTTTGTGCGGAGACATTGCGGTCCGAGCATGCTGTTTTGTTCGAAGATGCAAGACACCTAGCCGAGGCTGCTGCGGATGCTTGTACGGGTGACCCGCCAATCGAAGGTGTCACGCCAGAAGTCACCACGGCGCAAGAAAAGGTGCTGGTTCGGCTAGACGCGTTCACCCGTCGTTTCAATGAGCATGAAGAAGCCGAATTGAAGCTGATTTTGGATGCCCTGGACGAAGATCTTGGTGTGGGCGATTGAAATAAGCAGGCGATCGACCTGTAAGGCGGTCATCCCAGCACGAGTGTGTTTGTACCTTCTCTTCGTACGAAATCGCGGGTTGCGGCTGAACGAATCCCATCGTCGCGATAGGTTCGAATCGGCACGCCGGCACACTGTGTCGGCACATGCGAATATTCGACTTGAGACAAACTTTCAATTTCCCTAGTGTTTGTCTCAGGTGACTCACCGCAAAGGATCGCGGTCGGTTTTTGCCCTCGCACCGCATCGGATTTCGCACCGCTCGGATAATGGAGTGTCCGCTCATGTCAGATACTGTTTCCCGCACAATTCAATCCCGCTGTCAGCCCACTTTCGTAGCGAATCGCTATCGAGTGCGTCAGACGCTGGTGTTTCTCGCCGCTCTTGCCGCCATCTCGATGGGGCTTTCGCAACTACAGGTCAGTGCGGCGGAATCTTCCGTCGTCGCGGTCGTTAACGCGGATCCAATTAGCCGCGACGCTCTCGCAGATGCTGTTTTGCAGCGGTATGGCACCGACGTGCTAGACAATCTTGTGAATCAACATTTGATTATGCAGGAGTGCAAGAAGAACGGCATCGACATCACGGCGGAAGAAGTTCGCGCCGAAGTGCTTCGCGTTGCTAAGAAGTTCGGCTTATCGCTGGAAAGCTATCTGCAATTGTTGCAGGAAGAACGCGATATCACTCCAGACCAATACAGCCGCGAAATCATCTGGCCCATGTTGGCTCTGCGAGCTCTCGTTGCCGATCAAGTGGAAGTCACTCAAGATGAGTTCAACCGAGCATTCCTTTCGCAGTTTGGTGAAGCGATCAAATGCCGGATGATCATGGTCAGTGACCCGTCCCAAGCCAACCAACTTCAATCGCAAGCTCAAGCCGATCCCAATAGCTTTGTTCGATTGGCAAAAGAATTCAGTGAAGACGAAACAAGTGCCAGCGTTGGCGGTTTGATTCCACCTATTCGTCGTTACATGGGCGATTCACGTTTGGAAGACGCTGCTTTTGCATTGAAAGACGGTGATGTTTCACCGGTGTTGCAAATCGGTGATCAGTGGATCTTCTTGCAAGCGGTTCGTCGTTTGCCAGCAAGTCACCCTAGCCCGCAAGCGTTGCCAGCGATCAAAGAACAGATCGCCGACCGAATTCGTGATGAGAAAATGAAGGTTGCCGCTGGTGAACTTTTCGAGAAGCTTCAAAAGCAATCCAAGGTCGTCAAGGTTCTTGGTGACGCAGAAGCGTCGCGACAATATCCAGGCGTTGCCGCTATTATCAATGGCCAGCAAATCTCAATTGCGTCCGTTGCTGACAAATGTATCAAGCGTCACGGCGAAGAAGTGCTCGAAGGCGAGATCAATCGCAAGCTGCTCAATCAAGCATTGAAGATGACTGGCAAAACGGTTAGCCAAGCTGACGTCGATCAAGAAATTACGCGTGCCGCCGTTAGCTATGGATACGTCCGCAGCGATGGTAAAGCGGACACCGAAGCTTGGATGGAAACCATTGTTTCGCAAGGCAAGTCGACCAAAGAGGTTTACATTCAGGATGCTGTTTGGCCCAGCGTTGCATTGAAGAAGCTTGTCGAGGATACCGTGCAGCTTAGCCAAGACGATTTACAAAAGGGTTTCGCGTCAGCGTTTGGCCCGCGAGCGGAAGTGTTGGCGATCGTTTTGTCTGATCAACGTACCGCCCAAAAGGTATGGGAGATGGCCCGCGACAACGCAAGTGAGGCGTTCTTTGGGCAACTCGCCGAGCAATACAGTATCGAACCGACTTCATCAAGCAACTTCGGTAAGGTGCCTCCGATCCGACAATATGGTGGTCAGCCCGCGATTGAAAAAGAAGCATTTGCTATGAAGCCAGGTGAACTGAGCGGCATTATCGCAACGGGCGACAAGTACATCGTCTTGCGTTGCCAAGGATTCACCGAACCGATCGTTTCTGACTTTGAAGCGGTTCGTGAAGAATTGGAGCGAGACCTGATCGAAAAGAAGATGAACCTCGCGATGGGCGTCAAATTCGACGAACTGAAACGCTCTGCTGAAATCGATAACTTCTTCTCGGCTAGCAAAGCCACTCCACGCGTCGCGACTCGGCCCGGCGGTCGCTAGGTTTGGAATATGGAACGCCGAGCAAGTTAAGCATTCGGCGCTCCATTCAAGACGCCGGGAAGTCAGCCGTTATTAAGCAAGGTTTGGGTTTACCAGCGTCGACGTGAACGCGTGCGGCCTCCCGCACGCCTAGCATGTTCACTCAAGGCTCCCGCCGCGGCGTGGGCCATTGCGTTGATCATCACCTGGGTCATCGGGTGAGTGGCCACTTGAGTGATGCGGTCCATGGTTGTTGGTCCCCAATTTTGGGCGCGCCGAATGGATTGCCAAAGATCGTCAACGTCCGCTGGGCTATGTGCTCGGTCCAGGTAGCCGGCGATATCCAAAGTATCCGAGAATTGGCTGTTGGCGCGGTCAAAGCCCGACGCACGAAAACGCTGAACAAGTCGGCCGATGGCTTCGTGGACCTGCTGCCCCATTTGAAGTTGATCTTGTTGGCGGGATGACGCCAACTCGGCCTGATCCATTTGCGATTCAACGCCTCGAAGAGAGGCAACGATTTGGTCGTCGGTGATTTCCGGCGTTCGGCGTGCTTCCTGTCGAAGTTGTTCGGATTCGGTCCGCGATAACATTCCGCGAAAGACGCTGATCGCTTCCCGGTAATAGTCGCATTGCGGATTTTCGAATTCGTTCAATTCGCTCTGGATGCTTTCGCACTTTTGCCCCGTCGCCGCCAACTGAATCAACGCTGACTTGCGTTCGTCATGCATCGCTTCGACTGCACGGATTTGGGCGAGCAAGCCAAACCGGTCGGACGCTTCATCCCGGTGTCGTTGCAGTTCGTCGAGGACGGTATCCAGCGCGAGACGATCTTCGGCGATGATCTTTCGCATCGTCTCAGGAGTGTTGGTCAGATAATCGTAGCTTCGCTTTGCTTCGCGGTAGTTAACCAGTTTCGCGATCCAGCGGTCCATGCTGCGGTTCAGGCCGCGATGCTTGTATTGCGACGTGTTGAACTTACGATCTTTTAGATAGGTAAAGAGCTTGTCTTCGTTGTACGCAGGTAGCTTTCGGGCGGCGTCTTGGCTGACTTCATCCAGGTTTGACTCCGCCCTTTCAAGTGCAACTTCCGCCATCGAGGCTCGCTGGGACAGGTCGACGAATTCGGCGTTTTCTTGCAGGTGCGTTTCGACCTGCTTAGCCACCTCGGCTTGCCGTTGTTCCGCTTCGTCCAATCGTTCGTTAAGTCGGTCGAGGTCCGCTTCCTGTCCGTGACGTATCGTGTTTTGGTCTTTCAGTTCCTCTTCGAGTTCATGGACCCGATGCTCTTTGCGAAGCAAAATTTCTCGCATTGTCGGACGGATCTCGGCCCAAGTCCGCTGGATCGACTCCGGTGTTAAGTCTGGTAGATAGTACTTCGCTAGTTTGGTTAGCGTATCACTGCGATCATCTTCCAGTCGTTCTCGTTGCGCGGCGACTTGGCTCAATTGAGCCCGCACCGATTCCAGCCGAGCGGCGGCCTGTTCGTACGCGGAAATGAGTTGTCGGTGAACATGAGGACCAGGAATCGGCATCGTCGCGACCAGAGAAGTACAGAAACAAGAATCAGCATCAAGAAACTAAAACAACATCCACGAACAAGCCGCGCCCACTGCGACGGCGGCCGCAGCTATGCGGTAACGATAAATCCAGCAATGTGCCATGAAGGTCTGGAAGCCTCGCTTGGGTGGATGATAGGTGTGCAGCCCTGCGAGGTATTGGTCGATCGCCGCATCGATCTCGGCTTCGGTTACGCGGTCGCCCGAAAGCTGGGCGGTTCGCATCAGCTTTTCACGCAGCCGAACACGCACCTCGTCGTGCCGAAACATTTCTTCCGCACTCTCACGTTGTTCTCGCATTTCGCGAGCGACGTCCATGACCCGCAAGGTTTCCGCGATCGTCATTTCCTCGCCCGGCATCTTCGTCTCCGAACGCCGACGACGGAGCTCGGCCGGTGATGCTGCCACCGGGGCCGATTGACCGGCGTTGGTCGGCGAGGGGGCTTGAGCGTGAGCGTTTGCCGAACCTGTCATCATTTGGATCATTAAGAAGAGTGTCGAACGAGGCGAGTTTCGCCGGTGAACCTCTTCAAAGATAACCGCCGATCGCCCGATATTCGATAGCCCCGCCTGATTGCTCGACCGAGGCCAAAGGCTTAACTTGATGAGTGTCCGTTTACGCGTCTTTTCACGTTTTCACGAGTTTTAGGCCATGAGCCAGCAAGCACAAGCCAACGCACCGGGTCCCGAGGAGTCGGCAAAGCAGTCCGCCCCGCCAAAACAACTTGATACGCGTTCGACCTCGATGCGAGACTACCTCGATCGGGCTCTCGATACACTGAAGAAGTTTGGGGGCGATAAGAATCAAGCCCCGCAAGAACTAATCACGTTGTTAGAAGACGTGAAGTATCTTGACGAAGGCAAAGTGCTGGCGATCGCCGAAGTGATCAAGCACATGAGTTCTTTCAACGCATTGGTCCGAGAGAACATCGAAAGTGTCCAGATTGGCAATCGCTACATGGACATCACCCAGATGTTTGATTCCATTCGCGAAGACAGCAAACGGCTGATCGCTCAACTCGATGATGGCAAAATCAGCGGTACCGAAAAGGTGGCTAACTGGTGGATGAAGATGCGCAGGGGAACACCAAGTGACCGGTTTGACGAGATCATTCAGGTTTACGGTTCGGTCGCGAAGGACACCAAGGACGCGCTCAAAACGGAAGAGCTGATTATGGACGCGTACATCGACTTTCGATTCGCGTTGAAGGAAGCCGAAGTCCTTGCCCGTGAATTGCTAGACACTCACTTGCCAATCTTGGAAGCAGCTAAAGATGGTTTGGCTGACGCGCAAAAAGCGTTGGATGATTATCAAGGCACGGACGAAGGCGGTAAGAGCCAACTGGAACTGCGACGCGATGAAGCTCGGCATAAGTTCGAGGAAGAGGACAAGACCTATCAACTGCTGAAGGACATCGCTGAAAATCTTGAGATTGGCTACGATGTCGGCGAAACGTTGATCACCAAGTTGAAACAAACTCACGATGTGAAAGAACGCGTTTTCCGCCGCGCCGTTACGTTCTTCACAACCAACGAGCACGTCTTCACAATCTTGGGCACGGTTTACACCAGCCAGCATGGTTTGCACGAAGTCACCCAGGCCACCGAGGCGATGAAAGAAGGTGTCAACAAGGGACTCGAAGACGTGGCAAGCCTAGGGCGTGAACTCGAACGAGCCGCTTTGAAGGCTGGTTACGGAAGCACGATCGATCCCGAGTCGGTGCAAAAATTGGTCGATTCCATCAGTGGCTTCCAAATCGAGTCGCTGCAGATGATCGCAGAACTTCGCAAGGAAAGCGAAGAAAGTACCAAGGCGATTCGTAAGAGTGTCGAAGAGGGCAAGAAGAAGTACCAAGAGACCCTTGGTCGCTACGCTCGCGGCGACTCCTTAGTTGGCTAAACGAAGCCATTCCTTCAACGACAACGATCAACGTTTATTGCAACGGCCAAATCATGTTCTCGATTGAACTGGTTTGGCCGTTTGCGTTTCAATTCGATCCTTGGCCATGTACTGGCAATGTACTGGACCTGGTAACAACTTCGCGTCCGCTTTCGCACAATCGCTGGTCGCTGTGATTCCCACGCTACTTTCGGTTAACCGCCTTCTGCACCCGGTCGGCCGCATCAGCGAGTAGCTCTACCATTGCGGACCTCGCCTGATTTGATTTTCGAGAACAGATCGCTTTGACTACCTTCTCGTGAGGCGGAAGCGAAGTTCGGTTATCAGCCGGCTGGCGGTTGGTCACCCGCAGGCTTGATTCCAGTGAAACGCTGATCACGTTAGCGACGGGAGAGAAGAACGGGTTCGCCGTTGCATGCAGGATCTCGGTGTGAAACTTCAAATCAGCATGCAAGAACGCCTCAACATTATCGGTGTTGTCAGCCATCTCTTGCCAAGCGTTCTGTATTTTCTGCAGGTCTTCATCGGATCCACGTTCAGCAGCCAACGCAGCGGCAGATGGTTCGATCGTTTTGCGAAATTCGGTCAAATAGAACAGCAGTTGTCCGTTGTCATCGGCTTGAGTTTGCCACTCAAGGACCTCGGGATCAAGGTAATTCCATGATCGTGCAGGCAGGACAATGGTGCCGCGTTTGGCTCGAGATTGGACCAAGCCTTTCGCGGCCAGAGACTTGATTGCCTCGCGAATGACGGTACGGCTGACACCCATTTTGTCGCAAAGAGCGACCTCCTGAGGCAGGGGGTCTCCAGGACTCCATTCACCGGCAAGAATCTTACATCCCAAATCGTAAACGACCTGACCGCAAAGGTTTCGCCGGGATCTCGTGTTTTCCATCGTATGACTATCGCATCAGGTGTGATTTTTGAGCGTTGCCCCGCGTTTTCTGGGGAGCGATGAGTAGACCGGTTTTCGCAACGCGCGGCAACCTTTCGACCCGACTTAGCGGCGATACGCTGCCGCTAGGCCTTTTCAGTGCCACTTAACTGAACGTTGTTGACATGTCCTCCAAAAGTAATATAATACTACCAAAAGAGGATTTGGCGGTGTTCGCTTTCTAGCGGGACTAAACAGACGCCTTTGGCAGAGTTTTGCCCTGCAGCCAAGTTCGACGCATTTACATGTTCGACGTGTGGAATTCTTGAAACGGGAGTTGATATGAAAGGTCTTTTTGAAAATGTTGACCGCGATAGTCGTCGTGGTTTCACTTTGGTCGAGCTTTTGGTCGTGATCGCGATCATCGGCGTGCTGGTTGGATTGTTGCTGCCGGCTGTTCAAGCAGCCCGTGAGGCGGCTCGCCGAATGAGTTGCAGTAACAACTTCAAGCAGATTGGTTTGTCGATCCACAATTACCACAGTGCGTACAAGCAATTGCCGACGCATAAGTCCGGTACCAGTGGATTTAATAGTGCGAAGGGGACCGCTGGGCCGGGAGCTTATGACTGGACCGATACTTCGCAAGGCACGGGGCCCAATGGCAACAATCAAGAGGAATTAAGTTTTCTGGTGGGGCTGACTCCGTTCTTGGAAGGTCAAGCATTGTGGGAGCAGATTTCCAATCCGAACGCTCCTGATAGCGATGGAAGCACGGGAACATGGCCCGCGATGGGCCCCACTCCATCGGATTCCGGTTCAGGCAATGGTGACTACGGTCCGTGGGCAACCGAAATTCCCACACTTCGTTGCCCCAGTGATCCCGGTGTAGGGCTTCCGGCATTTGGACGCACAAACTACGCCGCGTGTTTGGGGGACAGTCCCGCACGTGCATCATCGGGCGGAACACTGATCACGCTAGAACGCAACAGCAACGCAGCACAGTTCACTCGTGCGGGGCAACGTGGTGCTTTCGTACCTCGTCAAAAGATGGCCTTTCGGGACATTCTGGACGGACTCGCCAATACGATTGTGGCTGGCGAAATCGCTACGGATCTGGGCGACAATGATACTCGTACAAACCCGAAAACAGGTATGGGGACCGCAAAGCTTCCAAGTGAGGTTTCCAATGGAAATGATGCTACTCGTCCTCAGTTCTGGAACACTTCGGCGGTTAGCTTGGGATTGCCATCTGCGGAGCGACGTGGCTATCGCTGGGCCGATGGTAACCCGGTCTTTACGACAGTGGTTACGGTACTTCCACCCAACTCGGCATGTGGTCTTTGGGCCGCAACCGCTACGACCTCAGGGAACTACTACCTCGGCAGTCAAGAAAACTTTCAGTCACCGGGTTATCTGGCCCCGAGCAGCCGTCACCAAGGTGGGTGCCATGTGTTGATGGGGGATGGAGCGGTGAAGTTTGTTACCGACTCCATCGAAGCGGGCGAGTCCGGTCAACTGCCGGTGCAAAAGAACGGCAGTGGGAAACAAGCCCCGGGTGCGAAGAGTCCTTATGGGCTTTGGGGGGCACTCGGAACTCGTGGATCTAAAGAAGTGATTCAAGAAGAGTTGTAGCCTTGCAGGTCGCTTCAATGGCTGAGACTGCCGGCGGCAGGGTTTCTGCTATTTCAATTTTGGTGAAGTAGTAGCACCGTACGGTAGTCCCTTGTCTGAATGCTAAGAGGTCGGGCTTCTCTTCAAAAGCCCGGGTTCGTCCGCGACGGGGTGACTTCGGTGCAGTGTTTGGTTGCGATTTGATTGCCGGTGACAGTCGAAGATTGCGCTGGCGGGTAAGGATTCCGCTAGGGAGGTGAGACTCGAGCGAAGTGCTCAGGCCTGGTTGGTCAACTTGGCTGGCGAATTGTGCCGCTGCGATGTTCTCGCGGGCCTTGCACCGGTATCAGAAGCATGATCTTGCAAACGGTTCTTTTTGTATTACAATACGACCGCTTGGTGCGGGAATAATCGCGTCTGGCAGGTGGCTTATTGCAACTCTTTTCTAGGGTCCATCGTGGAAAACCAAAATCAGGATTTGTCAGCAACGCAGTTGCCGCTTTCCGTGGTCACGCCTCCGCGGGACGCTCGTTCGCTGGACCCGGTCCATGCTGTTGAGTCGCGGGTTGCCGGCAAATCAGGTCCACGTAGTGAGGCGAGTTCTCGTCATGCATCGAACTCTCCGCTGGCGTCGAGTTCAGTGAGCCCATCGGGATTGAAGATCCAGTGCATTCGAACGCATCACCTTCGGGATTATCTCGATGTCCCGTTCGGTTTTTCGCAATGGTACTACGACACACGCAATACGCTTTGGGTTGAGGTCGTTGCCGAAGATGGGACGACGGGATGGGGTGAATGCTACGGTCCATCGGAAGTTTATCAAGCAGCGATCAATAGCTTTTATGGACCGCGGTTATTGGGCGAAAATGCATTGCAAACTGACGTGGTGTGGCACCGCATGTGGCGAGCTTCGTTGGACTTTGCTCGTGGTGGCGTAATGATGGGGGCCATGTCGGGAATCGATATGGCATTGTGGGATCTCCGCGGCAAATCGCTTGGGCAATCGGTTTCCGAGTTGATGGGCGGTCGCTACGTGGATCAGGTCCCTTGTTACGCGACAGGCATGTACTTCAAGGAGATGCCCGAGTCCGATCTGATTGCGTCGATCGTTGAAGAGGCATCCAGTTACCAGGATCAGGGCTTTTCCGCTTTGAAGATCAAGGTTGGTAAGAACCCATCATTTGATGTGCGACAGGTTGAAGCGATCCGGAAGGCGTTGCCTGGCATGACGATGATGGCAGACTCCAATCATGCATATGATCTTCCCGAAGCGATCCGCATGGGACATGTACTCAGCGAGCATGATTTCCGCTGGTTTGAAGAGCCGCTGTCGCCAGAGTTCGTGGGGCAATTCCGGCAGTTGCAGGATAAAGTTGATTTACCGATCGCTACGGGGGAATGTGAGCAAACTCGATACGGGTACCAGCGGTTATTGGCATCCGGTGGAGTCCAGATTGCTCAGCCTGATTTGGCATATTGCGGTGGTCCGTCGGAAGCTCTGAAAATCCGCAACCTTGCATCATCAATGGGAATCAACGTGGTTCCACATTGCTGGGGCACGATGCTCAATCTTGCTGCGGCAACCCACTTTCTCGCTTCGGGTTATTTGGAACCAGGACGCAAGGAAGTCGCACCCGCGCTGCTAGAATACGACCGAACGCCAAATGCTTTGCGAGACAAGCTGTTTGATGTTCCAGTGTCAGTAAAGAATGGCGTCGCCGACGTGCCCACTGGTCCGGGACTGGGGGTCGTTGTTAATCGAGATGCCATGCAAGAGTATGTCGTTCAACAAACTGAAGTGAAGGCTTAGGTGAGTTTGCAGCAGTTGAACTTGCCCTCGGATTGCGGCTTCACCGCCTTGGTTGATCCACTCGAAATGCTTACCTCACTGCCGCGAGATACCGATTTTGATGACCGAAAGAAGCTTTTCCATGTTGATCAATGGCAAGTTGGTCCAGTCGCAGAAGTCGTTTGCGGTGACCAATCCGGCGACGGGTGAAGTCATCGCGGAAGTTCCCGAAATCGATGAGGCTTCCGTCGCACTGGCACTCGTGGCAGCTCGCGATGCTTTCACGACTTGGTCCAAAATGCCATTGTCTGAGCGTCAGCCAATCATTCTCCGGTATGCTGAATTGCTAGAAGAACACCGTGATGAGATCATCGATCTGTTGATCGCCGAGACCGGCAAGCCACTGGACAACGCCGAGTATGACTTCGGAATGTTGACAACTTGTTTGCGTTATTTTTGTGAGGAAGCTGCTCGGATTGACCAGCAAGTTATTCCTGATCCTGATGGCAAGTTTCTTAACTACACATTGCGTCAGCCATTGGGTGTTGTGGTCGGCTATCTAGCTTGGAACTTTCCGCTCTTGAACTTGGGTTATAAGCTTGGCCCAGTTCTGGCGTCGGGCTGCACTGCGATCGTTAAGCCTTCCCAATTGACTCCCTTGGCATCTTTGCGGTGTGCGGAATTACTTTCCGAGGCTGGGGTGCCTGACGGCGTGATCAATGTCTTTAGTGGAACGGACTACGATGTCACTGAACCGTTTTTAACCAGCGACATACCGGCTCTGTTCACCATGATCGGGTCAACGCGATCCGGTGTTGCTGCGATGAAGTCAGCTTGCACAACGGTGAAGCACTTTTCGGTCGAGCTAGGTGGAAACGCTCCCGTCGTGGTTTACGACGACGCCGATGTGAATGCAGCAGCGATAAGCGTCGTCGATCTTAAATTCGCCAACTCGGGGCAAGTTTGCGTTTCGCCAAACCGCTGTTTCGTTCACGAATCGGTCTATGAGCAGTTCCTGGAAGCGGCGACAAAGCATGCCGCCGGGATCGCACTGGGAGCCGGCCGGGGTGAAGGCCGTCGGATGGGGCCGGTACTAACCGAGGCTGCGCGTGACCGGATGTTGAATTTGGTTCAGTCCGCCGTCGACAGCGGAGCATCCGTTGTTTGTGGTGGGAAGATCCCAGTGGCTCATGAATTACCCGCGGCCCAGGCGAAAGGGTTCTTCTTGCAGCCCACAATTCTTCGTGACGTTGATCGCAAGATGGAGTTGTCGTGCGACGAGATTTTCGGTCCGATCTTGCCGGTTATCAAGTTCACCGATCGCGACGATGAAATCTCGCTTGCGAATGATACCGAATATGGACTGGCGGCTTACGTCTTTACGTCGAACCTCAGTCGTGGCTTGCGTGCCGCCGCGGATATTGAAGCTGGAAGCGTTTGTGTCAACGGAGTGCATTACGGCGTGCAGTTACCACACGGTGGACTGAAACAGAGCGGCGTAGGGAAGGATTGTTCCAAGTACAGCTTGCAAGAATATTTGACGCTCAAGCGAGTGTCCGTGGCGATGCAATAAAGGTTAAAATACGGGCGATCCCAGCCCCAGCGGTTCAAACTGGATTGTGTTTGCAGACATCCGGGTTTGTTTACCATCCTTGGGTGTCAGTGACGTCCGCATTGCCAGTTTGCATTTGCAGTTTGCATTGCCAGTTACATCGGCTGTCATATCTAAATTCCTTTGTCTTATTCGTTTTCATCCAAACGTGGAACGCACCATGTCTTTCCCTAGCGACATTCTTGACCGCCTTCGCAAAGCCGGAGTGGTCGCTGGTTTTTCTGTCGAGAAGGTAGAGCACGCTGTGCCTCTAGCCCAGGCTTTATTGAAGGGCGGCTTCGATACGATTGAGCTGATGCTTCGAACGCCAGCAGGAATGGACGCGGTCAAGGCGATTGTTGCTGACGTACCTGAAATGCTTGTGGGTGTGGGCACGATCCTGGATGCCGAAACGGTTAAAGAAGTGAGAGCGGCCGGAGCCGATTTCGGCGTCTCGCCGGGGCTCAACCCAAGTGTGGTTCGTGCTGCGCAGCAGGCTGGATTGCCGTTCGCACCCGGCATCGCAACACCATCGGACTTGGAATCCGCGATCGAGTTAGGTTGTCGGTTTGTTAAGTTCTTCCCCGCCGAAGCGTTGGGCGGCATCAAGTATTTGCGTAGCATGGCCGCTCCCTACCAGCACCTCAGTATCGAGTATTTTCCGTTGGGCGGCGTCAACGCAGAGAACATGCGGGCATATCTTGCTGAACCGAACGTGCCCACTGTAGGCGGTTCTTGGATCGTCGATCAAAAACTTGTCAACGCAGAAGATTGGGCCGGCATCACTTGCCGCGCTGCGGAAGTCATCACCCAACTGAAAGAGAATGATTGACCATGAGTGGAATCGTCGTCACGTTCGGAGAGATCATGGGCCGAATTGCGGCGCCGGAACACCTTCGTCTTCGCCAGTCTCGCCACTTTGATGTGACTTACGCTGGGGCGGAGGCTAGCGTTGCAGCATCGATCTGCAACTTTGGTGGGCAAGCTCGCTACGTCACCGCCCTTCCTAAGCACGCACTCGGCGATGCGACGATGGATTCCATTCGTGCGGTCGGGATCGATGCCCGGTACGTGTTGCGAACCGATCAGGGAAGGTTGGGGCTTTACTTTTTGGAAACGGGGGCCAACCAACGTCCAAGCAATGTGATCTACGATCGTGAAGATTCCGCGATCGCGATCACGACGGCTGACCGATACGACTGGAGTGGCATTTTTGACGGTGCCCAGTGGTTGCATCTCAGCGGGATCACGCCGGCTCTTTCGCGTAACGCCGCCGAGGCAACTCGTGTGGCGGCTCAGAAAGCGAAGGACGCTGGCGCGACAGTTTCGATCGACCTCAATTTCCGAGGGAAACTGTGGAAGTGGGATTCCTCCAAAACGGCTCGAGAACTTGCTCGAGCAACGATGAAGGAAATTTTGCCGCTGGTCGATGTCGTGATCGCAAACGAAGAAGATTGCCACGATGTTCTCGGCATCCAGGCTGGCGACACGGATGTTCATTCAGGGGCACTGGATACTTCACGCTATCCCGATGTCGCTAGGCAGGTCGTCAAGCAGTTCCCCAATGTCAGTAAGGTGGCGATCACGCTTCGTGAGAGTTTGTCGGCGTCCCACAACAATTGGGGAGCGATGCTTTATGACGCTGCATCGGACGCGCCTGTGATGGCGCCGCTGGGCGAAGATGGGAGTTACCAGCCCTACGAAATCAAGAATATCGTTGACCGGGTTGGTGGTGGTGACTCGTTCGCTGGTGGACTGATCTATGCATTGATCACGCCTGAGTTATGCGAGCCGCAAGCCGCGGTGAAATACGCCGTGGCAGCCTCCTGTCTAAAACATTCCATCAAGGGCGATTTCAATTACTCCACTCGTGGTGAAGTCGAGGCTCTCGTGGGCGGTTCTGCATCGGGACGGGTTGTCCGATAAGTGACAAGCGTTGCGGTTCCAGGTGCCGTAGACTGAACGGGAGAAAGGACGCCAGAGAAAATGATCATTGCGTCGATACTCAACCATTGACACCGGGTAGTCGTATTGTATGATGAATGGAAAGTGGGGGTTAGTTTACCCTGCGACAAGGCCGATCTACTCGAGGGTTTAAGCCGTGCGGTCCATTCGATTGTTAACCGTTGCAATTGGTTTACTGACCATCTCCGGCATCGTGGCTCCTTGGTGTATTCCAAGTTCGGTGGGCCCTTTGCATATTGCCGCGGCGGAAAAGCCAAACGTCGTGCTGTTGTTCGCTGATGACGCTGGCTACGGCGATTTCGGTTTTCATGGAAGTCATCACTTCCGAACGCCGCACTTGGATGCTTTGGCCGAATCAGGGGTTCGCCTTTCTCAGTTCTATGTAACGGGTGCAACTTGTGGCCCCTCGCGAGCAGGCATGCTGTCGGGCAAGTACCAGCAACGTTTCGGTTACGAAGAAATCAACGTGCCTGGAATTATGAGCGAGCATAGTAAGCTCCTTGGTGACGAGATGGGATTGCCAACGGACTTGCCAACCATGGGGGGCTATCTGAAGCAGCAAGGGTATCGCACTGCAATCTTTGGCAAATGGCACATGGGAGTCGCCGATCGTTATCATCCGCTCAAGCGTGGCTTTGATGAGTTCTACGGATTTCGGGGCGGAGCCAGGAATTTCTTTGCTTATGCAAATCCAAAGTCGACACCTCATGAAAACTGGATTGAGCGAAACTTTGAGCAATACCAAGAACACTCCGGTTACTTGACAAACGCTCTCGCTGACGAGGCATGCAGCTTCATCGAACGCAACAAAGAAGCTCCGTTCTTCGCTTATGTTTCATTCAATGCCGTGCACACACCAATGCAGGCTGACCCTCAAGACAAGGACACCTTCCCTGAGTTGGAAGGTGATCGGCGTACGGCCGCGCAGATGATGCTTTCAATGGATCGTGCATGCGGCCAAATCATCGACAAGCTTAGCGAGCTCGGATTGAGCGACAAAACAATCGTCGTCTTCACCAATGACAATGGTGGGCCGATGGATAAGAACGGTTCCAGTAACTATCCCTTCTCGGGCGTGAAGGGAACGCAACTGGAAGGCGGTCTGCGTGTTCCTGGCTTGATTGCTTGGCCCGGGAAGTTGCCGGCTGGGGCTGTCTACGATGAACCACTCAGTACTCTTGATCTGATTCCCACCTTCGTCGCTGCTGCCGGTGGCGATCCAACGGGTATCGAAGGGCTCGATGGCGTCGATCTGTTGCCATTTTTGCAGCGTGATCACAGAGACGATCTAAACAAAACGTTGCCACATCCCACTTTGCACTGGAAGATGGAAACTCGCGGTGCCATTCGGGATGGTGATTGGAAGCTGATTCGTTATCCCGATCGTCCGGCCGAATTGTTCGACATGTCACAAGACCCTGGCGAACAAAATGATTTGGCCGCTGCCAATCCAGAGGTTGTGAAGCGGTTGTTTCGAAAGCAATTCGAGTGGGAGCTGGAGTTGCAGCGTCCCCTATTCATGTTGCGGCGAGCGGAAGAAGGCTGGTCAGCTCGTCGTGCCGATCAGTTTCGCCAACCACCGGCGGCAGACTATTGAAGCCGTGATCGCCTGATTCGCTGTCTTGCAAATTGTTTCCAACGCTATCCCCTCAATTTCATCGCCGTAATGAACAGTCCGAATCGATATCTGATTGCCGCAATTGTTGTGGTTTTCTCGGTGCCATCTGAGATTGCATTTGCCGATAATTCCCAGACGTCCGGCAGTCCATCGCCCCCTGTCTACCCAGCGTCAGACCCGTCCAATTCGGGCGGCTGGGTTCTGCGGAATGATATCAGCGACGAGTTTGAAGGGAACAAAATTGACTCGTCCAAGTGGTTTGTCGAGGGCGAGAATGGTGAGTACTACATCTGGAAGGGGCGGGCGCCATCGCAATTTGCTCCGCACAACGTGATTGTCGAAGACGGCAAGTTGAAGATCCGATCCCAATGGGAACCCGACTTTGTATTCGCCAACGACGAGGGCCATGAGGGGAATACGTACCGTACTCATGATGGGAAAGACGTTCCTGTTACAACCGGCGCTGTCGTCAGTCGCAAGCGGTTCCTCAATGGCTACATGGAAGTCAAGTCAAAGGTAGGAGATTCGGCGATGACTGCCGCGTTTTGGGCTATCGGCTATGAATCGGAACTCGACATCTACGAACAGATGGGCAACCCCAAGGATGGCAATGACATCCAAGCCGATAGCACCAAGATGAGCGTACATGACTGGCAACCGCCGGCCCAACGCCCAACACGAAAGTTCGGGTACAAAAAGAAGCTTCCTTATCGCCTTGCTGACGACTTTCACATCTTCGGATGTGAATGGGGCGAGGACTATTTGAAATGCTTCATCGATGGTGAGCTTGTTTACGAAACCACCCAGGAAGCCGAGGGACGCAATTGGGTGTTAACCAATCCACTGGAAATTTGGTTCGACTCCGAAATCTTCGTTTGGCTTGGACTGCCGTCCAAGGAAGAACTGCCCACTGATTTCGAAATCGAATACATGCGAGTGTGGCAGAAGCCGCAAACCAACCTGCTCGATCGTGCCTTTTTCGGCTTCGAAGGGCCCATCTTGTTTCAGGAAAATGAACGCCCACTAAACTTGGTTCCTGAAAATTCGAAGGGAAACCAATACCAAAAATTTTGGCAGATCGATGAAGCCTCGGCGAAGCATTTCGCAATCGTTCGTCATGAGAAATTCGCTTCCGGGACACGCAGTCTGAGGTTCAGTTCTGAAGGTGAGCTCTCAACGGATGTTGCTTCGATTCAAGGTCCTGACGGTTCGATTGATTTAGCACCAGGTGACTATGAATTGAGCGTCAAAATTTGGATCGAACCCAACAGCACGCTGCGAAGCATACGGCTCTCACTCGCCGATCCATCGATTCATCTTCCGGACATCGACTTGACCGAGTGTGTGACAGGGAGGTGGGTATCGGTGACGCGCCAAATCAATCTGCCGAAAGGAACCGGCGACCAAGGTCGGTTGGCCGTGTCCATTGAGCATGATGATGAACTTGGTGGAAGCAGTCTTGTTTATCTCGATGACATCTCGATTTCCGAATCTGGTCTTTAACTGATGACTACTCCATAACCTTAGGATCTGCACACCTCAATGAAACACATCCTCACATTCGTTGCCCTCGTGGCATTTTCGCTTGTTCTATCGAACCCCACCTCGTTCGCCGCGGATCCTCAGCCCGTCGGGAATCTATTCGAACAAAGTCCGGGTGACTGGGAATTTGTGGCTGACCAATCCGATGAGTTCAACGTTGATCAGGTAGACACTAAAAAATGGAATGTCGACACCGAAGATTGGGGCACATGGAGTTGGGAACCCGAGAACACGTTTGCAAAAGAGGGAGCGTTGCATTTGCGGATGGTTCAAGAGGATCATCAACGCGGCAATACCAAGTTGGCGTATAAGTCCGGGATCGCCCGCCAGTATTTAACTGCCGTTTATGGGTACTTTGAAGCACGTGTGAAGGGCTGTGATTTGTTTCCGGGAGCTTCGCCTGCGTTCTGGTTGCACAGCAAAGGTCCCGAGAATCGGTATTCAGCCCGGGACGGTGAAACGGTGGCCTATTCCGAAATCGACATCATCGAACTTCAGCAATGCGAGTTCAATAAGGAAACGCAACAGCGCAATGGCGTCGACGTCATCGATTGCAACCTTCACGCAGTCCTAATTCGAGATGGCCAGCGGCAGTGGATCCGTCCGGGAACACATCCGGAAACCAATAAGAACGAATACCATGCTCCGTTCGATCCTCGGAAGGACTATCACGTATACGGGGTCGAAAACAATAAAGACTTTGTCGTCTGGTATGTCGATGGCAAAGAGGTCGCTCGTAAGCCAAATTTGTATTGGCATTTGCCTATGCACGTGACCCTGTCATTGGGATTGCGGTACCCATTTGAGACGTATCGAAATGGTGGCCGAGAAGCGGTTTTGGAAAAGACGACTCAAGAAGGATTTCCTACCGAGATGTTGGTCGACTACGTACGGGTTTGGCGCAACAACGACGTTATCGAAGAAACCAAGGCGACCACCGCGGGCAAGGCCGATTCCGGAGCGAAGAAGAAGCCTGGCGGCGTTGCAAAACCGGCGAAAAACAATGTAGCGGCGGGCGGTGGGAAGGCTGTTAATGGAATGAGCAAGGCCGAATTCGTCGCGATGGAAAAGGCGAAGTGGGAAAAGAATGGTTGGCCGTGGAATCAAGAAAAGGTGGAGTCCAATTTCAGCGAAATGGATGCTGACAATGACGGCGTCGCCTCGGGACAAGAACGTCAGAAATGGTTCCAGAAGAAGAAAGCGTCTTTGAATTAACCCATAGGATTCAAACCAGCTAAATTGAATTGAATTTGAAGTCGGTCTTCCGATAACGCCTCGTACCTATTCGTCAACTTGCCATGAAATCCTATCAGACGAACGCTTTGATTTACTCGACGATTGTCGCGATGGGAGGCTTTCTGTTTGGCTTGGATGCGGCGTTGATTTCCGGAACGATCGATTATCTGACCGCCGAGTTTCGTTTGACTCCCGAGCAGTTGGGTACGGTTGTTAGTGCACCCGCTTTGGGTGTGCTCGTTGCTTTGCCGTTTGCCGGATATATCTGCAATCAATTCGGTCGAAAAAAGGCGATTCTGTTGATCGCAGTACTTTATTTAGTCTCTGCGATCTGTTCGGCACTCGCCCCCAGTTACTGGATGCTCGTGTCGGCTCGTTTCTTGGGTGGTTTGGCATTCAGTTCGATTTCATTGGCGTCGATGTACATTGGTGAAATCGCACCACCGAAACTGCGAGGCAAGCTTGTTTCGATGACCCAGATCAATATCGTGATTGGATTGTCGGGGGCCTACTTCGTTAACTACCTGATCAATCACTGGGCGACATCAGAGGCGCCGTGGGTTGTCAATATGGGACTGGATACCCACACCTGGCGATGGATGTTGGGATCGGAAGTTCCTTTTGCGGTGATCTGGTTTGGTTTGTTGCTGTTCATTCCCGAAAGCCCATCTTGGTTGGTCTACAGGAATCGCGATAACGACGCCAAAAAAACATTGCTTAAGCTGATGCCGGCAGACGAAATCGATTCGCATGTCCAGGAAGTGCGAGAAAGCATTCACAAGAGTACTGATGACCATTCCATCATCGCTCAATTGCGAGAGATTTTTAGCAAACCGATGCGGCTGACATTTGTGATCGCGTTGACCATCGCAATCGCACAACAATCCACCGGCATCAATGCGGTTTTGTTTTATGCTCAAACGATTTTCAAGCAGTTGGGAATCGGATCCGATGCTGCTTTTGTGCAAGCGATTTGGGTCGGGCTGACGAGTATTGTCTTCACGGTCATGGGGTTGCTTCTAGTAGACCGTCTCGGACGACGACCGCTGATTATTTGGGGCATGGTTTGGATTATTGCCAGCCTTGGCATTTGTGCTTATGCGTTTAACAACGCTCGTTACGTTGTCAGCGATCACACTATCGCTGTGATGACTGAGTTAGATCAAGAGAACGCGGGAGATGATGCACCCAGCCAATCAAACGCCGACCCCAAAAGCCCCAATCATATTAGCCAGCTTGGTCCGTTGGTCGGTGTGCAACACACCAGTGATATCGAATTTAAAAACGCGATTCGGGATGCGTTAGGTCCCGAGGAAGCCAATAAACAAATGGGAGCCATTTTGGATGCCTCCATTCAAATCAATGCGAAGCTGGTTTTGTTCGGCATACTTAGCTTCATCGCTGCCTTTCACTTCTCGGTAGGCCCAGTAATGTGGGTTTTGTTCAGCGAGATATTCCCGGTCTCGGTTCGCGGTATCGCGATCCCGTTCTTCACGATCGTCACCAGTTTGACAAGCTGGCTGGTGCAATTCTTCTTTCCGCGACAACTCGAAAGCATGGGGATGACGGCGCTCTTCCTGTTCTATGCCGCCACCGTGTTGATCGGACTGGTGATTTTGTTCTTTGCGTTGAAGGAGACTAAGAATATGAGCATTGAGGAGATTCAAGTGGCGATGCGTACCAAAGAATCGCCCAGGACCTAAACACGCAGTCGCTCGCAAGAACTCAATCTGAAAACAGAATTCCTTTGTGCGTGCGAAGGATTCGACTCACCTGCATCCCTTTCACTCGCACCATCATGATTGACACCTCTCACAGTCCGCATGTCAAGCTAAAGAGTATTGGCATTGGCGATTGCACGTGGACGCAGGGCTTCTGGGCAGACAAGTTCAAACAATGCGAAGCGGTGATGGTGCCCCACATGGGCACACTGTTGAAAGGCGACATTGGCCACGGTTACAACAATTTTAAAATTGTCGCCGGTATGAAGACGGGCCAGCATGAGGGTTTCGCATGGCATGATGGAGACTTTTTCAAATGGATGGAGGCGGCTGTCTATGTCTATGCTGTCAATAAGGATCCCAAGATTGTGGATGAGCTAGATGAAATCATCGAGGTCATCGCTAAGGCACAAGAGGACGACGGGTATCTGCACACCCATATCCAAATCAATGGAATCGCTCACTTTTCCAATCGCAAATATCACGAAATGTATAATTGCGGGCACCTTTACACGGCGGCCTGCGTTCATCATCGCGCTACTGGCAATCAGAACTTCCTAGCGATCGCCATTAAAAACGCGGACTTGCTCTACAAGCTGTTTCAGCCTCAACCTAAAGAACTATGTCGGTTTGGATTCAACCAATCCCAGATCATGGGTTTGACCGAACTCTATCGCACTACCCGGGACCCACGTTATCTCGAGCTCGCTGAGATATTTATCAACAACCGTGGCAAGTCCGAAGTCGTTGAAGATGCTAGCACCGAAGGCTATCCGATCGGCGATATGGTCCAGGAACGGGTTCCACTACGCGAAGAAACAGAAGCCGTCGGCCATGCGGTGTTGGCGCTCTATTACTACGCCGGAGCGGCAGACGTGTACGCCGAAACCGGAGAGCAAGCGTTGTTGGATGCTCTTGAACGCTTATGGGACAATGTCGCTAATAAGAAGATGTACGTGACTGGCGCTGTCGGTCAGGCTCACTTTGGCGCTTCAACGCGTCGCGATAAAATCGAAGAAGGTTTTTTAGATGCGTATTTAATGCCGAATTCGACGGCCTATAACGAAACCTGCGCGAATATTGCCAATGCGATGTTCAACTATCGGTTGTTGGGAATCAAAGGGGATTCCAAGTACGCCGATATCATGGAATTGGTGGTTTTCAACAGTGCGTTGGTCGGCATTAGTGACGATGGGAAGCATTACTTCTATGCGAACCCATTGCGTTACAACCGTGGCCAGCGTGAGTATCAAGATAACCGCGACTGCACCGAATCGGCCAATCGCGAAGCCTACATCGAGTGTTTCTGTTGTCCGCCTAATCTGGTTCGGACGATTGCAAAATTGTCGGGTTGGGCATATTGCCGGACTGACAATGGAATCGCCGTCAACTTGTATGGTGGGAATCGTCTTGAAACGCAATTAGCTGACGGGTCGAGGATTGAGCTACGGCAAGAGTCTGGCTATCCGTGGGAGGGTGACGTCAAAATTATATTCGAATCTTGCAAGCAACAACCGTTCGAAGTTCTGTTGCGAATTCCTGGATGGGCCGATCGATGTTCCTTGTTGGTTAACGGTAAGGATGCGGATGTGGAAGCAAAACCAGGAGAGTTTGCATGCATTGAACGATCTTGGAATGCTGGGGACACGATCGAGCTTCAGTTTCCCATGGAGGCAAAGCTGATCCAGGGGCATCCTTTGATAGAAGAAGTACGTAACCAGACCGCGATCAAAGTGGGCCCTTTGGTTTACTGCATCGAGACTCCCGACCTTCCTGACGGCATTTCCACATTAGACGTCTACGTGGCAAGTGACATTCAGTTTCAAAAACAGAGCGACGCCGCGATTTTGGGTGGCGCTACGACACTTGTTGGAAACGCATTGGTGAAGGCTGACGAACGGACATCAATGTACAGTCCGCTGGTGCACCCCAAGTGGAAAGATATCCCGGTTCGATTCGTTCCTTATTATGCGTGGTCTAACCGAGGCGACGCTGAGATGACGGTTTGGTTACCGATCGTTTGGAAATAGTTGCCACCCGATTGCCCTGTGTAAAACAATCGTCGTGGTTCATCGCGACGTGTAGTCAAATTCCCCACAGAGACGGTTCATGTCATGAAAAGATCCTGGGTTACTGTATGCATGGTCGCGGCCGTGATCTCGACGATGGCCTGGCCAGCATTCGCTGAACCATCCGGTCGGCCCAATATTGTCGTCATCATGTGTGACGATCTGGGGTATTCCGATGTCGGATTCAGCGGTGCGCCGGACATCCGGACGCCACAATTGGATTCGCTTGCCAATGCCGGCACCATTTGCACATCGGGTTACGTCGCACATCCGTTTTGCGGCCCCAGTCGTATGGGCTTGATGTCGGGACGTTACCCGCACGCTTTCGGGGGTCAGTATAACTTGCCACCCGTTCATGCGGGGCTAGACGAATACAACAAGCTCGGTGTTCCTACGTCAGAAACATTGATTAGCACGGTCCTGCAAAAGGCAGGGTACTACACCGGGGCGATCGGAAAGTGGCATCTTGGTGAGGAAGCGGAATACCATCCCAACAAGCGTGGCTTTGATGATTTTTACGGATTCCTTGGCGGTGGGCACAACTACTTTCCTGAACAGTATGCCCCGGCATATGAACGTCAAGTGAAAGCCGGTAAGAAGCGAATCCAAGACTACCTGTTACCCCTGCAGCACAATGGCAAGGCGACCACAGAGGACGAATATTTGACCGACGCGTTGTCAAAGCAGGCCGTCCGTTTTATTGACGAAGCGACTGAGAAGGCGAAGCCATTTTTTCTCTACCTCGCCTATAACGCGCCGCACTCACCGATGGAAGCAAAACAAGAGGATCTGGATTCGTATTCGAATATCAAGAACAAGAAACGTCGCAATGTCGCTGGAATGGTTGCCGCAGTAGATCGTGGTGTTGGCTTGGTGACGGATTCGCTTAGAAAGAATGGGCATTTCGAAAACACGCTTGTCGCATTTTTGAGTGACAACGGCGGCAAGTCGGTGTTTGGCTCTTCCAATGCCCCGTTCCGTGGAGTGAAGGGCGATACCTGGGAAGGCGGTTTCCGCGTTCCGATGTTCTTCCATTGGCCCAATCACATTCCGGCGCAAAGGTATGACTATCCAGTGTCCGCGTTGGATTTCTATCCCACGTTTGCTGCGATGGCCGGTGCGGACATCCCAGCAGCGAAAAAGTTGGACGGCAAGAATGTTCTTCCAAGCCTTGCCGAGGGCTCTAATGCGAGGCAGAGCGACATGATCTATTCGATGCGGCACCGTGGCGGCTACACCGATGTCAGCGTTCGACAGGATGATTGGAAAGCGGTTCGATACGGTAACCAACCTTGGCGTCTTTTTAAGATTGTCGACGATTTGGGCGAATTGAATGACTTGGCTTTAAGCAATCCAGAACGGCTTGCGGAACTCGTCAAGTCGGCAGAGAAATGGAGCCAGACTCACCAGACGCCCCTGTTTTTCGATTCGGTCGGAGCACGCGATAAATGGAACGAAGCGAACATGCCCAACTTTGACCAGACGTTCGAAATCGTAACCGGTGCCCCCAAACTTCAGCCGTCCACTTTCATCACCGACAACGACGCCGCTGAAGTGGTTCCAGTCGCCATTCCCCAATCTGCTCCTCCAGGTATTCGATTGAAAAAGGGAGATAGCACGTTGGAGCATTTCGTGGAAATGGAGAAAGCCAAGTGGGCAAAGAATGGCTGGACCTGGGATCGAGCAAAGGTGGAAGCGTTATTCTCGAAAATCGACGTTGACCGCGATGGCATCGCTTCGGGGAAGGAAAAGAAGGCTCACTGGGCTAAGTAAAACGCCGGGAAAAGAAACTGTCAGGGTAAGTAGACTGATGCTTGCAAACCGTCGGAGCGAATGTCTGTTCTCAAAAGCGTTTGGCGGTTTGTTTCTTTGTCGCAATCACACTGCATAATTTTGAAGCCGTCTGACATTTGCGTTTTGAGGATTTCCGATGATGCCGACACTTCGGATTTCCGACGGGGCGACGTTGAGGAATGATGGCGATCCCCGCTCGCATGAATACCCATACACTGCATTTTTGAAGGATGAATGTTAATGAGATTGATTCCGCTCGTATGTGTCTTGTTTTTATTTGGGGCTTCAGCCAGTCAGGCTGCTGATCGGCCCAATATTTTATTCCTTGCAATCGATGACCTTCGCCCCGAACTGGGGTGTTACGGTTCCGAAATCGCAATCACACCCAATCTCGATAAGCTGGCATCCGACGGGCTGCTATTCAATCGAGCGTATTGCCAACAAGCGATCTGCAGTCCGTCGCGTGCGAGTTTGATGACCGGAGCGAGACCGGACTCAATCGGCGTCGTGGAAAATTATGCGAAGTTTCGGGAATTGAATCCTGACATCGTGACGCTGCCACAGCACTTCATCGCGAATGGTTATGAAGCGGTTTACAGTGGGAAGATTTTTCACAACAAGGCTTCTGCAGATGAGGGAATGTCTTGGAGTCGCCAACCAACCCGACCGAAGGTCAAACGGATTAAAACGGCTGGCGGTTATGCATTGCCAGAAAACCAGGAAACCTGGCGGCAGAACAAAACACTTCTTGAAGCGAAGTATGGTTCGGCGATCGCAGGAAGTGGTCTTGTGCACGGCCCCGCGTATGAATCCGCTGATGTTCCGGATAACACCTACGAAGACGGCTACAACACCGACATTACTATCGCGACGCTAAAAGAGCTAGTGGCTGACGACGACAAGCCTTTCTTTCTGGGGCTTGGTATGAAAAAGCCGCACCTGGATTTCATTGCCCCCAAACGCTATTGGGATCTTTACGATCCGAACGACATTTCTTTGGCGACCCAAACCACACCGCCAAAACATGGGGCCGCGATGGCGCTGCATCCTTCGTTCGAATTACGGGTGCGGGACGGCATTCCTAAAAGTGGTCCCATTGGCCCCGAGCTATCGCGAACGTTAAAGCATGCCTACTTGGCTTGTGTGAGCTACGTCGATGTGCAGATTGGACGAATGATCGATGCGCTCGATGAAGCTGGTGTGCGAGACAACACAATTATCATCTTGTGGGGTGACCATGGTTGGCACCTCGGGGATATGGGCGTTTGGGGAAAAGCGACTAACTACGAGATCGCAACTCGGGTGCCGCTGATGATCTGGACGCCGGATATGCCGGAGTCCGTCCGCGGATCCAAGACGGATGCCTTGGTGGAACTGGTGGACATGTACCCGACGCTTTGTGAACTGGCCGGCATTTCAAAGCCTGAGCACCTGGAAGGTCACAGTTTTCAGCCGTTGACGCAAAACCCGCAACAGCCGTGGAAGTTGGCGGCGTTCAGTCAATTCCCCAATCCCGCACTACGTGAATGGGCTGCCAACCCGCTTTCCCCTGGGATGCGAGAAACGTTCTTTGGGCCACTGATTCAGGAGGTCGAACAGCGGATCATCACGCAACAGGGTGGCAAGTGGAATCGAGAATTGTTCGAACAACATTTGATGGGATATACGATGCGTACCGACCGCTATCGGCTGGTTGTTTGGCAAGATTATCGAGACCCAAACGCGGATCCGATTGATGTGGAGTTGTTCGATCACGAAGCTGATCCTGCGGAAACCGTCAATATTGCGGATGGTGAACCGGAGCTCGTTGCGAAATTGCTACGCCAATTCAAGGCGGGCTGGAAGGCACAGTTGCAAGTTGCGACGCAGTAGCGTTTTTTTGCTTTAACGCTTGCCTATGCCCCACTTCGTCGTGAGTCCTGGTCAGGGATAGAGCTATCGTGCGTTTGGACCTGTTTCGCAATTTCGAACGGTGAACTCAATACGCATTGCCAGAACAGGAATTGGCGTCCAACCGCTCAAGTAATTCGACTAAAGGCAGTTTGCGAAGCATTGATCAGTGAAACTTTTCCCCAGCATCGAGCATCGCGAGGATCTTGTCGAAGCGACGTTGGCGTGTCTCAGGTTTTTTCGCTGTTGTCAGTTGAAGATAGATTGCAAAGAGATTTGACTTGTTCAGTTCAGTAAACAAACGCTTTGCGTTAGGACGACTTTCCAGTGCTTCCAAAAAATCATCTGGAATCGTCATTTCGCTGGACGGAGCGTAGGCGGCTTCCCAGCGTCCATCGGATTGCGCGGCCTTCATATGGCGAAGACCTGGTTCCTGCATTCTGCCCTCTTGAATCAATCGTTCGACATGCTCACGATTTCGTTTGGACCAATTACTGCCTTTCCGTCGAGGCGTGAATCGTTGTAAGTAGGCCGATTCATCCAACGATTTCTTTTGGCCATCGATCCAACCCCAGCACAACGCTTCGATCACGGCACCCTGCCAATCGATTGATTCTTGTCCCGAACTTTTCTTGTAGATCTTCAGCCAAAGCTCAGTTTCGGTTTGGTGGTGATCTCTTAGCCAATCGCGGAATTTGGCCGCTGAAGTGAAAGATCGGAAGCGATTATTGTCGGACATCATGGATGAAATAGGTTCACCGAACCATCTCCTTCTTTTTCAATGTCGATTCTTCGAAGTCCATGATGTTTGGGTAGCTTCTATCGCTTCAGTTGGTTAAACAAGATTTGGGTGCCGTCTTTGCCTGCGACGACAATGTCGGTGTCGCCATCGGCATCGATGTCGGCAGTACGAATCTGCAAACCGGTACCGACATCGCCACTGTTGATGGTATGCCCTTGGTAGGCACCCGATTTCGTATCCCACACGTAATATCGCATGATAGGCGGTTCGGTCCCGCCTGGGTCACGGCCGTTGTGGGCGCGAACGCGTTTGCCGGTCACGATCTCTGGTTGGCCATCACCATCCAGGTCAGCGAGATGTAAGCAGTGAGCTTGAGAGAAGCTTTCATCGATCAACGTTTTCTCAAATTGTTGTTCGCCATCATCATCTTTGCCCACCCCTCGCCACAAGTGAATGCCAAAGTCATGAGCGTTACTGACGATGACATCATTGACTCCGTCGTCGTCCACGTCGTGAATGATCATCGGGCAGGCTCCTTGGATGTCCCATGCTTGGTGGAACTTCCATCGCTGGTTCAGTTCGTCCTCTTGAGGACACTCGTACCATCCTGTTCCAACCAGGATGTCAGCCCGTCCATCATTGTTCAGGTCGCCGAATCCGATCCCATGTCCGGTAGACGACCCGACAAGGTGGCCTGTCATTATCGGAGTCTTATCTTCGGCGCCTAACGACCAAATCATCAGCGGATTTGTTTTATTCCATTGATCGGAAACCCATTCCGGTTGGGCGTCGCCTGCAATGTCGATCAAGTAGCTGGCTTCGTTGGTTCCGTACCCTGTGTCGGCAAGTAGCTTTTTTGACCAGAGCAGTCCTTGGGCTAAGCCTTCGGGGCCGGGATTCTTGTACCAGTAGACGCCGCCCTCGAAAAAGTCCATCGAAATCACATCGGTGTGGCCGTCTTTATCAACGTCATACGCCCATTCGCCATTGGATCGCACATAGCCCGAACGATCTTCGATCAATCGTACGGGACGAGGTGTCCAGTCACCGTTACGGAACCAGTTGCGTCCGGCAACAACATCGAGTTTGCCATCGCCATCGAAATCAGCGACGTCGCAACCTTCATTGCTGTCTACGGCCAGAAGTTTGATGTCGAACGATATCGGGTGTTGAGCGAGGACGGGCAGTGCCAGCAGGGATGACAACAAAAAAGTTAATGGAATCAGTTTCGACATGAATATCGCTTGCATGGAATTTGGATGCCCGAGGGGAGGGAGGATGTGGACAACGAGGTAGGTCGACGCTGGATAGGCCAATGTTTCGGCCGGGTCGAGGTCGATGTGGAGAGGGGCCGGGAGTGTGAAAATCTTGTTAAAGATCAGGTCGTTGGCGGGGGGCATGCGATAGCCGGGACACTGTGCAAAGAATGGAAGTCCCGTGCGTTGTACTGAAGCATTTCATATTCTACTGAGTTGTCAGACCCTGTGTGACGAAACGGCAGCGGGTGTTGTTGACGCCATGATTGCGTTCAGGATTCGATGGCAATGTTCGTGCTGACGGCTCAAGTCAGCGTCTCATTTGGATGTGGCGGAACGTCAGGTTGATCCGTTCGCCTACTTTCATCACTGTCTTAGGGATGTGATGTTTCCAGAACTGTTGCATCGTTCCTGCCATTAAGATCAGCGTGCCATGACCAGCGGCAAAGGTCATCGTTTCTTTGGTTTGATTGTGTCGGATTCGAAACTTTCGCGTGGCACCGAAAGAAAGCGAACCAATCACGTTGCCCATTTCCGGTTCGTCGTCTGCGTGCCATCCCATGCTGTCGGCGCCGTCGCGATAACGATTTAACAAACAATAGTTGTATTTGCCTTGTACCGTCTCAAGTCGCTTTTTGATCTGAAGCATCGTTGGAGTCCACGGCAATGCCACGTTATCCAAGCCAGAGTATCGATACACGATTCCCTCGTCGCCGTAAGAGGCGGTCAAACGAGGCTGCATGTGACCAAATAGAGCGGGTTTTTGCTCCCAATGACATTCGTCTCGCAAGGCGACAAAGTACTGATCCGCTAGATCGGATGGAATGAATGCTTGTTCGTACAGTAAGATTCCGCCATCGGCTAATTTGATTGTTTCCATTACAAGTTCATGACCGTAGACGATTGACTCGATAGCGAACACGGCGAAGTGCTGGCCGGCATGCATTTGAATTGATTGTTATGCTCTCGATCAGGATAAAGGATCTTCGGTCATACAGGAAACCGAGGGGGCGGCTAATCCCCTTCTTGCCAGCAACTCGGTTTGTTTGGCGAGGTTGGCACTGAGTCACTTTTTGACTTCGAGCGATTGCAAAGCGTTGTACCGAGAACGCCCGGCCTTGCCTTTGCGATTGGGCGAAGAGTTTTGCCGATCTTTACAGCAACTTAACAATCGAGATCAGACATTTCGTCGGCCCGATGCCCAGGCAGCTTTTTCTTGAGTATCATGCCGCTCCCATGAACACACCGACACAACCCGCATCAAACGAAATCCCGGCGTCTCCGCGGTTGCCGCGAGGTCTGTATGCGTTTGTGTTGCGGATCGTCGTCGTGATCCAGTGCTTCGGTCTGGGTGGACGCTATCTCTTTTCGGAAATGGAGACGGAAAGTGATATCTATGGTTGGCTGTATTTTGATTGCCAATGGTCTGAATCGCTTGCTCAGTCGATCGACAATGCGGGCGCGTTGATGACGTTGGTCGCCGGTGGGCTGCTGTGCCTAACTGGATGGCGATTGGCAAATCAGTCCAAAGAATCGGCCCGGTACCCAATCTTTCGCCGGCTTGACCGAGCGGCCACATGGTGGGTCGCAGTTTGGATGTTCTTGAATGCAGCGGCCCACATGATGCGAGCGGCGGTGTTCGCCGAGTTATCGCTGGCCGAACACGCTGTGCGTTACGCCGCTCCAATAGCGTTGACGTTATTCAGTAGTGCTGGTGATCGCGTTCGCAATGACAACAGTTGCGACGACGATTCACGTTCCCAGGCAAAACTCGGCAGTGTTGCCGCGAGCCGTAACGATGATGTGACAACGTTCAAGCAAGCTTGTGGGATGCCAATTGCGATCCATGTTTTAGTGGTGGCGGCGGCTTCCACATTTGCAGCACATGGTTACAAAGCGTACGAGTGTTACGCGCCGTTTATCGATCTGATTCTCTTGTCAGACATGCAGTGGACCGATATAGGTTTTGCGCAAGCAACGGCTGAACGCTTGCTGGTCGTGATCGGTGTTGTTGACATCATCGTCGCGTTGGCTTTGTTACTGCTTCGTTCACGACTAGCCGCATTTTATATGGTCGTGTGGGGCTTCGTGACGGCAGCGAGTAGAATGACTGCGTTCGGTTTCGATGCTTGGCCAGAGACACTGATCCGAGTTGCCAACGGCGGTGTTCCGCTGGCAATCTTGATTTACTGGGTGACGATCCGAAAGCCTACCGATCCCACACCCACCGTTTAGAACCTAACGTCGACTCGATCCCAACTTTCCCTCCCGGGTCTCTGCACCTCGCAGCAACCCACCCAATCCTACCTGCAATCCCACTGGACTCGCTTAGCGATGACACGACTTAATATGAAACCGGTGTTGGCTCTCGCCATTTTCTCTGCATCGTTTTTAGCAAACGTTGCAACGGAGGCCGCCGCTCCACTGAAAGGCACACAACCTGCGCAGTGGAGGGTGGTCTGGACCGATGATCCTGCTACCACCGCGACGATCTCCTGGAGCACCGCAGCGGCAGGCAAGTCGCACACCGTTCGCTTTCGTGTCAAAGAAGGCGATGGCGTCGCGTCCGCACAGTTGGCTGATTCTGGACGCTACACCGGAGGTAAGACTGAGTTGTACTATCACCATGCGAAATTGACTGGTTTGCAACCGGGAACCGCGTATGAAGTCCAAATGATCAGCGACGCAGACGAGTCACCCGTATTCTATTTCGTAACAGCTCCCTCGACCGATCGCGACTTTAGTATCTTGCATGGCGGCGATTCGCGTTCGGACCATAAAGTCCGCCGCCGGGTCAACAAAATGATCGCTGATCTGGTTACTTCGTCCTTTGACAACGATGATTTGTCTGACGATATATTGGCCTTCGCCCACGGTGGCGATTACGTCGTTACAGGTACCAAGATGGATCTTTGGTCCGCGTGGTTGTCCGACCACGAACTGACCACCGGTCCGGATGGGCGATTGCTTCCGATCATCCCCGCTCGCGGGAACCATGACAAAGGCAAGCCCTTCAACGAAGTCTTCGGTTTCCCCGAAGGCGACCTGAATTACTACGGTATTAGCATCAGCCCTCAGGTTCGCTTCACGACGTTAAATTCGGAAACCAGCACAGCGGGCGATCAGGCGAAGTGGTTGAAGTCGGAGTTGAAGGAATCGCGAGCGAGTCATCGCTGGTTGCTGACGCAGTACCATCGTCCCGTCTATCCGGCCGTGAAGACACCAGGGCCTGGTTTGAAAAGTTGGGTTCCGCTTTTCGAAAAATACAACGTTGACTTAGTTTGCGAGGCTGATGGGCACAACATCAAACGTACCGTTCCGATCCGTGACGGTAAGCATGATGAAACTGGTGTTGTCTATATCGGCGAAGGAGGTTTGGGGGTTCCGCAGCGAACTCCTAAGCCAGATCGATGGTTCCTGAACTCGCCCGGTATGGCCGACAAGGGGCACCATGTTTTCGTCTTGAAGTTTACCAAGGAAACCATCCACGGAACCTGCGTTTTAGAAGACGGCAAGATTCGCGACGAATTCACGCGGACGGTACGCCGGTAGGTTCGTGATCGTTTGTATTCGAGTCCGAGATCGCCAGTTGGCGATCTCGGATTCATGTTAGTACCGGTCTTGTTCGGGTTCAGCACGAACGACGATGCGATCATCGATTACGTCGACATGGATCACACTCGGACAACAACATACCGGGCAATCTTCGACGTAGGTCTGTTCGCTACCCGCGGCAAGGTCGATTGGGATCACAATGTCCTCGCCGCAGTTGTCGCAAACATAACTGGCGTCATCATCGACGTCGGCGAGTGACGACTCGTCAGGATCGTCCTCCTCGAAGTCAAAAGAGATCTCATCCCAGGTCATCGATTGATTCTTGTCTAAGGGGCGTGAGCCGCGTCGCAACCGCATTCACTCAAGACGCTTCGAACGTCTGGCAATAGCGAAGTCGAGAGTCGGCCAGAATCTTAGATTCTATCCGCCTGCTCCTGTGATGGAAATGCATCCGATCGTCCTCTCCTTGTGCGGATGCGGTGCAGCTTTGAAATGCGTCCTGCGATTTTTAACGACCCGGTTGTGTCGTTCACCAAGCAGGAGGTACTAAGTATCGGTTTTCAGAGGAGGCTGCTACTGATCATTGCCCGACGAATACATGATCGACTTTAATCTTCGATCGGGCGAGCCTGTAGGCTCCAACTATGCAGCATGCCAAAGCGTTCACTGCGGGTGCCTCGAATCACCAACTGCCAAACTCCTTTGATCGATTTCCCGTTGAAAGCGGACAAACCCGGTTGTCTTTTCACCAAACCTTCAGGAAGGAAGCTGCCTTCGAATGGAGGTCGGCCTTTAACGATCGGTGTGCTCGCTTGGTCATCAAAAATGGTCTCGTCGAAGTTGTCGTCCGATCCGCCAACTTCAGTAAATAGCTCGATGCGTTCACCTTCCGGACCGGTTAAGTAAGCGTCTAAGCAGCCAACATACGAATGAGTGATCGAGATTTGTACATTCAGATCAGCGACCAAGAAGTCTTCTTCCACTTCGATTTCGGAAATGACGGTCCGTCCGGGAGGCAGCGGTATTCCTTCTTCGCTTCGGAAGGTTCCGCCGATTGCTGCTCGTAATCCCGCCAGTTCTGGCTTCGTGATCAAACCGTCATCATTCGCGTCCCAAGAGATAAACTCGGCGACCATTTCGGGAGTCGGTTCAGGAGCAAATTCAGCCAGCGAAACTTGATTGTCTCGATTGATATCGCGTTCATAAAACCAGCCCGGGATTCCTTCACCAAGTCCGCCCGCTTCCTCTTGAACTTGTTCCAAGTGGTGGTGAAGTTCTTCTCGCGAAATTTCGCCATTGCGATCCAGATCGATTTCAGCGACTGGCATTCCGAGTTTGGTCGATTCGTTACGGTCCAGCTTTCCGTCTCGATTTTGATCGAACCGTCCCATCACGCTGGATGACAACCAATAAGTGCTCCCACCACGTCGCCGTCGATCGCGAGAGTCGTCTCGTCGCGGGCTAACCTTCGATGGTTCAATTCCGTTACCAGTCCGTCGAGCTTTTTGGATCAACTCGCTTGAATCGCTCGATAGCATGCGGCGGCGAGCGTAACGCTGCGCAAGTTCCAAGCGGCTCAAACGATCATCTTTGTTTAAGTCGTTTGCGAACGGATCACGGTGCGTCCAATCCACTCGTCGTGCCTCTTCGCGATCAAGCGTTCCATCTTTATTGCGATCGTATCGACGGATCGTGCGTTCGGCTTCTTCGACATCCGCTTCGGTGTATGGGTACTTCACATCACCAATCCCGAATTCAGGGATCATCGGTTCATGTCGAGTCATACCAAAGGGGCGCAATTGACCAACGCGTTCCGGTTTGACTTCTTCGCGAGTGACACCGTTTTGTTTCGCGAAATAGATCCGAGCGGCTTCTTGCAGTTTGTCGATCGGGTTGGGACGCGTGAGCGATAATCGTCGGGATTCAGCGATGCGTTCAAGATACGGACGTGACAGCGGTGTGATCTCGTTTGGGTCAATCTCGCCGTTGCCATTCGTATCGAGGCGTTCGAGCGATTCACGCAGCCCGGCTTGTGCAAATACGTTTTGCCCGACGCAGCTGAGTAGAGCGGCAGCGATAATAGCCAAGGCGACTCGCCTGGAGATCTGGTTAGCAACGCGAAGCACGATCGCTAATGTCTTTGGATGATGTAGGTGGCAAACAGGAAGAGGCAGGGCATTCATTCGTTACCGCCCTGTTTTCGATCGAGGCTTGGTCGCCGAGGGACGGCTTCGCGAAGTTTCAATCATCAGTCCTTGCAACGCTTCCTCGACCACCAACACATTGCTTGGCACGACCACTTCGATTGATTGAACACCGCGTGAATCGATCAAACTGACCAAATCCTGCACCTCCTTGAGGAGACTGTCCGGTGCGGTGATTACCAGCGAATTGCTCGCTTCGTGCACTGCGACAGTCATTTTGGGGGCGAGGTCCTTGGGTTGCGACGCTGCCTTTGCCATCGCGGCCAGTTTTTGAGCTGCATCCGCCTTACTGGTCCGTGGATCTGGCGCCGCTTTCCGATCTGCTTGTCCACTTCCTGATTCCTTTTCGTTGGAAACAACCCGGTTGCCGAACGCTTGTCGGATCACTTCAGCCGCTTCGGTTGCGCGGATGTTGACTAGCTCAACCACCTGCGGTCTTCCGTTGGTCAATACATCGGTAATGCCTTCCGGCTTGTCGATGATCTTCAAATAGTATTCCATCCTCTCGATCTCGTCGGTCGCCCCTTGAGCGATCAGGCGATTCAATCGAGTGTCCGCGACGACTGTCATTGAGTCGCTGGTCAACGTCAACGTTCCCTCCGATGTCGATAGGTAGCTGCTCGATAGAAACGATGATTGCGCCGACATGTAGCCGTTCACAAGTGTCCCCATGTCGGCTTCTTTTGCGGACTCGCCGCCATCGAGTAGCTTGGCCAGCATTCGCAACGCGTCGTCCGCTTTGGTGTATTGCATGTAAAACACGATCGGTTTGGACGTGGCGGTGTCGGTTGGACCCACAATCACGCGGACCAACTCTTCGAATTGATCAAGTGCTTCCGTATCCCGAGACTGAAGCAACAAACCACGCGGGGTCACCTGACATCGAATCGGTGCGTCCTCGCTGACGAAGGTTGGACCTACCTTTCCGACCAGTGCGGTTTGCCGCGTGACATCGGTGAATGATCCGTCATGGCGTGGCGATCGAGAAGGACGATCCGAATGTGGGGTGTCGTCATCGCGTGGGTTCACATCGGATGGTGAGTTTTCGTTGGGTGAAGGATTCGCTTCAGTCAGCGGTGTGTTTTGAGTTGGGGAGTCTTGGGAAGGAACCCGTTCGGACGGAGCGGAATTCCAAGCGTCCGAAGAAATTCGAGAGATGGGATTATCGCCTTGCCAAAACTGAATGGCCGTTTGCAAGATGCGTTCGGATTGCGCGCCCGGCATCGGCAGCACTCGCATGTCCTTGCCGGTACTGGTTGATTCGCTCGCTTCGAGATCTGCAATGATTTTCTTGATCTGTTCGATTTGTGGTTTTTTCGCACGAACGAACAATCGTCGGTTCCCAGCGTCGGCATCGATCTTGGGAAGGTCTTGACTGATCTCGTCGTCATCGTCGAGCGTTGATGTCGGAAGGTCGAGCATTTGTTCGAGCAGGCTGATCGCGTAGTATGCATCGATCGTTTTGAGTTGGATCACCTCAAAGTCGGCGTCGGATGCCTCCAATTGCTCGACTGTCATTTCGATCTCATGCTGCGTTTGTATATCAGCGAGTGCCACAATACTGCCGGCCGTCTCATCGATCGATAATCGTACGGGTTTGCCCGCCAACAGCGTTTGCAACACGTCATAGACCATTCGCACGTTGCCACCCGCGACGAGGTGCGATTTCAGGATCGAGTCTCTTTGAACCGCCATGGCATCCGGATCAGGTTGGTCGATTGCGTTGACCAATCCCTCGATAACCTTGATTTTGTCTTCGACGCCCGTAACGAACAGATGTTTGCCCAACACGTCAGACGACAAACTTACGTCGATGCCAATCATTTCGCCGGTTGCCAATCCCAGATGGGGCCGGGCCACTTCCAACACATCTTCGGCATTGACATGCTGAAGATGAAAGCTCTTAACCATTGTGCCGTTCTTCAAGGCGGCAGGCTCAAACGAATCGAGAATCGCCTGGACGCTTTGTAGCTTTGCCACCGTGTCAGTGATCATCAATTGGTTGGTCACCCCTAGTACCGATGGGGGCGTCATCAGTTGCAGTGATGACAGTTCCTTCACCGCATCTTCCGCATCAAGTTCATTCAATCGAAACAAACATTTCACGACTTCTTGGCCGTTCCGTGTCGATAGATCTTCAGGGGTGACCATCTCGGCGATGGCGTCGAGTTGAGCAAGGCTTCGGGGATCGGTCAGATTGACGACCGCCAATAGATTGCCAGAACGCACGATGGCGAAACCTTCAGGGATCAAGAACAGGTTGACTCGATTGATCGCCTCTTCCGGGGTGAATGTTCCGTTGTCGCTGTATGTGAAGCTACCGGTCGGCAATTCGCCAAACTGCAGAGCAAGCCCCGCTTCATCGGCGACCCACTCGATGACATCTCGCCATGGAGCCGCATTGAAGGAAAATCGGAGTTCGGAATCCAGTCGCAGTTGTGCCGGATCAGAAGAGGTTTTTGCGGGTGTCGCAGGCTCCGAAGGAACAGCTTCTGGTGACTCAGCTTGCTCCGTTGTGGGTTGCTTGCTCTCGCTTCGCATCAGACCTGCCGGATCCGTTTCGATGGCAGAGGTTTCTGATTCCGAAGAGGCTGGTAGCGGAGTGGCTTGCGGTTGACCTGGGATTGGATCGGCCGGGACGACTTTGGTTTGCTCGAGCGTGGACTCTGGGGGCTGCGCGATCGCTGGCAAAGCACCTAGGAAGATCGTCGGGGCACATAGCAAATAGGCCACGTAATCACGGAATAACCTAAGAAAACTGGGGGAATCGAATCGGATCATGGGATTCACTCAGGTCTTGCCATCGTATTTTCACCGCAATTCACAATGGTCAGTGAAGGCGGCAACGGCAAAATGGCGGTGGGAACGCGTGAAAGCCTGAACTTTCGTGCGTGGAGGGTGGGATGTCGTGTGGGTAGTCAAACTCCCACGGCAGGAGACTATAGGGTAATCGACAGACACCTTACGTGGCAAATGTATTTCACGCCTCCGTTCAGGGCCTGTCTCTTGAAAATAGGACTTTAGGCGGAATTCTTTGCTAGCTTTTTAGGCCGTTTCATTCTGAGTATCAGCAGATGGCTACTAGATGCCGGCCTTTGTTGGTGCAGGCCTCATCGGGCTGGAAGTGATTCCAGGCACCGAATGATGCGATTCTTTGGCTCGCTTGGCTGGTAGCCTGTTTGGCGATTGACGTTGTGATTCATTGCCGTTTGTGCTTCGCTGCTCGCGTGATGTCCCGAAAACAGCCTCAGTGAGCGACGATAATGATACGCGACATGGATTTGATTCGAGCTATTGTGCTTGCGATTCGCAATCATGAGGCACGCCCGTCGGCTAGTGAAATACAGGGGCAGATCGGCAATGTCGACGATGGGGTATTTGTCTATCACATCGAGTTATTGACTCAAAGTGCGATGATGATCGGTATCGATACGGGAGTGAGGAAGGATCGATACGGCAAGGCAAATTTGTCTCTGAGCTGGGCAGGTCAGGAGTTTGCCGACAACGTCATTGATGATCGAATTTGGGTGGGGGCCAAACAGACTTTGGATGCTGCAGAGCTGAAGTCCGCTTCGTTTGAAGTGTGGTCGCAAATTGCATTGGCAAAGATCAAAGAATTGTGTGCCGCTGGTTCTGGCCGTTGAAACGATTGCTCGCATAGATCCTCTTGGGCGACTCCTGAATGTTGCCCGCTGGCGGAGTTCGACTCAACAGATCGTCAGAAGCCACTTTGAATGATAAGCTAGCTATCCTGTTTTGGGGCGAGTCGATGAACAACTAACTTAGCGAGGCCAGGCTGCCTCCTTTTTTCTCTGAAACCCCGACTAACCACTTCGATCCAGTATCAGTCAAAGCACTGAAGCCATGATTCAAATCGGTAGAACTTACGATTTACAGGTGCTCAAACAAACCGATTTTGGGTTCTATTTGGACGCTGAAGATCTAGGTGAGATCTTGTTGCCTAGCAAGCATGCTCCAGATGACTTGGAAATCGATGATCTTATCGAAGTCTTTCTGTATCTGGATTCTGAAGATCGCCCCGTCGCTACCACACAATCGCCTGAGGCGGAGGTCGGCGAATTTGCGTATTTGAGGGTGAAGGATAACACCCCCGTTGGTGCCTTTTTGGATTGGGGATTGGATAAGGATATTTTGGTCCCGTTTGCAGAACAACACCGTCCTATGAATGTGGGCGATTCCTATCTAGTGTTCTTGTATCTCGATAACCAAGGACGGATTACCGCGACATCGAAGATTGACAAGGTCGTACTCGATGATGACGAGCACAATTTTCATCCGCAGCAGATGGTTGACTTGATCATTGCGAACAGCACGGACTTAGGATTCAAAGCGATCGTGAATCACAGTCATTGGGGTTTGCTTTACAAAGACGAAGTTGATCAACGTCTTAGCTTTGGCCAAAGCATCCAAGGCTATGTGAAGCGAGTTCGTGAGGATGGGAAGATTGATTTGAGTCTGAAAAGTAGCTGGGAAATCCGCGACAGTCACAGTCAAGTGATCCAAGACTTCTTGCGAGATAATGATGGATTCGCACCGATCCATGACAAGTCTCCGCCGGCCGAGATTTTCGATTTGCTTGGTATGAGCAAAGGCCAGTTTAAAAAGACGATTGGATCGTTGTACAAACAGCGAATTATCACAATCGAGAAGGATGGCATCCGATTGGTCTGATCGCTCTTTCGGCGAGAAACCGTGTAAACAAACGACCATCTCTAAGGCAAACTGCCGTTTTTAGGCAAGGCAAAATTCGCTCGTCGTTGTTGAACGACTGAGCAAAAAAGTGTCACCAGTTTCGAAGCCTCATGCCACCGGCCGAACCTGAAACGTTCAAAGCAATCGGCTGTAACCAAAACCAATTGCTGAACTGGGAAACCTAAAAGTTTGAAAGTGTTTAGGGATTCAGAACGACCTTGATGCAACTGTCGCTGCGTTGCTCAAAGGTTTTGTATAGGTCAGGTGCTTGATCGAGCGTGCCCCGATGGGTTATCACGAACGAAGGATCGATGTCGCCTTCAATGATCTTCTGTAGCAACGGCGTTAAATATCGCTGGACGTGAGTTTGTCCCATTTTGAACGTTAGGCCTTTGTTCATTGCGGGGCCCATCGGTATACCATCGACCGTACTCGTGTAGACGCCGGGAATTGAGATGGTTCCGCCTTTGCGGCAGCACTTGATTGCCTCGGTAAGGACGTAGGGATGGTTTGCCGGCACATGAGCTGCCTCTTTCACGTCGTCAATTACTTCGCGAATTCCGCCCGCCGCATGAGCTTCCGCACCGACGGCATCGATACATCGGTCGGGGCCACGGCCCTTCGTCATCTCCATCAAACGGTCGTACACATCTTCTTTCTCGAAGTGAATGGTCTCGGCTTTGCCGTGGTTGCGAGCCATCTCCAATCGTTCCGGTTCGCGATCGATGGCGATCACCCGTCCCGCGCCTAGCATCCAGGCACTTTGAATTGCGAATTGGGCAACCGGTCCGCAGCCCCAAACTGCAACGGTGTCGCCCGGTTCGATACCGCAGTTCTCCGCAGCCATATAACCTGTCGGGAAAATATCGGAAAGAAATAGCACCTGATCATCAGGGATTCCGTCGGGAATTTTGATCGGACCGATGTCTGCATAGGGAACCCGTAGGTATTCCGCTTGGCCACCTGCGAACCCTCCAAGCATGTGCGAGAAGCCGAGCAATCCCGCTGGCGACTGTCCCATCACTTTCGCCGCCTGTTCCGCATTAGGATTGGATTCGTCGCATAGTGAGTACTCCATTCGTTCGCAGAAGAAACAATGCCCACAAGACAGGGTAAATGGTACGACGACTCGGTCGCCTTTGCTCAACTTGGTGACTGCGTTGCCTACTTCAACGACGACACCCATAGGCTCGTGCCCGATCACGTCGCCTTCCTGCATCGTCGGCATGTATCCGTTGTAGAGATGTAGGTCGCTGCCACAAATAGCCGTCGAGGTGATTTTGATGATGACATCGCCGGGATCCAAAATTTTAGGATCCTCAACGTTGTCTACCCGCATGTCCTGACGCCCGTGCCAACAAACCGCTTTCATCGTTCATTCCTTTTACGTGTGATTGAAGATTCGATGAGAGTCGAACAAGCACTTCCTGTGCCAGCGACAAAACGGGAGCCAATTGACTGTTAAACGTATTGGTAGCGGCAATAGGATCGACTATTGGGAACGCTACGTGCTCAAACGTTTGCAGCGACTGAATTTCGGACAGTGGGGCAAGGCAAATTCACATCGCGGTCACCGGGAGGCAAATCGTTCAGGTTGGTCGCTGCCAAGCCGCTTATGCAAATTCGTCGTAAAGTCTCCAACCACCATGAAATATCCGAAAACCCCCGATGGTCGCTACTTCGTGCATCGAGAAAGGTTGTGGCGGTGCAGCAACCCCGCGCTGAGCGAGCAGGTCCGACAAGAGCTCGTGAATCAGTTGATGGAAGCGCGTCGCGACGTCCGGCGAAGCAAACAACTACAGAACACAAGCTCGCTGGCGGATGCCCGTCGCCGAGTGGATGCGGCTAAAGTTGCTCTTGGTGAAAGAGGAGAAACGTGGTGGGACGATGATCTCGACTTCAATCGACACATGATTCAGAACACCCCGTACGCCGAGTGGTGGATCGACTCAGCCAATGGAGAGGCCAGCTCGAAGGGTGAACGATAATCGGTAACCACGCAGGTGCACACGAGAACTTAAGAGTGCGTGATTTCGCACGCAGTTGCCTTTAGGAGTTGGGTCTACATGGGTGACCCCTTTATCAGGGCAATCTGGTTTCTTGGAGGCATGGCAATTAGAAGCAGACTGAGATCGTTTCGACTGCACTGGTGAGTACGCCGCGCGGAAAAGGCCTATTTGATCCGTCTAGGTAGTTTTGAGTTGGGGAGAAACTTGCTTGGTTTGGCTCGATTTGCATTTCACCCCTGCCGTGGAGTGGGGGGCGAGGTGTATGTTTGCAGGTTCGTTGATTCAAGTGTTACGCCTACAAAGAACTTTGATGCCAACTGTGACACGTCCTCGTCAAAAAGATGCGGCCATATCGAACACGCGTAGTGAACGCTCAAGTTCGCTCGACAACTCCGATTTGCCCGCGGAAGTGGATGGCCCTAAGCTGACTCCCGATGGACATACGATGTCAGCGATTCGCAAGGACTACTTGATTTTCTTTGTTGCGTTGCATTCACTCGCGTTGCTTGCTTTATTGCCCTACTTTTTCTCCTGGGCGGGCGTGGTGGCATTCTTGGCGGGTGTCGTTGTATTCGGTCAGATGGCGATCCCGATTGGTTACCACCGTTTGTTATCACACCGAAGTTTCAAGTCGCCGAAATGGTTCGAACGGTCGTTGGTGACCTTGGCGATGTGTACCGCTCAGGAAACTCCTGCACACTGGGTCGCTTGGCACCGCATGCATCATTCGCATTCAGATCACCAGGAAGACCCGCATTCGCCACGGATTAGTTTCTTGTGGGCTCATGTGCAGTGGCTGGTTCACGAGACCCGGACGCCGCTGGCCACATACTCGATGTACGAAAAATATGCTCGAGATATCTTGGCGGACCCGTATTACCGTTGGCTTGAAAAGCTACCGATCGCCGCGGGGATATTCTATTTTGCACACGCCGGCATTTACGCGATTATCGCCAATCTCGCCTGTGTTGCGATCTACGGGAATACGTACGAAGCCTATCGGATGGCAGCCAGCATCTTTGTATGGGGCGTGATCGTGCGAACGGTTTGGGTGTGGCACATCACTTGGGCGGTGAACTCATTGACGCACGTGTTTGGTTATCGCAATTACGACACTACCGATGACAGCCGCAACAATTGGTTTGTCACGCTGTTGACTGCCGGCGAAGGTTGGCACAACAACCATCACGCCGACCCCGCGAGTGCTTCGGTGCAACACAGGTGGTGGGAAATCGATCTCAATTACTACGCAATACGACTTTTTGGCGTGCTGGGATTGGCCACGGACATTATCAAACCGAGGCATCTTCGTCAGAACGCCAATCGCGGATAGTGCCGCTTCCCGCCTGCTTCCGAGCAAGCGGCGTTAAAGTGGCATGCTGTCGATTTTGTGAGTTATTTTCGCCACACTCGTACGCGGTGGTTTTCGCTGTCCCCGATGTAGATCGATCCGTCGGCGTCCACAAACACACCATGCGGACGTGCTAGCCGGCAAGAAAGTGGATCTTCGCCGTCAGGGCCATCGCCTTTGTGGCCGTTTCCTACAAGCACTTCGATGGTGCCATTTTGGACATCGAGATAGCGAACCGAATGTGATTCCGTATCAGCGAGATACACATTGCCGTCGGCATCAAGGCTAACGCATTTCGGTCCCGAAAGCGTCGCTTTCAACGCCGGTCCCCCATTTCCTGTGAACCCTTTCTTCCCTGTTCCAGCGACTCGGTGAAGGGTATCGGCTTCGGGATCGAGTAGCAGCAATGCATTGCCTTCGCGTAGGGCAAGGTAACATTTGCCGTCTGCTCCGAAAGCGAGTGCCCGAGGGCCGTTGAGGGATGATCCAGTGATAGCAGAGCCATCGGGAGCAGTCGTTCGTTCACCGGTTCCGCTCCAGGTTGAAATAATTCCGGTCTGCATGTCAATCTTGCGTATTCGATGATTCAAAATATCACAAACGTAGAGATCACCGGATGAATCGAAGGCAATGCTGTGCGGTTGATTGAAGGTTGCCTGAGTCGCGGGGCCACCATCGCCGCCAAAGCCAGGTTCGCCTGTGCCGGCAATGGTTGTGATGATGCGTGTCTTCGCATCTACTCGGCGTATGTCATGGTTGCCTAGTTCGACGATGAATAGATTTCCTGCTCGGTCCCAGGCTAGTTCGTACGGCATGTTCAGTGATGCCTGTTCAGCACGACCACCATCACCGTGATGTCCCTGTTTTTGGTTGCCGGCGTAAGTCTCGATGACGCCGTCGTGCCTTATTCGGCGAACGCGATGGTTGTCGACATCGCAAAGGTAGAGCATGCCATCAGGCCCGCGGGCAACTGCAAAAACATTGTTCAGTTCAGCTTCGATCGCCTGTCCCCCATCGCCGGAAAACCCTTTTTGCCCCGTGCCCGCAAACGTTGTCACGGTCGCAGAAAATCCGGTGCTGGCGTGCAATAAATTTATTGCCAGTACAAGCAAAATTGAAAGGTTCTTCATCTGTTTTTGTTGCCTTGCGAAGGTGTGGGTTCGATCGACATGCCAAGCCGAGGCGATGGCTTGCCGCGTCTCTAGATGTTTCGCTCGCCAATATACTCCAGCGGTCGGGCCCGATGGCTTCCGTCGGGGTTTAGGATTGTTCAGCCCATGGGGTGGACAAAATGTCGTCAAATATCCGCATATTCGTACGACAATTAACGCAATAGAAACCGCAATGAGAGACGGTGTTGGTTAACAAGGGCTTGCGCGAGACAGTGAAGCGCATTGCCGAGATCGGCAATCGTTCAGTACTGCACTATCATTCCGAATGCTGAGCTTGTTTGCGATATTCGGTTGGGGTCACCCCCGTCGCAATTCGAAACGCTCGAGTGAAGGCGCTCTGGTCATAGAAGCCGCTGTTCAACGCGATTTCGGAGATTGAGAGTTTCGTTTCGCACAACATTCGAGTGGCGACCGCGATCCGCGTCTTGCTGATAAACTGAGTTGGTGTCAAACCGAACAATCGCTTGGTCAGGCGGGCCAGTCGTTGCAGCGACATTTCTGATCTCTCAGCAAACGCTGATGGCGAGCTGAACTCCGATAGGTTCTGTTCAAACTGATCCAGCGTAATTGCGAACTCCTCAGGGATCTCGTGGTTTTCCACCGGGACTCGGACGTCACGAGAAAAGCCAACGATCCCGACCACTTGCCCATCTTCGTCCACGATTGGAAGTTTGGTAGTCAGACACCAGACAGGTTCGTTAGGCAGGTGCCACTGCATCTCGAGGTGGTCGATCAGTGGTTTTCCTGTTCGCAGGACTTTGGAATCTTGGTCGGTGGGAACCAAGCCGAAGCGTCCAACACAGATTTCCGCTGGGCGTTTTCCAATTGCATCCTCGCAGCGTTTGAGCCCGTGGCGATGGGCCAGCGATTTATTAACCGCGAGATAACGCCCATTGGCGTCTTTGACAAAAAAAGCAACGTCAGGTGCCCGTTCGAAAAGCTGGGTGAGCAGATCGATGTCGATTGACCGTACCTTTTGCGCCGTGCCGATGGACGCGGGATTGGATGAGCTCGTCATGCGATTCGTTCTAGATTGTTTATGCGAACTGCGAATAGTGGTTCATCAACGATCAAGTGTTGATTGAGTTAAAGCCTCAAGTGAAGCAAGAATCTTACGTGTACGACCTATTGGCGAGTGTTCGCTGTGATACTTGTGTGTCACTAAGCGGCCCAATCGATTGCAAGGCTCGGTAGTCCGTCGGAATTGTCTTCCTTTCGATAACAGCACTGACCGGACAGGCTATGTGATATCTCGCCTCATGTGGGGTTTGGGCAAATCGTGTCTCTAATATCTTAGCTTTGTCCAGTGATGTGTCGCGGTACGGTACTATGTGATTTTTACACCCCACTCGGTATTTGAACCAGTTCGAATGGGTTTTGCTGCAATAGCCTTTGTGACTTCGACTACCCCACTCTTATCAATGACTGCTTCGGCTTTAGACCCGTAGTGTGTTGTTGTAACCGGAGCATTTTCATAGTAAGTGACGCTTAAGTTCCCTTGTCATGAAATTAAGGGCCAAGCTCCTGAACACGCCAAACGAACAAGACGCAGGGTGTGGTGGCAGGCTCCTTTGGTCGCTGTGCATGTGTGGGGGGCTGTTTTTCATTCAAATAGTTGGTGTCATTCTTCATTGGCCGGTTCGGCAATGGCGGCTTCGAACGCAGCCTCGCCTCCGACAACAGGAATTGAAATCGTCGTGGCCGAAAGATCAACGGTCAATTGAGTCCCCGGCGACGGATGAAGCGTGAAGTCGCGGTCACTCGAAAAGATCATTAATCCGATCTGTTGCCCCTTCGCGATAACTTGGTCATCTGGCTGGAGATCGAATGACACATCATAAAACCGACCGGGCTCCAAAGGCTCGCCTTGCGTTAGTGACTTGTGGTTTTGTGGGTCAGCCCAGCCACGCGTGATCACGTTGTCGGTGATCTTCGCTTCCTTACCCTTGGTCCAAGGAAGCGAAACCAGCCACACGGAAAGATTAGCGGCAGGGCGATCGCAAGCGAGGCGGATAGAAATCTCAGGTGTGCCGGATAGATGAATAGGCTCGTTCAAAGTTGGAGACACATACATCAGACGATGTTGCGTCCATTCTGCCTGAGCTAATGCGGCACCGTCAAACGAGAAGTTATCGACGAGTGTTTCCTTAGCAGGGGCAGTTGGCTTTTCGAGGGTAAGTGTTCCCTGTTGAGGAGCATTGCCAACAAGATGGAATTGGACTTGTTTCGCTTCTGGGTGAGGGTAGTCCGCGTAGGCGGTTGGTTCATCTTGCTTGTCGTCTTCGCGTACAATCCAAGCGTGCGGGTCGTCTTCAACTCCATTTTGAACATCGTGAAGGAAACGCGTGAACCAACGGTTCATTTGCTTGATCGGCGGAGGGCCGCCATGGCCTCCTTGATGAAAGAACACTTGTGTCGTGACGCCATTGGCTTTCAACGCTTCGTAGATTCGCACGCTATGTTCGGGGACTACGTTCCAGTCATTGAAGGCATGCGACATCAGCACGGCAGCCTTCACTGGTTTGATGTCGTTCAGGTAATCGCGTCCGGCCCAAAACGGATTGTAGTCGCCGCTGACGCGATCGAACTGCTTCAGCATTTCTTCGTCGCGAACGTTGCAGTCGCAATATTCACGTTGTTCTTCTGGGCCGCTGTGGACATAGTCGTACAGGTAATCGATGTCCTCGCCTAAGTAGCCGTAAGGATGTCGGATGAGTCCGTTGGACCGGTAGTAGTGGTAGTACGATGTGTTTGGGGCGACCGGAATGATCACCTCAAGTCCCTCAACGCCGGTCGATGCCGCTGCGAGCGATAGCGTGCCGTTGAATGAGGTTCCGGTCATGCCAACCTTGCCCGTGCACCAGTCCGCAAAGACTTGTTCAGTGCCATCGACGGACGTGAAACCCTTGGCTCTGCCGCATAGCCAATCAACCACCGCTTTGGGAGCCAGTGATTCGTTGTCGCCTCCAATTGTGGGGCAACCTTGAGACAAGCCCGTGCCGGGAGAAGACGAATGGACGACCGCGAATCCGCGCGGTACCCAATCCTTGGTGTGACGTTTGGAAATGATCGGCCGGCTTCCTGTGCGTTCCACTGGCGGCATCGGCTTGCGTTGATTCGGCTCCGATTCCAATTCTTGGCGTACGTCCCAGAAGTACTCATCGCCTTTCGGGCCTGTGCCAGCAAAATAAGGACTGCTAATGTAAACCGCAGGAAGCTTCAAGCCTTCGGTTTGAGTTTGTCGTGGACGTGTGACACTGACATGCATGCGATCCAATTTGCCGTCACCATCGCTATTGAATTCGGTTTCGACCCAGAGGTCCTCTCGGATCCAGTAATCCGGATCCTCGAACGCCTTCACGACTTGAGACTCCCCATCCTTGAAAGTGGGCACTGCGGAGTCGGAAGTGTCTTCGGCGGCTAACGTTGGTTCGGCTATGTTCGAAAGAAGGAACACGATGACAAACGCCAGTTGCCGGAAAGGACCGCGATGCAGTGTGGTGTAGGTCAAGGTCATGCGAGGAAGTTCCTAGATGGTTGTTACACGTTGAGTGATCGAAAGATTGGTCTTGCTATGAGCCTAGTCTGTCGCTGATTTAACGTTGCATCAAATGCCTGCGACAAGTTGCACTTTTCAAGCTAGACCCGTGATAGAGATAGGTTGATATGAAAATACACTTCTATATCGCCAGCATATCTTCTAGAAGTGTATGTAATGCTGAATGCAACGCTTGACCAAGTTCATCGGATGTAGGGGCGTTTCATTAAGCAGTCCCAGGTTGTTATGGCAGGATGGTTGGCCACAAAAAGTTGCGTGTGGTCAACGAACCCGCTACTCGGGGCTATCGTATTATTGGTCGCAAATGCATTAGAGTGGCAGGTGACATGGTATGAGGTTTAGCCAAACCGCATATGCGATGGTCGTTGCGTCGGTGCGAATCCGCTGTCGCACCTAGTCTCTTTTGACATGGCGCCTGCTCTACGATATTCGCTCCATTAGGTATGCAACATTACCGATGCAGCCTCGTGAGGGTTGGGACGTTATCGATTGCCGGTATATCCGACGGGCCAGCGTTTGCGTCGGGCCAGCATATCCGTCGAGCTAACGAGGGCGACCTCGCTATCGGATGGCTATGTGGGCTCCGTGACTTGTTACGAAGCTGATTTGTCGCTCGACCAGACCGGATCGCCAAGCACGTCTTGTTTGGGTTCGATTCCCAGCCCAGGTTGCGTAGAGGCTGACATTCGTCCGTTGACACGCTGTGGTGCACCATCCGCGATCGAAGTCGTCACGTAACTGTTAAAATCAGTCGACGTGAATTGGAATTCTCGTGGAGTGCCTTGAGACAAGTGGGAGATAGCGGCAGTCACAATATCACCGCCCCAGCTGTCTTCCAGTGTCATTGCGATGCCCAGTGAAACGCACAGGTCTCTTGCTTGCTTCGCTCTCGTCAGGCCACCGAACTTACTAATTTTAATGTTCACAACATCCATTGCCCCGTCCGCAGCACCTTGCAGAATCGCGGCGGTGGAATCAATGACCTCGTCCAGTACGAAAGGCAACGTTGTGTTTCGTCGGATGCTGAGGCATTCCTTGTACGAGGGACAGGGCTGTTCGATGTAGACATCAATGTCTTTCACAGCATTGACGACTCGCATTGCTTCGTGCATTTTCCAGCCCGTATTCGCGTCGGCAACCAACTTGTCACCTGGTTGAAGCACTTCGGCCACAGCACGAATGCGAGCAATATCCTCATCCGGGTTTCCGCCTACCTTCAGTTGGAAACGACGGTATCCTTCCGCTCGGTAGTCAGCAACATTCGTGGCCATTTCCTCAGCGGGGCGTTGAGAGATAGCTCGGTAAAGAATGACGTCTTCTTCGTAACGACCACCCATCAGCTCGCATACGGGAAGTTCAGCCAACTTTCCGAGAATGTCCCAACAAGCCATGTCGATGGCTGACTTCACATAGGGATGGCCCTTCAATTCGCGATCCATCTTGTCATTGATAACCAACAGCAACCGTGGGTCATCACCGATCAACGCCGGAGCCAATTCTTCGACACCGGCTCGAACGCCTCGTGCGTAAGCAGGAAGGTATACCGGTCCGAGGGGGCAAACCTCACCATAACCAGTGATACCGGCATCCGTTTCAACTTTGACCACGGTGGAGTCGAAGACGTCGACGCTTTTGCCTTCCGACCAACTGTATCTGCCTTCAAGTAAAGGCAGGTCTACTTGGTAAACACTGATGCGAACGATTTTCACGATGCGACTTCCGGTTGTATGTGGTGTTGTCTTGCGGCAGTTACCAATTGAATGCCGTCCAGTACCGATCCGCCCATGACAACTTATCTGTTGTTGAGCACTTGCGACAAGGTGATGCTCAATCTTTGAGAAGTCAAAATCGGTCATGTTGGAGGCAAAGTAACATTTTAATCTGCGGGCGCCTTTAGCTCGTCTAATGGGTGGTTGCGCTGCCTGCTAGGGCGAACAAGTTCATGTGCAGTGGGAGCAAGATTGACGTCGAGTCGATCTCCCGCAGCCATGGTGCAACTTCAGTCGGCGAGATGGTGGAATGTTTCGAATCGGGGCAATTGTATTCACCGCAGGTGCTACGACTCTGATGATACCAGTCGGGTACAATTGTTTAAGAAGTTCCCGCCTGCACTGAAATTCCCTCCCCACAGTGAAAATGAAGCAAATGACAATCATCAAGTTGCACGCAAAACGTTGCGTGTTTCTGATCGCCGTTTCGATAATTGGTTTGAATCTTGATTCGGCTGAAGGAAACGAAGTCGGCGATCATGGTCAGCCAACTGAAAGAATCTCGATTCCAACGATTGATATTTCGGGCGAGTCGTCACGCCATTCGATCGTTGCTCAGGGCACGCCGCAAATATATCAAGGTCACCCGTGCACCGTCTTGCTTCCTGACGGTAAGACGATGTTCTGTGTATGGTCTATCGACCATGCTGGGCATCTTGGTCCGCTCGCACGGAGCGATGATGGTGGTAAGACTTGGACGGGGCTGTTGGACGTTCCTGAGAACTGGAAGGACGTGACTCATACGACGCCTACGATTCACTATTTGGTTGATCCAGAGGGTATGGGGCGTGTCTTCGTGTTCGGTGGTCAGGACTTTCCAGGGCGACTTCGACAAGCGTATTCCGAAGACGGTGGTGTGACGTGGACTCCGATGAAAGACACTGGATTGACGGCCGAGTGCGCACCCAAAACGATTATGTCGTTCGACAATGGGAAGCGGTTGGTCATGTGGTGCGACCGTCGTGGTCCCTTTGCAGCCAATCAACCGCATGCAAATCCTTATGTTTGGGAAGCCGAATCGTTCGACGGCGGGTTAACTTGGTCTCCGGAACGTCCGGTCGTTCGTACTGAGTCGCGCTGGGCCCAACCTGCGGTCATCAGGTCGCCCAATGGGAAGCAGCTTTTGATGGTGCTTCGTAATGAAAACGCCCACTCGCTGTTTTCCGTAAGCGACGACGAGGGGAAGAACTGGAGCGAGGTTCAGCCACTCCCAGCCGCGTTAACAGGGCACCGACCTAAAATGCGTTACGCATCCGATGGACGCCTAGTGATGGTGATGCGAGATACCGCGAAAGCATCGAAGACCTTTGGTCATTTCGTCGCCTGGGTTGGCACGTACCAGGACATTGTGTCAAACCGGCAGGGACAATACCGGATCAAGTTGTTGCACAGTCATGCAGGCTGGGATTGTGGCTATTCCGGTTTAGAGTTACTTCCCGATGACACTTTCGTCGCCACCACTTACATCAAATATCGGCCAGGCAAAGACAAACACTCTGTCGTGACCACGCGGTTTAGGCTTGACGATCTTGATCAAAAAGAACCGATGCAATAACCAAAATCAATGCATCTCAAATCTTTGGCTATTGAGGTGCTGGCTTGTTTCAGGCCGCTGGCGGTTTGCTGTGAAACGTGTATTGGCGTTATCGACTCGTTCCGCCTAATTCTTGGTTGTCGATGACGCCGTCGTTGTTTTTATCGAGGCGACCGAACATTTGCGTCGGGCCACGGAACTCAGCTTGAGTGATCTTGCCGTCATTGTTGGCGTCGTGGCGGCGTGCTCGCGCCGCCAAGTTTCTACCTTCGTTGCCACGTGATCTTCCACGCGATGATGTAATGGTGGGCGGCGTTTTGATCGCTTGTTTCATTTCAGTTTCGCTCCACAGCGGGACGTCCTTCCCGCATAGCGTCAGCAAATTTACGAACCAATAATGTGCCATCACTTCGGCTCCCATGCCGTTGGGATGAACCTTGTCAGTCTGAAATGCCTGCGGCCAGATCTTGCTGGTGGGCGTCCAGACATCTGGTCCTTCGAACACTGCGTCGGGTTTGGACTGGATGAAGGCGGACAACGCCAGTCGCTCATTGCCGATCTCGGGTTCCATTGCATGCTTGTATATATGCGTCGCGATTACAACCGCATCCGCTCCGTCGGCTTTCAATCTATCCGTATACGCCTTGATGACGTTGATGCCTTGTCGGATGTGGACGATGTCGTTCTCGTCGCGAATGCCTTCCGCTCGATCGCCAAAGGCCCATTGTAGTGATTGTTGTGCCAGCACGATCGTTGGTTGTGTTTGGTCTTGAAGCATTGGACGTAGTTTCGACGTCCACGGTTGCAGCGGCTGGCCCGTTTGGACATTCATCCACTTCGCGATAGGCGTCGATCCTTGAGTCGCTGACTTCACTTCGATCACTCGTTTGCCATCGAAATATCGGTCGAGTTTTCTCTGTAGCATCGCTGGCCAGTGAAATGATGTGGAATAGCCGTTGACGATGAATGTTCGAGACTCGCCATCGAACCAATCAGGGGCAGGTTCGTTTCCAAGCAAAGAAGTCGTGTTGCTCAAGGCGAACATGCAAATCAGCAACGCAATTGAAAAGTTTCTCATGTCAATTCTTCCTCGTTCAGGGAGATGGAGTGGTCTTGGTCACCAACAAGCTGGCTGTTGCTGTCGAATGTATTGAGAAACATGTCCTTGCGGATCACGTAACAGTTTTGGTTAGTCTTCGCTGGAATCCGAGATGTCAACGGTTTGAGGGGCAACCGCATCCACGATCCGATTTAGCGACGTATGAAGCGTTTGGCGTCGGGCGGGTGTTATCGCGTTTTCGATCGACGAGCGGAGTGCTTCTGTGCTGCGGCTAAGTTTGGTCGAAAGTCGTCTTCCCGAGGGGGTGAGATGCACTCGACGTGCGCGACCATCTGTCTTACAACGCACGCGACGGATGTATTTGCGTTGTTCCAGCAGCTTAAGCATCGCTGTCACTGTGTTACCGTCCGAAGACATGCGGCTACCAAGTTGCGACTGCGTTATTCCATCTTCTTCGGCGAGCAGTGACAGCATCACGAATTGATCGGCCGTTACGCCGAATTGTGAAAAGTGCGTTTGTGCAACCCGATGGATTGTTAAATAGGCTCGCCGCAGACGCATCGGGATGGATTCTTCGAAGGTCATTGCGTTCGGCTTCTGTATGGATCGTGTCGTTTAGAATTCTACTTGAAAGAATACTACGTTTGCGTAATAGTTGCAATGAAATAGATTGATCGTTCCTCGAATTGAATTGGAAGCGAGTTCATGGCGTCGCACGAATTGCCCACACCCATCGTTCGCAAGGTCGAAGAAGTATCCGGGGCTGTTGAGCACGGTTCCAGTCTGCAGCCCGTCCAAAAGCGGGAAGTCTTGTTGCGATTGGAGGCTGAATCCCTGGGCAATATGCGTAAACGGGCAACGGTTCGGGTCGAACAGCCCAAGGGCAGTACATTCGAGATTATTTGCGACGAGGGCCCGTATTTAGACGGTGATGACTCCGCGCCGCCACCGCTGGCGTATTACAGTGCGAGTATCGCGTTTTGTCTGCTAACTCAGCTTTCTCGTTATGCGAAGATCAAGAAGCTGAGCATCAGCAGCATGAAGTTGACGCAAGAAACCCGATTCGCGATGGAAGGTTCTGTCATTCAAGGAACGCTCGCTGGTCGCGGCGTGGAAGTAATTACTCATCTTGATATTGAATCCGACGAACCCGAATCGGTGATTCAAAAGATGATTGAAGTTGGCAAAAACAGTTGTTTCATTCACCAATCGATCATGCATCCGGTCCCCTCGACGATTCAGGCGAAAGTGAACGGCCAACTTCTGGAATGACCGTTCGGCAAGGAGGCTACCGCCTTCGTCTCGCTTCGGACTACGTGGCGTATCGGTTGTCCTGCACAGCGGTGCGTTTGAACTGCTACTTCACTGGATAATCGTCCCCGGACCAACTGCGAAGAACGGAGCGTTGCCAGGCTTCAAGGGAAGTCTTCATTGTGAAAGCCCGACCAGGGTATTGTTCACTTAGGTCGTTGGTCTCCATTGGGTCGTCGCCGAGATGATAAAGTTCCAGTTTAACCTGATTATTCTTGTCGATGCGATGAAGTTTCCAGGGCCAAGCGTTCCATGCGGCATGCCCATGCAAGTCATCGGGGTCCAGAGCAACAAATTCATTCACATTTTTTAAACGTCGTTGGGGGTAAGGATTAGGCTCCCCATTTCGCTTCGCGTCTATCATTGCTTTGATGGTGCGGTCGTTCCAGGTCGCCTCTCCGCTTTCGAAGTCGTGCCAAAATCCCATCGGCGGGCGAGAGTTCACCATGCCCTGCATCATATCAGTTAGGTCAACTCCGTCGAGAACGGGCTGTTGGGCTACAGTTGCACCCGAGATCGACAAGAGTGTTGGATACAAGTCAGAGATAAATGCTGGGGTGTTGATTTCCCTAGGTTCAAACCTTGCTGGCCAACGCAACACTGCGGGGACGCGAAGCCCACCTTCGTAAACGCTACCCTTTTTATTGCGTCCCCCTGAAGACTCAGCAACTAATCCACCATTGTCGCTGCAGTACAAGAAGAAGGTGTTGTCTTGGATTTTCAGTTCACGTAGGCATTCCGTTAGTCGTCCTATCTGTTGGTCAAGCAGTGTGATCTCCCGGAAGTAGCCGGGCTTTGATGTTTGCTGGTCGTCATAAAGCGTGGCAGAACCAGCGATATCATCGGGGATCTCTTGGTGTGGGTCGTGAGGCGATGGAAGCCAGGTCACAGAGAACATCGGTTTGTCGCCGTGTACGTGTTTCTGCAAGAACGCGATGGTTGCGTCCATACAGATCACCGTTCCTTTGCCTTGGATCTGTTCAAATTCGCCGTTGTGCGCCAGGTAAGGATCGTTGTCGAAAAAGTTGAGTCCTGAAACCCACTCATCAAATCCCGCTCCGCCCGGGTTTGTGGGGCTTTTGGGTTGTATGGAACCGATGTGCCATTTTCCAAAATGACCGGTGACGTAGCCGGAGTCTCTAACCGCCTCGGCGATCGTTTGTTCATGAGGTCGCATGTAGTGACCATGATTTGGCACATTCGTGCGAAACGGATGGCGTCCGGTCATGAAACTCGCACGTGTTGGAGAGCACACGGGAGCACTGGCATAAAATCGATTGAAGACAACACCACCGTCCGCCATCGCATCAAGATTCGGTGTTTGCACGAAGGGGTGTCCGGTGAATCCGGAGTCGCCGTAGCCATGATCGTCTGCCATCACTAGAACGATGTGGGGGCGATCATTGGCGGAGGCCCAGCCAGCGAGGCAGGTCAAACATGCGAAAGCGACGGGAATCCGATTCAGCATCTGTTCAATGTCCGGCGTTAAAGGGCTGCGAATCTTCCGAGTCTAAACCCGCTCGAGTTTCACCGGAGCGGTGCGTTCGCCGTTCCACTGGCACACGTAGACGTTTTCGTCTTCGTCAATGCAGACATCGTGCCCGTGGTAAAAGGTCTTGGCTTTGTCTTGTTGGACGGTTTGCAGAACCCCGTCCTTGTAGATCGGTTGCTCGCCACCAGGGCACGAAATCACTCGGTCGTCCTGGTCCATCACCATGGTGAAGCCAGATTGGTAGAGCCAGGGTTTCGGTACGTTGACTTCGCCGAATCGATGGCTCCAGCAAACGCCAGCATAGACATGGTCTCCGTGAATCACGGGGCGACATATCTGCAGGTTGGCTAGGTGCACCGTTTTGATCCAAGAGCCGTCCAGCGTGAAGTACTTAAAAGCTCGCTGTCCACGACTGGTTACAATCAGCCTTGGGTTGGCTGGATCTCGACTATCCAAAGCGATGCCATGAGCATTGGCCAAGTTGTAGTTTGGGTCTTCATTGTTGCGGCCACCAAACTTCTGGATGAACTTTCCATTTTGGTCATACCGCAAGATGTAATCCGATCCGTAACCATCGGCGACGTAGATATCACCGTTCGGTGCAACGGCCGTCTCGGTAGGTTGAAACAGCATCTCTGGCGTATAGGCTCCGACCGTCATCGGATGGCTGATGGTGAACAGCATTTTCCCATCGATTGTCATCTTAGCGACGTATCCGGTTTGGCGGACCATCGTTTCGCCGTCTTTCAGACTGCGTGCCCAGCCACTTTCGCTGACGTAAAGCATGTCTTCGCCACCTTCGTCGACTAGGGTCAATCCATGACCGCCGGGCCAATAGGTGCCCCAGCTATCAAGGACTTTGCCTGATTTGTCAAAGATGAGGATATTGTTTCGCGGGTCGTCTCCTATCATCACCAATCGCCCCTTGGAGTCCTGCACCATCTCATGACAGTTGTCGATATAAGTGTTGGAAGGATCGATCGTTGCCCAGTCCTTGTGGACGCGATAACGAAAGTCACCATGTCCAATCAGGCCGTCTGTATTGGGGTCACCGCCGTCCGCAGCGTTGGTGGTTGAAACAGATTGAGAGAACGCGGCAGTCGCCGCAGAAGCAGCCAAACTGACTTTGAGAAATGATCTTCGATCGGACATGTTGTAGTGGTAACAGTGGGGAAAGCTGACTGGTCGGCGAACACATTTGTTATTGCGAATTCGGTAATATACCATGGTCGCATTGCTGGATTTCCATGGACGCGTGAAAGTTGGAATCCTCGTGCAGGGGGTGGCTTTCCTCGCTGAATCGTTCTCAATGCTGTACCCGGGCTTGGCCGATTTTTGCGAGGAGAAGCCGCGTCAGGCAAATGTGAGTGCTTTGCGGCATGTCAGCTGGTAATTCTGAGCGAGTTCGTGTTTGAGCCGACGCTCAGGCTCCACCGATGGACCATCCTGGATCGACTGTTATCTTTTACTCCCTGTTACGTCCATCCGCATGACGACATCGGTGTCCGGCCGGCGCCATCATTAAACAGGAAATCTCATGTCGCCAATCGACGAAGCGACGATTACACGCCGCGGCCTGACTGCCAGTTATGCGGTCGCTTTGCTAATCGTTGCCAGTATGCTGCTGTTGGCGTTTCTAACGTTGTCCTACCAGCTTGGGAAAAACCAAGACGATGCGAGACTGATTAACGTTAGTGGCCGACAGCGAATGTTGTCCCAGCGTATCGCTCTATTGGCATCGAAGCTCTTGGATCCAAAGATTGATCAGAACAGAGATGCGATTCGGGATGACCTGCAAGGTTCAGTCGAATTGATGCGAAAGAGCCAAGACTGGTTAATCGGCGTGGCGGATGGGAAAGCGAATTCCAAGGGGCAAATGAGTGCTCAGCTACAGAAATTGTACTTTGGCGACGATGGAGTGGCGCCACTCGTGGAGGCCTATTTGGCCGATGCCACTCGATTGGACATGCTGGCGCATTCTACTGAGTCGTTTGCGGAAGCCGGGTTGTTGGCTGACGCAATTAGCCAACGAACCATCTCCGGTGGTCTGCTTGGGAAACTGGATCGTGTCGTTCAACAGTATGAGATAGAAGCGGAATCCAAACTCCGACGATTTTGGTGGTTTGAATTTGCTTTTTTGCTGGTAGGTCTGGGGACGCTGGCTGGCGAAGCAGTTTTTATTTTTCGGCCGATGGTGGGGGCCGTGATTCGAAGCGTCACAGCATTGAGGTCCGCCAACGAAGAGTTAGTGGAGTTCGCCTATCGCATTTCGCATGATTTGCGGGCTCCCATTCTATCTTCGATCGGAATCGCGGAACTCGCAACCGATGCGTTGAACGAAAATGATGTTGGTGAGGCGAAGAGGTCGCTGAGTCACATTCATGATGCACTGAATCGCGTGTCGGTCACATCCGATGATATTGTGCAATTAGCTAAGCTTCGGATGATGGATGTCGATAAAGAGAGTTTTCGGCTAAAAGAAGTGATTGACGAGTCGCTGGCGGCTTTAAGACGCATGCCAGGGTATGGCGACATTACAATCAGCATTGAAGCGGCAGATTGTGAACCAATTTGGGCTAAACGGTTGTTTGTTAAGCAGTCAATCGAAGCTCTCGTTTCCAATGCGATCAAGTACCGTGATCCCGTTGTGGATCGTCCATTTGTCGAAATAACGGCGACGGTCGAAAACGGTATTTGCGTTATTTCGGTCACTGATAACGGATTGGGAATTGCCGCGGAATGTCGACCCAAAATATTTTTAATGTTCCAGCGTTTCCATCCGAAGGTATCCTTTGGTAGTGGATTGGGGCTGTACTTAGTCAAGCAAAACGCAACTGCTCTTCAAGGGGATGTGAGCTACCACCCCTGCGATAACGGATCGCGTTTTGTAATTTCGTTTCCGGTGCGTGAAGGGGTAATGGAAAATTGAATACCGTTTTGTTGATCGATGATGACGAAGTTGATCAGTATCTTTGCGAGCGAGTGTTTAAACGCAGCGGTTCTCTGTTGACGTTGCTGACGGCCAGTGATGGAGTCGAAGCATTGGAACTGCTGAAGGAGGCGGATCCATTGCCGGACTTGATTCTGCTGGACATCAACATGCCGCGAATGAATGGGCATGAATTTCTTGCTGAATACAGCAAGTTAGAGCATCGTGATATTCCAGTGATCGTCATGCTGACGAGTTCTGACCAAGAACGCGACCGCGAGGCGGCCATGAAGTATCCAGCCGTTCGGGACTACCTTTTAAAACCGCTTCGCAAAGAAATGATTGATCAGCTAGCAGCCTTGGTTAAATCGGCTAAGGCGGCTGGTGAAGCCTAGGTACAAGAATAGGCCGCTTAGCTGAGAAGCCAATAGATTAATGGCCGGTGGCGTTTTATCGCTTCCTGATGACACTGATATTTCGCTACGTTATGCGCACCAATCGGGTCGGTGCCATGTAGGAGTCCCAAAAGATTGAATCATGAATCAGACCAACCTCGCTGGCATCGAACGACGGCAATTTCTCAAGAATGGGACAGTCGTGCTGGCTGCAGGTGCTTTGGCTGCGCCTTGTTCATGGGGCGAAGGAGGTTCATCGAGCGAAGGAATTCTAACGCCACTGCGTGTAGGGTTGGTCACGGATTTGCACTATGCCGATAAGCCTCCCGCTAGCACACGTCATTATCGGGAATCGCTAGCCAAGCTTGAGGAAGCTGCAAAACAGTTTGAAAAGGACGTCCCAACTTTTTTGGTCGAAATGGGGGATTTGATCGATGCTGCCGACTCTGTCGAGGTGGAGCAGCGATACTTGAAGACGATCGATAAGGCCTTCTCTGCGATCTGTGACGATCGGCACTATGTGCTAGGGAATCACTGTGTCGACACGTTGACGAAGAGCGAGTTTCTCGGCAGCGTCGGCCAAGAAGAGTCGTATTACTCTTTCGACCGAGGTGGGGTCCACTTCGTCGTTCTGGATGCTTGTTTCCGAAGCGATGGGGAGCCGTACGGGCGGAAGAATTTTAATTGGACTGATGCCAACATTCCTGCGTATGAACTTGAGTGGTTGAAGGCTGATCTTGGGGGGGCGGACAAGCCAGTCATCGTATTCGCCCATCAACGTTTGGACGTCACTCACAACCACAGTGTGAAGAACTGTGCTGAAGTGCGAGCGATTTTCGAAGCGTCGGGCCGAGTCATGGCTGTGTTTCAAGGGCATAGCCATAAAAATGAGTTGCAGGACATCGGCGGTATCCACTATTGCACGCTCGTCGCGATGGTTGAGGGATCGGGGCCAGACAGCAACGGTTACTCACTGCTGGAAATCAAGCCCGATCTCACGATGCATCTGACTGGGTTTCGGAAGCAGCCGTCCCACGAGTGGATACCACAACGATAGCTTCGCTGCGTGATAAATAGGCTGCGTGATAATCAAGCTGCGTTGTGAACGATTCGCTCGCGATAGCCTAGCTAGCTAAGGCAGTACTCCAAGGCTCGATGAAGCAGTGCCAATTGATGCACCGACCGTGACTTTTTGTCGGACTTTGGTTGGCGTTAGAACGTGACGCCACATGTCAGGAACCAACCGAATAGACCCGTGTCTTCGGAGTCGTCGTCCACAACGCCTTCGTGTTGTTGAGCTTCGACTCCGCCACGGAAGAACGTATTGCAACCACTGATATCGGTTTGGAATTGCCCACCTAGTTGGACTTCCGTCCAGCCCAATATCAACCCATCGCTCTCTGCTGCTGGGTCGTCGCCGAATAGCATTGAGTATTGCGTCCAGCCGAAGAGGCTAAACTTGCGTCCGATATCTCGCTGCAGTGTCACGCCGAGTGTGATGCCATCGCCTTCGAAGTCGGCATAGAGATCACTCTCGTAAACTTCCACCAAACTCCCGTGCCGATAGCCGGCTGATAGGATGCCTTGAAACTTACTTAGGCGAAATCGGTCAGTGATTTCGAAGTCGAAGTAGTCGGCTTTTAGTCCGCCAAGCCCATCTGGGAAACTCTGCACGGAGTCGTAATCGAAGTACCGAAACCTTGCACCGAGTCCTTCGCTCGTTTCGTATCCAACATTGAAGCGGAAGCCATTGTCTGCTCCGGGAACACCAAAGTCTGAATAGGTGTCTCCTTCGGAAGCATGTGCGGTCAGACGCAAGAATTGGAAGTCGGCAAAATAGCCACCGCATTTAGGTTGGTTGCAACAATCTTGAACATGCGGAGCTATGTCGCAATACGTGTCAACGCAATCGGGGGTATCGCAATAGCCGCCAGCGATCGATCCCTCTTGAGCCGATGCGGATATGCCGAAAGCGAGTACGACTAAATGAGTGGCAAAGACTCTAATGCCGCTGCTTTTGATTCGATCCATCACTCTGCCCCGAGTTTTTGATAATTGAGTAAGGCTTCCTTGCGACGCTGCTTCTACGCCCATTACCGAAAAAGCAAAACGTGACGATTCTTCGGACGGTGCGAGTGCGCGATAAGGCGTGTTATCGAGAGGGGTCTTGTAAACGGTGAGCCGAACAACAGATCTGCCGGTCATTCCGGTTGTGGAAGATAATCTCAACTTTGGCTTTCGCGAGTTATTTGCCGTCCGTTGCCACCGCCTCACTTATCGGCTTCGCCATTCTCTGGACGTTTTCAAGTTCCTGTACTGGCGACGACGACACGTTGTCTTGACCCTCAATCGAATTCATCGCTAGTCGAGCGAATGATTTGTTCTAGTTGAATCAGGCTGAATCGGGGCATTGGTGGACAAAGCGTTGCATTGTCGGGGTAGCGATCGGGGTGGTCGCTTCGTTTTTCGTAGCCACAAAGGATGATCGCTGGCTTAGACGCTCAAGGTGGCAAATTGAACGGTTTGAACGCAGTTGCCGATAATGTATGATTGTTAACACCGGTTGTGTTTCCTTTGTAGGCTCACAGCGGTCGCTTCTTCTTCTCTAAGCCAGTTGGGGTATCTTTTATGTCAAGGTCATCAATCAAACGAGGCCGCGGCTTCACACTCGTGGAGTTGCTCGTGGTCATCGCAATCATCGGCGTGTTGGTCGGTTTGCTTCTGCCGGCTGTTCAAGCCGCACGGGAAGCAGCGCGGCGAATGAGTTGCAGCAATAACTTCAAGCAGATTGGCTTGGGACTGCACAACTACCATTCCGCCTACAAGCAATTGCCAATGCACATGGGTGGGACTCGCTCGCCAACCAATGGGCAGTGGTATTCTGGCGGCAACGGTGCTCAAGCCGCTAACGCGAGCTCACTAAGTATGCTGGTTGGTTTGCTTCCATTCATCGAACAGCAAGCTTTGTGGGAACAGATCGCAAACCCGAACGATACCTACTGGAACGGTTCGAAGGTGGTTAGCCCGATGCCAACCAGTCCTTGGAACTCAATGGGACCATCACCTCACGAATCACGATATGTTCCGTGGCGAACTCAAGTGCCTTCGTTTCGCTGCCCAAGTGATCCTGGCCAAGGTGAGCCCTCCTATGGGCGTACAAACTATGCCGCATGTTTGGGCGATGGAATTAGCTACTCGTCGACCGGCGTAGGTTCTTACAGTTCGTCGGGATGGTTGGATGAAGTGTCGACGGGTACCAAGCTGTGGCAAACTCCTGAAGGGCGAGCTCAGTACACTCGTGCAGGTTGTCGTGGCGTGTTCGTTCCCCGACAAAGCAGCAAGTTCCGCGACATTCTCGACGGTCTTGCTAACACGATCATGGGCGGCGAAATCGCTACCGATCTGGGTGACCTGGACAAGCGAACCATTCCGATGCGAACCGGCAGCCACAATAGCAAGACGACCGGTCCACTGCGTGAGCCGGACGCATGTACCGACCTTGGATATGTCGATGCGGAGCGTCCTCAGTTTTGGGAAGGATCGCGAGCGTATTCTGGCACGAGTTCACCAACCAATGGTATGGCGGAACGACCTCAGTTTGGTCGTGGCTATCGTTGGGCCGTTGGCTCGCCAACGATGACTGGGATGATGACGATTCTGCCCCCGAACCGTGAGCTATGCAACGCTTACAACCACGATGGGGAATCAACTGCTACGGCCAGTAGTCGTCACCAAGGTGGATGTCACATCCTAATGGCTGATGGTGCGGTCAAGTTTGTGACCGATTCAATCGAAGCTGGGAATTCCAGTGCAGACGGAATTTTTCTTAGCAACCAACCCGGTGCTGAAAGCCCCTACGGACTTTGGGGAGCACTGGGGTCGCGTGCAGCTAAGGAAGTCATCGACGAGAGTTTCTAGCGGAAGTTGTTTCGTTGCTCTATCACCGGATGTCTGTCGCGGCATCCGGTGTTTCACCTCTTCTATCTAAATGGAATTGAAATGATGTTAGTTCGCTTTGCAGTCTTGGCTTTGTTAGCAATGCCTCTCTCTAGTTTGGTCGGTTGCGGCGACAGTAACGAACCGCAACTTATCGAAGGTCCTGTCATGGAAAACGGTGGGATGTCGGAGGCGGAGTTGAACTACGAGGCCCCCGCCGAAGAAACATCAGGTGCCTACTGAGTATTGCCAGTACCCCGTAGGTTCTCAGGCACCGGAAGACGACCAAAATCGATGCGCGTAACAAGTTTGCACGCATCGATTTTTCGTGTCCACGCTGAATACAACTCGAATTTATATCGCTGGTATCCATCTGCTTGGCGAACTCAAATTCGCCAAAGGCACAGCACTTCGATGCAACCGATACCGCTTCATTTTTCGCGGGGGTTGTCAATTGGCTCGACGGGAGGGGCGTTCGTTAAGTTTTCATGGAGAGAACTCGTTTTGTCACTCAGAGGGCTAGATAGTGACATGAAAGAACCTACCATTGATGCCAACCAGATAGTTATCGATCGAACAGGACCCCTGACGATGAAACATCTTCTTTGCGGAATATTTGCCGTTGCCATGTTGTTGCCGGGCTCGGCTAATGGCGCACTTGTGATCACGGGTGTGATTGACGGTCCACTTTCCGGAGGCGTTCCGAAGGCGGTCGAGTTCTATGCGACAACAGACATTACTGATCTTTCCATATACGGTTTTGGCTCGGCGAACAATGGCGGAGGCACTGATGGCGAGGAGTTCACGTTTTCCACTGGCCCCGCCTCAGCTGGTGATTTCCTCTACGTAGCCAGCGAACTTACTGGCTTTACCAATTTTTTTGGCTTCGCACCTTCGGCTACAGGTTCGACTGCAAACATAAATGGTGACGATGCAATCGAGCTCTTTGAGAATGGCGTTGTTATCGACGTCTTTGGCGACATTGGTACCGATGGCACAGGGCAGCCTTGGGAATATTTGGATGGTTGGGTCTATCGAAAAAGCGGCACTGGTCCCGACGGTTCAACTTTCACGATTTCGAACTGGATGCTTTCTGGTACCAATGCTCTTGTTGGCGAGACTGCGAATGCAAACGCAGATAGTCCATTTCCAATTGGTACGTACTCAGCGAGCGCGGTTCCTGAACCTTCATCGATTCTAGCATTAGCAGGTTTGGGGTTTGCCGGATTTTGTAGAAGGCAACGCCGAAATACTGCGGCTGATTGAAATGGTGAGATTGGTTTAGGAGTTAAGGAGGGGTTCTAGCCCCCTGGTGACACTGACGGTCGTGCTTCATTTGCCCTGCTTTTTATTGCTGCTCCTGTTTTATTTGAGCCTAAAGTCGAGGCGAAGGCGTAGTTGCTTCCGTCGTGGTCTCACGCAAAGTCGCCAAGCCGCGAATTGAAAATTCCGCCAAATCCTAAGCTTCGCGGCTTTGCGCCTCCGCGTGATATTGTCCGCCTTCTCCTCCACTAGGTTTGTCGGTAGGTATCAGTGCGTTTGCATGAGAAGTACGCGGGCTGCCAGTGAGCGAGTCGTGCTATGCTACGGTTTTCGAATTTACTTTTTCGCGGAATCTATGCATGCGGTTGTTTTCGGTTGCTCTCGCTATTTTCGTTGCGTCCTGTTGCTTGGAAGCTGGTTGCAGTGAAGTCCCACCTGCCGCGGTTAGCGAGGACGCTACTCAGGCCCAATCCAGTCAGGAGGATGGGGGCGAGGCCGTCGTCGAGACTTCTGCTCAGCACTGGTTCGGCCTCGGTGACACTCAGCTTCGCGCTGGTCGGTGCAAGGGCGCGGTAAAAAGCTTTGAAGAGGGTTTGAAGCGAACGCCCGCAACGGAACCTTATCTTTGGCAGTATGGAATTGCGTTGTTCTTCGTGGGGCGTTTCGACGATGCACAGGCTTTGTTCGAAAAGCATCGCAAGGTAAATCCGAACGACGTTGAAAACGCAGCGTGGCATTATCTCTGTGTTGCGAAGGCGACCAGCGTTGACCAAGCCAGGAAGATCCTGCTGCCCGCGCCAGATGACCGTCGGCCACCGATGGCTCAAATCCTGGCTCGGCTTTCAGGGGGCGATTTCAAATCAATTGAGGAAGCTGTAGATCGTCTTGAAGATTCACCCGCGTACGAGTCCGCTAGGTTCTACGGTGATCTCTACATCGGCTTGATCGCGGATGCCGAAGGTGACCCCGCGATCGCCACGGCGTTCATGGAAAAAGCCGCTAGCACCAGCCAAACTCATTACATGGCCGATGTCGCTCGTGTCTATCACCAGCATCTCGGGGCAAGTAACGTCTCTGTCAAAGACTGACATCAGGTGAGGGACGTCTCGACTCACGCCAAGATTCGTTCGTTGTGAGAATCACGAAGAGGGTTGAGTGTCAGTCGAACCATCGCGTACCTAATGACACAGATTGATTGGTGGAGCGATTAAACCGAACACTGAATCGCAGATTGCTGTTCGCCTCTTTCGGTAGGAACGTTGTGGGAAGTTCGCTTGTCGGTGTCCACCTGTTTTGTGTCACGATCCTCGTTAATTGGCGTCGGATTGAGTAGGCTGCTAGCTGCCACCTATTTGCCTCGCCTTTCGTACTTGTCGTCAACGCTATTGCCATAGGGTTCGTCATAGGGGCTTTAACGCTTTCAATATTGCAACCGTTTTCGCCGACTCGAGATTTATCCAGTGACCGCTCGAATGATCTGCTTCGTTGTTTCTCTCTGCATTAGCACGGGTTCCATTGTTCTCGCCTCGGCCGAGGATTCACTGCTCGCAGATCGGCTTGTGTATCGAGGCGTGGCGGTCAACGATCCGGCCATGACGACTTGGGGGGCTAGCCCGTTGAAAGACGATCAAGGCGTTTACCACTTGTTTGTCGCACGATGGCCGAGTTCGTTGAAAGTGAATCCGGGCTGGAGATCCCATTCCGAGATTGCCCACTTTTCAGGGCCATCACCAACGGGACCGTTTGAGTTCCAGGAAGTCGCGTTAGCAGGGACGCACAAAGAAGGTAATTGGGAAAAGTTCGCTCCCCATAATCCGCTGATCAAGAAGTTCGGTGATACCTACGCGCTGGTCTACATCGCTCGAACGAACCCCAGGGTGAACAGCACGCAACGAATTGGGTTGGCCACTTCATCGTCGTTGTCCGGCCCGTGGCATCGGCGTGACAAACCCATACTCTCGCCGTCGGTTGTGGACGGTGAGAATTGGACGTTTGGATCCGGCGTTGGGGTTAACAATCCGGCGATGTTGCAAATGCCGGATGGTCGTTTCTTTCTTTACTTCAAGGCTCAAAAAAAGTCGGGTGGCGCAGCGAAGATGGGGCTCGCCATCGCGGAGCAATTGGAAGGTCCCTACGTGATACAGAAGGATCCGGTCACTAATAACAAAGCCAGTGTGGAAGACGGCTATGTTTTCTTAGGGGCGGACCAGAAAGTGCATTTCGTAACCACTGACAACCACGGTATCTTGCAAAAAGGTGGCGGGTTGCACTGGGTATCGGATGATGGGCTGAAGTTCGGATCGCCTACCCAGGCGTATTACCCACTGGATCACTACATTCAAAAGTTGGACTACCCCAACGCGAAAACGATTTACGGCCCAGGAATTTGGAAATGCGAACGTCCGCAGATTCTCGTTGAGAATGGCGAGCCGAAATGGCTCTATGCTCCGTCAGGGATATCGCTAGATGGTGATCCGGCTACGGAATCGCACGTCTTTGAGATCAAGTAGCAAGAAGGGCAGAAAGTGGTAGGTAATCAGATGATTGAAGTGAGCCGGTTTTTGCGACAGCGTGTTTGTTCGGTGTGCTGGCTCAAACGCGGTGCATCAGGCAATGATGTTTCAAAAACAAAGGTAGCCGCCATGAAGCAGGCGATCACAGTTCTGCAAGTCGCTTTGATTTCGCTCGTTTTTTTGACAAGCGGTACGGCTTCCGAATTGGTTACACCCGAGTTCTCGATCGCAACGAAGCGAGACAGCGATAAGATCGAAGTGTCTGTAAGAGACAGCATGACGATCGTCTCGATCCATAGTCCGTTCGGCATCAGCGACGCGATCATCAAACGCACGAGCCAGCAATGGCCGGATAGCGTGGTGTTGAACTTGCACTTGAAGGGTTTAGAAAACTTTCAAGTTGCGAATGGAAAAGTAATGCTCGTAGCCGCCGTTTCCGGCTTTGCCGAGAAGATGCAGGTCCGGCAGTGGAAAGCAAATGAGGAAGATGCGCTATTGAATCCACGCAGCCCGTATTGGATGAAGATTCGCAGGATAGGTAGTGACGGTAGGCCCGTTTCCGCCAATCCGCTGAAAACTGGCTACTTCGAGATAACGTTGCCGAAGCAGCTTCTTGAAGACAACCCAAAGTCAATCAAGGTCAACTGGATTGATTTCTATCGAGGCTGATAGGAGCGATTCGATTGCGTTCGTCTTCGATCGCTGCGAATTTCGCCTTTTGAAATTTTGGCGAGATCGGAAAATTGGAAACAATCCGGTAATCTGCAACGGACATTCCATCGTCACTGTCGCGAAAGGTATCGCTAGGTCAGACGCCTGTAACAAGCAACTGCCTGTAGCGAGCAACTGAGCGAGAAAACGCTAGCGGATTGGTCCGCGATCGCACGTGGTTTGGTTGCCGAATGGACTGCGGGGGGGGGGCGTCGCAACGTTCTGGCACAAGTATTGGTGCGCATCGAGAATGGAATGAGTGTTGGATCTTTTGCGTAATCCAGTTGGCTGCTTCGCCCACCGCTCAGGAAGGTTTTCCGTTAGTGACCGTTCAGGTCAGGGGCCGATGCAAGACCGGTCGTCAATCGAAGCTGGGACTCCGTTTTTCCCAGTGGGAAGACGCGAGCCGACCGGTCCCGAACGCATTGTGTAGTTCGTTTGGGATAGTTCGTTTCGGATCGCAAACAAACAACGCCGAATCACATGCGATTGGCCCTGGGGGACATATGGTACTCCCTGGCATCGTGAGCATGGACGGCTCACCCAAGACGTGGTACGCATCGAGTTGCGTCAAGAAGAGCTACCCCATTTGGCTTTTCCTAAGGTTGGTTTTTGCTCGACAGGCCATGGTTGCGCTGGGCTGCTGACCGTAGGCGAGGTTCGCCCGATTCCAACAACCTAATTCACTTATAAAGCTTGTTGATTTCTTGTATAGATTTAGACTGTGAACAAATGAAGGGCTCGGCGCTGACGGGCCAATTGCAAGTAAGGCGGCAATTCAAAAGGTTGGTTCTCGATGCGGTCACCCTGTCGCCCTCCAAAACTTCCGCATGTTTTCTGTGCACTCGCTGTTCTTGCTTTATGGGCGATCGGTGCCATCTTTGCGGAAGGGGGGCTCGAAGTCGCCTTTGCTGCAGATCTGAAGACGGTTGAAGTGAGTGGGGGCGAACTCACAACGGCGAATTCGGATCGAGGAAGTGTTGGAAAACGAGCCTCCAATTCCGTTTTACCCAGCGCACCGTCGTTAACCGAATTGAAAGTATTGGGGGCGAAGAAGTCGTCCTATCTCAAACCATCAAGAGCTGCTGTTAATCAGCATTCGCAACGTGATGGCTCGGTGTTTGATCAAACGATCAAACCGATTCTGGATGAGGCCTGCATTGACTGCCACGGTCCCTATGGCGCCGAAGCTAGCTTTGACATCACCGCAATCGATCCCGACATGATCGATGGCGGAGATGCCGAATGGTGGCAAGAGGTGTTAGCGGCGTTGAGCAAAGGTGAGATGCCGCCGCCTGATGAGATGGAGATGGAGGATGAAGATCGGGCGACGGTCGTCGAATGGTTGAGCGATGAAATTCATTTCGCATCCATTGCGCGTCGGGCACGTGACTCTCACTCGTCGTTCCGCCGGCTAACGAAGTACGAATACAATTACGCCTTGCAGGATCTGCTCGGCGAGCCATGGGACTTCGCCAAAGACCTGCCACCGGAATCGGTCTCCGAGGACGGTTTCCAAAACAGTTCCGACTCGCTCCATCTTTCGGTATCCCAGTTCGAAACCTACCGGCAGCTCGCACGACGTGCGTTGGATCGAGTTACCGTGCGTGGCCCACGCCCGGACATTGTTCGCTGGCGACATAGCATGTCGGATGCGGCCGCGATCGAGCAGCGAATGTATCAAGCAAAAGTCAAGCGGCTGGAAAAGCGATTCGAAGACGACGCCGAGAAACGTGAAAAACAAATCGAGACGGTGACGAGGTTGTATCGAAATCCAGGGACCGGGCCGTACTACCTGAACGTCGCAACAGGAGAAAAGGCGCGTGCGAAATGGGAATACAACGGGGCCGTGTATGCGATCGAACCCTTCGATACCGCCAAAGCGGCACAGGACGACCAGGAAGCATCTGCCTCGTCAGTCACACCCGTTGTCGAAGCGGCGACGCATGTCGCGGTGCTGCCAACGGGTAAACGATCCTATCTGACGATCGAACTGGGGAACCAAATTCCTGATGAAGGTTTGATGCGTGTTCGTGTCCGCGCGTCGCGTGGTCCTAACCAAATGCGAATCCCCAGCATGCAGTTGGTTTTCGGCTGGCGTGCGACCAATGAGGGGCGTGCCGACGTGCGAGTCAGCAAGCGAGATACTCCGGTGACCGCCACCGCGGGAGCAGCGGAGACGTACGAATGGTTGATTCCGCTCGGTGAAATCGATCCGCGAAATGCCGAACGCAAGACATCGACTATGGGGCGATTTCCCAGTCCATCGGAATACATTCGTGTGGTCAACAGTTCGGTGTCAAAGGATAGCGACCAGCCCGCCGATATCGTGATCGAGTCGGTCGAGGTTGACGCGCCGATCTACGCCGAGTGGCCGCCCCAATCGCATCAGCTCATCTTTGCTGACCGAGAGCCCAACGGGGAGTTGTCACGCCAGGAAGAAGTCGACTACGCGCGCAGTATCCTGACGCGGTTCATGCCACGCGCATGGCGAACGTCGGTGGATCCCGCCGCCGTGGAAAACAAAGTCGCTCTCTTTCAAGCGATGCGTGATGGAAGTGAGGATTTTCAGGATGCGATGTTAGAGGTTCTAGCCACCGTACTGACGTCTCCCAAGTTCCTGTACTTCGCTCCCAGGGCGATCACATCGACGGAAGTTTCAGTTCCGCCGGACGCGCAGGTTTCGTCTCGTCAGCAGGTTTCGGCGGCCTCGACGCCGCACAATCGCCAACTGTCCGCTGAAGACCTCGCGACTCGGCTGTCCCTGTTTTTGTGGTGCAGCGTACCGGACGAGCGATTGTTGGAATTGGCCGCGTCGGGAACGCTGCATCAACCAAAGGTGCTGCTCGCGGAAGTGGACCGGATGCTCGCCGATCCGCGTCACGAACGTTTTGTCCAGCATTTTGTGGGGCAGTGGCTCGACCTCCGAGCACTGTCGTACTTGGCGGTCGATAAGAGCTTCTCGCAATTCGATCCGTCCTTGAAAGAGGCGATGCAACAAGAGCCTCGTGCCTTTTTCGCAGAACTGCTACGCACCGACGCGAGTGTTCTGGACATCGTCCATGCCGACTACGCTGTGGTGAACGAACGGTTGGCGGTCCATTACGGAATCAGGGGTGTGGAGGGCAATGAGTTTCGACGTGTTTCGATAGATGACGATGCGGCACGTGGCGGTATTCTGACCCAAGCGGGATTGTTGGCGATGAATTCCGACGGTGAACACTCGCACCCACTCAAGCGAGGCGTCTGGATACTGAAGTGTTTGCTGAATGATCCGCCACCCCCGCCACCAGCAGCTGTCCCGGAGATCGATTTAGCAGATCCGGAAATTATGAAATTGACGCTGAAACAACGCATCGAGGACCATCGCAATCAGCCGGCCTGCATGTCGTGCCATCAAAAGATCGATCCGTGGGGAATCGCGTTTGAGAACTACGATGCGATCGGTCAATGGCGAGATGAGATCAAAGGGACACCGGTCGATGCCAGTTCCGCGTTGTACAACGAGCAAGTCTTGGATGGCGTTGAAGGGCTCAAACGCTATTTGTTGAACAGCCGTCAGGATCAAATCGTTCATGCGATGGTCGAAAAACTCGCCGTCTTTGCCCTAGGGCGTCCGTTGGCCTTCAGTGATAGTGCGGCGGTCGACGAGGTGACACGGGCTGTGCGCCAAGACGGTGATGGATTGAAGACTTTGGTGCAGCGGCTTGTTACCAGTGATCTGTTCTTGTCGCCGTAGATATTGTCTCCGTAAGTGGTAACGCTGACACGATGATGCAGAACCTTGTTTTGCAATGACTGATGATTGTTTCTGATACTCAAGACTTTTGCTCGCCCAATCCTGTTCACACACCTCCACAACGACTTGATTCGCAGCCGCGTTCAACACTCGCCCCGCCTTTTGTAGGAACGACACGATGAAACTGAATCTGGACTCATTGGACCGCCGACGTTTTCTACGTGGCGCTGGTGTGGCTCTTGCCTTGCCCGTGTTCGGCTCTACATCGAATTGGACTGCCGCCGCTTCGACCGGTGCATCCGCCGGGGGTCCGGAAACGTCCGGGCAGTCAGGTGCCGACGGTGATTCGCCGCGAGACGTGAAGCGATTGGCGTGTTTCTATTTTCCCGACGGGGTGCCGATGCCGTTGGCTGAGGACCCGGCCTATCAGGATTGGTCTTGGTTTCCTCATGGAAATGGCACCGACTTCACCTTCACGAAGTGCATGGAGGTCTTTCAACCGCTGAGGGATCAGATCACGGTGTTGTCAGGGTTTTCTCATCCGGACGTGCGGCAGGTTCACGGTCACTCGAATGCGGATCAGTTTTTGACGGCGGCTGCCACGGGATCGGATGGGCCTTACAAAAACTCGATCTCCCTGGATCAGGTTTACGCGAACCACGTCGGTGATCAGACGCGGTTCTCATCCTTGGTGCTGTCGACCGATGGAGGAACGGGGACACCGCGTGGCACGCACACGATGTCGTTCTCCCGTACGGGGCGTGCGATCCCCGCCGAGCATCGGCCCAAGCGAGTCTTTGACATGTTGTTTGTCAAGCGTGATGCCGATGCCGCGCGGCGTTTAGCGTTGAGTAAAAGTGCGTTGGATGACTTGCTCGCCGATGCCAAGAGTCTGCGACGTGACTTGAGTGGCGATGACCGCGAGCGTTTGGACGAATATCTCGATTCGGTCCGGCAAGCCGAACAACGTGTTGAAAAAGCGAAACGTTGGATCAACACTCCGTTGCCGAATGTGGAGACTGGGGACCTGGATTTGGACGTGTCGCCGGAGGACCCGCAACGTTATGTCCAGACGATGTTTGAATTGATCTACTTGGCATTTCGCACCGATTCGACGCGGGTGGCGACTTACCAGATCGGTCGCGAGAACGCGTTTGGCATCAGCGACCGTTTGGCTCGCGCGGTCGGATTCAATTTGGCTCACGCGTTGTCGCACGAAACCAAGCAACCCGGTGGCTGGGAACGGTTTTCGACCTATTGTGGATTCCTCAACCGAGAGTTCTATCGGTTTGCGTCGCGGCTTCAAGAGACTCCCGAACCGGCTGGCGAAGGCACGATGCTGGACAACACCCTGTTGCTGCTCGGCTCCGCATCCAGCGCGTTCCACCTGTCGCAAAACTATCCGGTCGTCCTGGCCGGTGGCAAGGCAATGGGCTTCAAGCACGGTCAGTTCCTCAACTACGCCGGTTCCGGTGCCGTCGGCGGTTTATTTGACGGGGTGCCTGAGCCTTGGATGAATGAACCAGCCAAGGACGATCAACCGCTGACGAAGGTTTTCGTCACAATGTTGCAGCAGTTGGGATTGGAGACAGAGAGTTTCGCCGGTCGCACCGGCGGGCTGTCGGAATTGGTTTAGTTGGTGAAGCCAGCGATCTCAAGTCTCTCAACGCCGCAAAGTGTTTTGGGGTAGGAAGAAATTTGTTTTCTTCGCCCCCATTTGGCGTCGTGGCGTTTGGATGTTGTTACCGTATCCGTAGGTGCGCTGTGCGACCTACGGCTATTGTCTTCGATCCCTTCGGGATACTTGAGTCAGTTGTGGGTAAGCGATCGCTCCGAAGAAATTTTTGCTCACCTATGTTTGTATACGCCGAAGGCGTTTCAGGAATTAGCCGGCAGTCGAACGCAGCCAACACTGCCGGATCGATCGGTTTCAGTTTGTTTTGGGGTGAGCTTCCAGGGCGGTCTTGACTGCTTCACGCAGCGATTCGCCGCGGAGGTCGCGGGCTACGATTTTGCCGTCGGGGCTGATGAGCCAGATCGATGGGATTGATTGGATGCCGTAGGCTTCGAAGATTGTTTTGTGCCGTTCGGTGTCGCCTATCCATCCCTGTCGATAGATCGACGGGGTTTCTTCAAGCAAGGCTTTCGGTGAATCGATTGATTCATCAACGCTCAGGCCAATCATTTCGAGACGCTCGCCCCCGAAATCTTCGTAAACCGCTTCGAGGTTGGGGAACTCGGCTCGGCAGGGGCCACACCACGTCGCCCAGAAATCGACCAGCACAAACTTCCCACGGAAGTCAGACAGTTTGAACTCACTGTCGTCGTATGCGGTCGCTGTCCAGTCCGTTGTCATGTCGCCTGGCGTCGGTACATTTTTGAGCTTCAGCGTCATGTTGGCGCGGAACGGCTTGTCCACGTCTTTGATAATGAACTGCCGCATCGCATGTGCACGAGCGAGGTGCAGTGTACGCTCGCCTTTCGCATACGGATGCATGATGGTTGCCGTCAATTGGTACCACGCCGGTTTGATGTTCTCGAATGAATAGGTGCCATCCGCAGCCAGTTTGGTCTGGTGAGTTTCTCGCTTCGCACGGGCCTCGTCCGCTTTGCGAAGATAGTCTTGGTACTCTTCCGATTTCATAAAGGCATCGAGCCACTCGGATCGTTCTTCCTTTTCCATCGAACTCCACTCAGGAGGATACGGCCTTCGTGGGTGTTTGTAGTTGCCTTCCAGTGTCACCACGACTTGGTCGAGCGACAGACCATTCGTGTTGATGCCCTCGGACACTTCTTCGGGCATCGAGACTGATCCTTGCACCGAACACGTGACGACCTCAGTCGGTTCCGGTTTTGTGATTGAGGCTTCTTCGGAATCGCTTTGACCGTAGGCCTCGAGCGAAAACGTCAGCGCGAGCATCAACGAGAGAATCGACTTCGTGTTCATGGGAGAACTCCAGGGAAGCTTCATGTTTGAAATAGTGCGTTTGCTATACCAAAACCTTGGTTGGCTTGAACCCGTGATAACGCTGGCTGCTGAGATCGTTGTATCACATGAGCCGTGAATCGAATTGTGATAGCTATGGCTCCAAAAGGCTATGCCCTCGCTATTCAGTAATCATCATTGGCTCAGTGAATCGAAGTCCCGCTCATGTCTTACCTCTGCCAGGTGAAGAGCAACGGCTCAAGCGGGCAGTGGGCTCATTGGAGGTCCGTATTCCCGTTGTCTCAGTATCAGCCCGTGGCCTGCGTGAGTGGGCTGAAGAGATCCCTTGCTGACTCCGTGACTCATCGATCGAAGGCTTGGCGTCGTCCGGTCTTATTTCCCAAATTTAGTTTTGATGAAGCAATAAAATAAACACTGTTGAACTAATCCGCCGTGAAGCCAGTTTAGTGGATGTGTTGATCGATGTCAGTGAGCCGATAAGACGTTTGGTCAAATCGGTAAGTATCGGGTTTGAGAATTTGGCTGCGAGCTAACGTGGGGGTGCGGTGTCGTTGAACGTACTTAGGGTTATGCGTCGCGTTGCGACTGTTTGTGTTTGTCAAAAGATTTAGGAAGTTTCCGCCTCTTTGAATGTGGTGAAGTCCGGTGCAGAAGGTTGTAAACAGGTTGGCTCAGCGCGAGCCTCGCCCTCCCGGGACTTTGTTGGGAGGGGATAGGCTCTTCGCTGATTGAATTGCGATTCGGCGGCGGAGTCACGAGGCGGTCATGCGTGTTCTTACGTGGTACACTGCGAAGACGTTGTCCGTTTTAAGCTGTTCTTTGCATAGGTGTTGACCGATGTCCGATAACCGTTTTTCGTTGCAGGCCTTTGTTGAGAAGACTCGTGATCGAGATCTTGAACAGGGGCTCTTCGAGCTTGAGACCGAGCGGATGCTTGATATCAACCTGAACGGAGAGGTCTGGACTAAGCTGGGTGCAATGGTTGCCTACACGGGCAACGTCAAGTTCGAACGAGAAGGGATCCTTTCACGTGGAATCGGGAACTTGCTCAAGAAGGCGGTATCGGGTGAAGGTTCGTCCCTGACCAAGGTGAGTGGGCGCGGTTCCGTGTTCTGTGCCGATGCCGGGAAGAAGATCACCATCTTGAAGCTGGACAATGAAGCAATTTGTGTCAATGGAAACGATCTTCTCGCGTTTGAAACATCGCTGACTTACAACATTAAGATGATGAAGCGGATGACCGCAGTGCTGGCCGGCGGACTTTTCAATGTCCGGCTCGAGGGCACCGGTATGGTCGCGATCACCAGCCACTACGATCCGGTAACTCTGCCGGTTACGCCCAGCGAACCCGTGGTCACCGATCCGAACGCGACCGTGTTGTGGTCAGGAAATCTAGAGCCCGAACTGAAGACCGACTTGCAATTGAAAACGTTCCTGGGACGCGGCTCAGGCGAATCCGTGCAGCTCCTCTTTCGCGGTCACGGTTTCGTCGTCGTTCAGCCCTACGAAGAGGTCTACTTCCAACACGGCCAGTAGGCGATTAGGCGATTAGGAGAGCGATCATTCCTTGGAACGCAGATTGCCCAGGGCGAGGATAGGGTTGTGCATCGGCTCACGGTGTTCGTGACTGTGGAAGCGTCTTGGCATCGCGGTTCTTGCGGCACCGGTCACTGCAGTACTTCACTTGGTCCCAAACCTTTTTCCATTTCTTTCGCCACCGGAACGGACGTCCGCAGACCACGCAAAGCTTCTCCGGCAAGTTCGGCTTCGCGTGGGGCATGAAGATTACCGGATGGAAGGTTGAACTCGGAATCGTGGAAAGCAACCGCAGCAAAGGCAGGTTGCCGTGCGCGAGAGCACCATCGCGAACCAGCTTCAAAACCAAATCTAGAAAGCGTCATGTAAATCAAAATCTCGTTTAGAAGCTCTGCTAAACGCGAACCTTGTTTAGAGATGTTAGAAGGTCGCCAATCGGGTACTGGCAGTGGGCACACAGAAAAAGTCAGAAGCCATGATGGCGCGGGCTTTATATAGACAGCAGAGGGTTCGAACCTCGAAGCGATTTACCTGGATCGACCGCCGCCATGTTTTTATTGCCACTCGTTATCAAACCTCGGTTCGAGTGGTTGGATAGGGCAGCCATCACTAGGCTTCTGCGGTCGGACTACTAGCGGGTTTGACTCGCGACTCGTGTTGATTTTGCGATACACTGATACTGTCCGATCGTAGCATTGTCAGTCAGAAACTACCTTTACGGATGGGGGAATCATGAGAAGGCGAGTGTTTATTCAGAAGTGTGGGGTGCTTCCACTTCTAGCCATGACCGGCGTTTCAGGCGAAGCAAGCACATTGGATCGTTGTCGAGCGATTGGCGACTACTGCTATGATGGCACGTTCGCCGAGTTTGAACTCGTCCTCGGCTACGATCTTTCTCAATGCCTTTTGGAGTCGACGCAACTTCTCGCTTCGTTCGTGCAGAATGTCGAAAGGGAGCGAAAGCTATTTCGAGAAGGGGGTTGGCAGATGCCGGGGCTGTCCATTCAGCATCCGGGAGATTTTCCGCTTAGGAGTGTTGCTTCGCGAGAGTATCGAATTGTCGTTCTTGGTGTAGAAGTCTATTCCAACATTGTGTCATCTGATTTTCCACTAGCTTCACAACACCGCCCGCAAGCCGCTCGCCGCCAACTGGAACAGGTCTACCACGAAGTCTTGCGGGTGAACGAGAGTCACCAGAAAGTTTGGTATGCACTCAATCCGCCAAGTATTCCCGAGCACGATCCCATCACAGGAAAGAGGGTCTTCCGAAACTAGCCAGCTATCCGTCACTTGAAAACTGCGAATTGACGAATCCGGCAAACAGCAAAATCCTTTCCTTGGTGGCGAAAATCACCTGTCGCGATTCCGTCATGCGTGGACACCGCAGTAACCGCTGGCCGCTTGGCCGTTTCCCGTGATGCAATGGATGCATGAAGTGCGAAATTGATCTGCCTGCCGATATCCAGCGTTGACTTACCGCTCGTACCAACGAGGCCGGGCGAGACCTTACGTTTCTGCTTCGATTCGCTGTGCGTGATTTTTTTCGGAAGAAGTGATTGCGAACTTCGGTCAATCGCGGTCTCCCGTTTGGAGACTAGGTCTGGACTGAGGAAATCGCCGAACGGAACGGACTGTGGTACACGATGTGTTCTGTCGGGCGTCCCCGAAAGAAGCCGTCACCACCAAAATAAACAAAGCCCCTCCCGATATTCCCCCCGTCACCTTTTCCTGGCCATCGGGCACGTGAGCCGCATGGCGTTGGCCACGGTTCCCGAACCTAACCCCTATGTAGGCACTCTTCCATGATGCATGCAAAAAGGTGGCCGCGTCCGCAGGAAGCGATCTGCGCTGGTGCTTTGGCTGACACTCGTGGCAATAAAATCCGGCTTCTCGCGACAGGTCGGTGACTCGGTTCAGCGGACACAATCGACCGTTAGGCAACCATAGCGGCAGTGTCGCTTCCAACGTGAACGATGTCACCTCTCTGGCGACTCGGCAAACGCTCTTGGACGTGCCTCGTGTGGCACTTTAAATGGCGGTAACCAACGGATGCTCGCCATTGAAACAGTATGCCAACAATCGATAGGCGACGCCCGAGCACTCCGGAAGCATTTGTGATTTCACGATCCGAGCTGTGAGTTCGCGTCCACCCATTCATCCTTCACGGAAACCTCATGCTCACCCGAAGAAATCTGTTGCAAGCCAGCGCGGCCATTGGCGTTGGCTCGGTGATCAGCCGTCCCGCCTCTGCTCAAGCCTTGAAGGTTCAAATGTCCACAGGCGAAGTCATGAAGACCAGGGGGTTGGTGGATACCAATGAGGCCTTGCCCAGCAATTCCAAGATTGACGGACAACGCTATCGCCCCACATCCCGAATGGGACTGGGCGGACTTGCCGCCGGAAATGGATTCAACACCATTTCTGATGACGAAGAAATCCTCGCCATGCTGAACCAGGCCTGGGATTCTGGGATCCGATATTTTGACACCGCACCGTTCTACGGGCTGAGCCTGAGCGAACGGCGATTCGGGGATTTGCTGCGTAACAAGAAACGCGAAGATTATGTTCTTTCGTCGAAGGTCGGACGGTTGCTCACGCCGTCCGCTGAACCGTTGCCCAAACGTTGGCATTGGGCGAATCACTCACCTTTTCACTACCACTACGACTACACGGCAGAGGGAACGCGACGTTCGGTCGAAGACAGCCTGCAACGCATCGGTGTCTCCTCGCTCGACATCGTCTTCATTCACGACCTCTCACCGCAAAACAGTGACTTTGGTGCGGACTGGCTCAAGCACTTTGACGAAGCCGCCAAGGGGGCCATGCCCGAACTGACCAAGATGCGTGAGGAAGGCATTATCAAAGCCTGGGGATTTGGGATCAATTCTCCGCATGCGATTTACAAAGCGGTGGAGATCGCTGATCCAGACATCTGTTTGTTAGCGCTTCAGTATTCGATTCTCGAACACCAGGAAGCCCTGGAGAAAACGTTCCCGCTTCTGGATAAACATGGTATTTCCGTCGTGGTCGGCGCCCCGCTCAACGGCGGCTACTTAGCCGGACGAAACCGTTTCAACTATTCCAGTTTGATCCCCGATGCAATGAAGCAAAAATTTGCGGCGATCAATGAGGTTGCACAAAGGCACGGGATCGACATCAAAACCGCAGCTTTGCAGTTCGCAGAGGCTCCATCGACAGTTTCGGCCATCATTCCTGGGGCTCGTACCTCTCAACAGGTCCAGGAAAATGTCGCCGCGATGAAAGTGGCCATTCCGGAAGCCTTCTGGGATGAGCTGAAATCGAGAAAGCTCATCGCCCAGAACGCTCCCGTCAAAGCGTAAGGCCTCGGTCTACTCCTCGATGATTTTGATCGGTGCCATGGATCGGTGCCACGCACTCAACATGCGCACTCAACATGTCTAACTGGATCTGAGCGCCATTGAGGCTTAACCGTGATGGCACTCCACCGATTTCTGGAGGAACTGAATTGTCGGTCATCTCCATGGTACTGGTGATCGGCTCCACTAACGTGAGCTCATGGCCCATATCCGTTGGTTGACTCTGGAAGACTGTTGGGCCCCTGGCCTCTCAATATGTGTCACCCAAAAAGCCAGCCCATCGACGGCAAAGAACCCCAACCGGTCGCAAATCCAGGCCTGCCGTTACTGGTGCGAGCCGCCCATAAAGAAAGGAAAGGTTCCAGGCCGCCAAATAACGAGGCCCGCATGAGTGCCCACCCGATGTCTAGGCACCGTAAGCCGATGAAACTGGGCAGGCCTCTTAGCCCGAGCGGTTTTGCTCGCTGGCAAGCACTTAGGGTTGTCTACTTAGAATCGTCGGAACACTAAGTGGCGGCATCGGGATTGTCGCTCGGCTCTCCGAGCCGAAAGCGGTTGCTTCTACGCATTCGGTTCGGAGAACTGAGCGACAGTTGTTCCGACGATTGGTACCTGTAGCTATCGCAGGCCCGGCTGGGCGGCACTTTTTCACGCAGCCGATCAAAGTGCTTGGGCCAGCTCACCAAAAAGACGAGTGATATTGACTTGCTGCCAGCGCAGAAAAAAAGTGTACCCAAAAAATCTGGGCACACTTCAAATGGAGAATCGACGTAAGTCGAGTACACCCCAGAGGATTCGAACCTCTAACCTTCGGTTCCGTAGACCGATGCTCTATCCAATTGAGCTAGGGGTGCTGGCGTGAGATGCAGAAAGTATAGATTTTCTCGAACCGTTGCAAGGGGTTGCGGCCACAGTTTCCTTTTCGGTAGCGTTCGCTAAGTTCAGCTCGCTATCGACGTTCAGCACGCTATCGGATCAGGGATGATTTCCGTGACGACTCAAACCCTCTTTTTTTCTGTCGGTGAGCCTAGTGGCGATCAGCATGCCGCTCGGCTGATTACGCAGTTGCGTGGCCAGACGGGATCTGGTGAGCTGCGAATTCGGGGCTTTGGCGGCCCGGAAATGCAGCAGGCTGGGTGCGACTTGGATCTGGATCTGACTCGGCACGCAGTCGTGGGACTCGTGGAAGTGCTGCCCAAAATTCGAGAATTTTTTCGGTTCGCTGATCAGGCCGAGCAAACCTTCGCGGCGGGGAATGTCGATGGCGTGGTGCTGGTAGATTTTCCTGGGTTCAATTGGCACATCGCCAAACGAGCAAAAAAATACGGCATCCCGGTCTACTACTATTGCCCACCCCAATTGTGGGCTTGGGGCGGCTGGCGGGTGAAGAAGATGCGTCGGACGGTGGATCATGTGATGACGGTGTTACCGGTCGAAACGGAGTTCTTCGGTCGCCACCAAATTCCAGTTACGTTCGTGGGACACCCGTTTTTCGACGCGGTCGCAAAAAAGAAGCTCGATAGCGATACGATGCGGCAGTTGCAGGCGATCCAAAACGGTGGAACACCAGATAATTCAGGGGCAACGCTTGCACCGGGAACCGATTCGAACGCACCGACTCGCGTGGTCGCGGTCTTGCCGGGATCGCGTGATCATGAAGTGGAACGCAATTTTCCGGTGATGTTGGAAACGATTCGCCGCCTCGATCGAGACGGTGTGGGTAATCGCAGCGATCAGTCGAACGTGCGATATGCCGTGGCGGCGTATCGCGATCGGCATTGTTTGTGGTGTCGACAGCAACTTTCAGATGCCGATCAAGATTTGCCGATCGATTTTTACGTCGATCGGACGTCGGAGATCATCGAGGCGGCTCACTGCGCGATGATGGTCAGCGGATCGGTGAGTCTGGAGCTGATGGCTCGTGGAACACCGGCGGCCGTCATTTATCGGGTCGGCCGGTTGTTGCACGCGGTCGGCAAACGTGTGCTGAAGGTGCATAGCGTGACGCTGCCGAACTTGATGGCTGGACGGAAAGTTTTTCCGGAGTTCATTTCGGTGGGTGACAGCGAGCCGGCGATCGACTTTTTGCACGAAACCACGCGGGCGATGCTGTGCGACGAGTTCTATTACAACCGCGTTCGCTTAGAAATGGAGCAATTGCGACTCGCTTACGGGCAGCCCGGGGCGTCAGAGCGAGCGGCTGAGTTCCTTTGCAAACAGCTCGGATTGGAACGAATCGGCGGGAAAGACGGCTCGAGATCGGAACAGGGGCAAACCATTCACCGACGAGCTGCGTAGCGTCAGGCGTTATTCATGTCCCTGCATCCGATTCCGCCATCATCATGACCGACTCAGCTAATTCCGAATCAGACCAAGCCACCGGGCGTTCTCCGGAAGCCGGAAATTCCCCGAATCAGCGAGAAACGCTCGGTTCGCTGCATACTCCCGCGATCCCGCGAATGGGCGCCGAAGAGGGGTATCAACTGATCGGCGAAGAGGACATTCCGCCGCTGCGAGCGAGCGGGATTGTGTGTTTGATCTTGGGGCTGTTGAGTTTCTGGGCCACAGTGGCTTGGCAAATGCTAATTGTGCCCATCGCGGCGATCATTTTCGGGATCATCGCGATGCGAAAATGGGGCAAAGTGCGTCCAGCCGGAACCACAGCGGCGGTCGTGGGATTGGTCCTTGCGTCGGCATTCGGCGCTGCCGGTGTGGTGATTCCAACGATGAAGCAACGCACGCTGGGCAAACAGGCGGAGTACTTCGCTCGCGAATTCCTGGAAATCGTCGGCGACGGCGAGGTCGAATTGGCGTTGGAGCTTCAGAAGCACGCTCGAAACCGCCAGTTGGGAACGATGGACCTCAAAAAGGCCTATGCCGAAGACGCGGTTGCGAGCGAGCAACGCGAAAATGCTTCCGAGGGCATGGTGAGCACGATTGGCGAGCTTGGCCCCGATATTGATTGGCAGCTCGCCGAACCGGTGCGAGTTTTCTTCAAGTACGGTATCGAAAAGGCGGATACGTACTGGGTTGATCCCAGCGGTAACGAAGAACGCAAAGTGCAGGTTTTGCTGGAATGGCATCCTGACGAAACGAATCAAACCGGGCAGTGGCATGTGTCGCTGTTCCAGTATCACCGAGAGCTGATTGTGGCTCCGACGGTACTGTAAGCAACAGCTTGTTAGGACTGAGCGGAAAATAAGTGGCATAGGCTTCCAGCCTGTGATTGCGTGGAACACAGGCTGGAAGCCTATGCCACCATTTCAGTCCGACATTTATTCTTCGCTCGTTGCTTAAGCTCCGGGGCAGATCACGACTTTCATTTGATCGGGGTCGCCGGCGTGGAGTCGATCGAACCAGGCGGGGCCATCGGCCAGTGAAATCTTGGCGGTGATGAGGGGCGCGACGTCGATCACGCCACGATTCATCAAGTCGATGCACTGAGGGTATTCCCCGTTGCAGCCGCAGGTGCCTTGCAAGCGGATTTCGCGGGTCACGATGGATTGCAGTGGTAATTCAATCGTGGGTGATACGTTGCCGATCAGCGTGACTGAGCCGCCTTTGCGAACGGACTCGATAGCGGTCTTGATCGTAGGCGTGGCGCCAACGACTTCAAATGCAACGTCGGCCCCGCGACCGCTGGTCATCGCGGCGATTGCGGCGGGCACATCGGTTTGGTCAGCCCGCAGGGTTTCAGTCGCGCCAAGCGATTTGGCTACGGCAAGTCGTTTGTCATTCAAGTCCACCGCGATGATTTGCGTCGCGCCAGCGGCACGGGCGGCTTGAATCGCGAGCAGGCCAATCATTCCGGCGCCGACGACGACCGCGGTGTCACCCAGTTTGATGGGGGTGACGGCAGCGGCGTGAACGGCGACGCTGACTGCTTCGACCAGCGCAGCGTGTTCGAAGGGCAAACCGTCGGGCAGTTGGTAAACGATTCGGCGAGGAACCGAGATTCGTTGTGCGAACGCTCCGTGCCGACGGTAGTCACCACAAGAAACACCTAGAACCATTCGGTTGTCGCATAGATTTTGATGGCCATCTCGGCAAAAGTGGCAACTGCCGCAGGACACCATCGAATCGAATGTAACGCGGGTTCCCTCAGGCATGTCGGTGACATTGCTTCCGCTGGCAACGACGATACCGGCGGCTTCATGGCCCATCACCAACGGCGGGATTCGCCGGCCGGTGCTGCCGTCGTAACCATGGATATCACTGCCACAGATCCCGCAAGCTTCGACCTGGATCAAAACGTCGTCGGCACCCATTTCGGGCTCGTCGACTTCGGTGAGCTCCATTTTTTTGTATTCGGTCAACAGCAGAGCTTGCATGGTGGTGGGGCTTCGTTGGAGTGGATACGGGCGGGGGTGAGTGGATATCGTAGCGTAGTTTGCTGCCGATTTCGCCATCGTGTCACGCGTCGATTTTTGATCGTGTTATGGCGATGGGACGCTTTGCAAAAGCCAGCGAGTGGCGACATGTCGCCGTCCTAAATCGCCGTTTTCGCTGCGTTTTGTCGCGGAATATCGGGAAAGTTGCCTCGTAAAGAATTTTTGCAAATCGGCGTTCGCGGATCGAGTTTCCCGACGATTGGTATTGACGGGTTTCCCGGATCGCACCAAACTTTCGGCTTGCTTGTATCGAAGCGGACGGCTGGCGACGGGGAAGACCACCCCAGCGGCTGAGACTCTACGCTACAGGGACGTACCGGATCGAAAGTTGCCTCGGCATTACGGATCGAACTGGATAGCAATGGAAGGCTTGGGAAAGACAAGCATGTTCCGGCGATATCGGTTTGGCCCCGCCGGTCACTCAGGATGAGTGATGAAACAGCGCAGTTGCGCATGACGGGTTGACCGATCCAATCACGGCATCCGCTTCGGGATTTTGGCCGACCGAGTTTGACTTTGTCAGTGGACTGATCGCAGTCCGCCAACGAGAACGCTCAGGGTCCGCACAATCTTTCGTGGTGACTGCCAACCGCAATCGCCAACCGGCATGGGTTTTCGTTTGTCATTCCAAACGGATTTCGACATTAAAGAACAGGTGCGCAATGCGTCCGACATCGTAGATGTCATAGGACGTGATCTTGAGTTGCGCCCTCAGGGACGAAACTTCGTCGCCCGTTGCCCATTCCATAACGACAAACGTCCGTCGATGACCGTTAACCAGGATCGGCAATCCTGGAAGTGTTGGGTTTGTGACGTTGGCGGCGACGTATTCAGTTTTGTGATGCAGCGAGAAGGCTTGGACTTTCCGGCTGCGTTACGGTTGCTTGCTGAACGCGCCAACATTGAGATTCCTGACAAACGACAAGGCCCCAAGACTCAGCCTGGTAGCCCCAATGACAAGCCGACTTTGCTAGCGGCGATTCATGATGTGGCACAGGCGTACTATGAACAACTGGATGCTCGCAAGTCCGATGATGCCAAGATGGCTTGGGACTATTTAAACTCACGCGGCATCGATGACGAAAATCGCAAACGGTTCCAAATTGGCTTCGCTCCGGACTCATGGGACTTCGCAGTTAACCTGTTGAAGCAAAAGAATTTTTCCGAGCAGGTGGCGATTGCTTGCGGTGTCGCGAAGCCGCGTAACCAATCAGGAAATCGATCGTCGGACCAGAACGGTTGTTACGATTTCTTTCGTGGTCGGTTGATGTTCCCGATTAACAACACGCAAGGGAAAGTCATCTCGCTGGGTGGTCGTATTATTCCCGCGATTGCCGAACGCACCGTTGCGGCGTCGGGTGGAAAAGCGACAGCAGGCGCGAAGTATTTCAATGGTCCAGAGACACTGCTTTATCGCAAGTCGTCTGAATTGTATGGACTCGACCTGGCCCGCGACGCGATTCGTGGTGCGGGTGAAGTGTTGGTGATGGAAGGTTACACCGATGTCGTGGCGACACGGATGGCGGGGATCGAAAACGCAGTCGCGGTGCTGGGAACAGCGTTAACCGAACAGCACATTAAGATGCTCAACCGGTTTGCTTCACGTGTCGTGTTGGTCCTTGATGGCGACGAAGCTGGCCGGCGGCGAGCTGAAGAGGTGTTGGAGTTGTTCGTCAAGGCGGACGCGGATTTGCGAATCCTGACTTTGCCCGACAATGCTGATCCAGCCGACTTCTTGGCCAGTCATCCGGCATCGGATTTGTTGAGCATGGCGTCGTCCGCGCCGGATGCTATCGACCATAAGCTTTCGCGGTTGACCGACGGCGTCGACATCACTCGTGATACTCACCGCGTGACCAGTGCGATCGAAACCCTATTGGGTTTGTTTGTGAAGGTGCCCCAGAATGATGATCGGGCATCGTTAAAGGTTGACCAGCTATTGATGCGGGTGAGCCGCACATTTGAGTTGCCGTTGGAAAGCCTGTCGCGCCGCTTAGAAGCTCTTCGCGAAGTCCATCGCGAGCGTGAAGCCAAGCAAGAACGCTATCGACAAAATGCTAGCAAAGCTGCTGCGAAATCATCGTCACTCAATGAGTCGGCAGCGTCGTTCAGATCGGCTGATCGGAATCAATCCACTGCACCGAATCAATCCAACGCGTCAGGCCAGTCTTCTGCACAAGACTATTCCGGTGCACCGGTAGAGTTTGGTGGTGGTGATCCGTTCGCGGATGCCGCATTCGAAGATGCGTCGATGGGCGGCATGGACGATCCATCAATGATGGGAGGTTTTTCAGGCGGATATGATTCAGGCGATAGCGGCTTTCGACCAAGTGTCCAGTCCCGACGCCAGTCCGACTCGCATTCATCCGAAGTCGCGTTGACGGGTGTTGACCGAGAACTTTTTGAAACACTGATCGCCAGCCCGGAAGTGGCAGCGATGGCAGTGGAGGCGATTGACCCTGATTGGCTCGAGTCCGTTACTGCAAAAATGTTGTTGTCGGCGTATCAAGAACTCGACCTTGCGGGTCGGGATTTGGACGCAGCATCGCTGTTAACGTTGATTGAAAACGACTTCTTAAAGAACCAAGTCATCACGCTTCAGACGCGAGTTGAAAGCCTTGGTGATCGTATGATCGATCAACCTGAAGATCGTTATTTAACGATCTTGACACGCTTTCGAGAACGTGAATTCGAGCTCGAAAAATCACGCCAAATCAAAAAGTTGGAATCTGCATCCTTGCCCGAAGATGAGGAACTCGCGATGCTCCAGCAACTGATTGCGGCCGAGCGATTGCGGCACAGTCCGCGATAACCGTTCGGCAACCATAACCACTCAACTAACCGTTTAGATTCTTCCTCCCAACTCACACGAACTGAAGAAAGGCTCAACCTCCCAACGTCCCGTTTTGTGTTCCCGCAAACACGATACTCGCCGACCCGTTTACCGTCCCATGAAGGGACGTGACCCTTTTAACACGAAGTTAGAACCATGCAATTGATGGACCAAGATCTCTCGCAACTCATCGCCCGCGGTGCCAAGGACGGCTACCTGACCTACGATGAAGTCAACGCCTATCTGCCTGACGAAGACGTCAACCCAGAAAAGTTGAACACGCTGCTTTTGGCCCTTGAACGACGCGGCATCGCGTTGATTGAGTCGACCGAAAAACAAGCACGCGTCCAAGAGATTCAAAAGCGTCGAACACCTCAGCCGAATGTGGCGGGACTTCGCAGTGAAAGCGAACTTTCGGGCGAAGGCTCCACCGGCGATGCCGATTTTGCAGCGGACGATGATGACAGCCCAGCGTCGATGGGATTGTCGGGTATCGAAGATTCCAGCGGCCCCATCTTGGGAACCGCAGCCGATCTTCCCAAGGCGAGTGAAGATCCAATCCGGATGTACTTGAGCCAAATGGCCGAGATCCCGTTGCTGACTCGTGAGCAAGAGATTTCGCTGGCGAAGAAGATCGAGATCACTCGTAAGCAGTACCGCCGTGCGTTGCTGGAAACTGATTACGCGATGCGTGCGACGGTTGATGTGTTGAAGAAGGTCCACAGCGGCGAACTTCCATTCGACCGCACCATCAAGGTCTCGTTGACCGAGCGATTGACCAAAGAACAAATTTCGCAGCGGATGCCGCACAACCTGCGAACGCTCGAGCCGATGTTAGAGCTGAATCAAGCTGACTTTGAAATCTTAGTTCGCAAGAGCGTGTCGCCTCGTCTGAAAGCGGAAATCCGCAAGCGGTTCCTGCGTCGCCGTCGCAAATGCCTTGAGTTGGTCGAAGAGCTAAGCCTGCGTAGTCGCCGCGTGACACCGCTGTTGCACCAACTTGAAAAAATCTCTGAGCGAATGAATTTCATTCGTGATCGTTTGAGCACTCTCGGACGCGATGCGATCAGCCGCGACGAAGCAGCCGACCTTCGTCAAGAACTTCGCGAGTTGATGCTGGTGACTCAAGAAAGCCCGCGTAGCCTCCACAACCGTATGGCACGCACACGAAAATTCTTTGATCAGTACGAGTCGACCAAGCGGGAGCTCAGTGCCGGTAACCTTCGTTTGGTTGTGTCGATCGCCAAGAAGTACCGTAACCGCGGTCTGTCGTTCTTGGACTTGATTCAAGAGGGCAACACCGGACTGATGCGTGCGGTGGATAAGTACGAATATCGTCGCGGATTTAAGTTCAGCACCTACGCGACTTGGTGGATTCGCCAAGCGATCACTCGTGCGATCGCCGACCAGGCTCGTACGATTCGGATTCCTGTGCACATGATCGACGTGTTGAGCAAGTTGCGTCAGGCTCAAAAGCGTCTAACCCAAACGCTTCGCCGCGAACCGACTTACGAAGAAATCGCCGAAGCGACCGAAATTGCGATCGAAGAAGTCCGTCGCGTCATGGACGTTGGCCGCCATCCGGTCAGCTTGGATCGCCCGGTTGGGGAGGGGGAAGACAGTAGCTTTGGCGAGTTCATCCAGGACAACGAAAACGACAATCCAGTGCGAGTCGCCGCCAGCGGCATGCTTCGTGGAAAAATTGACGAATTGCTGAAGACACTGACGTTCCGTGAGCGTGAAATCATTCGTTTGCGTTACGGCTTGGTCGACGGATACAGCTACACTCTCGAAGAATGTGGCAGAATCTTTAAAGTTACGCGTGAACGGGTTCGTCAAATCGAAGCCAAGGCCGTTGCAAAGCTGCAAAGTCCTTCGCGAGCGGACCGCTTATCGTCGTACTTGAAGCCTGCTGCTTAGGTGGATCGCGATCCAGTACATCAAACAGCTTGAGACTGTGGCCCCCGAGATATCCGGAAAGCTGGAAATCCCAGCGAAGAGCGGGCGGTGTGCCGGATCGATGGTTTATCTTGCGAATGGGAATACGACGCCTCGCCTGAACCGGTGGAGGTGCTCGAATAATGGTCGTGGCGCGACGAGGTGTTCGGCGCTACGGATTGAGCCCTAGAGATCAGGGCATGGGATTTCGCGGTCAATGCAACTTGATTCGGCGAAATCGAGAATCGCGATTTCAGAAATGAATCGCGAATTTAAGAATGCAGTTTAAAAAAACGGCGGGTACGACATGCCCATACGTCGCCCCGCCGTTTCTTTATCAACTGCGAGAAGTTTTCGATTCGATGGATCTGCCGCAATCCCACACCGCGACATTTCTCGAAACGACCACTTCAGTTTACGGCGTCGGGTCCTCCACTTGGTTGACCACGCCGGCTATTCGAAAGTGTTCGGCATAATCAGACCACCTGGTATATCCGAACTGGGATAGAAACCCTGTTTCGTTGCTGATGGGGGTTAAACCTTACCGGTTAGAGGGTGCAGACCGGTCATTCGGGCTCCTTCCGGAGCAACAAATCAAGGTTTGAAAAAAAGTTGCGTAGGCGGTCTTGTCACTGCCGACTTCGAACTTATACTCTGTGCTCACTCGACGGGAACAACGCTTCCCTCGAGGCCTGCCAAGCGGCTGTAGCTCAGTTGGCAGAGCATCACGTTGCCAACGTGATTGTCGTCGGTTCGAATCCGATCAGCCGCTCTTGAAAAAAGCCACATTCGATCAATCGAATGTGGCTTTTTTTGTGTCTTCGCTGAAGTGACACGCATGAACGGACGGGGGAGGTTGGCGGCGAGCTTCGCAGACGTTCCACTGCTCAAAAAAATTAGGGGCCGGCGCCCGCCAGCGAAAAAAATTCTGGCGATAAGGCCCGGCTGGGTCTCCCGTCGATCACAGTGCTGGATTAAGGCGTGGATGCTAGTCGGACCCAAATGCTAGACCGACCTGAATGCTAGCTCCAGTTCAAGAACCGGGTCAGCAATTCGATTCCCGGTTGGGTCAGGAAACTTTCAGGGTGAAACTGCCATCCTTCCATCAGAAATTCACGGTGGCGGACACCCATGATTTGACGTGTGCCGCCGGTATCGGTCCAAGCGGTCACGGCAAGTTCGGCGGGCAGCGTGGGTGGATCGATTACCAATGAGTGATAGCGTGTTGCCACAAACGGACTGTTCAGTCCAGTAAACAATCCCGTGTTGTCGTGATGGATCTCGTCGGTTTTCCCGTGCATCAATTGGGGAGCGCGGACGATGGTCCCGCCGTACGCCTGTCCAATGGATTGATGGCCGAGGCAAACACCTAAGATCGGAATCTTTCCGGCGAAGTGTTTGACGCACTCGACGCTGACCCCGGCCTCGTTCGGTGTGCAGGGTCCGGGCGAAATTAGCAGGCGATTTGGTTCAAGATCGCGGATTTCGTCCAGTGAAAAATCATCATTGCGAATGACCTTTAAGTCGACGTTCGGATCGATTTCACCCAACCGCTGGACGAGGTTGTACGTGAATGAGTCGTAGTTATCGATGACCACCAGCATGGGAAAACGCAATCGAGAAAGGAGGGAGTGTCAAGTCAAATTTTGCGGGGAAGGTAAGAAAGGATATTCTTCGTCGATCATCCCGTAAACGCTCTTTAGTCTCAGACATTAGCAAGCGTATAATCAAAGAGCCGAACAGCCACTAAACCTTTCGCGTGGTTTCGCTCACTCGGCATCGAGAGTTGAAACCCAACGATCATCAAAGATACCGGCGTTGGCTGTTCGGTGGTATCGCGGATGCTTCGCCTCGACACTTCGGATTCGGACTAACACAGATCGAATTTTGATGACGCGACGACATTCGATTCCTTCCACCTATTGGATTCATCGACGTGATTTCGGTTCGCCCAAAAGTCGCTGAACTTGCTTTTCATCTTTTTAGTCGACCTATCCACCCCGAATTGATCGTGGTGCAGCAGTCGCGAAAGATCGAGCGGGGTCAGTACAGCGCAAAAGTAGACATCACCAATTGTGGGCACGTGGTGACCTTCAATGCCGGCAAGGCGACCTTGTGTGAAGTCGCGACCAGTGCGAGCCAGCCCTTACCGGCTAGGCGCTGCTTGATCCATCAATCGCTCAAGGGTAGCCGCACGGAAGAAGCGACTTGTCAGGGCGGATTGGAGTACCGCACTCATTTCCAACTCGAAACAGTCGGCGCGGAAATGTTCTGGATGGTCGGTCAGCAACTCGGAAAAGGCCCGACCGAAGGTCTGTTGCATCGATTCGATGCAAGTGTTCGCATGGCGTTGGGCGCGATTAGCTACGTGAACATTGAAACCCGCCATCGTTCGATGTTGGTTCAAGCGATTCACACGTTCCCCGACGATTATGCGATCGTCAAAGTGGAATCCATTTTCACATTGCCTAAGTAGGCTGCCGGTCACGATGCCTTGGGACGCCGTCGCGGCAAGTTTGGTCGGCGTCATCGATTTGCAGCAAGGCACGGCGGTCCATGCGATCGCAGGCCATCGCAATCAGTACCGTCCGGTTGCGTTGGCGCATCTGCCAATACCAAGGTCCCCGGCACAGCCGTATCGTCCAAGTGGCATGCATGATTCTTTGCAGAACGGGAACGCGGCTGATTTAGCAGAGCACTATCGTCGGCTTGGAGTTCGTCAATTTTATGTGGCCGACTTGGATGCCTTGGAAGGCGGTCAAGCACAATGTGAGTCACTTTCAAGTCTCTTGAAACAGGCCAGGCCCGGCGAACGCTGGATTTTGGATCTTGGCTTGAACGCAAAAGTCGCACGTACCCAACTTGAATGGATGCGAACTTGGCAGCGCCGATCGAATAGCGTTGCTAGTGAAATAGAGAACGCTGCACAGTCAGTACAGGTGCAATGGGTCGTTGCGAGCGAAACAGCAGTCGAATCACAGACGCCCTCGATTTGGGCTCGAAACCTGGGGGGCGAGTCGCTGGTTTTGGGTGTTGATTTTCGGGACGGTGTCTTTGTAGGGCCAGTAGACCGGGATAGCTCGGCTCGCGACGGATTCCATGCTTGGTTGGACGCAGGGCAGCTTGCCGGAATAGAAGCGGCTTTGATTCTGGATGTGGGCACCGTGGGCACAGGGGCAGGTCCAGGTACAGTCGCAATGTGCCAGTACATCGGTAGACGCCATCCCGATTGGCATTTGATATCGGGCGGTGGATGTCGTGATGCCGGCGATGTTGCGGCGCTGCTTGAGGCCGGTTGTAGCGATTGTATGGTGGCGACGGCACTGTTGCGTTAGTCGATCCTGACCGCGAGCGAACTTCAGGAAACGACACTCTTTGGTAACAAATGGGCCTTATTACTGTGTTTAAGGCTAAGGCTTGATGCGCCGTTTCTTGGATCGGGAAGGGTAAGGGGCGCCATTCGTACACGAATTTGTCGACCTCCTCGAAATTCCTGACCTAGTGTTTATGTAGTCCGGTAGCCGAAGTCGGTTGCCATTGCTTTTAAGCCACTTGGGTTAGAAGCAAGGTTCCATTGCCTGCACGTTACACACCTCTGAGCAGAAACTTTTACTATGAAACGTAATCAAACCAAAAAGAAGGGCTTCTCACTTCTCGAAGTGATCGCCGCAGTTGTCATCCTTGCCGTTGTTGCCGCTGCTACGGTTGCTACCGTTGCTCCAATGCGTGCCAAGAGTGAAGAAAAGCTAGCCATCCAGGACGTCGCTTCGTTGAACGCGATGGCACAAACCTACTATCTCGAAAAGGGTTCCTACCCGCCAAACGTGGCTTACTTGGTACGTGAAGGCTACATCGCCAACACCACCGATGCAGAAAAGGTGCGTTACGCGAAGCTTCGTTCGTACCCATACAACCGGGCTGAGGGTCGCTTCAGCGAAGTAAGCAACTAGTAATCCGCTAGTTGGAATACTGATATAGCCGCATCCGTTAATCGGACGTGGTTCTTGTGCACCGGTGGTTTTCGAATCACCGGTTTTTTTACAAATCATTGTACGGGTCATCGGATTAATTTCGTGACAATTATTGAGTCCTCATTTGCAGCGTGTTCTACATGCCGTCTTAGGCGAAAGCGACGTGGTACGTCGTTATTGGAAGTGTTCATGGTTTTGATGATCTTGACCGGTTCACTGACGCTGATGGGTGTGACGGGAGTGTTTGAATCTCGCACGGGTGTGCAGCAGGATGCACGCGAGGTGCTTAGCTGCCTTCGTTTAGCCCGTGAAACTGCGGTGTTGAGTCAGTGCAATGTTTCAATACGGGTAGCGAAGTTGAGCGATCCCGATACTGGCGATACTCGGCTCGGTTTGGACCTTCAGGTTGAAGCCAACGCGTATAGCCCGGAGGCGGATGCTGCGGGAGTCGGTTATTTCGGAAAGCAGTCCACCACCGGAAGGCAATCCATGCACGCTCCTATTTTCTTCGCTCCGTCCACTTCAGTCGATTTCAATATTGATGAAGTGATCTTCAAACCCACCGGTCAAGCGTCCCAGGATGCTAAGTGGCGGATCAGCAACGGAAACGAATCCATCACAGTAGGCGTTGAAGCCTTGACGGGAAACATCATTGGCAAAGGCACCCTATGAACCAGCCACAATTATCTCGCAGCTTTAAGAAGCATGCCGGTGCAAAACGCATCGGTGCGTCGCTAATCGATGTTGCCGCTGGCGCTGCGGTATTGTCGTTGTTGTTGATCCCCGCGATGCAGTTGATGGGGCATTCCGCACAGCGAGTTTCGACGTTGGCGGTCCAGGATGCACTGCTTTTCGAAGGCGAACGAGCGATCGAAACAAGATTGATTCAGTTGAGCGATGTCAGTGCGTTCGATCGTGCGGTGACGTCAGTTGATAGTGCGGTTAAGGACAATCCTTCAAAACAATTTCGCACGCGTATGACGTTGGCAAAGGATCCGCAGATCGCGGATTTAATGACCATTGAGTGTGTCGCGTATCAAGACAGCAATGGGAACGGCAAGCTTGATGTCGACGAAATCCACCAAACCCTAACGACCCAATGGTGTCGCCCAAGATGATCCGCACCACTTCTCTTTCAAGTATGAATGTTCGCCGTCGTAGCTTTCGGCACGGCGTTAGTTTGCGGCATGGCATTAGTTTGCTCGAAACGGTGGCTTGCGTTGCCATCGTCGCTACGATGTCGACCGCTATTGTTGGTGTGATGCAAAACTCGGCTCGCGTCGCTTCGGCGTCGCGTAGCACGCTTGGTGCGCCAGCACAGGCTCGGCAATCATTGCGCCAAATATCCGATCAATTTCGCCAATGGGATCAAGCGAGCGGAATCCAATTGATCAGTGGGCAAACCATTGTGTCGGGAACACAGAAATACCGCTATTCGAAAAAGGCCTCCTCGACCACTAAAGGCGGTTTCGATTTGATCTTGGAAGATGGTAGCGGCAACACCACGGTTTGCGTCCAAGGAACCCTAGTCGATTTCTCGATCAAGCCGATTCCCAGTAGCGCTGTTCCGCTTGGAATAGAGATGCGATTGCGTCTCAAGCTGAACGATGACTTAGCGGAACAATTGCGGCCGGACGAATTGCAAGCTGATGTGCGAACCCAAGTTTGCTTCCCAACCCAATTGCGAGTCAAACCATGAAAACCTTAACTATGAAACGCACATCGAACCGACGAAATGGTTCTGCCATCATTCTTTCGATCATGGCGATCGCTGTGATCTCGCTGGCCAGCCTTGCCGTCGTACGATCTCATAAGCGGATGAACTATAAGCAGTCCGCGATACAAGCTCGCACGGAAGGGCGGTTGATTGCCGATGGTTTAGTCCATCGCGAAATCGCCTATTGGCGATCGGTGACGGATGTCAAGACGAGTCTACTTGCCAATGCAACCAGCCCGCCTGACAAAACGCTGAAGGATTCAGTGCGGTTCAGCAAAGCTACTATCGCAAAGCGAGTAGTCGATCCGACTCGTCTAACGCTCGATCTTGCCGTCGTGTTGCATGATAAAGCGACAGTGCCGGCAAGCGAACGATCCAGTGTGGATATCGCTCCGCTGCTTCCCTAACCCGTTCGCAAGATTGAATCTTCGAGTAGTGAACGAGGTTGCAAGTCCATCGAGCTTAAGCAGAGTGGATGGACTCGTTGCCTTATCCAGTTAGGTTAGATCCTGGGTAATTGCAGTTGCTTAATCGGTAGTGGACGAGGATTACGAATCCGTTAAGCATGAGTTGCGGGGACGGACTCGTAACCTCGTCCATTACGGATAGACCCTGGTCGCGAACGAAGGCTAGGATTTTGCTTGGCGAATCGAATAGCGGGCATGCTTCTGTGCTTGGTACCTACTTCTTGGTCATCGGCGGCGGAAGTTCCATGGAGCTTGTGTTGAAGTACGTTGCCCAGAACAGCGGTTGATCGCCGGTCAGGTCGGTCACTTCCTCGTCTGCTTTACCAAGCAGTGGTTCTCGCGATGCAGCAAGGTCGCTGGATCGCAGCATCATCACACCTCGCCGAGAGGCTTCCGCTAACGACGTGTGTGGTAGTTCGGCTACGACCTCGGTTAGCATCGTGGCCGCCGATTGTCCGCCCGTAGGCCAGCGGCTGAACATGACTTCTTTGACGCCGGATGCGTGCAGGGCAGCCGCCGGAATGAATAGCTCCGAACCGTCACCGATCTTCGCCGACGAGGCGGCGGTGCGTAGTCCTGCCAGGACAACCGATTGAGGACCACCAGCGGGTAGCCGAACCCAATCCATGAGGCGGTTCCCATCCGTACCTCCACCGGAGCGTGCACCTGAACTTTCGCCCGGTATTAACTGACTTGACATCAGGTCGGCGGGTTTGGGGGTAACTGGTGCGGCCACGACGAGGTGTCCGATTTCCAATCCAAGCAATTCGGTAGGCGGGACTTGTGCAGGCGACATCAACACCGCGTCTTCGGTGGCGACCATGACCTCATCAACCATCGATTGATTTAACGCCGCGTCGCGAACGGCAAAGAAACTACTGGCGACCATGGCGATTCGGTCAGCGGTGGTGGATGCCGCGACGCTACGAAGAGCGAAGCCTGGCGTTGGTGCTAATTGGATGTCCAGGCCATCAGCCCATAGTGGCGCGTCCTTGTCATCGACTTGGGGCTGGTCATCACGTGGATTCGATTTGGTGCCCACGGCGGGAAGCAGATCAAAAGGCAGGTACCACAACGGTCCGTCGGGAACGATGATGATTTTCGCCAAGCCTTTTTCGGTCCAGCCGGAGCTTTCAGGTAGCAAGTACGAACGCAGCTTTAAAGCATCGGCTCGCCAGGCTTCTTGGTTTTCGGGAAGACGTTTCCCGCGATTGCGGTTGGCACCAATGTCTTGCAAAAGCCTTCCAATCATTGCGGGCAACCGCGTGGCCGCTGGCACGACCCAGGTGCGGGTGGTTCCGTCGCGGGTGCAGGTAGCATGAATCTTCCCGTTGTCGATGGCGAAAGTCAGTAGTGCCACTCCGTCGGGGATCAGTGCGACATCGGTAGCGGCGACTGCGGGAGGATTGATATCCGGAACCGCCATGCGGCTGAGTGCCAGTTCACTGATCACGGCTTCCATGACTAAGGATTCCGGTTGTGACCGGAGCGTAATATTGGGTTTGGCTTTCGCGGCTGCCCCTCCATCGGCCAGCGGGGGCGCGGCCGGAGCTAGCAATGATTGTTGTGTTTGATTACGAAGACGGCTAAGTAGTTCAGGCGGGTCGGCAAGGATTAGACGGGCGGGCTCCCAGAGCGTGTTCGCTGGTGAGGTTGCCAAGGTTCGTAACTGCAGCAAGCGACCTTGCAGCGGCAATTGTCGCGTGAATTGCTTAGCCAACACGCGGTCGGTTTGACGCAAAACTTCCTCGCCATTGTTTTCCATTGCCGCGATATTCAACAACGCTCGGTGCAGTGGCGAATCGTCGAAATAGACCGCTGCCATCGCGTCTAGTGGATCCAAACGCCAGAGCGAAATACCGACATCACCCGCATAACCCTCCAGCACTCGCTTGATCGACTGGTTGCCGACGTTGCCGCCCAGGCTGCCTAGGACTCGTTCGGCTTGATACAAAAACGGCATTGAAACGACCGGGCGTTTTCGATCGCGTTGGTTTAGGATGAAGTCGGACATGGACTTGAGCGCTTCGGGCATTGCACCGGAGCTACCTACGCCGATCGGTTGACCTTTTTGGGCGGCAAGTCGGGCCGCAACGTAGGCGCCGTAGGCTTGCAAGCGGGGCCACCGAACATCGCGCCGCGACGCCAGTGAAACCGCAGCCTGAAGATGCTCGTTGGCGGCGTCGATGCGGTTTGCGGAAATTGCCGCATCCGCCGCTACCAGGTAGTTGTGCAGCGAAGCCAGTCGGGATTCGCGAACCAGGGTGCGGGCTGCCAGTGCGGCGGATTGCTCGACCCGCGGCAACTGGGCTGGGGCAGCCACACCGGCGGCGACTTGCAATGCTTCACCGATGAATTCGTATTGTTCCAATGCGGCTGCTGAGTTTGCAATTTGTTGAGCGGTGGAGACCAAAGATTGACGGCTTTCGGCACTCAGGTTCCCGGCATCGTCGCCCCCTGCACCTGCCTTTAGGCCGCATAGCAGCAGGATCGGCGTTATGGGGTGCACGCTGCCATCCAGCACGGCATATTTCGCTGTTCGGTCAAATACCGTCTTGTCTTCAAGAATCGAGAAGTATTCGCTTCCGCGCATGGCGTGGATGAGGCTGCGGCCGAGCGGATGGTTCATCCCAGCGGGTTGCTTGGTTGCCTCAACAACCTCGCGGGCGAGGGCATCGTCACCCGATAGCGGTCCCAACAATACGCGTCGTCGGTGCGACATCACGGCGAGGCAACGCATGACTTCGATCGCGTCGACACTTTTGATCGTCGGGGTTTCGATCACGCCGCCAGCGGCTAGGCTTTGTTCGGTTAACGCTTGGCCCGATTGAAATGGCATCTTGCTGGGAAGCGGCATGCGGCGAACCGCGGCGACTTCCGGCCATAAGTTGCTTTTGGGCGAACTGACGGTCCCACCACGCGATAAAACTGAAAAGTCGAGTTGACCGAGCCAGCCGCGATTCCGGACTGCAATGCGGGCGGCTTCATCCAAATGCACTCGGCAGGCCGGTAGATGACCCAAATGCCAATAGCATTCAGCCAGCATCACGCGGCCAGGAATCGCGTCAATCCACTTGCCGTTGACGTCGGTTCGGGTGGACCGCAACGCCATCTCGAAACCGCGGACGGCGTTCTCCAGATCACCGTCCCGGTAAACTTTCAGGGCGTCATAATAGGTTTGCGAAGGGTACTGGCCGCCTGGTTCTGGAAGCCCGAAACCGCCGCCGGGAACCTGTGCTTTCGCTGGTCCTGCGTTTCCCAATAGAAACGCCGCAATGAACGCGATAAACGCCAAAATCCCTGGGGAGGGTTGCGTCCGATAGCGACGTTGGGTGAACATAATCATCGGATAAGCCAGTAGCTTGTAGAGACGAAAAGACGGCATGAGGCACGGAGTGCGATTTCGGGGCTGAATACTCAGTCTAACCGTGACACCGCCGGGTTTCGAATGTTCACGCCTATCCCGATGATGTCCAACGCGGGTTCACGTCCGCTTTGGGTGGGTGTAGGGGTTATGATGCTACAGCGGCCAACTTGATTCCCAAATGCGTGCACCGTGCTGGCAAACTTGGTTGGGGCGGTAGATCCTGTTGGTTTACCTTGGTAATCCGTGGGCAGCGACTTTTGCTAGCCTTTGCTTTGTCATTCACTTTTCTTCATTCGTTATTTCGACGCGAATATGCCTGTCATCCAATGCCCCGTCTGTAAGCGTTCGCTGAACCTAAAACAAATGCCGACCGCCCCGCGGATTAAATGCCCGGGGTGTTCCAATCCTATCACCATTTCGGAAGCGGCTGTGCAATCCAAGCCGGCTCAGCCGAGTGGGCGCGGACCGCTGACGCCGGAAGACGAGGGGTTCAATTTTGGACAAATTCAGTTTCCTGCTGCGGGGCCGGTCGCTGTTTCCACGTTTCAAACCGGGAATCAGCCGTTGAATGTCTACCAAGGTCCTATCCCTGGCGACCCGTTAGGCGATCAAGTGGGCGGCGAGGAAGAGGAGATTGTCACGGAAGGAAAAGCTGGCGGTGCATCGAAGGGAAAAGGCAAGCTCAGTCGGACAGCACTCGTTGCCATCCTAGGTGGAACGGCAACTTTGTTAGTGGTGGCCATTGTGGTGGGGACCCTGATCGCAGGCGGCGGTGCTGTGGATCCTGCGGCAAGCGGTAGCGGAGGCGGGGAGCAGGTCTCAGAGTGATTGCCGCCATCACAGTCGCGTCTGTATTGTTGCTTGCTGGGTTGGTTGTTCGCCAGTCGATGACCTGGTTCGCATCGGCTCGGATTCCAGTTTCGCTGATTGCGGGAGCCATCGGTTTAGTCCTTTGGCAACTATGTCAGTTCGCTTTCCCCGATCATGGATGGGTCGAGGCTTTTCAGGCAGGCCCCGTGGCGGCGTTGCGGCAATGGCCGGGTTGGTTGATCGCTGTGGTGTTCGCCGGGATGTTGTTGGCGAAGACCAACGGCGGACAATCAACAGCTCATTCGAAAGAGAAAGACGCAAGTGGCTTCAGCCCGGTCGCCCGCGAGGGGGTGATGGTTTGGATTATTGTCGTCGGCCAAACCACGGTCGGCTTGTGGGTGACATGGTTGTTCATTCAGCCTTGGTTTGAACTGCCCAATTCAACGGCTATGTTGATTGAAACCGGGTTCGCCGGCGGACATGGTACCGCCGCTGCAATGGGGACGGTTTTGGAGAGCAGTTCGATTGGGCTTACCGAAGGTCTGGACCTGGGTATCCTCATGGCGACGGCGGGTTTGGTATATGGACTTATTGCGGGGATGGTCTGCATCCACATCGGTATTCGGGCGGGTTGGACTAGTCAGACCAGTTGGGAAAGTCGGGCGGGTTTAAGTGCGAGCACGCAGGTCACCGGTCAACCAAGCCATGAACTGGAAACCTCTCAGCCAGCAACCACATCGATGGGGCAGGCTCGTGTTAACGGAGACGCGATCGATCCGCTGTTGTTACAGGTTGTCTGGCTCGCTTTGGCTTTCGCGATCGGCGTTGGCTTGCAATCCGCAGTGGGAGGTGCAGCCAGTTTGATGGAAACTTGGGGCCCGTTTGCGTCCGAGGCTGTTTCAAACGACGCTAGTGAGGACGTTCTGCGTGGGCGGATGAGCCTGTCTAGTATCGTTGGTTCGTTTCCGCTGTTCATCTACACGTTGTTCGGTGGTGCGATCGTTCGCGGGTTGGTTGTTCGTATCGCGGGCGCACACTGGATTGATTCTGATTCCATTGCTCGATTGTCTGGCACGAGCATGGACCTGTTGGTTGTTGCTGCGGTAGCGACATTGAATCTACAGGCGGTCGCCTCGTTGTGGTTGCCGTTGTTAATCTTGTTGACCGCGGGTGTGGTCTGGTCCACGTTTTGTTTATTGGTGTTGGCTCGCCGGATCTTGCCCCGTGGTCATTGGTTCGAGCTGGGGCTGATCAATTTTGGGATGTCGACGGGAACGACCGCGACCGGGTTTGTCTTGTTAAGGGTGATCGATCCCGATTTGCGAACCAAGGCGGCGGAGCACTATGCATTGGCGGCGCCGCTATCGGCGCCGTTTATTGGTGGTGGCATGCTGACGGTGGGCTTGCCATTGTTGTTGCTTGAGCGAGTCCCTATTGCGGCCTCAACGATTGGTTTTACTGGGGTTCTGATCGTTCTGGTCGGGCTAGCGATCCGGTGGAAAAACCGCGTGGATGCGGAAGCGGCGTAGGTCAGCAACGGCGACATCAGTAGTGACGTTGTTATCTAGTGACTGCGCCGAAAAATCTGCTCTACCGTGATTCCCATAAAATGCGGGCGGCGTAGCAGGTCAGCATGGCGAGTACACCCGTTGGGTTGCCGAAAGTGGGGTCGGGCAACAAGGACGCATCAACGATTCGCAAGTTTTGATGCCCACATGCGACGAAGTTCGCATCAACGACGCTGCCCAGTGAACACGTACCACCGGGGTGATATAGCGTTTGCGTGTAGCGGCCAATGGCTGCTTCCAATTGGGAATCGCTTTGTCGTTTGGGGCCAGGCGTTGTTTCTTTGGATAGCCACCCGGACTGATCAAGCGACTCGGCCAACCGGCGAGCCCAGTGAATGGCTTTGATCAAGTCATCTACGTCGCTGCGGTCGGACAAATAGCCAGTTTCGATCCGAAGTTGTTGCGAGGAATGCTTTGAGTCATCGTTTGATAGTGTCAAACGCCCACGAGATTGTGGTCGCGTTAAACTGACCGCCAAGGTCATCGCCGAATCGTCGGCGCGAACCGGGTATCGCAGATAATCCGTTGGCGTGACGTGCAATTGGAAACGCAGCGAGGGATCGAAGCCGCCGCATTCCGCAATGTTTGATGTAAGCGGTCCGGTCCCGCCGTGTTGCCAGGCGGAGAGTTGGCTCATGGTTGGACCGCCGGCCAAGAATGGCTTCCCGCGGTGCCGATAAATGATCGGCATGATGAGATGGTCGTGAAGATTGGCACCTAATTCCGGATGTTGGATACCGCTTCGCATCATCAGTTCCGGCGTGCCCAAGGCTCCGGCACAACTGATCGCGTTGGCGTTTGAGGGAATCGCGAGAGTGCGGATCAGCGCACCGCGGCGTACGTCTATGGCATCGACTTGATTCTGATGAACCGAAAGCTGGTTGACGCTGGCCTCTATCACCTGAATGCGATTTGCTGCATCAGGGCTGCTTTGCTCAAGTTCATTCAACAGGTGTTCGGTGGTCCAGCGGCGTCCGAACCGATTGATCCGCTGGTAGGCGGCAAAGGTGCCGAGTTGCTCATCCTTGCCCACATTTGCCAGGAAGCGTTCGGACGATTCGCTTAGGTATCGTGGCGACTCGGTTGGAATCAGTTGCTGGGAATCGTATTCAGCTCGTTCCAAGATGCTCCGGTCCAAGCCAACATTCACTAGCGATTGCAGGTCGGATGAATGGGGCGGTAACCAGATCATAGCGTTGATTCTTCCGCTTCCACCCAAACCACGTCCACGTGGCCAGGTGAGTTGGCGACCGGCAAGTGCTTCGTTGGGCAGCGTTGAAAACGCGTAGTCGTCGGACGAGCCGAGTAGGTGCAGCCACCGCGCTGGTCGAGAACGGTTGAAGCTGTTTTCGCTTTGCTCACCACCGGCTTCGATAATCCAAACGGGGCGATCCGATTGAGTGGCGAGTTGCCGAGCGAGCAGACAGCCACACACGCCACCACCGATGATGACATAGCCGCTGAGGGCAGTCGGCGCGTCTTGGAGCGAGATCTTTCGCCGCGTGATCGTCATGAAATCAAGTCGCGGTTTTAGGCGGTCGGCGGGGTCAAGCCTTCAGGAAGAATTCCTTGAGAGACCTCATCGTCCCACTCGTCCATCAACGGCCAATCTTCGGCGAGGGTGCCAAAATCGGCCATGTGCAGATAGCCTTCCACGCGACCGATCACGCGATCCAGCATCGAGACGTCCTTGGCGAAGATCGGGCCATGGCTGGGGGCGAGCCACTTGACGTCGCTATCTCGAATTCGCGTCAACGACTTAAGGAACGCTTTGATGTCGCTGCCGTGGTGGGCATCGATCGCACCAATGCAGCCATCGCGATAGAGGTTATCACCGGACAACAGAACGTCGCCGATGCGGAATGCAAGTTGGCTATCGGTGTGACCGGGAGTGTGCCAAACCTCAATTTCAATGTTGCCGACCTTGATAATGTCACCGTCGTTGACTTCATGTTCAATTTCGACCGGTGGCATGTCAAGTTTTAAATTTTGTGCTTCGATCTCGGCGAGTGTTTTCAGTGTGTCGCCAGTGCGTAGCGGTTCGACAGCATTTGGGTGCGCCGTAACGGTTGTCTTAAGAGCTTGTTTCGCCTTGGCCAGACCTTGAATGTGATCCACGTCGGCGTGGGTAGCGATCAGGGATTTGCAGCGGGACAGCGGGAAGTCGAGTTCGCGAATGATATTGATGTAGTCATCGACCGTTTCTTCATAACCAATGTCAATCAGCACCCATTCGTCTTGATCATAGACGAGGTACAGATTGCAGCCCAAGACTTCACCGGCTTGAAAGTTCAGTTCGATAATGCCAGGGAAAATCGGCTTGCGAGTAATCATAACCGTGTCGAGCTGAGGTGAACGAGGAGATCGGAAAAGGGGCACAGTATAGGGCGAACGCGTCGATTTCGTTAGTCTGCAAATGCGACGACTACAGAGTGACCAATTCTTGCGTGGAAACCAATTCTCGAGCACTAGCGTCGGCGTTTGCTTGGATTGCTTTTTGTTCGAGTTGTTCGTCGACAAGGTTGTAGAACACATCGCGTTGGCGAGGCTCGTATCCGAACTCTTGGATCGCTTCGCGGATTTGTTTGAGGGACAAGTAATGGACCGTTCCAGCTTCGGCGACCACGTTTTCCTCGATCATCAAACTGCCCATGTCGTTGGCGCCAAACATCAACGCCATTTGGCCGATCTTCAAACCTTGAGTCACCCAGCTACTTTGCAGGTTGGGGATGTTGTCGAGGTAGAGTCGCGATATCGCGAGCATTTTCAGGTACTCGAACGAGCCCGTTTTGGGCACATCGCTCATTTCGGTGTTTTCAGGCTGGAACGTCCAGCAGATGAACGCGGTAAAGCCATTGGTTTGGTCCTGCACTTCTCGAAGACGACGAAGGTGTTCGATTCGCTCGGCGAGTGTTTCGACGTGGCCGAACATCATCGTTGCCGAACTAATGCCACCAAGTTCATGCCAAGCCTGCATGACCCCCAACCAATCGTCGGTCATGACCTTGCCGCGTGTGATCTCATTTCGCACTCGGTCGGTCAGGATTTCTGCTCCGCCGCCAGGCACGCTTCCCAGACCGGCGTTCTTCAAGCGGCTTAGGACTTCCTTGATGGGAAGGTTGTTTACTTTGGTGAAGTGATGAAGTTCGGGTGGCGAAAAGCCGTGGATATTGACTTCTGGGAACTTCGTTTTGATGTCGCTCAGCATCTCTTCGTACCAGTCGAGCTTGTACTTGGGATGCAGACCGCCTTGAAGCAGAATCTGGTTTCCCCCGAGGTCCACCGTTTCCTCGATCTTCTTCAATAGGACTTCACGTGGCAGCACGTAGCCTTCATCGCTTTTCGGGCCGCGATAGAACGCACAAAAGTCACACACCGCGGTGCATACATTGGTGTAGTTGATGTTCCGATCGATGTTGTAGGTTCGATACGGCTCCGGATGCATTCGGCGAGAAACCTGATCGGCGGCGGAGCCGATGGCGGCCAGGTCATGGCTCTTGAGCAACGTCAGCGCGTCGTCATCATTCAAACGCTCGCCGTCGATGGTGCGGTCCAAAATCTCGCGAACTTCTTTAGCAGTCATGAGGGGCGTTGCGTTGGTGTGGAAGGAGGATGTTGGTCAATAGTATCGGGTTTCGGCGTTGCGATTAATCCAATCGCATTTGCTTTTTCACGGAAGGCGTCTAAGCCGGCGCGTTCGCCAGCACCCAAGTGGAAATGCAGGTTTTCGGCAAAGTATCGGTGTAAATCGTCGTTCGTCAAACCTTGTGCCGCCGCTTCTCGCCGGGCAATGGTCTCAAAACACTGGATGCCTTCATCGCGACTGTCGTTGAGGGCTTGTTCGATTCGTGCGGCGGTTTCTGGATCTTCCAAACACTTGCGCCGAGCGACCCACATGGCAAAGACGAACGGCAGTTCGGTCCAGCGGCACCAGCGATCACCCAGGTCCCAGATTTCGCGATAGGTTTCGCGGGGCGGGTGCATCGCCCGATCGCCGATCATTAACAAGGCGTCGGCGTCAATTTGGTCCGCTTCGGCACCGATTGGGAAGGGAACCAATTGCGGGCGAACGCCGTGCATTTCGGACAGAAGCACTTGCGACATGGCCGCACTGGTACGACTGCCCTCGTCGAGAGCGAGCGTTTTGATTTGTTCCATCGGCACGCGGCTGAGTACGCGGACGCTCCACACCGGGCCGCGGCAAGCGATCGCGGCTGTGGACACGATTTGATAATTCGCCTGATTGCGAAAATACTCAACGCTGGGGATCAGCGCGACGTCCAGATCGCCGCTGGACAAATCACGAGCCAATCGCGATGGCAGATCCAATCGCAGCGTCCCCCAGCCTTCGAGGTGCCCGGCGAGCGTCTCGATCAGCGGTTTGGTGTTGAGGTACGAAACGGCTCCAAAACGAAGCATAAGCTTTTAGGGAAAAGGATCGAAATGAAAACCAAAAACAACGGCGTCGAAAACACGTGCCATCGACTCAGACACGGTATCGGCGAGTAAACCGTTCGCGTGGGGACGCGACAACCCCGGTTTCGAACGCGAAAAGGCGTTGGATCAACAGACCATCGTGGCTTGGTTGGAATCTTAGCCCAATCGTCGCCAAGCCCGGGTGTCGTTCGGGCCGGCAAACTGAACTAGGATCGCACCGGTCGCGGCGTGTTCGGCGAACACCGACTCGTGGAACTCATCTTCGCCCGGCCAGGGGTAGCTGTACACCACGGCAAAATCATCTAAATCCAGGCCGATCGCCCGATACGCTGGTGGAACTTGGTGACCCAAACTAGGCAGGGTCGGATCGTCGGCTAGATCGTCCGCTCCAAAGGGCAGAAAGTTCCCCCGAAACAGTTCCGGCGGGGCATTCCGACTCGCTAGGTGCGGGCTTACCTCGCGATCGGTGGTCGCGCCGCTGGGCTGATCTTTGGTCGCGTCTTGGATGGGCTGCCACCAATCGGCAATGGTTTTCTGACCTTGTTCGATCAAGGTGGCTTCCGACTCGATGCCAATGGCTTCGAACCCGAGCATGTCTGCAATCAGTGTCACGGTGGCAAAGCCGCAGCCCCATTCGACAAACCGATTGCCGATCAGCAGTTGGCTTTCCCGAATCCAGTCCAAGGTTTGATAGACAAGTTCGTAATCGGCCGCAACAAATTGCTCAACTTGCGGTACATCCCAGCGATCCTGGAAAGCTTCGATTCGTTGGTGCAGATCGTGGATCATGCCGCGAAGCGAATCGGGCACCGGTCGTTCGTTCAACCGACCGGGGAGTTCAATTCGCTGCAGCATGTTTCAGTTAGAAAAGAAGTGGAACGACGCCTGTGATCGCGTTTCGTTGCGATAGAGCGACATAATGTTAATACGCTTCGGGCTGTTTCCAAACCACGAATAGCGTTCGCACCAAGATTCGCAGGTCCAAGGCCAGCGACCATGTGCGAATGTATTGGTGATCGAATTCGACACGCTTTTGCATCTTGTCGAGTGTTTCGGTTTCACCCCGGCATCCGCTGACTTGGGCCAGACCGGTGATTCCGGGTTTGACTTTGTGACGCATCATATAGCCGCGGATCAAACCACGATACTGTTCGTTGTGGGCGTTGGCGTGCGGTCGTGGACCGACCAAGCTCATCGAGCCTTCGATGACGTTGAATAGTTGCGGCAATTCATCCAGGCTGGTTTTTCGCAGAATGCTGCCGACTCGCGTGATGCGAGGATCGTCCTGGGTGGCTTGCTTGACGACGGGACCGTCATCGCATGCTCGCATCGAACGGAATTTCCAGACTCGAATCTCTTGTCCATCGAGACCGTAACGTCGTTGGCGAAAGAACACGGGGCCCGGCGAGGTGACTTTGACCGCGATCGCAATCAGTGCCATCGGAATCGAGATCGCGATTAACCCGGTGATCGCGATGGTGAGGTCGGCGAAGCGTTTGGCGGTTCCGTCGATACCAAAGAGTGGGTTTTCAAAAACGCTGACCGCGGGAAGTCCACCGACTTGCGTCCAACGGGAATGCAACAGCTCGAAAACAAAGAAGTCCGGCACGATATAAACGGAAGCCGTTGTGTCGCTGAGTTCATCTAGCAAGCTGCGGATTCGTTTTTCAGCTCGCATCGGCAGTGTGACCAGAACGGTTTCCACTTCGCCAGCACGGGCTGCCGCGATAAGTTCTTTGAGCGAGCCATTTAGTACGGGGACCGACTCGCCGGAGGTTCCATCGGCGACATCAACGTGCAGTTCCTTGTCGTCTTCTTCGGAAAGCTCAGCTTGCAATCGACCGATGCTGCGGTCGTCATAAAACCCGGCAAAGGTGAAGCCGAGGGATGGTTCGTTTTCGATGTTCAATCGGGTTCGCTGTCCGAGTGGATTCCAACCGGCGATGGCGACCTTCCGCGTCCCGATGCCGCGGCGTAGCAACCCAACTTGTACTATTCGCAAGCACATGCGTGTTAAGCCGATTAATGCGGGGCTCATCGCAACCCATGCAAACATCACGCTTCGCGCGAACAGATCGCCGTATCGAGTCGCGAACGCAAACAAAGCCAGGACCAAAACGGTCAACGACCAAGTCGTTACTAAGCTGATGATTTCGTTGTCGACGCCGTACCGCCGATCGCGACCTTGCAGCCCGGTAAGTTGTGAGCAAAGGAAGAAGACGATGACCGCGATCAATCCCATCGCCCAGGCAGCTTCATCGACATGCCCGCGTGCAAATAGCTTGACTGCGACCAGCGAAGCCATGATGGATGCACCGTCCAAACAAGGTTGAACGAAGTCGTACCAATGCCGGTCTCCGAAGATCGAAGCGGGTTGGTTGATGCGGTTGAGGTTGGAAGAACCGGAAGTGGACGGCGACATCGGCGTTGAATTGCGAGACGGGAAGGAGGTGAATGCCTGTCCAACCCTAGGTCGCGATCCGCAAACGAGTGCTTCACGTTTGATGAATTTTTTCCGTCCACAAAACGACGACAGGTGCGTTTGCGACCTATCTTTGGGCTCGTTTTGAGCTCACATTCTTCCTGTCTGTTCCGTGTACAAGTCCTGTCTGTATAGAAGTCCTGTGTGCAATAGAAACTGCAATAGAAACTGCAATAGAAACACTGTGTGCTAGTTCAAAGCTAGGCCGACCAATCCATTCCCAGGTCCAACCATGTTGCTTGGTGGGTCAACGCCCCGCTGCTGATGCGATCGACGCCGGTGGCAGCGACGCTAGCGATTGTGTCGATATTGACGTTTCCAGACGCTTCCAATTCCACGTTAACGGATGCCGCATCGCGCCGGGCGACGGCGGTTTTTAAATCGTCCAGTGAGAAATTGTCTAGCAAGATAATGTCGATACCGGTTTGGATGACCTGGTCGAATTGTTCCAAACTATCCACTTCGATCTCCACCATCGCGGGGGCGACCAATTGGTTCAGTGCGCCGCCTCGCATCGCGACGGCTCGTCGAGCCGCTTCGCCCGCGGTCAACTTGCCTGCCGTGTCGGTGGAGCTCGCCGTTTCTTTGGAACGACCCAGCGCCAAGTGATTGTCTTTAATTAGAAATCCGTCATACAGCCCGGTTCGGTGATTGTGTCCGCCACCGCACGCGACCGCGTACTTTTCCAGGCGTCGCCAACCGGGAGTCGTTTTGCGGGTGTCGTACAGACGCGCCGAGGTGCCTTGGATCTGTTTCACGTATTGTTGCGTCAATGTTGCGACACCGCATAAACGCGACAGCAAGTTCAGGGTTACTCGCTCGCTGGTTAATAAATCTCGAGCCGATCCCGACAGTCGAACCAGCGGCGTGCCAGGAGAAAACGTTTCGCCCTCGCCGATCAGAACTTCGACTTCCAGGTCGGCATCGAACTCGTCGATGATCCAAGGCGTCAACGCGATCCCAGCCGAAATTCCATGATCGCGTGAAACAATTTGACAGGCGCCGCGGCGTTCCGCGTCGATCATTGCTACCGTGGTCCAGTCCAACGAGACATCCAGGTCTTCGGCGATGGCAAGACGTACCAGTTGCCGCAGATCGTTTTCGAGGGATTGATCCATCGTGACGCGAGCATAATCGAGACGACTTGCCTCGGAGTTCCCTGTTAAGCTATTCCCGGGTGAGCGATTCAACGGTTAGGTTCCTGAAAATGCGTTGTTTTGATCCAATGACCTGATGAGTTCAGTGGCACATGATAGGCGAATACAAGATCAACCGAACCACCCGCCGTTGCAGTGTGGCCGATCGGCCGCTGGAACCGGGGGAATATTATTACAGTGTTGTATCGGAACACGACGAAGAATTCCGTCGCGTTGACATCGCTGCCGATTCCTGGACAGGGCCGCCTGAGGGCTGTATTGGGCACTGGAAAAACCGCGTGCCTCTGCCGGAGGAAAAGAAGCGAGAGTTGGCACCCCCCGAGGTTCTGATCGATATTTTGCGTTCGATGGCCGATCAACCTCAATTGGTCAAAGCAAGGTATTTGTTGGCTTTGATGCTATTGCGGAAGCGGCACCTGAAGCCAGTTGAGTCCGCAACGCTGATTTCATCGGCACCCAGCGACGCGGATGAGCAGGCTGAAAGCGAACCGGCGGCTGATCCGAACGTGTGGGAATTGGAATCCAGCCTGGACGGAACGACGATCGAGGTCGAAATAGCTGACATTGCCGCCGGCGAGGCAGAAAGCCTACAAACGCAGCTCGTCGATTTGCTCTATCGCGAAGTCGAGTGAATTGCCGGCCTAGTGAATTGCCGGTCCATATGAATTGCCCGCCCAATTGATCGCACCCTACGATTCGGGAAGGATCCCCATTTTCGTATCACGCCAGACCTTGCCGAACCTGCCCACTGGAATTTCCGTGATTGTAGGAACCCATGCGCCAGCGGGAATGTTCGCGTTTGGATTGGGTGTGTGCGCGGTCATCTTCAGTGTCATTGGTTGTGCCCGACCGGTCACCGTTGCCGATGTCCCGCCGCCACCCGCTATTTTTGATTCGACGCCGGACATTGTTGCGTTGGCCGCGGCGGTTAATCGGACCGACGCGATTCGCGAACTGTCGACCAATTCGGCTTCCGTCGACGTGCTGAGCATGACTGCGGTTCCGAAATTGTCGGCCAACATGCATTTGCAGCGGGACCGTAACTTCCGCTTGAAAGCCAGCATCCCGATCATCATGGGCAGCGGCATCGATTTGGGAAGTAATGCCCAGGAGTTCTGGTTTGAAGTCCCCGAGGGCATGACGCAAACGCTCTATCACGCTAATCACAGCCAGTACGCCGCTCACCTGGATCGAGCAATCTTGCCGGTGGATCCAAGTTGGATGATCGATGCCATTGGATTGGCACGTTTGGATCCCACGACTGTTTTGGCTGGTCCGGTTACTCGCACCGATGGCATGATCGAAGTTCGTAACGCGGTTTCGACGCCGGCGGGAACGTACCAACGGGTTTGCTTTATCGAACCCAAGGCCGGTTACATCACCCACTTGTTCCTGTACTCGCCTCGCGGCCGGTTGGTGGCCAAGAGTTTTGCTTCGGCCCACCAGTATTACGACAGCGTGGACAGTGTCCTGCCTCATCGAGTGAAGATGGAACTGTTTCCGTCGAGCGGTCCACCTTTGGCGATGCAGTTGGATGTGGCGTCCTATTCGGTCAACCAATTGTTGTCCGGCGATCCACAACTGTTCGCTATGCCAGCGACTCGTAACAAAGTCGATTTGTTGCAAATGAGCGGTCTGGCATCTTCGTCGGCCGCCATGCCCGGCTCCGGATCACTGGCGGGATCGATGGCGTCGGGCACACCCGGAAGCTCCGCTTGGTCGCAACCGGTGACAACCGCGGCAGGAGTACCCACTGCCTATACCGCCAGCGGCCCCACTGGGCCACCGCTGCGTGGAATCCGGTACGAGTGACAGTCCGCGACAGCGACATTTCATCGACCAGATACGCTTCACTACGCCAAAATGCCGTCGCTGGTCACTACGGGCGTCCTTTACCGTTTGACGAATCAAAACGGGTGGCTAGAATAACTTTCGCTTCGGTTCCGGAGATGACTGTTGAGACGCGGCCCTGCTGAAAGGCGGTTAGTCGTTTTTCTCGCACTCGATCTACCCGCTTTCGCCGAATCGTCCGCTTAAAATGATCCATTTTGACGATCACCACGTCTTACCGTGGACTTGTGCCATCCCAATGGCTGCGGACAAATATTCAAAATCAGTGTATCGGCAATGAAACCGATGTCGCCGATCTTGAGCCCCTAGCCTGGATGCGGTTAAGCATGTGCTCCGTTCATGCCATCGATCGTTTCACGCTGTTGCAATCCAATTGCTGTGCGAATCCCTGATCGCAGAGTGATCCATCGTTAGTTCGTTACCTTCCCACCGTTTTCAAGCTGCCACGTCGTTTTCAACCGCGCGGCTCCCCACCTTTCAACAGGATATTGAGATGTTGACCCTGACTTTTTCGTCGATGACATTGTTGGGCATGTTCGGATTTCCGGGTGCTCCTGAATTGATGATTGTGCTGTTGATTGCACTCGTCCTGTTCGGTGGCGCGAAGCTTCCTAGCCTGATGCGGAACCTGGGCAAAAGTGCCAACGAATTCAAGCGTGGCATGGCGGAAACCGGCGATGACGCTGACGAATCAGCGGACAAGCCATCAGAAAAGGTCTAAGGATGTTTGGCCTTAGTCCATTTGAATTGTCAGTGATCGGCGTGATCGCTGTCGTCCTGTTTGGCGGGAATCTTCCTGAGGTGGCGCGCAAGTTCGGTTCCACGTACGCTCAATTGCGGCGTAGTCTGACCGATGTGCAGCAACAATTTCGCGAAGCCCAAGCCGAAGCGAGTCGGGCGATGACGATCGAGGATAGCTCGCCGACAAAGCCGAGCTACGACGACGAGCCCGAAGAGGCCTCGGAACCGACCGCTCCTAAGTTCAAACCACCCCGCTGAATCATACTGGCGATCTCGCCAGTTAACTCAATCGAAATCCGCTCATGCAACCGCCATATCGAATCGGCTTGGGGTACGACTCACACCGGCTTGGTCCGGGCGGTCCATTGCGGATCGGTGGGATTGATATTGGCGGTGGCGGGGCCGAGCTGAGCGGTGTGCATGCCATCGGGCATAGTGACGCCGACGTGTTATTGCATGCGATTACCGACGCCTTGCTCGGTGCGATCGCTCAGGGAGATATCGGGCGGTTGTTCCCGAATGATCAGGAAGTCAATCGAGATCGAGATAGCGCAGATTTCGTCTACAAGGCGATCGATAAGGTGACTGCGTTGGGTTACCAGATCAACAACTTGGATGCCGTGATTCTCGCCGAGCGTCCTAAGATGGCACCTCATATTGATGCCATGCGAGAGCGAATCAGCCAGCTATTGTCATGCCAGCTCGATTGTGTCGGGCTGAAGGCCAAGACGGGTGAAGGCGTTGATGCCGTCGGCCGGGGCGAAGCGATCGCCGCTCGTGTGGTCGTTATGCTGACCCAGGTTTAAGCCGAGTCTTCGGTTCCAGAGCCGCACAGAGGCAGAATACCGGTGGACGAGTCCAGGACTTCTTGAATGGTGACTCCCGCGAAGGCGGCCTCGGTTGCCGCGTACGCGCGATCCAGTTCGGTATGCAAGGGGCAAAGCGAGGTGTGCGACTTAAGACCGAGCGGACACTGAGTGATCCGCTGGATCGGTGCGACGGAATTGACAACCTCTAAAATGGTCATTTCCGATGCTTCCCGGTTCAGTTCGTACCCACCGCCCGGCCCAGGCCGTGATCGGACCAATCCGGCCGCTGCGAGATCCTGAAGGACGCGTGTCAGGTAACGACGTGGCACTTTGGTTTGAGTGGCTAACACGTCTGCCGACGCAGGCACGCCAGGCTGGTTGCCCATGCAGGCAATCGTGCGCAGTGCGTATTCAGCGGTTTTCGAAAGCATGGAATCTCGAATTTCGAAGCGGACGTGGCAACAAGGCAATCGACGCAATATCTCGGATGCCAATCCCTCTGATGCAACACCTTAGCTTCGCATGAGGGTCTGTTCAACGTGCATAATCGGGGCGAATTCCCACTGCGATCGGTGCAACCGTCACAATCGCCAAAGGGGGCGGCGATTCCTGTTGGGACTACATTCCAGCTCAATTCGAGCGTGTGTTGCCGGGATTTCGAGAGCTAAGGTTGATTGAATACCACTCACTCCGGACGCAATGCGTACCGAAATTCCACCCAACGCCAATCGCAAGATCATGTTCACGTCGGCCGAATCCCAACACCGCTCGGACAGCCCGAACGAGGGACGTTATCAGATCTCAATGAAACGATATCTGGTTCGCACGCTTTCGAATAACAGTTGCGTCAAGATGGCTGAAAAACCGGTTGGAAAACATTTTCTACGCGTCCCTTCCTTGGATGAAAAGATGGATCCTAACGACCCACCTACCCGTCGCTTTCGACGTGGCTTTGTAGCTTGGCTTCGTGATGAAGATGGCACAACAGCGGTTGAGTATGCCGTAATGGTTGCGCTAATTGCCGTCACGTGCATCGTCAGCGTGAATCTAATGACTAACGCCGCCAAAGAAAGCTTTCAAAGTTCTGCCGTCGCGATTGGTGAGTAGCTAGTCCCTTTCATCCGTGTTGCATGTGCCCCCATCGCAAACGAGTCACCTAGATGTCCAAACGACCTACCCGCCAACAGTTACTTGTTGAGCACGACGTGCAAGTGAGTCTCACTGTACGATCGTTGCTCTACGGCGCTGCCGCCATGACCTATTTCACGGTCATCCAATTCTTCACTCAGTCCATGAATTTTCCTGGAATGAGTGTCTGGGATACCATTCTGTCGCTAGCCGATGAAGCGATCTTTTGGGTCCCCGGGTTTTTCCTGTTGGGACCGCTGATGGTTTACGACATGTTGCGAATCACCAATCGCGTTGCAGGACCAATCTTCGCTATGCGTCGCCAGCTCGAAGCCCTGCGTGCGGGTGATGATGGTCGTGCCCTGAAGTTCCGCAACGATGATTATTGGGACCAATTGGCTGGCGAATTCAACGCCGTTCGCCAAGAAGTTCTGGACCTGCGAGCCGAAAACGCAACGTTGATCGAAGAGATTGCCGCCAAAGCATTGGCGGCCAAAACGCCGGCGCCAGCCGCCCCGGCACCTGTCGGCGCGGCCGGGATGGATGCGGTCGTGGCACAAGAAGTCTTCAGTTAGGTCAGCTTGCAACCATCAACGAAAAAACGCCGTTGTCTAAAAAAGGACAACGACGTTTAGGAATTTGAAACTTGCGATGGCTGCCGATTGGCCGCCGCTAGGTGAAAGAGAGTTCTGTCACGCTAGCGTGCAATCGCTGGCAATCGGTCCTTCGCTAGCAGGGCGTCTTAGCAGCCGGTGCAAGGCGAGGCACTCACGGGAGCACCACATCCGCCGCAACCACTAATGGCGGCAGGAGCGCTCATCATGACAGGTGCACCGCAACCCCCAACGCTTCCACATCCGCCACCTTGGATGACCGATGGGCCGGCACCAATGGTACCGCCGTTGATGATGCCCATTGCGGGAGCAACCGAAGCACATGGATTGATGGTTTCTTCGACCAAGGTTGGCACCATTTTGCAAACCTGAACGGATTGCAATTCGGTGTCGGTGTAAGGAACGCTAACGCTGTACTCTTCGACCTGTTCTTCAGCAACTCGCTCGTAGCGGGTTGTTTGGTAAGGCTCGACGGTGTACTCAGGAACGTTGTACGTGTAGCTAACTTCCTTGGTACGTTCTTCGGTTGTGTAAGTGACGTAAGGGATGGTTTCTGTTTTGGAAACGGTCTTGTACGTCAAAGTCTTACGCATGCGAGTGCGTGGCTCTTCGTTGTACTGAACTTGCTTACGCATGCGAGTACGAGTTTCGTCTACATAGTCGACAACTTTCTTGGTGCCGGTGCGAGTTTCCGCACGGTATTCAAGCGTGGTGCACTGGTAAGGCACTTGAGTCGCTTGTTGTTCGAAAACGGTGTACGAGACAACCTTGGTTTCTTGTGAGCTTGTTGTCACAGGAATTGTTTCGGTTTGCACGTTAGGAACCCAAACGCGTTTGGTTTGAGTGGTCACAGCACTGCCACAACCAGAGCCAGCGGCAACCGCTGGTGCAGCGTAGCTGACGCCGCCGCCACATCCGCCGTAGCTTGAGCTACCACATCCGCTGCAAGCCGAAGCACATCGACCACAATTGCTGCGGCAACCGCCACAAGACGATCCACAACCGCTGCTGTAGCTGGCGCTTGAGCATCCGCATCCGGTGCTGGCATAGCCGGTGTTGCTGCTGCAACCGTTGCTGTAAACGACATTGGTTACTGCTGGAGCAGCAACTTCGACGATTTGTTCTTCCCAGTGTCCGTAGTCCTTGGTGACAGTTTGCATTTCTGTCTTAGGAACGTAGACCGAGATCGTGCGATTCTTGGTGACAGGAACCGCGTTGGTAACGGTGCGAGTCTTTTCAGTCACAACGGGGTAAGGAACGTTCACGGTGTAAGTGAAGGTTTCGTCACGAAGCTTTGGCACCTTCACGGTGTACTCTTCAGGAACGTCGACGAGGGTTGGAACTCGCACGGTGTAGGTTTCAGGTTCTTCCGACCATTCCGGCACGGTTTCGGTCAGTTCAACAGTCTTTTCGCTGCGAACAGGAACCAAAACGGTGTAGGTCACGGACTTGGTGTCAGTCTTAGGAACGTTGACGACCTTGGTGCGGTAGTTCTCTTCGGTAACTGGAACCGTGTTGTAGACCGTCTTGGTGCGATAACGAGTTTCGGTGCGGGTGCGTTGAACGGCAACGGCACGCGACTCGGTAACGTAGGTTGGCTTCATGACGACGCGATACGAAGTCATGGGCTCGCAAATGGTCTCTGAAGCAGGAACGCTGCTAACCGAAACGCTGTTGGCATAGCTGCTGACCATAGGCTCGCTATAGGTCGCGCCGCTGGAGACGACATAACCTTGGCCACAACCAACTGCTCCACCGCAACCACTGCTGACGACGGTCGGTGAGCTACCACAAGGGTCGGAGCAACCGCCGCAAGGGACGCACTGCGCCGAGGCGGTAATTGCATAGGTAGCGAGAATCGCCGAAGCGACACTCAAGAAACGGGAAACTAGCTTCACTGGGATGTTCCTTCTAGAGAGTACTGTTTTTGCCAACGATGACGCGGTGAGCGCAGGCCGGATCCGGGCGGTACGAATCGATCCCCCCGTCCACGTTTCATGCAAGATTAGACTGAACAGACGTATTAACAATGATACAACTGCTTTTTTTGCCCGATATCTCGCAATCGTTAATATCTTCCCCATTTGCCTAACCCTCGCAATCCGATCGCGGCGATATTTCCACCAAAAAGCGAACATCAGTGCAGCGATTGGAATGAGGCGTATTTTTCGGGTGTTATCAGCGGGAAATCATTCGCGAAAACGTTCCGTGAATCGACGCGTTCCCGATTTCGGCGCAGCGTCGAACCCATCGAACTGTGCTAAATTGCGGCAGCACATTTTGGTCGTTTTTTGCCCTCGAATCGCTCGGAAGCCCCTCGGATGTTTGTTTTCTCGTCCTCCCAGACCCGCTTAGATGCCCATTCACATTTGAGGAAAACTCGCAGCCGGATCCGACTTCGGGCGGCCTTCGGAGCGGTTTTTTCGTTGGGAAGTGTGGCTTTTTGTGCACTGACGCATGCCGCCAACCCAGGGCAACCCGTCGTGGCGCGAGTTGAAATGCGATTTGCAACCGAGGACGAAGTCGTCGACGTGATCTCGAAAGGGGATCTGTTGACCGTCGTCGAAGACCGCGGCGAAGACTACGTCATCGTGACTCACGAAGGGACTCGCGGAGCAGTCGATAAGGTCAACGCAGTCGAGTTGGCTGAATCCACCGATATTTACACAGATCTGATTAAAGAGAATCCAGACGAAGGTCGTTTCTACACCCTCCGGGCATCGGCATGGTGGGCGTTGGGGAAGCAAGACGAAGCGATGGACGACTTCAACACCGCCATCGAAAAGGGTTACGAAGAGGCCCATGCTTACAGCAGTCGCGGTTTGTTTTTCGCCGCTCGTGGAGATCATGCTGCCGCGATCAAGGATTATGACAAGGCACTGGAGCTAGATCCGGATGACGTCACGCCCATCATCAACCGCGCCGCGGTCCACATGGGACAAGGCCAGTTCCAAGAGGCGATCGACGACTACACCGCGGCCCTGAAGGTTCGGGAAGATAATGCCGGATTGTTGCGGCAGCGGGCGATCGCATTCAAGGCTGCTGGCAAACTCGACCAGGCGGTCGAAGACTTTGACCGGATCGTCGATAAGAATCCGGAAGATGTTGCCGCTGTGATGGGCCGCGGGTACATCCGTTTTCAACAACGTGAGTATGCGGCAGCGGCTTCTGACTTTTCAGCCGCGTTGGAATTGAACGACAAGGACCCGGTGGCTTGGAATAATCGTGGCTACAACCGATACCAACTCGGTAAAATCGAATCGGCGTTGAAGGATTACGATCAAGCAATCAAGCTTGCGCCTAACTACGCACTGGCGCACCAGAACCGAGCATGGTTGTTAGCGACCTCCGATGATGAGTCGCTACGAGACGCGGACGAAGCGGTGAAGGCAGCGGAGAAAGCTTGCGAGATCAACGCCTACGGCAATATTGGTGACCTCTCGGCATTGGCGGCCGCATTGGCCGCGCAAGGGAAGTTCAAAGACGCCGTTGGCTGGCAAGAGAAAGTGGTTGAAGTCGCGCCAGAGGATGTCAAAACGTTCGCTGAAAAAATGCTAGCTCGTTACCGCAACGAACAGCTCTACGTTGCCGATCCAGTGGCCGCCGAAAAAGCCGAACGGGAAGCGGCTGAGGCGGAAGCGAAATCCAACGCAGAAGAGAAGAACCAAGCAGCTATCGAAGCGGCGGCGAAGAAGTTGGAAGCGGCTGAACGCGATAAGGCGAAAGCCACCGGTGCTGAACTGCTTAACGACTAAGTGCTCAGGCTACTGATTGTGGCTACCGGCTAAGGCTTGGGCTGAGCCTACTGGTTTAGCGTTCAAACAAGTTGGAGCGGTTTCTTTGCCGAAACGCTCCTTGGTCTCGATGCTCTCTCGCGGAGCCGAAGCGATCGATAGCAGTCGTCGCTTTGGCTCGTTGGCTCGTTTAGTGTTCAACGCTGTTTAGAGTTTGGCACTGTTTAGCGTTTAGCGCCAGGCCGACTGCCCTTTTTGCGGTACTTGTTTGGGTTGTCCGCCTGGCCAGTGATCTCATACAGGAATCGGCTGGGGTTGGTTGGTCGCGGTTTACCCCACTTTCGCCGAGTCAACGCTAGCGACATCGTCAATGTGACTTGAGCACGCGTGATTCCGACATAGCAAAGCCGTCGCTCTTCGGCGATGTCGTCTTCGTTACCGCTCTTCACGCTGCGGCTATGCGGAAGGATTCCGTCTTCCATGCCGACGATGTAAACAACTGGAAACTCGAGGCCTTTCGCGGCGTGCATGGTTAGTAGCCAAACGGCATTTTTCATCGCCAGTTTGTCTTTCTCGCTACCCATCTCACGGCCGGCCAAGGCGATGTCGCTCAAGAAGCCGGCCAAGTCCGGCTCTTCATTCTTGTCTTCGTATGCGGCGATCGCATTGGCAACTTCGCCAAGGGACGCCATCCGAGATTCTCGTTCATCGGGCTGGTCGTAAAGCCTGGCGATTTCGTCGCCGTAAGCAGTTCGTTCCAGCAGCGTTTTCATCGCCTCGCTCAGCGAGTCGCTCTCGGCCCGCTGCTGCACGTCCGCACAAAGCTGTTTTAGTCCAGCGATCCCGCGTTTGGCGGCTGGTGAAAGATCTTCGATCGCGGACTGGTCTTGCATCACTTGCCAAACCGGAACGCCGCGCTGCACTGCACGCTCAATCAACGTGCGCGTGGCCTTGTTGCTGAGACCACGAGCCGGTGTGTTGATGATCCGCAGCAGCGCGACTTCATCGTCGGGCTGGTTGATCCACTTCAAGTACGCCACCAAGTCGCGAACCTCGCGGCGATCAAAGAACGACTGGCTTCCCAGCATCACGTAAGGAACGTCAGCTTTACGAAGTTCGGTTTCAAACAGCCGAGGCTGCTCGTTGGTGCGAAATAGAATCGCAATGTGCTTGGGTTGGACGTGTTCGTTGTCGATCAGGTGTCTGATCTCTCGCACCACCGTTTCCGCTTCGGTCGCTTCGTCTTTGTGCTGAACGATCCGCGGCCGTTTGCCGACCGGCAGGTCAGCCTTGAGAATCTTGTCGTGGCGTTCGGTATTAAACGCGATCAGTGTGTTGGCCATTTCAAGAATGGCCCCGGTGCTACGGTAGTTGTCTTCCAGCCACACGATCTTGGCATCCGGCCATTCGTTGGAAAAGCTCAGGATGTGACTCACGTCGGCACCTCGCCAAGCGTAAATCGATTGGTCATCGTCACCAACGACGCACAAGTTTCGGTGCTCTTGGACAAGGGCCTTCGTGATGCGGTACTGGCTACCGTTGGTGTCTTGGTATTCGTCGACCAGGACATGGTCGTACTTAGCCGCTTCGGCTTTGCGAACATCTTCGTGCTGCGTCAGCAAGGCTTCCGTATGTAGCAGCAAGTCATCGAAGTCCATCGCACCGCGGGCCCTCAGGGCGTTTTGGTAGCGGCGGTAGCCGGACGCGGCGAAGTGTTCTTTGTCCGTACTGGCAATGGCACCCGCTTCTTCTGGAAGAACCGACGCACTCTTCCAACCGCTGATAATGTTCAGCATGTCGGACGGTTTCAGTGCCGCGGTGGGCAAGCGCAGTTCACGCAAGATGCCGCGAGCGATTGATTCTTGGTCGCTGCGATCGTAGATCGAGAACTTCTTAGGGAAGCCCAATGCGGGTGCGTGTTCACGCAACATCCGCACGCATTGCGAGTGGAACGTGCTGACGACTGGCTTGGGGACCTTGGGAGCGCCTCGTTTGCGACGGGGTTGATCCTTGTGGCCTAGCAATTCGCCGACGCGATCTTGCATCTCGCCAGCGGCTTTATTGGTAAACGTGACCGCCAAGATCCGCTGCGGCTCAATCCCATGCTTGATGAGATTAGCGATGCGGAAGGTCACGACCCGAGTCTTACCGGTGCCCGCACCGGCGAGAACCAATAGCGGTCCAGACAAAGTCGTTACCGCTTCGGCTTGCGGAGGGTTCAATCCCTCAACGCTGAATCCGTTCAAATGCCAAATCCGCTAAGTAAAAAGAAACTTAGTGTGTTGTCTCAACAAAGAATTTTGGCTCGTCCAATTAGCTGCACGGCGTCAGCCCCGTCTACTTGAAGCAGACGGCGGCTAAGACCAGACTAGCAAACCCCAGAACCAAGCTGGGACGATGCACTAGGCGACGTCGATGTTGATTCGGCGACCTTCACGGTCGAAACGAACCTTGCCGTCAACCAACGCGAAAAGCGTGTAGTCGTTGCCCATGCCGACACCCTTGCCGGGATGGAACTTCGTACCCACCTGGCGAATCAGGATGTTTCCGGCTTGGACAGCTTCACCGCCGAACTTTTTGACTCCACGGCGTTGTGCGTTACTGTCGCGACCGTTGCGGCTACTGCCCTGACCCTTTTTGTGTGCCATCGAATTGTTTTACGTGATCGAGTGAAATGTGCGGATGGGAAATGTTTTTGCGGATGCACCCTGGTTCGGGCACAGTCGCGAGAGATTAGCGGAAGGACCAGCGGTAATCAAGCCGTTCACGCAGCCCGTATTTCTCTAATAGGTATGCTTGTTCAGCGGGATCGTCGTAAGCCGGCACGCCAAAACGCACGCGGTCGGACGTCGGATCCATCGAATCGCCTGGGCGAAAGAAGTTCAAAACCAGAGCTTTGCGGCGATAAGGAGCGTCTTTGCCTTCGCCATCTTGTTCAAATGCGTTCGTCAAACCGAACACATTGACCGAGAAAAAGTCGAGATTTGGGTCTACATCCACCCAGGTCGCAACGCCCCACACGCCCGGAGCATCTTCGTCCTTTGTGCGAGGAATTTTGACGGTGGAAATATCGACACTGTTGTACAGACGGGTTGAAATTTGCTCGCGAATCGCGATTCGCTTCATCGCTGTTGGCAAAATCCGGTCGGTGAATTTCTTGCCCGTTTCGTGATCTTCGAGCACCATCATGGGGAAGAAACGTCGTGAATTGTAGCTGACCGATTCGATTCGCCGGTAAATTGGGGTGTTCAAATCATCCGCGGCCGGACGCAAATCACCACCGCGATATCGAACGCGATAGACCATGTAATGCACCAGCTTTCGCTGCATGCGACCGTCGGGCCGAGGAATATCCAGATAGATTTGGCGAAGCGGCTTGAATGAGAACTCCAGGCAGAAGATCTCGCGACGCAGCACAACCTGTTTCAGCATTTCCTGTAACGTCCGCGACCGTGGGTCAAAATGCGGTGCGTTGTCAGGATGGTCGCCCGTGTTCCAACTGATCTCGGGGTGGGCATCAATGATGGACTGCAGCGTCAGCGGTCCGTCGAAGGTTTCCTTGGGATCCGGTGCCGGCGGAATCACCGTCACAACGCCAGGTGCAAATTGGGTTTGCACTTCCGTTGACCTGTCGGCCCGATCGGGACCAGCTTCTTGAGCGGATACTGCACTGACCGAGACGCTCGCGATCGTCAAAAAGGTCGCCCCCGCCCAGATGGCGGCAAGTTTCCACCCGTTGTGTGCCAAGGCGATGCGAGGAGTTTTCTGGGCGAACATGCGGTAGATTGCTGACATCAAAGGGATGGCTTGGCTGGTTGACTGCGTGGATGAGTTTCGCGAATGCGCTTCATGGAAATACGTCCGACTCGACGATTCGGTGCAAATAAGCACCGAAAAACATCAAGGCCCGCATACGACTTCACGCCGCCCAAATTGCCGTCAGGGCCTGGTGAAACCACTGTGAATCCACTGCAAACGCTTCCTCGGTTACCGAGTGAACCCGTCGCTGGGTGACCGAACCGAAGCGGTCGATTCTACTTGCGATGTCCCATTGTTTGATAGTTTTTCCTTCAAAACACCCTGTTTTTCAGTTCCTTCGCCCTGTTGAGTGTCGGCGCCAGCGACGTTGCCTTTGGGACTCGTCAATTGCAAAGATGCCGCTAGCTGAATGTCAGACCCGCCCAATTGAGCCACACTGTCGCCGTCCATCGTCAATGTGGCGACGATGCGTCGTTGTTCGTCGTCGCTGAAATGCATCATGATCCACTGAATCGGCACGCCCTGCACGTTGCCGGCGGCGACCACGCGTAGCATCCGCAAACCGCCGTCCGTCACGCCTTCGTGACTTTGAATCATATCGGTGAAGCGATCTCCCAGCGTTCGTTTGACGTCCTGCTCGAACGCTTCCAAAGTCCACTGCTCGCCTTCGCCCAGTCGGGGCAGAGGCCGTAGGTTCAATTGAGCGATTGAGTTGTCGTTTTCGATCATTCGCATGATCGATTCGCCCGGCGCGTCTTTCATGATTCGCCATCGGCGGTCCATCAGTGCCGAAACCCCGGCATGACTGCAGTTCATCGCCATCAGCATGCGGTCCGCTGGTGGGGCATTGTTGAAGTCCACCTTCGCTGGCCGTTGAGCCAATTTTTTCGGTTGATCGATCGGTTTGCGGATCATGCGAATGGTCGCTGTGACGTCGAAGCCAGGTTCCGCCTTACCGATTTCGCGGGTTTCGTGAATCGCGATTGCTGCCCAGCTAACGGTGTTCGTTTTTCGATCAAGGGTCAGTTTGCCGAGCACCCGAAGTTGCGTCGGCACGCCGGAGACAGACCCGTCCAGCTTACCTTGCATTTGCAGTTTGGCTTGCGCACCGTCGACAGAAACCAGTTCCATTTGCACGTCGCTGGCCGCCACGTTGGAAAGGTTCAGTACCGAAGCCAATACGCTGGGATCGATGTCCGCCTTTTCGCCAGCAAGTAGGGCTTGCTCGGGAACCAATCGGTCAATTGCGACGCTGGACACGGGCGTCCGTAGCAATTCGATCTCCGCCGCCGTCAAATAGTCGGCGGTGGAATAGATCGATTCTGGCAAATGCTCGCGGCGAGCGATGACGGATCCAATTGCCGGACGCAGTTCCGTTTCCTGTTCAGTGCGATTGAGCCGGCTTTGGCCTGACGCTTCATAATAGTGACGTTCTGCCGCGATCACTTCGGAGTCAGCCGCGACGCCGCTGGGCTGCAGATAGCGTTCTTCGTAATCCAGCTTCATCTTTGCTGTGATGGGCAACACCTGTTTGGGGCTGTCCGGGATCATTGGATCTTTGGCTAGGTGAACGTTGCCTTTGATATCCATTTCCATTCGGACACGGAACAAGTCTTGGTCCGTCGCCGTCTTCAGTCGGATAGGTCGATCAGCGGCCCAGGCGGATTGTCCCGTAGGTAGTCCTGAAAGAGCGACTAGCCCCGAAAGTAGTGCAGGTCCTGTTACGAGAGTCGATCCAGAAAGCAGGGTCGAGGCCAGGAATTGACGGCGAGAGGGGCGGCTGGCAACAGGTTTACGTTGGCTCATCACAGACATCGTGGGCGACAGGAAAACAGATACAGGCCGATAAAAATCGAATCCAATTCGTCATTTAGGTGACGGTGTTTCGGTAAATTCGGCATACGCCCACCAGCCGGTTGAACGGTTGTTGAAGAATGAGGCACATTCTCGTTCTGAGACACCCAAAATTGCAAAGTGGTTGTAAATGTGACAATTCACACGTACCCGAGGCGACACTTGGCTGAGGTCGTGAAAATTTCCTAGGGCCTAAAATGCCGGTTTTTCCGGGACACTTCGGAAGTCAATCCATAAATCTGTTGCTGGCCAGGTCCGTTTGGCGCGGAAGTTTCATTGTCTACCATCGTCCAAAGCGGACCTGCCAACTTCGTAGGCAAGTCGGAAGCTGCTTCGGTTCAAACGGCACCACGACAAATTTCGCTTTAACGCGACAGTTTGGTAAGCCGGGCAAACCGGGGACTCTTCAGCTTGTTTTTTACTGAATTTTCGTCATTTCGATGAACATTTCTGCGTCGCAGGCGGTCTGTTAAGGACAAGGAAGATTAGGGAGTGATGGAGTTTTGTGAACGCTTTGTTTTTAACCGGAATGGTGCCTCAAAGCCGCGCACACCTTCACGACCTGGTATTCTGAATCGTATGGCATGGAGTCGTACGAGACGCTTGGTAAGTAAAGGGATGGAACTGACATCAGTCGGATGCCATTTACGAACCGAACCCATTTGTCGCCTTATGGATTAGGCGATCCCCGGGCAAATCAGATTGATGTGTCTGCGACCCGCCGGGGTTGCAAGGAAATCAGGACACGAGCGATCAGCACTGGGAGTTTGCAGCTATGCATACTGGATATCGTCACATCGGATTGATGGAACTTCGCGACCAATTGACACGGTTCGCACCTCGTAACAAAAAAATCGAACAAGGCGAACTGGCTGAGAAGTTGCTCAGCGAGATCGTCGATGGTCGCGACTATTTCGTGGATTACGTCTGCTTGCGGATCACGAACTATCGTCCCGACACGAAGCCTCGCCAAACTGTGGCCGCAGCGGATCTGCGTCACGATTTGCGTTTACTAATCGAGGACCTCTCGGATGCTGCGGATTTGGATTCCGAAGCCGCTGGTCAACGTGTTTTGACCGTCAACGATTTGGCAAAGCAATTCCGTGTCTCTACCAAGACGATCAGCCGCTGGCGTGATGCTGGGTTGGTCAGCCGTAAGTTCTTGTTCGGCAAGCGAAAACGCGTCGGCTTCCTGCAATCCAGCGTGGACCAGTTTCAGCAAACTCACCGTGATAAAGTTCGTCGTGGGGAACGCTTTAGCCAACTCAGCGACGATGAAAAAACGGAGATGATCGAACGGGCCCGGCAATTGTCCGAAGGCGGTGCGAGTTTGTCCGAAGTGACTCACCAGCTTTCCAAGCACATGAACCGCTCACCTGAAACGATTCGGTACACGCTCAAGAACTTTGATGCGCAGAACCAAAAGCTGGCGATCTTCCCGCATCACCGCGAACTGTTGACCGAAGAAGACAAGCGTGTCATCGCTCAATTGCATGTTCACGGTGCGACGATTCCACAACTTTGCAAACGTTTCAAGCGTACTCGCTCGAGTATTCGCCGTATCTTGGATGAAGTCCGTCTGCAGCAATTGGCTGAATTGCCGCTGGATCACATCTACAACGAAGATTTCGAAGACGTGTCGCGTGAGGCAGAGTACCTCGCCGATATGCCTGAAAACGAATCAGCTCGTAAAATGCGTGCTCCTTCGGATCTGCCTAGCTACTTGGCCGCCTTGTACGACGTGGCGTTGTTGAATCGCGAGCAAGAAGGACATCTGTTCCGCAAGATGAACTATCTCAAGCACCGTGCCGGTGTGTTGCGTGATGAGATGTTGGCCAGTGGCCAAGCTCAAAGCGAAACGATGGATCGGATTCAGTCGCTCTACGAAGAGGCTGTGCGAACGAAGAATAAGATCGTTCAAGCAAACTTGCGGTTGGTGGTTTCGATCGCCAAGCGGCACGTCGCTTCAGCAGAAGATTTCTTCTCGTTGATTAGCGACGGGAACATGTCTTTGATCCGTGCGGTTGAAAAGTTTGATTACTCACGTGGCAACAAGTTCAGCACCTACGCTACTTGGGCGATCATGAAGAACTTTGCTCGTACGATTCCGAAGGAGTTCAAGCACCGTGATCGTTTCCGTACCAGTGGTGAGGAGATGTTCGTTGCTCATCAAGACGAACGCCTTGATCCATACGCGGAAGAAACCGTTCAGTTGCAGCGTCAGCGTGAACTCGCACGTATCCTTGATCGGCTGGACGAGCGTGAGCAAAAGATCATCACAGCTCGGTTCGGTTTGAAGCGAGGCGTTGAGCCGCTTACTTTGAAGGAAGTTGGCGTGGAGATGGGCGTCACTAAAGAACGTGTTCGCCAGCTCGAAGCTCGTGCACTGAGCAAATTGCGTGACGCAGCACGTGACGCCAAGATCGATGTCGAGCTTGGTGCTAGCTGATCCAATTTAGTTGTCTGTCCGCATATCCGGCGGGCGGACACCGTAGCCACTGAAGCTCAGCCAATTTGGCTGGGCTTTTTTTATTGGCATTGGTGGCTCGAAGTCCGCTGGCAATGGATCGAGACGTTTTTATGGAGTGTCTGGGTTTTGCTGACGCTGCATTCGGCTCTCGAAAGACGCGACTTGGTGTCGCCCACTTGGTCCTACCGGATTTTGAAAATTACTGGAGATTCATAAGGTCGCGTGGTCCAAGTCTTATCCTTGGATAATCCACCAGATCCGAAGACGCCGCATAGTCGCAGGATTCGAATGACGACGATCCGGCCCACCTTGTGGTGACTGTGTTTTCGGTGCACGTGCATGGAAGCCTTGTTCCATGGTTGGATCACGACTAGCAGCCGATCACACCCGTGCTGGTGTGCATCGTTCGCTGCAAATGCGAGCAGTCGTTGGTAAGCTCCCATGCCCCGCAGCGATTCGCTGACATAGGCACAGTAAATCCAGCCCTGGTTTTCTTCCAGCGCGATACGGAAGCCCAGGTTGTTTTCGGCAAAGCTTTGGCGACCACACCAAACTCCACCCACAATCGTTTTGGCATCATCGGATGTCGTGATCGCGTAGCCGAGATCGTTGAGCGTTGTTTCTTCAGGCACTGAGTTCCACGTCACTGCACGCAAGTGAGCCCGCATGACGGGATCGGTCACGCGTGTGAATTGCAGCGTGTCTTGAGCAGCTTGGGAATGCTTGTCGCGAAGGCCGTCTACGTCTAGCTCAAGAACATCACCAACCGAAAACCGAAACAACCAAGCTGGCACCACTCGATTGAACAGAATCTCGAATACATTCAAGACTCCACGTTGTCGAATTTTTTGAACTAAGGAAGGCAACTTTAGGCATCCAGTTTGGGCGACTCTGCAGGCGTTCGTATGACGTCATCAGGCTTCGTGGCGGAGTCAATCTCGCCACCATCGTCAACGTTCACACTAGGGCTATCGGTGATCGACTCCGTGGGACTTGTGTGCGTTTCGGCGTACTCCAGGCTTTCCTGGACGTCTTTTCCTGCCGTCCAATAAAACAATGTCCCGATTGCCGCTAAGGCAACTTTCACCAGTTCAAAGACCAACGCCACGATCGTGCCTGATGCATCGGTCGCTTTCGCGGGGACCAAGTGGTACAGCGTTTCAATCGTCGCTTCTAACACGCCCAGGCCCGACGGTGTGATGGGCAGCGCGGATGCGAGCATTCCGATTGGAACGATAACGAAGTGTTCCATTAACGTGGGTGGTAGCTCGTACATCGACACGGCAATCAAGTACATGCTGACCACCAAAAGGCCTTGCACACCGACGCTCATTAAGATGGATAGTGCGAACGCCCAGGGATGGTGATGGAACATCCGCAATGGCGGACCAATTTTTGCAACCAAGGGGCCTATAACGGCGACCTTTGAAAATTGGTTAATTAATCGATCGACGAACTTGCCACCAAAGACCAGCAGCATCAAAACAGCGGTACCGATGCTCAGTAAACCGCCGACAATCCATTTGATATCGTTGATCCCAATTCCGTTGAACTCAAAGGAATCCGACGATTCCCGGCACATCAGGCCCATCGCGACCAGTACCAACAAACCGTACAAACCGCTGCCCCGGTCAACGATCACCGACGCGACAGCTGCGATCTGTTTACCCGGCGCTCGCCTTGCCAAGAAAACCGCCTTAAACAGGTCGCCGCCGACACTGCCGGGGGCGACGAAGCTCAATAGAAAGCAGATCGAACCCAGTCGCAACGCTTCGACCAAGCCAAGTGCAATGCCTTGGCATCGAACCAAAATCCACCAACGTACGAACGACAGGCTGATCGCGGCTAAGGCCACGCCGAGAGCCGCGATCAAGATTGGATAAGAAATCTGGCGTTCGGCCAGCGATTCCCAATGACTCGGTTCCATTCGCCACAACAAGAATCCGATGATGGCGACGGGGACCAGGAACTTGGTGAGCGTGATCGCGATATTTTTGGCGGGAAGCGGCATAACGAGGTTTTATCGCACCAGCCAATCACGGAAACCGTCTACCAGCAATTGAGGCTGATCCGAAACGTATTCGACCAACCACGCCGTGATTAGGATTGCGAACCCCAACGCTGCCCAACCTCGTCGCGGTTGTGGGGCCGCGATCTCTGATATCTCGCGGCGAAGGTGCACCGATAGCGTGCTCCAGAACGCGGCGGTTAGCAACGGTTCGAAAGCCACCAGCTTGACGCAGTCATGCATGGGGGCGGAATCAAGACGTAAGTGGACGCCTGCATTCGGGAGATGAAACTGAAGCGTTTCCAGATCGCCCGTTGCGGTCGCATCAACGCTTTGAGCTGCTTTCAAAACGGCCGGAAAAAGTTGTTCGCTTGTGCGGCCGTAGATGACCAAAGACGATCGGCTATTAATGATCCACAAGCAGCCGAACAAGAAGTACAGAAATAGCAACGGAATCCAGACCCAAGCCCCTAGCAGATACGCCGTTGCTTTAGGAAAGAACAGTTCCATAGGTCCAACGACAACCAAACCAGAAATCGCCATCAGTAGCGCTGCGGTATCGGCCGCACCGGACCAAACCAGCGTTCGTCCGCTGACACGGCACAACGCCAAGACGAACAGGTAAATTATTAGTGGAGTGAAAGCAACAAGCGCGGCGAACGGTTCAAACATGATCAGCCGCCTTGTTGTCAGTACCCTTGTGATTCGGTGCGGAAGAACTGGCTCCAGGACTGATGCCGGAATCATGCGCGTGAGCGGCATGCTTTTTGTCGATCGGGGTCGCGTTGACCATCGCTAAGATGGTTTGCCCCGCGGCCGGAATGAGCGGGCTATCGATCGTGTTCATTTTCAAGCTCCCGTCGCTCTCCAGTGCGCACATCACCACGGATTGCTCACCGTATTTCTCTAAAAAGTCTTCGAATGTGTAAGCGGATGTTAACTTCGTTGCCTTGAAAGTTGCGCCGACCGAATGCATCTCGCGAAACCGCGTGTAGGTCAGGCCTTCACCAAACAATTCGCGTCCCATCAAGTTCTTCGTCAATCCGCGACGCCCGGCATTGTTTTTTGACTTGAAGGTCAACTGATACAGTCGTGACGAATCGAACAACGTCTTGCATTCACGAAGCGCCAATGAGTTGACTTCGTCGTTGGGAGTCATGGCCATGAACCGCCCGATTCCCGCTAAGTCCAATTCTTCGCGAACGTGCTCATTCAGGATGTTAACGCATTCCCCGTGGATGCCATCCATCTTCGCTTTGGAAATTTTGTTGTAGTTCGTGTCGACCATCAAGACACGGATTCCGGTTCTTGCCAACTCAGCAGCAAAATCTCGGACCCACGGGTCGGCTCCCGCGATCAGCACCCCGTTGCTGGTTTCGTCGGCCAACCGCAAAAACTTTGCCAGTGGGCCTGCGGCCATCCCGTAAACCGCGACGGTGCCGATGATCACTAGGAATGTCACTGTGGCAAGTTGTTCCGATCCTGGGATCTGCAGGTCGCTTCGGCTTTCCATTCCCAAGGCGAACACGCTGCTAACCGCCGCCGCCACAATCCCTCGCGGTGCCAAGCCAGCGATGAAGGTTTGTTCGCGGTAGTTCAGCGGGCTTCCTAGTAACGATAGGTAAACCGAAACCGGGCGGACAATCAAAACCAACGCCAGGACTAAACCCACGCCCGGTAAACCGATCGCCCCGATGTCCGCTAGGTTCACTCGGGAACCCAATACAATAAACAGGCAGCCGATCAACAGCGTTCGCAGGTTTTCTTTCAGTTCAATGATGTGCTCAACATCGAAGTGCTTTTGGTTGGTGAGCCAGATCCCGAGTACGGTGACCGTGATCAACCCCGATTCGTGTGCCAGCATGTCGCTGATCGCAAACAGTAGAAGTGCCAGCGAGAGAGCCGTCACACCGTGCAGGTGATCCGGTACCCAATATCGTCGCAATGCTTGTGTCAGGATTGCCCCGCCGCCACAGCCCAATACTAAGCCGACGGTTGCGGTCCATGCCAGCGAGGTAATCACTGACGAGAATTCAGGGGTCGAGTGTTGTAACAGCACTTCTTCAAAGACCAGCACGGCCAAGACTGCACCGATCGGGTCGATCACGATGCCTTCCCATTTAAGTGCCGCCGCCACTCGCCGGCTCGGCCGGACCTGTCGCAACAGTGGTCCGATGACCGTTGGCCCGGTGACGACCAGAATCGCCCCCAGCAGTGCGCTGAGTTGCCAGCCAAACTGCAAAATATAGTGGGCAGCGATCGTGTTACCGAAGAACGACAACAGGGCACCGATTGTGACTAACCGCAGCGATGCAGAGCCTGATTCGGTCAGCTCGCTGATCTTGAGGCTCAATCCGCCCTCGAACATGATCACGGCAACTGACAACGCTACCCAAGGGAACAGCAGATTGGGGCCAGCCGTTTGGTCACCATCGGTCAGTTGTGCCAAAAATGCGTCAGGCTGAACGAAATATCCCAGCGTGACCCCGAACAACAGCAGCACCAAAATGCTCGGGAATCCGGTCCGCCATGCGAGCCATTGAGCGGTGACGCCGAGGGCCGGCACCATCGCAAGGTAAAGCAAGAATTCCATGCGGGACGCGTTATTTAGAGGAAATTAGCTGTCGAACGAGAACGTCTGAAAGAATAAGGCGCCGCCAGTAACTTTCCCATCCCTGCAACACGTGTCGCCAATCGACGGTGCGTGTGGATACCGTAATCTCAGACGGGGGGCTCATTATTCGCGTCTTTCTATTGAGATCGATTCGCATTACCTTTTTGGCTCGATCAGCTAGCCAGCCTCACTTCGGTGGCGGAATCTCCGGGACCAGCCCTCCGCAGGGCTGATCCCTGCGGACTCCGTGTCGGATGCCAGCCACGCTTTTCCTTTACACCCAATTCCGCGTGTTTCAGGATAGGCCCATGCGCATTTTGCACCGACCTTCGAGTGTTCCGTCGCTCTCTCATTCTCGCTTCGACGTCGTTCATCTTAACCGGAAGTCATTCCGGATCGGCTTTACTCTGGTCGAACTGCTGGTGGTGATCGCAATCATCGGGATTCTGGTTGGTCTGTTGCTGCCCGCCGTGCAATCCGCTCGTGAGGCCGCCCGGCGAATGAGTTGCAGCAACAACCTCAAACAGGTTGGTTTGGCAGTTCACAATTACGAATCTGCTTACAAAAAACTGCCACCGGCATGGACCGATCCAGGCGGAACGGATGGTTTGGGAAGTGGCTGGTCGATGCAAGCCCGGATCTTGCCCTTCGTTGAACAAGACGGGTTGGCTGATGGCGTGGATTTTTCAGTCGATTACAGCAATGCATTTTTAACTGTTGATGGCGAACCGGTCGCTATTTCAGAATTTCGTGTTGCCACTTACCAGTGCCCTAGCGATCCACTAGACGAGCCTCGAATCAGCTCACCAAACAACTACTACAAACTCAATTATGCGGTGAACCAAGGGGTTTGGTTTGTCTACGATCCCAACGACAAGACTGTCGGCGACGGCATGTTTTGCACCGGTCGGTACATGGGATTCCGCGATTGCTTGGATGGATTGAGTAACACACTTGCACTGGCTGAAGTGAAGGGCTGGAATCCCTACCTGCGAGACGCCGCACACGCTGGGGACCTCGCTATTCCTGTTGAACCCGCCGAAATCTGTGCTCTGCTGGGATCGCTGAAAACCAATAGCGGCCATACCGAATGGATTGATGGTCGTGTTCACCAAGCGGGGTTCACAACGACGTTCACACCTAACCGAAAGATCCTTTGTGAGGATTCATCGGGAGTGGAATACGACGTGGATTGGACCAACCAACGCGAAGGAAAGGTTGCAGGTTCAGGGACCGATCCCCTCACCTACGCTGCGGTCACCTCTCGCAGTTACCATACCGGTGGCGTGATGGTTGGCGTGCTGGATGGGTCCGTGCGGTTCGTCACCGATTCAGTGGATGGCAAGTTGTGGCAAGATCTCTCGACCCGAATGGGACGAGAAGTGATCGAATGGCCGTAACCGTTACAATCGGAAACGTTTGACAAGCTTTCAAGTCGCTGCACCGAAAACTTTTTCTTCCGGTCAGCTTCAGTGGCCTACGTGACCTATCTATTTCATTGCACAGTACTCCGTCGCAGCAATTTTCCGTTGCGAATCAGGCAAGCGTACGGTGCAATGTCGACGGTGGGGGCCGCTCTTCTTGTTCAAAAGTTTGCAGATGACCCAATCAACCAAATGCGACGAATACTTCCGGTGCGCACTTCCTGTCGAGAATGGCTCGGCGAAGATTCGCATTGGTCGCCAAACCCTCGAAGCCCAAGTGCAAGAAGCTTCCATTGATGGCTTCACGGTATTAGTCGATGCGTCCAACGCGACGAAGCTCGCCTTGGGGCGATCCTGGATTTTGCTTCATGATCAATCCAAGCTGGAAGTTCACGCTCAGTGGTTCTTTCATGCCGAAGATGGCAACGTCCAGGTAGGCTTGCGTCGAATTCGTGATTTGACTCGCCCGCCAGTCATCGGTGGCTGGATCCCTTCGTTCACGAGTGGTCAACGCGGTACCGAGTCAACGGGCGGATCGTTGATGTTCATCAGCGCTGTGATGATCGCGTTCGTTAGCTTGGCACTACCGGGGATCGGCGATCTCTTGGGCACGTCGGGACGCATCCAACAAGGTATCGCGTCGCTCGCAGGCGGGATCCGTAGCTTCCTTCCTTAGTTTATGTCGCCGGTAATCTTGCCAGTTGGGGCCGTTGGTAATGCCAGTTGGTTCGATCGGCCAGGTTTGTGCTACTCCCAACGACATGATGTAGGTTCCCCGCGAGCTTGCATACTTTTGTGTAGCTGGATCGTTATAATGGGCGTTTGTTTGCCCCGCGTCGACGATTTTTTTGCTTACCAAGATGAGATTCATGTTGTTGATTAGCCGATTTCGATTTTGCCTAGTCTTGCTCGGTATGCCTTCGGCGTTTTGCGCAGCGGAGTCGCCGGTATTTCCGCACCGAATGCCGGCGGAGAAGCCGGACATGGAACTCAGCGCATCTGTTGATCGAATGTTCGATTACCCCGCACCTCGGGTTCAAGACAATGAGCTGTTTTCACAGTTCAAGTACACGCCGTTGAAAGGTCTCGACAACCGTAGTGGCGATGGAACCATCACACGCCGTGATCCTTCCCGACCCATTTTGGTCGATGGTCAATATCATGTCTGGTACACCAAGCGAGACACGGCAACGCCACCGATCGGAGCCAGTCGAGCTGCCGAAGCGACTGACACCATTCCGTCGACCGACTGGGATTTATGTGAGATTTGGCACGCGACCAGCAAAGACGGATTCACGTGGCATGAACAAGGCGTCGCGGTTACTCGGCCACCGCAGCCTATTCCCGGTTGGCGGTCTGTTGCAACGCCCGAAATCTTGGTTTGGAAGAGTCGGTACTATCTCTATTACCAAGCCTTCGTTCAGCCCAGTGGCTTGAAAGGCGATTGGTGTGCGGTCTCGATGTCGTCCGCTGATTCCCCGGATGGTCCCTGGGCTCCTACAAACAAGACCATCATCCATACCGGTGAAAAAGGCGATTGGGACCAAGATGCGGTTCACGATCCTTTCCCGGTCGTCTACCGCGGTCGCATCCATGTGTACTACAAAGCCGCGTACAACAAATGGCCTGATATCCGCGACAAGTACGCCGTTGGTCATGGCCTTGCGATCGCCGATGATCCACATGGCCCATATGAAAAACACCGCTTGAATCCCGTGATGGCTTCCGGGCATGAGACGATGTATTTCCCTTTCAAGGAAGGCATGGCCGCATTCGCGATCAAGGATGGCAATGAACGTGACACCATTCAATATGCCGAGGACGGCGTGAATTTTAAGATCGCTTCGGTCGTTTCATTCCCGCCTACCGCCGCCGGCGCTTTCACGCCAGATGCTTTCACCGATAGCGGTGACGGGCGCGGTATCACGTGGGGGCTGTGTCACTTCACCAATGCCGGATCACCGGGTAAGTCGCATTCGATCTTGGCTCGTTTTGATTGCGACCTGAGTCTTGATGTCGACGACCCCGCACTGAAGCAAAGCGGGCTATGGCTTCGTCCGGAAGTTTATTTTCAGCAGCGACTCAGTAATGCACAGCGGCAGCGAATTGACCAAGCAAATGAGGAAATGATCTCGGTTGGCGAGACGACCGTAGGTGGCGACGCAGTCGATAGCAAAGAGTAGCTTGTAGGGCCGAACGCTATATCAAGAATCTTTCCCTACCATGGTCTAACAAAGTGCTGAAGTTCTGGATCGTCGAAGACAACTCAAGGTACCGGCACGCTACCGTCCGTGGACTGAGCGTGCTGGCTGACGATGTGCAGCCTCGGGAGTTTGATAATTGCGAAGATGCGATTGCAGCGATCGATGCAGGGCATGCACCGGATGTTTTTCTAATGGACATCGATTTACCCGGCATGGACGGGATCGAGGGTATTGGTGAAATCAAACAGCGTCTGCCCGATGCATCCGTGTTGATCCTGACTGTGTTCGAGGACGACGAAAAGATCTTCCGCGCACTCAAGGCAGGAGCTTCCGGCTATTGCTTGAAGTCCGATTCCATCACGAAGGTGCGCGAAGCAGTGCAGCAAGTTTTGGAAGGTGCCGCACCGATTCACCCTCGCATCGCCGGACGTGTCCTGAAAATGTTTGCCCAGCTTGCACCGGAGCAAACGGATTACGGGCTAAACGAACGGGAACAAGCTGTCCTGGAGGCGATGACCCGCGGGTTGGTGCGAAAACAAGTTGCTGGTGAACTGGATCTGAACCTTCACACGCTCGATTACGTGACCCGCTGTATCTACCGCAAGCTTCACGTCAATGGTGCAACCGCAGCGGTCGCTCTCGCCATTCGTGAACGACTGGTCGAACCACCTGAGTAAGTGTCCGGAGCCATTCTATAGGGCTCCAAACGCACGGCTACTTGTCCGCATCGCGAGCGATCCGAAGGACGACACTGCCAATCGCTCCGTCGGCCCCGTCCTCGAATTCGATTGTGACGGTATTCTTGGATTTCAAGTCCGCCGGGTCTACTGGTATTAGCTTGGTGCTCGCATATTCGAGGTCAGTCAGTCGATCCGAGCAAAGCTCGTTTGGAACATCGAGACGTTTACCGTTCAGCTTTACGATCGGCTCACGGTCGGCGTCGGGGGATCGGGTCAGTCCGATTCGTAATTGAGCATAGTCGATCGTTTGGTCCAGCGGCACGGTGATGTCAAATGACGCGTTCTGCATTGGCTGTATAATCTTGTCACCGTAGCAGGCAATTTCGTTTATCTGACGGGCGGTTGGAATCGGCGTTCCAAAGTCCGCTTCAATGACGATCGATTGTCGCCCGTGAACGAGTAGCTCTTGCGGAGTGACGAACGTCTCTTCGGAATATGCCGTGGTGTAATCTGCATTGCGGCCAAGTTGACGGATCGAGATTTGGGGCGAGGTCAGTCCCGCCAATTGGACGGGGATGTCGGTGTTGCTGAGGTTGTTAATCACCAGCCAAGTTTTGCTGCCGTCGACGAATGCACGCGTTTGCAGGTCAGGCGTGTCGCAGATCGCCTTCACGCGTCGTCCATCCACCCCGCGGAACAACTTGAAAAACTTGGTCATGTCCGTTTCGACCCAGCGTTCTTTGTCGGTGTATTGATACGGCACAAACATCTGGGCATAATATTTCGGGCCCCAGTTCCACGTATTGACCTGAGTAAAGCAAACCGACTTCTGGACGGTATGCGGATGGTCCATGAACGCAAGCGTGTTGGCAACAAAGCTGCTGATGCAGCCAAAGTTGACGATGGACCGTTTTCGCATTTCGTATTGCCAAGTCGTCGGGTCGGCATCCGGATCGACCAGCGACAAAATCTCGGTCGAAACCAAATCTCCGTCGTAGTCGCCTTTGGGTTGGCTACCGATGTAGCCGCCCTGTTCGCTGACCACGACATCCATGGTGCGTCCATATTCATTGACGGCATGGTTTTGAAATAGATCCAGCGTGCCTTCCAGCGGAAGTCCCGACTGCATTCGTCCCTTAAATTGATTGTTTTGCCAGCGATGGTAGTCGTAGACATGGAACGAATAGAAGTCGAGCTTGCCATCGGTCATCGTCATGAAGTTCTTCAGTCCGTCGAAGCTGCGGTAGCGGTTGCGATAGAAATAGCAGGTCGGTAAGCATGGACCGCCTACTTGGACATTGGGCAACGATCGTTCGAAGTGATCGTGCATCGCAACATGCCAATCAGCCAGTTCTTGGGTTTTTACCAGTGACCAATGGGGTTCGTTGATGGGTTCGAAATATCGCGGACGATTGAAGTCGGAGTACCGTTCTTGGAAGACGGTGGCAGCAAGGTCTGCGGAAGCGGCTGTGTTTTCGGAGATAAACTGAGGATGCTTGGGATCGCTGGCGGACTCTTTCGTTTCGAACTTGCCCATGTATGCGGGATACGCACCCGGTGAACCGTGAGCTGCCACATCGAGGCCATTGGGGAAATCGTTTTGAAATTTTTGAGATGCTGGGGGTGTGGAGTCCTTTGCCAAAGTAGATAGGTCAGCGTATCCCGGGCGGCCTGTATCGGGCTTGACCGTTCCAGACCAGCGTTTGATGGGCCCGAGTCGTCGTCCGAAATTGACTTGTAGTTCGTCAACCAAATATCGATATCGTTCTTCGCTGCCGAGTCGCTGCTCAAAGCCTGTGCCATCGTCGCAAATTGTGAAGTATCGATGCCGTTCGAGTTCAGCGATGCCCTCGATCGCTCGAGTCGTCGTCGGCTCAACGGTGATAATCGCAGCTGGAATGATTGCTGTCGTGAGATTCGCGGAGCGGTCGTCGTCTGTGTGCGATGTGTCTGCGGGAACGGAGTTCACGAAGACACTCAATGTCAGTGGCAGGGCCAAGACCGCTAGATAGTTTTTCATGTTCATTGCCTGACTTGTTGAAGCTTGCGGTACTTCTTGATAGGAGCGTGACTTGCGGATACCGACCGAAAACGGAATGGTTGCTGCACGTGTCGGTTTTGGGAAGCTGGGGGTATCTGTAATCGAAAGTTCACGTTTTGGGGACAGTTGTGTTAGCTCCCGGACATGGCCAGTTTTAAAGAACTGATCGCAGTCCGTGTTGTACAACCGGTAGTTTGCTTCGACTTACCTTGTTCGATTCATTTCTTTCACCTGCATCTTCGGGCTCGAGAATTGAATCGTTCCGAAGCATACGGTCTGTCTCTTCGATCTTTGCAGCGATCAGCTGAAAGGCTTGACCGCCGTAAGCCTTCGCCGTCACGTCAAAACAGGAAGTTGTAGGGTGGCGAGAATATTTTGCATGGGAAAATAGTTGTTGGTCCTTTGCCATCGTGTTTTCCTGCGGATCATCCTTCACGAATGCCTGCCACCGAGGCTTTTGTGGCGAAGGCCAATGGCGAGGAAAAACAGCACGGCCAAATGTCGTTTGGAAAGCGAATCCACTGGGATGCTGCAAGACTTTGGTTTCAATTTCTCTCTCTCGTTATCAGATGCAATGGGGGCTCAGTAGGTTTCTCATACTACGGATCGACCTTTGAGACGACCGTAGGTTCCTCTTAGACGTATGCTAGGGGCCGGTGTCTCTGTCGTTACCGGAGAAACTGTCTTGCTCGGTTTAGCGATTCTTCAAAGTGAGTCGCTTTCATATCAAGGGTCTTCGCACGTGTTGCTAATCGCAGTCTTTTCGGTTCCGTCAACATAAAACGAAGTTGAAACTGAAGCGAGGTAAGTCATCCGCAGGATGCTTGGTCTTGACTTGCAGATGGTTTACATGTAATGTTATTGCGTGAGACGGGAATGAATTGGGCTGGTTATAAATTGAGGGAACGATGGCATCGAGTTTGCAAGATGAACTGAAAAAACGCGGTCCATTCGATTCCGTTGAGCAGGAGGCGACCTTGGCCGTTATGCGGACCAGCGACTTGCTCGAAAATCGATTTGCGCGTCTCCTTCGTGAGTATGGTTTGACGCCGACCCAGTACAACGTACTGCGTATTCTTCGAGGTGAAGGCGCTCCCCTGCCCTGCCTCGAAATTGCCGAGCGGATGATTCAGGTCGCACCTGCAATCACGCGTGTGGTGGATCAACTGCTTAAGCTAGAACTGGTCACGAAGACGCAATCGAAAAGCGATCGACGGGTGTTCGAGATCAATCTAACGTCGGCTGCTAAGCGGTTGTTGAAGAAACTGGACGTACCGGTCTTAGATCTTCACGCTTCATTGCTTTCTAATGTGTCCAAAACCGATCTGAAAACGCTGGTTCTAATTCTTCAGTCTGTCAGGTCTGGTATCGGCGAGTGATTTCTGCTTTTAAATAGTTTACATGTAAGATTGTGGCCGGTGTTAGGTATACCTGATATCGACCATTGCTAAGGCGTTTAGCCTCGCACATCGATCTTTCAACCGTGTCTCGTTTCGTTTTCGTGTTTCAATAAAGGAACTTCAAGATGGCCAAATTGCTCTACATCGAATCCTCGCCTCGCAAGGCTCGCTCAAAATCGATAAACGTTGCTAACGCATTCGTTGATACCTATAAAACGGCAAATCCTGACGACGAAGTCGCCACGATCGATCTTTGGCAAAGGGCTCTTCCCGAATTTGATGGATACACCATTGATGCCAAGTATCAAGTTCTGCATGGCGAAGGTTTCGATGCCGATCAGGCAAAGGCATGGCAAGCGGTTGTGGACGTTTGCGACGAATTCAAGTCCGCCGATAAGTACTTGTTGAGCGTTCCGATGTGGAATTTTGGCATTCCCTATAAGCTAAAGCACTACATCGATGTTATCGCTCAACCGGGGCAGACGTTTAGCTTTGATCCAGCGAGCGGGTACAGCGGTTTGGTAACCGGAAAACCAGCTTCCGTTGTGTTTGCACGCGGCGGTGCCTATGGCCCCGACGGGTCGGGGATGGACCACCAAAAGCCATACATCGAACAGATTCTAGCCTTTTTCGGTTTTAGCGAAATTTTCTCCGTGGTCGTTGAACCGACTTTGGCTGCACCCGGCGAAGTGGCGGCGACTGAAGCCTCAGCGATCGAGCAAGCTCAGCAAATTGCGTCGGCGTTTTAGTCCCGTCAATCTTTGACCGTTTGCTAATGGTCAAAAACTTAACCATCGCAACTTAAATCCAAATAGCCCGAAGCGTTCGCGGTTGGTCTCGGTGAGGGACGCGGTGCCACGCGAAGCCATTCATAGCGCGACTGCTATGCCGCTGACTACTTTTTTTATCCATTTAGTTTACATGTAGACAAGACTGAGGCGAGAAATCATGATCTCTATCCGAAGATCCAGCGAACGAGGCCATGCTGATCACGGTTGGCTCAATTCCTACCACACGTTTTCTTTCGCAAGCTACCAAGACCCTCAACACATGGGGTTTCGATCGCTCCGTGTTATGAACGAAGACCGTGTTGCGGCAGGCCAAGGTTTCGGTACCCATGCCCATCGTGACATGGAAATTGTGTCCTATGTGCTCGATGGAAAGCTTCAGCACAAAGATTCCATGGGCAACGGTGAAGTCCTGCAGCCTGGCGAGTTTCAGCGGATCAGCGCTGGCAGCGGCATCACTCATAGCGAATTCAATCCCGCGGCAGATAAGCCAGCTCACTTTTATCAAATTTGGTTGCTACCGGAGCGTAAGGGGATCGATCCCAGCTATGAGCAAAAGAAGTTTGATTCAGCCGGACGCCAGAATCAGTTTCAGCTCGTTGCTTCGCGTCAAGCGAACGATGGTTCATTGCTGATCCACCAAGACGCGAGCATCTTTCTTGCTGATTTGGAACCTAGCCATCAGTTGACCTATGAAATTCCCGTCGACCGGCACATATGGCTGCAAGTGCTTCGTGGATCAGTCAATGTGAATGGCCAAAACTTGGAAACAAGTGACGCCGTTGCAATGAGCGATGAAGGTTTGTTGTCGTTAGAAACCAATAGCCACGCTGAACTGATGCTGTTCGACTTAGCGTAGGCGGTTTAGTGGCGGCGAAATTGAATCGACATCCGATTGCCCGCACGCTAGTGCCCTGCCCCAAAAGCGACGAGACTGTATGCGATGCTGATTTCGCTATGCAAAACCTTCTTTTGACGCCCCTGCGAGAATGAAATGCCCCACGATCAAGTCAACTGCGTTGTTTGCGGCAAGCCGTTTTCGCTGTCGGACTTAACACCGGGCCGATTTGTTCGTCCGCTTGTGGCGGAACGGATTGCGACTGAGCATCCTGAGTGGAGCGCGGACGCGTACATTTGTCATGGGGATCTGAATCACTACCGCAGTCTGTACGTCCAGAATGTCATGGAACAAGAACGTGGTGAGCTGTCGACTTTGGAACGCGACGTGATCGCCAGTTTGCGTGAACACGATGTGATGACGCAAAATCTAAATGATGCCGTCGATGTCACCATGACCGTTGGTCAGCGTTTGGCGGATAAGGTCGCAAGTTTTGGTGGCAGTTGGCCATTCATTTTGATCTTTGCCGGCGTATTGATCGTTTGGATATGCATCAATTCAGTCGCCTTGTTTGCCAAGCCGTTCGATCCCTATCCGTTTATTTTGTTGAACCTCGTGTTGTCATGCTTGGCTGCGGTTCAAGCACCGATCATCATGATGAGCCAGAATCGACAGAACGAGAAAGACCGACTGAATGCCGACAACGATTACCGAGTGAATTTGAAAGCGGAACTGGAAATTCGTCACTTGCATTCCAAGATGGATTTGTTGTTGACTCACCAATGGCAACGCTTGTTGGAAATACAACAAGTCCAAACGGACCTGTTGGAAGAGATGAGCAACAAGCAATGAGGTAGCATTGATGGATGCAATTTTTGTTAGGTTGCAAAGATCGATGTCGCTTGTTCGTTGCATCAACTTACGGCACATTTGCATTGTTTGTGCTGCCCTGACAGCGACACGGTTTCATAAGCCAATGTGCAACGCGTCGTTCCTGCCATGTCATTTGAGAAGCGCAAGGAAGGTTTGGTGGCGGGACAGCGTGACTGGTTGATCATTGGTTAGCTCTTCCGTTTGTGCTGGTCTTGTAGTGTTGGTTCGAGTTCGACGAACCGAAACTGACGCCCCTTCGTCCATTAACCGCTTAGGAATCAGGTAGCGTCCATAGAGCGCCAACTCTGGATCGGTACGCATCAACAGCGGCGCACCGATTCGGACCATCCACTCCCTTGCAGGCAGTCCGAGTTCAAAAGTCAGCAAATCCGGTGGTCGCAAAAACGAAAGCATGCTTGGGTTGCTGTTGGGGGCATCGGTTGCATTTGGTTAGGGGCCGTCAGCAATCCGAAATGCAATCGTTTGTCGTCCGGTTGTTGAGGCAGGACTAGGATGACGATGGGGGGCTTTCGTATGGACCACTGCCCTGCCCTGCTAGAAAAGATTCGCGTCGATTATTTCCGCGATGTGGTTTGTCGCTAACGAAGCGTTTCCTCTGGAAATTCCAAAAGCCGGCCTCACTGTCTGATACCGCTAAGCTTGCATGACGCAACGCCGAGACAAAATCGAATATTGCAGCAAATGTGCATTTCGATGTATAGAGTATGGTTTTGGTCACAGATTGCTGTGCGACATTTGTTCCTGATGTCGGCTACGACCACATGAATTCAGCGAAAACCCACTGCTGCCAAGGGAAGTGATCGACTTGGTCCCACCCCCAACCTTTGCGGCAAGCCGTTGTAAGCCAGAGCAGCAATTACGACGGCACCTACGAATTGGATTCCCCTTCAATGACGCGATCTCAACATGCCCGATAGCCTCTATTTAGCAACCAACGAGAACGCGACAGGTAAGCGGATGGTTGCCCTTGGCGTGATGGAACTCGCGATGCGTCGCTTTGATCGCGTTGCCTTCTTTCGGCCAGTGGTGCGAGATTCTGCTGACCAGGATCAAAGTATTTGCTTAATGCGATCACGCTATCAACTAGCGGTATCGCCTCAACAGATGTTTGGTGTGACCCGCAAGGAAGCACGCCAGATGCTCGCCGAGGATCGTTATGACTCGTTGATTCAGCGGATTCAGCAGAAGTTCAAATCGCTGCAGGAGAAGGCCGATTTCGCAATCGTCGAAGGCACCAGCTTTCAGGGACTCGCGACTGAAATCGAGTTTGAGCTGAACGCCGACATCGCAGTCAATCTTGGCTGCGCGATCATGTCGGTCTATTCCGCCGCCGGGCAATCGGTGGAAGAGAGCGTGCAGTCGATCCGGATTGGCAACGATTCACTGACCGATCACGGCGGCCAGCTACTTGCGACGGTCGTCAACCAAGTGTCACCGGAACAGCGGAACGCACTGGACGCGGCATACAAGTCCGCCGGCTTGGCGGGTACCGCACCGATCTACATGCTGCCTGAAGAACCGCTGTTGCGGCAACCGACCGTCCGCGAGATCCAAGTGGGACTTGGGGCCTCGGTCCTTGGCGGGGACGAATCGACGTTTGATCGTGAGGTAGCCCGACTGAAGGTTGCCGCGATGTTGTTGCCGGATTTTCTTGAACGCATGCAAGCGGGGAGTCTGGTCATCACACCAGGAGATCGAAGCGACATTGTTATCGGATGCGCATTGGCAAGTCTACATGCTGACAGCCCTTCGCCAGCCGGGATCGTGCTAACCGGAGGTCTGTTGCCACCACTTGCAGTTCGACGGATGGTCAATCCGACCAGTGGTTTACCGATCCTGACAACCAAGGTTGATACTTTCACCGCCGCGACGATGGCATCGAAAGTGCGAGCGGAAATTGGTGAGCACTCGCCTCGGAAGATCGAGTCGGCACTTGGTGTGTTTGAACGCAGCATCGATACGGACGACCTTGCTCGACGACTCGAGGCACCTGGTGTGCAACGCATTACACCGATGTTGTTCGAGCACTCATTGATCCAGCGGGCTCGTGAAAAACGCGTCCGAATCGTTTTGCCGGAAGGAAATGACCCGCGTATTCTGCAGGCCGTCGACGTGCTTCGTCGCCGCGATGTGGCTGACATCGTGTTACTGGGCGACCCCGCTGAAATTCGTAGTGCGGCAAGCCAAGTCGGCGTGATGTTGCCCGAACTCGATCAATTGGGATCCGGCGACTTCACCGATGACCGCGATTGGGAAAACGTGGGGCCGCCTACGGTCCAGATCATTCACCCGCCGTCGAGCCCGTTGTTGCCTTCGTTCGTTGAAGAGTACTACCAATTGCGGCGGCAAAAAGGGCTAACCCGAGACGTTGCTCGTGACCTTATGCAAGAGGTTAGCTATTTCGGCACAATGATGGTGCGTCGTGGTCTCGCCGCTGGCATGGTGTCCGGTGCCATGCACACCACCGCCGCAACCATCCGGCCCGCGTTCGAGTTCATCAAGACGCGTCCCGGGATCGGCTGCGTCAGTAGCGTGTTCTTGATGTGTTTGAAAAGTGGCGTCTTGGTTTACGGTGATTGTGCGGTCATTCCAAATCCCACGGCAGAACAACTTGCCGAAATCGCCAGTTGCAGTGCCGACACGGCTACCCAGTTTGGGATTGAGCCGCGTGTTGCGATGCTTTCCTATTCAACCGGCGAGAGTGGGCAGGGTGAAGATGTAGAACGGGTAAGAGCGGCCACGGCAATGTTGAAAAAGGCTCGCCCCGAAGTGCTGGTCGAAGGGCCTTTGCAGTACGACGCAGCGATCGACCCCAGCGTTGCCGCGACCAAGTTACCAGGCAGCCAAGTTGCTGGTCGGGCGACGGTGTTTGTTTTTCCTGATCTCAATACGGGCAATAACACTTACAAGGCGGTGCAGCGATCGGCTAACGCACTGGCGATCGGTCCTGTTCTGCAAGGGCTCCGACGACCAGTCAATGATCTATCGCGAGGCTGTACCGTGGCCGATATCGTCAACACGGTTGCGATTACCGCGGTACAGGCCCAGGCTTCGCAGTCCATCCCGCTGGATCCGGTTCCGAATCACGATGACGAAGGTTTCGATTCATGAACATTCTCGTCTTCAACGTCGGGTCAACCACACTGAAGTTTGCATGTATTGATGTTTCGACTGGCATGCGTCTCTACGAGGGCTTGGTCGACCGCATCGGTCAGGTTGGTGGGGACTCGCCCGATCATCTATCCGCCGCTCGGTGTGTGCTGGAACAGGCCGGATTGTTGGCCCGTTCTGAACCTGCGTTACCTTCGAATGCACCAAAGTTGGCCGCGATTGCCCACCGCATTGTTCAGGGCGGCGATAGCTACCCCGAGCCCACGGTGGTCGATGCTGGCGTTTTGAAACACTTGAAATCGCTTGACGAATTGGCTCCTTTGCACAACCCGTCCGCCCGATCGGTTGTTGCGGCGATTGATCGTCTCGACCTCCCCTTGCCACAGGTTCTGGTCTTCGACACTGCCTATTTCAGCACATTGCAGCCAGCCGCTTATCGGTATGCGATCCCGGAACCCGTCTACCGAGCCCATGGCATCCGGAAGTACGGTTTCCACGGGACATCTCACCGCTTCGTAACACGGCGCGCAATCGATCGGCTAGGCCTCAAGTCTCCGGTTCGGATTGTCTCGCTTCATCTCGGCGGCGGTGCTAGTGCCGCTGCGTCTATTGATGGAGTGGCGGTCGACACGTCCATGGGCATGACGCCGCTAGAGGGACTCGTGATGGCAACTCGCTGTGGCGACATCGATCCGTCCGTGCCGTTGCACCTGATTCGATCGGCTGGGATGTCCGCCGATGCTGTCGACCACTTGTTAAACAAAGCGAGTGGTTTACTGGGCCTTTGTGGCGAAGCGGACATGCGAGAAATCTTGGTGCGACGTGAATCAGGTGATTCGGCGGCGTCTCTTGCGATTGATATTTACGTCCGACGAATTCAGAAGATGATTGGTAGCTACTTAGCAATTCTCGGCGGTTTGGACGCCTTGATATTCACCGCGGGCGTAGGAGAACACTCAAGTGAAATTCGCAAGCTTGTGGCTGCTCCGCTAGCGCACCTTGGCATCGTCGTTGATCCAGCCGCCAATGACTCGCCTGAGCTAGTCGATTGTGTGGCGGATATCAGCGACCCGTCGGCCGCGGTTCGCACGCTAGTCGTTGCTACAAACGAAGAGCTCGCGATCGCCAGAGAGTCCGCGCACTTGATCGCGGGAAAATAGCCCGCTATTGAAAAGTAGGGTACGTTCTAGCCCGCACCCTACCCAGGTAATGGATCAGCCATACTATCAGCGTCCTTCAACGGTCGCCCGATCAAGACCCGGTTCATCTCCGTGATTTGCGGGGATATATAGTCCCAGCGAACATGATAGCCCGCTGCATGCATCTGGTAGGTGCGATCGACGTCGATCGCAATGTCGGCACCGAAAACATTCTTCAGACACTCCGGTGACGGGTGCAAGCGATGTCGCCGGCAGCATGGTAGTAATGCTACCGTACTGCGAAGTGTAATCGCGTGCTCGATGCATTGATCAGTCCGTGTGCCACAAGCATGGACGCCGAGAATCGCGGTCCCCCATTCGATGTGATCGAGAGTCCGCTTCAGCGGAGCTTCCACGTACGTGATCTTATCGCTGGTCCAAGGGGCGACCGCTTGTGCAGCGGCAAGTACCAGATCGAAACTCTTGGGGCGGACTTTGTCCAAAAGGCAAACGTGTTCGATGTCTCGTTCGAACATCGCAAACAGAACCCCAACCAGGCCGTGGCCGCAACACAAATCAGCGACCGATGGGCAGCGAATGTGTTTTCGCACACAAGCGAAAAACTCAAAGCTCTCCAAGACTTCCTTAAACGGGATTGCTTGGCGTTCGCACAATTCCCGAGCGAAAACGGAAGACAGGTATTCGCCTGGAAACCATCGCGTATCCGATTGCCGCAGTCGATCTCGACAGGATGTTTTCTTTGCAAACTCTTCCGAGTTGAACTGTTTTAAAAAGCGAAACGGTTGATCGGCTTGAGCAAGTGGGATGCTCGATGATTCTGGCATAGGATTGCGGATACGAGAAAAATGGACTGCGGATCGTCGAAAACGCTTCCGGCTGCCGTGATCGATCTAAAGGGCTGGACGTACTTCGTTGACGTCGTTGCTAAACGAATATTGAATCGACGTTTTGCAAGGTCGAGGCTAAATCGTAGCCTCAGTCGCACTTTTTGACACTGACACCTTCACATTGCGACCGCCCTGCCCTCCCCCGCATGAGATGCTCAGCCTTGCCGCCGGGTCATGGGTGAATGGAAGTGACGCCCGCTAATTCTGAATCCCCCGCTTCGATGGTGGAAAAACGAGATGCTCAAAAGGACGCCGGTTATCAGTTCGTGAGCAAAAGTTTTAAGAAACGTCTCACTTTGCCACTTCTGCCGTTGCGCGTCGGTCGATGAGAAAACCATGGGCAACAAGCGTAAACGAAAGACTCACATTGTGCCGTTTTCGCTAATGCGATGTTTGCTGCTCGTCGTGTTGTGCGTTCAACAAATCGAGGCGGCGGATCCTGACTTTGGACTCGGCAGCTTGCTGGTAACGGATTCGATTCTGGATCGGCACCAGTCTCCGTCAACCGGTGATAACTTCGATCCGCCCTCAATGCAGCCCAGTTTCAGCGAGCTGATCAGCAGTGAGACTTATCGGGAACTTGAGAAAAAGCCTACGCCGTTAACGATCAGGAAGCCCGAATCGAATACAGGTTTCCTTGATTTCAATTTGTATCCGTACACGTCAGTCGATTCCGATAATTCGCTGACGATCAACGCGCTCGCCAATCTGCCGCACGGGTTCCAGTACTTCAGCCTTTCCAACTTCGGACGTGATCCGTCCCGCAAGGAACTTGAAGAGACGGCCAGTCTGTTGACGGAACAAAATCTGCGTTGGACACCGGACTGGGAACTCCCATTGGCGTTCGCGGCTCAGGCACTACTTCGTACTTCCAGTGGCAATGATGCTTTGCGATTCGGTCCTCGTTGGGCGGCTCACGACACTCCACTGATCAACGCGCCGCTAAAGAGTCTCGGCATCCGATACTGGATCGCGTTCTACGGAGCCCAGTTCGATCACAGCGTAGGCACGCAGTGGCAGATCGAGCACGTGTTGATTTGGAAAGTCTTTCCCGAGCTGCTCGATGACCGCGTTTACGTAAGTGGGTTTGCCGATCACAACATTGACCATCACGGTGCAACCCAAAGCACCTGGGTTGAAGAAATGCAGCTGGGCGTGCGAGTGGTCGATGAGTGGTATGTCGTGGCGGAACAACGTTACAACGGCTTCCGTGTCGGGGACGAATCCAGCTTGGGGCTTGGGGTCGAATATGTGATCCGCTTCCAATAGTGGTTCGTTGCGTTTTAACGCAATGTTCGGGCTTGACCCTTATCGTCATGACGGGATTGGCGCCGCAGCAGAGCAGCGTTTGCCGTTGATGTAGACCTGTTTTACTTTTAACGATTTGCTTAACAGGACGATGTCGGCTTGCTTGCCCTTGGATAAACTTCCGACTTCTTTGTCGATGCCTGTTCGTTCGGCAGGCGTCAATGTTGCCATGCGAATGGCTTCGTGAAGCGGAACGGCCCCCTGTTTGTGCATCGTTCGAATCATGTGGTCCATGCCCATTACGGCGCTGGCCAGTGAGCCCTGCGAGTCTTTCGAACCAAGGGACGCCCAACCGACTTTGCCATCGCTCGTGAACCAGGAACCGTCGGATCGAGGGCCGAATCGGTATCGGCCTGGTGGCATATCCAACGCGCGATTGCAATCGGTTACCAGGCACAATCGCTCGCTACCCTTCATTCGCCAAGCAGAGTTCAGCAATTCAGGCGACAGGTGCATTCCATCGGCGATCACCTCAGTGCTCATTTCGGGATTGGACAAAACGTACTCCAACATACTGCCTTGCATCGGAACACCCAGTCGCTTGCGAACTGACGACACGCTACTCATCGCACACCAAAAATGATCGACGTGCCGCATACCGTTCGCAAATCCAGCATCCATTTCATTCCAACTCGCATTGGAATGCCCACAGGTCACCAAGCAGCCAAGTTTTGTCGCATAGCGATAGAAGGCACCGGCGCCTGGGAGTTCCGCAGCGCAGGTCGCCACTCGCACAATGCCCGTTCTGAAATAACTGCGAAACTCGGCTGCCTTAGGGACACGACAAACCGACTGGTTATGACAGCCTACTTTGTCTTTGGCAAAGTAGGGACCGTAAAGGTGCACGCCGCCGATTTTGCTACCCGAATCGACACACCATTCATCGCGAACCTCGCTGCACGCAGCCAGCATTGCGTGAATCTGATCATCCGTCCCCGTACTGGTTGTCGGAAAGCACGTCGTCGTTCCGTGCGCAGCATGAGACTGACATACGGTGGTGACCGCTTCTTTGGTGCCATCCATTACATCGGCGCCACCACCACCATGAATGTGAATGTCAATGAAGCCGGGGCAGATGAATCCGCCTTTCGCATCAATGATCTCCGCTGACGCGGGAATACGAGAGCGGGCCGTACCGACGTAGGAGATGTGATCATCACGGCAAACGACTAACGCGTCGTGAAGTAACCGGTCTGGCAGAACCACGGTACCATTGATGATGCAAAGATTGGGCAAGAGTGATGCTTCCTAGGAAGGTGGGCGATGTCGTAGCGACGAGTATACCCTTGCGATGACAGCATGGTCGCCACGATTTTGCCTTCCAAGTTTCGATCAGACTTAATAAAAAGCTTGAGCTTCGGTGGCGTTAATGAATAGACAAACGCTCAGTGGATTCGCAATCCAAAATCAAATGGACCGAAGCGGAGGGCGTCGAATCTGTATTTTCATAAGACTCTCCAAGATCGAGCAGCGATATGCGCCCCTTTTCTAGCGGCCGCGACGCCCAGAGTTGCACCGCACACCTCTGAGTTGGGTTTTGGTTAAGATACCGGGGTTCCTTACCGGTTCTCAATTCTGAAGTAGCGTAAAAACGTCGACGAATTCACGACGTCTCTCCCCCGACGTCAGCTCGGATTCCTGGCCGCGTCAAAAGGCTCTGCTTCCGGTCACCGGTCACCATCGGTGCGGTGACCTGTGTCGTGATACCTCCCCCTTCCATCCCCAGGCGACAACTTTCGATGATACGAACTTTGCATTTGCTTCTACTTAACTCCTTCGCTTGGGGTGCATTCATCCTTCTAATGGGATTCTCCCAACGCTGTTCAGCTCAGGAATCTGTCGCCGGAAAGAGTGATCGCGAGGTGCGAAGGGGTGTTCCCGTTGGCAAGCTAACTAAAGGCGTGTTTGAGCAGAGCAAGCTGTTTCCTGGTACGCGACGAGATTTCCAGGTTTATGTGCCGGCGCAATACAGCCCCGATCAGCCGGCCAACTTGATGGTGTTCATGGATGGCATGAACTATGCCAAACCCAATGGTTCGTTTCGTGTTCCCATTGTCTTTGACAATCTAATCCATCAGAAGCAGATGCCGGTCACGGTGGCCGTGTTCGTGAATCCCGGTACGATTCCTGCAACGCAAAAAGACGCCGCGAATCGAAGCAACCGTTCGTTTGAATACGATTCGCTAGGTGACCGATACGCAAACTTTCTCGTTGACGAGTTCTTACCGGTGGCACTTGAGGGAATCAACGTTTCCGACGAACCGGCCGACCGCGCCGTGTGCGGGATCTCGTCAGGCGGCATTTGTGCTTTCACGGTCGCTTGGGAGAAACCGGGACAATTCGGCAAGGTTCTCAGTCATATCGGCAGCTTCACCAACATCCGTGGCGGTTGGGCGTATCCCGGCTTGGTTCGTAAAACGAAAGAGAGCCCGAAACCGATCAAGGTTTATTTGCAAGAAGGTAAAGACGATCTCAGTAACCTGCATGGCAATTGGCCACTAGGAAATCGCTCGCTCGCCGCGGCTCTTCAGTATGCAGGTTATACCTACAAACTGGTGATGACCGATGGCGGTCATAGTGGCAAGTGGGGCGGCCTGGAATTGCCAAGTGCATTGCGTTGGTTGTGGGATGATAACGCCGAGTCGACTAATCTCCCTTCCACAGCAACCAAGCCGGCATGGGAGCCGCACCCGGATGCTGTTGCACGTGATGATGTGCCTCACGGAACTGTCGAGGTCATGAAGCCTTGGGAATCCAAGATATTCCACGACACGATTCGTGACTGGGCTATTTATGTTCCCGCTCAATACGACAAAACCACGCCCGCCGCGTTGATGGTTTTCCAAGATGGTGAGCGATTACGGGACGTGAAGGGACGCTGGCGAATTCCAATCGTGTTTGACAATCTAATCGCACGCGGCGATATGCCGCCTACGATTGCTGTTTTCTTGAATCCCGGCCATCACAAGTCGAAGCCACGCAAAGGTAACAAGTCGTCCAACCGTAGCTACGAATACGACAGCTTGGGGGACCGCTATGCGAACTTCCTGCTCAGTGAAATTCTTCCGGAAGTGGAGGCTCGCTACAACATTTCCAAAGATCCCCAGATGCGTGCGATCGGTGGATCCAGCTCCGGGGCAATCTGTGCTTTCACGGTCGCTTGGGAACGAACCGATCAATTCCAAAAGGTTTACTCCAGCGTGGGTAGCTTCACAAATCTACGTGGCGGTGATGCCTACGCGGGACTGGTTCGCAAGACGGAGCCGAAACCTATCCGTGTCTACATGGCTGATACGAGCGGCGATATCGATAACGCGTTCGGAAGCTGGCCGATCGCGAACCAACAAATGGCATCGTCGCTGAACTACATGGGCTATGACGCCCGCTTCGACTGGGCTGAAGGCTATATGCACAATGCCGATTTCGGTAGTTCTCGTTTTCCTGACGCGATGAAGTGGTTGTGGCGTCACCAACCTCACGTTCCAAAGATCGATACAAGCGACGACCTTCGCGGTGATCTCACCTTGTTGAATCTATTGGTGCCGGGCGAGTCATGGGAGGTTGTGGCCCGAGACCTTGGCTTTGCGGATGCTCCATGCAGCGACGAGGAAGGCAACTTCTTCTTTTGTGACATGAGAGCACCGGCGGTTTACCGCATCGACGCGATCAGCGGCGAGAAATCGGTGATTGCGAAGGAAGCCGTTAGCGGTTTGGAGTTCGGTCCGGATGGTCTGCTATACGCCTGCCAAGGAAGTCAACAACGTGTGATCAACATTGACGTCACCAATGGCGATGTGAAGGTCGTTGCTTCTGATGTCCAACCCAACGACATGGCGATCTCTCGAGATGGCTTCATCTTTATCACCGAGACAAAAGCGAAGCAGGTTACAAGAATCGATATCAAGACGGGAAAAGTCTCCGTCGTTGACACGGGGATCACGCGTCCTAACGGCATTGCGCTGTCCAATGATGGCGGAACGCTTGCCGTTTCGGATCACGGTGGTCCGTACACGTGGACCTTCCGCGTCAACGCGGGTGGCGAATTGGATGCCAAGCTACCAACCATGCCCATGCGTCTTCCGATCGACTCAAAGGGTGAGTTCAGTTTCAACGAACCACCCCCTTACAACTCCGTTTCCCGCGGCGATGGGATGAATGTCGATAAAGCGGGCCGGTACTATGTCACCAGCGACCTTGGTGTCCAAATATTTGATCCCACCGGACGTCCGTGCGGCTTGCTTCCCAAACCTGACAAGTCCAAACCGCTAACCAGTTGTGCGTTAGCTGGCAAAAATCTTGACATCCTCTTCATCACTAACGGTTCAGCGGTCTACCAGCGGCAACTGAAGATTCCGTAGTGCAGTACAGCCGTCTCGAATAGGCTGGGACTAAACAGCAGGGGTAAGCGGAAAGCGTCATTCCTAGCCATTTCAACTCTGTATGGAGTGTGCCATAGGTTCCAGCGAACCTATTTGCGGTTATGTTTTTGTGCTGAATGATTTCAAATCCAAATCCCAATCTGAATACCGGCACTCCATGACCGTGCAGCTGATCGTGACCCATCCGGGCGGAGCCCATAAGGATGATTTTCTTGCCTGTAGTCTGCTGGCGCACATGCATGGGGTTCCGATCCGGCGTCGCGAGCCAACGGAAGATGACTTAGCCAACCCAGCAATTTGCGTTGTAGACGTCGGTGGTGTTCACGATGCTGAATTCAACAATTATGACCATCATCAATTCCCACGTGATGCGCCGCCGCTTTGTGCCTTATCGCTGGTGCTGCAAAGCATGGGGCTTTACGAAGACGCGTTGTCGTTTTGTGCTTGGCTCCGTCCCGCGGAATGGCTCGATTCTTTAGGCCCCAACGAAGCCGCTCGCTTGATGGGAATTCCTCGTACGGCCTTAGGGGCTCTGAACTCGCCGGTTGACATCACCTTGCTGAACCGGTTTGCAAACCAAACCGAACTCGATCCTAGTAGTGCGATCTATCAAGTCATGTGCATGGTGGGCGAAGACATTGTTAGCTACTTGAAGACGCTTCGCAAACGACTGGATTATCTAAAAACGCATGGCCAGTACTGGATGATCGAAACTGACGGCGAGCCTATTCAGGCTCTGTTTTTGGAGAAGGACAACACGATTTCCGATGACCCTTCGTTCGGAGTTTACGCGTTCATCGAGAGCGAAGGGAAGGAGAATGAGGTCCATGCGATGGTCTATCCCGATCGCCGTGGAAATGGTTATGGATTGTCGCGTTACAACGACAGTCAGCGATTGGACTTCTCGCAGATCGAATCAAACGACGAAGTATTGTTCGCACACAAACGCGGCTTCGTTGCCAAGGTCTCTGCCACCGATCCGGCGCGTCTGAAAGAACTCTTGAGACTCGCTGTAGTGAAAAGCTAAAGTAGGGTGCGTGCTAGCACGCACCCTACCCAAACTTTTTGAATTCGTCGCCAAACCAATCGGATCCGTCTCCCCATCCAGGTTGGTAGTAGCCTTCGGCGAGCCAGCGGTGGAAACTAGACCAAGGCCAATCGATCACCCGTTTAACGCAGCGGTGTTTAACCGGGTTGACGTGAATATAGTCAGCACAACGATGAAAGTCTTTCTCGTCTCGAACGAAGTGTTCGTAGAACCGCCGCTGCCAAATACTGTGTTCGGAACGGCTCGTGCGACTTGCGGAAAGATTTTGCTGGGTGTTCCGTGTTTGTGCCAGTCGCCGTGTGAACAACGTTTTGAACTGACGAATGCGGACGGAATAATCCGAGTCCTTCTCCGGCAGTTGCATTAAAAAATGGAAGTGGTCCGGCAACAGTACGATCGCCGGGATCTCGAATGGTCGCCGATGTTTCACATCGATCATCGATTCGCGGAGAAATTGTCGGGCTACCTGTTCGGCGAACAGTGGTTTTCGTTCGTGCGTGACGATCGTAAAGAAGAATATCCCGCCGGCGACCCGCCATCTCCGGTACTCGCTCATTGACCGCCCCCATCTAAGTAGAGTGCGTGCTAGCACGCACGACCTCAAATCAAAACCTGTTCGTCTTTCAATACTTGAACATACACAATTTGCTGTCGTGGGCGTATCGTCAGTTGTTTTGATTTCGTAGGGTGCGTGCTAGCACGCACCCTACCGCCTACCGCCAGCAAAGAAGTTGGGTCAATACAGCGTTCGCCTCCTGACGCCAATCATCGAGAGATTCTGGTAGCGCGTGTTCGCTGTACCGAGGTTCTTTTTCGATGGTGAACCCAGCGTCGGCTAGCATCGTTTCGATGACGACTAGCGAGTTCACATCCAGACTCGCGTCCGTTTCATGCACCTCGACATAGAGGGCTTCCACTCGATCCAGACAATGAGCGATTTCACTCAACACGCGTTGTTCCGCACCTTCGATGTCAAGCTTTAGAAAGCTAACGTCTCGGTCGGCGATGTAGGGTGAAAGTCGCGTGCAGCGAACGCTTGTTTGCGAACTGCCGTCCCGATCGGCCCACGCCGCTTCCAATGAATTTCCACGAGCGTCGGCCGTGGGCGATAGATCGCCATAGAACTCGACCGTGCCGTCGCAGTCCGACACTGCCGCATGGACACATTGAATGCCAGCGATATCGTTCCGATCGATGTTCATTTGCAAAATCTTGCTTGCAAACGGATCAGGTTCGAAGCAGATAATCTCAGCTTGAGGCCAGCGAGACTTCCATTCCAACGCCGAGACACCGATGTTGGCCCCGCAGTCCACGATCAGCGGTCGGTCTCCCTTAGGCGTAAAGAACGACGGGAACTCGTCGATCTGTCGAACCATGGATTCGGCGGCGCCCTGATTGTTGTGAAACAAATCAAAACCGCGGAACTTCATACTTTTCATCCGGATTCAATTCGCTCTAAAAGGGAGTCGGTGCTAACGGTTTTGGCTGGAGTCACACCGATTAAAGTGACTCTCAACCGGCGTTTTCTAAACGGAACCAGAATGCGTGGCAACTGGGGCGACGATGGAGCGTTTAGGCAACCTGTCGCCAGCAACCCATTAAACAAAGTATTCGATCGGAACCGGCAGTTGATAGTGCGACCGACTGCTACGAAAACGTGGCGTTTGATGGGACGCCTCACCTTGTCGTCCGCTGCAAGCCCATGTGTGATCGAATTGCGCTATGATAGGGATCTGACTATCCATTTCGTTTGTTCCGGACGAGACACAACATGCGTTCATTCAACCTGCGGGTTCTTGGCACCGTCGTCATCACTTGGGCATGCTGCTCGTTCGCTTTAGCTGATTGGCCCCAGTTTCTTGGTCAGAATCGTGATGGCACGTCGGTTGAGACCGGTTTGTTGGATGCCTTTCCTGACAACGGTCCGCGAGTTGTCTGGCGAGCGCCTGCTGGAGTAGGAATGTCCGCCGTTACGATTGCGGATTCTCTGGCAATCACAACGTGCAATAAAGCAGGCAAGCAAATGCTTGTGGCCTTGGATGCGAAAACCGGCAAACTCGTTTGGGAGACCGCTTTGGCTCGGCAGTACAACAACGGCCAGGGCGATGGTCCGCGAGCAACCGCGGCGGTAGCCGCCGGTAAGGTGTATGCATTCACAGGCGATGGGATCTTGGCGGCTGTGAATCTGAAAACGGGCGAACTGTCGTGGCAGACCGATACACTTGAGCAATGCGGAGCCAGTGAATCCGAATATGGGATGTCGTCTTCGCCGCTAGTGGTCAACGATTTAGTCATCGTGCACGTGGGTGGACGAGGCACTGCGGTGGCCGCATTTAACGCGGAAGATGGGCATCTCCAATGGTCCTCCGGCAACGGTCCGGCGGGATATTCATCGCCAGTGTTGTTGGAAGTTGCGGGCGCAGAACAAATCGTCAGTGTGACGGGGAACGAAGTGTTGGGCATCAAACCTAGAGACGGTACCGTATTGTGGAGTTATCCCTTCAAGACACCCTACGCGTGCAACACCGCCAATCCGGTTGTGGTTAGTGGAGACGTCTTTGTCTCCGCAGGCGAAAATCATGGTTGCGTTTTGATTGATGTCGAGCAATCTGGTGGCAAGTACGTTGCAAACGAACGGTGGGAAAGTGTCTACACCAAAAGCGTGATGCGTAACGAGTGGCAAACGTCCGTGCGAGCAGGCAGCTTTCTTTACGGGTTCGATAACGTTGGAGCGGCCGGTCCGACTACGCACTTAACCTGCATTGAAGCGACCACCGGCGAACTTGTCTGGCGAAAGACTCGATTCGGTAAGGGCAATCTCGTTTTGGCGGACGGTAAGCTCTGGATTACTACGATGACAGGGGAGCTGATCTTGGTAAAAGCCACGCCAGACGGATATCAAGAATTAGGCCGCACTAAGCTATTTGGCAAAACACGCCAATCGCTATCGATCGCGGACGGATTGGGGTACATCCGCGATGATCAAGAAGTGCTGTGCATCGAACTACGTTAGCCAAGTGACGCTCGCTCCCGACTGATACGCCAGTTGGTAATCGTTCTAACGCTGTAACCGGAAGTTCGCTGGAACGGTTGCCGAAATGCATCGGCGTCGGCAGTAGCCGAGAAATGCGTGGGTGATGCCAATCATCCGTCGTCTTATCGCTGAGGTGGACGAATAGCGTTCACCTGACCCGAGAGCGACCAGCTATTTGGTCCGTCAAGTTGGCTGTCTTCTATTCGAGCCAACAATTGCGGTTGATGCTGCAAACAAAACGGCGTTTTGGCTCACATCCGTGTTACTCGCGGCTCGGTCGTCGATCTTCGGTCCGCGACTTGCTCGGTGATTGGTTCTGGATACAGAACCCTTCCTTACTAGATACGTGGAGCGAACAAGTGAATTGGGATCAAATTCAAGGCAAGTGGAAACAGGTCAAAGGGCAAGCCCAGCAAAAGTGGGGCGATTTGACCGACGATGACCTCGACGTCGTCGATGGCAAACGAGAAGAACTCGTCGGCAAAGTTCAAGAGCGTTATGGCATCGCTAAAGAAGAAGCCGAAAAGCAAGTTCAGGACTTTCAAAGTTCATGCAATTGCTAACCCGTTCAACTTAGCAAACACGAGAAAAATTCGGCTAGCCGGAACGGTGGCAGGGCCGATCGAGTCAGCAGAAAATGTTGGCAAATCCATTTCACCAATTCCCCCATTTTGGAGAGAAACCATGAAACGTCTATTTAAAACTTTACTCGCAACCACGGCCATCGCCTGCCTTACGCTCAGTTCCGTGAATGCGCAGGACGATGTCACTCAGGATCGAGTTAACGCTCGGAGCCGAGGTGCTGACGCTGGCAAGCTGGATTCGAAGACCCAGGGTGCGAACATCCGCGTCAGCCAGTTGATGGGATTCAATATCCAAAACTCGGCCGGCGAGAGCGTCGGTGAGATTCATGATATCGTGATGGATTCACGGACCGGTAAGGTCAATTACGTCGCCGTCACGTATGGCGGATTCCTTGGGTTGGGCGATAAGTTGTTTGCCGTTCCGTTTGACGCACTCAAGGTTCAGGTGGATCCCGACGAAGTTGGTGACGATGACATCGATTCAGACGACTATGTATTGGTCTTAGATGTCACTCAAGAACAACTTGAAGGCCAACAAGGTTTTGATGACGACAACTGGCCCAATATGGCCGACCGAAAGTGGCGTGCCGACCTCGACAAGCGGTACGGTGTCCAACGCAGAATGGATGCTCAAAATAGACCAAGCCGGGCTAACCGCGATCGTGTTAATCAGCAATAGCCCCTGCTGACAGGAGGCCGCACGGCAACCGCTGTGCGGCCTGTGTCAGGCTAAATCACGCGGGACAGCGCCGTTCCATGAAGTGCTGTCCAAAACGCGTGATGCTTGAGTTGCTGAATCATGCCGAATTTCGCTACCTGCGAAGCCCGTGTTCTGCAGCACTTCAGGCGCTCCTTCCGGATCGTAAATGTGCAACCAAGGTTTCAGGAAGGACCAACACGAGACGAAGTCTCGATCACGCCGGGACCCCAGACGGTCCCTGATTGCATCACCATATATAGGAATAACAGCATGCCCTACGCAAAACCTTTAACTATCGACGAAGCCCCCGAAGATTCGAAGCCGTTGCTTAAAGCGATCGAGGAAAAGTTTGGTAGGTCGCTGAACCTCTTCAGTACTCTCGCTCATCAACCGGACGTGCTGGGTGGCGTCACGCAGATCAACGATGGTTTGGAGAACGATTTACCGGCCAAGTATCGCGAACTCGCCTATTACAAGGCATCGCAACTCAACGAGTGCGACTATTGTTCGCACTATCATCGTCAAGCTGCGAAGAAGGCAGGATTGAGCGATGAGCAACTCGATTCGATGAGTGCGGATGCGACTGACTTGTTTGACGAGAAAGAGCGGAGTGTCCTGAAATACGCGGAGCAACTGACGAATCAGGCTAACGTGGATTCAGGAACGGTTGAGGACGTCAAGGCATTTCTCGACGATCGCCAATTGGTCACGCTCGCCGCTGCTGTCGCGTTGGCAAACTTCACCAACCGCGTCAATCACGGGCTAGGCATCGAATTGCCATGAGCAATCGATCTTTTGATCTAATCGTATTGGGGACTGGGCCCTCCGGTGGCACGGTGGCTTCGAATGCTGCCCAAGCAGGCCATCGTGTCGCGATCATCGAATCGCGAGAATTTGGTGGGACCTGCGCATTGCGTGGTTGTAATCCCAAAAAGGTTTATACCAACGCAGGCGCATTGGTTGATCGTGTTCGCCGATCAACAGGACAGCTTGTTGCCGAGGGTAGTGTTTCGATTGATTGGCGAAGCTTGAATGCCTTTAAGAATGAGTTTACGCAGCCAGTCGCTGAGAAAAGCCGGGAATCTTTCGAGGACGACGGTATCGCAACTCTACTCGGCAAGGCCCGGTTTACGGGACCGACTCAGCTTGAAATCAATGGTGAAACGCTCACCGGAAAGCGGATCTGCGTTGCCACCGGTGGAAAGCCCGCTCCGCTCTCTATCGAAGGTGCCGAATTCGTTACTCGCAGTGATGCATTCCTTGACCTGGAGTGCGTTCCCGACCGGGTTGTGTTTGTTGGCGGTGGTTATATCTCAATGGAGTTCGCACACGTCGTTGCGAGAAGTGGGAGGCAAGTGACGGTGGTGCAAAGCGAAGATCGGGTGTTGACCGGCTTCGACCCGGATCTAGTCGAGATTCTGACGCAGTACTCTCGGGACTGTGGTATTGAGTTTTGCCTGGGTAAGGAAGTGAAGGCAGTTGAGAGAAACGATGGCTTAACGGTAATGCTTGATGACGACTCCAAAATTGGCTGTGATCTAGTTGTCCACGGTGCGGGTCGAGTTCCAAATCTGGACGATCTGCAACTCGATGCCGCTAACATCGAGAAGACACAGAAGGGAGTTCGTGTTAATCGGTTTATGCAAAGTGTCAGCAACGAAGCGGTCTTTGCAACTGGCGATTGTGCTGATAGTGGGATGCCACGACTCACACCCGTCGCAAACGAGGAAGCCCGCATTGTTGCCAAAAACCTATTCGCTAAGCGGCCTGAGCGAACGCCTGACTACGGTGATGTTCCAAAAGTGGTGTTCACTACGCCATGCTTGGCATCGGTCGGAATGTCTGAAATAGAAGCAAGCGAATCCGGGCGGCGCATCGACGTGCGGTTTGACGATACTTCGACATGGGGCAGCGTTCGCAAGACGGGCAAAACGGTAGCTGGCTATAAGGTTATCGTCGACTCGGAAAACGACGCCATTCTTGGCGCACATCTGCTTGGACCCGCAGCCGAAGAGACTATCAACCTATTTGCATTAGCGATGAAGCATGGCCTGACCGCGACGGATATGAAATCGACCCTCTTCGCGTTTCCGACATTCGCCTCAGACGTTCGCCGTATGGTTTGATGGTAGAGACGGTGCAGTAAGACTGCTAATGATTGCGGCGCTGTACCTGAGTCTGACGTGACGGACGAGACAACAAGTCCGAATCACTTGAATTTTGTGGACTCGATACGTTCATTTAACTCGGTTGGTTGTTCCGTTCGCTTCAAGCAGATTATAGGCGAGACGTAGTCACCGTCGCCGTGTATACCTTATGAATTCTTGGTGGAGCCTTTTATAAAGATGCAGGCGGTCGACTGTGTTTTAATTGCGTCAAACTCGTGGGCTTTCTATCACGAGTTCTACTTAGGTTGAGTCCTGGATTTCTCGACGTAGTGCAGCGATTGACTGGCGGCGAAACTGATTGAAACGATGCCGCAAGTAAGGCCAGGCAACTCTTACAGATAGGGAATTGGCACGGAAAAACGCAGTGATGCGGTAAGTGACAATGCCGTCAGCGTTGCAAACGATCTCGAAACGTTCTTCGCCTTGTTCGGGGTGTCCAGGGAGCGTACCGAACGAGTACCCAAAGCGTTTTTCAGTTACTTCATCTTTGTCGACGACATCAATGATACGGCAGGCTGCTAACGCCCAGATTCCAAAGATGTGAGCGCGGATGGCAATCGTGTTGCCTTCGCTGATTGGTGTCGTCGTCGGCATTGCAGTTGCCCAACCAACGTCAACATGTTTCCAAGATCGCAAGGCATTCTTCGCTACTTGGAAATCGTTCACACCACGACCAATTACTTCCTCAACGCGGTTGTGATCATAGCCGCTCGGTAACTCGCGGGCAGTCGAGCCGACGTCGGGATACGTTAAGTCCAGAGTTGCTTGTCGACTAAGAAAAGATACAATTTCATCAGCGTTGGGTTTCGTGAGCGATAGCATGGCTTATTTCTTGTCGTTGTTACGGAGGGACGCGTAGTACGCCGACAATGAGAGTCGTTGTGTCTCGTTGAGTTTACTGGCGATCGGGTGCATCAACGATGCATTGTCGCTTCCGCCTCGTTTTCGTTCTGCGAACAGCTCAAGTTGTCGTTTTAGATAACGAGCAGGTTGGCCAGCCAGCTTGGGGTATTCTTCGCTCCGCATGATGTCTCCTGGTCCATGGCAGTCAACACATGATGGGATCTTCGCGGACAGGTCACCTTCATTGGCAAGCGTGCGCCCCCTTTCGATCAACGCATCGTGCGTCAAATCGTTCTTGAGCATTCTCGCATGATTAGCAGTGCGGCGCAAATCGTCGGATTTTGCATCACCCAAGTGATCGTCCTTTTCCACATCATCAGGATCAGAATATGGTTGTCCGGAGAAATAGCTAGCCAACCCATCTATTTGATCTTCTGTCATTCGATTCGCAATCGGCATCATCACGCCACTGAATCGGTTTCCGGTTTGATAAGCGGTCAATGATCTCTTCAGGTACGCCTCGCTTTGGGACGCTAGGACGGGCGTACGGTTGCTAGGTGGTTCGTTGCCGGTGATTCCATGGCAAGCGGCACATAGAGTTGCAGTTTGGTGGGCGATGGGTGCTGTCGCTGGATTGGTGACGCGGTCTTCGTTCAAGAGATTGCGAGGCCGAGTTAAATTCAAATATTCGTTCGCATCCGTGTTTGGCAACTCTCGCAGGAAAGCAACGACGGGCCAGATTTCATCATCACGATTCTGGTCTGGCCAAGCAGGCATGCCAGTGAACTTGATACCGTGTTTAACGATGTAAAACAGCTCGGCGTCGTCCCATTGGCTCACGGCGTCGGTCAGGTCGGGCGGATGAGGCGTCATCTGTGCTGCGACAGGCGGATGAGGAAAACCGGGGGCACCGTGACACCAACGACAATTGCTATCGAAGGTCGCGGCTCCAAGCTGCACCATACCAGGTTCGTCCAGCGGCGGAACGTCGATACCAGTGCTGTGTAAGCCAACGGAGCGATCGCTGGCGAAGTCCAGAGTCCACCGCGTGATCTGCCAGTGCCCGCTACTCGCCTTGATCGGAACGATTCCCGAGACGAGAACGATCACGCCGAGAATGCCGAGCGCAGTGAGCAGAATTGCCAATTCCTTCAGTCGTCGCATCATTGGGTCACCTCGTGGCGTAAGCTTCCAGCTTGCGATGACGTCACCACCGACTTGTCCGCGAGTTGGAAGCTCGCCCCACGGACCAAATCTCTCGTCAACCAAAGCCCCCCGGCCAAATACGCGATTCCGCCGACGACCAACATGACCGCACCTCCGAGATACTGATCCAACAACGGCGTCAGCCCCGAGCCCGCATGTTGGTGTTGGTACAACAGGCGTGGCGACAACGCCAACAGTGCCCCTAAGAAAGTCATGTGCATCGATGTCAACAGAAGTCCGATCACGCCCGCGCCCGCTCGCCCACGACTTCGCGGTTGACTTCCACCGAATGCGGACAGCCACACCCACACCCCAGCCGCCAGGAACATTCCCTGCTCAATGACGAGTCCCAGCAAGTGATGACGTGCCCAGTGATGCAATCCCGGAGCGTGCCAAGCCCACACGATCAACAACTCGCCCACCGACGCGGGGATGGGTGAAAACAGAATCGGAACCTTTCTCACCGGATCGTAACGCAGCCCCGCGACGGCGATCGACAGGAGCGGTGCAACCACCGCAACGATCAACATATGCAACGTCATGTGCGCCGCAAACGAACTCTCTGCCAATCGCGGTAGTGGTCCCAACCACGCGACTCCGAGTAAAAACCAACCGAGATTCCAAGTCGCCAATCGCATCAGTGACATGTCTCCAAAATCACGAAGACCAGTGACGTGTACAACGTCGCAATACCACTGAGCAGTGATAGCAGCAAAGTCGCAAACCCGATAAGACGTTGCTCATCGCGAGGCGTGTCGTCGTCATGTGGCAATGTTGCCTGTCCCATCCGGTGCACTCGCAAACCCGACCGTCCGATCCACGCAATCAGCGTCAGTGCAACGACGGTGAAAACAGCAACTACAATCCGAACAGGCAACGCGTCACCATCGGGTGGATCAAACTTCGCGCAATAAATCGCCGTCGTCAAATAGCTCGCCATAAAATGAACCGCCCAACAGAGCGGCGCGAACGTCAGCCACCAAAGACTAACGGGATGACGCCATGCCCTCGCTTTCCCGGAACCGGCAGTCTTACCGTCTTCGGTCTCAAATTCATCTGGTGATTGATTATCGTTCATGCGAGTCACGCCACCAGCGGAAACAGAGCGATGGTCAGTCCTGTGATCCCCGCCGTCAGCATCAAAAAATGCCAATACAACGTCACGTTGACAACGTCGGCGTCAAAGCGGTGCGTCATCTTTCCCGCAGCACGTCTCGCGATGCAATACAACTGCATCACCATTCCGACCGCCAAATGGACCACGGTCCATAAAACCAAAACACAAACAGACGCTTGATAAACATGGTGGGTCGGATCCATGGCGTGCAGCCAAGGCCCAGCCAGCAACGATCCGCCTGCGATAAACGCCAACGCAAAGGAAGCGACCGTGCAGACGTAAAATCTGATACCCCAAACGCGTCGATTGAGCTTTCGCGACAGCAACATCAACGCCCAAGCCCCCAAGGCTGCCAACACCGAATTCATGGGCCACAAAACACCGGGGCCTTCGACCTCCGGTGGTGGGAAATCTTCGTGAATCGTCCAATAGAAGAAATAGCCAAACACCAGCGACATGAACGCGGTCATGTCGCCCAGCATCGTGATGAACATGGCCCACCATCCGACCGCGTCTGGCCCCGAAACGTAAGTCGGCAACGTCAGTCCCAACCCGACGTCCTTCTCGGTCTTTTCGGGAATGATCGCGGTGCCCGTCCAGAGCCATGCCAAGATCGTCAAGAATGCGAGAACGCCGCTGACAATGGACGCAACGTACCAATGGAACGTCCCAAAAATGAACACTCCCCCGGTGAAGACCGCGGCCCACAAAGTCAAAAACGTCGGACCGGGAACTCGCAAGCATTGAATCGGAGTCGCTTCCACGGTCGATGTTACCAACGTTTCACGCAAACCCTCTTCGGCGTCGGGAAGGTAAAACTTTCCCTCGTCGACATCACGAACAAAATTCTCCTGATCCCACAGCGGATATCGAGACTTGATGACTGGAATGCTGCGGATGCCCCACGGTTTGTCCGGAACCTCGGCCAACCACTCAAGCGTGCCAGCGTTCCACACGTTTCTCGGTGCCGCAGGTTGCCTCCCCTTCGGTCGCAGGACGTCCCACAAGAAGACCGCGAATCCACCCGCCAACACGAACGCTCCGATCGATGAGATCAAATTCAGGTTGTCGAATCCCATCCCCGCCGGATAGGTGTAGACGCGTCGTGGCATCCCGATCAATCCCGTGATGTGCATCGGGAAAAAACTGACATTGAATCCGATCATCATCAGCCAAAACGCGAGCGTGCCGAGACGCTCGGATAGCAACTTCCCCGTGACGAGCGGATAGAAGTAATAGAAGCCTGCAACAATCGGGAAGATCGTTCCGCCGACCAAGACGTAATGCAGATGCCCGACAATGAAATACGTGTCATGAGCTTGGTAGTCAAAAGGTGCGACCGCAACCATCACTCCGGTCAAACCGCCGATGATGAACGTCGCGAGTCCCGCCAACACAAATAGCAGACAGACGGATTTGGTGACACGGCCCACCAGCAACGTGGCGATGAAGCAAAAGATCTGCACGCCCGTGGGAATCGCCACCGCTTCGGAAGCCGCCGAAAAAATGCCAATCGTGATTCCCGGCAATCCGGTGGTGAACATGTGGTGAACCCACAACCCGAAACTGAGGAATCCCGTGCCGACGGCCGCCAACACGATCCATCCGTAACCGACCATCGGAGTACGAGCGAACGTGGGCACAATCATCGCCACCAACGCGATCGACGGCAGGAACACAATGTAAACTTCAGGGTGTCCAAAGATCCAAAACAGATGTTGCCACAACATCGGATCGCCACCGCGTGACGCATCAAAGAACGGCCAATCGAGCGTCCGTTCCAATTCCATCAACAAGTCACCCGCAATCAACGGCGGGAAAGCAAACAGAATCATTGCCGCGACCACCAAGATGTACCATGCGTACAACGGGATCAGGTTCAATCGCATTCCAGGCGGACGGCATTTTAAAACGCCGACGATCAGTTCGACCGCGGCGGCGATGGACGCAATTTCAATGAACGAGAGACCCAACAGCCAGATATCGACTCCGACATCGGTTTGATACTGAGTCGTCATCGGCGGATACATGAACCATCCGCCGCGTGGTCCGGCACCAAAGAACAGCGACCCGCAAACGAATACGCCACCAATCAGGAACGACCAAAACCCATACGCCGACAATCGCGGGAACGGCAGGTCTCTCGCTCCCATCATTTGAGGCAGCAACAAGATCGAGATCGCTTCTAGAATCGGCACCGCGAACAAGAACATCATCACGCTGCCGTGCATCGTGAAGACTTGGTTGTATTGCTCGGCGGTAAGAAAATCGTTTTCAGGTAACGCGAGTTGAATTCGCATCACGAGTGCGAGAAGACCACCGAACAACAAAAACGCAAACGCGGTGATCGTGTACCAAAGTCCAACTTCGGAATTATTGACGGCGGACCAATACCGCCACCCCTTGGGCGTCCGCCACGCGTCGAGTAACCGCTGGGCCTGTACGTTCATCGGAAATTGATCCCTCTGTGCCGCAAACTTCGAAATTGCAGCCTAAATGCTTGGTAGACCGAAACCGTTAATCGCGCACCGTTCATTTCAGTGCTCCCAAAAACTCGACGAGCGATTCGATCTCATCTTCGCTAAGCGATTGGAACTCGGGCATCTCCACACCGGGCTTCACACCATGCGTGTCTACCAACCATCGCGTCAAATTCTCAGGCGTGTTGTCCATCACGCCCGCGGCGATGGAGAGTCGCGAACCAAAGTGAGTCAGATCGGGCCCCACAACACCATCGGCTCGCGTCCCACGAATCGCATGACAAGCGGAACAGCCACGCGAGAAAAACGTGGTTTCACCATCGAGCATATTTGCCGCTAGACGTGATCCATCCGGCTCCGCATCACCGGACGACTCACCCCGCACCGCCATGTTTTGCGTTTGATTAACAAGCCATTCGTCGAACGTCTTCTGATCGGTAACAACGACGCGAAAACGCATTTGCGCGTGAGCCGTCCCACAGTACTCAGCACACACGCCGCTGAAGACTCCCTCGCGTGTCGGGTGAAGTTTCAGACGATTGGTACGTCCCGGCATCATGTCGACTTTTCCTCCGAGCGAGGGAATCCAAAACGAGTGAATCACGTCTTCGCTGGTTAGTTTGAACTCAACCGGTTGATCGACCGGCAGGTAGATCTCGTTCGCGGTCTCGATACGCTCGCCGGCCTCGTCGGTGTAAGTCACCCGCCACCACCATCGAACCCCGGCAACTTCAATCGTCAAACTTCCCTCGGGCGCCGGACGATGCAACTCAGGCAGCATCGCGAGCCCATAAGTCAGCAACACCGTAAGAACAATCGTTGGCACGACGGCACCGCCGCCGATCACCAACCACCCTGTCGTGCGAACCGGATGTTCACGTCGCGACCACATCGCATAGATCGCCAAACCGATCACCACGATCCAGATCAACGTTGCTCCGCCCGTCATCCAGTAGAAAAGTTCGGCGATTCGATCAGCGCCCTTCCCCGCCGAATCAAGCGCTGACTGCGATGCCGAACTGTTCATGGCGTTGTTCAATTTCCGTTCGGGTTGGTGCGTAAGCCGCCAGCGGTGATGCGAGGCAGTACGTCGTGGGCCGTTCGGTGTCGCAGACGGGAAGCCTTAGAACCTGACGCTACGACTCCTCACTTGGCTTTCATGAATCGCCATCCACCGGAGTGTCGATATCAACATCGCCATCCGTTGCAGGATTGAAGTCGAGAGGTTCATCGCCGATCTCGACCTTTGGGACTTCGACCTCTAATCGAGTGGAGTCATCAGTAACATCTGCCGAGCCATCGCAGCCGACCATCGTGGCGCTGGCAATACAGATTGAAGCAATAGCGATTTGATGTAACGTTCTCATCGTTTTCTCAACTTGGGAAGGAGGACATAATTGAACCGCGCTAGCCGTCTGGCTGCAGAGCGTGTACCTCAACCACGAAGGACGATTCGCGACGTAGCTGTGCAGTTCACAAATGCGGTTCGCAAATGCTGTGCCACGTGGCACGCTGATTGCTTAAGTCGTCTTAGTCGGCTTTCGGTGAAAGGGCGGAGGTCGTTTTGGTGAGATGATCAAAAACGATGCAATAAGTACCGGAGGACTTAGGTCCAGTCGCTCCGCCAATATTCGTAGCGGTTTGACGCCCGTCGTCCGGTAATGGGAGCAAAATCAATGCTCATGAACTTTGCCGAGCAATCGATACCGTTCAATGCAGTCACCTTCGCGGTCGCTGCCGTTGTCGTTTGGTTCGCGGGAACCAAGCTAAGCAGCTACGTGGATATCTACGCTGATCGCACGGGTCTGGGGGAAGCTTTCGCTGGCGCATTGATATTGGGTGGCGCCACCAGTTTGCCGGAACTGGCGACAACGCTAACAGCTTCTTATTCGGGCGCAGCAAAGCTGGCGGGTACCAATCTGCTGGGTGGCGTGGTGATGCAGATCGCGGTGCTGGCATTGATCGATGCGTGTGTACTGCGAGGTAAACCACTCACTTTGTTCTCGCCACAATCGTCGTTATTGATGATTGGTGTGATGTTGATCGGAATGATCGCACTAGCATCCGCGGCTGTTGCAAGCGGCGAATTGTTCAGCTTTGGTGGAATTGGCGTTTGGCCGGTATTTTTGTTTGTCGCGTACGTTTCTTCGTTGTGGGTGATCTATCGCTACGAGGGTCATCCACGTTGGGAACCGACTGGCGAGATTGCTCAGCCACCGGAGTCGGCTCGAGATTTAAAGGATGCGCATCATGACAAATACTCCAGTTTTTCTACCAAAGCGATTGTCGGTCTGTTTGGGTTAGCCTCGTTCGCGGTGTTGGTGGGAGGTTTCTTTGTTGCCAAAACGGGAGAAGCGATGGCTGAGCAGACCGGAATCGGGCAGAACTTCTTTGGTGCAACTCTGGTAGCGCTGGCGACCAGTTTGCCGGAAGTCAGCACAACGTATTCGGCGGTCCGATTTGGAGCGTATAGCATGGCGGCGGCGAACATTCTGGGAACTAACAGTCTTGAGATCGCACTTTTCCTGCCCGCTGAAATCGCTTATCGCGACGGAGCAATCTTTGACGCGTTGGACCCATCGACTGGTTTCCTCGCAGCATTAGGTATTGTCGTCACTAGCCTCTACCTATGGGGAATTCTTGAGCGTCGCGACAAAACCGTATTGGGAATGGGCGTCGATTCGCTATGTGTGTTGGTGGTGTATGCCGTGAGCTTAGGCGTCTTTTATACGCTGTAAGATTGATTGCTCTAGCGACACAACGCGGGCCCACCTGTTTGCACGGTACGTCTCGAACAAGCAAATGGTCGCCTGGCAAACGGCTCGTTTCGTCGGATAACCGATGGCATAAAACTTGCATGACTTCGCGACACGTCAACTTGTCGAAACGTGTGAGAAAATGATGTCTGCTACAAGACCCGCTGTAATCGTCACCGGCAGCTCTGGCCTGCTCGGGCGTCCCATCTGCACCCGATTGGCTGAACTGGGCTACCAGGTCTTTGGCTTCGATCGTGTTGGATGGCCGGAACCGCCCAAGGATCACGAGCATGTTCGTGACATTGAGTGCGACGTATCTGACTCTGTTTCTGTCCGAGCGGCGATGGAAAAGGTTCGTCGGTTGACGGAAGGGAAGCTGGCGAGCGTCGTTCATATGGCGGCTTACTACGATTTCTCCGGTGAAGACAGTGATCTGTACGAAAAGGTTACGATCAATGGCACCGATCGACTGCTCAATGAACTGGAAGATTTCGAGCTAGAGCAATTTGTTTTTACGAGTACGACGCTGGTCCATGCACCGTGCGACGTCGGGGATTACATCAGCGAAGAGGATCCGCTGGATGCAAAATGGCCTTATCCACAAAGCAAAATCGAAACAGAGCGTTTGATCCGAGACGGACACCCCAACGTGCGGTCGGTGTTTCTGCGCATTGCAGGAATCTACACCGACTACGGTCGGCAACCGACACTCGTCCAGCAGGTTAAGCGTATCTACGAGAAGGATTTTCAAGGGCATTTTTTTCCCGGTGACACCGATGCTGGTCAATCTTCAGTTCACATCGACGATGCGGTAGACGCCATCGTTCGCACCGTCCAGCGACGCGATTCTATTGAGTCGAAGACTTCGATTTTGATCGGTGAAGCGGAACCGGTTTCCTATGAAGATCTACAAAATCTGATCGGGGAACAATTGCTTGGGCAAGAGTGGTCGACTCTTTACGTTCCCAAGCCTATTGCGAAGGTCGGCGCGGCGGTCACCGACAAGCTTTCTGGTGGCGATGCATTCATTAAGCCGTACATGGTGAATATGGCAGACGATCACTACGCTTTCGATATCTCTCGCGCAAAGGAACTTCTCGGTTGGAAGCCAACGCATGAACTCCGCACGATGGTGTCTAAGATCACGCAATCATTAAAAGACGATCCTGACCAGTGGTATCGAATGAACGGGCTGTTGACGTGAACGACCTCGATGCACATGTTCCGCCTTACAATCACAATCCGTCGGCGTGGAGTCAGCGGATTCCGATTTGCCTGCTCGCATTCGTTGCAGCGGCGATCTCGACGCATCTATCGATGTACCAGTGGGGACTGATCGAAAGTTCCTGGGACCCTGTCTTCGGCGAGGGTAGCAACCGCGTGCTGAAGTCCGATACAGCCAAAACGATGTACAGTATCTTGGGAATTCACGATGCGGCACTCGGTGTGATCGCTTACCTCGGCGACGCAATTCTCGGTTTTGCCGGTTCAACTCGTCGCTGGCAATATCGCCCCTGGCTCGTGATTTTGTTCGGCATTGATGTGATTCCGCTTGGCATTGTGAGTGTGATTTTGGTCGTGTGCCAAGCGTTTGTCGTTGGCGATTGGTGCTTCCTGTGTTTGGTCACCGCCGCTATTTCGTTGATCTTGGTGTACTGGGCCTGGGATGAAGTGCGAGCCTCCCTGACCTACTTGAAACTCGTGTGGACCCAAGATCACGACAAGCGTTTGTTGTGGCGTGCGTTTTGGGGTTATCGTGACGAGGCATTTGAGCGAGCGGCGGAGACTCTATTGTCACGGGAGGTGGCATGATGTGGGGACGAGTTGTCGAAATCATGACTGCGGTCTGGCTTGCGGTGAGCCCGTGGATTTTCCACGCGGCTTCGGATCGCTCGCTCGTGTGGGGCGATTTGAGTGTTGCCTTGCTAGTCGCGGTGCTTGCTGGGTTATCGTACTGGCGTCCCACGCGACACGCTCACCTGTTGATTTTGTTGGTAGCCAGCGGCTTGATTGCTTGGGGGCGACTCGCTGGAACGCCTCCTCCGTATGTGCACCAGAACCATATTGTCGTCGGGCTTTTCCTGCTGATGATCGCGTTGATCCCAAACGACGCGTCGAACCCGCCTACAACGTGGCGAAAACGCTCGTCGTGTGACACGACCTAGCGGAATGACGCCAATCGTCCAGTGTTAGTGCTGGACCAGAGGGCTCTCGCCCATCTGTTTTTTTATGAAATTGAATATGCAACCTAACCAACCGCTTATCGAAATCGGCATCATCGTTGCTGGGTTGCTCGATAAGGTCGACGAGAGGGCAACCAGTCTCGCCACAAAGACTTCCAAAGAGTTTTTAGGAAAACACTTTCCTGACTTCGAGTTTGATTTGTTCATCATCCGCAGACCGGAGTTGGTTGATGGGAGCGTGGTTGAGCCAAGCATTTTATTGCAACGCGCAGTCGAAGAACGTGATTCACGGCACTGGGACTATTCCATTGTGCTGACCGCGGCAGATCTTGATAGTTATTACACGTCTCATTGTCTGGCTGCATTGAGTCGTCCACTCGACGCCGCAGCAATCTCACTTTCGCTCATCGATCCGATTGCAGTGGGTGAGGCAACTGATGAGGCGACTCGAGTGCAGCGGGTGGCACATCGTCTGAGCCGGTTGATGCTCCACTCCCTTTCACATCTATCCGGATTGAGTGCGAGCGATGATCCTGGCAATCTCATGTTGCGGCCCGCCGACGCCGAAGGGCTGGATGCGATGGAAACCCTCACGGCAGACCAGATCTCGCAGCAACGGACTTCGTTGAGTGAAGTGGCCGATCAACGACTGGAAGAAGTCAGTGGCCGCCAACTCAATGCATTGATGTTCGCAATCCGTGCCGGGTGGATCAATCGCCGCGAGATTTCCGAAGCCATGGTCGCCGCACGTCCCTGGCAATTCCCGCGTCGCCTGAGCGGATTGACGCTTGCATCTGTGTCAACCGCTGCCGTGTTGCTGATGACGGCGGAAGCGTGGGATTTAGCACTGTCGCAAACCTGGACGAGTTCGGCACTTCTGACAATCGCTGCCTGGTTATTAACGACAACTTATGTAATTGTTCGGCAGCAACTGCTCGTGCATCACGGACGACGCCGCAGCGAGCAAGCAGTTGTTACGGCCAGTTCAGCAATCGGAATCGTATGGGTCGGTATGGTCGTTACTTGGCTATGGTTATGCCTGATCGGAGTGTTGGTGAGCGGTTCGCTGTTTGGAGATAGTCTCATCGCTTCATGGGCGGCGTCGTCTCAATTGTCACCGGTTGGGATTACCGTGTTCTTAAAGATCAAGATGAGTCTCTTCATCGCTTCCATTGGCATCATTATCGGAGCACTCGGGACTAGTTTCGAGTCGCAGCATTACTTCCGACACATTATCTTCGTCGATGAAGAAGTTTGAAGCTCGCTCGTTAGAGCAGGACGCTAGGCAAATCACTTCATTGCCGAGCGTCCTTTTATTCGTATCGTGGTCCCTGGTCCCTGGTCTCTGGTCTCTGGTCTCTGGTCTCTGGTCTCTGGTCTCTGGTTCCTGGTCCCTGGTTCCGCCATGTAGCGACACATGGCGGAATGGCAATTGCTAGCTTGCCAAATCGTTGGTTACCACCAGACTCCGTAGTTGGGCCTGACTTGGATACCGCCACGGAAGCCGTACGGATAACCACCGCTGTAGTAATAGGGACGTCCGCCGTAGTTGTAATACCGATACGGATTGTTTCGATATCCCCTGTTTAAGTAGGGGGAATACGAACGGTATCCACTGCGATATCGATAGTCGCCACGATTTCGATCTCGGTCCCGGTCTCGATTCTGATAGTTTGGGTTGTTGTAACGCGATCGGGTCCAGTCATTGCTGATGTTCGGTGGTAATTCACGCGTGCCATCGTACTGGGCCAAGAACAGACGTTGTGACGCGACGTCTTCCAGAGTCGATAGATCTTCCTGGTTTGATTTTGGTGCAGGAGCTTCCTCGGCACCTTCCAGTGAGCTATCAACGGGAGGAGCGGTGGGACGTTTCAGTTCATCAACCTGCTTTTGCAGCGAACGAATTTGTGCCCGCATATCGTCGATCACCTCATCCACTAAACCAGCCTCGGGTGACAGTGGCATTGGGAAGGTAGAATCATCCATTGGCATCCGAAACGATTGTCGAAACCACTGTAGCGGGGCATCGCTAACTTGTCCCAGTGTCACGTCGATCGTTTGTTCGTCGTCGTTACGCCGGACCGATAGATCGAGCTTTTCGCCAGGTTCGAAATCTTGAACTTGAGTGACGAACGAATCAATGGACTCGATCGCCTCTCCATTAAGTTTGGTGATGACATCGCCAGACCTCAGACCGGCTCGCATTGCCGGACTGCGCGGGTGAACATCCTGGATGTGAACACCTTTGTCTCCGTCGGTGCCTGCAGACAACTGGACGCCCAGCCACCCGCGGTGACTACCAGGTAGCTCTTTGGCTTCGCTTGCTAAAGTCACCTGTTTGACCATTGTCTGGCCCTGTCGCCAAACACTCACGGCGACTTGATCGTTGGTGTTCAGTTCACTGATTCGTTGCTTTAGGTCTCTTGGGGTTGAGACCGATTGATCGTTGATGGCCAAGATATAGTCGCCTGGTTCAATGCCTGCCCGGGTCGCTGGGCTGCCCCGGACGATATCGAGGACGCAAACACCTTCACCGGGACATGAGCCGACCATCACGCCGAGTGCCGGCGAGTCATCATCAGCATGATCTTGTTGGCTAGTCTGCTTAGGGGCGTTGGAGGCAACTGATTCGGGGTTTGGTGCTTCGGACCTAGACGTTTCAGAGCTAGGGGGTTCGGGGCTAGACGTTTCAGAGGTTGGTGACTCGGAACGAGAGGATTCGATGTTGGGTGACGTGTTGGTCGCTTCGACCGGCGACTCAGACAAGGTGGCATCCTGAGCGACTGATGTACGAACGCTGCCTGCTGTGAATGGCAGTCCAAAAGTGGCAACCGCAGCGACGATTACAATTTTTCGCTGTGTGATTTTCATGTGGGGAATCTCCCAGTGAAGGGGCAAGGAGTTTAGTGAACTGCCTAGAGTCGCAGCAAACTCTGTTCCGATTGCAGCGATCGGATGCCAGCCCCCAGGGAGAGGAATTCAGCTAATCACCATGCAGGATTCGCAGCATCTGGTTCACTTTCGACCGTTGCTTCATTGAGAGACAGCAATAAGTCTGATTCCTCAGAGTGGCCGTAGGCTTGCTTACTTGCAGGAAAGGAGTTCAACAGAAAGCGACTGCACCGGGTTCCTAGCCAATCGCGATTGCCCGAATTGCTGCACTCTCTTCCTCCAGTGTGTTCGCTAATGAACCATCGGTTATCGATTGCGACAGCAGAATTGATAGCTGGCCAATTTTTCCGAACTGTTCGGCGGAATTAGCACATCGAGCGTTCCCGCAAACCACACTGCTGAGTTGGATGCCATCCACTAATCTGCTGCCTCGACAGCGTCCTCCGCGTCTTCGCGATCACCGGCATCAAGATCTGATGCAGCCTGCGTATCGCTCGCTTTCGGCTCGTGGCTGAGTTGGATCCAGAGAGGAAAATGGTCCGACCCGATCGACGGCAAAACTTCCAGTTCTGCGACACGAAAGTCGTCGCTGTGAAATACGTAGTCGAGAGGGTATCGCATGACCCAGGACGTGGCATCAAAGGTCGCGTAGAACCCTCTTCCAACTCGCGGATCTAGAAGTTGGCTCATCTCACGGAATAAATTGCTCGTCCTCGACCAACCGACGTCGTTCAAATCGCCTAGTACGATCACGCTAGAATCGTTGCGGACTTCACGGCCGACCAACACCAATTCTGCATCTCGTTTAGTGGTATCCGTTCCCGGATGTGGCGGCTTAGGATGAACCGCAAAAACACGAACTACCTGACCATTTCGCAAGACGACATCGGCGTCGATTGATGGAACTGCTTCGCGAACGATTTCCCGCAATTCGCACCGCGGCATTTCGAGTTGGCTGTACAGTGCGATGCCGTAGCCATTTTCCTGTGGATGCACCAAGTGAGTTGCAAATTGGTCCTTCAACGACTCGATGTCCTTGGACCAACGCTCGTTAACTTCACAAAGTACCAGCAAGTCTGGGTTGCGTTCGGCAACGAGTTTTAACAAGGCGGCAGCATTTTGGTTCGTTTCCAATACGTTCGCTGCCATCACCCGCAGTTGCTTGTCAGGTGCATCGCTTCGGGCCGTTTCAACTTGCGGAGTCGCCAGCGGCAGATATGAATGAATCCAGTAGACTTGAACAAGGCAGGCGATGAGTAGCCCCGACGCTGCGACGCCAACACCCATTTTCCGATGACGAAAGAACCACAACATCGGAAGTGCAACAAGATAGGTGATTAAAAGCTGCAATCGTGGAAAGTCGCCGACCCGAATCCACCACTGGTCGACAGGTAGCAAAGGCAGAAATGCAGTTGCAAGTAATGCCCCGACGATTGCTAACATTAGCCACCACAGCATTCGGCGAATCGGTCGGTCAATCATGATCCCTCCTTATGGTAAGGCTCACTTTGCCGAGCACGCCTGAGAATACGTTAACGTTTGGCGAGTTAATTCCAGCTTCGCTAGGATCCCTTGTTACCCACAATATGGGACGATCGCAGCAAGTCGCCGACTTTACGCCGTGAGTGCACCGATTTGCAGCAAGCATGAGTTACAGCGAAGAATTATTCCAACTTTGCCAGTCCCGGTGGTCGTGAAGCCATGATGTAGATGGCGTGCAACATCCCTGGTACTAATCCTAGCAACGTTAACAAGCAATTGATCCAAAAATGTTTGCTGACCCCAAACTGCATGTAGACAGAAAGTGGCGGCAGGATAAACGCGATTAGCAGTCGGATGAAGCTCATGATGGGACTCCCTGATTGAAAGCTTGCGGCACAAACAGTGGTTTACATGCCTGTTGTCGTCTCAATTGGTTATGTGTGTCGTTCGAGTGATTTCGGGCTGGTTGTTTTTAGAGAGGCTTCGGCATCACTAAGCTGAAAATCGTCTGCGTCGTGAACGACAACCAGCACCGAACCGGACTTGACCCGTTGTTCGTAGTCAGCGCTGACATCGTGGGTGACGCCCCAGCTTTCCATTCCCAGTAGACTGCCGACTGCAGCACCGATTGCCATCCCAACCAGTGGCCCCGCGATGATGAAGGGTCCAATCAACGTCCCTGCAGCGATAGGTGCAGCGACCGTGCCGCCAATCAGCATCCCCAATGAAGTGTTACGACCCTCTGGGGCGGAAGCGGTTGACTTCCCGCTTTCTGGATCATCGTGCAGTTCATGAATGTGTCGGGCCGCGGGATCATCGGCACTGGAAACAACGGAAACGTGACTCAGTGTAAAGCCACTCTTCTCCAAAACTTCCAAGCCAATCTTCGCAGCGGCGTTCGTCTCGTATTCAGCGATTAAGCATTTCGACATGATTTTGCTCCTGCATCACGCATCGGTTGCGGAGCTAATGTTTGCCGCTTTAGCTGGAGACTGATCCTGTGGATGCTCCGATTCCCACTGGACGAGTTTATCGAGCTTTTGTTGCAGCTTTCCAGTGATCGCCGACAGTGCACCACCACGGTGCATGGCGGGTTCTGGGCATAGGCTCTTTACTCGGCTTTCTAAGTCGGCAGTGATATCTTGCCCAGTCTTGCGGACATAGCCACTCATCAACAGTGATTTCAGCAAGGCGTCGCTGCGATCGACCATACCCGAATCGTCACCTTTGAGAGTCTCGCAACAGATCTGCGTCAGAGCGTCAAGCTGCTCTTCAATTTCCGGATTCGTGTCGCTCATTCTCTCTCTCCAAACCTATTCAGCGGACCAGCACGGACCAGCGGCCTGTGCTATCGAAGGATTGGCCTCCGACTACGGTAGCTATTTGCAAATGACGTGCCGTCCGGGGAGGTCTTTGCTTGTCGGGAGAAGTTTCGTTAATGGATGCCTACACGCTTCAGCTAGTTCTTTCGCCGTGCCTACTAGCTAATTTTCCCTGCTAGCTCTTTTTCTCTGTGAGCCAAACTCCCTGTTTATCGACGATCGCCTTTGTTGCGGATCGCTGCAGTGCAACTAAAGGTATCACTGGTCCAGCCAATCAGTTCGTGATTCAGCGAATCCCTCAGTGTCGGAAATAAACCGAAGCGGGACCCTGCAGAGAGTTCTGGTCTTTCAGTCCGGCAGATCCGTTTAGGTGGTACACAGCTTGCAGCGTCGTTGTTGTCAATCCTCCGCGAGGCTAACACGATGGAACAATGGATCAAAACATTTCTGGAGCAGTTCGGCGCACTGGGTGTTGGTGCGCTGATGTTGTTCGAAAACATCTTTCCGCCGATCCCGTCAGAGATCGTTATGCCGTGGGCAGGGTATTCGGTGAGTCAGGGGCATGACTCATTCCTGGCCGTCGTCGCTGCCGGCAGTGCCGGATCATTTGTCGGTGCAATGCTTTGGTACTTCGTTGGTCGCTGGATCGGTAAAGAAAAGTTGTCGAGCTGGATTGAAGGGCACGGTGCATGGTTGACCATCACGCCGAATGACTTGGATCGTGTCGATGATTGGTTCGATCAATGGGGAGCAGTCACCGTGCTCGTTTGCCGAATGATTCCGGGACTAAGGACGCTGATCAGTGTGCCGGCCGGATTCGCTGCGATGCCATTGTGGAGGTTCAGCATTTTTACCGCGATTGGCACAATTCTGTGGACTGTACTGCTGGCGGGAATCGGGTATTGGTTAGGCGACAACTACGCCGACCTCGCCGGGCCGCTCGGATGGGTAAGCACTGGGGTGGTCCTAGCGATGTTCGCCTGGTGGCTTTGGCGTTTGCGAAAGCAGCAACGGCACTCCGACACGTAATGCAATCATGCGATCGCTTGGCACCCAGTCGCTTGGCACCCAGTCGCTTGGCACCCAGTCGCTTGGCACCCAGTCGCTTGGCACCCAGTCGCTTGGCACGCGAAATGCGTGACCGCTTTATGTGAAGTTTCCTTATTTACGCAAACGGTGACCAATGCGATTTCCAACGATCTATTCAATGATTTTCTTAGCCAGCGTTTTCTCGCTGGCATTCCCGACCACGACCGCTGCGAACGATATGCGGCGTTGGACTGACGCAAGCGGGAATTACACTGTCGAGGCGGAGTTGCTAACCGTCAACAAGCAGCTCGTCGTTCTAGAACGCCAGGACGGTGAATTGATTGCCCTGCGTCGTGACGAGCTTTCTGATTCGGATACGGATTTCGTTCGAAACCATGAGCTTGCCAATCAAGAAGATGAAAACCTTGATGGTGACTTCATTTGGAAACTCCGTGACGGCGAGGAGATTGCTGGCAGGTTGGTCGGTTTCGGTCGGCAAGAATTGATCGTCAAACGTGAGCGAGGAAGGATCTGGGTGAACGATCGTCAATTGGACGAACTGCCCAAGGCCTACCGCAAGATTTTGCCCAACGTGGTTTCCGCGATTGATGAAGCGAAAATCACCTCGGTATCGGAACTTGAGATGCACCTCGCTGATCTCGGCGCTGGCCCCTTCAAGTACACGGTCGAGGGCGTGCAGCTTGATCTTAGGGAACGTGGGATGATCACGATTCCGCTGTCGCTGTTGACGCTCCAAGAGAGCCAGCAGATCGCGCCAGGTTTTATGCGTTGGCAAGCGTCGCAAGAGGCAGAGGTTAGCGAAGACGATCGTTACGAAACTGAAAGCCGGGAACGTTTGGCCCTTGATAGCCGGCTTAGGCAAAGAGCACGAGCACGCTATCAGTCCACCGGCCAATTGCAACAGATGAAAATGATGGAGCTAGGTTTGCTGGCTGTGCAGGCCGGAGTCACTGACGTATGGGAAGTTGCGATACGTCCGATGAATCGCTACGGCTACGGACGCACCGTCATGGTCAGTGCGCAGAACAGTATCATCGCGAGGCAGAAAGTCGCTCAAAGATATCCCGGTTGGGAAATCGGAGCGATTGCAAAACGGAGTTACTAGTAGACGTTGAAACATGAGGTTGTTTCCCGGCTCAGCAGGAAACAACGCCCATGACGTTAGTCGCCCCATGCGATGAATGGGGCAGTCACGCTCGCCCGTAACCGATGTGGGGCGAACTCACGAGTCTAACTCGAGTCCAACATCGGTCACTGCGGCAGAGATTTTCGAAAACAGCTGCATGCAGCTATCCAGTCTTCGGCAGTTTCTGCTGGCAAAATAATTGACGCTCCATTCAAGGACGAAGCTGCTTTCGACAAGTCGTCGAGCAGCCTTGCAGCCACGCGACCACCAACCAACGTCGTGGTCTTCCCGTGGTTCGCATTTGCTGTGGCCCAACATGCTACTCGCGGGTAACGACGTGCAATTGAGTTGATCGCCGCTTTACCAAGAACGCGAGACTAGTTCGTAACGCCAGCCCCGGGCGTCTTGGGATGTGCGTTCTGCGGGAAGTCGAAGGTCAACACAAGTGGTTCCGATCCTGTGTTCTCGATTTCAACGCCACCGTTGGCAAGAGCGGCCTGCGTGATGAACCCGATTTCGGGATAGACCTCGCCGAGAACCATATCTTGGTGATATCGCACTTCGAGTTTTCCAACGCGGCCGCTTCCGCCGTTGGTGTGGAACAACGTGGGGCTTTCTGGGCAAAATTGAGTCTTACCGCCAGGCTGAACAGTCAGTCGCAGGATTGAGCACTTTTGATCGCCAAGGAAGTCGCAGTAGACGATCCACTTGGCGTCGACGCCATCGCCTGAAAACTCTTCAGCGGTGATTGCCGGACGCCGATTCTTCTGAACGAAATCGGGATCCTGGTTGGCGGCGAAGTCGAACTTTTCCACCAGGTAATCCCAGTCTTCGTGACGATCCTTCGGATAGTCCTCTTCCCTGCATGCGTAAAACGCATCCGCTGCTCCGATTTTTCCATCCAGCGTCAGGTCTTCGGCCAAGAAGTGCTCGTCCATCGTGACGTGCAATTCGTGAGTGCAAAGGTCCGTTGGCGAGTGCAGTACACCGTTGGGCATCACAAAGCCGTTATCAATATGCATCATCGTGTGAGGCGACAAATGGCGGACTCCGTTGTACTCGCCCTGTCCGAATCGCTTCATGCAGGCCAGAAACTCATCCTTGGTCACGAACGGGTACAGCCCCATTGCCGTGGTGTGGTAATGCGATGGACTGACTCCGGGATTGTCGTACGAGTTGATGTCGTAGACTTCCCACTTGGACCAGTGAAGGTGATGTGGGATCGGGTTCAGATTGTCAAATTTCTTGGAAACGATCGGCCAAGTCGGCGTTCCGTAAAGTGATTTCGCAAACGCCGTTACCTTCTCACCCATGACCGCTTCTGGATTGGCAGCGATCAGATCCTGCAACGAGATGAACTGCCCGTTCGGAGTCAGGACGTGCGCTTCACCTTCACGAAACGGTGCTTTGTTCGTGCGAGTATCGATGACACCCGTCACGATCGGCACGGTGCAGCACATCCACAGTTCATCGAGCCCCGTCCCGTTCATGTAGTCCGGGTAATACGATTTTTCATCAAGGCGAAGCCGTTTACCCGGCGAACAAAATGTCCGGCCAGCGTAGCGGTGTGTTAGCTGCAAAACCCCATCGTTCTCATTAAGGCAGTCATCGAGAATCGAATCCGGTCCTCCGCCGGTTCCGTCGATCACATCTTGTTGGGGATACTCGTGCAGTTTGTCAGCGAGAATGGACACCATGGGTAATGAACCTCAATGAATCGAAAGAAGCGTGTCGGTTCCAAAAAATGATTTTTTGGAGGGAGGGTGGGGAACTTCGTTTGCTAAACCGCAACGAGACAGACGAAGAATCGAATGGTCCGCGGTGATAGCAGAGCGGTGCAGTGTACGAAAAGTGGGCCAAAGGAATCAGGGGGCTGCGGTGCGACGTTGTGTCCGTTTTGGGAGTTGAATGAAGGCATTGGCAGCCTCGAACAAATTGTCGTCACGCCCAAAATTGTAGTCCCCCAGGGTCGCACGCAGGTCGTTTGCCCACGCCACGATGCAAAATTACCCTGCCTTCGGCAGGAATGGCACAACCTCGCAGAACGCCGGGTAAACAGGAGGTTCGCCTAGGTGGTGGTGCGATTTTCGGTGCAGTGGGCTCATTGGCAATCGAAGATTCCGCACGACGCACGCTCGTGCAGTCCTGGTCTACGCTGGACCAAGCCACCAAGGACATCATCCAAACCATCGTCGAAAGTCGGTCTTCGACTGGATGATGTCGGCTTGATATACTGGGACCGGCGTCATCGTTCACCCAATGATCCACTCATGTCCGAATCCACCCATCAACTCATCACATCTGCGTTGCAACTTGCTCCGGCTGATCGAGCGGTGGTTGCGAACGCCATTCTTGCCAGCTTGGAAAGCGAAACGGACGACCACGAATCGCAAGAGATTCGCGAGGCGTGGTCTGACGAGATTAGCAATCGCATCGCCGATATTGACAGTGGACGAGTGAAGACGATTCCGTCATCCGAAGCATGGAAGATGATTGATGGCGAAATTGAGCTACGAGATTGAGTTCCACCCCGATGCCATCCGCGAGATTCGCGAAGCAGTCCAGTGGTATCGTGAGCGAAGCGAAGAAGCGGCCACCGAGTTTCGGACGCTTGTGAAGTCCGCCGAAGAACTCGTCGAGCGTTCGCCCGAGTCTTGGTCAGCGTATCTTTTGGAAACGTGAGGCTTTCGTTTCGCAAAGTTCCCGTTTGTTTTCGTCTACGTCATTCGTGGCAGGAGAGTCTTCGTTGTGGCGTGGGCTCACACGAAGCGAAAGCCAGGCTACTGGAGAGAGCGACTTGCGTAGCCGCACCTTCCCCCGGCAGGAATAGCACGACCAGCGAAAACACGGTTGAAACGGATGTTTCCGAAGCGGTGGGTGCAGTCTTGGGTGCAGCCAATAAAGCGACGATTTGCTTCGCGAATTGATCGAGATTTGGGACGGCGTTTCGCCCGAAATTCAACAGGCGATTCTTACAATCGCTCGTCAGTGCAAGGCGAGTCCAATCAAGAGAAGTTAGACTTACGACCTTCGACCGATGAATGCCCACTGAAGTTTGAGACAATGCGAGACTTACCTGAACGACTCCGAATCGAAGACTGTAAAAACGGTTGGCTTTACCGAGTCTATTCTCGAAACTTGAACCTTGGTGTTTACAGAAACGAAGATCATGGATTCATCGGTATCAGGCATAAGATGGGGCGTCGCTTCCTGTTTGTCGAGTTTCATTGGGACATTGGACCGCCATTCGGCACGGTGAATCCGCTCGAACCAATTGTCCGTTGTCCCATAGAATCCCTCTGCGAACGTGTGAGCGAAGGTGCTGAACCTCAAGCCAATGCCGCTCTGATGGCGTGGATAGAGGAACAGGGGCTGCGTCTGGGAATCACCCCGGAAAGCTGCTAAGCGTCGCCAGTCGCGTTGCAGTGGAGTCCACTGACCAAAACGATGTCTTCCTTGCATTGCCTCGAAAATGCCACAAACACTAAAAATATATGATTCTGTCCAGAACGGACTCACCCGAGAACAGAACTCGCGTGATCGTTCATTGCTTCTCGACGTCTTTCCTCAGTTGCAATCATGCTTGACTCCAAATTTCCTAAGTCTTCGTCCTTATCTGTACTCGCGACCTCATCGATTTTTTGACGAATCAGACTTTCAGTCTCTCTACGCTTGGCTCGATACACGGGCAACGACTCACGATGTGGAGCTCAAAAGCTATCTCAAGGATCACGACGGAGAGATCAATCGAGCTTTGCTTTTTCTCGGGGAGTTGAACAGAGAAGCGTGGACGGACCTGAAACTAGATTTAGAAAATGAAATTGAGATCTTTCGATTCGTCGACAAGTTCTTTCATCCAGGGTATCTGCGTCTGATCGAGGCAGTGCTTACGCCAATTGCTCGTGTCGTTGCCCACTTCTCGAGACTTGATCGCGGGAAGGGAACTGATGGTCTCGACACTTACTCCATCGCGGAAGAGTTAAAAGGGACAACGCACGGGAGTTTCGTTCGGCACTATCAAAACACGGTGCGAAACGGAATTGGACATGGCGGAATTACTCTTCGTCAGAGTGAAATTTGCTACCGCGACAAGAAAGGAAACGAGGAAACCATCAGCATTCGGTCGTTTGTCAGATTAGTAGATGATCTACTAGACACCTGCAACGGTATGGCCGCCGCGATCAAAGTGTTCTTTCTCGTGCGTGAAGAATCTGGATTCGTCCCCCCACGGCAATTGCTGGTCGAAGAATTGAAGGAAGAGACTGCCGCTTCTTGGTGGAGCGTTGAGGGATGCGTGGAATCCGAAATAAACGGTTGCTCGCAATTGATTGTCTACGCAAAACCTACAACACGTCACTACGCCAAGGTCCACTTTTCGGCCATTCAAACGGGAATTCTTGCCGAGGTCTTTGCGCAGGGATACGACCGCTACTTCTTGTCACTTTCTTCACGTCTTTCGGCAGGTTGGGCTGCGTTTGACGGAGAGAAGTTGAAGTCACTTCGGGAGTCAAACACTGACGACATAGCTAGCTACGCGGGCGTGCTGGAGAACGACTTAGTGTTTTTCGCACCGAGACCTGCGATGCCTGCCCTTCTAGGCAAACTCGATACTCTGATAAAAGCTTTTCAACTTTCGGTCCCAGCGACGCTGCAGAAACTACGAGATGATCGAGGTATCCCTGACATTGTTTGCCGAGATTCTGAAATCCATCGAAATGCATGGGGTGCAGTTGTAAGTGGAAGTGTTGTCATCGAGTCGTGCGTCGAGACTGATCTACGTAATGCCATCACCCTCCACAAACGGCGGATCCTGAAAGCTGCGACAAGACATGCTCGCAAGACCCACCGCAGTAGTCTCGCGTCCTATTTACCAATCGCGTTTGCGCAGATCTCTGTTTACCGAAAAGACTACCGCCGCCGTAGGTTGATTGGATTTGGCCTGGGAGAGGATTTGATCTGCACTATTCGCCTCCAGCGATTGAGACGCATTAGGTCACCCGACATTGGGGGAGCCACAGTGGAGACAGACGGCAAGTGGCGAGTCGCCTGGAACAAAAATTGGCTTGACGCTCCTGGTTATAGAGCGATCGAATGCATCTCGGCGGATGAAAACAAGTAAGGCGGGCTAAACATCGGACGAGTTGCGCATCAAGAAAACAAGCCAGTCACCCAAAGGTGACTGGCTTGCTCCGCTGTCGACTCTTACAGGAAATGATCCGCAATAGGAAACGCTTCGCGGGGTCAGGCTAGGTTTTCGGTTTCCAGGTCTAGATTGTACTCGATTTCTTGGATCGCTTTGCGGTAGGACTTCGACTCCGTCTCTCGCTTCTTGGCACGGCGAACAAGGTTCGATGCGCTATCGGGATGAGACAGTCCGAAGCGTTCGGATAGTTTAGAAAGTGGCTCGCCAGTCCAACGACGACATAACAATGAGGAAACGCTTCGCGGGGTCAGGCTAGGTTTTCGGTTTCCAGGTCTAGATTGTACTCGATTTCTTGGATCGCTTTGCGGTAGGACTTCGACTCCGTCTCTCGCTTCTTGGCACGGCGAACAAGGTTCGATGCGCTATCGGGATGAGACAGTCCGAAGCGTTCGGATAGTTTAGAAAGTGGCTCGCCAGTCCAACGACGACATAACAATGCCGCGATATCACGCCCCGCGGCGGCACTGCGAAAACCGATGTAATCTGCTTCGTTGACATGATAGTAGGCAGCGGTTTCTTTCATGATTTCTTCGCAGGTGACGGCCTTCAAACGGCGAGTAGTGCGCTGCCGTTCCTGAGTATCGCTGGACTGAGCCATCGTGATGGCCTTCTTGAGAAACGCTTCGCTACCAAGAACCCAGCCGCAGAGTGCTTGGGAAAGCGGATTTTCCGGCAATTCCAGCCCATCGCTGACGTACTGCCGGTAGGCCCTTGCCGCGTCTTTTCCTCCATTTGCGGCCACCCAGTATTGGTGCAGTTCGTCATAAACGATCCAATCCACTCGGCTAGTCTTGCGAGCGTATCCGCCGTAGCTGCTGTGTTCCCAAGCGTCAGGAGTGATTGCCAAAGGACGAGTACCTGAGCAAGGATTCAAATGAATGTACCGACTGAGTGACCAGAAGTAACCAGCGTCTTCAACAAGGAATGCCTTATAGCGTCCCTGGAAAAGGTGACCGACGCGTTGATTTCGCTTGGCGTACCAATTGGCATATCCCGAGAGCCAGTGCTGCATTCCTCGAGCGAGGTTGGGTTCGGGGGTTTGCAACAACAAATGGATGTGATTGGGCATCCAGCAAAACGCCAGAATTTTCCAGCCTGATCGAGTGACTTCTTCTTTGAGGCCTTTGGTCATCCGATCATAGTGGCCATCGTCATGAAAAAGCGGACGTCGTCCATCACCACGCGTGACAATGTGATAAATCGCACCAGGAAACTGTACTCGAAGTTGCCTCGCCATCAGTCCGCGCTTCCGGTCAGAACTTCAGAAGTAAAAGGCCAATATTCTATGACATTGAAAATCGAAAACCTAGCCTGACCCCCGCGAAGCGTTCCTCGGCGTCGGCTTGTCCGACGGTGCTTTCCAAAAATCAAGGACGTGCCGCTCATGCGCCCCGTAACGAATGCCGGACAGAGTGGTGGTCGGAACTGAAGCCGCGTAACCAGGGGACTTTTTGACCCGCCTGGCCGCTTGCGAAGGCGTTGCATCCTGGGCAAACGTTGCCGTTTCATTGGCAAACAGCCTGACGAGGCAGCAGGTTAATGTGGTTAGTAGATGTCGTGTTCCCATCATTTATTCTCCCATTGCGGAATGGAAGCGGCGACGGTTTTGGCGATGATGCCTGCCCCGTCAGGGCCGGGATGAATCCCATCGGGAAACAGGTCCGGTTGATTGACCAGAACGGTATTGAGGTCGATCACCTTGACGCCCGCCTTTTGAGAAACCGCTTCCACCAGCGGGAGTATTTCGTTTTTGAGCACCGAATTGGTCATCCCTTTGTGTTCCGTATAAATGGGAACAGAATAGGAAATCCACACCGTCGGCTTACTTTCCAGGCTTTGGAAACGGTGGATCAATTCCACATAGTTTGGAACAAACTCCGCCTTGTGTTTACCAATATTCTGAGGCCGGGTGTCATTAGTTCCCAGCATGATGACCACCACATCCGGCTTAAATTTAAGCGCTGCTTTATATTGAGGTGTCTTCCAGTATGGGGCGTGGCCTTTTTTCAAAACGGTGGCGCCGTTCTTTCCGAAATTGCCGACCTTGTATCGATCGCCCAGCAACGCCTGGAGCTGCGCGGGATAGCTGTCCTTCGCTGGGTTCCTGAGACCGAACCCATAGGTGATGCTGTCGCCGATACAGGCGACGCGGATTGGAGCGGATCGAGAAGCGACCGCGCCGGCGACCGGCGTAACCTTTTTCGGTGATCCGGAAACGATATCCGCCGTTGCCCTTTCAAAGGCAAGCAGGCTGACGAAGCAGCAGGTAGCGGTGATGAGCAGATGTTGCATTTTCATGGGGCGTCCCTAGGCGATCGCTTCGCGGGAATCAGGCTAGGTTTTCGGTTTCCAGGTCTAGATTGTACTCGATTTCTTGGATCGCTTTGCGGTAGGACTTCGACTCCGTCTCTCGCTTCTTGGCACGGCGAACAAGGTTCGATGCGCTATCGGGATGAGACAGTCCGAAGCGTTCCGATAGTTTCGAAAGTGGCTCGCCCGTCCAACGACGACATAACAATGCCGCGATATCACGCCCCGCGGCGGCACTGCGAAAACCGATGTAATCTGCTTCGTTGACATCATAGTAGGCAGCGGTTTCTTTCATGATTTCTTCGCAGGTGACGGCCTTCAGACGGCGAGTCGTGCGTTGTCGTTTCTGAGTATCGCTGGACTGAGCCATCGTGATAGCCTTCTTGAGGATGCAATCTAAGGGGTCAGGCTTCTTAGATGTAAATCCGACGTGGTTTTTCTAAAATTCACTCAATTCAGAGTGCAACGTTCCCCTCGTTCGATGATCTCATCTCCACCGAATGTCACTCAGGACTCAACAGAGAGGCCTGACCCCTCAGAAGCCCTTAGAAGACCCTGTGAAGAGAGACCTCAATGTCCGCGTCTTTCGTGCTGCGTGGAGCCGCGTATGCGTTGACTGAGAAGGGACCCACGAGGATGAACGGCAGGTGCAGGTCGTTGAGCGACGCCACCATTCGTGCAAGCACTTCCTCTGCATGACCATACGAGAGGGTCATGAAGGTTTGACGGGGCGATAGACATCCTTCTCGGCTCGTCGTCTCGACATGTCATTGCGACGTCGGAGCTCGTCACGTACCTGGCTTGAAGACCAATCCGGATGCTGAGCGGCGATCAGTGATCGGGCCATCGCCATCGCTGAGTCGGCCAAGCGACAGGTCTCGATGATTCGATCGGCCATCGTTTGTCGCATGGCTCTGATTAGACGGGAACGTTCCAGCCCGCCGGGATCGTCGTTGCGGGGTGGTTTCCGGTCAGGCATTTGAACACCCGTCATTTGTGCCGGATAAGACGAGTCACCCGAAGGCAAACAACACGCACAAAAAAAGCCGCGAATTGCGGCTATCGGCAACCCGATTTCTCTGGTTGCCACTCGAAAGCTCCCCCGGCAGGACTTCCCCGACACGGGAATTGCGGGGTTTTTAGAAGGCGACGGCGAAAACACCACAAAATCCACCACTCCGGCCGCGATCTTCGCTGAGTGCATACGGATGCATTTGAGTGAGGCACAACGAGACGAACTGATTGGAGAATTTACGGAGCGTTCGCTCGGTCACAAAACTAGGCGCGGGGCCACCGAGACAGGTTGAGCTATTTCATTGGCTTATATCGGTGGCTACTTCCGACGCATTGCGGGGGCGGTCTTCGGCGGCGACGTCTACACATCCGCTCGGAAGTCTCGCCGTCACAATCTGCGATGGTTTTCTGGGCGAGGACGACAGCGGTAGCTGGTCTCCACTTCGGTGTCGGGCGGTCCAATAGATTTCGACTTGTTGCGTGGACCGCAAATTTTGCGTTCACGCAACTCCCATCACACTGGACTCAAACACGCAACAACCGAGTTACGTCCCTAGGCAGTTAGCTGCCGCGGTGGCTTCGGCCGTCCCAGCGTGTGTGTCTTGAACTACCAGCAACTTCTTGAAAGGCAACAATCCATGTTTAGCACGAAGCCAGAAATCGAACTGCGCCACGACATCCCTGAGGAAAGTGATGTAATCTTCGCTAGGGAGCCAGTGCTCTCGGGCGTCCACCCCGTCTGCGATGAGCTTCCTCCTTTGGAGCCTATCGAATTCGAATATCTAGTCGAGCGAATTGTTAGAAATCCGACTGGATACCACATCGGTGTTGACGAAGAAGGGCTTGTCATCCTCGGCCTGGACATCTTGTTCGCAGCACATGTAGCGAAGGCCGACATTTTCATAGAGCGGGTTCCGCAGGAAGACCTCACGCTCGATGAAGCAAGGCAGTGCAACATTGATTGTCGAGAGGAGTTGAAGTCGCACTGCAGGGAATGCCTCAGGGATTTCAGGAGATCTAGACTGCATCTCGATAGGATCGGGCCGAGCAAGCTGCCCGTCCAGTATTCGATGGAGGAAGTCTTCGACGCAGTCAGAAAGTTGCGGTATGTGGAGGCTCGTGACGCGGAATGGAGTGACAAGCAGGCTAGGCTTTCCGCGGATGAACGCCTCAGAAGCTTCCTCGCTTCTTGCAAGCAACGCGGTCGCGAATATCGTCCCAACTTTCATCCCTACCCTTCGATGCGACAACTCGCGTTGTATTGCGGATGCAACGTCTCAACAATCTCACGACTAGAGTCTGGCGAACAAAAGTCGATGAAGACGCTCGTTCTGGATATTCTGTTCGCGGTAGCATGTATCACACCTCCGCCGGTGGCAATCAGTCGGTGGGAGCGTGTCGCCGAACGTAAAGCTCGAATCGCGGACGCCGATCGCTGCATCCTGCAAGGAAGAGCGACGCCGGAGATGGTACGCGAAGCGATCTTCAAAGGCATTTCGGCTCGTGTCGCGTCCCGCAACAACAGCCAGCTTGTTGCGTAAGCTGCCCTTCCCGACTGAAGTTGAAAAGGGCAGAAACTACTGTCATACATACAGTGTCAAATGCCCCCTCCGAAGAGCCGAAAACAATCGATTGTAAACGAATGTCCAGTGGAAAAGGTGGTTTTCCGGATTGCAGGGCGTTAACCTGTTGCGTTTTGCGATTGTGCCTGACAGTAGTGAAACCGACCTCCACATGAGGAACACCGTAAATTGCCGAACGAATCGGGTTTTACGAATCGAATATTGCCGGCAAAGACGCAACAACTCCGTTGGGATGCAAATTGACGTTAAAACGGTTGGAACCGGTTCCGTTTCGGCATATTACGGCTAAATGGAAATGATCCGCCCTACTCGCGAAAGTTACGACTTATGCGAGGGGCGTCTTGTTGCGGTGTCAGCAACAGCTTAGATCGTGGGGAGCTAAAAAAAGAAGCCGCGAGAGCGGAACGATTCCACTCTCGATGCGGCTCTCTGACGACCCTGTCGAACGGGTCAATCTGTCGGCAGCAAGCTCTTCAGCTTTTCGATCATCTCGCTGGCTTGAGTGATCGTTAGACTGGTTGGCGTTGGCACTCCGAACTCACCGTCGAGTTCACTAGCAAGACGAACGTTTGCCTTCGATGCGATCGCGTGCATCGCACGGATCTGTGCTTCCGTTGCCGGGCGGACTCTTGAGTTCGATGTGGCTGATCGCCGAGAGTCACCGCTCGGTTGCGGCGAGCTTCCGTTGACACGTCCATGCACAGTCACATGACTCTCCCTATTACCGGACAGCTCATGTTCCACTTCCCTGCGACACAGATCGAACGTCCGTCGGATCCGTTCACTGATGGCATCAGGATGGCCTGCTAACAGCGTGTCATCGAGCTCGAGTTCGATCTGGCACGTCGCACTGGCACTGCTGAAGTTGGGTTGGCCGATCTTACGGGCCACACCGACACTCAGTCGTGTAGACATGGTGGGTCTCCTTCATTTGCGTTGGGTTGAGATTGAAAACTTCCACTGGGTAACCAGTGCCGCCGAAGCCAATCGACCTCGGCGCTGATCGCAACACTGCGATGTTCAAACGGTCCCAGCACCGGACCACCGACCGGGGAAAGGTCGGCGGTCCACTGGCCGCTGGCTGTCGGCTCCACGTATGAGCCACGCCGGACCGACGCAACGCCAAGCGAGCGTCCGTCCAGCATCTCGTTGTAGATCATCCGCGCGTCACCACTTGGAAGAACGACAACGTCGATTTCGCGATCCATCACTTCGATCGTCTCAGAATGCTGCGGCGCGGACGGTCCGTCATCCAGCCTTCGAGCGAAGCTTCCACCCGCGAAAGTTCGCTTGCCACACGCCGGCGGACGCCAGACTCGTCACGCAGTTGTTGCGGCTGAACGCCACTGACGATCCCCCGAGCATCCGCAACAAGCCGATCGAGTTGATCGTCGGAACGAATATTGAGACGCTGAAACCGATCGAAGAACTCCAGCAAGTTGCTGACCGCCGAGTCCCGAAACACCTTAGGGGATCCATCCTCGTCGCCGCTGAGCCGTTCGGCCAGGTGACTAACCAGTTGCTCCAGCTCATCTGCGAAGGCCTGTTCGGCCAGCTTCACTGCCTCATCAAACCGGCGCTGCACACGGGCACACTCGCTGTAGTACAAGCTTGGACTGACCTGCAACAGGTAAGCCGGGGGCTCACAACTAGGGTAGTCCCATTCGATCCCGAACAGCCGACGCAGGTTGACGTCGTAATCCGACGGATCGAACAGGTCCCCCAGCCGCCCGCGAGCCTGATCAATAAGCTCGTCATAGTGGATCTCCAGTTGCTCGACCGCAGAATCCAGCTCCGCCCGCACCGAGGTCATGAACACGTCGAACGACGCGACATCCCCGCGGCGAATGAGCCGCATCCCGGGTTCGGTGTATGGCAACGTGTTGCCTTTCCAGTAGTCAGCGGCCTGCTTGCGAACCGCGGTCGCCGCCCGGAAGGTCGGGTGGCTGGTGTCGATCAGCTTCTTGGTCGCCGACACCGACTTTGAATCGGCATCGAACGTCCCGGCTGCCTGGCGCCGTTGGTCACTGCTAAGCGTCTTGCGGACGCTCGGCCAGTGAATCTGCAGACGCACAGCGGTCGTTTCAGTCTGCAACCGTTCGCCGACACTGGCCAGCGGGTTGTCGATCGTGGTCGACTCACGGCCAGCGGCGGAATCTTTCAACGTAGTAATCATCAAATTCTTCCTTCAGGTTCTAAGTGGATAGACAAACGAAAAACGCCCCACTGGCTGAAATAGCCGGCGGGGCGTTGAGTAAAAACAAAACGATTGGTCTTCAAGCTTCAAACACACGGTCACGCCGGGTGTCATCACTCGTCAGCGACGAGGCGTCGATTGCTCCCAGCAGGTGGAAGTCTAGTAGGCGATGAGCCATCATCCGGCTGGCGGCGTGGCGTCATCTCGTCCAGGATCACCTCGCATGCAGCTTCCGCTTCCGACTCTTGCCGGCGAGGTAAGAGCAAAAAGGCGATCAGAAGCAAAGGCGAGATGCAGGCGAGCAGCAGGACCGACGAGGTGATTGCAGCGGCCAGGATCGGTTCGCCGCGTTCACGCTCATCCCACTTTCGCCGGTCGGCTTCCAGTTGATCTCGCTGATAAGCGAGCGTAGTTCGTTCGGACTGTAGGTCTTGATGCAGCCCCACGAACTGCGCGTCGGTCAATTGACGACCAGAACACCCGACACCGATCAGCATCATCGACAACACAAAGATGAGAATTGGCGTCGGACAACGGTTAGTCGGCCACATCGCGAGGCTCGGACTCGGCATGATAGAACTCCTTCTGCAATAGACGATGAAGAAGTGCCTGAAGAGCTCGCTGCTTGCGCCGACAATGCCAGAGTGAACAGGCTGCTATCGTCAAACACAATGAGAGGATCAGACACACGATCAGTAAAGGTGACAAGACTTACTCCTTGGTTAGGGTTCGTTGATGAGTAAACAAAGACCTGCCGAGGGACGTCCCTCGGCGCGCACCTCGGCAAAAATTCAGACCTGTCCTCAGTTCATTGACGGTGAACTGCTGACTTGTCGACGCTTGGCCCGGCGATTGGCGCCCCGGTACAAGCCCGGAGCATCCGCAGACAGGCAACGACCATCTGCCCATTGGCGAAGACGCTCAATGGGCTCCGAAGAGGTCACCGCCACCGGGACGATATTCTCGGCGGCCTGACCAAGTGGCATATCCAGCAGTGCCGCCAAGCGACAACACGACTTGATCTCCGCCCCGGTCCACTGTTCGTCATTGGGTCGAGGATCGGCCGGATCGATTGAGAACACGCCACGGTACAGACTCCAGATCTCATCCTTCTGAACGCGTCCAGGAAGATCAACGAAGAACACGCCGTCGAAGCGTTCCGCTCGACTGAACTCGGGCGGCAACCGCTGCACATCGTTCGCAGTGCAGACGACGAACACATCAGTCTCATGATCGTTCAGCCAGGTCAGAAACGTGCCCATCATCCGGGACGACACGCCGCTGTCGTTCGCTCCGCCACCGGACGCTCCCGCGAACGCTTTCTCGACCTCGTCGATCATGAGCACACACGGCGCCATAGCATCCACTACGGCCAAAGCCTGACGGGTTCGTTCTTCGGACTGTCCGACGAGCGATCCCATCAAGCTACCGATGTCGAGCATCACCACCGGACGCCCGACCTCATTGCCCAGGCACTTGCAGAACGCGGACTTGCCGCACCCCGGGGGTGACAACAACATCACCCCGCGGGCGTTCAAATTCGCGTCTCCCCGACGCAGCATCGCGCGGCGCGAGAACGTCTTTAACGCTTCGAGACCGCCGAGCGAATCAAAGGTTTCGTGGCCACGATGGATCTTCAGCAAGCCCGACTTCTCGACCGCCTGAGTCTTGAGCTCCCAGATCGATTCAGGGGTTAACCGACCGTCGCGAACTAGCGACAGACTGAACGCCCCTTCGGCCTCATACCTGGTCAAGCCTGCCGCCGCATCCAAGACGGCGTCAAGCTGATGGCCTTCAGGCATCTCACTGTCCTCCGTTGCAATGCCCGCAGCCACCTCAAGCAATTGCTCTCGACTGGGTAGTGTGTGCTTCACCGTGACAAACAGCTTTTCAAGCTCCACGGGTAACTGCACGACAGGACTCAGGATCACGGCGAAGCCTCGTCGCTGCTTGCCCTCATCGATCGCGCGAGCAATCGCCTGAACGATCTCGGCCGACTGCATGAACCGGTGGAAGTTCTGCAGCACGACAATCGAAGGAGTGTCTCCGTCGGCCAGCGAAGCGATCGCCCGCACCGCGGATAGCGGATCGTTGGCTTCAACTTCCAGTGGCGAACCACTCGCACCACGCAGCCCTCGTTCGATATCCCACGTAACGAGTCGCCAGCCTTCTTCGTTACAGAGCGATGCCAGCTCGGCGATCGCGTCTTGATGCTCGTGAGACTCGATCCAGATTCCTGCAAAGCAGGCCCGGACAAGTTCACTTAGACGTTGATTCAGTGTCATGGACTGTTCTCCATTAGTTTTTGAATAGCTAAAAAGGCTTGTGAATAGACAAAAGAAAAGCCCAGTCAGTGATCGGTGAAGGATCACTGCCGGGCTTGTTGTTGGGCTTCCGTGGTTGCCTGATGGAACTCAGGCTTCAAGCGTTCGCTTGATCGCGAGCCAAGAGCGTGTTCGACAAACTCGCTCGCTTGTCGGCAATCCGATCCTGCGAAACCGTTCGTCTCGACCCGCGAAGATCCGTCGGGGCTGACGATGACTTCGATGGTTTTCATCCTGCCGCTCCGACGGTGAGGGCAAGCTTGATCGATCCGTCCTCAAGCGGTTGCTCAACAACGGAGTAGCATTGACGCCGGGCTTCGATCTTCGTCTTCTCGACCGCATAGGCCTGCAGGAACTCGTCGAGACGTTCCTGCTTTCCCCAATGCCCTTGGTAGTTGTCGAATCGCGACTGCCCCGAAGCCAAGTCAAAGACAATCGGATACCGCCAATCGCGAAGCTGCACCGCAAGCCCGGACACCGTCTTGCTAAACAGCTTCACTTCGCCTTCGACCGGCTCATCGAGTCCTAGCCGAACGCACCCAGCCCGCACCGCCTTAGCATCGCGAACCTGAGTCTCAATCTGCACCACATGCGACATCGCCGCACCTCCGTTCCTTCAAACGAGAAATAGGTAGTCGCGGTAGCTACATCGCCACCGTCACCTTTATGTAGCGCAACTAGGCGGGGGATTTAGCGATTAGGAATGCATTCGAAGCGAATTGCCAAACAAAATGTGTTGAGGCATCTCAGATGAGCTAGCGGGATCCCCCTTTAGATCCTGGCTATTCGACTCTCACATCTTGCTTGCTCAACTGCATACGAATGGCAATCTCTCTGCTCAGGTCCGTGAGCAAGCAGGCCATCAGTTGATCATCCGTGCTTCTTGGCATGGGGATCGGGGCGTGGTTTGGTAGCACGATTGGTCTGACCGAGTAGCTTTTCCCCTCGCCCTTGGGTTTCATGCGAAATCGACCTCGACTGCGTATAACGGTCACCTGCTTTCGAACCCCGAGGCCTTTTCGAAACCCCTGGTAGATGACCTCCCATTTTAAACCGTCGTCAAGTTCATAGACAGCACCGGGAGAGATCCAATCCAGTCTGTTGTCCACGAACGTGTAATCAGCTCACGCATAGTTTCCTCGAATTCAAACTCTAGAGAAATAGTTGGAAACGGCTTTCCTCAGCATTGGTGCGTCGGCAAATCACAGTTCGTGTTCCTACGCGAACCACTCCGGTTCCTGAAATCAGCGTATCCGTTTCGCTTGGCGACTCAATATGAAGTGCTGCATTTGCTATCGCTCCGAACGCGCGATATTCAGTTGCGAGATGTCTGACACTTTTGAGTTCATAACCTACCTACCAGTCTCGGATGCGACCACGTTTCGCTAGGAGTCGTTGGCGTCGCTCGCGATCCTGATTTCTCAAAACTTTTAGTTTGGTGCGAAACCTCAGGACACCATCGCGTCTATCTCTCCGAACGCACAAGTCACATTCACAGACGAGCGAGTAAAGAGCTTTCCAATGTTATCAAGAACCCAATCCAGTCGACTCGAGCAGATACACGAAGGCAATGTCTTCGGCGGGCAACCGCTTAACGGTCCCCTGCTAGAATAAGAGGACGCGTGGCCCCCAAAACCCAGGCCACCTCAGTGGAAACGCCGAAGGTCTTCGAGCCGGAGTGTCGAACCCCACTGCAAATGCGGTGGGCAAACGGATTCTGTAGATATCGCAAGCTTGCAAAAGCTCTAACGTAATGCACGGATTATCCTGGTAGCACGCCAGCGTCGTGCACGCCTACCGCATGTAGAGCAAGACCCGCTCCAATGCATCTTTTGTGTCGCCAAGCGTTCCGAGTGCTGCATTGCACGGGTAGCATAAGCCGCCCCGTATCTCTTTGGTTTCGTGATCGTGATCGACACAGAACTTACCGCGACCCTTTGGGTCCGTTGTGCCGCAGATAGCACAATGTCCGTTCTGCGAATCCATCATTTGCTCAAACTCTCGAATTCCGATTCCGTACAATCGCAGATATTGTTTGTTTCGATAGTACTGTGTCGTTCCGCTGCTAAAATCGGATAGTCTGCTTCTGTTGTGAATGTTCGGGTACCTTCGGGCATCCAAGTATTCGATCACTCGCTCGATGCCGCTCACGTTATCTCCGAAATGTCCTAATGCCCAATTACATCTCGCGCAAAGGATTCCGCGCACTGCGTCAGTATCGTGATCGTGATCAACGGCAAAGTTTTCGTTGCCCGCACCCGGGTCATCAGAACCGCACAATTTGCAGACCCCGCCCTGGTTGTGAAGTATCTGCTCATAGTCTTCCGGCTCCAAACCTAGAGCGCGAAGTGCTTTATTCCGGTCATATCGCTTGACTTTTTCAGGATTGGCCTTGGCGAACGCGATCGAACGCTGGTCGGTGCAGACCTTACAGTGTGAATGGAGTTTTCTCGTTCGGCGATTTCGCACATAAAACTCGGTCTTTGGCTTTTTCTGCTCACAGCTTGGGCAGACCTTGGTGGTGTCCTTCGTACAACAGTCGTTGCACCAGGGGTGAACACCTTTTCGGTCGCTGTGAGGCCATCGCGGGCCGTACTCCGACTTGTGCTTGGTCTCACCACACCTACCGCATAGCTTCGTAGATTTTGCATTTGTGCATTTCTTGCACTTGTTCCGGTGGTATTTCCCTTTCAGGAGTCCAAAACGAGATAGCGGAAGCCGCTTCCCACACGTGTTGCAAATCTTAGATTCTTCGGTCATTTATATGTCCAGTCGCTTTCCCATTTTTTCGGTCCTCAAGCTACGGCGGAAATATCTCAGTTCATTCCGAGTGCCTTGAACGCGGCGGCTTTAGGGTCGCCGTAGAAGACGGGGTCGACGTGTTCCATGATGTCGCCACTGACCTCGAGGAACTGACGTTTATTGGCGATCGGTACCAAGGCGCGTTTAACGCCATTGTCCATTGCCAGTTGGAGTGGCTCGGTGAGCGATCTGACTTCTTTGATATTGCCTTGGATGCTCATATCCCCCAGGACCAGCGTGGCCGCCGTGACAGGTGTACTACGCAACGCTGAGAAGGCGGCAACGAAAAATGCGGTGCCAATCTCGCCTGCCACACCGTTGTTTAGCAAGTCGATCGATTCGACGTGGAAATCCGAGGTGTCGATGTCCTTGCCCATTCCGAACTCGACTTTCTTCGACGCCAGGTAGCTAAATGCTCGGTTGATCGATTCCTTCATTGATCCGCGGACTCCACCGGCCACCTTGAGTTTGCCTGTGCCAGAAGTCAGCGTGATCTCCAGACGGAAAAGCCCAACGGTTCCGTCCGCGCCAACCGTTCCAGCATAAACCGATCCGGGTGCCAGAGGATCCGCCGCAACTAAGTCTCGTCCACCCTGTTCAGGAACACCTACGAATTTCTCTTCGCCAGTTTCTTTGTCACCATAACTGAATGAAGTCTGGTGATACTCGAAAGAGCCCATCTTCTTGAGTTGCTCTTTGACGCGGCGACGGCCCTCGACGGCGAATTCCACCAATTCTCCAAGCTCTTCTTTGGAAACGTCTCCGTGCGGGTAGATCACCTTCATCAAGCCAGACACTGTCTTACGGACTGCTTTCTGGTCCCGCGTGTTCAGGTGACTGCCGAGTGTGAAGTGCTTGTCCAGCGTCTCGGTGAAGTTGTGCTTTCGCAGTGCCCGGAGAGCTTCGGCGAAGTAATCGACGACGAACCCGTAATGGCTGGTGAACAGGTCCGGACGCATCTTGGGAACTTCCCAGCCGGGCAGGTAGTAGTGCAGCCGGTCGATGAACGCCATGTCATCACGGATGACGTCCGGCATGGGTTCGAACAGATGGCCCCGTTGGACCATGACGTCAATCGGCTGGTTGGTGTTGCCAAACATCGCGATACTGGCGTCACCGGTATCGGCTTCTTTGCCTCGTTGAAACTGGCCCGATTCGCAGTAAGTCTTCATCGTCGTGATGACTTCCTTGGGCATCTTCTGCAGATCGGCCACTTCGTCGAAGGCGACCACATCCCAGATCGTCACCATCCCCTTCTGCTTACCCGACATGTGGCCGAACATATTGGCGACAGTCGTCGGGCCGGTAAGTAACGCGCCATACGGTGAGAGTTCCTGAACTGCGTAGCTTTTACCGGTTCCTCGCGGTCCGAGCTCCACCAAGTTGAAATTTCGTTCGGTGAGCGGAATCAGACGCGTCAGAAAGAGCATCTTCAGGCGACGCTCCATCACATCAGGTTCGTAGCCCATCGTCCGCAACACGACGTCAACCCACTCCTCCGATGAAAAGGCGGCACGACCCGTACGGTATTCATCCATATCGAACGATGCGATTTGAATCGGCTGGAGTTTGCTGATCCAAAACGGATTCTTGCCCTTGGTTTCCTCGTCGTATTCGTGTCGCATATCGACCTGGGACCAAACGCCACCAGTCAGCAGCCGGTCATAGTCCCGTACATACTGTGGCGAGATATGGACGAATCTGTGATTAAAGTTATTAAGCTCCGCCCAATACTCCGAGTCGGCGAGTCGAACCTTGACCTTGTCGATGAATGTGTGCGTGCCGCCCTGAAGCTGTTCAACCTTGGACTGAGCCTTCATGAACTCATCGGGACGGATGTAGTTTTCCGCCAATGTGTCGTTCACGACCTTCAGGCCCATTTGGATGGCCATCTCGTCGGAGGAAGCACAGTATTTACCGAGCAAGAACTCCAGCACGAAGACCGGGACGTTCGCACCCACCTTCACTTTTCGGACGAGGTCCTTACGCACGACTTTGCCGTCGAAGGCTTGAGTCAGCTTTTGGTCCAGGCCGTCCTGGCCGATCGATGTTTCTTCGGATGTCATATTTCTGTTTATCCCCTCAGATTCCAAGCTTGACTGGAATCTTGTTTGATTTCGCGAGTATCCGGTCCGTCTCTGGATCAAGAACCACGATCTCGACGCTATCGACATCGTCCCGAAGAAGCTGCACGCCGACGGTGCAGGATGTCCCTGGTTTCATTCGCACGGTCTGCGTGGAGGCCTCGTGTTCAGCATCCAGCACCATGCCGACGTGTCCCACATGCTGCCCGTTGTGGAGCAGCACAGGACGCACTGAGAAGCTGTCTTCGGAAAACAGTGAGTTCTCGGCCACGACACCGAACGTCACGATGCGATTCGCAATCTTCTCCGGCACTTTCGTCAATGTGATGTTTATGTCTAATGACTGAGCTTCGACTTGAGCGGGCATCCGAATCGAGAGGACCGGCACCAGCAATTCCTGCAGGCTCAGGCCTCCGTGGTAATAAGCGAGATCGCCACCGGCTTTGAACACGGAATTATTTGTCGGAAAGACGAAGTCCAGATCTGAGGCATACCCCAACTGCGAAGCGGAAATCCGCACGGTGGATGGCGGCGTGGAGCCACCTCGGCCTGCCCAGCAGCGGCGGTGAAGGGAAACCTGTTCTCCACCCGGCTTTTCGATTCGCTCGGATTCGTCCCGTTCGTGGATGAATAGGTGTCCGTGGTCGGCTGCGACCACGAACTTGGCGATTCCCATTCCGGCGAGACGCTTGATCGCCCTGGCAACGTTGTTGATGGCGGTGTCCATCACTTGTCGGGCAAGGAACGTGTTTCCGCCTTCACCCATTGCGTCGATCTCAACACTACGGACGAGAAGCAATGGAGCACCGGCGATTCTCTTTTGAAGTTGCGAATTGGAATGGCTCAGCACCTTGTCCAGTTCCAGGTCGACAACGTCGGGGACTTTGCCTTTCCAGACTTTGCGTCGATCATTCAGCGAGCCTGCGACCGACGTGTTGATTTTCGCTCCGATGTCCTTACCACATTCGACGACGGAGAAAGACTCTTCCGCGTCCGGCATTAAAGCGGCCATGCCAATGGGCGTGATTGTGGGAATCGCCCCGATGGCGGGTTGAACGCTCAGTTGCTCGGCGTTCTCCAACAGGCTCATCAGCTCGACGCCCATTTCATAGCGCAGGGCATCGACAAGGATGAAGCAGACAGTCTCGCTGGGGCTGTGAACTTCCTTGCTGTAGATTTGAGTTTGCTGCAGGACACCCGGAATCGACCAGCCGGACTCCTTGAACGCCGATACGAACCCAGTGGTCATTTTGTCGACGAGCGATTCGTAGTCTTTTCGGACTCGATGCACAACCCTCTCGGAAGCGATCGTGTCCGTCATGGCGGCGAGCGTTGATTCCAATTGTCGATGCAGTCGGTCAATGCGATGCCAGCCGTTTTCGGCAACGTAGCCCTCGGTCCAATTGACAACGGTTTTCTTTGAGTCCGGCAACTGCTTGGTGACTTCGGCGACAGCCATGCTCAACTGTGCGGCCAATCCGTAGGCTTGCCATTGCTCCTGACGTTCAAGTTGGTGCAGGGCCCAAAAGCTGAGTCGTCGATGTTTGACCACATCGTGCGCATCGGCAAACTTGCCAGCGACGATCAGGTTGCCGACGTGCTCCAGCAGGACCTGTTCCTCAAACCGAAACGTGTCGATGGTTCCAAGTTTCTCGGGAGCGATGCCAAGCGAGTCCAGATGCAGTTCCTGTTGAATATCATCTGCAATCTTGACGTAGTATTTCGCGTGAGTTTCCCGAACGGACTTGGCAACCTCCAGCACCAATTCCAGCTGCTTAGTGGCCGGTTGGCTCACCATATTCAGGGACGCAGGAGGATCGCCTTTCAAGTCTTTGCGGAATTCGCCGAGAAGCACGTATCGACATACCTTCTTGCGAGCATCTTCCAGTTCGGCATCTGCTGGTAACTCAAGGCCCAAACGGGATTTAATCAGCTGAAAGAGTTCCTGTTTCGCTCCTTTGTCGACAATGTCCGCATCTCGATGCGTTCCAGCGAGCCATGCAGCTAAAACAGCCGCATTACTTCCCTTGGCTTCACTGTAGATGACTTCGAGCAACGATCCCGAAGCATGCTCGTTACCGCCGCCTTCCAGCAGTCCGACGATGTCCTGGTAGGTGACATTTGGTGAACCGAGCATCTGGTCGATCTGGCCATCACCGAATCGTTTCTTCAGGACGCGGCGAGCTTCGCGTTTCAGTTGCGGTTCCCAGCGGTCTCCGCCCGCTTCGAGCTCCATCAGGATAGCCGAGTCGTCGTGGCGATCTTTGCCCGGAATGTAGATCAGCAACGGATCGGGATGATCACCCGCAACGCACGTCTCTGCGGCAAACTTGGCCTCGAAGAAAGACTCCTGCATCACGCAAAGGCTTGTACTTTTCCCCGAAACTTCGATTGAATCGATCTTGCACGTTTCCGGGGCGGCTCCACCCGCCAATTCAGCAATGAAGGTAGTGAACTCGCGGCGAGGATCGTACCACGTCACCACATGACGCTTTTTCAAACGTTCGGCAAGGCTCTGCATCAAGTGTTCGTGTAGGTCGTTCATTATGTGGTTGCCTTCCGCCGTCTGGACTTGCTGTTTCCAGCCGGGGCTGGTGCGGTGAGCAGACTCTCCAAGGCAGCCTTGACCGCGGGACTGGTTCGTTCATCAACCAGCTTCTTGACGACCGGATCCCACCCGCCTTCCGGTTCCTCTTTCGGCTGAAAGCGATCTCTGTCGTCCTGAACCCAGAAGATTTCCTCTAAACCGTGAGCGATGGCGAGACTGGAGTCGGTGACGCACTTGGGGACAACGCGTTCGGGCCAGAGATGCATGGCGAGGTGGGCCCAGTCATATTCCCCCTTAACTAACTTGTCCCAAACCTTCTTGCATTCCTTTTGCCACGACTTGTTCTGCGGGACGAGACGCCAGAGCGGGGCGAAGTTGATAATCACGCCGTCATTGAGGTCAGGATTCGACAAGGGGGCGATCCGCTCGACCTCTTCGACCATGGTTGAAAGTTCAGCGACGAACTTTTCCTGGTTTTCGATCGCCTTCCGCTGCGATCGAGTTGGCTCAGCACCGGCTTCACTTCGCAATCGTTCGAGCTTCTGCCGTTCATGGTCGAGCTTAGGTCTGACGTACTCATTAAGCACTTGGAAAAGTGTGTCTCGCGTGAATCGGTGGTAGTACAGCCAGACCGAGTAGGAAGCCGATGGAGACGCAAGCTGCCAGTAGATCGGGGCTTTGCGACGGCTCTTTGAATATCGAGCGATATGATCAACAAAAAACGACTTTCGATAGTAATCCCGAACTGACTTCGTCTTCAACAAAGTGGCGAGTTCTTGGTAAACTTCGTCAACCTGTCGCGAGTGCTCCTCTAGATTGCGGGACACTCTTTCGATTACATCGCGCGGATGGCCTGAGTCGTCGACCAAAATATCCAACACCTCACTGTCAATCTCATTCAATAGACTGCTCAAGGATTGGCCCTGCTCTTCTGGTAACACTCCCGCTTCCGGTCGCCAGAAGAGCATCCGTTTAAATGCTGAAGCGAAACCTTGCGAAGCTATTTCTTTGGCGCGAGCTTCGTAGATCTCCTTCGGAAACCACTTGCTTTGTTTCCTGATATGGGCAACATGACTGAACCCAAGCTGCAGGTCAGATGCGGCTTTCTCGTAACTCTTGTCGACCAGGAAACACAGCTTTGTGTCACCGCGACTCTGGGACGCATCTTCCTCGTCTGATCCCGCACCTGAACCCTGAAGAATTTCTACGACTGCTTTATGATCCGTCGATGCTAGCTCCCGACTCTCTCCCCAATCTCTACCCAACATGCCACACAATTCTTTTCGCTCTGTGGCGGAGAGTCCGTATGCGAGCTTCACTTCCTCGTCTACCGCCGACAACAACTTAAGTGAGTCAACGACCGCACCTTCGTAGGCGAGGTAGATGCGTTCAGCGTCCTCGACGATCGTTCCCGATACGAACGGTTCCAGACGCGCGAACGGCGCTTCCTCTCCGAAACGGAAGCTTTCAAGTCTGTCATAAGCCAGCTTGACGCGTTCGGCGATTTCATGCTGCAAGTCATCAAACTTCTCTGGAACGGGCATGCGTTCAATAAAAGTCGGTGAAAAATCGCGGGCTGCCGTTCCTGGTGCTGACGTATCGCCACCCCCAACGAATAGCTCCAGATAGAAAGCGGTTACGGATGAGTTAAGAATCCCAAGGAGTCCCCAGAGGTTTCCCGTTTTCGCTGGATAGATTCCGGGACCCTTTGGACTAATTATCGCGTCTGACGGAAGTAAGCGGGCGGCAAAATTACTCGTCGTCCTCTCCGTATAAGTCAATCCCACCCTGCCGTATAAATCGCTGTTTGATGTTCGCCGGGCGTTAGCCAATATACGCCAGTCGAACACCAAATAAATGTTCGAGTGCAAAGGACGGTATGGACCGCCTTTGCTGTACAAGGTCCATTGGCGGAAACTTGCCAAAGAGTTGTGAGGCACCTCCCAGAAGAGCCTCAGCATTTGAAAATCGTCGCCTGTCTCAAGGCCTTTCTTAGCAACAACGCCAAAGTCGGATACCGATTTCCAACTCTCCACGCGTCTCAGCCAACCATCAGAGCACCAGTAAGCGACGATCTGAGCTGGCAAGTTCAAAAAGCCACAGAGACTATGTGTAAAACAATTTGCAGCCTCAGTTCCTTCCCTTACGTGGCTCACCGACCTCAATAGCGATTCCGATTTTGTATCTGTGTGTAAAACCGAAATGAAGTCGGCAGAGGCATCGTCAAGGCAACTCGACTCACTAACATATGCCGCCGCTTCAACAACTGCACCATCAAGTACTCCATATCCAAGGTCAGCTGCAACTCGAAGGTGAGTGATGCCGCCTAATAACACTTGCTTGCGCCAGTCTTTGAGCAGGTCTTTAAACAAAGCAAGACGACTCGATAACACTCCAACGCGTCCCCCGTGTGACAATCTGCTAGCGAATCGCTCGACGAATGCCGCAAATATATCTTGAGTTGAGCTGCGTAAGCATTGATAAAGATACTTCCGAGACGGTATCGTCGGCTCACCGAATGGCGGATTCATGATCGCCACGTCGTATCGAGTCCGGCAAAGATCAATGAAGGCGAAACCTCGTGCCGCATCGGCAGTAAATAGGCTGCGTTGATAACCGATTCCCTCGGCTCTTTCTGCATACCGACCGAGCGCATCGTAGATCCTAGTCTCAGCTTCGTCCCAAAATGACTCATCCGTAATACCGAGGGTCAAGTCGAGCTGCTGTTGAACGGTCTTCGGACTGGCGTCGAACAAAGTTTGCTGGTTGAACTCCGGGCGTTTCAACCACTGCTTCTTGGCTTTCGCGACTTCCTCGGCTATGTCTTCTTCGATCATCAGCAGCGATCCGGCTTCGCCCGCCAGCTTCATCACCTCGAAGACTTTCCGCACTAGACTCGCCAAGAACCGGCCTTCGGCATCGTCCGACAGGTGCTCGGCGATGAACTCATCCAGAAACGCCGCTTCGCCCGGCATCGGCTCGGCACAGACGATATTCGACCGCGAAATCGGTTGTCGTTGTTCTCGCGCGATCTGAAACTCATTGAAGGCCCGTTGACCACGCATCCACAGCGCCAATGCAGCGATCTGAGCCGCACGTGGGTCGATGTCAATTCCATGTAAATTGTGAGCCAGTAACAGCCCTGGTAACGCCGCGTGAAGCTGCTGAAGGTCGATATAGTCGTCTCGCAGACGCCGCCCGGTGACTTCCGACTTCGGACTTGCTTCGTCGTGCCAGGCTTCGTCGTAAATCGAGATCAACAAGTCGAATGCGTACAACAGAAAGTGCCCGCTGCCACAGGCCGGGTCAAGTATCTTGAGCTCTCGCGGGTCTTTCTTCGGTCGGTGCGGGATGTAGGCCGTCTTCTTGAGCAGTTCTTCTTGGCTGAAATCTTGCTCGGCGTCGTCGGACGGCGCTTCCTGGCCTTCATTCAGAAATACTTCGCTTGGACGGCGAACCAAATACTGGCACTTATCGTCCAACCGCGTTTCACCTTTTCGCATCTCGTACCAGATTCGGCCCAGCGTGTTGTCGGTCAGGAATTCGACAACGTAGCGAGGTGTAAAGAACTGGTTGCGTACGGCTAGTTCACGACTGTTGCGCGGAGCCTGCGACTCCTCACGCATCTTCTTCCGCTCTTCGCCGCTGTTGAAGTACTGGTAAACCCAGCCAATCGTTTCGTCTTCACTCCAAACGTCCGCCAGGTCGGTTTGGCCCAGAATGTCCAGCAATTCGGTCAGTGCACCCCGCCGCGGCCACATCAGACTGGCTGGATCTCTCCGATCAAATAATACTTTGACTTCAACGGTTAGCTCATCAAACAAGCATTCCAGATACAGCCGGTAACCCCCGTCGTCCAAACTCGATAATCCCGGAGCAAGCCCGCAGAATTCTTTGAAACCGCCTGAAGCGTCCCCTTTAGAGACACACTCCTGCAGCATTCCTCGCGATTCCAACATTCGCAGCGCAACAAACCGATTGAGGAATGTGAAAGCTGCTTCGCGGGTATATTCTTCAACAGCCTGTTGTGGCGTTTTCCCATGTGCTTTGATGTGCTCAATCGCGTCGACCAGCTTTTGCCGAGTCAGTCGCTGCCGCGCATCGAGGTGCTTTCCCGGCTCAGGCAAAATCTTGCCATCGGGGAGCACATCGAACGTACCTTCCAACTGCTCGGCAAATTCCTCTTCCAGAATTCGCCGAACCTGTTGAGTGGCTCGCTGCAGTTTGTTGCGTGTATCTTGATCCATGCTTGTCTTGTATTCCCAAATGCCGACGCAATTACTGAATCAGCACGCGTTTGTTTTTTCCAATGTGATGCAGACACTCGTCGCGAAGACTGCTGAGGGCCGTATCCAGTTGTTCTTCCGTGTCGATCCCGCCTTTGAAGTGGCCGCCCACTTTCACCTGCACAATCCGGTCGCCTTCAATTAAGCGGTGCACTTCGGCCACAGCATCCGCGAGTCGCTTGTCGCACGCATCAACATCGGCTCGCAGTTGTGGAATCGGTGTTGTGCCGGGAACATCGCTCGAAGTACGACTGGAAAGCGGATCACCAATCCGCTGTTGCACGTCTTCATCCAGTTGGTCCCAGCCTGTGGTCGATTTCAATTGCTCAATGGCAGACGTGTAACAATCCGACCGAGCCTGAACAGCCGCCTTGAACGTGGCGTCATACAGACCTTCCAATCGTCCGGCATGTTGATCGATGCTTGGAAGCTCCTTGTAGAACGTTTCCTTCTGCATTAGATCGGATAGCTGTTCGGCACATTCCCGATCTTCTTCAGTCGTGTCGGCTTCCTGCGACAGAAACGGCCAATGATGTTTCAGCACGCGACGTGCTCGACTGAGTGCCTGTAACTGCGGCTCGGCAATCGTGGACTGAATGTCGGCTGCCCTGGCCAAGGCGTCCTTGAGTTCGGCGTGACCGCTGGCGAAACCCAGAATTGTCTCTTCCTCGCCCGCCGTGGAGATCTGCTCCATCTGACTGATCCCGGAAGTGAACAAATCGGTGCCCGGTAACTGGTGCCGCTCCAACATCGCTTGCACTTCACGCAACTCCCGTTGCCGACTGATCGCCTTTTCGCGAATTGCCTTAGCAACTTCGTCCTGGGTCAGCTGCTTGATCTCTTCGCCAAATGTGCTCTTGAACGCGTCGGCCGCTTTGACGACCTCCGCAAAGTCCAACACCTTCTTTGGACGGAAAGTCGCCGAACGGAACTTCGTATTGTTGGTGAAGACGTCACTGGCACCGAAGTCTTCCACGGCATTGATTGAAAGCCCCTGGCTGGTCGCTGTAATTTGCCCCGCTCGCAGCAGGCACAATGTGAAAAGCTTGACGACGTCGACATCCCAGCCGTAAGGCGAGCTACCGAATTCCGCCTCCAGAGCTTTCCCTTGGGGATTGATGCCGTAGTCGCTTTTGTTGCTGACCCAAGTGAGCATTTCGCCAAGCGGACCGGAGTCGGTTTCGACAACCAACGTCCCGCCTTCGTTGCGAAGCAGTTTGAGAGTGGAGAAGACTGAGGGAAGTCCTCGCAAGTCCTCACTCTCCAGCATGGCCGTGAGATCTTTCTTGGCAACGCGGGCTGCTCCATCGGAAAACCGATCAAAGACATCGGGTAGCGAATGAGCCAAAATGCTCTCAGCGGCTTTCACAACCGTGACGTCATTCTCATCCGGGCTGCGATCGTTGCCACGGAAATAGACCATTGACGAAAGAGCAGCTTGTTCCAGCAGCCTTCGTACTTCGCCACGATGCGTATCGCGGCGGCGGCCCTCCTCAGAGAGCAACCGTGTTTCCGCTGACGTTTGGGCTCCGCGTTCTTTCTTGGTGATCATCTCTTTCGAACGAAAGACTTCGGTGACTTCCTTGTCGATTTTTTCATCGACCGGAATGACCCAGAAGACCGTTTCACGTTCAGCCTGACTTTGGCGACGTGATTCATCACACAGTCGTTCATAGTCGGCTTTGTCTTCAGCGAGGCGAACCTGAAACTGAATGTCGCCCTTGATTCTTTCGCGACCGTCGAGCCACAAGCTGCCTTTGAACACTCGTGTGCTGAGCAGTGTGTGACTGGGCTGGGGCTGCCAAAGCCGTTCCATCGTTTCGCGAAGGATCTGATTGGTGTCGGCTCGCTTTGGCTTGAGGGCAGCTCGCTGAGTTTCCCAATCGTCTTCGGTCGGTGTCGGAATGCGATAACCATCGTCGCCAAGCCGGATCTTATGAGCCGCAACCAGCGCCTGCAGAGCTTGATCCACGCTGGCCCGAACTGAATCGCCGCCTACCTTCGGGTAGAGAGCAGCTGCGATGTTCTCAGCATTACGGTGGATGCTTTTGACGAATTGCAACAGACAGATGGTTTTCGCCACTCTCTGTGCGAAAGGATGCTCCACTTCGGCTTCCAGGCGATCGATCTTGTCGCGAATCGTACTGTCGATGTTGTCGCGAACGAGATCGTAGATGTGCTCGACGGTTACCAGTTGTCCGACTTCACAGTCTCCCAGTCCGGTCTTCGGGTGTGCGAGCAACTGCTGTGCAAGTTTGATGACCGTTCGATTCGCACCGCCCACATGACGACTTGCTCCGCCCTGCGTTCGCAGGCCAGAAACCACGTGAATCACGAAGTCGACCTGATACGGGACCATCGGGTAGAGTTCGATAAAACTCTCGCGGTTGATCTGCGGCAACTTGATGTCGGCTGATAATGCCGCATTGGCCGCGAGGCTCCCACGATTCGCTTCAAAGAGGGCTGCCAGCATTTTTTCTGAGTCAGCGGTCTTCGCCAAAACTCGCTTGCTTGTGACTTCGGAAATGTCGCTTGGCTCCAGATGGACTTGCAAAGGGAAGCGATCCATGAGTCGCGCCAGCTCGACACGAGAATCGTCGAGGCCACCGACAAGTTCGTTCAGCTTCTCCTGCGAAGTCACCACAACCCAAAACTGCCCCTGGCCGACTCGTCCGAGAGCCTGCACAATGCCCTGCAGGTCAAGCATTTTGTTGACGGTGCGAGCGACGAATTGACCGACTTCGTCGATAACGAAAACCAAGTTTCGATTCTCGCCGCGACGGGCCGTCAGTTCTTTGCAGCGCTGGGCTAAATGGTTAGGGCTAACGTCAGCTCTCTCTCGTGCGCCCTTTACCCATGAGTCGGGTGAGGAATATGTATCCGGCTCCAGTTCGTGCAGGACACGACTGGCTTCGTTCATGGCAAAGGCGACGAGGTTCTTGGCCTTGTCCCAATCTTTCTTCGGGAAGAGCCTTTGGTAGGTTTCCTTGAATTCCTCGAGGCGTCCCTCTCCTTCAAGTGTGATTTCGAGCTCAGCGAGATCAAGGTCACTGGCGTACCCAAGATGTTCCAGAAGCTGCCGGTACATGATCTCGGTTAACATCTGGTTGCCGTGCATCACACCACGCTCGGTGGCAACGTCGAAGATCACCGCTTCGGTAGGGATCTTCTCGACGACGGTCTTGATAAGGACCTGAACCTTGTGATCGCCAATGTGTGTCGCGAGTAAGTTACTGGTCGTATCGGTCCCAAGCTGACGGTTAGCCAGAGCTAGGCCCAGCAGTTTCGCAAAGCTCGATTTACCGGAACCGAAGAAACCAGAGACCCACACCGCCATCCGATCGCTCGGTTTGTTCGGCGACTCGCTATAGGCTTCAAGAATCTCGACGAAGTTGCTCAGGATCGTTTTGGTGACGATGTATTCGCTGATCTCGGCGCGGATCACATCTTCATCGGCCTGGTCGACCTTGATGACTTCGCGAATATCTCGATGAATATCGCGAGCGAATATTTCTTTGATGTGTTGTGGTGCCATCAATTGATTTCCTGTCAAAGAAGCTTTGCTCGGTAGTTGTGCTCAGCATCGTGCACGCCCATGAAGCTCAATCCGGCTGGCGGAATGAGCTCGCCGGGGTAGAACAGAACACCGGGAATCTCCAGCTTCGCCTGAAAGTGTTCGACCAAGGTGGATGTGCGGTAGCACGGGTACAGAGCTCCGGCACGTGTGATCCACAGAATGTCTCGATGGGGATCGGCATCTTCCGGGACCTTACTCAGAACCAATTGGTCCAGCGGTGAGTACTCGCTGAGCACTTGGTGAATCGTCTGTGCAACCGTTTGATGCCCGTTGTGTCCGAGCATGACTTCGTTTTCGACGAGCTCCTCAGGTGAAACCCCCGCGTTGGTGAGCGCCTCTATCAAGCAATCCATGAGCGAGACGCGAACAATGCGTTTGCCTTTCTGCTCGAGCCTTGTCTGAAGCAGTGAAAGCTCCTGACGCAGTTCGAACTCTGCCGCCGGGTCATACAAAAAAATGCACAATGGCATGTCCTTGTAGGCACTGATGTCAGGACGCGGATCTTGCTTGGACAGGCTCGGCTCGAGCGTATCGCGGAGTCGTGAATTCCAATCATTCATAGGGCCACGCTCCTGACGTATTCGTCGGTGTTCTTGTACGGCAGTGTCAGTTCCAGAAAACTGCCCGCGCGCTCAAACCGCAGTTTTCCGTATTGGTGAAGCCGTAGGAGTTCTTCCTCAACCTCGTTTGCCTTCATCAAGAATACCCGCCAATCTTCCGCCTCGATGACTCTACGTGTGTTGTTCTCGCGTTCCATCAAGACGTGAAGTAGGTACATCAGGCTGCGTTCAGGAAGTCGATAGGCGTCGAATTCCTTTCGAACACGGCCACGGATCAAATGGAACTCGCCAGCAATTCGTAACAGGCCGGTTGCTGTTCTCCTACGAGTGCTTTCGCTCCACTGGTCCAGTAGGGCAGCTTCTTTCGCAACGGCGGTCACAAAGTCGGTCGCGTTGTCAATTGTGACAACGACGATTCCGTTCTCGCGCTGCACAAACAACCACTCGGAAAAGAATCGCCACAGCAACAGGTCATGGTGACACGCGTGCCACAAATAGATTGGTTGCCAGTCCTCGATATGCCAACCACGTTGCACGAGATCGATGAGGATCGCGTCGGTCCCCGTGAGATCGAGTCTGCGATTAAGCGTTTTTGTAAACTGCCGCAGCCACCCAGCGGACGGCGCCCCAACCGCATTTTCCTCTACGATCAGCCGCTTGTTTTCGGCAAGGGTCGATTCCGCTCTCCACGTACCTAAAGCACGGTACGTCGTCTCTACGAAAAGCCCTTTCGCAGCCAAGAATGAACTCAGCCTGACGTTATCAACGATCATTTCGGGAAGTCCGCTTCCCGAATAAACGGCACCGCCAGCTTGCCCGGCTCACTGCTTCCATGTGCAACTGCCAGCAGTTCGATAGCCTCGATAATACTTTCGCTCTCAATTCTCAGAGGAACCGATTTCAAGTCGTCTGCACGCCGGAGCCCCTTCGCACGACTAGCAGATTTCTCTGAAACAAGCCCTAGGGCTACCAAGACAGTGACAAAGTCACTGCTCGCCACTTCGTCAATCGTCACAAGCAGATCCTTCCATTCATCAGGGCTCTCCAGCCAGCCGGCCCAGGCATCGTCCAACTGATCCTCGATCTCGGCGGGCAGACGCCATAACGTGCACGAGTCCGGCGGATCGAAGACTTCTTCGGAGCGGGATGCTGCTACTGCAAATGCAGCCCTCGACCGAGCGAACACATGACTCTTCGGGAAGCCTCGCGAGAGTGCGAGTTCACCAACTCGGCTCAGCAGCCCTTTCGTATTCCACCACTTGGAACGATCCATCTCACCTTGTCTCGCAACAGCTAGGCGGAGCGAAACCACTTTCCTTGTAAAGGGGTCAGCATCCGCAGTGAATGGAGCTAGCTGGGTTTCAGTCACGACTACTCTACTTTACGTATTGACTTGGTTTGTTTTTAGCCTCGAACTATCGCGTCTCGCGTCAACTGCTTCCGACATGCGCCGAGGCAATCTTCTTGACCTAAAAGTGCAGGTAGCATACGCTCTCCCGGGGGCCTTCACAATCACAGGAGCGCTGGTGTCATGCAGTTTGGTGAAAAGGTGCGAATACTACGCGCCCAACAAGCAATGACTCAGCAAGACCTCGCAGATCGCATGGATGTGAGCGTGTCATACATCAGCAAGGTCGAGAACGGCAAGTTGCACTTCGGCGATTACCCTTCGGAGAAGTTCATCCACAAGTTGGCGGGTGAGTTGAGAGCTGACGAAGACGAGCTACTTCTTCTAGCGAACAAAGTGCCTGCGTCGATCCGGAAACGAATTCTTCAACGTCCAGAGCTGTTTCGGAAGTTGGCAGCGATGGATAACCAGTCGCTGGACGCGTTGGAGTCGTCGATCGGAATAGGGGGATAGCAACATTGATGGCAATTGTGGGCTGGCTTGCTGTTTTTCTCGGCACGGTTTTGGCTTTCGTGCTGGGCATGTTGCCGTTGGTGGTGTGTGTTGCCTATTGGCGTCGGCTGCAGTCGCAAAAGACTCGCCAGAACCCTCTGACGCGGACACTGCTACGAAGCCCTGGTCATTCACTGCGTAAAAAGATCGATGATCTCGATATCGAAGTGGACTCGATACTTACCGCATGGATGTTGCTCCCTGCGATTATCTGCCTAGCACACGTATCGGATTCATATTTTCGCGGAACACCCGAAAGCACCGGACGAGTCGTTGCTGGTTTTGTCGCTGCCATTGGCCTCTCGCTCGTGATCGGTCGCACGCTTATCAAAAGACTCGAAGAGCTTCGCAAGTTCAAGCTTGGGCTGGAAGGTGAACTGGCGACTGGCCAAGAACTTGACCAACTGATGCTGGAAGGATGTCGTGTTTTTCATGACATCCCGTTTCCGTACGGCAACATTGACCATGTCGTGGTCAGCCGCAGCGGCGTATTTACGGTCAATACGAAGATGCGAGGCAAACCGAAGGAAGGCGAGGGTAAGGCGGAGATCGTTGTGGATCACGAAAAAGACGAGATTCGATTCCCTGACTTCAAATGGCGAATTCCCAACAAGCAGTTAGAGACCGAATCCCGATGGCTCTCGCAACACCTGTCTGCAGCGATGGGTGAGACCATTGAAGCTGAGCCGATCCTGACGCTTCCCGGTTGGTTTGTTTCCCGGAGAATCGGTCGCGGGAAAATTTGCGTCATCAACCCGGTGAAGCCGAAGCGGTTCTTCGTCCATTCGAAGCAAGTGTTTTCGGACACGCGAATCGTTCAATTGGCCCACCATTTGGAGCAATTGTGCCGCGACGTGCAACCGTCGTTCCGTGAGGATCCAAGCTGGGATAAGCAAAACTAAGAGATTGCCCATGACATCAACGTTTACGTGGCTTGATTATTCCGAACACGAACGTCGTAAGATGCTCGATGTGATCGATCTGTTTGGTGAGAAAACGACTCGCGACGAATTGGGACTGGGCGGCGTGCGTGATGCATTTGCGGGATTGCTGTTTCCTGGGACGCCCACGATCCAAACCAGAGCGAAGTACTTTCTGTTTGTGCCCTGGATGTATTTGGATCTAGAGCGGAAGAAGGTGACGTCGTCCAAGATTCGTGGACGCGCCCGCGACTCTGAAATCTGGTTGGCAAAGCAACTTGGCGATGCAGATGGTGTTGTCGGCTAGGTTGCCAAGGAGTCGCTGAAGCGATTGCCGAGCAGCGTGTATTGGCAGGGATTGTCGGCATGGGGCATCCGGCGGTATCCGAACTCGCAGAGTGAGTATCACCGCTCGCTCGATCTGTTTTACGCCCGTCATAAAGGACACGCTTTCCGAAAGAACATTGCAAGCTGCTTCGCCGACGCTGCGATCTCGCCTAGCGAGAACGATCCGTGGGAAGCAATGTTCCGTTGCGCAAAACAAGATCGAGACGTTTCGGACAATGACCTTACGCAGTTTTGGCTTTTCCCCAGCGGTGAGGCGAAGATTGAACGCCACGTTCCCGCGTTGCCTCATAGTCGCGAGATTGAGCAGCAAGCGAATCTACAACGATCACTCGTACTTTACCGAATGGAGTTCGGTCAAAATCGACAAGAAGATTTGATCGCGTATTTACGAGGTCGATTTTCGGATGACGAAATCGCAAAAATGATCGAGGATTGTCGCATCGACTTGCCACCGCAGATCTCCGCGAGCTCTGCCGCGCCCAGTCCGATAAACTGAGCCAAAATTAGATGCTTGCCAGGATGAATTCTTCTTGGGAGCGACGTTCTAGACACATCATTCTCGTTGACGGCGACGTACAGAGACTTTTCGCGGCCGAGGTGATAAACTGGTCCAGTTCGGTTGTCTACCATCTACAAGATATTGTAGTAAATGCCATCAAATGATGACGTAGCTGACGATTTGAAATAGCAAACACTCTGAAAGAGCATCTTGGAACACTTTTCCTGAGATCAAACTGCGATGCCATCTCCATTGCGTAACGAAAGCGAGTTGTCGAAACTGGAACGTCGTCAGATTGACATAATCCGCGAGACAACATCGCAAATTGAATGGTGCGTGATTCTGGGGGTCGAAGGAGGATACACGGGGAATGACGAATATCCTTCCCAGTTGTGTGAAGATGCGGTTATTGAGATGCGTAAGTTTTGCATCCGCCTTCAGTACCCCCAGGATGCACCCAGCTCTTGTGTCCTACGGGAGTGCGAGCACATCCATACGAGAAAGTTTGTCAATAACCGGGGTTTTTTTGCATACAATGCTTTCGTTTTTGGTAGCGCCGGTGCAGCCAAAATCTGGAACGCTCTGGAGCTGTCTTCCAATGACGCCGGGACAAAGCTTCTGATACCTCGCCGAATTAGAAGTGGTATATCAGACGACAATATGTTGGTTATGACTCGTTACGCGTTTCGAACGCAGTACCCCTCAACGCCAGGAGATCAAAACGAAATAGACATAGATGAAGACGACCAAGACGACCAAGACGACCAAGATGATCCATGGGTGCCCGAAAGGGTGCTTCGGGTTGGCGGAATCGATCAACCACTTCGAACCGGGCCTGTCCCAACCATAAAAGAGATTGATCCAGATTCCTATGATGATCTGCAATCTCATGTTAACTGGTTGTTCGATATTCACTGCATCGACTTCGCTACTGCCGCCATCCACGCAATCATGGCTTCCCGGTCGAATCCATTGTCTGACTTCAAAGAGGAGTGGCGGAAATGGATGGAGGAAGTATGGGAAACGTGCAAGACGGAACGCGGAAACCTTAAAACGATGCCTGTTTGGGATGACGAGCCCAGGGAAGCTCTCGACTCGATGTTTGCGGACAAGGCGACCGAAGTAACGCTTGAGCAAGCTCGTTGGCTGTACTGGAATTGGGAACGGATTACACCTCGTTGGAAGCTCGCTGTGGAATTCAATTCCGTTTGGTCTATTGGCAGTCGTGAAGTGGGCTCCGTCGCAAAGCAAGAAAAAGCGTTGCAAAACAATGCAGTTAACACGTGCAGGGGCTGGCTGAAAGTTTACCAGGAGGGATGCGACCTCGCAGATCCGAGAGCCGATCCGCCCTCGCAGTAAGCCGTCATCAAATTGCACCTGAAAGGTTTTTCGGTGCTACCGATATCACTGCCATCGCTCGCAATCGCATTCACGGATCGAGGGCGACTGGACCGACTGGAAACGGACCGTCCACAATTTGCAAATCTTAGAGGACAAGGTCTATCAAGACTTGATCGAGCTGGACACTTGGGTGTGGCTTTCTGCTCGAACCGTCGGCAACTGAAAGCTGGTGCCTGCGGCACCAAATACAGCCGTTTGATAAGGGCGAATCGAAAATCTCGCACCTTCCATTGTGAGCGTTTTGTTCGTTTTGGCACGTCTTGAATGGTGCTGGGACACGGCTTTCCATCGCATTCCAATGGAATTCTAAATTTTTTCAGGACGCCATGTGTGCGCCGGCTAGGCGATGTCTATGCCGCGAGCTGGGGAGCTTATCGGCTCATCGCTGCGTAGGTCACCATTCGGTGGGACAGCGGTGCAACGGAAGTGTTTTGCCGTTCTGGCAAGCTGTTTTGTGCCGCTTGACGCTTCGCTTTTTGATGAGGTTTGAAGGCGAATCCTACAGAAACCAAGTCGCATGTCTTCTAGCTTTCCAATGGAAAGTCGGGTTAACGGAGGCAAACTCAGAGCTTGAGGACTAGGGAGGCTCTCCTAAAATTTTCCAGTGCAGCCAATGGTGGACTGCACATGGCTCCACATTCAAGAAACCGCCAAGAGGTGACAGAATTGTTTGACAACAGTGAATCAGTACAGGCAGTACATGAGTGCTACGACGAGGTCGACATCGGCCGGATCCTAAGATGCTCGACCCGCACCGTGCGTCGACGGGTGCATGCGGGCGAGATCATCGCACCAATGAAAATCGGTCGACTCTCACGGTGGCCCCGCTCCACGTTCGACCAATGGCTCTTTCAGGAAGGGGGGAAGACGAGTCAGCCCCGCTAACACGAATTAAACAGCCAACCGGCCGCCGCGACGGTGAGACAGAGCGGACGGCCGATTGGCAGATGTCACGACTTAACCCATTCAAAAGGAAAACACATGACTGAAGTAGTGTACTCGCCTAACGTGCCTGCATCAAATGAACCCGGTGGCATCGCCACCGCGAAGTCGGTGATGGTGCCTCGCTGGATGCCTGAGATGATTTGCGACATCGCCGATCGCTACAGCGGACAGGAGACTCTGAGCTGGGAGGAGTTGCGAGGTATTCAGGTGCCAAGGCTGCTCGTTCGAGAGCTTGGCCCTCCTGTAGAGCGACCAGAGGGAGTGCCGCTCACTGAGGTGCTGTGGCGAGCGGTTGAACTCTTGCGCATCGAATCAGAAGTCGATGAGCGACTACTGGGGCGATCAGATCAGCATAGCCTTTGCCAAGCGGTGATCGCTGCAGTCAACGCGACATGGGCAGCTGACGATGCCTCTGACTCAGTAGAACTGCTGCGGATCGAGCAACAGCTTGGCTTTTACTACCCCTTCGGCTTAGGAAGCTAGTGGCATAGCTGGTGCAGACGCAACTCGCCGTCGGCACCACCGAATCACGTCTCATTTAGCGCCGCCACCGGTTTCGATCGGTGGCGGCTGTCGCCGTAGCATTTGCGGCAATCTTGGGCAGGTATTGAGTCGCATCTGCCCCTGTTCACGTTGTTATTTATTCGCCCTGCCTCCATTCCTGGTGGCTGATGCGTTCTTTGGAAACAATATATGAGTAAGAAGCACAAGTATCGTAATTGTCGACCGGTAGATGAACTGAAGGATGCTGCCTTTGGTCAGTGGATAGAGATACTGGGTGCGGCAGGTATCCCTAGCCATTTACTTGATGGTCGTGGACACCCGTGCCCCAGGTGTGGCGACGGAAAGAATCGGTTCGCTGCGTTTCGAGATGTTCGTAATCGAGGTGCGGTGCACTGCCGTCACTGCTTTACAACCGGCAGCGTCATCAGGCCGGGTGATGGACTTGCTACGTTGCAGTGGTTCATGGAGATTGATTTTCTCTCTGCTTGTCGGTGGCTGGCTGACTGGCTGGGCATGCTTGATCAGAGTCCGAAGGCAGCGTTCAAACCCAGGGATATCGTCAGCATCCTGAAGATCGGAGCCGCTCAGCCTCGAATAAGTAGCAGCCAACAATCCGACATCATGAATGTCGCATTGGAGTCGCACGCAGCCATGACACCACGTAGCTGGAAATCGTTTTCCGATCACCTCGGATTGCCGATTGAGTGTCTTAAGCTGTTGAAGGTCGGATGGTCGTCGCGGCACCAAGCCATGACGTGGCCAATGGAGGACGCAATGGGGAACATTGTTGGTGTCCGCCTTAGATCCCTCGCCAATGATAGGAAGTGGGCTGTACGAGGTGGATGTACAGGCGTGTTCGTGCCCACCGGATTGACTGCTCCGTTGGATCGACTCTATGTCGCCGAGGGGCCGACAGACACCGCCTCGCTACTGTCGCTCGGACTGCAAGCGATCGGGAGGTCATCCGCGTCCAGTTCGCTGGGCGTTGAAATGGGAAAGGTGCGTTGTCTCTTTGTCTCGGAGTGTGTGATTGTTGCGGACCGAGACAGCGTTGGCATTGCGAGTGCTAACCGACTGGCAGATTCACTGTTGACAATGTGTCGATCCGTACGCGTCTTGATTCCGCCGGATGGCTTTAAGGATGCACGGGAATGGGTGCAGTCCGGTGTTACTAAGGAAGTGATCGATGTTGCGGCTGATCGAGTGCCGACACGCAGCCTGAAGATTTCATCGGAGGTGACACTATGAGCGTTGACAAACCAACCGAGATCACAGTGGAGCAATCGTCTCCGAATTTAGCTTTGGTGGCAAACGCTAATGGTCGCAACGGCTCTGCCGACGTGATTTGCCGACTTGGCGAGGATACAGTTCATCGAGACCGGGTTACGCCCGCTAAGGCGTCGGACCGACGCAAGTATGTCGCTGCGGTAATGGAAAAGCTCGGCGATCAAAGTGCAGTTACTGAGGACTCGCTAAATGCAGAATTCCTTCGAATCGCCGATCGGCTCGATCAGCAATCGTTTAGTGACGATTCCGGACGTGTCGCCGATGACGATGGTGGGAGTGAACTACCGACGACCGCAGTGGTACGACCAGAATTGATTATCCGCGAAGATATTTCTGCTATCGCGATTCCGGTGCAGCGTCAATCGGGTTCCGGTATTGTCGGGTCATGGAAACACTACCTACGGTCGCCGGAAGGTCGGCGATGCGAGCCGCTGTCAGACCGTTTGGAGATCGCTCCCGGAGAGACCATCTGGCTATCACCACATTGTTCCATTCCCACAACAACCGATGTCAAGGCATATAACCGGTGGAGTCTCAATAGCCGAGAGAGGTGGCTTTCAGGTGCTTCGGTGCCGACGACCGGGGAGGTGCTCCGAATGGTGGCGGAGCAGATCGACCGTTATATCGTTCTGCCACCAAGTAGTGCGGACGGTCATGGGCTAACATTGGCCGCTTGGGTCATGATGACCTACTTATATCCAGCACTTCCTGCGGTACCGTACATCAACTTGGTGGGGCCAGCAAACTCCGGCAAAACTCGGACGATGGACGTGCTGCACAGGTTGGCCTTTCGACCAACGATGACGGGCAATGCCTCAGCGGCGACAATATTCCGCATTCGTCATGCGTTCGGTGGCGTAATGATGTTGGACGAAGTCGAGCGAATGGGGGATCCAAGAGCTCAGGATGTCCAGCAGGTGCTATCCATTCTGTTGTCGGGCTATCGCCGTGGCGGCACAGCGGTGCGGATGGAGCCTCATGGAGATACTTTTCGTTCGGTAACGTTCGATTGCTATGGCCCCGTCGTCCTGGGAGCTATTCGCGGGTTACCGCCGGCCTTAGCGAGTCGGTGCATTGCAGTTCGCTTGCAACGAGCGTCAAAAAGCGATCCGCAAGCACGTCGCTCGCTCGACAATTCACCCGAGTCGTTCAATGAGGTGCTCGATGCACTGCATTGCTGGGCACTTGAGTATGGTTACGCTGCGATCGCAACACCGCCGCCAGCGAACGCGCTTGCCAACCGCGATACGGAACTTTGGGGGCCATTGCTGAGCATTGTTGAGCATGCAGACGATCCAGCCATACTCCAGTTACTCATCGATCATGCAGAGAAGCAAAGTGCGATTGCTGCCGATGATGCGGTGCCGCAGGCGGATGGCGTGTTTTTAATGGCGTTGCGAAGTTTGCTGGTTCAAGGATTCCGCCCGACGGCGGGAGAAGTCCTAAAGGCATCACGATTGATTGATGAAGACGTAGTGGATAGCGTTTGGTCGGCCAAAGGAGTAGCGTCAGTGTTGAAACGCTATGACCTGCGGACGAGCAAAACAAACGGCAAGCGGCTTTTCAAGGTCCATCCAGATGTTGTGACCGCGATCGCAGAGCGTTACGCCTTCGACCTTGGAAACGAGGAGCATTTATGATCCGCACTAACACATGCCTGGATTCGTGCCCTACGTCCCCTTCGTACCCTGCCCCGAATGCCTTTACTACTAATATTTACACAAGGGAGGGCACATTGGGGCACATAGGGCACGTTGTACCCTCTCCGGTGCATCGTGGACTACTTGACGGCTTGTTCGGAAACGCAGTGCCGTCGCCGAGCGTAGAGGCTTCGGCGGTACGTGATTCGGTACTCGAACTGTCATCGGGCAATGATTGCCGCCACTGCAAATCTGCGATGCTTATCGAGACGGATTCCAGTGTCATCTGTGGAGAATGCGAGGCCGTGCAATGGGTGCTCACAGATGATTCGATCGTTCATCCCGATGTCGTTCTCGTCGCTTACGACGAACTATCGCCTGACGAGATCGATCAGTGCAGTGGGTGTCAGAGGTTTTGCGACACCCAGTCCTTGACCGGTTCTTGGCGATGTTCGCAATGTGATCCGGACGCAGCTAGTCGCTGGATCAAAACCAAAGAGCTATTGGCTTGCGTGGAGAGAATCAACCGCGAGCAACGATTTAAAAGTAAAAAGAAGACCATATCCAAAGATTCCCAAGCAGGTATTTCTACCAATGAGTAACGAACGATCTGATTTCCCGGCTGTTCACCGACCGCTGACAAAAAAAGAGACTGCTGCGTATTTCTCGGTGACTGAGCGAACCATCGACCGTTGGTTGCTAGATGGCACTTTGCCTGACAGTGTGAAGTTCGTCATAGGCGGCTCAGTGCGTTTTCGATTTGATGTGCTAGAGGAGTGTACGGCGAGTCCTACAGGTAAGAAGGGAACTCCGACTTAGGGTTTGCGTCTGCCCCGGCGCAGCGAACTAATTTGCTGGGGCGAACGCATCTAAGTTGCGATCGTCCCAGCCAACTGGTCGGAAAGATTGGTACACGATCACTGTTGTCAGCTAAACAACTTCCGACCGAGCGACACAGTTTGGCAACTTACTCGTGTTACCGAACCCAATGAGGGTGGATTGCAAGTGCGACGGCTAGGGAAGTTTCCGAAGGACGGGGATCATCACCGGCCCGCCGTCGCACTTTACTTTATCCTGGTGACTCTTTTGTAGAGATGAACACGATGGCAACGATTATCCAAAAGAAGAACAAGACAATCGAGATCCGGTTTAAAGATGCCAATGGCAAACCGCAAAGCATCTATCCCGGCAAGATTTCTAAGCGTGCTGCCGAATCTATTGGTAGCAAGATTGAACATATTGTCGGCCGGCAAATTGTCGGAGCCGATCCTGAATACGAAACGGCCCAATGGCTCGCCAAGTTGGCCGAAACATCCGGCAAGCTGTACGCCAAGCTGGTCAAAAAAGGACTCGCGCCGCCGTTGCAAGTCGCGGAGCCGGAACCGGAACCCGAGCAAGCCCCGACGATACGTAAGTGGTGCGATGACTACATCGACGACCACCCCGGTTCACCGCGAACGATCGAATTGTTGACGGTGACGGCGCGGAGCCTTTGCCATAAGTTTGGCGATGACAAGCGGATCGACACGTTCAACGCGGGGGACGCGGAAACCTACCGTAAGTGGCTGCAAACCAACGGCAACGAACGAAAGAAGTACGCCACTGGGCTGGCGCAGAACACGGTGCGACGAACGATCGGACGGTGCAAGCAGTTTTTCGGATCGGCCGTCAAACATGAATTGATTTCTCGCAATCCATTTGAAGGCGAAGCATCGGCCGTCACGGGCAACGATGATCGTCTTTTCATGGTGCCGGGGGACTGGATCGAAGCGTGCATCTGCAAAGCCCACTGCGAAGATTGGCGGATCATGTTGGCGTTTGCTCGCTACGGTGGGATGCGTTCACACGAAACGCGAATCCAACGATGGGCGGACATCGACCTGCCCAACAACACGATGATCGTGCGAAGCAATAAGACGCCACCGATTCGCCGCTGTCCGATCTTTCCCGAGTTGCGGCCCCATTTGCTGCGAGCGAAGGAGTTTGCCCCCGACGGTGCCGAGTTGGTGGTCACACGATACGACGCGGACGCCAACGTCCTAACGACGATGGAAAAGATCGTCACCCGAGCCGGATTGGTCCCGTGGCCGAAGTTGATGCAGAACCTACGGGCAACCCGCGAAACGGAATTGCTCGCCCACTATCCCGCCAAGGACGTGACAAGCTGGCTAGGCAATTCGCCAGAAGTCGCCAACAAGCACTATGCGATGACGATGCAATCGAGTTTCGACCGCGCGGTCATCGAGGGTGCCAAGATTGCGGGCGTGACAACAACGCCACCGGAAGCATCGAAGGACGTATCCGACGACGTGGGAGGGGTGCCCGGAAAAGCACCACGAAATCCACCACAGACTGTGCAGGCTAAGGGGGGACATCCCGAGACACAAAAAAAGCCGATGGAAGAAAACCCCGTAAATAACTGGGTTTGTCTCGCATCGGCTTGTAGTGACTTAGCCACTAAGCTCCCCCGGCAGGACTCGAACCTGCGACAAGGCGGTTAACAGCCGCCTGCTCTACCAACTGAGCTACAGGGGATTGAAGCTCTTCTTGAGGACCCGACGAATCGTTCCCGCAAGATGCAGAGAATTTATCGAGGATCATTCTCGGTAGCAAGACGGGGTGGGCCTCCGAATCGAGACATTTTTTCGATCTCGGATTCCTCCCCATTTCACTCCAAGGTTCCGTTTTCGGCTCGCAGCGGGAAGCTTGTTGAGCCTATTCTCAAACCTTTTGTGTTCTTTTCTTCTCGGCAGTGACCAAACGTGTCACACCCCGGACTGATACTACTTGTGTCAGACGAGGAGTTACTTCTTGTGTCTCACGTTGAGACGCTGTCTCGTTTTGACAAGATTTCTCAGGACAAATGACTCATCTGTTCCATAAACGGTCACTTTGATCAAAAACACGCCGTTTGTGAAAACTTGAGTAAAACACGAGGATTTTGTATGTAAATCCGCCGTTTTGCTCTAATGGTGTCGATTTTCCGATTATTCGGACGTTTGGCCTGCGGAATGCTGTACAGGAACTCGGCAATTCGCCGTCTTCCTCCTTACCACTTCCAAATTCAACTCGAAGGGATTCAGTATGTTAGTTTTAAGTCGCAAAGAAGGGGAAAAGTTGGTCATCGGTGACAACATCGTATTGACCGTCAATCGTATTGCCGGCAACCGAGTTGCCATTGGCATCGAGGCTCCTCGCGAGGTGTCGATCGTACGTGGCGAATTGAAGCCCGAGATCAAAGCTGCACCCAAGTCCTCGACATCGGCCGCCGGATCAATGTTGGAAACTGAGATCGCGGTTGCCAGCCAACTCGATCGCTAAGCTCCTGGGTCTCGATTCCGTTGAATGACGTGTCGATGTGTGATTGGTTGGTTCGGTCGCGTGCTTGCTGCCCTGGAGCACGATGTTGAAGGCTTGATCGCATGTTGTTTGCCGGTTGTCGGCAAGATGGCGGTATCCGTGGTCGGAACCTTTGGAAGGCAGTGCCTTGCTATGGTCGCACTTGATATCGTTCAGGCTCGTCGGACAGATTCGCTGACCGAAAACTAGTTCTCCCGGTCCGTTAGGGAGACAGATGTTGTTCATCGAGGCTTGATCGGTCTGCGTATGCACGCGTCCATGTGATTGTCTCAGGCTACAAACTGACCTGACGCGCAGGTTAGAAAACCCGTAGCTCGCTGATTGTGATGTTGCCTGAAAAACACAGGTGCACGTCGCTGCCCGGCTTCCTTTCTCGTCCATGAAAGTCGCTCGCGAGGCGAACCGGAGTCCGTTGTAACTGGACTTTTTCCGCATTGTTGATTGCTAGCTGGAGTTCTCCCCGTCTTCGCAACGGAAGTGGGTCGACGAAGCAGTCGTGTATCGGCGGGGTTTTGTTGGGCTCTGGGGTGACCGCAGGAAGATTTACGTTCCACAATAGGCCTGGATCACCGTTCACTTCTCGGGGTGTCTGTGCAGGATTTACCGGGCTTTGTAAGAATCGGTCGAATACGCTGATCAGCCAATGGGGTGTGTGGTCCCAAGTTTTGGGAACATCCGGATGGCGATAGTGAGAAATGGCGATCGCCGACTTGCCGTGGATGGCCGCTTCTCGGGCCGCGGCTACTGTTCCACTCATTAGAATGTCGACGCCTACGTTAGCGCCCGCGTTAATCCCTGAAACCACGAAGTCGACATCGGGGCAAAAACAGTTCAGTGCGACTCGGACGCAGTCGACGGGGGTACCGGAGACCGCGTACCAGTTTGGACTCACTTCGCTGACATGCAGTTCGCCTGACCGAATGACACTGTGCCCGCACTCGCTGCGCCCTTCGTCGGGTGCAACTACGGTCAGCCGGACGGGCTCGTGTTTCCTTTGTTTCGCCCAGAATAGAATTGATTCGGAGAGCGCCTGTAGTCCTGGGGCGTCAATGCCGTCATCGTTCGTCAGTAGGACATGCATGAGAGTTTCGCGACGTCGGCTTCAGTGCAAGTAACTTGACGGATGAAATGGGAACGCGTCGATCATTGGCTACCGTGGTAGCGATGCAAACCGAATGTCTGAAGTAGAAGCGATCGGTGATTTCACGCCTTTAAAAGATCGCTTGCTTCTTGATTGCCGGTGATGCGGGGCTGGCTGTTCGATGCTCGGTTTTAAATGTCTGAGCGTCGCATGTGCTTGCAGCTTTATCGAGGTTTGCTTTGAATCAGCTTACGTGTTTGTGACATCAAGTTATCGAATCCGCCAGCGGGGACTGTGGGTGCCGCTTCGACAAAGTAATCGTTGGTGATGCCTAATTGCTGTTTCGCTTGCCGTCCAGCGAGAGGGCTGGCATCCAGGAATTGTTCGGCTAGTTCGAAGTCTCGGTCGAAGAGAAGTGGATCGCTGAGTTCTTCGATCATTGCATCCCAACGAACGAAACTGATCTCGTCGAGGTCTTCAGGTTCAGAGGATTGATCGTTTGATGAGTGGCGCACAACGGAAGAGTCTTCCGGCGAGTCTGCTTCACGATCACACCATGCATCGTAAACTAATCGTCGCCATCGAGTTGCCGGGGCATGTTTCAACTCAGAAACAAGGTCAGTCTTGCTGTCCTGCATGTCGCCGAAAATTTCGTCTTCGACGTTGTGTTTTAGGCAGGCGAACAGGGCAGCGATCGTCGCGTCGTGGATCGCCGCTACCGGTTGGCTGAGGCGATACGGTGTTAACAAGCATCGAGCGATCAAATGGATGCAGGCCAATTGTTCTTCAGGATCGAGAACATCGAACAGTTCAATCCCGGTCTCGAAGCAGAATGTGTTTGCGTCGTTTAGTGCGTCTTCGGGCGTCAACGATCGATGGGACGTCGAGGCGGGCGTTGTTTTCTGCTGAAACGTGGTTTGCGTGGAACGAAGGTGGACCATGTCGATGCAGCTTTCGATTGCCGCTTGCAGGAGAGCGGCTTGATGCCTCTCTAAGATCCGTTCGCCGTCGACGGTGTGCCACATGATCGCATTCCAAACTGGGTGAAAACTCACGTCACAGTCAGGATAACCGATCGAATCGGCATTCGGATACCGGCTTGTTTGGTGGGAAGGTCCAATGAGTTGCCCAGCGAATTTCCAACGCTTTCGCAATTTCCCATGCCAGCGAGGAAGGGCAGTCTCGGGGCCGCTTATTCCGTTCGCGGCCGCAAAACTTTTTCGATGGCCGCCTAATCCGGGCGGCCACCGAACACTAATGTCCTCAGTAGAGGGGCCTATGGACTCGGCGTAGTCTTACTGAGGTTGCCAAGATCGGTTGACTAGCCAGCCATTCGTTCTGATGCTCGACGCGATGGGCGGACTTTAGGTGTTCCACCCAGGGCGGCAGCGCCTTCTTCGTTTTTGACGTGCACGTCCATTTGTGGGAACGGGATTCCGATTTCGGCTGCATCGAGTTGCGTTTTGACTTCGGCTATCAGTCGTTCGTTAGCAGGCCAATAGTTCGATGCGGCAACCCACATGCGAACTTTCCAATCAACCGAACTGGCACCCAGTCCCGCTAGCACAACCGCACTGCCGCGGCCTTCGCCGGGGATCATTACGTCGCTGAGGTTGTCGATCGCTTGTTGTAGTGAGTCGCGAGTCGTTTGCAGGTCGGCGGTGTAGTCCACGCCCACGCATACTTCGACACGGCGGTGTGCGTGATGAGTGATGTTTTCAATCGTGCCGCCAGCGATCGCGCTGTTGGGAACGATGATGCGGCGGTTGTCTGGGGTGTCGAGTGTGGTCGTGAACAGATCAATTTCGTTGACCTTGCCGGTTACCGAAGCGGCGGTGACGACGTCACCCACTTTGAACGGACGGAAGACCAGCATCAACACGCCCGAAGCGAAGTTGCTGAGTGTGCCCTGGAAGGCGAGGCCAATTGCAAAACCAGCAGCAGCAAGCATGGCGGCGAGTCCGCCGAGCGGTGCGCCGAGCTTGCTAAGAACGGCACCCACGACACCGAACATAATCAGGTAGAAAACCATTTTGCCGACGAACTTGCCAAGCGTTTCGTCGACGCGGCGGCAAACCGGTTGGCTGATGATTCGCATCAGGTACTTGGCGACCAAGTAGCCAAGGAAAATGACGAACAACCCAATGCCTGCGGATAGCATGGCGGGGGCTAGGTGAGTGGTTGCGTAAGTGGCGACGCCGCTGAAATCGCCTTCGGTCATGTTGCCGATTAAGTTGGACGTCGCGTCAGCGATGCCCTGCATGGGAGCGTTGTTCTCAGCAGCAATCGTGCCGTCGAGGGTCGAGGGAGCGGCGGTACCGGTTTCGCCTGCGAATGAAGCTGGAGAGTTCATGCTTGGTCAATCTATCGAGTGGGCAATTGAGCGGGGATAAAGTCCGTTCGCAAACCGCCAGAGCGATTGCGGAATTGATTTCCAAGAAGGACTGCGCGGAAGTGAAGGCGGAGTTTCTTCCTGGGATTCTTGCTGTAGCAATTCCGCGGGATTGAAATCAAGGGGGAAGTTGGGGGGAGTTTAGGGCCACAGGACCACAGGACCACAGGACCACAGGAACACAGGAACACAGGAACACAGGTTGCAGGTTGCAGGTTGCAGGTTGCAGGTTGCAGGTTGCAGGTTGGGGCTGCGGTGGGATTAGAGAGGTGCGGGGAGGTCGCGGCGGTCGAAACGGACGATGGCGATTCCGTACGCCAATAGGCCCAATGCCAGCAACAATACCGGGTAGTACATCGGTGGAAACGCGTCTGGGGCGATCGGTGTGGACCAATCCCAGGGAGACCACAGATTGCCATCTCGGACCAGGGAGGTCATCTGTTGCGGTTTGTAGCAATTGAAGAACGAATAGCTTTGCAGCCATGACAACGATTCGGCTGCTTTACCGAGGCCGTACATCACGAGCTGGAGTACGTAGATCGTCATCACGGCTCCAATCGTTCGCCAGCGGTAGCGATCGATTGAGCTGAAGCAACTGCTAAGTCCGAGTAAAAAGAACCCGAAACAGAACAACTGGAAAACAGAAGCCGAGTAGGTCCTCGGATCGACCCGTTCGCTCATCGGGAAATCTCGTTGAACTGGTTCGCTGTTGTCCAGTGGCACGCGGATCGATGTGAACGGGATGTTAATCGACGGTGGCTGAATCGTTTCGGTCAGCGTTGTCGTCTGGATGCCAATCGTGATGCCAGCCCACAAGATGCTGCACAATAGGGCCAGGCCTGCGATGCTGACGACCGCATGCGAGAGCAAGTATCGGGTACGGCTAATCGGTTGACTGAGCAACATTTCGAGTGTGCCGCGTCCCAGTTCGCCACTGACGACATCGCTGCCTCGGGAGATACACCAGATCACCGTGCATAGGATCACGATGGGTTCATCAAACGTCATGCCGACACGGCCGGAGTACGAAAGTAAGGCTTCGAACTCCACCGGCGCGAATCGTTCGTACTCGCGGAATTGTTCCAAAATGGCCTGGAACTTTTCCATGTCCAAAAGCTTGACGACCCACACTCGGACCCAACCAAACGCGAACAACGCAATCGCCAGAAAAATGAATAGCAACGATGATTGTCCAGTGAACTTGCGGATCATCATGCGATCGACGCCGACATCTCGAAGCGAAATCATGGTCGGCCTCCATCGTTGTTGGTCGCGGCAATTTTGTCACCGGTTGTCGAGGTCTTCTTAGGTACCATTTCGTCAGGCGGGAATTGATTGCTGGCCGGAGCGAGTGACCGCGGGCTCAGGTGAACGGACTGGTATACCGCGTGCAGCCCTAGTGGCTCGATTCGAACTTGATGCAACGGAAGGGATGCCAGCCATGATAAGGCTGGCCCTAAGTCGCCAGCGGTGTCGATTCGCACGTGCTTTCCCTCGACTTGAACGCCCTCGATAGATTCCGCTAACGCATCGGGAACGGCCCCCAATACCGTCTCGGCTGTTCTGGTCTGTCCGTTCGCTGTTAAGGCACTGTCTGCTGAGATACCGGCTGATGGTGATTCGTTGAGGATAGCGGTCAATCGGTGACGTTGAAAAAGTTCTTGCATGGTCAGGCGTTTGACCAGTTCACCTTTTCGCAGGAAAGCGACTCGATCGCATGTCTGTTCAATTTCGCTAAGGACGTGCGACGAGAACATGACCGTGCGTCCTTCGCCTCGCTGGGATAGGACTAATTCGAGAACCTCATTGCGAACGGTGGGGTCCAGATTAGCGGTCGGTTCGTCCAGGATGAGCAAGGGCGTTCGCGGGCCGAAGACAACCGCCAAAGCTAGTTTTTGTCGCATGCCGGTCGACATGAACGCGACCCGTCGCGACAGATCCAGTTCCAGTCGTTCGGCGACATCGAGGGAACGGGCGAGGTCGCCGAGCGGATGCATTTGGGAAAAGAATTTTAGGACGCCATCGCCCCGCATGTGACGTGGCAATCGGGCATCACCGGGCAGGTAGGCGACGTTTCGCCGCACGGCTACGGAATCGACGACCGGATCAAAACTGGCGACTTGGCATGAACCTGACGTGACGCGTAGGTATCCCAGTAGGAGCCGTATTAGTGTCGACTTGCCGGCGCCGTTGGGGCCAAGTAGCCCGAAGATCTCGTTTCGGCGAACATCAAGATTGCAGCGAGTTAACGCTTCAAACGTTCCATATCGCTTGGTCAGGTTATTCGTTTGTACAATGAGATCATCGCTCGACTGCCCGGCAGCCCGATCATCCATCGATGGACGATTTGCATCCAAGAATCGAGAATTGGTCAAAGCATTTTCCATGGATTGTCGGACGAAGAGACTCGGCTTCCGCGAAGATAACAACATCGGTAGCTTGTCGCACACCACGGCGCATTCTTCACACGTGTCAAATCACTCCGAAAAACATCCATTCCTATGAAGCCAACGCCTCCCGTCTCCGAAGTGAGCCAGTCCACCAACGAAATTCTTCTTCCAGCGGGCTTTCGCTTCGCCGGTGCCACCGGCGGTATCAAAGCCAGTGGCAAGCCAGACGTTTCGCTGATTGTCGCCGACCAGCCTTGTGTCGCCGCCGCCGTGACAACCACCAATCAAGTTTTTGCCGCACCGGTAACGCTGTGCCGAGAACGCTCGCCGACGGCGACTTGCCGAGCGGTGATTACCAACAGCGGCAATGCGAATGCTTGCACGGGGCGACAAGGCGATCTCGATGCGATTCAAATGGGAAGTGTCGTTGCCGATCGGCTGGAGTGTGAGCCCGAAGATGTGTTCGTGATGAGTACTGGCGTGATTGGTCAGCCGCTGCCGATGGCGAAGGTACTGGTCGGTATCGAGAACGCGTTTGGAAACCTGGGCGATACGGCCGATCATTTCATCGCGGCAAATGATGCGATTTGCACAACGGACGCCTATCGCAAGAACGTGTCAATTGCCTTCGAGGCCGGCGGCAAAACTTACCGCTTGGCCGCGATGTGCAAAGGGGCCGGAATGATTGCTCCTAACATGGCGACCATGTTGGGTGTCGTGGTGACCGACTTCCCGATGTCCGTCGAACAGGCTCCGCAAGCCCTGCGGCAACTCACGGAGCGATCGTTTAACCGGGTCAGTGTGGACGGTCACATGAGTACCAACGACACGGTTGTGTTGATGACCGGCGGGAACGAGCAGTCATCCGCGACGGACGAAGCACTCGGCGAGTTTGTGGCTGCGGCTTCGGATGCTTGTTTGGAGTTGGCGAAAATGTTGGTCGCTGATGGTGAGGGGGCTGTTCGCTTTTTCGAAGTGAATGTGGAAGGCGCCTTGTCGGATGCGGATGCTCTGACGATCGCTCGTTCGGTTGCAGCGAGTCCGTTGGTGAAGACGGCCATCACGGGAGGCGATCCGAATTGGGGCCGGATTGTTTCGGCCGCTGGGTATGCAGGCCCGAAAATGGATGTGGCAAACACCAGTCTGACCATCGAGGGGGTGAAGGTGTTTGAAAATGGGCAACCGGTTTCTATCGACGCCGCCAAACTGAGTGAAATGATGAAGGCGGCTGTAGAGGTTAAGTTGCGATTGGTTGTAGGCACGGACTCCGGAGCGGCCCAGTATTGGACAAGCGATTTGACGGTGGACTACGTGCGGTTTAACTCGCTGTACACGACCTAATGGTCCGAACAGCTTGGGTGCTTAGGGCGTGGCCGGATGGCATGCGACATTCCGCTATGGTTGTGTTAACGATGTTTCGCTCTCTGGTTCGTCGCCCTATGGATAGCTGGTCCTTTTGTTAGCTGACACTTTTGTTAGCTGACACTTTTGTTAGCTGACACTTTTGTTAGCTGACACTGGGCGGGACGTGGTTTTGGTAAAACAAGGATGTGGTTCGGGATCGATCTAATCCCAGTTCGACCGAGCTGAGGTGGTGAACCAAACCAATGACTGCATTCTTTCTTTGACGTTAAGGAACTCAACATGCCGATCGAAGTTCAATGCTCGTGTGGTCGGAACCTCCGCGTACCCGATACGGCGGCGGGGAAGCGAGTGAAGTGTCCGGCTTGTTCGCAAATCATCGGTGTGCCCGCTCCAGACCCGTTTGCTGGCCAGACCGTCGAGGTTGCTCAGGAAGTGTTCGACGACGATCCGTTTGCATCGTTGCCATCGGCGGTGGTTCCGGCCACCCCGGTCAATCCACCGACGCCTAGCATGGGGCAACCATCAGTGATGGGCGGCGCGGCAGCCCAGGGAGCCGCTGCGATGGGAGTAGGTGGCTCGGCTGGGCATCCGCCAACGAAGCGATATCGGTTCGCACCGAACCCCAATCGTCGTTGCCATGAGGTGGACTTTGAAATTATCGGTGACGATCTTCAGATGGTCGTGATCGAGCTTGATCCAGGCGAAACCGTCATCGCGGAAGCTGGTGCGATGCTATACATGGAAGAAGGCATCCAGTTTGAAGCCAAAATGGGTGACGGATCTCAGCCAGACACAGGCATGTTCGGCAAAATGCTTTCCATGGGTAAGCGAGCGATCAGCGGTGAATCACTATTCATGACTCACTTCACACACACTGGGCGTGGGAAGAGTCATGTTGCGTTCGCCGCACCCTATCCGGGGAAGATCGTGCCGATTGATCTGGCGACGATTCCGGGTAATGACTTGTTGTGCCAAAAGGATGCATTCTTATGTGCCGCGATGGGCACTCAGGTATCGATCGCGTTTCAAAAGAAGTTGGGAACGGGATTGTTCGGCGGCGAAGGGTTCATCCTGCAAAAGTTGGTGGGCGACGGACTGGCGTGCATTCACGCTGGTGGGACGGTAGTGGAACGCCGGCTTAATGGGGAAACGTTGCGTGTCGACACCGGATGTTTGGTCGCCTTTGAACCCCACATCGAATACAACATCGAGCGAGCCGGGAATTTGAAGAGCATGTTCCTGGGCGGTGAAGGTTTGTTTTTAGCAACACTTCGTGGCACGGGCCGAGTGTGGTTGCAGAGCCTTCCAATGCGGCGTCTTGCCGAGCGGATTGTCGGGACTGCTGGCGGATCAGGCGGCAGCGGTGGTGAGGGATCTATCTTGGGATCGCTCGGCAATTTGCTGGATGGCGATTGAGAGAGCTGCTTGCAATAGCCAAGCAGGTTTTCGAGTTTGGCGTTTTGACGGCTTGCCAAATTGCTGCGTGGTTAACCAAACGACTGCGCTGTTAGGTTAGCAAGCGGTCCTTGGGCCGAAGAGCAGTATCGTTCAGAAAGCCAAGTTCGCACGCACGCCCAGTACCCAGGCATCGTCGACGGATTCACGGGCTTGTGAGATCCACTGAGCGTCTGGGGTAATTGCCAAGTTTGGTGTCGCCTGAATGCTGTAATACGCCTCGACGCCCTGGCTGTCACCGACGCCTCCGATGGCTCCTGCGATTGCGGGTGCCAATTCATCGCTGGTGCCGGAGAAGTAATAGCCCAGTCCAAACGTATCGGCGTCCCGGCCACGCAGACGGCTGTTTCCGCCAATTCCTGCACTCAGGAAATAGCTAATCGGATTGGCGCTATCGTCGGCGATACCTGCTCGAGCGAAATAGCCCCAGCCATGTGTCGGATCATTTCGGTCGGTATAGAGGTATTGGTCCGTGTTCCAGTAGAGCGACCAGGAATCCGATGTGCGTGCGATCGGGACTTGAGGTAGTACGATTCGCGGGTCTTGGTCCAGGCTGACGTAATCACGAGTGCTGTAAGTACCAGCAAAGAGTTGGTGCCCAGGCAGACCACCGAAGTTGGTGGGCGCGCGTGCTTCGACTGACATCGCAACGCCGTCGGAAAAAAGTTCGTCAAACCCGGCGGACGTTGATGTATCGGTAGGGTTCATGACTAGGAACGAAAGCACGGGTTCGCCTTCCATCAACCACGCGAAACCGGCACCGAGACTTGCGTAGGGGATTGTTCTTAGAGCGATCGGGTTGGCAATAAAACTGACGTTCGAAAATTGAGTGATGCCGCGACCGTGCGCGAACGCATTCATGTCACCGTCGAGCGTGTCAATCTTGCCGCCGTAAATGATGAAGTTTTCGCTAAGTGCTTGTGTGATTACGAAGTTGGTTAGATGAAGATCTCGGTCTTCTGTGGTTGGTAATTCAGTCGCCAGTGTGGCTGGTAGGAAAGCACCGCTTGGCTCGACAATGCTTTGACCGAATCGGTGTTCGGCGCGAAGTTTGATGTACAGTCCTTCGTGTAGTCCGAGCTTGCCCATATCAAAGTTGGCGACATAGTCACCGTGCCCGCCGTAGCGGTCGGTTTGTTCAAGTCCGCCTGATACCGTTCCAAAATAAAACTGCGTAATGTTGCTTTGGAACGAAATGCCGTTGTCCGTGAGTTGACGCCGCAGTTGGCACAGTTCGGTCATACAATCTGACGTGAAGCAACCGCAGGATGTTTCCGAGCGGGAAACGCACTGTGCATCGCAGCCACAATGTTGGACTTCGTCCCATTCGCACGCATCGCAGCCAGCATGAATATCGCATGCATTGCAACCAAAATGGTCGTTTTCGGCCTGCGTAACGGCCATCAGCGATCCGCTCAAGACTGCTAGAGTTGCAGCTAAGAGTTTGAAAGCGGGGGCGATAGAATAGCTGAACCGCATCATGGTTTTGTGTGGCGGTAAGAGAGATGAAACGCAAGGGAAGATTGACGTGCGTTGGGGGGTTGAGTTCGCCTAAATGCAGATCGGAAATGGTTCCGATTCACAAAATTTGACGTTTGGCTGGAGATCGGACCCAGCCAATTTTCCGCCTTTGCACTAGATGCTCAATCGGTTTCGCGAGGAATCCGGAACATACAAAAAGCAGCGTCTTTGCGCTTCGCTAATTTCCCCGGCGAGCAAATTCAGGGTCAGGCAAGTTTTGAGGCCTTCGAGGTCCAAATCCCACGGTCAATGTCGTGTGCGGCGGTCGTGATGGTGTCCGCTTCCCTGTCGTGGTCTGAATTGCCTTAAGCTAGGTGGATGCCCTCATTCCGGCATGTCTTTTTAGGTCTTTGGTTTGCCGTGGCCTGCGCCGAGACTTGCCATGAGGTATGGTTCGCTTATGATGCAGTTCGCACATGGACGTCGGCTCAATCTTGTCTCCAATCCGACTTGTTCGAAAGGTCGAAATGAATCGCTTTATAGCGTCATGCCTTCTGCTTGTGCTGATGCACTTGCCCGCGTTTGCCGACGAAACCGCGATTCGCGCGTTTGTTTCACAATACGTCGCGAACTTCAATGCCAAGAACGCCAGTCAGCTAACCCAGCACTGGGTGGCGGACGGCCAATATCGTGATCTTTCGTCTGGGCTTGTTTGGTCTGGGCGGGATGAAATCGCTAAGCAGTTAGATGTTGTGCTTTCCGGCTCGGCAGCACCGCGATTGCAAGTGACGATCGATAGTGTTCGGATGGTCGGAGAGTCGGCCGCACGGATAGAGGGAACGAACACCATTGAAGTGCCCACCATCGAATTGTCCAGCAAAGATACGACAGCGGGTGTGATGGAGCAGTTCGAGTTTGTTGCTTTGATGGTTTTGGAAGACGGAGACTGGAAGTTCAACAACATCGATGAGCGTGCCGTCGGTGATCAACCCGAGGCTGAGGTGGGCGGTGTAGTAAGCAGTATCGACCAGTTGTCCTGGTTACAGGGAGATTGGCAGGATGATATTGAGGGTGCGAACGTAACCACCAGTGTGCGTCCTTTACCTGGGGGGCATTTTCTGCTGCGAGTTTTTAGTCGTGAAACGGAAGGTTCTGAATCCCAGGTTGGTTTTCAAGTCATTGGACAGGATCCCAATGCTGATCAAATTCGATCTTGGTCGTTCTTCGGCGATGGCAGCTTTGGTGAGGGTGATTGGCAAATCAGCGACCAAGAGAAAACCGCGACGGTGCAGTCGCGTGTAACGAGTCCAGATGGGGTTCGGAGTGCCGGGACTTACTTGATCCGCCAAGTCGATGATAACACTTTGAACGTCAAGCTTTTCGGAAGAAGTGTCGCTGGCGAACCGCTGCCTAACGGGGTGCCCGTTACGGTGGTCCGAGTCGACTCGCCAGCGGATGATGCGGATGGAACATCGGTCGAAACACAGCCAGCCGGTTCGGGAGAATAAGCATGCTTGATAATCAAAGTACGGTTTCGATTGGCCAAGACAATCCGCTCGTTTGTTGTCCTGCGTCAGCGATCGCTGCTCCATCTCGGCGAGGTCGCCTAGGCTTTCTTTCCAGTTTGGTAATCGGGTTCGCTGTGATTTCGGCCCCGGCAGTATGGGCTGGTGGATTCGGTGGGCGAGGCGGTGGTGGTGCTCGAGGTGGTGCGATGCGAGGCGGGGGCGGTGGTGCCATGCGTGGCGGCGCGAGTTTCGGCGGAGGAGCAAACTTCGGCGGTGGTTCGAATTTTGGCGGCGGTGCGCGTCCGATGTCTCGTCCCAGCACAAGCATGCCCAACCTTGGCGGATCGGGCTCCAACTTTTCTCGGCCAAGCTCGCCCGGGTTTTCAGGGTCCAACTTTTCTCGACCTGCGACATCGCGGCCAGCGAGCTCTTTCCCGAGCTCACAACGTCCTAGTTTGCCTAACTCAAGCCTTAATCGCCCGGGGAACTCTTTGCCGGGCGTGAACAATCCATCGGGAGGTTTCGGTAGCAAACCTAGCGGAGTCACACGACCAGGCGGAACGAACCGGCCATCCACTTTGCCGGGGCGTGTGCCGGGATCCGACGACCTTCGGCCTGGCTCGAAACCCAATCTGCCCAATCGTCCTGGCAGTAGCAATCGCCCCGGTGGCAGCGACCGTCCGGGTTTAGGAGGACGGCCGGGTGCGGGTGATCGCCCATCGCTTGGCGATCGACCAAGTGCCGGTGACCGACTTGGATTAGGAGACCGCCCCAATGCCGGTGGCCGGCCAGGGATTGGCGACCGTCCCAGTGCTGGTGATCGTCCCAGTGCAGGCGAGTTGGGTGACTTCCTTGGGCTCGATAAGCCTATCCGACCTGGCAACAATGATCGGCCAAACAAATTGCCGGGTAACGCAGCGGATCGACCCGGTGCTGGACGCCCCGGCTTAGATCGTCCCGGTAGCGATCGTCCTGGTGGCGATCGGCCCGGATCAAATCGACCGGGTGTCGATCGGCCAGACGCAGGGCGACCCGGTATTGCCAACCGACCTGATCGCGGTGACCGCCCCAACCTTGGTAACGGAAACGGCATCGGCAATCGCGGGCCCGTTAGCGTCGGCGATATCAATATTGGCAACAACACCGTGATCAACAATCGTCCCAGTTGGGCCAACATTGACCACGCGAATATCAATCAGATTAACAATCGATGGCAGGGGCAGATCGGTTCGCTAAACCGGTGGCCGGCTCGCAACCCCGCCGTGATCGCACATCATCGGCACTGGGGTGGGAACGTCCGCGATCATTGGAGGTATCACCACGGTTACTTTGGAAATAACTGGTGGGGGCATCATCCCTTTCGCTTCTGCGGATGGCATTATTTTTACCGCTATCGATCGTACCCTTGGACCTATTGGTGGACGACACCTAGCTATGCGAACGTGACGAATTGGTTTGCCTGGGAAGCGCCAGCAACGGTTTGGCAAGAACCGGTTTATTACGACTATGGCGACGGCGGCAACGTGACCTACCAGGACAACCGGGTTTACATCGGGGGCGAGGAAGTGGCTTCGGCCGACGAGTTTGCCGAAAGTGCAGCGGCGTTGGCGACCGTACCCGCCCCAGAGACTGACGAAGAGGCGCAGCAAGCGGAGTGGTTGCCTTTGGGGACGTTCGCTTTGACGACAGATCCCGACGATGTGGACCCCAATCGGTTGGTGCAGCTTGCAGTGGATAAAACGGGGGTAATCTCCGGAACGCTGTACAACAAGCAAACTGACAAAACAGATGCGATCCAAGGCCGCGTCGACAAGGAGACTCAGCGAGTGGCCATGCGAGTCGGCGAAAGTGAAGAGGTGGTCGCCGAGACGGGCATCTACAACCTCACGCAAGATGAAGCACCGCTGTTGGTCCACTTTGGTAAAGAAACCCAGGACAACTATTTGTTGGTGCGTTTGCCAGAACCGGAAGACGATGCGGATGATTCCGATGTGGAGTCAGACGACACGGATGGCTCCAGTTCCGATGAAGCTTCCTCGGCTGATAAGCCCAAGGCGACTGACGCTGACCAAGAAGCCAGTACAGCTAAGTGAAACTGGTTTCGTCTTTACCAGTTTGAGCTTCCGCGTGTCGAAAGTCCGGGCTGTTTTTTCCCGTTCTGTCATCGTTCCATTAACCCGTCACTATCCCTTTAACAGTGCCTAGATCTGCAATGAACCTTGCAGGCATCACTGGTCGTTACGCTCCACATCGTTCAATCTCACGATGAAAATATGCCAGCGGCCTTTCCTTCTCCGTTTACCCTTTTCTGTTTCGACTTCAACAACGTGAGTTTGCTATGAGAATTGTCTCCGTCCTTCGCTCCCTGTATGCACTGGCGCTGCCGGTGGCATTGTTGGGTACATCAGCGGCAACGGCCGCTGATGAATCTAAATCCGAAAGACCTAATATCGTCATCATCTGGGGCGACGACATTGGTCGATCAAACATCAGTGCTTACACGCACGGCCTGATGGGTTACCAGACTCCAAACATCGATCGCGTTGCTCGCGAAGGCATGATGTTCACGGACTATTACGCCGAGCAAAGTTGCACTGCTGGACGTGCCAGCTTCATCATGGGGCAACACGGCATGCGAACCGGATTGACCAAAGTCGGGTTGCCCGGTGCCGATCTGGGCATGCAAGTGGAAGACCCCACAATTGCTGGTCTTCTTAAAAACCATGGTTACGCGACGGGCCAGTTCGGTAAGAACCACCTCGGTGACCGTGATGAAATGTTGCCCACCAACCACGGTTTCGATGAGTTCTACGGCAACCTATATCACCTCAATGCCGAAGAAGAGCCTGAGCACCGTGACTATCCCAAGGATCCTGAATTCCGCAAGAAATACGGTCCTCGCGGAGTTTTGCACAGTTTCGCGGACGGCAAGATTGAAGACACCGGGCCGTTGACCCGAAAGCGAATGGAAACGATCGACGACGACGTCGCCGACCGCGCTGCTGATTTTATCGAACGTCAAGCGAAAGCTGAAAAGCCGTTTTTCGTGTGGGTGAACTTCACGCACATGCACTTCCGAACGCACGTCAAGCCTGAAAGCGTGGGCCAGTCCGGACGTTGGATGTCCGAATATGCCGACGCAATGATTGATCACGACAAGAACGTCGGCACAGTCTTGGATAAGCTCGATGAACTCGGACTGAACGACAACACGTTTGTCATGTACAGCACCGACAACGGTCCGCACATGAACAGTTGGCCCGACGCGGCGATGACTCCATTCCGCAATGAAAAGAACAGTAACTGGGAAGGCGCCTACCGAGTTCCTGCCATGGTTCGTTATCCAGGCAAGATCAAGCCAGGCACCATTTCTAACGAAATCGTTTCTCACCTGGATTGGTTGCCAACCTTCCTCGCAATGGCTGGCGAACCTGACGTCAAAGAAAAATTGCTCAAGGGACATAAGGCGATCGGGCGTGACTACAAGGTCCACTTAGATGGTTTCAACTTGTTGCCATACCTGACTGGCGAAGAAGAAAAGGGACCTCGTGAGTCGTTCTACTATGCGAACGATGATCAGCAATTGACGGCTTTGCGTTACGACAATTGGAAGCTCGTCTTCCTAGAGCAGCGTGCACAAGGGACGTTGCGAATTTGGGCGGAACCCTTCGTTAGCTTGCGATTGCCAAAGATTTTCAACTTGCGTGGCGATCCCTACGAACGAGCTGACATCACGTCAAACACCTATTATGACTGGTTGCTCGAACGGGCTTTCCTGTTGGTTCCGGCCCAGGATTACGTTGGAAAGTTCTTGATGACGTTTAAGGAGTTCCCGGCTCGTCAAAAAGCAGCCAGTTTCAATCTGGACGAAGTTATGGCAAAGCTGCAGGAAGGCGCTGCTGGCAAGTAGCTTCCAAGTTACCTTCGCATCTCACGCATGGTTTGGTGGCTATTTGTGCCGCCAGACCATGCGTTTTCTACATTCAAACTGTCTTTCCTTGATCGCCTGGAATCTTGTTATGAATCGCTTGCTGTTGTTTTTGACGTTGACCACTTCGCTGGTTTTGTCCCCTGCCGTGATGGCGCGGACATGGACCAGTTCAACAGGTGGCTACTCGTTAGAAGCCGATGCCGTCGCGTTCAATGATCACAGCGTGATTCTAAAACGAGCGTCCGGCAAGCTAGTATCGGTTCAGTTGGACGAGCTTTCCGAGCAGGATCGCAACTTTGTCAGGTCGAAAGAATTGGGCCAGCAATTGAGCTCGGATATCGAGCGAATGCAGACTTGGACATCCAAAGACGGGATCAGTATTCGCGGACGTGTGTTGGCGTATGGGAAGAAGGATTTGACAATTGTTCGACAACGCGGCAAAGAAGTCATCAACGGCAAGCCTTTTGATCAATACAGTCCGCTGCATCAACGATTGATCTTGAAGATTGTGTCGGAATTGGAAAACCAGGAAATGACCAACGCACATGAGCTGAATAAGTGGGCCAAGACGCTCGATGGGCAAACCAAGGTCTATCCACTTGAAGGTGTGTTGATGAAGTTGGAATCGGGGGACGAGATTGCAGTTCCGTTTTTTCTATTCGGCGAGAAGGAGTTGGAGGTTCTAAAGCCGGGTTGGGACGCGTGGTCGGTAGCCCACGCCGATGAAGTCGCCAAGCAAAATGAAAGCTTGATGATGCAGACGGAGGCTATGCAATATCAACAACAGCAAGCACAGCAGCAACAACAAAGTGCGCAGCGTCATCAAATCGAAATTTTGAAACTGAACATGTTAGCAGCCAACACGGGGCTGACCTCGTTTTGGGAAGTCGGGTTGGAGCCAGGACCAGGCGTTTACGGGCGACGAACGAGCGTGATGGTTACCGCACAAAACAGTGACATCGCTTCGCAGATGGTGCTATCGCGATATCCCGGCTATCGCGTTATTGGTGTTCGCCGCGCCAATCGATAGACCGCTACCCTGATCCTACTTGTTACCACCACGACGTCATGAACTCACGCGAATCGATCCTTGAACTCAGTCGGCGAATGTCCGCCTCCATCATCGGTCAAGAAGAGGTGGTCGAGCGGCTATTGCTCACCTTGCTTTGCAACGGGAACGCATTGCTAGAAGGTCTGCCTGGTTTGGCAAAAACCAGGGCGATCAAAACACTGTCGGAAAACCTGCAGTCGGAATTCAGCCGGATTCAGTTCACACCGGACCTGCTTCCCGCGGATATCACCGGTTCGGAAATGTACTTGGGCGAAAACGCGGCTGAGCGTTTTGAGTTTCAACCAGGTCCAATCTTTGCCAACTTGGTATTGGCGGACGAGATCAACCGGTCGCCGGCCAAGGTGCAAGCGGCGTTGTTGGAAGCGATGGAAGAGCGGCAAGTCACCGTGGCGGGCAAGACCCACCCCATGCCGGCTCTGTTCATGGTGCTCGCCACGCAGAACCCGATTGAACAAGAGGGGACGTATCCGTTGCCGGAGGCACAAATGGATCGATTCCTGATGCACATCACGATGACGTACCCAGATGATGCATCGGAAAAAGCGATCGTTCGTTTGGTTCGTCAGGAAACGAGCGCCGCAGCAGATCAATCGGCGTCCGAAATCATTGCTCAAGAAGCAATCTTCCAAGCCCGGGCCGAGATTGATGCGGTGGCGATCTCGGACGCCATGGAAGATTACTTGGTAGCGCTGATCGCGGCCACTCGCCGGCCTGCTGAGATTGATGCGGATCTTGCTCGTTGGATCCAGGTAGGCGCCAGCCCGCGAGGTTCGCTCGCGTTGGACAAGGCATCGCGAGCGTATGCGTGGTTGCAAGGCGAAAATCACGTGACCCCGGATCACTTGCGAGCTATCGCACATGATTGTCTTCGCCACCGGTTGGGGCTGACCTATGAAGCGAACGCGGACGGTATCACTGCGGATGAGATTATCACGCGGATCATCAAGGGAGTTCCGGTTGCGTGAGTGATGCAAAGGCAGATGATCGCGTTTACGTGAACCTGCGTGGGCTGTCGCTCTTGGAACACCTTACTAACGGACTTTCCTTTTTGCCGCGTCATCCGATTCAAAGTTTGTTGTCGGGTCGCCATGCTTCGCGAATCCGAGGTCGTGGCCTGAACTTTGAAGAGATCCGCAATTATCAGCCTAGCGATGACGTCCGAACCATCGACTGGAAGGTTACCGCTCGAACTCGTACGCCGCACACGCGAGTCTTCACCGAAGAACGCGATCGTCCTGTTTTGTTGTTGGTGGATCAACGCATCGGGATGTTCTTTGGGACGCAGTTGTACATGAAGTCGGTTGTCGCGGCTCAAATTGCGGCACTCTCGGCATGGCGAGTGCTTGACCAAGGGGACCGTGTGGGGGCGATTGTTTTTAACGATGATAAAGCTGACTTCATCCAGCCGCGTCGCAGTCGTGATTGTGTTACGCGGGTGCTGAAAACGGTCGTTGATTTCAATGCAGGCTTGTCAGTGTCATCGAGCTTAAAGTCCAAGCCGGGAATGCTCGGTGAAGTGCTCGAACGGGCAGCTCGCCTTGCGACTCATGACTATCTGGTAATCGCAATAAGCGATTTTCACGGGCTCGATGAAAAGGCAACGCGATCGCTTCAGCGTATCTCTCAGCACAACGATCTCGTTTGCGCTCTTGTGCACGATCCGAGTGCGTCGGAATTGCCCAACAGTGAACGCTTTGTGCTCAGTGATGGCGAATTGCAAATCGAGCTGTCGGGTTCGAAGGCGACCAAGCGGATTGAAACGGTCACGTCCGGGCGAATCGCTGATGTGCTCTCTTTGCAGAAAAAACTTCAATCGCCAGTGTTGCCGATCAGCACCGGCGAAGAGGTGCTCCCGCAATTGCACCGGTTGTTGGGAGTGCGTCGATCATGAAGCCCGATCCATTCAGTCTGGACCGTTTGCAAGACATCGTCGAACCACCGCCGGTGCCATGGTGGCCGCCTGCGGTGGGCTGGTACTTTATCATCGCGATCGTGTTGCTATGGGCGGTTTGGTTTGCGGTCAAAGGATGGATGCGTTGGCAGCGAAATGCCTACCGCCGGCAAGGTCTTCAGGAGCTAGGTGGCATCACGAAAGGCGATTTTGCCGGGCTTTCGACGCTGCTCAAACGCGTTGCCTTGGTAGCTTTTCCGCGTGAACAAGTGGCTGGTTTGATCGGAAACGACTGGACCCATTTTCTTGCCACGACGAGCCGCAACGAGGACTTTGAATCGGCTCCGGCCTGCCGAATCGGCACGGCGTCGTACGAGCCATCAACCGATCCGTGTAGTGATCAAGAGTGGAATCGTGTGACCGAGATGGCGGCAGCCTGGATCCGACATCATGATGCGGAGGCTCAGGAATGATCCTCGCGTATCCGTGGTTGCTCGTGTTGCTTCCGCTTCCGTTGCTCGTTAGGTACCTACCGCCCGCGTATCAGGCACAGCGAGCATCCATTCGTGTGCCGATGTTCGACGTTTTGGTTGACGCGTCCGGCCAGACACCCGGCCGTGGTGCAGTGATCCGGCGTCGCAGTTGGATTCAAGCAATCGTATACGTTTTCGTTTGGACGTTGTTGGTGATTGCGGTGGCGCGGCCGCAGTTCTTGGAACCACCGATTACGAAGCAGGTGCCGACCCGAGATCTGATGTTGGCAATTGATCTGTCGGGGTCAATGGAAACCAAAGATTTTAAGAATGCAGCGGGTAAGACGGTAAACCGCCTGGATGCAGTGAAGGAAGTTCTAGGTGACTTCCTGACCCGTCGTGATGGCGATCGCGTTGGCATGATCGTCTTTGGAACAGGAGCGTTTGTGCAAATCCCATTCACTCAAGACTTGGACGTTTGTCGGCAACTGTTAGACGAAACTCGCGTGCGGATGGCAGGTCCGCAGACTTCGTTTGGCGATGCGATCGGACTGGCGATCACCGTGTTTCAACGCAGTGACCTGGAAGACAAAGTGCTGATTGCGTTAACCGACGGAAACGATACCGGCAGTCGCGTCCCACCCAGCGAAGCAGCTAAGATCGCCAAAGATCAAGGAATCGTGATTCATACCATCGGAGTAGGCGATCCCAAGGCGGCGGGTGAGGAATTGCTAGACGAGCAAGCTTTGAAGGATGTCGCAAAACAAACCGGCGGCGAGTACTTCTATGCCGCCGATCGCAATCAACTGCAATCGATCTACAAGCAACTCGACGAGATGTCGCAACGCAAAGTGGACAGTCTCTCGTATCGGCCCAAACGTGATCTGTTTCATTGGTTCGTTGGATTGGCAATGGTGTTGGCGATGGGGTACTTCGTGAGTTCGATCATGATGGGCAGTATACGCCGCCGGCTCGTTTCTAATGTCGGTCGACAGGTCGATTTGGATAGCCAAGGAGGCAGACGATGAGCGGTTCGTTCTTATTATTGGGCTTCCATTTTCTGCGACCGATCGGGTTGCTGGCTATACCCTTGGCGATTGGTTTGTGGTGGTGGCTTCGGCATCGCACTCGACCGGGTGTCGAGTTGCAAGGACAGGTGGCTCCGCATCTGTTGCGACACCTTGTTATTCAACCGGGAAGATCAACGATCTTCACTCCCTTGAATATGTTATTGCCCGTGTGGTTGCTCGCGGCTTTGGCGATCGCGGGACCCGCTTGGCGTCAGCAACCGTCGCCGTTCGCCGACGATCAAGCTCAGTTGATGATTGTGTTGCGGGTGGCGGAGTCGATGATGACGGACGACATGCCGCCATCTCGTTTGGAACGATCACGAGCCAAGCTGGCTGAACTGTTGGATGCCCGTGGTGGTGCCGGAACCGGATTGGTTGCCTACAACGGTTCAGCTCATTTGGTGATGCCGGTCACCAGTGATGGCGATGTAATCAACCACATGTTGCAAGCACTTGACCCCAAGGTGATGCCCAGTGAAGGCGATGCCTTACCAGCAGCGATCGATTTAGCGGCCAAGCAATTAGCACGCAATGAAGGTGGGGGATCTATCTTGGTGGTCACCGATAGCGTCAATCCGACCGCAATCGCAGGTTTCGATTCGATGAAAGAAGAATCGGTTCCCGTCCAATTTTTCGTTCCACTTCGCACTGATTCCGCGTTGGCTGCTTCGGGAGTTCCCGATGCTGCTGGAATGCTCTCTGCGCCCCTACAACTGGTCGCTTCGGATAGCTCGGATGTATCGAAACTGATCGCGCGGGCTGATCACGCGATGGCCGCCGTGACTGACTCTGACGCGACGGCATGGCGAGACGACGGATACGGCTTCGTCCCCTTATTGGTCTTGGCGGGATTGCTTTGGTCACGTCGAGGATGGAGTGTGGGGCTATGAAATCGGTCTTTCGCGATCCGCGTCCTATTTGGGGCATTACCGTAGTCATCGTTGTTGCGGCTGGCGTCGTCTGGTGGAACCAGGGGCGAGACTTTTGGAGTTCACCGGATCGTCGGGGGCAGCGTGCATTGCAGGCGGGTAATGCGAAGTCAGCCGCCACCCTGTTTGCGGATCCGAACCGGCAAGGTGTCGCACAGTTTCGAGATGGAGAATTCAAAGCGGCGGCTTCGACGTTTGCTGGGTTGCCAGGGCAGGACGCACTTTTCAATCAAGCAACGACGCGGATGATGCTGGGCGAGTACGACCGTGCAGTGGCTCTCTACGATCAAATACTTGCCCAGTCGCCAGAACGGGCGGATGCGATTGTGAATCGAAAAATCGCTGCGGGCCGAGCCGAACGCGTTAAGGATAAAGGCGGTGAGATGACGGGCGGGAAGTTAGGTGCTGACAAGATTGTTTTCAGCAACGCTCCTAATAAAAGCGGCGGTGACGAGGTGGAGGTGCAGGAACAAAAACTAAGCGACGACGAGTTGCGTACGATGTGGCTACGCCAAGTGCAAACGACGCCTAGCGATTTTCTGCGGACGAAGTTCGCGTTCCAAGATGCGATGCAAGACGCTGCTCCGGAGAATACCGATGAGCAGTAGAGTGGGGATTAACGTTTTGATTGCCTCCGCAATGTTCTGGTTGATATTCAGTCATGGGATGTTGGAAAGTTCCGGGGCTGACGATGTCATCGTCCGTACCGATTCGGAACCAAAGGAGACGGTTTCGTTAGGGGAACGCGTCGTGCTGAAAGTTGACGTCTTGGGAAAAGACGCATGGGCGAAACTGGCGGGAAACCCCATCGTGCGTGTTCCCGGCGCGATCGTATTCATGCCGCCTAACCAAAGTACTCGTTTGAATGAAACGATTGGTGGCGATAGTTATACGGGCCAACGCTACGAATGGTGGATTTACCCACAACGTTCCGGAGCACTTTCGATTGAGGCGTTTTCGCTTTCAGTCGAAAATACTGTCTTTGGTGCGAAAGAACAAAGTGATCCCGTGCAAAAGTCGACTTCGGAATTGAAATTGTCGGTGACTCGACCTGATGGCGTTACGGATCAGGAAGCCATTTTGGCAACCTCGTCTTTGAAGGCCACGGAAGCTTGGTCGAGCGACACTGATTCTTTGATGGTCGGGGACGGGCTGACACGAACGATCGATCGTGTCATTGAGAATGCCCCCAGTCTTCTATTGCCGCCGATTGAATTCACTGACTTGGAAGGTGTCGAGAATTTCGTCAAAGAACCGACCACGGACAATCAAATCAATCGAGGAGATCTGACCGGCAAGCGTCGTGATGAGGTGACGTACGTGTTTCAGACCGCGGGCCAGATCCGACTTCCCGCTGTCGAACTGGATTGGTTCGACACGGAAAGTCAAACGATGAAGAAAGAAACGCTGGAGGGACGCACCATCACGGTTGAGCCCGCAAATGATGCCACCGCCAGCGGTTCACCGAGCGAAACAGAAGACACTGGGGTGTCGGAATCGCGAGGTTGGGCGTGGGGTTTAGCGGTCGCTTGTTTGGCCGCCGTGCTTCTTGGTTTCTATTGTTATCGGGGCGACATTCGAGAACGCTGGCAGCGTCATGCAGAAGCCAAGTCGCATTCCGAAGCGACTTTGTTTAAGCAATTCGTGAAGTCGGCAGAGTCAGGCGATGCCGCTGGCACGTTGCGTGATCTTACCCAATGGTCGGACACTGTTCAAAGCAGTGACCCTGCGCCACGACTGGATCGATTGTTGAGCGTTTATGGCGACGCGACGTCTCGCCAACGACTAGCGGAATTGGAAAACGCAGTGAATCGCATTGAAGTGAACTCGACCCATGCGAGCTTGGATGCGACTGGGCTAGTTTCGTGCGTCGAAGCGATCCGGGCACGGGTTCGACATGCTCAACGAATCAAAGTGCAAACGACCCGTTCGGTGCTGCCGCCGTTAAGAGCGAAGGTTTAATTCCCTCGTCCACCACCGATAACGGCAGAGCGACCTTATGGCAGGTAAAAACCGAATGACATCTGTAATCGATTGGCATCGCCCGACTCTCCGCTTTGGTTCTCGCGGATTCCGTGAAGGTATTCGATGCCCCAGAACACTCGTTCGTATGGATTCTGGATCAGATTGATCGCCATGTACGTGGTGCTTCGCAAGTTATCTTGGTCCTGGCCGGGGACTCGGTCAAGAATGAGTTCGCTGAAGGTCAGGTTGGATGTCAGACGTGCGTTCCATGTTTGCTGAAGACCAATCATCCAGCCGAACATGGGCAATAGTTCGGCGGTTTCGGGGCCGGTGGTGACCACGTCGTTTGATCCGCGATAGCTGCCAATCCCTTCACCAAACGTGATCTGGGAATAGATTTTGGTGTGTTCGGTCGCCATGATTGAACCGGTGAAGTTAAATCCATAGGCGTTGTCCGTGATCACCGGGTTTCCAACTCGTTGAAAACCTAGTTCTCGTAAAACCATAGCCGCTTGAAACTCAGCGTCATCGTTTTCATAGCGAAGACGCGTGATCAGATCTGGCGTCTCCGTGCGTCCTTCTCCCTGGATAGCGTCCGGGACTTCAATCTCGATTCGTGGGCTTTCCAGTGCTACCGCCCACGAAAGACCATCGACCAAAATGGGAAAGTCCAATCGCACCAAGCCTTGGCGGCGATTGACGTTCGACACCGCGCCTTCCATGTCCAGAGTGGAAGGAACAGCGGATGGATCGGTGAAGGTGGTCCACGTTTGACCCGCCGTTAGTCGTCCGATACGACCGTAGGCATGTCGCAGGCGGAATGCGTCGCTATTGTCAGAACCGGATCCGAAGAAGTCCGCTTCGATGAACGCTCGGGCAACTTCACCGTTGACCCGCCATCGCGTATCGAAACTCAGACGGGATTGCCTCGCGTGGAAACGCGAGTTTTGGCGATCGAAGGCGTCCACGGGAATCGTTGTCGTATCAAACGAGTCGGTTGAGTCGATCGCATCGAAATCGCTGATGAGGTCTGCTTTGACGTAGCCACCAATTTTCATTGCGGCTTCTTTGCCGACGATGATTATCCCACCTTCAAACTCCGGGAAACGATTGAAATTGTTGGGCTGTTCTCGGGTGCCCGGATCGTCAAACTCCTCTGTGCGAAATTGCCCAGCGGTGGTTGCACCGGTTAGCAAGTTTTCCAGTTGATTCGACGATTCAATGAGTCCCAGGTTGTAGTTGGGGGCGGTGTGCGCCCGGTCGAGGTCGGACGGTGTGACCGGGGCTTCAAATCGGATGTCCGGGTTATCGTCCGTTTCGGTAAGATTCTCGGCGATAGGATCCCCTGCAATCGCTTTTTCTGCAATCGATTCTTCAGCGACTGAATTGCCCGCACTTGATTCCTCATCGGCTAAGACTCCAGTCGCCAGTGCGTCAGCGAGTGAGTCTTCGGCAAGTGAATTCTGGAAGGATGGATCGGCTTGGATTGGGAACGCAAAGTGAGTTGCTGGATCGGCCGCGTTGGCTAGTTGGTAGGCGCCTACGCAAGCCCAGCAGGTTGCTGCGCCGAGGAGTCTCAGTAGGATGCGTCGGTGAACCAAAGCCTGTCCCGATGGTGCGGCGGTCATCGAAAGAATTTGAGCGAAAGGACCATCGGCTTAGGTCGTCTGGCTGTCATAGTTGACTTTAACGATTTTTCGGGAAATGACGTTTCGAGGCGGAAGTTGTTCCTATGAGTCATCGCGGAGGCGGATGGCCGGCAGATGATTATTAGTGACGAACGCTGCTATTAAGGACGTGGGGCTGGGTGCAAGCGAATGGACTGGAGCATTTCGATTCGTGATATGCCTCTGGTCGCCCGTTTTGGTGGGTTTAGATCGTTATTTGATAGGCGGGCTGAGCACTTCAAGTTGGCAGATGACGATCGCCGTTGAGAGTGTTATTCTGGACGTTTCGTTGAGAAATGCCTTAACACGTGACGTTAAGCGTTAGCGAAGCGTTTCACTCACAGCCTGCTCTGTTGTCGCGTAAATCCAAGAGTAAACCATGAAGATGCATTATTTCACTATGGCCAATTTGAAGCCGGCTGAGTTTCGGGCTATCGCGATCGTCGGTTTGTTAGTGACCTTCGTTCTGGTGGGTGACGTCGTCGGTGAAGATCCGCTTCCATCCTGGAATGATTCGGAAGCAAAACAGGCGATTGTTGACTTCGTTGAGACTGTGACGACGGAAGGTTCTGCCGAGTTTGTGCCCGTTGCTCAACGCATTGCGACGTTCGACAACGATGGAACCCTGTGGGGTGAGCAGCCGATGTACGTGCAGGCGTATTTTGCATTTGATCGCGTTAAAGCACTGGCTCCAGAGCATCCTGAATGGAAGACAACCGAGCCGTTTGCATCGGTAATCAAAGGTGACTTGAAGACTGCTTTGGCGGGAGGGGAAAAGTCACTGCTGAAAATTGTGATGGCATCTCATGCTGGCATGACGACGGACGAGTTTGAAGCAATCGCTACGGACTGGATCAATACAACTCGTCACCCCAAAACCGGCCGATTGTTCACGGAGATGGTGTATCAGCCGATGTTGGAATTGCTCGCCTATCTACGAGCCAATCATTTTAAGACCTTCATTGTTTCAGGCGGCGGCATCGATTTCATGCGACCGTGGACTCAACGCGTCTATGGAATCCCACCGGAACAAGTTGTAGGCAGCAGTGTGAAAACGAAGTTCATCGTGCGTGATGGTATCCCGTTGGTTGAGAGACTGCCTGAATTAAACTTCAACGATGACAAGGCAGGTAAGCCGGTTGGGATTCAAGGCCATATTGGACGACGACCGATTTTTGCAGCGGGAAATTCGGACGGTGACTTTGAAATGTTGCAGTGGACCACAGCAGGTGAAGGAAAGCGTTTCGCGATGTATGTGCACCATACCGATGCGGATCGGGAATGGGCCTACGACCGAGAGTCTTCGGTGGGACGACTGGATCGCGGACTTGACGAGGGTTCCAAGCTAGGTTGGACGATCGTGGACATGAAACAGGATTGGAATCGCATCTACCCGAACGCGGACAATACGGGGGCTACTACAGTCGATTCGCCATCGAAAAAAGCTGATTTGGTAGGAGGATGGCTTGCCGAGGACATTGCTGGTGCGGGCGTGCTCGATCGGGCTCAGTCAACTTTGATTGTCGCGAAAGATGGCTCGGTCAGTGGGAATACGGCCGTCAATCGTTATCACGGCAAAGCAACGATCCAAGGCAACAAGATTCAATTTGGGGCTTTGGTTGCAACTCGTCGTGCGGCGCCGCGTGCGATGATGGCACAAGAAGCTAGGTTCCTGAAAACGCTCGAGAGCGTCGCTCAATATCGGTTCGATCAAAACGGATTGCTGTATTTGATCGATGGGAACGGGAACGACGTAATTCGATTTTCGTCGATGCCCAAGTGATGGGTGAGTCAGCGGTTTCGCGATCTCAGATTTTGTTATCGCCGGGCATTGGCAATCGCTTGAGTTTGATATCGTCCAGGTCCAGCCCCATTTCGCTGATGATCATGACCAGTTCGGCTTGACCGCGGAGCTTCAGTTTTTGAGTGATTGCAGACTTATGTCGTTCAATCGTTTTGGGGCTGCGATGCAACAGTTGAGCTACCTTTGGGACGCTCATCCCATGTCCCAACAAAACGGCCACCTCGACTTCGCGTTTGGTCAGGACATCAAGTGGCCCAAAGTCGATGAATTGGGTTTCAATTACCTCAACGGAATCCGGTGACTGATCCAACAGCCCAGGTTCCGTCTTGCTGATCACGACGACACGATTGAACGGCGGATTCGAATCTCGGATGGGCCAAACCGTGGAGTGGATTCGTTTGCCATGATAGACGTGGTTCATCGCTAACGGCCTACCTTCTTTAAGTACTCGGCCAATCATGGCCAGTCGCTCTTTAACGTACTGCGGCGAATGAAAGTCGCAGATCGATTTGCCTTGGTAGTCGATGTTGGTTTCTTCGGAAAACAACACCATGGCGGTGTCATTGACGAACAGCAACCGACCGTCGGCATCGGTTACGCACACGCCGATGCCCTTGCTTTGAGTCATGGCGGCCCATAGCGAGGCGGGGTCGATTGCGGGAGGGTCGATCCGAATTTCTTTTCTGGTGGTATCGGCTGGCTGGATGCGATGTGTCACGAAGTGAAACGGTGCTTGAGGACGTTGGCGTGTTATGAGGGAATCCCCCAATAGCCTACCCCGAGCCCTGTTCCGATACTACAGATGGGCGTCGTTTGGCTCCGAAGTCGATTGACCCCGAAAGTCGATTGGTTCAGAAGCCTATCAATCACGAATCATCATGGACGTAACGCAGCCGTTGCCACGGAAGGCATTTCGATTCAATTGAAATGCCCCCGCACGTGGCGGGTGGATCCGCGGGGCAGCGGTCCACTCGCTGCGTGCCTTCAATGTAATGGCGTTTGAGCATTGCAAGATGCTTATGTGGTTGCTCGGGATGCGTCTTGCGATTTGTGGCAATGTAATCAGTTCGCATCCTGCGGCTGTCGACCGACGACTGGCTGCTGGCGGTTGTAGTAGCCGGTGGTTGTGTTTGGTGTGCGGCAATGCATCGCATCGGTCCCGTCTTTGGTTTCGGATCGCCATCGCCGACTTGTTAAAAGAGAAACAGATGCTGGGTTGAAGGCAATCGCTCTCTTGCTTGGAAATGGTTAACCAATTCCTCATTTTTGACTGCTGCTTTTTTGGATAAAGACGACAGGTTCGTCGTTGGCGACGAAGTCAACGGACGAGTGGATCGGTTATCATCTAGTGACTGAGGCGGGGGCATTTGAATTCCGTCGTCTCCGCAGCCCGATAGGCGGGACTGCAGTCGGATCCCTATCCGATGAACCTAATCTTGCTTGGGAAACTCAACATGGAATACCAGTTTGAGGGCCTCGGTCCGACACTGAATGTGGTAACGCTGCTCTTTCTATTTGTGGCGGTAATCGCAATCGTCGCGGTGGCAGTGGGTATTGCCGCGTTACCAGGGCAGATCGCCAGAAAACGTAATCACCCACAGGCCGCAGCAGTCAATATTTGTGGCTGGTTTGGTTTGCTGACAGGCGTGTTGTGGGTTGTGGCTTTGGTTTGGGCGTATTACCGGTTTGAATCGTCTGAATCTGCGAGGTTGCCTGATCAAGACTCGCTGAAAAAGCAGATTGGCGAGTTGGAAACGTCGGTCGCAAGTTTGGAATCCGAGTTAGCAGGAGCTTCCCGATGATCCCGTCTGTTTTAAGTTGCTTGTTTGTGCTGTATCTCTACCGCACTCTGAACTCACCGGAGACTGATTCATCCGAATCCGAAACGGTCGATCACGCGAGATCAGTTGACCACTCAATTGATAGCGATTCGGACTTGGGCGAAAGATTAATCCATTTGCAAAATCGTATTGATGCAGTTGCCTCGCAGATGTCCGGGAGGCCTTCGGAATGAGTTGGATCCTTGGAGCTTGTTATTGCGGGATCATATGGCTGGTCTTTGCGAAATTGAAGTTGATTCGATTGACGTTACCGCTTGCTATTCTACTGGCGTCGGTCGGCCCGTCGTTGATCGTGGCGTTGTTATTGTGTGCACAGTATTTGCACCCGTATACGCCGACGGCGATTGTTTTGGAGCGTATCGATCCGATCACTCCGCAACTTTCGCGTTCCGGGCGAGTGCTGAAAATCATGGCTCGTCCCAACGAGCCGATTCGGGAAGGCGACACGCTATTCACAGTGGATCCGGTCCCCTATGAAAATGCCGTTCGCCATAGCGAGACGGGACTTGAACAAGCGAAGCAGAATGTGAATCTCGCTAATTCGTCCGTCGCGTTAGCGGAAGCAGTCGCGGAGCGTGCGGAGGCTGATCTGACCTATGCCAAGAATGACCGCGATCGACAGCAGGAGCTTCGTGAATCGGGCGGTGCTAGCCAAGATGAACTTGAACGCTCGGTGACCCAATTTCGGCAAGCAGTCGCCGCGATGACTCAGGCGGAAGAATCGCTCACGCAGGCAAAATTGTCTGTGGAAGTCGCTAAGTCCAAAGTGACTGAGGCAAGTGTTGCATTGGAGAACGCTCAGTACGACCTGGTCCAGACCAAGGTGCTAGCACCCGCCGACGGATACGTGACCAACATGCAACTTCGCGAAGGAATGATGGTTGGCGGTGGTGGCAACAGCGCGGTGATGACCTTCGTTCGCGAGCCAGAACAGGAAGAAAAGGGAGTGATTGTCGCCACGTTCGCGGAAAAGAACTATTTGCGGATCAAGCCAGACCAGTACGCGGAAGTCGCGTTGGACGGTTATCCGGGGCAAATTCTGACCGGACGGGTACTCAATGCGATCGATGCCTCTGGAACTGGGCAATTGACGGCTTCGGGCACATTGCCAGCTGCCATCGTGTCGGGACAGCCCACGCTTTATGCCGTTCGAATTCGGCTGGATGAAGGAAAGACACTGCGGCTGCCGGGCGGAGCCCAGGGAATGGTCGCTGTTTACACCGAGGATCTTCAAATCGCCGGAGTTCCAGTCATGTTCTTAATTCGCACCCATAGCTGGCTAAACTACTTAAAATAGTCCTGAAACGTTGGTCGCTACGGTTCGCTACAATGCACCCGCGTCGGATTGTCGTCTTTGAGGAATCTTCCCGAATTCACGCTTTGAGGCCCGTCCGCTTCCTTTGCTCGAAACACCCTTGTCTGAGAAATTCAACGAGTCACACCATGCCTTTTTGTACCGCGATGAATCGCATTGTCCTGCTTCTTGCATTCCCCTTGATGTTGAGTGTATCGCCGCTGGCGATTGCCCAAGAAGAAAAATTAGAGCTTCTACTAGAACGCTCCCCAGCGTTGCCCAATGCGATGGGGTACGTCAACGTTGCCTCGCTAGACAAATTGATGAACGACGCCGGGATGACGTCTCGCGTCACTCAAAACGTCGACGAGTATTGGTTTGTGTCCGACTTTGATGTTGCCAAGACGCGGCCTAAGTGGGAGGCGGGATACATCAACTTGAAAGGTGAGGTCGATGCGGAAGCTTTGGCAAAAAAGTTGGGTGGTTATGTTGATGAGATCTTCAACCACGACGCCATTTGGACGCCCGGTCAAACTTATTTGGTGCCGGTCAAAGAAAGCCGCCTTGGGATTTTGCGTCCTGCCGATCGGACTCTATTGTCACAATGGTTGAGTGGTGAACGTAGCTATCGCTCGTCGGCTTATTTGAAATCTCAAGCCAAGCCACCGGAGGATTACCTGTCGTTGATGTTGGCGATCGATCTTCAGGATGCACTGTCGCCCGTGCCGATGGCCAATAAGTTGAAGAACAACTTTAAGTCACTGCAGGCCAATTCGCCTGAAGCAGTCGCCAGTGTTCTGGCGTCGGTTCAAGGGGTGACCGTCATGATTGGACGTCGTGGTCTAAACGAATGCATCGTGCGAGCGAATTTCTTGAAGTCACCTGCCAGCTTGGAACTCATCGCGGCTGATTTGTTTGCAGAGATTCTAGAGCGAGGCGGTACCGCGGCTCCGGAAGTTCGCACTTGGAAGGTGGAAGTCAAGGATAACGCGTTGGCACTTCAAGGCCCAATCTCCGAAGCGACACTGAGCGGTTTGCTGGGAGTCTTCAGCTTGCAGAATAAAGCGAATCAAGCTGTGGCGCTGAGTGGTTCCGAAGCCGGTAGTCGGTCACAGGAAGAAGAGATGGCTTACCGATCGAAGGCTTACTTCAATGACGTTACCAAAATTATCGAGCAAACGCGTAAGCATAAGTCGCAAACAACTGGCGCGTTGGCAAAATGGAATGATGCTCGGGCTCGTCAGATTGACGAAATTGGTACGCTAAACGTTGATCCAGGCATGATTCAGTACGGTTCCGATGTGGCGGAAACTCTACGGGGCAACGCTCTGACGGTTCGCCAAGGGAACATCGACGCGGGTAAAACGAAAGCCAGCCAAGGACTTTCCGATGGCTATTACGGCGGTGGCTATGGATACGACTACAACTCGAGTTCAGACTATCAACGGGTGACGGATGCCTATGCTCGTGGGAATGCGTATTCCGATTACAAGCAAGCACTTAATGCGATCGATAAAATGACCGCAAGTGTTCGCCGTACGATGTCGGATAAGTATCAGATTCAGTTCTAGAACTGCGGCTGATTACGCTCGTCGTCAATCGTCGTGCTACCAAGTCCGTCTGGCACGATGCCGGAGTGTCGTCACGACCTCCGGCATGGTTGGTTTGATCAGCGGACGATGGCGTCCGCTCGGGTCGTCTCTTCTTTAGAATGGCTTGCTAACTTCGTGGCCAGCTCGTGTCCACAAAGCGTGCCAGATCTCGACGTCGATCGATTCGGTGATGAAGTGGACGCTGCCATCAGCATAGGTCGCCATGGCACCACCGGTGTGATTACTGCGGGCGGAGTTGATCTTGCTGGATCGATAAGTGAAGTCTGGTACGCGTGAGTTCGGAGTCAAACGCCCGTTCATCAAGGGGCCGTCCGGAACACATCCACGCAGCCAATACGCGTGACGACCACCATTCCAAGAAGATGTATCCGCGTAAACGGTGTCAAAATCATTCGCATCTGCTGCTGCCAAGATGGTATCGGAGATGCCGGAGCTTGGTGATGATCGATAAAGTTGCGACGTGGTGCGATTGTTGGGCAACGAGGTCGCCGAATTACCTGGACCACGAAGCGTTTCGGCGAAAACGAGTGTGTTGCTGGTGCCATCCAAGATCGATGCAAAGCGAATTTGAGCGTTGGACCAGCAAAGGCCATCTGCTGCAGTCTTGCTGGGGTGAAAAGCCTTATCCAATCCACTGCTGTGGTTCATTCCATAGTTGGTGCCGGCGATGGTGACTTCGGCTCCCGAAGGCATGGAAAGCATGTGGGTCGGCGATTCAGGATCACTGGGGCACAAATAGGTTGGAACCGCGGTTCCAGCCGCCTCATGCAACGCAACCGGCAAGTCATCGCTGCCTGGGTGCCCCATTTGGATATCGAAGTCGATCAAATCGATCAGGTTCTGTTGTTCCAAGAATGGCAACAGTTTGGCCATCGGTGAATAGTCGTTGATGTAACCGATTCCGGGGTATCCCGCGTTAGGGAATTGTTCGTTGTAAGCCGAGGCATAGTTGTGAAGGCCGAGGCTGATTTGCTTTAGGTTATTGCTGCAAGACATTCGGCGAGCAGCCTCGCGGGCGGCTTGGACCGCTGGTAACAAAAGTCCAACGAGCACGCCGATGATCGCAATCACGACCAGAAGCTCGACCAGGGTGAAGGCGTCGCGTTTTTTAGCAGGACTTGCGCCCTGAAAAGCGGATCGACGAGAGGGACGTACAGACAGATAGGACATGGGGATAGCTCCAGTACATGGCACACGATAGGAAGATCAACCCTCGGGAAAACGTTTCGCGAGTGGTAATCGAGCGTGGCTGGCTAGGGCTATTCAAAAGCACGTCGCTTGCTGCGTCGTCGATCGCAGTGGGTTACTGCGAATCAGTCTCAACAAGTTAGGCGAGAATGCGTTTCGGCTCAAGAGGTTTCGAAAGACTTCTACTGACCTTTCGTATTGCGGAGGAACATCCACCGCTCGCCCTAATTAACGCCGGGGCGATTGATATGTGCTTGTTTACGAAGACGCAGCGGTTGCTCTTATAGAAGTGCCGCGCATGCTCGAATTCAAATCGATTTATTCAGCGAGTCGAATCACAGCGACTCGAAACCCTCGAGTCGCTGCGATCCTGACAGACATCAGCTACTTGTTCAGGGCTGCCTGATTGGCCTCTGCAATTCGTTTTCGCTGCGCGCCGCCTAATCCCTGTTGGAAGTGCACCTCTGGACGCAGGGTTAAGTTCGTTCGTTTCATCACTTCGTCATCGACATCCTGACTCAGGTCACAATCGAACCTCGCCAGGATCGCGTGATTCTTGGCCCAGGTTGTGGCATTGGTGAAGTGGGATATACCCCAAGTGATACCGCGCCCGTCCTTTGTGTCGGTGAACGCGTCGGGAATATACGGACCTGCTGCGTTGGGCATCATCAAGCAAACCGACGCGATATCGAAGTTCACACCGTCCTTGGCGTACTGAACGGTCGAGTGTTCGTTGCCGTCGCGAATCACCAATGCAGCGATGCCGTCTTGGAAGGGGAACATCGTGGTTTCATGTCCCGAATTGATAACGGGATTAAGCGGGTGTTTGGTAAACGGTCCCAGCGGGTTGTCAGCGGTCGCCAATCCTTGCATACGAACCAATCTTGGATCACCGTCGAAGTCGGATTTGTAATAGAGGTAGATTTTGCCTTTGTAAACCAACGGGTAGGGATCGTGAATCGAAAACTGATCCCACTCGCCTTCCGCTCCGTTGGGGATGACGACCTGATTGTGAGGCGTCCAGGGACCGTCCGGTGAGTCGGCGTACGAAACAGCGACGGGACAATCATCACCCCGTTTACCGCTCGCTTCCATGAAGCCTTGGTAGTAGAGGTAGTACTTACCTTTCCAAACCAGAATGTCGGTGGTCGTTACCGAACGCCAACCAACTTGGGGCTTGGGAGGTCGTGGGACTGCAACGCCCTGCTCTTCCCAGGTGAAACCGTCAGTGCTGGTGGCGTACCAGATGTCAGACAGGTCCCAATCTGATGATGGAATCGTATCGGATGATTTCTCGGCACCCTGCGGTGGTGTCGGGGTATCGCGTTTGGTGTACCAAACATAGTACTTGCCATTCGCCGCGATCACTTTGGATGGATCTCGTCGCGACACCGTGCCATCGCCGCCGTGGTAATCAAAGCCCTTCAGTCGGGTGTATTTGAATTGTGTGTAGAGTTCGTTGTTTTCTGGGCGTGGGGCTAGGTAGTTGTCGTAGTTGCGTTCCATTGCCGCACTGAGCGGACGATTCGGTTTCTGTTTGGGGAGCACGAACGGGAAGCCGGTCTGTTGCGCCGACACCGTTGTGGCGGACACCCAACATATAAGCAGGCCAAAAGCAACGAATGGCCACAGGGACGGGCGATAATTCTTCATCATTTGAACTCCAGTAGGTGTAATGGAAAGTAATGTGGCCAAATGGCTCTTTGGTTTGAAAGCGGATCTCTCATCGGTTCGGATTGAGAGACGCGTACCTGTCCGATGCCCACTTCGCGTATGTGATGTTTAGAGAGGAGTTGACGACCTTCGTGACGACGACAATCCACTGCCTGATATCACTGATGCGATCATGTGCTGAGGCGATAATTGGACTGACGATTGATCGCTGGGGGAGTTGATCCCGTCGTGTTGGTCGCGTTGCGTGCAGTGAAGACACATGGCCGCGGTGCAGCGGGTTGAAACTGGGGCTGAGTTGACATTGGGCCGGAGCAGGGAAGGAAGCTCCCACTACCTCGAAATAAGGGCGGATCCTTGACATTGACGGATTGTCAACAGTTTACACTGTTGTGGCCGCGAGTTGAGGTCGTCTGGCGTTTACTGCCCAAAAAATCTGGTTTGGGCTGTTAATGCAGTGTTTTGCACGCTGGATTTGCTGCATTTCCACAAGAAGCGAGCGGGCGGGTAAGAACCACCTCGTTCGCCGCACGATTCGGATCGCGGACGTTTTGGTAACCATGTCGCCGTTAATCGGAGCCAATGGAGTTCACGGGTTCAACGTGGTTTGCGAGTCGCTGGTCGAAGAATTGAGGCTTATCAATTCAACTGGAAACGCCGATCAAAAGGAGGCCTGGGAAGACTTTGCATCGGCAATGCTGCGCGGTTGAGGTCTACCGGCGATGGAGCCCAGAGTTGCCAAATAGTCATGTTAAGAACAGAAAAAAAATCTTCTCGTTATGGCGATCACTGACCCGCAGTGTTCCCTTACGGGCCCAGGTTGGCTTGCACCGGTCTATTTGAGTTTGACGCTCCTAACAGAAGGATTGAAACGTCTGTCGCTCAAGGTAACCTCCTTTGTAGGTTCGTTTGGCGGACGATCGTTTTACAAGCAAACACCTCACTGGAATTAACCAATGGCAAACGTAAGTTGCTCCCAAAATGGAGTCAGTCCGATTGCGTCTGCAATACCTGTCACAAGTCCTAGCGAGTTCAATGAAGACGTAGCGCCGTCGGAACTTGAAGTTCTCGCTTGGGCGTTGCTCGACGAAGTCATCAAGCCGGAAGAGCATCAACGTCTCGAAGAGCTGTTGCTTGAAAGTGAAGACGCTCGCAAAGAGTATCTTGATATCTGCAGCTTGCACGAAGCGATGCTCAGCTTCTTTAGTGCTCCAAAAGAAGACGCGGTGAAACATCGCATGGGCCTATCCGCCTAGTTCTCGCGTGATCACTTTGCGTCTTATGCGTCATCTTTGGCGCAACTGGATGTTGACGAAATAAGGTCCGCGATCTCGACCGGTCTCTTGGTCCGTTAACCAACCCTGCAACTTGGTAGGGCCGGCGGTGAGGTCCATTTCGAATTGGACGGATGTGGCATCGGGATTAATCGAATGCGTCAGTGATTGATTTCCAATCTGAAGACGTGCCGCACTCGCTTTGATCGGGCCTGGTGCATCGTTTGGGAATCTGGATAAGCGGATTTGGTATCGTCCAGATTGGACGACGTTGATCGCCCAGAATCCATTGATGAATATCGAGTCATCACCTAACTGGCTTTGTTGCCAGATAACTCGTCCGGGTGAATTCCCGGCTTTAACCGGGTGCCAGTCACGCACTGAGAAACCTGTTGGGTTCTCGCTGCCGCCAACTTGAAATCGTGCGAAGGGTTCGCCCTCTGAAAACACGTCGGCAAAGTGTTCTTGATACTTCTGGTGAAGGTCTGCGACCACTTGAGGGTGTTCGGCTGCGATGTTCTGTGCTTGTCCGGAATCGCTTGCGTGGTCGTACAGCTCGCCATCGACCATTCGCCAACGCTCGGTAAGCACCGCGTAGCTGGACGGTTGCCGCCCGGTACGGTCAAGTTGGTATGGGACCGGCGTGTCCCGTTGGCGCTGGATAAACAAAGTGCGGTCCGGCCAGTCGACGGTTTGACCTGCCAGTAGTGAGGCTATTGATTGACCGTCAAATGCTTCTGTTCCGTAGACGTCAAGCTTGCATACATCGATAAACGTCGGCAGCCAATCTCGATGGGATGTTAGTTGCTGAACTTGTTTTCCAGCCTGCCATCGTCCGGGCCAACGGGCGAAGCAGGCAACGCGATGCCCACCCTCGTAGGTTGAACCTTTGGATCCTCGCATCCCGGAATTGAATCCTAAGGTTACATCGGATGCGTTTGGGGTAGTTGTGTATTGATTGGCATTGAGCGTTCGGTCGTGTTCTCCGTTGCCCTGCGCTGTTCCATTGTCGCCCATGAAGACGACAATCGTGTTAGTGTCCAAATCGCGGTCCTTCATGGTTTGGAAAAGCTTGCCTAGGTTGTCATCGAAGTTGATGATCATTCCATAAAACTTGCTTCGCAATTCAGGATGGCCCATTGCTCGAAAGGGGGCAGAGTATTTTTCTGCAACGGTATACGGACTGTGCATCGCGTTCAGAGGCAGATAAGCGAAGAACGGTTGGTCGGATTCCTGCGAAATGAACGTTTGCAGTTCTTCGAAGAAGACATCGGTGCAGTAGCCAGTTGACTTTTCCGGTTTACCGTTTCGATAGAACGTGTCATCGAAGAAATCGTTGTCGACTGGGTTGGTGATCTCATCGGTTCCTCCGGCGAGGTGGCGTACGACGTGCTGGAAACCGCGAAACCGAGGTGCGTAAGGCCAAGCATCGCCGAGGTGCCACTTTCCAAACATGCCAGTTCGATAGCCTGATCGCGAGAATACGTCCGCCATTGTGGCTTCGTCACTTTGCAGCAGTTGCCGACCTTGGACGACATCCCAAGCACCAACGCGTGTGCAATAACGACCGGTCATCAAGGCGGCTCGCGTGGGCGTGCATATCGGATCGACATGGTAGTCTTCTAACTGCACGCTTTGAGAGGCCAGCCGATCCAAGTTGGGTGTCTTCAGCCATGGATTGCCATGGCAGCCCATGTCCCCGTAACCTTGATCGTCGGTGACGATGACAAGTACGTTCGGGCGATCTGCGGCAAAGCAAGGCTTCAACTGGCTGCTGAAACTTGGCGGTAAGCAGACACATCCGGCAACTAAGCCTAGGATCGATACCAAGTGCTTGAACATGGATGGCTCCGGTTCGAAATGTACGGGTTAGCTGGACGTTATCGGGCTAGACACGATTCGATAGTGAACCTTTTTGATCAGTGCCAAAAGTCCCTACGACTTAAAGTACTTGCCGTTGCAGAGATTCGACTGCCTCGGCATCGGCACGAGGTCTAGAAAAACAGACAGGTCGAGCGGATGCTCGACCTGCCTGATGTTGCACGTTTTTTTGCCTGCGAAGTTTGCAGGCGATTAAACGCCGATTAGATGGAACGCTGGATTAGCGTTTGCGGGTTTCGATGATGTACTTCATCAAGTCGTCGAACTCCTGCCGACTCTTCAGTTGTCGAGCGAGATTCTCTGGCATCATCGATACCTTCGATTCGATGACCTCTTCAACGTCGTCTTGACTGATTTTGATGGGCTTGGGTTCGGCCAAGTTCTTTAAGATGATCTCATCATCGTTCTCTGAGACTCGCACGCCGGAAATGATGTTCCCATCGACCGTAAGCACATTCACTTGTGCGAATTCCTTGTCGATTAGCTTGGATGGACGCAGCAATGCATCGACGAGTTGTTCGCCGGTTAGCTTTGTCTTGATCGTTGCCAAGTCAGGGCCCAGCCGTGCTGCACCACGTGGTGGTTCGTGACATGCAAAGCAGGTCGTGCTGGCGGCGAAAAACAGTGCTTTGCCGTTCTTTGCGTTACCGCGTTGCATCGCTTCTTTAGCAAGCTCAGCCGGTGAGGCGGCCATCAGTTCCGCTTCCAAAGCTTCGTTGGAAAATTCTTCCACGGCAACGTTACTGCCAGCGTATTCCGGCTCGAGCGGGTGTTCGCTGAGGAGTTCTTCGGGCTTCCAGAAGATGCCGCGGTCTTTGGATTCCTCGCGAACCTTTTTGACGCTTTCGGCACTGATGGAAGACGCCTGATTGCCCCAAGTGTTACGAACGAAGGTTAACACGGCAGCAATTTCTTCGTCGTTAAGTAGCGAGCGGAACGCGGTCATGGGAGGTACACCGCGTGATGGATCATAGGTTTTTCCGTTGACCGTCATTTTGCCCCACAGACCGTGGAGAGTCAGCTTGATCAAGCGTTCTTCGTTGCCTTTGACCCAAGGGCTATCCACCAACGATGGGTAGATGTTGCCGCTACCTTCGCCATGGGTAAGGTGGCACGTTGCACAGTGTGCTTCTCGTTGGAAGACCTTCGCGCCGAGTTTGTATGCCTGGCGGTCGCTCTTTTTAAGATGCTTAGGAACGGCGAACTTAACGAAGTCAGACTCTGCGACCGAAGCAAATCCATCGGCACCCTTGGCGTCGACGTTGGTCCAAAAGTGTTTCACTGTATTAGCTGCAAGAGCAGCATGTTTGACACTTGAATTGAGCAGCTTTTCCAGCAGTGCTTCGTTCTTCATGCTGTGTTGCTGGTGCAGCCACAGTGCTTCAAGGATGTGGTGAGATTCGGTTTCGTCATTGGGATCAAAATTCTTGACCCACTGGTTAACCGCAGCGATCACTGCATCGGAGTCACGTGCACTGAGTTCAACGCGAGTTCGATGACGCACGCCATTGGTTGGGTGCTTCAGGTTTTCTAGCAGCACGTCGATCGGCTGACCGGCGATTGCGACCGGTTCTTGAAGCGGACGACCCTTTGCGGTCAAACGGAAGATTCGTCCGTGGTTATGGTCTCGGTTCGGGTCGCGAATGTTGTGTTGCATGTGACCGATGATGGCGTTGTGCCAATCGGAAACGTACAACGCACCGTCTTCGCCGACGACTGCGTCGGTGGGCCGAAAGTTCCGGTCATCGCTGTTGATGAGTTCTAGACCAGGTGTGCCCCAGACTTCGCCGAACTTGCGGTTTTTGCCGTCGCCTTCGCGATCAAGGGAGTATTGCTTGACGCCGAGGAATCCAATCGTGTTGCAGATCAGGAAGTCGTTTTGAAGCTCTTCAGGGAAGTGTTGCGACGACAAGACTGCGTTGGCGGCAACAGGTCGGAATTCCTTGGTGAGCAGGGTATGCATCTTGAAACCCTTCCCTTCGGGACGCACTTGGTAAGAGCGTCCGCCGGTGCCGTCGTTGGCGTAGCAGTAACCCCAGTAGTCGAAACTTGTGCCGTGCGGGTTGGGGCTGTTCGCGGCGTGCGGGGTGATCGCAAAAGTACGAGGATCAAAACGGTACATCCCGGACGCACCGATATGTAAGTTTTGTTTCCAGGGCGTTTCGTGGTTGTGGACCAAGAAGATCCCACTTTGCCAGTAGATTCCGCCGTCAGGACCGTAAACCAGGTTGTTAGCAGCGTGGTGTGTATCGGAGGTCCCCAGACCTTGCAGCAATGGGAATCGCACGTCGGCTTTATCGTCGCCGTCGGTGTCCTTAAGGAACAACAGGTCAGGACCTGAAGTGACAACAACGCCGCCGTTCCAAAACTCGAATCCAAGCGGGTTGTGAACATGAGCGAAGATCTTGCGGACGTCAGCCTTGCCGTCTTTGTCAGTGTCTTCAAAGATCATCAAGCTGTCGTTCATCTCTTTGCCGGGTTCCCACTTCGGGTAGGTGTTCCAGCTAGCCGCCCAGAGGCGACCCTTTGCATCAACTTGCATTTGGACGGGGTTGGCCAAGTCGGGGAACTGCACCTCCGACGCGAACAGATTTAGTTCGTAGCCTTCGGGAACGTTTAGCTTTGCCATCGATTCCTCGGGACTGAGGTAATCGATGCTGCCTTCCTTCGCGGCACTTGAGCTTTTGCTGCCGCCGCCGACGTTGGAGATCACTTTTACCGGAGGTGGGACGTTACTGTCGTCGATGACGTAGGGTTTACCTTTGGCGGCAGCCCAGATCGCTTCGTCGCGATTGGCGGTCATCACGTCCAGCATGTCCAATTCGTGCATGAGAACGTCGGCGTTACTTTGGCCGTCGACAAACTTCAATGTAGAGCGGCTGCCCCAGGTGTCGTTACCATCAGTTGCATGGTAGCGATTGTGCCAATGCCAGTTCTTGTCTTCTACGGCGGCGTACAGTTTGTCGAGGTCTGCGTCGGCAGCGACGCTCGTGCCAAGAAGAGCATGCGAGATCACGTCAGCAAGCGCTCGGTAGCCGTCTTCGTTTAAGTGAATGCCATTGATCGTGTACGGTCGCGAGCTGGAATCAAACAGTTCCTTTGTGGGCGTGTACAGGTCGACGAACGACACATCGGCAGCTTCGGCCGCCTTGCGAGTGACTTCGGTGTAGATCGCCAATTGAGCGTTCAGTGCCGTTCCGTCAGGCAGGTTTCGGTCGCCCAGATTTTGATAGGCGATAGGGCTGAAGAGGACAAAACGCAGGTCTTTGCCCTTTTCCTTTCGGAGCTCGCGATATCGCTTGACTAGCTTTTCCAGTTCGGCTTGGTAAGCGTCTGCTCCAGCGGCTCCCGCGAAGGATTCGTTGTACCCATAGAAGCTAAAAACGACATCGGGGCCAACGTGCTGTAGATATTCTTCGTCATTGGTGAAGCCTTTGCTTCGCGGCTTTTTGTTCACCATATCGCCCGAAAAACTCATGTTTCGGAAGCGGACATTCTTGTCTTTTAGCTGACTTTGAAGCACCGTTTCGACCCAAGGTGCGTGCTGCATGCGGTCGGCAAGCCCGTTGCCATAAACGGCAACTAAGTCGTTTTGCTGGAATTCAAACGGCGTGGTTGCGGAGACCGTCGTCGCACCCCACACGGTGGACAAAAGGCAGAGAATCGACAAAACAGACAGGTTCCATCGGAGCAATGCAAAGGGATTGCGCTTCATATTTCTTGAGGTCGCTTTGAGGTGGGAGCCACTGAGGATTAAGCGGGGTTGCTTGATAGTCACAGTGGGGGAGAGGAAGGGCGATTTTTGATCGTTTAATCCGCAGTATTGTAGACTAAATATTCATTTCCTGTGCCCGCCTTCGGAACCTGTTGGAAAAAGGTTGGGAACAATCGCTCAGGCGGCCCATCGAGTACTACCGGGTGCTGATTTTCCTGCTTTTTCCGCGGCTAAACGATGATCAAGACATTTGACAATGCGTATCAATTCGTGCTGCATCAAAAGATTTGTACGGTCTTTGGCAGTAAGGCGTCGCCCTACCCCTCTTTGTGGGATAATACGGCACTGTCTGAAGCGAAGCCAACGGCGGGTGGCTGGAGTCCCAAGGTTCAAGCGGTTTGGGACTGGAAAACGCGAATTCCACAAACCTATCCCGAATCGGTGTTCTACGGAAAAGTGCACGGGGGCGATGCAGTGTTGATGGAAATGCAGCACTTTCGACAAACGCACTACCCGCGGGCGTTCCAGCCGGTCTGTGAGTTGGACCCGCTATCGCAAGAGGTTTACGAGCTGATTCGCCTAGAGCCCAACTACACCGGCCCGCTTCGCAAGCGGGCTATCGCCAACATGGTGTGCACGAAGAGTCAATTTGATACCGCGCTGAAGAAACTACAGGTGAGCCTGAATATTGTTCGGTCAAACGATCCGAAGCGAAAGAATGACTTTTGGCTACCTATGCGTGAAGTGCATCTGGATATCGTCAAAGAGCATGAATCGCTTGTTCGGTAGGCTAGGCAAATTGGTTGGCTAATGACTTAGCGGCTGGATCTTATCTTGCCCGTCATCGTTTTAGGTCTCTGGCAGTGGTCCGAATCGTTAAAAATCGAATCAAAGTCATTCTCCGGGATTCTTCTTGCCCCGTTCGGTCACGCTTGAAGGAGGAACTTGTTGCTAACCTGGGGCGGGTAACCTAGGTTTGGCAAATGAGACGGTCCGAAGTTTCAGCAACAAATCAGACATCTTCCTGAATGTCTGTCTAAGGGAAAATCATGTTGATTGAATTAGTGTATTGCAGCGCCGCAACTCGCAGTATGAGTGCGGATGATCTGCAAAGCCTGCTGGAAGTCTCTCGCCAAAAGAATGCATCGTTGGACGTCACCGGCATTCTGATCTACAGCGAGCGAACCCGAGAATTCATTCAACTACTGGAAGGCGAGAAGGAATGCGTTGAAGATTTGTTGCAAGTCATTGTAGCCGATGAACGTCATATCTCTGTCGATGTGATGTATAGCGGCCCAATCGAGGACCGAAGTTTCAAGGACTGGTCGATGGCGTTTCGTCAGCTTGAAGATTTGGATCCGAAGCTGTTGGAGGGTTACACGACGTTCAACTCGGAAACGCTGCCAGCAAGTTTGATCAGTGGACGCGAAACACGAGCTCGAACGATTATGACCGAGCTGAGCAAAAAGTTCTAAGAGGACTCTCAACCCACCGAATAGGCTGATGCTTCAAGTGTTGCGAGCGGACTTACGATCATTCGTAAATTGCAGATGCCTTGCCTTGCAGTAAGGTTAAGGGCATGAAAAACACATTCATGTCAGCTTGCGTGCGATCCATGCCCTTTTTGTTGGCAGCCTTCTGGCCGAATCACTCGGCGATGGCGGAACGCATTTCTTTCAATCGTGACATCCGTCCGATCTTGTCGGACCGTTGCTTTTATTGCCATGGATTTGATGAGAATCATCGCCAAGCGGACTTGCGATTAGATCTTCGTGAGGACGCAGAGTACGTTTGGGATGTTGATTCACCGGACGACTCGGAGTTGATTTTACGGATTACCAGCGACGACCCTAGCGAGGTGATGCCTCCGCCCGACGCACACAAAGCCGCTATCACAGCGGAAGAGACAGCGTTGATTCGCCGCTGGATAGAAGAGGGAGCCGAGTATGAGCCGCATTGGGCATTCGTTGCGCCGGAACGTCCCGAGACTACTGCGACCAACGTCGCCGATGCCATCGATGATTTCGTGCAACGACAGCACAAGAAGCGTGGTCTGCAATTCAGCCGAGAAGCACTGCCCACGAAATGGCTTCGCCGCGTCGCGTTTGGCTTGACTGGCTTGCCACCGACCTTAGCTCAGCTCGAAGCATTCGAAGAAGCTGTTGCTGAACGTGGTGAAGTTGCCTACGAAGAAGCCGTGGACCAGTTGCTTGCCTCGCCCACTTACGGGGAACGTATGGCCTTGGAATGGCTCGACGTGGCTCGCTATGCAGACACGAACGGATTCCAAGCGGACGCTTATCGCATGAATTGGCCGTGGCGTGACTGGGCGGTCAACGCGTTCAACGAAAACATGCCGTTCGACCAATTCACAATCGAGCAGCTCGCAGGCGATTTGCTGGTGGGTGAAGATGGAAAAGGACCAACTGAAGATCAACTGATCGCCACTGCGTTTAATCGCAATCACATGATCAATGGAGAAGGCGGTGCGATTCGTGCGGAAAATCTTGCCAAGAACAACTTTGATCGTCTGGAAACCACGGCGACGACTTGGCTGGGGCTGACGGTTGGTTGTTGCCAGTGCCACGACCATAAGTTCGATCCGTTAATGCAGACGGATTACTTTTCGATGTTTTCGTTTTTCAATCAAATCAGCGAAACAGGTTTAGCCAGCAAGAAGATCACGATCCAGTTGCCCGGTCAAAAGTTCCGAGATGAGTATTGGGTGGATAAGCCGTTTATCCAAGTCGGTGATGAGAAACTGAAACAGGAAATCATTGACGCGAGAAACGAAGTCGCAGCGATTAGGAAGGAACTGGACGAGCGGCATGATGAATACGTCGCTGAAACGCGAGTATGGATTCAAGAGATGCGTGATGATCCCGAGTTGTCCGAAAAGCGGATTCCCGCAAGAGAATATGTCAGCCGCTTTATCAATAATGCTGATTTGAACAATCCAAAAGAGAACGGATTTCGTCGGCTGATTGAGCACTATATGAAGAAGCATTCGCCTTGGAAGGATTTCCAAAACCGAATCTCCGAAGCGAGTCGTAAGGAGCATAACCTTCAGTATCAAGTGCCATTGGTGATGGTCATGCGCGACGATCAACCACGAGAAACTTTCGTTATGCTACGAGGCAACTACGAAACACTTGGCGAGAAGGTTAGTCCGAGCACGCCGGCGTTTTTGCCACCGTTACCTGAATCGGAATCGGGCCAGAAACCCAATCGACTGACGTTTGCCAAATGGCTGGTTTCGGATGAACAGCCACTCACATCTCGGGTGACGGTCAATCGTTACTGGCAATTGATCTTTGGACGTGGCTTAGTGTCGACACCGGACGATTTTGGATTGCAGGGTGCCTTGCCTTCGCACCCTGATTTGCTTGATTGGTTAGCAGTTGAGTTTCGCGAAAGCGGATGGGATCTAAAAGCGTTGCTCAAAGGAATGGTGCTGTCACGCTCCTATCGTCAAACCGCGATTGCGAACGCCGATGCGTTTGAGATAGATCCACAAAACGAGTGGCTAGCGCGAGGCCCTCGGCAGCGTTTGGATTCTCGATTGATTCGTGACCAAGCACTTGCGTTGTCGGGCTTGCTGAATTCGGAACTGGGCGGTCCACCGGTGGCGCCGTACCAGCCGGACGGTGTTTGGGAATCACAAAGCTTGGGGCGAAACCACTATATGCGCGACGATGGCCAAGATCTATACCGGCGTAGCCTGTACACCGTGTGGCGGCGAGTCGTGGCTCCAACCAGCTTCTTTGACGTGCCAAGCCGACAGGTGTGTTCGGTCACCCTTCAGCAAACCAGCACGCCGCTGCATGCACTGATCACGCTTAATGACGTCGCTTATGTCGAAGCGGCACGCGTGTGGGCAGAGAAACTTGCGGATATCCCCGGTGAGTCAGACAGGCTTCATCAGATGTTCTTCGAAGCAACTGGCCGGCGGGCGGAGCCACAAGAATTGACAACACTTCAAGGTATGCTCGGCAGTGCACGGAAACGTTTTGGCGAAGTGCCACAAGAGGCAGCCAAGTTGGTCGCAATGGGCGAAGCCACCGTTGCGACCGATCTTTTGGAAGTCGAGCACGCCGCGTGGACAACAATCTGTCTCGCGGTGCTCAATTTGGACGAGTCTTTGTGCCAATAGATCAAAACGATTTATCTGTCGATTGTGTGCATCAGTTAATTTTCACTATCAAATCGGACCCGTTTAGTTGGTCCATCCGCAACTTGAACCGGACAATCCAATGAACCCTCTTGGTCTGAATCGTCGTTCGTTTTTAGGCGGTATGTCGCTATCGGTCGGGATGCCTGCGTTGCACGGTTTATTGGCGGCTGAAGATTCGAACGCTTTGCCTCACTTTCCGCCCAAAGCGAAGCGTGTCATTTATCTAATGCAGTCCGGGGGGCCATCGCACGTTGATTTGTTCGATTACAAAGAAACGTTGAAGAAGATGGAGGGCGAAGAGTTGCCGAAGAGTGTCTTGGCGGGCCTCCGACAAACGACCATGACGGCTGGCCAGAAATCCAAGCCGTGTCTTGGAGCGGCGTGGCCTGGCCGACAACGCGGTGAATCCGGGATGTGGGTGAGCGATCTATTGCCGCATACGGCTGAGATCGTCGATGACCTATGTTTTGTTCGCAGTGTGCACGGCGAACAGATCAATCATGCTCCAGCGATGACTCATCTTCTGACGGGACATAATTTGCCAGGGCGACCGAGCATCGGTGCGTGGCTAAGTTATGGTTTAGGATCAATGGCGGAAGACTTGCCTTCCTTTGTAGTGATGACGTCGCAAGACAAAGAGGGATCGTGCGGCCAGCAGTTCTTTGACTACTACTGGGGATCGGGTTTCTTACCTGGAAAGTACCAAGGCGTGCCGTTTCGTGGTTCGGGCGATCCGGTGTTGTACTTGAGCAATCCAGGTGGTGTTTCGCGAGCCGCCCGACGTGAAATGTTGGACGGGTTGGCGGAGATGAATCACTTCGCACACCAACGTTATGCGGATCCGGCGATTGAGACTCGGGTCGCGCAATATGAGATGGCGTTTCAGATGCAAGCCAGTGTTCCCGAACTGACGGATTTTTCCGACGAACCGCAAAGCGTGTTGGACATGTACGGTCCAGACGTTCAACGCAAAGGAAGCTATGCCTACAACTGTTTAATGGCTCGGCGCTTGGCTCAGCGTGGCACTCGCTATATCCAGCTTCTGCACGCGGGTTGGGACCAACACGGTAATCTGCCGGGGCAATTACCGATCCAGTGCAAAGACACCGACCAACCGAGTGCCGCGTTGGTGAAGGATCTAAAAGCCCACGGCATGTTGGATGATACGCTCGTGATTTGGGGAGGCGAATTTGGTCGCACGCCGTTTGTTCAAGGCGATATCAATAATCCAACCGCTCACGGTCGGGACCACCACCCGCGGGCGTTCACCGTATGGATGGCGGGCGGTGGGGTTCAGCCAGGCAAAATCCACGGAAGCAGTGACGAGTTCGGCTTTCATGTCAGCGAAGATCCAGTCCACGTCCGCGATCTGCAGGCCACGCTGCTAAATCTGTGCGGGATCGATCACGAGCGATTCACCTATCGGCATCAAGGCCTCGATTTTAAGCTGACTGGTGTCGAACCGGCTCGCGTGGTCGAGGAAATCATCACTTGAAGACGATAACCGCTAGATATTATTGATCGTTCGCCAGCAATCTGTTGTCGCTAATACCTAGTTGCTGTTCGACTTTTAGGACTAGGCAAAGTTGGATCAGTGTCATTTGGCTGGTTCGGGCGACGACTCGGTGATCGTTTCAATTGCCGGGGCGAGGTAGTTGTCGAGAAGTTCAATCAAGCCGCCGCCGAAGAAGAGTAGAGCGACGCCGCCAGCCATGGCGATGCCAAAGAGGATGACGACCCAAAGTAGCAGGCGGCGACTACCAAGTACGGCCACCGCACCCGCCTTGAAAACGAGGTTGGAAAGTGTGGCGATCAAGATGACTCGCCATGCCGTCGACGAATCAACACGACCATCGTTGAATAACTTGGCCGTTGAAAGCGTGATCGCGTCCACGTCTGTGAGACCCGAGATCACCGCGATGCCATACAAAGCTTGGTCGCCAAAGATATCTTTGGCCGCTGCGACCAAAAATAGAACCAGTGCGTATAGGGCACCGAAGATGATCGCCGGTTTCAGTTGGGCGGGATTGTCATGGTCCGGAGGCGATGTGTCGCGATGACGCAGCGGGATGAACAAGACCGCACACTCAATCGACATGAGAACCAACATCAAACCGATTGGAACCGCCGCAACGCGAAGTAATTGCGGCGCTACCACGCCGACTTCGAACAAGACTCGCACGTTGACGATCGTCGATGCGATCACGATCACTAACGCAGCCATGGCAGTGAGATCGGAATTACCCTTGGTTTGCCGGGCATAGCTAACCGTTGTCGCGGTACTGGAAATCAATCCGCCCAAGATGCCGCCTAGGACAGCACCGGCACCCGCGCCCACGAGTTTGAAAGCGACGTAGGCGATCATGCTGATACCGACGATCAAGACCACCATTCGCCAAACGCTATAGGGGTTCAAGACATCGTACGGTCCGTAAGTCTCGTTCGGCATCACCGGCAAAATGACCAAGCCGATCAAGGCGAGGTGCATCACGCCTCGAATGTCCTTGTCGCCCATACGACCGACGGCCCCGTGCAGGATGTTTTTCCAGTGCAACAAGACAGCAACGATGCCGCTGGTCACCACCGCGGGACCAATTAGGTTGCTTCCAACTGCGACACCGATCAAGAACATCAACAGTGCGGCGGATTCGGTCGTCATTCCGAAGTCCGACTGCCCCGCCCGAATCTTAGCTAAGTTGGCAATCGTCAAAAGAGTCGCGATCGCGAGCAATCCACCAGCGATTATCCAACCGATGCTACCTTCATCACCGACTTCGCGATTCAGTAGAGCGGCTATTGTGCCAAGCAGGGTGAAAAGTGGAAACGTGCGAATACCAGCAATCTCCGCGTCGCTCCATTGTCGTTGTAAACCTACGACGAGCCCCAAACCGAGAGAAATAGCAATGGCTTGATAGGCTTCTAGGTTCACGTTTTTCTAGGTCCAACAAGTTGTGGAGTCCCCCTGCCACACCGCACGGGAAAGTTAGTTCGATTAGCAAGACCAGCCTAGAGTTCGCCCGACGCTAGTCCGTTGTCCAAAATATTCGAGTGCGCTACGCGTCAGTCCTCTTATCCTAGTTCCTGCCTCGACAAGGCGTATGTGCGACGCTGCCAAAAGATGCTCGGCGTGAATCGCGAATCGTTGACTACCGGGTTGCGAAATTCTCGACGGCAGCCAAAACGACGACAAGCAGCACCGCGTATCCCAGAACAATGACCGTTCGGCTAAATGGAAGGACATCCGCAAAAGTCAGTTTCCCGCGATTGCCGATGGGGTCGATGGTGCGACCGATCCAGCCAGATAGCTCTGCGAAAAGGTAAGATCCAGCAATCATGCCAGCGACCATTGCCAATGCGTCGTAGTTACCTTGTCCGAGTGCCGCCGCGCCAGTGCCCGGGCAGTAGGCGGACAAAGCAAATCCCGCTCCGAATAGCAGCCCGCCAATCACGTTGGACGCAAGTTTCGTAGGCTTGATATGCAATTCAACCAGGCCAGCACGCTGCATGAAGTGAATTCCGACTGCACCAACGACGACGGCCGACAACATCACCTTGACCACGGTGTAGTCGACTAGCAAGAGTTGACCAATCAGTACATGGAACTTCGCCACGCCACCCTTTTGAAGCAAAAAGCCAAAAATGACACCGAATACCGATCCGAGCAAGAGCGTCTTGGCGGGCACGGTTTTAGGTTGGGTTTCCACTTTCGTGCCTGAAGAAGTATCGCTTTCGGGATCTAATAGCGTTGCCATTGGATTGTCCTATTTGAAGATTGTGAATCGCTTGAAGTCGCGGTGTACCAGTCAATTTCACATGGCGTACATCAGCATTGCTGTAATGATGCCGCCAACAAAGAAACAAATCGCGGAGACCCAAGAACCAACGGCTAATTGAAGAGTGCCGCTGATGCCGTGACCGCTTGTGCAACCTCCAGCCATTCGTGCGCCGAACGCCATCAATAAGCCGCCGCAGAGCGCGACGACGGCACGGAGGAAATAGCTATCGCTTCCAAATCGATCTTGCCACATCGCCGGTAGAAATTGCCCAGTGAGTTCTCCACCTGTCCACGCGGCGATGAAGGCTCCGACTATGACGCCTAAGACAAGCGTCACTTCCCAGCCCACTTTGGGTGTTTTTTCGGAGAAGTATTTTAGCGACTGAGTGTGTTTGGGAGCGATCACCATTCCAATCATGCCGGCAATGCGTGCATATGCAGTTGATGCACCCAGTGGCTTGTTGGATAGGTAAAACGTCAGCATCGAGAGTACGCCAATCAGACCGCCGACTAGATAGGGCGACCAAGCGGGGCCCGGGTATTGCAGCGGATCGATCTCCGCGACCAAGAGAGGGCTCTGGCAAACTATATTGTTGATCGGTGTCGTATGTAGAAGCTCAAACATGGCTCACCTCTTTGGGAGTTGCGGATGGGTAGTCGGCCGCCTTCCATGCACTCCAACTGCCGGGCACGTTTGATACCTGAGTGAAACCCCGCGATTGCATCAAGCTGGACGCGATGCTGGCCCGATAGCCACTGGCACAATACGTCGCATAGGGCTGATCCTTATCGAGGCCGGTGATCCGGTCTCGCATTTCCGCGATAAATAGGTGTTCGGCACCCTGGACGTGACCGCTTTCCCACTCCCCAGGTGACCGCACATCCAAGATGGTTGTTTTTGAGCCATTACTTTGAAGCTCGCGAAGTTCGTGAACTGAAATTTGTTCAAGACGCTGCATCGGCAATCCTGCCATCTCCCACGCTTTCATGCCGCCAGCCAAGTAGCCAGCAAATTGATTGTGCCCACTGCGAACGATCAACCGTTGAATTTGTTCAGCATCCTGGTCGTCATCGAGAATAAGCAACAGACGTTGATCTAAGTCAAACATCTGCCCCACCCAGGCTGACATTTCGGGGCGGTCGCCGATGTTGATTGCCCCCGGAACGTGTCCGCCGCCGAAGGCGGTCATGCTACGGGTATCAATCAAAGTGACGCCAGGCTCGCGTGCAACTTTACGAAACTCATTTGGTGGCAATGCAGGAAGCGTCGGCAGGCGATCTAGGATAGATGGTCCGGCGGCATTTACCTTCTTCAGTTCGGGGTAGTGCCAGGGAACCGGCGGGGCCTCGTCGACAACGAACTTGCGGAATGATTCGAAGTCCGGGTAGGAAAGGAACTTGTTGGTGCGACGCTCATAGCCAATCGTGCTGTTGAGTCGATCGCCGATGTCCGCGCCACAGGCTGAACCTGCTCCGTGACCAGGATAAATCGTCACGTAGTCTTCCAGCTTCAAGTAGAAGTTATATAGGGTGTCGTAGAGAGATTCGGAAAGCTGCTCGGTTGAACCAGCACCCAGTAAGTCAGGCCGGCCGGCCGAACCAACAAAAAGAGAATCTCCAGTGAACACGGCCCAGGGCATGTCTGGCCGATTCGCTTCACAGAGCAAAAATGATAAATGCTCCGGCGTGTGACCGGGTGTATGGCGGGCGGTCAGGGTGAACGATCCGAAGTCAAATTCTTGATGGTTGCTAACTGTGTTAGCTTTAAATTCATATTTCGCCTGTACACCGCTCAAATAGATTTTTGCCGTTCCAATTCGTTCCGCCAAGGAACGGCTTCCTGAAACAAAGTCCGCATGTATGTGGGTTTCAAAGATATGCGTGATCGAGACACCGTGTTTTCTCGCCAAACGCTCGTAAACTTCGACATCGGTACGAGGATCAATGACGGCGGCTTTACCTGTGCTGGTATCAGCCACGAAATAGGACAGTTGTGCAATTCCTTCGGTGAGGATGGGATCGAGAACAAACATCACTTCTCCATTTGAAGAGTGGGCCAGAAAGTCAGCTCGCGTGTGGGAATTTCTTTCGACACGATTCGCTACCAAGGTTCCAGCCATGTAGCGAATAATGTGCCAAGCTTTCGACCGCGTAACTAAGGGCATTGCGACGTGTAATCGCCGTTCTCGAAGGTTCGGCAACGAAAGCTCCGTAGCGGTGTCACGGCTACGCGCCGATTTATCCTGCCGCGAAGAACTCCTGCTGCGGAGAACGTGAAGACGCTTAGGCAACGATCGAAGAATAAGTGTCGGACTGAAATTTTGGGATAGACTTCTAGCCTGTGTTCCGCGCAATCACAGGCTGGACGCCTATGCCACTTATATTTCGCTCAGTCCTAAGCGAGCGATGCGCTTTCGGTATGAACATTGCTATATAATTACGATAGCCGCAGTGTTGTTTCAGTGACCGTCTTCGCAAATGAGGTAGTCTGATGTCCCGACATGTTTTTGATACTGATGCACTGCATCGACGTGGTAAAGCACTCGAAGATGAGTTTTTCCACCGAGTGGATGAAAAACTACGGGCTGCTTTGCGATTGAAAATGCAGCGAGAAGAAGCTTTGGAACAACTGATAGCGGCGACTGGATTCCAGGATGATGAATTGCTGGAGCATCTGCACGATGCTGGTGTCACACCCGCGTCAATCGCGGCGATGGCGTTGGTTCCAGTCGTGTTTGTTGCCTGGGCCGATGGCCGTGTTACAACGGCCGAACGCCAAGCTGTATTCAGTTCAGCTTTGCATCGCGGACTGAAGGAGCAACCTTCGGCGTTTAATCTTTTGATGGCATGGCTAAATAAGCGGCCTGACAAAGGCCTTTGGGATCTTTGGCAGGAATATTTCGGTGCACTGCACCAAACGCTTCAACCCAGTGTCTCGCAACAGCTTGAAAGTGAAGTCTTGCGTTCGGCGACGATGGTCGCCGAGGCATCTGGTGGCCGTTTTGAGAAGGGCGAAATTTCGGATGCCGAAAGATCTGTGCTAGACCAAATTACAGCCGCGTTTCAATTCGATTCACCATAAGCCGACGGCATTTTGCATCAAGCCTAAAACGAACGCGATGGCGATGATGGTCGCGACAATCCAAAAGATAATTTCGGAGTGCGGTCGAGGGATTCTTTGTTCTGACATCAGTTGGCTTTCATTGAAAGTTGAGTGACGGATTGTTATTACATCGTCGGATGGCCCCACCGATCCGCGTGTAGCGTTGGAGTAGCAGCGTGCGTTTCGGCGATATCGAGGCGTGCTGTCAACGCGGTGATGTATGCACCTCGCTCTTCGTCGCTGTTGAATTGGAGCGGCCGCTGTGTCTGCAGGTCGAGCAGGGATAGCATGTGGTTGGATTCCATAAACCGTCGTAGCCCATCGAGCATGTTGCGGATCACGTCAGGGCCTTCTCGGTAGATGGCTGAGGTGACCATCGCCACATCCGCGCCCGATAGCAACGTCTTGATTAAGTGATCGGCGTGACTTACACCACCACTGGCAGCTAAAGGCATCGCGGGACAGAAACTGTGAACCTGCATTAGCATGTCCAACGATTCCGGTTCTTCTTCGGATCGCGTCAATCGCCATCGACTTACCGGTTTCAGCGTGTCTAGATGAAGATCTATGGTTGGGGCTCGTCCATGAAGCACCAATCCAGATGCTCCAGACAATAGCTGTCGAGCCAAATGCGGAATGCTGGTGAAGTTGCGGCCTAGTTTGACGAAGAGCGGGATTTGAATTGCGGCGTTGATATCTCGAACCGCATCTAGAATAGTCGTCTCGATTTCGATCGAGTCTTCGTAATCTGCGGCCCGTCCGTGGTGCACGTTCAGTTCGATCGCCGCGGCACCTGCTTCCTGCAGTTCGCCCGCGAAGTCCATCCAACCGCCCGCCGTGAATCCATTCAAACTGGCGATGATCGGAATGTTTTGTAGGGTGCTCGAACGATTCACCAATCCCAGATATGAATCCGCATCCGGACACGCCCATTGGTGCCGAGTGCGTTGCGATTGCGCAAGTATGGCATTCTCGCGTTCGGTCACGGTGCGGCCAATCTTATGGCTCCACTGGATCACCTGTTCCTCAAACAATGATGGTAAGACAATCGCACCGGCGCCTGCGTTTTGCATCGCCAATCGCGTCGTCTCGTTCATGCTCGCGGGGCAGGCGCCGACGATGACTGGCGACGCCAAGCATAGGCCGCCAAAATGGGTTTGAACTTGGATTGACATGACGAGGTCCTCAGGGGGAAGGGACGGGGCGTGAAGGTGCTCGGCGATTTTCAAAGAGTGCTGGGAATTATTTAGTGCCTCAACAGGATCTCGTTCAGGTGTCCTAGACGATCAAGTGAATCTGTTTAACTCGCGTTGTGCCGATGACTTGTTACCTCGTTCATGACGGTCAAACGCAGTAAGACGATTGTCGATGTTGGGTGCTAATTGCGATGAGTGTGCTTATTTGCTTGAATGGTCGTCTAGGTCCTGGGCTGCGGAAGGATGAGCTTGCTGCTTGATTGCGAAAGTCGTATGCGGATTCGTGGTTTTGTTATGGCGTTTGATCAAAGTAGAGGAAGAGCGGCGTCATCTAGGATGAATGAAGTGTGTGACATTTCGACCGGCGACATGAACCCGTCTGGTTTCAAGGCCAGCAGTGAACACGTGATGTCCGGGATGACTGTCTCGGCGGTGTTGCCGATTAGGAACCCGGCGATGCCGGTTCGGCAAATCGTTCCCATCACTAACAAATCCGCTTGGACCTTATCTGCGACGCTGCGAATGACCGATGCAGGTGATCCCTGACGCAGGTGCAGATGGATGTCTTCGGCGTTGGCGTAAGGAGTCTGAAGAAGCAGGTCGATTGCTCGGTGGACTTTTTCCTCGTGATCTAACCGAATCGCGTCGATCGCGTCCTTTCCAACATGCCGACGGATGGAATCTTCCATCCACAACTGCCACGCGGCGACGATATGTAATTGCGACTTTTCACGAAGTGAAAGCGAATACGCGAGTTCTAATATTTTTTGATTTAGGTTCGTATGTGGTTCGTCTTCCGCTTCGACATCAATAGCAGCGACAATTTGGTCAAACTTTCCGTGAATCGAAGGCTTTAGCAACCAGACCGGACAGGGGCAAAGTCGTAGAAGTGATTTCGCGACGCTACCGAACACGCGGTTCACCGCGGAAAAGCCATCGGCTGTTTTGACGACTAAATCGTGTTGATCGATTAATACTTGGCGAGCGATTTCGGTAGCCGGATCTCCGATCGCGACGACTACATCTAATGCAACGCCGGTGTCCGACACGTCACTAGCAAGGTTCAGCAGTTTTCGTCGTCGGTCAGCCGCTACCAGCCTTTCAAGCTCTTCGGGTTCGGCTATATCTGTCATCTTGCCTAACGCACGGGGAATGGGTTTGACGACATCCATCAACGTCAGCCGAGCTTTGTTCTCTAAAGCCAGAGCCGTTGCTTGGCAGACAGCAGTTTCCGGTTGTTCTGTGCCGACATAGACAAGGATATTTTTGAATTCTTGCATCGTGCTATCCATCCTTACGCAGTTGCGGTATTGGTTTGTATTGCTTTCTTGGACGTGCCATGGATCATGCGATTGCGGGTGATCCATACGCTGCAGTGAGCGTGTCGCAGCACGAAGCGAGTTGTGCTTCCCATTAAGACACGGCCCAAACGTGTACGGGGTGTTTCGCCTAACACCATCAAGTCGATCTCTTTGGTTTGGATGTATTGAATTAGACCTTCACCGACGTGGTAGCTCGGGATCAGTTCGCTCGTCACATGAGGTGCGACGTGTCGTAGTTGGTCGACCGCCCTTTCTACCAATTCTTCCGGTGGTGTCTGGTCAGGTGATCGATAGAACCCGGGCTCGGGGTAAACGGAAATGACTCGTACATCGGTTTGACCCGCCCATCCAAATTCGGCAAACTCTTCGAGTGCCGCCTGGGCCGGCCCGCCTTCTTCGTACCCAATCGCAACCCGAAGTCGGTGGATCGGTTCGTTCGGTTCGGTTGGGCGAACGACAAGCACGCTGCACGGGGCATGTGTGGCGACGTAGTCACTCGTGCTACCTAATAGTGCTCGGGTGATCGCAGATTGTCCCGTTGCGCCGATGACGAGCAACTCCGGTTGAACTTCGCGAGCGATTTGGACAATCGTTTCACCAGGGAAGCCTTCGCGAACGATGCGGTTGAACGAAACATTGGCACCCGCGAAAAACGATTCGATGTTGGCAAAGGATTCATCAGCCGATTTGCGTTCTTGCGCCATACCGGTTTCGAGCCAGTCGCCCGCCAGATAAGTCTTATGAGCGCCAGGCACATGCAACGCTGTCGCGATCGTCAGTTCAAGCTTTTCGTCGTGTGGTAAATGGGCCAGAAAACTCGCTGCATTCTCTGCGACTGGTGAGCCATCGGTCGCAATCAATATCTTCTTCATGATTAGACTCCTGTGGAGATGGAACCTAACCGCAGCTACGGTGCCAATCATCAAATCCCAAGAATTGGGGGACGTTTGGCTTTAGAAGCGTGCTTGGTCGCACAGGCGTGCGATGTCGCTCGGATCGACGGACGACATCGCATCGTTTGATCGCGAATCGGTGGGTGGCATATCTTTTGCGATCGTCGTCCATCTTGATTGCCCATTTCTCTTTTGAAACGATCCTTGATGCCCGCGACCCAAAAGTACTTTGTGAACAAACACCTGAATTTGAGCGGACACTTCTTTCAGGAGATGGAAGAGCAGATTCTAAGTCGCCTAAAAGAAGAGGCCAAAAGTCCAAAGGGAAGAGAAGACCTGTTGCGTGCGACGGGAATCGCCGACGAGCACCTTCTTGATGAACTAGGAAAGCGCGGTGTTACGGTAGATGGTTTGATGGCTCTTCGTTTGTTCCCGCTGGTGCTTGTCGCATGGGCTGAAGCGAACGCGGATGGAAAGGAACGCGATGCGGTCATGGCGGAAGCAGCCCGATTCGGCATTGTCGAAGGATCCGCCGCGTGGGTTCTGCTGGATCAGTGGTTGGTCAAACGCCCGCCGGGACTGGGCGTGGATGCCTGGAAACGATACACGTATGGCATGTTTTCAAAGATGTCCGATGTCGCCCAGAGACGACTCATTGAACTAACCCAGAAGCAGATGACGGACGTCGCTAAGGCGTCCGGTGGTTATCTCGGATTCGGTAAAATCTCCGCTCGTGAAAAAGCAGTCATCCGGCAAGTGATCGAGTCGATGAAGGTTCGCTAGATGGATACACGGGCGTGCGGAATTGCTGCTCATGACGCTTTGCCTTAGCGCAGACCGCCGAGGCAAAGAGCCATCTGGCATTGCAGGCCTGTGGTTCCTTAGGAGCTACAGCAAGTGCGTACTATCCATGGAGTCCGTTTCGCCCGTCTTCTGCGTCCCATCCTGGTGGGAACTCGGGATACGGCGAGTGCCCTGCTTCGAGTTGGTGGAAAGCGTTGCGGCGATAGAAGTTGAGGCAATCCTCTTCACGCCCGCTGACAACACGTAGTCCTTTCAGTTTGCCTATCTGCGACGTGATGACCATCCAGCGTCCGTGTGCGTCCGCATCATCGCGATAGACGATAACCCAATCGCGAGTGGCGTGTTGATGATAGGCGCGTTCGGTATCTGAAAACATCACCGTGTAGTGACGACCGTCGCGTTCGGTGTGCATGATCGGGAGTTCCGCGTCGTGTTGCGGATCCCTGCGAATTCGTTTGATGCTGGCTAGGTCCCCTGCGTTGGCTCTTTCGCGATAGTTTCGGTCAATGTCTAGTAGTTCGTCGATCGTGATGATCTTGTCCAATTTCCCAATCGCGTTTTCCAAAAAGGGCTTATCGGCCTCATGCTGGACCAGGGAAGCTTGAATAACGGCGATTCGTTTACGTCCGATTCCAGGCACGCTCTTGAGTCGACCGTCATAGGCTGCTGCTCTTAGTTCAGACAGTGTTTCGACGTGCAGGTGTTCGTAGATGCGATGGGATAGCTGCGTTCCGATACCAGCAAGCGTCGCAAAAGTTCGTTCCGCATTGTTTTCACCACGCAGTCGATCTAGCAGCGGCATCCGTCCCATGTGAAGGGAGGACTCGATCAGGTTGGCAATTGAATGTCCGATTGTTGGAAGGTCGACTAAACCTTTGGTTCCATCGTGCTCCAAGATCTGGCGGACCGGCGTCAGCAGGAAAGCGATTGTATCGGCGGCGGCTCGATAGGCTCTTACTCGAAATGGATTTGCCTTTTGTTCAGCTAAACAACTCGCAATTTCCCGCAACTGCGTCGCAATTTTTTGGTTTTCGTGCAAACCATCGATTTGGTCGGCGGCCTGAAGCGGATCAGAGGATTCGATGACAACCATGGCTGTCTCCGGTTAGGTTTGTTGGCCAAAAGGATCGCTGGTTTGCTGCACGGTCACGGGGGTAGGGTCCATGTAAGAAACGTTGCGTGTCAACGGATCGATATACTCGAGCCTGGCTGAATGTTCGTCGTCGAGGTGGTCTCGCGGACAAGCCGCACGGAACTGCTCGAAAGTATGAAAAGTGGTTGACCTAAGATATCGCTCAATGCCATCCACCATCTTTGCAATCACGCTGGCGCCTTCTCGATAGACAGCCGATGTGACCATGACGACATCCGCACCGGCGATGATCGCCTTAATGGCATCTTCAGAAGTGCTAATTCCGCCACTGGCGGCGATCGATATGGGAGGATCGTTTTTGAATCGTTGCTCACCTGATCGAGTCCGGACGATGCCTTCTAGGATTCCACCGAAGGAATCGAGTGGCGATAATTCCCAGTGGATCGTCCAGTGCATTCGATCAGTGTTGACATCCCAAACCGGTAGGTGCGTGAACAGGACCACGCCGATCGCTCCGGCACGTTTAAGTTGCCTCGTCATGGAAACAACGTTGGTGTAGCGTTGACAGATTTTGGCGGCGATTGGAATTTTCACCTTGCCGCTTATTTGTTGAACCAACTCACAAAGCCTAGCTTCGATTTCGTTGGAGGTTTCGTCGGCATCGAAGACGGCTTGTTGCAGGTTGACTTCCAGTGCGTCTGCACCTGCTGATTCAATCTCGACGGCGTAGTCCAACCAGTGTCCATATGAGGAACCGTTTAAGCTGGCAATCACCGGCACGGAACAAGTTGTCTTTAAGGTCGCAATGGTTTGCAGATATTGCTCGGCTCCGCCGTTGTAATGATCCTGTTGAGGTTGGTAGCCACTGGATTGGATGGCTCCGAGCGGATCGGTAGGTTTCATCATTCGATGGATGATCTGTTCTTGCAACATCGAAGGCAAAACGATCGCGCTGGCTCCGGCGGCTACCAGTTGTTCGACCTTTTCGACATCGATTGTCAAAGGACAGGCACCGACGATTACTGGCGAGACCAGATCCAGACCCAAATATTGCGTGCCAAGTTCATGGGACATGGTCTGGGATCCTTGCAAACTGATAGCGAGAGGTTGCTCGAGAACAACTTGCAAAACCATGTGCAAATTATGTTCCCCGACTCTTTAGCTTGTCAGTTGACCCCCGCGGCACGCCTCGTGTGACACTGCGGCGCGCACTGATGAGCCAGTCTCACCCATTTTCTGCAGCCATGATGCTCCAAGGCAATCGGCACACATGTTGCCACTACGATTGATAGTTCGAACGGAAGGGACATTGCCTTCCTAGTAGCTGGCCCCCGAAATCCTTTCCTGTGAAGCTTGCTCAAGCCCCTTCCCTTCGTGCTGAATGAACGTTACTGGAATCTTACACGCCCCAATTTGCGAAGGACCTTTCCATGCCTGCCTCTGCCCGACGACTGATCTCTCATATGATCGCGGATCTCAAAGAAGAGCGAGATGAACTCGCACTGCAGGCTCATCTTGGCAAACAAGAGGCGAAGAGCGAACTTCAAAGGCTGGGTAAACGCCTTGACGAGCTCAATCGAAGTTATCAACCACTCAAGAATGCCGTAGGGGAAACGAGTGACGACGTTTGGGATGCCTTGCAGTTGGTCGGTGACGAAATCAAGGACGGCTACAATCGCATTCGCCGCTCGCTACCGTAAGTCGGTGTCGTCGATATTGTCCCAAGTTCAGTGGCTAGACAACCGACTCTGGCTCCGGTTCGGTAGCCTTAACTTCACCATTGAAGCGATCCAAAAGTCGGTACAGCTTACGCCGGTGAATGCCAAGTTTGCGAGCAGTACCCGCCTTATTGCCTTTTTCTTTTTCAAGAACTTCCAATACATGCAGTCGAGCGATCTCATCGAGTTTGTAGTCTGGATTCCCTAACAGATCTCGCTGTTGGGAAGGTTCCGCTTCGTTGATTGATGTCGGATTCTTTGAATCTGAATTCAGGGAAGGATTTGATTGAGTGTGTCCGTAGTCGACGATTTCGGCCGGCAGATCGTCCAGAGTGATATCGAACTCGTCCGACAAGATCGTTGCTCGTTCGATCACGTTAATTAATTGGCGAATGTTGCCAGGCCAAGGGTAGGAATTCATTGCACGGCGAGCCGCATCTTCCATGTGATACGATCGTGGCATGAAGTGATCGATCAAGCGGTCGATGTCGCCGTCGCGTTGGCGGAGCGGCGGAAGTGTGATTGACAGCACGTTGATTCGGTAGAACAGATCCTCGCGAAAGTTCCCGTTATCGACTTCGGTTTGTAAGTCGCGATTGGTTGCCGCAATGATGCGAACCTTAACGTTTCGCTGACGGTGACAGCCCACTCGGCGAAGCGACCCGTCTTCTAGAACGCGTAGCAACTTAGGCTGCAAAGATAGTGGCAATTCCCCGATTTCGTCTATGAACAAAGTGCCGCCGTCGGCGATTTCGAACAGTCCAGGCTTTTCTGAGGTGGCTCCGGTGAACGATCCTTTCTGATGTCCAAACAATTCGCTTTCAACCAAGTTTTCTGGAAGGGTGGCGCAATTGACGGTAACGAAAGGTGCGTCGGCAACTCGGCTAGCCTGCTGGATCGCTCGTGCAACGACTTCCTTACCAGTACCACTTTCACCTTGGATCAAAACCGGCTTGTTCGTGGGGGCGACCTTCTCGATCATCTTGGCGACGTTGCACAAGGACTTCGATTCGCCGACAAGCTTAGCAGCAGGTCTCGAGCGGGATATGACTGCCTTGAGCTGTTTGTTTTCCTTCTTTAACTCGTGCCGCTCTCGAGCTCGAAAGCAGTGACGTTCCAGGTCACCTAAAGCGCACGGTTTGCTTAGGAAGTCGCACGCTCCCATTTTCATCGCCGACACAGCTGTTTCGACAGTGCCCTGCCCCGTCAACATAATGACTTCGATGTCAATATTGTCCTGGTGAATCCTCTGCAATAGCTCAAGGCCGGACATCCCCGGCATGTTCATGTCGAACACGCCCACGTCGAATGATTCGCGTTCGAGTAAACTTAGTGCTTCGGCAGCATTGGAAACGTCGATAACGTCGTGACCCTTACGATTCATCCATTTCGCCGACGACCGGCGGGAATCCTCCTCGTCATCGACCAATAAGAGTTTGATAGGCTTGTCCGTCATGCTGTTTTCCAGTGAATTATGCTCGGCCTCGCGGGCAAGCGAACGTCAATCGCTTCATCAAGATTCATTGTAACCGCGGTTGGGTTCAAAGCGGATAGCGATGGATCTCGAGCTTTTTTCTGCTGCGTCGCACAATTGTCCGCGTATCAGCTCGCCACTGCAGCACTAGTCACTTCTTGAGTTGCTTCGTCAGTGTTCCAGTGGTGACGCGAAATCCAGACACTGCACGGCGCGTGGCGAAGCACATATTTGGATGTGCTACCGAGCAGCCATTGTCCGAGCAAACTGTGTCCGGTGTCACCGACCATGATCAAGTCGGCGTTAGCAGCTTCAGCCGAATTAACGATTGCTTCGCCTACGTGAGCGGCAACCGGCGTTTTCGCTTTGGTATGTGGAAAGTGGTCGGCAATCTGGCTGGCGATCCTTTCGGCAGCCTCGTCGAGGCGATCGACTTGTTTGGGATCGATCGTGATCGGAACGTCCATGAAGCCTTCGCCGATATACACGTAGGGTTGAAGTGCGACGCTCACGACCTCGATTTCACGGTCGCGAGGCAGGTTCCATTCAACAAGTTCCGTGACGGCTTCACGGGAGGCGACGGATTGGTCGAATCCCAACAAGATCTTCTTGCAATCGTTGTCGGAATCTGTTTTGGACCGCACGACTACGATCGAACACTTTGCATTGGTCGCAACACTGTCGGTCACGCTGCCCAATAGAACACGTCGCACGGCGGAATGCCCCTTCGCTCCCATAACGATTAGGTTGGCTTCCAACGATTCCGCCTTTTCCAAAATGCACGGCACCGTCGCGCCCGCTCCGTGGATTAGGGTCACCGACCGGCAGACATCGGCCAGTTCAGCCCGGGCGTTGTCCAGTATCATTTGTGTCCGAGTCTTTTCCTGTTGAGTCCATTCAGGCACCCAAGGCTGCATCGAGTAGTGTGCCGGATCATAGGAAACCGTTAGCACAACGACATCGACGTCGCGATTCTGGGCCAGCTTTTTCACAAACTCGATGGCGTCGTTGGCGGGTTGAGAGCCATCGGTTGGCAGCAGAATCTTCATCTCGAAATCTCCCACGGTGTAACTTGTGAAACTACTACAGAAACTGTTCGCAGTTGTTGTGCCAAGCAACGCACGCTGGATTTCGATGCGTTTTGTGTGCGATAGAGCACGAATGATGAGGCGGAGTGCATAGGTGCACACGCGGTTGGTGTGTTTGGGAAGGTAGGTTGGCCATCGTTGCCGATGAACTTCCGCTGCGATTTATCCGAGAACCGCGTGATATTCAGCACTTTTGGCTATTGGCCAGGCAAACCTCGCTTTTTGGCGTGGCACAAAGATGCTCTGCCGGAGTCGCTACCACGCGAAGTAGGTCAGTGGTATCATTTTGACCGTGCGGTCTATCACGGTTGTCAAAGACCAATCCACTTCTGCTGGGGGAATAGGATCATGAGGGGCGAGTTGGGCATTTTGCTCGTCGAAGACGATCCGGATTCCCAAGCCAACCTGATCGACATTCTTGAAATGGACGGCTACCAAATTCGAGTGGCTGGATGTTTTGGTGATGTTCGCAAATTGGGGCGTCAACCGGAAGTTGATTTGGTCATCCTCGATCGGCGGTTGCCAGATGGAAGTCTTGAAGAGGCACTGCCCGAGCTGAAGGGCTTGTTGCCCAATGCCGAGTTCATTGTGGTGACCGGGTTCGCGGATATTGAGAACACCATTGCCGCGTTCAAGCTGGGTGTTACTGATTACCTGCTCAAGCCCGTGCAACCGGATGTAATTCGGCAAACCGTCGCCCGGATCGATAAGCAAAAGCGAGTCGAAAGCGAATTGCATCGACAGCAGCAATTTGCCAGTCTCGTTTGGGACACGTCCGAGACGCTAATCATTGTCTTAGATCTGGAATGCCAGGTCTTGCGGTTCAATCCCTACTTCTCTTTGGTGTCCGGTCAGCAACTGGATGATCTGGTTGGCAAGGACTACATCACTCACTGCATCCCAGAAGCTGAACGGGAAAAGGTGCAGGAGGTCTTTGGAGAGACGGCCTCAGGCAAGTACTCGGCCGGAATCCGGAACGGCTTGCAGACTGCCGACGGTCATGTGCGGCAAATCCGTTGGTCCGGTTCGACCTTGAAAGACGAAAGTGGTCGCATCACTTCCGTTCTCGCCATTGGCATCGACGTCACCGATATTGTTGAAGCCCAAGAGGCGGCGGCGAGGGATCACCGACTTGCCGCTATCGGTCAAACCGTCACCGGACTGGCTCATGAAAGCAGAAACGCGTTGCACCGAATCAACGCCAGCGTGGAGCTGCTTCGACTGGATATCCCAATCGAATCGGAATTGCGAGAAGAGGTTGATTCGATCGCCCGGGCATCCGCGGAACTGCACAGTACCCTGGAAGAGGTTCGAGAGTACGCCGCACCAATCCATCTGCAACGAGAGTCGGTAATGCTTCACGATGTTTGGCGGCGGGTTTGGGGGTATCTGGCGCGGGGCCGTGACGATCGTGATACGGAGTTATTGGAAACCGAATGCGGTTGTGGATGCCCCGTAAAGGTCGATGTCCTACGGATGGAACAAGTGTTCCGCAATCTGTTTGAAAATTCGTTGGCTGCTTGTGATGATCCTGTTCGCATCCGCATAAGTTGCAAATGCGATGGACCCGAGGCGATCCAATTGGACATCGAGGACAATGGACCTGGATTGACGATTGAGCAACGGGAAAAACTGTTCGAACCATTCTTTACCACCAAAGCTCGTGGGACGGGTTTAGGGATGTCCATCGTTCAGGTGATCGTCGCGGCCCATGGTGGTGACATTCGTGTCATGGACAAAAGTGACAGAGGGGCGAAGTTTCGAATCCATTTGGCCAAAGACGAGTCGGCCATCGGAATGGCGTGCAGTCAAACTTCAGAATCCAGCAATGCTTGAAGACGAAACACAAGCTGTTCTGGCCTCGGTTCTGCAGACGGCCGTCGATGCCATCGTCATCATTGACGAACGCGGATGGATTGAGTCTGTAAATCCTGCGACGGAACGGATGTTTGGTTTTGCGGCAAGCGAGATGCTTGGCCAGAATGTCAAAATGCTGATGCCTTCGCCGTATCAAGAACAGCATGATGGTTATTTACGGCGCTATCACTCGACCGGCGAACGACGGATTATCGGCATCGGCCGCGAGGTGGAGGGGCGACGCAAGGATGGCTCCACCTTTCCCTTGCATCTCGCGGTCAGTGAAGTTGAAGCGGGACAGCGAAAGTTGTTTACGGGAATTATGCGTGATATTAGTGATCTAAAGGCTGTCGAGAACGAGCTGAAACAACTCAATGCAACCTTGGATCAAAGAGTCTTGATGCAGGCAGATGAATTGCATCAGGCACGGCGTAAACTGGAAGAAAAAGAGCGGTTTGCTATGCTCGGCCAAATCTCTGGAGGCATCGCCCATGAGATCCGAAATCCACTCAACACAATCAAGACGTCCGCGTACTACCTGCTCAACGCGAAATCGCCTTCGCTGGCAAAACAGCAAGAACACCTGACCCGGATTGATCGACAGATCACCAGTATCGATAACGCCGTGACGGCGTTATCCGATTTGGCCAGACTTTCGGAGCCGAAAGTTTCCGAGTTCGATGTTGCGATCATGCTTAATGATGTGCTTGTTGATTCGAAGTGTCCCGAGGGGATTGCTGTTCAGCAAGACTACGCACTGGGATTGCCGAACGCATTGGCCGATCCGAAACAGTTGACTTTGGTTTTCAACAACCTAATTGCCAACGCATTTGACGCGATGGCGGGAAGCGGGATTCTTCGACTTTCGGTGACGCAGCAAGATCAACAATTGATTGTCACCGTGGCTGACAACGGTATTGGAATGAGTCCACAAGTCTTGGCACGTATCGCTGAACCTTTCTATTCGACGAAGGCTCGTGGCATGGGATTGGGGATGGCGATTACCAATGTTGTCCTGGAAAAGAACGATTGCACGATTCAGGTGGAATCTCAGCCAGGAAACGGGAGCACTTTCCGCGTCGGAATTCCAATCGTGGGAGACGATCGTTTTGTGGGAGATGATCGTTGAGTGGAAAACGAGTGTTGATCGTGGATGATGATGTGGATACTTGTGCTAACATCAAGGACATACTGGACGACCTGGGGTATGGCACCGATGTGGCTCATGACGGACAGGCTGCGTTAGATTTGGTTGGCTTTCATGAGTACGACGTCGTCGTATTGGACTTTTCGATGCCAGGGATGGATGGAGCGACGTTGCAAACGGAGATTAACAAGCGGCGTCCTGGCATAGCGTCGATCATGGTGACTGCTTATGCCGAAGGTGAAAGTCTTCAGCGAGCTCGTGCTGGGGGGATCCAAGAAATGCTTCGTAAGCCTGTTAATCTTGGCGAACTTTTGTCGTTGATTCAGACTCTTGCTCACCCGCCGATTGTGTAGTTGTGCAGGATCTCGATGGATCAATCGCACATGTTTTGACGGCGGCAGGTTGTCCGTCAGCGATTAATGTTGGTTTCGGAGCGTGGGTGTCCTGCTTGTGGACCCTTGAAACTACCGCCTCAAATTTGCCGTTGCCGCTTTGCATTTCATTCGGATCCGGTTCGCAATACCGGACGGAGTATTCGCGACGTGGTATACGGATCCCAGCAAGAGAGGGTCTCTCTGAACCGGCACGTCGGCAACAGTGAATGAAATTGGCAAAGTCGATCGCAAAAGCTTGGACTTCATTCCAGTCCGTGTATTCGTAATCGCTATTGGTTTCAGTCTGATTCCCTGATCTCTTGGCGATCCAGTGCATCAAGTGCTTCTTCATACAGCCGTATCGTGAGTACCGCAGCGCGCCCGCAAAGCAGGCCTGGCGGGATGGTTCGAATTCCTCGGTCTTCAAAAAACTGCTCACCAACCGTTTGATCTCGACTCGGTCTTGATCGTGTTCGCTGGAAATGCCCAGGCTGACTGAAAAGAAGGCGGTGGGGATTTCTTTTAGTAGGTGACGATTCTCGCGGATACACCAGGCGATTCGAGGATCGTGTTGTGCATAGTGCAGTGAGGATCCCAGAACTACGGCATCGTACGATTCCACCGCCAGTTCGTGGACGTGCCGGCGAGTGACATCGAACGTATCTGTTGGCACGCCTTGTTCTTTCATCCAATTCGCAATTCGCTTGGCAATCCGTTCCGTCTGTCCCTCACAACTGGCGTAGATGATGATGGCTCGCATGACAGTGGATTTTTGGTAAAGGTGGTGTGAGCGAAGTTGGATCATTTGCAAACGCGGAGTTCATTTTGAATTTGCATTCCGATTGCCAGTGGGCGGACCGCTTCCTGGGCGAGTTGTTTCAAGTAGTACGACGGTACTTTGCCGTGCAAAACAATCCGCCCATCCATCTCGCATACCCGTACGCAGTCGAAGCCGCGGTGTCCCGACGTCTTGATTCTCGTCTGAAGCGATTGGGATCGATCTTCCACCGGATTGGTTGTGACACAGGGCGTTGGAGTGGGATCCCTGTGTGCTGAAGTGTTTAAAACGGTTTGTGTCATTATCATTCGCAAGCCCTAGGCAAACGTGGCGCAACGAGGGACGTGGTATGTCTATCTCAATCCTTCGGATGCGAACTTCGTGCCGATGAAAATGCAAGTTGGCGGTATGTAGGGGGCCAGACGGTACCGCATGTGCATCCGTGAATCCCTTCGAGAAACAGCGTGCTGCGTTTAGAACCCCTGAAATAGGACCCGCGGCGAGAATCAGAATGCAACGAAACCCCCAAGCTTTACGATCCAATCGACGTGGTAACGCGCCGGTGGCGGCATTGCCGACCGCGATTGTCCTGACCGACTCTCGGGGAATCATTAAGGCATTGGATTGTGTTGCAGAAAGTTGGTTTGGATATGAAGAGCCGGAGTTGCTTCAGCGTTCCATCGAGGCGATCTTCCCATTCGAAGCGAAGAGTGACGATGCGGCACACTCGGTGTGCACCTTGTCACATTTGCGCGATCCAGACCCGACGCATATTTGGGCTATGCAAGCTCGTCGCAAAGACGGAACGACCTTTGCCACGCAAGTGACCGTGAATTCGTTGGTCACCGCGGCCGGCGGTGCCAGGCTAGCGAACATGATCGATCTTGGCCCTCAGAGGAAGTGTCCCGAAGGAATGCATCAGGAAGGCTGGATTCAAGACGAACGTCTGGCCGCTGTGCTGCAAATGGTGTCCGGACTTTCACACGAATCACGCAACGCGTTGCAGCGTGCTCAGTCAAGTCTCGACCTTCTGCAGCTCGATCTATCCGGTCAAGCGGAACTCTTAGAACTGACTGACCAAGTTCGAAAGGCGCTCACGGACATCCACCGAAACTACGAAGACGTCAAAAGTTACGCCGGACCCATTACACTTTCGCGATCGGTCGTTGATCTGGAACAGCTCTGCCGAACGGCGTTTGACGAGTTGACGATCTCGCTAGATGGACGTGCACCACGGCTGAAGTTGTATTGCGATGCCGATAGTCAGTTTGCGGAACTGGATCCGGATCGCATCGGCGAAGTGATCAAGCATGTTCTAGAGAACGCGATTCACGCCAGCGAACCTGGCGGTTTGATCGAGTTCCAGTGCAGGCGAGGTGGCCCGCTCATTCAATCCGGAATACAGATTCAAGTGCGAGACCATGGTGTGGGCGTCACCGACGAAGTAAGGGCGAGGATGTTCGAACCCTTCTTCACCACCAAGCTACACGGCACCGGATTAGGACTGGCAGTTTGCCGCCGCAACATCCAAGCCCACGACGGAGTCATCCAAGCAAGAAACCATCCCGAAGGCGGCCTCCTCGTCGAGATCAGCCTGCCTTCGGACTACAATACTACGAAGGTGTCTCGGTGAATTGGTCGAAGTGCCCGCTACGACATCGTAAGCTTGGAATGAACTGGTGATGAAGTTTTACTTGTTCAATCAGTTCTGTTGATTGCTCCCCGCGGGCAGAAACTGGCAAACCAAAAAGATCTTCGAGCACCACGAAGGCATCCGGGGAACGACAATACCAAGATCGATTATTCTGCGGTCTTTGCGTATCGTCGACGACGCCGTGCTGCGATGCATGCGAGAACACCTCCCACCACCATCGGTTTGCAACGAACGCTTGGTTCCCCGTTTTCCCCGATCTGCTGGGTTTTTTCCGGTATCTTCGCCTCCAAGCAGGGCTTTCGTCTTCGCACCATCGACCGATTGCCACTCGCGATCGAGTCCGATCAATTGGTCGTAAATTTCGACAGCCAAGCTCCACAATGTTTCGAAGATCCCTAGTTCAGCCCATTGCTGGTAGTAGTCGTGAGCGGTGCTGCCGGGAGCCAATTCCGGTGGAATAGCGTTCCATTAACATCCGGTTCGCAGACTGTAAAAGATCACGTTGGCGACGCCACGAAGATCGGCATGCGGACGCCCACCTTTCGGACTGCTTGGGTAGTCTGGAAGAATCTCTTCCAGCTGCTCCCACAATTCATCTGGCATGCGATAATCATCAAAACTCCGTTGCCCATCCATGGCGAGCCCTCCTTGGGTTTAAGTAGGTTAGAAGTTACCAACTCAGGGAAGGTCTGCCTTTCTATGCCAATCGGTTTTCGGATAGGTTCTAAGTATGTATCCAACCTTTTACTGCTGCGAACTCCAAACGGAATGATGGTTCGATCGACAGTCTGAACCGACGACGTCTCGCGTTGCTATTTTGAACTTTGTAGTTCGCTGTGGTGTAAGAAATTGTTGGTGTCGACAAATATGAATCGGTAGGCAGGGATCTCCTTTGGGATCACTGCGCTAGCCGAGTGACCTTCTGAAACGATCGTTGCTGGATACTTCATGCGTAGCATATTGAGCGTCGAATCAGAGGTCGGTGCTTTCTGGGTAGGTTTGGACTCCTGTCCTCTTCGTTGCATTCGCCTTTCCGATCTCTTTTGTTGTTTCAGCTCTTCTTTCGACAGCTTTGATTCCGCTGAATCGGTCGAGGCTTCTTCGTAGATCACGTACGCTTCCTGGATAGCTGGTCCGGTATCGGCAACGACGAGTGTTGTTCGCCGGTCGGATGCACTGAACGATACACTTGCGATTTGAGCTGATGCTTTTTCCTTCCCTTTGAAAGTTGGGTTCAGGTAAGGCTGTTCCGCATCGTTAGTTGCTAGCGCAGCTTCCAACTTTGCAGCCAATCGCTGAACAACCGATGTGAACTCGGGGTTCTTGGCAAGGTCGTTTTGTTCTTCGAGGTCCAATCGCTGACCGTCCTGATACAGACGGTACAGTTCATAGTCGTCTGAGTCGTACCGTTTGTACATCTTGTAGTCGCCCTCGCGAATCGCGGACTTCATTGCAAGCGGGCCGTTGTGTGGGAAATGCCAGAACAGATGCGTTCGCTCGTTCCCCGAAGCATCGGCGATCTTTGAACTCTTCCCATGCAAGATGGGTGAAATATTCAAGCCACTCAACTCATCAAAATTCTCGGTCGCGATCGAGGATTGGGCTAGATTCAGGATGGTTGGAAAGTAGTCCAGTTGGTTGACAAGTCCTTCAAAACGACTGCCGCCTGCGATCCCGGGGCCGGTGACGACCATTGGCACGCGAATGCCGCCCTCCTCTGGATGTTTCTTGCCGTACTTCAACGGTGCGTTATCGGAGATGATTTCTTTGCCACGTATTTCCGCACCGCCGTTGTCCGACGTGAAGAAGATGTAAGTGGTCTCGATTAGCTTTTTGCCGGGGCTGCGAGGATCATCGGTCTGCTCTAGAAAATGGACTAAACGACCTAGGCTCCAGTCGACTGTGGTGGTCATCGCGGCAAAGTAGGGGTTCTGTTGACCTTTCCGTGTCATGTCGCCTGGCTTTGGAGGAAACGGATAGCCGAACTTGTCGCAGTAGTACTCCAAAAGTTCTCCGTTACGCGTCAGTACGGGCCAGTGAACCATCCAGTGGCATAGATTCAGAAAGAACGGTTCTTCCTTGCTATCGTCGATGAAGTCGATCGCGGACTGCGTAACTTCGTCGAAAGGATAGGAAATTCCATCGGGCTTCTTGTCGCTGATCGGCGGGAATTTCTGTTCGCTAAGCGGATATGTTTTGTCATCGGCGGTGGCGAAGTCTTGGGTGCGGTCGTCCATTCCGCGATGTATGCCACGTGTTTGGTTTACGAAGTCGAAACCATAGCTCGCTGCGGTTAAGCCGACGTGCCACTTGCCGACATGGCCCGTGCGATAGCCATTTTGGTTCATCGCATCCGCCATCGTCATCACGTTTGTATCTAAATGCGATTGCAAATAGGGAGCAATCAAACGCTCCGTTGTTCGTGCGGCAGGAATTTTTCCAAGGTCAACATGCGTCAATTTGATCTTGGCGGGATGCTGTCCCGAGATAATGCCCGCACGTGAAGGAGAGCATGTCGGCGCGGGTGAGTACGCTTGAGTGAACGTCATGCCCGCTTTGGCCAACTTAATCAAGTTCGGCGTTTCGTAAGGACAAGGAGCGTCAATGTCTTCGATCTGAACGTCCTGCCAACCGAGGTCATCGACGTAGAAGACGATCACATTGGGAGGCTGCGCGGCCGTTGCCGTTTGGGATAGCCCGAAAAGGAGCAGCGAGCACAACTGGATTGCGATTAGTAGGTACTTCATAACACTTTTGGCAAGTTTCAAATGTGATGTGGGATAGGTTTCCATTTGTCGTTTTGACCATGACAGGCTGGAAGCCTATTCGACTAAGTTAGTAGCTCAGCGTTCCGCCTTTGCTGGGTTTTTGGCGTTCCGCTTCCCACCATTCGCTGGGACCTTCGGCTTTGATATCTTCCCAAGTCTTCAGCAGCAGTCGCTTCATCTCGTCCAGTTTCTCTGGCATCGTTGTGGCCAGATCATTCTTCTCCTGCCAATCTTCCTGAATGTTGAAGAGCAGGAATTTCGTCATCGTGTCGTTGCCGACAATCTTCCAATCGCCGTGACGGAGTGCGACCCGCGCTTCGGGGCCGGAGACGTGTGTCCGCCAAAACATCGGAGTTTTCCGCGCAGCAGTCTTGCCGGCGAATACAGGAAGCATGCTTACACCGTCGATGGTGCGATCTTGGGGCTCGGGAATATTCAACACGTCCAAGACTGTTGAGAAAATATCGGTACCCATGACGGGAGTATCGATCACGCTACCCGGTTCAACATGTCCGGGCCAACGAACCAAGAACGGCACTCGTATACCGCCCTCGAAGTCGCTGCGTTTGTGTCCACGTAAGCCTCCGGAGGTGCCCAGTGGAGGAACGGGGCCGTTGTCGGAAGAGAAAATTAACAGGGTGTTCTCGGCAAGTCCCTCAGCTTCGAGTGCCTCCATGATCTTTCCCAATGCAAAATCTAACTGCGTGATGTTTCCAAAGTAGGTCGCATTCGCTTCGGTTTCATTCGGGTACAGCGATGAGAATTGAATGTCGGTCGCGATGGGCTTGTGTGGTTCGTGGAACCAAACTGATAGAGCAAATGGTTTGTTGGGATCACGCTCGTCTTTCAGCCAAGCGATGGTTTCATCGGCAACCAGCGGGGCCGAGTAGCCTTGCAATTCGCCAACGGCTTTTCCGTTGCGAATGAAGTTTGTAGGATTCTTGTGGCTCGGATCCGCATTGTTTTGGGTGGCCATCCAGTAGTCGAATCCGCCTTGCACACCCGGTTGAGGATACTTGGAATTGTCGAATTGCTGCCGTGATAGCAGATGCCATTTACCGATGTGGCACGTTTGGTAACCCGCTTCTCTAACCAACTCGGGATAGGTGATTTCGCTCTCGCGTAAGTGCGCCTGATGATTTCCCGACAGATGGCGCCAAACACCGTTTCGATAGGGAGTGCGGCCAGTCAGAATCGCCGAGCGTGAAGGAGAGCAGACACCGCATGCAGAATAGCCCTGCGTGAACTTGGCTCCTTGAGCAGCCAGCTTGTCCAGGTTAGGTGATTGGATAACTTCGTGGCCGTACGTTGCCGAGTCACCCCAGCCCATGTCATCCGCGAGAACTACCACGATGTTGGGCTGATCGGACGCGCCGCTTGCCGTAACACCACCTAGCAAAATGATCGAACAGAGCGTGCAATGTATTTGAGATAGTTTCATTACTTTAATTCCAATTTGAATCCGGTGACGGGGTGGTTCGGAAGTGCTTCAGGTAACTCGATGACGAGTCCATCGGATGTCTGTTCCCATTGAACCGATTCGTCACTTCCGAACAAACGGATATTGTTAATTTGCTGATCCAGCACTCCGTCAATCGCGAGCGTTTTGATCACGATGTCCTTTGTTGGCGGTGCCAGCACAAAGGCGTATAGGTTTCCGTCTTTTGTTGTGAATCGAATGTCTTCTTGGGAATAGTCTTTGTGGTTTTCGCCCTGGCGTCCGGTTTTGATCTCGAGCGGTCCTTCGCCAAATACCTTCCAGGGCCGTGTCCCGTAGATACCTTCACCACTGGTCTTGAGAAAATCACCCATGGTGGTGAGATAGGCAGCCTGATTTTCGGGTAATGTGCCGTCGCCTCGCAGTGCCACGTTCATCATCACCACTCCGTTCTTGCTAATTGCATCAACCGCGTTGCCGACCATGACCGGAATGCTCATCCGGTTGACCGCGTTTTTTCGATAGAACCAACCTCCGGAAACATCAGTGGCCCACATCCAAGGTTCTGGTTGAATCTCTCCCGAACTTCCGCGTTCGAGGTTGTAGGTGAATGCAGATCGATTCAGATTGGCACTTTTACATGAGAAGACAACCGTTTGTTTTCCGCCGTTTTCTTTCAAGTCACGGTTGATGAAGGAAGAGAATAACTTCACACCAAGGCTCTTGCCTCGGTCAGGCTTTTCATCCGGAAAGGGCGCATCGTTGTTGAACATATCGGGATCGTATTTTTCAATAATCTCCCAGCACCGCGCGTACCAGTGCTGGTTCCAACTGTCTTGAACCGGATATTGCTTCGGATCGAAGTCCATATTGAATAGCTTCGATGCTAGCGTTCCTTTTTGCTGATACTGCCGAGCGGTTTTAAAAAAGCGGGGCGACCAATACAGGTGCGTCGAAACGCCAAACTTCAGTCCATGCTTTCGTGCCGCTTCTTTCCACTCCTTCAGCGTGTCACGTTGAGGACCCATGTCCACCGAGTTCCATGGATGGAAAGAATCATACATGTCGAAGTTATCGTGGTGGCAGGCGACAGGCATGATGAAGCGAGCACCGTTCTCTTTGAAGAATTTGACGAGTGCATCAGGATCCCAGTTTTCACCTTGGAACAGTGGCACAAGGTCTTCGTAGCCGAACTCCGACGGCGGACCGTAGCGTTGGGTATGAAAATCAGTCAGTGTCTGCGTCATTTTTGCCTGACCAGCAGATTCTCCTTCCATCGCACCATACATGCGACGGCCGTAATGAGACCCATCGTTGGGACGATTCTCATCGGTTCCCGATGGAACGCCCCAATGGGTCCAGACGCCAATCTTGCCATCCTGGAACCACTGCGGAACTTGATAGTGCTCCGCCATCGAATCCCAGGTTGGCTTGATTCGCTCTTTCGTCGATGTCGTCTCCTCCGCAGAAGCAATCCCGACCATTAGGCCGATCGCAACCCAAGCTCCATATAATCTCATGTTTACTCTTTTGCTCATTATTGAAGACTGCTCTAAAAGATGCTGCATGCCGAAGATCCCATCTCAGGCTGGCATAAATTCCGAAACTATCCAGGATGTGCGGACGAGCCCGACTGGGGAGAGAACTATTTCCATTCGTCGCCGTTGTGACTGTCCATTCAGGGGACGTTTTTGTATTTGGTGATTTTTTAACGTTGACACCTAAGGTCGTCGCGTTGAGTAGGAGGCCTCCTATGAAAAACAGGAATCCCAACACATGATAGAACTAGGCGGAAATAGAAACTTTAGCTGATCGCCATTTGAAACAGACGACAATTTGCGACACGCAAATAACATATTGCGCAATGTGTTATTCGCTCAGGAATTCCTGGTCTCGCAAAAGACGTCGCAATGCAAATGGAGTCTTTGATGATCTAGGACTTCTTTGATGCGAGCCAGCGATGGTCCTACTATGTTGTTTATAGCCAAGATGCTTGAAATGGTATTTGAGATAGGCCGGTGTTCGCTTGGGACGCTGTTCCCATCGTGCATGGAGATTGTCCGCGTCGAATCCATTCGTTTTTCTCGATGCTCGTGCAGGATGATATCGTTCTTATTTTATTCCTACGCGTTTTCTCGATTTGCTCGGCAAGCCTTCATCGTCTTGCTGTTTCATCCATACGCCGATGGATGTCTTTAAGTCTTGGAACTGCGATGCATACTCTGGATTGCCAGCCAGGTTGTTCATCTCCCACGGATCCTTCGCTAAGTCAAAGAGTTGAAACTCGGGATGCTTCCTATAGCGACGCACGAGTTCTTTCGCTTCTGGGTTGCTTTTGGCTTCTTCTAGCCAAGAGAGATACATCATGCGGACGTGGCGATTTGGATCCTTTGTGTCTTCGTATCCGTAGTCAAATCCGTTGATCACACGAACGGCGAACAGGTTGTTCGGTGTCTGGTTCCACATCAGTTTGAAACGTCCATCGGTCGCCGCCCGCGACACAAAGGGAGGTCCTTCTGACCCGCTGGTATACGTGAAGAAGGCCTTCTCACGATGGGTTTTGGTTTTCCCGGTAATCAACGGAAGCAAACTTTTGCCATCCAACTCCGGCGACGCGTTCCCACCGCCGGCGTCGATTAGCGTCGGAAGAATATCGCAATACTGGGTCAGCGCATCTGTTTTGCAGGCGGGAGCTCCTGGCCATTTGATGACACAGGCCGATCGCACTCCCCAGTCGTAATTGGTCCATTTTCCGCCCGGCATTCCGGCACCGTTTTCATCCAGCACAATCAGTGCGGTATTGTCGTCGAGTTCAAGTTTTTCAAGCAACGAACGGGCCTTGCCGACCTGTTCGTCAAATACCCGAACTTCCGCCAAGTGCTCACGATAAAGGTCCCGCGTCTTGGCGGTGTCCACCATATGCGGCGGCAGTTCCAACTCGTCCAATTCCCATCGCGACGTGTCACCGGAATCCCACGGAGCGTGCGCATGAATGGAACAGAGGAAAAGACAGAACGGCTGCTCGCTATCGCGTGCTACAAATTCTTCGACCCCATTCCAATTCTCGCTGGGAGTATTCCGTGCATTGCAGTTGGCCGGGAATCCCTTCACTTTCTCAAACGGATAAACCGATTTGGGGCTGAAATGTGTTTTGCCTGTTAATCCAACGCGGTAGCCGAGCTCTTCAAGATGTTGCACCACACTTAGCGTTCCCGCTTTTGTCGCCTTGTGGTTCACATTGCATCCGTTGCGATGCGGTTGAAGACCGGTGTAAAGCTCAGCGCGTGTCGGGCCACAGACCGCCTCGGAAACAAACATGTTTGTAAATCGGATTCCCTCGTTCGCCAGCTTGTCAATGTTCGGCGAGGTATGCGGATTGGCTGAACCATAGCAACCCAAACTCGACGCACTGATATCATCACCCAATATGATCAGAAAGTTGGGACGCACCGCCGGACCGGGATCGGCGTAAACCGAACTTGCCAGTAACCAAGCCGCGGCTGCGAAGATTCCTGTTAGCTTTTTCATGTTGGTTTCTTTCATTTCAGTAATCCCCGCCTTGATTGTTACGTGCACGGGATTTTCGCACCGGCAGGAAAACGGAATGCGATCGTTTTCATGAGTGCTGAAATAATAGTTGTTCTTCTATTCTCCCTGTATCACGGCAGACCATCCAGCTACTGCATCTCATCGGCGGTGGCTACACCATCCTTGTTTTTGTCGAAGGTGTTATCGAACTGCCGCTCAAAGATGGATGCAAACTCGGCGCGGGTCAGATGACCGTTTTCATCCCGATCTGCGCCTTGAAACGAGGCATGGGTATGCTCATCCGGGGTGAGAAGCCCGTCTTTGTTTTTGTCCTTCCGCTCGAAGCCGGCAGAAAAGTAGTCGACAAATTCCGCCTTCGTGACTTTCCCGTCCTTATTCACATCCGCCGGCATCAGCCTTTCCGGAAGCTCCGTCGGTGCCTTTGGGGTCGGTAAAGGTGTCGGCGTTCCGCCCGTTGCCGACAGCGCCCGTTCCGAATACTTTTCGTTGCGGGAACCCATTTCGTCAGTCATCTCAGGATAACTGACCAGAAAATTGTTCTCGTCGATCAGGTTAATGACGTAATGCGTGGTGCCTTCCGGAAGCTCTGCCGTCACCTTCATACCGGAGCGCAGGGTCGCGGGCGTGCGGAACCACTCTTCATATCGATGTCCGCCGTTAAGTGTGTAGAGCAGATTGGCCCGCACCACCTTTGCGCCGTTTTCCTCATACAAGAACTCCACAGTGTTTCCATTCTTTCTATGAGAGACAACCGCGGGAACAGTTTCCTTGTTTGGCAGCTCATGCCGATAGGCCGGGTTGTAATAGGGATAGCTGGCCTTCATTTCAGTCAGCTTGGCATTCATCGCCTGCGCTTTTTCCGGCATGGAAGCCGCGAGGTTTTTGGCCTCTTCAATATCACGGCGTTTCAGCGTTTTGCCTTCGGTTTTATAAAGGCGATAGAGCTCCAGTTCCGGTGAACCGGGATTGTTTATGTGGTCGTAGTTGCGCACGAGTTTGTAGTCGCCGATGCGGATCGTGCTCTCCAACGCAATGCTGTTGGGGAAGTGCCACATCATCGTATCACGCACGGAGCCATCGTCCTCCTTAACCAACTCGGGGTTTGTCGCATCCTTTTCCAGCAACGAAGAAATATCGCAACCGTCGAAACGCTTTCCGTCGGGCTTCTGCGTACCGGTCCATGAAAGAATGGTCGGATAAAAATCGAGCCCGTTGATCATCACATCCGACTCAACGCCAGCCTCAATACCCGGGCCGGTGATGATCAGCGGAACACGGGTTCCGCCTTCCATGGCAGAGATTTTTCCGCGAGCAAGCGGGTAGTTGTCGGTGATGATTTCATCGGGATGCCGTTCCATGCCACCATTGTCGGAGGTGAAAATGACATAAGTGTTTTCGCTCAGCATATGACCCGGCCAACGCGGGTCTTCGGTGGTTTCCAAGGTTTGGATCATTTTGCCGACGTAATAATCGAGCTCCTCGACCATGGCACAATAAAACGGGTTGGTCTGTCCCTCGCCCTTCCACTCCTGAGGATTTTCCGGAAGGTCCACGCCGAGCTTTTTAACGTACTTATTGAGCAGTCTCTCATTGCGAGTATGAATCGGCGTGTGTACCAGCCAAGTGCAATAGAAAAGGAAGAACGGCTTGTCTTTGTTTTCTTGCACAAAGGTCAGCGCATCCTCGCTGTTCTGGTGCGTTGTGAACCCGTTTTCATCTAGGCGATACGGATCGTCCGGATTGTTTGTCGCAAACCCCGTCAACCGATGTGGTGACATCTTCCTGGTCGTTCCAAGATTATGGCGGGTCCAGTCAAACCCCTGGTCCTCCGGCTGCGGATAGGCGTTGTGATTAATGGCCATATGCCATTTGCCGCAGTGGCCGGTGGTGTAACCGTTTGCTTTGAGCGCCTCGGCGATCGTCACGGTTTCGACCGGCATGCGGCCGCTGTACCACGGCGCGATCATGCGGTGCATGGTTTTGTTGTAGGGCGTCGGCGGCCCGCCACCGACGACGTGGGTCTTCTGAGCGCGGGCAGGATGATCCCCGCTCATGATGGCACAGCGGCTCGGGCGCAGGTCGGCGCGGGTGAATAGCCCTGCCAGAAAAGGACGCCCTTCTTTGCCAACGCATCGATATGAGGCGTCTCCATCGGCGACGGCTCATCGATGTCGTAGCACTTTAAATCCTGCCACCCGAGATCATCGGTCAGCAGCAGTAACACATTTGGTTTCGACGGTCTTCCCTCTTCTGCGAAAGCCCCTTGCAGTCCACAAACAACACCTACAGTCAAAAGAACATATTTAAAATTCATTCAAATTCCTCGTTAGCATCTTCCTATTCATTCCTTGCATTTTAGTAATCCCCGCCCTGGTCACTGCGGGTACATGATACGCGCCATGCGGCCAATTGCTTTGACATCTCCACCACTTTTTCTGGGTGCGCGGATGCAAGATTGTTTTTCTCCGATGGGTCCGTCTGCAGGTTGTAAAGCTCCCACGTTTTTCCGGCGTTCTTGCTGTAGAGCTTGTACTGCTGGGTCGTCCATGCGAGCTGTCCTTGTGATTCAAACCCGATCGGCCGAGCTCGCTCCGTCTGCGTTCCGGCCAGTACCGGAAGCAACGAAATTCCATCGAGTGGACGCTTGCCGGTGTATTCGACTTTCAGTTCGTCAAGAATTGTCGGCAGATAATCGCTGGTCACCGCGGGGAACTCGGTTTGGGTTCCCGCCTTCACGCGGGCGGGCCATTCCAAAATGCCCGATACGCGAACGCCGCCTTCATACAGCGAACGTTTTCCGCCGCGGAAGTCCCCCACGCTCCCCGGCGCTTTGCCCGGCGATAACGCGCCGTTATCGGAGCCGAACCACAGCATCGTGTTCTCGGCAACACCTGCTTGCTGCAGCGTCTCACGCAATCGCCCCACCTGCTCATCCAAGGCGGTGACGCAGCCGTAGTAATTTCGCTTGTAGGTATCGTACTGCGAATACATTGCGGCATATTCCGGCCCGGCCACCACAGGCAGATGCGGAGCATGAAACCAGATCACCGTAAAGAATGGTTTGCCGTCCTTCGCCGCTTGCTCGATGAACGGCACCGCCCGATCCATGATCACGCGTGAATCATCACCATCGAGATTGTCGCGGACAACCTCACCCTTTTCATTCCAGTAATGGGTTCCGTACGGAACCGCGGTCGATTTGTCCTCAATATAATCCCAGCCGTTATGGTTGTCCTTCAGCGGCTTCAACATCGGGTCCCACGTCGGCACCTTTGATTCGGTGGAAAAGCAAACCTCAAAGCCGTTCTTCCACGGCGGGGAGAATTCCTTGGTGTTGCCCGGCTTGCCCCGGTTGGCATCTTTCATCTCAGTCGTCAACGTGCCGAGGTGCCATTTACCGAAATGCCCGGTGGCATAGCCTTGATTCTGGAGCAGTTCGGCCAACGTCAGCTCTTCGCTTTTTAGATGTCCTTTGTTGGCAAAGTAGATGCCGTAGCGAAACGGATGACGTCCCGTCAGGCACGAACCGCGTGTCGGACTGCAAACGGGTGATGAAGAATAGAAGCGATTGAACTGCAATCCCGCCGCCGCCATAGCATCGAGCTGCGGCGTTTTAATCGGCGACTTAGGATTGAAGCAATGAACATCACCCCAGCCGAGATCGTCCGCCATCATCAAAATAATGTTGGGCCGCGCCGGCTCAGCTTGCACCGTCCCGGTCAACAGCGAGACAGCGACCAGAAGTAAGCAACCAATTCTAATTTGATGTCTCATTAGACCACTGTTGGAATGCACCGGAGGCAGATCAGAATGCAGTGCCGGGGGGAGGTTTTTCGTTTTCAATTCCAGAATCATTTCGATGTCGTGGATCGTGTCGCGGTACGGCTAGGAACTCTCGAGTCGAAACGGTGTGGGGCGTTCTGATTCGTTGTCATCAACGCACCAGCGAAGCGGTGTTCAATGATCATGTCATCATCCTTTCACGCACCGATCTACTCCTCATCGCCAGCTAATCTTTGCCTGCTTGGTTTCGGTATCCACCCAAACGCTCGCGTGCTCGAACTCGCGAGTAAACGTCCATCCGATCGGCGTGGTGCGGCAGTAAGGCCCCTTGGGTGCACCCAGCGGTTTTTGGAGCTCGGGAAAGTCGTATAGGGAACCGGATGAAAGCGTCCAGCCCCATCCGTATTGGAAATAGGAATAGGGCTGTGCTCCGATCAGGTAGCAGGCGAGATAGTATTCAAGCCGCTCTTTGGCAAATGAATACGAAGAACGATCCGAGGACCGGGACTTGCGTCTGTTCCGAGATTCCGGGTCGTATTCAACGCCAATGCGAAAGATCGACATCTTCCCGGCACGGGCGAATCGCAGCATGTCATCCCAATCCTGAAGCAGCGATTCTTTGGTCAACAGCTTGTCCCCATAATGCTCAAACATGCTCGCATCAATTACGGGGACAACATGTTTTGCCAGCGATTGATGCGCGTTGTTGCCCAAGAGAATTTTCCCCGGCCCCATTTTTTCTTTCAGCAGAGCCATCATTTCGCCCATGGCCTTCTCAACCTCATCACTCCTGTCTTTGCGGAGCCAAGAAAAACCATGCATTTGATCGATGAAGGCCCCGTCGCATCCAGACTCCGCGACACCTTTCGCAACCGTGGTGGCCCACCACTCGCGAAAGTCAGCGTTCAGAACGTCAAAAAAGAAGGTGTTGTTACGATGCGCGAGTTCGCCCGTTTTAGAATCCACGATCAAGAACTTCATCAATTCAGGATTCGTGTCAATTTTGCTCGGCCTAAACGCTTTGTTGTACGAAGTAAACGGCCAGGCATAGGCTGAGTTGAAATAGAACAAAACCTTCATGTCGGGTTTGATCTCTTTAAACGCCTTCGCCTCGTGCTTGGCCCCTAACTCGGCAGCGCCGAGTTCTTCATAGCCGTGCGATTTTTCGATACAGATGAAATCTGTTCGTGCCGCAATGAACTCCACTTCCGCGGGCGTCAAGGTTCGCTGTATGTCGCCGAACATCGAATACATCGGCACCGTGTCCCAGCGGAAAATGGGATAGTAGTCTTGAGGCACAAAGACACTTCCATCGCTAATGCGGTATGGATTGCTTTCCAGTCGCCCCATTTTCGATACATCCAACGCTTCGATGCCCAAGGCCAATGCCGGGCTGCCGGGAAGGAAACTGAAATTGCCATTCTCAGGATCCGCAAACATCGGATCGCCGAAACGGCTGGCCTTTTCCTTGCCTACCGCACGCATTTTTGACAAGTGCTCATCCACCCAATGCGCGTCCGTCGGATGAAAATAGAGATTCGAGTCCATCTCTGTTTCCTCGACACGGGGATCACCATCTTCCGTTCTCGCAAGCGGTGTTTCGCCATACGCTTTTCCTCCGTCCGGATGAGACACGAGAATATTGTGCCGCACCTTTGTTCCGTTGACCCGGACCCATTCAAAGCTGATGTAGCCCTTCTTGGGAGGCGTGAGAGGATTCACGATGAAATTGTTCGTGATGTCGTTCACGCCTTTCGAAGCAATCCCGGCGGCAAATCCAAAATTGTTATCGAGGACGTTTCCATGAATGAGCGTCTCATGCTGGTCATCATCGCAGCGAATGGCCGCTGGCAGTGAATGATCCAAGTTATCGTGGATGTAGTTGTATCGAACGATATTGCCCGTTCCGGCACCGGACACATAGATCGCATTTCCATCGGAAAGCAATTGCACGCAATGCGAGATTTCGTTGTATTCCAACAGGTTGTGCCGAGCGTGATTGTACTTTTCGCGGACCTTCCAATTTTCATAGGTCTCTCGAACACCCGCTTTGACGGCTTCGGGAATTTCATTTTGTCGGATCGTTTTGCCGCCTTCTCCGTTTAAAGAGCGATCCGGTTCAACCCGGTTTGTAATCAGGACCGCGGTATAGCCGCTATGATGCAGCTCATTGTGGGCAATCTGATTGCGACCGCTTTGCCACGCCCAAATCCCCGGAGAATGCCACGTGATCTCGCTGAAGTGGTGAATGTGATTATTGAGAATGGTGTTGTGGTGATGGACATCCTTGGTCCCCGGGCCATAACCCGCCAGCAAAATGCCTGCTTCGCCCAAATGTGCAAACTCACAATCGGCGATGCGGTTACGTTGAGCGTGAAGGTCTAGTCGAACTCCCGTGCCGCCCGAATCAACAAAGCGGCAATCGTTTACCACACAGGCTTCGGCTCCCCGGAAACGTAGCAACGCTGTTGGTCGATCAAATAGATCCCAATCATGCTGCATTCCCCAACCCAAACGGGTTTCATCGTTCGTCCACGCGTAGCGGTCGCCGTGGGTAAACGTCAGTCCTTCGAATGCAATGCCTCGCACCGGCGTGTCGGCGGGCCCGTCATAATCGATCTCGCCTTCCACGCGAATGAGCTCGCTGGTGCTCGGTGCCAAGATCCCTCGCGGCGATCCATTGGGAGCCGGATCGGAAGGCCACAAATAGACTTTGCGAGTCTTGGTATTGACGACCCATTCGCCGGGTTCATCCAGCCCCTCCAACGTATTCTCAACCCAGACGTTTTTGCCGGAAGGATTATGCACCCATCCGGGAATCGGGCCCATGGCGTACGTCGAAGAAACGCTGGTTTTCGCTACGCCCGATTTTTCATCCACCGACGCCAGCGGAAGCATGTTGATTACCCAGGCACGCGATGGCCGGATATTGATCTCCACGTCCGTTAGGTTATCCCAGTTCTTCAACGCATCATTCGGAAAGTGCAACGTTCGAAGATCGCCCTTTCCTGTGACCAAGAAACCACTGTCACGGGCGCGTTTGAGGCGTCCGTTGCCGTCATAGAGCGTGTAGAACCGCTCCATCCCTTCGGGCATGTTGGCCACCCAGACCTTGCCCCTGGATTTTCCAGGCAGTGCATCCGGTGCGGACTCGAGTCGCTTCCAACCGGTCACCGGCACTCCCGCGCTGACGACGGGATGCTCGCCCGGAAAGGCCGCAATCGTCAAATAGGCTGGGCTCGAGATCTCACCGGATCCATATGATTCAAATGGTTCGATATCGAACGTTGCCGCACGCCCGTCTTCCAATCCGAGCACCAACGTTTGGGTGAGTTGATGACGTCCCCCGCGAAGATAAATCGTCGAAGGCTCCTGGTTTCCGGATGCCCGCAATGCTCTCAAACCCTCAACGGCTGCTGACAGCGATCCCAAGGGTTTTGAGATTGTGCCAGGATTCGTATCGTTCCCTGCCGGACTCACATAGAGATCCGCCGCCTGCACGGAAGCGATCGCGGAAAGAAAACTCGTCGTTAGAATCAGTAGCCGTGTCTTCATTGGTTCACCACGCTTTTTGCAGACTCTTTTACAGGAATTAGCTCGACGCCTTTCAACCGGAAGTTGTTAAACCATGAGATCGTATCCTTGGGAGACGCGGTTATTTGGATGACGCCCGTCTGGTCGATTTTCAGTTGCCCGAGCGATTTCTTTGTGAGCTCGCCCGCATTCCCCTTCGGCTGCACAACGATCCCGTCTGTCGGCGACTTCAACTCGTAGCTGAGCGTATCCTCGCCGTTGTCTTCACTGATGACTTCAAAGACGCCAGGCGTTTTCACGTTCACCGTCCAGACCAAGCCCTGGTTGGTTTTCCCGCCCCAGTTTCGGGTCGTTTGTTCGTCGTAGTCATAGCTGATTCGGCGGACGGCGTACTCGCAGAGTGCCACGGGCAAATGAATGGTTCCGTCATCGCTCTGTTGGATGGTTTCATCCACGACCTGCGGAGTTTCATCGTCGATTTCCAGCACGATGACAGTCACGTGCGGCTGTTTGAGTTCATCCGGCAAGGTAACGTTCAAGTGCGAACCTTCCTGCGCAAATGTCAGTGCACTGCGTGATGGATCAGCGAGGGCGTAGGCCTTCTTCACCGTTGACAACAGGCCCTCGAGTTCGACTTGATTACTCTCGAGCTCCTTCAGTTGAAGATAAACCTTGCCCGGCTTACTCGTGATGGCATACGGTGGGAATTTTAGCGGACTTGGATCGGCGCCGTAGATCGCTTCACCATTCACCTTCAGCCAATCGCCGATGGCCGTGATGCTGTTGATTTGTGATTCCGGAAGCGTGCCATCCGGTCGCGGTGCCACATTCAGTAGATAAACGCCGCCGTGACTGACGATTCGGCACAGGCTATAAATGAAGTCGCCGTATTCCTCTGAGCGATCGTTTTCGCCTCCATACGAAGTGTATCCCCATCCGTTTTGGGTTACCGATTCATGCGTTTGCCACGGCACTTTCAAATCCGGGAGCCACGTGGCTTTGCTGACGCTCGGGCATTTACCATTATCCATGGAAACATCAAAGTGGCCGTATCCTTTGCCCAGCCGTGAGTTCACCAATGCGCCCGGTTGATTCTCTTTGACAACGTCCATCATTTGCTGGCATTTTGCATCGTCCATCTGCACCGGCGTATCAAGCCAGACCATGAAGATATCGCCATAATTGCGAGTCAGTTCGTTTACCTGCATCACCGCTTTCTCTTCAAAATAGGCATCGAACTTATCTTGCGGTTTCAGGTTTCCTACAAAGTCCCAATGATTTCCAAACCCGCCCTCTTCATGCCAGTCTTGACTCTGTGAATAGTAGAAACCAAGCTTCATCTGTCGTTTGGCACACTCCTCGGACAACTCCTTCAGCACATCTCGCCCGAAGCCGGCAAAGTCAACCAAGTTGTAGGGGTGCTTTGATTTGTACATGGCAAAGCCGTCATGGTGCTTTGCGGTGATCACGATAAAACGCATGCCAGCGTTCTCTGCAATGGTTACATAATCAGCTGCATTGAATTTCGTCGGCTTGAATTTTCCAGACGCCTCCCGTTCATAATCCTTTACCGGGATGAAGGCTCGCTTCATTATCCATTCAGCAGAAACCTCTTTGCCGTCCCAGACACCTTCGAGTTGGGCATAGGGGCCCCAATGAACAAACATGCCGAATTTGTCTTCGTACAACTTCTTCATGTTCTCCCGAATCTCGGGCGTGTAGATCGAAACACCTGCCGATCCAAACTCCTCGCTGTCCGAGATCTTCACCACCGAATCAACCGTGCTCTGCGCATCTAAAACCGACGCACATAAGAAAAGCAATGTGATTGCAAAAATCGCTGGGTGTTTACGCGTCATTGTCGAGTAGCTCCGCGGTTTCTCATTTCAGGGATGCCTTGTTCTTTCAGTTGTTTGTGATCTCGAATCTCCCGCGACTGATCATTCGGGCCGACTCTTCGCGAGTTTTCATTCTTCATTCACTTGATGGTCTATTCACGCAAAACGATTTTCACCATATTCGGCAGTTCGGTTCTCAGCGACTCCGGCAGAGCAATCCGAAGAGATTCGTCGCGATGCTCAAAATCAATCGACTCTCCCGTTCGCAGCAACGTGACCGATGCGGGGCGTTGGACGTCTCGGATGAAGACAACGCCTTGATCGTTGGGCAGTGAATAAAAGATGTTTCCGCGTTTCGTTGTGAAATTCTGCGTCTTGTCCAGCGTGGGGAGTGGTGCATCGAGGTCGACATCCACAACCGCCTCGCGGGAATGCTTCATCCAGCCTGCCATTTCATCGCAGACCTCGTAGTACCAGTCCATCATTTCGCCGTTGCCGCGCGGTGGGATATTCACCAGCAGGTTGCCGCCCAACGACCGACAGCGGATTAATTCCGTCAGCAGCTTAGTGGTATCCCAATGGTTCGTCTCGCACTGCACCCCATAGTGCCAGTTCGGGGTAAAGCTGTTTTCCGATTTAATGCAAAGCTCCCACCACCATCCCGCTTCGTTGGTCACCTTCACGTTTTCGCTTTCTCCATGATGCATGCCTTCCGGCGTAGCGATCAGGCCCCGAGCCACAAAGATATTCGGCTGCAGTTTGGCGAGCTCTTCCGGCGTCATGATGCTGTTGCCATCCCACCACATCATGTCGATCGGGCCATAATTGCTCATCAGTTCCCGGACCTGACCTTCCGACTGTTCCTTTTCAGCCGGACCGCTGCTGGCCATCAGAGGCGTCAGCTTGGCAGACGTGTCGACCTTTTCATGTTGGTAGTTCATCCGGAGGTTCTTGCTCGGCGGATGCATGAACTCTCGGTTCTTGTAATCGTAATGCCAATTCGGGCCGGAATAGTACAACCCGACGCGCAGCCCGTGTTTGCGTGATGCGTCGACGTAGTCTTTGATCAGGTCGCGGCCGTTCATATGGTCGCCGGTATCCCAGGTTCCATGCTCACTCGGCCAAAGGCAGTAACCGTCGTGGTGGTGCGAAGTCAGCACCGCATAGCCGAAGCCCGCTTCGGCCGCCGCGGCCATCCACTTGTCAGGATCATATTTCTCGGGATTCCAGGTCTCCGCCACCGCAAACATATCCTCGGGAAGCATCATCTTGCGTTTTGCGTTGGCCTTTGCCTGCGACCAAACCATGGCCCACGCGTCCCCGTTGTTGGGCGCGACACTCGGAGGCCCCCAGTGCAGGAATAGTCCAAGTCCCGACTTGCGAAACCATTCCCATTCAGGATGCGAGGCCGCATCGATCTCTTTCCCGATCAGCTTGCGGTGCAGGTTCTTTCTGGCCCACGCCTGCACCTCTTTGTGCGTCTTGCCGACCCAGGGACGCTCACCGGTCGATTGTTGCCGCGTCTGCTCTAACGCAAACGGATCTTCCGCCAGTGACTTCTCCTGCGCATGGGCAGTGCACGCAACGGCCAGCAAGCCGATCAAAGCCAAAGTGATCTGTTTTATCATCTTTCTTGGGTTCTACTTGTTGTAAACGACTAGCGAGCTAGTTGAGTCTCGGTGAAGGTCTGGTAGTTGTTTTCATCGATTAGCAGAAAGCAGTAGGCGTCAATTCCTTCCGGAATCTGAGCGATGACCACATCGCCGGAAGCGACGATCGTTGCGGGGATCTTCATGCCCAGGCGGACATCGAATGATTCTTTGTTACGTCTAGCCTTTTTCTGATCGGCATCCGGCTGATCGCGATAAATCACGTACGCGGTCTCGATGCTAGGGCCAGTGTTCTTAAGACGCACGCTTGCCCGACGGGTATCCGCTTTGAACGCTACCTTTTGGATCTCGGCGGACGGTATTGTTTTGTCTTTGAACGCTGGGTTGAGGTACGGACCCTCTACCTTATTTTCGGCGAGGTGGCGTTCGAGGTTTTCTGATAGTCGTTTCAGGACCGGAGCATATTCAGGGTCCGCCACGAGATCCGTTGTTTCTTCTAGGTCGTAACGTTTCCCATCCTTGTAGAGTCGATACAAGCTGTAGTTGCGAGTCTGGTAGTTTTTGTAGAGCTTGAAGTCCCCCTCGCGAATCGCTGCTTTCATTGCGTCAACACCATGCGGGAAGTGCCAAAATAAGTTCTCGCGTGCTGTACCTTCCTCATCGGTGATTTGCTGTGCATCATCCAAAAGGACTGGTGTGATATCACATCCGCTCAGTTCATCTTTTGCTTCCTGTGCAATCTGAGAACGAGTTAGATTCAAGATTGTTGGAAAGACATCGAGTTGGTTCACCAACCCATCGAACTGTTTTCCCTTGGGAACTCCTGGCCCTGTAACAACCATCGGGACGCGAATCCCGCCTTCCTCGTCGTGGGCTTTTCCGTACTTCAGCGGATAGTTGTCCGAGATAACTTCCTTGCCGTGATGTTCCGCGCCGCCATTGTCCGACGTGAAGATGACATAGGTGGTTTCGATCAGCTTCTTGCCAGGGCTGCGTGGATCATCGGTCGTTTCCAGGTAGTCAACGATTCGTCCTAGGCTCCAGTCCACCGTGGTCACCATGGAAGCGAAGTAAGGATTTTGTTGCCCTTCCAATGTCACATCTCCCGGTTTGGGAGGGAAAGGTTGATCCAGTTTGTCGCAATAGTATTCGAGTAACTCGCCATTACGCGTCATCACCGGCCAGTGAACCATCCAGTGCGCCAGATAGAGAAAGAACGGCTTGTCATCGCTCTGCTTCATGAACTGCAAGGCAGTTTCGGTGACGTCATCGAAGGGATACGAAATACCCTCGGGCTTCTTATCGCTGATCGGTGGGTATTTCTTCTGACTCAGCGGATATTTGGGATCATCGGCCGTTGCGAAACCCTTGGTCCGATCGGCTAACTTGCGATGCACGCCTCGTTCTTCGTGACTGAACTCAAATCCGAATAGCGAGGAGCTCAATCCAAGGTGCCACTTGCCTACATGGCCGGTAGCGTAGCCATTGTCTTTCAAAGCCGTCGCCAAGGTAAGCGCGTCCATCGGAAGATGCGCACCAAGATAAGGATCAACGAATTCTTCCGTCGGCCTGCCCTTGGGGATGTTGTCAAACGTGACGTGAGTGTATCTGAGCTTACCCGGATGCTGGCCTGTCATGATTCCGGCCCGTGAAGGTGCACAGGTCGGTGCAGCGGAATATGCTTGCGGGAAATTAATTCCCCGTTTTGCCAGTTCAATCACGTTTGGTGTTTCATAAGGACACGGATCGTCTAGGTCATTGAGCTGGACGTCCTGCCAACCGAGGTCATCTACATAAAAGATAAGGATATTCGGTCGTTCGTCAGCGTCAGCAGAGACTGGAATTGTGATGGCGGCGTAAGCAAATATCAGCAGAGCAGGAAATGTAGATTTAAGAAGATTCATTTGCGTTATTCGATTGTTGGTGAGTGGCTGTTTTTTGGATGAAATAGGCTTCCAGAACATAGGCGGGGGTTACTGATTGAGTCCTATGTCATTTGATTTTTGCGAGATCTGTATGGGGGCTTGGTTCGGCAGGGAAAAGTGGCCGAACACTTCACGGTCGGTAGGAACCAACACGACCGGGGAGCGTGCGACCGCATTTATTGATCCGAAACTGTGGCTAAGGTCGCCGGATCGCGATCGAAAGGTGCAGCGATGTGATACCGCTCGAAACCATCATTATTGCTGCCTGCTTTGCTTAACCGCGTCATTGATCGCTTTGAGTTGTTTGAATTGGAAGGAGGCCAGTGGCGCCTGTTTGCCTTTGGCATCAGCTAGAGCGACGGCCCATGTAATTGCTCCCTTTGCTTCGGTGATTCGTATCGTCCAGTCAATCGCTTGTTGAGTCTCGAATGCCGGTTTACCAGAGTTCCACGTTGCCTGCATGGGCGGAAAGAAATGTCCCAAAGAGCCTTTGATGTAGTTGTTCTTTTCAATGAGTTCGATTGCGACCTCGTTCCCTTCCCATGATGGGCTATGCCGCTTCATCGGGGTGGGATGGCCTGCGGTGAAGTCGGATTCGGGGCATGTCAATAGCTTGGGAGATCCCCCCACGTTAAACGTCAATGCCGCATTTGGATTTCCTGCGAGAGCCGCCGTTTGGAGTGCCTTGATGTCTCCGTACGTTGCGTGATCGAACCACCAGCCGGAAATCTTGGTGCCGTAACGCAATGAGTATTCTTTGACGATGATTTCAGCGACCGCTTGTTCTGGTGTCATCCCTCGCGATTTTGCGTACTGCTTCCAAGTGTCGATCACACCCGGCAACGCCTTTTCGGGATGTTTACCCATCGCCGGGCCTTCGGTTGCGAAATAGACCATGACCTTGAAGTCTTGTTCGATGAGTGCGTCGAGCATCTCGCCAAATAGGTCGCGTTGAGGAACGATATCTGGTGATATCTGTTCAGCTAGAACTGTATGCGGGGATGTGAAATAGGAACCGTTCGCGCCCTGCGTGATATTGATTTGCACCCAGCTTGCAGAGTCTAGAACCTTGATCTGTTCCATCATTTTCTGCACGTCGAATTCAGCGAGTGAATCTGCTTGCCGCATGCCCGGCATGTTGAAGCGGAATCCCCATTGCCCTTCCATCCACGCTGCGCGGCGGCCCGGTTGCTTTGTTTTGCTTCTGGGTAGTTTGGAACGGTCGCGAAGATATTCGTGGTCGGTACTGCTAAGCATTTCTACAGGAACCGATACGGACTTGTTGTTGTCCGTTCTTCGAAGTCGGACGATGCTATTCTCGATACCGACGAATTCCGCTTGAACAGAAAATTTCCCGTCAGCCGATTTCCAGACTCGAGACTCGTCAGCGGAAGAGATCGACGTCGCTGCGAATAGGATCGCCGAGAACACGGGCACTGTCAGTATCCAACTTCTTTGTTTGGTCTTTGCTTTTAACAGAGTCGGCCTTCGATCGAATGTCATGGGGAGTAATGTTGAGATTGTCTATTAAGTGTTCGTGAGGGGAGGACTCGTTGCGTCGTCCACTACGTTTGTTTCGCGAACGGACTCGTGACGTCGTCCACTACGATTGGTCGAACTTAGTGAGTCGCACTCAATGCATCTTTCGAGTATTGGTTTTTTGAGGTGTAGTGCAGTTGGCTGCTTAAGGGCGGGTAGCTGACCAAGAAATTGTTTTCATCGATGATGTTGAAAAAGTAATGAGTCGTTCCTGCCGGAAGTGACGCAGCGATGGTTCCATCTTCAACGACTGCCGGAGCGGGAAACCATTCCTCGTTCGGTTGACCGCCCAGCGTCGTGTACATCAACTCACCACGGACGACTTGGGCTCCGTTCTCTTGGAGCTTGACGCGGACCACGTCTCCGTCTCGCTCCTCCGAAATGACCGATGGAACGGTTTCTTTGTGAGGTAGGTCACCTTGATAGGTGGGGTTGAAGTAGGCGTTGCTGGCATTCATTTCGGTCAGCAGTTCGGTTAGTTGGGTGTTGAGCTGCTTAGCCTTTTCAGGCATGGATGACGCCAGGTTCTTGGATTCTTCGATATCCACACGTTGGACCTTGCCGTCTACCGTTTGGTAAAGCTGGTACAGCTCCAGTTCGCTATCGACCTTTGAGTTGCCGATGTGATCGAAATTTCGAACCAACTTAAAATCATTGGTCCGAATGGTGCTGTACATCGCGACGCCATGTGGGAAATGCCACATCATGGAATCACGGATGTGGCCATTTTGTTGCTTGACGAGGGTTGGGTCGTGAGGAGACTGAGTAAGCAATGGAAGTAAATCGCATCCGTCTAAATGTTGGGAGTCCGGAGTTTCCGTTCCAGTTATCGACAAAATGGTCGGATAGAAATCCAAGCCGTTTGCCATCACATTGGTTTGCGTATCGGCAGGGATATTCGGTCCGGCAATGATCAGAGGCACCCGAGTTCCGCCCTCTTCCAACCGGATCTTGCCGCCATCAAGCGGATAGTTGTCTGTGATTATGTCTCCTTTCAGTTGTTCCATGCCTCCGTTGTCTGAGGTGAAGATGACGTACGTGTTTTCGCGGAGCTTGTGACCGGGCCAACGAGGGTCATCCGTAGAATCGAGGTAGCTCAACAAGTCACCAACGCATTTATCAAACTCCTCGACCATGGCGCAGTAATATGGGTTTTGCTGTCCAGGCAATGCGATCGGGTCAGGGCCGTTCGGGAACGGAACCCCGAGCTTATTGCAATACTTTTCCAGCAGCGCTTTGCTGCGAGTTTGGATAGGTGCGTGTACCAAGCGTGCCGCGCAGAAGAGGAAGAAAGGTTGCTCTCGATGTTGGTCCATGAAGGTCAAAGCATCATTGAAAATTCCGTTTCTGGGATACCCATTCGCGTCGAGTTGCCAGGGATCATTGGCTGCATTTGTTGAAAATCCTTCCACACGGTTGGGAGCCATGTTTCTCGCCACCCCCATACTTTCACGCGACCATTCAAACCCCACATCTTTGGGAAGTGGTTCTGACTTGGGGGTCATGTTTACATGCCATTTGCCGCTATGCCCGGTTGCGTATCCGTTTTCTCGCAACACCTGTGCAACGGTTGGTTTTTCCATTGATAACCGGGCAGTCTGCCAAGGTGGCATGACCCGTGAGCCTGTCAGATGACGAGGTGCCGGAGGTGTGCCCCCACGCACGTTGGTCTTCTGCGCACGAGCTGGATGGATCCCACTCAAGATCGCGCATCTTGATGGTGCGCAAACGGGGGCTGGCGAATATCCTTGCCAGAACATGACACCGTCTTTGGCTAGCCCATCTATGTTGGGCGTTTCGTAGGGGGAGGGTTCGTCGATGTCGTAGCACTTGACGTCTTGCCAGCCCAAATCATCAGCCAGAAGTAGCAAGACATTTGGTTTATCAGGTCGGCGATCTTCAGCGCACGCAACGCCTGCGAATAGGGCGACGACCGTCAGCAGACCGATGTGCTTGTTCGGACTCATTCTTTGCTTTCAAGATTGAAATATTTAACTCTTCTCTGCTTCGCATAGGTTAGGTATCCACTCGAATTACCAGTGTTTTCCATTGCGGTTCCAGCGTGCTGGCCGGCGTGGCCAATTCGTTTCCACGTTTCAGCTGGAATCATTGTGCACAACGGTCGCCAGCAGATACGTCAAGAAGTGTTGCATTCGGAACCGCACGCTCGACGTCCGAAGAGTTCGGTCGATGTGGTGAGCCAGAAACGGCTTAAGCTATAGTTCCTCTTGAATGACTTCCTGGTTTCCACGAGTACCCAGTGCACCCCAAAGTCCGTAGGGGCTCTGCGAACCAGGTGCTCGTAATCCAGCACCTTGGAAGACAACGTTGCCCGCCGAGGCGTTACCGGCTTCGATCGAGTCGGTGATGAACTTGACCGCTCCGTCGCCCATCAAAATGTGACATCCCCCTTGGTGACGGCTACTGGGCGGCATCAAACCGAACTTGTCCTCCGGCGAACCGTTGGTTTGATAAGATCCATTTCGGTGGTACCGAATCGTCGAAGTAGTGCAGGCTTGTGAGTTAGGCGGCGTGATGGTTTGCATCACGGTATTGAGCGGTGAGCCATTAGCCCATTTGTAGCCGCGTCCAATGTTGGCGGTGTCGGTGGTGACCGCAACGCCGGACAGCCAAAATTGAGGACGTGACGGATCTACGAAGCCGGTGCCACGGCAACGAGAAGGATCGCCGCCGATTGTGTCGACATCATTCGAGTCAACCCGAGCAGCAGTACGCACGTCGCGGTCGCCCAGATCCGTGGTGATTTCACCCATCATGACGGTGTTGGCAAGCCCATCGAGAATGTCGCGGAATTTCATCGTTGTGTGCGGCACGAACACGCCGCGTTGGTTTGCCCGCGAACGCTGCACAATTTCGGACTCGGTTTTGTCTAGGTCACCATCTGCAGGACCGTGAGAGCATGAGTAGATGCTGTCTCCCAAACACGCTGCGTAATTGGTCCGACCGTGAGAGGGAAGTCCAACGCCTGGGTCACTTGGGCAACGGAACGTTGGGACATTGGTTCTCCATGGAACGTATTGATCATTGTCACTGAATGGCGTCGGGCCCATCGCTGGCCAAGGATTACTGGCTGACCGTGAGGTCCCGTCGAATTTGGCGAGGCTGGGATTGCTGATTTGTTCCCAAAGGGCTTGGCCTTCGACAAATGGGGTCAACGCCACCAACATGCTGAGCTGTTCCATGTTGCAAACTTCCGTTTGATTCCACCAGTTCCCCGAAGGTTGATCGGTGCCTGCTTTGTGTCGGGGCAACTGTTGGTACGCCGAATGATAGTTGTGGATCCCCAGTCCAATTTGCTTAAAATTGTTGCTGCAGCTCATTCGGCGAGCGGCCTCTCGGGCTGCCTGGACCGCTGGTAATAGCAAGCCAACTAGCACCCCAATGATTGCAATGACAACAAGCAATTCCACTAACGTAAAACCGTTCGGTTTTTTCGAGAAAATACGCATTTGAATACCTTTGAAGCGGGGATAAATATCGGGCAACTTTTCGATTGACGTGCCCTGAGGGCACTTGGCCATCGGAGGTGTGTAGGCCGATCGACCTCTGCCGGCCACGCTCCGCGAACTGCTGCTTGCTGTTGGGGGGGGCGGTTAAGGTTGGTTTCTCGGCCGCAGTATTGGTCATTGGGCCGTTAGTTTACCTGCGACGAGGTTGGGCGATGTCATCTGTACTGATGACATCGACTGAAATATTTCAGAGAGAGGGGCGGAATGTCCGCATGAACAGGCTGATATTCCGCTGTTCTATTGACGGTTATCCCGAGCTAGATAGTGAGTCAGGCGACGTCTCGAATGCCGGTTGACAAGCTGCTGGATCGCTGATTCGCTACCCCTGGGAGGTTGGGTCGGGAGATCCAAAGGGGCAGTTGCCTTCGTAGCCGATCAGCATGGACCGCTGCGGATTCGAGGAATTCAATTGAAGTGGCGTAGTGAACATTCGAGCGAATGTTTAGTGACATGTCGCCGGCAACCTAGTCATCGATTGATGTTCGTGAGGAGTGTCGGATCTGGCTAGATATGCTGTAGCCCATGATGACAGCGACCACGCATCCGACGAGACCGGGGATCGAGAACCCGCCTATCGTTGGTGGAACTTGATTGCTCCATAAGGCCGCCGAGCCGATGAACAACGCGGCGGTCAAAATTCCCAGCACAAGACGATTGACGATGGGTTCGAGTCGTCGGTGTTGTAGGTGGACGTCGAACTTACCCCGTTTAAGATTATGCAGAATATCGGCGGCATCTTTGGGAAGGATGCCGATTAGGTTTTGCCAGTCCTCGGCATTCGACTTTACCTTTTCGTAGAGATGTTTGGGCGAAAAACGCCGCAGCATCGCTTGTTCACCGTAGGGTCGAATCAGCTCGGCCAAATTGAATGTTGGACTGAGTTGGTGAGCGGTGCCTTCAAGCATCACGAGTACTTTCAGTAGCATCGCAACCTTGGTGGGTAGGTAGACTTGGTGTGTTCGGATGATCTCAAGAACGTTGCTCAGACAACCGCTGAGATCGAAATCCAGGAGCGATTGTTGTCCGTAGTCGTCAATCAGGTCCTCGATCGCTGAGGTCATGGCGGGTTCGTCAAAATCGGATGGAACCTCGCCGACTCGCGCAACGATCTCTGCAATCTTTGGTGCATCTTGGCCTACTGCCGCAATCAGCGCCGATTCAAGATCCTCCCTAAGGCCATCGTCGATTCGGCCTACCATGCCACAATCCAGAATGCCAAGTGTTGGACATTGAAGAGTGGTTGCTGTCGTTTGGTCATCAGCCAAAACCATCAAATTGCCCGGATGTGGATCGGCATGGTAGAAGCCGTCGCGGAAGATCATTTCAATGAAGAGATTGGCTCCCCGACGGGCGAGTTCATCTAAGGCGAGTCCAGCTGTTTTCAACTCAGTGGTGTCCGAGACACTGACGCCGTCGAACCGTTCCATGGTCAGCACTCGACGCGAGCTTAGCTCGGCAAAAGGCTCGGCGAATCGGATGCCTTCAACGCCATCGAAGTTGCGTCGAAATCGCTGCATGTTCTTCAGTTCGCGTCCGAAGTCCAGTTCGCTGGTAAGTGACTTACGGAATTCACGCATGGTTTTTAAAGGGCGATATTGCTGCAGTCGTCCAGACTGCTGTTCCGCGATCTCGCAAAGCTTTTCCATGATCTCCAGGTCATTCACCATCCGGCGTTCGATGCCTGCATGTTGAACCTTGACGACAACCGCTTTCCCCTCAAGCGTTGTGGCGTGGTGAACTTGTCCAATCGAAGCCGAAGCAAACGCAATCGGATCAAAGTCGGCGAACCGTTCACTAAGCTTCCCGCCAAGTTCCGATTCGACCATTGCGATGACGGTCTGTGCATCATCGGCAGGAGTGTTCGCTCTTAGTAGCGCCAGTTCTTCAGCGAGTGGTTCACCAACCAGGTCGGGACGCGTGCTGAGTACCTGACCAAGTTTGATGAATGTCGTTCCCAATTCAGTCATCGCAACACGAATGCGAGCGTGGGTCGACAATCCGTCAACGCTTGGCGAGCCGCGAAAACGTTCGAGCCAGGGAACCGGGACATTGGCCAGCCAATCGGCTAGTCCGTGTTTCCCCAGGACTGCCACCACTTCGCGAAAACGATCTGCGTTGCGAACAAGTTGCGGGACGTCAGTCAGTTCCATGGTGCTTCCAGTTTGATTCGTTAGGGCAAAGCATTCGCTAAAGTCTGGTAGCAAATTAATCGGCGTTGCGAGTGTGTGACTATTCGCGGTGAGAGCTTTTCGGATGTCTGTCGGTCTCTCAATTGCGAAGGATACAAGTCGCTGAATAAGCAGACAGACAGTGACTTGTCATTGGACCACAACGGCACGTGGATCGGTGCGTCTACCGAAACGTTGGTAAGAATTGTCGTTTGTTATTGGATTCGGCGATCTCGAGACAGTGGTGCTAGGAGGTTGATCGGGGATCACGGGAAACGGGAAAGGTGATCGCGACGAAACGACGCATGTGAGGAAGCGGGGGCAGGTCCGTGACAAACGCCGTCAGCACATTGGGGTGTCTTGCAAATACTGTTTAGCTATTAGTTTTGGTGGCGTAATGAACCTTATCTGACGTTGGTGTATGGATGTCGGACTGTCGTGAATTGAAGGTGCTTAAAACGGTAGTCATAGCCGCTTGTTTGGCTTCGAAAGTTTCCAATCGGGGAATCTTGCTCAGGGGTTTTGTTACGAGTAGCCTTGTCAGCGACTACATGCTGAGACAGGAGTTTGAGTCAAGGATGACAGCCACTTTAAGGAATTGAATATGCGTCTGACCGTTCTAGTAGCCCATGCAATTGTATTGTTTGCATCGTGCTGGGGATCAATGTTCTCGTGTGCGACTGCGGGTGATAAGCAGCCACTTCAAGTTGCAGGTATCTTTGGTGACCAAATGGTCTTGCAGCAGAAATGCAAGAATGCAATTTGGGGTACCGCTCAACCGAATGAAACCGTTGTAGTCAGTTCATCATGGTCTGATCAAACCGGTACCGCAGTAGCGGACAAGGATGGACGTTGGAAGACTTCCATCGACACACCGCAAGCGGGAGGTCCTTTTGAAGTCGCGATTGAGACCGCCAGCGAAGAGGTCCGAATTCGTGATGTATTCATCGGCGAGGTTTGGATCTGTTCCGGTCAATCAAACATGCAGTGGAAGATGCGTGGATTCGGTTTGGAGCATTTCAAGGAAGATGTCGAGAAGGCTAACTACCCTCGCATCCGCTATTGCGAAGTGCCATCCGTCGTTGCCTTGGAAGGGCAAGACGACGTCCGTACAAAGTGGACGCCGTGCAATCCTCAATCGGTGCTAAGTTTAAGTGCAGTTGGCTATTTCTTTGGGGCACGCTTGCACCAAGAGTTGGACGTGCCAATCGGATTGGTTTCGACTAATTGGGGCGGTTCGTCAGCCGAAGCATGGGTTAGCCCGGAAGTGCTTCGCAAAGATTTTCCGGAGTTCGATGAAGTACTCGACGCATACCCGCAACATGCAAAACAAACCGGCGTGCTTTATCCCCGGGGTAAAAAGGGGCCAAAGGGCATCCGGCAAACCAGTCCTGCCGTTTTGTATAACAGCATGATTCGACCGTTGATCCCGTATTCGTTTCGCGGCGTGGTTTGGTACCAGGGCGAATCGAATGTGGAGCGTCCCGAACAATATCGAACGCTCTTTCCGGCGCTAATTCGTGATTGGCGTAGTCGTTGGGGGAAAGGCGATTTTCCGTTTTACTACGTTCAAATCGCTCCATTCGCTTATAAAACGAATCCGGTCAGTGCGGCTTACTTGCGTGAAGCCCAGTTGATGGCACTATCGGAGCCGAATACTGGAATGGCGGTCACGATGGACGTGGGGGATTTCACAAACATTCACCCGAAGGAAAAGAAGCCCGTCGGTGAGCGGTTGGCTCGGCTTGCCTTGGCTCGTGACTATGGTCGCACGGACCTAGTGGATTCAGGCCCCGTCTACCAAGGCCACGCGATCGAGAACGGCACAATTCGACTCACGTTCACGCACACCGCTGGCGGTTTAACCGCAAACGATGACAAGCCGCTGACTCACTTTACGATTGCAGGTGAAGATCAAAAGTTCGTGGACGCTCATGCGGTAATCGATGGAGATACGATTGTGGTTCGCAGTGACAGCGTTACTGAACCGGTCGCAGTTCGGTTCGCTTGGGGCAGTGGAGATATTCCGAATCTTGCCAACGACGCTGGATTGCCAGCATCGTCGTTTCGCACGGACGATTGGCCTATTCGCTGAACCTACTGCGCCTGCGAAGGTCCGCCAAAGGGATTGTGATTGGTCTGTTCTGGAATCGCTTCGAGTCGCGGCTTCGGTTGCGATTGTCCGTTGTTCCAGAACATGACTTTTCCACCTTGAGGTAAGGTCACATTGAAAACGCCATTATCCAATTGTTGGATTTGGGCATCGTCCGATGCAGACCATTGGGCGTCAGCGATTTGCGGTTGGACCTCGATCGTGCCACCGTTTTCGGCGGTTACCTCTACCCACACCGTTGAGCCCGATGCACGTTTCGCGCTCACGAGGAACGCACCCTCGCCGCGAAAACCATCGAACTGCACGTCGCTCCATTTTTGGGGCACGGCTGGGAAAACTCGTAGCCTTCCGCCCCAACTTTGCAGCATCATTTCCTGCATCGCGGTCGCACCATGCAGTGGTGTTTCGATTACCGGCAATCCGCCCGCTTCGGAATAGAGCGTGTTGGAGTGCAGGAAGGACTTGAGGTTGTTGAGGAACTCATAGGCTCGATCGCCATCACCAAGCAGGGCGGCCATGCAGGCACCGCCGGTCACGGAATAGCCTGCCATTCGTTTGCCGTAACTGTGCCAGTTGTTTAGGCTAAGCTCAATGAGGTCTCGATCTTCCTGTGTCTCGGGTGTCAACGTACGCAGCGGATAGATCGCAAGTAAATGCGACCAGTGCCGATGGCTGCCGGTCAAAGCAACGTTACGGCCGATCATTCGACCGGTTTCATTGACATGTGTCGGAACCAAATGGTCCTGCAGGTCTTGCCAATCCCCGATCAACGGTTCGTCCGTTTCCGCAATACCTTGTACTGCTGCTAGCTCCAGTAACCTGCCCGATCCCCAACGCAATAGATCCAGGTCATAGGTGCAGTCTTCGGCAATCCGATATTCGGGACTGTAGGTTCTTGGTAGATGCCAGAATCCGTCGGATTCTTTGACTAAAAAGTGTCGGTAGTAATTGACCGCTCGAACCAACAAGGGGTAGAGAACGCGGTCACGCAGATCATCATCTTGCCAGTAGCGACATTCAAGGTCGACGTTATGGAGAGCCCATAGAAGGTCGCCGCACTCACGACTAATCTGGGGGTCTTTGGGGACACGTCCGGTACCTGGTTCGCCGGCATGTCCGGCCAGGTCCCAGTTCGATGTACTGCGCGAGATGGCATAGGAATCATGGCGATACTTTTCCGCTACATTCATAGCGAGCTGTTCGCGGCACTCGTCCAATCGACGACCTAGTGCCGAGCCCATGCCGCGGCGATTGGCTGTTGCAAAACCGCTGTGGGATAGTTGAACGTTCAGGTTCCACCAAAGGGCATTCCAGGCGGTCGGTTGCAGCCATGGGCCCTGGTTATCGATGATCCATTTGTCTGCACGTGTTGCGCTAGCCAGTTTGTACTGCTGGATCCAATAGAATGCGTCCCAGTACGGGTCTCCGGTGGATAGAAAGCTGCTTCGGTAGTACTGATGCCACCACTGACGGTGTTGGTTGATCCACTCGGCTTGATCCGCTGATGCCGCTTTGCGAACAGCAGCGACTGCACGTGCTTCCGCGTCGGTTCCAGGAAACGAATGCATAACGCTTAACCAAAGTCGAGTTTGATCCCCGGACTTTGATTCGTACCATGCAACGGCCGTTTGGCCACCGGCATACAAATTATGAACGGCGGTTTGAATTCCGTCGTCGAGAGCGGATACGACCGCCGGAGGGTTTGCTGGAGTGCGTAGCGACTTTGATCGTACTGCCCGTGGGTTTCGAGCTTCCTCGGGGACATAGACAAATTTGGATGGTGCTAGATCGCCTATTGCCGACAGTTCGAAACGCATGACGGGATCGTTGGCATGGACGATCGTTGACCATTGAGCCTGTCCGGCTGCGGTTTGAAAGGCGCCATTGGCCTCTGCGTTCCAAAGCGATAATCGAGACGATCCGCCTTCCAACTTTTTAGGGAACTCGACACGCAAGTGGCCGATAAAAAGACGCCCACGGTTGAGGACCTCAACGTTCTTTTCGTTTAAGTCATCTTCGCTGGGGGGGCGGTGATCATGTGCAGCCGAATTGCCGACGGTCCAAACTATCGCTTGGTCGTCGCCGCGATACATCATGGTTCCCTGTTCTCCATTGCCAAGAAATGGAGCTTCCATCCAACTCGTGGGAAGTTGATCCCAAACCAAGTCATGTTTGGCGAGTTCGCGATCCCAAGGAATCGCGTTCTCGGCAGCTTTGGCGGGTGGAATCACTTGAGCAGCTAGTGCGCAGAAAAACACATATGCGAATAGCTGCGCACAGCGATGATATTTTCGATTCGTCATGTTGTGTTTACTGCCGTAAGAGGGGAGAGAACGCTGACTTCATGGTGTACCATTTCAAGCGATGTGACCGAAATGGTGAGCTCCCGTTCTAGTCCGTCACGGTACGGTTTTCTAGGCGGGTAAACACTTCTCGCGAAGACCTTTTGTAGGTTGGTTACCTTGGTTCACGCACACGGCAGTACATGGTGCTATGCAACGATTGTATGTTTTGAAGAGCGTTTGGTTCGTTGTAGCGGTGCTATTGCAAGTGCACGTTATTGCTGGGGAGCGTCCGAATGTCCTGTTCATTGCCGTTGACGATTTGCGTCCTTCGATCGGTTGCTATGGCGACTCGCACGCGATCACTCCCAATCTGGATCGCTTAGCGAGGACCGGCGTTCAATTCAATCGTGCATATTGTCAGGTTGCCGTTTGTAACCCCTCGCGAGCAAGCTTGATGACAGGCTTGCGACCAGACAAGCTTGGCGTCTGGACGTTACCTATCCACTTTCGCGAAGCCATGCCCGAGGCGATTACATTGCCTCAGTGGTTTCGCAAGTTTGGTTATACCGCGGTAAGTCACGGTAAGATCTATCACAACCCAACTCCCGACCCGCAATCGTGGAGCGAACCGATTCGCAAATCGCCTTCGTTACCATACTTCTATCCGGAGGGCACTCGGGTTCGGATCAAAGCAGCACAAGACGCGTTGCCCGATAACGATTGGAGGAAAAATAATCTGCGGGGTCCAAGTACAGCGTCGCCAGATCTACCTGACGAACAGGTTCTTGACGGTGCCCGAACTAGCATGGCGATCGAGGACCTGCGGAGGCTCGGGAAACAAGACGAACCGTTCTTTCTTGCGATGGGATATATTCGTCCGCATTTAGCATGGGTCGCACCGAAGAAGTATTGGGACATGCACGATCCCGCTAAGCTTCCGGTTGTTATCAACCAACGAATCACTCCTAATACGCCAGCGTACGCGTTGCACAACAACAGCGAACTAACGCATTACGTTGACCTCGTTGATCTGCCTCGTCCGTGGGACGATCGAACGGTGTCCGCCGACCAGACACGTCATCTCACGCATGCCTACTATGCCTGCGTTAGCTACGTCGACGCACAGATTGGACGACTGCTGGATGCTCTCCAAGAGGAAGGGCTGGCCGACGATACCATCGTCGTGCTCTGGAGTGATCATGGTTGGAAGCTTGGTGAGTACCGAGGCTGGGGCAAGATGACCAACTATGAAATTGACGCACGCGTGCCGCTGTTCATCTCAGGTCCGGGAGTCGATGAGGCGGGGAAAGCCAGCAACCAACTTGTCGAACTGCTCGATTTGTATCCGACGCTATGCGATTTGGCTGGAATTGACATTCCCAATTTTGTGGATGGGAAAAGCCTGACGCCGATCTTGAAGGACGTTGACTCGCCAGTTCATGATGCCGCCGTTAACCAATACTATCGCCGGATGAATGGTAACGAATATATGGGCTATTCGATCCGTACGGACCATTACCGTTTGATGGAGTGGCGTGACTTCTCCAGTGGTGAGGTGACGGCGCGGGAGTTGTATGACCACCGGGCCGAGCATTCGGAGAGCGAGAACATCATCGACGCCGTTGATGCTGGGCTGGTCGATGAACTGACTGAATTACTGCTCCAGACGCATCCTCGAACGGGCCTCGTGATGACGCCAGCGATTCACTCTTCTTCGGGAGAAGATCGCAAGGCGACGGACATCTCATTTGAGAATGCGACTGAAGGTCTTATGCACGTGTACCCGATTACTGCCGCCGGGCGACGTGGGAAGTCACTTCGTCTGCAAGCCGGTGAACGAGTCACGATCCAATCGAAGGTTGGTAACGTTTACGTTATGGAAAGTCATGACGGAACAGTCCACGAGATCCATACCGCATCTCCAGACGCCGCCGCGGAGCGATCTGCGGCCAACTGATTCCAGAGCCACCACGCATGCTCGATAAGGTGGTCTTTCATTCCAGTTGATCATCTTTAGACGCTGGCTCAAGCGTATCATTTTGCGTCGTCTCGATAGTGTTGGCTGCCTTTAAGCCATTCATAGTCAGCGTACTGGTATGCATTCTTAGGCGGGGTTTCCCATAGATCGGGTGCATTTTCTTTGTTCCATTCATGCCAACGCGCGAGCATGCTTTGCACTCGCTCGGGGTGAGCGGACCTAATGTTGGTTGTTTCACGGAGGTCGTTTTTCAGGTTGTAGAGCTCCGTTTGTCCTTTTGCTTTGATGACGAGCTTGAAGTTTCCTTCTCGGATCACACCTTCCGGCTTTTGACCCTTCGCCGTATGCCAGAAGAGCACGTCGTGCGGTGGGGTGGTCGACTGCTGAGTCAGGTACGATCGAATATCTTTTCCGTGCAAGCCAGACCCCTCCGGATTGCCGCCTGCCATCGCAACTGCAGTCGCGCCAATATCTAGTGAGGTGACCATATGTTTGCTGACGGTCCCTTCCGGAATCTTCCCCGGCCATTTCACCATCATCGGCACGCGAAGACCGCCTTCGTATGAAACACCTTCGGCACCTCTCAGTGGACGATTATCGCTTGTCCGCTTCATTCCTCCGTTATCACTCAAGAACCAAACTACCGTGTTCTCTGTCAGCCCGAGTTCATTGACCTTGTCTAGTAACTGACCAACGCCCAGGTCCAGTTCATAGACCATCGCGCCGTAGACGGAACGGTCTTCCGGTTTCACTCCGGGGACCTTGGTCATTTGATCTGCTGGAAACTTTGCGATCGTTTCTTCCGGTGCTTCAAGATCCAAATGCGGAGCGTTGTAAGACATAAATAGGAAGAACGGTTTCTGGCTGTTTTTCTCTAAGAAGTTGAGTCCCGCATCGGTCAGTTCGCGGGTCAGATACTGATCCCATTTCACAGGTTCGTTGTTGTGAATCACTGGCATTGTGTGGTGAATATCTCGCCACTTCGCCGGGCGTTTTAACGGATCGTACTTTCCGTTGTAGGAGGGATGATCCAGCGGAAAATACATCAGCCCACCGCTAAGAAAACCAAACCAGTCATCAAAGCCCATCGTATTGGGATGCTGATCATTGGCTGTGCCCGTGTGCCACTTGCCGACGCCCCCGGTTACGTAGCCTTGCTTCTGAAGCAAGCTCGCGATCGTTTCCAGCTTCGGCAGCCCTTGGAGGGGATCAAGCGGCGTCGTTGGGTTCTTGTAATATCCGAAGCTGGCCTGATTCTTTCCGGTTAAGAACCCTGCGCGAGAAGGGCCGCACATGGGCCACGTTACGTACCCGGATGTGAAGCGAATGCCCTCCTTCGCTAGCTGATCAATGTGAGGGGTTGGGATGTCTTTGCATCCGTAGCATCCTAAATCGTTGTAGCCCAAGTCATCGGCCATGATGACGATCACGTTTGGCCGGTCGGATTTGCTATCTGCCAACGCTTCTGCGACACAGCAAACCGTGACAAGCAAGAACACTACTCGATATCGATCAGCCATATTTTTTCGCTTTCGAATTCTTTTCGCCGCTATCTTATGCACTCTGCATCAGAGGCGTTTTTACGGTTGATATAGCGACTGCATGGCTTGGGATAGAACCATTCATTCGGCTTTCGACTTAGCACTGTTTCTTCGCTATTTACTTCAGATCGCACAACAGACAAATTCGCTCTTGTCTTACCACAAATATTCGAGATGGAAATCAACCGGTGCTTGAATAACGGATGGCTTGCGACACCCTGCGTGAAGATAGGACGCTATTTCAAAATGATCGGTTCTGTCGTTAGCTGTTCAGGGCTTGGCGACTACTTCCGATTCCGTATAGGTGTCGTCGGTACGGGCAAGCCAGTCTGCGATCATTTTTCGATGGGTTTGCAGTTCATCTGCGTACTCGGACTCTTGCGCCAAATTGTTTGTCTCACCCGGGTCGTTGACCATGTCGAAAAGTTGTTCTCGATTTGATCCATCACTCCAGCGGTGATATTTGAAATTGGGAGTGCGTATCGCCCGTCCTTGGAATTCAACGTCGTCGTCGACCTCAGCCTCAGTGACGACGTAGCGGTGAGTTGGCGCGGACGAGTTTTTATCCAACGCAAAAGGAAGTGCGCTGAGGCCGAAGTAGGGCCCGTCGGGCATGGGGGTGCCAACGACCTCCGAAATCGTAGGCATCAAATCAATGCCCACGGAGACGAGACGCTTGTCGACTTCGTTAATACGGGAGTGACCAGGCCAACGAATAATGAACGGCACGCGGCAAGACTCTTCATACAGAATGGACTTCTGGTGCCAGCGATGGGCACCGCATCCGTCACCGTGGTCACTCGTGAAGATGACGATGGTGTTCTCCTCGAGGCCATTCTCTTTGAGAGCGGCGAGGACTTGGCCGATTTGGCTATCGACCAGTTCGACAAGTCGATTGTAAGCCCAGCGATATTGTCGCCATTGATCGCGATCGAATGACATCGCCATCTTTTGAGGAGTGGGGCCTCTTTTGTCGACCAGGTTTCGGCGACGTGTCACCGCTTCAGCCTCATCGGCGTTTATTTCGTAGTTGTTAGGCAACGGCGGGCAATCTTCAAGTGGCGGCGAAATTGAAACATCGCCGTTTCGCATATTGGTTCGCTTCTTGTCTTTGACGCCCGCTTTCTTGCGTCCCCATTCACAAATGTCGTGGGGGTTGTAGTACGAGGTCACCAGCAAGAACGGTTTGTCACTAGGTTGGCTGAGGTAACCCACCGCGTTTTCAGTGATCGTTTCATCGCGACCTGATGCATAGACATCAAACCCATGGTGCTTTCGATCTTTCGTCGAAAACGTCTGGTCTTGGATATGCCATTTGCCAAAATAGGCAGTTCGATACCCCGCCAGCTTGGCTTGATTGCCTAGTGAAACGGTTGGTTTGTTTTGGGCATCCGCCAAGCGTCGGGTACAAGGCAGTCGTCCGGTGTACATCGAATAGCGTTCGGGAAGGCAAACCGGATAATTGACATAGGCGTTGGTGAAACGCACGCCTCTTTTTGCAAGTTCGTCCATGGCAGGAGTCTTCAGCAAATCTGATCCGGCGCATCCCATGGCATCTGCAAATTGTTGATCGGTCGTGATCAACAAAATGTTGGGGCGAGTATTGCCGGGTTCGTCCGCGTACGCGTTGCTGGACAACTTCGCCAGCATCCCCAGGGGGATTAACACCAGAGCGACGAGCAAGCGTAATGTGGGCAGTAGTTCGATGACGTTTTTCATGATTGGATTTGGATAGAAGGAAAGAAGTCGCCTCACGTTCCGTACGCGGAGCCAAATAGGCCGCGATCGAATGTGAGGCGATCTCCTTGTCAGATGTCGAATCGGCGCTCGCTATTTAAGCTCAATCCTGGCGTGTTGCTGGATGTCTTCTTCCGACGAAGACGTGCTGATTCGTACTTCGAATTCACCCGGTTCAACTACCCAGTCATTTTCTTCATTGAGCATCCGGAGATCACGCTCAGGAAGCAGTTCAAAGCGAACCGTTTTCGTCTCGCCTTCCTTCAGTGAGACTCGCTCGAATCCACGTAGCACCTGTTCGAATGGCGTGATAGATGCAACCAGATCCTTGACGTAAAGCTGGACGACCGAATCGCCGGCGCGGTCACCGGTGTTTGTGACATCACAAGTGATCGTGATAGGACCGTTTCGTTTCGATTCGGAAGTTTGTACCTTCAGGTTGCTGTACTGGAACGTCGTGTAGCTCAATCCGTAACCGAAGTGGTACAGCGGTCCGAGTACGCGGGTGGTTCCCCAACCGTTGGGGTCATGTCTTGCTTCCTGTTTAGCCCAAGCACCGTTTCGATGCGGAACGGCTAGGGGAATCTGACCGACGGTTTTCGGAAAAGTGATCGGCAATTTTCCGCCAGGGTTGTTGATGCCAAAAACAGTTTCAGCCACTGCCTGTCCGATCTTTTCGCCACCATGCCAACTGACCAATACGCCGTCGACATTCTTGTCGATCCAATTGATCGTTGCGGATCGTCCGATCATCAGCACAACGACGACAGGCTTGCCGGTCTTAACCAGTTCCTGAATCAATAAAAGCTGATGACCAGGCAAATTCAAATCTGTGCGTGAGCGAGATTCGCCAACCGTATCGTCATTGTCTCCCATCACCGCGATGATGACATCCGACGACTTCGCTGCCTCGATCGTACGATCCAGCATCGCCTGTTCTTCTTTGTTAGGGGGCTCCGGCAGGATACCGGAGCCGGGGAACGTCGCGTCGTAATACGCAACACCCTTTTCATGAAGCACCTTTACGCGGTCGCCCAGCAGTTCTTTGATGCCAGCCAATGGTGTGATGACGTCGGAAGTACCGGGTCCATACCGGCTGATCATAGGTTCGACGTCGTCGGCGCCGGGGCCTGTCACAAGCACGGTGCCGAATGCATCAGGGTCTAGTGGAAGTAGTCCATCGTTCTTCAGCAGCACCATTGCTTTGCGGGCTGCTTCCAAAGTGGTCGCTTCATGTGCTTCCTGATGCACGATAGATGGCGCCGTAGCGGGATCGACGAATGGATTGTCGAACAACCCCAACTCGAACTTCACTCTCAACACGTCTGCGACTCGCGAGTTGATCGTTTCTTCGCTGATACGTCCGTCGGCAATCACTTTACGCAACGGAATGACGAAGTCTTCCATCTTTTTAAAGTTGGTGCGAACATTCAATCCAGCATTGACCGCCAATACGATTGCGGATTCGAAATCTTTGGCCACCGAGTGTTGTTCGTGCAGCCGAGAAACAGCCCCGCTGTCAGATACGACATAGCCCTTAAATCCGTATTCATTCCGCAAAAGTTCCGTCAAGAAATAGCGGCTTCCCGTCACGGGGATTCCATCGTACGAGTTGTATGAACTCATCGCCCCTTTCGGGTTCGCTTCTGTGATTACTTTTTGGAACGGATGCATCAGGATCTCGTGCATGTCACGAAACGGAACTTGCGGGTCCGTCCGTGCGCGTCCGTCACGACCACCGTTGGGCGTGCTGTACGTCGCGAAGTGCTTAACCGTCGATGCGACGTTTTGCGATTGCAAACCGAGTGTTTGTTGTTTCCCAAGCTCGCCTACCAGATACGGTGACTCGCCATAACATTCAATCGTTCGTCCCCAACGCGGGTCTCGCACCACGTCCAAAATGGGCGAATAGATATTCGTGTAGCCAAGTGCCTTGGCCTCTTTCCCTGTGATTTCACCGATTCGACGCACCAGGTCTCTGTCCCATGTCGCACCAACACCGAGTTGGCTAGGGAAGTTGCTAGCACTTGTATGGCACAGCCCGCGGATTCCTTCATTGGTGAAGTCGACCGGAATACCCAACCGCGTTTCTTCGATGAACCAACGCTGAATGAGATTGAGCAGATCGGCATGTTCTTCATGCCCGGTCATCTCCATTTCTTTTCGGACACCGTTGGCATGTTCGTCGATGTTGCCGACGCCGTCTTTCCAGACACGCTGCTTCCATTGTTCGGTTGGATGACTTGATTTGAGAACGCGTTTGTAGCCGTAGATCGTTCCCATCTGTGCCGTTTTCTCGTCCATCGTCATGCGGCTGAGTAAATCCGCGATTCGATCATCGATCGGCAAGTCGGGGTTCTCATAGGGATCGAGTTGGCCGTTCTTGTTGCGATCAATCCAATCAGGTTGGCCAGCGTCTTCGGCATGGGAAGTCCCGCAGGTGAGCAGGATCATACTGAGCGACAACGGTACGAGTAGGTTAGCAATTTTCATTTAGTTTCCTGATAAGTTAAGTTCCGTGTGCGGGGTGCCCGGCGTCTTACTCCACCGCGCCAAGATTGATGAAGTTGCTTGAGATGGGGCTGCCGAAAAAATCGGTAGCCGGTAAAGCAGACCTCACCGGGACACCGCGATCGATCGCGGGCGAGCCTGCGTTTAATCGGTATCCCAACAACGATCTCATCGTCCGCAGATTGATCCCCGTGCGGGCAATCCCGGGTTTGATAAAACTCGGATTGTCGACGATTGCACTCGTGTCCGATTTTTGCGGCGAGATACGATGGTAAAGATTGTTGTGGTAAGTGGTGTTGATACCTTTTCCGTGATTCCCCCACCGTCCTTTTCCTTCGAAGTAAAAGATGTTGTTGGAAAAGTGAGTGTTCAATGGTGTTCGGTCTTCCGGAAAAACAACCGCATCCAGGTCTTTACGTGTGTAGTGAGTGTTGTTGTAGATTTGAATGTTTTCGGCGTTACGGTTGCTGTCGAAACCATAAAAGTACAAACCACTTCGTTCGTTCTGGCTGATATTGTACCGAATCGTCACGTTGCGATTCGGCTTTTTCATGGTGCCACAAAACCACATGTTGTCGTGGCTGTAGTTGTGCTGGATGAACGTATTGACGCAGTTGTAGTCGGCGTCGAAACCGCCACGGTCATGGTGGTCGTCGCCAATGTTTCCATAAGCTTCATTGTGTTGGATTCGGATCCCGTCGGTATGAAAGCAAAAGATACTGTGACCGGTGTCGAATCGACTGCTGTTCGCCAACGTGTTGAACTCGTAAACCGCGTCTTTGCTGGACCGAGCGATAATGTTATTTCGGCCTGTCTGATCGACGTGGTTGCCGGCTACATAAACGTTGGTCCACAAGTTCTCAGCGATCTCTCGGTCTGGACGGAGTATCACCCGACCGCATGACGAATCGTTTCCGATCCCAACACCACCTATGCGATAGACGTGGTTGTTGGTGATTCGCAAATCGTCGACTCGCGTCGCCTTGCAGTTTTTTAAGTGCACATGAATCCCGCCTCGCTTCTTTCCCGCCACCAAGCCATTGATGTCGTGAATGTGGCAATCATCAATGTAGATATGCCGAACGATGCCGCCGGTGGCTTTCGAGTCGCCGGTGACCACCACATAAACGCCAAATAGCGTGCCTTGATCTTGGTCGGTGCCATCGGTGTTGGTAATCTCCAGTCCGTTGATTTCCCAACAAGCCGAATTCCGCAGCAGAAAACCGGCTGGGTGTTTTCCTTCGGCGTCGATTCGTGGGCGTTTTCCGGTTCCGTAGGACTTCACGACTATTGGATTGCCGTCGGTGCCTGAACCGATGGGGGCGAACATGCCTTTGAACTGTGAGCCACGCCGGAACAAGATTTCGTCACCAGGTTGAAACTCCGACCCTCGAAACTGATCAAACTTTTCTTGGGAGTCGATGCGATATTCAGCAGCCGAACACGGGCAAAGCCAGACAAACAGTAAAGCGGCGATTCCCCATCGACGGCTGAGCCGAATCAGAAACTGGTTCACAATCTATTCCTCTTGCTCTTCTGACACGGGTTTCGCCCAATGGGCCTCATCACCTAAATGTTCTTCATGTAGGAGGTTCTTGGAATGCGTCGATGCAAGATCGATCGCCAGCCCAACTGCTTCAATCCTGGGCGAACTATCCACTTGCCGGCAAACTATTCTGCGACAACCCGATGGGTGTCAACGACGCTCTTTCCAATTCAGCGCACATCGTCTCAGGGCACATCGGCACCTAATTTGGACAAAATACTTTGAGCTGTATGTTAGATGACGGCCGACGCCAAAATCTTAACAGCGGAAGTGATCTTTCGAAGTCGTCTAGCGGTTCAGCTCATGTTTCGAATTTGCCGTTTTACCGAACCGCCGATGGAAGTCTTCGAAGGACATCAGCGGCGTCAGTGAGTGATCCTGAAGGTATTTATCCGGGCGATATTGCCCTCAGAAAATTTTAGATGGATGGGAGTGCCCGCAGGGATCTTTCTAGTCAATTCATAAGAACCATTGCTGATACTGCTTCCAGAGATCTTCGCCGAAAACTCATCAGCTCCATCGGGGAATGAAAGAGTGAAGACATCTTCATCATCGAGCTCGACGAGTTCTAATTCCAGGGACGTGATGTCTGTATCAAATTGAAATTCCCATGCCTCTCCTACATCAAAATGGTTGCCATCTCCTTTTCCACTAGCTGAGGCTATACCCAGGGCCTGAAGCGGCGCGTGAATGTTGGTAGTGCTTCCATCGGCGACTCCATCCATACCAATGACTTGCAACGTGCTGATCGTAATGCCATCGACAGTCATTGATGCATTGCGCCCCGCTTGATCGAACGGAGTTTTGTTTCGAAATTCAAACGAGACCTGCGATACCGCGACTTCCGCACGCTTCGCATCAATACCTTGGAAACTTCTCTTAGCCAACGATGAGCCTACTTTGCGTAAGTCGACTGGCTTGATGCCAAGTTTCTCCGCAGGGGATCCCGATCGGAAGCGATACAAGCCCTGCTTCGCAGCTTCATCATCGAACATTGGGTCGGCATACACTAATTTCACCGCGAGATTCACTGCGTCTTGATTTAGGTCGACCGGCTGACCCGAAAAAAGGTCGCTTCCTAGATCAGCTTTAGGAACATAGGGAGCATTGGTGTTCTTTGTGAAATAGATCGAATTTTTCATCTTCGGGAGATTCTCGAAGAAAGGTCTTTCGGTTGCTCGGCTATCCGTCAAATAGAGTCCGTTGCTCGACTTGGAGGATGCTGGTGGCATGAAGACATTTCCTATTGGTGACGCTTGTTTGGTGCCGCCAAGCCAGCCCGGTAAGGTCCGTCCACGTAAGAAGGTTTCCGTGAAGATGAAGTTGTTGATCACATCGGCTGGACCTTTGAGACCCAGTCCGCGTTCCGATTCTGTGATTACATTTTCCCGGATGATGGTGAAGCTTGGGTTGTCATCCAGGCGAATTGCACCGGCGGTATCATGGTTCTCGTGAAGGTAGTTGCGTTCCACCACATTGTTTTCGCCCATGGCGGAGAAATAGATCGCGTTGCCGTCATGCAGTTCTAGCAGTGTACGAGAGATGTCATTCATCCCGATCCGGTTTTCGCGGGCGTGCAAAAGCGGAAGGAAATGTTCGAGGCGGTTATGGTATTGCGCCGCGAGACCCTTCTGGATAAACGGTTCACATTCCTCAAAGCGAATCGAGGAAACCCATGCACGCCGGAACGGGATCCGTTTGACAAGATAAAACTCGTGAGGCCGACAACCGCTCACGACGATGCCGTTGTAGGGAACGTCATGGATCGTGTTGTGGGTGATCGCGTTGTGCCCGCTTTGGGCGATGAATATCGCTGGCGAGTGCAGTAGCAGTTCACCAATATCGTGGATGTAATTGTCGTGCACCACGTTGTTCTTATTCACGTCCTTCGTGCCAGGACCGTAGCCGCTGAGCACGATGCCTCCGCCACCAAGATGATGCAGGTGGTTGCTGGCAACTTTGATTCGTTGGCAGTGCAAGTCTAAACGGATACCTGTGCCACTGCTTGACTTAACGACGCACGATGTGACGTCGCAATCTTCCGCATTGCGGAAACGGATCACGGCATTGCCTTTGTCGTGCATCTCCCAGTCGTGCTGCAGGCCCTTGTCGTTCTCCAGCAATCTATCTCGCACGCCGTGAGTGAAGGTCAGGCCTTCGAGCCGGATATGAGAAGCAAATGGTCCGTCGCTGGATCCTTCTACCCGAATGAATTCCTGCAGAAACGGGGCGATCACATTCATATCGGCTACATCCTTCGCCGGCCACATATAGATGCGTCCGTCGTTCGTGTTCACCGCCCATTCGCCAGGCTCATCGAGATATTCAATCGCGTTTTCGACCCAGTAGCGGTTGTTTGGATTGGTTGCCTGGTACGTCGGGTCAACCGCCAAATGAGCAATCTTGTTTTGGGAATCAATTCGATCAAGCGGAATGATGTTGGCCAACCATGGGCGATCCTTCAGAACGAGTTCGATATCCGACGGGTTTGGCCAGTTTTTGATGTCGTCGCCTCGGAAGTGAATCGTTCGGTCAAACGGAGCAACGGGCTCGCCTTCGTACTCCAACTCGCTCGTCAGCTTCTTGCCCTGCCGGTTGAAGTCGTTTTCTTTTTCGATGTCTGCATAGTGAAAGCCTCCTCCACGGGATCGCTTGAGAAGCTCGTCCCTGTCATAGAGCGAGCGGATTACCCTTTGTTGCACCGGTGGCTGCGGGATGTCTGCTACCCAAAGATGCCCACGAGCCTTTTCGGAAACACCCTTGGGGTCTGACTTCAGCTTTTTCCATCCCGTAATCCGAATGCCGCCGGTAAAGACAGGTTTTTCGCCAGGAAACGCTTTGTAGGTAACGGGATTGCTTTGGCTCCCCGAATCTTGAGAGTCGAAGACCACCGTCTTTCTAAGTGGGTAGGTCCCGCCGCGAAGCTGGACCTCAAAGGTGTCGCGAGGATTCGCTACTTTCAGTTGACGTACTTTCAGCCGCGCGGCCTCAAGTGAAGCCAATGGCCCATCATCCAGCGTGGGATCCGCTAATCGTCCAGACCACTTGTCGTTGCCCTCGGGCGACACGTAAAGCATCGTTTTGTCCGCCCACGATGAACTCTGTAAGAGCACCAATAGAGCGAGTGTGATTCCAAAGATTCGGCACCGCCGGCTGGTCGCTTTCGTAATCGCGTCCGAAGTTCTTGAATGTGAACGTTCGCCTTGCTGGTTAGTCATTCTGTATTTCTCGCTTGTGATGGTTTCCGTTTTTGAACTGCTTCCTGTGCGTGAGGATCGCAGCCTTTGTCGGCTCTGCATTGTTCGGTTGAGGCATTCCGTTCGCACCGCGTCGATGATGATCCATGCCTAGGCAGAATTACAAAGGCACCGGATTGCGTGATGGAGATGGTCGCCAGGCGTAGGTGGGAAGCTTCGGGGCTCGTAGTATCGATTTTCGTTTTGATCTGTGACGTCTAAGGCTGTTTGCCACAAACTGCCCCGTCCTGCTATCGCTTCGATGGAGCGGAGAAGCGGAGCGAAAGTGCAGGCGGCAGGCGTCGTTCCGATGCTTCGCCGACCGTCGAACTGTTGACCCACCAGGCATGTTTCAACCCGCTGCTATTGTTTCGAACGGGGGGCGTATCCTGGATTTCGTTGCAATGAGCGAAACACTAGGTTCTGAGGCGAAGGGCCATCGGTCTAGATCGCCGCCGAGGCATTCGGTCCAATCAGTTAAGGCGTCAGCGGCAGCAAGCAAAATTTGCAGATGTTTCGCTGCGAGCTTTTTTGGGGGAGCCGGGCTGATCCGCGATCGTGCTGTCGGCACGCTGGTTTATGCCCGACTTAGTGTTAACTATGCCGTTCGGTCGTTAGCCTCCAATTTGCAGTCGCGACTTTTGCGGTTTGCGAAACGGGAGTTGGTTGGGCACGAGCGTTCGTGTGCTGTGCAAGCGACTTGCGGTGGAAACGAAAGTCCGCGGGTAGCTCAAAAGCATTCTTGAGCTACCCGCACTGAGTTAACCGGAATGTGTCGGCTTATTCTTTCTCTGCTTTTTCCGCTTTTGCCGCGGCATCCGCAAGCTTTTGCTCGTACTCAGCGATGTCGTCCTTGGCTACTTCAGGAATGTTGTTGCCTGAGTTGCCGCACCCAGTCGTGAGGCCAAGTGAAAGCAAAGAGCAGCCTAGAAGAATGGAGAGCAAGCTAAAGCGGTTAACGTGTTTCGAGATCATGAAAATAGGTTTCTATCAGTAAGGCGGATGTATGAGTGCCCGGGGCGATTGTGTTCGCCCCGGGGCGGAAAATTTGCTAACGGCCTAGAAGTCTCCTTGGATGACTTCTTTGGAAGCGCGAGTACCAAGAGCACCCCAGAGACCGTAAGGACTTTTCGCACCAGGGGCATAGGTGCCACTACCGTTTTCGGTGACCATCCGAGCGCGTCGATTACCCGCTTCGATCGAGTCGGTAATGAACTTCACGGCTCCGTCACCCATTAGGATATGGGCACCACCTTGGTGGCGACTAGAAGCTGAGCCGATGGTTGTAGCCGTAGCACTTCGGCCACAAGTTTCCGAGTTGGGTGGCAGTATCGTGTAGAAGCCACCGAAGTTCGGCAGGTAGTCTGCCCATCGGTAGCCTCGTCCAGAAATGTCTTCGTAGAGATCGGAGCCGTAGGCAGCTCCTTGTTCCCAGAACTGTGGACGTTCTGAATCAATTAGGTTGTTGTCCAAGCAGTACGACGGGTTGTTTCGCAATGCGTTTTCCGATCCACCGGAGATGTATCCGACGGTTCGAATGTCGCGGTCACCCAAGTCCGTCGCGATTTCACCTGCCATTACCGTGTTGGCAAGACCGTCGAGCACATCTCGGAATTTCATAACGCCTTGTGGCAGAAACATTCCTCGGTTTTTGGCACGGGATTCTTGGGCGTAACCTTGTTCTTCCGCATAGGGGAATCGAGCACCCGAACGTATTTCAATGGCTCCGTCTCGTCCGCTGTAACTGGAGTCACCCATGCAGGCCACATAGTTGGTACGGCCCAAAGCTGGCAAGCCCACGCCCGGGTCACTCGGGCATCGAATCGCCGGAATGTTGGTGAACCAAGGGACATAATTGATTTCTTCTGGAGTCGGGCCCATCGCCGGCCATGGGTTTCCTGGCACACCGCGAGTTGCGCCCGTGTCTTTGTCGGTTCGTTCAATGCTTGGGTTCGAAATTTGCTCCCACAGTGCCTGTTGTTCCATGAATGGCAAGATGCCCACTAGGAAGCTTAGGCGGCGGTTTGAGGCATCGTTCCGATCTACCCAGATGTTTTGAGCGCTAGAGGGATCGGTTCCGGCCCCATGGATCGGAAGTTGATTGTAGGCAGAGTGATAGTTGTGAACTGCCAGGCCAATTTGTTTGAAGTTGTTGCTGCAGCTCATTCGCCGAGCAGCTTCCCGAGCGGCCTGGACGGCCGGCAATAGCAGGCCGACAAGGACTCCGATGATTGCGATGACAACAAGTAGTTCGACCAGGGTAAACCCGTCGGTTCCGCGACTTTGCTTACGAGGATACATGCAAAATGCTCCATTAGGGGAAATGATGGAAGGGGGATCGCCAGCCCACTGGTTTTTGCTCTGAGCCGCAGGAGGCAATTTTCCTGCTCAGAAGCAAGTCCACGACAGACGGACCGATAGTGGATGACGTTTCCTGTAAGTTCAGGGCCAGACGCTATCTGGTTTGGACAAGAAAAACAAATTTTCCGTTTCAGGAATCTGTTTGGCCCTTTTGCTTCAGCAAATGCGTGCGGAAAAATCGCTGAACCTGAATAAGTCCAGAGGCCGTGGTCAAACAGGGGAGTCGGTTACCAGCGGCTGTATCGGGCCAATCGTTGTTAGTCAGGCCAAGCCGGTTTTTGGAGCGGAGCCAAGAAAGGGGCCGGGGCCAGCAGTCGCAAAGGTGCAGTTACTTGTTCGCTGTGCTTTCTCCGCACAGAGTTTTCACTACATGGTGCTTTGTTTTTTGCACGCGACCTCGTCCTTTGTTGGGATTGTTATCGCTGGACATGTTTCCAGTGAGGCCGGTGCTTTCACGCCATCGCTGATGCTGGGTTTGCGAGATGCTGCAGGCCGTCGCATTTTGGTGCGGTCGGGCTTCGTCGATAGACCGTCCGCACTGAGTTCGCCGTTCGAGTGTGCTGATCCCGTTCTGTCGATATAAGTCGGCGAATCCAGCTAGCCTTGGCTGAAGGCGAATCCAGTGGGATCGAGCGGGGCTGGGCAAGCAAAGCTTGTGGATTGCTCAAGAAAAAGCAATCAGAGATAATCCACGATTATTTAAAATCCGGAAAAGTACACCCGGAGGGATTCGAACCCCCAACCCTCGGTTCCGAAGACCGATGCTCTATCCAGTTGAGCTACGGATGCGTGATTGCGATCGCAATCGTTTGCTGAGTCGTGCCAGGTCGTTATCGGCATTCCCTCAACTCTTCTTGAATTATGCCTGCCGGTTTCATTCTTGGCAAGCGGGAGGCAGGATAGAGGCGATGCAACTTCGCTTGAAGCTGCGACGTCCCGCCGGTCGTAACGCTTGGCTGCGAAGGATCGCAGTGGGCAGCCTTGCGAAACGGGTTCGTTGGATGGTGGCGGTGTGCGTCTTTCTGTCTTGTAAGTCTTGCTGTTTTATTTTCCTGGTCCCGTATTAGTTGGCGGCATCGATTCCACGATGGCTGATCCTATTTCGCTTACGCGTCTGAGCTTTGCGTTAATTCCTGTAGTCGGGTTGCTGGTGTACTTGGCGATGCTGGGGTACGCCGTTCGGGGTTCGCTCCACGGGCTGGCTCGGATGTTGATCCAGTTGTCGTTGGTTGGGTACCTGCTCGTATTTCTTTTTGAATCCGATCAGGCTTGGATCGTCTTGGCAGCGTTAACAGTCATGATGTTGGCGGCTTCGTTGATCGCGGTTCGCACCTCGACTCAAAATTCTTGGCGGCGATATTTACACGTTTGGATTTCGATCCTGGTAGGCGGTGGCGGGACACTTGCGGTTGTGACTCAAGGGGTTCTGGATGTGACCCCCTGGTACAATGCTCGTATCTTGATCCCGCTGGCGGGGATGACCTTTTCGAATTGCATGAATGCCTTGTCTCTGGCAATTGAGAGGCTGGAAGCGAGTGAGCAGGCCAGTGTTGCTGTCGCAGAAAATGCTTCTTCAAAGCGGGCTGCCGGCGATTCTTCTGGGGCCGGGTCAGAACGTTTCGAGCAGGTAGATGTCAAAAGTGCGGGTGTCGAGCGGGCGGATGTCAGTGGGCTGGCGAGACGGCGTGCTCGCGAGGCTGTGTCGGTGGCTTTGATTCCGATCACCAATAGTTTGTTCGCAGTGGGCGTGGTTTCGATCCCAGGGATGATGACGGGCCAGGTTTTGGCGGGCGTTTCGCCATTGGTTGCGGCTCGGTATCAAATCATGATTATGTGCTTGGTATTTGCATCGGCTGGCTGGTCGCTGATGGTGTTCATGTGGCTACGCCGTCCTGCCGATACCACTGCAGCACCGCTCGCTTAGCATTGACACGCGGTCGCTCGTTCGATAGCCTTCCTGCACATGACTTCAGGCAGACTCGCGTTCGCCCGGGCCTTTTTCGGTTCGGGCTGTTTTTTTAGCCGGGGCCCAAAAATCTGGTGTCATGATTTTATCGTAACCCCTGACTTCCCTTTCCTTTGCACCTCTTGGTCGCCATGAACCCGCAAGACATTTTGCGTTACGTCGATTCACTCCATCGCGACAAGAACATCGACACCGAGTTGCTTTTCCAGGCGATCGAGTCGGCGTTGCAGAGTGCTGCGCGGAAGCAGTACGGCGAAGATTCCGATGTGTTGGTAGCAATCAATCGTGAAAACGGTCGGATCTCGGCGACGCTGGAAGGCGAGCCCCTGGGAGATGACCAGATTGGTCGTATTGGTGCTCAGACCGCCAAACAGGTCATTATTCAAAAGGTCCGCGAAGCAGAACGCGACGCGTTGATGATCGAGTACCGCGATCAAATCGGCGAAATCGTCAGCGGCATGATTGGCCGTGCAGACGGTGGTGTGGCGACTGTAAATCTAGGCAACGTGGAAGCCATTTTGCCACGTAGCGAACAAATTCCAGGCGAAAGCCTGCACGCCAACGAGCGTGTTCGGGCGATCGTCTACGAGGTTCGGCCTTCGGGCGGCAACCGCGTGCGGGTTGTCTTGAGCCGAACGCGACCGCAGTTCGTACAACAACTATTCGAGCAAGAAATTCCAGAGTTAACCGACGGCGTGATCGCGATCAAATCGATTTCGCGAGAACCCGGTTATCGCAGCAAGGTTGCCGTCAGCAGCGAAGATCAGCAGATCGATCCGATCAGCGTTTGCGTTGGTTACCGAGGCAGCCGAATCAAGGCAGTCCGTGAAGAGTTGGCTGGTGAGCATATTGATGTGGTTCGCTATGACAGTGACCCAGAAGTGTTGATCCCTAATGCTTTGCAGCCTGCCGAAGTGGACCAAGTGTTGCTTTGCGACATGATTGGTCGAGCGATTGTCTTGGTTCAAGAGGATCAGTTGTCGCTCGCGATTGGCCGTCGTGGCCAGAACGTTCGCTTGGCTAGTAAACTGTGCGGTTGGGACATCGAAATCATGACCGGATCGGAGCTCGAGGACCAAATCGAGCGAGCGGTTGGTGGATTCAGTCAGATCCCGGGCATTACAGAGGAAATCGCTCAATCGCTCGTCGAGCAAGGGTACCTGTCCTACGATGACCTTTCGGTAATCGAGCCAGACCAGTTCATGGAAATGAGCGGGTTGACCGAAGAACAGGTCGATTTGGTTGTCGAGATTGCAGAACGCAATGCTGAAGAGGCCGAGCGTGCTGCTGCGGAAGAACGCCGTGTTCGACGTGATAAAGAGAAGTTGGACCGGGATCGAGCTGAGATCGAATCGAAGTTGGAGCCAGCCGCACCAGGTGAGGCAACTGCATCAGAGGCTTCACCCGAGGCCAGTGCTGAAGCCGCCGAGGTTGTTGCCGAGCCTGAAGCTGAGGATGCCGAAGCTGAAGCTAGCGAAGCTGTCGCGGCATCCGATTCGCCAGCCGAGCCTGCTGCGGAAGACGCTGAGTCTCCCTCTGCAGAAGAGACTGTGGTTGCCGAAGCGGAATCCGAGCAGGGTGATGCGGAAAGCAACGAAGAAATCGCTGCGGAGAAAGATTCCAGCGGAAACGTGTGATCGGACCATGCAGGCCGTTTTCATATTTCTAGGTTTTGCGTTATCCTACTGCATTCGCGATCCGTGGCACTTGCTCGGTTCGCAACTGAACCCATTTTTTACCGCTATGAAATTCCCCGACCTACGTCGGTTTTGGTGTACCTCAAAGGCCAGGACTGGGGTTGATGTCGATGGAGGTTTTTTTATGCGATTTTGAACGAAACAACATGAAGCCGAGCAGCCCATGCGGGGCCGTCGGACTTCATCTATCGAATTTGACAGGATTTCCACCCCGTGCCAGTACGCATTTACGCGCTCGCCAAAGAACTCAATCTCGACAGCAAAGACCTCGTTGATCTGGTGAAAAAGGCCGGTATCAGTGGGAAAGGGTCCGCGCTTGCTAGCCTCTCCGACGATGAAGCACAGCAAGTCCGCAACCACCTGTCCGGTGGCAATAAGCCTGCTGAGTCGGCGCCGAAACCGGCTGCCAAGCAAGCTCCAGCCAGCCCGGCTGCTCCGATTCGTGAAGCTGCCCCAGTACGCGACCTCGATCGCAATATTCCACGCAAACCATCGGCTATTCCAGCTGGGCCTCCAAAGGCCAGCGAATCGGAAAGTGCTGCAGCCGCAGAGAAAAAGCGGCCGGCTCCCGTGCTTCGGGCTCCGAAGCTTGCCCCAGCACCTGCTACTCCGCCACCTGCGGCACCGGCTGAGCCTAGCTCGCCAAAGCCTGAGGTTCGGTTGAAGGATGTCATGCCGGGCCGTTCTAGCGGTGGCAATCGTCCTGCGACTCAAGAAACGGCACCGCCAGCACCTGCGACTCCGGCAAAGCCGACTCCCGCGCCCGCTGCACCGGCTCCGGCCGCAGCCAAGGGTGGTTTCGCTAGCCGAATTGCCGATCGTATGGCCAGTAATTCGGGTGGGCGTGTGGTTCCCAATCGTCCCGGTGCTCCTCTGGAATCGGTTCGTCGAGCCGGTATGGGTGGCGGCGGCAAGATGCGATCGCTGGATCGAACAGCAAATCGTGCTGGCGATAAGCCTGCATCCAAAGACGATGTGAAAGCCAAGAAGCGTGAGCCGCGAATCAAGGTAAACTTGGCTCAATTGCCAAACGCACCGGCGCCGACGGCACCTGTCGCTTCTGGGACTCCTGCTCAAAAGCCGGACATCAAGCTGACGCGTGACGTGATCGAAGGTCACAAGCAAGGTATGAAAGCTCCTCTCGAGCGACTCGAGAAGGATGACGCTGAAAAGAAGCGCACCAGCAAGGCTAGCGCCGGCTTGGGTGACTTCGCCGGTCGCAAGAAAGCCGTTGAAGAAGACGAAAAGCCACGTAAGAAGGGCTTGGCCGGAATGGCGAGTGCTCGAGCAGAGCGTTCGCGTGGTGGTGGCGGTCGTCGCGTTATCGGCTCAGGCGATCAAGATCGCAATAACTATCGCCGCAACCGACCACGAATTCGCCGTAAGGGCACCAACACCGCTGCACCGCGAAAAGAACGTGTGCAGTTGGAATTGCCCTGCACGGTTCGTAGTTTCTGTGAAGCGGCTGGTGTTGCTGTTCCGGACCTGATGAAGACCTTGATGGGTATGGGCATGATGCTCAACATCAACGCCGATATCGATCTGGAAACTGCTGAATTGGTCGCCACTGAACTCGGTATCGATATCGAGCTGAAGGCTTCCGAAACACTTGAAGATGAGCTAATCACCCAAATCGAAGAGCGTGAAGACGATGCTGAATCGCTCGTCCCACGAGCTCCGATCGTGACGTTCTTGGGCCACGTTGACCACGGTAAAACCAGCTTGCTGGACAACTTGGTCGGCATCAATGTCGTCAAGGGCGAAGCGGGGGGGATTACCCAACACATCCGTGCCTACAAGGTTCCCAAGGGTGACCGCGCGGTAACGTTCGTTGATACACCGGGTCACGAAGCGTTTACCGAAATGCGTGCCCGTGGTGCCAACGTCACCGACATCGCCGTGTTGGTTGTTGCGGCTGACGACGGGATTATGCCGCAAACCGAAGAGGCGATCAGCCACGCGAAAGCCGCGAATGTGCCGATCGTTGTTGCCCTCAACAAGATTGACTTGGAAGGCGTTGACGCCAACCGAGTAATGACGCAGCTTACCGAACACCAGCTGACCCCTAGTGAATGGGGGGGCGACGTCGAAGTCGTTCGCACCAGTGCTACGACGGGTGAAGGCATGGAGGAGTTGCTCGAAACTCTGCTCACGATCGCGGAGCTGAACGAATATTCGGCCAACCCGGAAAGGTCGGCGTTGGGGGTCTGTTTGGAATCCGAGCAGCACGGCGACCGCGGTGTGGTTGCGAAATTGGTCGTTCAAAACGGAACGCTGCGAGTAGGCGACATCCTGGTTTGTGGTCCTTCGCACGGTCGCGTCCGAGCGATGAAGGACACTCTAAGCGGCAAGCCGATCAAGGAAGCTGGCCCAAGTACGCCCGTTAGCCTCTACGGTTTGGACAAGGCACCGGGGGCTGGCGACCGATTCCACGTCTTGAAAGATATCACCCAAGCTCGCGAAATTGCGGGCTCGCGGGATGATGAAAGTAGCCGTCAATCGCTGTCTGGTATCACGACGAAGGTGTCCTTCGACAACTTCCAAGAGATGCTCGAAGGCGGCAACCTGGCTCCAGGCGAAGAACGCGTCAAGCTGAACCTGATCATTCGGGCGGACGCTCGTGGGTCGCTTGAAGCGATCGATAAGGAGCTAAGCAAGTTCGATCATCCTGAAGTCGAGATCCGCGTTCTCCAGCGAAGCGTGGGTGGGATCACTCTTGCCGACACGACTTTGGCGAGTGCGTCCGGGGCTGTTATCCTTGGGTTCAATGTCATTCCGGGCGAACAGGCTCGGGTGATGGCGGACCAGCGAGGCGTCGAGATTCGTCGATACAACGTCATCTATAAGTTGACCGACGATATTCGAATGATGATCGAAGGTCGTTTGAAGCCAGAAGAACGCGTTGTCGAACTCGGCCGTGCTTTGGTCAAACAGGTCTTTTCGATCAGCCGTGTGGGAACCATCGCCGGTTGTTATGTCGCTCAAGGTACGATCGTTCGGAACTGCCGAATTCGGGTAAGTCGCGATGGCCGTGTCATTGGTGATTACCAGCTCGATACACTTCGCCGAATCAAGGAAGACGTCAAGGAAGTTCCTCGCGGAATGGAGTGCGGTATTCGACTTTCCGGCTTCAATGACATCAAGCAAGATGATGTCTTGGAGGCCTACAAGATCGAACAAGTTGCCCGCAAGCTTGAGTAGATGATCTAGGTCGAAAGCGGAAAGCGGCTAGTCGTTTTTCGCTTTGTGATCTGTCATTGCCGCTTAATTTGCTTTCCGTTCAATCCTCCACGCTCCACGCGAATCCCCTTGTCCAGCCGACGACTCCTTAAAGCAGCCGAAGCGATCCGCGAAGTCGTCGCGGCGTCGATTCTGACTGATATCCGTGACCCACGGGTCGAAAACGTTACTGTCATTAGTGTTGATGTCGCACCCGATATGCGTGAAGCAAAGGTGTATGTCAGCGTCATGGGTGACGAAACGCAAAAACAATTGTCTCTTCGCGGTTTGCAGAATGCCGCTGGGTTTTTGCAAAGTAAAATTGCCAATCGGCTCGACACCCGCTACACGCCCCGATTGCGATTCGAAATCGATCGCGGGCAAGAAAACGCGGCCGCCGTGGGAGAGATTCTCGCGCGGATCCGGCGTGAGCAGGATGGCGAAGTCGAGCCCGTCGCCAACTCGGGTGAACCCGAGGACAACACGACGCCAAACGACAACCCATCAAACGGCGATGCTTCCGCGCCGACCAATGAAGGCTCCTGAATCGAGACGAAGCCATCGCTTTTGGCTCAACGATCGACCCGCCTGCTATCCACCCGCTATTCAATTCATTCTTAACGCCACATGTCCGCGACGAACCGCTCTAAACTGATCGCCAAGCTCCAAACGGCGCTGAAGAAATACTACGACGTGCCGCCTGCAAGCCCGTCGCGCCCGCTGCTCGAACACGCCTTGTACGCATGTCTGTTGGAAGACTGCACCAGCGAATTGGCTGATGAAGGATTGGCCAAACTAGAGCAGGATTACTTTGACTGGAATGAGGTACGGGTCACCACGGTCACCGAACTGGGGACAGTTCTGTCGAGTCTGCCCGACGCGGCAAAAGCGGCTGCTCGTCTGAAGGGAACCCTGCAAGGGATCTTTGAAGAGTTCTATTCATTCGACTTGGATCACTTGAAGAAAGAGAACCTTGGCAAAGCGGTCGCACGCTTTGAGAAGGTTCCCGGAATGACTCCCTTCGTGCTGAGTTACATTATCCAGCACGGATTGGGTGGGCACTCGATTCCGATCGACTATTCCGGCATGGTGATCATGTTGGTTACGGGCATTGCTACACAAGCGGAAGCCGCTGATGGTCGCGTGCCTGGACTTGAGCGTGCGATCCCAAAAAGCAAAGGCATCGAGTTCGCGACATTGTTGCATCAACCCGCCGTCGCGCTTTCGATGGATGTCAACGACAAGACTGCACGATCATTGCTTGACGCGGTGGTCAAAGGCAGTGCCGATGGGCTGGACGAGTGGTTGGTAAGCAAGAAGGCTGCCAAGAAACGCGTCGCCCGCCGTAAAGCGGAAGAGCGTGAAGTTGCTAAGCAAGAAGCTGCTGCCGAAGCCGCTGCCGCTCCTATCGCAGCAGCTCCCTCTGGCAAAAAGAAGCCGATCCGGTCCGCTGCGAAAGCGACCTCAACAACGAATAAGCCACGTGCAGCCAAAAAGGCCGCCGCGAAGCCAGAACCAAAGGCGGCTGCTCCGAAAGCGGCCGAGCCCAAGCCGACCGAGTCGGATGTGAAGGCGGAATCGTCCAGCAAGACTGCGGCTAAGAAAACCTCTTCGACGAAGGCACCGACCAAAAAAACGGCGTCCAAGAAACCTGCTGCTGAAGCGAAGTCGGAACCCAAAGCCGCTAGCAAAAAGACGGCCAAGAAGGCAGCCGACGACGAGCCGAAAACCACAGCTTCGGATGGTGGCAAGAAAGCCAGTAACCGCAAACTCACCAAGCGAAAGCCTCGTTAATCCAGAGGGAATCTTACTATGGCTGGGCACTCAAAATGGGCCAATATCCAGCACCGTAAAGGACGCGTTGATGCGGCCCGCGGCAAGATGTGGAGTAAACTCAGCAAGGCGATTATCGTCGCCGCGAAGGGTGGTGGCGGCGATCCGTCCGCGAACATCAAACTTCGCAAGGCAATCGACGACGCGAAAGCGGTCTCGATGCCCAAAGACAATATTGAACGAGCGATCAAACGCGGGACGGGAGAACTCGAAGGCGATGCCGTCGAAGAGATTCTCTATGAAGGTTACGGCCCCGGTGGCGTCGCCGTCATGTGTTTAGCGATGACGGATAACCGAAATCGAACTGCGCCTGAGCTGCGAACTTTGTTTGGCAAGCACGGCGGTGAGCTCGGTAAAACCGGCTGCGTGAACTACTTGTTCGAGCGTAAGGGCTTGTTCATCTTCCCGGCAGGAACCGACGAAGAACAAGTCACCGAAGTCGCGTTAGAAAACGGTGGTGACGACGTGGAAGCCGGCGACGATGGTCAGATACAAGTGACCTGTGCCCCCGAAAATCACGATGCCTTATCGGAGGCTTTTGAGGCCGCTGAGCTAAAGGCAGATGTCAATGAAGTGACTCAAATTGCATCCACCAACGTCGACGTCGACGGTTCAACCGCCGGAAAGGTGTTGTCGCTGTTGGAAGCTCTTGACGATCATGACGACGTCCAAACGGTCAGCACGAACGTTAATTTCCCTGACGATATGGACGAAGGTTGATCCAGTAAGCCGCTGGGGTACAACGCCGATGTGGTGTTCTGCGTCAGGGTGGTAAATGATTCATCGCCGCATTTGGATGCGAGCATCCTAGGTTGAAACGGACTGGGTATGCCCGTTTCGAATTTGCGAGCTAGGCCGTAGACGTGATCCAGGCTGTAAACGCGATCCAGGCCGTAAACGCGATTTCGTAGGTTGCGTTGACTTCGGGTGTCTTTGCCTTGGTTTGGCTCGAGCTGGCCTATCGCTGCAGTTCTCGGGTTCGTTGACGCTGCAGGATATCTTCCATGACCTCCAGTTCGGTGTAGTACATTGCACTGGGGTCGATGCCGCGATCGTCTAGCCATTGAAGGTGTTGCTTCATCGCGGGCCGTTCAGCGTAGGCGGGCAACAGCACCAGCCATGCCCAGGCCAAGCTGCCAGTGATGGCAAGAAACGCCAGTCCACGCGAGATGTGAGACCGCGTTTCGCGACTTCCGGCGCCGCTTGTTGGCTGCATGACACAGTGGGAAGACGTCTTGGACTTTTCCGAGTCGATATTCGCGTTCGCGATCACAGTATCGATCATGGGGTAATGGTGTCGGCGAAGACCACTTTGAACATCAGCCAAGCCATCACGAGCGTGAGGACCAGGTTCAGCGACTGGCCGCACACATATAGGATCAACGGCTTGCCGCCCTTCAATTGCGGCAGCAATTGTTTGAAGTTGGTTTCCAAGCCGATGCTGACGAATGCTAGGCAAAAGAACCAGCCCCGCAGTGTTTTGCTGGAGCCTTTGATCATGGCGTTGATTAGTTCGGGGCCACCGATAAGCGTCGAGTACAGTACCGAAAATAGAATCGACATGGCGACAAACCCCAGTACGAATTTGGGGAAGCGGTACCAAATTTCCATTGCACCAACGCGAGGTCCAGCTTCGTCGCGTTCGACATAGGTGACCCAGTAGATCGCGACGCAGAACGCGGTCACGCCGATCAAAATGTTTTGGATCATCTTCACCGTTGCGGCAACTTCGAGAGCTTCGTCTCCGAGCACTGCACCCGCGGCCGCAACTGCTCCGGTCGCGTCAATCGTGCCGCCAAGCCAGGCTCCACCCAGGATTGGGTCCATGCCGGTCGCCCGAATGATCGCTGGCAAGACAATCATCATGATGACCGTAAATGACAGCGATAGACCAATCGACAAGGACAACTCTTCCTTCTTCGCTTTGCAAGCCGCCGCAGTCGCAATCGCCGCCGAGACCCCGCAAACAGACATGTCGGCCGAGATCACCATATTGAGTGACTTCGATGGCATCTTCAGGATCTTTTGCCCGAACACATAGGTCGAAACCAGTACCACTGGCGTCACCACCCAAGCGACAAAGATGCCAGGCAAACCTAATGCCAGCAATCGGCTCATCAGGACTTCGGCGCCTAGCATCACCAAGCCCGTTTTAATAAAGAACTCCGTCAGCATTGCCGGCCGCAAGAAAGCTGGCGTGCCGACGGTGTTGCTGATGATCAATCCGACTAACAATGCCCATAAGGCATATTCCAGGTTGTAAGCCTTGACCACGCTTTGGCTGGCCATGGCGTATGCCAATGTTGCCAGCAAAAAAACGAGCGGAAACGCTTTGCAGAATGCTGCCGCTGACTCATTGCGAACAATCATGGCGAACGCAAACACGATCCCGATTAAGCCGAACACGCCCATGATGCCAGGGATTGTTCCTGCAAACGCGTCGACTGGGCTCCTGGTCCATTTGCCAGGTTTTGAAATCCACGATGACAATGGATTCACCACCTCGACTGCCTCGTTTGCCGCCAAGCTTTCCGCTAGGTTCGCCGGTTGTGTGAACCATACCGCTGCGAATGAAACGGCAAGCAAGATTCCAGCGCACCAAATTGCCCACCAATCCTCGCTCGTTCGCATATCGGTCCACAAGCTTGGTCGCTCAGGAAGGGGTTGCACTGCGGCGTTGTCGTCGTTCATTCAGTCAAAGCTTTCTGGGAGGGAGGATGGGGCAGTCGGCATCGCGAACGATGTTATCAGACTTGTTCTCGCTTTGGTTCATTAAGAGCGTTGTGGCAGTCTCGAACCGCGTGGAGTCGGGACGCGGCAACGGGAATCTCTTTGTGGAAAATTCCTGTCTTTCCAGCGTATACCCAATCCGGCTCGTCCTAAAGGGACCCTTCGACGGGTGATCAGATACCGGGTACCGGAGACAAAGAAACCGGAAGTGATAAGGCCGAAAGCCTTGAGGTTTGATCAGGGGAGTGGAAAATGATTCGCTAGACAGACGGGGGACGCGCGATGACAATACTCCAGCCAATCGGCACTCCGGCCAACCGATGAGGTTCAGTCGCCGTACGCACAACTGTGCGAGCATTAGCATGGTCGTATTCGAGTTGGCTTCGATTTTCTTAACGAGCGTGTATCTACCCCGCTCATCCCGTCTAGTTTCCTTGTGACGTTTTGAAATGACTTCGTTTATGCGATTCCTGATTGTCTATTTGGTTTGTGTCTGCGGGACAACGGCCGCCTATTCGCAGAATCTTCCTACTCCGCCGGACGGCTTCCAGTGGGAGAAAAATGAAGCGTTCAGTGACGAGTTTGACGGAGACCAGCTCGATTCGACGAAATGGCATGACCACAATCCGCGATGGAAGGGGCGTGCGCCTGGTCTGTTTGTGCCATCGGCGGTCAGCGTCGCGGATGGTTGTTTGCAAATCCGTTGTGGTGTTCTCGATCCACCTCAGGGCAAATTTACTGTTGCATGCGGAGCCGTGCAGTCGAAGGCTCAGGACGCTTTATTTGGTTATTACGAGTGCCGAATGAAGGCGTCCCAAATTCCAACATCATCAACTTTTTGGTTAACCAGTCCATGGAAGGAGGTGCCTAGCGGGTGTTTAAGTTTTGAACTGGATATCCAAGAGAGCGTTGGCCGTGTGGGGCGTTTTGAATCGTTCACGACGCACATGAAGTCCAATACCCATATCAACTTCCGGTCTAGCGAAGAGGGGTCGGAAACGGAGCGGTCGCATCAGGGGGGAACCGCTCGTTTGAAGTCAAAAGTGAATGATGAATTTCACACCTACGGATGTTGGTGGGTCGATGCGAGCACGATGAAGTTTTATGCCGATGGCGAATACAAATTTACCATTACCCCACCAACCGACTTCGGAGAAGCTTTGTTTGATTTTCCGATGTTCATGAATTTGGTGTGCGAAACTTACGATTGGCAACCTGTTCCAACCGTCGACGAACTTAATGACGACACTCGAAACACTACTTACTACGACTACGTGCGTTCCTATCGCTTAGCCGAAAAACAGTAGTCGCCGGGGGCCTAGCTCTTATCGATCCCGTGCGGATTTAGCGTCGTTCGTTCGCCATGATCCGCACTCATTGGAGCAGCCGCTATGCATCGCCGCTCCGTTTCCGGCCGGCGATGACTGTTATGGCGAGTTGGATCGGGTAGGGAGATCCTAGAGTTTGTAGAACTCTTCCCAGCCCTTTCGCGGCGGTGGGCCGGCCAACAAGTCGTTGGCGGCAGCATTATTAGTGATCTGCTTGGTCTCGCGATCAAACACCAATTCACCACCCAGACGCTGAGCAATAACGCCGATGCAAAACATCTGGCTGAGCGGACCAGAGACGTCGAACGACGACCGTGTTTGCTCTTCGCCTTTGACGGCGCGAACGAAATTTAGATGGTGATTCGAGCCGGTTTCGTATTTCGGCAATTCGCCCGCGAGATCCTTGGCTTTTTCGCTAGGAAGAACCCGCAGAGGTGAGCCATGAGAAGCACCTTTGAAGGTAATTCCATCCCCATAGATCGTCTTGCCGTTCGTTTCCATCTTTCGGTCGTCTTCGAGATCGTCCGGTCGTGGTGGTCGGTTTTTCACGCCGTCGTACCAGGTCACCTTGCAGGCGGGTTCGTCACCACGTTGCGGGAAATCAAATTGGATCGTCGAAGCCATCGGGAAAATGAGTTCGCGGCGCCCTTCAAGCATGACCGCGGTGACTCGTTCGGGTAGCCCGAGATCCAAAAAGCGGTGAACGGTATCGAGCAGGTGGGGCCCCCAGTCGCCGAACGCTCCATTGCCGTATTCAAACCAGCTCCGCCAGTTGCCCGGATGCAGCTTGTCGCTGTACGGATGCTTCGCGGCCGTGCCCGTCCAGGTATCCCAGTCAATTCCTTCGGGCATGGTTTCGCCGGTTTGCCATTCGTCGAACTTCCATGGGTGCCATCGCCGACCCGCGTTCATATTGGCAGTGACCTCGCGTACGTTCTTGATCACTCCCGCTTCTTTCCATGCTTTGAACTGGTGGAAGTTGGCACCTGAATGCCCTTGATTACCCATCTGGCAGGCGACGCCGTATTTTTTCTCAGCCGCCATCAAGAGTTCAATTTCTTGGAAGGTGTGTGCCAGCGGTTTTTCGACGTACACCCCTTTGCCCAAGGACATCGCTAAGATTGCAATGGGAAAGTGCGAGTGATCGGGGACGCCGACGGTGCAGGCATCGATCTGATTCGACATCTTGTCGAACATCTCACGAAAGTCCTTGAACCGTGGAACATCCGGGAATTTCTTTTCAATTGCCGCGGTGTGTTTGGTGCCCATGGCAACATCGCATAACGCCACGACGTTGACCAGTTTCGTGTTGAAAATGCTCTTCGCGTCACTTCCGCCCATGCCACCGCAACCGATGATGGCAACGTTCACCTTTTCATTAGCGCCGTAGACACGCCCGGCCGATGCCGCAGAAACGTTGGAGCGAGGAAGCATGCCGATCGCGGCAACCGAGGCGGCAGTTTGGGAGAATCGACGGCGAGAAAATGAGCGAGTCGACGAGGACGTTGCTTGCGAGCGGGGCATCAAGTGGTTCTTTCAGAACGGGGATGAAGGTGGGGCCCAGAGGTGGGTGTAGGTGGGCGGAGCCGATGAGTGCATCCGCGATGGGTGCATCCGGATCGGGCATCCGAGGGAGTACGAGTATAGTTGTCCCGGGGCGGCAGGCCAACAGTTTGCCGATTGCTGTCAGGTTCCTAATTAGTAGCCCGTGTGTCGGGTTTGAGTTATGCGTGCGATAACCGGGCGGTACGTCTTTGCAAGGGAGGAAACAACGTTGGCGATTCGAATTGTTGAGCTACCAGTGTTAGTTGCTTTTGCTTTGTTACATCGCAAAATTCGACTGCCAATCGAACAACGTGGTTGACTGCGCTGGCGTCATACCGATCACACTCGCAAACGCGATATGTCGCGTTATTGGATTCAATGGACTAAGACGCGTGATAGCACGCTTCAGTCAGTTTCTTTCGTATTAATTCCGCGTTGGGCGCGCCGGTTGCTTCTCTTATTACCCATTGAAATGCTGAATCGTGCATAGGCTGCGTTAGCAGCCATGCTTTCACAATCGATCCCCACAATGAAGGTAACAAGAGATGAAAAAGGTATTTTCAACAGCAGCGTGCTTGAGTGCGATGTTCGCAGGAACCACTGTCGGCGCCCAAGGCATCGTCGGTAATACAGCTTCGCAACTCGGAGGTGTGGTGAATAGAACGGCCGGCGCCGCCCAGAATATCACCCAGCGAACGGCGAATGGCGTACGCGGCACAACCAACAATGTTTTGTCCGGAGCACGAAACGGAGTGTCACGTGTTCGAGGTGCTGCGAATGGCGTCATTGGTTACAACCAAGGTCAACTTCGTCCAGGTGTGTCGTATCAAAATGGCCAGTATTCCAACTACAACCAACAAGGCTATGTCCACCAAGGGCAGCAATCTTACGGTGCACACGGTTATGGGCATGCGGGTTACGTGCAGCAATCGGGAATGACCGGCGAGCACCAATCGCAGTGGACTGGTCACCAGGGGTACACGGACCACGGTCAAACTATGGTGCACAGTCAAAGCAACCCGCCTACCCTGCAGCATGACGCGAACGGTCGAGAGTTCATTTGCCAGAACGGTCAGCGTATCTACTTCAGCGCATCTGGTGCAGAATCTGCTTCATCCGGACAGCAGTCTGAACGCTACCAAGCTGGCTACGGCAGCTACGATCAAGACGGTGGCCAAGCGAATCAGTCGTCAAACGATATGAACTCGTCGAGTAACAACGCCGAGCAAAACGGTGCAACTCTGGATAACGATCCAAATCAATCCAATCGCATGAATCGCGATCAAAATGTCGAGACTAATGTCGATACACGTGCGAATGCCGATCAAAACGGACTCCGCGGTGAGGCAGCGGTTGGGCAGAATACCGACGTCGATAATGGCCAGTTCAATCAAAACCGAGATGGTGTCACTGGGCAGAGCGAGTCGCGTGCAACCGGTGAGCTTGACGGGGAACTGAATAATCGAGACGGTGGGCTGAACGCAGAAGCTCGTAGTAGTTCGGAAAGCAACCTCAACAGCAACACCGAGTTTGGTGGAGTTGACACTTCGGGCGACGCTGGAACCGACGTGACTGGTGGTCTGAACCTCGATCGTTAGGGTTCAAGTTTACAAGTAGTCACTGAAGATTTTTAACAAGACCCAGGATTCCGATTTTGGAATTCTGGGTTTTTTCATGCTTGGAAACCATTCGCCGTTTCGCCAATAAGTTTCGCCAATGCCACTGCCCTCTTTCATACGGGTTCCTGTCGCAGTGTGCTGGTTGAAGACGCTCCGCTTGAATATTGTTGTTGACGTTCCCATCGTCGGGAACATTGGCTCGTTGGTAGACTGGGACCGTCGTTTAACCTGTCTGCGTTGATCTTCCGCGAGAGCTTTTGCCGTGCTTCCTGATGAACAAGAACCGAATGAGTCGCGAGATGCAGTAGTCGCCTTGATCGCGCAACATCAGTCTCGGCTTCGCGGCTTCGTGCGATGCCTGTTGGTCTATGACGATGATGTCGATGATCTATTGCAGGAGGTGAATGTAGTACTCTGGCAAAAGGCTGGGGATTTTCGACCCGGTACCGATTTCTGGGCTTGGGCCAGCCAAGTAGCAAGATTCAAGGTGATGAATCAAATTCGGAAGTATTCTCGCGACCGACTTGTGTTTGATGAGTCGTTTGTTGCGGAGTTGGCTGATCTGGCAAATGAGCGTTCCACCGATGGCGACGATCAGCGTACGGCGTTGCGGCACTGCATGCAGCGATTGCCGGTGGCTCAACGGGCTTTGGTCGAAATGAGATATTCAAGCGAGCGGTCGGTGGCCAGCATCGCCGAGGAACTACAGCGGCCGGTCGGATCCATTCGGCAAACGCTCTATCGAATTCGTGGTCTGTTGCTCGAATGCATCCAGTCGAATGTTGCGAGGACACCCTCATGAACAGTCAATCCGACCGAGAGTTTGCATCCCTGTTGCAATTGGCGATCGACGGCAAGCTCGATTCGGCGCATGGGCCACGGTTGCAAGAATTGATGCGTGGCAATCCTGAACGGATGAACGCTTGGGTGGATCATTTTCGTCTGGATGCCTTCTTGGCCGATGAAATTGATCGGTCCTCTGTAGTGGAGTTGGTGGATCTGATTTGTCCGGGTGACTCTTCGCAATCCGAGGAAGCTCAAAACATTCGAAATGGCGAGGTCCCAACGCCAATCCTGAAGCGAGATCAAAACGTTTGGATGGCCAGCGCCCTTGTCGTGTCGATGGCGGGTTTGGCAGCGTCGCTGCTGTTCTTTTCCATTTTGATGTTGCGAGAACCACCGCAGCGAGAAGACGTGATCGCGGCTCGAGTGTCGTCAATTGATTCGACCATCGCCATGGTCGTGCAGGCTTCTCAAGATGTGTGGTTAGGGCGACAGGAAACTCCGCATCTGTTGTCGCCCGGTCGTCTGCAATTGGAGTCGGGTCTCGCCGAAATCAACATTTACAACGGAGTGACGTTGTATTTGGAGGGACCGGTTGATCTGGAATTGGTTTCTCTGGATCTGGCGCGGTTGCGACGCGGCAAGTTGCGAGCGAACGTTCCCAGCCATGCGGAAGGGTTCACGGTGGTTACCGACGAAGTGCGTTTGGTTGACCGCGGAACCGAGTTTGCGATCTCCGCTGGAGAAGATGGGTTGTCGAAAGTTCACGTGTTTGATGGTCTCGTCGACCTCTACCCTTCTGGTGCTGCGGCGCCGGTCGAAGCAGATAAGCGAGCGGTGAATGAAGGCGAAAGCGTCGAAGTGGACTCGACGTTCTTGCCACGGCGAGCCGAGTTTGATTTAGAAGGCTTTCCATCGGCTGATGCGATTGATCAGTCAGTGGCTACACGCTTTGAACGTTGGAAGTCTTGGAGTGCTGAGTTCGCCAAGCGTCCTGACTTGTTGGTGTATTACAATTTCGAAGAGTTTGGCGAGAGGCCGAATGGTCGCAACACGGTTGTGGATCTGTCGCAATTCAATCCAGTTAACGCGACGGTCGTAGGAAGCGAAATGCTAACCGGTCGCTGGCCACAAAAGAAAGCGTTTGGGTTCTATCGGTCAGCGGATCGTTTGCGGGTCAGCATCCCTGGACGTTGGCCTCAGTTGACGTTGGCTTGTTGGGTTCGTGTTGATGAACTGCGGGGGGTAAACCAAGCCTTGTTGTTGACTGATACCTTTGAAGAATGGCAGCTTCACTGGCAAATTGCGAAAGAGGGAACGTTAAAGCTTGGGATTGGACAAGCGACCGTTGAAGAGACACGCCGTCTGCGAAGCCCCTCAACGCCGCTGGGTGACCTGGGGGCAGTCGGCCGGTGGATCCATTTGGCCACGGTCTTCGATTCCAGTGAAAAGACGGTGGAACATTACATCAATGGCACTTCGGCGGGGACGCATCGCTTGCCGGTCGCGGAACCGCTTCGTATTGGAACAGCGGAAATTGGGAATTGGTTGAAGCCAAGAAAGGTCGGTGACGAACCGATCCGCAACCTGGATGGACGTATCGACGAATTCATGCTCTTCCGCGTCGCCTTGGATGCCGATGGGATCCAGGAAATCTACAAAGCGGGACGTTAGCTCGCTGGCGGGACCCATTTGAAATTTGATCGGATGCCGGGACGGTCCACTTGGAACAGTTTGTCATTGGCTGAGCGTGTTTCGACCAGAAGTCACTAAATTCGGTGTTGTTAACAATTTTTGTTGACGCACCGCATTTCGCGGGCATTAGCGGTTCAGATGACTTAAGAATCGAAACAAATACATAAGTCATCGAGCAAACCGGGCATGTTTTTCATGCCCCAATCCGTTTCCGCCGCTTGTGCGAAAGATGCCCCTACGATGAAGTTCTGTCGTCCTGATTCCACTGTTTTCTGCGGTCGTTTGGCTATCGTCGTCGCTGCGACGCTCGCCCTAGCATGGGCTGCCGCCGCAGTCGCAGACGATGGTCATGCAACAATCTTCGAGGATGACTTCGATCGTGCCACGCTGGGCGACGGTTATACCTCGGCACGAGGTACGGATGGAGCCTGGACCATTGTCGAGGGAGTTCTGGTTGGTAAGCAAACCAAGTCCGATCACGGTGCGGTGATCCGCAAGAACATCCCATTTGATGATATTGAGCTCGAGTTTGATTTTCGATTCAACGGGGGTTCGCGTTTCAATTTCGTGCTCGACGATCAGAACGAGAAGTCGGTCCATGCGGGGCACATTTGCCGAGTCTCGGTCACACCCAAACGAGTCTCCGTTTCTGACGACAAAACTGGCAGTATGAACCTTGAGGTTCGTCAGCAACGGCAAGCGAAAAATCTATCGCCCACGCAAAAAGAATCGCTGGAAAAGCTGCTTGCCAAGACATCGAATTTGGCACCGGTGAAGTTGTCCAAAGGGCAATGGTATCGCTTGAGTGTTCGAATCCAGGGTGACTTGCTGCAGGCGTCGCTGGATGGAACGAAGGTTGTCGAACTTCGCTCGCCAGGTATCGATCATCCGACTAAATCCAAGCTCGGAATGACCGTTAATGGTGCAACGATTGATTTCGACAATCTGAAAGTGTTTTCGACTCACTAGTGCCAAGCCGACGAGCGGTTTTGCCAAACGCAGGCCGCGCGGCACGCACCCTAAAACTCCGTCGCTGAATCATTGACTTAGCGAGACATCGATTTGTCACGTTGTAAGGTTCGGTTGAACGACTGACCTGCAGGCATCCCAAGCAACCCGAAAGACGTTCTGTGAAATTATCTCGAAGACATACACTCTTGGCTGCCGGTGCGGCGGCGACGGGAGCATTTGTTAGTCCAAGGTCTTGGTCCGATGTGATCGGGGCTAATGAAAAGGTCAACGTTGCTTGGTGTGGCGTTGGTAATCGCGGTCCGCGAATTATTGAGAACTTTGAGAAGAGTGGCATCGCCAACTTTGTGGCTTTTTGCGACGTCGATCCTGACAACAAGCACATCAACGCAACAAAGGATAAGTTCCCCAAGGCTCGCATCTTTCAAGATTGGCGAAAGATGCTCGATGAGATGGACAAGGACATCGACGCGGTCGTCGTGCTCGTGCCCGATCATTCGCACTTCCCTATTTCGATGGCTGCAATGGCGGCGGGTAAGCCGGTGTACACCGAAAAGCCACTTGCCCGGACGTTCGAAGAAATTGAATTGCTGATCGCGGCGGAGCAGAAATACAACGTTGCCACGCAGATGGGGAACCAAGGGCACTCCGGTGATAACTACTTCCAGTTCGATGCTTGGAAGCAAGCGGGTGTGATTAAAGACGTGACCCATGTGGATGCCTATATGAACAAGTGGCGGCGTTGGCATCCTTGGGGGGATGTTCAGGCAATGCCTCGTGGTGAAACGGCACCCGCGACGATGGATTGGGAATTGTGGCATAGCGCAACACCGCAGCATGCATTTAGCAGCAAGTTCCATCCTGGGAACTGGCGTGGTTGGTACCAACATGGCACCGGTTGTTTTGGCGACTGGGGAGCACACATCCTCGACACGATCCATCAGTTCCTAGAACTCGGATTGCCTGAAAAGGTGTCCGCGACCACGCTGGTTCAACCGAACGATCTCATTTATCCACTCGCGTCAACAATCAACTTCCAGTTTCCCGAACGCAACGGAATGCCAGCGATGGATATCGACTGGTACGACGGCGTCGAGAACTTGCCGCCACTACCCGAGGATTTTGCTGGGCGGCAATATGATCCAAAAACTCCTGGGAAGTTCATCTACGCTGGTGATACCGTCATGCAAGGCGGAAGTCATTCGACCACGTTAGAGATCCTTTCGGACGAAAAGCGAAAGTCGCTTGAATCGAGGGGCTTGCCGTCTTCGTTTGGCAAGCACACCGACCACTACGAGAACTTTTTGCGGGCGTGTCGTGGTGATGAGGAAACTCGATCTCCGTTTTCAGTGTCTGGCCCCCTTTCCCAAGTGCTGGTGCTCGGTTGTATCGCTCAACGACTAGGGGGCGAGTTGGAATTCGACCGCCAAGCTAAACGGTTTACCAATAGCGAACGGGCAAACGAGTTGCTTGCCGACCGGCCACGCAAAGGTTGGGAACAGTATTACAAGCTCTAGGGTGGCTGCCCTTTTGAAAGGTTCGTTCTCAAGTTGCGATTCACAGCTCTTCCCAATCCAGACATATCAAATGAACATCGCGTTGGCGGTAACGATCGCATTGTGGTGTTAGCTCTCCCACTGAAAGTCCTCCTCATGATTCGGTCCATTTGCGTTGTCTCGTTTGCAGTGCTGCTGAGCACGCCTGCGATTGCCCTCGAGAAGCCCAACATCATCCTGGTTTACGCTGACGACATCAGTGCTCGCGAACTGCCTATTTACGGTTCGACGGTATGGAGCAAGCCGGAGCGTGGCGATTCTACCGACAGGGCCCATCTCGCGCAGACGCCGGTCCTGGATCAGATGGCGACGGAGGGATGCTGGGTCAAGACAGCTTGGGCGTCGGTGGTCTGTTCGCCCAGTCGAGCAATGATGATGACCGGGCGATATGCACATCTTCACAAGTGGTGGAACAATAAGGACAAAGGCCGCTACATCGACGAAAGAGGTAAACCCGCGGTATGGCCGCTTTACCTGAGTTCTCCGCTGCAAATTGGGCATATTGCCAAACAAGGTGGCTATGGAACTTACTGGGCAGGCAAGACGCAAATGGCGGGTGATCTACGTCAATTCGGATTCGATCAGGGGTGCTTTACCCCTGGCAATTTGGAAGACAAAGACAATCCGTACACCGACTTCAAGATGTACTACAAGAAGCAGGATGGCAAAAAAATTCCGTGCAACGCTGATACGGACGAACCGCTTGAAACTTATCTTCAACACGGTTGGTATTTCTATCCGCATGTGCGGCTAATGAATTACGACAACAAGGATTTCCAGTGGTGGCCTAACACGCCGGAATCGAAAGAACAGTTTGGCTTAGGTACCTATGGTCCCGATATGGAACTGGACTTCGTTTTTGATTTCATGGACCGCCAGCATGAGAAAGGCGAGCCGTTCTTTGTTTACCACACCACGCACCTTGGGCATGATGCCTTTGACTGGCTCGATCCTGATTCCGACAGCAGTTGGCCGGGAACTCCCGTAATCAACTGGGACGGCGGAAAATACACTCGCACCGAGCCGAAAATCACGGGTGATCGGGGTGTCTATGACACTCATGGAACCGTCACCGAACCGGGGATGCATTCCCATGTCGAGTATCTCGATTATCAAATGTGGTTGTATCGTAAGAAATTGAAAGAGATGGGGATCGAGGACAATACCGTTGTGATTTTCTGCGCCGACAACGGGTCTGGCGGTTACGGTAAGAACAGTTCGGATCGTCAAAAAGGCACACACGTGCCTTTGATTATCTACGCACCTGGAATGGCCAAGCACGGCGAGCAAGATGTGCTCGTGAATATGTCCGATATGCTGACGACGATCGCCGATCTAGCGGGCGTCGATATCCCCGCGGACTACGAGGTCAACGGTAAGAGCTTGGTACCGTTCTTAATGACGGATCTGCCTGAACATCGCCAATGGATTTACGCCTACAGTCGTGCTCAGCAGATCATTCGCGGCAAATTGGTAATGAAGGATGGTTTCGACAAGTGGTGGGATGTTTCGACTGAGCCAGAAGACTTGATTAGTTTTGATCAAATCACGGATTGGGATCGTGTGTCGGCCGAACATCGGGCTGAACGTGATCGATTGATCAATGTCTTGCCTAAGTTCGACTTGCACGCAACCGCGCACGATGCACCAGGAGTCGATTTGCCGCCCATTCCGAGTGGGAAGAATAAGAAGTCAACTGTGGTGCCAACGGGTAAAACTGCAAAGCCGGCAATGAAGTCGGGTAAGGGACAGTTCGTTCTTTTCAAAGACGATTTTGAAGGGCGGAACGTGCCCGGTCAGCAATATGAAATTCGTGAGCGTATGATGACTGGCTGGAAGGTCGTCGATGGAGTGTTAACGGGTAAGCAGGTCCAAGACGATCACGGCTCGACGATCCGGACTAAAGTTGCTTTTGATGATATCGATATCGAGTTTGACTTTCGGTTCGACGGTGGAATCCGTTTCAATCTGGTGATCGATGACGTCAACGAAAAATCGGTTCATGCAGGACACATTTGTCGAGTTTCGATCACGCCCGGTCAGTTGAAGGTTAGCGATGACAAGACGGGCGGCATGAATCTTGAAGTTCGCAGGCAACTTCAAAACAAAGATCTGTCCGAAGTTGACAAAGCAAAGCTCACGCAGCAAATTGCGTCCAGTCAGTCCGCGGCGCCTATGGGACTTAAGAACGGCCAGTGGCACAACCTTCGAGTCCGTATCAAAGATGACTTGATGAAGGCTTTCTTGGATGGCGAACTGGTGACCAAATTGCGTTCTCCTGGAATCGATCATCCGACCAAGACGAAGTTTGGTTTTACCGTCATTGGGGGTGAAATTAGTTTCGACAATTTGAAGGTCATTCAGCGGTAGCGGTAAGCGTCTTACGAACGCGGATCTTCTGGCCCAGCTCTTCGTTGGGAGGGCCATTGCGAAATCGGAACACGTTGCCGGCTTATTTACACACGACACCCTTTTCCTCCCCAGAGTTTATTCATGGCGATCAATCAATCGCGGGCTTTTTTAGTTGCGTTTATCGCTTCGTTATCGATCTTGTCGATTAGCGTTGCTGAAGTGTCAGCGGAGTCTCCGCTCGCACGCGATTCCCAGTCTGCAAAGGATGCCCCGCCTGCAACGAAGTCGCAGTCGGAAAATAAGGATCAGCCTAATATTCTATGGGTGATCACGGATGACCATCGAGCGGACTCAATAGGAGCGTACAACCAGGCTACGCGAGGCGATTCGCATAGCGAACTCGGTTACGTGTCCTCACCCAATGCAGATGAATTGGCGAGTCAGGGTGTGTTGTTCACTCACGCGTATTGCAACTCTCCCGGATGCGCACCCAGTCGTACGTCGATGCATTTCGGGATGTACCCGCATCACAGTGGTCAATACGGTTTTGAGTCGGGCCACCAGTCCGCTGACTTTTGCAAGCCGATGTTCCCCACGTTGATCGCCGAACAGGGCTACCAAACGGCTCACTTCGGAAAGAGCGGCTTCGCTAGCTTTCAGTGGGATGCCCGCAAGTTGAAGAAGACGGACTGCTATCAAACCAGCATCGATCAGAAAGAATTGTACGCCAATGAACACGTTGACTGGTTTCATCGGAAGACGTGGAGTCAGGGTAAGTCCGATGGTGACGAGGCATTCTGGGCGATGCCCGATGGTGGCCTCTACATCCGCACGCCTTTGGATGGACCACCAAGCGACGAAGACATTGCTGAGAAGCAACGCATCAACAAAGAACTCGATCTGCTATACCGACTGGGTGATCAGAATGGATTGGTGATCGGAGGGGTCAGCCCGCAACCCACCGCCAAGACTCAGGATGGAAACATCCTAAGTGCTTTTTCGGACTATCTGGCACATGCCGGCGAAGCATATCAAACTCCATGGGGCCGGAAACTCGAAGGTGCCCCGGTAGACAAGCCCTTGTTCGTTAACTTGGGTTTTCACTTTCCACATACGCCAGTGCTTCCGTCGAAAGAATTTCGAGACCAGTTTGCCGGTCAGATTTACAAGGTTCCAAAGTTCAGTAAGGAAGAATTGAAGAAGCTACCGCCCCAGTTGGTCCAGTGGTTTAAGAAGACGAACTTTGCCGACATGGACCCGGCTGATAAGCAGCAAGCAATCCGGGACTACTACGCATTTTGTGCGATGGGTGATTTCTTGGTCGGTCAAGCCGTTGAGCGATTCAAGTCTTTCAGCGAAACGCAAAACCGCGACTACGTCATCGTCTATGTGATTGGCGATCACGGTTGGCACTTGGGTGAACAGGGCGGTGAATCCAAGTTCGCTCCTTATGACACGTCAAACCATTGTGCCGTGATCGCGGTGTCGTCCGATGGCGAGCGATATCCCGCAAACACGGTTTGCAATTCGCCAATCGAATTTGTTGATTTCGCACCAACGTTCATCAATCTCGCTGGGGCTGATCTCTCGGACGACCAATTCGCCCACTTTGATGGACATCCGATAGATGCGACCCTGGATGGAAAGGTCCAACGTGATTACGTGATTGGTGAGATGAATCACAGCATTGGGCCGCGAGCGTATTTGCGGTCCGCTGACTTCGCGTTTTCGATGCGGGTCCGCGAGAAAAACGGCAAGCCGGGGGCCAAGTGGGGCCACCAACCCGGCGAGTCAGTGCGATGGGCTTTGGATGCGGCCCGTGACAAAGTTGAAATGGCGTTGTTTGATTTGCGAATCGATCCCAATGAACACGACAATGTGGCCAACGAACGCGAATACGTACGGCTAACCGATTGGTTTCGCAACAAGCTGGGAAACATCGTCTTGGGTGATGGACGTGTTGAAGCTGATTGGACGAAAGAGAACCACTACTCTATTAGCAATTTCGCTGCCGGTGCTCATGACGGAAAATTGGAAATTCCGGCGGAGTTGATTCCGGCTGTAGCATCGCGAGTTAGCTCGTCCGCTCCGGATTTGCAGATCGAGTTTGGCCCTGTCTCTCGAAAGTCGGTGTTCGTCAGTGACGTGCAAAGTCATTGGGGTGGTTCGCTGGTTAAAGGAAACGACGGGCTTTACCACATGCTCTATGCTCGCTGGCCGAAAAAGCTGGGTTGGGCTTGGGTGACTGACTCTGAAATCGCACACGCGACATCCGTTAGCCCCTTCGGCCCGTTTCAATTCCAGGATGTCGCGTTACCTCGTCGGGGCAAAAAATTCTGGGACGGTTGGTGTACTCATAATCCCACGGTCCACCAGTTCGGTGACAAGTACTACTTGTACTACATGGGCAATACGGGTGACGGTGTCGTCACCGGAACGCCCGGCAAAGAGAGTCTGAATTGGGGGCATCGCAACAATCAACGGATTGGCGTCGCGGTTGCCGACAGTCCCAGTGGTCCATGGAAACAGAGCGAGCAGCCGTTGATCGAAGTGAGTCCCAATGACGATGCATTGGATTCTTTGATGACATCCAATCCGTCGGTCTGCCAGCGGCCCGATGGCGGTTTCTTGATGGTTTATAAAGGTGTCGGCAAAGAGTTTCCCATGCCTAACGGTGGACCCGTGGTTCACTGCGTCGCGACTTCCGATTCACCGACCGGTCCATTCCAAAAACAGGCTCAACCTGTCTTCACCTTTGAAGGGGACCGGTTCCCAGCCGAAGACCCCTATATTTGGTTCCAAGATGGTAAATATCGAGCTATCGTGAAGCGGATTAAACACGAGGGACGAAAACGTCTATTTTCGTTGGTGCAGTATGACTCGGTGGATGGTTTCGATTGGCAGCCCGCCAAGCATCATGAGATTTCCGTTCGCACCGTCACCTGGGAAGACGGCGAAGTCCAGCAGTTTGAACATTTGGAACGTCCTCAAGTTTGGATCGAAAATGGAGTTCCAGTAGCGTTATTATGTGCGGCCGACATTCGTGACGAAAACCGCGTCCGCCATTCCTTCAATATCCAAATTCGGTTGATCGTTACTCGATCTGAATAACCCCACTACCTATCCCCATTTTCTCAACACTAGCCTTTCCAACTGGAGTCCTGATGCGTAACCCGCTTCCTAAGTTCCTAGCGATTTTCGGTCTGATGACCACGTCTTGTCTGGCCGAGCAACCGCACTCAGCAACGCTTCCCAATCCCAACGTGAAACCGGCGATCGCTAAAATCGACACGGCGATCAAGCAAGGGCCGTTTCAGGCTGAATGGGATTCACTCGAACAATACGAGATCCCGCAGTGGTACAAAGACGCCAAGTTTGGAATCTTCATTCACTGGGGGGCCTACAGCGTGCCGGCCTATGGCAGCGAGTGGTATCCGCGTCAGATGTACATCGACACCCAGCGCCGGGGCGATAACTTCTTTCAGCACCATATCGACACCTATGGTCCTCAGAAGACTTTCGGCTACAAGGACTTTATCCCGCAATTCAAGGCGGAGAAGTTTGATGCCGGTGCTTGGGCACAGTTGTTCAAAGACTCCGGAGCACGTTACGTCGTGCCTGTAGCGGAACATCACGATGGGTTCCCTATGTACGACTGCTCGTTCACTCGTTGGGACGCGTCGGAAATGGGACCGAAACGCGACGTGATTGCGGAGCTCTCAACCGCCGTCCGCAAAGAAGGCATGAAGTTTGGTGTTAGTAGTCACCGAGCGTTTAACTGGGTCTTTTATGTTCGCAATGAATCGTTTGACAACGCCGACCCGCAGTACGCGGACTTGTACGGCCGTCCGATGCCGTTCCTGTTTAACAAAGATGCCGCCGACTATCACAAGAACTTTCCGGCCCAAGACAAGCAGTTTAAAGACGACTGGTTGGCACGCTCGTGTGAATTGGTTGATAAGTATCAACCCGATTTGTTTTGGTTTGATTTTGGTATCACTCCCAAGTTGCAAACTACCGACCACATCAATAATCCGTTTGCTGACCATCTGAAGCAGTTCGCTGCCTACTACTACAACAAGACCGCTGATCAGTCATCAGGCATCGGTGTGATCAACTACAAGTGGCGTGCGTTCCCCGAAAAGGCTGCTGTGTTGGACAAAGAACGATCCAAGATGGCCGAGATTCGCAAGCCGTTTTGGCAAACCGATACTGCCGTCAGTGCCAGTTCGTGGGGGTACACCGAAAATCAAAAGTACAAAACGCCTGATCGTCTGGTGGATGACTTGATTGACATTGTCAGCAAGAACGGTTGCTTGTTGTTGAACGTTGGTCCTCGATCCGATGGGACGATCCCAGAGGAAGACCAAGCGATTCTAAAGGCGATTGGCGGATGGTTGAAAATTAACGGTGAAGCGATCTACGATACGACCCACTGGAAAACGTTCGGCGAAGGGGCGACCACCGTATCGACCGGACACACTTCCGAAGCCAAAGACAAACCATTCGTGGCTACGGATTTGCGTTTTACCGCTCGCGGCGAAACGCTGTACGTCACCGGGTTGAAGTGGCCAGAGGAAGGTTCGATTACCGTGCGAACGCTTGCTAGCGACAGCGAACTTTATCCCGGGGAGATCGAGTCGATTTCGATGTTAGGTTCGGACGTGACACTGAAATGGTCTCGTGATGAATCCGGATTGAAGGTTCAGCTTCCCGCTGAACATCCATCCGAGTTCGCTTACGTCTTGAAGGTCACGGAATCCAAGTGAGCGTAGTGTTTTTAAGAACGACCTTGGTGTTGTTCTCATCCTTGTTGCTGTGGACGGCGTGTGCCCACGTCGTCCACGCCGAACGGCCTAACTTGATTTTCATCCTGACCGATGATCAACGTTACGACACGCTTGGCTGCACAGGCAATGAGTTCATTCAAACTCCGAACCTGGACCGATTGGCTGCCGAGGGCACTTTGTTTGCCAATGCATCGGTGACCAGTGCGATATGCACACCCAGTCGGGCGTGTTATTTCCTGGGTCAATACGAACGCAAACACGGTGTGAACTTTAATTCCGGCACCGCGATGAGTCGGGCGGCGTGGGCGAAAAGCTATCCGGTTGTGTTGCGAGAGGCAGGTTATTTCACCGGCTATGTTGGCAAGAACCACGTCCCGATTGGCGAAAGCGGGTACGACACGGATGTCATCGATGAGAGTTTCGACTTTTGGTACGCCGGTCACGGTCACCTAACGTTTTATCCGAAACGACGACACGAAATTTTTCAAGCCGCTGCTGCGGATACCCAAACCGAAATCGTCAGTGAAGGCGCGGTCAGTTTTCTGACGGGGGAAGGCGGCTTCATTGAAGGCGCCGACGCGTTCCTAAAGAGCCGTCCTGATGATAAGCCTTTCTGTTTGTCGATCGCTTGCAATTTGCCGCACGGTTCCAGCACGCGGACGATGGAATTGTTACCCAGCGATCCAGAGCTCTATCGCACAACGTATCGCGATCGAATGGGGCAAATTGGATTCCCCAAGACTTACGTGGCCAAGGATCAAATTCAAACGCCTAAGTTGCCCAAGGATGTCCTGTTTGCAGAATATCGACAGGTTAATTACGACTTCGTTGACACCGCCGAACAGATGAAAGAGCAACTCGTTCGAAAAGCCCAGGCTATCACTGGATTGGACCTGATGGTTGGGCAGATCCGCGATGCACTTGAAAGCCAGGGAATCGCTGATAACACGGTGATCGTTTTCAGTTCAGACCACGGATTAATGAATGGTGAATTTGGCTTGGGCGGGAAAGCTTTGAACTATGAAGCTTGTTTGCGAGTTCCCATGATCATCGCTGACCCTCGATTGGATGAAGCACAAAAGGGACGGCGAACAATGGCATTGGTCGAGTCGGTTGACGTCGCGCCGACGCTACTGGATCTGGCGGGTGTGAAGATTCCAAACGAGATGCAGGGCAAAAGCTTGCGTCCACTAATCGAGGGGCGCCAATCCAAAATTCGTGATTCCAGTTTCGCTGAAAATTTGTGGTCGACCTATTTTGGCAACCCACGGATCGAAAGCGTGCGGACGAACGATTGGAAGTACATTCGCTATTTCGAGAACGACCGTGAGCAGTTTGCCAGCGTGACGAAGAAGACGCTGTATCAACTGCTTCCCAGTCAGGTGAAGAGCTATGCGGAATGGTTGACCAGTTCAATCCGTGGTGAAGAGCCGGTTTATGAAGAGTTGTTCTCTTTGGCGTCCGACCCCACTGAGTCAGTCAACCTTGCGGATCGACCGTTGTACGCTGACAAGCTTGACGAGATGCGGGCAGAATGCCAGCGGCTTGTAAGGTTTGCCAAAGGTGACGTCGACGTTCCGCCGTCGACCGTTGTCGTTCCTGGAATCAAAGAAGGAAAGTCGAAAAAATGAGTGTGTCAAAAAATCTCATTGTCGCATTGGCGTTTGTCGTTTTAGGTAGCGTCGGCAGTATTCATGCCGCACAGCGTCCAAATGTGATTGTGATCGTCTCGGACGATCAGGGTTACAGTGATGTTGGCTTTAATGGTTGTTGCGAGATACCAACACCGCACTTAGATGCGTTGGCTGCGTCCGGTGTGGCGTTCGATGCGGGCTACGCGTCCCATCCGTATTGCAGTCCCAGTCGTGCCGGGTTGCTAACGGGGCGCTATCAACAACGATTCGGACACGAATGCAATCCAGGTTCGATTGATAACGACGAATCTGACGGGTTGCCGCTTGACCAAACACTGATGTCGAACCTCTTTAGTGACAATGGGTACAAGACCGCTGCGATCGGCAAGTGGCATCTTGGTGACGCCGAGCCATTCTGGCCGATTCATCGTGGATTTGACGAATGGTTTGGGTTCAGTGGTGGTGGTTACAACTACTGGGGAACGCCTAAACCGGGTAAGCCGTTTGCTGGAGTGCTCCGCAATGGAAAGCCGGTTCCCGCAAGTGAATTGACTTACTTGACGGATGATTTCTCGACTGAGGCGGTCCGCTTTATCGAGGAAAACCAGAAGTCACCGTTCTTTTTGTATCTTGCTTACAACGCTCCCCATGCTCCCGACCATGCGACACGCGAGCACCTGAAAAAGGTTGAGCATATTGAGTATGGCGGTCGGGCGGTGTACGGCGCGATGGTCGCAGGAATGGATACCGGGATCGGGCGCGTTCATGACAAATTGAAAGAGCTGGGCTTGGAGGAAAACACGCTGGTCTTCTTCTTCAGTGACAACGGTGGTCGACTCGATCACGGGCGAAATCTCCCTCTTCGCGGTCACAAAGGCATGCTGTTTGAAGGCGGTGTACGTGTCCCGTTTTGTGTTTCTTGGCCAGGACACGTTCCAGCAGGGAAGCGATACACAAAACCGATCTCTTCGTTAGACATCATGCCGACGGCACTGGCTGCAGCGGGTATTGATGTGACACCGGAAATGAAGCTTGATGGTGTCGATCTATTGCCCTACTTGTCTGGTCAAGAAACTGCGGCACCTCATGAAACCTTGTATTGGCGTTATGCGATGGGCGATGGTGAATACGGATTGGCTGTCCGTGACGGTGACCTGAAATTGGTCAAGAGCGCGTATAAGAACCAAACGATGCTATTCGATCTTTCAGTCGATGCTGGAGAGCGGCATGACCTGGCTGCGGCACAACCGGAGACCGTTGAACGCTTATCAGGCCTTATTGAAAAGTGGGACGCGGCCAACGTCACGCCCCGTTGGCTTGATCCCCATGGTAAAAATGTGCGCAAAGAAGAGGACTCTCGCACCAAATCGATCAATGCGGCCAGCCGAGGCGAGAAGTAACGCCGAAGCTTGACTCTGTGTCTTCCGAATCGAACCCAAGTTTATCAACAAGAGATTTGTCTATGACTATGAAGGTATTACCGTTGCGAATGCGCCGAATCGCGAAGCTTGTTTGCTTCTCAATCTCCATCGTGGTTGTCGGTGGCAACGCGGCGGCGGGTGAGATTGACCCGCAACAAAAGGCTTGGCACAAGCAATACAAGAGTCAGGCGAATGTGCCGGATCCGGCTGAAATGCTGCTGAACGAAGAGGCAGAGCCGGATTTAGAGGATGGATTCCGGCCAATTTTCAATGGCAAGGATTTGACGGGTTGGAAGCCACTAGGCGGAACGTCCAAGTTCGAAGTCAAAGACGGAATGATTGTGGGTACCTGCGTTCCGGGTTCTAAAAGCACCTATTTGTGTACGGAGCGAACCGACTACAAGGATTTTGTTTTCACTTGCGAGATGGATTGGCTCGTTGACGGCAACACCGGGATCATGTTCCGTTCGAAGGTGAAGAAGAACCCCAAGGCAAAGGAAGACACCGACGTCACCAAGGTCGTTTATGGACCGCAAGTCGAGCTTGAAGGTTTCTCGAAGGATCGGCATTGGTCTGGCGGAGTCTACGGCCAAAGTTGTGGTGGGTATTTCTATCCGCTGTGGTTGAATGAGCACAAGGAAGCTCGTGAAGCCCTGAAGGAAGGCCAATGGAATCGAGTGACGATTTCAGCCAAGGGCAACGACGTGAAGACCTGGATCAACGGTGTGCCGGTCGCCTATTGGATCGATAACGGTACGTATCCTGAGGGATACTTCGGACTGCAAATTCACTCTGGCAAAAAGGGAACCGTTCGGTTCAAGAATATGCGTTTGAAAGAGTTGCCGTAGCCATTGGTATCGTATCGGCTGATTGAGGATGACAGCCTATTTAGTGTGCTGAATTCAAGTTCGACTGTCTAAGAATTAAATATGCGAATCCCCACATTCGTTTGCCTCGCTGTTGTCTTGTTCGCAACGAGTGGAAGCCATGCGTTTGCGAAACGCCCTAACATCCTGTTCGCGATAGCGGATGATATGTCGCATGCGAGTGCGTATGGCGATCAATTCTTGAAGACACCGAACTTGGATTCCATTGCCGAACGGGGAATCCGGTTCACTCGCATGCATACGCCGTGCAGTAAATGTGCGACGTCGCGTGCTGTGATTTTGACCGGACGGAATCCTTGGCAGCTTGAACAGGCGGCTAATCATAAGCCCGTTTGGCCGGTGCAATTCACGACCTTTGTCGAATCTCTGGTAGAGCACGGTTACTTCACCGGGTTTACGGGCAAAGGATGGAATCCTGGGATTCATCCCCAGGGCCGATCGTTGACAGGAAAAGAATACAATGACATCAAAGTGAAGTCGCGTCCGGCAACCGGGATTCATCCTTACGACTATGCCGCCAACTTCAGTCAATTCTTGTCCGAGAAGCCGGATGAGGACCCCTTCTTCTTCTGGTACGGATGCAAGGAGCCACACCGTGGATACGAGTATGGATCGGGGGTGAAGAGCGGCAAGCGGCTGGATAGTTTGGAGTTCATGCCTGAGTTCTGGATCGACAACGAAGTAACCCGCAACGACATCCTCGATTATGCCCTCGAAGTGGAATACTTCGACAATCACCTTGGCCGCATTCTCAGTCAAATTGAAGCCGCGGGTGAACTGGACAACACGCTCGTTGTGATAACGTCTGACAATGGAATGCCGTTCCCGCGATACAAGGGGCATCCTCACGCATTCGCCACTCGTGTCCCGTTTGTCGTTGCCTGGCCGGGCAAGATCACGAATCCAGGCCGAGTTTGCCAGAATCCGACCAGCCTGATTGATGTTGCGCCTACCTTTTTAAATGCGGCGGGTGTTCCGGCAAAATCGAGTGGGATGCAGCCGATTCAGGGGAAGAGCCTTGAAGATGTTTTTCAGGATCAATCCAGTGGACGAGAGTTCGTTGTTACGGGGCGTGAGCGAAATGATATGGCACGTCCCAATGGATGGGGGTACCCCGTTCGCGGCTTGATTCGAGGGCGGTTTTTATATCTGCATAACTTCGAACCGGATCGCTGGCCTTGCGGAACCGCAGAGGCGGGCTTTCGGGACACCGATTGGGGACCGACCAAAAGCGAATTGATCTACAAGCATCCTGGCACCCGAGCGTTTGATTTGTGTTTCGGGAAACGTCCCGGGGAAGAGCTTTATGATCTGATCAAAGATCCTGAATGCCTGAACAACCTCGTGGATAATCCCGAATTTGCGGAGGCCAAGCAGGCCTTGCACGACGAGCTGTTTGCAAAACTCACCGATCAGGAAGATCCCCGAATGCTTGGTAATGGCGACGTTTTTGATCGCTATCGACCGGAGCGGATTCCGGAGTACGACGAGCTCGTCAAACAAACGGACAAGAGCAAACCGAAACGGAAATAGCTCGGCGGGCTCTGGGAGCGGACCGGTTTGCTAGATGAAGTTAGTTGTTCCTTTATGAGACCCTAATGAAAAACAATGTGTTGGCCTTCCTATTGGTCTTGGCTCTGACATCGGTTCTTTCTCAGCCTGTTGTCGCCGATACGCAGTCCTCTCGTCCTAACGTTGTTTTTATCTTGATCGATGATCTCAGCCATTATGGGGTCACGGCTTACGGTGCTAACCGGCTTTCGTCAGAAGCGGCCGGTTTTGAGAACGTCAAATTCAGCACTCCGAACATCGATCGCCTCGCCCGCGAAGGCGTGAGATGTGACTACGCGTTCGCGTACCCCTTGTGCGAACCGACTCGCACTACATTGATGAGCGGAAAGTACGGCAATCGCAATCACCTTGTTAGCAAAGGGCAGCATGCGTCGGATTTTACGTTTGGTGATGTGTTTCAACGCGCAGGTTATGCGACATGCATGACTGGCAAGTGGAAACAATCACGCGGAACGGCTGAGATTCCTGCGGAGCGTTACATTTCCCAATTTGGATGGGATGAGTATTGCTGTTTCGACGTTGTGGTGGAGGGGCGTCGTTACATCAATCCTCAGTTGGTGGTAAACGACCAAAGCGTCACCTATTCCGACAAAAGGGGCCTCGATCCCAAGACCAGTCGGCGCTGGTACGGTCCCGATCTCTTCAATCGGTTCGCATTGGACTTCATTGAGCGAAATCAGGACAATCCATTCTTTCTCTATTACCCGATGGTTCTCGTTCACGACGAACACAAGCCGACCCCAGATACGCGGCCGCGAGCTTTGTTCGACAAGTTTGACGATGCGACCAACAACAAGAACGGACACACGGGTGATGACAAGAAGTACTTTCCGGACATGATCGAGTACACCGACAAGATGATTGGAAAGGTCGTCGACAAGATTAATTCACTTGGACTTCGTGATAATACGTTGATCGTCGTCATGGGTGACAACGGAACGAAGGAGCCTTTCGCGCACGTCTTGCCTGATGGGACGATTTACCAAGGCGATAAAGGAAGTACCACCGACAATGGGACTCATGTGCCGTTGATCATGTCACAACCCGGAACGATTCCGGTGGCTAGTGATGATCAATACCGAACCTATGAAGGGTTGGTCGACTTGGCCGATATCTATCCGACCTTGTGTGATGCAGCGGGGATTGTTCCAGCGAACGCGAGTGATATTGATGGACGCAGTTGTTGGCCGCAAATGAAGGGTGAACCGGGCGAGCATCGGCGGACCAGCTACGTTTGGTACAACCACAACCGGCCGGCGAGCGACAAGTCTGAGGTGCTAGAGTACGCGTTTGATAAGCAATTCAAGCGTTATGCGCCGGACCGATACTATCCGGAGGGTCGCTTTTTTGACTTGCGAACGGATTTGCAGGAAACCGAAGGTGAGCGCAAAGTGAAAGGTCCTGGTTGGCGGAAGTACTACCATAGCGGATTGGATCTCGATCGCCTTACCGACGTTCAAAGGCGTGCTTACGACCGACTCGGGAAAGTGCTTGACGATCACCGCTATGTGCCAGTAAAGCAATTACAGATCGTACCTCTGGAACCCTCACTCGCAGTGGGACAAAGCGTGATGTTGGACATTCAGATCACGCCGGAAGACGCCACTCGCAACAACGTTATTTGGGAATCCAGTGACCCTCAGGTTGCTTCAGTAAACAAGTTCGGTGAAGTCCGTTCGCATCGTCCAGGTGAGGTAACAATATCAGTCTATTCGTGGGAGGACGCGAATCCGGTTGCTAACGATTCGCCGATCACGATGTCGCGAGATGGGCTCACTGATTCGATCGTCGTTGGTGTGAATTGACCTGGTTGATCTGTATTCGGTTTTCTGTTGACGAATAAGCGAGCAGGAACATTAGCGTTGGTGAGGCGTCCCAACTGGCATATATCAAGCAAGACCGACCCCCTAAGTGTGATCATGACTGAAACCAATACCCATCCTGTATCGTCAGCAATCGAACAGCGTCACACATCGCGGAAGCGAACACCGCGTCGTCAATTTTTGAAGCAGACCGCCGTTGCCACTGCCGCCGCGTTCGTGCCCTATCATCTCACCGCGTCTCGGGCTCGTGCCGAATCTAAAAGTAGTCGTCCGCAGTTCGCGCTCATTGGCGTTGGCGGTAATGGAACACGTACGTCGCCGGTGGGCAAAGAATTCGCGGATCTCGTCGCGTTATGTGATGTTGATTCGAAGCACCTGGAATCGGGCAACCAGTTGCTCTGCGATGGTAAGGCGGATCTCTATTCGGATTACCGTGAAGTCTTAGCTCGTGATGACATCGACCTGGTGCAGATTTCGACCCCAGATCATTGGCACGCCAAGATTTTGATTGAAGCAATGTTGGCGGGGAAAGATGCTTACTGTGAAAAGCCGCTGACATTGACGATTGATGAAGGCAAGCTGGTTCGCAAAGTTCAAAAACAGACCGGCCGTGTCGTTCAAGTAGGCACTCAACAACGCAGCAGTTTTGACAAGTTCAATAAAGCGTTGGCAATCATCGCCGAAGGGCGTCTAGGCAAGCTGAAGCGATTGGTTGTCGGCATCGACGGTGGTGGATGGAGTCCCGAGATTCCAGTGGTGGATGTCCCCGGTGAACTCGATTGGGATCGCTGGCTGGGACCGACGCCGGAAATGCCATATCGATATCTTGCCAATCCAAAGAAGGGCAATGGTTTCACCAACGGTCACACGCATTTCCGTTGGTGGTATGAACATTCAGGCGGGAAGTTGACGGATTGGGGCGCTCATCACTTCGATATCGCCATGTTGGGAATCGCGGCGGCAGGCCAAAACAACGACCCCGTTTCGGTAGATGGTACGGCCAAGCATGCAGTTGAATTCCAGAATGGAATGCCCCTTCAGACCGATCGGTACAACACTGCCCAAGGGTTCGATCTGAATGTTGCTTTCGCCGACGGTGACGTTGTGATGAACATTCGAAACGACGTTGACAACGGAATCCTTTTCGAAGGGGAATTGGGACGCATTTTTGTCAATCGTGGCAAGTTGGCTGGCAAACCCGTTGAGGACCTCGCAGCCAATCCACTGGCTGACGATGCGATCTCGAAGATCTATCGAGGGATGCCTATGCAGCAAAACGATCGCCACGCCCACTGGGCAAACCTGATGTACGCGATCGACAATCGGGTGCTGCCGATATCGGACGTTCACTCTCACATGAAGATGTTGAACGTGGCTCATCTAGCCGGGATCTGTTGCCGATTGGGTCGCAAAGTTAACTGGGACCAATCCAGCGAAACCGTTGTCGGCGACGAGTTAGCGGCCAGCATGATGAAAAGGCCTTACCGCGAAGGCTACGAGATTGACATGTAGTGCATTTGTCGGTGTCTTCGCCATTGCCGTTCTTCTTTCGCAAGACAGTCATGTTTCGTCAGTCATGTCGGAATGGCCGCATGTGACTAATTGCAACATTTTCAAACTACGACATTTGTGGCCAGCTGTCGGCGACAATGAAGATCCGATCGGTTTGTTGGTGTGTGGATGATGGTGTTTGAGCTATGTCCGTATTTTGGCTTAGCATGATCGGAGTATCCGTCTTGCGGAAGTGTTGTTGCAACACGTCCGCTATCGCATGACCATCGAGCCAGTTCGAGGCGTTAGCGTTTTGCATGGGGCCGGACAGCCAATACGGCTTGTTCAGAATTTGAAACCGAGTATCGGTGCGTTGTTTAAGTTCACTGATCTCGCGCTGGTAGAGGTAGATGCCCCGCTGATGTTGCGGTGACATTTGTGCGGGAAGCTGGGCGGGCGTGGTATGCAGATGATGATAGAAAATCATGCCCTTTACCCAAGCCTGGCGAATTTCTACTTGGGGAAGATGTTTTTGACTGAGCGGCAATTGATGCTCAAACAGTCGTCTCATTTTTCGCTCGAAAGTGTCACGGGCGTTGGGCCCAAGGAAGTGGCTGCCGGCTAGTGTCTGTTGAGGGTGGTAGAGATAAAATTTGACGGAGACTTCGCAGTGGGTCAGTTTTCCTGTTTCATCTCGAAACAGAAAGTCGATCTCGCCCAGGGTTCTTTTGTCTTCCTTGATTTGCATTCCATGCGCGATGATTTCGACGCGACGAAGATGGGTTAGCCAGTAGAGCACGAGACGTTCGAAGTAGTAGCCGACTCGGTGGCTACCGACATGTCGGCTGGTCGGATCAACCATCACACACACGAGATGTTCGGCGTCCACGGCGTCGACTGAAACTGGTGGTGCGATGGCCGTCGGAACGATAAGCGATTCGCTTTCGATTACCCAACGCAGATCACGGAGCATTTGATCGGCAAGCGGTGATGAGTGATCCGAGTTGTTCATGCTAAGTCTCGTTCCTGCTCCGGCTTGTCGCCGAGTGGTGAGGCCGATTACGTTTGACAATCACAGCCGAGCCCAAGGCTGCAGGATTGAGGGCGGAAAGGATTGCCACGCCCCGAAATTGATGAAATCGCGAGCAAGACTGAGGATTTATGGCGAAACGACGACGCGAAGTACGAATGCGGACTTTTGGAATTCACTCAAAATGGGACTCGGCGTCGAAGGACCTGCCGCGGCTGGTGGAGCCTACCACACGGGTTCCGGCACGGGTTGATATCGAGTTTGGGTTTGTGGTGAACATTAAGAATGCGAAAAACTGCGAGCTGGAATTTTGCATCGACCATCCTGGAATTCGCGATGACCAGGGACGCCGTCGGCCGCCGTTTGATGGGACGGTTTATGTGAAGTCCAATGACTGGAACTTCTATTTGGGCGACACCGTGTGGGAACCCATCGATGACAAAGTCGGCACGTGGCGGATGTGGCTTGAGCTGGACGATGAAGTCATTGCCGAAAAGTCGTTTGAGGTTTATTCGGCGGAAGTCTGAAATTTAGGAAAAACAGCGGCGTTTGAAGCCGGAAACGGCGGCAAAACTCTGCTGTTGCGGATGTTTTCGAGAAAAGCCTGTGTTTCCTGTAAGGGGCCCTGTATTTGCTTGTATTCCCTATCGACGGCCACGATCGTGGCCTGACGAGTCAAAAACTTAAATAGGAAATATCAGATGACTTTGGAAGTTAAGAATAAGACCGTTTTGGTAACTGGCGCTAATCGAGGGATTGGTAAAGCTATTTTGGAAGAGGCACTGCATCGCGGTGCGACGAAGGTTTACGCGGCAGTTCGAAGCTTGGGTTCCGCGGACGCTTTAGTCGCCGAGCATGGCGATCGCGTCGTGCCGGTTCACTTGGATTTGGATCACGCGGAATCGATCGCCCAGGCTGCGGAAAAGGCATCTGACGTTGATATTGTCGTCAACAATGCCGGAGTTATGCGAACCGCTTCAGCGGTCGCCAGTAATGCGATCGAAACATTGCAGTTTGAAATCGATGCGAACGTGTACGGGTTGATTCGCGTGGCACAGGCGTTTGCACCGGTCTTGAAGGCTAATGGTGGTGGAGCGTTGGTGCAGCTTAACAGCGTGGCATCGGTGAAAACCTTCCCCGCTTTTGCGACCTATTGCGCATCGAAAGCCGCTAGTTATGCAATCACGCAGGGGCTGAGGGAATCGCTCAAAGAACAAGGAACCGCCGTGGTGAGCGTCCACCCTGGCCCGATCGACACGGACATGGGGGATGCGGCTGGATTTGGTGATGTCGCGGAATCCCCAACCCTGGTCGCTAATTCGATTTTTGACGCGATCGCTGAGGGGAATTTCTTGGCGTGGCCCGATTCGGTCGCCACTCAGGTGGGTGATGCCTATGCGAGCTTTGCCAAGAACGTCGTCGAATCGGACATGCAGGAAAGTGTTGCGTAGACGAGCGTGACTCGCTTCGAATTGGCGTCAGGTTGCTTGTCGAAGGTTGGGAAGTCAAAAGCCCCCAAACTGGATAGTTGCCCTATCCCCGGTGCGAGAAGGCCTCGGCTACGCCGGGTGGTGCGAAATGGATATAATCGCTGTGATCCATTGCAACACTTGAGGCGTCGTATGTCCGAATCTCCCCAAACGCGAGCAACCTTGGTGCTGCGTATGCGTGATCGCGGCGATGGGGACGCATGGCGTGAGTTTTTGCGTGATTACGGGCCGATGATCTACCGATTCGTCCGCAGTCGTGGACTGCAGGATGCGGACGCTTCGGATTTGGTTCAAGATGTGATGCGAAGTGTTGGTACAGCGATCAACAGCCTCGATTATCAGAAGGAGAAAGGTGGCTTTCGAGCTTGGCTTTTCACGATCACGCGGAACAAGCTTGCGAACTATTTCGGTAAACAGAAGCGTATTGGACCGGTCGGCAATGACACGGACCAACACGAAATGCTTAACCAAGTTAGTGATCAATCGAACGAATTAGACCAGCAGTGGGAACTCGAGCATCAGCGACAACTCGCGGCGATCGCAATCGCAACGCTCAAGCCCACGATCGAACCAAAGACATGGGCGGCGTTTGAGCTGACCGCAATCGAAGGCGTGTCGGCTGAGGATGCAGGTATACGACTCGGTTTATCTAAGGGAGCTATTTATGTTGCCCGAAGCCGCGTCACGGCAAAATTGAGAAATGAGATCGAGCGTCTGCTCGCCGACGAAAATCAATAGCGAACCATCGCGAAGACTTTTTCCGAATCGAACGCGAACCGACCGCACTTACGGATCTATTTACGATCCACTACCGGCTAACAAGAATCATGACTGTCGCATCCGCTTGCCCCTCGCCCGAACAGCTCAGCGGTCTGATCCGAGGTACGCTGTCGGATCAAGACAACGCCAAGTTGACGGACCATGTCGGCAACTGCACGAGCTGCCAAATGGCTTTGCAAAGCGATGCCACTGGCGAATTACCGATTGACGATTTGGTTGCTGGTGTGCACGACTTGAACCCATCGAGTGATTCCAGTTATTGGCCAGCGATTGCTCGTGTCGAAGACGAGTTCATGGCTGCGAGTGAGCTTACCCGTCAGGATACGCCCGTTGATGGTCACCCGACGCTGGATGACAGCTCTTCGCCCGAGACGTCCGAGATCGCATCGGCACAACCACCGACATCACCGATCGGTGAGCTTAGCTTTCTCGATCCGTCAGACGATCCTGCGTATCTCGGCAAACTGCATCACTTCCAGATCGCACGTGTGATTGGACGCGGTGGCATGGGGATCGTGTTGGAAGCATTCGATCCGCATTTGCAGCGAAGTGTCGCCATTAAGGTGCTCAACCCTCAATATCAAGCCAATGATTTGGCGAAGCAGCGGTTCTGCCGTGAAGGTCGGGCGGCCGCCGCGATTTCGCACGAACATGTCGTGCCGATGTATCAAGTCGCCAAGGGGCACGAGGGTGAAGTTGCCTACTTGGTGATGCAGTTGATTGACGGCGTGACGTTGGAAAAGCGGTTGAGTGATGGTCAGCCCTTGCCGCCCAATGAGGTCGCTCGCATCGGTATGCAGATCGCTGCTGGATTGTCCGCCGCGCATCAACGGGACATGGTTCATCGCGATATCAAACCCGCCAATATCATGATCGAGGCGGAAACGAACCGCGTTAAACTCACCGACTTCGGATTGGCGCGAGCCACCGACGACGTGAAATTGACCAAGACCGGTATGGTGACGGGAACGCCGCTTTACATGTCGCCCGAGCAAACGTTGGGTGAGACTGCGGATGAACGCAGCGATCTGTTTTCTCTTGGGGCGGTGCTTTACGAGATGGCGACCGGTGTCGCTCCATTCCAAGCACCATCGGCATTGGGAGTCATGCAGAACATCGCGAACTTGACGCCTGCTGCGCCGCGCACTTTGAACGCCGGAATTACGCGACCGTTGTCCGAACTGATTATGTCGTTGCTTTCAAAGAAGGCAGAAGACCGGCCCGAATCAGCCGCTGAGGTCGCGACAGCACTGGCGTCGATCGTTAACGAATACGGTCCAATGTCACCGTTACAGGTGCCAGCAGTTGCGGCGAAAGAGGTCAAGAAGCTTTCGGGAAGTTACCGGCGGCTGGAACGTCGCTGGGTGTTGTTGGCTTGGGTGGTTGCCGCGACGGGGATCGTCAGTTTGTTGGCGGCGAGCTTTCTGATTACACGTGGTGATACTGGCGACGATTTTCCTTCGGTCGTTTTGCCGGACAATCCGGGGACAGTATGGTCGGTCGACTTTGCGCCCGGTGGAAAACAATTAGCCGCTGCTATTGAAGATGGCAGCGTACGGATTTGGAGTGTGGGCGACCAGAAATTGCTGAAGAGTTTTCATGCTCATCGCGGCATTGTATGGATGGTGGCGTATCACCCCACGCTTCCGCTTTTAATGACCAGCGGCGACGACGCTACGGTCAAACTTTGGGACTCGAGCGATTTTGAATTAGTTAAACAGTGGAAAGCGGACAGTGCTGTGCGCGGCGCTACATTTTCGCCTGATGGAAGCCGTGTGGTCGCGGGCGATCGTGAAGGTACTATCCACGTTTATGACATCGATAGTGGTGAAGAAATCGCGAGCAGAAACCATCCCGGATCAATCTTTGGTGTCGATTACTCCAGCGATGGGAAGCTGATTGCCAGCGTAGGTAGCGATAAGGTTGTTCGGATTTTTGACGCTGATACGCTTGACGAGCGGAACTCGTTGTCCGGCCATGACGGACCGATCTATAACGTCAAGTTTGCGCCGTCCGGTCCGCTTGTTGCCACCGTGGGCTGGAATAAGAACGTTCATGTTTGGAACACCGAAACCGGCGCTGAGGTGATTGATTTGGTCGGAAGCGAAGGTGATATCTGGGGAGTCGCGTTTTGTGCGGACGGAACTCATCTGGTCACCGGCGAACAAGCTGGCGCGGCGCGTGTTTGGGATCTCGCCAGTGGTAGTCCGGTCACCACGCTTCGCGGGCACTCATCATCGGTCCACAATGTGTCGCTGGACCAAGTGGGCCATCGGATCGCGACCAGCAGTCGCGACGGAACCATTCGAGTGTGGGACATGAGCAGCGTGGTCCCGAAGTAAACATCACCAGCCACGTTGTCTACTGGAAATCTTGGACGCTGATCGAGCTTTGATGTCGAGGCGTTTGACGAAGCGAAACTCGCGAATGTGTGCTACTTCACAGACGTGCGGTGGAGATGTCGTGGTTACGCGATAATGGATCCCATAACGTCCTAGGCGTGGCGGAGGAATCTCCAAAGCGACATCCTACTATTGAGAAGCCTCCGATCCTCCCCTGAGTGTTGAACCCTAAAACCCGTTGGTGCGAGAGCCTTCAGGTTGGGACAAGCTTCTCTGATTCCGTTTCGTAAGCGGGTGCTCAATCGGCACCCGTTTTCTGATTGGAACTCTTCCGCTTTGATTGCATTCGGGAGAAGAACGATATCACGCGAAGAGTTGTCTTTTTGGAAAGTGAAATTGAGTATGGCAAAGTCGTCACGTCTGATCAGCAAACTGGCGATTCTGGCCGTTTCGATAGGGTTGGTGGTTGTTGTCCGATTTCAATTCGGCGACGCATTAAGCCTGCAATCGCTTGCTAATCAAGAGACGCAGCTTCGAGATTTTCAAACAAATCATCCTGTGTTGGTTTACGGCATCGCTTTCCTTGCTTACGTAACCATCACCGGACTCTCGCTTCCCGGCGCGGCGATTTTGACGCTTGCTTATGGTTGGTACTTTGGATTGGTGCCCGGAGTGGTGTTGGTCAGTTTTGCATCGACGGCCGGGGCAACATTGGCGTTTTTGCTAAGCCGATTCCTATTTCGCGATTCGATCCAAGAACGGTTTGGCAGCCGGCTGGAAAGCTTTAATGAATCGTTGGAACGAGAGGGACCATTCTTCTTGTTCACGCTTAGGTTGATTCCTGCCATTCCTTTTTTCGTCATCAACGCGGTGATGGGATTAACGCCCATTCGAACGGTGACGTTTTGGTGGGTTAGTCAACTCGGCATGTTGGCGGCGACGGTGGTTTATGTGTACGCCGGTTCGAGTGTTCCTTCGTTGCAGACTTTAGCGGACGAAGGCGTAGGAGCCGTTTTCAGCGGAAGCCAGTTATGGCAAATCGGGATCGCCTTTGTGCTGCTCGGATTGTTTCCGCTGGTTTCGCGTTTCGTCATGAAATATTTCAAGCGAGTGAAGACCGGTTCGAAGTCGGTGGAGCCCGCAACCTCTTCTCTTAAGAACGAGTCTTAGAATGACTAGCGATCTAGTTCAGTTGCAGCCTCATGACGAACATAACCAGGAACTGGAGGCGAACGTTCATCCGGCTACTTGGACGAACCCCGTTCCCGGCGAACCGTACCACCTCGTCGTCATTGGCGCGGGAACGGCTGGTTTGGTTACCGCCGCTGGTGCAGCGGGACTCGGATCTCGCGTGGCTTTGATCGAGCGTGAATTGATGGGGGGCGATTGCCTAAACGTCGGCTGCGTCCCATCCAAAGGTGTCATTCGGGCGGCACGTGTAGCCGCAACGGTCCGAGACGCGGGCGAGTTCGGTGTGAACTTGGAAGGCCAAGCCAGTTTTGATTTCGCCACGGCGATGCAGCGGATGCGGCGTTTGCGTACCAAGATCAGCCACAATGATTCGGCAAAGCGGTTTGCTGATCTCGGCGTCGATGTGTTTTTTGGGAAAGGATCTTTTGTTGACAATAACACAATCACCGTGACCGCCGGCGACGGATCGGTTTCCAAATTGAACTATAAGAAGGCAGTGATCGCCTCGGGAGCTCGAGCATCCGCACCACCGATCGATGGTCTGGATTCCGTTAAGTATCTCACCAACGAGAATCTTTTTTCGTTGACCGAGTTGCCTAAACGATTTGGAATTGTCGGTAGCGGACCGATTGGTAGTGAGATGGCGCAGTCGTTCGCCCGCTTTGGAAGTGAAGTGTACCTTTTTCAGCGAGGTGATCAGATCTTACCGAAGGAGGATCCGGAGGCTTCGGCGGTGCTTCGAAAGCAGTTTGAGCGTGACGGAGTTCGCGTGATGGAAGACGCCAAGGACATGAAAGTCAGTCCAGCTGATGGTGGTGGGATTTGCATTGAGGTCATTCAGCATGGTCAGTCGAGCAAGACCATTGTGGACGAATTGTTGGTGGCGGTAGGTCGGGCTCCGAATGTGGAAGGCTTGAACCTCGATGCGGTCAACGTGCGATACGACAAGAAGGGGATTGACGTTAACGATCATCTCGAAACGTCCAACCCGCGCATCTTCGCTGCTGGAGATATCTGTTCCGAATATAAGTTCACTCACGCAGCAGATTTTCAGGCTCGTATCGTCATTCAAAACGCTTTGTTCGCGGTCGGCCCGTTCGGCAAGAAGAAGTCCAGTGATCTAGTTATTCCTTGGGCGACGTACACCTCTCCCGAGATCGCCCACGTTGGCATGTACGAAGATGATGCAAAGGCGAAAGGGATCGAAATTGACACCTACGTTCAGCACTTTGCCGACGTCGATCGCGCAATCTTGGAAGGTCAGGACGAGGGCTTTGTGAAGGTTCATACTAAAAAGGGAACGGGAACGATCGTCGGTGCAACGATCGTGGCGGAGAACGCGGGCGACATGATTTCGGAGATTACGCTCGCGATGGTGGGTGGCCTTGGATTGGGAAAGATTGCTAGTGTCATTCATCCCTACCCCACGCAAGCGGAAGCAGTCCGTAAACTAGGGGATCAATACAATCGCACCCGTTTGACATCGTTTAGCAAGAGACTGTTGGATTTTCTAAGACGCTTGAACGTTGGGAAGTAGCTTTCAAGCCATTCCGGACGGTAGTGTCTAAGAGGACCAGCAGTGTCATCGAAAGCGGCAGACATCCATCGCTACTGTCGACCCATTTTCGATCTCTCGCTTCACCTCGTCTTCGATTGAATCAGTACGCCTCCCTAATTGAAAGCAACCCGATGATTGTGAGTCAGCCCTGGATCGAGCCTTGTTCCGAACTGGATTGCTTCATGCGGGGGTTGGAGCGACGGAACCCAGGGCAGGTTGAATTTCATCAGGCCGTTCGCGAGTTTGCTGAATCGGTCATGCCGTATGTGTTGCAGAATCCGAAGTATGAAAAGGCGCGGATTCTAGAACGAATGACGGAGCCCGATCGTGTGATCATCTTTCGCGTGACCTGGGAAGACGATCAGGGCAACGTGCGGGTGAATCGTGCTTGGCGAGTTCAGTTCAATAACTCGATTGGTCCGTACAAGGGTGGTCTCCGCTTTCACCCTTCGGTCACTCTCGACACGCTGAAATTCTTAGGTTTCGAGCAGACATTTAAGAATAGTTTGACCGGTCTACCGATGGGTGGCGCTAAGGGCGGTGCGAACTTCAACCCGAAGGGTAAGAGTGACCGCGAAGTGATGCGGTTTTGCCAATCGTTGATGACTGAGTTGAACCGGCATATTGGTGAGGATACGGACGTGCCTGCCGGGGACATCGGCGTCGGAGGTCGTGAAATTAGCTTTTTGTTTGGTCAGTACAAGCGACTTCAGAATCGCTTTGTGGGGGCTTTGACAGGCAAAGGCATTTCATTCGGCGGCAGTTTGATACGCACCGAGGCGACGGGTTACGGATGCGTCTATTTCTGCGAAAACATGTTGAATCGTGTTGGCGATAGCATGCGAGGTAAGACGTGTGTCGTATCTGGGTCAGGCAATGTGGCGAGCTATGCGGTCGAAAAGGCAACTGAGTTAGGTGCGAAGGTGTTGGCCATGTCAGATTCGTCGGGCTTCATTCACGACCCCGCGGGAATCGATGCAGAGAAGCTGGCTTTTATTCAAGATCTGAAGCAGGTCCGGCGTGGACGAATTTCTGAGTACGTTGACCAGTTTCCCGGTTCGACGTATCACGCTGACCAACGCCCGTGGAGCATCCCTTGTGACATCGCGTTGCCTTGTGCGACGCAAAACGAATTGAACTTGAAAGAGGCTCAAGCGTTGATGGGCAACGGGTTGAAAGCTGTTTCGGAAGGCGCCAACATGCCAACGGAATTGGATGCGGTCCATGCGTTCTTGCAGGCCAAGGTCATGTTCGCACCGGCAAAGGCAGCGAATGCTGGCGGTGTTGCTGTTTCGGGCCTCGAGCAAAGCCAAAACGCGTTGCGGATGGCGTGGTCGCGAGAAGAAGTCGACGGGAAGTTGCAAGGAATCATGCATGACATTCACCGGAAGTGTGTCGAGCATGGTGAAGAGAATGGCTTCGTCAACTACGTTAAGGGAGCGAACCTAGCTGGCTTCATCAAGGTGGCCGAGGCGATGTGCGCCTACGGGATCGTATAGGGCGTTTGCATCAGCGCGGCTTAAGTAACTTTCCGAAACAAGCTGTTTGGCTTTCAAATTGACGCCGGTAAAAGAGGTCGACCCCCGGCCAGCGAGGCTGGTAGCGTGACCGGGAGCCTTGCCGGCGATTGCAACGTAGCAATCGCCGACTATGGATCGCAGACGGTTGACCGAAATGCTAGTGATCATGGTCGTCATGATCGTGTCCTTCATGCTCATGACCTTCGTGTTCTTCATCCCCATGCCCATGCTCATCATGTCCGTGATCATGATCATGCGCAACTTGGCCGGTGTAGGATTTGCCGTTGATGTCGAGGATGACAACGCCTTCGGCGCCCAAGTCCAACCACTTTTCCATCTCGGGTTCTGTGGACGCGAAGTGAGATGATTTACCGGCATCGTCGTCCGGTTGAGCAGAAGCTTGCAGTTCAAACGATTTAACTTCGCCATCGTGCTTCAGACTGACCATCAGCTTTTTCGCAGCAATCGAGACAGGTTTGGTCGCTGAGCTGTCCAGCACATAGAAAGAGACCGAGCTGTCTCCGTGAGTCATCTCAATATGAAAGGCTTCGTTGCCCAGTTCGATCAATTCGCCCCCGTGAGGTCCATGCTCGGGATGCCCGGATGAATCGGACAAGTGGGGTAGTTCGTCCACATTGATTGCGTCGGAGGCATTTTCGGAAGAGCTAGTTGCAGGATCGCTTTTGGTGCAGCCAGTGATCCAGAGACAGACGACGGCGGCCAATAAGATGGATTTGTTCATGGGGTTTTCTTTGGTGGGGACTGGAGAGAGGTAAAAGGGGAGCTGGAAAAGTCAGTAGCGTTAACAGAACGTCGTGTGAGCAATTCAGGCGGCAATTCTTATGTCGCATACTTTGTAAAATCGCTTGACTAGCCGTTTGTTTAGATCGAGGTCTTAAGTAGTGGACGAGGAAACGAGTCCGTTCGTATGAAGTTGTAAGGACTCTTTGGCCCATCCATTGTGGAAACACACATGGTTAATCGAGTGGAAGCATTGGACGCTCGGATCACCAATGCCATCTCATGACCCTTCCGGTTGAGCGTCGAATAGGGCATCCGAGTCATCCATCTTGTGACTGGCGACGATTTCTTTGCCGGCTTGTTGCCCGATGGCCCAAAACAAAGCTGGACGCACGAAGAACTCCGCCAACGTGCTGGTTAGCAATCCGCCGACGATGACGGTCGCGATTGGATACAAAATTTCTTTTCCTGGCTCGCCGGCGGCCAGTGCCAGAGGCAGCAATCCGATCCCGCTGGTCAACGCGGTCATCAAAACGGGTGCCATGCGTTCTTGTCCCGCTCGCTTGACCATTTGTCGAGTCCATGATTCGCCTTCATGCTCAACCAAGTGGACATAGTGATTCAGCAGTAGGATGCCATTACGACTGGCGATCCCGCACAGCGAAATGAAGCCCACCATGGCGGCGACGGTTAAGTTCTGATCCGTGATGACCAACGCGGTAACCGCCCCGATGAACGCCGTGGGAAGTGCTACAAGAACCTGAAGTGAAAAGTTGACATTCCCGAATAACATGAACAGAACCAAGAACATTCCCAACAACGCGATGCCAGATAGGATCATCAGACGTCGTGACGCCGATTGCTGACTTTCAAACTGTCCGCCGTATTCAATGAAGTAGCCAGGTTCCAGTTCCAAGTCGGCCAGTCTGGATTTGATGTCACCCACGACATCGACCACACCACGTTCGGAAACGTTGGCTTGTAATACGATGCGGCGACGGACCTGTTCACGCTTGATCATGTTGGGGCCTCCGCTTTCATAGATGTTAGCGACGGCTTCCAGCGGCAAAGTACCCCCGTCGGGCAGCGGCACCGCCATTCGCCGAAGTTTGGATGCATCTTCCCGGAACGGTTCGTCTAGTCGGACCATTAAGTCAAACGTTCGCTGGCCAAGCAGGACTTGGCTAACGACTTTCCCGTTCATCGCAGTTTCCACCAACTCCATCACATTGGCAGGCCGCAAACCGTTTTGCGTCAGTGCTCGACGATTCAGTTCAATCCGAAGTTGTGGAATGTTGGTTTGCTGTTCGATCATCACGTCAGCCAGACCAGGAACGTCAGCGATACGACGCTTCATTTCTTCCGCCTTGCTTCGCAACAGATCCAGGTCATCCCCGTAGAGCTTGATGCCGATTTGGGCTTTCACGCCGGAGATCATGTGGCTAATGAGGTGAGCCAGCGGTTGTTCAGTACTGGAAACCACCCCGGGTATTTCCGCCATGGTTTCACGGATGGTCTCGATCGTTTGTTCTCGATCCGCGTCGTCGGCGATCTCTAAGAACAGTTCGGTCACGTTGACACCTTCGGCGTGTTCATCCAGTTCCGCTCGGCCGGTTCGCCGTGCCACGGACTTCACGCTTTCGATTTTCATCAGTTCCTCTTGGACGCTCTGTCCAATCTGGTTGCTTGTTGTCAGTGAAGTTCCTGGGGAAAGCAACGCGTTCACCTGAACCGCCCCTTCGTTGAACGGCGGCAAGAAATCTCGTTCCAGTTGAGAGACCGTATAGAGGGCGAACGCTGCCATGACCGCGGCGACGCCCAGTACGGGGCCGGCAAATCGTGTACTGAAGTCGATGGCCACGCCCGCGATGCCCTTCAGGCTTTCCAGCAAACGGCCCTCTTCCGCTTCGGGACCGCCTAGTAGTTTTTCGGAAACTTGAATCAAGATCCAAAAAACCGGCGTTAACGCCAACGACCACCACAGCGGATTACCGGGAAGATCAAACGGCAGGTGCAAAATGTGAATGGCTCGTGGGACGACCCAGTAAATCGTCAACGTAGATACTGCGAACGCCAGGAAGGGAACGACCAGTTGCCAGGCTCGTCGACCTACCAATAGCAGCGACGAAAGAATGGGTGTGACGGTTAACGAGACACCCAGCGATGCAATCAGCGAAACCACATACCCCATCGCGAGTGGTACGAAGAGTTTGCCTTCCATGCCCTCGAGTGCGAACAGCGGGATGAAAACTAGAACGACAATGGCCGTTCCGTATACGACGCTGCTGCGTACCTCGATGCTGGCGTCGTAGACGACCGCCAAGGTTGAGCGTGGGTTGGCCGAGTGACGATTTTCTTTGAGTCGTCGAAAGATGTTTTCGACGTCGACGATCGCGTCATCGACCAATTCGCCGATTGCCACGGCCAATCCGCCCAACGTCATCGTGTTGATCGTCAGACCGAACGCGGCAAACACGCACGCGGTGGCGATAATCGACAGCGGAATGGCGGTTAACGTGATGAACGTGGTGCGGAAGTTCAATAAGAACAGGAACAGGATCACCAGAACCAGCACGCCGCCATCGGCAAGGGCTTCGACAACGTTATCGATCGCGCGGTCGATGAACGCACGCTGGGAATACACGTTGGCGATGCGAATGTCATCGGGCAGTGATATCTTCAATTCTTCCAGCGCTTCGGCGATCGCTTGATCGACTGCTCGCGTGTCACTTCCAGGTTGCTTGTTGATCGTCAAGACAACCGCGGGGCCCCCTTCGATCTTCTGGTTATCATCACGCAAGTATGCTGACGAATCACCACGCATGACCTGCGGCCCTTCCACGACCTTGGCAACGTCGGCCAAGGTAATCGGCCGCCCGTCTCGCATCGTGATCGCGATCTCCTTGAGATCGTCCAAACTGGTAAGGCGTCCGAGCCCGCGGACGAGAAGTTCGTTTGCCCCCGTTTCGTCGAGGTACCCGCCGGTGGCGTTTTGGTTCGATTCGGTAACCGCGAGATGCACCTCATCCATCGTGATGCCGAACTCACGAAGTGAATCGGGATCAACCAGCACTTGGTATTGCATCCTCCCGCCACCCATCGTGAAAACTTGTGACACGCCGGGGATGGTGAGCAATCGTTGACGAACAACCCAGTCGGCCAGTGTCCGGACTTCCATCGGTTCGGTCGCACCGCCTTCGCTCCACATCCCATACATCAAGATCTGGCCCATGATCGACGATATGGGCGACAGGGTTGGTTTGACCCCGTCCGGTAATTGTTCCGCGACCAGTTGCAAACGCTCGTTGACCACTTGCCGGTCGTTGTAGATGTCTGTGTTCCAATCGAATTCGACGTAGATCACCGACAGCCCGATACCGCTGCTGCTGCGAACGGCTTCGACTCCACTGGCTCCGTTGAACGCCGTTTCCAACGGAAAGGTAATCAACGCTTCCACTTCCTCGGGTGCCATCCCGGGCGCCTCGGTGATGACAACCACGCGGGGGCGATTTAAGTTGGGGAATACATCAATCGGTAGTTCCGTTGTCTGCCACGCTCCCAACGCCAACAGGATGGCGGCAACCGCCAACACAATCAATCGATTGTGCAACGAGAATGAAATGATGCGATCTAACATGACTTACTAGTGATGGGTGATGGCGGTGATTGGAGCGTTGGTAGCAATGGATGGTGTGCGTTGTCGCTTGTTTGCGAGATTGGCGACGACCATCAAAAGGCCGGTTTAAGAGGCAAGCTGCGGCAAAACACTAATGGTTGTGTCCCGCGTGTGGATCGATCGCACCACCCGATTTGTTCTTCATCGCCATCTGAAGTTGATGGGCACCGGTGACCGCTATGGTTTGGCCAGGCCATACTTGACCGTCATTTTTGATAGCGGCATGCACGCTATCCACGGCGAGCACTTCCACAGCAACGCGGTCGAAGTGATCGCCGTTTTGTACAAACAAGAAACGTTCCGGTCCCTCTTCGGCAACAGCAGCCTTAGGTACAACGATGGCGTTGTCGAATTGAGAAACGGGCAATCGAACTGTCAGGCGTTGACCGGGTTTGTAACGCCAACTGACGTACCGCTTACCCGCTCGTTGTTCAGTGCGTTCAATTTCGTTTTCGAGTTCAACATAGAACGGCAGCGATCGTGAATTCGTGTCGATTTCGTTGCCGATGTAGACAATCTTAAGGCCCCGGATGACATCGGCTTCGTCGTCCAATCCGCGGGAGATCGCTTGCAACTCGACACCGCCGTCCGCGGCATTTCTCAATAAATTTGCGTCTCGTTGGTAAGCCTGACCCTCGATCAAAAGGCGGCTGTAGTCGGAGATTTGGGCGAGTTGTTGACCCGCCGTGACCGACTCTCCACGGCGAACGTCCAGCTTCGTAACCAGGAATTGAGCGTCGAGGTGGTCATGGTGTGGCAGCGTCATCGGGGGTGGCTGCATGGCAGCGAGCTGAGTAATCGGTGTGTCGGCTACGCGATTATTGGCCTCGCCGAGTGATTCGTGGTGCAGTGAATTATCCTGTTCCAGCAGCGGGGCCGTTACGACGACTTCACGAATCAGTGTCCGGGTTCTTTCGATCTCGCGAATCTGAACTTCGCTTAATCCATGCAGCAACATGGATTGGCGTGCCGCTCGAATCCCCGCAAGCAGTTTGTCACGTTCGTACTGACGAGCGAGCACGGTCTTGCCAGCGATGGCACCCGAGTTGGAGATGGACATCAGCCGTTCGATTTCCCGTTCTTCGACATCCATTTGTCCAAGTTGCGCCAAAAACGCTTCTTGGGTGTTCACTAAATCTTGATGAGTCAGACGGAGCGTGAAAAGCTTCTCTCCACTGTTGATCAATTCACCGCGGGAAATGTTGATCGCGTTGATCACGCCGGTTAGCGGCGACGTGATTGATACGTGAGTCTCGCCCGGCCACTGTGTCACGATGCCCGGGACTTCTTCATACCGAGTGTACGGACTGACCGATAAGGTTTGAGTGCGCAATCGCATGTTGCGACGAGCCTGATCGCTTAGTTCGATAGATTGGCTGTCGTCATGTCCGGCGTGATCGTGTCCTTCGTGGGAACCATGATCGTGGCCTTCATGGTCAGCTGTTTCGCCTGGACCATGATCGTGTCCAGCATGCGGATCGGTTTCATTTACTGAGGATGCAACGATGCCCAATCGGCTGGGGATGTCCGTCAGTAAGAACAATCCAATGGCTACCGCAATGACGACCGCCAGAAGTGTTAGAACGGAGGCGCGCAGCCGCGCACCCCAAGTTGGTTGGGTGGACATAGGTCGAACCGATCAAGAACAGATTAGATGCAAAGAGCGATGCCACAACGGCATCGACTGAGACGAATGCGGATAACGGTCGATTCATTCACCACGCATGAGCACATGCGTTTGGATTACCGATCGCTGGACGCGAGTCTCAGTTCAGATCAACCACGTGCAGAGAGAAGCACAGTGGGAAAGGGAGTCGTTTGCATGGACTGGAGATCGTTCATGCAGCCCACGACGCAGAGCGGTTTTACCCACTTTTAACAGCGAATCGTGATCGTAGTCGACGAATGCAACCAAGGGAGCGTTTGCCATGAAGACAATGTCGCTTGAGGGTACAAAGCTGCATTCGACGTCACCGTGGCACCCCGGATGGTCACCATCGCAAGGCATGGATCGGCACTGACAAAAGCTAAGCAATTGAGTGCTAGCATCACCGTTTTGGTCAGCGGCGTGTTCCGTATGGCAGCCATTGCCGTCTACGCAAACCTCGTCGGAATGCCCTGTACAGCCGTCATGATGGTGATCATGACCGTGGCTTTCATCGACACCTGGTGTTTCCGCTGCCGAACAGGCGTGATCGCATCCATCCAAACCATGCGACCCACACGCAGTCGCATGATGCAACGAACACCCAAAGATCAGGTGCAGCAGCAGTGCTACGACGGTCGTGAGACGACAAGCGGTGGACACAAGATTTCCTGCGAAACGCGGTGAAGCGTGGACGAGAAACAGTAAGCACAGACGATCGCGACTCATCCTATGAACAAGTGGCGTTTCCAGTCCGATTGCGGTGATACCCCAACCTTGAACATCGGCGTGCTTTCAGATAGCGGTATTATCGGTTGCTACGCGGCGAGAGTCCATAGCGATCAATCAGACGCGGAACATTTTGGTTAGTTTGCCCACGTTTGGCAAAGTTCCCCAAAGCCCAGCCATTGCCGAACGGGTACCGTTGATGCGTGAAGACGCTATTGTTGGCTCAACGTGAGTCCCCGCAGGCTGTCGTCGCCACTGTTGTCCATGACTGCATCCAGTGCACCGGTCAACACATAGCCGTCAACCCGGGTACGGGCTTTCGCCAGTTTTGCTTGGGCTGCGATGTAGTCTAGGTTTGTGTCGAAGAACGATCGTTGTGCGATCAAAACTTGAACGTAACTGGTTTCGCCGGCCTTGTAAGCAATCTGGGCAAGTTCCAGGCCTTCGCGTGAATTCGGCAAAATATCGTTGGCGTATTTGGACACCGCTGCAAGCGACGAATCAAAGTTTCCGGAAACGACAGCGAGTCGTGCCTTAATCGAATCTTCAATGCGATCGACTTCCCGCGATGCTCGAATGTACTCGGCTCGGGCGGCGGAGATATTACCTTGGTTCTTGTTGAACACCGGGATGGGGGCGCCGATCTGAACGTTGATCATCCCGGAGTCCGTGCCGTTGTCGTAGCCCGACGCAAACTGCAAGTCCAGGTTCGGGATCGGCTGGACTTCTTGACGGCAAATGTTTGCTTTCGCCTGGGACACGCGGGTTTGAGCAGCCTGGTATTCAGGGCTTGAGCAAACGATCGTCGACGCCACGCTTGCCCAGTCCAGCGGTTCGGCTGTCGTGGGAAGTTCGCCCACAAGCAAAGCAGGCTCCATATACGGCACTCCAGCTATCGCGACCAATTCCCGCCAGGCCGCTTTGTACCGAATCTCGGCCTGCTGGAGTGCTAGATCGATTTCGTTTTTAAGCACTTTCGCTTGCACGACTTCCAGTTGAGAGCCCTCTTCGGCTTGTTTCCGAAGTTCGGCAAATTCTAATCCTTTGTCGGATACCGAACGGAACTCTTGGATCAGCAAAACGCGTCGCTGCGCCGCGAGAGCGTCGTAGAACTTGGTGCCGATATCGGTAGCGATCCGATACTTTTGGGCTTCCAGTTCAAGTAGTTGCGCTCTCAATGCTTCGTTTTGGACTCGGCGATTGAGCTGCAATTTGTCCGCGGTGATGATTGTTTGCGAGATGAACACCGTGTGTTGATCCGTCCCACGATCAGCAAATTGCGATCCGGCATAGCCGACAACGGGATTGGCTCGCAGAGATACCTGGGTGCGGAAGCCGGCCGCCTTTTGAGTCGTTGCAACCAGTTCTTGGATCGTGGGGTTGTTGGCGAGTGCCAACGCTTCCATCTGGGCCAAGCTTATTCCAGAGGCCGCCGCATCCGTGGTCCCTATCTCGCCGGTTGAATGAATCGGGGCCGAATGGATTGCGGTGCTGGAACCATCGGTCCAAACCGAGTTCTCGGAGCTTGATGTTGTCGTAAGCGACTGGGATGACGTCGGGGGATCCAGTGACATCAAATGGCCTAACGAAGTCTCGGACGCTCTTCGCAGCATCGACTTGTTTGGATCATCGACGACAACCTCATCAAACACCACTTGGCTGACCGGTGCGTCGGAGACGTTGGTCGATTTACCAGATGCAGCGAACTCGCCACCGCTAGCAGTTGGGCTAGCCGTTGTGGTTGGGTTGAGCAGGTGTTGATCGGTTTGTTGTTCGCTGTCGAGTTTCCCGCTCACTAGTGAGTCGTATTTCTGCCCACCGATCGGCTGCGCCGGCGATATTTCCCGAGATGCGAACATCCCTGGTGTTTGGCACCCTACCGTGAAACCCAAGGCTGCTAATAGCAACAGACGCCGTGCTCGGCGGGAATGGATACCAGCCTGATTGTTCGCGATCACCGCGTGTCCCTCCATGATTTAATAGACCAGCCTGCGTTTCTCTTCGGTCTATTACATCGGGAAGATCTGCTTCAAATCGCATAACCAGTCTTGGATGCATCCGCCACCGGTTCAGTCGTGACGATTATTCGGCATGTGCGGTGAAGCACATTTTTCACGACTGTCCGGTGAAACTGCAAAACAGGCTCACACGCACGAACGCCTGGTCAACAGGACTTATTTCGTCCTTTTGATATCAAATTGGTAATGACCGCTTCCTACCTTCAGACGGCGACCGGGAACCAAGATCTCAATCCCATCGACTTTGTCTAAAGTCAGGCCGCTTTCAGTAACCGTCTCTGAAGCGATCGGTAATTCGACGATTGCGAGCGTATCAGGCGGTATCGTGATATCAAGATTGATCGCTTCGGGCGTTGATTTCCAGTTCGACTCAACCAGCCCACGGACGGTTTGGTGCGAGCACTTGACCCAGTCCAGGTTCGATACAACTTGAGGGCTGATGACCAAACGATCTGCACCGACCGCATCCGGCGAAATTTGGATGCCACCGAGCCAGCGGAAGAACCACGCCGAGATCGAACCGAACATGGGGTGGTTGTTCGAGAACGTTCCGTCGCTACCGGCCCAGTGTTCCCAAAGAGTGGTCGCATCGTTGTCCAGCATCCATCCCCATGATGGGAAAGTGTTGCGATCGGCCAGAGCATATGCCAAGTCGGTTCGCCCGTTCTTGGACAACTCTTCCAACACCATTCGTGTGCCGAAAATCCCCGTTGTCAAATACGGGCCCGTGGGTTGATCGGTGCCGGCTGTCTTCAGTGGAATGGGAGACTGAATTGCCGAAACCAATTGCCCGAAGATCGCTGGTCGTTTGGCAACCGGAGCGGCACCGAATCCTAAGGCCAGTGATTGTCGGGTTTGTGACCCGTCTTCCACCTTCCCTGTTGAAGGATCCAAGAAGGAGTCAGCCCACGCTACGGCGGCATCGTCTGCCATCGCGTCAAATCGATCCGCGTCCGATGTCTGTCCAACGATGCGTGCGAGGCGTGCGACCCGGCGTGCCGCGTCAATAAACATGGCAGTCGTGATCACAGGGCCGCCCGAACGGCTTAGTGCTTCGTGATCGCCCAATCCCTTGGTGACCAATCCCTTTTTGCGGGTTGAGTTTTCCAGTTCGAGCCACCGGATCGCAACGGGCAATTGTTGTTCGATGAGCGATTGATTGCCGTAATGTTGATAGAGTTGTTCCATCAATAATGGGTGTGCCATTGCCCAACCCACACCGCAGTACTGGATCCCAACAAACGGTGCCGTGTCGGTTAAGTTTCCGTCCGGGCGTGCGGAATCGGCCCAGTCGCGAACCGTCTTAGCATAGAAGCCAGACATGTCAAAGTTCATCAGAAACGCTTCGCTGGTCGCGGCGATATCCCCGCCATATCCGAACCGTTCGCGGTGCGGGCAATCCGATTGCACACCGACGACGTTGGCCAGGAAGGTTCGCCGAGTCATTTCCTGGATCGCATTAAGCTGGTCATTGGAACAGGAGAAGTCGCCGACCGACGCAAGGTCGCTGCGTAGTGGAATACCTTTGATGTTCGCTAGCGAAACGGCTTCGCCTGACTGAGGAAGTCCAGTCATTTCCATGAACCGAAAACCATGGAAAGTGAACTTTGGACGATACGTTTCTGGTCCATCGCCGCGACAGATATATTGATCCGCTTGCCATGCGATGGTGGGTGCGCCGGGACCCCCTTTCGAAACAACCGAACCATCAGCTAGTTTGCGAGATCCCTTGATTTGGCCGCTAACGCTTGTCATCGGATTGAGCGTTCCGTCGGGATACAGCAATTCACCAAAACGAAATTGAACTTCGGTTCCGGCCGGAGCATCTAGTGTGATCTCGGGAACACCGGTAAAGTTTTCGCCGAAGTCAACGATTGACACTTCTGGTTTAGGCTGGGTAATGGCAACGGCATTAATCGATTTTCCAGCGCGGATCGGCGGGGTCGTTAGCGGTTGCAGTGGTTCCATCGGCGCTTCCACAACGTGAACTGGTTTCCAGTTTTGGGCGTCGAACCCAGGCGTATCCCATCCGGTTTGGTTCAGTCGAGCGTCGCGTTTTTCGCCGAGATAAACACTGTTGAATTGCGTAGGGCCTTCAATGAACTTCCAGTCCGGACCTGTCGTGATCGTCGCTTGGGTTCCATCGTCGTAGTCAACAATCAAACAGGCGATCGCTCGAGGACGACCGGTTTCGACACTGCCGCGAATATTGCGGTGTCCCCACATGCGAAGCGGTAACGGATTGAACCAACCGTTGCCCAATTCCACGCCAATGCAATTATCGCCAGGTTGAAGTTGCTCGGTCACGTCAAAGGAACTGAACAGGATTCGTTTCGCGAATGCGGTCCAAGCGGGATCAAGTTCGTGATCGCCGACTCGGTCTCCATTCAGTGAAGCGGTGTACCATCCCAAACCGGCAATATGCAATCGAGCACGTTGAATAGGTTTGTCGACTGCGAACTCGTAACGTAATCTTGGTGCAGGATCGTTGTCATAAAATGCGGCATCCTCAGTCGGCATCGCTTTCCCGTCGTCTATCCAATTTGCCCCGAGCCAATCCGATGGCGTGCTGGGAGCCGTTTCGAAGTAAGCCGGTTCACTCCACGATGTCGCATCGATCTGGTCAGTGTCTTGGGTGTCACCCTGGTGGTAGCCGGTCGCCCAACATCTGACTTGCCAGTGGCAACGTTGGCCCGCGGCCAGTGGATTGCCTGCGTACCGAATTTGTGGCGAGCGACTGGCGGTGACCTTGCCGGAATCCCAGAGGTCGCCATTGCCTTCGCGAAGTCGTTCGGCGGTGCTTGCCACGATGACCTGCCACGCGGTTTGGGTGACGTTACGTTCGGTTGAATCAAGACGCCACGATAGGATCGGTGCGGGCCCCGTTCCGATGGGGGTGATGTTGCCATCGACTCGCAAGTCCATCGGCCGCAGTTCGGTTGGCTGCAAATTTTTAGGGGCCATCGCCTGGATGGGCGATGTTACCAGAGCGAATGCGGACACTACTAAAACAAGCGTTCTTAAAACCATCGTGATCCAGCTTTGCGTTTCGAAGATCTTGTGAGCCTGATCGGATGCCATGAAAGACTTCGATCTGGTTTTTGATTGAACCTATTGCATGCCTCTGCGACACGCAACTATTAAGGTCTACCAAAACATTCTATGTAAGATCCTGTCGCAACAATCAAATTCATGGTTGTGAATTCAAGCGTGAGACCTAACAGCCCGCCAAGGTTGGACTCGCTCCCGTTGAGCAATTGGATGTTGTGTTCGCTTGCGAGGAAGGCGACTTGTTGTTCTTATTCAAAGCAACCACGGCGGGAATGCTCAATGTCACATATGGCTAAGTGAAAATGCTTGTGCGCATTAAGTATGTTTGAACGCGTTGAAAATACAAAACAGCACTCGGTGAGAAAACTTATGAGTTTTTTAGTTGGTCGATTCGTGGAATGGGATTCGAAAAGAGTTCGGTCAATCGGAGTGCCGCTGTTAGTTTTAAAAGCCTTTTGTTGCTTAATCGACGTTGCTAGACCGCTGGGATCGCGAGTCGGTTCGTTTGGGATGACGAGAATGCATTGCAGGAAGCCCACAGTGCTGTTGTGGCTTTTGCAGGCCTGTTTGGTGGGGGTGTTTAGCGTCGCTGCGCTAGCCGCTGAGCAATCTGGTTACACTCGGCATTCGGATAGCCCCCGAACCCGCGAGAACTTCGATCAAGGCTGGGATTTTCATCTAGGTGAACTAAGTGGTCAGTCCATCGAAGAAAAGAGGCAGGATCAAGAGGGTTGGGAATCGGTTGACCTGCCACACGATTTTGGAATCGCCGGACCTTTCGACAAGGCCAACCCCAGTGGCGGGCCGGGCGGCTATCTGCCGGGCGGTATTGGGTGGTACCGAAAGTCGTTTCGATTAGCTGACGACGCTATCGGTAAGTCGGTTTCGATTTGCTTCGACGGCGTCTACATGAACAGTGAAGTTTGGATCAATGGGCACCTTTTGGGAAAACGTCCGTATGGCTATATCGGATTCCACTATGACCTGACTCCGTATCTAGTTGCTAATGGTGACAACGTCTTGGAAGTGCGTGTCGACAATGCCAAGCAACCATCGTCACGCTGGTATACCGGGACGGGGATCTATCGACACGTTTGGTTGACCACAACCGATAAGTTGCAAGTGGCACCGTGGGGCGTTCAAGTGAGCACGCCAAGTGTCACGCCTTCTCGTGCCACTGTCGCGGTCAACACCACGGTCAATAATGGAAGTTCAAGTTCGAAGAAGGTGATTGTTAAGCAGCAGATTGTTGGTGCCAATGGCGAAATTGTGACCGTCGACAGCGATGTGGTGAACTTGGTTGCTGGAGCGAAGGAGGTTGTGTCGCAGATCGTCGAGCTGCCGGACCCCCAGTTGTGGTCGCCGGATGCTCCGGATTTGTACACATTGCGAACTCAATTAGTCGATGCTGGCGAAGCAGAAGCGGGGTCAGATGACGAAGGTCGAGAGGGGCGATTGGCTGATCAATATGACACTGCCTTTGGCGTCCGTGAGATGCGGTTTGATGCCGATAACGGCTTCTTTCTAAATGGAAAGAGTTTGATCTTCAAAGGAGTTTGCAACCATGACGATCTCGGGCCGCTCGGCGCTGCGTTATGGGATCAGGCACTCGAACGTCGTTTGCGAATGCTCAAAGAAATGGGATGCAATGCGATTCGGACCGCACACAATCCACCGCCACCGGAGTTGCTCGATCTATGCGATCAAATGGGATTTCTGGTTATCAACGAAACGTTTGATAAATGGCGTTTCGGGTGGGGATTCGAAGATGGTAAGTTGGTCTGTGGTCGTCGGACGAAACAAGGTTACGCGGGTTACATCGACGAGTGGCAAGACAAAGACTTGACCGACCATTTGCTGCGCGACCGGAATCATCCATCGGTGATCATGTGGAGCATTGGCAATGAATTGCCCGAAGCTCAAAAGAATGGTGAGTTAGAAACCGTCAAACGAATGAGTGATCTTTGTCACCAGCTCGATCCGACTCGGCCGGTCACGGCGGGGTGTAACCAGATCTCCGGCGTTAACGAGACTGGCTTTGCCGAACTGTTGGACGTTGTTGGTTACAACGGTGGTGGCCGTTCTTGCTTCCAGTACGAGGCGGATCACGAGCGATTCCCGAACCGATTCATTTACGCATCGGAAGTTCCGCATTCGCTGCAAACTCGAGGGGAATACCGAACCCATTCGCGATTCCGTGAAAAGCAAAGTCAGCCCGCACCACTGACGCCTGACGAAGTCTTTACCGAAACGAACGGTCGCTATGAATCTTCGTACGACAATGCTGGTGTGCGGATCACGGCAAGGGATTCTTGGAGATTGACGAAGACATTGCCATTCGTTGCAGGCGAGTTTCGTTGGACGGGATTTGACTACATCGGTGAATCAGGCGGTTGGCCGCGAGTGCTGGGCAACTTCGGGATCATCGACTTGTGCAATTTCCCGAAAGACACCTACTACTTCTATCAAAGCCAATGGACTGACGAGCCGATGGTCCACTTGCTACCGCATTGGACTTGGCCAGGAAAGGAAGGCACGGAGATTCCGGTCTGGTGCTACACGAATTGTGACAGCGTTGAGTTGTTTCTTAATGGCAAGTCGCTGGGAAGTCGTGAGTTCACCGTCGAACACGACATGCACATGGAATGGCTCGTGCCTTACCAGCCTGGCGAACTGAAGGCGGTCGCGACGAAGGACGGGAAAGTCGTTCGCACGTCGGTTAGGCACACCGCCGGAGACGCCGAATCGATGACGGTCTCGCCGGACCAAGCTGAATTGGTTGCTGGCAACAGCGATCTTTCGTACGTCACGATTCGCGTCGATGATGCGAACGGTCACTTTGTTCCCAAGGCGGCCGCGAAGGTCACGTTGGAAGTGGAAGGTCCTGGACGTTTGCTAGCCGTGGGCAGCGGCGATCCGATGAGCCACGAAGACTTTCAAGGAAACGTTGTCACCACGTTCAATGGCCTAGCATTGGCGATCATCGCCGGTACGGGCGAACCTGGCGAGATCGTGCTGAAAGCTCACGCCGACGGATTGCCATCGGTCCAGTGCCAGATCACGGTGACAAACGCGGAACCGCAAGCTAAGTGAACTCAGTTTGCGGTTGGAGGCAGGTGGATGCATCCCGAGGCGACCGCTCCGGTGGAACAGGATGAGAGCGTGTGAGGATGATCGGCCGCAGGCTGACGTTTATGGATTGGATGCGAGCCAGCGGTCGCTAGTCACGCACCGGACGCCCGCTTGTTTCATTTTCGCGATGGCTACGTCGCAGTCGCCCTTGTGCAGATCGACTCCGCGGCACGCGTCTTGGATCAACCAAGTGCGGAAGCCCAGGCCCACTGAGTCTAAGGCGGTAGCGCGAACGCAGTAGTCGGTGGCTAAGCCGACGATGAAGGTATCCGTCACGCTGTGTTCGCGAAGGTAAGTTCCCATACCCGTGTCGTGGGTTCCGCCGTTATCAAAGAAACCGCTGTAACTATCTAGACGCGGATTGGTTCCTTTCTGGAATACTTGCGTGATTGACGCGGTGTGCAGTCGATCGTCGAACGCCGCTCCATGACTGTCTTGCACACAGTGATCTGGCCACAAGACTTGATCAATGCCTTCGAGATCAACAACGTCGCCGACGGAACAGCCCGGGTGTTGGGAGGCAAAGCTCATGTGGTTTTGCGGGTGCCAATCTTGCGTGGCGACGACGATCGGAAAGAACGGCTGCAATTGATTTGCGATTTCAATCACCTCGTCTCCTTGTGGGACCGCTAACGCACCACCGGGCAAAAAGTCGTTCTGGATGTCGACAAGGATTAACGCGTTCACGATTGGTTTCTCGCATCGAGGATCATCGCAGCTTTCGATTCGTAAAGTGATCGTTCCAGTCCGACAGGGTACAAGTGTGGGTTATCAAAGCGTTTCACTGCCGCTGGAGTTCGGCTTAGTTGGTCGCTCACACGTTTCCGGATTTCATCAAGGGACGGTTGTGAATGGACGTTGGCTCCGTTTCGAAAAGTGGGTATCAACAGATCGGATGATCGGGATTCAGCACCGAAGTGTTTTTGGCGAGTTGCGTCAGCGGGATCGACCATTGTCGCACCCGACGATATGCCCTTGACCGTGTCGATGTTGTAGATCATGTCACCGCGATGTTCGGTTGCGTTTTCAAAACGCCGGACCTGCAAGATGCCAGGGTTGCTGACCTTGATGGATTGTTCCGACAGTTTGATTCGGTACTGCCATTCGCCGTGTTCGTCTTGGATTGCACCCAACTTGTACACACCGCCAAGGGCCGGTTGATCGAAGGCGGTGGCGAGCTTCGTACCTACACCCCACGTATCGATTTTGGCACCTTGGTGCTTCAGGCTCACGATCAATCGTTCGTCGAGATCGTTGCTGGCGACGATCGAAGCGTCTGGGAAACCACCTTTATCCAGAATCTTGCGTGCCTCGATACTCAGCCAAGCTAGATCGCCCGAATCGAGACGAATGCCCAACATTTCATGCCCCGACGCTCGCAAGGCTGTTCCGATTTCAACTGCGGTGCGTACGCCTTCCAGGGTGTCGTAGGTGTCAACAAGAAAGACGCAATTGTTGGGCATTGCTTGGGCATAAGCTTCAAATGCTTCTCGTTCACTGGGGAAGGTCATCACCCAGCTATGGGCATGAGTTCCGACAACGGGAATTCCAAAATGCTTGCCTGCGAGTACGTTGGACGTCGCCGAGCAACCACCGATATAAGCGGCACGCGAAGCAGATAGCGAGCCATCGATGCCTTGGGCTCGTCGCAAGCCAAATTCAATCACCCGGTCACCGTTCGCAGCGGCGCAGATGCGAGCCGCTTTGGTCGCGATTAGCGTTTGGAAGTTGATAATGTTCAGCAGCGCCGTTTCCAAAAGTTGGCACTGCAGAATCGGGCCCGTCACTCGCACCAGCGGTTCGTGAGGGTAAACGACCGTGCCCTCGGGAATCGCGTCAACTTGGCAAGTCAAACGCAGTTCGCTGAGATAGTTTAGGAAGGCCTCGTCGAAGAGCGGCTTGCCATCGGCACCGGATAGAGAGCCTAGGTACACCAAATCGTCAGAGCGAAATTGGAAGTTTTCCAAGAACTCAATCGCAGTCTGCAAACCGCATGCGATCGAGAAGCCGCCTTCAAACGGATTCTTGCGAAAGAACAGATGGAACACCGACTCACGTTCAGCTAGACCTTGTTTCCAATAGCCGTACGCCATCGTGAGTTGATAAAGGTCCGTCAGCATCGCCAATGATGGACGATAGAGTTGGTCGAGGTGATTCATGGCATCGATTCTTGCTGGCGAGACCCGCGGATTGATTCGCTTCGATAGAAGTCCGCGCGGGCCGAGCCCTACCCGTGCATGATTCAGCTTATCCGATCGCCGCGAGCGATTGGAGCGTTTCGCCAGGCTGCTCGCTTGGCGGATGTTTGTCACCTCGATGATGTAGGTGCGGCACGTCCGAGCTATAGGTGCATCGGCAAGAAGCGTCTTTGCTCGTCGTCACGCTTTTCTAGGGGAGGATCAATCCAGGGTAGCTTTTCACCGGATTGGACTGCGGCTTGCAAAACGGCTTTGCACATCGGGACCACCTTGCCCAATACTGCGGGCTCGGATGCACCCTCGGCGGTCAGGTCTGGCAGGTTTGCAACGCGAGCACTGACGTTCCCCTCAAGCGACTTGGATAGGTAAACCACAATGCCAAAGGAAGGTGGCGGGGCTTCTGAATCAGTCGTTGGCAGCATTCGGTTGGACTCTGGAATGAATTGAAGAAAGGAAGCCTGTAACGGCGAACTCGCAACGTAACCGACCGGACGCGGAAGCAGAATATCACGACCAAATGGTCAGCCTGATTGGGCTTTGGCTTACCAGGTTTGTTAGCCTGCATCGAGGCTGACTGGGGTGCCTGTCAGCGTTCCGAATGTCAGTGTTTCGGCAATGCTATAGGTTGGTAAGAAGAATCTGTCGCCGATGTCATCGGGTTTGCATCACGATCAGTGAACAGCTTCGCTGGTGTAGCCGTTTGAGGTGAAGGTGCTGGTTCCAAATCCGTTTCTCCATTTTTGGGACATGATCTTTTCAGGGAACGTGATGTTCTCAAACAGCCTGTAGTTTTCGTCTTCGCATTGTTTGACCTCTGCCACCACCGAGCCACCCTCTCGAAACGAGACGAATGAGGGCATTCCTCCGCTACGCATGTGCCAGACCGTCGAACCTTCGGCTTCAATGCCAAGGCTTTGAATCCACGGGGTGGCGGTCACAGTCGTTTCGGATCCATCGGATGAACCAAACGATCCAAAGCGAGATTGGACATAAGTTTGCGTTTGTGATTTACCGCGGGAAGCGGATGCGTTGATGATCAGCGAACTGCTGGCATCTTCGGTCCAACCGGACTTTGTGATTGCGCTACGAATGCCCTGCAGGATGTCAGGGTGGGTGATACTAGGATCGATGCGAACGGAGATCCCAGGGCGGATGATATAGAGTTGTTCGTCGCTCACGTTAGCCATGGACGATAGCGTGGTTTGGCTCGGCACAGTGATCACACCAACGTGTATCTGAGTCGAGTCGGTCCCCTCGACGGCGGCCACGTTTAGCAATTGATTGCCAACCGGTTGCGTTAGCAGAGGCTTCAACGATCTGTCAATCTTGTAAGACCAAGTCAGTAGTCCTCGCTCGAGGTCCCAAATCTTCCTTCCGTTGAAACACCAGCGATTATCGATGACCGATGCGTTTGGGGTGATGCCCGCGCTTCGGATGTCACCGGACGTCAGCGAGATTTTTGTCACGTTTGAGCGAAGGGGAAGCAACGAGCCTCCGAAGTTGCCCTGTGACAGAACATGACCACCGTCTTGTGTGTAATAAGCCGACGGATTCCCCAGCGACGCGACGGGTTTGCCGGAGTCGGTGCTGACCAAAACGGCGCGATTGAATTGGTTGGTGCTGACGAAACGTTCGTCGGGGCTAAGTCCAATTACGTTGGACGAGTTGGGGACGACAAATTCAGCGCGTCTTGCGTCGAGATCCCACATTGTCAGTGATTTGCCGAGGTTTGTCAAAACGCGGTTGTCGCCTACGAAGCTAGCGGCAAGTTTCGGATCCAGGCTGACAAACTTGAGTGTCGGCACCGACCACTTCAGTTCAGGGATCGCCTTCTTGTCACCAGGTGCGAGTCGGTAAACGCAGTAACGACTTGCCGATCCTCTGACTTCCATCCCTTCGGCGGTGATCAATCGGTTTTGTTTGGCCGAGTATGCGAGGATCTGTTCGCCCATCACAAAGTTGGGGCCGGGCCGGACCGATTGCGTGGCCAAGTCGATCCAGTACAACGAAATCGGGTTGTTGGCATCTTGGGTTTTGGGGGTCAAGACGAAGCCCAGCAGCGACGACGAAGGGTCCGCTAGGAAGGTGGGGCTGATCGACCCGGTTCGCGGGATCGAAACACTGAAGTGGCCATCCGTCAGTGATGCGGCGATCGGCGAGGGCTCGCTCGCTTCAGCGGACGAGGCGTCGTCTTTATTTCTACCGAACTCTATCCACGACGGGATGTCTTCGAAGTCGACGCCAGCGAGGTTGAATTCCACCTCGTCGGGGCGACGGGTGAGTACCGCACGTTTGGCAAGCTCGGATTCGATGGACGGATGCAAACGTGTGCGAGGTAGGCGGGTTCGCTTTTTGCTTTCTAGCAACAGTTCGACATACTCTTCATCGTGCGTGATGTAGCGAGCTTTAACTTTGTGTTTGCCGGTGTTGTCTTTCCAGTCTGCCCAGGGGCCTTCGCCGTTGGGGTACCGCAGGTCTTCGTATTCAGCTTCGGTTTCTTCCGGACCTCGTGTGTAGGTATAGGTAATGATCGCCCCTTTGGGCGTTAGCTTGTTGACGGTGGCGGGATACCAGGTTCGGAAGTATTTGTATTCCACCTCATCTCCCACCCGCACAAAGGCCGAGTCCACGAACTCCTTTTCCGCCTTGGCGACCTTGCCGATCTGGGTTTGCAGCGATCTGGAAAGACTGGCGATGGGAACATCGACGACGGTGCCGTCTTCTTTCTTCAGCTTGACGTGAGTCTCGGATCGCTTGATCAATCTCGCTTCGATCTTGAATTTTCCGGACGCATCGCTCCAGACCATCCATGAGCCCTCATCGTTGGGGAAACGCATCTGATCGAGCGAAAAGTTGCCTTCCGTCTCGCGAACAAAGGTGTACCGAACTCGCGCCGTCCCTTTCTGGTATTCCAGGACTTCCCCCGGGATCCACTTTCGAAATTGGAGGACTTCGATTTGGTCTCCTGGCCGAACAGGATCAATTGCGAGCACCGAGCTCGATAAGACGAGCGTGTTGGCGAGAGATAGGACGCAGAAAAACAGGAGTCGCGAATGACAACGGCTGGTCTGATGCATGGGGCGGGTCCAACTTGGGGGAGCAGGCGGGAGGTCGGTATCGACCGCATTTTACGCTCCCGCACCGGTACTGTGTTGCAGTAGCTGTCGAAGAATCCGACAACCACAGTCTCAATTCGGGGGTGTTTTTGAAGCGGCCACGATCCCGAGGCTATCCAGCCCCACTGTTTCGGCAGCCAGTTCACCGGGGCAACGGTTGGCAGACCATCGTCCATGCGAATTCGCCGTTAGAAGACTGTTCTTGGGGGCAGGGGCATTCGCAGGCAGAACCCTCGGATCCTAAATTGGATTGTCGCAAAGGATAACTCGCTAAGTCCCTGGAATGTCAGGGGGTCGGCGGGTGGAAGTGACCGGCCGGGATCCGCTTTTCGCTCTGCGTGCATCGGAATGATTTTTTGGCATAATAAGCGTCTGCGGGTTTGGTCGCCCGCTATTTTTATCGTCGCCTCACCCTCAGCGGTTTCAAAGGTAGGCCGGTAGCTCCGGCCGCACGATTCAACCGGCCGTTTGCGATCCCTTGCAGCAGCAGCCAATCGAATCGGCCATTGGTGAAAGGTAGAGATTGTGAAGAGAGCGTTTGGCGACAAATTCGAGCAGGGGCCCAGCACCCTAAACACATGTTTGCAGCTGAGACCAATTTTTGTTGATCTGCTTGTCCTGTATCAGTCCAAATCGTTTGACCGACGAGGTCCTGCGGAGGTGCCAGCGACTGATTGCTATAGAACACCACGATCCTCATGCCATCGGTGTGGTCGACGGAACCGGCACTGCCAATAGCGGCAGCCATACATTCGGCGTCAAATGCCACTACAACGGCGAACGTGGCAAGGTTGAGAACGCTGTTGTTGTGGTCGCAACCTCGTACGCCACCGTGACATTTACTAGCATTGATAAATGCTGGCATATTCCTGTCCAAGGATTGGTCTGACGATCCGGCAGGTGATATAAAAGCTTCGTTCCCAATGATGTTTAGTTTCCGACCCTACAACAAATCGATTTTGACCTGAACGGGAAGACCAATCGGCAATGGTGGTCCGTCTCGAGATAAGTCCACCCACACACGACGACTGAACGTGTCGTTGCGTTCGCCAGCCCACTGCCCAAAAATCTCCTTGTGCTGCATACGCGGCTCGATCTCAACGATCTCGCCGTGTGAAATGATGCCATCAAGACTATCACTTGTGACTTGGCATTTCTGGCCACATGCCACTTTTAGTGCATCAAACTCGTCAACTTCGACAATGGCCCGTTGGTGAAGTGTGTTGCACATAACAATCAAAGGAGGCGCGTTTGGGGTTCCCGCCAACTCACCTGTATGCCCGTTTATTTTGAGCACGACTCCGTCAACCGGCGATCTGAGTTCTCCTTTACTCAATCTTTCCTTTGCAAGCATTTCATTCGCATGGGCAGCTCGCAGCAGCGATACCGCAATACTAATATCTTCTGGTCTTGCAGACTCGACGAGGGTTTTTAGTCGATTGCGAGACGCTTCAGCAAGCGCGCGTTGGGAAACGAAATGAAATCGAATTTCCTCTTGCTCTTGATCACTGATAGCGGCCCCGGCCCTAAGTTTTAACGCACGCGACAGTTTGGCCCTCGCGCTGTCTAGGCGGGCTGTCGCCGCTTCAAATTCGAGTTCAGCTGTCGCAATTTCGCTCTTCCTGGCTCCATTGCGGAGGCGATCTAATTCCGCCTTACGCTGCTGCACCATTGCCGACGCGAGTTCCAGTTCATACCGCATCGATCGCTGGTCGAGGGTCACAAGCAAATCACCCGTTTTGACTTGATCGCCCTGTTGAACGTGGATTTCAGCGATGCGTTCAACCAACTGGCATTGCAACTCAATTTCCTCTGTCAATCCAGCGATTCGTCCCGGAGCACGAATGGTTGCCTGACTCAACGATTGCTGACTGTTGGTTACCAGCGTGGGTAACGTATCAGGTTTTGTTCGATTCGTTTCGGCAACGGCCACGCCGATACAACAAATGAACATCGTAATTGTCACTACTTTGACTTGGCTCATTTCAGCCGCCCATTTTCAATCTCACAAATGCGGTCGGCAAAATCTGAAATTCGTGGATCATGAGTGACGACAACGGTCGCTGAGTTAGTGGACTGCACTAATTCACGCAGCAACACCATTACCTCGTAACCTGATTTTCGATCGAGTGCCGCGGTGGGTTCATCCGCAAGCAACAAGCGTGGTGACGTCACAACCGCCCGAGCCAACGCAACTCGCTGGCATTGCCCAGGACTCATTTGAGTCGGCAGCTGATCACGATGCATTTCTAAACCGACTTTGCCTAACATCTCCGACGCTTGATCGCGTGCATCTCTGAGAGAATGACCTTGTAGTGTCAACGGAATAGCAACATTGTCTTTTGCGGAGAGGCCGCGGATTAGCTGAAATCGCTGAAAAACAAAGCCGATGTGGCTTCGACGAATCGCAGTTCGCTCTGCGACGCTCAATTGTTCTGCTGACTGCCCAGCAAGGGTGACCTCTCCTTCGTCGCACTCCAGCAAGCATCCGATGATCGAAAGCAGCGTACTCTTGCCGCTTCCCGAAGGACCTGAAAGGAAAACACACTCACCGGCACCCACATGAAAGTCAACCCCATCCAGCACCCATCGCTTCTCGCCGCCAATGGAGTAACTCTTGCGGATTCCTTTCGCTATTAGAACCCTTTCAGATTCGCCAGTTTGAGCGGAAAGATTGCTGATGGACGACAGCGGATCGCGACCTGGCTGAACGACGGGACATTGCGGCACGTCGCCAAGGCCGCTCGATGTAGATCCAATAGCGTTCTGCATTGAATTTCTCATTGCCCTTTTTAACCTTGCAATATGGTATGAGGATCGACTTGACGAACCCGCAGGTACGGCAAGCCAGATGCAGCTAAGCAAATTACAAAGACGAGCGCCGCACTACCGGCGTAGAGACCCTGCGAGAACATGATTTCCGCTCGTGGAGTGCTGAACAGCCACTGGATTATCCAACTCATCACCACTCCGATCGAGATCCCAACAACGGCGACTAGCGAACTTTGGGCTCCTAGCAAGAGCAGCAGTTCGGATTCCGTCGAGCCGATCGCTTTTAGTGTCGCGAACTCGCTGATCCGATCCAATACCATTGCATACAGCGTTTGCGCTACCATCACTAAGCCTACGAGCAAACCAAGCGCGGTGGCGGCGCCAAAGCTGAGCCCCAGACCTGTGCGTGTCAGCCAATAGTTGACGCTCATGTCGGCAAATTGATTTGCAGTCAGCGCTGAAACGTTATCCAGTCGTCGGTTTATTTCGTCGCATACGTCTTGCGCATCGACCCCCGGTTTGGTGCGTACCAAGAAATAGGACGCCATCGATGGATTGCCACCGGAGAACTCAACCGATCGGTCATAAGTGGTGAAAACGTAGGGAGTCACGAGGAAGCTAAGAATCCCGTAACATTTCCCACTGATGACAGCTCGACGGCCGCCGATCTCGCGAATGGAACCGATTTCGGGAATTAGCAACTTGTCATCATCACACGCGTCTACGATCACGCCGTCGACATGCTCCAAAGCATCCAAGGGACCTTCGAAAATCTCGTAGGCTCGCCCGAGATCCGAGGATGGCTTTAACCCGATAACCATCGTCCCTTCATGACCACCGCCAGGAAGCGAGATCTCAGAAAAGCTAATTCGCATCGGTTGGGCTTCGGCAACTCCTTCAATGCTGCGAATCCGATGGACCCAACGTTCGGGAATATCATGGGGAAAGTCGACATTGTGCATGCCACGATGCCCCACCCAGATATCAGCGTTTCCTTGATCGACTAACAGGCTCGCCTTTCGTATCAAACCGAAAAACAATCCCCCCTGCACGTTTACTAGCACAACGGAGAATATCACTCCGATGAGCCCAGCCATCAGTTTTCCACGATCGTGAAACAGAGTGCGGAACGCAATATTCCAAAGCATGGCACTCAACTAAATCGAAACTGAACACGGATAAGACCACCATTGGAGTGGTATCGGTTGTTTCAACCTCGAACTTCATTCCGTTTACTTTGGCACTTTTCTTAAACTGGGAAAGCTACTGTTGAATTCTAGCCTCGAGCTTCTTCACTTTCGCTTCCAGAAATTTAATCCGATCATGTAAGCGAAGCACCAACTGGTGTAGATCGCCTAGGTCTATCCTTGAATTTCGGGGGCGTACCATCTCAACGCCTCTATCGACGGTGGATTCTTTGAGATCCAAGAAAGGGTTTTCGCCTTCCGATTCTTCCGAGCTCCAAGCACGCAGTTCCCGGAGCGTGTCGTCGATCTGTTTATCGATGGCAGGAATTGTTGGGTGCCTGTCTCCCAGCGTCGCGCGTGTGCGGCGGAGATTCTTAAGATCATTGGCCAAGCGATGCCCACGGTCTGTCAGCAGTGCTGCAGGCGGAACTTCATCCCCCTGTTGCAACTGACGACTCTGTACTCCCAAACCAGCGCCGGATCGTGCCGCTTGAGGGGACTGGGCGTGCGCTGAAAGTACAGACGAGATTAGCATCGCAACGAGAACGCAAAAACCAATCCCACGAGACACGATCTGGATGATGGAACGATTCATTTCACTATCAGAGGATTTGCAGATTTCTCAAACCAAAAACCAGTAGACAATCAGTTTGCAGTACTCGATCCAAATCGGATAGTGGGTCTCTGCACTCTCGGAAGGGCTTGATGCAGAATACACCGTCACGGTTGCGGTCTCAGCAAACACTCTCTCAAAACACATTAGACTTCGCCTTGTGTGTGGCGCAGATGTGACAACGACGATTCGTCGCAATTGCGGTTGCTCACGGCGCAAACCAACCGCTTCGCTGTGTGAACTAAGTAGGTCACCGGGAACGGGACTGACGGCGATAATGGCTTCATCAGGCACGCCCAATAATCCGAGGTAGTCGATCTCTCGCTGTATCCGTGTGTTACTCTGCTTCTTAACGAAGTTGTAGCTATCGGTTCGTTGCTCATCGAGCAACGCGATGTTCTTGACACGGTGCAAGTGATACAGATCCGAAGCCGCATGCAGCCTCTCCCAAACCGCGGGCCCATCTGCCATCACATACGCTATCTCGCCAGAAGCTTGGCCATGGTGAACACACAATGGCTCTATCAACCAGCCGCGGACGGTCGCGAATGAAGTCGCAATCCCAATGGAGATGAACAGGAAGCTCGCCCACCAAAACCGTCGTCGCCACGGCACGACTGCGGGGCTGACAATCATCGGTTCCGGTTTACAGTCGGCCACGTCAAAGCAATTGGTAAGGGTGGGGTTTCGGCCAAACGAATGTCATGAGACGACCTGCCTGACTTAGCATACTTGCCAATGTCCCGTTGGCACGTTGATAACCAAAACCGATGCAAAACAAGTCCGCCGACGTTCTCACGAGCGATCAACGCTTCATTCAGCTGTGACAGCCGTAGCAATGTCTGACATCCGCCCAATCATAAAAAGTGATTCAGCTCTCTGGAATCACAGCCCAGAATCCTACTGACGGAACAGCTGCTGGATGCCGTACGTGAAGAATGAGAGTATGCTGAAATTCAAAGCTTCCTCACAGCAACTGTATCGCAGTAAAAGCTTGTCTCCAGATTGAACCAGCAACCGATCGCGGTCGCACTTGACCGCCCGTTCGAGGTCGACCCGAATGCTGTACTCACGTCCGTCCTCGCATTCGCGGAATATAAAAAGTTCAGTTGGGATAACGCCTGTCGATCCTGGTCCGATGCTCCCACCGCCGGAACTGGCGCTATTGCCATACGAATACCCCGCAATCGCCATCGCCTCAAAGATATCAACGTCGTAGTCGCGTGGCAGCAAATGTTCGCCCCCCGGTAGCATCCCCGCCGTGTAGAACACCTCCGTATCGCGGTTGGCGATATAGACGATATCTCCGTCATTAAGAATGACATCTTGTGGACTAATCATGACCTCGGTTCCGCGTTCGACTCGCAACGGAATCGTTCGAGCTGGTCTCGCTAATTTCTCGTCGTGTCCCAACTCCAGTTCTGCGTTAGGAGGAAACATATCCGAATCAATCACATAGCCAGGTTGATATTGGTCGGCGGAAGGACGACGGTAAATCCGAACTTCGTTCTTAGCTTGCAAACCCGGCAATCCACCGCTAACCAATAAAGCATTCAGAACGTCGTTTTTATACGCAGGTAGCTGATAGATGCCACCATGGGAGTCCTGGAAGTTCACGCGTTCGCTGCTCTCGCCGGTATCCTCGCGGATGACCATCACACTGGTCTGCCTCGAATGAATCAAGGTCACGATGGGCTGGGTTGCTTTTGCACTCAGCACTTCTTGTGCTTCGTACTTTTCTTTCAACCGGTCAGCTGCCTCGATCATGGTTAGCCCGGCAAGATTCACCCGGCCGATAATCGGCAACGTGACGATTCCGCCTTCCTGAACCATCACTGGAACACCTAAAGCAGGAGCGAGGTCTTGGTCCCCTTCCCGAAAGTGCACCGGAGGAATTTGCGGCGGTTCACCTTTGGCGTAAAACGGCAACACCCCATCGATGACAAGACCGAGTACATCGCCTTCTTCAATGCGGTAGGCGTCAGGCCTGGGCTGACTCAATAGAGAAACGTCGATGGGCACTAGATTACGTTTCGACTTGGCAAAATAGGCTTGTGAAAGCTTGTGCGAAGGCGTTGCATCAATCGAAAACGTGAAAGAACTGCATCCAGAGGCGAAAACCATGCAAACAAGAAGCAGAAATCCGTTCCATACGTGCGAGCGGCCGAGATCGCTGGGTGCAATCAACATGTCTACTTCCCTGCAAGTGTATTGAGTCGGAGAATCAATGCCTGGAAAATCCTTTCTCAGGCCAGCTTGATATCCCCCCGCTTAGTGATCGACAGTGAGGCAGAGATGTTTGCGACCAATCATTTGTCGCGGTAAATCTAGATCAACCTGCAGAACCGGCACCATTCAATCCGGCGGTAAGCCCGTTTGCTTTAACGCATGTCAATAGACGGTCGAGTTGAGGGAAAAGGCAGCCCAGACATAACGGGTTGCGCGATGAGCGTTGAACGTTCAATCATTCTCGCAATCGAAGTCCCTGCAACTAAGAATTGCTGGCCAGACGCTGATCCGTTCAAGGAATACCACGCACGATGCTGGGGCCAATTATCTTAGTCAGCCACACCGGCAACCGCTGCCAGACTTGCACTAGTCTCTGCTTACCACCCGCGTCCGGTCGCATGTCGTTGGGATCTCCTTTCCGCACGTAATATTGCCAACACGCAGGATGCGGGGTCGCACCCCATTGAGCCTTAAATTTGTAGGTGCCGCTACCCTCGCTACTGCGTCCAAAATCAAATACGCGGCTCCCCTTAGCAATGGCTCGCTGTAGGAGATGTCGGTACATCAACATGTTCGCATTGGTACGATTGAATTTACGCAGGCAACTCGCACTCGGGACCTCGGTACTTCCTTCACAATGGACAAGCAATCCGCCCGCAATTGTTTTGTCTTCCTTGCGAACGACACAAAATTCAGCGTCTCCTGCGAAGTGCTCGATAACACAACGAAACAATTGTTTCGAGAATACAGGCGTCCCCAGATCTCGCATATTGTGAGCGAACACCGAGTAAAAATCATCGAGAAACTCGATTCCGCCCAATTCGACTGCTAGACCGTGCTCATTGGATTTCTTGATCTGGCTTCGCAATTTAGACTTGAAAGATCGATTCAGCTCCTCGTCCGTCTCAGGCAACGAAAGCCGCATGTGTACCTTTTCGGTACGTTGGAAATTCAGCCTTGTGTGCTCGATAGGTTGTTCGTGCCGTAGTTCCAAATACTTGACATCGAGTTCATCTGCCAAATGGCACGCATGGTCGATCAGGGCGGTCGCAGCCTGTGACGTACTTGCCCAAACGCCTCCCGTATTCAAATAGGGAAGACTAACCAAAAACTTACCGAAGATCGGACCACTCACCAACATCAGCGGAAGCATCCCTACCCGCTCGCCGCAAAGGTTCGCCTCCAGTATGAAGGCAGAATGATTCAGTCCGCCGGTCAAACTCCGCAACCAAGTTTCTCGGTGTCCGGCAAGGCGTGAATGTTCAAGTTCACTTGCTGCCAAGTGAGCAAGACAGGGCCAATCGCACGGCCATGTGCTGCGAATTACTTCCACGAGATCTTCTCCATCGAAGACGCAGGAAACCAATGTGGATTATCACCTTGCGTTTGTTCTGTTGCGAGAGGGTCCAACGCCAACTCTCTTGCCGAAATTATGGTTGTGGCTGTTTGACTAATCAAGCACTTCTCGCATTGGAAATAAGTCCATCAGCGAAGATTGCGACTGTCCACGTAAAAACAAACACTTTCTATCGAATTGTCCGACGAATCCCCGGGAAGGCAATCGGCGGTGACCGTCGCAGCGATTTTAGTCTTGTCTTTGTCGGCTGAAACGAGACCAGCTTTCGTCGTGAAAATAGCCTTTCAAATCGGTGCCAAAACAAATGCCAGCAAAAGAATGCGACTGGAGCCGCGCTGCCACTTTGCGAAGTCGCTAACGCAACAAATCCGGTATGACATTCACGCTCCGGATACCAGCAATACGCAATTGTGCTGCGTCAATCTTAGATTTTAACGTTGGCGGATATCTGTAGGTCCGGTTCCTCACGGACGATAAGCCATATTTAGTCGTCCGGTGGGAACGGGACCTACCCTGAATTTAGAAGTTGATGACACATTAGCAGCCCGATGCCTTCATTTCTTTCAAATGCACCTTTGGCATCGCAACGTGGTCGTGCAAAGTCGATTTGCACTCATATCGACGACACTCGCACACACTCCAGTCTCGAATTTTTCCAGAGCAGCCATTTTTATTGTCAATCTAAACAGGAGATGTCGTGGCTAGCGCTCTTTGTACGTCAGCGATTTTGTGGAGCCGCGCGTGAGATATTGGCGATACTAGGATCCAGAGATGCATGAAGGCACCTCACAACCTGCTTAACACAACTGAGTGGTTCAATTCCTTTCGCGTTAGTCGACGATGTCTCCATTCCCATCAACTCCGCACAACGCGAGGAAGGCTGACCACCAACTCAGAATTGCTACGGCTACCTACCCAAGCGACAGCTTCACCGCGTCAGACGGCGAGATCCAAGTCCGTACCGCCCGCACCCGAAGAGAGTTCGACGGCGCCTTTCGATTGCTTCAAAGACGGTATCAAGAAGTCGGGCTAGCGGCAGCCGATCAGGGAAGACCAGCATTACGAGTCATGCCCTGCCACTTGCAACCGGAGACACAGGTCTTCGTGGCGAGTTTGGAAGACGCGATCGTGGGAACCGTCACGCTCATTCTCGACGGGGCAGCACCGTTACCGATGGCATCTAGCTACCCAGATGCCGTAGCACGTTGCCAACGACGTCATCGACTCGGCGAGATTTCCTCACTCGCAGTCGCTCCCAGCTTGGCGAAGCCACGGGGCGTTTTTATGGAATTGACGCGTCTGTTGGCTGTATTTGCTCGCAACTTTGGGGTGGAATACCTAACGGCCACGATCCATCCACGTCACGCAAAATTCTATCAGCATGCGATGGGCTTCGAGATCATTGGCGAAGAAAAGAAATGCGAAACGGTGGGTGGTCGCCCTGGTATTCCCGTCCTGGGAAGTGTCAGCGACCCGTCGGGCGCCAGGGCGAGCATGCAGGCCTTCTACTTTAACGGCGACTTCACAGCCGAAGAACTCGCTCATCGCCCGATGAGAGAAATTGACCGAATCCATTTCCGACGTTGGTGCCCCCTCCCACCAGCGCAACAAATTCGAAGCATCACAATCGGGCAACACGGACGAATTGCAGCCTAATCGCAAGCAGTGTTGTATGGCCGACGAATGCACCATTCCAACCAATTCGGATTCTGTCGAATTGGTTAAGTATTGTGATCGACAGCAAAGGAGCGAACGCAGAATTACCGGAAGGGACAGACGGCCCAATCCCGACTTGATACGATCGCCAGAACCACACGATCGCATCAAGTTCGCTTAACTCGGCTCCGTGAAATACCGATCTTTAGCAAAGTCGGATATTAGCGAATTCCATAGACGTTCGCAGTTACAAGTACCGATTCGCGGCATGCAAGCGAAATCCCCAATGATTGGTTCATTGAAGAGCTTGCGATCTTCCCAAAGCGAATGTTCTATTTTGCGACGTCGCATTGTGATAACAATTGCAAGTGATTCGCCAATGAACGATTGACCCTCGCAATAGGCCATTACTGATGATTGCTAAAAACATTGACGTCACCAGACTTCGGCAGCAAGTGCAGGGAGTTCAACATTCATCCGAATTAGCATCGATTCTCGTCCGCGTCATTGCCCAGATTGTAGGCGAACAAAACGTTTCCGCATCGCTTGAGACGCGAAGTCGCTATAGCCAGACAACGCTGCCTCGAGGCACCCGTCCATGCTGCGTTGTCACGCCGGCGACGGTGGAAGAGGTTTCCGCGTTGATGCTAACGCTTGATGCGTTGGAACTTCCTTGGAAAGCGATATCACTCGGAAAGAACTACGGTTACGGTGACCGGTGCGCATCGGAGGATGGTGGCGTCATCATCGATCTAAATCGAATGAACCGGATCATCGAGATCAATGAAACTCTCGGATACGCCGTCATTGAACCAGGGGTCTCGCAAGGCAAGCTTGCCGACGAATTACGAACCCGTGGCAGTTCGCTCATGCTCGATGTCACAGGGGCTGGCCCCGACGCATCCATTGTAGGCAACGTATTACAGCGAGGCTTCGGCCATACACCTTATGGCGATCGCACATCACAGAGCTGCAACCTGCAATACGTCAAACGCGATGGTTCAGTCCACCACACTGGCTTTGGAGATGTGGATGGCAGCGTTGTAGGGCACGTTTATCCCTATGGCCACGGCCCCAATTACCAAGGCATGTTGGCTCAGAGCGATGAGGCGGTCGTCACCCGAATGACGATATGGTTGATGCCACGTCCAGACAAAGTGTGCGGCTTCGGATTCAGGACCAACGATATCGAAGTATTTGGACAGGTGCTGGAAGTGATCAGCCGGCTTCGGCAGGCGGGGACGATCAACGGAGTGGTCCATTTTGCCAATGATCTGCGTGCCCTGTCATCACAGCCACTGATAAGGAAACATCCGAGGAAGACCGGCCACTTCACTCCAGACGAACGGGCCTCATTGCGACGGCTTGGCAGTGTGGGGTGCTGGAACGCGCTCGGTGGACTCTACGGAACTAGAGAAGAAATCGCGGCCAAGCGAAAGGTAATCCGGCGATCCCTTCGTGGCCTCTGTCATCCACGTTTCTTTGGGAGTCTTCACGTCCGCGGTCTGCAAGTAGCAGCGAAACACGCTCCTACTTGGCGATCATTCGACCGCGTTCGCAGCTTCGCATCCACCATCGGCGACGTTTACGAACTGCTCAACGGAGTTCCCACACCCAGCCATCTTGAGGGGGCTTTTTTTCGAAACCGCCCCGACTCGGGTGAGGTCATTGACGCGGGGTTGATTTGGATCGCGCCGGTGATCCCTTGCACCCGCGCGGATGCGATTCGACTCGTCGAGAAACTTGAGCCGATCGCAAACGACTATGGTTTTGATTTACCGATCACCATCTCTCCTGTCGTTGCACGCGCCGCCGTTTGCATCTCAAACCTGAGCTTCGACAAGAACGATGAACCACAATCAGCAAACGCCAGTGAGTGCTACTCGGCGATTAGCGACGCCCTCGCTCAATTAGGCTACCCGCCCTACCGAAGCAGCAGTATTTGTCTCAATCCCTAAACGCCATGACTCAAACGAGCATCGATGCAGGTGACCGGCCCTTCGCCAACCGTTCATCTGCTTTTTGATTACTGACTGGGACCGATAATCTATCGCTCGATGGCACGGTATTCGTCGACCACTTTTTGCATCCGCCGTTTGAAACAAAATCGTTGTTCGACGGTGCTCCTTCCGGCCAACCCGAATTGTTTTTGCACATCGATGTCCTGCAATAATCGATGTAGCCCACCCTGGAGTGACTCCAGATTGTCCGGTTCGATCAGGCGACCATTGACGCCACCCTTGATCAACGTCGGCATCCCCGCCACTTTAGTTGCCAATACCGGCACCCCCATCGCCATCGCTTCAAGAACGACATTCGGCAGCCCCTCGCGACGACTACTCAGGGTATAAACGTCTGCAGCCCGATAAACCAGACGAGGATCGGCGACGAACCCGAGCAGGCGAATTCGATCCTGATGCCCAGTGCGATCAATCAACTTTTGCAACGATTTACGTTCGGAGCCGTCACCCGCGATCGCCAATCCGACATCAGTCCCTGAGTCGATTATGTTGGCGACAGCTCGGACCAACAGATCGAATCCCTTTTCATTGGACAGCCGCCCCACGCCGACCACGAGAGGCACACTCGGGTCCACTCCGAGCGATCGTTTAGCATCGCATGAATCGAGTTCGATTTCATAGTCATCCAATGCGATCGCGTTATCGATCAGCGAAAGCCGGTCTCGAGGGACACCCACTCGGACACAGTCGTCGTATAGGTCCTGAGAAACGCAGATCACCTTTTGATAGCGAGGCAAGCATTGACGATCGATGAAGTAGTAAAGCGGAGTCTTCCATGTTTTTTGAACCCAGCCGTGAACGGTTGTGACCATCTGCATCGGATGATTGCGACGCAGCATCAACCCCAGCAGATTGCTCTTGTAGTCATGTCCGTGCCAGATTGTCGGTTGATAACGCTCGATTAATTCGTGAAGTCGGGAGACGACACCGAAATCTTTAATGCCAAAGTCATCGACCGCCTCCAGCGGCGCCTTGCGGACCGCCGCACGTTCCTTGATTACCGAAAACCCATCATCGCGTGGGTCACGCAAATAAACGCAGACGCAGCGGTACCCCAACGGACTGAGGAAACGAGGTGAATTCAGGATCGTTTTGTCCGGACCGCCCCCGGTCCCACTGACAACCCGCACATGCATCACTAGCGGCTCGTCACTCGTTGGGTCGAAGTCTACTGTCATCGCCATCAAATGAGCACTCGCTATCGATGAAGCAGGAGCAAAGGAGAGCTGCGACTCGCTCCAGGGATGTTACTCGCAAACGTTGCGAAATCATGATTCAACGACGCCCTGAAAACGTCTTGGCTCAGTAAAAATGAAGTCTGATGACTCCTATCATCGACCTCTACTTTTTCGCCAAGAACGCTGGCATCTCTAATCGTTGCTTAATCACGACGCTCGTCTGCAATGGAAAATGCAAACGCCTCAGCTTCCCTCACGTTTTCTGACGGATGGCCTCCCCAAGGTTAGAATTTGCGATCCCCGGGAGACATCATTCAATAATTACTGGCAAGCTACCTCGGTTCAAGCCATATGCCACGAACAAAAAACGCTCGTCTCACCTAAGCAAAACGAGCGTTCGTATAACACGCGAAAACAGGAGTTTATTACCTAACGGAAACCGCTTGAACCGCCTTTCGGCGACGACGTCTGGCACCAACACCCAAGACAGCAATTCCAGCGAATGCCAACATCGATGCCGGCTCAGGAACTACTCCAACCTGAACCGAGGCAGTTTGGTTCAAACTGACGATGTAGTTCGTCCCAGCTACTAACGACACTGGGATCCGAAACTCGGTCAGCACCAACTCGAGAATGCCGGGGCTACCCGATGGTGGAATCGAAAGAAAATTGTTCAGTGCGCTCTCAACAGTCGCGATTGCAGTACCAGTCGCAGCCGAGCTTGAGCCAGTGATAGATGCTGAAAAACTTGTACGCCCTGAAGTAAGGAAGTTCGGGGGCAGGAAGTCGTCTTGCAAACTGATCAAAGCCGACGCATCGAAAACAAACTCGACATCACGGTCCGTGGCAGCGGTGAAGCTGAACTGAGACGTGTTACTAACATTCGACGATGCCCCCCCTGATAGGCCCAGCGTATCGACATCGAAACTAGCGGAATTGATTGCGAAGCCACCAATTGGAAACAGGGCAGATATCCCACCACCGATTGGGGTCAAATCAACAAACGACCCACCAAAGCTGGTCTCTGATTTCGTAAACTCAGCGCCAACACTCGCCACAGCATCGCTTACAGTGTTTAAACTACCCGTTGGCCCAGGTAACAAAACAGCACTCCCGTTCTGGGTCGGAGCAATCACAGCACCAAGAGATGCATTATTAGTCGCGGTAGTAATGACACCACTGATAGTGATATCACCTCCACCGCCGGCGAACGAACCTGTCAGTGCATTAGCGTCAACATTGGCGGCACCCGCATCAACTACACGAATATTCGTCAGACTAAGCACTGACGACCCCATAACACCGGCATAAACCGAGCTAATCGGCGATACAACCAGCACGGCTAAAACCGCAAACTTCAAAAGTCTCATTTTATTCTTCCTAAAACTAAATTTGCAAACATTCATAATCTCAATCAAAAGTCGTATGATTGGGAGAATATCTACGAAGGTTTCAGGAGGCCTTCCGAGTCCGGACTAGGGGGGAGACACGAGTTGGACAACGCGACCCGCCATAGCGGAGTTGGCGATGCCAAGAACAGCATCTCAGAGCATACCAATGCGTGCCCGCCACCGGTCTGCACGCTTGTCAGCGCAAAACCGGCCAGAGTGCCCTCGTGCCCCCATTCCCAAGAGGGCGGCAATTTATCGCTCTCCTGAGACGCGATCCAGTCCGAAACCGCGTTCAGCGACTCGGAGGACGAATACGCCGCATCATCGACCGACCGATCGACAATCACACCCGCATCCGCGCAGCTTGCACCGGCGAATAAGAGTAGTACGGCAAGGAGAAAACGAGGGCTCATAGAGGGGATTGTAATCACTGCCTGGGGGGGATGCAAGATAGCTATTTGCGAGTTCTGCCGTTTTTTTGGATTAGGGCGGCTTTAACCGGAAGAAGTCGTCAAAACCCTCGGCATTTGCCTCCGCGAACCAGAACTCTGGATGGTTCCCGCTGCTCGCAACCGAATCGAGCGGACCGGACTAGACACTCTGACCCTGCGACCGCAATCACCATCGCACACAAATTGGGGGTGTCTATCAGCGTGCTGACACAGGCAACTGCGGCGGCCCCCAACAGCGAACCGAGCACCACCATTCGCTCCAAAGACAAGCTTCGTCGTGCACGCCAAACACTGCCCATATAGGCCAGTTGCAATCCGAGCACACTCAACAGTCCAACAATGCCGTGTTCGTAAAGCAGGTGTACCCAAGCGTTTTTGGTTCGCCAGATCAGATGGTCGTCGCAACTGAATGCCCACCCAGCCCAGCTGGGCTCCTCATCAATATTTCCAAAAGCGAGATCATGCGACGTTTCAAACCGAACCTCCGAGATTGCAATGCTCCCTTGCTGAACCGAAAGCCAGCAAGATTGCGGCCTCAGACGGGAGAACGTGCTGCCCAAGTTCGACTGGGACGGCGATTCAAAACGAAGGGGCGACTCGATGGCCATTTTCCCGGGAAGAATTTTCTCATGACCGACGTCACCCTCGTAGGACTGCAATAAATCTTTGTAGCAGCGACCGTACATAACACTTGCAGGTGCCCCGACATCTTCATTAACAACCTGGACGTTGGCGAGACACCGAATTGCCCCCGGATTGGTCTGGATGAACCTTCGCTCCAAAAAAAACGGCCACCCGGGCTGCATCACGATCGTCTGAGACGCTGGGTTGTTGAGCGGACGCACGATTGGCTCAATCGCTGGAAGCTACCCAATCATTGTTGAAAGATGGTCTCCCTGAGGGCAGAATCTGCCTTCTGCAACTTTCCAATTTTCGCCGGGTGCAACCGACGGCGAGACCAACATGAATGAAGTTAGTCTTTTGCAATCTCTTGGGCAAGTTTCGGCGTCAGAAATCGGGGAAGTCTTTCGAGACTTCACCCGTGGCCACGTCCCTGATTTCGTGCACTCTGGGGAACCAAGCGAGCAAACTGCGTTCGAGTTCTTCAGGCTTGTTGTGCTTGAGGATCGAATTGAACCTGTCGTGCGAAGGAACTCCCGAACTCCGATCCAGATACTTCTCAAATCGTCCTTCTTCGTGTTGGCAAAGTGAGCAATGGCGACGAAGTCGTCGGCACCGGCGATCACCGTACAGATGGTCATGAAGAGTATGTTGGTGAGTGGATTAGTGATCGCTCCGGTTTGTGGATCGGTGACGTTGCCGAGATGCTCGGTGAGGTTGGCGGAACGTTCCATGTGATGAAGCCAGTGAGAGATGCATCGCTCTATTGTTCCTCGAACAACGTCAAGAAGCGATGTCTCACCAAGCTTCGCAGATCACCTATCGCGGCGCACTCGCCCTGTCCGGGATGCGCATCGCTATGGCGTGATTTGCATACAGTCGAATCGGGGCCTTCGGATAGGCGATAAAAATACGATTAGAAAAACAAAGCACACGTGAAGGGAAAACTGATCCTTCATACTCTCGCTCTCCGAGATCAGCATCACATATAAACAAAATCATCGAGCCACCATTCGCCATGACTCAAGCATCGCTAAGGTCCTTCAAGAAGCTGCAACAGGCCGCGCCAATTGCCCCCCAATCATATTGCTCACGCGCCAGCTTGGCTGAATTCTTAATGTAATGCTGACGCAACGACTCATTTTGAAGCAATTCTATAATCGAGGACGCCATCTCGTCACGAGATTTGATACAAATATGCTGCCCATCTATCGCATTAATCCCCTCTGCGCCAACCGCAGTACTAACCACGGGAACTCCTGCCCCAAAGGCCTCTAGGATCTTGAGGCGGGTTCCACCACCGGAATCCAAAGGCACTGCCATCACTAGCGCTTCAGATAGATACGGCGCAATCTCTGGAACGGTTCCCGTAACGGTAACGCCCGGCAAGTCGCCCAACATACGAACCGCGTCAACAGGATCTCGACCGACTAGTTTCAGTTGGGCTGATGGAACAGCTTGACGCACCTCAGGAAAAATCTGCTTTGCCAAAGATAATGCTGCCAGCACATTGGGCTGCCAATTCATTGCTCCTAAGAACAGCACAATTGGCAAGGTCGCATCGCCATTTTTACGATTTGGAACAGCTCGAAGCGAAGCTGATAAGTCGACGCCATTAGGCGCAACATGAACTCGACGGGCCCCGAGAGATTTGAAATGCTCCGCTTCTCGGTCCGAAACAGCTATCACCGCATCGACAGTTGCACAAATCCTGCGTTCAATCTTCCGCATTCTCGCCGCTTCAACACGCAAAGCAACACAACGTGCCGCTGAACTTTCATCAGCCAAGCGGTCCAGAATGAATGAGTAAACGTTGTGAAGATCAATTACAACAGGCACACCCGTTGGCCATGGACTACGTCGATACAAAAAACTGTCGACATGATCGAGCCATACGAAATCGGGAGTTTCCGTATTCAAACGATCCCTCCATTGCCTGGACATCCTGAGATGCCAATGGCGGTGATACATTGCATAGGGTTCACGACGAACCATCGCCGACGTCGCTCGCTTCGCTTCGGCCCACCACGTCCGCTCTGGCACAGGAACCCTAGTCCACTGAAACTGTGTCGATGTCGGCATTTCCTCGCACTCATTACCCTCAAATTCGGGTACCATCAAATCCACATCAAATTGACGAGCTATCGAGCTAAGCAGATGGTAGGTTCGCAGGTGTCCACCGGAGTTCAATGGCCATGGAGCTTGGCTGGTAATCGCCTGAACTAACGGACGTTTGTCTTGCGAATTTGGCATTTAATTATCGCAATTCGGCATCGTTACAACCAATAAATTGATTTGAAAACAAAGCCTGACCCGGAAACCCACATTACTCCCTGGTCTTCGAGGGCCGCACGACTGGGCAACGAGATTTGCCTATACCAATAGTCGTCGGGAAGACTTCGCAACTGCTTCTGCGACAATGCAATGATTCGTGAGGGAGGCAGTCGCACGAAATCGTCCATCGATAGCTTTTGGACACTCTGGTCGCTAAGCAACAGAACTTGCTCCGCATTTAGCAAGGAAAGCATCCCAGGCTTCGACCAGTCAATGCCATTAATTTGGCTTTGATCTAATGCCCACCGTTGTTGCTCCGAGAGTCGTGCAAGCCAATAGCGATCCGGGATGGACCGCAATTGAAGCGGCGTGATTGCGTTCATTCGCTCAATCGGCACGCTTCCAAGCATTGTGTACGGTAGTGTTGCGTACTGCTCATCGCTGATCCATTGTCTTTGTTCTGGTGTTAATAATTCAAGCATCCCGGGCTTTGCAATGTTCAATTGACTTAACTGGAACTGCGTTAGTACTCGGCGTGAATTTTCCGGGATCTTACGAAGCCAGTAAGCATCAGGAATCGCACCAATCTGCGTGGGTGTTAAAAAAACAATCTCTTCAGGCGCAAGGTCTGCAAATTGATGAAAATGAAGCTGTGTGATCCAGAATCCGGGCGGTTTTGCTGTAACCGTGACTTCCACGATCGCTTCGTCAATTAGGCCCACTGAATCGGTAACTCGCACCTGCAAATATCGAACTGGGACATTTGATGCATCAAGAACATGCTGGCGAGCCAAGCTCAATCGCCCTGTATCTGGATCGATCGCAAAAACGCCATCCTCATTGCCACCCACAATTGAATACCGAAATGCCTCATCCAAATCTTCGTCGGTGGCGGACACGGCGCCCACGTATGCCCCAACTTCTGCGTCTTCGGCAACTGATGCAGGGGATGCTAGCAACTGAGGCTTGTTGACATAAATTTCTAACTCGTAGACATCGCTTTCTAAAGCGTCACTACCTATAGAACGCACAAACAATTCGTGGTGCCCAGGTAATAATGGCTGGCCAGTTATGTCAAAACCCCACAACCCGTGCTTATCAGCTACAACACGGCCCAGGAAATAACCACCGTCAAACACTTCAAGAGTTTCGTTCGCTTCTGCAACACCGTGAAGGACAATGCTGCCTGAAGAAGTGCGATGATCCCCCGGCGTCCCCGAATCAGGCGTGATCGACAGTATCGCTGGATCGGCGGACGCCCGAACGAGTGGAAAAGCTAACCCCAGAACACCTGGAATCCGCAAACGTGAACCATTTGCTGAGTTGCCGGGAGCAACTTCCCCTCCGACAGCCATTCCAAACTGCTGCCAGAGCTCGGTGTTTGTTAGCCCGCTCACGGGAGCTCCCACCGGCGAACTTGAGCCATTTACTCCAGATCGCGGAACAACGAAATCAGGCGACTGCTGTTCGTAGTACAACTGGAAATTCACCCTTGCGTCACGGTTGTAGGAGACCACTTCCACAATGTCCCGCTGAACAATATTGGTAAATCGACCGTCGCTATATCGCATCTGGATATTTAAATTTCCGGCATCAACCCCGAGGGGATCGTCATCGAAATCGACGTTTTCGATCAACGTGTAACGTGGAGCAGCCTGCCCAATCGCATCTTCGTGCGGCGTACGCACCTGGATATTAATTACATTACGAAGCTTGGAGTCGAGAACATGAAAAGGAGTAATTTCAGAGACTGGTAAATCTCTATCGCGAACATCTACGCGATAAGGCACCATCACCCCGACGCGATAATTCTCTATCACTGAGTTTACGATGGTGACATCCTTCACTCGGAGCACCTCAAAGCCTCGTGAAACACTATTGGGGTCACTCATAAGTTTCGAATTAACGAGACGAAGATTGTCGAATCGAACATTATTCGCCTGCTCTCCGAAAACACCCGCAAATTGAATATTCCAAGCATCAAAATTGCTGATTTGTGTTTCGGAGACGGGCTCGTCCGCTGGATCGTAGTAGGACTCGTAACCCAAGTACCAGAGCTCTAACCCCATCCAGCTAGCGTACGCCTCGTTATTGTCAAATGACAACAAGTGCATGGTGCGAGGCTGAGCCAACCGATACGCACCGTGATGATGTGGATCAGCTCCCTTGAAGGCCGGCACACTAATTGCGCCGGCATCCGTATTCTCTCCGCCGTAGACGGCATAAGCCGCTTTATGAGCGCCTGTCACAACATTTCCATCTACGTAGTTGTTGGGGCGCTTAAACCAGAACCCGGATCCTTCGCGACCATCGCTGAATTTGCCGCGATTCCTGTCGCCCGCAATTCGGCTCACAAAGTTATTACGAATCGTATTGAAACTCTCTGTGCCATCTTCGGTGACGATCCCCGCACCACTAAAGTTGTAAACGACGTTGTTATCAACTAATCCGTAGTGAGATCCGTGAATCGTAACCGCCCACTTGCTGGTTCGATCGGTTGTGTTGTGAACCGAGTTTCCTGAAAAACGAAACTGCGGCTGGTCCGCTGGCAAGTCCTCACGTCCGATCAAGTGATGGAAATGAACCGCATAGCGGCTCATCTGGTTTGTCCCAACATGAGTCGCTTCCCCGGCAGCATCAAAGACGGTATTGTCCAATGCTTCATTGCTGGTCCTTCCAAGATCTCGAAATTCCACATAACGGATATCAATATCCGCTCTTCCGATGTACATCGTGTGCCCACGCGTCCCCGCGGGGTTTTCTGAGCGGATCAATACATTCCGAGTCAAATTGGCCACGTGCGGCCTGAACTGAAGTCGATCGTTGGCGTCACGACCGCCCAAGTGATCAAATTGAAGCGTTTGGTCGAATCGAACCATCCCCGGATCCACCACAGCAATATTTTTTGTTTCATATTGAGTCAAACTCTGACTCGTGCTGGCAGTGTAAAATAATTGCCGCGTATCAGGGACCAATAACTGATCCCCAACACGCCAATCCTCGATCCCCGAAGCCTCAATGGCGGTGTCACCCGCGTAGAGCTCGCCATGTGCAGCGACAAAGGTCTCGCCAAGTTCAATCCCATGCATCTTCACGGTTCCAAAGGCGACGAGACCATTGCCATATTGCCCTGGATCCAACTGGAAATCAAAGGGCTCGTCCTTGAACACGATCTCGGCGAAGCCACGGTGGGGTGAATTTGGTGTTCCAATTTCAAGCGTTCCCGCCAACATCACCTGCAGGTTGACGACATGCAGCGATTGATGACCGCTTGGGTCAAACCGCAAACGCGCCCCAGCGTCGATGACAACTGAATGTACATCGGCTAGGGAATCGAACAAAATGTCATGCTGAATCACAATGACGTCGTCTGTTGACGCATTGGCAAACTGATCGGCCCATGCCCCGTCACGCTCCGACTCCCAGACCTGACGTCCAGCGGTTTGAGCGGGGGAGGCAAAGTCGGGCAAAAAAGGGTCATGTTGATTCGGAACAAACGCAAAATCATGACCGCTCTGCTGCGTCGAACCCGCATCCATGCTAGCAGTCTCGTAATGTTCAGCCATGACCGATTGTGTGTCATCGCTCGGCCCGACCTCCGCCAACGTCGTAAGCATTTGGCGTGAATGAAGATGCTCAATCGAAAGAAGTCGTTTTGTGGAACGACGCATACGTTAGCCCAGCTGGTTCGAAGAATTGTCAACGGAAATGATGGGAGGAGCCGCCCCCGAGAAAGAGAGGGCCGTTTGATGCCCCGTCACGACGTGACGCTGTCCTTTGACAGTGGAACACCGCCACTATTGGAAGCCTAGGGGGCCCCCAATTTGCGTCAAGTGCGTAATCGGAGCACAACTATCGAAATGCGGATTGCCGCTGAATCGGTCGTTTTAACCGCAGGGAGCCTTCTGTATTGCCTGCTGCTGAACCAGTATCTGTCATCAGTCGATGGCGTATTCAACGATGACAGGATAGGCCTCTGGGCCGCCATGGGACCAAGCCCGCGAGTAGACCACGTTTAACAATTGTGTCGTATTGTCCCACCATAAGCCTACCGGGCGACTCAGCGCTGGGGACTCAATCGGCATGGCATACCATTTTCCGCGAACTTCATGCTCGCGAAGCTCGCCGACCGCCACTTTTGCGAGATCCATGGGGTCATATACATACAACGTGTATTGTGTCGATTTGGAAAACACATCGCCTTGGAGTGAATACTCCAGCGTCCCGGTGGGCTGCAACACGATCGCAATAAACGAGCTGACAACATCGTTATGCACCCACGCAGTATCTTGAACACGGTCGACGCCAAAGAACCCCACTCCGGCGACGGGGTTTGGCTGCCAACCAACATTGCCGGCATTGTAATTTGCATCTCGACGTTCGCGTTCGTCCTTCGCCGCATTCCATTTACTGTGCATCAGCACGGTCGCTGGTGCGTCTCCATATGCCGCCAGCGTCGGACTAGTGGCTGAAGCTTGCCCTGACTCGTATCCCCCCTTAGCGAGTCCGATCGCATTGCCTTGGCAATACTTATCAGCAAAATCTTGAGGGATATCAACAAACCCGCCACCGAACGGCTGATTTGGCAACCCAGGGGCGATAGCCGGCTCGACAACGAGTGTTGAACCGACATCGACTTGAACGAGCCAATTGTCTTTATTGAACGTGGTGTTGTACCAACTACGCCCCGAAACGAGCAAGCGATCTCGCTGGGGACACCAATGCACTCCATGAATTTGACAAGCGTTATCCAAAGCATAGAGCTCCGCGTAAACCTGGTCGATATTGCGAACGTGTTCGCAAATCGGCCATCGGTTTATCTCGCCAAGATCAAACCCTCTTGCTGCCGGTGCGATAAATTCCGCGACAGCAGTCGACGTTGCATGATGCGACATCCACAGTCGCAAGCGACCGTTTGGTTCGTGCTTCCCAGTTAGCCCGCCATTGCTAAATGCCATTGATTTTGAGCCGAGCAGTGCCATGGGTATACGATAACCACCGACCATCCGAAGCAGATCTGGCGTAAGTAATGTGCGAGAATCGTGCGTGGGTGAAGGCACAGGGGCCGTTTCCCCACCGAACGGGGTGGCAGGTTGATAAATACCTGCTTTTGCCGCAGCGGATTTGCTAAACCCAGGATCTCCTAAAGGGATCTGCTGCACCTTTCGTTTACTCAACGGATCACTGCCCGATGGTATAGGCGTGTCGCTGAAACTGTCCAACTGCTCCCGTAATGACTCAACTTCCGCAGCAACGCTTGGTCGCGAAGGATGCTTAGAACCGAGTCGGTCTAAAGCTTGCTCGGCTATTCGAAGCCGCGTACGGAGCCAGCTCGACTCGTTGCGCAATTGCTTAACGTCGCTCTGAGCCTCTGCTCTTGCCACAAAGCTTGTGCCTCCAGCAATAACGGCGTAGACAATTACGACAAACAGAAGAAAGAAAACGTGTAGTTTCATTGCATCTCAACCGCACTTTGAACAGCATCGGGCCCCTGGCCCCCATGTCGATCTTCTTCAAGATCACCCATTACGCTTCTAATCGATACGCAGATACGCTGCGCGAAACAATCGATTGAAAAAAGCTGATCGTACGAGGCCCGGGATTGCCGGAAGATCTCATAAGGGCGTTGCCTGAGCTGCTCGTATGATTCACGAATGGCCGCAGACATTTGACTTTTGTTCGTCGGATCAACAAATCGTACGGTAGGAAGATTCTCAAAGTATTCTCGAGTCACCGGAGTTGACGTCACAATGACCGGCTTTCCAGCGGCCAAGGCATGCATTACTACCATCTGCCCCGCTGAAATTTCTGGATCAACCAGTGGAATAACTACTAATGACGCCCTAACAAGTTCACTACTATAGGATTCACCGTAGCAATTCCTCAAAATTTCGATTTTGGTACTCGCAAAGCGTTCGGGACAACGATCGACAGAATCGCAAACGATTCGGCATTTAATGTTGGCATCCAAATCTCCAATCGCGCGAACGAGCGTTGCATAATCCCTTGACGATCGGCCTCCGCTGAAAACGTAAAAGTCATCGACCTGAAGATTGTTTCGGTCATCGAGGAGCGATTGGTCGCGAGGGCTGCTCTCTGCGGCGATGGTCGCGGCGCAATGATTTCGAATTGAGGCATGATCGCCAATGCCATAGTGGATATGCTGGAAACGCGGCTTTTTGCCGCCGTACCGAGAAACTAAGTTTTGCTGCTCAACTTGGGAATACACAAAAACTGTGTCAATCGGTTGCAGTGCAATCCTAAAGTAAAATTCTCGCAAGGTTCGCATATAAATACTAGAACGTGGCGTATAGATAAAACCAAGATAAAGAATTTTTGGCAATCGCTTTCTCGTCCAAATTCGATGGCACCATGCAACGATGACATATGGCCAAATCTGCAAATGGTCGTCGACAACGACAGCGTCAGGATGATGTTCGGAACGTATAGACTGACAGGCGAGACCAAAAGCCGCAATAAGCAGCCTTGGCCAGCCAAAAAACGCCAATGCGATGCGTCTGCGATAGCTCAAGTCTACAGTTTTTGCAAACACCTTGATATTTGCATCAGCAAAGTGGCTTTGTATTTTACGATACAGTGGCCAATCCGCTGCGTCGCATGAATTGTGATTGAGGAAATGCAATATCATCGAATAAAGAAGCACCAAACGACCCATGCAACCAACAGCAGGGCGATCATCACAACCACCGCGAGCAACTTAAACCGGTTTATCGCAACGTCCCGTTGCGGACTCGGTAATACGGGTGGGCCAAATGAAACCCCGGTCATCTCACATGAAAAATCAGTTTCTGCATGCGCACAAAACCAATCTCGTTGCCAGCCAAAGTTTAACAAAATGACAACCGGGCGGCAGAGCGATCGTGTCGAAAACGCGCAAAGCGAACCGCACACTTCACGATAAATCAACTCGGACTTTTTGAGCATCGCATTTTTTGCTCTTACGTTAGGCTCGAATATGGCTGCATGTCGGATAACATGCCACTTTCGCATATCCTGAGCGGCCCATGTTTCGGTTGGAAACTGTAACTTATCAGGTTGCGTGAGAGTCATTCTTTCGTTGACGACCATCCAATTTGCATAGTGCAACAGGGATGCGACCGCGTACCTGTAGCAGTCATCTTGCTGCCCCAAATACTTTTTGTAGTCAACAAGGCGTCCTAATGCCTGCAGATACATGGTGTAGAACCAACGCAGCTCCGCATTCAGCAGATCAAGCGATTCTAAATCCTGGTTTGGATGCACGGTACGTCGCATCAGCACATCTACACGCTCTAAATACTTATCATCCCCGGTCAGCTCGTGACCGGTTAACAACGCATGAGTCGAATTCGCGGCGGCGCGTCCAGGCCCAAAATAACCTGCAGAGCTACAGGTCGAGTCCCACGTGTCTCCGCGGCAAAGCCACCTAAAAATTGTCTTGCTTCCGTCATCAATTTGCATGACATAGTTGGCAGCATTGATCGCAGCGGTACGATATCGCTCTTGGCCGGTTAGATAGTAGGCGAGCATCCACCCGGTACTGTAATTGTGGGCCGCCGCAGGCCCACCACCGATAGCATAGTTCTTGGCAAGCTTTTCGCCGGTTTCGCCAAGCTCTTCGAGATCTTGACCACCCTCGAACGACTGCGAAACGCGAAGCCGTTTCGGGTAGCTGCGATGGGTCGCCGTATGAGCGTCGGCGTAGTGGTACGTGTGCCAGAAAAGTCCACCGTTGTAAAGTAGCTTGTCCTGGTCAGTGTGATAGGTGTCGATGTCCCAAGCGTGATCCGCCATTTGAGTCATCAGATCAAACCAGCGGCGATCTCCGCTGCGCAGGAATTGGATCGCAAACCCGAGCGTACAGTCGTATTGATTGTTGTAGTGGGAAACCATAGGTTCGTCGCCACGATGGAAGACCGCTTCGTGATCCCCGTAGATGTCGCCAAAATTCCGCCAACCGAATTCGTCTATTGTTTCCGATTTGGCAGCGAAAGTATCTCCACCGTCAATCGCTTGGTTCACCAGTCCCTCGTAACAGCAATGGCTTTTTTCCGTTTTGGGCACCAAATACGGCAGAACCTCGGCGCGGGCGTAATCTTCCGGCGAAACTCGGAAAAGGGGAGGATAGAGGCAAGCATCGATACCTGAAGGAACATTCACTGCCTTAATTTCGAACGCAAACTGATGCGTCTTCTGTTCGCCCCCCTGCAATTCGGTTCCACCGGTCACTTCGGCGGGAAATAGCCCAATCCTTAACCCGCCCGAATCTGCTGCCAGTGCCTTCGGAAAGTTTTGCCAAAATTTGTGATAGCCGATGGAACATTCGACTTGCTCATCAGTCGATCGTAGAATCGGTTCAGCGCGAAGCCCGGTATACCCTACTCCGTCCGCGTCAACTTTATACCCCCGAAACTCCAGTGGGACTTGACCGTGACGATCTATATGATTTGGACTCTTCCAATTTTCACCCCCGCTTGACGCCTGAAACACCAGCAATCGCTCGTTCGATTGGATCCTCTGGCCACTATCCAGTAAATCCACCGAAAGAGACTTGCTTCGAGACGAAACTGGCACTGAAAAATGCACCGACAAATCGTCAATCACTACTGAACCGGACGCCCCCAAGTCCCAATTTCCACCAGGATGGTCCATCGCTTGAGGGTTTTGTATGACAAATTCAAAAGTCACGACCGACGCGCCCGAATAAGAGCTTGCGATCAACTTGCCGACCAACGGAGATCGGCGCAGCGCTCGGTAGGATGATTGATCCGGATCGGCATCAAATCGACATCTCCATTGCTTTGACCAACGAATCGGCCCGATTTCAAGCGACTCCGGAGCCTCTACAATCCCACAAAAGTCAGTTTCGTTATGCCGAAGCCGTAATTCCATAAAAACGGACTGTGCGGTGGATTCGTGGCGCAACTCGATCTTGTTGGCGATACGCTCCGCATTCGGCACTGCCAAATCAACTGCCGGAACTGATCTCCAGCCCGGCATATCTAGATCCGCCCCCTCCCAAGCCCCGGTTGTTTTAACCACCAGTTCAGCCCGGTAGGTCATCGACGGCGCACTAATAAACTCGACTAAACACCAGCGGATTGATCCATCAGGCCATCGACTGAGCACCTTTGGCTGGCACTTTTGCCGAATGCCATCTCGGTCGGTAATTTGAATTTGCGCAGCCTCGAAAACTTGGCCACACCTAAAGGGCAGGCTTACCCCCGCAGGGCAAGCCATTGCCGTTGCGGTTATATCACCGCAGTCGTCGCGAATTAGCTCCATGGGCGTTAAAGTTTTGCTAGTCATTTTGCTCTTAGCGAAGACAGCCCTAAGGCTCCTGCCCGCTCCCAAGAGTAGTGTTCAACAACCCAATCCCTCGCCTGCTGACCTAACTTGTCTCGCGCGGCAGTGTCGTCCAACAACCTCGAAATCTGACTGATCCACTGGACTGGATCACGTGCGACCACGCAGGGCTGCCCGTTTTTCAAGTCAACCCCATTGATCGCTCGCTCGCTGGCGATAATGGGTCGAGCGAGCGCGGCCGCTTCCAGGAATTTATTCTTGATACCGGCTCCGCTAACAAACGGTAGCACAACGAGACGATATTTCAGGATCTCAGGTCGTAAATCTGGAAGATCGGGAACCAAATTGAAATCATATTTATCTGCCATCCGTTCGACTTTCGGTCCCGCTTGAAAACCGTACACGGTCCACCGAATCTCAGGTCGGGCGCGGCGTAACGAAATCCAGACATTTTGGCAAAACCATTCAATCGCATCCAAGTTTGGACCAAAGTCCAAACGCCCCCAAAAAACCAAGTCCGAGGAATCAACCATCGTTGGGTCGGCGATCGACATCCCAGGATCAAAATGGCTTGCATCCACGCCATTGGCAATCACATCGACAGCAGAACTTGGCATGATCCATCGAACGGCTGCTGCATCTTGGTCGGAAACAACCCAGACCCGGTCCGTGCAACACGAAAACGCGTATTCGTACAATCCCTTGATGAGGCCAAGCTTTAGCTCAGGCCAAGTCTTTGGTTTACCAAAATTCACTTGTGACCAATGATGCAACAACCATTCGTCGGCGGCATACCAGATGCGATTGATGCAATCGGGAACTAGAGCCAAATACGGGAGAACATCGAGTCCGACCACCACGACCGCGTCAAAACCTTGTTCTCGAACCAAATTGGCAATCTTTGTTAATCGACTCTTATCGGTTCCCCAGTAAGAACAGAATTTTTCTTGCAGCCGAGATAATTCTACAGGACGATTGTTGTCAGGAAGATCATGAAAATCCCATTGCGATTCCAATGTGAGCCCATTCGTCGCTGCGGCTTGGCACCGATACGCCGTTAATAGCGATACACTGAACCCATTGCTCGAGAGCGCTTGCATCATATGGAAACAATGCACGTCATGACCGCTAGAACGTGGCCACACTAAACTCTCTTTGATAAATAGAACTTTCACTTCGAAGATCGACAAGTTAATTCTGGGGAAATATTGGTCTCGCGACCAATGCAAATAAAAAGTCGAATTCGAGGAAGTTCGGCAACAACATTGCCCAATGCCCCGTTTTTAAGACCACATTCATACAACGAAGTGTTACCTAATAACATGGCAAAAGAGGATTCAAAATCGGCTGCGCTAACTGTTCAAAATGTCTTGATTCGAATCATGCATTTCATCATTGGAGCGACTCGTGCTCACTGAGTTCCTCATCCAACTCGTTTTCCACTTTTGCCGTCTCGCGTTCATCAACCGCCAGCGAAGCCGTCGCCAAAGCGATCAATAAATACGGGCTCTCGATCAGCGCTCCGCTGGAAAACATACTGGACGCCCAGTAACCAGGAATACCACAGAGCGTCGCTAAGTTGATGATGCGCATCCATTCGGGCTTCTGATTTCGGTAAAGTCGCCACAGCCTGTAATGCTGCCACCAGGGAATGAAGAACGCAAGTACGTAACAAATTAGTGCTGGAACACCAGACCCTGTACCTACCTCGAAAAACAAATTGTGCAGTGCTTTCGATGTCCGTCCACCTAAATCGCCCTCATAATAGCTGGGAACAAGCAATTCCCCTGCCCATGGGCCAACACCGAGAAGGGGATAGTCTCGCATGATCCCAGCCCCTGCCTTCCACAAAAGGTATCGACTTTCCGCAGATGAATCGAGCTCGCCCTCCGCTTTGAAACTTGAAGAAAACTCCTCTACGACTGAAGGCCCTGCTAAAATAACTCCCGCTAGAACGCCCCCAAGCACGAGTGTCAAACTTTGTCTGTTTTTAGGCATGAAAAAGATTGCCAGAACAGTCAACAACAAAGCTCCTAGCATCGTCCCCCGTGATTGCAAAATCATCAATTGATGCATTTGCAATACAAAAATCAGGCCCGCTAAGAGACGTCCGTAACGATGCGTGGACGTTACCATGATCGCAAAAGCGATCGCCATGATAGGGACTGCCGAAATGCAGTAAGTATTGTTGTCTAAAAAATTCCAAGTGAAATAATTAACGTTAATCCCGCGTTGATAATAAAGCTGGTTGATGTTAAAGGCGTTCCATCCTTGGCTAATAACAATTACCCAAGAAAACGTTATTAGGTGTTTGGGTTCTCGCAATATGAACGTGGCCAAGACCACCATCAGGATCATTTTCCATGAAATGTCCAAATAGAGTGCACTTTTTGACGGGTTTATCGTTTGCTGAGTGCTGATAAATGTCAGCACTAGATACCCCACTAGCGCTGACATCGCTAAGGCTCCTGCGCGGGTTAGGCGTTGCCGCGTCAGGCCCGATATCAACCACCCCAGAATTGTCGCTCCTGCTAGGAATTTTTGATAATCCCACACCGGCAATCCCCATCGCCAATTCCATGTTGGACATAACACTGCAAATCCCGCGTATCCGGTTACTCCAATCCAAGGGAATTGAACCGCACGAACGATGAGCACGAACCATAAAAACAGCAGCAGAGCGATTCCTTTTGTCATGGCGATTGCCGTTCGGCTTGAACGCTCCAGAAATCGTTCACTCGCCCACCTCGAAAACGCCAAACCGCTGCGCAAACTCGGTCTAGTAGAAGTGAAGCCCAACTCACTTCAATTGGCTGTCGCCCTAATCGTTGCGTAAGCGCGTCAGCGACTCCAATTGTAACAGCCTCCGCTCCCTCTCGATTATTCAATTCACTTTCGTGACAGTACAGATGATAAGCATGACGGAAATAAGCACACACCGCCCCCACCCGACTGCGACGTCCGTTGACACCACTGTGCCGAATTAACAGCGTCCACAAATTTCGAATTCCGTAATAACGCTGTAGGGGTTTCCCCGCCCGCGCGAACGAAACCGAATGCTTGTGATAGACCAAGCTTTGGTGGATTACTCCACACCGAAATCCGGCAGTTTGTGCCCGTAAGCAAAAGTCGGACTCTTCGCCAATCAGGAAAAATCGATTGTCGATCAAACCGATCGAATCAAAGACCTTTCGCGTGATGGCAACAGCACATCCGTTCACAATATCAACCAACGTGATTCCTCCTGGTTCGCCTCGGTCGACATGAATCGGCTGGAAAAAGTCACATGAGTTTTTCGGGTTGAACCGCACGCCTTCGGTCTGCACGATATTTCGATCACTGTATTCATTAATCACGGGGCCAACGATATCAAAATCCATCCCGAAACCATGCCGAAGCTGATCAAGGATCGTTGGACTGACCACCGTGTCGTTGTTGAGCAGGAAAACTGCGTCAGCCGGACGCACATGATGGTTCTTAGGCAACCAACGTCGCAGATCAGTCGCTGCCGCTGGAGTAAGAGCGTGGCGAATGCCAATATTATTGCCACCGGACCAACCGGTGTTTTCTGGACTGGCAATGACAGTCACCCAGTCGAACTGCGCAGCAATCGATTCCGCTTGATTGCCCTTCGATGCATTATCAACTACGACGGTTTCAAGCTGGTCGTCATTGATCAACGCTATCGATTCTAGGCATTCGATCGTGTCAGCTAAACCATTGAAGTTAACGAGAACAATCGTAATTAACAAAACGTCTTATCCTTCATCAATCCAACTAACCGAGCAGGAAAATGTGAAATCATCCAGTACATCAAGACTCGCAAGTCTTTCGGATGGTCCTTCCAATAATCCCACAGCATGGTTCGAGCAGATGAGAAGTTTCGTCGATAGTATGCCAAAAGAACTGATTCACGATATCCACTCCATAAATCAATGTCAGAGATACCGGCTTGATAAAGCAAGTCTCGGTGATTCTGAATAATCAATTCCCTCGCACGCTTGCCTCCCATGACTCGGCGAGTTTCATCTTTGGTGACTTGATTGTCGTGAATGCGGTACCATACCAGCGGAAGGTCGACCCCTACTATTGGCCCCTGATTAAGCAGTTTGATGTACATTTCCAAGTCTTCGCCATTGGAGAGACCTTCAGCAAACCCTCCTACCTTTCGGAGCACCTCGGACCGGACCATCAAAGTCGAGGGAGGAAAAAACAGTTCACGCCACAGGAGTCCCGCCATCGAGGGCGGGTCGAGTTGGGACTCAGGGTAAGGACCAAAAGGGAAAAAACCCTGCGAGTCGACGCAGCGAGTGTAACACGCGACCGCATCTGAGTTCGCAGTGAGACATTCCTGTTGAAGCTTGATCTTTTCGGATGCCCATTTGTCATCCGCGTCTAAAAACGCAATGAAATTTCCCGTTGAACGCTTAATGCCTTCGTTGCGAGCAGCCCCAAGCCCCTGGTTTCCTGTACGCACCCATTGCAACGGCGGCCCTACCCAACTACGAGGCTCCAAAATCGGTTGGGGAGAACCATCGTCAATGACGATTAACTCCGCAGCGGAACATGTTTGATCGGCTACCGAACTCATCGCCTCTGCTAAATACCGATCCTCTCGGTAACACGGAATTACGACCGAAGTACGAGCGTCAGTGCTTTTCCCTAAGTTCATTGCTTAGCTTCTGCTTTTTGTGCGAAAGCCCACACCATCACGGGAAAGTTCGGTTCATTGTGTAGCGAATGGTGCCAGCGACGGAATCGGGGCACTTTCGAAAAACCACCGGCCACTGCTTGGCGATTTCCCCACGAACCTGTTTGAATTAAATCAAGGTCAAAGCCGCCCTCAGCCAACAAGTGTTTTAATCCCATCTCCGTCCATCGGGAACAATCAATCGGATAAGCGTGAATCTTTACAAGGAAGGGCGTTGTTACCATTGCCCACCCGCCAGGACGCAGCATCTTGTAAAGATTTTGAACCGCCCGATATGGCCACAACACATGCTCCAACACTTGCTCAAGCAAAACCAGATCGAATCCCTCTTCGCAGTAGGGTTGGTCACAGAGATCGTATTCAGGATAGTCAATTGTGGTGTAGGAACGAAAGCCACCTGCCATCCAATTTTCGCCGCCAATTTCAAGTGCATCGAGTTGAGATGGGCCAATGCGATCAACAAATCCAGCAGTTGCCTTATTCATCTGAACACGCACCCAAGCGGTCTCGCTGCTCGCGCTGTTCGTATTGAACCGCTTCAGTCCCGATCGAAGCCGCCAACCTATCGCATCTGTTACACAGCGACTTATATCTTGGATTGCCACGATTGCTCCTCTCCCGACGACGGATTCAAATTTTGATATTCGCTCAACAACCAATACCGATCATCTTGGTCGCGGCATAGTTCGCGGCGCACAAGGAATTGATCATAGGGTCGAATTGACCTTGAAAAGGTTTTGCAGCGGGGCAATACCTCCATCGTGATCCAACGGCTCACTAACGGTCGCATGAACGATCCACGACATGTTTCTTGCCCGAAAATCACAACTGAAGCGTTTGCTGCGGTCGCCGAAGTTTGATTAAAATGGTGAACGACTTGCCGAGGACGTGTACTGCAATCGGCGAGCCCAATCGCCTCAATCTGCTGATACCAAGCCGTTCCTCTGACGCAATCGACGCGATCATTTCCCTGGGTCCAGGTCTCAACAACATCAAGTGGCTTGCAAGTCTTTTCAAACGACGACGGCCGCACCTTCGTTGATACAGCGTGTCTCCAGGCACGGAAGCGGTCTCGCAGGACATGCTTTCGATAGCTTCCACGATTTGCAAATCGAAACGGGATATCCCCGCAACAAGCGTGGATGGGAGAAATTTTATCGGCATACTTGTGTGCGATAAACGCATTTGCCTTGTCCAACCCCGCACGGTTAGTGGAAGGGGAATCATGCCAAACTGGCGCCGAAATAACGTAATTTTTGTGCCCATCTAAGATGGCTTGGCAACAGGCATCGACACCGTAGACATGCCAAGTTTTTAATGTTTCATCGAAATATTTTCCGGGCTGGCGACGGTGAATTAGTACCACTTCATCCAGTACTTGAACTTCGCGAACCGTGTCAAAAGGTTCCCCATAAACCCCGTCACGATCTCGCAAAAGCCCCTGCCACAGCCCGTCCCAGTCACGACCAACAACGCCGCACCAACCGGTTGGCTGAAACTTCTGCAGTAGACGAAAAATCTGAGCTGACCATTCCGGATCAAGAAGCACAACATCTTGATGAGCAAACACGACCCAATCGTGCATCGCTTGCTCGGCCCCCCAATTCAACGCAGCTGACGCTCGGTCAAATCGTGAGTTCGAATTATCAACCCCGATCAACTGAATGGAATGATTCTGCGTTTCCACGCTTGCAGCCAAGCATCGCTGGTAGATTTCTGGCCGGTTATAGACACATACGAGGGAAATCATTGTTCGAATAAGATCAAATCCGCAAACGACATACGCCAGCCCCTCATCTCGAATCCCATTTGGCTTTGATGGCACGTCCCCAATGGGCCGAACGAGCATACTGCCATGCATCAGCATTTGATCGCCAAGGGACACCCGAGCAGGTTGCTTGATCGATCAGTCTCCAGTCAATCTCGCCGGTGCGACTGGCAATCTCGACCAGCTCATCAAGCAGCGATCCTCCCGTCGAAAGTGATCGCCAAAAGTGAGCAATCTTTGCAGATCGCATTAGCTTCGGGCGATGCATCACCAATGCATTCCATTGATTGGCAATTGGTACAACGTCAACTTGCGACTGGTGGAGTGCGGTCCAAAGGCTGGGTTGATCCATCGGGTTTTCCTGTAGACCGACTTCCCAAAGCTCCGGCCACAGTTCACCTAGTCTCTGCGTTGCCTTGCACGGGCGAATAACCCATACACCACTGTTGTACGCTAGGCTATCTCCAACAGGCCAATCCATCTTCTCATAAAAATCACGAAGGACCGCCTTGTGCCGAAGAGGGCGTTGTGGCTCGTTCCCATCGACAACGGCCAAGAACTCGCCCTCAATTTTTTCTAACTCAGAAAGATCCCGTAGAACGAGCGTGTCTCCGTCGATGAACAATGTCTCATCACGCATCCAAGAGATCAGCCGAGTCTTTATCCAGCGACTCTGTATCATCGCTGAACCGTCACAGGTATCACACTCGATTAACTGGCATCCGTCGAATCGACTATCGCCGCCCAATTCTCGATATGTGATTTTGTCGGCATAGATTTGCACGAGCCAATCTGGATGATGCCTAAGTAGCGTTTGGATCGAGATCCAGGTCATCGTCGTCAAGTTCCCCCGAGCGGGATCCACCAATACGTACGCTACATTCATCGGCTAACTGACTATCGGTACAAGCACTCGGAAAGAAGTTTGCGCAACGGTTCAACGCACTTTTCCCATGACAGGTCCCTTCGGATATTCGCCATTGCCTCCGCGCACTTCTCGTCACCGATGGCGGCGGCGCGGCGGATAGCATCGGCGAAGGAATGTGGTTCGTCTGTTTTACTGAGAACAATAGCCCCCTCACCAAAACGTTCAGCGTACTCTTGGAAATAAGGCAAAGGTGTCGCAACGACCGTCTTACCATACGCCCATGCGAGACTCAGAACACCGCTCGTTGTGATGTGGCGATAGGGCATGGCAACAACATTTACGACGCTCATGTATGCAGCTAGCTCCCGATCTGTGAGCCACTTCGCAACGACGGTCGATGACGAAGTTTTCAGTGCATCTAGTTGCCTTTCGTCCAACATCGCACTATTTCCTGCGATCAAACAATGAAATTCGTTCTTCATTTGGGAAACCGCATCCACAGCGAGTTCATAGCCTTTGTATGAACGAATAAAACCCAGGCACCCGACCACATATTTGCGGTCAATATCTACGATGCTCTGCCGAGCCGCGTTGATGTGTTCGGAATCGGCAAGCTCAGGCAAATACAATCCGTGATCAATCTGACAGATTTTCACAGGAGTTGCTCCCATCTTAGACGCCGCTTCTGATGCTTCCTTGCTGTGAACAATCACCACATTTGCAAAACGGCAGAGCAGCCGATATCCTATCCCATCAACAAATTTCGCGTCATCATGACGCCGCGAATTATGCATCGTCCAAAGGACCGTCAATCCATATCGCCGGCAATCCCAGAGATGACGCGCAAACCCAGCAAGCAATCTAAGGGATTGAATTGTGTGCTTCCCCTTCCACAAGTCTTCGGGCCAATGTACGTGCAGCACGTCGCCCGGTTTTGCAGCGGCAAGCAACTCGCGTGTGGAGGTTGGTGCGAGTTGAACCGCTTCTTTGGTTACCCCAAGACTTTTATAGAATAATTCCTGATAGGGATTATTCGAATACAAAGGAATTACCCAGAATGCCACGCTACGTTCCAATGGGATGTGGCTTCCATTATCTTCAACATGCGCATGCTCTTCCTCCAACAACATCGTTTTTTTGGCGTGAACGTTTGTTCTGGTCATTGAAAGCTGAATCAATCACAATGCGATGCTTACGAACACACTTAAAGATACTGCTGATCTTTTCGCGAAAAAATAACATCGGTTTTTCCAATAGGAATTTCTGTAATCCGCGTCGGTGGCAGCACCGGACTTGGGTATAAGTAGCTCCTGATATCGTAGTTGTTCTCCACTTTGTATGCATTAAAACCCGCCTTCCGAAGAATTTCATAGCCAACGTTTCCAGTTTCATCGACATCCAATTCTACGACAACTTCACAATGACTTGACAGTTGATTCAAAATACTAGCCATACCTTGAATCACTTCAGGCTCAAACCCTTCTACGTCAATTTTGACAATCCGTACTTTGCTCAGGTCTGTCTCACATAAAATTTCTGACAGAGGAAGTCCGGGAACGTGCTCAGCGGTTCTAGAAAGATCTCGTGTTGTCGACGTGTTTCCGATATTATTCCTAGGACCATGGATAATCCCAACGTTAGTGCGTACATCTGTGGCAGCAACATTCTTGCAAAGCACATTAGTTACGCCATTGATATCGAGGTGACTTTGCAAAACATCGTAAATTGGACGACATGCTTCTATCGCGATAACAGATCCTGTTATCCCGACTTTCTGAGAAGCCAGCAGCGTGAAATACCCAATGTTTGCGCCGACGTCTACAAACGTCTCACCCTCGGTTAACGTCCTTTTAATCCATGCCGTCAGATTAGGCTCCCAAATCCCAAAGTAGTAAATGCATCGCTGAATACTATCACGTGTTGATCCTGTTAATGCACATCCAGTGCGAGTTCTCGCAATGAAATTATCTTCCCTCCAATGTAGTCGGTCCCAGAGAAATCCTCGACCAGTCGTTATTGGCAGGTATCGAATCCATTTTCGTGCTGTGGTTGCGCAAATTTTGCTAAATGTTTTATTCATATACTATCTATGCCAACTGCTTGATGTTCCATCGCTCGTTCGTCAACACTGCTGCACGATACAGAGGGCTACCGTTACCAAAGTAATCAGACGGAAGCACATCGATTGCGAACGCATGCTCCTTAAAGTCCAATGCATAATTTCGCGTCTCAAGCTTCATCGTCACTAAATATTTTCCAGGATATAAATTTAGCTGCGATAGTTCACACCGAAACTCGAGGTGCCCTGCCGGGAAAAATGTTTGAATGCCATCACCATGACTCGAGTGAAGTGTTAATACTCGATTGCCATCAACAGAATCAAAACCAATCCCCAACGAAAGTTCGCGTTGGGGTTCTGCTAGGTAGCATTTCACATGAACAGCGACGGCGCTTCCCACGTCCCACCCAAATGCATCGTTTGTTCCGTCTACAGTTTTAACGAATGCTTTGGAGATACAACCTCCTGCCGTCGGAAGTGACGCTTTATCTCCCTCGAATCGATCTGTTGCCTTTCCTTGGTCCATGTACTTGGCGATCGCTTCTGAGATGATCATTGGGCAACTTGATTTACCAGCCTGCATAACAATGCCAGTTGAGCATAGTGACTGCACTGCTGCCAAATTGTGGCTTACAAACAATACCGTGCGTCCTCCGTCTGAAACATCTTTCATTTTGCCAAGGCACTTCTTTTGAAATTCGGCATCGCCAACCGCTAAAACCTCATCAATGATCAGAATTTCCGGTTCCATGTGAGCGGCAACGGCGAATGCCAGCCTAACTTGCATGCCGCTTGAGTAACGTTTTGTCGGAGTGTCCAGGAACTTTTCTATGCCGCTGAATTCGACAATTTCCTCGAACTTACAATCGATCTCTCGCTTTGTCATACCGAGAATTGTGCCGTTCATGTACACGTTCTCACGACCTGTAAGCTCTGGGTGAAAGCCGGTGCCAACTTCAAGCAGGCTACTCACCCGACCCCGGATTACGGCGCGTCCGCTGGTCGGCTCAGTGATTCGACTTAGTACCTTTAGCAAAGTACTCTTACCGGCACCATTCCGTCCCATGATTCCAACCACATCGCCTTTATTGATCTCGAAAGAGATGTCGTTGAGAGCCCAGAGTGTTTCGTCATCGACTTGCAATTTACTGCCTGATTTCGATGATAAGGTCGATGTATTAAGTCCTCGTAGATTTCTAAGGTTCTTAAATGGCGCAGTTAACACGCCCTTGGCTGCTCCGATAAGCGTGTCTGGAACTTCTTCTTTTGCTCCTATTCGATAAGCCTTGGAGAGGTTTTCGACGGTAATGACGGGACGGGACATTGGGAGTAAGGAGTAAGGAGTAAGGAGTAAGGAAACTTAAGCCACGTCGGCGAAGACCTTTTCTTTGCTGCGGAAAAACGCGAGGCCCGTCACCAGCGTTAATGTTCCACTAATCATGCCGACGACCAACAGATCCCAGGGAATAGGTTGCGAGCCAAGCAGGCCTGCGCGGAAAGTCTCAATCACGCCGACCATTGGGTTTATAGCGTAGAAATTTCGATACTCGATTGGGATTAGACTGGCCGGATAAACGACGGGGCTAGCATACATACCCATTTGGACCAGGAAGTTCATGGCATGCTTGACGTCTCGATATTGAATAGCAAGTGCAGTTAACCAGACACTGACTCCGGCAGCAGTGACGACCATCAGAATGATCGCCAGTGGCAATACGACAATTTGCAACGATGGAATCTGCTGGTAGAACAGCATGAGGACTGCCATAAGGACAGCTGCGATAAAAAAATCGACTAGCTTTGCCACCACGGCGGACATCGGTAACAACAGACGCGGGAAGTAGATCTTTCTCAGCATGTTCGCTTCGCTGACCAAACTTGCAACACCATCCGTAATCGCGTTACTGAAGTATGTCCAAGGCAACAAAGCTGAAAGGCTAAACAAAGCGTACGGGACTCCATCGCTGTCTACCTGTGCCAATCGCCCAAAAATGATCGTAAAGATGACCATCGAAAACAGAGGCTGGATGATTGCCCAACCGATGCCAATCGCGGATTGGGCGTAGCGGACTTTGATTTGACGCCAAATGAGAAAGCGAAACAGATCGCGATAAGCAACCAGTTCTTTCCAATCAAAGAACTGAAGTCCTTGACGGCGCTCAATGATCGTAATGTGCTCAGAAGGATCACCGATCGCCACAACTGGATCGGACATCGGCGCTAATGACTTCTCTTGGACAACCGTGGACATAATTAGATTCAACAATTCGCGAGGGGCATATCCGGCAACAACTTTGAATTAACTGATCTCGTTAACGCTCAAGGTTGATGAGGACTTACATATTCGATGAAGATAGTCGCCATATTCGTTCCTCATTGCACTCGCAAGCGTATTTAGCTCACAATCCGATATGAACTGCATTCGCCAGGCAATTTCTTCGAGACAACCAATCTTGAGCCCTTGGCGTTTTTCAATCGCCGCTACAAAGTTGCAGGCATCCAAAAGCGAATCGCGAGTTCCAGTGTCCAACCACGCAAAGCCTCGAGAAAATACTTCAACGTCTAAAGTCCCTTGTTCCAGATACGCCTTGTTAACGTCGGTGATCTCCAACTCGCCTCGCGGCGACGGCCTTAAATCTGCAGCGATATCAAGCACATGGTTGTCGTAAAAATAAAGCCCTGGAACCGCGAAGGATGACTTTGGATTTATCGGCTTTTCTTCCAGTGAAATGGCATGCCCGTCGGCGTCAAATTCTACGATCCCATATCGCTCAGGATCTTGAACACGATACCCGAAGATTGTGGCACCGCTCTCTTGTGATCCTATTCGCTGCAAGAGCTTGCTGAAGCCTTGGCCGTAGAAAATGTTGTCACCGAGCACCAAAGTCACGGGATCCTTGCCGACAAAGTCACGGCCAATGATAAATGCTTGAGCCAGTCCTTCGGGATTGGGTTGCTCGGCGTAGCTCAAATTCAAGCCCCACTGCGATCCGTCGCCGAGCAGCCGTTCGAACCCAGGCAAGTCGTGTGGCGTTGATATTAGGAGGATCTCGCGAATCCCAGCGAGCATCAGTGTCGACAACGGATAATAGACCATCGGCTTGTCGTAGATCGGAAGCAACTGCTTGCTTACGGCCTTGGTAATCGGATGCAAGCGAGTGCCTGAACCGCCGGCTAGGATGATGCCTTTTCTCATGCGTTTCGAGATGTGAGTTTGGGGTGGCGAGTCAGATAGATCATTGGAGTTGAGGGGTGAAGAGATTTTGCTGAGGCGAATTCCGAAAGGTGGCTGCTCGCTACTCGCCGCTCGCCACTCCTAATCGTTCGCGTTGATAGTTACCGCTGGTGACTCGATCGATCCAAGCCGTGTTGTCGAGGTACCACTGCACCGTTTGGCGGATGCCATCGGAAAAGTCGGTTGCTGGTGTCCAGCCCAGTTCACGTTTGATCTTTGATGCGTCAATCGCGTAACGGCGATCGTGGCCGGGACGATCTTTCACGAAGGTGATCAGGTCTTCGCAACAGTGATTCAGTTCTGGCAGTAATTCGTTGACGGTGTGGCAGATCGTTTTGACGATGTCGATGTTGGTTTGCTCGCAGTCGCCCCCGACATTATACGTTTCCCCGATCACACCCTTGGCGAGTACGGTTTCGAGAGCCGTGCAGTGGTCTTCGACAAACAACCAATCCCGCACGTTCAACCCATCGCCGTAAACCGGGAGTTGCTTGCCTTCGATCGCATTGAGCGTCACCAACGGGATCAATTTTTCGGGAAATTGATAAGGGCCATAATTATTCGAGCAGTTTGTGATCAGCGTCGGCAAGCCGTAGGTACTTTTCCAAGCCCGGACCAGGTGATCGGATGATGCTTTCGAGGCGGAATAGGGTGAGTTCGGGGAATACGGGGTGGTCTCGGTGAAGTGGCCGGTGGCCCCCAATGAACCGTAGACCTCATCAGTGGAAACATGCAGGAAGCGGAATTCACATCGCTTGCTAGCGGGAAGCGATTGCCAGTACTGCAGCGAAGCATTGAGCAGCCGAAAGGTGCCGTTAATATTAGTTTCGATAAAGTCACCGGGCCCATCGATCGATCGATCGACATGCGACTCGGCGGCGAAGTTGACCACCGAGTCGACTTCGTGTTCGTCAAGCAGTCGCGAGACAAGCTCGCCGTCGCCGATGTTGCCGTGAACGAAGCGATGGTTGGGGCCCTCTTCGGGGACCGAATCAAGATTCCCCGCGTAGGTCAACGCATCGAGATTGATGATTTTGTATTGGCCCGATGCCACGGCATTGCGAACGAAACAGCCGCCGATGAATCCGGCGCCGCCGGTGATGAGAAGAGTTTGCATAACGATTAAAGTGTGGCGAGGCGAGCGTGATAAAGTGCGTTTCTAAACGGTCTTGAAGTTTGCTAGTGGACGCTCGCCATAGCCTCCAGTTTCCAGCTTTCTAATGCGTTCTGAATCGAGTCACGAACCGGCGTTAAATGGAGGCCAGCCGCGATCGCCTTGGAACTGTCCATCACACAGTTGGAACGTGGGGTTTTTGCCGCTTTGCACATAAACTCGCTTTCAGAGTCGAAGAATTGAAAGTCTTTGTGCGAGACCCCCGAGTTCCGAATCAAAGAAACGACATCGCTGGTTGTGACGCTCCCCGGGTTGGTCAAGTTGTAAATTCCGAAGTCGACGTTCTTCTCAAAGCAGTCTAATGCCGCAGCTACGAATTCGGGGAGATTGGAGAGGCTGTTCTCTGCTTCGAGCAACGTCTCGTAACGCATCAGTTTGCTGAGATAATTGCGTGGAGAGTCGAGATTGGAAAACGGAATTCGCAGTCGCCACAAATAGCAGCGGTCGACATCTGCAAGCACTTCTTCTCCCAGGGCCTTGGTCCCTGAATAGAAGCTGCAGTTGTTTTGGCGAAATGAAAAGTTGGGTGCGTCGGTCTCCGTAAATCCGCCCCCGTCAGCTCGGCGACCGGTGTAAATGCAGCCTGACGAGACATGCCCCCAGGTGATGCCGAGACGGTCACAGGCTTGGGCGATCACACCGGGCAAGACAGCATTGCCCGCCAAGCAGTTTGCCTTGTCCAATTCGCATGCATCCACATTGGGCTTGCCGGTATACCCGGCGCAGTTGACGACGATATCGGGCGAGGCGTTGGCGAGGCATTTTGCGAGCGAGTCGACGCAGTAGAGATCGCAGTTCTGACGACCCAGCCGGGTTAGGTTGTAACCCCGGTGCTCTATTTGTCGCGAAAATTCCTGGCCAACGTAGCCGGTCGATCCGATCAGGGCGAAGCGCGTCATGTTGATACTCAATTGCGGTTTCATGAATTCGCCTGGAAATTCCAAGCTTCGGTTAATGGGAGGGGATCGCGTTTCCGGATGACGCGGGCCGGGGCACCCACGGCGATGACTCGTCTGGGAAGTGGCTTGGTGACAATGCTTCCAGCGCCGATCACCGACTGCTCGGCAACGTCCGCCAGTACGATGCTTCCAGCACCGACCCAACTGTCGCGGCCAATTGTCACGGGCCGCTGTTGTCCTACTTGCATCCGTATGGGAACGTCCAGTCTCGCTGTCCCGTGAGTATGAGGACCGCTGGGGATCTGGACCCCAGGCCCCAACAACACATCTTGTTTCAAGCTCACCAAACCCAACATGCAACGCGGCCCGATGTAAACGTTCGCTCCAATCCGAGCACCGACCTTGGAAAACAAGACGCCAAAACTAATCGTTGCTGAAGGATCGCAGTGCTGAAGCGACAACCGATAAAAGGCGACCCGCACATAACTACCGATCATGCCAGGGATCAACGATAACATCTGCGAATGCGATTCGAGCGAGGCGTCTGCGCCGGTGAATCGACTGAGCAAGAAGTGGGTCAGCGCGAGAGGCAGGATGGCTAGGGTTGTGAAAAGACGGAATGCTTGTTTTAAGGCGGACTTCAATTTGATGGGAAAAGCTGGGAGTTGGGAGTTTGAAAAAGCTCAATTGTAAAATTTAAATTGAGGGACCATTGTTGCTGATCTCTCTTTGAAAGCCACGGCGACTTATGCTACCTGCGAAGAGCTAAAGCTTGAAAATGCTTTGCGTATTCGCTGATCACGTTCCTTAAATCAAATTGCTCGATCACTTGTTGCCGTGCCGCCTTCCCAAACATAATTGACTTCGACGTATCCGAAAGTAACTCGACCATCCGGTCGGCTAACGCAACGGCGTCACCTCGCGGGACCAAATACCCATCCATCCCTTCTCGCAAGTGCTCGGCGTTTCCGCCGACGTCGGTCACTACCGATGCACACTCACTGGCCATCGCCTCGAGCAGCGTTAGCGATGCCGCCTCGCTGACGCTGGTGAGCGTAAAGACGTCGACGGCTCGCAGAATGGCCGCGACGTCGTGCCGGATGCCTAGGAATTCGATTGAGGAGGGAAAAGAGGGGGGGCTGGGAGTGGGGGAGTTGGGAGTTGGGAGTTGGGAGAGCTGCTTGATCAGTTGTTCGATGTTTTTGCGTTCCGGGCCGTCGCCGACTAGCAGCAATTTGGCGTTGGGGAGTTGTTGGTGGACGCGATGCCAGCCTCGGATCAGTGTCGCGTGATCTTTAACCGGATGAAAACGGGCCACGCAGGCAGCATATGGCCGACCGACATCGAGCCCCAAACTGCCTCTCAACTCGGCTTGCTGCTGCGCGCTGCCACGTGGGGGCAATTTGGCGAGATCGACTCCGTTGGGCAAGGTGAATGTTTTGGGAAACCCTTCAATGCGGCGGACCGCCTCGGTACTGAAGTCGCAACACGCCGTCGCAACGTCGGCATAACGACTTAACAGCAATCGATTCACCCAGCGACGCTTCCAACTGACCACGTCGGGGTAGTGACGACCATGCTCGGTGAAGATGATTTTGCATCGGGCACGGCCAAGCAATCTCGCTAACGCTGAATAGAAAAATGGTGTGTATTGGTGCGCGTGCAGTACCTCAATTTTGCGAGCATGAACTTCGGCGGCCAGCTTCTTAGCAACAGTTCGATCAAAACCAGGCTGGCGATTGAGAACTACAACGGGAACCCCAGCATCAAGCAACTGCTGGCCCAATTCACCTAGTGCATCCAAGCAAAACACGGTTGCTTGAATTTGATCGCCAAGCCGTTCGATAATTTGTTTCACCAATACCTCGGCGCCCGCAACCTGCATCACATGCATCACGAAGCCGACACGGACGGGAACTGGGGGCTGGGAGTTGGGAGTTGGGAGCTGGGAGCCGGGAGGCTCGCCTCCGGCGGCTGGAGCGTTCACGATGCGAGTCATGACACCCCCGCAAATTGAGGGAACGAGCGGGATGACAGATCGTTACGAAATCCTGCATCGATGATCGACACCAACTCGGCCACGCGTGCGGGCCATGAATATTCTGCCTTCACCAAGTTGCGAGCCGCATCACCCATGCCTTGACGTCGATTCGGGTCAGCCGCCAACTGGGACAGGGCATTGCACCAATCATCCACCGAATCGGCAATCGTAAATTCCTGACCGGACACCGCATCAATGCCTTCGGCAGACTGCGAGGTCAGCACGACTGGTAACCCGCAGGCCATGGCTTCGAGCACTTTGTTTTGAATTCCGCGAGCTAGTTTTAAGGGCGAAATCGAGACATCGGCGTGATGCAAGTAAGGACGAACATCGGGGACTTCGCCCACGACTTGAACCCCGAAGACTTTCTCCAAGTCAAGCACGCGCCGACACGGCCGGCGTCCGACAATTGACAACTGCACGTTTAGTTTGCTTCGCAACAGCGGCATCACCTTGCTGCAGAACCAGACCATCCCTTCCACGTTGGGCTTGTAATCAAGAACGCCGGTGAAGACGAGGGAAAACGCGGGAGTAGGGGAACAAGGGAGATGGGGAGACGGGGAGTCGGCAGACGGTGTCGCGGGGCGGAAGTAGTCGGTGTCGACGCCATTGCTGATTCCGAAAACAGGCGTTTTGGCATCAACTCGAAGACGGAAAAGTTTGGCTTCGTTGTCACTGACTAGCGCGACGGCGGTGGCCTGCTCGGCGATTCGCTGCTCTAGCTTTTGCACGCGTCGGGACTCGATTGCGTACACCAACTTCTTGAGCAAGCGAGACTCGCGACTCATCTGCTGCCACTTGAGACTATCGACATCAACAAGGTCGACGATCTTAGGTGTCCCTGCGAACGCTGCATGATCTACATACGGAAACATGCTCGAACAAAACACCAGGACTGCGTCGAAGGGATCTTTTGCATGCTCATCAAGCACCTGTTGCGACAGAGTAAGGGACGCAAACATCCCTTCGGTCAAACTGCCACCTGATACTACCGACTTCAAGGCGGAACCGAACCGGCGGAAACGGGGCAGGTCGGCGACAAACACTTCGTCGCACAGTGACGCGAGATGTTCTCGCTCGCCCACTGAAATCGACTCATCGGTCGTACAACCTAACGTCATCCGAAATCGTTGACTCAGCACACGCAGCAGATTATACGAACGAATCCGATCGCCGCGGTTCGGCGGGTAGGGAAACCGATGCGTTAACATCAGTACCCGTTTCGATGGTGATGAGGTCGTCGACATTCCGTTTTGATTCAGCGAAAAACCTTTCCGCCCGCGCGGACTTCGTCCTCTTGGGTGACCCTTTGCTCGGGTCATCCATTGGCGAGTTGATCAATACTGCTCCGCGGATGGTTCCGCGGACGACCCATGTAAACCCTGGCAAATGCCAAGGCGACTAACGAGCGCGATGAGCGAGAGGCCGCGAACGAGATTCAGGCATGCTCGTTACTGGAACCACCGTCAGCGTCTCGACTGAACTACTGCAATCGCCCACGATACTGCGTGACATCGTCCCAAAGGTATGATTGCCCAAGAGAGTCTTGAGCCCTGAGTGCGTGTGTTTTAAGTTGACGTAGTGCCGAAAGCGACTCTTCATACCAGCACCCGTGATACGGGGTTGATCTGGATCGATTTCCCAAGGATGGATGTAAAACATGGCCGGCCGCCCCTCGCTTTCGATGCGGCGAATTGCAGCCGAGGTGAAAGACCGAGGGAAAAACCGGAAGTAGCCACCGCCGATCGGTACGGTCAGCCCGCCTACTTTCGCTAGCGTTGGCGGGAACTCTTGAATCACGCCACTGGCGGTTTTGTAAGTGTGAATTTCCTTTCTCGCATCCGGCACGCCATAACGGTCGTGGCCGCTAATTGGAAAAATACTGGAGTCGGTTTCAAATCCAAACTCGCTCAAGATGTCCAGTGCCCACATGGACTTCTTAGTGATCGAAAAACTGGGGGCGCGGTAAGCGGTGACCACCACCCCGGCGGCATCGGCAATGGCTTCTTTACTGTCGGCGATATCCTCCGCGAACTCCTCGGGCGTTAGATCGTATACCAAGCGATGCCAATAACCGTGCGAGGCAATTTCATGGCCGGCCTTCGCGATACGCCGCACCAACGACGGAAAACGCTCAGCCACCCAGCCCAACACAAAGAACGTCCCACGCACTTCACATTCATCGAAAAGTGAGAGCATCCGGTTGGTACTGGCAACCACGCGACTCTCATAGCTTCCCCAGTTCTTTCGGGAAACGCGATGCTCAAAGGCGGAGACTTGAAAGTAGTCTTCCACGTCTACCGTTAGCGCGTGACACACCGGAGCGCCGGCTTTCCACCCTGGAGACGAATGCGACTCACCAATCACTATAGGCACGCTCATTATCGTGGCCGACGGATTGGATGAGCATCGGACTGCACTTCACCCACACCTGAAAAGGCGAATGCGGGCTGGTAGTCTTCATTCGAATCGCATCGCGAATCACACAGTGGACGCGTACAAACCACACTTGATGGCAGCATACGACCCTGGCTGCGTTCCAAATGAGGCTCCCGCACAAGGTGGAGCCGATCCAAACACATCAACCGGGTCACCACAATACCCTTCAAACCAAACAAACGAAGGGCGGTCGCAACCATCATTCTTGCATCAAGCCAGAGTCCCGCATTCTCGATATAATGCAGGTCCAACAGCTGCTTACGCCGAACGTCTTCAACGGTCTCATCAGGCGGCAAATTGATCTGAGCTAACCCGGTCACACCGGGCTTAACCACGGTGCGTTGGTAATACCCTTCAATCTCCTGGGCTAGCTTCTCACAAATCTGTGGCCGCTCAGGACGGGGCCCTACTAACGACATGTCACCCCGACACACGTTCCATAGCTGAGGCAATTCATCTAGATGAAGCTTACGGAGCACCTGGCCCAACCGGTTGACCCGAGGATCATTCTTGCAAGCCCACTGTGGCTTACCGGGCCGTTCGGCATCAACAACCATGGACCGCAGCTTGATAATTTCGAACGCCTGTCCATGTAGCCCAACACGCTCTTGGCGATAGAACCCCGGCCCCTGCGAAGTGACCCTAACTAGGACGTAAAGCAATAAAATAAATGGTGAGGCAAAGAAGAGCAGTAGCCCACCCAAGATCCGATCAACGAGATACTTCCGCTGAAAAAACACACGACAACGGTCCGGGCAGCGAAGCTGATACCTCATTCCCCCCAAAGTGGATGGAGTGTCCTGGTCTATGGACGCTTTTGGGGCCAGTTCGGATTGACCTTTGTCGCTCCATTCGGTGTCTTCACCCGCACATTTACGGCTTCGCTTCCCGTTTGATGACAGTGATCCTGTAGCCATGCTCTACTCCTGGTGGATACTCTCAGCCGCCTACAGGGTGATTCACTTCTGATCACACAACATCTGGTTGGGGTACATGCCCCCAATATGACGGTCGTTGCACTTATCCTAGTATGGGTGGGTGCAGATTGAAGGGGGGGGGGCAGTGTTTTAATGGAAAAATTTCATTCAGATGGCCTCACCGCCACCGCCTCCAAAAAACCCCCTTGTGGAAGTTTAGTTTCCTGTGATCTCCATTAATGAGGTTTCAGTGGGTTTTGATCACGCGTTGGGAGGTGTTCTTGAACGGTAAGTGTTAAAGTTTACAGTCCAGTCCCTTCTACAAAACTTTACTAATTCCATTTGTGGAACAGCGTTCCGACCAGAACAGATGGGTGGTGTTGGCCCGGCAACAAACCGCCAGATTTTTTGTACGTGAGTACACGGTTCTGGTTATCTGCACTTCATGGACTCCACGCAGCACCCGTCGCAATGCATAACCAGTTCGAACCCTTGGTTCAACGACTGAGTCGTCTCTTGTCGGTACGTGAGAGTGGCCGGGTGAACCGCACTGAAGACACCCCCCTGGTAGATTGTGTCGGTGTTGCGAGGTCTATGATTTGCCGACAGAAGTCGGTCGACAGCATCAGCATGGTGCGACGATTCGCTTTCCACGGGCCCGCATACGATTGGACTTTCGTGTTTTCAGATCAGCTTTCGTAAGCTTGGAGACACTTGCTCTGTGTCATTCCACGACGGTCACTTATCCCCAACCTTTTTCCTTGCCGTCGCCCACTGTAAATGTTGACAACCGAATTGCGATACAACCTGCTCAGGCAGAGTTTTCTGTTCGACAGCAGCAAGATTCTGGTCAACTCGGCTAGGAATGCAGAGAGGAGCCTACGAATCATTCGGCCTGTCTGTCGTGCGCAAGCAAACCCTGCGTGTTTCTGTCAACGGCGATGACGAAAGACGCTGCATACGCAATCATTTCTCGCCTAATAGACGATGGGTGTGAGGTAAAAACGCAGTCACAAAATCTTTGACGGGGCGACTGGTTTCATCGCCAGCAGGTCCAGCCACTTGGATTTTATACAGAGCGTCCGCAAACCAAAATCGTGGGTGTTCACGGGCCTGCCATCCCTCGCCGCTGCTCCATCCGTACCAGACTTCCAATGATGGGTCGGGCACAGGATCCACAGAAAAGCGAACTGCCCATAGAGTGTCTTCTCGATCAGAATTGCTGACATGTTCTATCGCACGCTCTCCCACAATATTGGTGCCAACGGAGCTATAACAGATCTCCGGCGTGTGTACGGCAATGGGCCCGCGAGGCCCAAACAGGATTGCTACGTTAACGCTAGCGCCGGTGACATCGCTACGGTACACCCGAACTGTCGACCCGTAACAACGAAGCAGTTGGGCTGCACCTTCATCAAGTTCTGACTCTTCAACCAGTTTCCATTCCCCAATCTGTTCGGGAAGCTCACTCAACTTACTGCCCGCGGCCTTGAGATCGCGACTTACCGCCCAGCGACCATCCAAATAGCCATGAACAACTCCAGAGAACAATGTCAGCCCGATCAGAACCGCGGTCGCAGCTATCCGCGTCTCGCGTTTTCGCGACGCTTTCGATGTCCCTGGTTGAGGTGAAGTCGAGTGAGTTGGAGTGTGATTCATGATTTGCGTCTTTGAAAGTAACAACGGGATCGGCTGTGATCGAAGTTGTTTCCATCGTGCAATGATGTCAACAACACGACCACATTCAAAAGCTAGGCGGACAGTTACAAACGACCGCCAAATTGTCGTTTCATTTCTTCGAGTCTCTTTCGCTCGCTAGGGGTCAATGCCGTAGGATCAAGTGTGTCAAGGTCCAACCGTTTCCATGCCCTCCGGGCGATTTCATTTTTACCTTGAACTAGCTGCGAAAGGATAACGTGAAACAGATGTCGAGGTTCACCGGATACGGCGAATGCTTCTCCAAAAACCGTTTCAGCCTCAATCAAGCGATTGGAAGCCATCAGAACCACGCCCTTCGTATCAAGCAACTCTGGATTTTGGTTGGTTAGCTTCAGTGCGGTCTCAATCGGAGCAAGCCCTTTAGATGCCTGCTGAGGTATCTCTGAATATGCCATTGCGAGATTGTTTAACGAGCGGATGGATGTCGGATTTGTTTTCAGTGCTCGAGAAAATGACTTGACTGCAGCCTCGAAGTTTCCCTGCGCCATCTGTAGCGTCCCTGTTCCCTCTAGCAATATTGCATCATCGTCAAAGCGATCGACACCATCTGCTAACCTTTGTTCGTGAGCATGAATCAATTTTGCTTGCAGCTCACTACTTTGAATGCCTAGCAGCGACTCCACGAGCAACTTTGCAGACTTCGCATCGCCATGCTTATCAAAATGAGCGGCGCATATCTCAACGCCCTTTTCAAACTTTCCGTTTTTTCCCAACGCGAGGACATATGGTCCGAGGGCTTCAGGACGCTTTTCGTACCCACGTTCGAACCACTTCAATGAATCTTCAGAAAACCCGAGTCGCTGGAGTGACGTCCCCGCCGCCGCGAAGACCATTAGCGCTCGCATATCCGTTTGACCTTCACCCAGTGAAGCCCCGCCTGCTGGCTCGATTGCTAAAGCGTTATCCGCCCACTCCTGAACGATCCCCGGCATCTCTTCGCGGTTTCCTTCTCGCTCAGAAACTCGCAGGGCAACTTCAAGCGTTTCAAGCTTGCCACCGGCTACTGTGTTGAGTTTTTCCAGCAATAGATTGAGTTTTATGTCGTCACGTGATTCCTTCTGATTTAGCAGGTAACTCGCATATTGATACAAGTCACTCGCTGCTGGCTTTCCTTTGCTGACCAGGCTGTCGTACAACGAACGAACCTCAGAATTCACCCGAGCCTGCTCTTTCTTTGAACTGCCGCTTCGATAGCTGGCACCTCGTTGCAAAACGGATGCGAGGAAACGCTTTGCCGTATCAGCATCGCGAACTTGGGACTTTATGAGCTGCCGCAAAATCGATTCAGATTCGTCCAGCTTGCTCAAAAGGGTGTTGTTGTCTGAATCTGAAAGTTCGCTGTTTGCAGCACCTTCACCCAAACGCCGCAATGCGTCACCCGCGAGCAAAATGGCATGCATTAACCGATTGCTTGTGACAACGCCTTCGGCCTCAGATAGCAATTGCCCGATTTCTTTCCAATCAATGGCGTCGCCAGTTCCGCTCCGAGCGACGAGCTTCTGTGCCAAGACGTTTCTTAGCAAGTTATTGCTCGGGTTACGCGTCAACGCTGTTCTAAGCGAACGAATTTCGTCATCGTCTTGCTTGAGCAAACGATAGATCTCAGCCAGCTTTAATTGAGAGTCCGACGAAGGCTCTGCCTGATCAACACGCAAAAACATCTGAAGCGACTTTTCGTAGTCCTTCAATGCGACATACCCCTGTGCGAGCAAACGGCTTCGAAACGGCTCACTCACTTTGCTTGATTTAATTGTCTCGATCATTCCTCTGATGCCAGCCTCATCGGCAAGCGTGCTGAGCAGGCGTAGCTCGGCTGCGAAGACCCGCGGATCATCATCGCCTGCCAATTCCGCCGCGCGTTCAATGGCGTCTCGCGTCGGAGCGAGGAACACCTCGCGATCCGCTGGATCCGTCGTGTTTTGCAATGCCGTTGTACCTGTCGCTGCAACGACCAATTGCGGCAATGGGTCCTTCGGCTTCATGGCCGCTGATTCAAGTGCTACATGCATACTCTTTGAAAAATCTCGCTGCTTGATAGCGAGGTTGATTTTTGTTGCAGCCAAATCTCCCGGCTGTGACATCGCCCCCATTTCCGCGATTAGAATTTCCTGCTCCGCTTCATCACCACGTCCCAGCAAAATCAATTGCTCCCACAACAGACGGCGAAGCTGCATCTGCGTGCTTCCCGCGGCAATGCCCTTGCGCAATTGATCCACTGCGTTCTCGGGATTGCCTTCCAATGCTGAGATCCAGCCTTCTAATGCGATCGCATCACCCCAACGTGGTCGCCGAACCAAAATCGCAGAGACGAGCTTGCGTACCTTCGACAAATCGGGATCATTGGCGTCGAAAACCTTCGATTGGGACTGCAATTTCCCCAGCAAACTAAATGCCTGTAGGAATCGCCAGTGCGTCCCTTCATCGCCCTCTCGCTGGTGCAGCGTTTGGAGACACTCAGAAAATAGCTTGTCGCGGGCAGTTCCCTGATCTCCCGCCGCAAGGTAAGGGGAACCATCTGGTAGGCGTTTGGCCAAACCCGCAAGCATGGTGAGCGTCGCAAGCGTTTGCTCTCCATCGGGAATCATCGAGAGTGCACGATAGGCGAGTTCAGTGTCATCGCCACGGGCAGCAAAGCTGGCGGCCAACTGGAACAAATAGGCTTTAGAGGGAACCGTCCGCTGTGGCGGCTCGCCAGTTTCGCTGGGAGTTGACTTCGCCGCTTCGATAAGCTGGTTTGCCGCATCGGCGTGTCGCCCTAACCCAGAAAGAGTTCGAGCCCGAACAACAGGTTCAAAAATCCCGCTCTCGGCCGCCACGATCGACAAACGATCTAACGCCTCCATCGCCGCTTGAGTTTCGCCCGCTTGCGCCAACCGTTCCGCTGCGAAGACATGCAACTTCGCTTCCTGCGGATGATTCTTTGAAAGCTCATCAATGCGTTTGGCCAATTTTGCGGATGCCAAGTGTTCGTCGCTCGAAACGCCTTCACCGGGAATCGTTAGCTCGAAAGCTTCGACAAACCGGAGTCGTGATCGAAGTGCCTGCGCCGGGTCGACATGCGACGGGCGGTCTCCAGTCTCGGTCACTACAGGCGATCGCGGGTCCTGCTGATCTGGCTCATTTACAGTTGAATCTCCTTCCGCCTGGACCGCAATTTCTAGTTGTTTTTTAAGCTGACTAACGTCGGAGCGAATGTCGTCAAAATCGCGGTGCTGAGGGAGAAGCCGCAATTGATAGTTGAAACGTGCCTCCAGGCTAGCCATTCGGTGATCAAGTGATTTTGTCGAATCAATAAAGTCCCATTGCCGCATAGCCTTAAGACGATTTCCGGATTGATTCCAAGCGTTGGAGGCGGCAATCCGAAGTAGTTCGTTATTCGGATCCAACGCGACCGCCTTTTCAAGCGTCGCTGCGGACGCATCCCACATTCCTTGATGCCCGTAGAATTCCGCTAGTCTAAAACAGGCATCTACACGTTCGGGCACGGAAATCTCCGCATCTGAATTGACTGCTTGTTGAAGAAGTTGAATGGCGTTGAGCTCATCTCCTCGACCGGCCGCTAGAAAGCCTTTCAGCACGTCAAGATGCCACTTGGCGGCTTCAAGTCGACGTCCCAAGGCAACGCGTTCCGAGCGAACCATGTTGGACTCAGATGCCCGGGATAGCCCGACAGATGCTGAATCGATCGCGTTGGCAAGCGTTTTGGCTGTCGCTTCTGCCTTGTCAAATTCGCCCTGATTGAGATAGGTGCCGGCAATCGCTCTGGGCAAAAGGATGCTAATCTCTCCGACTCGATCGAGACCAGCCTGCCAAGCCACCATCGCTTCGTCAACGCGGCCTAGATTGAATAATAACTTTCCCGCATCCAGGTACAAACTCTCAAGATGCGAATCAGATAGGGGCTTCAACTCAAGCGTCATCAGGAATCGATACTGCTCAATCGCATCCTCGGGAGCATCGCTCTGCTCCAATCTTGCCAGCTCATAGATCGCTAGGAAATCCCAATAGCTTGGTGGACTGGGAATCGAAGTTGGGTATTTCTCTTTTTGCTTAGACTGTTCGCTCAGCTCTTGCTGTTTTGAATCGGTGGCGACTGAATCCTCTAACCGTTTGCGTGCCTCATCAGCGGCCGCTTTGAGCACACCCTTTGCCAGCCCACGCTTGCCCGATATTTGCAAATGCCTACATAGTGAAAGCTTGGCGCGACTGTCGGCGTTGTTATCGAGCGAATCCTCACAGGCCTGTTCCACTGCATCCAAATCCTGCGGAGAAAGCAGAGCCTCCGCTTCAGGATCGCCACGAAACAAAATGTCCTTTGTCACTCGCGTAAACAGAAAGTGGTTGATTAAGTTGAGATCATCGGGATTCCGCTGGAGCGCCAGTCCCAAAACGTAGGTGGCGGGCTGATTGGACAACCAGCCCCAAAAATCTTCGTCCTTATCTACTTCGTTTGCATCTTGCATCGCATAGGTGCCATCCTCGATTTGGTTTGCCAATGCCATTGCAAGAAAGGCGGCGGCTTGAGGGTCTTTCTCGCTCGCTCTGAGCTCCTGAACCTGCCGCACGGCTTCACGATTCCAAGGCCCTCCGAGTTGCAGCAAGCGACTGATGAGCCGCAGTCGAAGCTCTTCCACCTTAGATGCGTCCTTAACGCCAATTTGAGCAATCGCACTACTAAGCAACTTTCTCGCTGCAGTGATTCGCTGACCAAGCTCAGCGGGTTCGGAAGCGTCGGCCGCGCGATCCGCAGCAATCGCGGTTAAATAGACCGTGTCAATATCATCAGGAACTAGCAGCGAATAACGTTGAAGCCACTTCGCTTGACCGACAAAGTCCTCCTTTGCTTCTGCTCTTCTGGCGAGTTCCTGGAACGTCTCTGCGGTAGATGCGGAATGGTATAAGTAAGACCCCGTCGCGACGCTCATTAGTATCGAAAGGCTGATCACCGAGCCCAGCAACAGCCTCTTATTCCATCGCCAACGGTAACGACGCTGGGCAAGCTTCGCGTCACGGAATGTGTTCTGTGTGGATGTCCTTGGACTGCGTGACGAATCGACTTTTGCAGTCAATGTTTCAGATAAATCAACATCGGCAATGCGACGGCCGGGCTCTTTTAAAGGTGTCTTGGACATAGGAGGTCAATACGGGGGGGCAGCAATGGGTGTGAGTTTAGAAATTGACTGAAACTCTGAACCACGGAAGCAACTATTGTGACTCAAAGAACTGCCAATATCGTTGGTAGCGCGTTAGTCTCAGGTTGCTGTTGGCTCGCCGGTCACTGCGTAGTGGTAGTCACCGTATCGGTAGGCGTATTGTCTAGCGGAAACACCCGAAAAAACTGTTCCAACGACGCTCGCCCCACTCGCTTCGAGACGACGGGTCGTTCGTAGAACGCTTTCTTTGCGACTCACATCTCGCATCACGCAAATCAATGTCGAATCAACAACAGCGGTGATCGCCAATGTTTCGCCGGCAGCTAAGACAGGTGCAGTGTCAAACACCACGTACCGATAATGCGCGAGCGCGTTGTCGACAAATCCGTTAACGTTTGACGGACTGATCAGACGGTGTGGACTGGCACTCAAGCGTCCAGCAGGCAACAAATGAATTAAGTTGCCCAGCGACGTGTCGACCGCGCCTTGCAAGTCGGACTCCTGTGATAGAACACCAGTGAAACCAGTGCCCATTTCGAGGCCAAAGATCTCATGTTGATCGGGGCATCTCAAATCCGCGTCAACCAACAATACGGTTTCACCTGTTGCTTTGGCGATCGATAACGCTAATTGAGACGCGACGCTACTCTTCCCTTCACCGGACATGCTGCTAACGACCGCAATTGTTCGCGTGTTTCTAGTGTCCATTGATAAAAACAGGTTGGCACGAAGCGTATCAATACTTTCCTCAAATACTCTCCGTCCCTTTAAAGCGCCGGCGCCCGCTGGAAGCCGAGCGATCTCCCCTAGAACAGGCGCCAGCTCTCCATGCTTGTCGTGTGTCTCGGCATCCGTCAAACGCTGAACCTTGAACTCCCAAAGCAATCCCAACAAAAACGGCACTGCAAAGGCAACCGCGGAAGCGATGCCCAGCTTCTTATATGGCATTGCTTCAACAGGGGTCTTTGGAGGAGTGGCTGAGGCCAGCGTTCGAACCGCACCATCTTGTCGCCGCTCGGTACGAATCGCAGCAACTCGGCCGCGCAATTTCGTGAGCACATCCGATGCAACAACCAACTCGTCGTTGGCAAATTGAAGCTCGGCAGTCGTGCCGCCAAATTGTTCCAGTCGTTCTCGCTCCTCGTCGTGCTGACTCTGCAAAATCTCTAGCTTGGCTACAAGTGCTTTGCGTTTATTCTCGCGTTCTTTCTCTTTCGCAGTCGCGTATGCTTGCTGGGCAACCTTTTGCTCTTCGACGTTTTGCTGCTGTTGTTTCTGCAGCTCTTCATGTTGCTTCTTCAATTGCTCTCGCTGCCAGGCAATCGTACGCGAAGCAATCTCTTTTCGTTGTTCGAAATCCTCCTCAATCAAACGCTGAAGTTTTTTTGCCGATCGATCATGTGCAAGCTCGCGCTCCAGTTCGACCTTACGCTCGGCGACAGCTAGGTTCTCCTTCATCTGGTTGTAGTAATCACGACTGACTCGAACCATGTCCTTGACTTCTAAGTCCAAGAGGATCGCTCGATAGCGATCTGCAATTCGCTTGGACTCACGTACTTTCACATCCGCTTCGATCGCGTTTGTTATATCCTTCTCGCTTACTGTCCCTTTCTGAACGTCAGCTTCCGCGATTGCAGGAATTGAAAGCACGGAATCGCCATGAGAGGATAAAGTGACTTCCGCCAGAGTCGGGAAGTCAGCGGTCGCATCAAATAACGCTAGCTCGATCTCGAGCTCACCGATCTGCGATCGCAAGTCCGCCAACCGGGTCATGTTTGATTCACTTTCCGCTCTATCCAAGTTTCGACCAGGAGCAAAACCTAGCGCCTTTTCGCTAAGCATGTGAACGCGCTGCTGACGCCCTTCCACTTCTTGCTCCCATCGCTGGATCTCGGGTTCGAGCCATCGCTCCAAATTGTTGACGCGCGTGTCATCAAACGAGTCTCGTTGACGCAGATAAGAATCGACAACCGCGTTGCAAACCAATGCAGCTGCCTCTTGGTTCGTATCCGTATAACTCACTACCAAGCGAGACTCTGTTCCACCGCTGTTAACAGAAAGATTCTCGCGAAGATTGGCCTCCGCCATCACTGGATCCGATAGGCTCGGAACGCTGCGAAGACCTGGATCGGCCAATACCGGGTCCAGCACAATTGGATTGAAGAACAGGCTCTTTTCAGTACGCGCCAAATCCTTGACGACCGGCATCACGCCTTTGAAAACCACAAAATCCTCATTCGCCTCAAGTAAATGCATCGCGGTGTATCTAGGAACAAAGCTCTGCATGACTACAAACGCAGCAATCCCGGCGAACGCTGCACCGACGGGAACAGCCCATGGCCAACAACGGCGAAACGTCACCCACAAAATCCACGGGTCGAAGGCCACTGCCTCACCACCAGCTTCAGCTCGCTTCGGTCCGTACGAACGCGCTCCGGCATTGGGATTGTTGGCGGACTTCCGATTTTCTTTTGCGACTTTGGACATAGAAAGATTGCCCCTACCGGTGGGCCTCATTGGTTTCAGATCAAACGATGCGAATTAAACAGGAGCTACGAGCACACAAGCCGCTAAACGTTGATTTCTTTGATGTTTGAAAACCGAGTCGAGACGCAAGCAATTTGCCGCTACGCTCGCTCGACAGTCCTAAACTATGATGACGACGACACAAAATCTCTTGCCGTTATTTGCTCAACCGGCCGATACAGCGACTCCCAATAGCCCTTCAAAGACCAGAGCAAACCAAAGGCAGCGGGAACCATTAAATACCCCGTCCAATCGTGAATCGCTCCTCGCATTGATTCGCCATCGAACCACTGGTAGAGCAGCCCCACGCTGACAATTCGCATGGCGTTGACAAAAATCGCAAGTGGAACCACTGCGACGAGCAACACAACACGATCAACCCAACTGCGTCCTGCCATTACTGCCCAAAAGCAAGCCAATGCAGCGACGCCAATAAAGATTCGCATTCCCGAACATGCTTGCTCGACAAGCAACCTCTGATCGGCAATCCAAATCACGTGACCTTCGGACACGGCGGGCTGCCCAAGCGTCCGCAGAATTGCGGTACTCAGCCCTGTTGCAACTCCTTGTAACTTCCAACTCAACAAGGTTTCCGCTTGATAGGGCAACGGGATCATAAAGAACAAAAAACCGATGGCGGGTAATGCCCACTTCGTCGCCTCTATCCCCAAGAGCACCCAGGTGATTCCAGCCAAGAGCGGCAAGAGGGAATAACCATCTAAAAAGTCCATGTACAACAAGCGTCCTGCCAAACGCATCAGCACCGCCAGGAAGATCAATGACAAACCGGCATAACTCGCGTTAGCTCGAACACCTGGAAACTTGTCCGCTCGATACCAGAGCAGCATGATTGCGAGCAACGGCACGATATATCCGTGCGAATAATCCGGTTCACGCCGCCATGTGTCTTCCGCCCATACCAAAGTCGGCCAATACGCGAACAGCAGCACGCCCAAAATGGGCAGAAGACGGGCCGACCAAAACTTAAGGTCGCCCATAGACAACATCGACACCAGCGAATCGGACACCTTATCAGTGGCCACCCTCGTTCGGGCACCTAGTGCCGCTGGACTGGTCGGACGTCGCTTACGGTCTCTGCTCTTATTTCGTGCCAACGCACCAGGCTCCCAATACCGCCAATTCTTAGCCTAGAGCTATCAAAACAGCTCGGTCGCAAATGTCACTCACAAAACGCGACGCGGCCAGAACCAAAATCAATCTATAGACACACTGCCGATCCGCGGGGGATGTAATTACCCCCACCGCCACAGGCCGATGCAGCTTCGCCAGCCCAAAGAGCTAGCCGCATGCATCCCTGTAGAGGAGTATCATAACCACTAGGTTGGCTGTGCCAAGGTTTCGAATTCCGAAAATGAACCTTTGTTAATCACCCGCTTCGGTCGTCCTAACCTTTTACGAACAACATCACTGTAATTCGCCTGTTTCCCTTCAAAAGCGATACAATGCCTCGCACTTGGGTGAAGACGAAGGCGATAGAACTGTGGAGGATCGCGACAAAACGCCACGGCTCGTTCGGCCTGTTTGTCTGCCACTAGGTAATAAAAGTTTACCAGAATGGAATTGGAAACGAAACACCGGACAGGGGGGGTGGAAGCGTTCCGGAATTGCGATGGCCAACGGATTTTGCGTGAATGAAATCGCTCCGGTCCCGCAATTCGATGCTAAAAACTTGCGAAGTTTGCCGGCGTTTACGAGCGAATTGATCGGCTTTTCCCGGCCAAGGCATTATCCGAAGACCTTCGTCTATAGCGCCGAACTTGCATCTGAAGCTCGTTGTTCACTTTGAAAATACGAAGTACGCATTGCAAAAGTTTGATCTAAGTGAGCTGCGAACTGGACACTCAACCGCCACGATCAAGATTGGCACGATCAAACGTATGGCCTCGGCGCACTCCTTCACCTTGCGGAAGAAAAACACCATTTTCTTAAACAGACCCGATGCGATATGGCTTGAATCGGACAACATTTAGTTACGATTTAGGTGGCAAGCCCTCCCCCCTCCACTGCACCTTTTCAATACGGGACTGCGGGACGGGCCTTCTTTCGCTATCTCTTCTCTTCTCAATTCGGGCGACGGGCCGCTTGTAACGACAATGCACTGGACTCAAGCTTCGTGGGAAATTACCACTACGGTTGCTGGCAACATTCAGCGGCACGCACAGAAATCGCCATTTGCGCTAATCGGACCAAGCGACCATTGTGATGTACAGATTCCCGCTCGCGGCGTGGGGGGGGCATCGTATTTTGCCTGTTGTTTCAACGAAAAGATTGAACTTTGGCCATTGTGCGCGGTCGCTTTTCCACACTGGGGCATCATCGACGAAAGCATCGACGTCCCACTTGGGCAGCATCGTTTGCGTTTTGCACACACACGTGCCGCTTCGTCGGAAACATCGGTGTGGTCCCCCGCGTCTCTTGGGCAAACAAAGTACCTCAACGAATCACAATGCTGCGAAGCTGAACTCACACTGGCATGGGGCTCTACCGTCATGGTCAGAAAATTCCTTCGTTCAGTAACCATACTAGGTGAGGGCCACCCTAGTGTTCTGAGAGCTCGGGGGCGGGGCATGCGCCGATGCGACCATGCCATCATTTGTAACCTGAACCGGGTCTGGTTGGTGGACCTGCACCCCGTGACCGCTTACCCCTCGATCGATCCGTCCATTCAGGCATCCTCGCCTCATTATCCTCCCGCAATCGAATTACAAGCGGATGGTCGTTTTTACCAAATCGGCGACATGCGAATTTCAAGGGGCCCGGCGGACGTCGAACACGAACATTCCGTCGTCCGGCGAGAGGCGATCATGAGGCGGGGGCGGACAACCGAACGCGTAGAGGCACATTCAGGCGACCAAAAATCCGTTCTGTTCGTCGACGTTGAGTCAAGTAGGGAGCGTGACGTCACATCCCACCTGAAATCGCTTTCAGATGCTCAAACGAAAACGACGGATGAAGTCTTTGACACTTCTGGCGAAAACGCATCCCTATCCGGTCTGATCCAGGACCTTCAAGCGGTATCGTGCAGTGATGAAAATTCATGCGTTGATGAACGCGAAGTGAACGTTCAGGAATTCGTGTCGACCGGCAAAAAAGAAGAATCCGTTATCGAAGGCGAAACAGCTTTGGAAGGCTTCGATTGCCCAGAGATGTTTACCTCGCATTTGACGGGGCGCTTGGTTTCCATCAAGAAAAGTCGCTTCACAAAAAAAAGACTTCTTCGCACCACGGGCTTTGTCTTGGTTTTCATGATCGTCATAAGCTTTTTGGCATGGCTGATTAGCTAATTCAAACGCTGCTTATCGAACGCTTAATTTTCGGTAGTTGTTGCCTGTTCCAACAAGACTTCGTGCCGACGATCAGTTTTTGATGTTTCTGGCGTGAAACTTGCTGGCGAAGTCGTAGCCGGCATGCATCTGCCGGCATACAATAAGCAAATGAATTCCCGTTGAATTAAGATGTGGATAAGCCCATCGCCGGACGGATCGGACTTTGATTAACTGCAGTGCGAATGACACCTTTGCAATGGTAAAACCGATACTCAGTTGATAATGCAGGATTGTGTCCGAGCCTTCACTGAAGGTCACAAGCTAACCGTGCCGAACTCTTCTTCTTTATAAAGACCTAGGTTAACAACCGTCGACTGCTCAACGATCATGCATCATCTTAAGGTTGCCCTATGATTTTTTATGGCGTTCTCATTGCCTGCCTGACGTGCACCTGCCTGCTAGTCGTTTTGTTCAGGCTTGCGCCGCGTATTGAATGCGATGAATGCCACCGTACCCGAAACGGCGTCTGCAATCGTGACGTCTGCCCTTTGCGAGACACTCAAACCACGCCCGCCGAGAAAATCGACCCGCTAAACTCGTCTTCTGAACCAGCGGTTTCACGCCATATGCCTGCCAGCAGCAATGTTGACGAGGATTCGTAATTCGGTTCGTGGACGAATGCTCAACCGTCGTTGGGATTGAATGATAGGCAGGCGTAAGCTTGCGTAGCATTTCTAAATCATGAAACCACCAAATCGCGACTCAAGTTCGAGGGTGGAACTTGGGGGGCAGACGGTTGCTTCCTGTAATCGATTTGCAATCAAGGACTGTTGTGGGGCGTGGCGTCAAGAAAAAAAGGCTCCATGAAAAACCGTCTGCAAATCGCCCGCAGATGCTAGCGAATGAACGTGGGCCGTCTAGGCTAGGGGTTTCTCACCTTTGTTTCATGTCGTGAGACTAGCTCCCAAAGGCGACTATTTATGAAGACGCGATTGTTCCTGGAAGTGTTGCCCGTTATTGCCTTGACTGTCTATCTCAGTTCGTTCGCTAATGCGGGCATCATGCGGGCCGAGTTACCAATCCGCCACTGCTCAGGATGTGAGCAGTTCGACAATACAGACACGGTTGCTTTGACGATCGACCACTGCGACGGGGTCTCACTGCTTTCCTTCAACACTCAATTTTTGGCGGAAGCGGCCCCAGAAGTTTTGCTTGAACTTAGTTCGCTTTTTCATCCTGCTAGACGTTGCATAGATGAACCGCTTTGCCCTGAGGCATGCTGCTTACCGGCAATGCAAACTTCATGCGGCGAGGCCAACGCGGTCGGTTCATCCAGCTCAGGTGGACCGACTATTCACTTGGGTTTAAACAACGCAGGAATGTTCTCGGCCGCTCAGGTAGTGCTGTTGCAGGGCACCCTAACCGAGGCCATTTCGGCTACTGTCCTTGGCACGAGTCTTTCCCACCCTTTCGGCAGAGACAATGTTGGTGCGTCACTGTCTGATACGTTACCGTCAATTCCAGTGACCAATTGGGTAGCCAGGCCAAAACCTGACCGCTCCACGTTGCCTCCGATAGGCGATTTCCCAACAACGACAATCGCTGGTCGACCCTTGCCCGAACCGCTCTCTGCAATCATATGGGGAATTGGGGCAGGGCTCCTGGGTATCTTTCGCATCGACTTTGCCAAAGCAGTCTTCGCCCCCAACTAATGCACTGAGACCTCGCCGAGAGGGTATCAGGCAAAGTTCAGTAGCCGCTACTTTGCGTTTTTCCGGGGGCAGAATCCCGGCTTAGGGCGCCCTCGCACTGTCGCATCTTGAAACCGCGTGTCTTACTTTAAAATGACAAGCGTCTCACGTTGCACTCATCACTTTGGCAAGATCCGAAACGACACCCTGATCTTCGACTCATCTCCACCCGGGGAGACTGGTGCTTGAGTCACGATCACGATAGCCGATGATCTGTTCCTGACCCGAATCGCGAGCGGGTGGCCTCTTGGCTATCCTTGCTTACTAGCCTTTTGCATGAAACTTACTGAGCTGAAGCGTAGTCAATCAAACCGCTTACCCCTTACCGGCGTTCAAACGGTGCGGCAAATGAGCTGGCGGCAGGATTATGTTTCAGTGAAGTCAATACGCCGAGGTCGTACGTTGCGACGAGAGGCGTTGATTGCCTAGTGCGAAAGTCGTTGTTGGTGGACAACAAGACATTGTAAGATGTCGCTTTAAAGCCAGATGCGAATCCATGAACGAAGCATCCTTGGTGCCTTGCGTCGGCAGTCGAGGAATGACGATGCTATCGTGACTGGCATTGGGTGTAGAGATTCACAGTACGCGTGTAGGGTAGTTTCCAGTTAAGGCTGCGTAGGCCAAATGCCCCTTCACGCATTTGATGTCCCGTTCTTCATCTGTCTGCAAAAAACGTTTAAAGTAACTGCGTGTCTCTTGGCTCCAAAGTCGTTGCTCAACATCAAGTGCGTTAGCCATGGATCCAAAGAACCGTTCATAGAGATTGGTACCTTTGTGATGATCAAATTGCAAGCTGAGCATAACTGCGGGGTTTCCATTCGCGTAAGGGCATTCATGCACATCACCGATTTGCACGAATGGCAATATTCGCTTGTATAGACGCGCATGACGGGGGTGAGTGGCTGCAACTAAGCCATCGTATCCTCGAACCTTTGCCGTCTGCGCAAGCATTCGCCCCATCGTTGCGAAGGTCTCCATAAAACGCACGGGCGAATCACGACGATCAGCAAGGCAGCCAACCTCTGCCATCCGCATTCCATTCGTCCGCATGCTTCGAACTGCTTCGGGGTAGATGGATTCTAATGGCAACCCTAAGAATCCGTCACCGATCAGCGAAACAGTGGAAACCACTTGATCTTGATATCTGGTAACGAAGACTTCCGTTGTCGGTAAAAAGTGAAAAGGCGTGATGCGGATCTCCTCAACTTTCTCTTCCATCAAGCCAGCCCGCAGATACGCATGGTAGACCAGCCCGAATGCTTCGCCGAGCTCATCGCGTTGATGTGCAATGCGATAGCAGAGCGGCGAATCAAGGGCCCGTCGTCGGTTAATCGCGGTTGCGGCGTTCGCTGTCTCCGCATTCAAAGAGCCAGGGATCAGCGGGCACGGACGCGCTCCTGGTATCACTTCAAAGGTGTTTGTGTGCATCGTGAGATCTAGACAAGTGGAGTCCGCTGTCGGGGCATCTCTGTCCAGCAGCGATCAGGTCGACGGTTTTGCCCCCCCGGAAGACGGGCCTTTGTTAAAACCTATGTCGAATTTTTGAGCAGCGATTCAAAAAGCAACCGCGACACCTGAACAGATATTCCCGCGTCATAGTTACGCGGGTCGTGCTAGATATTCATGCCACTTTTACCTATGGCCGAGAGTGGGCAGTATTGCAAAAGCAGTTCACCCAAACTCCGAGAGTGGACTCGATCGCTGCGGTTGACGCTGAATTGTTGGGGCAATGGCTCTTCACCGATGGGAATGAGCGAGATAAAGAGAGAACCGATTTGGGCCGAAATACTGTTAGACGCAGGGTCGGGAGCTGTCGGTAAATGTTCAGCGACGCCGTCAAATCCAAATGGATCTTGGGCAATCCGTTTGATGGTTTGTCGGCGACTGTTACGGCTGACTCTGAACGCTATTGCTGCGTTAGCCACGGCGAGTTTCAGCGGGCGATGGGCTTTGCGCCAGGCGTTGCGGTGAGGGCGATCATCGCACTTGATCGGTTCATTGAGATTCGGATTCCGAGTGAAATTCGGACGCTCAATTGTTGTGATATCGATTTATCCGCAGCCGGCGGGCATCTGAAAATAATGGCTCCAAAGACTGAGTACCATTAGAAGCGAGGTATCAGGAAGTTACCGATACTCCCGTCGTTACGCCCTTGTCTGCAAGGTGGTGTCTGGGATCTAGCCGAGCTTGGGCTGGAAATTCCGATGGATTCGCCAGTGTTCTCTCGATTCATTGCTGCCGGTGACTCGGCGATCCGGTCAGAGGTTCTCAAATTTGAAGAGAGCAGGCATCACACCTTGGCCAATCCTGTTTAGCCATGGCCGCAAGTGGGCGAACAAGGATCTCCTTCGAGATGGCCACGATGTTGTTGATATCGCGGCTTGGATTGGCCATTCTCCAAAAGTCATCTGGGAGTTCTACGCGATCGCAACCGAAGGGGTCCGGCGACGTGCTGCCTCGCTTGGGGCTCCGGAGAAGATACTTACCGATGTTTGAGGGCCCAATTGTGGACCCGTTCGGCGCAGATCGGTGAATACCAGCACTGACCAAGAATCAGAACAACACGAAAAAACCCCTGCAAGTGACCAGCAAGGGCACGTGCAGGGGGCTGATTTATGGGCGTTGAGGGACTCGAACCCCCGACCCTCTCGGTGTAAACGAGATGCTCTAGCCAACTGAGCTAAACGCCCCTGAGAAGAGCTTTTAGCGATTTGCTACTAGCTCTTAGCTGTTCGGGTTGCCGGCGATCGTGAAAGCTAAACGCTAACAGCCAATCGCTCAAGGCTTTTTCTTTATCGTGCCAACAATTGTGTTCGCTTGTTGCGGCGTTCGGCTCGCAAACGTGCGCGGCGGTTGGTTTCGCTGGGCTTTTCGTAGAATTCGCGACGGCGCATTTCTTTCTTAATGCCGCTTCGTTCAACTAACTTTCGGAATCGTCGAACTGCCTCTTGAATCGTTTCCCGATCTCGCACCAATAACTTTACCATATCCGCTTCGTAAACCCTTCGATTTGAATTCGTTGCATGTGTAAACTCCTCCAATTTTTAAGGAAGAAATGGGCGGAAGACCGACGCGGTTGAATGATCCAAAGATCATGGTCAGCCAATTCCACCTGACAGAGTGGCGAGATGATAACGACTGCCTACCGGAGCGGGCAACCTGGGAACAGGGGAAAAACTTTGATTTCGTGACACTTCACTGCCGTTTGCTGTTTTCGCACCCCCGTCGATCGTCTAGTTGGGCAACTTGTCCCATTGAATCGTCTCTCGCCGGACCCCGTCACTGCCGTAAAAGACAAGCGAACGGGTCTTCAGGTCAGCGATTGCGGTCAGTTTGACACTTCGTGGCCCATGCAGACAGAAATACAGTGCACACGTCTTTCCTCGCTTGACCACTTCGCGTTGGGTCAGCGGGAATTGCTGTGGTTCCAAAGCCCCGAGTTCGCAAAGCTTGGTTTCAACCTGTTGTCGCATTTTCGGTAGGTTGAAAGCGGGGAGACTGAAACCGATCATCGAATGCCTTCTAGTTCCATGGCGACCGGCAGGTGTCGATGTTGCCGGAGGGGGAGTGATGCAACCGATATCGACCAATCCGCTCGCCGGCGTTCGGCGCTTCGTGCTGGGGCGGGGTCGTAACGGTCGGACTAATTGAGAAGCGTCGGACCGATTTATTCTGGGTTATTTTGCGACCTCGGATGAAGCACGCGTAAGGTAGTTTTCGTCGCCTTTCCAGCACCCAAACGGGATCTCCACGTGGTAGATGGCAACAAATACCGGTGTTTTTCCTTTGCGCTGGCTATGGTTGTGCACGACCAGCCAACAGTGCCTTCCCAGACATCAGTGCCTCCTGGGCCAACCTCGTCTGCCTAGCCAACAGCGCCTGATCGGCAAGCATTGTCTGATTGCAAAATGGGGATTAGTTAACGAACCGTGAGGGATCGGCCGCGTGGCAAACGATCAGTTCGCGGTTGCCAACCGAGACGGATCGGGGGACTGGGCAAGATAGAGGTGCTCAGCCGGGGCGATGACGACGAGGTACGTGTTGCGACCGTTGTCGATACGAACGGTGGTGGATCGCGAAGCACCAATGGAAAAGCCATCCGCGCCGACGGGGGCTAGGTGGATCGTGTGGTCTCCGGCGGGCAATTCCGCTCGCAAAACCTGAATTTCACGAGGCAGCAAACCCCAGCAGCGTGTGTCCGCGGTTTCGGTTGCCGTCCAGGCGTTTGCGGCGGCGAACTGGAAGATGGTTCCGGCGGCGCCCTGCAAACCCAGGCCTTCGCGAGCTTTGGCGACCGCCAGTTCCTTGCCAGCTTGCCGCAGGAAGGCTCGGGCGATCGTCCAGGGAAGTTCGGCAGCGGCTTGCGTTTGAACGAGTTGAGCGACATTGGTCAACGACTGAGTCGCACCCAATAATTGTGCCGCGCCGCCGATTTGTGGTGTTCCAAGTACTGCACCAGTGCCTGTTCCCGTGCCTGGAGAAGGCGGCACGTTTGCGATTGGCAGGAAAGCGGGGCCGCTTTGCGCCGCTACGGTGACGGCAGCGATCGGCGACGGCGGGATCAGGACGGAGGGAACCTTGACGGATGAGATCTTCGGCAGTCGATCCACGTCGTCTTTTTTGTCTTCATCTCGCATCATCAGGATCGAAGCGATCGATACCACGGCGGAGGTCACTGGCGCATCGACCGGTGTCAGCACAGGACCACGGCCCACCATCGCGAAAACGTACAATGCTCCGTTACCCGCTTGGCTGTGGTTACCGTGAGTTGCCCGGTCGAGATCTTCGGCGGCGGGCATGAAGTCCGGCTTAATGGCACTGACGAGTTGGTAGTTTCGCTTCGCGTCGTCGAAGTCATGGTGCGTCGCCTCACGCAAAACGCCTCGCAGGTAAGGTGCCAGGGCGAGTTCTTGGTGCGGCGTTGTGTCGAGGAAGTCGGGGAAGAATTCCTTTCGTTTGGCGTCGGCGACCTGCCGCAATCGGGCTTGGTGGATCGCGGCTTGGTTGATGTAGCTTTCCGCATCGGTTTCGTCACTGACCAACGAGCACATTGCCAGGATGGTGCGGATCATCACTTCTTCGTATCCGGCCGGTTTGAAAACGCGGGCGGTGTCGTCGGTGACCATCGATAGGGCCTTGCCCGTCGCTTGATGAGCCTGGGCCGTCGCGAGGGCGAGGCCGCTGGTTTGGGATGACTCGCTGGTTCGGTCAAACCGGTCGCGTAGCTTTCGCAGTCGAGCGGAAGCGGCTTCGGGTTTGCCGGATGCGAGTTCCGCGATGGCGAGATCCAATTGAGCGGGCTCGGAAAACCGGCCGCCTCCGTCAGCAACCTCGCCTAGCATCGATGTGGCCGATGACAAATCGCCAGCAACGAAGGCATCGCGGGCGGTGTCGATCGATGCGAGTTGGGTGGCGCAACCGGTGATCGACAGCACCAAGCCTATCGCCGTCGAGGCGAGTGTTAGCTGGATCGGGCCGCACGAGCGGCGGGTATCAGCCATCAGCTTGGTCGAAGATGCCAAAGTTCCACCATTTGCCGGCACGCGAACCGTGGTAGCCCTTGCTGATCTTGGCCGATTCCTTGATGTAATCGCCGGTTTGGATGTTGACCATTTCCAGCGTCAGCACGTAGTCCCGCTGGGTGGATTTGTTTCGGTCGGTGGTTCCCGATGTGATGGTGGCATACAGCAAGTAGTCCACTGGAGTGCCTTGGCGGCCGAGCGTGGCGGCGAACGCGTTACGGTTGGCGGGCAAGAACAGCGAATCGGGGCGAAGGCGAGTTTCGACCAGTGCGGCATCGACCAAACGGCGGCTGATGCTGCGAAAGGAACCGCCCGCGTTGACTTGTGAGTCGATTCGTTCGTAGAGCTGATCCTTGAAGTCGACCAGTTCTTCCGCACTCTTGTTTTCGATGCCGATGAAGCAGACGCGAGCGGGGCCGGTTACCAGCGGACCGTAGCTTTCGCCATCCGCACCGCTTGGATTCAGCGAGACGTCACCGTTGCTGGCGACGGCGTGGCTGGCCATCATCGCAGGGGTTTGGCCCGGCAGATAAGGCTCGGTGGTGGGGGGGCAGCGGCCCAATAATTGAGCGACGGATTGATCGACCAGCGGGTTCCAGGTTGCTGCCCCCGCCTCGTGGCTGCCGACCATGTCTTTATCGTTGCTGGCCAGGATATGGCCATAGCGGTGGGCGCAGCCGGTCATCGTGATTGTGGCGATAGCAACGCAGGCAATCAAAGAGAACGCATGTTTTGCGAACAATTGATCACGTAAATTCGAACGAGAATCGGTGCCGTCCATGGCTCATCAGACTCTTAAATGTAGGAATCGCCAGAAATTCCGGCTTGGTCGGCTTGTGATTGACCGATCAGTTAGCAAAATGATCGGCTCGACCGCCAGTGAACGTTCGCGAAAGTCGTTTTAGCTGATAGAGATCAAGTAAACGGCCTGCGTTCGCCGAACCACCTATTTTAACGGCGTCGATGATGTGTTCCATTGTCGGCGTTCGACGCCATCGTCCCTGTTCGCTCTTTTCTTCCTCTCCTTTTCCCAATTCGCGTTAATCGATCGCTGATGAGCATTACGTTTGCCCCGAGCCAGACCGTCCCTAGCCAAACTGCAATGAGCCCGATTGCAGTTGGCCAGATCGCATCGAGCCCGGTCGGAGTCCCCCAGTCTTCGGATTCGGTGTGGGCCACGCCCGCTGAGCCGTTGACATTGGCGCCGGTGGTCACATCGCCCCAATTGGTCACCGATGACGATGATGATGACGACAGCGATGATGGTGACGATGCTCGTGATGACGATTCCGACAGCGATTCGGCTGATGGCCCAGGCACCCCCGGTTTCGGCGACGACCTGAGCGATGCCGATGACGACATTGACGAGTTCGACGATATCGACGAAGACGATTTTGATGACGACTTCGACGACGATTTCGAAGAAGAGCTCGATGACGATTACGAGATCGAAATCGATGACGAGATCAGTGCCGAGTTCGGTTTGAACACTGCTGGCGGCGACGAAGATGAAGACGTCGATGACGATGATCTAGACGACTTCGAAGATTTCGACGCGATCGACTGATTGCGGACGCGAGTTGTCGCCCGCGATCAAGAAGTCAGCCGGCGATGGAAAATTCAGTTGCCGATGACGAGTCGGCCTCGCATTCCTGGGCGAATCGCTTCGTCGGGATTGCTGACTTCGGCCCACAATCGAACTTGCGAGGTGACCGGGTTCAGTTCGTCTGAGACGAAGGTCACCGTACCGGTCAGAGTCACTGTTCGGGTCAGGGGCACTGTTCCGGCAGGGTTCACTGGGGCACCGAGCGTTGCCAGGCCAGGATTGGATTTCGAATCTTGGCCGTTGTCGGTTTGAGGTTTTGTGCCGGACTGAGATGCCTGGTTGGGCTCATTCCGATTGACTGGTGTCCAGTGAAACGAGACGGATCGACCGACCAGCGAGCGGTCGAATTGTCGGCCATCGATGAATCCGCTGACTCGGATGGGATTGAGCGACACGATCCGGGCGACCGGAGCACCAGCTTCGGTCCACTGCCCCACCTGGACGGCGACTTCAGCGATGCGGCCAGCGATCTGGGATTCAATTCGGTGCTCGTTCACGCGGAGTTGTGCGAGATCGACGGCGGCGGATTTCTCGTTAGCCGTGGCGCGGGCGATCGCGAGTTCTTGCTCGGCTTGCTCGACGGACAATTCCGCTTGATCGATGACCAGTTGCAATCGGTCCATTTCGGTCGCGGTGACGCTGCCAGGGTACCGGTCATTGGCTTCGTTGGACTGCATCAATTCGCGCCGGCGGACGTCCAGGGTCCGTTGGGCGTATCGGATGTTGACATCGTTGTCGGCCTGGATCAGAGCGGCTTGATAAGCGGCTTGAGCGGCGGACCATTCTTTGCGGGCACGATGGTCGTCCAGTTCGGCGATTAACTGATCAGGCGAAACGACATCGCCTTCCTTCACCGGGCACTGACGAACCAGGCCGGAGATCGGCGAGGCGATGACGGTGTCGGCAATGGTGAGGACTTGAGCGTCGGCGATGACCAGCGGAGTTTCCGCGAATGCCGACGGTGCCGCCAAGCCGATTAGCATCGCAAGAGTTGCAATGCGAGCCAGGCGAGTCGATGCGAGCGGATTGAGCTGGTTGATCATCGGGAGGCTGTAAAAACGGGGCGTCGGTTTGCTAGGTTTGGTTTGCGAAGTGCTTCGCGCATCCTTGCATTGGGCGTCCTTTCGCCGTTGTCCTTCCACGGCCGCCAGATTGCTGCCGAAAGGTGGCGGTTTCAGGTATCTTGGTGGCTCCAGACTAGTTCTTCGCCTGAAAACGGCAATCGATTTCTCTCTTCCTCGCTTTCTTCATGGGCCCGCTCTGATGCAACAAGTGAAACTTTTCAAGGGCGTTGATTCGGATTTGCCCGAACTTGAACGCCAGATCAACCGATGGATTCGAAAATCGGGTGTTCGTGTGCTTTCGATTTCTGGCAACCTATCCAGTTCGCCGGGGGCCGCGTCGGGGCCGATGAGTTCCTTTTCAGCGGGCGATGTGCTGGTGATTGTTCAGGTTGAAACTGAAACTCCACTTGGCTAGCCAGTTTTCTCTGACGGCGAATTGCCTTGTTCGGATGGTCGGCGTTTGCCTTAAGAATGCTGCAATGGTTGGCACAGCAGCGTTCGGGACGCGTCGCTACCTTGAACTTGGTAAACCATGGATACTTGTCGCTCGACGCGAAATGATTTGCAGCGTACTTGTGTCGCAATGACTCGATTCGGTTTTTGTTTTTTGTTGGTGCGAGCACCGCAAACGTCTTCCATTTCTTCTTTGATGTATCCGCCTGGGGCTTGTTGTGAAAGATATCTGGATTGGGTTCGATTTGGGCGGCACCAAGATGCTGGCCGCCGCCATCGATGGCGATATGAAGGTGATTGCTCGCCGTCGACGAAAGACACGCGGTCGCGAGGGATCCGACAGTGGGATCGCGAGAATGGTGTCGACGATCACTCGCTTGCTAGACGAGAACGACTTGAAGGCCGATCGCATCGCAGGAATCGGTGTCGGCTGTCCTGGTCCGATCGATTTGGAAAAGGGGCGTTTGATGATGACGCCTAATCTCGGTTGGGATGATGTCGAAGTCGAAAAGGAACTGAAGAAACAGTTTGATTGCCCGGTTGTGGTTTTGAACGACGTGGATGCGGGCGTTTATGGCGAGTACCAATTCGGCGCAGCGAAAGGCAGTCGATGCAGTGTGGGGATTTTCCCCGGCACCGGGATCGGTGGTGGCTGTGTTTACGAAGGCAAGATTCTGCAGGGCGCTGGCATCTCGTGCATGGAGATCGGCCATACCCGAATCAGCAGTGGTGTGAAGAGCAGCGGCGGTGACATTCCAGGCACGTTGGAGTCCGAAGCGAGTCGTCTAACGATCGCGGCGGAGGCGGCTAAGCTTGCCTATCGCGGTGAAGCTCCCTCACTTTACAAGAATGCGGGCACTGATTTGGCGAGCATTCGCAGCGGTGCGCTTGCGGATTCGGTCAAGAATGGGGACAAGGAAGTTGAAAAACTGATCCTCGAGTCCTGCAAGGTGATCGGTTACGCGGTGGTGAACGTGGTGCACGTTCTGTGTCCCGACACCATCGTCCTGGGTGGCGGTTTGGTCGAAGCGATGGAAGATCTGTTCGTCAAGAACATCAGCAAGACCGCCAAAGATTGCTGCATGCCGGTCTACAAAGATCGCTTCAAGGTCGTCGCCGCGAAGTTGGGTGACGACGCCGGCGTGATGGGCTCGGCCGCCTGGGCCAAGGAGAAGCTGGGCGGTTAGTTCGGCATGACAGCCTTTTCGCCGGTGAAGCCTTTCGCCTAGTGGCTAGGGCTTGTTAGCAATTGGCCGAAGGCGTTCTGGAATTTCCGCGTTCTGGATCATTCGTGATCTCGTGAACGCATGTGGCCGAGTGTCCCAGCGACCGGCCTACTGTGACTGGCTTACTTCCAGCGACTTGACGGTGGGATGAAGGCATCCAGTTCCGTCAGCGTTTCTGGATTGGTTTGAGCCGCAAAGCGATAGCCGAGCACGGCCACGATTTCAGCGGCGGTGTTGAGCTGGTCTTCGTTGTTAAGACGAAGCTTCACGCTACCGAAGACCTTCAAGATTTCATCCAAGATCGAAGAGTCGATTTTCTGTGCAACGCTTTGCAATCGCTTGGCGGCACGGGCGGTTCGTTGGGCGGACGTGATTCCGTACTTTGCCTTTTCGGTGGCCTTCGCGGTTGCTCGCAAGCTGGCTTCCAGTTCCGCGATCATGCCGGATACGAACATCAGTCGTAAACGTCCGATCGAACTTGGATCGTTTTGGCGTCCGTCGGTGCGGACGAAGTTGTGACGAATGGTCCCCTGGCTCCACGATACAAATTCAAAGTCCAGACTGCCGGTGGAGTGACCGCCGACGTTGACCAGTTCTTCATCGGCGGTGGTGTGGCAACGCAAGCAGCTTTGGGCCACCAGGAACGCGTTGACTGGATTTCGCATGCCTAGATCGATGCTTTTTTGCAGTCGTTCCATCCGGTGTTGTGAGCTTTCGGTGGCGCGGGTGATGTTCTCGCCGCCGTAATTGTGGTGGACGTCCAAGTAGTTTTTGGCCGCACCGTGGCACGATTCGCAAGACACGCCTTCGATTGCGTGGACGTTGCCGGTCGCGACGTCGGTTTGTTGAGTGTAGTGGCAGGCAGCACAGCGACCGTCGTTCTTGATCGAGCGGATTCCAAGCTTAGCGGCGATCGCTTTTGCTTCCGGACGTCGGTGCAATTCATCGAAGGTGCGGTTGTGTGGCGTTGATTGCCAAACCTTGACTTCGTTGGCGTGGCACTTCACACAGGTCTCGCTGCCCATTGTCAGGTGTGGGTCGACGGGAGATGCCGCGGCGCCGGCGGATGACGTGGATCGGCCTTGGGCCGAAACCAGCGCGTCGGCGGCGGACGCCTTTTCGATCAGGACGATCAGGACCATCGCGACGATCATGCCGGTCACGACGGTCGGTGCGTCCAAGGTTCGGGCGATTCGAGTGAAGGAAGGCCGAGTGAATGAAGGCATCGTAAAATGGCTCTGCTGTTCAAAAAGTGAGTGACTATGAAACGCTAGGCCAGGATTCGCAGTCACGCCGCGGCAAAATGCGATTTCCCGAGCCGAAATGGCCGCCAACCTGGGCTGGGTTTCCGGCGAGATCGCTTGGGTGAGTTCGCCGATTTTGAGGTTCATGCGGGCGAGTTTGCCAGGCTGAGTGACGGGCCGGTGGTTGCTTTTGCGGGACTGGGCGTTTGGGGAGTCCGTGCTGCGTTGGCCGACGTTGCATTGATCGGCAATGCATTGGTCGTCAATTCACGGGTGTGCCGGCCAATTGCGAAATGCAAATCGGTAGGATGCGAATCAGCCCGTTTCGATCGAGTGTGCTGGATGTTTTAGGTGCTGGGTGATCCAGTGAGCTGGGCAGGTCAGTGTGCTGAGCTGGCCGTTCGTGGTGGCAAGATGGGCGAATCGGCGACCCGGGGCGGTCTTAAAAGCGGCCGATCGAGCCTGTCTGGCGGATCGCCCCCTTTCGCGAAAAGGCTGTGGCGAGATAATCCCTCGACGATAACTTCCATTTTCCTCAACCTGACCGATTCACGAGGCCCATCGAATATGCCTGGAACCGAACGACGCCGCGAAATCCGCCGCCTGCGATCCCGCCGTAAGAAAACTGCTCAACTGATCAAGCGAGCGAACGCTGGCACGATCGAAAAGGCAGAAGCAGCCCGCAAGCTTCGTCGCATGACGCCCGGTGCCGAAGTCGTGATCGAACGCGAAGGCCTGAAGTAGCCTGTCCGGCATTGCCGGCAAAATTTTCCTTGAAGCAACCGAACCATTGCCCACGCGTGCTCGTAACCGTGGGCAAATTCTTTTACACCTTCAACGCTCTTTTTAACCACCAACGGAAATTGACTTGATGGCTGAACCTTCTGGCGAATCTCACTCAAGCGAATCCGTCGCCTCCGCGACTGACGATCTTCGGAATGGTGATAACAAGACTGGAAACAAGGATCGTGCTACCGCAGACACGATGATCGAAGCGGTAGGGCTCAGTAAGTTTTACGGCCCATTTGCCGCCGCACGAGACGTGTCTTTCGAGGTCAAGAAAGGCGAGCTTGTCGCGTTTCTAGGCCCCAACGGTGCGGGCAAAAGCACAACCATGAAAATGCTGACCGGGTACATCGCCCCGAGCGAAGGTTACGCTCGCATCGCCGGTCACAACATGATGGACGACCGCATCGCTGGTAGTCATCGATTGGGATACTTGCCTGAAAACGGCCCGCTGTATCCTGAAATGACCCCGCTCGGCATGCTCGAGTTCTTTGCCGAGGCTCGAGGCTTGGCGTCGCGGAACAAGAAAAATCAAATCGAAAAAGTGATCGACATCTGTGACTTGTCCAGTGTCGTTTACAAGCCGATCAGTAAGCTGTCCAAGGGTTTTAAGCAACGGGTTGGCATGAGCCAGGCTTTGTTGCACGAGCCCGACGTGTTGATCTTGGACGAGCCGACCGCCGGTTTGGACCCTAACCAAATTCGTGGTGTCCGTAAGACGATGCGGAAGCTAAGCGAAACCAAGACGATCTTGTTGTCCACGCACATTTTGCAAGAAGTCGAAGCGATGGCCGACCGAGTCGTGCTCATCAACGAAGGTCGCAAGGTCTATGACGGCGACGTCGAAGGTCTTCGATTGGCCGGACAGGGCGACCTCGATGAAGCGTTCCATCAGTTGACTGGCCACAAGTTCGATTGATCAGTCGAATTCGTTTGACACGTTCACGGCTCAGGCGATTGGCCTGACCCTCTTTGTATTGCGGGCCGCATGCCTGCCCCTCGCCACAGCACCCTTTCCACAATCTCGAATCTCCTATGGCGCTCAATAACGTCTCGATGGCCCTCCTGACGGTCCTCGCCTACGACGCTGTTTTCCTGTTGATCCTGCTGGCTTTGGTGTCGCTTCTCGCCGGCACGAAACGAGCCGCGTTCGCGGTCATGAAACGCAACTTCGTGGGTTACTTCAGTAATCCAACGGGTTACGTTTTCCTGTGCATCTTCGTGTTCTTGACGTCGGTTGCCGCTTTTTGGCCCTACGAGTTCTTTAACTCCAACTTGGCGACGCTGGACCAACTGAACTATTGGTACCCGTTGATCATGTTGGTCTTCATCCCAGCGATCACGATGAGTATTTGGGCGGAAGAGAAGCGACAGGGAACCGATGAGTTGCTGCTGACGCTTCCCGCTGATGACTTTGATATCGTGATCGGTAAGTACATGTCGGCCGCGGCGATTTTCACGGCATCATTGCTATTCAGCCAACTCAGTACGTTCACAACCCTGGCGATTCTGACCGAGGGTGCACTGGACGTCGGGCTGATCTTCACGACATACCTGGGATACTGGTTCGTCGGCCTAACGATGATCGCGATCGGCATGATCGCCTCGTTCCTGACCGGTAACTTGACGGTCGGCTTCATCTTGGGAGCGTTGTTCAATGCCCCGCTCGCGTTCGCTTCCCATGCTGACGCGGTCAGCCCTTCGAAGCAGTTCGCCGAATGGGTTCAAGGCAGCGGAATCGCTCGGCCGTTCGACGACTTTGGTCGTGGTGTAATGAGTAGTTCGTCGGTGATCTATTTCGTCTTGGTCGCTGCGGTCGCGTTGTACGCTTGCATGGTCTTGATCGGACGGCGTCACTGGACCGGTGGCAAAGACGGTAACCAAATGGCTTGGCACTACGTCGCTCGAGTGTTGGCGTTGATCGTCTTCACCGTCGGTGCCGTCATGCTGTTCCGCAGCAAAGACTTCTATCGGCAAGACATGACCGAAGGCAAAGTCAGCTCGCTCGCCGATGCAACGAAACAGCTGATTCGCGATCTGGACGATGATCGGCCTATCGTGATCGATGCGTTCATCAGCAACGAAGTGCCTGAGCTATACGCCAAGACGCGTTACGAATTGGTCAACTTGCTGAAAGAGTTCCGCGCCGAGGCGGCCAAGCGTGACCGTACGATCGAGGTCAACTTGTATGACGGCATCGAATTGTTCAGTGAAGATGCTGCTTTGGCGGCGGAGCGATTCGGGATCGAACCGGTTACCCGAATGTTCCGCGAAAAGGGTGCTCATACCCAAAAGCAATTGATCCTCGGTGCAGCTTTCCGTTCCGGGTTGGAAAAAGTCACCGTACCGATTTTCGAGTACGGGATTCCAGTCGAATACGAATTGGTTCGTTCGATCAACACCGTCGCCAGCGGCAATCGTAAGCGTTTGGGTGTGGTGACGACCGACGCCCGATTGATGGGCGGGATGGTGATGAGCGGCATGCAGATGCAGCGAGTTGATAAGCACCCGCTGATTGATGAGTTGGCAAAGCAATACGAAGTCGAAGAGGTCGATTTGTCGGCACCAGTATCGGCTGACATGTACGACGCCCTGATCGCCGTTCAGCCATCATCATTGGAGCCACAAGCTTTTGACCGTTTGGTTGCCGCAATCCAGTCGGGAATCCCAACGGCGATTTTCGAAGACCCGCAACCGGTGGGCGCTTCCTATATCACTGCAACCGGTTCACCTAAGCAAGCCGCTGGCGGTTTCATGGGAATGGGCGGTGGTGGTCCACAACCCAAGGGAGACATTCGTCGCTTGTGGGACGCGTTGGAATTGAACGTTCCCGGAGCCCCAGCGATGCAGGGCTTGTATACGCCGGAATTGGTGTGGCAGCAACACAATCCCTATCCGAACTTGGAAGCCGCTAATGAGTTGTGGTTGTTCGTTGACGAAGCGGCGAGCGGAGTCCAGAAGGGTGAGTCGCTAAGCGACGAAAGCGAAATTACCTCGGGGTTGCGTCAAGTGTTGGCGATCCTTGCTGGTGGCGTTTACGCCAAGAAGGACGGCAAGCTGAAGCACACTCCGTTGTTGCAAACGGGACCGAAGTCGGGATTGCTTGAGGCTCGGAAGGTTGCCGAAATCATGAACGGCGGTACCTCACTGGCTCGTGAGATCCAAGGCATCAACCCACGTGTTCCGATCGCGATGGCTATCGAAGACGCGAGTGCAACGGACGGCGAGGACGAGGATGCGAAACCAGGAATCAAGGTGGTCTATGTCGCGGACACGGACATCATCTTGCCAGAGTTCTTGCTGATTCGAGCTGATCCAGACCAAATCGCGGACATGCGGTTCCAGTTCCAAAACGTGACCTTCGCATTGAACTCGATCGACTGGTTGACCGGCGATACCAGCTTTATCGACGTGCGAAACCATGAGCCGATCTTCGCTAGCTTGAAGATGATCGACTCGACTAAGGAAGAGGCTTCCAGCGAGGTTCGCTACCAAAGTCGTGAGTTCCAAACTCAGTTCGACGAAACGATTCGTGAGGCCCAGGAAAAGATCGACACCGAACTGCAATCGTTGCGAGAAGAGGTCGAGCAGCTTCGCGAAGATCAGGCCGACGGCGAAGTGCCGCAAAGCGTGCTTCAAGAAAAGCTGACTGCCTTCCAGATCAAGCAGGAAAATCAGCAGCGAGTCTTGGCCGTTCGTCGGCAAAAGATGGAACGTGAGCGTGATCAAAAGATTCGCGACGTACGCCGAAAAGCGGACCAAAAGGTCACCGCGATTCAAAACCAGGTCAAGACGCTTGCCGTCGGTCTGCCATGCATCCCGCCGCTGTTAGTAGGCGTGGCCGTGTTCGCACTCCGCCGTCTGCGTGAACGAGAAAACATCAGCAAGAGTCGACTCAAGTAGTTGGCGGTACGTCGCTTTTGTGACGTCACTTTACTGAAATTCAACATCGAAAACTGAACACTCAAAGAGTTGAGACAAACGTGAACGAAGGACAAAGAACCGGACTGTTTTGCGTTGCCGGAGCAGCGATGCTTGCGGTTGGCTTACTTCTTTCTTGGCCGATGGCGGAACGTGAGGAAACTTCGATTTCCGCCGGCAAGCCATTGTTCGAAAAGTTCAAGGACCCATTGGCGGCGACGAGCCTGAAGATGGTGACCTTTGACGAAGAACAAGGGCAAGTCGACACATTCGAAGTTCGTCGCGATCGGGAATCCGGCGTGTGGACGATTCCATCGCGTAAGGGCTACCCGGCCGATGCTGTCGAACAGATGAAAGACGCTGCCAACTCGTTGGTCGGTCTTCAGATTTTGGATATTCAAACTCGCAACGCGGAAGATCACGAAGCTCTCGGTGTCGTTGAGCCTAAGCTCGAGGATATTGAGGTTGGTGATGTCGGCGTTGGGCGGTTGGTGATGTTCCGCGACGAGGCACAAAAGGACCTTGCTTCGCTGATCATCGGTAACCCCGTCAAAGACGAGGAAGGCAAGATCTATGTGCGTAAACCAGGGCAAGACCCGGTTTACGTGGTCAAGTTGGATGAGTCCGCGTTGTCGACTCGCTTCCAGGATTGGATCGAAGAAGACCTGCTGAAGCTAAGCAGCATCGACATCAACGAGATGACGATCAAAGACTACGCTGCATCCATGACCCAGCGAGGCATTTCGCTGACCCGTAACTACTCGGCAGAAATTGCGGTCGAAGGTTCCGATTGGAATTTGGTCGAACTGTTGGAATACCAAGCGGACAACCCGTTAGCTGATCCGACTAAGGTGGAAATTTTGCCGGACCAGACGTTGAATACAGAAAAACTCAACGACATCAAAAACGCGTTGGATGATCTGAAGATCGTCGACGTGGTTCGCAAGCCTGACGGCATGAGCGACAACCTGCGAGCGGATAAGGCGTTGATTTCGGACAACGAAGCGGTCAGCTCGCTTGCCTCGCGTGGCTTCTTCCCCGTCTCGGCTGGAACGGCGGGTGAGTTCGAGGTTCTATCGGCTAACGGGGAGCTGAATGTTGCGATCAACGATGGCGTGGAATACGTCCTGCGATTCGGAAACGTATCGGGCTTAAGCGAATCGGAAAACAGCGATGAAGATGGTGATGCAACGACTGGCGTCAACCGCTACCTGTTGGTGACCACACGAGTTGACGAAGAGCAGTTCCCGGCACCGGAATTAAAGCCAGTTCCGCAAACGATCGAAGAGCTCGCCGCCATGTTGGGCGTCAGTGCAACGAACGAACCTGAAGAGATGGCTCCCGAAGCAACTGAGCCAGAATCCAGCGAATCAGAGTCCAGCGAGCCGGAATCCGGTGAAACGGAATCGACGGATGATGAACCGGAGATGAAGCAGGAAGAAGCGACCTCCGAAGAGGCCGCGGATGAACAGAGCACCGAAGCCGAAGCTAGCGAATCGGAAGCCTCCGAGAAGGAAGAGCCGAAGGCAACCGAAGATTCCGAAGCAGCACCTGCTGAAGAAACCTCTGTTGAAGAGACTGCCGAAGACGTTGCGGATGAAAACAGCGTTAGCGGTGGCGGCGAAGCAACCGGTGAAGGCCAGGGAGTTTCGGACGATGAGGGTGATGCTGAAGCAGCATCGAGCGATGAATCGTCGTCTGAAGAAATGACCGGTGAAGCAGATTCTGACGAAGCGGAAGCAGACGAGCTTGAGTCCGATGAAATTGCATTCGCCGATCTTAGTGACGACGAAAAGCAAGAACGTCTCGAAGCCGAGCAAGAGAAGATTCTCAAAGAGAACACTCGGATGCTGGATGAACGTAAAGACCGTCTGAACGATGCCAAGCGTCGTGTGCGTGAACTCAACGCCCGCTTCGCCGATTGGTACTACGTGATTCCAGAGGACACTTACCGAGAGCTACGAATCCAGCGTGATGAGTTGCTGACGACTTCAGAGCCTGTGCCTGCAGGGCCTGAAGGTCAAGGAATTCAGCTTGATGGTCTTAACAACCCTAAGTAGTTTCTGTCTCCCCGTCTGAGTTGACGACATTTTCGTGGCCCGTCCGCGATAATGTCCGGGGGGGATACTAGCGATGTCGGTTTCGAGACGCTGTACTTAAGTCTTCATTTCGATGAGGACGGTGTGCAATCGCCTCGGTCGCTAGTCGAGGAGCGTAGAACGCTCCTCTCACCTCGGGGTTGGACGCATGGAACTCAACTGGATCGATCAGGCGTTCATCGTCGGTTTCTTTTTGCTGGCACTGGCAATTGGATTGTTTGCCGCTCGGCAGGCTGGCCAAAATTCAGCGTCATTCTTTCTTTCCGGGCGCCACATGCCGTGGTGGTTGCTCGGGATGTCGATGGTCGCGACGACGTTCTCGACGGACACGCCCAACCTTGTAACCGACATCGTGCGGAAGAATGGGGTCGCGGGGAACTGGGTGTGGTGGGCGTTTCTGTTGACGGGAATGTTGACCGTGTTCCTGTATTCGAAGCTGTGGCGTCGTTCGGGTGTGCTGACCGACATCGAGTTCTATGAACTGCGTTACAGCGGCAAGACCGCAGCGTTCTTGCGAGGCTTTCGTGCTTTGTATCTTGGTGTGTTTTTCAACATCATGATCATGGCGACGGTGTCGCTGGCCGCGATCAAGATTGGCGGCATCATGCTGGGGCTGCAGCCTTGGGAGTCAATCTTTTATGCGTCTGCGGTGACGGTCTGTTTCTCGACGTTGGGCGGTTTGACCGGGGTTTTGCTTACTGATTTCTTCCTGTTCTTCATCGCGTTGATCGGCGCCGTTGCGGCAGCGTATTTTGCGGTGCAGCATCCCGATGTTGGAAGTTTGTCGGTGTTGTTCTCTCACCCGAACGTCTCGGACAATTTGGCATTGTTGCCGCAACTGAAGTACGCCGCCGATGGTAGCGTGACATCGGACAGTTTGAACCTGTTGATATCGGTGATGATCATGCCCATCGCTGTTCAGTGGTGGAGCGTTTGGTATCCTGGAGCCGAGCCCGGCGGTGGTGGTTATCTCGCCCAACGGATGCTGGCTGCCAAGAATGAGCGTCATGCGACGGGGGCGGTGTTGTTCTTCAACGCGGCGCATTACGCGTTGCGTCCTTGGCCTTGGATTCTGGTCGCACTGTGTTCGATGATTGTCTTTCCCGACTTGGAAAGTTTGAAGCAAGCATTTCCTGACGTCGATACCAACATCATCAACGATGACTTGGCCTACCCCGCGATGCTGAAAGAAGTGCTTCCGCATGGTTGGTTAGGGCTGGTGTTGGCATCCCTGGCGGCCGCATACATGTCAACGATTTCAACGCACCTGAATTGGGGATCGTCGTATGTCGTCAACGATTTCTATCGCCGATTCGTGAAGCCAGATGCTTCTGAAAAGCAACTGGTTTTGGTTGGCCGGATTTCGACGGTCTTGATGATGGTTTTCGCAGGGTTGTTAGCGTTGCAGCTTAGCAACGCGTTACAAGCGTTTCAGATTCTGTTGCAAATCGGCGCCGGAACAGGGCTGATCTTTATCTTGCGTTGGTTTTGGTGGCGGATCAATGCGGTCAGTGAATTCGTCGCAATGGCGGTTTCGTTCTTGGTCGCTTTGGCTTTCCGAATTGGCGAGTTTGGGTTCGAGTCGTGGCAAGAATTGTTGATCGGTGTTGGGGTGACGACCGTTGCCTGGGTGGCGGCGACGTTCTTGAGTCAACCGACCGACGAGCGAGTACTGAAATCGTTCGTGATGAAGATCAATCCGGGCGGTCCCGGCTGGCGACCCGTCTATGCAAAGTTGTCGGCGGAAAATCAGGTGCCGAGCGATACCGAAGTTCATATCCCCACCGCAATCTTATGCATGGTGTTGGGAACGGCCGCGGTTTATGGAACGTTGTTCGCCACGGGGTTATGGATGTATGGTCAGGTTACCAACGCCATCGTTCTGACCGTCGTGGCGGTTGTTTCCACCGCGGTGCTGATTCGAATCTGGACTCGCAAAAACGGTTTTTAGTCTTAGTGCGGGGGTGAGTTCCGACTGCGGTATTCTCGTGGCGAGGCATCGTTGAGCAATCGAAATTGCCGGCTGAAGTAGTTGCTGTCGCTAAACCCCACAGCCATGGCGATGCTGGTGATGCTTTGGTCGGTTTGTTGCAACAACTGACATGCGTGCTGGATACGTCGCCGGATTAAATACTTGATCGGGGAGATGCCCATTGCCGATTCAAACGTGCGGATGAAGTTGCGACGCGACATCCCTGAGATCTCCACCAATTCGTCCAGCGTGATCGGGTCGGTGTGATGCCGTTCGAGATGAGCAATCGCTTCGGCGATTCGTAGCAATGATTTACTTTGTGGGTTTCGCGATCGGCTATAGCATCGCGAAAGGAACGTCACCAATTGCAGGAAAGTGGTTGTCGCCATCACGCCGAACCCGGGACCTCGCTCGTTGAGTTCTCGTTCGAGTTGAGTGACCAAGTGAATCGCATCGACGAGCTCGACCGGCGACAGTTGCAAGCGGCTGCTGAACTTGTGCCGTTTTCGCCACGCAGGTTCGAGTGTAAAGAGTGTGTGGTAACCGGGCAGCGAAAGCAGATCGCTGAACGCCATCGGCAGCTCGGTCGGATCGTAAAGCACGTTGATCAGCCGCAAGCAATCCATGTTCAGATAGTCATGCGGGCGATCACCGCCGATGACGAATGTGTCTCCCACGGTGAGTTGGTAGGAGTCTTCGCCGGTGATGTGGACTCCCTTTCCACCGGTGATGATCACGATCTCTGAAAACTCGTGGGAGTGCAGCCCGAAAGGTTCTTGAGGATCGCGACGTTCCACGACGATTGGGAACCCGTCAGGATGGAACCAATCCTGTTTCCGGAGTTTGCGAATCATGCGATTGACTCATCCTGGACGTAGCTTTGGGGCGATTTGGCAGCCTGGGAAGAGGAAATCGCAAGGCTGTGTGCGAAAACTTAGCGGTGGCACTATTGTGCTAGTTACTGACACGATCGTCAAGGTTTTGGTGGATGCGGAAGTCTAGACTTTGAACCAGTGGGCGACCTTAGGCGGTCGCTAAGTCAGTTCATGTTCCCTTGAAACGAACTCGTGTGATGACAAAACCGGCGAATGTTGAGAACGCTTTTCTGCTTGCGAAAGAACGCTACGAGGCCATGGGGGTCAACGTTGATGCTGCATTGCAGCGGATTCGCGACGTCGCCATATCGGTACATTGTTGGCAAGGTGACGATGTAATGGGATTCGAGGGGGACGAGGGGGCCCTCGGAAACGGGCTGGCCGTGACCGGGAATTACCCGGGACGAGCTCGCACGCCCGAAGAGTTGCGGAACGACCTGGAGCTTGCCTATTCGCTGATCCCGGGCAAGCATCGCTTGAATCTGCACGCGTTGTATGGGGAATTCAAAACGCCGGTGGATCGCGATCAAATCGAAGTCGAGCACTTCCAAGGTTGGATCGATTGGTCACGCGACCAGGACGTGAGTTTGGACTTCAATCCAAGCTATTTCTCGCATGCGAAAGCGTCGGACGGTTTTACGTTGGCGCATGCGGATTCCGGCATCCGTCAATTCTGGATCGATCACGGGATTGCGTCACGTAAGATTGCCGCTGCGATGGGAGCGGCACAAGGTAACCCGTGTGTGAACAACTTCTGGGTTCCCGATGGATACAAGGACGTGCCGGTTAACCGTACCGCGCCGCGTGAACGACTAGCCGCTTCGCTGGATGAGATTTTTGCGGAGGACCTGTCGCGGGAGCACACGCTTGATGCGGTTGAGTGCAAGTTGTTCGGGATTGGCAGTGAAAGTTATGTCGTCGGTTCGCACGAATTTTACATGGGCTACGCCATTTCGCGGAACAAGGTCTTGTGTTTGGACGCGGGGCACTTCCATCCCACTGAGGTGATCTCCGACAAGATCTCGTCGGCATTGATGTACGTTCCCGAGTTGCTGTTGCACGTCAGTCGTGGTGTGCGTTGGGACAGCGACCATGTGGTGACCTATAGCGATGAGCTGCAAGCGATTATGCAAGAAATTGTTCGTGGTCAGTATCTGGATCGTGTTCATATCGGACTGGACTTCTTCGACGCCAGTATCAATCGAGTCGCGGCCTGGGCGATCGGAACTCGCAATGCGTTGAAGGCGTTGTTGGCAGCATTGCTGGAGCCCACCGAACAATTGCAACAACTCGAACGTGACGGTGACTACACAGCTCGATTGGCGTTGACCGAAGAGCTGAAGACGATGCCGTTGGGATCTGTTTGGGACTACTACTGCCAATCGGTTGACGTTCCCGTCGGCGCCCAGTGGCTCGAACAGGTTCGTGATTACGAGCAACGTGTGCAGATGCACCGGACCGATTCGGTGCAAGTTGCCTCTTCCTAGGCAATGAAAGTGTTGCCGGAATGCGTTCGGTTTGTCGTCGGCATCTACGATTGTGGATACGGGGCCGGGACCGAGTTAAAACACAAAATCGATTTCAATTTTTCAGTAAGTAGCCCTTCTAAATAAAAGTGCATTGATGAGCGACGAGAATTCAGGCGGAGAATTTGAGCGTGAACCTGTACCGGATTCAGCGTTGCTGGGTGCCGGTAAGTTTTGGGGAATGTACGCGGGTGAACATGCCGCCGGCACCGAGTTTATGATCGGGCCATTGTTCCTAGCCGCTGGGGCCAGTTTGTCGGATCTGTTGTTAGGTTTGTTGCTCGGCAACTTGCTTGCCGTGGTGACGTGGCGATTCTTAGTCGTGCCGATCGCGATGGCCAAACGACTGACGCTGTATTACCAACTGGAACGGATTGCGGGCGGATCCTTGGTCAAGTTTTACAACTTGGTCAACGGTTTGTTGTTCTGTTTCTTAGCTGGGGCGATGGTGACGGTTTCCGCTTCGGCGGTAGGTGTGCCGTTTGATATCGCGTTCGATGTGCCTAGCAACATGTTTGGCTTGAGCAATCCCTCGTTTACGGCGTTAGTCGCAATCGTTGGATTTGTGATCGCGGTGATCGCCGCGGGTGGCTATGAACGTGTCGCACGTTTTGCCAATATCGCGGCACCCTGGATGATCGGCGTGTTTGCGGCGTGCGGTATCGTGTCCCTTGCACAGATGGATGTGACGAACTGGGCCGCACTGACCGAAGGCAAGTTTTGGAGTGACGGGATCGCTTTTGTTCAAGAGAAGAACGGTCCTCAGTCGTTCGGGTTCTGGCAGATTGTTGTGTTTGCGTGGTTGTGCAATGGAGCGATGCACTTTGGTATGGCTGACCTGACCATCTTCCGATTTGCACGCAGCAAAGCATCCGGTTGGGCACCGTCGATCGGCATGTTTTTGGGCCACTACATGGCGTGGATCTCGGCCGCATTGTTGTTGGCCGCTTTGATCAAAATCCAGCCTGAACTTGCTTTGGGTGCCGATGGCCGAGTGGTCGCCAACCCTGGGATTTTCGCGTTTCAGTCGATGGGTTGGACTGGGATCATTTGTGTTGTGATTGCGGGCTGGACGACGGCCAATCCGACGATCTATCGAGCCGGGCTGGCTTTCCAAGGGATCATGCCAAACAGCTCGAGGACGGCGATGACATTGGTGGCCGGCGTTGTTGCCACCGTCGCAGGTGCCTTTCCAAACTTGTCAGCCAAACTGCTCGACTTTGTTGGGACCTATGGGACGGTACTCGGGCCGATGGGCGCGGTGATCTTCGTCGATTTCTATCTGATGAAGAGGTTTGGATTGCGTGACGAGTACGCACTGCATAGCCGATCGAAGATCAACGTGGCTGTGATGGTGGCGTGGTTGTTGCCGGTAGCGGTCGGGTTGTATTTGATTTTCTGGCAAGGTGTTTTTGCGGCCTATGCGGTGATTCCATGTTGGGTCGCATGCGGTGTTCTTTATCTTGTGCTCAGCAAGTTAATGCAGCGTGATTTGGCTTCGGATCCTTCCGCGGTTTGAGATTGACGCGTCGTCGGTTAGCCCTCTTACTTTTGCGAATCAGTTCTATGAATAACCTTTGTAAACTTGTGTCTTTAGTCACACTGGCCCTTGTCGTGGTTCCGTGTGTGATGTTTTTCTTCGGCATGATCAGTTTGGACGCCGTGAAGTTGGCCGCGTTAGTCGGGACGATCGGCTGGTATGCTGCCACGCCGGTTTGGATGAGCCGCAAGCTTTCGGTCGATGCCGCGGAAGTCGAAATTTAGTTGTGATGCCGCTTTGGTATGCTCGACGAATCAGCCGAGCAGGCTTAGGGCGATTCAGTGTTGGTGATTGTCACTGAACGCCAGAGTACTCTTCGACACCCATTTCGATTTCCCACGCTTTCAATTTCGCTGTCATCTTCTGGACGCGTTCAGGGTGTTGTGCGGCGATGTCGTGTTCTTCGAACCGATCTTGGACCACGTTGTAGAGAGACCGTTTTCCGCTGCGATAACCCAGCAATTTCCAGTCGCCTTCTCGGACTGATGTGTAGAGGTCCTCGTAAGCTCGGTAGCCGAAAATTGGCTTTCCACGTTGGAGTGTGCTGTTGTTTCGGATGGTCGAAAGCAGCGACATGCCATCGAGGTCTTGGTATTGAGCAGGATCACCACCGGCCATTTCAACCAGAGTTGGGAATAGATCGGTGGTTTGGATGATGCTGTCATTGGTGGTGCCCGGCTGGGTGACACCCGGCCATTTCACGATGAAGGGAACTCTCGCACCTCCTTCGCATAGCGTGTCGACGCGTTTGCCGCCTCGGTACGGTGCCCACTCAAACACGCTGCCTTGATCCGACGTCAGCAAGATCACGGTGTCCTGATCAAGTCCGTTTGCTTTTAAGGCTGCCTGGACGCGGCCGACCGATTCGTCGACGGCCATGACTTGTGCGCCATATTGGGCACGTCTGCTTTCTTCGAAACCAGGTTTGTTTTCGAAGAGTGGCACCAAATCTTTACGACCAATGTTGGGCGTGTGGACGTTGTAGTACCAAAACGACAGCATGAACGGTTGTTGCGAATCATAGGAGTCGATGAAATCGATCACGTCATCGGTCAAACGATCGGTGAGGTACTTGTCTTTTTCATCTTCCAGCACGTCTTCGTTTTTGAAGTAGTCGGGGTAATAGCTGGATGGTGAACCCTGGTCGGTGGTACCGATTTGTCGATCGAAACCTTGGTGGATTGGGTGAACTTCACTGGGCCCGAGGTGCCACTTTCCCGCAAAGAGGTTGTAGTAGCCAAGATCCTTGAGTACTTCGGCGTAGGAGACTTCTTCCAGGCCAAGTTGGTTTCGGCTGGGGAATTGCGCCGGATCGGTTTCGAGAAGGTGGTGAGTTGGTCGCCCCTGCGGATCGAGAACGTTCGTGACGTTTTTGGTGTTATGCGGAATGTGTCGAACCATCTTCAGCCGAGCTGGGTGTTTTCCCGTAAGCAGGGTTGCACGACTGGGGCTGCACGTCGGGCTGGCGACGTACGCTTGTTGAAAATCCATTCCTTCGCGTGAAAGTTGGTCGATATTGGGTGTCTCGAATAGGCTCGGATTTCGGAATCCGAGATTGTTCCAACCTAGGTCATCAACAAAAAACAGCACGATGTTAGGTGGGCTTGCCGCTTGCACGGCGCCACCAAAACAAGCACCGGAGAGAACCAACAACAGAATGAGCAATTTCATCAGGAGCGCTTTCGAAACTTATCTCGCGGCAAAATATGGGGGTAGGGCCGGTGGTCAGTCTAGCGATTGGTCACGGATTTGTTGAGCTAAGCCGTGCTTCGCTTCGTTTGGCGCATGTCTGTAGCGTGGCGGTTGCCTGTTGGGATGCTGGATGGGAATTTGCCAGGCCGCGTGTTGGGTGTTTGACACCTCGGGCATCGGTTCTGGAACGAAATTCGGTCTGGACACCTTGGTTCTCGCTTTCCTAGAACCGGAAAAGGCGTACTCGTATTCCAACGCAACTTCCGCAATACAGAATTTACACATGAACTTCAATTTCTTTGATTGGCTTCGCGACGGCGTCCGGCAATCTGTGCTCTTGGGCGTCAGTGACGCCGTGGAGCAAATTGGCGCTCCCGACACCAGTTCCGAAGTGAACCCGGAAATCGCGGCACTTTTGAGTGACGCACCGGCTCCGAGAGGTGGCGGAACCGCTACCAAGCGAAAGCGAGTGACCCGCAAAGGTGCTCCGCAAAAACGACTTGGCAAGTCCTTGCAAGAGCTGAACCCCCCTGCGTAAGGGGTTGCTCATTTGCGATCGTGAGATATGTGGGTGGATGGACGCATTGATTGGGATGTGTCTGTACACTTTAATGTCCAGGCAACCCTCTTTCGGCAGGTGCTCGCTGGCTCAGCAGGAGGGTTTGTGCGAATTAGCCTCACCGAACTATCTCTCAACGGCGTGATCAACTACGCTAAGAGCCTGAATGTCGGTGGCTTAGGTACTTGAGTGAGTATGCTGAAGCTGCGACAATCCCGAACTGAAGTGTCGTCAATCTAGTTGCACTGTTGCTTGTGCTGGTCCGTTTCGAGTCCAGCACTTTCGCTTCGACAGCAAACTGGAATGATGAACGACTCAGGTAGGAAAGACTCCGGCCTAGTGGAAGCGTAAAGCTTCTGCCGAACCCAACGAGTTATCAAAAGTGCGATCGCTGTAACCGTGGTCACGTTTTGGTACCTCTAGTTCCGTGAAGGTTCCAAATGCAAATCAAACTCCGTGTCCAATCCGGTAGCCATGCTGGTAAGGAGATCGAGGTCAGTCAGGATAAATTCTTGATCGGACGTAGCGACTCTTGTCAGTTACGACCGAAGAGTGAGTCCGTGAGCCGCAAGCATTGCATCCTGGCAATTAAGGATGGACGTCTGCTCATACAAGATCTGAAGAGCCGCAACGGAACCTTCGTTAACGAGAAACGACTTCCGCCGGACAAAGCGAAGATCCTAAAAGACAGCGACGTGATTCGGGTTGGCAAGCTCAGCTTTGTGCTTGTGATCGAACACGGACTACACGCGGCGAAGAAGCCTGAAGTCAAAAGCGTTGCTGACGCAGCGGCGAGAACGGTTGGCTCCAGTTCAGGCGACAGTAAGTTTGAAGAGGTTGACGTTAGCTCGTGGTTGGACGAAGCCGACGCAATCGACCGCGTTCGCAAAATGAACGATCCGGAAACCCGTCAGCTCTCTCTGAAGGAGCAACAGGCGGTCGAGGATGGGCAAGAAAGCAGTGATCTTTCGGTAAGCGGGGCGGTTGTTGCTCCCAATGCCGATGACAAATCAAGCAGTTCCGATGGAAGTAAAAGCGGCGACGGCGACCTTTCGAAGACCCGGACGATTCCATCGAAAAAACAGAAGCCGGGCAAGTTGCCTGAAGGGTTGAAGAAGCAGATGTCGGACACGTCACGCGATGCGGCCGATGACGCGCTGAAACGCTTTTTCAGCGGACGCTAAATTCTTCGGTCGTTGTCCCAAGATGCGACCGAAAATCGCGAATAGAACAACCGTGTTCGGTTGCGAATCCCGAAGCAACGAGTGAAGAATAATTGTCGGACTGAAATTGTGGCATAGGCTTCCAGCCTGTGTTCCGAGCAATCACAGGCTGGAAGCCTATGCCACTTATTTTCCGCTCAGTCCTAAGTTGACGCCCTGGTGTATTGCTGCTTGTTCGCTCCGAGCGGATCGCTAGTCAAGTTAAGAGCACGCCGGAAATGAACGAATTCGGGGCAGCGTGCGAATATCAAATGGTTCACCTTGCATGATAATCCGGGGTGTCCGATACACTTAGTCGGGTGCCTTATTCGTGTTTTGGGGCTGTTTCGGTGTGCTAGAATGCTGGAAGCCGGTTCCATCGTCATTGACGCGTGTTGTCAGGTCACGCTCGATCGCGAATATTCGCCCAGTCACGACAACACAATCAGTCCGCTTGGCGGAACCGGCATCGACAGCTCCATTGTTTGAATGAACGTGGGCTGACGGTTTCCACTTATCTAAGTCAGTGCCACGCTTCCTCATTATCAAGGACGACCCGATGAATGCTTCGACCGAATCCATCGCGACGTTCACATCCATAGCGTCGTTGGGTGAGTTCGCTGGGACATCCGATCGAGGTCCAGCTGTTGCAGAGCTTTTTCAGAGGCACCGCGGAATGGTCTTTCGCGTTTGCTTGCGATTGTTGCGGAATCACCATGACGCTGAAGACGTGACTCAGGAAACGTTTCGGCGAGCGACTTCGTCACTGCACCGCTGGGATTCCAACCGGCCGATTGAACCGTGGTTGGTCTCGATCGCGGGTAACCGTTGTCGGACGCTATTGTCGAAGCGGAACCGCGAGACGTGTGTGGATTCGCTTGACGAAGCCGGTCCGTTGTCGCTGGCCGATCAAGAGCCGGGGGTCGCAGCACGTTGCAGCATGAAGGAGCAGGTTGAGTTGGCACTTGAGACGCTGCCGGATAACTATCGTCACGCTTTCGAATTGGTGCACCGCCACGACCTGACTTATACCGAAGCGGCGGAAGAGTTGGGCCGTTCCGAGGGAACCATTAAGACTTGGGTGCACCGCGCCCGTATGTCGATGCAGGATTCTTTGGAGCGTCGCGATGCGGTCGCTGCCGAACGAGCGTCCACCGCTGGCGTCGGCGATGAAGCGGTCCGCGATACCGTTGTCTCGGGTGAGCGAGTGGTCGCGGCGGCACAGCGTTCGTCTCGCTGGCCGTCGGTAGCCCGGCGGATGGCGGCAACTTCGGTTGCGTCGATTTTGAGTTTGGCTTGTTGGCTGACGACATCACCCACATCGACATCACCTAGCGAATCCTTGTCCGATGCTTCGGCGCAGTTGCAGGTTCAGTCGCTGCAAGCGTTTTCGCGACAAGAGTGGAGTGTTGCGCAGATCGAGCAATTGCCGATCGGTACTTGGATGGGGCACACCGTGGGTGTTGTCGATCAACTTCAAGAAGGTGTCGCACCGCTGGGGCGAACTTTCCGTAACGTTGCTTTGCTGTTTACCTGCACCTCGGACACCGACGATGCAACGCTTCCCGGACCAAGTTCAAATGAGTTGTTGATTCCGTTCGATGAGGTTCCCTCGACGATGCCTGGGGTCCTCGACGGTTTGGCAAGTTCAGAAGTTCAGTCTCTTTCATAACTCACAGGCCCCTCATGATTGGCAGGTCAACCATGGCGGCCCGAGTACTGATTAGCTTGCTCGCGATCTTTGTATGTGTGCAAACACAAGCGGAAAAATTGATACCGCTACGCAACGGTTTGACCTTGCGGGGAATCTATCTCGAAATTGCCACGCTGAACGAAAATGCGTTTTCGCTAGGGGCGGATGGCGGTGTCCAAAACCGGCCGATCTGGATGGTGGATGATGGGTTGCGTCGGACTTATATCCATCGTCGCGGCATGGTTAACAACGAGCCGGTCGAAGTTCCGGATCTGGGATTGCGAATTGAACTAGCTCAGCCGGTTCCTGATGGCGGCGATGAAGTCGGGGCGATTGGACAGATCCTCGGTGTGACGCCATTGAACGCTTACGGCCGGCGACAAATGACGGTACGTGGCGTCGATGGGTCGCCGACCGTTGTTCATCAGGGGCTGACGGAGTTGACCGCTCGGTATGCCCGACTGGAAGGTTTGAAGGCTGATCGTTCGATTCGGCTGGACATGCGACTGGCGACGCAGTCGATCGATACGCCATCCTTGTTGCGGATCTTCCGAAAACGCTTGGACCAAAACAATCCAGACGAGCGACTCGAAACCGTTCGCTTTTTTATTGAGGCTGAACGGTACGGTGACGCCCGTCGCGAGCTTGAGTCCATCTTGGATCAGTTCCCGGAACAGGCCCAGTTGCGGACCCAACTGACCGCTTTGGTGGAACGCCAGGCTATCCAGCTAATCGAGCAGGCGAAGCTGCGTCGCGAGTCGGGTCAGCCTAATTTGGCGGAAACGATTCTGAGGCAGTTCCCGTTGGGTCGCGTCGGCCGAGTGACTCGATTGCGGGTGGAGGACGAAATTGGTGAGATCGATCGCGTTCGCCAACAACGAGACGAAGCGATTTCACAGTTGAAGGATCTGGTGCAACAACTGCCACCTGACCAGCAAGGGATGGTCACGCCCATTGTTCAGGAGATCGCGGCAAATTTGTCGGCGAATACGCTATCGCGGTTAAGTGACTTCATTCGAGCAGGGACGAATGCGAACATTCCCGCTCACCAGCGTATTGCGTTGGCGATTGCTGGCTGGATTCAAGGCAACGGGTCCGGCGAAACCAACCTGAAGCTGGCCTTGTCGGTGATTCAGGTGCGGCATCTGGTGCAGCAATACTTGGCGCACCCTGATGCGACAGCCCGTCAGCAAATCATGGAGCGTCTGAAGCCGCTTGAAGCTGCTCGGGCTGAGACAATTGCACAACTATTACCGTTAATCCCTCCGCCGTTGGCAAGCCAGGTCGCGATCGATATTCACACCTCGATCAATCCGGCCCCAGTGGACGCGGAGGCGCCGACGCGACCGATGTTGAATGGGCATCCGATGCCAATCGACGTGGTCGCTGACGAAGAGGTGCAAGACATGTTCCACGTCGGGTTGAACACGGATGACTATGCCGCTGCACAAGCTGCAGATCCACGCGAGCTATTACCGCCGTCGTACGTTGTCCAGCTTCCGCCGGAGTACGATCCTTTGCGGTCTTATCCTTGCGTGGTCGCGTTGCACGCCGCTGGCGCACCGGCGGAAACTCAGTTGAATTGGTGGGCTGGTGTCGCGACCAACCGTTTCTTGCAAGCGGAGGCGACTGTTGATGATGCTCAGTCGGCCGATAATGTTGAGGCGGCTGAAGCCAATCAACCGCGGCCCAGAGCGGCGCGTCTGGGGCAAGCGGCACGTCACGGATTTATCGTCGTGGCACCTCGATGGACACGCGGGGGGCAGCGTTCGTATGAGTACACACCTCGCGAGCATGATGCGGTTTTGCGGAGCTTGCGTAGCGCCATGCGGCGGTTTTCGATTGACGCCGATCGTGTGTTTATCGCCGGGCACGGGGCGGGCGGATCGGCCGCTTGGGACATTTCGCTTTCACATCCAGATATGTGGGCGGGCATGATCGCGATTGGAGCGGAGCCCGATAAGACCCTGTTGCACTATGACGCCAACGCGGTCCACATGCCGGTGTACATCGTGATGGGCGAAAAGGATGGTCGACCACTGAAACGCAATGGCGCCGTTTACGACGACTACATGACCTACAAACATGATGCGATGTTTGTCTTGTATCGTGGGCGCGGGAAGGAGTTCTTTTACGAAGAGAGCGACCGGATCTTTGAGTGGATGTCCACGCCACTCCATAAACGGGCGAAGATTCCCGACGAGCTTGACTTGATCACCATGCGTGAGAACGATCGATTCTTTTGGTGGCTGGAATGGGATCAATCGTTGCCGGAAACCTATATGGATCCCATTCTGTGGTCTAAGAAGGTCAAGCGGGCCACGGTTTCGGCGGTCATCGGTGCTAATAACGAAGTGCGGATATCCCAGGCACCGGCTAACGCGTTCACGATTTGGTTAACGCCCGAGATGCCCGTGGATTTTGGTGAACCGATCGCGATCCGGTACCGCAGCCGACGTTCGGATTTTCGGTTCGACGGCGAGTTCGAGACGATGTTGGAAGATGTCCGGCGACGAGCGGATCGTCGTCGCCCGTTTTGGGGAAAAGTCTCGATTCCGTAGTCGTTTAGCGGGTTTTTCGGTTGGTGGCTGCCGCTAGGCCCGGGGTTGGGCTAGCGTTAGACCCGCGATAGGGCTGCTGTTGATCGTGGTATCGCCATCGACTTCGGGTGGTGCTATCCCGTACAAGCGAATGTGTCGCTGATTAGACGACAGCCGTGAGGCGGTCATCGGCGGACTGAAACGTTGGTGATCCTAGAGTCATGAAGACACGCAGGAGTTGAAAATGGATTTTCGCTACACCCTGGCCGTACGATTTGTTGGGCCAATCTCGCTCGTGTTGGTCGGTGTTCTAGGAGTTGGCTGTTCAGGAAAACCTGAATCATCAATGGCCGAGAACGCGTCGGCATCGCGAGAGCGTGAGGTGATCGTCGATGAAATTCGGCTTCCCGAGTCGATTCAGTATGATTCACCGGATTACGGCGTTAGAGATTACGGAACCGCCCAGGCAGTCGAGGCTGAGCTAGACGTCGCATACGGTCAAGCTTCTGGTGCGGGGGCCTCCGGTCCTAGTTCCACTGGCCCGAGTTCCGCCGGGACGCACTCCACCGAATTCCGGTACGCTGAACCCGAGTACGCTGAATCGCTGCAACATGGCAGCGACGATCGTTTTGGACAGCTTCAGGCTCAGGCGATGCGGGCCCCGAGTGCTCGTCCGAAGGGATCCTCGGCAGCCTCATCCGGTTTGACCCACCGCTCCCCAGCGTCCACTATCGAGCCTAATCGATTGCCAGCCAGTCCGTCTGCTTCAGTAGGAGGCGCATCCGCCGGGATGATCGTTCCAGACGAACGGACACCGGTCCGGGCACCCGCCGCGATAAACATGCCCGCTGGAATGGATCCGGCTGATGTCGACCCAGCGAGTACGGCAATGTCGACGGCCACTTCGGAAACTGGGCCTGATGCACTGGCACTGGACGACGAGTCGGAAACCGATGAGTCCGCTTTTCAAACCGTAAACGTTTTCTACGCCACTGATCGCGAACAAGCGGCTCTCAGTTTGGCCGACTTTCATCTGACTGGTCAGCGGCAGTGGATTAGTGCACTAGGGTTCGGTGGCGGACTGGCAGCATTCTTCTTGCTAATCGCCTGTGTGTTGCGGCACCGAGCTGCCATGGTGCTGACCGGTGGTTTAACGGTTGCGATGTCGATTGCGGCCATTGCGACATTTGTATCGGGCAACGCTGGCATCGAAAAAACGGGCGTGGCTTATTCCGCTGCTCGAGGCGACTTGGTGCGGGGCGTTTGCGAAGTCACCATTCCCAATAAGCACACTCGCGGGACCGTCGAGCGGCCCAGTTTGCTTAAGTTTGAAGTCAACGAGGATCAAGCCAAACACATCGTTTTGACAAGTGTCGAGCCATTGCCGAGCGATCGATTTCATCGGCAGTTGAAGTCAGAGCTATCTGCATCGAAACAACCGGACTTGTTGGTTTTCATTCATGGTTACAACGTTGACTTTGAATCCGCGGTCCACCGCACCGCACAAATCGCAGTTGACCTGCCGTTCCAGGGCGTTCCCATTTGCTATAGCTGGCCTAGCCAGGGCACGCTGTTGGGTTACCCGATCGACGAAAACAATGTTGCCTGGACTGTCGGGCACTTAAAAGAGTTCTTAGATGAATTGGTTCAGCAGAGTGGTGCGAAGTCGATCCATGTAGTCGCTCATAGCATGGGCAACCGGGCGATGACGTCGGCGCTGCAGCAGCTAGCATTGACGCACCGCGAGGAAGCTCCGTTGTTCGATCGTGTGGTCTTAGCGGCGCCGGATGTCGATGCGGATTTGTTCCGAAAGGATCTCGCTCCCGCCCTGACCCAAGTCGCCAAGCACGTGACTTTGTATGCCTCGTCGAGTGATCAAGCTTTGATCGCATCGAAGCAGGTCCACGGTTATCCTCGCGCCGGTGAGACTGGGGACCATTTGGTCGTTGTGAAGGGTGTCGACACGATTGACGTTTCAGGAATCGATCTTAGTTTGCTTGGACACAGCTACTACGGTGACAGTGAGCCGATGCTTCGGGATCTGTTCGACGTGCTGCTGTCGCGGTTGCCCGCGAGCCAGCGAGACACGCTGATTTCACGAGATTTTCAATCTCAAATCTATTGGCAGCTCGCCAATCAGGCAAGAATCGCGACCGGCGTGGCCCGTTAGGCTTTCTGTCAATTCGCATTGCCTTATGCCGGTGCCGACTTTGCCTTTCCGCCTTCTAAGGCGACCGAATTAACGGAAGGTTCGTTCTCGACTTGGCTGAGTCGGCATCCATGATCTAGCCGCGATAGGGACTGGCTTGATCGGTATTGGATTTGGGCGGGGCGCCCGCGTCAGTCAAAAGTGTGACGTTTCGGCTGGGGCCTTGGTGCCCGTTGGCGTATCGCCTCGATCAAGATTGGTCGGTTCTAGCCGGGTGCCCGAAATCCTTCTGTCGGGCTACCATTTCAGCTTGGCTTACTGACCGTATTTTTGAATTTTTCGCATTCCGAGAACCCCAATTTTCAACATGGCTGCTACTTCTTCCGACCGAACCAACGTCGCGATCATTGGCATGGGAACCGTCGGTGCCGGTGTGGCTCAACTATTGATCGACCATGGTGACCGTACCGCCCGCCATGCTGGCAAGACGATCTGGTTGTCCAAAGCGGTTGTGCGAGATTTGAAAAAGCCTCGTGGGATCGATCTGCCGGACGGGGTTCTGACGGATTCGATTGACGAGGTCTTGAATGACCCGTCGATTGACGTCGTGATACAGCTAATGGGCGGACTGAGTCCAGCTCGCGAAATCATGCTGCGAGCGATGGAAGCTGGCAAGGACATTGTTACCGCCAATAAAGCTTTGTTGGCTGAGCATGGCGGCGAGCTGTTCACGCGGGCCCGTGAGCTAGGACGCAGTATCGCGTTTGAGGCCGCGGTCGCGGGGGGCATTCCGATTATTGCCAATGTGAGCCAGTGCCTATCGGCTAACCAGATTTTGTCGCTGGAAGGGATTTTGAACGGGACGAGCAATTTCATCGTTTCCCAAATGGACGAAAAGGGTGTCGGTTACGAGGAAACCGTCAAGGTCGCTCAGGACCTGGGGTACGCCGAGGCGGATCCCGCGATGGATGTCGATGGCACCGATGCCGCCCAGAAGCTAGCTATCCTTTCACACTTGGCGTTTGGTGCGACGGTGGATTGGCGAGACATTCCACGATCAGGCATCGATGGTCTGGATCCCGATGATTTGAGTTATGCGGGACAGCTCGGCTACCGGATCAAATTGCTCGCGACGGCTCGATTGGTCGATGGCGAGTTGGAGTTGTCCGTCGGCCCCACCTTGGTTCGCAAGGGCACGCCGATGGCCGAGGTTCGAGACGCGTTCAATGCCATTCGCGTGGTAGGCGATGCCGTGGGGCCTGTTTTCTATCATGGACTGGGTGCCGGTCAGATGCCGACGGCATCGGCAGTTGTTGCCGATGTGATCGATACGGCTGTGGGGCGAACGCCGATCACTTTCCAGACGCTGGAATATTTTTCGAAGGATCGTCCCGCCCGTACCGTCCAGCGCGACGCCTCGAAACTACGGGGCCGATACTACTTGCGGCTTCGTGTAGCCAACCATCCTGGTACCCTAGCGGCGATTACCGGGGCCCTGGCGAAACACTCGATTTCGATTTCGTCGGTAATTCAGCATGAAGATTCCGAAGTCGACAGCAGCCAGCTTGACGGGTTGACGGTGCCATTGGTCATCATGACTCATGAGGCAACTGAGGGTGCCGCGAGTGGAGCCGTTACTGCGATCGAGAGTCTCGACGTTGTCGATGGCAACGTGGTGCGTATGCCCGTTCGCGGCTAGTCGGCCGTCTTCGTCATCTTGATGACAAGGTCAGCGGGAAAACCTTTCAGGGGTCTCAATTTCACCCATTGAAAACCATGATGCGATGCCTCCATTGCATCCACTCTTCCCTTTGAAAGATCTTGTTATGCGTTTGAAACTGTCTCTTGGCATGTTGTTGGCTGGTCTCGCCTGCGTCGGGCAATCCGTCCGTGCGGATGACCATGCGGTGCCTCAAGGAGCTTCTATGAAAGCCCAGCTTGAGGCGCTCGCAGCAGGAGCTAGCAAGCGAATTCCAGCGGACAAGTTGGTCAAGTACAAAGCTGCGATTGAAGTCGTCAAAGCAACCGGCATTGAATCTTCGGCGAAACAGGTCGGCGATCAAGCTGCGGATGGTTTGTTGCCAACATGGAAGGGCGACACGATCCGGTTGAGCGACGCGTGGCAGGAAGGTCCGATCGTGTTGATGTGGTATCGCGGCGGTTGGTGCCCGTACTGCAACATCCAGTTGCGGGCGATGCAAAAGCAACTTGATAACCTGGATCAAGCCGGGGCAAGGTTGATTGTTGTTTCACCGGAGTTGCCAGCCAAGGCGAAGGAAACAGCCGAGGCGAATGATTTGGCGATTGTGGCCGCTCATGACAAGGACAACCAACTCGCGCGGAAGTACGGGATTGTCTTCGAACTGCCTGATTCGATCGCCGACGGTTATGCTCCTCGTTTGCTTGAATACAACGGCAATACCGCGTCGGAGTTGCCACTTTCGGCGACCTACGTGATCAACACCAATGGCGAGATTACTTACGCTTTCTTGGATGCTGACTACAAGCATCGCGCCGAGCCAAGTGAGATCGTCGCAGCGGTCAAAGCGGCCTCGAAGTAGAAGCGGTCTCTTATTGGGTGCAGTTTCGAAGCAAGTGCTCACTGCATCCCGTCAAAGTTCACGCACGCACGCGTGGCGTGTCTGGGCCAAACTCAGCCAGCTTGAAACTGGCGTTTGTACTCCTGTCCTAGCTTGACGTAGTGGGCGGAGTTTTCTTCACAGCGTTTTGCGAGCGCCTCGCTGACCGGCTTGATCGGTTTCGCGGGGCTGCCCACCGCTAGCATGCCCGCCGGGATTTCGGTGTTTTCGGTTACCAGAGCACCGGCACCGATAATCGCACCACGTCCAATCTTGGCTCCGTTCAGGATGATGGCTCCGATTCCGATCAGGGCTCCGTCTTCCACCGTTGCTCCGTGGACGACCGCGCTGTGGCCGATGGTGACGCCCTCGCCAATGATGCACGGTTTGCCTGGGTCGCAGTGCAGCACACACTTGTCTTGGACGTTGGATCGTGCGCCGATTTCGATCCGCTCGGTATCACCACGCATCACCGCACCGAACCAAACGCTAACACCTTCGCCCATGACCACCTCGCCCAGGACCGTCGCGCACGGAGCGATGAAGGCACTGTCGTTAATCAGGGTATGATCGGTTTTCGTGGTGACGACCGAGAGGCGGCGGACGGGTTCAGTTTCGGGTTGATTCATGGGACGATAGCGGGATGGAAGAAGAGCAATGTGAAAATGAGCCTCCGCGACGCCGGGGATGGCTGTCCGCATCGGTAGGCTGGGTTCTAATCGGATTCATTCGATCGTACCAGGTATTGATTAGTCCGATGCTGGGGCCAAATTGTCGCTTCTCGCCAACATGCAGCGCATACGCGATTGGTGCGATCCGTAAGCACGGCGTCCTACGAGGCGGCTGGGCGGCGGTGCGGCGGATCAGCCGCTGTCATCCCTGGAACCCCGGCGGATACGATCCGCCCTAGTTTTTTGGGGTGCTGCAATCTACCTATGCATCGGCGACTCGCCTCTAGAATGGATGCCTCCTAGCGATGCGAGGGTCCTGGGGCAGTTTCAGCGCGATGGCTGCGGCTGAACACCTGTTTGTGCTTGTTTGCGTCCGGCTTCCAAAAGTTGGGACAATTCGGTGGTAAAAAAGCAGATAGGTGGAATAGCTACTTAGAGGCCCCATGCATGACAGACTCTAACAACCTGAAGCCGAACTTAGCTGATGCCGGTGCGTCACGACCCGCTGCTGCGCAGCCAGCAAAAACGGGTGCTGGAGCAGCTGGTGCGAAGTGTCGCGAAGCCAGGTACCGTCAATTTGTGGAGCATTTGTCTCGAAACGAGCTGATGATTCGGCGGTTCGTCCGTTCGCAACTTCCTAGCGGTGATGGCGTGGATGATGTCGTGCAGGACACGGCGCTGGAGTGCTGGAACAAGTACGAGCAATTTGAAGATGGGGATCAGGAAAAGGATTCCGTTGACTTCATTCGCTGGGCGTGTGTGATCGCGAGGTTCAAGGCGATGTCGTGGCGTAGAGATCGGGCTCGAGACCGGCTTTCTTTTGATGAAAAAGTGCTGGGGATGATCGCTGATACCGCTGTCGCCAATTGCGACCAATGGGAAACACAGCGGCAGGCGCTTTCGTATTGCCTGCAGCAGATGGAAAAGGATTCAGAACGATTGATTTTAAGCGTGCATGTATCAGGTGATTCGATCGCCAAGATTGCGAAGGAGAAAGGGTTGAAAGCGAGAAAACTCTACAGCAGGTTGAATGGGCTTCGCAGTTTGCTAATGGATTGCATCACTCAGAAAACAGCAGTCGAGGCACTTCAGTGAAGCGTGAAATTCGGTCGCTCATCTTTCGAGCAATTGACCAAAATATTTCCCCCGAGGACTTCGATCGGCTGCAGCAGATATTGCTGTCTGACGAGGAAGCACGACTTGAGTACATCAAGGCGATCAACTTGTCGGAATCGTTGAGCGAACGATCGACTGGTGCTTCGGATCTCGGCCTTCACGACGCCGGGAACCATGCGGATGTCTTAGCCGGCTTACTAGGGCCGAGTCACGACGCAGTGCCAGAAGCGTCTGCTGTGCAGCCTTCTCGTGTCACCCGTGCTCGAAGGAAACTGATCCAGCAAGGAAAACTGATCCATCAGGCGAAGGTACCGTATTGGTTGGTGGCGGTCGCCGCAGGGATCCTGGTGCTGGTTTCGCTTCAGGCCCTGCGTAACCCGAGGTGGTTCTCAACCGGAAGTTCTCCGCTTGTCACTTTGGATCACACGGTTCATCACTTGCCCGACGTGACCCAGGCGGTTTCGACACAATTGTATGTCGCCAAGGTGGTGAGTCTGTCGGACGATGTCGTTTGGAGTGACAATAGCGCTGCTCCAGATTTCTTATTGCGAACACGTTGTGACGATCGGTTGAGGATTGCTTCCGGTTTGGTTCGCTTGCGGTACTTCACCGGTGCGGAGTTTCTGTTGGAAGGTCCTTGCACCTTTGCGACGACCGGCGAGCGGTCAGGACGCTTGGAATACGGAAGTTTGACAGGGAAGATTGATGACAGCGATTTTTTGCTGACGACGCCTTCCGCGCAAGTATTGGATTTGGGAACTGAATTTGGAGTCGCCGTCGACGACGAGGCTGGAACGGACGTCCATATCTTTGATGGTCAGGTTCAGGTGGATTCGTCTGAACCAACCAACTGGCTTGCACTATCCGATGGAATGTCGGCCCGCGTGGAAATGGGCGGAGTTGTGGCTCCAAGTCATCCGACCAACGGTGATCAGTTCATTCGTCATTTCCCGGATCGGGTTAACAAGTCGTTGAACGAGATCAGTTTGGTGGATTTGGTGAGCGCTTCATCGGCTGGCCAGTTTGGTTTGGCGGGTGTGATCGCACCGGATACCGGTTCGGCTGACCGGGGACCGTGGTTGCGTGTGGATGGTCCTGGTAACCGTTTGCATCAGGGGTTTCAGTTGACGTCGTGGCATCCGTATGTCGATGGCGTGTTTATCCCGCCCGCGATGGCGGAACCGGTTCAGTATTGCTCTAAGGGGGGCAAGATCGAACTGCCGGCGTGTACAGGGCGAACCTGGGGGCCGATTTGGTCGCGACGTAAGGTGGAGGGCAACTCAACGTTGGTTGCTCGCGATGACTATTGGGGAACGCTGACGCTCAAACGGGTCAGCGACCGGTTGCAGCAATGTGAGACCGGTTTGATTGGTTTGCATTCCAACGCAGGGATCACCTTTGATTTGGATGCGATTCGGGAATCCGTCGGGGACCCAGCCCAGTTCATTTGCACGGTGTGCAATCTGGATAATTCGAAGGAAACACAGGACAATCAGAAGTGGCTGAACTCAAAGAAGTTTAGCGCCGATGTGCAGGTCTTTGTGGACGGCCAGCGGAAAGCGAGTCGGCTTGATCTGACTCGCGCGGATGGCAACGTGAAGCTGCAGGCCTCGTTATCAGCAACCGATCGGTTTCTAACAATCGTTACGACAGATCACGATGGTTTCGACGGATTCGATCATGTCGTACTAGCGGATCCGGTGCTGAAATTCGCACCTCCACAATAGCCACCGCGATCTGTGCGGAAGTCGCCTCGGTGAGGTCGTCAATTGCTTGTGTTATTTCAGCATTGTCGGACCGCTAGCACCCTCGACAGGATTCGAACCTGTGACCTGCTCGTTAGGAATGAGCTGCTCTATCCAGCTGAGCTACGAGGGCGGATGAGGCGATGCGTGTTTTAGCAAATCACTGGTGGTTTGTCATTGAGGTAATTGAGCCCCAATGAAAGCAGCCGTGGGACGCCAGTGAGGTTATTCACCGAGCGATATTTAGGCGGAGCCGGAATCGGTCGCATCTGTGCCCCGGGGATCTGCCGCGTGAGGATCCATCGTCCGCGGAACCGAAAATCCAGCCGAATCAACCGTGATTAGGGATTCAATATCCAGTGTCCCGTATCGCGAATAACCGGTGTGAACAATCAGGTTTGGCTGTAATTCGGCATCGCCGTCGTGATGGGTGTGGCCGCACAATACCGTATGCATGCGGTGTGGGTTGGCCGTTGCTGCTTGCATCAGCACATCGCCTGTGGCCCCGCAAACGAAGAACGGTGCCCAGTCGTCGTTAGTTGTGTGCCCTTCGTACCAGCAGGCTTCGCGGAAAGGCGGTACATGGGTGGCGATCAAAACGTGTTCGATCGATCGGGGCAATCCGTCTAGCTTCTGGCGAAGGCGATCGGCGGATTGCTGGCCTTCCCGCTGTAGCATCCCTTGCCACAAACTGGGGTCGGTCGTGCGGAAATCTTCGATCAAGGCGAAGTCGTTGAGCCGGACGATGGAACCAGCGTAGTTGCCACGTGTTGCGTCACCCCATCCGTCGTCGCCCAAGAGCACGCAGTTCTTGGCGACCGATATCGGCCCCGTGTCGGTCAGGTAATGCAGGTGTTCGTTGTTGCGACATAGCTCGATCATCCGCCGGCGAGTTTCGCCAATGGATTTTCCATAGAAGTCATGGTTTCCCAAGACAAAATAGATGGGCCGAGCGAACGTTTCAGCGAGACAGCGTAGCTGATAGGAAACGTCGTCTCCTTCGGAAAGGTCGCCCGTCATGATCAAAGCCGTGGGATCATGGCCGAGTAATTCATCCGCCCAGTTTCGCCATGTATCTAGTTTGGCGTGATCGAAGTGTGGATCCGTGATCCATGCCAACTTTGCGGGATCGTTTTGGGCATGCTCGCCCGCAGTCGGCGATAGGATTCGGTGAACGTCCTGTCGTCGAACCAAGCTTGAATCCATTGATAGTGGGACGATACCCAGGCGGCGTTTGTGAATGGATTTTAAACTTGGAGACGCGGTTGGCGTCAGCAATATCCAAAATTCCGAACGTGTTTAACGCACGCCAGACCATGAATCGTGATGATCCATGGTCTGGTGGTTGAGTGCGAAAGCGGGTTGTTCAGGACTGCGTTAGGCAGTCGCAACCAAGCCAGCGGCTTCGGCCAGGGCGTTGGCCTTGTCGGTCTTTTCCCAAGTGAACGTGTCACCGTCGCGACCGAAGTGGCCGCCAGCGGTTGTGGCAACGAACACTGGACGACGCAGTTGCAAGTGGTTGATGATGCCACTGGGTGTCAGTGGGAAGTGTTCGCGGACCAACGCACAAAGCTTGGCGTCTTCGATCTTGCCAGTTCCCTCGGTGTCAACGTGAACGCTGACAGGCTCGGTGACGCCGATGGCGTAGGCAAGTTGAACTTCGCAGCGCTCGGCAAGTCCCGATGCAACGATGTTCTTAGCAACGTAGCGGGCCATGTAAGCAGCACTGCGGTCGACCTTGGTCGAATCCTTGCCACTGAAAGCTCCGCCGCCGTGACGGCCCCAGCCACCGTAGGTGTCGACGATGATCTTACGACCGGTCAAACCACAATCACCGTGAGGGCCACCGATTTCGAACTTGCCGGTTGGGTTGATGTGATACTTGATGTCGCCCTTGTCCAGTTCGGCTGGGATGGAAGGCTTGATGACATGCTCGATCACGAATTCGCGAATCGCTTCGTTGGTGACACCAGGAGCGTGTTGAGCGCTGACGACGACGGTATCGATACGGACTGGCTTGTTGCCTTCGTACTCAACGGTGACTTGGCTCTTGTTGTCTGGACGCAGCCAATCGACTTCTTTGTTGAAGCGGGCTTCGGTGATTCGGTTGATGATTCGGTGCGACAATGCGATCGGCAACGGCATCAATTCGGGAGTGTCGCCGCATGCGTAGCCGAACATCAGGCCTTGGTCACCAGCGCCGATGTCCTTGCCAGCACCTTCGTCAGAGTTCACGCCTTGGGCGATGTCGGGGCTTTGAGCGTCCAGACGAACTTGAACTTCGCAGTTGTGACCGTCGATGCCGGTGTCGGCGTCGGTGTAGCCAACCGAAACGATGGTGTCGCGAACGATCTTTTCGTAATCGACGTCGGCCTTCGTGCTGATTTCACCCGCAACCACAGCAAGGTTGGTGTTGACGAGCGTTTCACATGCGACGCGGCTGTTAGGATCTTGAGCAAGCAAGGCGTCAAGAATGCTGTCCGAAATACGGTCAGCCAGCTTATCGGGGTGGCCCATGCTGACCGATTCGCTGGTGAAAAGAAAACGACCTGACTGATTGCTCACTACTGGATCTCCGCAGATTAGGCTGGACGTGTTTGGGTTGGGTCTCAGCCGCTATGATTGAAATGCAGGCAGTACCATAATCCCCTAGGGCGTTTATGAAAAGCGATTCAAACCGGGAACGCGGCCGATCCAATCGCGCCGACTCGAAAACGGCTTCCGCTGAACCGGTCTCTCATGCGCCAACGGCTGCACCGTTTCCGGAAGAAAAGTCGCACGGGATTGCCGCAATCGCTTCGTTTTTGGCTCATTTGACGTGTTTAATGGCGCTCGCGTGGTGGTTCAGTGGTGCAGGAAAGGGGACGACCCCCGAGCCGGAGGTTCGCAGCGTCGGGTTAGCAGTCGTTCACCGGATGCCGGATCGCACGCGCTACATGACTGAGCCGACGGAATCGGAAACCACATCCGATTCGGCCCAACAATCTCCTACCGCTCAGCAGTCCGCAGCCGCTCCGCAGCACGCCGATGCAGCCGAAAACCCCCAGGATTCATCTAGCCAGGAGTCATCTAGCCAAGCTTCGGAGCCCCAGTCTGACTCGGTCAGCAAAGCGGTTCCGGTTCCGCCAATCGATCTGGATGAGGCCTTAGCGCTGGATGAGGCCTTAGCGGCACTGAGCGAAAGTGGGTTGGGGCCAGCATCCGATGACCCACTCGGATCGGGCCAAGGAGCTGCGGGGCAAGCTGGTCTACCCGATAGTCTCGTTGCCGGACGGGTGCGGTTTGCAGACGGTCAATCTGCGGAGTCTCTCGATATCGGCGAGCTCGTCCCTGGTCGCACTCGCCCTGGGTTGGGGGCGGGGCGTACCACAACGCAGGTTTTTGGTGTTTCCGGAACCGGCAGCACGTTTGTCTATGTGTTTGATCGCAGTGAAAGCATGAGCGCTGCCGGCGGAGCTCCGTTGCGAGCGTTAAAGTCCGAGCTAATTCGCAGCCTGAGCACGCTGACCGAACTTCAGCAGTTCCAGATCATTTTCTACAACGATCGTGCGGACGTGTTTAAGGCGCACGGTGATCGGATCGGTTTGGTCACCGGAGAAGATGCCACGATCGCGCGAGCGAGTCAGTTCGTACGGGGCATGTCTGCGATCGGCGGCACCGAACATGAACCCGCTTTGCGGATGGCTCTTCGATTAGCGCCGGATGTGATCTTCTTTTTGACCGACGCCAAGATTCAAACGATGTCGGACGCCCAACTCGACGAAATCAGTCGCCGGGCCGAATCAGCCGGCACGACCATCCACGGTATCCAGTTCGGCACCGGGGCGCAGCCACGCTCTTCGTTTGTGAAGCGTTTGGCCGAACGAAATCAAGGTGGCTATCGTTATTTCGACGTGACCGACCTTTAGTTGTGCTGTCAGATCACCTAGCTAACTCGCTGCCGATGTCTGGTACCCAAAAGCTAAACGCACACCGAGTTACGAACTATACGTGCTGGACCGCACGTAACCGCACGAAGGCCAGCGGGCACACGATCAGCAAGGGTAACCAAGCGGCTACACCGGGGGCAAACAGTGTCCCCGACCCGCCCAGTGCACTGGCGATGGTCTTCAGCAGGAAGAACAGCAGCACAATGCCGACGGCGGAGCCAATCAGGACAAAAAGTTTGCGACCGCGTCGGTTGACGACCATCGGCAAAATTAGCAACACAAGCCCGAAGTCCAACGGTGCACGAACAATACGCTCGTGCAGAGTGGTCTGAAGTGAAAGGCTGCTATGCACGTCCGGATTGCGAACTCGACCGGCTAATTCCATGATCGACGCTAATCGCACGGCGGTGTCTTGGGTCTGGAGCATGTTCGGGTGAACGGACGTGGCGACGAAGCATTCTCCCGAAGACAACCATGGTTGGTCCAATGAAGTCATCAGTACGAGTTGGTCTTTCAGACCAGTCGATGCGATGCGGTCAATTGCTTCAGGACGCTTAACGTTGGTTGCCAAATACCCGCTGGGGTGATCGGCATTAGCGTCCACCCACACTGCGGTATCGGCCAAGATCATGTCGCCAAATTCACCGTACTTGGTATCAATGCGGAAGTTGGGCCGTGAAATGCTCAGTCGCTTCATTTTCAGCTTTGCACCTTCAATCAAAATGCCGGTGGCTTGATCGAAGGTGGGACGCACGGCCTGTTCGGTTTCCCCGTCCAGGTTCTCCGCTTTCATGGTGAGCGAATTGCGGAACTGTGGGATCACCAGTTCGCGACAGAGCAATTGTCCTGAAATAATGACCAGCGAAGCGATCACCATCGGGCGAAAAACGCGACCGTGCGATACACCGGCCGAAAGTGTTGCCGTCAGTTCGCCGGTACGTCGCAACCAGCCCACGGTGAACAGGAACGCCATCAACGTGATGATCGCGCCCGTCATATCGAACAATAGAATCAGGTACGGACCGTAAAAACGCACGATCACAATCGGCAGCGACTGGCCTTGGCGTGATTGTTCCACCAGGTCATCGAACGCTGTAAATGCGTGAAAGACGATGAAGATGCCTGCCAACGACAAAAAACACACGAAAACCGTGCGTAAGAAGAGCAGCAGGATATAGCGGTCGATTTTGGTCACGTTCTTTGACCGATCCAGGTCACGGCTGACATGATGGGGTATTTCGCGTGCGCAAGCTGATCCTTCAGTGCACAGTGCTTACCTACCCTGCCGCGCCTTCCACACGCAAGATCAACACGCCGTTGTCAGGTCGCCAAAGCGGGGCTGCGAAGATTCTTCGCTACGTCAATGTTCGGTTTCAGCGTGCGAAACAGGGCAGTTTTCGCCCGGTGGCATCCAGGTCAAATGGACGTGGACGGTCATCGGTGGATCTTGCCGGTGACGCTAAAGCGTGCCGTGAATCTCGTTGTGAAACACGAGTGGCAGGCGATGTTCACCTGCGGGGCATCGTCGATCAGCGTCCTTTGCTAGCGATCGCGTTCAGCGTCCGCTTTTCATTGGATCGAGTCCAATACAAGAACAGCCCAGTGCAACTAACAGCGCTCCGGCACCTTCTAGAATGGCACCGGATACCATGATTGCGATTCCAATCAGGATAAACACTGCGCTGGCGATCATAGCGGTGGGCGGTCGCTTACTCGGCTGGTCCTTCTGCATGTCCCCTTGGACGTCAGCGGTGGATTTGAGTGGGGGTATCATAGATCCTCGATTCTCGCATCGGTCTAGTACGGAACTACCGAAAGACCCCTGTAACGAAAATCGTCACGCTGGGAAATAACAGATTTGATTTTCCCGAGACGTCCCACCGATTTTATCCACAACGCTAGTGCTTCATCCAGATTCAAGTTGGGGGTAGTGGGCGAGGCGACGAGCCCGTCTGGTCGGTGAGTGGATAGGATTCGTCGCCTCATCCACTACGATCAACCCCAAAATGAAATGTAGATGAAGCACTAGCTACCCAGAACGCGGAGGGTTTTGGGCGTGGTTCACTCCGGACGACATGGTCCGCGGGTTTCCCGTTGACGGCTATGGGGCAGACGCGGTGCGGAAACGGTACCAGTAAGCTCCATCGTTGAAGACTCCTGCGGGTTTGCCGCCGATCTTGATCCAGCCTCGATCAGCCAATGCGAAATAGGTGGTGTTCGGCTTCAGCGTCGGTAGATCATCAAACGTGACGTGCCGCTGACCTTCGGCTGGATGACCGGGCTGCGGATCAGCCTGCCAGACGATCGTGTTGATGTCGCTCGCTTCGTACAGCCGAATCGTTTTGTCGTCGCTGTTTACGAACGAAATTGGTTGCGAAAAGTAGAAACTTAGATCGGTGTCGCAAGGAACGTTCATGGCCGACGAAGCCGGGGCGGCACGCTCAAAATGGGGCAAACTCATCCGAACCCGATGAAAGCCCCAGCCTTCTTGGTAGGGTTTCAAGGGAGTCCGCCACGACGGTGGCATCGTCGTGTGATCTTTTGCAAATTCAAACCAGTGATCACTCATCGCTTGAAGTTGTTCCGGCATCGCTTCGGCTAGGTCTTTCGATTCTGCTGGATCGGCTTTGACGTTGTAAAGCTTCCAAGGTCCATCGCTAATACTGGAAATTTTCCAGTCGCCTTTCACTAAGCCTTTGCCGGTTTGATTGAAGGCCCAAAAGATCTCGTCATGGATCGCGTAGTCCGGTAGTGAGCTATCGCTTAACAGCGGTAACATCGAACTTCCATAGAGCGGTTCCAGTTTGCGATCACCGTCGGTGGATGGATAGTCGACTCCCGTCAGCGCGAGCAGCGTCGGGTAGAGATCCGTGACGTGCAGACGTTGGTGAAGAATGGATCCCGGTGGTGTAGCGACCTTCCCTGGCCAACGCACAATGAATGGCACCGACACGCCGCCCTCTTGGGCCGATGATTTGTACCAACGGAACGGTGTGTTTTTTAGATACGCCCAGCCAGTCGATGCAAACGGATGGGTACCCGGTTTCCATGGCACTTGCTCGTCGTAAGTTTGGATGTCACCGTTGCTGTAGTCACCACCATTGTCGGCCATGAAGATAACAAGCGTGTTGTCGTCGAGTCCTCGGTCTTGCAAGTGGTTCAGCAAACGCCCGATGTTCCAGTCCACTCGATCAAGCATCCCCGCGTAGGCAGCCATCCGGCGGCTTTCTTGCTTTTGAATCTCAACGGGCAATTCGTCCCACCGTCGCACTTCTGCTTCGGGCTGCGACATCACATAGCGGTCGTCCACCAACCCCATCGATTGCATCCGTTGGAATCGTTCCTGACGCAAGGTTTCCCAACCGCTTCCATAGCGTTGGTAGTACTTTTCCACGTTCTCGCGTGGTGCGTGCAATGGGCTGTGTGGTGCGTTGTAGGCCAAATAGGTGAAGAACGGTTTGCCTTTCTCTTGTGCCGCGTCGATTTGTGCGATCGCGTCATCGGTAAACGCGTCAGTGCTGTACCAGCCATCGGGAACTGGCTTCGGGGCTTCCTGATTGGTCTGAATCGCGTCATGCCGTGCGTCTTTTCCCGTCCAGCTATCGATCGCACCCTGCAGGAACCCGTAGAACGAATCGAAACCCGAGTCGATCGGATTGCCAGGTTGATGCCACTTCCCCGAGATTGACGTCGAGTAACCAGCCGCCTTCATCAGTCGTGCGATTGGGATTGAACGACGGTAGTGATCCGATTGGCTGTGAGTGTGTCCGGTCAGCAAACTTGTTCGCGTCACAACGCACATCGGATTGACGTGAAATTCGCTAAAGCGGACGCCGTCGGAGGCAAGTTGATCTAGATGGGGCGTGTCAATTTCGCCGCCATAGCAACCAATGTCGGAGTACCCCACGTCATCGGCAACAATCAAGAGAATGTTGGGACGAGTGTCTGCTAACTCAGCAGCAGGCGACGTTGAAAAACTTGCCAGCATGACGGCGGCAAGACTGGCGAGTTGCATGATCGTTTTCATGTTTTGCATTTCTTAATGAATCAACGTGACCCGTGCAGAACAGGGAGGCCAAGATAGCGAGATGGGGGCAAACTGGTGGCGTCCGTGTTTTGACTCTCGAGGTGAGGCTGCAAGTTTCTAACTTCTTGAATGATCGAAATGGCGATGCCGATTACCGAGGCCCGAAACGGCAATCACGGATTGTTTGCCACGGGGATTGTTTGCCTTCCGGTGACAAATCTCACATCCGGTTTTTCGCTTGGAAGAAAAATTTGAGATGACGGTTTACCGGTAGGCGGCTGCGTGAATAGCGGTATCTGGCGTCCTTGTGGGCCTATAGGGTTGCCTCGGGGGCCGTTAATTTCCAGGATTTCATGTGAGATTGCTTGCGCACTGGCAAACCAACGGTTCAGCGATCTGCTGTTTTACCTTGCGGTGGCCATTCACGAGACAACTCTTTCTTACTTCCCCTGATCAACGTCCATGAAGTTCCGTGCACTCCTTTTTATCTTGGTGACTCTATGTTCGAGCGTATCGGGTTCTGGCTTTTTGGTATCGGCTGCTCCGCCGCCCAACGTCGTATTCATCTTGGCGGATGATCTGGGATGGAGTGACACGACGTTGCACGGCACGACGGAGTTCTACAAAACGCCTAACATTCAACGTCTTGCGGAACGAGGGCTGATGTTCACCCAAGCGTACGCCGCCAGTCCGTTGTGCTCGCCTACTCGCTCGGCCATTTTGACCGGTCTCAGTCCCGCTCGCACTGGTTTGACCACGCCCAATTGTCACTTACCACAAGTTGTGCTGAAGGCGACCGAGGGAGTGAACGCGCCGCCGAACAAGCATGCTATTCAACCCAAGCCGATCACGCGTTTGGGTACGGGACTTCCAACGATTGCTAAGTCGTTGAAAAAGGCCGGCTACGCCACCGGCCATTTCGGAAAGTGGCACTTGGGGCCAACGCCCTATTCGCCGCTTGAACAAGGTTTTGACGTTGACGTGCCTCATTGGCCGGGGCCTGGGCCAGCGGGCAGTTATGTCGCGCCCTGGAAGTTCAAGGATTTCGATCACGATCCCAACATCCCCGATCAGCACATCGAAGACCGGATGGCAAACGAAGCGGTCTCGTTCATTGAAACGCACCAAAACGAGCCATTCTTTTTGAACTACTGGATGTTCAGCGTTCACGCCCCGTTTGATGCGAAGGAGGCGTTGATCCAAAAGTATCGCAAGACCGTCCAGCAAGATGATCCGCAACGCTGCCCCACGTACGCGGCGATGATCGAAAGTATGGACGACGCTGTGGGGACCTTGATGGACACGCTGGATCGATTGGATTTAACCGACAACACCATTGTTATCTTCACATCGGACAACGGTGGGAACATGTACAACGAAGTCGAAGGAGAAACGCCGACCAGCAATGCACCGCTGCGTGGTGGAAAGGCATCGATGTTTGAAGGTGGCACCCGCGTTCCGTGCGTGATCGCTTGGCCAGCAAAGACTACCGCGGGTACAACTTGCAATCAGTTGATTCAGAGCGAGGATTTCTATCCAACCTTGCTTGACGGACTCGGTCTTTCTCCCGAACCGAATCAGCAATTTGATGGAATCAGTATTTTGCCGGCATTCGGCGGCAGCAAGCTGAGTCGTGACGCGGTGTTCCAGTATTTCCCGCATGATCCACCTGTGCCGGATTGGATTCCACCTTCGGTGTCGGTTCACCAGGGAGATTGGAAGTTGATTCGCGTGTTCTATGCGGGAGTGGACGGCGGCCACCGGTATCACTTGTTTAATCTCGCAAGTGACATTGGCGAGAAGAACAATCTTGCGAAGTCGAATCCTGAACGGGTTCAGCAGATGGACGCGTTAATCAGTGACTTCTTAATTGACACGAAAGCGGTAACGCCGATTCCGAATCCGAAGTTCGATCCTAAACGCTATCGTCCCGAACTTGAAGGCATCCGTCCCGCTGCGAAGAAGAAGCCGAAGGCTAAGCAGACGGCGCAGAGCAAGAAGTCGCCGAAGACGAAGCCCGTTCGTAAGCCGTGAATCGGTAATCCGCTCGCCGCAGCGGCGGAACTGATCGAGTCCACCGTACCTGTCGGCTCATGGCAGTTCATCACAGTCGGACAAACGAGGCTGTGTGTTTTTCGCCTTCTTTGTCGCCAACATATTTGGTCCTGATGAATGAAACTAACTCTCGCTCTTGTAATGCATCCATGAAAGTCGCCGCGTTCGTAATTCTGTTGTCGTTCGGTTTGGCGAGTCCGATGATGGCTGACGCTGCGAAGCCGAACATTTTGTTCGTAGCCGTCGACGATCTGAACGACTACATTTCTCCGCTGGATAACCAGGCCGGAGTCAAAACACCAAACTTCGATCGCTTGGCCCAGCGGAGCGTTACGTTTGCAAACGCCCATTGTGCGGCACCGGTGTGTCATGCATCACGAGTCGCCACGATGACGGGGGTGCATCCGGCCACGTCGGGGCTCTACAACAACTTGTTTGGTTCTCACGGACCGCGTTGGCGAGACGAGTCACCAGCGTTGAAGAATGCGGTCGTCCTGTCCCAGCACTTTCGTGATAACGGCTATCACGCCGTCGGTGCGGGTAAGATCTTCCACGCCTTGCAGTGGACGCCAGGCGATTCGCAAAACGACCCATCCGCGTGGGATGGATACCGAGGCGATCCGCTCGATCCAATCTCGCATGATTGGCCGCGGCCGAAACTGATACCGGACGCGAAGGCGGGTTTGACCCCGGGACGCCCGCTCGGGCCCCGGCAGCTCTTTGGAGCTCATCCCTTAAGCGTGTCAGATTCCGAGACTGGCGATCACATGGTGGTGGACTGGGCGGCTGAACAGTTGGCAAAGCACCATGACAAGCCTTTGTTTTTGGCGGTGGGACTGTTTCGCCCGCACATCCCTTTCGAAGTGCCACAAAAATACTTTGACATGCATCCGATCGATCAGATCGAATTGCCGGTTGTGCAAGAAAATGACTTGGTGGATAGCCGAGTACCTAAACGCCAAACATGGCATCGTTGGGTGGTAAAGAACCGGCAATGGAGGAAGTTGATGCAGGGATACTTGGCCAGCATCAGCTACACCGATCACCAACTCGGGCGGTTACTGGATGCGTTAGATCAGTCGCCGATGAAGGATAACACTGTGGTGGTGTTATGGAGTGATCACGGCTTTCATATCGGCGAGAAAGACAACTGGGAAAAGTTTTGCTTGTGGGATCAAACAACGCGAGTGCCCCTGTTTATCCATGCACCTGGGCGAAGTGCTGATGGGGAAAGCACGCGACAGCCTGCAACGCTCACTGATATTTATCCCACACTATGTGAGTTGGCTGGGTTACCCGTTCCTTCCCAGTGCGATGGGCACTCGCTGGTCCCTCAAATCGAAAATCCGGAAGTGAAGCATGGGCGGTTGTCGTTGACTTCCTACGCGTTCACGGAGCGGCCGTCGCATGCTGTATCGGATGAACGTTACCACTTCATTCGGTATGAGGACGGATTCGAGGAACTTTACGATGTTCAGGAAGATCCGCACGAGTTTACGAACCTGGCCGCATTTCCAGAATTTGCTGAGATGAGAGCGAGGTTTGCCGCGGCTCTACCCAAGCAAGCGGCACCACGACGCGGAGTCCCCGAGGATTCCCTCTACAATCGGAAGCGTAGCTCAAAAGCTGAGTCGCATTAGTCGCAGTGTCTCGCATTAGTTGCAGTGCCTCGCATTAGTTGCAGTGCCTCGCATAGCCGATCCGTCCCAACGAACATTGATTGAACGAATAAATGAAAATGCAATCGAAACTTGTCCTCCTGCTCGCGATAACGTCGTGCTTGTTTCCCCGGTTGGGGTGGGCAGTTGAAAAGCCAGTTGCGGCAGAGAGACCAAATGTGTTGTTGGTTTCGATCGACGACCTCAACGATTGGGTTGGCTGTCTTGGTGGGCATCCCCAGGCAAAGACCCCCAATATTGATCGTCTTGCTGAATCGGGGACGCTCTTTGCAAACGGGCATTGCCAGTCACCGGTCTGCAATCCATCGCGTGCCAGCATGATGACCGGCCGCTATCCGCATACAACCGGAATCTACTTCCTGTCGCCCGACTTGAAAGACGCACCGGCTTTGAAGGGTGTCAAAACCATGCCCGAGGTGTTTGCCGCGAACGGCTACAAAACCATGGCGACTGGAAAGCTTTTTCACTCTCGGGATAGGCGATTCTTTCAGGAATACCAGCCGTCAGGCGGATTCGGTCCGACACCCGCTAAGAAGATTTCCCAGCCGCATGGTCATCCACTTTGGGACTGGGGCGTCTACCCCGACTTGGATGAGCCCGAAGCGAGTGATCTGATGCCGGACATGAAAGCGGCGAAGTGGGCAGCGGGGAAGTTGGCGGCCAAGCATGATCAGCCGTTCTTCATGGGCGTGGGGTTCTACCGTCCACATGTGCCCATGTATGCCCCTCAGAAATGGTTTGACCTGCATCCACGAGAAGGCATCCAGCTTCCGCTAGTTGCGTCCGACGATCGCAAAGACTTAAGTCAGTACGCGATTGATCTGACCAACCTCGAGCACGTATCGCCGATGCATCAATGGGTGTCCGAATCCGGGCAATGGGAACACGCCGTGCAGTCTTATTTGGCATCGGTCAGTTTTGCCGACCATTGCTTGGGTCTCGTTTTAGATGCACTGCAAGCGAGCGATTATGCCAACAACACGATCGTGGTGTTATTTTCGGACCACGGCTTTCATCTTGGTGAAAAGCAACGATGGGCCAAACGATCGCTCTGGGAGGACGGCACACGAGTACCGATCATCATCTCTGCTCCTGGATCCCAGCCCAATCAGCGAATAAGCCAGCCAGTTGAGTTATTGGACTTGTTTCCAACTCTCTTGGAACTCGCTGGGTTGCCCGCGGACGCCGACCAGGAAGGCCAAAGTCTTGTTCCTTTGATGAAAGATCCGTCGCGAGATTGGAGTCACCCTGCGATCACCAGCTTCGGTCCAGGCAACTACGCGATCCGATCGGCGCGATACCGTTTCATTCAGTATCTCGATGGCTCGCGAGAGTTCTATGACCTCGCTAGCGATCCTCATGAATGGGCTAACTTGGCGTCTAATCCGGAATATCAAAGTCTGATTGCTCAACACTCAGCTTTCCTGCCAACGGTCCAGCATCCAGTCCTGCCCGGGAAGTCAACCGGTCACGAAGCCTATGCGGCAGCGAATGCCAATCTTGAAAAATAGACCGTTCGCTTACTGCTCGATCAAGCGATTGGGGTGACGCCCGTTCATTCGCAACCTCCGCTCTGTAACCATCGCTCTGTAACCACGCCTGACAATGCCCTGGCTGGTTCTCTCCGATTTCGAATTGTTATTCAACCATGAACGATCAAATTCCAAGCCTGCTTATCTCGTTTGCGATTGCTATTTGTGGTGCAGTAGCGGCACATTGTGATGAACCATCGAAGCCGAATGTGATTGTTATCCTGGCCGATGATTTGGGCATCGTGGATGTCAATGCGTTCGCCAATAAGTTCACCGGGGCGAAGTCGGATCAGATGTACTATGAGACCCCAAACCTGGATCGATTGACGCGGGAAGGCTTGGCTTTTTCACAAGCGTATGCATGCCACCTCTGCTCACCTGCTCGTGCCAGTTTGTTAACCGGAAAGTATGCCGCACGTACCGGGTTTACAACGGCCGTCGGTGGGAACGTAAGAACCTTTTACAACCAGGCAATCGAGCCGCCGCAAGGTTATGTCGCGCAGGACGCGCTTGTTTGGGAAGACGAAATTCCTATTGAACAAGCATTGCTCAATGGTACCACTCGTGATGCACTGGCGTCGGGACACGCTATGGACGGAGGGCAGGACGAAACGACTCTCGCCGAAGCGATGACGGACCATGAGTCTGCGTTCATTGGGAAGTGGCACTTGGGTGGGCATGGATCACAGGGATGGCAGCCTGTCGACCATGGCTTCGAAGAAATTTCGTACTTCGATGAAGGCGGATCGCCTTACTTCCATTGGCGAGATACGTGGGACAGCGGAAAGAAATTATTCTCATCAACGCCTCAGGAAAAATTGCTGCGTGGTAAGTCAGGTGGCGACTTGGGCGAAAAATATCTGACCGACGAACTCACTGAACACGCGGTCAAGTATCTGGAACGCCGGGCCAAGTCACAAGAGACGGGCGGGAAGCCTTTCTTCCTGCACTTTTGTCACTTCGCTGTTCACACGCCTTTTCAGGGGCGGGCTGAAGATATTGCTCATTTCACTGGCAAATCGACGAGAGGATGGAATGGCCATGACAATCCGATCTACGCAGCGATGCTGAAGCGACTGGATGCTTCGGTCGGCAGAATCCTTGATGTGTTAGACGCCACAGGACTGGATCAAAATACATTGATCGTCTTTATGAGCGACAATGGCGGCGTGACTTATACCAATCCGATTGCTACCAGCAATTCGCCATTCAAGGGAGGCAAAGCTCTCCATTTCGAAGGCGGCATTCGAGTGCCATTTGTGATTCGCTGGAAAGGTCATGTTGAAGGAAATCGCTGGAGTAGCGTGCCGGTCGACTGCAACGACATTTTTCCAACCGTATTAGACATCGCTGGTTACGAAATTGCCGAGCATGTTAAACAAGGCGGAATTGATGGACGCAGTATTGCCCCCTTACTCACTGACCCCGACAACGCCAAACACGCGTACGGCCGTGATGTTTTCTATTGGCACTACCCGCTTAATGTGATCGTCAAAAATCCGGAGGACGGGCTGCCGTCGGCACCGTCTTCTGCCGTCCGTAAGGGTGATTGGAAATTGATCTTCGATTGGTCGGGTGCCCTGCGGTTGTACAACATCAAAGAAGATCCGTTTGAGAAAAACGAATTGTCTGCGGCGATGCCTGGCAAGACGCGTGAGTTGTTCGTGCAACTAAACGACTGGATTGATCAAAATGTGGACGTGAAATACACACCCGCAATCAACCCAGATTATCAGCCGTCCAAAGAGTCTCGTAATCGGACCTTTGTTGATCTGCGCCGCAAGTATTTGGGCGCGGAGCGTGCTATACGTTCGATCGACGACGACCCGCGATTTAGCTTGATTCCAAATGACGTGCAACGGCATGTTAACCAGTCAAATTAGACAAAAAGCATTTGATGGATGCGGTTCCAAATAGTGCTCGGAACCGTTTATCGCTTACGGAGCGGTCGTCCTCAAAATATCTTCAGCCTTTTTCGCGTTTCCGTGAAAGATATCTGCCGGAGAGGCAAAGCAGTAGAAAGCTATACGTTTAGCAGGATGTTTTCAGTTTCCTTCAGTCAAGGTCGTTCAATGATCAGGTGTTTTTTGCTCGCAACAGTGTTCTTTGCATGCATTGGGTGCGGCAATTCACAGACAGGTCCCGAAGGTACTCAGCAGGATGCGATCGAGGCCTATATCGAGGCGAATCCCAATGTGGATGCTGAGGTCAATGAAATCGACGAAAGTGATGATGGCATCGAGTAGCAGTGTTGTTACACGATCCAACCTGCAGGTGTCGCTCTTAAAACCTTCGCTGTTTTCTTTCTCCTTTTGGAATTCTTTTGTATGAAAAAGTCAGATTCAAGACGGGCATTCACCCTTGTGGAATTGCTTGTCGTCATCGCAATCATTGGTGTTTTAGTTGGGCTTTTGCTTCCAGCGGTTCAGGCCGCTCGTGAAGCAGCCCGACGAATGAGTTGTAGCAACAATTTCAAACAAATTGGGCTCGCCATGCACAACTATCACTCCGCGTATAAGCAACTACCGATGCAATCAGGTGGTTCCGCGGACTTCACGGGAACCTCGCAAGCAAACGTCGATGCGTCGGAAGTTCCAGCAACCAGCAATTCTCTCGAGCTAAGCTTCTTGGTTGGGCTGACGCCCTTCTTCGAGCAGCAAGCTTTGTGGGAGCAAATCAGCAACCCGCTCGTCGATCCGGTCAGTGGTAACATTTTCCCGCCGATGGGACCGAACCCTCGCCGAACGCTGACGGCAAACGGCGTGGCCCGATATGAGCCTTGGTTGGTGAATATTCCTTCGTTGCGATGCCCCTCCGACCCGGGCGTCGGAATTCCGTCGCAAGGCCGAACGAACTATGCGGGATGTATCGGTGACGCAGTTAAGGAAACGTCCAATGGAGCAAAGAACCAAAACGGTACCAGCAATGGCAATGAGTCGGCCGTTCGAGCTTCGTGTCGCGGCGTATTTGTGGCGCGAGAGACCATGCGTTTTCGCGATATCTTGGATGGGTTGTCCAATACCATCGCAGCCGGTGAAATCATCACTGATCTAGGGGACAACGACGTGCGAACCCGCGGCGTTAACCGGAATGCTGGCCCGTCGGTTTGGAACGATGTTCAAAAGTGCGAAGTGGGCCGAGATCCAGAACGGCCTCAGTTTTGGCGTGGAACGCTAACCGGACAAATCGAGTTTTACGGCAACGCTGAACAGCGCCGAGGTTATCAGTGGGCCTTGGGGCGTCCGTTCTTTACTGGTGTTTCTACTATTTCACCGCCCAACAACGAAGTCTGTTTGCAAGTGAACCACATCAACGTCGGGAACTTTCCGCCGAGCAGTCGTCATCAAGGCGGTGCGCACGTCCTGATGTCGGACGGCGCGATCAAGTTCATCACCGATTCGATTGAAGCGGGGAATCAACAAAGTAAGACGGTTCAGTTGGGGGGAACTCCACCTGCGGGTGCTGAAAGCCCGTTCGGTCTTTGGGGTTCGTTGGGAACCCGAGCTTCCAAGGAAGTGATCAGCGAAGAGTTCTAGCTTCGGCATTCGGTTGACGCTCCGGCCTGTGAATCAAGGAAACGGATTCACGGGCCGTTCAGGGGCGTCGCACCCCAAGTTGGTCTTTAACGCTCAAGCATGAGCCCGATGGTGAGTTCTTTACCGTGTCTAAGGCAACCTTTGGCTTTCGATCGATGTGATGGGCATTTACGTTGAGGGTGACTGCAATCCGTCATTTGGCCGTTTGATGAGGGCGATTTTGGGTCGGCGTAGCGGTTCGATGGCATGTTCGTCTAGCTGTTTGCCGTCAATTCAATCATCCCGAAGGGGCCTGTACTTGTAGGGCTGATGAAGACCATGAAACGCGTTCGTACGCGATCCGTGTCGACCTGAGAAGTGAATAAGTACAGCTAACAACCCACAGCGTCGGACGTGAGAAAAACAGGCAATGAACATAAACGCTAGAGCAGTGATGCGACTGACCCTTGGTTTCCTGTCGGTGGCTGTTGCTCCGCCCAGTATTGCGGGTGAATCAAAATCCTCGGAACGGCCAAACATCGTGTTGATCATGGTGGACGATATGGGCTTCTCCGATGTCGGGTGCTACGGAGGCGAGATTGATACGCCGAACATAGACGAACTGGCAATGACTGGCATTCGTTTTTCGCACTTTTACAACAACTCTCGTTGTTGTCCCACGCGAGCCACTTTGTTGACAGGTCTTGCGTCACACCTTACCGGAATCGGTCACATGACCGGGACACAGCATGACTTTGGCACGCCGGGTTATCGTGGTGCGCTCAATCGCAAGTGTGTCACGATCGCAGAAGCGTTGCGGCCTGCTGGCTATGCCACATTAATGTCGGGTAAATGGCATGTTGGCGAGCGTGATCCGAGCTATTGGCCGGTGCAGCGTGGCTTCGATAGGTTTTACGGAACTCTTAGCGGGACCGCTCGGTTCTTTTACCCGCAATCACCCAACCACATTACACGAATGAACGAAAAGGTCGAACATCTGGAAAGCACCACGGATCGCAAATACTACACCACCGACGCGTTCACCGACCATGCGATTTCGTTTGTTGAAGAATCAGTAAGCCAAGATCGTTCGCAACCCTTCTTCCTCTACCTTGCCTACAACGCACCTCATTGGCCGCTTCAGGCACACGAGGAAGATATCGACAAATACCGCGAACGCTATTCGATGGGCTGGGATGAACTGCGACAACAACGGTACCAACGACAGATCGAGCTTGGACTGATCGATGCAAAATGGAAGCTTTCACCGCGAGACGATCGCGTGCCTGAGTGGGCTTCCCTGAGCCCGCAGCAACAACGACTGGAGTCGTTGCGAATGGCGGTTTACGCAGCGATGATTGATCGTGTTGATCAGAACATCGGTAAGCTTCGCGATTCTTTGACTGAACTAGGCGTGACGGATAACACGTTGGTGATGTTCCTGTCTGACAACGGTGCGTGCCAGGAGGGGCCCGCTCTTGCCAAGGCCGATTTCCTGGACTCCGAAAAGCGAAATTTGGAAGACGGGTGTCGGATGGCCAATTACGGACGCCCCTGGGCGAACGCATCGAGCACTCCGTTTCGTTATTACAAGCATCATACGTTCGAAGGTGGAGCGGCAACGCCGTTCATTATGAACTGGCCTGGGAAAATTGATTCACAACCGAATTGGTATCGAAGCAACGCGCACATCATGGATGTGATGCCAACGGTTCTTGAGGTAGCCGGAGCGGCGTACCCGAAGGTTGCGCACGGAAACCAAATTCCGTCTCTCTCGGGGACCTCTCTTTTGCCTGCGATTAATGGCAAGCCGCTTGCGCGGCATACGCCCATCTTTAACGAGCATGAAGACAATGGTTTGGTCCTCGACGGCGACTGGAAACTGGTCGCCAATGGAATTGCGGTTGGCAAGCAGCCAAAAGAAGAACTTTGGGAACTCTATAACCTCAAAGATGACCGTACGGAGTTGAATAATTTGGTAGAGGCCCATCCCGAACGCGTGTCAGAAATGGCGTCGGCGTGGAAATCGTGGGCAGACCAAGTGCAGGTTTTTCCGAAACCAGAGACACGAAAAACAACTCAGGCCAGTCGCGATCATGAATGACCGTCCGGTAACCACATTCAACGGGTGTCTCGTTTCTTTCCCCTGACGCGAAACCGATTTCGCCGACTCAATTCCCACGAAGAAGTAGTCCGTCTCGACAGTAGCAGCGACGGTGTTAGACCGGAGCTTGCGTCGAGATCAAAGTCGCAGTGCAACTCGAAGCAGTGCAACTCGAAGCAGTGCAACTCGAAGCAGTGCAACTCGAATAAGAAAGAAAGATGAATAACAACACCACGATGTTCCGGCAGAAGGCACTGATACTAAAACGTTAACACGCGTCATTATCAGCATACTGTTTATTGTCGTCGCACGGCCCAATCAAGCGGCGAATCGACGCTGGCTGCTCTTCCAGATCGTCCGCTTTTGCTGGAAGTCGCTCCGCTATTGCTCACGGGCATGAATCATCTTTTTTAAGCGTGTGCCCCAGGCGATGTGGCTCGTTCCAGATAGTCGACAGGCAGCAAGTAACGCGAAGCATCGCGCGAAGTTGCTCTAGCGTCAAACTTGCATCGTGGCGAATCAGCTTGTCCAGACGTTCGCTTTGCTTTGCTGATAGAGACCGCTTTCGACCTGCCTTGTGGGTCTGGGGCTCAAGGGTCCCTAGATCACGCCAATGGTATTTCAGCTTCTGAACCATCTTGTGGCTTATCGAAAACCTGGCCGCAATCTTGGGCATGCTTTCCTCGCCGTTGAGCACGGCAGCCAAAATCCGCTTACGCAAGTCCATGTCCAAGGCCTTCATCGACGCACCTGCATGTTCACGAAAACCAAACATGTTCACGGAAACCAAAGTTCATCGCCGAGCCGAAGATGACTTATCTCAATCCTGCAAATGCTCTAACGCACCCGAGGATGTTGACTCGCTTCCTGCTCCACAGTCCGTCAAGCGAAGTCACTGTGGTTCTAGATAAACTTCCAATTTCTCATGTGAGATTCTTTCGCAAGTGGCACATCTACTTCCAAGGCAAACGCCAGATTACGCAGGTGGGGATCACTCCTCGCGACTTTTCTACCACATTATCGGATGGATTAACAAATGAGAGTGTTCTGTTTTATTGCATTGTTTCTGGCTGCTTGCGCGGGCTGTGGGGAAGGAGCTAACGAGGTTATCGCCGAGCAAGATGAGCTCAAGGCGTACGTTACCGAAAACCCAAGCCCGACAACCGAAGAACTGATGGCTGCTAACTCTGATGACCAAGAGTAATTCCCTTTTTCCCTTTTCTGGAGATATTTGTCATGAGAAACGTAAAGTTACGGAGCGGTTTCACACTCGTGGAGCTTCTCGTAGTGATCGCAATTATTGGTGTATTGGTAGGGTTGTTGCTGCCAGCGGTACAGGCCGCTCGTGAGGCCGCACGCCGCATGAGCTGTAGCAATAATTTCAAGCAAATCGGCTTGGCAGTTCACAACTACCATGCCGCATTTAATCAGATCCCAATGCAGACGGGCGGAACATACGCTGGCCCTGCGGGTGGAGGCGGCGCTTCGTTTGGAGATACAGGGAACGTAGCCGTTGCCAGTAACAACTTCGACCTGAGCTGGCTCGTCGGACTCACTCCGTTCTTCGAGCAGCAGGCGCTCTGGGAACAGGTCAGCAACCCGCTCCTGTCACCCGGTGGCGGTGGGACATTTCAATCGATGGGGCCAAACCCGCAACGAACCTTAACGCATCACGCCAACCAGCCTTATCAACCTTGGCTGACGAACGTTGCCTCCCTGCGATGCCCTTCCGATCCCGGAGTTGGACTGCCTTCGCAAGGAAGAACCAACTATGCAGCCTGTATGGGAGATGCGTTGGATCAAACAGCCTCAGGGGCCTATGGCGCGGGAGGGCAACCTTCGACCATCGCATCCAATCCAGTTAGTTTTACGTTCGAAAAAGTTCGTGCAGGCTGTCGCGGGATGTTTGTTCCTCGACAAGCAATGGGGTTCCGCGACGTTCTCGACGGTTTGGCTAACACAATCATGTCTGGCGAAATTGTCACCGACCTAGGTGACCGTGATGTTCGAACCCATCCCGTTGGTAGAAGCGCTGTTCCGCGGCCCGTCAATCGTCCGAACGCGTGCGAGGTGGGACTTGATCCTGCACGGCCTCAGTTTTGGGCGGCAACCTTGCCAGCAGGCCTTGCTGAACTTGGGATTTCTGAAGACGGTCGCGGCTTCAAATGGGCTTATGGACGTCCATTGCATACCGGCATGTTTACCATTGGGCCACCCAACAGTGAGATTTGCCTGCATACGCAAAACTCAGCCAATCAAACAGGGACTCTGGCAGCGGGGAGTCGCCACCAGGGTGGTTGCCATGTATTGATGGGAGACGGCGCGGTTAAATTCGTAACCGATTCCATTGAAGCGGGGAATCAAGAAAGCTCGACCCCGCAACTCAACGGGACGCCGGGTGCAGGCGCTCAAAGCCCTTACGGACTATGGGGATCCTTGGGCAGTCGAGCGTCCAAGGAAGTCATTAAAGACGAGTTCTAAAGTGCCTCAAAGTAGGAGGATTCGCCAGGATCCACTTCGCCGTTGTGTTAATCGGAAATCCTGGTGAATCCCACTACATCTCCAACCTCTTGACCTTCCATAAAATTTTTAGCGTCTCTGATTTTCGTCTTTACACTCGCAGTTCACGGTTCCCCATTGGCTGTGGATCTTCCCGATGTTGTTTTTGTTCTTGCTGATGATTTCGGCTAGAGCGACACGAAGTTGCAAGGGCCGACGGAGTTCTACAAGACGCCCAACATTCAGCGTTTAGCAAAACGCGGGATGATGTTTACACATGCGTACTCCGCCAGTCCGCTTTGTTCACCAATTCGTTCGGCAAATTTGACTGGACTCAGTCCGGCCTGAACAGGACTGACTACGCCGAACTGTCACTTGCCACAAGTCGTTCTAACAGCGACGGAGCGAACCAATGCTCCACCCACCAAACACGGAACTTGTTGAGAAGCTGGTTTCGCTTGCCCGGATTGGGACGGGAAATCGCCTTAGCGGATGAAGCCCGGGCGGCGTTCGGAACCATGAAGTGAAAATATTGACATTTCCACGTTCGATGGGGCCTTCCGTTTCCAGCGGACCGTTGCACCGGACATGAGTTCAGGATATCCGACGATTCGTTCAGCAGGTTCCACAAAAAGTGACACGCTACCCAAGGTGTCGTTGGACTTTACTATCAACACGAACCACCGATCCAATAATCGAAAATAGAGAAATGAAAAAATTGAACTTCCTTATCGTACTTATTCCTATCGGTTTACTCGTGGCGATCGCTGCGACGTCTGCGGTCGGCGATGAAAAACCACACGTTGCACCCAACGTCTTTGACGAGGTGGACGGTACAATCATTATGGAGATGGAAAACACGCAATCTCCGCTTGGTCAGTGGGAACGGCGTTCGACGCTAAAGCCATTCACTGGAGAAAGTTACCTGGAATTTATGGGCAACAACCCCGGTGTGGGCGCTCCTCACTCACCGCTGAACTATGATTTTCGCATCAACACACCGGGTGATTACTGGATCTCGATCCGGTCTCACAAAAGATTGACCGGCGATGATGGAGCCACTGCACGTAGCGACATGTGCAATGACTGTTACATTCGCGTCGAAGGTGAATACTCATCTGCTGATTCAACACTACCATCGGAATGGCTAAAGAAGGACACGAAGTTCTGGGGGAATGCCGCCGACTTGGATTGGAAAAACTGGTCCAATAAGGTTGTGGGAGACCACGATACGATCAAAACGGTGCGGTATCGGTTTCAGGCGGGCAAGCAGTATCGTCTGGTTGTATCCGGACGTGCGCAGCGTTTCAGTCTGGACCGGATTGTCATCACTCGCATAGCAGACCAGCGATTCAACGAGACGGGCAAGGAATCCCGACTGGTGTCGACTGAACGGCAGGCGGACGCAAAGGAAATTTGGCGAAACGAATTTGCGGTGTGGCAACCGCTGTCCATCTCCTTCGATGGTCCAAGGGCGTCTGAGACGGACGACCAACACAACCCCTTTCTTGACTATCGTCTCCAGGTTCAGTTCGTTGGCCCGTCAGGCCAATCTTATGATGTCCCCGGATACTTTGACGGCGATGGGAACGGAGGTTCAACGGGCGACCAGTGGAGCGTCAGATTCACGCCAGATGAGCCAGGTGCGTGGAACTATCAAGCGTCATTGCGTCACGGTTCTGACGTTGCAGTATCGCTAGTGAGCGGCGATGGCACCGCCGCGAACTTGTCGAACCCTTGTGGGACGTTCACGGTCACGCCTCGAGATGAATTAGCATCCGGATTTTTAAAGTGGGGCCGACTGGAATACGTTGGCGGTCACTATCTGAAATTCCGGGACGGACCGCATTGGATTCGCGGCGGGTTGGACAGTCCAGAGAACTTCCTTGCTTACTCTGGATTCGATAACACGCCGGCAAGCCATCGCTACGCCGATCATGTTTTCGATTGGCGGAAGGGTGATCCTGACTGGGGTGCCGGCCGCGGCAAAGCCATCATCGGTGCAGTCAACAGCCTTGCCGAGCAGAAAGTCAACAGCTTGTACTTTCTAACGATGAATATCGGTGGCGACGGAGGTGATGTGTGGCCGTGGTCGGGAAAACCAGCACGCAAGGGAAGCCCAACGGATGACAACCGACACTTCGATTTAAGCAAGCTACGGCAATGGGAAACCGTTTTTGATCACGCTCAACGTCGTGGAATTAACTTGCACTTCGTTTTTAACGAAGCGGAAGTCGCCAACAAGAAGGAGCTCGATGACGGCGAGCTCGGCATTGAACGCAAACTCTACTATCGAGAGATGATTGCTCGGTTCGGTCATCACAATGCTCTGAGCTGGAATTTGTGCGAGGAATACAATATTGGTTTCGACCTTGGTCCCGAGCGAATACGATCGTTTGCCGACTATGTGAACGCGGTCGATCCCTACGATCACCCCATTACGGTTCACTCGGCGCACGACCCGCTGGCCGCCTTGAAGTTCACATTGGGTGATCCAAGATTCAGTTTGACATCGATTCAATTGAACCGGCGAAGAATCGACACACTGGTCGAAGACTTTCGCGAAGCGACAACCAAGGCGGGCCGGCCGCTGCCCATTTCAATGGACGAGTTCGTGTTGGATGTCGGGCAAAAAGCGTCTTGGAAGCCGTTCGATCGCCCTGTTCTCCATCGCAAGCAGAAGATTTGGCCGACGCTGATGTCGGGCGGTCAGATAGAATTCATTCTCGAAGACTTGCTAGGCACCGAATCCTTCAAGACACCCCAGCGAACCGAACTGTGGAAGTTCCTCGGGATTGCCCGGACGTTCGTGGAAGAACATCTTCCGTTTTGGGAGATGCAGCCGGCCGATGAATTGGTTCAAAACGAATCAAGACTTACGGTTGGTCTAGGATCGGGGAAATCGTTTCAACTCGGAGCTCAAGTATTTCGGAAATCGGGGCAGGTCTACTCGATCTACTTCCCGGTCGCGACCGAAGCGGGGCAAATTGATCTGGGCGAAGCGACCGGTCACTTTCAATGTCGTTGGTTCAATCCCCGCTGCGGTCAGTTTGAAGGAAACCGTTTCAAAATCGTCGGCGGAGCGATAGTCGATCTCGAACAACCACCAGCGGAAGCTGATCAAGACTGGGTCTTGTTGATTGCCGCTGAATCGGAACCCAATGGAATCCAACAATGAATATCGCCCAGATGCGATTGCTCTATCAGTCGCTACTGAATGCGGCTGTAATTCTGGTGGCTTGCGGAACTGTTTTGGCAAATGAACGCCCGAATATCCTCTGGATAGTCGCCGAGGATCACGGCCCGCACATGGGGTGTTACGGCGACAAATTCGCAACGACACCGAACATCGACGGGCTAGCCCGACGCGGAATGTGTTTCGATTTTGTTTGGTCCAATGCCCCCGTTTGTGCTTCGGCTCGTACGACGCTTTGGTCGGGACTCTATGCGACCAGCACCGGCGGCGAACACATGCGAAGTATGGCCGTGATGCCGGCGAACAAGAAGATGTTCCCGGAACTTCTACGAGAGGCCGGGTACTACTGTGCAGGCAATGGTAAAGAAGATTACAACCATCCCAAGTCTAATGCGATGTGGGACGTCTCACCTCATCTTGCCCATTGGAATCAATGTCCGAAGGGTAAGCCCTTCTTTGCGTACTTCAACAATACTGAAAGTCACGAAGGTAAGATCCACGATGTTAAGGATGAGTCCGATCACGATCGCAGCAAGGTCCGCGTGCCGGCTTATCATCCCGACCATCCGGCAATCCGCGGCGAATGGGCTCGCTATTACGACAGCGTCACGGCCGTCGATGCCGCAGCGGGCAGGCGTCTTGCTGAACTCGCTAAAGCGGGGCTGAACCAAGACACCATTGTGTTCTACTTTGCCGATCACGGCGCGGGGTTGGCACGGAACAAGCGATGGCCTAACAACGCCGGGCTGCGGGTTCCCGTCGTTGTTCATTTCCCGCCGAAATGGAGGCACCTCGCGCCAAAGGAGTATAAAACCGGTCGCCGATCCGACCGTTTGATCTCATTCGTCGACTTTGCACCAACTGCCTTGAGTCTAGCGGGCATCGAGCCGCCGGAGTGGATGCAGGGACATGCCTTTGCCGGTGAATTCCAAACCGAAGGGCCGCGTTACGTACACGGATTCAGGGGACGCATGGATGAACGCATTGACCTCGTGCGGAGTGTTTTTGACGGACGCTACGTTTACCTTCGCAATTACATGCCGCATCTCTCGCAAGGGCAGCGTGTCGAGTCGCAGATTCGGCTTCGTCATTCCTCGACTCATGCGTGGCGAAAACTTTACGACGCCGGCAAGCTGAATGAAGCTCAAAGTCTGTTTTGGAAAGTCCCAAAGGCCCCCGAGGAACTCTATGATCTGCAAAGCGATCCAGATGAGGTCCACAATCTCGCTGACTCGCCCGGTCACCAGTTCGTTTTGCAGAACTTACGGACCGCTTCCCGAGAGCACGCCATCCGCATTCGTGACGTTGGGTTCATTCCCGAATACGCACGATTCAAAATCGCCAGGGCCCCCTACGACTTTGCTCACGATGACGAGCTCTACCCACTTCGTCGTGTATTGGACACGGCTGAACTTGCTTCCATGTTGCAAAGCGACGCCGTGCCAAAGCTTCGCGATCGATTGAGCGATGCCGATCCAATCGTTCGGTACTGGGCGGCGTTGGGGATGGTGATGCGGTCGAGTGATGCCGTTACCGCGTCGCGATCCAAGTTGGTGCAAGCTCTCACGGATTCGTCACCGGACGTTCAAATTGCCGCCGCGTGGGCTTTGGCCAAACACGGCTCGCCGATTCACGTCACGCAGGGACTCGCGGTTCTTGCGAAGTATGCTCCCCGCGATCGCAACAATACTCTGTTGTCGATGGCTGCCCTGACGGCACTGGATGATTGCGGAACAAACGCCGAAAGTCTTCGTGATGAGTTTGCCGATTGGCCGACGACCAGCGACGCGATCGACGGGTTGGATGATGGTCGCTTCAAGTCGAATCCATGGAAGCTATTGAAGAGCATCCAATTGCGTTTCGGCATCGCGGTTTCACCGTCGAACGATCAAAAGGTTTCGAAAAAGTGATTCTCTGTTCGAGTTCACAATACCTACTAAATGAACCGCAATGATGCCACTCAATGCAATCGTTGATGCTGTCAATGGTGACCTTCATTCGTGCTACCCATTTCCATGCTCAATTGATCATCCTCAGACTTATTCCGGCTCCAAAAGGCCCACCCGTAACAACACACCATGACAACAACTCGACTTCTCTCCCTAGCTCTCACACTGCTTTCGCCCGCTTGCCTTTTGGCAGAGCAGAACGCCAAACCCAATATCATCTTCATCTTCGCGGATGATTGGGGCTACGGGGACCTAGGAGCTCACGGTCATCTGACAGATGTGAAGACACCTCACCTCGATGCCTTATCAAAACAGGGCGTTCTATTTAGCGATGCCTACATCACGGCACCCCAATGCTCTCCGTCACGAGCTGGGTTGGTGACCGGTCGGTATCAACAACGTTTTGGCTTTGACCACATTCCCGACGGTCCCCTTCCTCTTGATGAGATAACGATTGCTGAAAGACTCAGGGACGCCGGATACAAAACTGGAATGGTTGGTAAATGGCATCTCGAACCCAACGCGGTCTGCCTCGACTGGGCCAAGGAACACCAGCCCGACGGGATCAAGAACAATCGAGTTGCGGTCCGCCAGAATCTGTCCCGCCCTTACTGGCCACAGGCTCGAGGGTTTGACGAATTCTTCAAGGGTGAAATGACGCGATATTGGAGCAACTACGCACTCGATGGGAGCGATCTGAATCCTGAGGGTGAATGGATCGATGACGCACGGTTCCGAGTTGATGTTCAGACGGAAGCTGGCTTGGCGTTCATTCAGCGCAACGCGGACCAACCGTTCTTTTTGTACTTGGCGCACTATGCACCCCACGTGCCGTTGGAGGCGACCGAAAAGTATCTCAGCCGATTCCCGGGCGAGATGCCCGAACGCCGCCGTACCGGACTAGCGATGATCAATGCCGTCGACGAAGGAGTTGGCCGCATCATGAATCTGCTGCATGAGCAAGGAATCGCCGAGAACACCCTCGTGATTTTCACCAGTGACAATGGCGCACCGCTGAAGATTCACAAGCTCGACACACCGGGCGGAGGCCCCGGTTGGGATGGGTCTCTGAATGATCCATTGACTGGTGAGAAGGGCATGGTCGCCGAGGGCGGAATCCGTGTTCCGATGATTTGGTCATGGCCCGCCCGGCTGCCCAAGGGCAAAACAATCAATGAACCAGTGATTAGCCTCGACATGACCGCATCAGCAGTAGCAGCAGCCGGTGTCGAAATCTCACCGACCACAAAGCTCGATGGAAAGAATTTGATTCCTTGGCTATCCGGCAATCAGGCGGCGGCTCCCAAACGCAATCTATTCTGGAGGTTCTGGAGTCAGAGTGCTGTCCGTAACGGTGACTGGAAATTCATCGTCACCAGCGACGGTCGAGAGATGCTGTTCAACGTCCGCGACGACAAAGAGGAACAACACAATCGAATTGCCCGACATCCGGAACACGCTGCGAATCTGAAAGCGGAGTTGATTCAGTGGAATGATCAGTTGGAACCGATGGGATTGCCATCGAAGCCACTCAACAACGAAGAGTTAGGCTGGTACGACCACTACTTTAAATCAACCAAACCGGCGTCTCCGCAGCAATGACGCTCGCCGGCATCTCGCATGATTGTGCACTGTCATACAAAATTGAAACCATTACCAAACGAACATCATGAACTCAGCGAACCATCAACGATGTTCGTGGCCGTTAATACTCGCCGCCGTGTTGTTCTATTCAACGACATCCGCTGCCAAGGCACCCGATTTTGTGATCACGATTGCGGACGATCATGGATACCATCATTCGTCGGTCTACGGATCGTCGGAATTCCAGACGCCCCACATGCAGCAACTCGCTGCCGAAGGGATTCGGTTTGACAATGCTTACGTGGCGTCACCGGCTTGCGCACCCAGTCGCGCAGCTTTATTCACCGGACAGATGCCGTACAACAACGGGATCGTCGGCAATCACGGTGAACGATGAGCAATTAGCCGCCGACTACACACGCGACGTTCTGATTGCCTGCTTCAGCCATCCGGCTTACACGGTATTTGTGTACTGGGGGATCTGGGAAGGAAAGCACTGGAAAACGGAAACCGGAAACCGGAAACCGGAAGCCGCGATGTGGCGATGTGGCGATGTGGCGATGTGGCGATGTGGCGATGTGGCGATGTGGCGATGTGGCGAAAAGATTGGACCATTCGGGAAACCGGCAAAGTCATCGAAGAATGGATCGGCAAGCGATGGCGAACGAAAGTCCGATTGATCACCGATGCCGATGGTCGTGCCAAGTGGAGAGGATTTCCGGGTTGCTACGATGCAAAAGTCGCGGGAAAGACAATCGCTGTTCACACCGCCGGCGATTCATCCGGCCGAGTTCAATTGCCATAAATGACATGGTTGTGGTTAACGATCCGATTGTGAATCGAAGGCCCTCAGTCCGAACCCTGGCTCGCCTCGGCCATTTCCTTGTATTCCCGTTCTAGGGCTGCGTCTCGCTCTTCAGCGGACATCTCTGTGCTAGGTTCGGGAACAATCACCTGGTTGCCACCATCTCCACATCCCGGGGAAAACAACAAAAGGATAAAGAGAAGCAAAAGGTTGTGACGATTCATGAATTGATTCTTTAGGGAACGGGTTTGGTGACTGCAATTCAAAGTACTGGCAGAGGGCGGGGTTCAAGTCCATCCGCTTAAATAGAATTCAATCAACAAGTACCACCGGCGGTTGTTTCACTACCAGTGGTCCTGTTGATCGGATCGGCGGCTTGGTTTTAGAGTTCTTCTTCAATCACTTCCCTATTCGCACGAGTGCCCAGGGCACCCCATAGTCCATAGGGGCTCATATTCCCGGATTTAGGATGAGGTGCGTTCCAGCTGTAGAAGCGAACTGGGCGAGCCGTTGAGTCGCCTGCTTCGATGGAATCCGTGATGAACTTGACGGCACCGTCGCCCATCAACACATGCGCACCTCCCTGGTGACGACTACTGGGCGGCAGGACACCGTACGCCCAATCCGATCCATTCATGCACGTTTCAGCGTTCGGTGGAAGGATTGTGGTGAAAGCGGAATACACCAGCCTCGCCTCTGCCCACCGGTACCCACGTTTCGAGACGTTCGCGGCCTGGAGTTCCCCAGCACCACCCGTTGACGGGATTCCTGAATCCCAAAATTGAGGCCGCTCATCGTCCAAGTCGCCCCGGCAAGCCAGAGGGTTGTCGATTACATCACGCCGTAAAGGATCCGTCGTGATATCACGATCACCTAGATCAGTATTGATTTCTGCTGCCATCAGAGTGTTAGCAAGACCGTCCAGAACGTCTCGGAACTTCATCTCGGCACGTGGGACAAACATTCCTCGGCAGCTCGCCCGCACGCGCTCCGAGCGGTCGCTTGCATCAAGTGCCCAACTGGTGGCATGCGAGCTTAGGTCACCCCAAGCTGGACCGCTTCCGACCCAGTGTGCAACCCCTTCGTTGGTCATCTGTACGCCATCGCCCACACAGGCAGCGTAGTTAGTACGCCCCATCGCTGGCAGCCCAACACCAGGATCACTTGGGCAACGCAGCGATGGGATGTCGGTGACCCAAGGCACATAGCCCGATTGTCCCGGATAAGGCCCCATCGAAGGCCAGAAATTGCCGGCGTTCAAAGTAAGACCACCGGCTCGCTCAACGCTTGGATTGTAAATCTGTTCCCACAACGCTTGCTGTTCGAAGAATGGAGTCAGGCCAACAAGCCAACTGAGCGTCGTTATGTTATGCCCTCCACCATTAGTCAGGGATCCGTAGGATCCTGACGATCCGTTAGCAATGTCCCGTGTTCCGCCATAGTGAACCGGAAGTTGGTTGTAGGCCGAATGGTAGTTGTGTGCGGCCAAGCCGATTTGTTTGAAATTGTTGCTGCAGCTCATTCGCCGAGCCGCTTCGCGAGCCGCCTGGACTGCCGGCAGCAAAAGACCGACGAGGACCCCAATGATCGCGATCACGACTAGCAACTCGACTAGCGTGAACCCGCGGCGGGCCTGATTGGATAGTGAAAAACGCACGAAAGGTTTCCTCAATTGAAAAGAAGTGAAAAAGGAGGTGCCGAAGCGTCCCCGACTGGAGATATTCCGGCCAAAGATGCCTTTTCATTAATTTGCCGGTCATCCTCCAAATCTCACATGGGAATTGTACTTTTTCAAAAGTTATCTATCGGTGTGAAATCCTGTGGCTATTCCGGTCGCGATTACCGCTAACTCGCGTTTCAACAGGAGAGAAATGCGATTTTTGGCACCACTGCTTCCGTCTGATACTGGACCGACACTTTTGGCTGTCTTTGCAGCACCGACAGCATGTGAGGTGCTTCGCACGGCTTTGGAGGCAGCCAGCGGCTGGGCATCGCTGAAACCTCGAAAGTCCAATGACCGGCCCGTTGCCCTAGAGCAAGGGCAAACAAAAGAAGTACAGATTCCCAAGGCCGACGCCGGTAAGCCTATCCCACTTGAAAGCTCAGCAGTCTTCTAACGCGTTGTATTCTGAGGAACAATGTGATGAATCGTCCAGTAAATCTGTTCGCTGAACGTTGAGCCTGATTCGTCGTTAACGTTCAATTGCAAACGCAATTGATTGACGGGTCGCAGGCCTGGGATTCGCAAAAGCACCGACCTGCGATCTTCTGATAGTTCGACGCTCGAGATTGCTACCGACTGCTCCCCAACTTTTCCAGTTTCTGGGTGGTAGTGGTCCGATCCATAACCGGCAGTCCACTTATAATTCCACTGCTGGGCAGCGTACGAAGCGACGTCGGTTGCTGAGGCGGGATCGACGGGAAAGTTGAATAGAATGCGAAGTCCGCCCGATTCGACTTGGCAATCTTCAATCATGCGAAGCGACTTGCCCGTGTACCGCACGCGGTAGATGCCGTTGTCGCCGAGACCCGCGCGACCGTTGTCGTTCCACCCGTTGAGTCCTGTGACATAGAGTTGACCATCGACGGGATTCACTCGCCCACGCACGATTCCTGTGCCGAAGTCGTGTGGGAATTTGACAAGCGCTGCTTGTTCGGTGCCACCGATATCCTGCATCATCAGATAGAACAAATTCCCTTGCCCAAAGCTAGTGTGCAGTAGTCGCCCCGCCAGCGGTCCCCAGCGTGTGTCATCAACAAACACTTGGCCGCCCGACGAGTTGTCAACCTCTTGTGGCATCCAAATTAGCGGCGGGTCGAATGTTTCCGGCGGAACCACTTTCGTAGCGTCGATCCGCCCGCCATCCGGTGCCCATGCGCCACCTTTTTGGTTTTGAACGTAACCATAAAAACCACCCGGTTCTACCAAATTGACCTTCGATGCCGGCATCCATGTGCCTTGATTATCGCTAACGGTTAACTGGTCATCGGGAAGAATGCCCATCCCGTTGGGCGTCCGCAGTCCGGTGCAGACGATGCTGCGCGTCTTGCCATCAGGCGACACCTTCACGATGGAACCCGGCAATTTGTAGTCCGTGTACTGACCAGCCTTTGCATAGTAAAAATTGCCTTGGCTGTCAGTTTGCAGATCAAAGTTGAAGGCATGGAAGTAGGTCGAAACATCTGTATCCGCACTGAAGCTTTCGTAGAAATCAGCCTCGCCATCGTTGTTCAGGTCGTGCAAACGCGTCAGTCGATCTTTGCATGTCACGTATACCAACCCGTCGACGACCTTGATCCCGAACGGTTCGTACATGCCGCCAGCAAACCGTTTCCACTTTAGATTCATGAGATCGTTATCAACGCCTGAAACGATCCAAACATCTCCACCAACGGTGGCCACGGCGAGTCGGCCATCGGGAAAGAAATCGATTGCCGACGTACGAAACCAAGTGTTCCAAGGCGACGACTGGGGAACGGAAATCGTATCAACGGCGTAAGCAGTATCTTGAAAGCCGCGGTAGCCGACCGTTTCAAGCGTTTGCGGCCAACGTAAGTCACCGCCTGCGAGCATCTTGGCCGGATCGATCTGATCCAGGCTTAGATCTTTACGCTTTGCCGAATTCGCATCGGCGCTCGCAAACCGTACGACGTCGATCAAACGAGCGCTTGTGTCTGCCGGAATTCGCACGACCCAACGTTGTTGCTCATCAAGCTTGGATGTGACGCCAGCGGTGTCTCCGGTGACTTGAGGTTGCTGTGGACCAACGGCCACCACCAGAGCCTTTCCCGCGCCGATTCGGAGAGTTTGACGCACAGCGGTTTCACCGTCGATCGCGGAAGGGACTTCTAGGATTTCGCGCCCATCAATCGCGTAGGAGAGAAGGATTTGGTCGCCATGTAGATAGTGACCGTGATAGTCCAGCCAGCGTTGGGGCAGGGGGCCGCGTGGCAGCACATCATCGGTCGGATAGTCAAGCGATGAATCATGGCCCCACTTCCAAGTCGCCAATCCGGGTACCGGAGTCCCTCTCGGCTTCGAGTACCCTTCGCCACGCCCGCGTTTGTGCTGGGTTTGATCCACATCAAGAAAACCGCCTGTCCAGAGGCCGGCTTGGTCCATCGTGTGCAGGTTGTAAGCGATGGTCTGGTCACCCAGAGCGACGGTGAGGGCGCTATTGACCTCACGCCCCAGTTGAGATGCCAACGCCGGGCCATAGTCACGGTCAGCATCGGGTTTGAAGTCACCCATGTCCGTTCCCTTTGGCAATGACTTCAGATACTCATTCGTGATCGGTTGGTAGCCGGGATTGGAATCTTTCATGAAGCGATTGCGGATATAGCCAATCACTGCGTAACGCTCCTTGGGCGATAGCGCCGTAGTCGCAGCCATCAAACCGTTGCCCTGGGAAAGCGTCTTGAACATGCTGTAGGGATCAGCACCAAACTTCAGCTTCTGTTTGCCGAACGCCCGTGCCGTGGCCAGCGATGGTGTGTTCCCATCCGCTCCGTGGCATTGCACACACGACGCCTCGAAAATCTGCTTTCCGCCCTTGGCGTTGGTCTTTTCGATTCTCCGCAGAATGCCGGCGTGATTCAGATTGGCGGTGTCGTCCTTGACCACCAATTGCTCTGCGCTCGGTTTCAATTCGCTAGCGCGAGAGGGACCACCCGCCTGAATCGCGAACAAGTAGCTGATCAGGTCGAGAACGTCTCGCTGCGATCCGAGTGTTGCCATCAATCCGCCCGGCATCATCGAAATTTTCTGCTCGCTGCTTGCTTCGATATCATCCTGTGCGATCACCATTTCGGCCTGCAAATTCGCAGCGTCTCGCAGCACAAGTGTCTCGTCGTCCTCGCGAACGAACATGCCGGACAAAATATCTCCGTCCACCGTTAACACTTGAACCGTCCCGAAACCCTTGCGGATCGATTTGGACGGATGCAGCAACGCCTCTACCAAATGAACGTCGGTGATCCCTTCGCCAAGTCGGGATAGATCTGGACCGAGCGGCGAACTCTGCCCTGCTGTACTCTCGTGACATTGAACGCAGCCAGCGGCCGATTTGAAATACACCAAGGCTCCGCGGTTCGGATCGCCACGGCGACGAGCCTCTGCGGCGATATCAGCCGGGTCCGCTCGTTCAAGCAGTTGGTGCAGCGCTGGTGTCTCTCCCCAAGCGGTCGCCGTTGCCAAGAACATGAAAACAGTAGCGAGAGATCGAATACAGAGCATCGGTGTGTCACAAGGAGGGTTGAACAATCGTGAAAGCACTATGCCGCTGCTCACTGAATCTTCCAGGATTTCTGGTGAGTATTGCGTTTTCCTTGTGAGAACGTTGGGCTTCAGGCATAGGACTCGTAGCGAGTTGCAAAAATGTTTCGCCACCGGCATTCTCCAGCGATCGCGTAAAATTGCCAACCACACACCTGACTTTGAAACAGGGGGCAGGTAATGCCGTGCAAAGGTGCAACAATGGTTTTCGACTCTCGACATCGTAATTTTAGAATGAAAAACAAATACGCAGCGATCGCATTGTTCCTGATGCTCTGGACGAACGCAGACTGATCCTTTTGAGCTGACCAACCTTGCGGCTGACCCTGCCTTCGCGCAAATCAAGGCACGGTTGAAACAGGAACTGTTTTCGTGGATGGATCAGCAGAATGACTTTCTGACCGAGGGAGGTGATATTCCGTTCTTTGAATCGAAGCATCCCGTCGACCAGTCGGGAACGCACTACACATGTCCTCCGCATTTGATTGGAACGATCAGACAATTCGTGGATCCACATGAACTCACCAAGTAACAATGGAAGCCTATCCCACTGTTAACCAACAAACACCACCTCCTAGATAGACTGACATGAAACCTTCTTTCCTTTTCGCGACGGCCTTGCTCTTTCTTTGGTATTTCCCGACATGTCTTCGCAACCAGCTCCGCATCACGCTTTGACCGATCACTCAATAACGCTTACACATGAAATTCCTAGCTCTGCTCTTACCTCTGGTCGTCGGCTTCCCGAATTTGGCTCAAGCCGAGGATCGACCCAACTTCGTTTTCATCCTTGCAGATGATTGCAGCTATCGTGACTTGGAGTTGTACGGCGGCCCGGCGAAAACGCCAAACTTGATTCAGCTCGCTTCGGAAGGAATGAAATTCGAGCGATGTTATCAGGCCGCACCCATGTGCTCACCGACTCGGCATGCGCTGTATACCGGATTGTACCCGGTCAAGAGCGGCGCCCATCCCAACCACGCCGAAGCCTATCACGAAGTGAAGAGCATTCCGCACTATTTGGGCGCAGTCGGTTACCGAGTCGCGTTGGCGGGAAAGCAGCACATCGCACCTAGAGAGGTCTTTCCCTTTGAGTACATCAACGAATTTGCGGATCCGAAATACAGCGATGTCGAAACGATCGACGGAACCCGTTACCCGAAAGTGCGCCAGCTACTGCGGGACTCTGCCAAGGAAGAAAAACCATTTTGCCTGTTCCTGTGCTCCAACGAGCCACACGATCCCTACACCAAGGGTGATCCAACTCCCTATCTGAACGCCAAGCTAAGCCCACAACAGTTCGAGCACCATCGAAAATCGTACGCCAAGTATCTCGCAGAAATCACTTACTTTGACGGTCAGGTCGGAGAGATCATGGGCATGCTCGAGCAACTCGATCTTCGCAAGAACACGATCTTGATGGTCGCGACCGAGCAAGGCAGTTCGTATCCGTTCGGAAAGTGGACCTGCTACGAAATCGGTGTCGCCAGCGGCTTGGTCGCTAGCTGGCCGGGTCATATCGAAGCCGGCAGCGTGTCCCAGGCAATTGTTGAATACACGGATGTCGTTCCAACTTATCTTGACGCAGCCGGCGCAAAGATGCCGGATTCACTCGATGGTAAGTCCTTCCTGCCGGTGCTGCTTGGCAAGAAAACGAGTCACAGCGAACTTGCCTTCAGCATCCAAACTACGCGTGGCGTGAACGGCTGCGAAGCACCCTACGGCGTTCGATCCGTCGTCGACAAACAACACCGTTATATTCGGAATCTGTTTCCAGAGAACGAATTCAGTATCACAACGTCTCGCAACCTTAGGAAAGCGACACGCGACCTGGACGATCAAACTCAGCAACGTGCAGAACGTTTCCTCGTACGCCCCGAAGAAGAGCTCTATGACATTCAGTCGGATCCGTATTGCTTGAAAAACCTCGCTCTTCAACCTGAACTTTCCGAAACCAAGGCTCGGCTTTCCGCTGCTGTCGATGATTGGATGACGGAGCAAGGGGATCTCGGTCGCCAAACCGAACTCGACGCCTATTCACGACAGGCCGAGTGGCGTCGACGTCAGCAGACGCAACGGCTGAAGGACGAGAAAGACGCCGAGTCTGACACGAAAGTCCCACTCTCGCGCTAGCCTGATTCCACGAAAAAACACACAAGGTCCTTTGGCAACACGTCCAACCTGATCCAACCCAATACGAAAGCACTTCATGCCTTACTGTAACGTCATGCATCACTGTATTCGATTTGCTGCAGCTTACATTCTGATGTTGGCCCTACCGCTTGCCGCCTGCGAAGCCGAACAACCGAACATCATTCTGATCTTAGTCGATGATATGGGATTTTCGGATATCGGTTGCTACGGCGGTGAGATCAATACGCCCAACATTGATGCGTTGGCGGCGGGCGGAGTTCGGTTTTCTCACTTTCGCAACAACTCTCGATGTTGCCCGACGCGTGCGACACTGATGACCGGTTTGTCAGCCCATCAAACGGGTATCGGCCACATGACGGGCGTGAAACATGACTTTGGTGTACCGAGTTATCACGGGGCGATGAACCGAAATTGTGTCACGATCGCAGAAGTCTTGAAACCGGCCGGTTACGCCACCTTGATGTCCGGAAAATGGCACCTTGGATTGCGTGACAAAGGTTACTGGCCCATTCAACGAGGATTCGAGAAATACTACGGTTGCTTGGATGGAGCGTTTCGCTATTTCCATCCTGATGAAATCACAAGCCAAAACGAACGGGTGGAGTCTCGGGAGAGTACGACGGATCGACCGTACTACACCACAGATGCCTTTACCGATTACGCGATCAAATTCATCGAAGAAGAAACAGCATCGGATGCAAAGCGTCCTTTCTTTTTGTACTTGGCGTACAACGCGCCCCATTGGCCTCTGCAAGCTCACGAACAAGACATCGACAAGTACCGTGACACCTACTCGATCGGTTGGGATCAACTTCGGCTGCAACGCTACCAGCGACAGATCGAATTGGGGCTGATCGACCCGCGATGGAAGTTGTCGCCACGGGACGAAAAAGTTCCCGCTTGGGACTCGCTCGATGCCGACCAGCAGAAACTGGAATCGCTACGCATGGCCGTCTATGCAGCCATGGTCGACCGGGTGGATCAGAACATTGGCAAGCTGATGAAACGTTTGAATGATCTGGGCGTGGCCAAAGACACATTGGTGATGTTCCTCTCCGACAACGGCGCGTGCCAAGAAGGCAAAATGATGGCGGATCCAACATTTGCGGACGCTGAGCATCGCAACGTCCAGCCCGGAATTGGTACGACTTACAGTCGTCCCTGGGCCAACGCGTCCTCGACACCCTTTCGGTTTTACAAGCACCATACGTATGAAGGCGGTGCGGCCACGCCGTTCATCATGCACTGGCCCGCCGGCATCAAGCCGCAAGAGAATTGGTATGCGTCCAACGCGGATTTGATCGATTTGATGCCGACGTTCATTGAACTCAGCGGAGCGTCTTACCCAAGGCAGGCTCACGGGAACGAGATTCCAACACTGCCGGGCATTTCGCTGGTGCCTGCAATGAAGGGAGAAAAGCTTGAGCGCGAAAGTTGGTTGTTCAACGAACACGAAAACAATGGGCTGGTGATCGACGGCGATTGGAAACTTGTTGCCAACGCCGTTGCAGGAGAGACGGAAGCAAAACAAGAAGCTTGGGAACTTTATAACCTCAAAGAAGACCGCACCGAACTTCACGATCGGTCCTTGGAATTCCCTCAGCGACGTAAGCAGATGGCAGACGCGTGGAGCCAGTGGGCCAGCGACGTCAAAGTCTTTGCTGTGCCTTCACGGCGACCACGCCCCCATAAGAAGAACGGCAATCAATGACTCCGACCCGATCAGTTTCAGACACTCAACTTGCAGCAAATGGCTGAAGGCGGAATTCGATTCGACAATGCCTATGTCGCCGCCGGTTATCCGATCGCTATTCGCAGGCGGCATGGTCATGTCCTGCGTGGTTTGTCTGTTGGCTAGATCGGCGACTGGCCGCATTGAATCTCGTCGAAGATCCCAGAGCGATAGAATCGTTCACTTAGTTCACTATGCCAACCATATTAAGAACCAACCATGGTGATGACTTCTCCCGTTGATCCGACCATGCGAACTGCGATCCCAAGCAACCGGCGACGAATAAGTGTCGTGGACCGCTCCGCGATCCTGCGTTGGATCGGCGGAGCGATCCACGACAAGCTAAGAATCCTTTACCTCTTGTTACTAGCGGTGTTGTTAGTCGGCACTCCGTCTGTCCAGGCCAGCGAACCACCGAACATCGTATTGATTTTCATCGATGACATGGGGTACGGCGACATCGCTCCGTTTGGCAACGAAGTGCTCCGCACGCCGCACCTCGAATCGATGGCCCAGCGAGGACGAACGTTCACGCAGTTCTATGCCAGTCCCGTTTGCACGATGTCGCGGGCAAGCCTGCTAACGGGATGCTATCACGCTCGCCTTTCCATGCCGTCGGTCTTGCAGCCCAATTCTGATACCGGGCTGAACCCAGACGAGACAAACCTCGCCAATTTGTTGAAAACCAAAGGTTATGCAACGGCCTGCATTGGAAAATGGCACCTCGGACATCAAACCGAGTTCCTCCCCAATCAGCAAGGATTCGACACGTACTTCGGCATTCCGTACAGCAACAACATGACGGACGACTACATGAAGGGAAAAGCTCCACCGCTGCCCCTTTATGAGAACGATAAGATTGCTGAAACCGAACCCGACCAATCGCAATTCACTAAGCGATTCACCGAGCGGGCCATCCGTTTCATCACCGATCATCAAGACGAACCATTCTTCGTCTACTTGCCGCATCCGATGATTCACACGCCTTTGTTTGCGTCTGAGGATTTCAAAGGCAAAAGCAAGATGGGAATCTTGGGCGACGCGATCGAAGAGATTGATTGGTCGGTGGGGCAGATCAACGACGCGATCGACCGTCTGGGACTTGCCAAAAACACTCTGGTCATTTTCACATCCGACAACGGGCCCGCCCATCATCCCGCTGGAAAGTTGCGAGGCGTCAAAGGAAGCACTCACGAAGGCGGTGTTCGCGTCCCCACGGTGATGAGCTGGCCGGGAAGAATCCCGCCAGGAACCACCTGTGGTCAGATCACAGGCACCATCGATATTTTGCCAACGGTCGCGAGCTTGGCATCGGCGGACCTCGATCCGGCACGACCGATTGATGGATCGGACATTTCAAGTTTGTTGTTTGCCCCCAATCCCGCTCCGGTACGCGACACCCACCTGTATTACGGATGGAGCCAAACGGTGCGACTAGATGCTATCCGGCAGGGCAAATGGAAACTGTTCTTGGGGTCCGGTGACCAACCGCCCAAGCGATACGACAATCGTCCAACGAACCATCGAACCCGTCCGGTCGGCGAATTCGAAACCGCGCTCTATGACCTCGACGCGGATCCCTACGAGACGACCGACGTCCGGGAAAAACATCCCGAAATCGCAGCACGACTAAAGGCGGAAGCTGCGAAACGCGGTGCCGAAATTTCGACCAACGCACGTCCCGCTGGAACACTCAGCCAACCACAACCAAACTGAATTCCATGAATCTGATTTCCCAACGCCGATCTCTAATTCCGCTGATGCTCTTCAGCTTGATCGCCCATGCGACCATCTGCGTCGCAAAACCACCCAACTTTGTAATCACCATTGCGGACGATCATGGTGTGTACCACTCATCCGTTTATGGAGCGGATGAGTTTCAAACGCCCCACCTTCAGCAATTGGCGGAAGAAGGAATTCGATTCGACAATGCCTATGTCGCTTCGCCAGCATGTGCGCCCAGTCGCGCGGCTCTATTCACCGGACGTATGCCGTACAGCAATGGCATCGTTGGCAACCACGAGTTTGAACTCAAGCCCGGCGTCAACTCACTGTTGCCGACGCTTTTAGCTCAAGGTTACGAAGTGGTCTTTCATGGCAAAGTCGGGCACTCCGGTCCGAAGCACTATGGGCAGTACGTTCCCGACGGCGTCAAGTTTCTAGGCGGTGGCGGTTTGCAACAAACCATGACCCTGGATCAGGTTGAATCATTTCTCCAGCAACGCCCCGAAAAGGCCCCGCCCTTGGCACTATTCCTTGGCTGGACCGATACTCACACCGCATGGCCACCCAAAGAAGAAGCCAGGATTTCGCCCGAAGACGTTGTCATTCCGCCAAAGATTTTTGACACGCCCGAAGCCCGAGTCGAAATGACGCGATACGTGGAAGGAGCCGAGGACATTGACCGCCGCGTCGGGCAAACTCTAGAGTTGATCGCCGAACACCTGGATGTGAACAACACGCTGGTCGTCTACACGTCTGATCATGGGATGCCGTGGCCGTTTGCAAAATGGTCTCTGTACGAAACCGGAATCCGTACTCCATTGATCGCCGTCTGGCCTGGAAAGATCAAACCCAATACATCGACCGATGCGATGGTCAGTTGGATTGATTTGATGCCGACACTGATCGACCTTGCCGGTGGAGAATCGCCTCTAGGTATCGACGGCCGGTCGTTCTCCAAAGTGCTGTTAGGCGAAACCGATCGTCATCGCGATGTGATCTTTGCAACGCACAAAGGCGATAAGGATAAAAACGTCTACCCGATTCGCAGCGTCCGTAAGGGCAAGTGGAAATACATCCGCAACCTGCACCCCGAATTCGCTTACACCACCCACACGGACGTCTGGGCCAAGGAAGATCCTCGCATCGACGGGCACTGGCCGCACGCCGGCCACCACTGGCAATCGTACATTGATGCAGCCAAGACCGACTCTCGGGCAGCAGCATTCTTGCATAACTATCACAGCAATCCAGCAGAAGAACTCTACGACCTGGAAAGCGATCCGTTTGAGGAAAACAACTTGGCTATGTCAGCGGAGCAAGCAAGTAGACTGGTCGAGCTTCGCGCATTGGTTGACACGAGGATGAAAGAGATCAATGACGACGGCGCCCTCAGCGGACCACCGCAACTATTAGAAGACTTTTTGTTGCCAGAGATAACGCAGAACAACACCGCATTATCGAAGCCTCAGCAGTAGGGTAAAAGGCCTGTCATGATGAACTCAATATGTCTGCAGTTTGCTATATGAGAATCGAATGATGAAAACGACTTGTCTGATCATTTTTGCCATGATCGCAGCGACTCTGATCCCGCAGCCACCGGCATATGCTGAAAAGCCGAACGTTTTATTTCTAGTTGCAGATGACCTGAATACCGCTCTGAGTGGTTTTGGGCACAAACAGTGCAAGACACCGAACCTCGACCGCCTTGCTGAGCGAGGAGTGAAGTTTGAGAACATGCACTGTCAGTATCCGGTTTGTGGTGCGTCGCGTGCGTCGATTATGTCGGGGTTGTATCCGTACTCCAATCTAACACTGGGAAATGCAGGCACTTTGCGAGGCAGCATGCCCGACGTGGTCACGCTGTCGCAGACGTTTCGCAACAACGGCTACTTCGCGGGGCGTGTCAGCAAGATTTATCACATGGGCATTCCGTTTGAGATCATCGAAGGAACCGCAGAAAGCGATGACCCGTTTTCCTGGGACGAAGCGATCAATATCAAGGCTCCGGAACAAAATGCTGCTGGTGAGCTAACCAATTGGTCGCCGAAGAACGAGGAGTCGCAGAGCTTTACTGGCGTGATTGCTTCCGGCGGAGACAGCGAACACGCTGATGGGATGGCCGCGGATCGTGCGATCGAGATGCTTGACAAGGTCAAGGACAAACCGTTCTTCATAGCGGTCGGATTCGTCAGGCCGCACGTGCCTCTTGTTGCACCGAAAAAATACTTTGATCGATACGATCGAGAGTCAATGGAGGCACCGGTTGCGCCCGAGAATGACTTGGACGATGTGCCTGGAATTATCCGCAACTACAAGCGAAACAGCACGACGTACGGCGTGACACCTGAATCGCACAAAGGACTGTTACAGGCCTACTACGCCAGTGTTTCCTACATGGACGCACAAGTCGGACGCGTCCTGGAAGCACTGAAAAAAATGGGTTTGGCCGACAAAACGATTGTCGTTTTCACCAGTGATCACGGCTACTTGTTGGGACATCACCACAAATATCAGAAACAGCATCTGTTCGAAGAGGCCACACGCGTACCATTCATCATCAGCGTCCCGTGGCTGAAAGACCAGCACGGTCGTGGCACTACCAAGATCACGGAACTGGTCGACCTCTATCCGACTCTGGCTGACTTGGCCGGCCTTTCCGCTCCAGACACGCTTCAGGGCGCAAGTCTGAAACCGCTGCTCGTCGATACCCAATCACGTTCATGGAAGAAGGACCAAGCATTCACGATCAGCCGCAGCGGAGGGGAATCGATTCGCACAACAGATTGGCGTTTCACCCAGTGGGGCTTTGGCGAGAAAGGTACAGAGCTGTACGACCTGAAAAAGGACCCGGGTGAATTCACTAACTTGGCAGGAAACCCTGAGTATGTCTCAGTGGTGAAGATGTTGCGAAGGCGCCTGGTCGCCAAACGGGATGCAGCAGGCTTCAAGCAAAATCAGTCTGCGATTGTCGGCAAGCCAGGAATGAACAAACAGAAGAAGTAGACGCAGGCTGCCAATCGATAGTTGCCTGGATGGCTGGAGTGAGTTGCGACCGCACAGATGAAGGACCATACTTTCTACTTTGAGAGGTAGTACATCGTCGGTATGAAAAATCGCGTCGCCACTCTACGCGGCAACGCGATTTGATTTACATAAATTAAGTGATCCGTAAAGATGCCTTTTAGAAATCTTCTCCAATCACTTCCTTATTCGCTCGTGTGCCCAGTGCACCCCAAAGTCCATATGGACTGATAGCACCAGGAACGGACGATGGCGTACCAGCTGTACCTTCCGTTCTGCTGACCATTCGGTTTGTATCGGCACCAGCCTCAATCGAGTCCGTGATGAACTTCACAGCCCCATCGCCCATCAGTACATGACAACCGCCTTGGTGGCGACTGCTAGGCGCAAAAACTCCATAGGTAGCATCCCGTTTCTCTGCGTTATCTGCGTCAACTGGCGCGGGCTTTGTAGCAGTAGTCGTTCTGTATTCAGTCGACGAGCACGTTACAGCGTTGGGCGGCAAAATGGTTTGCATCATTGTGAAGACGGGATCTCCGTCGGCCCAACGGTAGCCGCGAGCGCTATTGGAAGTGTTGATTTCAGCTAGCGTTTGCGTGCCCGCGAGCCAAAATTGTGGTCGTTGAGGATCGGTTCCTGTCTTGCAGCCCGAAGGATTAATGCCCAGTCCCGCGTGCAATGTAACGCCTAAATAAGACGGATTGGTACGAGTATCTCGGTCACCGAGATCGGTGGCAATCTCGCCCATCATGATCGTGTTAGAAAGTCCATCAAGAACGTCTCGAAAACGTGCCTCTTGGTGTGCAACGAACATACCGCGACAGGCTGCTCGCGCATCTTGTGCAATATTGGTATTGACGGTTCCATCCCAGTTTTCCGCACCATGCGACATGTTGTAAGAACTATCCCCAACACATGCCGCGTAGTTTGTACGCCCGTTTGCCGGAAGGCCGACCCCGGGATCACTCGGACATCGCAGAGTTGGGATGTTGGTATTCCACGGGATATATTGATCATCCTCGCCCGTCGGCCCCATCGCAGGCCAGGGATTTCCAGCGGTTCCTTTCCCGGATGAGGCGCCGTCCACACGCTGTGCATTCGGATTGGAGATCTGCTCCCATAGTGCCTGCCCTTCAACAAATGGCGTGATGCCGACAAGCATGCTCAGCTGAGAACGGTTTTCACCATTGGTGTCGGCATACCAAGAGCCCGTGTTGTTGTTAGTCCCGGACTTGTGCGTAGGGAGTTTCTTGTAAGCACTGTGGTAATTGTGAATTCCAAGTCCGATTTGCTTGAAATTGTTGCTGCAGCTCATTCGCCGAGCCGCCTCGCGAGCCGCCTGAACTGCAGGTAGCAAAAGACCAACGAGCACCCCGATGATCGCGATCACGACTAGCAACTCGACTAGCGTGAACCCGCGGGGGACCCTATTGGAAAGTGAAAAACGCATGACAGATTTCCTCAATTAAACACAAGTAATACTGGACGTGCGGGAGCGGTACGCACCCTTCACGTAGGAATAGAGAGATCCTTTCCTTTACTGTGCCAGTAACCCAGCTAACCTCACATGAGAATCCGAGGTTTTATGGGGTTTCTAAATGCGTAAAATTCGCATTTCCGCAACGCTATCAATTCTGTCTCGATCAGAAATCGAGTGGGTGGGATGGATCCGTTTGCCCGTCGAATATTCTCAATGTTTTCAAAAGGGATTTTCAACAAAGGAGTCAATTCTTTGCGTTTCAACTTCTGCTCAAAAATTCTGGTTCCATCATCCCCGATGATCCGGAAGTAGACTTCGGGATCGGAGAGTGACGCATCAATGGATAATTCGCCGAATGAATATTGGTCAGAAATTCCCTATAGCTGGGTATGCTAACCTTTGCTCTTTGCGGGAGGCCCCAGTCGACCTCCCAAACTGGCCGCTTCAAACTCATAGAATTCAAAACCCGATGGACGGGGAATCGTGAACCCACTTGTTCCATGCCGATCTCCCGAAACGAGAATCACGCCGCCAATGTGGTTCTCATCAATCAGCCTGAAGCCCCCTTCACCAAGGGTGATCCAACTCCGTATTGGAACGCCAAGCTGAGCCCGCAACCGTTCGAGCACCATCGAAATCGTACGCCAAGTATCTTGCCGAGATTACTTGCTTTGATGGTCAGGTCAGAGAGATCATGGGCATGCTAGAGCGACTCGATCTTCGCAAGAACACGATGCTGATGGTAACCGGAACGTCACCTACGGAATCCGCGTTCAACTGCGGTTTTGAACCTGTAAGGGTCACAGCACCGTCATCTATGACCCTTTCAGCGTCAACGATCGTGGAATGATTCGTTATCCGGTGGTGTTCGCTGCGCAAAAACCACCGGCGAATTTCTGAAATCCCTATCGGGATGAGCTCGTAGTAGTCGTGGGGTACAAAAAGGACTATCGCGTATGAAAGCCTAACGCGCAGCACGCGGTGGCGCGACGCGATGAAGGGTCCAGTAAATCTTTTCGCTGAACGTTGCCCCGGATTCGTCGTTAACATTCAATTGCAAACGCAATTGATGGACGGGGCGAAGCTCTGGGATTTTCAGCAACACTGACTTGTGATCTTCGGATAATTGGACGCTCGAGATTGCCACGGATTGCTCGCCAAGCTCTCCGCTCTCGGGGTAGTAGTGATCCGATCCATAATTGGCGGTCCACTTGTAGTTCCACTGCTGGGCGGCGTACGAGGCAACATCGGTTGCCGAGCCCGCATCAAGTTGGAAATTGAATTGAATGCGAAGGCCACCCGATTCGACTTGGCAATTTTCAATCATACGAAGTGGCTCGCCGGTGTACCGCACGCGGTAGATACCGTTGTCGGCTATTCCCGCACGCCCGTTGTCGTTCCAACCGTTGAGTCCCGTGACATAGAGTTGACCGTCGACAGGATTCACTCGACCACGCATGATCCCGGTGCCGAAGTCGTGTGGGAATTGAATCAATGCTGCCTGGTCGGTGCTACCGATTTTTTGAGTCATCAGATAGAACAAGCGGCCTTGTCCGAAGCTGGTGTGCAAGAGACGTCCCGACAGCGGCCCCCAGCGAGAGTCATCGACAAACACTTGGCCGCCAGACGAGTTGTCGACCTCTTGTGGCATCCAAATCAGTGGCGGGTCGAACGTTTCCGGCGGCACGACGTGCTTAACGTCAATCCGTCCACCGTCGGGCGCCCATGCGCCGCCCTTTTTGTTTTGTACGTAGCCATAGAAACCTCCCGGTTTTACCAGGTTGACCTTCGAAGCCGGCATCCACGTGCCCTGATTATCGCTGACGGTTAGCCGGTCATCAGGCAGAATGCCCATCCCGTTCGGTGTCCGCAGACCGGTGCAAACGACGCTGCGCGTCTTGCCATCCGGCGAGACCTTCACGATCGCGCCGGGCAATTTGTAATCCGTGTACTGACCACTCTTGGCGTAGTAAAAGTTGCCTTGGCTGTCAGTTTGCAGATCAAAGTTGAACGCATGGAAGAAGGTCGAGACGTCCGTGTCAGCACTGAAGCTTTCGTAGAAATCGGCCTCGCCATCGTCGTTTAGGTCGTGCAAACGCGTCAGCCGGTCTTTGCATGTCACATAAACCAGTCCGTCAACAACCTTGATCCCGAACGGCTCGTACATGCCACCAGCGAACCGCTTCCACTGGAGATTCATCAGTTCGTCATCAACACCTGAAACGATCCAAACATCTCCACCCACAGTGGCAACCGCGAGTCGGCCGTCGGGAAAGAAATCGATCGCGGACGTACGAAACCAAGTGTTCCACGGGGTCGACTCAGGAATCGAAATTGTATCGACAGCGTAGGCCCCGTGTTGAAAACCGCGGTACCCGACCGTTTCAAGCGTTTGCGGCCAACGTAAGTCACCCCCAGCGATCATCTCAGCCGGATCGATCCGCTCCAGACTTAAGTCCTTACGCTTTGGGGAATCCTCATCGGCATTTTCAAACCGTACGATGTCGAGCAAACGTGAATTTGAATCTGCCGGAATTCGCACAACCCATCGTTGCTGTTTATCGAGCGTTACGGTGACGCCTGTGATGTCTCCGGTGACTTGAGGTTGGTGGGGGCCAACGGCTAAAACCAAAGCCTTTCCCTCGCTGATTCGAAGCGTTTGACGCACGGCAGTTTCACCGTCGATCGCGGCAGGAACTTCTAGGATTTCGCGTCCATCAATCGCGTAAGAAAGTACGATTCGGTCGCCGTGCAGATAGTGACCGTGATAGTCCAACCATCGCGACGGCAGCGGGCCGCGTGGCAACACGTCATCGGTCGAATAATCGAGCGACCCATCATGGCCCCATCGCCAGATCGACAAACCGGGCACAGGTGTCCCCTTTGGCTGCGGGTATCCTTCACCGCGTCCTCGTTTGTGTTGGGTTTGATCGACATCGAGAAAGCCGCCTGTCCAGAGGCCAGCTTGGTCCATCGTGTGCAGGTTGTAGGCGATGGTATGGTCCCCCAGAGCGACGGTGAGGGCGCTGTTGACTTCACGCCCCAATTGCGACGCCAACGCCGGGCCATAGTCACGATCAGGATCCGGTTTAAAATCACCCATGTCCGTTCCAGTCGGCAGTGATTTCAGATACTCATTCGTGATCGGTTGGTAGTCGGGATTCGAGTCTTTCATGAAGCGATTACGAATGTAGCCAATCACCGCGTAACGTTCTTTCGGTGACAGCGCGGTGGTCGCAGCCATCAAACCGTTGCCCTTGGAAAGCGTCTGAAACATGCTGTAGGGATCAGCACCAAACTTCAGTTTCTGTTTACCGAATGCCCGAGCTGTGGCCAGCGACGGCGTGTTGCCGTCCTCGCCGTGGCATTGCACACACGACGCCTCAAAAATCTGTTTCCCACCTTTCGCGTTGGTCTTCTCGATTCTTCTCAGTATCCCTGCATGATTCAGATTGGCGGTGTCGTCCGAGACGACCAATTGATCGGCGCTCGGTTTCAGTTCGCGGGCGCGGGTGGGACCGCCCGCCTGAATCGCAAACAGGTAGCTGATGAGGTCGAGGACCTCCCGCTGTGAGCCGAGTGTCGCCATCAATCCGCCGGGCATCATCGAGATCTTTCTTTCGCTGCGATCTTCGATGTCGTCCTTGGGAATCTCGATTTCGGTCTGCAGATTCTTAGCGTCGCGGAGCACGAGTGTTTGATCATCTTCGCGAACAAACATTCCGGACAAGACATCTCCGTCCACCGTTAACACTTGAACGGTCCCGAACCCCTCGCGGATGAACTTGGATGGCTGCAGCAACGCCTCCACTAAATGCACGTCGGTGACTCCTTCGCCGAGACGCGATAAGTTAGGGCCAAGCGGTGAATTCTGTTCGGCTATCGGATCCGCCGTACTCTCGTGACATTGAACGCAGCCAGCGGCAGATGTGAAATACACCAGGGCACCGCGGATCGGATCGCCACGGCGACGAGCCTCCGCTGCGATATCAGCCGCGTCCGCTCGTTCTAGAAGTGCAGATAGCGGTGGCGTTTCGCCCCAAGCTGTCGCCGTTATCAAGAACATCAGAAGACTAGCTAATCGAATACAGAGCATCGGTGTACCACAAGTAAGGAAGATGATTGTGGATGCAGTATGCCGCTCGACGCGATAATTGTCAGAATTAATCACGAGCTTGCCATTTTTTCTGTGAGAAGGGCAAGGCACGAGCATAGATACTGAAGTGAATAGTCAAACGAAGACGCGATAGGATTTCTCCAGCGATCGAGCAAAATCGCCAATGATTCGCTTAGGATCGACACATCGAATCAGGTGATGCTGTGCAAAGTTAGCAGCAAAGAATGTTCGACTTTGAACAGAGGGATTTCACAATGACAAACAGATACGCAGCGTTCGCATTGTTGCTGATACTCTCGGCGGCACTGGCCAGTGCTGGCGAAAAACCGAACTTCGTATTCTTTCTCAGCGACGACCAGTTGAAGGCGGACTATGGATGCTACGGCCTGCCGGTCGAGCTAACGCCGACGGTTGATCGTTTGGCGCGAGAGGGGCTCGTGTTCGATAGAATGTTTACGGCCGAAGCGATTTGTGCTCCAAGCCGGGCCGCTCTGCTGACCGGTCTTTACCCCATTCGCAACGGGCTTTTTGTCCAGCATACATCTGCTCGCAGGGGAACGAAGACCATCTATGACGCGTTGGCCCCGCTTGGCTACGACGTATCGCTGATTGGCAAAGTGCACGTTAAACCAGACTCGGTCTTTCGCTGGAGCACACCCGTCAGCACGAGTAAGAAAACGTTGCCAGCCGATGATATCGACGCCTATTTTTCGAGCCACGCCGACAAGCCGTTTTGCTTGTTCATCATGTCACACTATCCGCATGGGCCCTATCCCAAAAAGCCAACGTTCCCAGCCGATCAAGTCGTGCGGCATCCTCACTTGGAAAAGTCTGCCGACAAGTGGTTACCCGGATACTACGACAACATCGCCGAGAAAGAACGTGAGCTTGCAGGCGTATTGGAGCTGCTCGATAAGCATCAGCTTGATCAGAACACGGTGTTCATCTACTCATCCGATCACGGCAATGGCCCCGGCGCGAAGTTCACCGTCTACGATCGCGGTTTGAACGTGCCGTTCATTGTTCGCTGGCCCGGAAAGATCAAGCCCGGACGAACGTCGGCACTGACCAGCTACACAGATGTCTTGCCTACGTTTGTCGAGCTTGCTGGTGGACAACCGGTCGCTGAGATTGATGGAAAGAGTTTTGCGGCAGTCTTGGAAGATCCGTCGATCTCGCACCACAAGTATGTCTTTGGGGTGATGACGCAACAGGGAGTCTTGGGGACACACGTCTTCCCACGACGATCATCCCATGACGGGCGGTACCATTACATCCACAACTTCAACACCCTTGAAAGAATTAGACGCGACGAACTGGCTGGCAAAGGGATTGATCCGTTTCATCGTCTGGGAGCGAAAAAACACCCCGACGTACCCGAAGAAGAATTATTCGATACGCAGACTGATCCTTTTGAACTGAACAACATTGCGGCTGATCCCGCCTTCTCGCAAATCAAGGCAAGGTTGAAACAGAAACTCTTTTCGTGGAGTGAACAGCAGAATGATTTTCTGACCGAGGGAGGTGAAATTCCGTTCTTGAAATCGAAGCATCCCGTCGACCAGTCGGGTGAGTTCTACACATGCCCTCCGCATTTGATTGGAACGGTCAAGCAGTTCGTAGATCCGCATGAGCTCACCGATCCGAAACGACACCAGTAATCAAAACAGTGGGATCTGCTTCCAGCCTGTCGAATCGAACATGACAGGCGGGAGGCCTAGCCCACTACCACCCTGCAACCATCTCCTCCCTGAAAACGACCATCATGAAACCCTCTATTCTTCTTGCGATTGCCTTGCTGTTTTGGGGCTCGATTGCAACTGCTCAATCGCCACCGAAAAACATTCTCTTCATTGGCGTCGATGATTTACGAGTCGAGCTTGGTTGCTACGGCGCCAAGCACATGAAAACGCCCAACCTTGATGCTTTCGCTCGGCAGGGACTGCTGTTGGAACAGGCCTATTGCCAACAGGCTGTTTGCGCGCCTTCACGCATTAGCCTTATGACGGGCATGCGTCCTGATTCAACCGGAGTCTTCGATCTCGACCATCCTCTGAACAAGGCTTTGCCAGACGCGATGTCGATGCCACGGTTCTTCAAGCAGAATGGTTACCGAACCGTCTCGCTCGGAAAGATCTACCACCATGGCCAAGACGATAAAGCGTTTTGGGATGTGCTGGATGCCTGCTCGACGCCGCAATACGCGGCACCAAAGACGACTGCCATGATCGCCCAGAAGACCAAGGAAGCGAAGAAGCAAAAGTTAAAAGGCAAAGTACTTCGGCAGTTCATCAAGGGGCCAGCTTTCGAGAGCGGGGATGTCGCCGACAGTACCTATTCGGATGGTGTCATCGCTGACAACGCGATCGAGCAGTTACGTCAGAAGGACAATCGGCCGTTCTTCCTGGCCGTTGGTTTCAAAAAGCCTCACCTACCGTTCGTCGCTCCCCAGAAATACTGGGACATGTATGATCCTGCCGAGATAGAAGTTCCCGCACGAACACCGCCTCGCGGTGCCGCAGACCAAGCCACCACCAGTTGGGGTGAACTGCGAGCTTACACCGACATTCCCTCCAAAGAGGATCTGTCCGACGAGCAGACTCGAACGTTGATCCATGGGTATCGTGCATGTGTGTCCTACATCGACGCCCAAGTGGGGCGAGTGCTTGAGGAGGTTGACCGACAGGGCCTTCGTGAAAACACGCTCATTGTATTTTGGAGCGACCATGGCTGGAAACTGGGTGAATACGGTGACTGGTGCAAGCACACCAACTTTGAATTGGATACTCGCGTTCCTCTGATCTTCAGCGGTACGGGTATACCGACCGGCAAGCGATCAACGGCATTGGTTGAATACATCGACATCTACCCAACACTCGCCCAATGGTGCGGACTGACGACACCAAAGGCATGCGAGGGTGAGAGCCTGTTGCCGCTGTTCGCTGATCCATCACTGCCCGGTAAGCGAGCGGCATTAAGCCAATATCCTCGCGGTGGCACGATGGGATATTCGATCCGCAGCGGCCATTGGCGTTACACGAGGTGGCAACGAAAAAACGGCGAGTTGGTTGCGCGAGAGTTGTACGATCATTCCCGGTCTGACGTCGCCACGAAGAACGTCTCGGAGTTAACCGAGAACGCAGATACGGTGAAGCAACTCGACCAACGGTTACTTGAAATTGTGAGCCCATAGAGCAAGTCATTGGAAGCCAACAAAACGTTGCCAAAGTGATCGAGTCGTCGTCAAGAAAACTGACATCACACAGAAATAGAGCTTGTTGCGGAATGAATCACTGTTTTTATCTATGCCTGTGCTTCGTCGTACTGGCTTCGCCTTCGGCTTCATGCAGTAACGCTTTGGGCAATTCACCTTTGCGGGGCTCACCGGCAGACGCTCGATACCGCGTGTCGACTATCACCGAAACAGGAATGCCCAAGACGATCGTCAAACCAGGTGCAAGGTGGAACTTTGGACCTGGAGCTCTGCAGACGTATCGGGGTTGGCAATACGCTGCGTTTTGGGATGCCAATCGGCAAGTGTCGGTCGCCCGTCGCGAACTACCCAAAAGCGATTGGCAATGCGTCTCACTTAGCGGCTACCAACGTACTTCTGACACCAATCGTGGCAAAGCTGGACCGATAGCTCGCGGATTCGGCGACGGACATGAAAAGGTGGCGATGGGTATTTCAAGTGATGGAGTGATTCATTTGGCATTCGACCATCATGTGTCCACGTTGCACTATCGCTGCAGTCAATCCGGCATCGGGAACAACCCCACGGAGTTCACATGGTCAGCAGACCTGTTTGGTGCCGTGCAAGACCACTTGGGTGGCCCGAGTATCGAATCCGCCACGTATCCCAGCTTTGTTCGTGATGGAGATCGGATGTCGCTGTACTTGCGGTTGGGTGGGGGTTCCGGCAGTGCGGACTCGCATTTCTTTGAATATCAAGCCGGACGCTGGATCGTCAACGATGCAGCCTCCAGCAAGCTGATCGACAAACACTGGTCCGGTGGCAACGGCACAGTCAATGCCTACCCACACGCGATGGTTGTCCATGAAGGACGTCGACATCTGACTTGGTGCTGGCGAGACACACCGGATGCTCGCACGTGTCACGACCTGTGTTATGCGTACAGTGATGACCACGGTCGAACGTGGAAAAACAGTTCGGGCGAGACAATTGCGAAACGTGGCACGAAATTCATTTCTGGCAATTCACCTGGCATCGCTGTGTTGGATATCCCCACTGGATCGCAGTTTATCAACGGTGGATCGATGACGGTTGATGATGCCGGTGGCGTTCACGTCTTAATGCGAGGCCCGAATGGGCGTCCCATGATGGCCCATCGCAACCACTCGACGGGCGAATGGAACCGCCGTGAAGGATCCACGCTAGGCGTGCTAGTGACCTGCTCGCAACGATTACTGGTCGTCGATGAACGTGGGTTGTACCAAGTCAGCAGTGATGGACTGGCAACGCTCAGTCAGATTGAAAAGTCAATCGGAGATTGGTGTAAGGATAGTCGCTTCGGTGTCGATCGTAGTCGCTGGCATCACGATGAAACCATCTCCGTGATCGGTCAGAGCGGTTCGGAGGTCCGCGTGATCGACTTTTTGATCGAAGGTCCATGAATTTACCAGCGATACCTAGCGAACTCATTTGGATATCCGTGAGCAAGACGCCTAAACGAATCTGAACCACCACAATAAATCAAGAGAAACTCATGATGACCCGACCGCGACTTATAAACAGCATTCCCCTTAACACTACAAATTCAGTGGCGGCGAATCAGTGCTGTCTTGGCTTAAAGCTTGTTGTTGTGGTTCTGCTTATCGGTCTGCACTTACCTGGCTTATCGTCTGCGGCTGACTTGTTGACGATTGACGATGGGGCTGTGAAGGTTGGCATCGATCGTGAAAAGGGGGGCGCAATCACTTGGCTATCATCGCGCGAGTATCCCAACAACATCGTCAATATTGCCGATCCAGGTCGGTTGATTCAACAGTCGTACTACGCAGGACGTCGACTTAACCGCGTGACCGAAGGGCAAAACAAGGCGTGGAGCCCGTGGTCATGGAATCCCATTCAAGGCGGTGGTGTTGGACAGGGCGGGGACGCGGGAACATGGTCACGTGTTACCGAGTTTCGCAAAACTGAAAACAGTCTTTACTCCGAAACGATTCCTAAACTTTGGGACATGGCTGATGAAGAGGCCGACGCGGTAATGCGTCAGTGGTCAACCTTTGAGCCTGACATGCCGGGGGTTGTTGCGGTTACCTGCGAGTTTAAAGCAATGCGAGATAAGGACGATCGTTGGGGAGGCCCGACGAAGAATCCTCAAGAGACACCAGCTTGCTATTTCACTCGCAACTTCGACGACGTGCGTAGCTATCTCGGCGAAGGCCGGTGGCGAAAGGAGTCCCAACCACCGGGGCCACCTTGGGGAAATACGATGCCGCCGCGTAAAGCGATGGCGATGTTCGAGGCATCTGGCCAAGGCGTTGCTGTGTTCTCGCCGACCGCAACCCAGTCCTGGAACTTTGGTCCGCATGGGAGTGGACTCAGCGATCAACCCGATGGTGGTCCATGCATGCATGTGGCACCGATCGATCGCGTGTTGATGGATCATCAAACTACTTATCGTTTTCGTTACTGGTTAGTCGTTGGTGATGAGACTGATATCGCTAATCGCTTAGACATGCTTTGGGGTAAGTACTCCCAAGAGCAATCACAGGTCACTCATAGGAATTCTCGATGAAGACTCTTTTATTGCCACTTGCTGTGGTACTGTCCCTTGGCGGTTCGAACGCCGTCGCGGACTCGCGGCCGAATATTATCGTCTTTTATACCGATGATCACGGCCATGCTGATTTGTCGTGCCAAGGCGTTCTGGATGATGTGAAAACGCCGAATGTGGACGCACTGGCACGCAATGGAGTGTTGGCTCGAAACGGCTACAGTACTGCGCCGCAATGTATCCCGTCTCGAGCAGGATTGTTGACGGGCAAGTTTCAATCTCGATTCGGAGTGGAATCCAATGGTCAATCGCTCGCTGGCTTCGATCGTGAGCTGACCATTGCCGAACGTTTACAGGATGCGGGTTACGTCACGGCGCAGTTCGGGAAGTGGCATCTTGGTCCCGGCCTGAAAATCGTTGAACACGGTTTTCGGCATGTGTTCAATCAAAACTCACAACAGCCGTTTGCTGCCAACATCACCCTCGATGGGGAAGATCGAGAGATGGCCAGTCTTCCACCCCTGATGTACCACGTCGATGGGTGCAGTCAGGCGGCTGCGTCGCTGATTGAACGGTACAAGGAAGAAGCCTTCTTCTTGTACGTCGCCTACCGAGCCCCGCATGTGCCACTGGATGCACCGAAAAAGTATCTAGATCGATTTCCGGGCGAGATGCCCCAGCGACGTCGGCAAGCGTTGGCGATGCTTTCCGCTGTCGATGATGGGGTGGGCTTAATCACGGATACGTTGGCAAAACACAATCTGACGGAAAATACCTTGATCTTCTACATCGGCGACAACGGTGCGCCCCTTAAAATTCATAAAAGGGATGCACCCGGCGGTGGCCCTGGTTGGGACGGTTCGTTGAACACGCCACTTAACGGGGAAAAGGGGATGCTATCCGAAGGTGGGATGCATGTCCCGTTTGTCATTTCCTGGCCCGGCACGATCCCACCGGGGCAAACCTACGATCATCCGGTCAGCTCCTTGGATGTTGCCGCCACTGCGGCCGAACTGGCCAATTTGGAAACGCAACCCGGCGATCTCGATGGCGTCAACCTGATTCCGCACTTGACCGGTAAGGTGTCATCACCACCCCATGACGCGTTGATGTGGCGCTGGACTGCTCAATCGGCGATCCGTGCTGGCAAATGGAAGCTTTTGCGAGGTGGTGAGCGAGAATATTTATTCGACTTGGAAAGCGATATTGAAGAGCAACACAACCTACTTAAGACGCATCCTGAGGTCGCAACCACGTTGCGTAACAAGTTGACTGGTTGGGCCGGTGAACTCAGCCCGCCTGGGCTCTCATCGCATCAGATGTCCAAAGCAGCAACGGCCTATTTTGATTTTTATCTCGATGGGAAGCAGCCGGCCCCGCCGCGGACGAAATCGGAGTCGACTTCGCAGTTGAGTTCTGCGTGGATGGTCCGCAATGGGGAGATGAAATCAACGCCCAGTGGTTTGCAAATCACAACTGGAAAGGCGATGAAGAATTCGCAGCCGTTCATTGTCCGAAATGGCTTGAGTTTGAAGGGGCCAGTGATTGTCAAAGCGACCGTCAAGGTTGCAGAGGCCGGTGAAGTTAACTTCGCGTGGCGAAATTCTGGCGAAAGGGATTTTGTTCCTGCCAATCGAGTTGCTGTTGGAATTGAAAAGGCGAACGAGTGGCAGAACATCCAGGCTGAGTTGCCTAGCAAGTCAGCGATCATCCACTTGCGTCTGCATCTGCCCGGTGGCGTGTCGACGATCAAGAACTTGGAACTGAAACCAAGCACTGGTGGTTCGGTAACGCTGAAGAATTAGTTGAATGGTGACTGCTGATTTGGCATCGCTTCGCAACTGGAACGCTCTGGATGCGAGGCTGCCTAGTTGCTGGGCTGACTTGGCTGGGCTGACTTGGTAGAGCCGTGATTTGGATCGGCCGAACCCAAAACCCGGGGGAATCGTCTCAGTTGTATCGACCGGTTTGGCTAGCTTGTCGAGGCGGCGATCACCGCGTGCTCAGACGATGAGAGCTGACCCTCAAAATGGGTTCGACAACAGGACTTCGCGCGTCGTGTGCGTTTGCGTAGACTTAGCGACCGCATCGGCAGGGGGTCTGTTGTCACAGAGGCTCTAATTGGCGATGCGAGATGCTGCTGGTCGTTCAATCGGCTGGCAACATCTGCTTTGCTCTGGCCATTTGTGGGCTTGAAAGGGTAAAGAAGAGAACGTCGCGAGTTTCCGATGGAGCAGTCCATTGCAAAACGCAGTTTTTCTTATAGAGAAACATTGACCGGATGGGTGTCCGAGTGGTCGAAGGATCTAGTCTTGAAAACTAGCGTAGGGGTAACTCTACCGTGGGTTCGAATCCCACCCCATCCGCTTTTTTAGCTCTGTTGGAGCAGCTCGGGATCGTGCTCAGTGGCAGGATTGGACCGAGCGGGAGCCGCAGCGGTTTCTTGTGGCCGGCCTGCGAGCCAAATTTCCGCGGCCTAAGCGGCCCGAATTAGTCAGCGTTTACGCGGCTGGTGTTCCTGAAAGCTAGCGGACACACCAGGTCGCCCTGAGACGGACGAGCGACTGTTGTTTTCGTTCGCTCGGATGGTTCGCTTGGCCGTCGTCGAATCAGGATGCGGTGTCGTCTTTGGGGAATGGCCTGAGCCCCAGCAGCATTTCAGCTCGCTCTGATAGGGGCTGGTCAGCAAACGTGGTGTCCGTGAAGTCGGCAAGAGCTTCGGCGACCACGTTGTAAACTGTTTGTCGATCCTGGCTGGTGTCGATCTCGATGCATCTGCCATTGCGTCGGAACATTTCGACGGTGGGCAGGGTGTCGGCTTTGAAGGTGTCGAACCGCAGTTTCAAACTTACGACGTTGTCATCATTTCGCCCGGTGTATTTCGCCCGAGCCAAAATGCGTTGCTCCAGTATGGGATAGGGACATTCGAAATACAGCATTTTGGGCAATTCGGACTGGCTGTCGGAATTCTGGTGCCAGGCTTCGAGGTTCGATAGCGACCGCGGGAAACCGTCCAACAAAAAGTTTCTTTTGCCGGTGGTTCGTGTCAGTCGCTCGATCGCTTGCTTCAAAAGTCTGACGACGATGTCGTCGGGAACAAGCTCGCCGGCTCGCATGATGGCTTCGAGTTTTCCCGAATCAGGGCCACCGGTTTGAGTCTCGGCACGCAACAGATCGCCGATGGATAGATGCGTCCAACCCAGTTGAGAGGCGGCCAATTCGCACATGGTACCCTTACCTGCACCGGGACCGCCTAAGACAAAGACGATGTTGGGTTCGGGGCATGGTTGTCGCGGGTCGTAGTGGTGCAAGGTTACCTGCGGGGCCGGTGCGACTCCTTTCTTATAGACGTGCCACTCACGGTCTGTTGGTGGCAAATCTTCTTCGCATGTGAAGTCATAGGCGAGGTGCCCATCGAGACGACAAATTCGCCACGACTGGTAGGTATTGGAATAGGAGATTGCTGGGCTTCGTGCTGACTTTCCGTCGGCGCGATCCCACGCTCGCTTGCCATTCCAGTAGCCAGGGCTGGAAAGAGTGCCGGATTCCGATTCGGTGGGCGGGGCAGTGGATGGCACGAACAGTCCGTCCACTTCAGGCAGCCCTGCTCCACTGACCTCGATATAGAACGAATTGGGTTTGTCTGTATCAGCCATGATTTCTGCGATTCTTCTGAAGCGGGAAAAGACTGCGGTTGTGACCTCCCTCGCCGCCACGCCGAGTTTATCCCGCTAATTCCTCTTGATGACATATTGCGTCAATGAGGAGCTAGCCCATGTTATACCAGCGAAACTCGGGGCATGGTGTCCATCACAAGTACCGCTGCGGTCACATCGCCAGGGCATCTACGGTTAATGCAGTGTCTGTAAGATCAGTGCGTCATGAGAACACCAGGGATTCGCGGTGTACGCTAAACACGATTGTAAAGAACGGGCATCTGACCTTTCCAGCGATTCCAAAGCTCTTCGTCCGCAATCAGTTCGGCCATGAAGTGAGCCACATTGATGCGACTGGACTTACCGGGATCGAAAATCGCTCCTCGAGTCGGCGAAGCGTGCAGGTCGTAGGCACTAACCTCGGACGAATCGATCAGGCTATCGGGACGAACGACCGCCCATTGAATCGATGGATGTGTCTGCCCAATCTCCGTTCGCAAGTAATCTGCTGCCGCTTCGTTATCAGCATGAGGCGGTAATCCAAGTTGCAATAGACCGATGACACAACGATGGGCAAAGGAAACCGGTTCGTTGAGATCGCGATTTGAGTTTCCGGCTGTGTTCATCAACACGACCTTGGTTGGCCGCTGGTCCAGTCCAGATGCCGTGCGACCCGAGTTGGCAATAACTGCGTTGCACAGTCTCGTGATCGAGTCGGTCACTAGCCGACGTGGCGGTCCGAACAAGCCCTGGAATGTCAAGTTGTGACCTAAACAGGAAGCGATCGCGTCGCAGCCTTCGACGTAGCCGATCAAGTCCGAATCGTTCGTTTGGGAAATGCTCGCCTGGATCAGTTCAAGGTTTTCGCACGCGATCAGTTGGGGAGGCACGCGATCGATTGATCGGACGATCGCGCGGACGGAAATCTCGCGGCAAAGCAATTGATCGATTAATAAACGTCCGGTGGCTCCGCTGGCACCAACGACAAGGCAGGTCATGTCAGATCGCCTTTTGATGAATGGAATGGAGGAATGAAGTTGCCGTCCATTGTGGCCGGTGTGAGTGCATTGACGACAGGCGAGAACACCGGATCACTACAACAGCGACCGTGAATCGCTGCCCGGGCAGTGGAACCGAACTTCAGCCTCTTTTGAGAAAATTTAGCAGTTTTTTCAAGTGAGGCGAAAGATGTGCGGGTTACGCGGACGATACAGGCTGTGGAGTCTACGCCAAACCGCCACGTGGAAGATACGCATGTTCGTGAAACTGCCAGCAACGACGACTATTGAAGCCATCGGCAAATCTGCCGGGCGTGTCGTGTTCGTTTTGGCGGTGATGGCGTGCAGCGTATCCCTGGGCAGTACCATCACATCGGCCCAAGGCTTTTTTAATGGTGGTTTGCAGACGGGTGGAGCATCCAAGCCGGAGTTCGCCCCGTTGCCGCCTCCGCTTTCGCCCTACCTCGATCTGCTTCGCAGCGACAGTGGTGTGGTGAGTCCCTATCACTCGTTCGTGTTGCCAAGGCGTCAAGTCAACCAACAGCAAGCACAGCAGTCAGCTCAAATTCATCGTCTGCAATCGCAGGTGCAACAGCTTGACGCTGTTTCACAGCAACGCAGTCACGTTTCACGCTCGCGAACTCCCACTGGAAGCGGCGGCTACTTTCAGCAGTACTCACATTTCTATCCCGCATCAAATAGCCCACCGAGACGTTAATTTCACTTCGCGACCGCTTAGCGAATGATCGCTATAGCAACTCTCCCTAAAGCATGACGTGAACCGCTCAGTCCAACTCTACCGACAAGTCTGCCTTCTCGGGCTAGCGATATGCTGGTTCGGGATTAGCGGCTGCGCGGTGTTGGCTCCGGTTCCGATGAATGGAATACCGGGTCAGGTTGGCGCGGCGTCCTGCGACCAAGTGTTGGCCAATTACGTCGGACAACATTGTGATGGTCCGGAAGCGTGGGTGCCGCGAGAACTCGATAAGGCGACCGTGCCGATCTATCGAGTTGAACCACCGGATATCCTGACAATCGATGTGATGCTTCAGGTTCCGCATAGCACTTACGGATTGAACGTAGGCGACGTGGTTTCGTTGTCGGTCGTTGGGACTTTTCCTGACGAGCCGATCTCAGGTCAGTACGCAGTCCAACCGGGCGGCGTGATTGATCTTGGCTTTGGATACGGACAGGTCGAAGTAGGCGGCCAAACCGTTCTACATGCTCGGACGCTGATCACGGCTCATCTTGTCAAGCAATTACGCAGCCCTCGCGTTTCGCTCTCGCTGTTAAGTGCATCGGGAATGCAGCCGATCTCTGGCGAACATTTGGTCGGCCCAGACGGCACGATCACACTCGGCCAATACGGCTCTTTGCCGGTCGCAGGAATGACGCTTGACGAGGTACGGCATTCGATCGCCGATCACCTGTCGCCGTTCTTTGCCCGACCGAAGGTTTCGGTCAACGTATACGCCTTCAATAGCAAAGCCTATTACATCATTACCCAAGGCGGCGGTCAGGGTGACAGTCTGGTTCGACTTCCTTACACCGGCAACGAAACGGTGATGGATGCCTTAAGCCAAATCAATGGGCTGAGCTATGTTTCGTCCAGCCGATTGTGGATCGCTCGGCCGGACCGTGATTCGAAGACGAGCCAGATATTGCCGATCGATTGGGAAGGCATTTCGCAACGTGCGGAGGTCCAAACCAACTACCAACTGATGCCGGGCGATCGGCTGTACATCGCTCACAACCGATTGGTTGCTTTGGACGGTGCAATTGCCAAGATGGTCGCTCCGATCGAACGCATCTTCGGATTCACACTACTGGGAACGAGCACGGCGTCTCGGCTTTCCGGGGATGTGTTAGGCAAGACATCTGGCGCTGGTTACGTCGCACCCTCGCTGAGGAACTAGCCGTGAATCAGCTTCTCAGCACAAGTGCCGAATCGAACCTCGATATCAACGATGACCAGGTCAAGAACGCCAACGTTCAATACGCTCGCTTTTTGAGCTTTGTTATTAACATTGGCGACGTGGGTCGTTTGACTCGGTTGCTGTTGATGGGCTGCGTATTGAGCTTGATCGGACTGAGTGGCGGCTGCGTCATCCAGCATCAGCAACTCTGCGAATCATTGGTAAACCCGCGAGTTTGTCCCACTTGCTTGGCACACGACATTAGCGAGTGTCGATGTTTCGCACCGACGACTGACGGCGGGTATCACGAAACGCATTGGTACCAAATGGGAAACGCAACGTTCGAGTCCCCGGTGACCCAGAACTTTGCTGATCCGGCACCTCCGTTGGAAATAGGCGAATCGATGCCCATGGACGCTATTCCGGAAAATGCGACTTCGTTCAAAAGCGAAGCGGAATCAAATTCCGCGATAAGAGGCGAAGTGGATCGCACTGAGTTGCTACGAGAAGTGGCCGTCGAATCGATCTTACAATCGCCTATGGCGGCAGCAGCCCGAAACCAGGAGTTGCGAACTGTCGCCGCTTGGCAAGCAGTCAACGAAGAACCTCGTGCTGGGCTAGTCGATCAATTGAACCTCAATCAAGTAACCGTACCCACCGGCTTATCCCGATCAGCAAGACGTGCATCCGAAATGCGAATACAGGCGGATATACCGCAAGAATCATTCAAAAACATCACTGACCCGCGAGCGCTAGTCGGCTCGGGCGAAGCCAATCTCGATTATTACCAACCCTAGCTAAATCCCGTGACGACTCGCTCGGTTGCTTTTCATCAATCGTTGTAAATCTAAACCAAATCACATCTTCCAACATTACCTTTCGCTCATTCAATCATGTCTGCCGTTGCTTTCCCTTCCAACCATCACGCCAAACCGGTGTTGTCGTCTTCGGACGATCGGCACGGTTGGGGGTTGGTGTTGTTGATGGCGGTGGTGGCAACGTTGTTTGTTCGTCCAGCGGACTTGTTGCCAGCGTTAACGGCCTGGCCCATTTATCAGTTTTTGATTATCGGTTGCCTCGTCGTCGCGTATCGCTCGATGCTGCGTCAGCTTTCGTTTCAAACCATTGCCAATCAACCCGTCACCGCTTGCGTGTTGTTGTTGCTGGTATCGGTGACACTGTCGCATCTAGCACACGGATTCTTTTGGGCGGCACGTAATTCCACCTATGAAATTAGTAAGGTGATTGCGTTGTTTCTGTTGATCGTGGGGTTGGTTAACACTCCGGCACGTTTGTTTTTGTTCGTCAAGGGGCTAAGCATCGCGATCACGTTCGTCGCGTTGTTGGCACTGTTGGACCGGTATGAGTGGTACTCGATTGGTGCGTTGGAATCGATCGAAGACCGAATGCGAATCGCCGAAGATGCGACGGTTCACGTTGATCGGATTCGTGGAACGGGAATCTTCAACGACCCGAACGACTTTGGGATGATTCTGGTAACCGGGTTGATCCTGTGTGCGTCCTCGTTCATGCGCCCGGGAGCGGGACTGCGGCGATACGTTTGGTTGACACCGATTGCCATCTTGATGGCGACGCTCGCCTTGACGCACTCGCGGGGTGCACTGCTATCCTTGGCGAGTGTCGTGCCTGCGGCCGTGGTGTATCGACTGGGGTGGAAGTATGCGATGGCTTCCTTGTTGGTGTTGCCCGGTTTGGCAATGCTGTTCAGTGCTCGAATGACCAACGTTCAGGCCATCACCGAGGGGACCGGTCAAAGCCGAATTCAAATCTGGTCCGATTGCCTTGTCTTATGGCGGCAATACCCGATCTTTGGTACCGGCCAGGGGATGCTTGTTGAGGAGATCGGCGTCGTTGCCCACAACTCTTTTCTGCACTGTTTTGTCGAACTGGGGTTAGTCGGCGGCATTGCGTTCGTTGCCAGCTTTATGGCGACATTGCTTGGGCTGTGGTCTTTGCGAGACCGGTTTTGGACACTGGATCCGGACGGCGATCATACAAGAGCAGAACTGCACCGGTTGGCACACCTGCGTATGTTTCTGTTTGCGGCGGTGTCCGCGTATGGGATGGGGATCTTGTCGATCTCACGTCAATTCGTGGCGCCGACGTTTTTAATTTTGGGATTGGGTACGGCCGCACAATTGGTGTGTCCGTTATCGCAGCCGACGCTGCGTTTGAATAATAACTTTTTCGCGATGAGTGCGTTGAGTGGGGCTGGGGTGTTGTTGTTTTGTCATGTTGTCGTTCGCGTCTTCAATCAGTTTTAGCGAGCGAACATTATGAAAACATCTGATCTTGATCTTCCGGCTTTGGAAATGGGTAACGTGACTGCACTGGGTTCCGAACGTTGTGATATTGAACTGCCAATCACTCGTATTCGATCTGAGTCGGGTTGGCGTGCGATTGATTTCGCAGAACTTTATGTCTACCGCGATCTGTTTCGTTATCTCGTACGGCGGGAAATCAAGGTGCGGTACGCCCAGAGCGCGATCGGCGTCGGCTGGGCGATTTTGCAGCCGTTGTTCACGATGTTGGTCTTCACCGTCATTTTCGGTCGTTTGGCGAAGGTTGGATCCGACGGTGCTCCATACGCCTTGTTTAGCTTTGCCGGGTTGGTGCCATGGATGTTCTTTTCAAACGCCGTGACTGATGGAGTGAATGGGCTGATCGGTGGCGCGTCGATGATGTCGAAGGTCTACTTCCCCAGGATGTTCATGCCGCTGGCGGCCAACGCTGCACGTTTGATCGATTTCGGAGTCGCTTCGATTGTGATGGCTGGTTTGATGATTTGGTATGGAGTGGTTCCCAATGTGGGTGCGTTTGTTCTTCCTTGGATCTTGGTAGTGATGTTTTTGACCGCGTCGGGGGTCACGCTGTGGCTGTCCACGTTTGCCATTCAGTATCGCGATGTCAAACATGCGATGGGGTTTGTGGTCCAGATCCTGATGTATGCCGCACCCGTTGTTTATCCCGCATCGTTGATCCCCGATGCTTTCCAACAATTCTATGCCATTAACCCGATGGTTGGCGTGATTGAGGGACTGCGTAGTGGTTGGTTGGGAACGCGAGAGATGCCTTGGGACTTGCTATTGATCGGTTCGGTCAGTGCGACACTGTTGTTCGCAACCGGCGTGTCGTACTTCAACGCTAAACAGCGTGTCTTCGCTGACCTCGCTTAAGGATCTTGAAGATGCATATCGTTTCAGACCGCATTTCCGATCACGCCATTTCTGTACAGGGAATCAGCAAGGCATATCGCTTGGCGAAACGCCAAAGTACGCCGGATACCTTGGTGGGAGCGATTCAGTCGATTGCCAAAGCACCATTGCGAAACTTCCAGTACCTGCGTTCGCTTAGCCGCTCCCATCACGCATCGAAGACGAATGATCAAGACTCGTACTGGGCACTCCAGGACGTGTCGTTTGAGGTTCCTGCGGGAGAAGTGGTCGGCGTGATTGGCCGCAATGGGGCCGGGAAGAGTACGCTGCTGAAGATCCTATCTCGGATCACGCAACCTACGTCAGGTGAAGCGACCATTCGCGGGCGTGTATCGAGCCTGTTGGAAGTGGGGACGGGCTTTCATCCAGAACTGACCGGGCGCGAGAACGTGTACATGAATGGGACGATCCTAGGGATGACCAAACGCGAGATCGATCGAAAGTTCGATCAAATCGTTGACTTCGCTGGTGTGGAGCGTTTCTTGGATACACCGATCAAACGGTACAGCAGTGGCATGCAAGTGCGGTTGGCGTTCTCAGTCGCCGCTCACTTGGATCCTGACATTTTGATCATTGATGAAGTATTGGCCGTCGGAGATGCGGAGTTTCAAAAACGTTGCATTGGCAAAATGCAGGAAGTCGCTGGAGGCGGTCGCACGGTGATGTTTGTCAGTCACAATATGTCCGCCATCGGCCAGCTCTGCACATCGGGTTTGTTGTTGTCGCAAGGCCGCGTCGTATCACGTGGCGCGTTGGACGGTGTCGTTCAGGCGTACATGGATGACTTGTTTCGCACTGAATCTTCCGTTGGCGACGAGTCGACAACCGTGTCAGTCCAAACCGCTATCGATGGCGATGAGAACCAACGATTGTGGAAGTATGGCTCGATGGTGCGAGTTCGCGTGGAAGTGGAAACACAACTGGTGATCGCGAATCCCGCGGTGGATCTGTATTTCAATTCCAGTGCAGGGCGAATGATCTTTGCGCAAAGCGATCGGTTCGTCAAACACTTCGACAGTGCCGCCAATCGCTGGGTTTTTGAGTTTCAGTTTCGCAATAACGGTTTCGTTTCGGACTACATGACGATTGATGTTGGGTTTCGGTATTGTTCGAGCACACGCTACCTGGGCTTGTGGCAATCGGTTGCAGCGATCGCCCTTGGGGAACTCCCGGCGGGTCATACGCATGGTCGGGATTGTCCAATCGCGGTGCCCTGTAAAGTGCAATTAATGGAGTCGGCGGCATGATTGAATCAACATCGATGTCGGGCCCCGCACTTTCGCGTCCCGTTGTATTGAACGAAAACCGTAACTGGGTTGTCCCGGATGATGCGGGATTTCGCTTTCAAAAATGCCAGTGCTCTTTTATTGCCAAGGTATTTGAGACCAGAGAACTTCAGGATCTCGATGGCCGAACTCATCCGATGGAAACGTTCATCCCGAAGCAGCAGGGAGACTTGTTGTATAGCTTAGTTCGCTATTTAAAACCGAAGCGGACGCTTGAAATCGGTTTGGCCAATGGCATCTCTGCTCTGCACATTGCGTCGGCACTTTATCAAAATGGAAGCGGCCACCACCTGGCTATCGACCCATATCAAACGACAGACTGGCACTGTGTCGCGTTAGCTTCGCTTCGTCAGGCTGGTTTGGATGGCGTGGTTAGTTTGGATGAACGTCCTTCGCACTGGGCGGTACCGGATCTTGAGGAGGCGGGCGAGCGGGTGCAGTTCGCGTTCGTCGACGGAAGTCACTTATTGGACTACGTGATGACCGACTTCATGCTGATCGACCGGGTTCTTGATGTAGGCGGCCTGATTGCGTTTGATGATTCGGATTGGCCGGCGGTATTGCAAGTGATTCGCTTTGCCTTGACGAATCGCGATTATGAAGTTTTTCGAACTGGCCTGGTGATTGAACCGAGTCCAGGTAAGCCTCGGCTTGCGACCAAGTTAATGCGGCGTTTGGTGCGGGGATCAACTCGATTGCAACGGATCGTTCGACCGAGTTTTGTGGTTCCAGATTTAGAACGTGGAATCGAAGGACGCTGTGTTGTGCTGCGGAAGACCGGGCAAGACTCAAGACACGCGTTGCAGGGGCAGCCTACCGATTTTTAATCAGGACTTCCTAAGGTAGTGAACGAGGCTACGAGTCCAGCCTGTTTTCAGATGGAAAGTGAACTCGTTGCCTCGGCCATTACGGTCAAAACCAAAATCAGATGGAGCTGACGCACTTAACCCGCCCTTCTTTGGGCCCGCTTGCACAACCAAGCTAGTGTACGAACGACATCAGGGATCGAGCATGAAGAAAACCGCAATGGATTTGCGAATTTGCGTTGCCTCAACAGGGTTGGGCCACGTCATGCGCGGAGTCGAAGGTTGGGCTCACGATCTTGGTCACGGATTGGCCGATCGAGGTCACGATGTGCTGTTGTGTAAGGGTGACGGAGAAGCAACCGCATCATTCGAACGTGTTGTTTCTTGTTGGACGCGAGGATCGGAGTCGACGCAACGTTTACTACGCTGGCTACCTCAGTCGCTTGGATGGCGAGTCGGACTTGGCAACCCCTACAGCATCGAACAAACAACCTTCGCATTGAACTTGGTCAGTTTATTGCGACGCGAAAGAGTGGACGTCTTGCATGTGAAGGATCCACACGTGGCTGCGATTGTGCAACGAGCTTCACGGATGGGACTTTGCCAAACCAAGGTGCTGTTTGGGCACGGGACTGAAGAGCCGATCGAGTCACTCGCGTCGCTTGATTACGTCCATCATCTTGCACCTTGGCATCAATCGGTCGCCGAATCCACGATTGGTGTTCGCCAGGACTGGTGTACGATTCCCAATTTCGTTGATACGGCTCGCTTTAGGCCGATGAAGAATTGCGAGATGCGTCAAAACTGGTCCATTCCTAAAGATGGATTGGTCGTGACAGTGTGTTCGGCGATCAAGCGTGCGCACAAGCGGATCGATTGTTTGATTGAAGAGTTCGCATTGGTGCGTCAGCTTCGTCCTGACTTGCCGGTTTGGTTCGTATTCGCAGGCGGCCGCAGTCAGGAATCGGACGAGTTGATCGGCGTTGCGAACGCGAAGCTAGGTGATCGCGTTCGCTTCGTTTCGGAATTGTCTCGCGACGCAATGCCAGCATTTCACGCTGCCGGAGACGTATTCGTTCACGGAAGTTTGTTCGAAATGTTTGGCACCGTTTTGGCTGAGGCTACTGCATGCGGAGTGCCCTGCATCGCTCACCATCATCCGGTCATGAAGTGGGTGGTTGGCCCCGGTGGAGTGACGCTTGATATGAATGTTGAAGGCGGTTTGGCTGCTGCGCTGATTCGATTACTCGATGATGAATCGGTGCGGAAGGGATTGGGCGTCGCGGGCCGAAAGTATTGTTGTGAGCAGTTCGATCAAGAAATCGTGATTGATCAAATGGTCGAACAGTACGCGAAGATCTCTGGAACTCGGGCGGTGGCCGCATGAGTGATCTACCGTTGACTGTCACTGTCGTGATTCCTGCATACAACGCAGCCACAACGATCGAGCGAGCGATCGATAGTGTTCTTGCGCAGTCCCACGCTCCGCATGAAATCATCGTTGTTGATGATGGCAGCGACGACGAGACCGCCGCTGTCGTCAGTCAGTACGGCGATCGGGTGCGTTTGCTTCGGCAAGAGAACTCGAGAACCGCCGCTGCTCGGAATTTGGGCATTGAACGTTCACAGGGTGATTGGATCGCCTTTTTGGATGCCGACGATTACTGGGATGTGGATAAGCTCGCCAAGCAAGTCGACGTGGTGAACCGGCATCCGATGGTCGGTCTGGTTGCAGGCCGTTTCCGGACAGAATCGCCAACAACGGGAGCGTATTGCACTCAGCTAGTTGCACCGGATTCTTGGTGTGATCGAGTCTTGACGGGAACCGATGTTGATCCGTTCCTATTGGGAACGCGGATGTGGACGGGCACGGTTCTTGTCCGGCGATCGATTCTGGCCGAGCAGCGTTTTGTTTCTGGATTGGAACCAGCGGAAGATCGTGACCTGTGGGTTCGTCTGGCCAGACGGACGTCCGCTTGGTTGATGTCTGAGCCCACTGCGACCTGCGTTTTAGAAGCGGGAAGCATCTCTAGGAGCGACATTCGGAAGGATTGCCGAGCCATGTTGGCTGTTATCGATCGGCATGGAAACCAAATGGGGACACTGAACCGGATGGTGTGGCGGTCTTACACGTTCTACCGTTGGGCGGCCATGGAGCCTCGCCCCATGAAGTCGTTACTCCTGTTGATGCAATCATTTTGGATCTGGCCGGCGCCCCTTTCGAGAATGCCAACGATGCAAACTCTGGGACGATCCCGCCGGTTTTTTCGCATTATCGGTGAGTTATTCAAGAACGTGTGTCACTGGAACGAAGTCGTTAAGCCACGAAAGGTTTCGGTATGATGAATTTGGCCAAAGCGATCATGCGGAGAGCATTGCAGTTTCATTTGCCAGTAAATCTTTGCACCAAACCAATCTTTGCAGTGCTCTATCGATTGCATGTGCTCGGACGCGAAGCGTGGCAATGGGCTCATCGGGTGTTGTGGGCGGAACCGCTCTTTCGCAGTCAATGCGAAGTCGTGGGCGCTCGCTTTCAGATGGAGCAACTGCCTTACATCGTTGGACGTGGATGCATTCGCATCGGCAGTGGTGTTCGTTTGTCGGGAAAGCCGTCGTTTGCGTTCAGTTCAAGACACGGTGGTGCAACTCTCCATATCGGTGATCGTACTTTCTTGGGCCACAACAGTGCCATTACCGTGGCCAGTGCTGTGTCAATTGGCAATGACTGCCTGATCGCAGGTAGCGTTCGGATTACCGATTTCGATGGTCATCCAATCGATGCGGACGAACGTCGGTCCGGTTTGCCCACACCCGTCGATGCGGTCCGAGCAGTCACCATTGGAGATGATGTTTGGGTTGGGCACGGAGCTGTGATTTTAAAGGGCGTTCGCATCGGTAATCGATCCATCGTCGGTGCTCGATCGGTGGTGACACGTGATGTGCCAGATGATTGTGTCGTGGCAGGTAACCCCGCACGTATCGTGAAGTCGATTTCGTACCCGATGAGGAATGCTAGCTAGCACTAGATCGTGTTAACCCAAACTGCACCTGACGATTTCGGACAACGTGGCTTGACCATACCAACGCGTGTGCGCCGAGTGGTGCACGTGTCGTTGGGGACGCATGTGGGTGGCATGGAGAAGTTGCTGGTGGAGTTCGCCCGATTTACCGATCAAGATCGATTCGCTCTGACGTTTGTTTCGCTACAAGAACGCGGCCAGATTGCGGGCGAAATCGAAAGCCAAGGTTTCTCGGTGGTCGACTTCGACAAGCGAGACGGCCTGCGACCGGGGTTGGTCTTTCAATTGGCGAGACGTCTGCGTGAACTGCGAGCTGATGTCGTTCACACCCACAATACTGCAGCGATGTTTTACGGCGTTCCGGCTGCAAAACTGGCTGGCGTGAAAACGGTGATTCACACACGCCACGGTCAACGTCTAGGGGCTTCGACTCGACAGACCACGCTGTTTCGTTGGTTGGCCAAAGGCTGCGATCAGGTAGTTAGCGTTTGCGAAGATGGTACGCGATTAACAATTCGTGAAGGAGTTCCGTCGCGATCTGCATTCACCATTCGAAACGGTATCGACTTGTCCCGTTTCGAGAACGTAGGGCCCTGCGCACATGGTCCAGTCACGATTGTTGCCCGTTTGAGTGCAGAAAAAGACGTTCAAACATTGGTTCGGGCAATGAAGGTGGTGGTTGGTTTACGTCAAAATTTGAAGCTGCGGATAATCGGTGATGGACCGGAGCGGGCAATGTTAGCCGGTTTAGCCGAGTCGCTTGATTTGCAGCATTCAATCCAGTTTCTCGGCCAAAGGAACGATGTGGCTGAGTTGCTTGCTGAGGCGTCAATGTTCGTATTGCCATCGTTGTCCGAAGGAATCTCGCTGACTTTATTGGAAGCGATGGCCAGAGGCCTACCGGTCATCGCGACGGATGTAGGCGGAACATCGGAGGTTGTCGCGAACGGTTTGACTGGATTGCTTGTGCCGTCGGGGGATGTTGAAGCGATGGCTGACGCAATTCTAGACCTGCACCAGCATCCAGAAGCGGCGGCGGAGATGGGCCGCCAGGGGCGTACGCGAGTGGAACAGTGCTTTACTGTCCAGCGGATGGTTAGCGAGTACGAGCGGCTCTATGAACTGGAGTCAATCGAATGAAGATGGCTTTGCTGAAGCGTCCGAGTCGAAGTGAAAAATTCTATCGAAACGTTGTGTTGCCTGGATTTGAAACGTTCATTAAGGGCCGCAAGACGTTTGCGTATGCGGATGAACTTGACCAATCCCAGTGGTGGCCTGCGGAGAAGATTGAGGCGTTGCAGAATCGACGTCTGCGGTCGTTGGTTGAGTTTTGTTGGCGACACTCAAATCACTATCGCGATGTTTGGTCAAAAGCGGGCGTGCAGACACGTGATATCACCAGTGCGAGCGATCTGTCGAAACTTCCGTTGACCACTCGGGAGATAATGAGGGATCAGTCCGAGTCAATTCGCACGAATATCGCGGGTCAGGCCAGCGTTTCGAAATCCACGGGTGGTTCCAGTGGGACGCCGCTTCGATTCACGATCGACACTGAGGCTAATGACCGGCGGGTGGCGGCAGCACTGCGTGGTTATGCGATGGCGGGTGGCGGGCCTGGGACGAAACAGGTTCATCTTTGGGGTGCGGCGATCACGGATGAAAATCCCATTCGGTCGGCCAAAGAATACCTGTATTCGCGTTGGCTGTATCGCCGGGTGATGCTGAACAGTTTCGAGATGAATGAATCGAATGTGGAACGCTATGTGAGTTCCATCAATCGAACCCGGCCAGATGTGATCGTCGCCTACACCAACCCAATTGACACGCTTTCGCGTGCCATTCTAGATCGGGGAATTCATGTCTATTCGCCGCGGGCGATTATTACCGGTGCGGAAAAATTGCACCTGCATCAGAGGGAACGTATCGAATCGGCTTTTGAATCCCCGGTGTTTGAAACTTATGGATCGCGTGAGTTTACGTTGATCGGGGCTGAGTGTGCTGAGCATTCGGGACTGCATCTAACGAGTGAGAACTTGATCGTCGAAGTTGTCGATGAACAGGGACAGCCAACACCCTACGGCGAAGAAGGCGATATCGCGGTGACGGACTTGTGGAACCGATCGACGCCGTTTATCCGATATTTGTGTGGCGATCGAGCGGTGGCAGGCTTGGTGAGTTGTCCTTGCGGACGAGGGCTGCCCGTGTTGCGGAAGGTGGTTGGTCGGCAATTGGATATCCTGCAGACCGTGGATGGCCGCCGTCTGCCAGGCGAGTATTTCCCGCACTTGATTAAGGATTTCTCTGCAATTCGGCAGTTTCAAGTCGTTCAGCCGACAATGGATGAAGTCGTTTTGAAAGTGGTCGTCGATCGCAGTTGGTCTCGCGACCAAGCTGAGCGATTGGCCTCGTTGGTACGCGCGGGTGTAGGACACGCCACTCGACTACGAGTTGATGAAGTGGAAACGATTCCGTTAACCGCTCAGGGCAAACATCGGGTGGTCGTCAGTCAGGTGGACGCAGCGTCATTGGCAAACTCGAACCGGGTGGAGGTTGCTTGATGAAGATCGCATTGCGCACACTTGCCATCGTTTACTTGGCCGTTCTGCTTGTTGTTTGGGTATTGATCCGCTTTGATGTGAGCGGCAGTTGGTTAGTGACATTGTTTCTCTTTTCACCTCGCTGGGTGGCGGCTCTTCCGTTGGTGGCGTTGGTGCCAATGACAGTATGGAAATCGTGCCGATTTAGCTCGATATATCTCGTGCATGTCTGCGTGATTCTGTTTCCGATCATGGGGACAACGCTTGGGCTGAATGCGGCGAATCGCGATGAAGCATTGCCTACGATTCGAATTTTGACCTGCAATCTTGGTGGCGGCGATACCAACATCGCCCAGTTGTCAGCCCTGGTGAAATTTCATCAGGTCGACGTGATGGTTTTGCAGGAGTGTCGGACTGCGATTTCGGATCCACTGTTTGCTGAGCTTGATTGGAACCATCGCCAAGCCGCCAATCTTGCGATCGGAAGCCCACATGATTTGAGTGAGGTGCGAGTGTTAACCCGACAACCCAAGTCAAAGTTCAATGCAGTTGCGGGCGTTGCTTGTGACATGGATTGGCGACCGGTCGGTGAGGACGCTACACACGGTAAGTTGATTCAGATGGTGGGCCTTCACCTTCCAACGTTTCGACCTGCGTTCGAGCTTGCACGGGATTTTGACGGGACGGCGGAGGAGAAGTTTCTGCAACTGCGTGAGCGATACAACGCCATCGCACAACAAGCAATCCAGGCTAGCGAACAACACGCAAGCGAGTCTGGGATCTCGACTTTGGTTGCCGGGGACTTCAACGTTCCAGTTGACAGTGATTTCTATCGAACACATTGGTCGTCGCGTCAGAACGCATTGTCCTTAGCCGGGCGTGGCCTGAATCACACGAAATTCACTCGGTTTCATGGCATTCGAATTGACCATGTGTTGGCGGATTCACAATGGGAAGTGATTTCGGCTGAAGTGGGGCCTCGGTTAGGTGGCGATCATTGTCCCGTAATTGCGGAGCTACAATGCAAATCTTGGTAGTCACGTCGACCTATCCGACACAGAACCGACCGCAGCAGGGGGCGTTCAACCGCGTGATGGTTGACGCACTGCGACAGCACCACCGTGTGGCTGTGATCGCTCCCATTCCTTGGACACAACTGACCTGCCGCCAGGTCATGCGGGACTTGTTCAGTGGACACGCGGGAACCGATTCATGCGATCGCGAAACGTTCTATCCGGTTTCGTTTTACCCGCCCAAGATCCTTCGGCCTTACTATCATCACTTCTATTGGCTTTCCATACGCCAAAGTCTGAAACGACTGGCCAGCGACTTCCAGCCCGACGTGGTTTTGGGGTATTGGTTGCATCCCGATGGAGCTGCTGCTGTGCAAGCGGCGAGACAGTTCGGGGTGCCTGCAGTCGTGATGTCCGGTGGAACCGATTTGAGAATTCTGACTCAGAATCCGAGACGCAAAAAAGAAATCGCTCAGGTCATTGAGGATGCGGATCGCTTGGTGGTACTTAGTCGTGATTTGGGGCGACAAGCGGAAAGTTTGGGGGCGGCGCGAAGCAAAACGCATCTGGTCATCCGTGGTGTTGATAGAGACTGTTTCCGGCCGGGCAAAAAAGCTGATGCGCGTCAGAAATGTGGTGTGTCGGAATCGGATGTATTGTTGGTTTGGGTGGGACGGCTCGAAGCGGTGAAAAATCCATTGATGTTGTTGCGTGCGGCGACCGAGTGGAAGCGACGCTGGGGGACTCGTTTTCGCTTGCTCGTTATCGGCGATGGATCAATGCGGGCAAGTTTGTTGGCGTTCTGTGAACAGTCCGGGCTTAGCGGGAGCGTGCGTCTTGAAGGAAGCCTAACGCAGGCTGAGTTGGCGGTCCGTTATCAAGCAGCCGATGCCACCGTTTTGACCAGCCATAGCGAAGGGACTCCCAATGTTCTTTTGGAATCCATTGCGTGCGGGACTCGATTTGTGTCGACCGATGTAGGTGGAGTTCGTGAGATCGCTACTGCAGGAGTCGACAAGTTAGTCCCTAACAATGATGTCCCCGAATTGGTCGACGCAGTGATCGAGACGGTCGAGGTTGGTGTGACCGATCTGTCAAGAAATTTCAAGCCTACCGATACGGCTGGGATGGCGACACAACTTGAAGAAGTGTTTGAGCGAGCGATTCAATCTCGCGTCACGATGAAAGATGCAAATGTGCGTGCTGCATTTCCATCTACGACAGGACAAGTCCCTCACCGGAGGGCGTCATGACGCGACGGGTTCTATTCATCAGCTACGCCTATCCACCGACGGGTGGCGGGGGCGTACAGCGGGCGGTCAAGTTCACGAAGTATCTGCTGCAGTTCGGTTGGAAGCCGACCGTTTTGACCGTGGCGAATCCTTCGGTACCGGTCCGTGACGATAGTTTGCTTAGTGATGTCGACCCTGAGATCCAGATCGTCCGGGCTCGTACATGGGAACCGGGGTATCGATGGAAGCGACAGTTGGCAACGGTCAAACCATCGGGTGATACTCATCCAACGGACCGACAGCATGGGGTGTCAAGTTGGAGGCAATCGCTGAAGGTTTGGACGCGGACACAAGTAATGTCGCGGTTGCAGCCGGACCCTCAAGTCTTGTGGAATCGTTCAGCCCAACGAGTCGCTAGCACGGTCTTGCGCAAGCAGAATCACGATGCCATCTTCGTGACCGGACCACCGTTTTCGTCATTCCTGTTGGGATGTGAACTAAAACGGAAGTTCGGTCTGCCGCTTGTCTTGGATTTCCGAGATGAATGGATGCTCGCGTGCCGTTATCTTGACAATCATCAACAGTCCGGTAACGCAGCAACCCGGCAGCGTGAGATGATGCTGAAGGTTTTGGCAACGGCGGATGCGGTGATCGCCACAACGCATGCCAGTGCGGCTGAACTGAAAGAGCAGTGCCGCATCGCGGGATCAGCTGCTGTCGTTTCCTGCATTCACAATGGGTTTGACCCATGTGATTTCCCCTCTCGTGCTGGACGCTCTGAAGATGCAGCACGACGTTTTAAGCTGGTATACACCGGCACACTTTGGCGACTGACTGATATCCGTCCTTTGGTCGAAGGCATCGTTCGGTTACAAGAAATTACTCCGGATTCAGTTGGCCGTTTGGAATTGATATTGGCTGGCCGCCGGACTCCAGAACAAGATGCGGTTTTGAAGCGACTAGAAGGAACGTCGGTATCACTGGTTTGTCACGATTACTTGCCACACGAAGACGCGTTGCAGCTTGCCGCAGACGCTGACGCATTGCTGTTGCTTCTGTCCGATGATGAAGGAGCTGAGCGGGTCGTGCCAGCCAAACTGTTTGAATACCTGGCCTTAAATCGTCCCGTACTCGCGATCTGCCCCGAAGGTGAGACGGCGGACCTTCTATGGGAACTTGGAGGCGTGAAAAGCTTGCGAAACCAAGATTGTGACGGTGTTACACAGTGGATTGCAAACGCAGTGGACCGATCCGGGGCTAGTCAGTCAAATCGTAGTGATGGAGCGATAGCATCCTTTTCACGACAAGCACTCACCGGACGTCTGTCTGGTGTGTTGTCGCGTTGCTTGTCAGCAAAGGGGGAATTTTGATGCAGTCTTTGTATCCTTTCTTCCTATGGGGATCACTTGCGGCGTTGGCGTATACCTACGTGGGCTATCCAGTGCTGGTTTGGTGCTTGGCACGCGTCCACCGAGTTCGGTGTGAGCCGGAGACTTTGTTTGTGGACCGGGCGAATTTGCCGCCCGTGACCGTACTGATAGCCGCTCACAATGCGGAAGATCACGTGCGTCACCGGATCGAGAATATCTTCGCCAGCAATTATCCAGCAAACCGCTTGCGAGTTATTGTGGCGTCGGACGGCAGCACGGACGCAACGGTGCAAAGGGTGCTTTCCATCAATGACCGGCGAGTGGCGTGTTTGAGTTTTAAGGAGCGTTCAGGGAAGGCGGCGACGCTAGTTCGTGCAGTTGAGCAGTTGGACGATCGTTCTGTGGACGAGGTTTTGATCTTCACGGATGTCACGACTCGCTTTGCACGCGATGCCGTGTCGCGACTGGCGAAACACTTTCGAGATCCTGAGATTGGGGTCGTTAGCGGACATGTGACAATCACCGATCCAACCGGTAGGCCGACGGAGTCGTTGTATTGGAAATGCGAGATGATGGTCCGTCGCTGTGAGGCTCAGCTTGGAATCATGCTAGGGGCCAGTGGAGCTATCTACGCGATGCGATCGGAACTGTTCGTGCCGCCCACGACACCGGTAATCAATGATGACATGGTCTTTCCAACGTTAGTGCGGTTGCGGCACGGTGTTGGAGTGAAGCTCGACGAAACGGCTCGGGCATTTGTCACAGCCGGCGGTAGTCTAGAGGCCGAATTCCGTCGTCGTCGGCGGATCGGTATGGGGGCGGTGCAGTGCATCTTCGCAATGAAGGAACTGTTTCAGCTCAAACATGGTAAGCAACTGTGGGCTTTCATTTCGCACAAGTTGTTGCGGTGGGCGAGTCCCTTCTTCTTGATCATCGCGGCCGTGAGCAATGCTCTGATCCTGAATACGTACGCCAGTCAGGCAACTGCTGTCCTGCAGTTAGCCGCTTACGGAATGGCTTTGCTGGGATTGTTCCTGACGGGGTACGGATTGGTTGCACGCGTGTCACGGGCGGCGACATCGTTTGTCGTCATGAATGCTGCGTTAGTGGCGGGGATTGTGCACTTGTTGTGGAAGCCTGGCGAGGTGGTTTGGACGCCGACTTCCCGTCCGGTTGGAAGCGTAGAATTTTCGATGAGCGAACCTACGGTCAATCGAAAATCTCCGGCCGTGTTGAACGGGCCGGGATCAGAGTCATTCGCAAGCTTGGGCGAACTGCCACGGAAGGCAAGTTGATCCGTGCCTATCATCAAGGGGATGACCGGAGCGACGTTTGCTCAAGCGTGTTGGGCGGGAATTCGCCCAGTGCCCCGACTGCGGCATGTGTTCGTATGCATTGCGGACCATTTCGAGCCTGAATGGAATGACGCTTCTGAAACTTTAAAGCGTGAACGAGTGGCTCGGTGGTCTGCAGAATATGCCCGTTCTGTAGCGGGTGTGGAGGATTCGCGTGGCCGACAACCGCAGCATACATTCTTCTATCCGATGGAATGCTACCAGCCGGAATTAGTGGAACCGCTGGCCGAACTGGCCCGGCAAGGGCTGGGCGATGTCGAGGTGCACTTGCATCACGACAACGACACGAGTGAAGGCTTGCGATCGTTCCTTATCGATGCAGCGGACACTCTGCATCGTGAACATGGTTTGCTAACACGTGATTCGCAGGGCAAGCTTCGCTATGGTTTCATTCATGGAAACTGGGCCTTGGATAATTCCCACCCCGATGGACGCTGGTGCGGCGTTGATGATGAGTTGACGGTGCTTCGCGAAACGGGCTGCTATGCTGATTTCACCATGCCAGCGGCTCCGCATCCGGCCCAGACGCGAACTATCAATTCAATCTATGACGCGGTTGATGATCCTGATGTACCGAAGTCACATGATGTCGGAATACGACTTGCGGTGGATGTCGATCGTCCGGATGACGGACTATTGATGATTCAAGGTCCGCTTGTGATCTCTCGTCCTCGATGGCGTAAGAAGCCTAAGGTTGAGAACGGCAATCTTGCTGGGTCACAGCCCCCGTCGGCCAGCCGAGTCGATAATTGGTTGCGGGCCCGAGTCAGCGTCCACGGTCGTTCGGAATGGGGGTTCATCAAATTGCACACGCATGGCGCTCAAGAGGCCAATGCGAATGTGCTACTTGGGGACGAAATGCGAGGAATGCATCGCGGTTTGATGAATGCAAGCGTGCGACGCGGGTTTGCACTTCACTACGTGACCGCTCGCGAGATGGCACATTTCGCGTTGCAAGCACAACGTGGTTTTGCAGATCCTGACTTCGATGCGTTGACCTGGTAAGCCGCCGCGTCGAAGGCAGTGATTGCCTGTTGATGTATTGTGCCAGTGAAGGCTTTGTTTATTGCGTTTTCGGCCCATTTGCCGATGTGTTTTTAGCCAGCGAGCGACCGAGATGGTTTCCTTGTGACAGTCTCGACAGCTTCTGCACCGGGAGTGGATGACAACGTCTTGCTTGAAGTTAAAGTTGGGTGTGCGAGGATCTTCGACTTCTTTTGGTCGTCTGCCCATTTCGTCATTAACATTCTAATGACGTAAGGAAAGGTTTGAAGGAAAAGTCGACTGTCGCTTGGTAGGCTGGCGTGGTTGATGTACTGGATGTCGAGTTCGACCTTGTGTTTGACATCGCTGATGCAGTGGTCATACCCCAAGCCCAGTTGTGCAAGTCCTGTGATGCCGGGGCGGACACGCAGTCGTTCCATGTAGGTCGGTAATTCTTTTGACAGTTCACAAACGAATTCAGGACGTTCGGGCCGTGGACCGATCAAGCTCATGTCGCCGGCGAGAATGTTGATCAGTTGAGGTAGTTCGTCCACATGCGAACAGCGAAGCCACCGTCCGAGCGCGGTCACTCGTGGGTCATTGTCCCCGGACCAAACCGCTCCCGTGTTCTGTTCTGCGTCAGTCCGCATGGAGCGAAATTTCCAAATGCGAAAAAGAACTCCGTTTTTGCCGACCCGCGTCTGGCGATAGAAGACCGGCCTTCCTTGAATGACCAGGATGAACGCTGCTACGACGGCCATAATCGGAACCGCGACGATCATTAGCATCGCAGTTGCGGCAAACTCAATGACAGGCTTGATACGAAAGTAAGAAGACGGTGTCGCGGTGGCGGCATCAGAGTAGTTGGGCTTTTCGATCCGCAGATAAGATTGGCCATTTTTGAGTCGACGTATCGGGCCCCGATTAGACTCGGGATGTGGAGCACGCTCATGCGGAACATGCGCACGCCGTCCCGGTGAGGTCTGGCTCGCCGGTAGATCGTAATTGCCGGGTAAGTCGAATATCAATGGCCCCGAGGTTGCTTGACTCATGAAATGGAATCCGATTGGGGCTTCGGCGTAGGGGCTGGTTGGGGCGATTTTTGGGAGGCGACGGCGTGCTGGAGTTCATCCTGCAAGGCGGCGATGTCTTGTTGCATTTCGGCTTCTTCATCAGCCGACGGGGTAGATCCCATCGTTCGCTGACGGTCGCCAGCGGCAACGGATCCGGCGTTTCGAATGGTCGGCTTCGCGCCTGGACGCGTTTGAGGGATGTCTTCATCGATTCCGCGAACGCCAAATGACTTGGGAAACAGAATCGTGCCAGCAATTTCAAGGTTGGTGGATTCGACTTTTTCGTGGCAGGTCGCGAGATCACTCCATCGCGTTTGCCCCATGACGGCTGCCAAGACGATTAAGTCCGCTTGGGCGGCTACCAAAAGGCTCTCGCCGGATGAGCAAAGTGCGGGGCCTGCGATGACGATTGCGTCGTATTGAGGTCGGAGCGATTGGAGTGTTGCTTGCAAGGTGTGCGGGTCGATCCACGCATGAGATTCGCCGTCAATCCCGCTGGGAAGAAAGTCCAGCCCGGTGTGACTGGTGGGAATCACATGTGTCATCGCCGGCATACAATTCGTCGATTCTTCAGTCGAATCGGTTAGCTGATTAAGTCCGGGTTGAGACTGGGTTCCAAGCAGGTCTTCGAGTCTTTGGCTGGTCGCATCGCTGTCGATCAATAGTGTGCGGCGTTGGTAACCCGCGATGGCAAGTGCAAGTCGCAGAGCTGCATGCTCGTTCGGTTCTTCGCTGGTCGCACCGGTCACCAAGATGGTGGGGATTTGTCGTTCGGTTGGGTTCAGTAACATCAATCTTGCGGCAGCTTCTTTGGCCGCGGCCGAACCAGTATGCTGCTGGGACCCACGAGCGGACTCCCTTTCAGCGTCGACGCCGAAAACGGGACGTGATGAAATCGCTAGGATGGCGTCGCTATCACGAATCAAGCAGCTTTGATATTCAATTAAGCCAATCGAAAGGATCACTAGCATCCAGCCGATTCCAAACGCGCCCGCACTCGCCTTGATGCGTCGAGATTGATTGGGATGAAGCGGGAACTCCGCTAGGCTTAACAATGCCACGCGTGGTTGGGACTGACTTTCGATCTTCAGTTCTTCAAGCGATTTCCAAAGTTGGTCGGCGAGCCTGGATTGACGCTCAACGCTGTGTCGAGCGACTTCGAGATCGACTCCGTTGTGATCCTGTTTGCGAGCGCTAGTGGAATCGATCTCTTCCATGCGTTCGGTGAAGAACCGGCACTCCGATTCATTTAGCTCGATCTTCTTTTGGATTTGAGCGAGCTGATTGGTCGGCGTGTTGTCGTCGACGGTTGACGAATTTTGTTGCTCTGATGCTACCGAGCTAGGTGAAGCATCCTTGGAACGTTTCGCTTTCGCAATTTGCTTTTGGGCGTCAACCAATTCGGCTAGTTGCGCCGCATAATGCTGCCGTTGTTCCCGCAGTGGATCAAGCCGAGGTGTATCGGGCTGAGCAGCGATGCGTTGGATTTCGCTGATGCGAAAATCGAGGTCTCCGATACGCCGTTGCAAGTTTGTGATCTGCGGTGTGTTTTCGATTTCCGGCACAGATAAAGTTTGTGGCTCGCTCGATGAGAGAGAACGCTTCGGTTGCTGGCGTTCTAGCCTTGCAACACGAGTCTGCTCTTCAGAAAGCATCGCTTGCAGTTCCACGCGTCGGAGTTGGGCCGTGCGAAGCTGTTGAGCGAAGTCGCGGTAAGCTTGCATCTTGATTTGGTCGCGCATTGACAGAGCTTGTGTGTCCGACGATCCCAATTTGGATGCAACTTCGTTCAGTTGTGCCCATTGTTTGGCGAGGTCTTGCTCAGCGATCTGTGCCGCGTTTTCTAGTTCGGCACGACGGCGATCGCGGTCGGCGGTCACTCGAGACGTCGTTTCATTTAGATACGCATTGGTCACTGCTAGGCTGGCTGCGTGCGAAACTTCCGCGGATGGGTGACTCGCACTGATGCTGAGAATTTCGGCACCGACTTGCGCTTCGGAACGCATCAAACTACGAAGCCAAGTCACGCCTTCGGTGGATGCTGGAACATCACAAACGCTTTGCAACTGCTCGTCGAGCAAAGCAGCGGCAAGCACCTGAGGTGACAAGGCGAGTTGGGACTGGGCGCGAAAGTATGCCAGGTCTTCGGATCGTGACGTTTGCGGGGAAAGCACGACGTCTTCGCGTTGTCGTACCCGAACGTAGCTCTCGCTGTGGTAGGTCGCCGTGGTCATCCACCAGGCAGCCGCCATCAATGCAAAACTTGCAACGCAACCGAGTGCTAGAGTTTGCCAAAGGCGATGCCGACAAGCGAGCACGAGTTCGCTGAATTCGGGAAGGCTCGATAACGGTCGTGATTGTTTCGCGGCTGTTGTGGGATTATCGACACCCGCAGTCTCGGTGTTCGTCGTGCGACTGGGACCGGTGCGAGACATAAACGTTTACTGGGGCAAGTGCACGATAAGCCGAATGAATGAACCCAAGGCATCTAATTGAGCATTGGTGTTTATTCGTCAACGGTGTCACAGGATGCCTAGCCAAAGCGGTGCGTGCCGAATAGTCGGGACGAACGGAACGACCCCTACCAGATATATGTCAATCCTCAACGGTTGTACCGGTGGTAGGCTCCGATCAAGCAAGTACCCAAATGAAAGGTGAACTTCGATCGCAAAAGAAGAGGCCGCTATCGGGCCGCAGGCAACCGCTCGTCCGGCGATCGTTTTTCAGATAGCCGTTCATCAGGCAATCGTCACGGCAGGCCGTTGTTGGGTAAGCCTTGCGTGACTTGCTAAGAATGGTGGGGCAACGTCAAGCTTTCGTTTGTTGCTTTAGTCGCTTGTAGAGTTCGATGTGGCGATTGACCATGTCGTCTACTTTGAATTCATTTTCGATTCGAAGTTTAGCTGCATTCGTAATTGATTTCGTTTTTTCGGCATCGCCGAATACGTCGATGGTCTTTTGAACCAATTGTTCTTCGTTACCGAGAGTGAACAGCCAACCGGTCTCACCATTGATTACCAGATCGCGATTCCCTGGGATGTCTGATGCGATGACAGGGATACCGGCCAGCATCGCTTCGATGACCGCATTGCTTTGGCCTTCGTACTCGCTCGCGATCCAGAACGCATCCGCGAGTGGCAGCAGCGTGGCGACGTCCTCACGCGAACCGGCGAAACGAACGTGGGCCGGTTGGGACACTGCGTCTCGGTGCCGAAGCAATTCGCCTCGTTGAGGTCCGTCACCGATGATCACCAAAGTGGTATCCTGACGTGCTGTCGCGATTAACTCGCCGGCCCAAATGAGATCTCGCACGCGTTTTTGCGGCCACAATCGACCGACTGCGATGATTAGCTTCCGGCTGGTATCAACTTCGAGGATATCGAATGCGGACTCTCGGGTGATTGCCTTTAAAGCGTTCGTCACCTCCGGCCCTGAAGGCACTCCGTTGGGGATAATCTCAAAAAGTTTTGGATCGAGACCGTGGGCGGTGTAGAAGTCACGAACGCCGGTGCTGTTAGTGGTGATGGCGGCGGTGTGTTTTGCCAGCCAGCGGTCGATCACGAAATGGGCGGTCGATTTCCAGGGATCGACGCAACGTTCACTTGCTAGGATGACGGGAACGGCAGCAAGTTTGGCCGCCAGACGTCCGAAGCTGTTCGCTGCAAAAAGCCACGTGTGTACCACATCGGGGCGGGTTCGTTTGAGCCAACGTACTAAACGCAGTAGAGCCGTTGGATCCGCTTTGAATTTCTTACCGATCAATTCGACGGGGATTCCGGCCTGACGAAGTTCTTCACTACGCGGCCCATCACGGGTCAACAGGACGACGTGAACATCGTGCCCGGCTTGTTGTAAACCAATCGCCAGCAGAACGACCTGTTTCTCCGCACCGCCGCGGTCCATGGTCGGGATGACGAGGGCAATCTTCATACGTACGAGGCTTTTCGATGCGTTTGGAGCGTCAAGGCAATGCTGGCTTGCGGTGAACCAACGGAGGGCCGAATGCGAAGTCTTGATCTAGGTAATTACGATGTCGTGAAAGCAAAAGTATATCGTGGATTGAATATGACCAACCAGGGTAGTCCAGCCGGGTCATGCGTTGACGCTATCACACGGGGGAATATCGGTGGTACGCCGGACGGGGTACAGTCATGGACTTGCCATAGGGTGTTTTAATGTTTGCTCGACGAAGTTTGCTTGTGATGAAGATGATCCGAGACGTGATCCGCCGAACCAGTATCGTGATGCTGCTGATGCTCGTAGGGGCCGTTTCTGTATCGGCCGGTGCTCCGACAGTGATTGAGGTATGGCCTGAGTCACCACCGGTTTGGATGGCACCGACCGAACCGGAGGCGGACAGTTCCAACGAATCGAGTCGCAAGGTGGCTGACGAATATGTGATTCGGCTAAGCAATGTTACCGAAGTACAGTTACACGTTTTCGAGGCGACCGACGCCAGCGGAAAGGCCTCGCCAGCCAGTGTGGTGATTTGTCCGGGCGGCGGGTTCAGTATCCTGGCTTGGGATTTGGAAGGAATCGAGATCGCGCGGCAGTTGCAGGCTGGCGGCGTATCGGCGGCCGTCTTGAAGTACCGCGTCCCCACTCGCAAGATGAAAGTCGCTTGGAAGCCGGTCGTGCAAGATATCCAGCGGGCGATTGCCTTGGTTCGTGCAGGCAAAGTGTTTTCGAGCAAGCCTGATCATGTCGGCGTGATGGGATTTTCAGCGGGCGGGAAAGCTGCCGTGCATGCTTCCGTCGCCAAAGAACGGTATTACGAGTCCGTCGACGAATCGGACGAGCAAATCAGCCCGCCCGATTTTGCGTGCTTGATCTATCCCGCATGGATCGTTGAAGACAAGGATCCGGAACAGTTCCGAGACGGGATCGTCGTCGATCAAGACTCGCCGCCGATGTTCTTTGCCCATGCTGACAATGACCCGCATCAGGTGCTCAATAGCGTGATGTTGTTTCAAGCGTTGCACCGCGCTAAGGTGCAATCGGCGCTGCATGTGTTCAGCGGTAGCGGGCACGGCTTCGGTGCTCGTAAGGACGGACGAGCCGATGATTTATGGCCGGAATTGTGTTTAAGCTGGATACGAGATAGTGGCTGGCTAGACGGCATGGACCTAAACGGAGTGGACTCTGTGAAGGAAAACGAATGAGTACGACGGTCATCGATCAATCACCGCCCATCCAACCGGATCAAGAGTGGGCCAACGCGCTGACGCACGGCGTCGCGGCGCTTTCGTGGTGTGTCCTGACGGTTTGGTTAGTGGTTCAAGCGTCCGCGGTCAGCACCGGCTTAGCGATTGCATGCGGCGCGTACGGACTTACGGTTGTTGGGACATTTGTATGCTCGACATTGTCGCATACGTTTTTAGAGCGTCCCTTGTTGGATCGATTCCGAGCCTGGGATCAAGCGATGATCTATTTGATGATCATCGGAACTTACACACCGATCACATACCGATTTGCCGAGCCAGACTATCGAGTTTTGCTGTTGATTTTGATGTGGCTGGCGGCGGGATGGGGCTTTGTCAACAAAGCGTTTCGCAAGCACCGTATCCACTCCATCAGCACATGGAGCTATCTGGCGTTGGGCTGGCTGCCCGTCATCCCATTGCTGGGGAACGTGCCATTGGGATTGGGGTTAGCCATGTTGGCCGGCGGAGTTACCTACAGCCTGGGCGTGGTGGCATTGGTAAACGACCGAAAGGTGCGGTACATGCACGCGGTGTGGCATTTGATGGTCATGGCCGCATCGGTGGTGCACTTTGTGGGCATCGTCTGGTACGTGTTGCCGCAGTAAACCGGTTGACTGCCTTGTTCAGCGACGCACGAATGCATGCTTGGTTCCGGCCTCACTGATTGAGGCCAATTTGCTCAACGGAAGACGACACGGCCCGACACGGAACTGCCTGACTCTTCAAAGCCCGACTCTTCAATGCACCACGCTTCACAGCCCGCCAAACCATTTTGGCAATGGTTCGACGATGGCTTGCGTATCAAGACGTTTGCAAAAAGGTCTTCCACGATTCATAACGCGGGTCGTCAACGGATTGCGTCATCAGCGGATTGAAGCGTGGCTTGGCTGGTTTGGTAAGCAGCTTCATCCGAGCTTGTTGAGGTGTGCGTCCACCCTTGCGGCTATTGCACCGCATGCAACTGCAAACGATGTTTTCCCAGGTCGTCGCACCGCCATGGGAGCGTGGTACAACGTGGTCAAGGCTTAGCTTGTTAAGTGGTTCCGCTTTGCCACAATATTGGCATCGGTAGTCATCGCGAGCGAACAAGTTACGTCGATTGAATCGCACCGATTGGACCGGCATGCGATCGAACCGAGTGAGGCGAACGATACGTGGTACCTTGATTTCGAAGTCAACCGCCTTGAGGTAATCCTCGTCGGGTTGCTTATCCAAGGCGGCCAAGTGGCTGAGTTCACACCAGCTTTCGAAGTTGTGACTGATGTAGGTTCCGTCGTCGTTATCGATGACTTCCGCACATTCTCGATACAACAGAGTCATCGCTCGGCGAACGTTGACGACTCTGACAGCCATGTAAAAACGATTCAAAACCAACACGTTTGTGTCGAGAGCCCGCGTGTTCATGGATGCTTTGGTCCTTCCGCTATGTGAACGATCATCATCGTCAATGAAGATGAAATGAATCAGTCACTAAGTTTGGCGATTGTTTGGCTTCCTGATTGCACTGCGTGTCGCAGCGAACCTGCATTATCTTACCCGCCCAGGAAGCGGCAAGCCACTGTTGACGGTCATCGTTCGGCTCCCCTACCAACTCGATTTGGGGCGTTGCGGTGATCCGAGGTGAATTGCGTTGATTGCATCCATAGACGAAAACGGCTAATCCAGGGTTCGCCATCGTATGCGGTTTCCAGAGCCGTGTTGGCGTCTTCATTCCTTTTTCATTTTGTCGTTATGACTGAACTGCTCGCTAGCGGGATTTTTGAAACAAGCTGGCAATGGCTCCAGTCGGGCTGGGAAGTTACTGTCCAAGCCGCGACAGCCGGTGGTACCGTGGCACTTGGAATCGGTCTGGTGCTGTTGTGCATTGGAGCCTGGTTTTTGAACCTGATTTCGCTGCCAGGAAACTGGCTGGCCATCCTGGCGATGGCCCTGTTTGCGTGGTTGGGGCCTGAATCGGGCCGGGTTCAAATGGGAATGACGCCGGTCATGGCTGCATTTGGGCTGGGGCTATTGGGGGAAATTTTTGAGTTTGCCGCCGGGGCGGTGGGAGCCAGCCGAGCGGGGGCGAGTCGGCGAGCGACGCTCTATTCGATCTTGGGATCGATAGCCGGGGCGATTGTCGGCGGGATCATCGGTTTGCCGGTGCCGGTATTGGGGCCGGTTTTGGCCGCCTTGCTATTCGGGGGGCTTGGGGCGACGGCCGGTGCGATGCTTGCAGAATGGAGTGACGGGCGTTCTTGGCGCGAAAATTGGCGGATCGGGAGGGCGGCTTTCTGGGGCCGAACGACCGGGACAGTGGGGAAAATGGTGGCTGGATTAGGAATTGTCGCAATTTGCCTATTTAGCGTAATCCTCTAACTACCCGTGAATCGGACCAGTCGGACGGGGTTAAGTCGGTTTTTGCGGCTTGTTTGGATCGAATCAACTAGGATTTTAGGGGCGTTTTGTCTAATCTTGCTGTTGTTCACCTCTGATTCCTCCTCGTGCGTTCGGCCATTTCTGTTCTATGCTCAAAGCCCTCGAGCTGGCCGGATTCAAGAGTTTCGCGGATCGAACTCGTTTCGACTTCCCAGACGGCATTACGGTCGTCGTTGGGCCCAATGGATCGGGGAAGTCCAATATCGTCGATGCGATGAAATGGGTGCTCGGTAGCCAGAGTGCCAAGAGCCTGCGCGGCAAGGACATGTCCGATGTGATCTTCAAAGGATCGCAAACCCGTGGTCCGGCCGGGGCAGCCGAAGCGACGATCATCTTTGACAACACCAACGGTGAACTTCCGGTCGACGCGCCTGAGGTTCACGTCACCCGGCGGGTCTACCGCAGCGGAGAAGGTGAGTACCTGATCAACAACCAGGCGGTGCGGCTGAAGGATGTCAAAGCGTTGATTCGCGGGACCGGCATCGGCATCGACGCCTATAGCTTGATCGAACAGGGCAAAGTCGATCGCATGCTTCAGGCCAATGCGAAGGATCGACGAGCGATTTTTGAGGAAGCGGCGGGGATCAGTCGTTTCAAGGCGAAGAAGGACGAAGCGGAACGGCGACTCACCCGTGTCCAGCAGAACCTCACCCGCCTGAGTGACATTGTTGATGAAGTCGCGACGCGTCTGAAGACGTTGAAGAGCCAAGCGGGCAAGGCCGAACGATATCGTCAAGCAACCGACCGGCTGAAGGAACTTCGTACCGTCGTCGCGTGGACGGATTGGCTTAGCCTCACTGAGCAACTGGAATCGGCCCAGTCGAAGTACTCCAACGCCGTCGCTCACCACGCAGCCTCCGAGACCGCTCGCGAGGAACTGGAAGAGCAGCGTCAGGCAGCCGAAATCCGTTTGCAAACGATCGCCGATGAAGCTCGCGAAGCGGAACGAGTTCGCGGTGAACTGACCGGCGAGATCGCTCGTTTGCAAGGGCGTCGGGATTCGGATCAAACCACGCTTGCCGAACAACGTCGGGCCCTGGCCGGGCACTATCGCCGATTGCGGATCACCCGAACGGCCGCCGGCAGTGCTACGGCGGATCTGCAAAAAGCAATTGATGACCTGGAAGTCGCTCAGGCTCAGACGGCGGCGATCTCGAAGCGGAAAGATTCGATCACCGCCGATCGAGATCGTTTGCAGGCTGAAGTGCACGCGGTGCAAAACCGTCGAGACGAACTCCAGCGAGAACACCTGGCGGCAGTGCGACGGGTAGCCGATCACGAGGCGAATCGCCAACGCGTTCAACAACAAATTGTCGAAGCGGATCGTGCGATCGCCGAAACGCTCCGTAATCGTGAGTCGGCCGAAGCGAGCCTGATTCAGGCGAAAGCGGAATACGACGAAGCGACCGCTTACGTTGGATCCCTGGTGGGCGAAATTGAAGCTTCTCAAAAGCTGGTTGAAATCGCCGAAGCGAAGCTCGCCGAGACGCGTCGATTGTTCGAACGACGGCGGGATGACATCGGCTCGCTGAAGATTCGTCTGCAGGGGATCTCCGAACGAGCCAAGGTGTTGGCTGAATTGCAAAAACGCCAAGAGGGTGTTAGCGGCGGTGTGCGAGAGATCTTGAACCTGCCCGAAGGTGAACTTCGCAAGCAGCTCGTGGGGCTCGTCGCGGATTGTTTCAACGTGGACCGTCAGGTGGCACCGTTGATCGATGCAGCGCTTGGTCCCCGTACTCAATACGTGATCGTCCGCGGCGGTGCCATTGGCGATGCGATTGCAGCAGGGCAAATCAAGATCGCCAGCCGAGTCGGAATCATTCGGTTGGACGAGCTTCCCAACCGACGTCCCGGTGATCGAATACGTTTGGACGGACTTGCCGGCGTGATCGGACGCGCCGACCGGATGGTGGACTGCGCCGATGATTTGCAACCTTTGGTGAAGCATCTATTGGGCAATACGTGGCTCGTCGATTCGTTGGGAACGGCCCTCGGCCTACGCAAGTTGTCGGGTGCTGGGCTACGGTTTGTTGCCGCCACGGGCGACTTGCTTGATAATGATGGATCAAGTGTGGTGGGGCCTCCCGGTGGTGAAACCGGATTAGTTAGCCGCCGCAGTGAGCTGAAGTCTGCCCAAGATGAGATTGAGCACTACTCGTTTCAAATTAAAGAAGGCGAAGAGGAAATCGAGCGTCTCGGTCAAGAGATCGACGAAAACGCAGCGGAGCTTGGACGGCTCGAACAAACCCAGCGTCAATGGATCACACGTCACGCGGCCGCTGAAGCGAAACAGCATCACGTAGCGGAGCGACTCGCCAGCCGACAAACATCGGTGGATGAGTTGCGAAACGCAGGTGCCGAAAATCAAGACGCTCTCGACGCTGCGAAGATTCAAGATGAAGCTTTAGGGGCGTCGATCTTGTCGGGTAAGGCTTCGATCGATTTGTTAGAAGAACAGCGGGGTGGAGTCGAAGCGGAATTGACTGACGCGACGAGTCGTTTGCAAGCCGTTCAAAGCGAAGCGATGTCGGTTTCGGTTGAGTCGGCCCGTTTGGAACAACAAGTCGAATCGCTGGCTACCGCTGCTGAAGTCGCTCGACGAGATCAAAGCCAACGAGAGGCGGCCAAACAGGAGATTCGCGATGCGATGACTCATACGCGTCGCCGGATCGCTGAGGTGGAAACACGCATCCTTCAAGCAGACGACCGGCTTGCCGAATTGATGTTCGAAACCGAGGCGTCCGATACGACGCTTCGTAGCTTGGCTGCTCGTGCGGATGCCGAACGCAAAGCCACACGCAGCGTGCAAACGCAAACCCAGGCGGCGATCAAAGCGGTCACTGCCGCTGCCGAAGCGGTTGCCAGTATCACGACGGCGCGAGATGCCGCCGAGTTGAAGCAAACAACCTTGGCTCAGCGAATCTCGGAGGACTACGGGATCGATCTTCGTAACGATGAGCCACCTGAAGAGCTTGCGGAAATCGAGGACCGAACGGCTGTCGATGACGAAATTGCGAAACTGCGGTCTCAGGTTCAAAACGTCGGCTCGGTCAACATGGAAGCCCTCGAAGAACTTAACGAATTGCAAGTTCGCTATGACGAATTGCATGGCCAGTACCAGGACCTGACCGCGGCAAAGGATTCGTTGCAGCGAGTGATCGCCCGCATCAACGCAGATTCGCGTCGATTGTTCTTGGACACGCTCGAAGCGATCCGCCAGAACTTCCAAAAGCTGTACCGGAAGTCGTTTGGCGGTGGTCACGCTGACTTGGTGTTGGAAGATTCCGACGATCCACTCGAAGCCGGTGTTGAAATTGTCGCGACTCCGCCTGGTAAACCAAGCTTCAGTAATTCGTTGTTGTCCGGTGGTGAGAAAGCGTTGACTGCGGTCGCGCTCTTGATGTCAATCTTCCAGTATCGGCCTAGCCCGTTTTGTGTTTTGGACGAAGTGGATGCACCGTTCGATGAAGCAAACATTGGGCGTTTTGTTACCGTGTTGAGCGAGTTCTTGGATCAGTCCAAGTTCGTTGTGGTCACGCACAGCAAGAAGACCATGACGGCGGCGACGACGCTCTACGGTGTGACGATGCAAGAATCAGGCGTCAGTAAGCAAGTCTCGATCCGCTTTGAAGATGTCAGTGAAGACGGCCAAATCAGCGCCGCTTAATATTGGTCGCACGTCGTAGCAACTTTTCGGTTGATGTGGAAACTTATTGCGTTTCAGTTGCGGCGATCGCGGCCGCTCGACCGGTGCTGAACGCGGCTTGGAAGTTGTAGCCGCCAATCCAGCCATCGACATCGAGAACTTCGCCCGCGATGAAGAGTCCATCGTGCAGACGACTGGCCATCGTCCGTGGATCGACTTCTTTCAGGCTTACACCGCCAGCGGTGACTTCGGCCTTGGCGAATCCACGGGTGTCGTTCACCGGCAAGTGCCACCGCTTCAAGTAATCAACCAATTCTCGCATGGAGGCTGCGGAGCATTCCGCAAGTGGTTTTTCACCTTCGGATGTGCGCACACCACAAGCCGTTGCCAGTTCCGCCGCCAGCCGATTAGGAAGCCACTGGGTCAAAAGCGATGAAACGGTTTGCTTGCCGCTGCCACCACTACGGCAAGATAACACGCGGTTCAGTTCTTCCTCGGAAACGTTGGGTAGCAAATCGAGTTTGAGACGTGCTAGCTTCATCGAGTTCATTGCCGTCATCGTCCCGCTGACATCCATGGCGGCTGGTCCGGAGAAACCGAAATGCGTGAACAGCCAAGAAGAACGGCGGCTGACTTTGGGCTTCTTGCCTTTGCGGTGGTCATCGGTAAAGACTTCGGCTACCACATCGTCCAGGGTCAGACCTGATAGAGCTCGTGTGCCTTCGGTGCCACCGACAAGCGGCACGAGTGCTGGGCGTGTGGCTACGATGGTATGCCCCAAATTTGCCAGCCACGCATAGGCGTCTCCGGTGGTGCCGCAACCCGGCCAACTTTTCCCGCCTGCTGTCACGATCACGGCATCAGCAATTAGTTCATGTGTGCCGATTCGTGATGTCACCGAAATCTTCCACTGCGTCGAATCCGCTGTTTCGTTTCCGTTGGATTCCGTTGTCACTTTGGTAATCGATTCAACGGCTGATTCCGTTTTTAAACAGACGCCTGCCTCGATCATGTCACGGTGCAACGCGTCGCGAACGTCCAAGGCTCGATTACTGACCGGGAAAATTTTACCAGTTACTTCACGCTTGGTACCAACGCCCAGTGCATTGAAGTGAGCGATCACATCGGTGGGTGAAAACTTACCAACGCTAGGTTGCAAGAACCGCTTGGCGTGGCCGAAGGCGTCGGTGATTCCGCGAGCGTCGGTGTCCTGAGTTAAATTGCAGCGGGTCCCGCCGGACATCAAAATTTTCACGCCGGTCTTACGATTCTTTTCCACAAGAGTCACTTGGGCACCCCGCCGGGCGGCGACGGCAGCGGCCATCATGCCAGCGGCACCCGCACCGATGATGACAATTCGTTTGGAACTGGAAACAGTCATGGTTGAGATCGTCGCGTCAGCATATTCGGAACAACCCGAAAACCCGGCCGGGGATTGGAAACAAGTGGTGGCGGTAGTGTGACAGACTACCCGTTTGGGTGTTAGGAGTGACTTAGACCTTCTTTAGGTAGCCCCTCCCTCTGATTGTTATCACAATGAATCCAATTCGAAGTCTCGCATTAAATGCCCGCTATCTCGCACAGCGATCGGCGCGTCAAGATCGGCTCGAGGAATTGGCACAACTCAACCAGGCTCCCATCTCGGTCTTGTTTTACCACCGCGTTGCGGATCGGTTTCCGAATCCTTGGACGATCTCGAATGCAAAATTTCAACAGCACATCGAGTACATCCAAGAAAACTTCGAATTGATCTCGTTGGCCGAAGCTCAGAACCGGCTTGAAACAGGCTGCTCACCTCGGCCCGCCGTTTCGATCACCTTTGATGATGGCTATGCCGAAAACTCGGAATTCGCGCTGCCGTATTTATGCAGCAAAAAAATCCCCTGCACGTATTTCGTTACGACCGAACACATTCGTCGTAACATCCCCTTTCATCATGATGTTCAGTCGGGACGCCTGCTCGAAGTCAACACGCCTGAACAACTGAAAGAAGCGATTGCCGGTGGAATCGATATCGGAATCCACACGGCGAACCATATTGATTTCAACCAAGTGACAGACGTCAGGAAACTGCGGGCTGAAATCGTCGACGCGAAAGCGGACTTGGAAAACATGATCGATCATCCGGTGAACTATTTTGCGGTACCGTTTGGAATGCCACAGCAGATGCGTCCAGCCGTCTTCGAAACCGCAAGGCAATGTGGGATTCGCGGTGTGTGCAGCGCTTACGGCGCCTACAACCGCGTCGGCGGTGATCCCTTTCATATCCGCCGTATCCATGGTGATCCCGAGTTTGCACGACTACGCAATTGGCTTAGTTTCGATGAACGAAAGTGTCATTCCGAACCGGTTCTTCCCGATACAGATATTCTCGAAGAAACGACCGGTGGGATTGTTGCTCCGGTCAACTTCCCTTCGATCCCTTCACTCTTCGTACCGTCTTAACTGAATCACACTGAAGCGGTCGGGAATGTACATCCGGTCGATATTCAGTTTCGGGCCAGACCCACCCACGTACCAGCGACGCCGATCCGTTCGTTGAGCAGCGTCACCTCTTAAACCGACCACTTTGTCTCGACCTCATGTCCAATATTCAACGTCCTCTGACTTGTAGCTTTGTCATTACTTCGATGCCGGTGGGAGGTGCCGAAACGCTGTTGGCAAATTTGATGCGGCGAATGGATCCCAACCGTTTCCGACCCGAAGTGGTTTGTCTCAAGGAACCTGGCCCGCTGGGTGATGAGATAGCCAAAGAGTTTCCGTTGCATTCCAACATGATTGGTGGAAAGTATGATCTGGCGGTGGTGCCTCGGTTGGTGCGATTGTTTCGCAAGCGTCATACCGATGCCGTGATTACCGTCGGTGCGGGTGACAAGATGTTTTGGGGACGATTGGCCGCCAAACTGGCTGGTGTTCCCGTCATTGCCTCAGCATTGCATTCCACTGGTTGGCCGGATGGTGTGGGAAAGCTGAACCGACTTTTGACTCCCGTGACCGATGCTTTTATCGGTGTGGCTGACTCTCACGGAGAGTTCTTACGGGACTTTGAAAAGTTTCCTGCCAACAAGGTTAACGTGATTCGCAATGGCATCGATTGTGATCGGTTTCAAGCGGATTCCGAGGCACGTCGAGAGGTTCGTCGCGAGCTAGGACTCGCTGGATCCACCCCCTTGTGCGGTATTGTGGCAGCGCTGCGTCCCGAAAAGAATCACTCGTTGTTGTTAAATGCGGTCGCTCAGTTGACTGAGTCTCATCCCGACTTAAACGTTTTGATTGTCGGTGAGGGACCTGAGCGGGCAACTATCGAACCACTCCGCGAACAGTTAGGGCTGAATCAACGGGTGCATCTATTGGGAAACCGCAGCGACACTCCGCGACTGCTATCCGCGATGGATGTGTTCACGCTTTGTTCGCTCAATGAAGCGTCCCCTGTTTCGATTCTGGAGGCGCTTGCCTGCCAGACCCCGGTTGTTGCGACCGATGTGGGGTCGATCAGCGAAACGGTGATCGAAGGCGAAACGGGAATGTTGGTCGCTAGTGAAGACGTTGGTGGTTACGCAAAGGCTCTTGGAACGTTACTCAGTGATGCTGAGCTGCGAAATCGTATGGGCGAGCGGGGGCGTCAACGGGTTATCCAAACCGGATCCTTGACTTCGATGGTTGCTGGCTATGAGTCGCTAATTTCGGGCATCTATCAAGCGAAGCGATCACCGAGCTCGGCGGTGGTCAAGAAACCTAATACGGCAAGTTTGGTCAGCTCTCTATCTCATTCCAAGCCGCTGCAAAGTTCTTAAGAAGTTCGCAGATGTTTTGCTTGGATAGCAACTGCGTTGTAGGGATCAGGTGTAAATCACCTATCAACTCGCCGCTGCAATTTTTTGCATACGGCATGTTAGTGAAACCAAAGGCTAGCCGGTTACGACCAAGCTGGTTGGCAGGTGCTAGCCGTACCTGCGGTTTCGGCAAGCTGGCGGCAGGTGGCAACCCAGGACTTGACGCGGCGTAGGCTAGGGATGCCACGTCGACCAATCATCTTGCTGCCACGAGTGCTCAATGAGAACCGCTCAAGATCGCGATGAAGTTGAGCAGCCGATTCACGTGACAAACTGGCCACGCTGCGGCGATGAATCGACACCAACAACAACGCATCGCGAGGCATCATCGAATCGATCGAAGACGCGAGTCGGATGGCGGCTCGGTATCGTCGGATGGCTCGTTCGGCTCGAGCTGGGCTTTGGAAAGTAGCGGCAATCCGTTTGGGATCACCGAAAACTAGATCGCCGGCGGTCACAACGCCTAGATCGGCCAGTTGTTGGCACCGCTTCGGTGGACACAACTTGAGGTGTTCCAGTCGCATCGCCAACAATCGTTCGCGGTGTGACCCCAAACGATCGGTTGCCGTTTCAGCGGCATGGGAAATCGCCGTGCTGGTTTGGCTAACCGGTGCATGGCTGATGGATTTGTGGCTGACCGGGGATCGATGGACCTTGGTGAGCGTTTGAGGAGTGGGTGGCTTAGGTATTTTGGGCATGTCGACCCAGAACACAAGATCACTCTTTGAATCACCATTCGCGTCATCCTGACGCGATTTCGCCGCAGGGGCAAACTTCTTCAAAAACTCGAACATAAGAAAAGACTCCTGGTAGGAAGCATCCGAGAAGACCCGCGATACCAAGCGTCCTTCGGCGTCCGCTAGGTCAATCACGATCGTTTTTCGCCCCAAAGTCTCAACAACTCGATTAGATGCGAGGCAGAATCGGCCATTTCATGCAAATTGGCAAATTCAAGAACACTGTGGATATTGTGCTGACCACTGGAAAGATTAGGTGTCGGTAGTCCTTTTTCGGAAAGTTGGCTGCCGTCGGTTCCGCCGCGAACGATCGCCCGGGTGGATTGGATTCCAAGAGACTTGAACGCCTGTTCGGCTAGGTCCACCGCTTCGGGTAGCTTTGCGAGTCCTTCTTGCAAATTGCGATATTGGCGGCGAACCTGGCAATCGCAGCCCATTCCGTCGATCGAAGCGGCAGCCTTTTCGGCCAGTTCGCGAACCTGTTTCGCAAACACATTCAGCTCGTCGCTGTCAAAACTTCGAAGCAAAAGGTGTACGCGTGTTTGACCGACACCACCGACAATGTCATTAACGTGGATGAAACCGTCACGACCGTCCGTCGTTTCAGGCGTTTGTTCCGTTTGGGGAAGCGACGCGACGAAGGTTGCTGCGGCCCGAATGGAATTCCGCATGCGATCTTTCGCGATCGCTGGATGAATGTTGTAGCCCTCGAAGGTGACGGTCATCGCATCGGCTGAAAACGTTTCGACATCGATGTCGCCGCGACCCCCGCCGTCAACGGTATAGGCTACCGTCGCGCCCAGTTCGGTAAGGTTGATTTTGTCGGTGCCGAATCCGATTTCTTCATCACATGTCATGACCACTCGCACCGGACCGTGAGGGATCTCAGGATGCTCGACCAGTGTGTGGGCAACTTCCATGATGATCGCGACGCCGGCTTTATCATCGCCACCCAGTAGCGTGGTGCCATCGGTGGTAATCAATGTTTCACCGACCATTGATTCCAGTTCACGACAATCAGCGACGGAAATCACCTTGCCATTGGATAGTGTGATGTCTCCACCGGCATACTCTTGAACTACTTGTGGATCGACGTTCGCTCCGGAAGCATCCGGCGACGTGTCCATGTGAGCGACCAAGGCAACGACGGGTAGATCGCCCTGAATGGTTGCCGGTACCGTTGCGATCACAAGTGCATCGTCGGTCAGTTGCACATCGTCCAGCCCCATCGCCGTCAATTCATTGGCTAAGATCTTTGCCAATTCTCGTTGCCCCTCGGTACTGGGGTAGCTCGATGATTGAGGATCCGCCGTGGTTTCCACACGAACGTACCGAAGAAAGCGATCTAGCAGACGATCCGTTCGTAGCGGAAGTATATTCGTTGGCATGGCGGTCAGTCGATTGGATTGTCGAGAAGCGGTTTGTTTCGCCTTCATCGGGCGAAAGGAGCAATCTCTATCAACTGGCCTTGAACGTCAACTCATCCAGTAGTGAGCGTGACGAATTTACTCACTCTGCACTCGCTATGCTTACCGCACGACCTACTTCATCGTTCTATATTCCGCCTTTGAGCATTATTGAAACGGCGTAGGGCCTGTTCCCTCTAGCCAGCGTGTGGTTGGCTGGTGGGAACAGACCCTGGACGGTTAATCAATCACGCACAATGCTCCGGCACGATCTTGAGAAGCTTCACTCAGCAGCGTTGTCTAGGTATTGAAGCGACATCGCCGTTCGTTCGCACGTCAACGCTGATGATGCTAACAGTCGCCGGATCGCAGCCAGTGGACTGCGTTCGCCTTCACGAAGTGACTGCTGGATCGCAGCTCCAATACGGTTTTGAGCTGACTGTGCACGGGAGTCGCGGGACATGGATTCATGGGGGCGGGTACCCATCCATTCGCGACCGGTAACCAGCAATACTTCACCGGGTTGGAGCATCGTTTCACGAACAGCAGCAGTTTGTCGTCCCATGAATTCGTTTGAGCGAACATCATTGGGTTGGCTCATTCCGACCGGGCGGAAACCGTATTTGGAGACGACTAGAGTCGACCAATCACCCACCGATGCGATGCTAGTGTGTCCTGTGTCAGGATCGACATGAGCATAGAACAACGAAAGATTCGGTTGCCCCGTCTCGTCAATCGCTCCATCGCGTACTTGCAAGAGTGTATCCAGGACACGCATCACGGCATCGCCGGGTGAATGACGATAGCCAGTGTGAGCTTGCAACGCCGCACGGGTAACGGTCGCGTCGAGCGTGGACGTTAGATCAATAATCGATTCTTTGCTCTTGGACGCATCGCCAGCAGGCTGTTGGCACATGGCCATTGTCATCACACCGTCGGGTAACACGTCCCAGTGATGCCAGCTTTGTGCGATCGATAGAGGCGACTCGATCATGCCATCGACGGTCCACGATGGAGTCAGGCGTTGACCTAGTGGCAATGTGTCGTGTTGCCAGTTGGACAATTCCGAAGACCAACGATTGATTGTTGCATCGGAGGTTACTCGTGGAGAGACCGCAACATTGTCGGAGAACTCTCCCATACGAACTTCATCCAGTTCGCGGATTTGTGCGAATGTTTCGCCGGGAATCTCATCCACGGCCGCATCGAGTTCCGAATCCGTCACACTCAGTTTGGTTGGTGCGGAACTGGAGTGGTTGCCGGCCGTTTCGAGCAAATTGGAAATGTGAGCCGCTGCCAGGCGTGCCGATGCCGTTTGCATGTCCGAGAATTCTTGTGCTGTGTTGCCAAACAGCCACAAGGTTCCAATCGGAAGATCGATGTCGCCTAGACAGACACAAATTGCGGAATCCGCGGCTTCGGGTGCTCGGTAAAGATCCCGCGATCCAGCGTTCAAATCATCAACGGCCACCACACCTTGAATCATCGATTCCAAATCGATCCGGGCGCCTCGTAAAGGCCGGCTCGTTCCCAGCCGTTGCACAGGAGACAAACCGTAGACGAAGCGTGTCGCCAAGTCTTCAGTCAACTCATCGAGCATGTAGATCGCGGCTGAGTTTGTACCTGTTGCCGATACTGCGTCGGAAAGTACCTGGTCGATTTGGTCGCCCAGGGCAAGACGACTGCGATGGCTGCCGAGGATCGCGGCGCGGGCGGCCAGTTCAACTTGTTGTGCTTTCAGCAACTCTTGCTGGCTTTGAAGTTGATCCGCGAGTTCTTGAGCCGCTTTGGCGAGTTCCTGAGCACCGGCTTCGGTTAGCGTGACTGGCGTGGTGTCGTTCACATCCAGGGGCGTGCTCGAGTCGGAAGTTGTCGACCCTGGGCTCGCTGGATTTACAGACGATCCGGCGTCAATCCGTAGACCCGTTGCATCCGAGTAGGCTCGCCAGAAGCCCTCGACAACTTGCTCGTTTGCCCGTGACGATTTTGCATAGCTCGAGTCGGCTTCGCGGGTCGCGGTGGCAGTCGAATTCCGTTCGTCGGCGGAATCCCCGTCGCGATCTGGGCGGAGTACTTTGAGGTAGCTGGGGGGAGGAGTGGACACGGGTGCTGTTAGATCATTTGGAGTGGCCTGGTGGAAACCAACAAGTCACGCAAACGGCTATCTGTTTCTAGCCATCACAATCCTTTGTGCCACCGGTAATGAGGAAATGACTCTCCACGTCTTGCCAGTGACTGCGTACCCATAGCCTTCGGCTCATCTGCATCCTTTTCCTTACTCGATCAACCCGCAAACTTTGCGGGGATCGCCAAGACCGTCGGACGATCGGATTAACCCGTTCAAGCCCGACCTTTTAGCATCCATTGGTGCAAACATGGAACCAGCACCAAAGCCAATAAAGTCGCACCCGCTACACCGCCGGCGATCGACACGGCCATAGGCGGCCAGAATCCCCCGCCGTCCAAAATGAGCGGGGTGAACCCGGCCATCGTGGTCAGTGTGGTCGCCACCACGTGCCGCGACGTATGCATGACCTCGTGGACGACGGCATCAACCTCACCGGCGACCGCTAGAGGGTTAGCTCGGATTCCAGCCAGCACCACGATCGAATCATTGATTGCGACCCCAATCAATCCCATCGTACCGATAATTGCCATGAAACCGAACGGATAGCCGCTGATGTTCAATGCGGCCAATCCCAGTCCAATCGACATCGCCGCGACGAGTGCGATGATACCCGCCATGCGAAACGATCCGAACGATAAAACCAGGGTCGCTAACATCGTCACCCCCAGCACGCCCACCGTCGAAAACAGGTTACCCATCGCGTCGTCTCGCTTAGACGCTTCGCCGCCGTAGACCATCGAATATCCCGAAGGCAATTGTGATTCCCATTCAACGAGTTCCATCTCGATACGTGACTGCACCACGCTCGGCAATACACCCGCCGATAGATAGGCGGCGACTTCATTCATCCGCATCCGATTTAAACGCGGCAGCGCGGAAGCTTGCGGTTCCAGCTTCACACTTGCAATGGCTGACAAAGGCGTCACGCGTCGGGAATTCGAACCGCCCGCGTCTGCATCATTGTTTTCTGATGTCGAGTTCGCACTCGCCGGCAGCAGGATGTCCACGTTTTCGATCCGTGCCAAGTTACCGCGGTCCTCACCGCCCACACGGACGACGATCGGAATTTCTTCGTTGTCCTGCAAAATGCTGCCGCCACTTTGCCCCTCCAGTGCCATCGCCAATTGGCTGGCAATTTCGGCCGGCGAGATTCCGGCCTGGACGGCGCTTGCCGCATTTACATCGAAGCGAACTTGCGGCAACACGTCGGATAGATCGGTGCGTACCGCGGTAACTTCTGGCATCCGGCTTAGCATTACCCGGACGTCTTCGCCGAGGGTACGCAATAGATCCAGGTCGGGCCCGAACAACCGCACTTCAATGGGGGCTCCAAAGGGTGGGCCTTGTTCAAGTTGCTTCACCAGCACACGGGAAGACAGCACCTCACGATTCAAGCGTGCTTGCAAAGTCTGGATAATTGGCAGCGGATCGGTACCGTCGGGCAACTTGACAAGCCCTTGGGCGAAACTGGGCGTACCTCGCCGATTCGCGATGACGTTGTAATAGAACTGAGGTGCACTTTCGCCATAGAACCAATCAATCCGCTCGGCTCCCATTTCACGAGCGATTTGGTCCACACGGTTTGCTGTTCGCCGGGATTGCTCAATAGAATCCGTCGAGGCACCTTCCACCGTGATGTAAAACTGGTCACGTCCACTGGCCGGAAAGAACTGTTCTTGTAGCAGCGGAAATGCTGCGAAGCCGATCAACGGGAATACCAGCGAGATCGCCACCCCTTGCCATGGATGTAAAACGCAATGACGCAGCAATCGCTCGAAGGCTCTCGTTAACCACGCAATTCGAATTCCCGAGTGAGCATCAGGGGAGTTGTCACGATGCTTCGATAGAATCTTGGCTGCAACGGTCGGGATGACTGACATCGCTAAGAACAGGGATGAAAAGATCGCAAAGATCACGCTGATTGCGATCGCACCGACAAATTCGCCTGCGGGGCCGGGCATCAACGCGATGGGGGCAAACGCTAAAGCAGTCGTCAATGTCGAGCCGAATAGCGGCACCGCTAGATGCGAGATGCTTTGAGACATCGCGTCGGTCGGCGATAGTCCTTCACGCAGACGCCCTTGAACCTCGTCGACCATCACAATTGAATTATCGATCAGAAGCCCGAGAGCGATAATCAGTCCTGTGACCGACATTTGGTGGATCGGAATGTCGACCATTCGTAACGCGAACAGCACAACCAAGCTAGCCAGCGGCAGCGTTAGTGTCACAATCAACGCCGAGCGAAATCCCATCAACAGCCAGATCACACCGGCCACCGCCATGGCGCCGAGGAACAGGTTCGACGCCAACGAACGAAGCCGAGCACTGACGTAATCGTTTTGTCTTAGCACTGTGTCGAGTTGGATGCCTTGCGGCAGCGTTTTTTCGAAATCAGAAAGCAGCGCGTCCGCTGCCACGGTCCAACGATCGATTCGGTATGCCGGGCGAACCATCGCACCAAGCACCACGGCAGGAGTACCGTCCAGAGAAGCGGCACGTTCCGGCGGATTCGGTGTGCCCGAACTCACCACGGCAATGTCTTCCAAACGCACATCTCGTCCGCTCGTTCCGATAACCGGCACGTCACGGATTTGAGTGATCACGTCGAGTTGGTTATCAACGCTCAAAAGGATTTGATTGGTTTCATCGCGCAGAACGCCAGCGGTGCCCTTGGCGTCGTACGATCGCAGCGTAGCCGCGACGTCAGACGGGGCAATTCCCAGTGCGGCAGCACGCTGTGGATCGACACGAACTTCGATCTCTTCACCTGGATCACCAAATCGGTCGACCAAGTCCGTGCCGCTTAAGTTTTGAAAGCGATCTTGTAGGTCGATCGCCAACCGCCGAAGCACCCTGGCGTCAAAATTAGTTGACGGATCCAAGGAGGGTTGGCTCGTTTTGTTAAACGGCGATGAATCGAATCCGACCCACTTCAAACCCACAATCATCGCATAAGCACGAACTTCCAATTCTTCAAATTGAGAGCGGCTGGCGGTGGCTGGGAGGTCAGCCGCCGCGTCTTCCATCCGGCTTCGTACTCGCGACCAAACGGTATCGGTCTGTGTAATGTCGTCACGTAGTTCGATCGAAATTGTGCTGATGCCGATCCGGCTAATGGATCTTAGTTCCTTAACCTCTTCGATATCACGAAGGTGATTTTCGATCTTTTCGGTGACCAAGGTTTCAACGCGTTTGGCGTCCGCACCGGGTAGTCGCGTGTTGATTAATGCGACACGTCTGGCGAGCACGGGATCTTCCATTCGTGGCAAGACCGCCAACGAACTGAGTCCCGCTACCAAAATCAACAACACGATGAGGACGAGTAAACGCGAGTCGTTGAAGAACTGCTTCGCCAGTCGTGCAATCATCGCTCCACCGACATTTGCCGCGGATCGATGGGACTCGTTGTGTCGTCACGGTGAGCGATTGAGTTGGTTTCGCCGCCGATAATCGATGAGGTGATTTCAACCGGGACGCCAGGACCGATTTTTTGCACTCCGTCGGTGACAAGCCACTCGCCGGGACGCACGAAGCCTTCCACTAAACTCAACGGCCCTGCTGCTTGAACGACTTTGACATCCCGACGTGCGATGAGGGCTTCAGAGACTTGTTCGACGGACTCCGGTTCAGCGATGTAAACAGACCACAGCCCGCGGGTTCCACGCACCAACGACTTCGTGGGCGTCCAGAATTGTAGTGTGCCACTGGATTCCGTTTCATTAACCCTCGACTCATTAAGCCTCGACGCCGCAGACGGAACGTTCAGTATCGCCGTTTGCCCGATATAGATTGAATCCAACAGATTGGGTTGGCCTTCGGTGGCGGCGATTTCAAAATCAATACCGCGAGTCCGTGTGACGGAATCGACCTGAGGCTGCATCCGTGCGAGTGTCCCTTTGAAAGCGACATCGTTGACCATGATGGTCAGTTCTATACCGGGTTGCCAGTTTGTCGTGACATCCGCCGGCACGCCAAAATGAGCCTCCACTGGATCCGCTTCAAGCAATCTCAAAACTCGCTCGCCTGATGAAACCATTTCACCTTCATCGACGAAACGATTGGCAATCACGCCATCGTAGGGCGCAATAATCAAACTGTCTTGGCGATCAACGCTTAACTGCCTGCGAGACGCGATAGCCGCTTCTCGGTTGGCTTGAGCGGCTAGTATTTGCTCCGACCGAGTGCCTTCGTTCAGCTCTTCCAGCTCCGCCGTTGACGCGGCCAGCGACGCTTCTAGCTCCGCAACCTCGAAAGTCGCGTCATCCAGTTCTTGAGCGGTACCGACTTGTCGCGATGACAATTTGCGTTGGCGTTCTAAGCTGTTTTTTGCAGATGCGAGCTTCGCTTTGAGTTGTCGGACGCGGGCGGCAGCGGCGTTCAAGGTTTGATACCGTGGTCCCGCAACGGCTTCGGTTGCCGCAGCGGATGCAGCGTCCACTTCAGCATCCGCCATTTGTTCGCGAACGTCCAAGTCCGATACGTCTAAACGGGCCAGTACATCGCCCTGGGCTACTCGGTCGCCTTCGTGCACAAGCACCTCGGCAAGCAGACCGCTGCGCCGGATAGAAAGCTCGCTTTGCCGTCGGGCCCGAAGTTCACCGCGGTATGTCGCGATCAGTTGGGGAGCTTCTATTTCGCCGACTCGTGCAACTTGCACATGCGTTCGAACGGTTTCAGGTGGCAACATCGGTTCGTGGGTTGCCCTCGTGAAAACTGCGTTACCAAGCGTCCAGAACACCGCGATCACGACGACGAACCCAAGCATCGTCAAGAGTTTGTAAAACCAACTCATGAGGTTGCCTCGATCTCGGTCCAGTCGCTTTCAAACTCATTGCGAATGACCTCAACATGATCAATCAACTTCGCACGAATTCGCCGAACCGATGTGTTGTATGCCTTCGGATCGTATCGAGGTTCCCAGCCGACGTCATCGAGCAGGGAGTTGCAGTTGCGGCGGATCGCCGAGCGAGGATCCGTGATGGTCATTTGATCTGTTGGCGACTCTTTAGCCTTCGATTCATCGTCGCCCGCCATCACACGTCCGGTCGCTTCTAACACTAAGCCGCCATAGACCAACGACCACAAGCCAAAGACCAATCGTTCGACAAGTCCCTGTTTCTGCTTTCCAGCAGGCGCTGGCAAATCACCGTTTTGAATCGCCGCTTCGATGATTCCGCCAACTTTGGCGATGCAAAGGTGCTCGGACTTTCGCAGGATTTCACGACGTTTGGGCGATGCTTTTTGCCACAGCGGGTCGTGGCGAGCAATCTGTTCAATCGCAAAATCGTCGGGTAAGGAATCTGCATACACTTCGGCCGCGATTCCGATGGCTGCACAGCATTCACGTGTATTTCGGCCCAGCGTGGTACCGTAGTGAAATAAACGCATGCGTCGCTGGACCGCCCGGGTCGCGAGGGCCAACAACACTTCTTCCTTATTGGGGAAGTGGTTGTAGATCGTGCCGCGGGTGCAGTTCATCGCCTTGGCGATCGCGTCCATGCTGAGGGCGGTCAGCCCACCTTCACAAACCATCGGAAAAGCGCAATCGAGAATTCGCGATCCGCGTTGGCGAATCTCGAGCTGTTTGGGCGTTAATCGGTCCGATGTTTTGGGCGTGGGCATCCCCCCACTATGATCGGAAATTTGAATTTGACAACCTGTCAAAAATGACGGTGTGTCAAAAAAGAATGGCTCGTCGGCTAGTCGCGATCGAATCGGCGGTTGAACCCGCCGTTGACGTTGATGGTTTGACCGGTGATGAAGCTAGCGGATGGTGATGTCAGATAAGCGACCGCTTCGGCGACATCCTCCGGACGCCCCCATCGTTTCACTAGAGCTTGAGCCTTGGCTCGGTCGTCCCAGTATCCTTGGACCGTTTCACCCCATGCGGTCTGGATCCATCCAGGAGCAACCGTGTTGACGCGGATGTTTGGTGCGAGAGTTTGGGCGAGACTATTGGCGAAAGCCATCACGGCGGCTTTGACAGGCCCAAACATCATGCCCGCGTCACCTTCCATTCCCTGCGGCGCCTGGTCCCAACCGACGAAGATTATATTAGGAGACGTGCTGTTCGCAGTCTGCTCACACTGGCTCAGAAGTTTCTCGCTCACCAAACGAGACAACGCTATCGTTCCACAGACGTCGACATCGAGAAGGCTTTTCAGCTTCTGGTCAAAGGTCCAATCTTTGGTGTCACCGGTTAACACGTCCATGCCCGCGTTGTTCACCCAAACGGCAACCTCACCAAGAATCGAAAAGGATTCTTCAACCAAACGGATCACTTGGGCGGAATCTCTGAGGTCAGCCTGAAGCGTTTCGCAGCTCAGACCCAGATCGCGAACCATCGTCGCGGTTTCTTCAGCACCGTTTTGGTTGGAACGGTAGTGCACGATCATCTTCGATGATGAGTCAGAAGCCGTTAGATGGGAAGATGAAGGCGACCGTGGTTTGGCTGGCGCAATGTGCTCTTGTGCCAAGCGAAGTGCAATTGCTCTTCCAATTCCACTGGACGCTCCCGTTACGACTATGCCCGTCATGTCCCACCCACTCCAAATATTCTAGCCGCGAATGCTATTTATCCGGCCATCGCAAGCTTGCGTGCCGATCGCCAGTCTATTCTGCCGATTGGTCTTTCCCCAGGGGATTGTCGCGGAGGACTAGCAACGACACGCCCTTGATAAAGGGCGGTTGCCTAGCTTCACATCGCGTACTGAAGACGCGGATCATCGAGGCCGAGTCGTTTCATTTTCTTGTAGAGCGTCGTACGGTTGATCTCCAGTTCATCCGCAGTAGCAACGCGATTCCAGTTATGGCGGCGTAGCGATTGGAGAATGATCTCACGCTCAGGGGCTTCCAGTGCGTCCCGCAAGCTTTGACCGGGCATGCACGAGACAGCGGTTCCATGACTGGGTTCCGTTTCGGGCTTGTTTTGTCCAAAGCCGATTCCCATGCCCGTATGCTGAACACCGTTGGCCGACATGGCGACACCGTTGCCTTGAACCTCAGGAGGCAGGTCCTCGACACCCAAGTGTTTTCCGCTGCTAAGCAGGACCGCTCGCTCGACCACGTTTTCGAGTTGTCGAACGTTGCCGGGCCATGCGTAGGACTGCAGCGTGTTCAACGCGTCGCGAGTGAATGATTCCACTTCGCGGGAAGCGGCTTCAGCGGCTTCACGCAAGAAGTGATCCACCAGCAATGGAATGTCGCCGGGGCGTTCACGCAGTGACGGTAAAACGATGTTGACGACGTTGATTCGGTAGTACAGGTCCTGCCGGAAGGTACCTTGGCTGACCGCAGTCTCAAGGTGATCGTTGGTCGCCAGAATCACTCGCGTGTCGACCTTGCGTGTCTCCATTCCACCGAGCGGTTCGAATTGAAATTCCTGAAGCACTCGCAACAACTTGACCTGCATTGCTGGTGTCGCGGTGCCAATTTCGTCCAGGAATAGCGTGCCACCATCGGCAAGTTCGAATTTACCTTTGCGGTCAGAGTTCGCACCGGTATAGGCACCGGCAACGTGTCCGAATAGTTCACTTTCAAGCAAGTTATCCGGTAACGCTCCACAAGCGACTTCGACAAAAGGGCCGTTTCGTCGTGAGCTGCGGTTGTGGATCGCCCTCGCGATCATGCTCTTACCGGTCCCATTTTCACCGGTGATTAAGATGGACGCTTTTGCATCGGCAACCGAATCGATGACATCGAAGATTTTCATCATTCGATAGTCATGGCTAAGGATGTTCTCTAATCCAGCACGGCGGTCGAGTTGTTGCCGCAGGGACTCGTTTTCTTTTTCGATTTGGTGATGGTTAATCGCTCGATCGATTGCCAACAGCAGTTCGTCGTCGATTACCGGTTTGGTTAACAAATCGAATGCACCCGCCTGGACTGCTTCAACGGCAGTGGATGGGGTTGCGTAGCCGGTCATTACCAAAACGGCGGTTTCGGTGTGATGCTTGGCCGCGTAACGGACCAAGTCGAATCCGTCCTGATCACCCAAACGTAGGTCGGTGATGATCAGTTCAAACGATCGCTCAGCCAAGCAGCTTTTGGCCTGGCTGAAGTCACAAGCGGTGTCGACGTCAAATCCGACATCTCGCAACCATTCGGCGAGTGAAGCGGCAAGATGAAAGTCGTCGTCAACAAGCAGGATGCGAGGATCGCTAGGCATAAGATGATTCCGAGGCGTTGGTAGCGTTTTGGCTACTATTACCTAGGTCAGGAATCACCCGGCGTCAAAAATTGTCCACCAATGTTTCAAAAACTCCACATCTTAGGTGGCACTGAAGAAGTCCGACAAAGGAGCCCGCAGGTTGGTCTTTGATTGACGAGCCTTCGTGCGGATCTTGCCGCTGATAATTTGAACCGTTGGATTGACGTTTTCCACTACGGTTTCGTCGCTCGTTTCGGCTTGAGCGATGAGTTCGTCAGCCGACATCATTCCGTCAACGATGGGATTGCGGATTTGGGATGCTGCTTGGCTGAATGCCTCGGTAGCTTCTTCCGAAGTCATGTCCACGTCGATGTAAGCAGTCATTCGGTTGGATGATGCGGGAGATGCCGAAGCGGAGGGTTGAACAGGTTGGGGCGACTTTGCGGATGGCTTCGTTTTGCTTTCCGCAGATGCCGATTCTGCTGCACCGGTTTCCAATTCGCCGCGAATGACACGAACTTCACGAGGGGCATCGATGCCGATGCGAACTTGGTTGTTGCGTAGTTTGATAATCGTGATCGTGATGTCGTTGCCGATCTTGATTTGTTCGTCGATCTTCCGTGTAAGAACCAACATGGCATTCTCCTTTTTGCCCAAGTCCACAAGTTTCGAAAAGTAATGTTTCGACGCTGCGACTAGGTTTCGATTTTTGAAAAGTTGTGATAGGCGGGGGTCACCAATCCTCCTTGGCAACGAAAGAGTGTTAGTGCAGTAACCGTGCCAAAGCGAAATGAAAAAACGTGTGTTTTTGGTAACGTCTTTGTTTACAGACACTTGCGGCAATTCAAGGTTCGTGGTTTTTTTGTAATACCACGCGATTGTGGAAAGGTTTACAAGCGGATTTACCTTCTTACACAAAGAGGAGACCCAAGGGGGCGACCGCGAAACGCTGGATTCGTCGCCTACACGCCTCTTGGGAGTTTGAAAAGCATCCCATTGGCGTAATTCGCTGGTCTTCTGCAAGATTCTCCGATCGCTGGGTATACTTGGAAACCGACCGATCGATGGCCTTTGCCCGTCGGCGGTATCGCTTGCCATTGCCGCATCTCAACCCGTCAAAGTCGAAATCTCCCGACCGCCGGATCAGTCTTGAAAAAGCCAGAAAACACCTTCCAGTCACTCGGCTATTACCGAACTTCAGCGGCCGGGCCTCGGTTGAAAGTTGCTGATCCCGAGTTCAATGCCTGTGAATCAATCCTCGCGATTGAGCAGTTCGCGAATTCGGACTTGCTGGTTTTGCCCGAACTCGGTTTGACCGGTTACACGTGCGGTGATCTTTTCGCCACTGAAACGCTACTGGATGCCGCGATCGAGGCGTTGCAGCGTATCGTCGCGGCGACATCCGTTCACACCGGATTGGTGATTGTCGGTTTGCCGTTGGCGGTTGATTCCAGTGTGATGAATGTTGCCGCGGTGATTGGGCATGGGCGGATCTATGGCATTGTGCCGAAAACGTTTTTGCCAACCTATCGTGAGTTTTACGAAGGTCGACATTTCCGAGGGGCCACGCAAAATGACCCCGAGCACGTCCGCATTGCTGGACAAGACATTCCTTTTGGAACGGATTTGTTGTTCGTCGATGGGAAGGCGGTCATCGCGGTTGAAATTTGCGAGGACCTTTGGGTGCCGGTGCCGCCAAGCAGTCATGCGGCGGTAGCCGGCGCCAACGTCATCGCAAACTTATCGGCCAGCAACGAAACGGTGGGCAAGGCCCAGTGGCGACACGACTTGGTGGTCAGTCAGGCGGGCCGGTTAATCGCTGGTTACGTTTACGCGTCCGCAGGCGGCGATGAGTCGACCAGCGATGTTGTTTTTGGCGGTCATTGTTTGATCGCAGAAAACGGAGCCTTATTAGGTCAATCTCGACGCATCGGGGATGGCGGAAAGCCGTTGTTGCCTGGAGCAACGTCGCTGACTCGCGATCTTGATCTGCAGCGGCTCAACCACGATCGTCGCGTGGTCGGTTCATTCGATGACTTTCGCGATTCGTTGCCACATCGCTATCGCCGAATTGAGGTCCAGCAAGAATCACAACCTCGCTCGATGAATCAATTGGAGCGACGTGTGGATCCGCATCCTTTCGTTCCCGACGATGCTAGTGAACGAAATGCACGTTGCGCTGAGATTCTGGCTATTCAGACCGCAGGTTTGGTCAAACGGCTCAAGCAGCTCCCCGAATCACTACCACTGTCGATTGGCATTTCTGGCGGGCTCGATAGCACACTCGCAATCTTGGTCGCTATTGATGCAGTCGATCATTTGAAGCGTCAACGTTCTGTCATTGATGCTCTGGTGATGCCCGGTTTTGGGACGACCGACCACACTCGTGATAACGCAATGCAATTGACGAGATTGCTGGGCGTCACATGCGAACGTGTCGATATTCGGCAGTTGTCCTTGGATACCTTTATTGGACTCAAGCATTCACCGCTGGGGATTGAGGTCGACGATGATACCGAGGTTGAGCAGTTGCAAGCAGAGTTGTCGGCGACTCCGGACGATGCGAAAGACTTAATGTTCGAGAACGTGCAAGCTCGGATGCGGACGCTTCTGTTGATGAGTCGTGGGTTTGTCCTGGGGACTGGTGACTTGAGTGAACAGGCTCTTGGCTGGAGCACCTACAACGGCGATCACATGTCGATGTACAACGTCAATTCGTCGATTCCTAAGACGCTCGTTCGTTACCTGGTTCGTTACATTGCGGACGAACGGTACGAGGGCGAAATGAGAGACCTGCTGCACCAAATCGCCGACACTCCAATCTCGCCCGAGTTATTGCCGCCCACCGCTGATGGCCAGATTCGCCAGAGCACCGAAGCGTCACTTGGGCCGTACGAGTTGCATGATTTTTTCTTGTATCACTTTGTCCGGGGCGGATGTGATCGAGACAAGCTGCGGTTCTTAGCCTCGCAAACGACTTTCCGAGAACCACATAGCGACGATTTAATCGATCAAACGTTAGACACGTTTATCAAACGCTTCTTTGCAAGCCAGTTCAAACGAAACTGTGTTCCCGATGGTCCAAAGGTTGGTTCCGTTTCGCTGTCGCCCCGAGGCGATTGGCGGATGCCACCGGATGCCTCCGACGCAGCGTTTCGCTAACCAAACGAGTGAGCCTGAGGTTTGTTTCCATTGAGTCATATCGATCAAGACGCATCGATCATGCGGCAGCCGCTATTGCGAAACGAAAACAAATGATGTGCTAGTGCTGGTGGTGTGCAAATATTTCTGCGAAGTACTTGTCCTAGTACTCGTCGGCGTCGATGACTTCGCGGCCGTTGCGTGAACCCAGCTTTTGGCGGACGACATTGTCCATTGCTTCGTTGACAAATCGGACGGCTCCATCGCAGGTCAATAGATGCAATCCCCCGGGATGGTAGCTGCCTAGTGAGATCTCGATCTCGTTGTTCCCGGCACCATCGGCTACATCCAGATTGAATTGATGGTGCAGCGAGCCCAGTGCTTCGGAAAAGTCCGCGCCGTTAGGAGCGCCCGCCGCGATATCGATGTCGGGGTGATAGAGCATGAAGTGATCGCATGTGTTGCACGCGGCGAACTCAATAAAGCGGGTTTCGCCGACCATGGCGGTATTGCTTAGGCCATCAAGTATGTCGGACCAAGCCAGTCCCAATCTTTCGGGCCGGTTGTCGCAATCCGGTGATGAGGAGGTGATGTGACAAAAGTCGGTTGCTAGGAACACACCGTTTCCCTTGTCGAATCCGATCCGCCGGTTTGCCGTTCCTTCAGGATCCGAATAATAATCCAACACAACGTCTCCGCCGGAGTTGCCGAGATAGCTGTTGATGACTCGATCGGGGATCTGGTCCTTCTCGATTGCCAAAGGACCGTACTGGGAAGGACAACGAAAGGTCATAACGGGGGCCTGGGCCAGTTCCCGGAAACGCTGGCTTTCAAGCAGAAAGCCGGTGGCTGCACCTTTTTCGCCGTACGGGATATTTTCGGCGAGCGCAGTTTGTTCGACAAAACTCAAAATGTCCGTCGTCCAGCTAAACCCCCAGCCGCCTTTGGCTCCCCACGGGATCCGGCGGTAGGTGGATTCGTAGTTATGGATTCCCAATCCGATCTGTTTCAGATTGTTGGAACACTGAACCCGACGAGCAGCCTCGCGTGCCGCCTGGACGGCGGGCAACAACAGGCCGACGAGCACGCCGATGATCGCGATCACCACCAATAGCTCGACGAGCGTGAAGGCGAGACGCGATCGAGCTGGATGCGTAGCGGCGAAGAGAACACGTTTCTGCATGGGGGACATTTTCTCCCATCACACCGGTTCAAGCCAGCCTCAATCTCTTGCTGGCGGAGCAATCTCGGCGAAATTTTGCCGTAATCGCCCCAAACTAGCCCACAATCGCGGGTGACGGGCTTACCGCATCAACACTGTCGCCAATCCGCCACTTAGTGAAGTCGTTCTCGTCGCGGATGACGTGGTTGTATTCCGTATCGCGTTCGGCGGGCTCTCGGCCTGCTTCGCGGATCAAGTGTTGGATCTGTTCAACGGAGAGGAATTCCGGCGTTTTGGCGCCCGCATCGTGGTAGATCAATTCATGCCGCACGGTGCCGTCGAGATCGTCGGCTCCGTAGGCGAGAGCGGTTTGAGCCGTTTCGATTCCCAGCATGATCCAATAGGCCTTGATGTGGCGAATGTTGTCCAGCATCAAGCGGCTAACGGCCATCGTGCGTAGGTCCATCAAACCGGACGGTTTTTTCAGGTCCGACAGTCCCGTGTTTTCAGGGTGAAATGCAAGTGGGATGAAGACCTGGAAGCCATTGGTCTTGTCCTGCAGTTCTCGCAATCGCATCAAGTGGTCGACGCGGTGATAAGCCTTCTCCACGTGCCCGTAAAGCATCGTGCAGTTGGTCTTCATGCCGATTTGATGGGCGGTCTTGTGGATTTCGATCCACGATGGTGTATTTGCTTTGTGTTCGCAAAGTTGGTCACGAACTTCGGGGTGGAAAATCTCCGCACCACCGCCGGGCATGCTGCCCTGTCCGGCCGCACGCATGTCTTCGAGCACCCACCGGAAGTCTTTCTTGGTTTGGAAGCGGAACCAATCGATCTCGACCGCCGTCCATGCCTTCAGGTGGATCTGCGGGAAGTTCTCTTTCAGCAACGAAAGAATACCGCGATACCACTCGTACTTTCGCTGGTGATGCAGCCCGCCAACGATATGCATTTCTGTGCAGCCGTTGGCGGTTGCTTCACGTCCGCGATCTAGGATTTGTTCGTCCGTCATCGCGTAGCCTTTCTCGTCACGCAAGTCTTTGCGGAACGCACAAAAGCGACACCGGTAAACGCACACATTGGTCGGGTTCAGGTGCGTGTTGATGTTGTAATAGCCGACGTTCCCATTCATGCGTTCGCGGACGAAGTTAGCGAGTTCGCCAACGGCTTGAAGTGAAACGGACGGTTCGTACAGGAAGAGCCCGTCGTCCAGCGACAATCGCTCTTCGGCTTCGACTTTGTCGCGAATCTCACGAAATCGGGCGTCACGTTCGGCAGCGATCATGGGACGTAGATAAAGGGGAAAGTAAGGAAAAAGGAAATTTGCAAATGGAAGGCTAGAAGATGCATTGGTGGCAACGCAGTGCGACGCTCACAATTCATTAACCGGTTCCGGCAAGTGTTATCACAGCCAACAGTCCAGCCCGCCCGCTACCAACAGCAGCACGCTGATGATCGCGTTGGTGTGAAAGAAGGCCTCATTCACGCGACTGAGATCATCGGGCCTGACCAGCCAATGCTGAATGACAACCAACACCGCTGTCAAGCCGACCGCACTTGCAAAAAGCCAGCCCAGCCCCGCAGCCCTGCCCCACCATGCGAGCGCCGCCAAAAATCCGAGCATCACGACATGCAAACCGGCCGCAATCCGCATGGCTCCAGAAACGCCAAATCGGGCTGGAATGCTGTGTAGCCCCTTGGTCTGGTCGTACTGGGCGTCTTGGCAGGCGTACAGGATGTCGAACCCGGCGACCCACAGGGCGACCGCAGCGGCTAACAATATCGGCACATAAAAATAGTGCCCCGGAAACGCTTCTTGCCCGCCTCGAATTGCTAGCCAAACGCAAATCGGCGACAGACTCAACGCCACGCCCAGCCACAAGTGTGCCGAGGCGGTGAAACGCTTCGCCAGTGAATAACCCAACAAGAACGCCAGTACCGGCACTGAACCCATCAGCGGAATCGGGTTGGGCCAAAACAGAAGCGTCGAGGCGATAAAACCCAAGCTGCACAGCACAGTGAATATGGCCACGGACCTTCGCGACAACGTCCCGGCTGGCAAATGTCTCGAAGCCGTTCGCGGGTTGGCTGCATCAATTTGGTGGTCGACTAAGCGGTTAAACGCCATTGCCGCTGAGCGTGCGAAGACCATGCACAACAAAATTCCGACTCCATCGAGAAGCCGGACTCCTGGGTAGAGTGACCCTGCATTGGCTTCACTCGCGGGCGACGTCAGCGGAGTCGACCACGCCATCAACGCGGCAAGAATCGCAAACGGCAATGCAAAGATCGTATGACTGAATCGAATCAGTCCTAGCCAGTCGGACAGTTTGCTCATTGATCTTTCCATCGCCCGATCAATCGGTTCTCAACACCGATTTGGTCCATAATGCGGGCCACTACAAAATCGACTAGGTCTTCCAGACGCGTCACGTTGTGATACCAACCTGGCATCGCCGGCAGCAACACCGCGCCGGCGGAAGCAAGCCGATGCATGTTTTCGATTTGTAAGACGCTCATCGGCGTCTCCCGGGGAACCAAGACCAACTTGCGATGTTCTTTCAGATGCACTTCCGCGGCTCGTTGAATCAGGTTGGACGCGGAAGCACGGGCCACGCCACTTAACGTGCTACCGCTGCAGGGGCAGATCACCATTGCATCGGTCAAAAAGGATCCGCTGGCGATCGGTGTCATGTAATCATCGAATTGGTGGAAGAAAAAACGATCGTCACCCTTGGGGCCAAGTGGTTGCTCCAGTTCGAAAGCGGGTTCGCTCGACCAAGGCGGAACGCAAGTCATCAATGCGTTTAAGTCAGGATTACGAACATCTAGCTTCAAACCCAACTCCTCACCGATCACCGCCGCACCGCTCTGGCTTAGCGTCAAGTGAATCTCGACATCGCTGTTTCGCAACGTCTGCAGTAGCCGGATTGCGTACGGCGCACCGCTAGCGCCCGTGATCGCAACTACAATGCGTTTCCGGCGAGGGGGCGGTGCGACGTTATCGGCTAGCTGGTCAGGTGCAGGTTCTGGTAATCCACTCATGCCGAGACCGCCACTGGCGAACTTTCCGTTTGAGTCGGTGTGTTCGTTTCGTGTCCAGCCGCTTTCGGGGCCGGGGGTTTTTCGCCAAGGTAGATCGTTGCCACGCCTAATGTGAGCGGCTTGTAAGTGACATTGATCATGCCTACATCACGCATTCGCTGGGCAAGTGCTTCGCCGCATGGAAACTGGCCTACCGAGGCGGGTAGGTATTCGTAGGCAGATTTGTCATTCCGGGCCATCCATTGGCCGATTTTCGGCAATACCGATCGGAAGTAAAAACCGTAGAGTTGTTTTAAGACAGGCAGCGTGGGCTGAGAAAATTCCAGCACCATCACTTGGCCGCCCGGTCGGCACACGCGAAACATTTCGGAGAGTCCTGCATCGGTGTCCGCGATATTTCGCAGTCCAAACGCTACCGTCACGCACTGAAAGTGTTCGGTTGCGAAAGGCAACGACATCGAGTCCGCTTCAAAGAAGGGAATTGTCCGCCGGCCACCACCTCCACGAGCATTGAGCGTCCGGTGGGCTTCCTTGTCGCGTGCGATTTCCAGCATCGCGTGGCAAAAATCGCTGCCAATCACCTGCACATCGGTCCCGGCCGCGTCGGCGATCGCAATCGCGAGGTCGCCGGTTCCGCAGCACACATCCAAGATCGGAGCGTTCTGTTTGATTTTCAGTTGCTGGACCGCTTTGCGCCGCCACCACTTGTCAATATTCAGCGACAAGACGTGGTTCATCGTGTCATAGCGGGGAGCGATTTGCCGGAACATTTCCCGAACCCGCTTCGCACTTTTATCCAACTTGGGTGCGGCGTTTGAACTGTTCTTGTCTGAATCGTTCACCGCCAAGCCGCTATCCCCCCCGCTAGTCGCGGATTTCGGACCTTCGGCGTTGCCTGCGACAGAGGCGGGCTGGGCAGACTGACTTGGCTCTGGGAAACTCATCGGGGTATTCTTCACTTTTCAATCGAAATCGGAATGACGTGCGAGTTTTTTTATTCGATATCGACGGGACGTTGCTGATGGCTCATGGCGTCGGCAAGGCAGCTCTCGCGACCGCCCTTCAAGACGAGTTCGCAATCAGCCAGCCGGATACGGAGGTTTCGTTTTCCGGTCGGACTGATCGAAGCTTAACGATCGAGTTATTGGAACGGAATTCGATCGATCCATCGGTTGAGCACTGTGGCCGACTTCGCGATCGCTACGTCAGTTTAGTGGGTGGGGAACTCAGTCGTCAGGGCGGGATCGTTTTACCAGGCGTTCGGCCGCTTTTGACCCAGATGGCACGTCAAAACGACACTGCACTCGCGGTTATGACTGGCAACTTCCCCGAAACGGCTACCCAGAAGTTGGTCCACTTCGATTTGCGGCAATGGTTTTCCTGGATTTCCGGTGGCGATTTTCATAGCCATCGCGATGATTTGGCCCGCCGGACGTCGGAGATCATTCGTCGTCGCTATGGGCAGCGTGTTACCGAGACTGTGGTCATTGGCGACACGCCAGCGGACATCGCCTGTGGGAACGCGATCGGCGCAAAGACGGTCGCGGTGGCGACGGGCGAGTATTCACTGGAATCACTTCGCGCTGAAAGCCCAACGCTCGCCTTCGCCGATTTATCTCAAACCGACGAAGTGCTCGCTGCGTTATACAGCTAGCGTCTCGCGTTGATGGACTAGCGAGTACGACCGGCGTCCATGATCTGTTGGAGATCTTGTTTCATCTTCTCCAGAACGTCGGGGTGATCCGCGCTGACGTCATTGCTCTCATCTGGATCCTGGTCCAAATTATACAGCGTCCAATCCTTTTTCGGCGTCCGAGAATGGTCTGCAGTCGCTTTTCGTTTCTTTTGCGTCGGGTAATGAATCAGCTTCCACTCGCCTTGGCGAAAACCGAATCGGCCGGTGTTTCCGTTGTCCTGTTGCACCAGCGATGTGCGCCCCTTGGCATAGGGAGCGCCCAATAGAGCATCTTTCATATCCAGACTGTCTAAGCAGGCGTCTTGGGGGATCGGTTGGCCGGCCATCGTCGCAAAACTGTTGGCCATGTCGATCGTGCATACCATCGCGTCGCTGACTCCGACAGGAATGGTGCCAGGCATGCGGGTAATGAAAGGAGTGCGTGTGCCACCTTCCCAAACCGAATATTTGCCGCCGTGATACGGACCGCTTGGTTTGTGTTCGCCTAGCTTTTCAGCCGCGTCGTCTTTGTAGCCGTCATCGAGTACGGGGCCATTGTCGCTGCAGAAAACGAAGATCGTTCTCTCGGTCAATCCCAACGCATCCACCGATTTGATCAACTCGCCAACACACCAATCCAGTTCCGCGATCGCGTCACCGCGTGGCCCCTGGTCGGTGCTGCCTTGAAATCGCTCGTGAGGCATTCGCGGTACGTGCAAATCATGAGAGGCAAAGAACAAAAAGAACGGCATCGATTGATGCGACTTCATCCATTCGTTGGACTTCTCTACCCAACGATCCGCCAGGTCTTCATCACGGAAGCGTGCGCTCATACCACCGGTATAAAACCCAATGCGTCCGATGCCGTTGTGGATAGTTCCGTTGTGTCCGTGCGACCAATCCATGGTTAGTTCATCGCGATGCGTCTGGCCGGTGCGGTGTTCTTCGGTGGGCTTTTTGTTACCCACCCAAAGCGGATCGGCTGGATCCAAGTTCTCAACGCGGTGATCGGACAAGTACACCTGAGGCACGCGGTCGTTCGTCGTTGGCAGCATGTAGCAGTGGTCAAATCCAATCTCCAGCGGTCCTGGCGATAGTTTGCCGTTCCAGTCTGGGCCAACCCCTTTTTCGCCAAGCCCCAAGTGCCATTTTCCGATTACCGCGGTGGCGTAGCCGGCTTCCTGCATCAGTGATGCAATCGTTGTTGTTCCCGCGGGAATCAGCGCCGGGCTATTGGGGGCAGCGATGCCAGTACCCGGTTTGCGAAACGCGTAAGTGCCCGTCAAGAACGAGTAACGGGTTGGTGTGCATGTCGATGCCGAGCAATAGCCACTGGTGAATCGAGTTCCTTCCTGGGCAAGACGATCGATGTTTGGTGTTGAGATCTCACCGCCATAACAGGACACGTCACCATAACCCAAGTCGTCCGCCATAATCACGATGATGTTTGGACGATCGATGTTTGGACGATCGGCTGATTGAGCCCGCAGGTCAGTTCCGGCCGCCCACTGCATCAACACGGTTGCCAACGCCAACGCAAGGAACGGTTGAGTGGGCGATTTCCAGTGTTGGAAGTGTCCTGGAGAGGATGAATTTGGTATCGAAACAGACTGGAGGGGCATCTGCATGTTGTCGTCCTGATGAATGAGTGTACTCGACTGGCTTTCGTGCACGAGTTCGTCGGCGACGAGAAGCGAGGAGATATCTTAGCTCAAAACCGCACCATTGGCAGATCGGGTCACCGGTCGATCCGAGCAGGACCTAACCCGGCGAAATTCAGCGGTGTCGTTTCAAAAACGCGATGCTGCACCAACCGATAATCCACGCGAGACCGCCCAACGGTGTGACCGCACCCAGGACGGGTGTGTTGGTGACGACCAGCAGGTAAAGGCTTCCGGAAAACAGCAGGATGCCTGCCGTGATGAACCCAAACGCAATTCGGAAGAGTTTGGTGTGTTGTATCGATGCCGTCGCCAAGACCAGCAGCACGATTGCATGCGCGAGATGGTAGCGTGCTCCCGTGTCAAACTGCTGCAATCGGCGCTGGACCGTTTCGGTATCGATGCCCGCTTCCGGTAGGTAGCTTTCTAAGCCGTGGGCACCAAATGCACCGATCATGATCGCTGATGCGCCGGCGATTCCAGCGAATACCAAGTACGTTCGTTGCTTCACGCCAGGCTCCGGCAACGCCACGCGGGCGGCGTTCTGATCACTGGGATACGCGGTTGGTTCTTCGATCACTTGACCGCCAACATGCGTTCCAACGCAATGAGGCTCCACTTGGTCGTCTCTTCGTTAACGCGGATCTGGTTAACCAGTTCTCCGTCACGCAAGTTTTCCAACGTCCAGCAAAGATGTGGCAGATCGATCCGGTACATCGTCGCGCACATGCAAACGACTGGACTTAAGAAGTGTATTTCTTGCTCGGGGTGTTCCGCCTTCAGGCGATTGACTAGGTGCAATTCGGTTCCGATTGCCCACTTCGTACCCGCCGGAGCGTCTTTGACCGTGTTGATGATCTTGCCCGTACTGCCGCTGATGTCGGCAATGTCATTGACTTCCCGTGGGCATTCTGGGTGCACCAGAATTTGGATTCCCGGGTGTTCCTTGCGGAAGCGATCGACATGCTCGGCGCGAAACATTTGATGAACACTGCAGTGTCCCTTCCATAGGATCACTCGACTGTCTTGGATTTGCTGATCGGTATTGCCGCCCATTTCCAAGGCGTAGGGATCCCACACCGGCATTTGATCTTCGGTGATATCCATCGTTAGCGCGGTGTTGCGCCCGAGGTGTTGATCGGGGAAGAAGAAAACCCGTTGCCCGCGTTCAAACGCCCATTCTAGAACCGCTTTCGCGTTGCTGCTGGTGCAAACGATGCCGCCATGTCGACCGCAGAATGCTTTTAAGCTGGCGGCACTGTTGATGTAGGTGACTGGGATGACTTGTTCGGTATCAATCACCTCGCTCATGTCTTCCCATGCGGCTTCGACTTGTGCGATGCCGGCCATGTCAGCCATCGAGCATCCCGCGGCCATGTCAGGCAGCAGGACGTCGACGTGTCGGCCACCCCGCGCTGCGACGCGATCAGGCCGGTTCGCCAAGATATCAGCGGTCTCCGCCATAAAGTGCACGCCACAAAATACAATCGTGCGGCATTTTTCGCTCTTCGAAGCCATTTCCGAAAGTTGGTAGCTGTCGCCCCGCAGGTCGGTGTGTTCGATGACCTCGTCTTGCTGATAGTGGTGGCCGAGTATCAGCAATTCTTCGCCAAGCGAATCTCGCACGGCCTGGATTCGGGACCGCAGTTCTTCGTCGGAGAGAGTTTTGTAGGGTGCCAGCGGATGCTTCGCCTCGACCTCGGCGGGCTTTAAGCCGCCGGGTTGCTTTGTGGCAGGTGGGTTGGCAATCGGGATACTCGAATCAGTCATGTTTTTTCCGAACGAATCATTTCAATAGTGGCCACAGAACCCGTCCTCGGCAAAGGTTGCCCAAATCGCGGAAAGGCTGACGCACGAATCGGGCGTTTTGGCAGGAACACGGTGGCTGTCGGCAAGGACGCGGGGCATCGTTGTCCAGCATTCATCCTACTCTTTTCGGCAAGCAATCGGAACCGATCGCTCAGAGAGTGCACTGTGTATGTCGCGGCACGATATTGTTAGTGCAGGATTTGCGGCAATTCCAGATGCAAAATGTCACCATGGTGCCGAATTTGCAATTTGGGGCATGTCGCAGGCGTGCTGGCGAAGGTTCCGCGTTACGTATTGGGGCAGCGAACGCGTCTGCAGTCTCCGCTCAGCGAGGCGGTCGCGATCAATAAAAAACGCCAGGTGCATGGGAGCACCTGGCGGTCGATTTTTGAGCTCGAAGTGTACTTGGCGAAGGCATTCCTCGATGGAGTTGTCATTGATCCAATCGAAGAGGGATCATCGGACGTCCCGCGAACGTTTAACTTCGCGCCGAAGGAATTCCTTGGGCGACTAGATTTCTCCGTCGATGACTTCGTTGGAGGCACGAGTACCTAAGGAGCCCCACAAGCCGTACGGGCTTCTGGATCCAGGGGACTGAGGGCCCGATTTCTTGTCGTAGTAGACCATTCCTGCTCGCGAGTCGCCGGCTTCGATCGAATCGGTAACAAACTTCACCGCTCCATCAGCCATCAGCACGTGAGCACCGCCTTGGTGACGACTTGAGACGCCGTAGGTTCCGCTCGTCCAGGCTGGATAGTTGCTGGTGTCGGCAGAGTAGGTGCAGCTTTCTCGGTTGGGTGGCAGAATTGTAAACACGCTTGTGAAGGCAGGCATGGCGTCCGCCCAACGGAATCCTCGAGCACGGATCGATGAATCGATCTTGGTGTCGGTGTGCCAGAACTGAGGACGTTCAGAATCAATCAGCACTGCTGGATCATCCTGACATGCCGATGGGTTGTCGCGGATGACACTTTCGGACAGTACCGAACCAGCAGCTTGTGGGAACGAGGTTCGCTTGTCCTTGTCACCAAGGTCAGTGGCGATCTCTCCGGCGGCGATCGTGTTGGCAAGTCCATCGAGCACGTCACGAAATTTCATCGACTTCAGCGACACGAACGCGCCACGGGCCGAAGAACGGGTTCGGGTGCTGTAGTATTCGTTGGTTTCATAAGCAGGACCGCGTTCGCCACGGACATCGATGAACCCGCTTGCGGACTGAACGATCGAATCGCCTAAGCATGCGGCATAGTTGGTACGGCCAAGCGAAGGCAACCCGGCACCAGGATCGCTTGGGCAGCGGTAACCTGGAAGTTCAGTGGCCCAGGGGATGTACTGTACCTGTGCGGGGGTTGGGCCCAAGGCTGGCCAAGGTACTGATCCGCCAGGGTTGTTCGTTGTTGAACCATCGGTTCGGCCCAACATGGGGTTACTGATCTGTTCCCACAGTGCTTGTTGTTCGATGAACGGCGTGACGCCTACAAGGAAACTAAGGCGGTGCAGGTTGCCGTCATTGGTGTCTGCCCACCATCGGTTTCCACCAGCGGAGCGAGTTCCGGTTCCTTGGATCGGAAGTTGGTTGTAGGCACTGTGGTAGTTGTGCATTCCAAGGCCGATTTGCTTGAAGTTGTTGCTGCAGCTCATTCGGTGCGCTGCTTCGCGGGCGGCCTGAACGGCGGGAAGCAAAAGGCCAACAAGAACGCCGATAATGGCAATCACCACTAGTAGTTCAACCAACGTGAAGCCTTGGGGCTTCGAAATTTTCTTCATAGTCAAGTCAACTCGCGTCTATCAAATGGTTGGGAAAGGCGACGCAATGCACGCAATCGCCGTTAGGACATGGAAATCATCGAAACGCAGCACACGCTGAAAGGACAATATCCACGTAGCGATGCCGGTCGAAAGATTTGTAGGCCTTACCAGATGGCGCGACCCCATTGCCTGTCACGGCACATTAGGCAAAATCTCCGGATTACTTCAGCGTGCACGGTTTGGTTATTGTTTTTGAATAAAGTGCATCTTTTGTCCGGAACATCACACCCATTTCCGGAATACGCTGCTGTTGGGATTCGACAACTGTGTCCGTTGTCTCCTGTTTGTTACCGTTGATTTGCAGAAAGTTTGAAATGAAGTCTTTTGTCGCCGTGTTCTTATTTGCGAGCAGCTTGGTGTTAACCGGATGCGACTCGGGCCAATCAACTGTGGTGGGGGTGGATGACCCCGAGGGAATCGCGGCGTACGAAGCAGCGATGGCCGAGACTCAAATGTCGCCCGATAAAATCAAAGAAATCGAGCAATCGATGAATAAGCAATAAGTCATTGCAGTAAACCATTCAGAGCCAGAAAATCGTGCACGAGATGGCGCTCGATCGTCTGGCTTGAATTGCCTGGTTGGGATCAGGTTCGCTCAATTGGGATGAAGCTTGCCCCAAGAGGAAAACAGGGCCCCGAATGTTGAGTCGGGAAGAAACCTGCCGCTTCAAGATCCGGCGCTTCAAGATCCGGCACAGCGAGCCTTCTCGCTGTGCGGTGGATATCTAACGCGAAGTCTCCGGTCCGTGTTAGACCTACGCGGTTTCGGCAGAGATGTGGTTTGGGAAATCCTGAGTCCGCTGACAACAGATTTGTTCCATGACCTGCTGCAGTTGACGCTTCAGGATAGCGATCGTGTGATCGCCGCCTTGTTTACCCAACGCAGCGGTTCCGTACATGAACGACCGTCCCAGCATCGTGAAGTCAGCACCCGCGGCCATGGTTCGTGCGATATCTGGACCACCGCGGATTCCGGAGTCCATCATGATGGTGGTTTGGCCTTTGAACTTGGCGGCCACCGTACGCAGCGCTTTGATCGCCGACTGACCTGCATCGAGTTGACGGCCACCGTGGTTGGATACCCATAAACCGTCGACACCCAAACGAAGGGATCGTTCGGCGTCGGCTTCACAAGCGATGCCTTTGACGACCAGTTTGCCAGGCCACATGTCGCGGATCGGTTTGATTTTCTCTTCGTTCAACCGACCTGAAAAGGTCTTGTCCATGAACAGTCCCAACTGTTTTAAGTTCAAGCCTTTGGGCATGTAGGGTTTCAATGTTTCGAATTCAGGTTGGCCGTTCAGCAATGTGCTGAGTGCCCACTTAGGGCAACCGAAGATCTGCAAGATATTCTTCAGCGACATGCTTGGCGGCATCGCCAAGCCGTTGCGAATGTCGCGAGGTCGATAACCGAACGTTGGGACGTCGGCCAGAATGACTAACACAGGAAGTTCCGCTTCTTTGGCCCGGTTGATGATGTCGTCGCGAACACGTTCTTCGGTGGGGTGATAAAGTTGGAACCAAGCTTTGCCTTCGGTGATCTTTGCGATCGTTTCGATGCTGCTGGTCGATACTGTGCTCAAGCAAAACGGAACGTTGTGGTCGAATGCTGCCTTTGCCAAAATCTCCGGCGTCTTGGGCCACATCAATCCTTGCAGTCCGATAGGTGAAATGCCGAAGGGCGCGTCGTAAGTATGGCCAAACAATTCCGTGCTCATGTCCGAGCGGATGTGCTCGGAAAGGTATTGCGGAATCAGTTCAATGGCACGGATGTCGGACGTGTTTCGGTGCAGATTGACGTCTTCATTGCATCCACCATCGAGATAATCAAAAGCGAAACCTGGAATGCGCTGTCGAGCGCGGTTACGCAGATCTTCGATGCTGGGGTAGCGTGGGTCGTAGCCTAAGTTCATCGTTGCATTTATCCCAAGTTGAAAGCTGAACGCAGTTCGTCGATAACACTTTGTGACATCGCCGAAACATCGCCGATCGCCTTAGCGTTGATGACCGCTTCGGCGGTTGATTCTAAGACTTCGAGTCGATCGAATGCGTCCAAGATGCTGGAGCCGGTCACCAGGACTCCGTCGTTTTCTAAAATTGCGGCTGGGCCCTTTGGCGAAACATGATCAGCGATGGCCCCGTCGTTTTGATACTGAACGCCATAAGGCACCTGTCCGACATCCAGCAAGAACACGTAGCTTTCAGGAATCGTGCGGGTGTCGAACTTGACATCCGTCACACTGAAGGCGGTACCGTTGACCGGGTGTGCGAAAACAATGGCCTGGACGTCAGGATGTTTTGCGTAGATTGCTTGGTGGGCCAAAGCAGCACGGCTGGCCTTTTTGCCAACTTCGCTTTTCCCATCTTGGATCAGAACCAAGTCGTCGATCGAGAGCGTCTCGCGATCCTTTTGGGTTGGTGTGATTAAAAACGAGTTGTCACCAAGACGAGCGGAGAAACTGCCTTCGGTGCTGATCAGCAGTCGTTGACGGCAACCCCGTTTGAGAAATTGGCACAACTTCAATCGCAATTCGCGTTCGTTTGCATCGGCAATCCCCGGTTCGAACGTCGGCAGATCGACGCTGCGGTTGGCAGCCTGCTCTAATTGCGCGTCGTTGAGATATCGAACTTCGCCCAGTTGATTGGCTTTGATTAGCGTCTTGCCCGCGAATTCAAAAGCTTCAAACCGTTCGAACGCACCTGCCAACGAGTCGCCACCGACGACAACACCATGATTCTCTAGGATTACGCTGTCGCAGCCTTCGGAAAACGTGGCCGCAATGCTTTGGCCCAGCTCTTCGCTGCCGGGGCAAGCGTATGGAGCGAAGCCCACTTTCCCGCTGATCGAATGCGTTTGATGGAACAGCCGCGTATTGGGCGATGCCTGGCAGATGCTAAACGCGACCAACGCGACGGGGTGTGCGTGAACGATGGCGTGGATATCAGGCCGTGCGTTGTAGATCGCTTTGTGAAACGGGAATTCCGAAGAAGGTGGATGCAGGCCTTCGATCGTTCCGTCCGCTTTGACGCACACGATGTCGTTGCGGGTGAGATTTCCTTTGTCCACTCGTGCCGGTGAAATCCAAATGTCGCCGTTTTCATCGCGAATCGATAAGTTGCCTCCCGATGTGGTGGTCATGCGGTATCCGTAGATACGACTCATCGTCTGCATGATCTCATCGCGTGGATGAATCAGTGGGCGCTTAGTTCTCATGTTGGATGCTATCGGTTCGTCAAAGGAAAGTTGTATGGCAGCGTAGCGTTGGGGCAATTGCCGCTTTGAATTCGAGGGGACAGACGGCAGGTGGATTAAGACTAGAGGGTGAACCGCCTTGTCCAGTGAACCACCTTGTCCAGCGAAACGCATTTCGCGTTGGAAGCTTCGCCGCCAAAGGAGTGTATCGGTCGGCGGTTCCATCAGCACCAACTGATGCTGCGTCGTAAATCAGGATCGAGCCGGCGCGTTTGCACTGACTGTGCAAGTAAAGGCGAAGCTAGTTTTCCTGAATCTGCAGCCGGGGCCGCAGATTCAGGGATGACTGCAAAAGCTTAACCCAGCGGACGCACCACGGAGGTGCTGCGGTAGTAGTCCATCAAAGTTTCCGGTGATAGCACACCGCCACCGACACCGCTTTGCTTGACGCCGCCGTAAGGGACACCGTGGGCGAAGACGTTGTGAGCGTTGATCCAGCTATTGCCGGCGATCATGGATTCCGCAACCCGAGCGGCTCGCCCCAGGTCCGTCGTCCAGACGCTGTTGGCGAGTCCGTAAACGGTATGGTTCGCCATCTCGATGGCTTGTGCTTCATCGTCGAATGGAGCCAAGTAAGCGACCGGGCCGAAGATTTCTTCCTGAGCGGCAACGTTGTCTAACGAACCGGCCAGCAAGGCGGGTTTAACGAAGTGCCCATCATATCCGTCGACCGTTGCAGGTCCGCCTTCGAGCAAGAACTCAGCCCCCTGTGCTTGTCCTTTTTCAAGATAGTTGAGGACGCGTTCGCGTTGTTTCGCGTTGCAAACCGGTCCCATTTGAGTCGAGCCATCGAGTTGGTACCCAATTTTGACCTTGGAAAGACGGTCTACACATTGGTTGACGAATTCGTCGTAGATGTCTTTATGAACCAGCCAACGTGTTGCATCGCAGCAAACTTGGCCCGCGTGAAAAGTGATGGCAGCGGAAAGCTTGGTAGCGGTCTCGGCGACATCGACGTCGTCGAAAATCACTGCGGCACCCTTACCACCCAGTTCCAGTTTGACGGGCACTAGGTTCTTGCCACAAGCTTCGCCTACCAGGCGGCCGACTTCAGGCGAACCGGTGAACGACATCCGTTTGATTTTTGGATTCGATGACAGAGCCGCACCGACGGTTGCTCCGCGACCGGTCACCACGTTGATCACGCCATCGGGAATCCCAGCTTCCCTGGCAAGTTCGGCCAAATAGATCGCTGACAAAGGAGTGTCTTCGGCGGGTTTGATCACGACCGTGTTACCGGCGGCGAGTGCAGGAGCAATGCCCCAACCAATCAAGAGAAATGGGAAGTTCCAAGGGAAGATGAATGCACAGGCTCCCCAAGGTTTGCGAATCGTCCACGCTTCATGTCCCTTGACCGCAAGTGTGGTTCGCGGGTTCATGTGTTGGGCCATGTCCGCAAAGTAGCGAAGCGTGTCCGCGAAGTTTTGCACGTCACCCTGAGCTTGCGTTTCCACTTTGCCCGCATCGAGAGACTCAATTTGAGCGATGATGAATTTGTGTTTTTCGACTGCATCGGCAAGGCGATGAATCATCGCGGACCGTTCGTTCGTTGGGATGCTAGCCCAAGGCGCGTTTCGGAAAGCAGCGTCGGCGACGTCAACGGCCGCGTGAACTTCGTCGGAATCCAATTCCAGCACTTCGGCGAGAACTTCGCCACATCCAGGGTCCGTGGTGGCAATAGTGGAACCGCTCTTGCACGATGCAGGCTTTCCGCCCACGAAGCTTCCGTGCGAATCACGGCTCAAGAACGATTCAACTTCCGGCAAAAGTGTTCTGGCAACGGTCGTGGACATGAAAGAACCCGTGGGGACTGAAGGTTGGAGGGACAGGTTTAAAAATCGACTAGGTTAGCGAGTGCGGGTAACTGGATGCTTGATGTATGCACCAAGCTGGTAATACTCCCAGTCAGCCAAGCTTTTTTTGGCCTTTCGATGCCAAAAAATTTGAAATATCAGGTGATTGACGCGAATTCTTGAAATCGCTGACGAGCCTCTTGCCAGGCTGTCGACGATTCCGGTGGATATGTTTCGATCGGGAATGACTTCCGAACAAGGTCACGGATTGAGCTAAGCGAATCGAGGTCGCCCAACGCCACCGCTTGAATCAGGACATTTCCCACGGCGGTTGCCTCAATGGGGCCGGCCATTACGGTGCGGCCCGTCGCGTTGGCAGCAAACTGGTTTAGCAACGTACTTTGGCTGCCGCCGCCGACGATATGCAGCTTGCTAATTTTACGGTCAGTCAGGCTTTCAAGGGTATCGAGTGTTTGCCCATATAACAGTGCCAAGCTTTCCAAAATGCAGCGGGTGAATTGACCCGGGGTTTCGGGAGCCACTTGGCCTGTCTTTTTGCAAAAGTCAACGATCGCGGTGGGCATGTCCGACGGACTCATGAACGCCGCATTGTTTGGGTCGACAAGGCTGCGGAACGGCTCGGCTTCTTCGGCAAGCTGGTTCAGTTCCCCGTACCCGTATTCTTGGCCTTGCCGGATCCAAGACCGTCGAGATTCCTGCAACAACCACAGCCCAACGATATTCTTTAAGAATCGAGTCGTTCCGGCGAATCCAGCTTCGTTGGTGAAGTTCTCAATCCGTGCTTTTTCATTGATCAGTGGTTGTGCCAGTTCGACCCCAATCAGCGACCAAGTGCCCGAGCTCAGATAGGCCCAATCATCGCCCGCTTCAGCCGGTACCGCTGCGACGGCCGCACCGGTATCGTGCGAACAGGTGGCGATGACGTCGACGTTTTGCAGTCCCGTTTCGCTTTGCAAATCTTCCGTCAGCGGCCCCAACCGAGTCCCCGACGCGACAATGGGCGGGAACAATCGAGCTGGAAGATTGAACTGTTCGATCAGTTCGTCCGACCAATTGCCCGTGGTCGGGTTGTACATCTGTGTCGTGCTCGCGAGGCTGACTTCGTTGCGAGCAACTCCACTGAACAAATAGTTCAAGTAATCCGCGATGGTCAGAAATTGATCGGCCACGTCCAGCAACGCCGAGTTGTCCTCCACGTCGGCAATCAAATGATACAGCGTGTTGATCGACATGAACTGGATGCCGGTTTCGCTGAAGATCTTTTCACGTCCGACCTTTTCGATCGCCGCATCGTATGTCCGCTCAGTGCGTGAGTCCCGATATTGGTACGGCAATGAAACCATGGGCTGGTTTTCATTGAACAGTACGTAGTCGACGCCCCACGAATCCACGCTTAGCGAGGATACCGAAATGTCGCGATCGGCGACTTTACGCAGGCCTTTTTTTAGCTCTTCAAAAATCCCCAGCACGTTCCAACGCAGTGAATTTTGGATTCGCGCGGCACTATTAGGAAACCGGTGAATCTCTTCCAGAAACAGCTTCCCATCGGTAACCGAACCAAGGATGACCCGGCCGCTTTCGGCACCCAGGTCACAGGCGACGTAGTACTTTTCGCTCATAGTTTGAGAGCCTTTTGGCGATAGTGCTCATCGATTCGGTTGGCGATTCGGCCCACATCTTCGTTGCTCAGGAAGATCGGTCCGCCCATCGCGGCAGCCCCTACGAAAATTTGTGCTGACTTGTGTGCCATCAGCATAGCGGCTTTCACGGCGCCGGTGGTTTTGCCTAGCGTGATAATGCCGTGGTTGGCCAGCAAAATGACTCGCGGCGGCGCGCCGTATTGATCGATGAAGGCTTGCGTTTTGGTGCGGATCACTTGTGACAATCGCAAGCCTGGATCGGTGTAGGGGACGAAGACCGATTCGGCTCCACAGCACACAATTTCGTCAGGGAACAGCTTTTGGGTCGCGAACTTCTGGGCCAGAGGCGAGCACAGGATTTGGTTTACCGCGATGCTGTGCGTGTGGCCAACGAATTCGACACCGGGTAGCGAAAGCAGGTAGGCGTGGAAGAGCGTTTCGACGGAAGGTTTTTTCGCTTTGTCGTCGACGCGGCACGCGAAAAGGTGGTCTTCAATGTCTTGGTCACTCAGATCGTCTTTATCCAACATCGATAACAACGAATCGAAGCGGCAAGCGACCAGGTCGTCCGCAGCCAGCGTCTGCAGGCAGCTACCACTGGCTTTGACCAGGAAGGATTCGTCGTCCAATTTGGCCGACGTGTTGCCCTCACCCAAAATGGCGAGATCACGATGCTCTTCGCCCAAGAAGTGTGACAGTTCGAGAAGTTCGTTCAGAGTTTCGGATTGAGCCATTTAATTATTCGATTGGGGTGATGGCATCGGTTTGCGGGGTGAGCCGAAACCGATGCCGTTGGGATGTCGGAAGTGCCGAGTTTGCGGTGACCTAGACGCGTCCGTACAGAGGGCCAAAGTTCTGGCAGGCGCGGAAGTCGGCTGCTTCCCGGTTGTCGGTGCCGAACGCGGTCCAGGCACTGGGGCGGAACACGCGGTCTTCTTCGACGTTGTGCATGTAAACTGGGATTCGCAATAGCGATGCCAGCGTGATAAACAGGTGTCCGACGTGACCAGCCGTCATGACGCAGTGGTTGGCACCCCAGTTGTTCATGACTTCGTAAGTCGACCGGAACACGCCCGAGTCTTTCAGCGTGGGAGCGAACCAAGTCGTTGGCCAGGTTGGGTTGGTTCGTTGATCCAAAACGTCGTGAACCTTGGTTGGCAACTCGACGGTGTAGCCTTCCGCAATTTGCAGAGCTGGACCAAGACCGTCGACCAAATTGATTCGGGTCATCGTCGCTGGCATCCCGCCTAGGGTGCTGTACCGAGTGCTCATGCCGCCACCGGGGAAGTATTCGGTGACCGATGGGTGCCACGTGGTCGCTTTGAGACACTTCTCGACTTCGTCATCGCTGATGTCCCAGAACGGCTTCATCGTCGGCGTGCCGTCGGGCGTGCTTTGTTGTCCGGTGCCGTCCAATGTGGCGGGGCCTGAATTGATCAGGTGCAACAAGCCGTCCGAAGCGCGGCCTTCGAGCTGGTAGCCATCGCAAACTTGCGAAATCGCATCGGGGCTCCAGTACGTGCGGAGGTCAGCGAAGACCTGTGCGGTGTTGGTCAGCAAGTGACCGAACAACATGGTCGCACCGTTGAGTGCATCGTTTTCAGTGGCAACGATGTAAGGAGCACGTTTGCCGTTCCAGTCAAACGATGTGTTCAGAATCGCTTCCATGAAATCCCCGTTGGGGAAGTGGTCGGTCCACTGACGTTGACCTTGGAAACCGGCTGCGATCGCTTGGTGCCCCTGTGCTTGTTCGCCCAGGCCCATTTCGGCCAACTTCGGGTTGCCGACCATCAAGTCGCGAGCGATCAGCGACATCTTCACGTTGTCTTCCCACTCCGTGTCGAGGACTTCGCGGGATCGCTTTTGATCTTCGGTGTTGTAGTCGTCGCCTTCAGGGCAATTTTCCTTGACCCAGGCCAACGCCTTTTCGAACTCGGCTTGGTCGTATTGGCCCTTTCGCATTCGTCCGGCAAACTCGCTCATGTCGATGTCTTCGACACGCATGCCCAGCCACTTTTCCCAGAACGAGAAATCAACCATCGATCCAGCGATACCCATTGAGGTTCCGCCCATTGAAAGATACGCCTTGCCACGCATCAAGGCGGCGGCGAGTCCACACTGCACGAAGTTCAAGATCTTTTCCTGAACATCGGCTGGCATGTTTTCGTCGCCAGCTTCTTGGACATCGCGTCCGTAGATACCAAAGGCCGGGATGCCCTTTTGGGTGTGGCCGGCCAACGCGGCAGCAAGATAAACCGCGCCAGGACGTTCGGTGCCGTTGTAACCAAAGACCGCTTTGGGACGCAGTGGATCCATGTCCATCGTTTCCGATCCGTAACACCAACAAGGCGTGACGGTCAGCGAGACGCCGACGTTTTCGCGGCGGAACAAGGATTCTGCAGCGGAGGCTTCGGCGATGCCGCCAATGCATTTTTCCGCGATCACGCACTGCACCGGATCACCATTGGGGTAGCGAATGTTCGCTTCAATCATGCTGGCAACGCGTCCAGCCAAACCCATCGTTTGGTCTTCGAGTGATTCACGAACACCACCCAAACGACCGTCGATAGTGGGACGAATGCCGATTTTGGGAAGATCACCACTAAAGACGCTCGGTGATGTTTGGTTGGCGCTCATGAACAAGTTCCTCGTTGGGGGAGAAGTAGAGTATGCACGGCCAATTTATCGGGGGCCTATGCCGCCGATGAGTCTCGTCAAAGATCCTGGCCAGACGCTAGTAAAAGCGAGCAAAATTTACAGGGAGAACAATATGCGTCGCTCGCTGTTTGGCTTTTCGGCCAAATTTAAATACATTAAGGCCATCTGCGAGAATAGAATGCGACACCAAAGTACGGATTTGCGTCGCTGTGACGAGCGATGACTGGATTACCGAGACAGGCGATGAAGCAGAAATCACGACCACGAATTGCGTTACTCGTCGAAGGGTCGCGCGCCTACGGGCGTGAGCTTCTACGGGGCATTGCATTGTATGCTCGAACGCAAGCGGATTGGTCGCTGTTGGCTCAAGAAATGACGTTGGATTCGGATATCCCGGATTGGTTGAGTAGCTCGAAGTTGAGCGGCGTGATCGCTCGTTTGGATTCGCGGACCGTCGGCCCTTTGCGTAAGCTGAACGTGCCAATTGTTGATGTTCGGTGTAGCCGGAAGTTTGACGGGATCCCGCAAGTCGCAACGGACAATCGACGGGTTGCGGAGATGGCGTTCGAACATCTGTTGGAACGCGGCTATCGGCAATTTGCTTTTTGTGGCTTCCGGTTCGCGGAGTATTCCGAAGAACGGTTGCGTCATTTCCGCGATTTGGTTCGGAACGCCGGTTGTCAGCTATCGGTCTACGAAACGCCGGGCAAACCGAGCGACACGTTGACTGCGATTGAGCAGTCCGGCATGGCGGACTTTGGCCGAATGTCGCAGTGGCTTGCGACGCTGAAACGCCCGACAGGACTGTTTGTCTGCAATGACATCCGCGGCCAACAGGTCTTAAACGCTTGCCGAAAAGAAGACATTGCAGTCCCAGATGATCTGGGGATTATTGGCGTCGATGATGACGATGCACTTTGTCTGCTTTGCGATCCGACTTTGTCCAGCGTCCGCCCCAATGCCGAGTTCGTAGGCTATCGAGCGGCCGAGGTGCTCAATCAGATGTTGATGGGGCTGCGGCCCGAGGTTGAAATTGATTACGTACCGCCGCAGTTTGTTGCCGAACGTGTGTCGACGCAGGTGATCGCCGTGGAAGATGAAGAACTCGCCCGCGTGTGCCGCTTTATTCGGTTGCACGCGTGTGAAGGAATCAACGTCAACGATGTATGCGAGTTCACATCTTTGTCGCGTCGTCAACTGGAACGTCGCTTTCGAGATGTTTTGGGGCGAACGCCTCACGATCAAATCACCGCGATGCAAATCGATCGGGTCAAGCAATTGTTGCGTGAGACCGACATGACGCTTGAACAGATTTCTCCCAAGGCGGGGTACCAGCACAAAGAGCGGCTGAGCGCGGTGTTCAAGCGGGAGACGGGTGAGCCGCCAGGCGAATATCGCCGCAAACATCGCCAAGCATCGAAATAGTCTGCTTGGCAGACGTCGGCTTTGTGATCGGCTGATCGTGGTGATTGAGGAACCGGAGTCCACAAATCCCGGATTTTTAGCAATCAAATGTAGAATGCGGCGTTGGTGGCTGTATTACGTTAAAAGGAGAGATCGGCAGCGGGACAGAGTGTTTTACAGGGCCCTGAGTTTGAGCTGATTGGAACGTTCCCGCCCGATGCTCATCTTCGGTTTGCCGCTACTTAGCAGCAGGGCCGACCACCACATTCCGCATAGGCAAAGGTGTTTTGTATGTCCGTGTCGCGACGTTCGTTGTTAGGAGGCTTTGGGGGCGCGTTGGCGTTGCCCGCTTTGGAAGCCAATCGCGATGCGGTTGCCGCACCGGTTGGAAAGCCGCCGATGCGATTTCTGGTGGTGGGAAACCCGTTGGGGATGCATCCACCGAACTTCTTTCCAAAGGAGTTTGGCCGGGATTACACCATCTCGAAAACGCTGAGTCCGTTGGAGTGGGCCAAGGATCGTTTTACGGTTTTCTCCCATACCGATCATGGCATGAAGAGTGGACACGGTCGCGAGCTTTCGTTTTTGAGCGGCGTGCTGCCCGAAAACAGTTACGCTTATCCTGAAAAGAACCTATCGCTTGATCAGTTGATCGCTCGTCATGTTGGTGGCGAGGTTCGTTACGACTCGATTCATGCCGCCTTGCAAGCCAGCATCAAGATGTCGTGGAATGCCAACGGAGTCGAGTTGAAGCCGTTCACTGATCCGCAACGTTTGTTTGACCACTTGTTCATGAACTTGAGCGAACAAGAAAAACAACAGCAACGACAAACAATTGCACGTAACGGAAGCATCCTGGACGCGGTCAAAGAGCAGTTCTTAGGTGTGCGAGCCAAAGCGGGGGCGGCTGATCGACAGCGGTTGGATCAGTTTGGCAATTCGATTCGTGAACTCGAAGGTCGCTTGCAAACTCGAGAGCAATGGGCCGAACGCGATAAACCGAAGTACGACATCTCGCAACATTTCGAAGGGGAAGCCACGGTCATCAACCGATACAACGCGATCTTCGATATGGTTGCCTATGCATTCCAAACTGACTTGACTCGGGTTGCCACCGTCGCGTTCCCAAACGAGCTGGGATACACGGATGTCAACGGTGTCAATCGTGGCTACCACGCGTGCACCCACAACGGCAAAGACGAACAAGTGGTTTCAGAGTTGGTGGCAATTGAACGATTCCAAATTGAACAGCTCTCGCGTTTCATGAAGAAGCTTGATCAGATCCGCGAGCCTCATAGCGATGGTTCGATGCTCGATCACACCGTGATTCTGTTTGGCAGCGGCATGGGCTATGGCGGCACGCATTCGAATCGCAATTTGCCGATTCTGGTTGCGGGCGGAGGGTTTGGGCACCTTGGGCATGTCGATACCCGTAACTCCAGCGGCGAGAACATGCCGCTGTGCAATTTGTACGTCACCTTGTTGCAGAGGTTCGGCATCGAACGGGACACGTTCAACTTAAGTACGGGGACCTTTGATTTTGCATAAGCGAGTACAAAGCCATCATCGCATCACGCGAGTTTTACAGGTGGCAGGCATCTTGGGAGGTTTGTTCGGGGCGACGTGTTTGCATGCATCCGATTTGTCGTTGCTTAAAGAACACTGTGGCAAGTGTCATCAAGGCGATGAACCGGAAGGCGACTTCCATCTGGAGATGCTCGGCAAAGGCGTCACCGGTGAAAACCAGCACTGGTGGCAAGCGAGCATGGACTATGTTTCGCTTGGTGACATGCCGCCCAGCGATGAGTCGGATATCACCGATGCTCAACGGCACGAGTTGGCTGAGTTCATTCGCGGTGCAATTTTGGCTTATGACCAACCGACCGATCGAAGTCTAGATTTACCCACTCGGCGTTTGAACAATCGCGAATTCGCAAACAGTATCAGTGATGCTTTGGGGATCGAGGATCCGGGTACGCATTTCCCGCTGGGCAACTTGATTGGCGACACGTTGCACGACGGGTTTGATACCAATGGTGATGCCCTTGGGATTAGCGAGTACCACCTGGAACAGTATTTGGCTGCGGTTCGCAAGACGATCGACGCCACCATTTTGTCCGGCCAGCGATCGCCCACGGTTCGTTACGAAGTGATGTCGGATCAGTTGAGGATGTCATCGCTGGCCCAGAACCAGCGACGAAAGGAGAATGGAATTCGGAATGCCGACAGTTTGGATTTTCGCGATATCCGATTGCGGATGTCCTTCGAGAACTTGCCATCGATACCGACATCGGGTTACTACAAAGTTTTGGTGCGTGCGACCGGAGTTGATCGAGGTTACTACGACGCGGAACAGACCGGTGTCTATGACGATGATCCCATTCAGTTGAGGCTTCACCTCGGCGATCGGACTCGCACGTTTGATCTTCCAGATCACGATGTGAAGGAGATTTCGCTGGTTGAATGGTTGGCTGAAGGAACACGAATTGAACTTTCGTATCCCACCGATGGACTGCGTCAGCGAAACAATGGGAACTTCAAGTTTCAGCATGGCATCGCCCACGACTACATCAAGCAGCATCAACCGAAGCTCTATCAACAGGTTGTGGCAAAGCAGGTTCCGCGTTCGAAGAACCGCAGCGATCAACCCGGTCACTGGAGCCATTGGGTGAACCATTGGCGTGGCCCGCGACCGCGCGTTTACAACGCGGTTGTGGAGGGCCCGATCTATCGTTCATGGCCGCCGGAGCGACAAGTGGCGTTGATCGGCGAGAATCCGCGGGTATCGAATGCAAGAGAAATATTGAGGACGATCGCGGAACGGGCGTGGCGCCGCGAAGTTAGCGATGATGAGCTTGAACCGATCGTGCGTTTGGTCCAGTCTCAACAGGAAGAGATGGGTGACCTGCAGGCAATCAAGGAGGGGATCGTGGCGGTGCTTGTTTCGCCCTCGTTCTTGTTGATTAGTCCGGAAGAAGGAACCGCTGCCGATTCTTTCGCGACCAAGTTGAACTACTTCTTCGCAAGCACATTGCCCAGTGAAGAATTGCGACATCAAGCTGCTCAAGGAAAGTTCAGCGACTTTGCCTCGGTTCGCAACTTGGTCGACTCGTACTTCAAAAGCGGCAAGGCCGACGAATTTTTGGAAGAGTTTCCGCAAGCTTGGTTGCAGTTGGACCGGATCAATTTCATGGCGCCGGATCCGGACCTCTATCCGCACTACCATCGCAAAAGTGTTAGCGATGACATGATCAAGGAAGCAAAAGTGTTCTTTCGCCACGCGATCCAGACGAACATGCCGCTACCAGAAATGTTGACTGCGGACTATTCGTTCATCAATGCGGATCTCGCCAAGGTTTACGACGTCGACGACGTGGTCCAAGATTCACAGTTTCGCAAATATCACTTTGCCGACCAGCGTCGTGGTGGGTTGCTGGGGATGGGCGCGTTCTTAACTTTGACGGCGGACAGCCTTGGGACTTCGCCGATTCACCGGGCTGTCTATGTGCTGGAAAACTTCATGGGGATTCAGCCTTCGCCACCGCCAGGCGATATCGAGATTAAAGAGCCGGATGTCCGGCAAGCCAAGACGATCAAAGAAATCCTGAACGCGCACATCGCCCAGGAAACCTGTGCGTCGTGCCACCGCAGTATTGATCCGTACGGATACGCGTTCGAGAACTTTGATCCCGTCGGTAGTTGGCGAGATGAATACGTGCAGGCTGTTGCAGGTGACCTTTCCGAAGCGAAGGTCCCAAAGAAGAAAAAGCGAGCTAAGAAGCCGGTCACGATGCCGATTGACGCGTCTGCGCAATTCCGCAGCGGGAAACGCTACGAGGACATTGTGGGATTCCGAGCGTTAATGAAGTCGCCAGCAAACCAAGAACAGTTCACTCGCTGCTTCATTGAAAAGCTGCTTGCCTATGCCAACGGAGCCGAATGCGAAGATGCAGCGGCGATTGAACGAATTCTCGCTCAATCGGCGAATCATGAATATCGCATTGTCGACACGATTGCTGCGGTGATCGATAGCCCAGTGTTTCGTGAGCATCGTGCGCCGTGAACGTCGGCAGCGTAAACTTCGCTGGTGACTGCGGCGATTCTAGCGCGAAAGTAGCGGCTTTTTTAGCGACGTGGCAGCCAGCCCGCGACCGAAGGTTGCTTCTTGAGGCTGATTTCACCATCACTGCGTAGGTCCGAAGTGCCTGAGCGAAGTCTTGCGAAAAAGACCACGGAATCACCTTCGGGTAGGCGACCCTTCCACCGAATCGGAACCGTGGTCGCGTAGCCGTTGCCATGGTTGGTGCGGCTGAGTGTTTCGAGTTCACGAAGTTGGTTGGTGTCGAAATCCCAACGTCCGAGTTTCGCGTCTTCACCAGTCTTGCTGGCGTCCAACGCGATCACGCTTACGTAAGTGGGCTGCTTAGGAAGCGATCGCGTTTTGACGGAAGTCGCGTCCTTCAGCTTTTCGGTTGGATCGTGATCGCGGCCTAACAAAGCAATCGGATGCCCGTACGGGTCGTCCGCTCGGATGACCAAGTCGACACCTTCGGTGGTAATTGCATCGGAGTCTCCGGTACCATCGTCGACCACTTTCACTTGACTGGAGGTCACGTCGATGCGGATCTTTGCTGGACGAAGTTCAATTTGCGGCGCCGAGCCGGCAACGCGCCCCAGGCCTCCGAGTACGTTCAAGCCGAACGGCAAATCAATTTTGCCGGGCGGTCCATCAGGACGTCCGTTGGGTGCATTGGGCGGAAGCGGCATTCCAGGTTCGATTGGATCTAGCTTCAGGTCGCCAGGGCCTGGCGGTGTTGGTCCACCAGGAGGCGGCAGTAAATCGGGAATCTTCATCTTCCCGGAACCACTTGAGCCATTGCCTTGGAATTGACCGGGATCGACGAGCGTGCCGGGGTCAACAAGTTTGCCCGGATCGACCAATTTGCCTGGGTCGGTCAATTTGCCCGGGTCGGCCAACTTGCCAGGATCGACAAATTTACCGGGATCCATTGGTTTGCCTGGCTCGACCAGTTCGCTGGGGTCGGCGAGATCACTTGGATCCATTGGCGTTCCCGGATCAACGAGCGTGCCGGGATCGACTAGGTCGTCAATGTCCAATAGCTCGCCCGGGTCGCGAGGCGACGTTGACTTAGGTGTGTTGGCACGTGGGTCGGGTTTGGGTTTCGGGACTTCCGTTTTGGATGGCTCCCGTGTCGATGAGCGATCGCGACTTGAGCTGCCGTTGCCCTGGTTCGAATTGTCTCGTGGGTCCGTTAGCGGCGTATCCGACGTGCCTCGCGGACGGAAGGCGTCGTTGACTGGTGGATCGTCGAAACCGTTGCCCAGATCATTGTGGTAGGCATCGTTTGACGAACGCAATTGGTTTGCTGAGTTGCCGCGATCGGACGTATCGGCGCGGCGAGAGCGAGCACGTTTTTCCTCGCGTTCGGACTGCGAGGCTCGTTCGCGGCGAAGCTTGTCGATCAGGACGCGGTTTTCGTAATCCGCTTCGTAAAGCTGATCTTCAAGAATCCGCACTTCTTGCTGCAACTTTTGACGATACAGGTCCTCGTGAGCCCGTCCACGGCACCCGACTAGCGAAAGGCTAATCATCGCGACGCTTGCCCAAGCAACGCAGCCATACGCACGCACCCAGCCCCGAGAAACGACGATGGATCGTCGTAAAGTCGGTGCGTTTTCGATTCGCAATGCGGATGGATCGGCGAGGCGTTTCAATGTTTTGTTCGCGTCAGGCAATCGTTGGCAAAAAGTTTCTAAATTGACTTAAGTGCGAACTAACAAATGCCGGGGCCTGATGTCAATGTGACCCGCGGCGAAGCAAAACCGCGGTAAATGCCAAAACTCGCGAACGAGATGGCTTTGCTAGCAATTGCGGGTTGGCCATCCTGTGTTCGTATCAGAGATGGCTCGGCTGAACATCGTCGCTTTCGAGCCGCATTCCGGTACGCGCGGTGGTGTTGGTTAGCAACGTCCATCTGCCACTGGTCCATCGCAAAACGCACTGCCGAGAATTGGTGAAAACTTCTCGATCAGGACTTTGGGCAAGTGGTAGCGTTCCGGTTTAGCGGGTTTCGATCGTGATCGTCTGCTTTTGGATTTGGCTGGCGGAGTGTTCTAGGTGATGAGCCGAACCGGAGGCGGTCATGGAGTAGAACGGATGGACGAATCGGTCGGCGATGTCCTTCGCTCGAAGCACCTTGCCGCTGGGGAATTCGTCGTTGCTGCAAAACAGGGTGATCGATTCGTTGCCCAACGCGGACTGTACTTTCAGCGAACCCGTCTCAGGGAAGCGTAGTGTTTCGCCTGCTTTAAGAATCTTGCCGCAGGGCACCAAGACGACCTTTTCGCCCTTGGTGCCTGTGCCGACCAGTTCGACATGCAAGTTGGTGTGGCCTTCATTCACGACGGAGATGACGAGTTCGTCGCCAGGAGTGAATAGATTGTTTTTGCGGTTCGTCTTCAGGGTTACTTTGAGTGGGCTGTCATCGAGCCCATAGTCAGGACGCGTGGTGCCATCGATGGGAGCAACCGGAATACCCAGTCCCAAGAATTCGACGACGGTCGTGAAGTAATCTTCCCACATGTCGCGGCGGATGATGCCGTTGTTGCTGAGTGCGACGAGACCGGCCCCGGCAAACGTGGGCGAGCGGAACATGCCTGAAAACGCGTCACCTTTCTTAAGTCCTAGCTCACCAATCGCAATCGGGTAACTGACCGGTGCATCCAAGAACTTACGGGCGACGGGTGTTAACGCTTCGTCGCTGGACTCGTCGCCGTTGACTTGCAACATTGCGTTGAGAAAACGGTTGCGATCTTGTTCCAGAAAGGCATTCATTTCTTCGTAGGGCGGATAGAGTTCCGCGACTCGGCGTTTGTCGAACCCGTAGCTTCCTGGCAAATCGATCACCGCAGGACGCACTGCGTCGCGGAACGGTTTCACCCCACGGTCATGACAACGGATACACGCCAAACCATTGCGAACGGTTTTGTCTTCGGCAAATTTGTCCGTCACGATCGAAGTGGGAGCGGAGTCGATTCGGACGCCGTCGCCGGTGGCTAGGTAATAGCCGTTGAGGCCATTGGGGAGCGTGAAAACCATTTCACCGCCCGCTCCATGCAAGTTGATCGGATCGGCAAATAGGTTGTCACGGCCCTTGCTCGATGCATAGTCAACGCTCTTCCAGTAAGCTCCCGCCTTAGCCGGATGGCGTTCGATTGCTCGATTGTTTTGCGAGACCCCGGACACGGCGACCGCGCCCCGTTGTGCTACTCCATCGCGGATATTGCCCGCGACGTCCACACCCAGTCTCGATTCCAGTTCATGAATGTGACGGGGCAATTGCAACAGGTCGTGATACAAATCGGGTTGCAAAGCGACGCTGCAAAACCAATCGACGCGAACGTAAGGCGTCGGGCGAACCATGCCAGCAGGAACCAGGTATTCCGAAACGATTCGGTCGAATGTTTCAGAGGCCTGGTAGACGATGGAATATGGATATTCCAGTAACACCAAATCGAACAGGTTGTAGTCCGCCCGGTTCGCTTCGTTGGATGCATGTCGATACGGTTGCTTGTGCCAGCCCAGGTCTCGCAGGTCGTACGCGAAAACGGTTGCCGTTTCACCATCGACTACCGTTAGTGGCGCAATACTGGGTTGGTACGACAAGTGGTTGGCGGCTTTGGCGAGAGCCTTGCGTTGCAGATCCAGTTGTTCTCGCGTGGCTCCATTGGATAGCAAATGGTTGCAACTGAAGTATCGCATCCGAAGTCGCTTTTCAGTCGGCAACGATCGTTGGTGGTTCAGGATTTGTTGCAGCACGTAATCCACACCCGCTAAGTGTTCCAGCGAGGAGTCGGGCGACGTTTGCGTGGGCTGTTGAATGTCTTCAGGAAACTTGGGGGCGCCCGATTCAATCCAGTGACGGATCATGGCAAGTTCGTTTTCCGCCAGCGGTGGTGCACCCTTGGGCATCCGAAGGTCCTCATCCTGCTCGATCATGATTTCATACAACCGAGAGCTGCTGACGTCGCCGGGCACAACCTGTTCGTCGGCCAGCAAGGATTCATGCTCGAGCACATTCAGATCGGCGGTGGTTTGTTGATCGCCGTGGCACTGGGCGCATCGTGATCGCAAGAGTTCTTTCACGTCGGCAGCCAGCTTGGCACTGTCGGCGGTCGCGGTGTTGCTTTCGGAATCGTTCCCTAAGGAGACCGTCGGGGCACAAACGCAAACGGTCAGCAGAACTAGCAGGAAGCGGAGCCAATAATGGTTCATGATGAAAGCTCGTGTGATCGTTTTGCTTGGCAAAGGATTGTGCCGCGAAGGTTGCCCAGTCTACCCACCCAGGTGGCGGGCGTCTTGGCGGGCGTCCGCTTTTTTTGATGGATTAGCTGTCGCAGCGAAAATGGCAGCGGAGAACTCTCACTGGTGTGATGCCAGTCTCCTGCCGCACTGCTGGCCGGCAACCTCTCTCTTCTTAGATAGGCCGAAACCCGGCCGTCACCGGACATCCGTTTGGCGTTTGGTGCCAAATTGCGTACGTGACGCCAACCACTGGCTAAGCTAGCAAAAAGAATGCGTTGTCAAACGCTGGGCGACCGCGGCGTCGCAGGGCATCGCGATGCGGTCGGGAAACGTCGGTCTATATACCGGATCCGGCAACGGTCGTTCACGCTCAAAGGAGCGGACGTTGGAACTGGACGAGTCGAGACCACTCGTGCGAATACCAGCGGGAAAAATGGCCAGTGCGAACGAATGCCAATGCAAGCGAGCGCAGAGCCAGAAGCTGGTCGAGGAATCCGGACCTAGATGCCAGCAAGATCAGTCATTCCACTGATCGGATTATGTGAGGCATGCGATCGGTATCGGATTCCTCCGTACCGATCATATCGAGAGATGTTACCGTGCTGCACTCATGTAGAAGCTAAACATTTGCTCTTCGTCGAACGGAGCCGAATGAACTGGGAAGGCAAAGTCGAACGCCAATGGGGCTGGCCCCAACATTGGGATGGCAACACGGAAACCGAAGCCAGGAGCAACCCGGAAGTTTTCGCTGTTGATCTCAATGTCTTCTTCGACGGTACCAAAGTCCACGAACGCCACGCCTCGGAAAGCATCGTCAGCAGTCAACGGGAACATGTATTCCAGCGAGTTGAGCCACTGGAAGCGACCGCCGACTTCGACACCGCTTTGCTTGGGGCTCGCCCCACGGAAGTCGTAACCGCGGATTGTGGCGTAACCACCGGCAAAGAAGTTTTCAAAGATCGGTGTATCGTCGCCGCTGATGCCAAGCTTGGTTCCAAACGACAGTGTTTGTTTACCACTGCCGTCGGCACGTTGTCGGGTCAGCCAGTACTTGCGGTACTCGCCTTCGTATCGACCATAATCGAAATCGCCAAACGCTTGTTCGTAGCTGGCCTTAATGTAGTGGCCTTCGCTGGGTTGCAGCGGGCTGTTTCGCGTGTCGTGGATCAGCGAGAACATGCCGCTGTAAAGTGCGTTGTCTCCGTTCGCTACCACTTCGTTCAATTGGGGAACGAGGGCCGAACTCGGGTTAGTCACTTGGACGTTTTGGCCGTTCAGACCCGCGCTAACCGAAAGGTCGGGCGTGATCCGGTAGCCGAAGCTAATCCGACCGCCCATTCGTTCTTCATCCCAATCGTCGAACTGGCGATCGTACAAGAATCCGGATATCGACATGCTGATCGGCAGGTAGCCGAACAGGTTCGGATCGGCGAATTGAGCGGTGTAACGTTGGAACTCACTGCCTGGGACAGCTTCGATTCGCAGGGTTTGTCCCGCTCCACGAAAAGCGGTGCCGCTGAAGAGGTCCTGGAACGAACGTGGCCAGCGAGTGATGTCGAAGTTGCGTTCGTCAATCGTGACCTGTCCGGTCACACCGGCGTCACTGTTGACGGCACCACCAAACATGATCCGTCCGGTACGGGCGGGGTAACCTTGGATGACCAAGTCGGCTTCGCGGACGGCTGGTCCAGCGGAAACGGGCGGATAGGGAGCAACGGTCCCGTAGTTGGTTGTGTCGAAGCCGCTGTTGGATGATCCGGTGACAGGGGCATCAAAGGTTGGCGAAGTTGTAGTGGGCGCACCGTAGGCAGGCGGGGTGCCGTATGCGGGGTCGCTGTAAGTCGAACCGCTCAGGCTAGGTGGCGTTGATTGAGGTGCGTAGGTGGGTTGTTGGCCATACGTGGGCTGCTGCCCGTATGTTGGCTGTTGCCCATAGGTGGGTTGGGTGTTGGTTGTCGATGGCGGCGCGACCGAGTAAGCCGACGGCGGTCCGTATTGGGCGTTCGCGACAGAAAAGGGCGATGCCAAGCAGGCAGCAGCGGCCCATGTCAACACGCTTGCCGCCGAAGGTAACCAGCGAGTTGAGTGCATCATGAGTTTGCTCAGCATTGGAAGTTGGTCGCACTTCCGAAGGGATGTAAGTCGATCTAGATCGCGGCTCGGTGTGGGCTTCATCGCAGCATATCCTTCCGCGGTATCACCTTGATGTCCGGTGTCGCAGCTACCGCTGGGTTGGTTTCCAGTAGTTGGCTGCGTTCGATTCGGCGGCGGCTTAGTTCGAGTGTTTTGCGGTCAATCCAATCGCCTTCACGCATGTCGACCAGGTTCAACATGGTGGTTTCTCGCATTAAGTGCGGCTCGCCGTCAATGTTGACCATGATCCGGCCAACCTTCCAACGATCGCCTTCGGTAATCTCGTAAACGATGTCGGCGACACCGTTCTCGTCACGCATGATCGTTTTCGGTTTGACTTCGGCGTAGATGAAACCCAGTTCACCGTACCCGTAAACCAACTCGCCGACGTCGCGTCGCATGATCGTGCCGTCGAACATGTCGCCTTCTTTCAATTCAAGGCGAGCACGTAAAGATTCTTCGGTGATGAATTCGTTGCCGACGATTTGCATGTCGCCGATCCGGAAGCGAGGACCTTCCTTGACAACGAATACAACGGTCATCCATTTGCCTGACTCGTCGTACTCGATCCGGCGTCCCACCGTGGCGGTTAGGAATCCAAGTGAGTGGTAGTAGGCTGATAGGCTGTCGACATCTTGGTCGATTTTCTTCAGGTCGGCGGTGTTGCCCAGGTAGCTCATGAACCCGGCCATCGGACCGCGTGAGCTAATGATCTTTTTCAGTCGAGCTTCCGTGACGATCGTGCTGCCTTCGATTTGAATGTCAGCAATCCGCTCTTTGGGGCCTTCGTTGATGCGAAAGATCACCGTGCCGGGCGGTACCAGCGATGCATCCATGGCGGGAGTTTGGCCGGCTCCAAATTCTTGACCAGCGATCGTGGAGGAAACGGCGGCCTGGTTGAAGCCTTCTTCTTGATAGTAGTCCACCAGTCGACGTCGGCCGGATTCGACCGAGAATTCGCTTAGTGGGTCGCCTACTGATACGCCCGCACGACCTGCGATCTCGCGGTCGTTCAGGGCACGGTTGCCGTGGAAAATGACTTTGGTGACCATCGGTCGTTCGTGCAGATAAAACGTGACTTCGACGCTTGGTGTATTGTTGGTATCGGAATCAGGATTTTCCGATGTGCCTGGCGGTTGATTGGATGCCAGTGGTTTGACTTCGAACGTGACTTGATCAAACGAACCCATGTCGTTGAGTCGCCGCACGTCGGTCAAAACGGTTTCGGAGTCGTAGAATCGACCTTTCCGCGTTTGCAGTTCCGAGAAAATGTCCGCCGAGGAAACGGTTTGGTTTCCGATGATGCGAACCGATCCAACGATCGAATCGCCTTGTTCACGGCGAAAGGCCATGCCGGCGTGAGTGTGGATGTGGTCCCGGAATCGTGGCTTTTCCACGGCCGATGGAGCTTGAGCACCGCCGCCGCCACCCATTCCACCGCCCATTTGAGCGGAAGCGGGTGATGTGAGGATAAGCACAGCGAGAATCCATGCGAACATCGCACGCCCGATTATGGACGCGAGTGTATGACGACAATGTGAGATCGACCGATTCAACGAGCGGATCCTTCTTGAAAGGGATTCGTTTCGGAGTCCAGTGGTGTTGCGAAAACACATCCAGTACGTGTTTTGCAGCATTTCAGCACTCCGGTCTACGTTCCTACCAACGTCGAGAGCCCGGCCACAAGGCGAATCGCTTGAAAGCTGCAAATCTATGCCGGTGTTGAGGTTGCCTCCGCTCAGTGGGAGCTGGCCGGGTACCAGTTTCCCGGTGATGTTGCACGCTTCGCGGTGGTCATGCAGCCGCTGGCATGGGTGGTTGATAGCTTGTTTTGTGCCGAGATGATGTTGTTGTTTTGAGTGACCTTGTTCGGTTCCGACTGTCCCTTTACAAAAAGAGACCGGCAACGGAACAACTCCGCTGCCGGTCTCTTGGATTAAGTTTGAAGCGAGTTTCAATTCTGGGCCGGTTGATCAAGACGAGGCAACCCGAAGAGTGCGTCAGCCGTACCCTTCGAATCGACTTGTCAGTCATACCGCGAACTCACAGCTCGCCTAGGTATTGCTATGGAGTCATTGCCACATTAGCACCACGGGTTCGCTTGGCTTTTTCCAAATCGAATCGGTCTAGGTTCATCACTTTGGTCCATGCCGATACAAAGTCCGTCACGAAACGCTGTTTGGAATCCGAACTGGCGTAGACTTCCGCGATCGCTCGCAGTTGCGAATTGGAACCGAATACGAGATCAACCGAGCTGGCTTTCCATTTCTCAGCACCAGTCTTGCGATCGCGTCCTTCAAAGAAGTGATCGCACATGGCTGACTTTTCCCACTTCGTGTTCATGTCTAGCAAGTTGACAAAGAAGTCATTCGTCAACGCGCCGGGGGTTTTAGTGAAGACGCCCAATCCGAGTGAATCGGTGTTGGTGTCCAGCACTCGCAAGCCACCAATCAAGACAGTCATCTCGGGGGCCGTCAGAGTCAGCAACTGGGCGCGATCGACCAATGCTTTTTCAGCACGGCGTGTCGAATCGTGCGAAAAGTAGTTGCGAAATCCGTCAGCCTTTGGTTCGAGCACAGCGAACGAGTCAACATCCGTCATTTCCTGAGTCGCATCGGTACGTCCGGGAGCGAAAGGAACTTGAACGTCGATACCTGCTTTCTTGGCAGCCGCTTCGATGCCTGCACATCCGCCCAAGACAATCATGTCAGCGAGCGAAACTTTGGTGCCATCGGTCTGAGCTTGATTGAATTCGGTTTGCACTTTTTCGAGAGTTGAGATCACGTTGGCCAGTTCAGCAGGATTGTTCGCCTGCCAGTCCTTTTGCGGAGCCAAACGAATGCGTGCACCGTTGGCACCTCCTCGGCGATCACTGCCGCGGTAGGTCGATGCTGAAGCCCAAGCGGTCGACACCAGTTGAGAAACCGACAAGCCGGAATCCAGAATCGAAGCTTTCAATACCGCAATGTCCGAATCGTCGATCAGCGGGTGGTCAACCGCGGGGACAGGATCTTGCCAAATTTGCGCCTCCGCAACATCGGGGCCTAAACATCGTGAAACCGGCCCCATGTCTCGGTGGGTCAACTTGTACCAAGCATGAGCAAACGCCTTTTCAAATTCCTCCGGGTTTTCATGGAAGCGTTTGGAGATCGGTCCATAGATCGGATCCACTCGCAATGAGATGTCGGTGGTGAACATCATCGGTGCGTGCGATTTCGATGGATCATGGGCATCCGGTACGGTGTCCTGAGCCGATTCTTCTTTTGGTGTCCACTGGAATGCACCGGCGGGGCTTTTGGTTAATTCCCATTCGTAATTGAACAGGTGCTCAAAGTAGTCGTGCGACCACTCCGCTGGCGTCGTGGTCCACGCACCCTCTAAACCGGCTGTGATAGTGTCGCCGGCGTTGCCGGTGCCGTGGCTATTTTTCCAGCCGAGGCCTTGCTCTTCCAAGCCCGCCGCTTCAGGTTCACGCCCAACAGTACCTTCGGGGCTAGCCGCTCCGTGAGCTTTGCCGAATGAGTGACCTCCAGCGATCAATGCAACGGTTTCTTCATCGTTCATCGCCATCCGGCCAAACGTTTCCCGAATGTCTTTAGCGGCGGCCAAAGGATCTGGCTTGCCGTTAGGGCCTTCCGGATTCACGTAAATCAAGCCCATCTGTACGGCGGCAAGTGGATTTTCCAAATCGCGATCACCGCTGTACCGTTTGTCGCCAAGCCATTCGCTTTCGGGGCCCCAATAAATATCGTTTTGTGGTTCCCAAACATCGACACGACCGCCGGCGAAACCGATGGTTTCAAATCCCATCGACTCCAACGCACAATTGCCGGTCAATACCATCAAATCGGCCCAAGAAATTTGGTTGCCGTATTTCTGTTTGATCGGCCATAGCAATCGACGAGCCTTGTCCAGGTTGGCGTTGTCAGGCCAACTGTTCAGCGGTGCGAACCGCTGCAGTCCATAGCTTGCACCGCCACGGCCATCGGATTCACGATAGGTGCCGGCGCTATGCCAGGCCATCCGTATGAACAGCGGACCGTAGTTCCCATAGTCGGCTGGCCACCAATCTTGCGATGTGGTCATCAATTCGTTGATGTCATTCTTGACCGCTTCTAAGTCTAGCTTGCTGAACTCTTTGGCGTAATCAAAATCTTCACCCAACGGATTGCCTTTGACCGAATTCTGATGCAAGACGCTTAGGTCTAATCGGTTAGGCCACCAGTCTTGGTTCGAGTACGAATGCATCGGTGCCGCCGCGGAACCACTACCCATTACGGGACACTGGGCGATTGATCCGCCGGCAGCGTGATGGTCCGACGAATGGTTGTCGCTGGTCGCTGGTAACTTGCTGCCCGAGTCCTCTGCGAGTGCGAAGGATGGAGCGATGGCCGTTGTGGCGAGGCTGAATACCAACCAACGGGCGGATGAGGAACGGGGCAATAGGCGTCTCATGGTCATTCCTGTGATCGAGAGAAGGAGGGGAGCGGCCGATGCGGGGTTGCCGGATCGGCGATGGAACCCCTGAAGTATCGTCTTGTGCCGGGCGGCTGTCCAATGCATAGTTTGGATAGTTGCTATGCGAAACCTGCATCGTCATAATAAGCTGTGGTCAACTGCTCGACGCTCAACCTACGAACCGGATTGTTCGCGATGGACATGGAACAACTTGCCAATTTCCAATGTTTGGCTGATTTGAAGAACTTCACGCATGCGGCGGAGCGACTGAATATGTCGCAGCCTGCCCTAAGCCGCTCCATCCAGCGGTTGGAAGAAGAACTGGGGCAGCCGTTGTTCGACCGAAAGCCGAGGGTGGTGGAGCTGACCGATGCGGGTTTGTTGTTCCAAAGCCGTGCGCAGCAGATTTTGATGATTGTCGAGGACACTAAGGCTGAAATTTCCGACGACGGGCAAAGCGGCCGGATTCGGATCGGTGCGATCCCGACGATTGCACCGTTCTTTTTGCCTGATCTATTACGACAGTTTTCAGACGCGTTTCCCGGTGCCAGTCTGATCGTGCAAGAAGACACGACGGATCATGTGATGAAACGTTGCAAACAAGGTGAGCTGGATGTTGCGATTCTGGCGTTGCCGGTGCCCACGCGGTTCGTCGAAGTGGAAGAGTTGTTCGAAGAGGAGCTCGTGCTGGTGATGCCACTGGAGCATCCGCTGTCGAAGAAAAAACAGGTCAAGATTTCGGACGTGGAACAGTACCCGTTTGTGTTGTTGGGCGAGGCTCATTGTTTGACCGACAACATCACGTCGTTTTGTCATCAACGATCGATTCAGCCTGTTGCGGTTGAACGCACCAGTCAATTAATGATGGTGCAAGAGTTGGTATCCTTGGGCCATGGCGTTTCGATGATCCCAGAGATGGCCAAGAAGCTAGACCGAACCCAGCGCCGTGCCTACCGTTCCATTCACGGTACTAAACCCAAGCGAACGATCGCTGCGGTTTGGAACCCTTATCGCTTCCAAAGCCGCTTGCTTCGAGAATTCCGAGAACACCTGCACCGGTACTCGAAAGCGTTCTCTCAATCAAAGTAGGTCTGCTTTACTGATGCTTTTGATTGGTAAGTTATTTCGCTCAATAGCTGTGCGGATCCAGTTTCACCTTGCCACGAAAGATCCAGTAGATAATCAGCGTGTAGCTGAGGACGCAGGGCATGCCAAAGCCGGCGATGAACAGCATGGTCCGCAACGTGCCAGCACTGCTGCGGGCATTATCGAGTGTGACGCTATAAGCCGGATCGATGGTTGAAAGCATGAAATTCGGGAAGATTGCAACACTGAACAACGACGCGAGCGCAAGGATCACCATCGACGAGGAAAAGAACGCGTAACCCGGTTTGCCGAGATGCATCGCCCGGGGAATGTTCAGCACCGCCAGTGCGTTAAGCACCGGGACGATCCAGAGCCAAGGGTGCAGCGAGATGTTCTCGGTTGCATGGGGCACATGCCACCAAGTGGCGAGGCTGACGACGATGTAGGCGATTGCGAAAACGTAAAACAATGGAGTGATGAAGCGACGGGCCCGGGTCTGCAATTCGTCTTCCGTCTTCAGGTACAAATAGATTGCTCCGTGCAATGCGAAAAGCGATACGGTTAGGCAACCGACCATGATCGGGTACCAATAAACCTGGCCGAGCAGACTGCCTTGGTAAACGTACTGGGGCCCTAGTTCCATGCCCGCCATCACGTTGCCACCGGCGACACCCAGTAGCATTGCGGCTGTTACCGACGAGAGGAAGAATCACATGTCCCAAAACTTCCGCCAGGCCACCGAGTGGACTTTGGATCGAAATTCTAAACTGACAGCGCGGCCGATCAAACACAGCAGCAATAGGTGGAACGCGGCGTAAAAGCTGCTAAAGACTGTTGCGTAGGCTACCGGGAATGCAGCAAACAAGGCACCACCAAAAGTGACTAGCCAAACTTCGTTGCCGTCCCACAACGGACCAATTGAGTTCATCACGAGGCGACGTTCTTGGTCATCCTTGGCGATGAAAGGGTGCAATATGCCAACGCCCAGATCGAAGCCATCGAGAATCGTGTACCCGCAAAGCAGAACGCCAAGTAGCACGAACCAAATCAGCGTGAGTGTTTCGTAATTCATTCGTCTGAATCCTCCATCAGTTGGCCGCCGTAGGGAGTGCCGCCATGACTGATCGCTTCGGACATCGATCCGTGTCGTTTGCGTTTGTACTCGGTTAATTCCTCTGGCGATTCGGGACCATGCTGAATTTTCTGGTTCAAGACAAACACCCAAACCGCGAAGAGCAGCGAGTAGATGATGCCAAACATGATGATCGAGCTAAGGACTTGTTCGGCCGTGACGGACTCGCTCAAGCCGTCGGCCGTGCGCAAACCCATCATCTCGACACCGTCTTGAACGGATGGGTAAACGATCCAAGGCTGCCGCCCCACTTCCGCTGTGATCCAGCCGGCTTGGTTGGCGGTCATGGCGGCAACTGGCATGAACACCAACGCCCACAGTAACCAGCGTTTTTGGTCCAGGGTTCCGCGATACCAGAACCAGCATGATAGCGCCGCGATTCCCATCATCATGGTGCCCAAGCCCACCATCAAGTGAAACGTTTGAAATGGCAACCAGATCGGCGGACGTTCGTCGGTTGGGATTTGGTCCATCGCGGGAACAGGCGTTTCGAAATCGTTGTAGACCAGGAAGCTAAGTAGGTAAGGGAGTTGAACACCAAAGTGAACGGTTTCGTTTTCCGCGTCAGGCCAACCGAATGCGTAAAGTCCGGTTGGTTCGTCGGTGGTATGAAAGTGGGCTTCCATCGCGGCCAGTTTCGCAGGCTGGGTTTCGACCAATTTTTGGGCCGAATCGTGACCGGTGGCTGCGGCCAGAATCGTGAATAACAGCGAGGTTGGAATTGCGATGGAAAGACAACGCCGGGCTACTTCGAGATGTCGGCCTTTGAGTAAGTAAAACGAACATACTGAAGCAACAAAGAACGCACCCAGCACAAAGGCACCGATCACGGTGTGAGTCAGACGATCTACTGATGATGGATTGAACACCATTTCCCAAAAGTCCGTCACCTCGGCTCGCGGTGTCATTTCACCTTGCACGTCATGCCAAACAATGTGATAGCCGGCGGGGGTTTGTTGCCAACTGTTAGCGATGACGATCCAAACGGCGCTGAAGACCGATCCCAGGAATACCATCAGGGTGCTGAATAAATGCATCTTGGTGCCGACGCGATCCCATCCAAAGACCAGTACCGCTAGAAAACCACTTTCAAGGAAGAACGCAAAGATTCCTTCGGCGGCCAAAGCTGATCCGAACACATCGCCAACGAAGCGAGAGTAGGCCGCCCAGTTGGTGCCGAATTCGAACTCCATCACGATTCCGGTAGCCACGCCCATCGCAAAGTTGACCGCGAAGACTCGAGTCCAAAATCGGGCCGCGGCTTCCCAAGCCGGATTGCGAGTGCGGAAGTAGGCAAACTCACAGAGGAACAACTGCAGTCCCAGCCCGATCGACAAAGGCGGGAACAGGTAGTGAAACATGATTGTGCCGGCAAACTGAATCCGGCTAAGTATTTCAACATCCATCGTGGGTGGGTGGCTCGAGCGAGCCTTCCTTCGCGGTAGTTGCGAGGCAGCGGCAGGTTAATGTTCTGAGTGTGGTGCCGAAAACTTGGGGCGATCGTGTGAGTTGACGTACGCAGCGATGTCAAACGCTTCTTGATCTGACAGATCGGTGTCGTCCAGAGGCATCGCGACTTTTAGCCAAGAAGCCATCTTGGCTAGTTTGGATAGACCGGCACCGTCATTGAAAGATGAATCGCCCCACACCGGTGGTCCCTCATCGTTGCCCGTTCCATGGTCGCCATGGCAATCCGCACAACGGTTTTCGTAAAGCTCTTTGCCTCGCGTCAGATTGGGCGGGAAACGCGTGGGGTCCAGCATGGTCAGGTGATTGGGGCCGAGCGACTTTTCCGGGTTCATCTTCATAGGCGCACCCGCGGACAACCAAGTGATGTAGGTCGCGATTGCGACGGGAACCTGCGAGCCATTGGGCGGACGTGTTCCGTTCTGGCTGCGGATAAAGCAATTCAGAATTCGGGCCTCCAGCGTGATCACCATATTTTCTCGAGGCGCGAATGCTGGGTAGGCTGATGCGACGCCCAGGAAAGATGCGGCCTTTGGATGACGCCCGGCGTCCAAGTGACACGACGTGCAGTTCAGCGAGTTGCCGACGAACGGTTTGCTGAGTGGATGTTCGCTGGTTTGGTTAACCAGTGCTTCACCTAGGCGAACCGTTTGGCCGAGCGGCCCAGGCGGGTATTCGTTTGCATCGGCAGCAAACGAAAGGTTGCCTATCAACGTTACCGCTGCGATCAAACCGACAAACCGGAGGATAACGAGAACGGTTTGGCGTGATCGAGTGGCTGGACTTGCCGGTTCGTCAGAACGCATGGTGTCGCTTGTGGTTAAGGATCAGCTTTGTGGTTTGCTGAAACGGAGCAAGTAGTTTTCTTCAAATTCCTGGATCGGGACCTCGTCGCCAAACTCGAATCCCGCCGAGATGATTTCGTCTCGAAAGGTTTCCTTGTTGGCGCGGACGTGACCTATCAAGAAGTCTCGGGACACGCCAGGAATTCGATTGAAGTCGATCAACACCAATCGCCCGCCCGGTTTGAGTGCTCGATAGATCGACGCGAGCGATTGTTGAGGTTGTTCGAAGTGATGGTACGTGTCGCAAATGAACACCAAGTCGACGGATTCGGGTGGCAAGCGGATCGATACATCGGTACCGAGTACCGTCGTCAGATTTTCCACACCATCGGCGGTCGCACGTTTGGCGATGTGTTGTAGGAAATTGGGTGAGATGTCAACGCTGTAAACCCAACCGTCCCAGCCGGTCGTCTTGGCAAACAGTCGGCTATAGAAACCCGTGCCCACGCCGACGTCAGCGATCCGTTGGCCCGGCTTAATGGCACAAGCTTCCAGGACTGCCTTGCGTGCGGCGTAGACTTCGCGGCTTTCGACTTCGAAACGTGCGAGCCACTCGTCGACGTTCAGTTCCGGATCTTTGAACTTGTCGTTAATCCCAGCGGGCAGCGAGACGGTATCGAGGTTGTTTTTGTCCGTTGCCGCTGGAGTTTGGCTCTGCTTGTCCAGGATGGAGGTGTCCTGGCAAAGTGCGCCATTCAGTGGCAGGCAAAGCACGGTGAAGGCAAACGCAAGAAGATGTTTCATCAGGTAGGCCGATGTTGCAGGGAAGTGGTGGCAGTCGGGGACTTGCGCCGCGTTAATTCGTGACCTGTTCATATTGGCTGGGGATCTTGTAGCGGTCGCTATAAGTGTGGACACGTTGGGTGGGTTTGCCGTCCAGCGTAACTAAAGGCAAACCAGCATCGATCCACTTTAGGATGCTGCCGGTGTAGTTTTTGACCTTGATATCCTTGCGTGCCAATACTTTCGCGTACGCTCCACTGCGCCCGCCCACGGTGCAGTACGGGATGACCGTCTTGCCACGGTACTTGTCCGCGTTCTCTTCGTACTGTGCCTTGGTTATGGCACCAGGGATCACCGAAACTTTCACTTCCGCGGCCGATCGCACATCGACAAGTACGAAATCGGACTCGGGCGGTTGGATACCAGCGGCTTTAGCTTCCTTCGCGGCCGATTGCTGCTTTTCTAGTAACTCATGCAGCGCATCCGTGCTGATCGATTCGATCTTAGGGCTCGAAAAAAGCCCACCGAGCTGAGCCTTGGCAACGTTGCCGAAAGTGCTCGCAAAGATGAGTGTCAGCAATGTGATTGTCGTTGTCTTGATCACTTGAGTGCGTCCTCCGTGGGATGGAAGCTCGCTGCACAATGCATTGAGCGAATCTCGATCTTAGACAACTTCGGTCCGTTGTCGACAACTAGGTCGACTCAGTTGCCGACGGCGAGGGCATGTGCTTGGAAATGTAAGCGGGTTCGCCCATTCGCTCCAACAGGTCGAGTTGCAATTCGAGCCAGCTCATATGCCCTTCCTCTTCCATCGCGATGCGTTCGAAGAGTTGTCGGGTGCCGATGTCGTGGTCGTTGGATGCCTGAATCGAAGCTTGGGTATAGAACTCGATGGCTTCCTTTTCGTCCTTCATGTCCGTTTCGAACATCTCTTTGAGCGACTTCGCTTGGACAGGCGTCTTCTGCAGTTCCAGTTTAGGTTCACCCTTTAAGAACAGAATGCGAACCAGGAACGCCTCGGAGTGATCGAGTTCTTCACGCAGTTCGGACCGCATTTGGGTGGCAAGAAGATCCATCCCCCAGTCGTCTAGCACGGCGGCGTGCAATTGGTATTGGTGAGTCGCGGTCAGCTCCATTGACAAAGCTTGTTGCAGATTAAGGAGAGTCTGAGTCTTAGCCATGGAGGAGCCTCGGTGAAGTTGGCGGGGGGTGAGCGGGTGCAGTGCCAAGCCGAAGGGGATCAAGCTTGGAGTCTCGCTGCCGGATCTGTAATTCAATGTATCGCTGCAACAACGGTAGGCAACAAGTGTTTCGCTGGACACAGTGTCGCATGATCCAACATTAACGAAAAACGGCTCGTTCAGAAAAACTGAACGAGCCGTTGGTTAGATTTCGTTAGCCCACTTGGGCTAAGGTCTTATCGATGGATTAAGACTTCGATTCGTCTTTGTCTTCGCTGGACGAGGAGCTTGCCGAAACGGCTTCCTCTTCCTTCGGAGCGGGTAAGCCACGAGTTTCGCCTTCGAAGTTCAGGCGAGTGACCTTGCCCGAATCGTTGCGATGAACGTCGATGACAATCGTGTCTTTCCCAACGAAGGTCCCACGTAGCAGTTCTTCGCCGAGCGGGTCTTCGATTCGTTGTTCAAGAGCACGACGTAGCGGACGTGCACCGTAATCCAGGTTACTGCCTTGCTTGATCAAGAATTCCTTGGCGTCTTCGGACAATTCAAGTGCGAGGCCACGTTCGAGCAATCGCTCGCGGACTTTTTGCAGTTCGAAGTCGATCACGCCCTTCAAGTCCTTGGTCGTCAAGTGACGGAAGATGATCGTGTCGTCCAAACGGTTTAGGAATTCCGGACGGAAAACGCGTTCGATTTGGTCCATCACGCGAGCCTTCATCGATTCGTAGCTCGCGTCGCCATCTGGCTTGGCGAATCCGAATGCGGCCTCGTTCTTGATCGCTTCCGCACCAGCATTGGTGGTCATGATCAAGATCGTGTTCCGGAAGTCGACGTTACGGCCGAACGAGTCGGTCAAACGACCTTCTTCCATCACTTGGAGCAACATGTTGAAGACGTCCGGGTGAGCCTTTTCGATTTCGTCGAACAGGACCACGGCGTAAGGACGGCGACGGATCTTTTCAGTCAACTGACCGCCTTCTTCGTAACCGACGAATCCGGGAGGTGCCCCGATCAAGCGGCTAACGTTGTGCTTTTCCATGTACTCGGACATGTCAATGTGCACGAGGGCATCAGCGTCACCGAACATGTATTCGGCAAGCGACTTGGCGAGCAACGTTTTACCCACACCGGTTGGACCGGCGAAGATGAACGAACCGGTTGGCCGCTTAGGATCTTTCAATCCACTGCGACTACGGCGAACAGCCTTGGCGATTGCGGTAACCGCTTGCTCTTGGCTGACGACCCGCTTGTGCAGTTCTTCCTCCATTTGCAGCAGACGCAGGCTGTCTTCGGTTGAAAGCCGGGTCAACGGAATACCAGTCATCTTGCTGACGACTTCAGCGATGATTTCCTCATCGACGACGCCATCAGTTTGCTGTGACTTTTCACGCCATTCCTGGGTGATCTGGTCTTTCTTCTTACGAAGCTTTTCGGCCTGATCACGAAGGTTGGCGGCTTTTTCGAAGTCTTGGTTTGCGACCGCGTCTTCTTTTTCCTTGTTGAGGGTTTCGACTTCTTCGTCGATTTCCTTCAAATCTGGTGGACGGGTCATGGTGCGAAGACGCACACGAGCACCGGCTTCATCGATCACATCGATGGCCTTATCGGGCAAGCAGCGAGCGGTGATGTAACGTTCGCTCATTTCAACAGCGGCAACAACTGCATCGTCGGTGAACTGAACGCGGTGGTGTTCTTCGTATCGTTCGCGAAGACCCTTGAGGATCTCGATCGTTTCGGCCTTGCCGGTTGGCTCAACCATGATCTCTTGGAAACGACGAGCCAGAGCGTTGTCCTTTTCGATGTACTTACGGTACTCGTCAAGCGTGGTCGCACCGATGCACTGGATTTCGCCCCGTGCAAGTGCTGGCTTGAGGACGTTAGCAGCATCGATCGCGCCTTCTGCACCACCGGCTCCGACCAAGGTGTGGAGTTCGTCGATGAACAGAATCGTGTTCTTGACCCGACGCACTTCGGTCATGACCGCTTTGATGCGTTCTTCGAATTGACCGCGGTACTTGGTACCAGCGACCATCATCGCCAAGTCCAAAACAACGATGCGTTTGTCCGCAAGGATCTCGGGGACTTCACCACCGATCACACGTTGAGCGAAACCTTCGATGATGGCGGTCTTACCGACACCGGCTTCACCCAGCAGAACAGGGTTGTTCTTGGTACGACGGCAAAGGATTTGAATGGCACGTTCGATTTCTCGTTCGCGTCCGATAACTGGATCCAATTCGCCTTTCTTGGCGAGTTCGGTCAGGTCACGGCCAAAGCTGTCCAAGGCAGGAGTCTTGCTCTTGCCGGACTTGCCGCTTCCGCTGCTGCTACCTGAGCTGCTGTCGCCGTCGCCGGTGCGTCCGCCGCGTTCGCCAACTTCAGCACCTTCTAAGCCGTGGCCCAGTAGGTTTAGCACTTCTTCGCGAACGTCTTCAAGCTTCAGGCCCAAGTTCATCAGAACCTGAGCGGCGACGCCTTCTTGTTCACGCAGCAAACCCAGCAAGATGTGCTCGGTGCCGACGTAGGAGTGGTTTAGGTTGCGAGCCTCTTCCATCGAGTATTCGATGACTTTTTTGGCACGCGGGGTTTGAGGCAACTTGCCAACGGTGACCATTTCAGGGCCGCTTTGAACAAGCTTTTCGACTTCCAGGCGGATTTTCCGCAGGTCGACGTCGAGATTTTTAAGCACGTTGGCGGCAACGCCGCTGCCCTCTTTGACTAACCCGAGCAGGATATGCTCGGTGCCAATGTATTCGTGATTGAACCGTTGAGCCTCTTGGTTGGCCAATTGCATGACTTTCCTGGCTCGGTCAGTAAACCGCTCGTACATGTTTTTCGTCCCTTCTTATTTCTGGTTCCGAACCCTGTCACACGAGCAATTCCAATAGCATGATACCCCCGCCGAGGGCAATACCACGCTTGCTGAGCGCATGACCGGACTGTCAAACTGGCGAATCTTTCGTTTTACTACAACGCTTACGCAAACGGTACGCCACAAACAGGGGTTAAGGCCAGTGGGCGTGCCCAATGGCGGCCAGATTCACCGAAAAAATTGTAGTGAGCAAGCCAGGCCAGGCAATCAGAGGGCCGATGGCCCCCGCGATTTGCGGAGTGTTTGCGATTCCACGAGACCACATCACAAAACACTACGCGGTGGCGAGCGTTTTTTGTGCGAAGCGGAGGCTTTCCTTGTGCGAAATAGGCAACCAAACGATTGATACAGCACCAAATGGGCGTGTCGCGGGCTGATTCCGGGGCGGTGATAGTGCTGTTCAGTTCAACCAGGCGAGAGTTTGCTCAATTCACTGACCGCAGCAACGCTTAGCAGGTCACCGCGAGCGAAACAGAACGTTTCCAGCTTTTCAGCGATCTGGGTGTCGCCCGCTTTGATCGCGCGAACCGCCATTGCCATCATTTCAGGCATAACCCGGCCGACTGGAACATCGGCGGGGAACAGTTCGATCGCCGCTCGCAAGGCGTTGCCGGGCGAACCGGTGCGGTCCAGCAAATCGATGTAGGTTTCGATCGCCCCGCTGCCTTGTGTCACCGGATCGACCGTGCGGGCCTTTTGTTCAAATATTCTAAGGTTGGACTCGACATTCTGTCCCAGCACGGCGGAAAAGAAGGCCGTGTGCGCGGGATAGAAATCGACGAAGGGTTCTTCGCCGGGATATTGAAAATCTGCTGCGAGCCGGCGTCCGTACTGGCAAAGCTGGTGAGCTTTGTCGATCAGTGCTGGATCCTCGAGAACCGTCGCAAAGCGAATCACCGACGCCAAGTGGGTTGTGTCGAGGTGATAGCCTCCGCCGCCCAAAATCCAGGCGTACTTGCAAACCAAATCACCGAGCGAGAGAGTTTCCAAGGCTCGTTCCACTTCGGCAGTGTCGACCCCGTTATCGGCCGCGCGGTTGCGGAAGTCGTCTCGGACTAGTGAGTTGAGTTCGTCGTAAAAGTGATTCAGTAGGACAGCGGACGCGGTTTGTCGATCTGCTTTGGATCGAGTGGCGATGACCTGGTCGTACAGCGTGATGGAGTTGCAGGTGCCTTGTTGGTTGAGCACGGCAAGGTATCCGCGGCCCAGGTCGACGCCTTCGTGCAGCAGCACGTGGACCATTTCGTCGTAGTTGTCGTCAGTAATTTCGACTCCGTCCAGCAATCGTTTGATCAACGCCGTGTCACCGACAGGCCGCAGGTACATGTAACCTTCGCCGATCTTGCCGCTGTCGATCAGCATGGCTCCGGCTTGGCGACAGGCGTCGAGCAGGTCGTCCTCGAGTTGTCGCTGAACGTCCACGTTGCCGCGAGTTTCCGCTTCCAACGCCAAGTCGGGGGGAGCGATCATTGGCAGGTTATGAGCCAAACGACTTTTCATCTTCAGCGCTTCGAACAGCTCCACCGGGCGTTTTTCGCGGCGGAAGTAGGCAATAACCTCGTCAATCCGCTTGGCTGGTTCGGGGCTGAGTCGTTCGAGCAGTGCTGAATCAAGAGGGGAAGTCAAAACGAATCGTTCCTAGCCGCGGGGATGAGGGGTGGGGAATGAAGGTGGGGGTGTGCGTGTGATTGAAGTCGGAGATGCTTATGGTAGCGAACGTGGACGCGGATATCGATGCGTTCACAGGAAACCACGCGTCGCTCGACGACATTGCCGTTTTAGATTGCTGGAGCCCGAGGATGGAACAATATGGATGGCTGAGCCTGTTGCCGCCGTTGGTGGCAATCGTATTGGCGTTGGCGACTCGTCGGGTATTGATATCGCTGGCGGCCGGGGTTTTGTGCGGTGCGGTTATTTTAGCCAGCGTCGGTTTGCAGCCCGAGGGCGTCAACGCAGGTTGGCGCGTCCGTTCGATGGTCTTGTTCTACGATGCGATGGCGGCGTCGGTGTTCGACCACAGCCATCTGATGGTGTTCGCCTTCACGATGTTGTTAGGCGCGATGGTGGGCGTCGTCGAGATCGTCGGGGCACTGCGAGCGATGATGCTTCGGTGGGCCGGGAAAGTTTCCGATTCGCGCGGTGGTCAAGCCATCATCGCCGCGATGGGATTGGCGGTGTTTTTCGATGATTATGCCAACACGTTGTTGGTCGGTGGCACGATGCAGTCGACGGCCGATCGCTATGGAATCTCGCGAGCGAAGTTGGCCTATCTGGTCGACTCCACGGCCGCACCGGTAGCCGGACTGGCGATTGTTAGCACGTGGGTTGCGACGGAATTGAGCTATTTAGAGGAAGGGATTGCGGCATCGGAGCTTGCTGGCTCGATCAATGCTTTCGAGTTTTTCGTGCAAAGCATTCCCTATCGCTTCTACCCTTTGTTAGCGATCGGATTGGTGTTCATCATCGCGATCACTGGACGCGATTTTGGGCCCATGCGACGTGAAGAACTTGCGGCCGGAAAAAACGAACCGCTATCGAACTTGATTGAAGGTTCCAAATCGTCTGAAGACGCTCGTCAAAATTGGGGCGGTGTTGAGGGCAGTCCGTGGTGGCGCCGCGGTGGCAGTTGGACGCTATTCGGCGTCGCCTTTGCCCCGATTGCGGCCTGTTTATTAGCGTTGGTTGTGGTTCTGTTGACGACGGGATGGAGTGAAGTCGGAGCCGACAACTTGCGTAGTGAGGAAGCCTGGTCGTTTTGGGCGAGCGTTTACGACGCTGGGAATCTGGTCGGATCAGGTGATTCGTATTTGGCGTTAGTGGCCGGTGGTGCTGCTGGGTTGTTGGCTGCGTTGTTGTTGGCGGATTGGGGCTCGCCGGCCGGACGGCAAGCAATGGGTCAGGGGGTGGTTAACGGAATGCGGCAGATGTTGCCAGCGATGGGAGTGTTGTGGCTGGCGTGGGCGTTGTCCGCGATGACACAGCACTTGGACACAGGCGGGTACTTATCGAGCGTGCTGACCAATCGATTGGACGTCCGGTGGATGCCGACTTGCGTCTTCTTGCTGGGCGGCGTGATCGCGTTTTCCACCGGAACGAGTTGGGGCACGATGGCGATTCTGACTCCTATCGCGGTCAGTTTGGTGCTGGACATGCAGGCTGAACAAGTGGCGTTGGCGGGCGTCTCGGCGGCGTCACCGATTGCTTTGGCGACGTTCGGCGGTGTGCTGGCGGGAGCGATCTTCGGCGATCACTGTTCACCCATTTCCGACACCACCGTGCTTTCGAGCCGAGCGTGCGGTTGCGACCACGTCACGCACGTCACTACTCAGATGCCCTATGCGATCTTGGCGGCGCTGGTTTGCGTACTGACGGGAACAATTCCGGTAGGATTCGGGGTGCCGGTGAGTGTTTGTTTGGTGGCCGGAAGCGTGGCTTTGATCGTGGCGGTCCGGCTGGTTGGGCGAGCTCGGGTGGTCGAGGGATCGGGGCACTGATCGCTGTGATTAGGGCCTCCGGGCGATCGTTCCGTGAATGACCGTCGGTTGGCGGTGTGGCCTGAGTGGGATAAGTTGTCCCGCAACCGATGTAATCGTCGGTTTTTGGGCTCAATTGAGTTCGGCACCGTCACTTCGACACGCTGCTGCGTTTTTTTCGACGACTTCACCCCAGTCGAGCGTGTTCGCTCGCAAGTTTCTTGTCTGCTCAGTTTCGGAATTTCTATGCCAAGTCCCTCGATTTACAACGTGCCCAATGCGTTGACATCGGTTCGATTCGCGTTGGCGATCGCGGTCATGGTGTTAATCCCGATGGGGATGCCGCTGGCCGCGCTGATCACGTTTTTGGTGGCGGTTTCGACCGACTGGATGGACGGGTATTGGGCGCGCAAGTACGGACAGGTCACCAAGCTGGGACGCATCTTTGATCCGTTCGTCGACAAAATCATCATTTGTGGCTCATTCATCGCGTTGGTGGAGTTGGACAATAGCCCGGTCGCGTCTTGGATGGCGACGATCGTGGTGGCGCGAGAACTATTGGTCACCAGTTTGCGAGGCATTATCGAAGGCGGCGGTGGCGACTTTTCGGCGAGCTGGTTGGGCAAGTGGAAAATGGTGGTGCAGTGCGCCGCGGTGGTATCGGTATTACTGACGCTTGTCATTGACCCGGTTCCAGAATGGCTAGGGCCGACGACGACCGCTTTGGTGTGGGCGGCGATCGGGATCACCGTCTATTCAGGCGTGGACTACACCTTGGTTGCGGCTCGGGTCATGCAGAGTCCAGCGACTGAAAATCAACTTACGGATCGAGATTGACTTGATGGAAACGACCGCCGAATCGTTAGAGCTGGGCGTCTTCGAGTGGCTGCTCGCAACGATTTCGCTGCTGATCCTGTGTGCGTTTCTCAGTTCGCTCTGGAAATGGGTGTCGTTGTTACGCCAGGGCAAACGGCTCTTCGGTCCCAATCCGCTTGTGGCGCCTCGTCCGCGACCTCGGCCGTACTGGAGTGTGATCCATGCGGCGGTGTTCTACGGTTTCGTGATCGTGGTCAGTATTGTCTTAAGCGGCATTGCCGCGGCGGTCGGCTTGCTCGACCTGGATGCACTGTCCGAAGAAGGCTCGCCGATCAGCGTCGCTCAGTTGCTGATTAGCTCGTTTGCAATGTTGGTGGCGACGGTTTCGACTGTCTTGATCGCACTGCCGCTGCGACCCCATGTGCCGCTGTCCAATACGGGCGGCGTTGACGTAAAAAGCGGCGATCAGCTCGTCGAGCATGATCCTTTGGTAAGGCATGAGCGTCCAGGGTTTGGTTGGCTTCCAAAGCGAGGTGATATCTCGCTGGGGGTGATCGCGGCTTGGCTAATCTTGCCGCCGACGATGTTGATGATGGGGGCCGTATCCGCGTTGCAAGAATACTCGCATCCTGTGCTGGATGCGTTGAAGCCCGATGATCCAAACCTAGGGCCTGACTACGCCATTTTTGCCGCGTTGTTCTTTACCACCGCGATCGTGACCCCGATTGTGGAAGAGTTTTGGTTTCGTGGTTTGTTGCAAGGTGGACTGCAGCGATTGGCCGACGCGCCCGGTGACACTCGGCGTTTCCTAGGTCGTTCGTCGTTAGTAGCGGCCGATGTTGTCTCGCCGGAAGTGGTGGTTTTGGAACCGGAGGAAACGGGCAATCCTTACCAGGCCTCTATGGTGACGGACGGCTTCAGCGGCCCTGCGGTGTCAGACGCGTTGCCTGAAGCGAAACTGCCCAAGACCACCCAAGAAGCGGCCAACATTCCTGTAGTCCCTGTCAGCATGGGAACTCGCGCCGATTGGACTCCGACGGCAATCTGGCCAATGGTTTTGGCAAGTTTGCTGTTCGCGTTGGCGCATTGGGGGCAAGGCTTGGCCCCGATACCGTTGTTCTTTTTGTCGTTGGGGCTGGGGTATCTTTACCGGCAAACCGGTTCGTTGATCCCTTCCATCACGGTCCACTTTATCTTGAACGGATTCACGATGACCGCAACGATGTTGGAGATGATGAAGTGATCGATGGCTTGCGATGTTCTAGCCGAGGCGTGCTAGCACCTTGAAGACGCCTATTCGGATTCGCGGCGCTCGCGTCCACAACCTGAAAAACTTGGATGTCGATATTCCGCGTGATGCCATCACGGTGATCACGGGCGTTTCGGGTAGCGGTAAAAGTTCGCTCGCATTTGACACGCTCTTTGCGGAAGGCCAGCGGCAGTACATCGACACGCTTTCGACGTATGCGAGGCAGTACCTTGATGCGATCCCACGGCCTGACGTGGACTTGATTGATGGCTTAGCGCCGACGCTTTCCATTGACCAGAAAAGTGGTTCCCAATCCGCACGCAGTACCGTTGCTACGGTCACTGAAATCTACGACTACATGCGATTGCTATACGCGCGAGTGGGCACGCCACACTGCACGCAATGTGGAAGTGCGATCAGCACGCAGACGGTTGATGCAATTGTAGAAACGCTGTTGACGTTGCCACCCCGTACCAAGCTGACTTTGATGAGTCCGATGGTGCGTGGCCGTAAAGGGGCTCACGCGGACGTGCTGGATAAGATCGCGTCGCAAGGTTTGGTTCGCGCCCGCGTCGATGATGTGGTGTATCTGCTCGAAGACATTCCACCGCTCGCGGTCCGAAAGAATCACACGATTGAAGCGGTCGTTGACCGAATCGTATTAAAGGAAGGCATCGAATCGCGGTTAGACGAATCGGCCCGTTTGGCGATTCGGCTCTCCGAAGGGATGTGTTCGGTAATCATCCAGTTGCCCGATGCGGATGAAGAAACCAAGCTGTTCAGTACGGCGATGGCGTGTGTCAATTGTGGAGCAAGCTTTGAGGAACTGGAACCGCGAACATTCAGTTTCAACAGCCCTTATGGTGCGTGCCCGTCATGCGATGGTTTGGGGAAAATCCCTATCGATACGGGGGACAAGTCGACTTCTTATGAAGTTTGCCCCGATTGCAATGGCGGGCGTTTGCGTGCGGAGGCGTTGGCCGTTTTGGTTCACGGGCTGTCGATTGATCGTGTGTCGGCAATGCCCTTGGTCGGACTGCCCGATTGGATGCGATCAATCACCGACGGGATGACCGAACTGAATCGCCGCGTGGCCACGCCGATTTGTGAAGAAGTGATTCGGCGGGTGGAGTTCTTGTTGCGAGTGGGCGTGGACTATCTCACCTTAGATCGCTCGGCGGACACGCTCAGTGGTGGCGAGTTGCAACGAATCCGCTTGGCAACGTGCATCGGTAGCGGCTTGGTGAGTGTGTGCTATGTGCTCGACGAGCCTTCGATTGGATTACATCCGGCTGATCATGATCGCTTGTTGGCGGCGATTGCGGAATTGAAGTCGCAAGGCAACACGATCGTGATTGTCGAGCACGACGAAGACACGATGCGGGCGGCCGACTTCCTGATTGATATCGGGCCCGGTGCGGGCACGCACGGCGGACAATTGATTGCACAAGGCAGTCCCGATGATGTGGCGGCTCATCCTGACAGTCCGACTGGCCAGTACTTGTCGGGCAAACACAAGGTTGGACTCGATCGTGCTCGGCGAGTTCCCAAACGCGGGCATCGGCTGCGTTTGGAAGGTGCGACGCTGCATAACTTGCAAAACGTGAAGTTGGATTTGCCACTGGGCTTACTGGTTGGGATTAGCGGTGTGTCCGGTAGCGGCAAGAGTTCGCTGATTGTTGATACGCTGTATCCGGCTCTCGCGGGAAAGTTAGGTTTGGTCGCACCAGCGCCAGGGCCGCATCGACGGCTGACCGGTGCCGATAAATTGGACAAATTGGTTCCTATCGATCAGTCGCCAATTGGTCGAACTGCTCGGTCTTGCCCGGCGACCTATGCAGGAGTTCTGGATCCGATTCGCAATGTGTTCGCAGCAACGCGTGCTGCCAAGACGTTAGGTTTTAAGGCGGCTCGGTTCAGCTTCAATTCAGCGTCAGGTCGTTGCGATGTTTGCAAAGGCAATGGCTTTGAACGAATCGAGATGAACTTTTTGAGTGACCTGTTGATTGAGTGTTCGCGTTGTGGCGGGAAACGTTTCAACCGGCAAACGCTTCAAGTTCGTTTCAAAGGTGCAACGATCGCAGACGTGCTCGCGATGACCATCGAATCCGCTCAAGAGTTTTTCGAAAACGTGCCCAAGGTTCATCATCTGCTGTCGTCCCTGGTGGACGTGGGGCTGGGCTATGTCACGCTTGGACAGTCCAGCACAACGTTAAGCGGTGGCGAGGCACAGCGGATTAAGTTAGCAACTGAACTAGCGAGACCGGGAACAGGAAAGACGCTCTACCTTTTAGACGAGCCTACGACCGGTTTGCATTTTTCCGATGTGCAGCGATTGCTTGTGGTCTTGGATCGATTGGTGGATGCTGGCAACACGGTTGTTGTGATTGAGCATCAATCGGATCTGTTGGCGGCGTGCGACTGGCTAATCGACATGGGACCTGGCGGCGGCGATCGTGGTGGCAAGGTGATAGCCGCAGGAAGCCCCGAGTTGGTCGCGGGGTCGGAAGAATCCTTGACGGGTCATTTCCTAAGACCACGGCTGCCAAGCTAATTCGCCGCGTGTATCTGCTGTCGTTCCTTAGTCTGGCCAGTCTCAACCTGGGGAGTGAGCGACGCAGCGAGTCCGTTTGTTACGTCAAAAGTCGAGGCCTCGTAACGGTTTGGACACGAGCCCTCGTCCACGATTGCGGTTTGCGGAGCTTTTTCGATTTGAACGTGTCTGCGGAAGTGTCCACTGGCTGAACTTTCAATCACTTGCCGCGTTCATCCTGAGGCGACGGGTGGGTGAGGCACCCGAATAAGGAATTGAAGTTATTCATTTCCGCTGAAGATCTGGCGGAAAAGACCCGATCTATCTTGCTGCAGCAGGTGTATTGCCTAAAATGCACATAGCAAACCTTGTGAGGTTTGTCAGGCTCAGCCAAACACATCGGCAGAGGGATCATTTTTAGGGTTCGTCCTGGTCAACTAAAGGCAAGTGCAGTAGCACGCCGAGACCAGTGCGATTCTCCCAGCGGCTCCATTTTGCCGCCGACTGGCTGTAGCCGAATTGGACCGGTAGGGTGTCTCGATGGAGACAGCCTGCCGGTTTTTTTATGCCATCACAGTTCGTCAATGGGCTTGTCTGCGTCGCTTGTAGGCCTTCGCCCGCTGGGGGTGTCTACGATTCGGACGCCGTACTGTGCTCGCTGCAGGACAGGGGGCTATTGGTATTTTTGGTTCAACGTTTTGATCACCGAAGCAACCGCTTCCCGGTACTCCGCTGGCGAGATGACCTCCGCATCCGCTCCCAACGCCAATACCTTAGGGAGTAGTTCACGAGGGTGAGATGCTGGCACGGTTAGAATTTGGTCTGCGTTAGGATCAAGCGTTTCGTTCTCGCCCAGTGGTTCGGCGGGTTCCAGTGTTTGATCGGGATGCCAAGGGTCTTCTTTGAGGTAGGAAGCGGATCGCGGCCCGACACGGATTTTGACTTCGGTTGACGTTTCGCCGGAGAAAATCCCGATACTCTTGGATAAGAACTTCGCCAAATCGACGTGAGGGTCTGGCTTGAAGTAGTCGTCCGTCACGGTCGCTTGCTGAAAGCGGTCCAGCTTCCAGTTCCGTAGACGCTCTGAAGCATCGGCCACTTCGGGAGCCGCCGCGACGACATAAATGCTGCTTTGATGCACTGCCAAAGCGTACGGCTCAATGCGACGTTGGCTTGCTTCCCGACCGACGGATTTGTATTGAATTTCCGCAACGCGGTGTTCCAAAATGCACCGGGTGATCGTCTTTAGCATGCCCGCTTGGGCAGCGTAGGTTTTCGATGGGGTGCCTGATACGTAGAGCACTCGGCGATACCGCTCGTAGTGTTCGTAGACACCTTCCGGAATCGCTTCTTGGACTTTGTTCCAGAACGTCTCGATCCCTTGCCAGTACTGAGTTCCCATTAGCGGGGTCAGTAGTTCACGTCCAATCGCCAGGGCGATCAATTCGGTGGCTGAGAACGCGATCTCGTGGACGGCTGTGTGGTTGCGACCCAGCTTATAAACCTTGCCCCGTTCAACCTGCTCATTCTGGATGTCGTATCCAGCGGCCTGTAACGCCTCGATGTCGCGGCGGACGGTGCGGCCGTGCAGCGTTGTCAGTCCAAGATCCGCTACCAGGTCGCCACGTAGTTCTTCGACCGTGCGTCCAAACCGAGAAAACTCCAGCAACTGCAAAAGTTTGTGCTGGCGAATCAGTTGTTCATTTCGAGCCACAGCAGAATCCGTCCCAAGGAAGTGAAACTAACACCTCCTTAGCTTAGAACTCCGGCGACTAGAAAGGTAGCCGGAGTGTTGCAGACAATCCGATGATCGTCTTGTCGTTACCGGTCATCGGCTGCCCGAAGGCAGCGCTAAACCAATGGATCCGATCTGAGTCGGATCAGTCGGTGAGCTGTTCAAGTGCTGACAGAGCAACGCGAGCGTTCTCGATACCACCCATTTCATCAACAAGACTCTTGGCCTTGATCAACGAATCCAAGCTGATTTCGCCGGAAACGGCGTTGGCTGGCTTGCGGCCTGGACGTTTGGCGGTGACAGCACGCTTTGCGCTGCGACCGGGAGCCTTGGTCGCGCTAGTCGACTTCGCTGCCGTGCCACGCTTGCTGGGGTTCTTCTTTGAGTTTGACTTGACCGTGCTGACGAATTGCGCGTTCACTTCAATCCCTTTCTCCTTCATCGCATCAACCACTTCGCGTGGCTTTGCCTTCGGGTTAGCAGCATAGTAATCGCGAATTTCTCTGGACTTGTTAACGCCCGGCTTCTTTTTGGCCATGTTGTCTTTCACTATTCATTTTACAGGATCAAAGAAAATCGCAGTCCTGCAAAACACTTTGATCCGCTCACAGAAAATACTATGGACAAAATAGGCAAACAGCAGGGTTTGTCAATCCATTACATTCGATCTATGACACCGATATTAAGAAGTTCAAGTCCTTGTTTCAGTACACGTCCGGTTAAGAGGACTAATGCAACCCTAGTGTGTAAGACAACAGGGTCAGTGTTCCCTAGCACACGGCACGCTTCGTTGAACGTACTATATGTTTTTGCGGTGTCGTAAAGGTAGTCACTCATTTGGTTTGGGGCTTGACCTGCAATCGCACCCGCGATGGCTTCTTCAAACCTTAAGAGTGAGATTGCGAGGGCTCGTTCGGCATCTTCACGAAGCTCAAAGTTTTCTGGGTTGGTGGTTTCAACGACCCACTTTGCAATGTCATCGGTTTCGATTTCAGCAGCAACACGTCTTAAGATGCCTTGCGTACGTGCGTAGGAGTACTGCACATAGGTTGCGGTATTTCCCTCTAAGGCCACCATTTTGTTGACATCGAACCGGTAGTCGCTGGTTCGGTGATGCGATAAGTCGGCGTACTTAATCGCTCCGATACCAACAATTTCAGCAATATGGTTTTGTTCCGCTTCATCCATAGGCGGATCCATCACTGCAAGTCGTTCGGGGTTGCAGACAACTTGTTTTGCAGCGGCGACCGCTTCGTTAAGCAAGCTTTCTAAACCAATCAGTGAACCGCTTCGAGTTTTCATGGGCCGTCCGTCAGCCCCCAAGACGGTGCCAAAGTTCACGTGCACCAGTTTGATTCCATCCATGCCCATCGGACCGGCCATGGAGAAGAACTTTTCAAAGTGTTCGCTTTGACGTGAATCGACAACGTAGAGAATTTCGTCAGGCCCGAATGTCTCGCGTCGGTATTGCAAAGTTGCCAAGTCAGTGGTGGCATACAAATAGGCACCATCGCGTTTCTGAATAATCATGGGGCTATCAAAGCCATCCAAGAAAACGCAAACCGCCCCGTCGCTCTTGGTCGTTAGACCGAGCTTATCGAGTGTTTCAACGACAACGGGAAGGCGATCGTGATAGAAGCTTTCGCCAAGCACATGGTCGAATGTGACTCCGAGACGATCGTAAATGCGATTGATTTCATCCTTGCAATGCGGCAAGAACTTTTCCCACAAGGCGCGGTTTTCTTCATCGCCTTCATGTAGTTTTGCCGTCTCACGTAAAACCGCATCGGCAACACCAGGGTGTACCGAGGCGGCTTTGGCAAGTACCGGATCACTATCGACGGCAGCAATTTTTGCTTGAGCGGATTCGATTTCAGCTTTGACCGAATCGATTCGTCTCGCGGCGGAGTCGGCTGATTTGCGAGCCTTTTTCTTCTCCTTGGCCGATAGCTTTACGTCCGCGGCGGCTTGTTCCGCCAATTTAGACTCGGCTTCCGCGTTCGTTTTGGCTTCGGCCAGCTTGTCATCGAGTCCCGCGAGCGACGCCTTTGCCTTGTGATACTCGATCAATTGATTCGTCAATCGATAAAGGCTGGACAATTCCGGTACTGGATTGGCCGCTACCTTGTCGGGATCGCCGAAATGCTTGTAGCCATAGATAATGATCCCAAATTGGGTTCCCCAGTCACCCAAGTGGTTATCGGTGATCACGTCATGACCGACGAATCGGTGCAGTCGTGATAATGCGTCACCAATCACGGTCGATCGAATGTGCCCGACGTGCATCGGTTTGGCAACATTCGGGGACGAGTAGTCGATGATGATTTTCGACGGCTTTTCAACTTTACTGACACCGACTCTTTCGTCGCCAAGCATGTCACACATGGCTTGGTTTAAGAACGAGTTACGTAGTTTCAAATTAATGAAACCGGGGCCAGCGATATCGGGGGTCTCGCAAACCTCATCCAGAGACAGCGACTCGACCAGCGACGTCGCCACTTCGCGTGGCGGTTTGCCTAACCGTTTTGCCAGCGGCATCGAAGCATTGGATTGGTAGTCACCAAACTTGGTATCAGCCGCCGGCCGAATCATGCCGGCGTACTGGTCCGCGTCTTCGGTTAGTTTGGAAATGGCAGAAAAGAAGTGGTCGCGTAGCGTGGTCGTTAGGTTCATGAGTGCATCATGCGAGAGATATCTACGGGAAGAAAAAATCAGTCGTTGGGGGTAAGCCCGAGGTCTTCCAGCGGAATGCGCTTACCATCGGCCCACAGCGACTCGAGGTCGTAATACTCGCGTGTCTCTTCATCAAATAGATGCACTACCAAGCTGCCGTAGTCGAGAACGATCCAGCTACTTTCCTGATAGCCTTCGATTCCCATGCGACGATCGCCCATGCCTTTTTCCAAAGCATCGTCGATCTGTTCGCTGATCGCGTGCAGTTGACGGCGGCTTGTTCCGGTTGAAATGACGAAGAAATCGAATTCCGCTGATTGGCCGCTGATGTCCAGAACCAGCACATCGTGCCCGTTGTTTTCTAGGGCAACCCGAGCGGCTTCGGTGGCAATCTTGCGAGCTTCCTCAATCCCATGGGGACGGATCGCCCGACTGGGTTGTTCCATCTGGTTGGGTTGCTTGGCGGCCGCTTTGGACGATTTTGGTGAGGGAGTCGATTCGGGGGGCTGATCGGTCAAACTAACAGTGCTTTAGCAAAAAATTGGGGTGCTTCGATGGGGAACAAGCGGCAAAACCCGTTCCACAGACCGGAAGTGTATCGAATCCTTGGTTTTTGTCGAATCGGCCAAGGAAACCACGGCGTTGGATTTAAGAAAGTCGTCGGTTCAAAACACTCGTGACGCCAAAACCCCGCCAACGAGCTGTCATCTCTTTATATGAAAAAAAGGAGCTTTGAGACGATCAAGGACTAAATCTTGTCGATCTGGCCACGTTTTTCAAGTTCAGCGACCGCCTCACGCACACGTTCTTCGCTTGATCGTGGAGCAACCAGGGTCGCATCGGCGGTTTGCACCACGATCAGATCTTCCGTGTCAATGGTCACAATCGTGTGGCCTGGTTCACCTTGGACGATGCAGTTCTTCGAATCGATGCCAATGTGGTCACCTACGGCAGCATTGCCGTGATCGTCCAGAGGCTGGAGCCGTGCAACGGCTTGCCAACTACCGACATCATCCCAGTCGAAGGGGGCTTCGATAACGACGACTTGGTCGTGGCGTTCCATTACGGCATAATCGATCGACTTGCCTTCGATTGCGGCAAATTCCGAATCCAATACTTTTTCGAAGGAATCTGTACCGATCGCGGCAGCGATGTTTTGAAGGTGCTTGTGCATTTCAGGTTCGTGCTTGGCAAGTGCATCGAGAATGGTTTTCGCCTTCCACAAGAAGATGCCGCTGTTCCACAGGAAGTTTCCTTCGGCGACATACTTTTCCGCGGTCGCGCGATCGGGCTTCTCTCGAAAACATTCCACTTCATATGCATCGTGTCCCGCTAAGACGGTGCCTTGCTGGATGTATCCAAACGATTCCGCGGGATAGGACGGGCGAATTCCAAACGTCACGATGGATTCAGGTTGTTGTTCGATAACGGCCACACCACGGTGGACCGCATCGGCAAAATCATCGTGTCGCAAGATGACGTGGTCCGACGGGCATACCAACATGATGCCGTCAGGGTCTTCCGCAGCAACCATTGCCGCGGCCAACCCAACACAAGGAGCGGTGTCACGACGGCAGGGTTCACCCACAATCGCGTCGGGCCGCAGTTCGGGCAACTGAACCCCAATGGGTTCCACTAGCAATCGTGATGTAATCACGCTGGTGCGTTCGGCGGGAACGACCGCGTTGAGACGATCGCAAGTTGCCTGGATCATGGAACGCGTTCCCGCCAACGGCAGGAGTTGTTTCGGTTTCGTCTTGCGAGAAGCGGGCCAGAAACGTGTGCCACTGCCGCCGGCCATGATGATTGCGTGAAGCATATTGGTTCGTCGTGTAGGTGAGTCGTGAAGTTTGTGAAATTGGGAAACGCTAAGGGCGAGAAAACGAAACGCCACGCAATGAAAGTCGGCGTTGATTCATATCGATGTATATTGAAGCGTGCCGGTACAGGTGGAACATAAATCGCAGCTCAAGCCTTTCTATTGGGAGTCGATCTTTTCTTGCAACAACCGCAAGGCCATGCGAAAGTCTTCCACATCCGGTGCCAGTTCAACGGCACGTTGTAGTTGCTTTTTCGCACCTGGCAAATCACCAGCCAAATACAAGGCAAGCCCGTACCGATATTGCAGTCCCGGGTTGTCCGGCGCGAGCTTGGCATCGCGGCCTAGCAAAGGTAATTCTTCGGCTCGTAGTTGTTTGATCCAGTCCTGGATATTGGACGACTTGCCAAGCTTGGAATTGATTTGCTGAACCAGCGAAGCCGCACGGGGATCTTCGGCAGCCGACGTGGCGATACTATCGAGAAGCGCGGCTAGGTTCGTTCGAGGCCCCGTCGTGCCCGGTTCCACGGCCATTGCATTTTGGTAAGCGGTTAGAGCCTCGGTGAACTGTCCGCGTTGTTCGCTCAACATTGCCCAGCCCAGGTGCGAACCGGCACGGTCTGACGCGAACATCAATTCATCTTTGACGTCGTCTAAGATCGCGTCCACTTCGCCTCGTTCGGTGCCGACCATATTCGCGTACGCGCCGGACATGACCAGAGCTTTGGCTGCTTCGCTGCGCACCAATCGAGATTCATTGGTTAGCAGCGGTTTGAGTACCGACTTGGCCGCCCGAGGTTCGGCTCGGCCGATCGCACGTGCCGCCGAGGCCAGTAGCAGCGGATCAATCGACTCGGTGCCGGATTCGTGATTTTCGATTAGCTGTTTCGCCAACGCGATTCCCTCGCGGTGCCCGCGTTCGGTCATTTCATCTAAGGCGGTTGCCCGAGCGATGACAGGAGCGAGCGATTCATTACGGACGATCAGACGCAACGCTTTTTGCACGGCGTCACGGTCGTCTGCACGCAAGGCTGCCAGCGTTTCGCCATAGTGAGTGGGTGTTTGGCGATTCTCGCCGTACCATTTTTCGCAAGCGTCGTCACACCAAATATCGGTCCTGGCGATTGCTTCGGCGACCTCTTGGTCTCCTTGTTCGGCGGCAAGTAGCCAATCCTGATACAGCGTCAGGGACTTTTGCTTCTTAGCGGGCAAGGATTCGAGTTGGTCTTTGACGTGGCAATTACTGCAAGCGTTCGGCGTGCCGAGACTGACCGACAGATCGGGACGCGGGATGCGGAAGCTGTGATCTCGACGTGCATCCACTTCCATATATGTAGTATGCGGCATGTGGCAATTCACACACATCGCTGCTTCGCTGCCTACGGCGTGGTGATGGTGCGATGGAATGTCGTACTTGCCGGCGGGGTGTTGGTGGCACGACGTGCAGGTTTCGTTGCCGGTGTGCTTCAATTGCAAGGAGTGCGGGTCGTGGCAATCCGAGCAACGAATCCCCTTGTGATACATCTTGCTTTGTAGGAACGAGCCATACACGTAGACCTCATCTTTGATTTGGCCGTCGGCGTGGTAAGTGTTCTCTCGCAGCAGTTCCAGGTTGTAGAAGTCGTGATACGAATCACCGCCATGGAAAGAGCCGTCCAAGACGCCACGGCGTGAATGGCACGGCGCGCAGGTTTCCAGTTGAGCCTGTGAGTTTTCGCCTTTCAGTTTTGCCAGACCGTAGCCCAGGTGTCGGTCCCAAAACGGAGACTTGCTGTTGGCCATTTCCACATGCAAACTTGCGGGGCCGTGGCAGGCTTCGCAGCTAACGTCAATCTCAGAAAACGTCGTGTGATAGCTTTGCGTGGCAACGTCATAGTTGCGTTGTAAATTGGTCGAATGGCACTCCGCGCACATCGTTTGCCATCGCTGGGCAACGCCAGTCCAGTGCAGCGGATCATCGGGCTCGAGTTTGTCTTTGACATCCGGCGGACGCAGATAAAACCAACGTTTGTTCTTGGTGTCCCAGCTGATTCGAAGGACTTGAACGCGGGCGACCTCGTCTTCCTTGGTGTCCGCGTTGCGGTCGAACTCGACCATGTATTGCTGCAGGGGCTCGACTCCAAAAACATACTTGACTTCGAAGTTCTGCATCTTTCCGTCGGGGCCCTCGGTATGGACCATAAACTTGTCGCCGTCGCGGAACAGCCTATTTTGAAGTCCGTCGTGTTCGAACGTGACATCATTGAAGTCGCCCACGACCGTTTCATCGGTTGCCAGGTCCATGGCTAAGTCGTGATGCGAACCTTCAAAGGCGTGTGACTCGTTTTGGTGGCATTGAACGCACGTATCCCGTCCTACAAAGGTTGCTTTCGCGTCGGCGGGATAGCCGCTGAAATAGTCAGCCGTGACGACACCGGCAACCAACAGGCCACCAACCAATAACGCGCCCATCCAAGGACGTTTTTTGAGCGACTGAAATAGCGACAACGAGGGAGAAGGGTTCACTGAGGCAGATATGTTTCAAAGGTGTCGTTGGATTGATTGGCGAAGCGTTGAGCCAGAATCGCTGACGCTTCCATTCGCATTTGACGGATCAACGCAGCACGCTGGTCGTTCGCTGGGCCGAGCGATTCCAAGATGCGAGCGGTCCGTAATAGCGATTCCGCTGCAAGAAATTGTTGGTCGGTGGAAGATGAGTTCGACGAGTCATGGAGGCCACGGTCGTTGGTCCGGTCGCCAATCGCTTGGGCGGAGGTCTTATCGGTATTTCCAGGAATCAAACCGAATGGCGAGTCCTGCTTAGGGTCTAAAACGGAACCATCCAAGATGCTTCCACGTTGACGAATGATGTCCAAAACATCGCCAAGCAGTCCAGGAGCCTGGGGCGGTGCGTCCGTCTTCTGCAAAGCCTGTGTGATTTGCTCAACAGCCCGGTCGTCTTGAGGTGTTTGAAGCGGTGCTGGAGCTTCGACGGGCGCAAAAAGATCCGCTGGTAAGGGCGTAGGTGCCGAAGAAGCTTCAGCATCCGGCGATGGTGCGGGAACCAGCGGGTTGACCGGGATCGGGGCTAAACCGTCGAGCTGAAGCGGTTCTTGAGCGTAGCCTCTGCTGCCGAATAGGCTCGGGAAGATGCCGGTAAGCAAGGCAATCGAGGCCGCGAGCAATCCGGTGACGATCAGGCGAGTCATGGCTTCCCTTTCGTGCGTGGCTGAGGTGGCGCCAATGGAGTCGATGGGTGGGGGACGCTGGTTTGAGAGGGATTGTTTGGGCGTTTCAAGGCGGGATCGGCGGGAACTGGCGGTGCGGTTTCCACACTCGGCGGGTTCACCTTCGTTCCCAGCATCTGTGCCGGGGCGACTGGCCCGATCCGCGGAGTAGATGACGTGGCGGATGCGACCATTCTTCTTCGTAACGGAGACAAAGATCGTTCGGCGTGCATCGTGACTTCCGCCATTAATGTGTCGACACGATTACGTAGAAATCCGACGGCGGCGAGTGAAGGGATCGCAACGACCAAGCCGCCGACCGTGGTCACTAAGGCTTGATAGATCCCCTCGGCCAAGTCGCCCGCTCCCGCAGCACCGCTGGTCGCAGCCACTTGGCGAAATGCGAAAATCATCCCGGTCACCGTGCCCAGAAGGCCGACCATGGGAGAAAGATTAGCGATCATGGACAGGTAGTCGATCCGCCGGTGCATCGCGGCGGATCGTTCCAGCAGGGAATCTTCCACCGTCTTTTCGACCTCTGCCCAACCAAATTCACGTGTGGTCAGGGCCAACGAGACCACTCCGGCGAGCACGCTTGGGCGAGCGCGTAACGCTTCGTCGGCGTCGGCCACCTTCCCGTCACGAAGCAGTCCCGCGATGTCGTTGGATAAGCCGCTTGGAAGGATGTCTTCACGACGCAGCGAAAGTATTTGATCGATGACCAAATACGCCGCCGCAATGCTAAGGGAGACCAGCACCAATAGGATCATTATCCCAGGCCAACCGCCGCTGGTGACGATGTCCCACAGGGAATCGTTGGTGGTCGGCGGCGTCGTTTGTGCGTAGACGATCCAAGTCATTGTTTTTGTCCCGTTCGTCCAATCGACAATAGGAACTCGGCGTCCGCCAGCAACGGATCACTCCAACGCAACCGCAGCACGCCGGACGATTGTAGGTCCGCGATGATGGCGTCGTGTCGGTCTCGTAGGTTGCGTTCAATTCGGTCGATCCGCCGTCGGCCTTGGCAAATCGACAGCACGACCATGGCAAAGATCGATGTTGGAAGCAACGACAAAAGCAAGCCGGTCAACAACATCGATGCATGCGGCCGCGGGAAGAGTTCCAACGAATCGGCGATCACCGGACCATGATCGGTGGCAACGGAGCCCTGTGCAGCCAAACTGTTGGCGACGGAATTGGCATTGTCGGAGCTCCCCGAATCGGTGCTACCTAATAAATCGAACAAGGTATCGATGCTTGCGCCAAGATAGCTTTGATAGAGCGCGACGAGTGGGCCCGCCATCAGGCACCAAAAGATAACTGTCCCGATCAGCCCGCTGACCAGAGCAAACGTTCCCGACACACTGCCCTTTTGAATCGCTTCGTCAAACGCGGATTGGGATTGTTCTTGTAGGGCGTCCACGCCTGAAAGCCGCGCCGGCGGAGTGTCGTCGATTTCGTCGCGACCGTCCTCGGCGCCGACTTGTCCGCGACGCAATTGGTTCAGTTCGGATCGAAAGCGATGGGCCATCGGTCCCAGGCGATCGGTGACGGCGGCGGAGGCCCGTTGGCGAAGCCCGTTTCGCAAGTCGTGACCGGTTTCGTGCTGACCACGGATGTTTTGCACGCCGGTGTAGACGGCACCGACCAGCGACGGAATCGAGCCGGAAAATGACAACAGGACTCGGTCCCAGGCCCCGTGAGTCAAATTTAAGAGTGACAAGATCGTACGAAAAGGAAACCAAATCGCAGCGGTGTCGGACAATAGTTCCAGTCGCAAACGATTGCGAACCGCCGCTCGCAACGGGATCGGACCGCCGAGCAGGGTCGACGCAATTTGGGTTGGTAGCTTACGGGCTTCGGCATCGAGACGATCAATCGCGTTCGTCAAATCCGGAAGTTGATTCTGGAGCACTGAGGCGACGGCGGCGGTGAACCGGGCGTCCATGGCAGACAGGCGTGTGCCACGTCGGTGGTCGCCTGAGCCGGCTTCTTCGATGGCGAATTCGATCGATTTGCTAAGTGCTTCCGCCGCCGCCTTTCCAACTGCTTCTTCGCTTCGCGGGTCAATTTCAAAGTCGGGGACAATGACGGCGGGTTGGATACTGCTTTGCGGGGCTGTCTCTCTTAGGCGAGACACCAGTGTCTCGATATCCGCAGCCAGATCGGTTCCTGCCACACTGGATGACGATGTGTTAGACGTTGGTTGAGCACCGGACGAGCTAGCGGCTTCGACCGGGGCCATGTTCACGACGGGAATCACGATCGTGCCTTCGGATGCCGCGGCTAAGCCCGTCACCCGCTGGGAACGCAATTGGTCACGGCGAATCACCAACACCAAAACCGACGCTAATGATAAGGCTCGTTCGGCAACTCCCGCGATTCCGCGTCGATCGTCCGTTGCACCGGGGGCATCGACGATCAAGTAAGGCATTCCAATCGACTGCATCTTGGACGCGGCGCAGGCCACAAAGCGTTCGTGACGCGAATCAAGATCAGCGGGCGGTCGCGGCCCAATCCAGGTCAGCTTTTCGGTCGCTTCGTCGAGATTGTTGCCGCTTCGAATGGTCGCGGCGACCGATGCGTCGCTGAGTAATTGGCGGGTCAGCCACGATTTTCCTTGGCCGGTTGCGCCCACGATCGCAACGACGGTTGCGTCTTCGGCTCGGTCGGCCAAAACCATCTCGCGTGCATCTTCGTGTGAACGACAAAGGTCAAGGATCTCGGTGCCCGCCTCGCTATTGCCTAATACTCGAGTTGCGGCATGGCGAACCCGTTGGACAAACTGCGAACCTGCATCGGAATGGGACGTCTGCATTACACGTTCTCCGATCGAGGTAATAGCTTTTTCAGCTCGGACACAAATTCTTTCCGCACTCGGTACACGGCAATCGACGGGCCGCTGGTTTCGCTGCGGCTGATCTTGGATGTGGGTAACGCAATCTCGCTACCGCCCACTTGCACCCGCATCGGCGGATCAGGACGTGCGATGCCAAGTTCGTCACACAATACGGCGAGAAAGTCCGCGAGTTGTTGTCGGGCGGCTTGTTGTCCTACGTCTCGGGCCCCACGGTCGCTGGCCCACATCGCTGCCAATGTAGACAGCCCGGCGGCAGCCAATAGCTCGGGGATCGACGCGGCTAGGAACAAGTTGGCACCAAAGTCGATCGGCACCATCAGGACGGCACCGAACGTGGCGAATAATGCAGCCAACGGTGTCAGCCCAGTAGCGATCTTTTTGTGGACAGGAACCTCTTTCCACATTTGACGAATCGCGTCATCGAGCCGGCGCGGATCCAGCGTGGTGAAATCGTCTTGTTCGAATCGCGTCACCGCGCGTTCAATCGGCGGCAGAAGCAGGCTGTCTTGAATGATCGCCTCTAAATCGACATCGGTAGCATGGGCAGTCAACGGTGACGGTGCACCGGATTGGTTATCGCGATAATGTGATAGGACAATCGTGCCACCGTGACGCTGGATTTCACGCAGAAGTCCTTTCGGTTCGATCAGGCCGCCGTATTCGCCAGAACGAAATCGTCCTTTGATCTCGTCGGCAGTTTTTCGTGACAGGCCGGACGGCGTCAGGCTGCGCACCAAGTCGCCTGCGCCGCCCACGATTCGCCGCACAGTTGAGTTTAAACGCACGCCCCAGCGAGCATACCAGGGCGCCGTCGCAGCGAACGATTCGGATAGTTGCCGGATGATTCGTTCGCTTTGATGCAGGCGAAGTTCCATAACCTCGCCGCCGACTTTTCGGTTAGCGAAAAATTCTAGCGACGCATCCAATAGAACCCGTTGGCATTCACGGGTCTTGGCGAATGATTCTTCCGCGTCATCGCGAATCGCCTCCAAGCCTTCATCCCAAATCGTTTTTTCAAGATTAATTCGAAGGGCTCGGTGTAGTTGAGCGAACAGTTCGCCTCGATCCAGCTTCATCGGCAATGACGACAACAAGCGGTCGCTGGAGATCGCCGCTGGCGGATTGTCGTCTGGGCTTTCGGCCAACTCAAAGAACACGGGCAGTGGTTCGGTTTCGTCTTCGCCGTCCGGATTGGCGACCGGTTCGTCATCCAGTTTCGGGATGAACGGGCGAGAGGCAGGGACGTCGAAATCGTAGGCTGCGTAGATCGACGATAAGCCAAACTTCTTGGACAGTGGCGAAAACGTTTCGTGAACCTGATCGGGTGTTTGTCGGGGACGCACTTTATTGACGGCCAGCATCCGAGGTACGCCGGGCATCAAATCCGATGCGATTCGAACCAAATCCGCCAGCGTCGTGTCGCGTGAAGATGCCGCGTCGGTGACGATTAAGAACGCACTGCATAAAGTTGCGGCCCGTCCGAGCAAAGCTTTGCGTTCGGCGGGGGAGCCCAATCCGAGTTCCTCATCGGAAACAATATCGGGGCAATCCAACAAGCCGACGCCCACATCGTCCAGACCCGGGTCGGTGGCCAGCAACGCGACTGACAAACTGGAAACATCGCCGGCGCGATTGTTGTACTGGGCCGCGGCGGCTTCAGGATCCTCGGCAAGGTCTTCAGGCGGACTGCCCAATGAATCACCGATCCGCTGAACCAGCAAACTCCACAAGTCCACGTCGTCTCGCCAAGATTGGGGCAACCACAACACGAACCGGTGCGTGCCTTCACGGTTGGATGTGCCGCGGAGCGTGCGAGCTTGGCCGGCCGGACTCAAGAATGAACTGACCAGACTCGTCTTGCCGCTGTTGAGCATGCCGGCGACGGCCACCGTTGGACGCTGAATCAAGCGGCCCGAACTTTCCAGCCGACGACCCGAAGTCATCGTGTCTTTAACAACGGCCGGGCTAATACGGCGAAGTGCGGCAAGGAAACTTTCGCGTCCCTCCGTAGGTGCCAATCGAGCCAATGTGGCACGTCGGTCGTCGTCTTCGAGTAATGCCAGCAGTGCCGGCCAATCGATGTCCGGTTCTTTCGAAGAGCGACGAAGCGGGAACATCAAGCGGAAAGCAACAGGTAGGGGGGAGGAAAAGTCTAGGCAAACTGAAGAAGCGACTCAGTGAAATGCAGTGCCAATCGAGGCCCTTATCATCCTAGTTGAGCGTGCACAGCACAACCGGAGCCCGCAAAATGCACTCACAGTGTAATCGAGACGACTTTGTAGCGAATTCACGCATCTAGCTGGCTGCATAACTCGTGCCAGGGACAGGGCAATCTTTTCAGCTTGTTGCTCGTCATCTGTTGATGCGCAAGGAGGTTCTTGTGAGTGGGGGCGCGGGTAGCGGTGGTCCGGACACGCGGTCCGACACAACATTATCGCGTCGGTTGTCCTATACTTTGCCGCGGCGCCGGTCCTTTCCGTCGTCCGTATCCACCCTTTTCAAGTTGCTTTGGCAGCCGAGTCGATCGCTATGAAGTTCTTTCAACTTCAACCTGCATTCACCGTTGATGTCGAATTCTCGAAAGACGCTGCTATTGAACGCATGAAGGCTGCGATTGCAAGTGATGAGATGTTAGGGTTGGCGGAATCCGCCGGTACGGTTTTCGACTTCAAGATCGAGCGTCGCGAGCGGCGGTTCTGGTCACCGCATCTTTCAGTCCAGCTCAGTTCAACGGACAGCGGTTCTCAGCTTTTCGCCAGGTTTTCGCCACGTCCAGAAATCTGGACCATGTTCATGGCGTTCTATTTCGTTGTTGCTGTGTTAATGCTACTGGCGGCGATCGTCGGCTACGTGCAGTGGAGCCTCGGCTATCAGCCCTCGTGTTTGCTCGTGATCCCGGCAGGAGCGGTTCTGATTGTCGGGCTGCATGTTGCCAGTTTGGTCGGCCAGAGTCTTAGTGCCGATCAAATGACGTTACTGCGAGAGCGGTTTGACCGAGCGGTTGAGATCGCATTTAGCGATTCGTCCTGTGCGGAATGACGCCGGGCGGCTTGCGCCGTTCCGCCAAGTTACGAAGCATCTGGGCTTGAATCCTTCGGTTCCGGGGATCCTAAATCAATAGCCGCTTAGAACTACGCGATCAGCCGAGCTTTGTTGTCGGCATTCTTAGTCGCTTTGCTCGGGCGTTCTGACAAGCGATCGACAAGCAAGCCATCTTGCATTCGGTAGCAGCGATCGGCGCGAGTGGCGATTGCATCGTCGTGGGTGATCATGACAATCGTCAGTCCATCGTCGACGTTGAGCTGTTGCAGCAATTCCAGGATCGACTCACCGGTTTCGGTGTCTAGGTTGCCGGTCGGTTCGTCGGCAAGCAATAGCTGAGGTTCGGACATCAACGATCGGGCGATCGCGACCCGCTGCATTTCGCCGCCGGACATTTCCGATGGCTTGTGCCCTCTTCGTTCGAGCAAGCCAACACGATCCAGCATCGCTTCGGCGCGTTTGGTTAACGAGCGACGTTCACGAAGATAGCCCAGCACGCTGCGGCTGATCATCGCCGGTGCCAGTACGTTTTCCAGTGCGGTCAGTTCCGGCAGCAAGTGATAGAACTGGAAAATGATGCCGATGTCTTGGTTGCGATAGGAATCGCGAACCCGCCGAGACAGATGGTCGATGCGATTGCCGTTGAACCAAACTTCACCCGAATCGGGTTGGTCGAGCGTCGCCAGCAAGTGCATCAGCGTGCTTTTGCCACTGCCGCTGCGGCCGACCAGTGCCGAAAGTTCGCCACGGTGAAACGCAACGTCGACTCCCCGCAAAACGGGCAGTTCGATTTGGTTTTTGTAGTAGCTCTTGCGAATGTCGCGAGCTTCTAAGATGGGCGTGTCGCTGGATGAAGTCATGTGAATCGATCGTGGGGGAGATGCACTATTCAAAACGCAGTGCCGTTACCGGGTGCATTCGGGCCGCACGCATGGCGGGTAACACGCTGGCACCGGCCGCGATCGCGACCGCGCCGGCCATCACCCAGCAAAGGGTGAACGGGTTGATAATCGTTGGGATTTCAGTGAAGTAGTAGACCGTGGGGTCGAAGACTTCTTGGCCGGTGATTCTTTCGATCAAGCCAGCCACATCGTTGATTCGGTGCACAAACAGGACGCCACCAATCAGGCCAACGCCGCTGCCGACGATGCCTAACAACAATCCGTAGCTTAAGAAAATGCTCATCACGCCGGTGCCGCTCGCACCGAGTGCTTTTAGCGTTCCGATGTCACGAGTCTTTTCGACGACGATCATGAAAAACGTTGCCAGGATGCCAAAGCCAGCAACCGCGATGATCAGGAACAAAAGGATGTTCAGGATCGTTGTTTCCAAGCGGACGGCCGCAAGTAGTGGGCCCTGCATATCACGCCAGGTTTGGATGCTGTACGCGTAGGTGTCTGGTGGGAACCGCTGTCGTAGTGCGTCGCGAACGGCGTTGAGGTTGGCGCCCTCGGCCAGTTTCAGTTGGATCGTTGTGATGCTCTTGCCGCCGGAGATCGGATCGATCATGCCGCGGAAGTCTTGCAGGTGATCTAAGCGGACAAACGCAAACGTGCTGTCATATTCGCTCATTCCCGACTCGTACAAATCCACCACAGTGAACTTTTGGTTAACGACCTTCGGGTTTTCCGACGCGTTGGGGAACATCATCCGCACGTCGTCGCCGGGACGGCAATAGTAGTGATCGCGAACGGTGCCGGAATCGTCTCGAAGCTTGTTGCTACAAGTTGAAATGCCCAGAATAATCCCGGGGTATTGTTCTTTGGAGGGATCGAACATTTCGATCTCACCGTCGTCGTTGGTGCCCACGCCGCCAAGCATTTCTGCTGGAATCATGCGGCCCGTTGATGGTCCGTCGGCTGCTGTGTCGAAGCTGTTGGCGGCCGCATCATCGGATGGGGGTTCGGTGGACGAATCTTCGTTAGCCAGAAGTTCACCCGTGGAGCGTTGCAGCGATTCGTTTTCAAGCCGGCTAACAGCTCGGTCCATTTCTTCGATGCGGGCGCGTTCTTCGGAGAGTGCCTTTTCGTAAGCCAGGCGAGCTTTGCGGTATTGCCAGCCCGATGCGGGGAAGTTTTCGCGTTCGTCGCTGAAGCCATCCTCGCGAAGGTCGAATGAAACTTGTTTTTGGTTGTCTGGGTGAATCAGGTAACGCCCAAAGTGGCTGACCGTGTCGTAGGTCTTCGCGTCGATCCCGACCAAATTGACGTGGCGGGTGATCAACTGGCCATTGAAGTCAATTCCCAGCATGCTAGGGACGTGGACGCTGACCGATGAACCGACCAAGTCGTCGCCAACGATGCGTTCGATTTCCTCCAGGTGCCCTTCTGGGTCTGGCATGCCGCCGCTGGCGTGACACTCGATCAAAATATCTGACGCCAGACCGTGCAGGCGTTCGTGCATTTCAGCCGAAAAGCCAGCCATGACGCTGTTGACGACAATCAACGTCGCCACGCCGAGCGTCACGCTGATGATCGACGCGAGCGCGATATACCGGGTGCGAAGATATCGAAAACAGAGCAGCAGTCGGTACATCCGTGTGCCTTTGCGAGTATGGATTGTCCGTCTCGGTCGAATCGGCAGCCTAAAACAGGGCGATTTCCTTGGTGACCAAGCGGCATCAATCGCTAGTCTACGCGTGGGGCCGGGCTCGTAACAACGTCAAAAATGACCGGTCGCATGACTGTGGGCTAGCCGATTCCGGCTTACGCGTTCATTCTTAGCGGAATCCCTCTCGATGGCCTCGCGATGTCGTATTGCTTGGCCTGATTTCGTCAGATTACGAATTTCCTCAGCAATATTGACCATGATTCGAACTCGTTTCGCGCCCAGCCCGACCGGTTACCTGCATATCGGCGGAGTCCGCACCGCATTGTTTAACTGGTTGTTGGCCAAACAGTCCGGCGGCCAATTCGTGCTTCGTATTGATGACACCGACGCCGGGCGAAATGTCGAGGCGGCGTTGGAGCCGATTCTGGAGGGCTTTCGTTGGTTGGGTATGGACTGGGACGAAGGGCCTCAAGTTGGCGGGCCGCACGCTCCCTATTTTCAATCTGAAAGAGGCGAGTTGTACCGGGAGGCAATCGCTCAATTACTAGAGTCGGGCCACGCGTACAAGGATTTCGCCAAGCCCGACGAGCTGCAAACGCTCCGTGATGCGGCCCGCGAAAGCGGTGGCAACTTCGTTTACGATCGTCGCTGGATGGCGGAGTCCGAAGCCGACATTGCCCGCTTCGAAGCCGAAGGCCGGGAAGGCGTCGTGCGTTTGAAGATGCCACGTGAAGGTCAATGCGTGATGAACGATTTGATCCGCGGCGAAGTGATTGTCGAATGGGCCGGCGAACCGGATCACGTCGTTGCTCGCGCTGATGGCAGCCCGCTGTATCACCTTGCCAGTGTGGTCGATGACCATGCGTTCGAAATCACTCACGTCGTTCGGGCGGCGGAGCACCTACCCAACACACCGCGGCAAATCTTCATTGCGCAATCGCTCGGTTACCCGCTGCCAACCTACGCTCACTTGCCTTACGTCGCTGAACCCGGCGGTTCAGCCAAGCTCAGTAAGCGCAAGCTGGACAAGTACCTCAAGAATCGCGACTTTGCCAATCTGATGGCTCGCGGCCAAGCGATTGCAGATCGCTGCCAAATGGAAACCGACGCGGATACATTCAATCCTGTGTTGGTCGACTTCTATCGTGAGATCGGGTTCTTGCCCGACGCGCTGCTGAATTACCTGATGCTACTGGGATGGTCACTCGATGGTGAGCGTGAAAAGTTCACGCGAGCGGAAATGATCGAACTGTTCAAGCTTGAACGAGTCAATAAGGCGCCCGCCTCGTTCGATCCGGCTAAGTTGTCCTCGTTCCAAGGCGATGCGTTCGCGGCACTCAGCGACACCGAGCGTGCTGAACGAGTCAAGCCGTTCGCGGCCGCCGCTGGCTGGGTAGTGTCCGGCGATGCTGAATCCGAACAACGTTTGTTGGATGTCGTGACCGCCGCTGGGGATCGGCTGAAGATGGCCGGTGATATCATCGATTTCGATTATTGCTTCGTCGACGATTACGAAGTTAACCAGAAGGCCTATCAAAAACGATTGGTGAAGCCCGAGCGAGCCGTTGAGCTTCTTGGCAAGTTGCGAACTCATCTTGCCGAAGCGGATGACTTCCAGGCCGAAGCGGTTGAAGCTGAAGTGAAGCAGTTTTGTGAAAACGAATCGATCGGAATCGGCGACATCATCCACGCCTTGCGAGTCGCCACGACAGGCGCCGCTGGCGGTTTCGGGATGTTTGAAACGCTGAGCGTCCTAGGCAAGGAACGAACGTTGGCAAGGATCGATCAAACGCTAGCAGGTTTGGCGGAGGCGTAGTCGCTCTCGCATCAATCTCGATGGCCAGTTAGGCCATCAAGATCGCTATTTCAAAGAGCGGGCTGCCGCTCTGTAATCCAAACGCGAGTTCAATCCAAGCACGAGTTCCTGGTTGGCGCTTCGTCGCCAGCCAGGCGAGCCCCCAAACAATAGATAGCCCCCGAACGCCAGGTCGGCGGCGGGGCGGAATACGTTCAAAGTGCCTAAGTCTAAGCGGCTAAACGGCAAGTAGAGCCGGACTCAGGAAACGGCCCCAGTAATCACCCCATACTACCCCGCCGCTCCCAGTCTCCACGCCAGGCCCGGTTTCTATTGCTATTTATGTTGGCTTAAGGCAAACCTTGCCCCACCCCACGAAATAGCCCAGAACCTATTCTTTTCCCCCGGGCGCCCCTGCGTTTATCACGACAGGCTGTCGCCTATACACATGTTGTCCGGACGAGGCGTATCTTGGTTGCTGTCATCTGCCCCTACTGTGGTGCCGGCATGGACGCTACTCCTGACTCGCGTGACATCGCCCAATGGTACGCAGACCATCATCCGCACCTTCCGGTTCATTCGATCATTCCCGACGCGTGCGCAGATTGCGCTCGTCCATACTCAATCGGCGAATCGGTTATTCTTCGCTCCGAACCTGACGGTGACGTTTACACTGTGATCGCGGTGATTGCTTCGCCCGACAATCCCGAACTTGTGACCGTACAACACCCAGACGGCCCCGAACCGACGTTCGCGAAATCGCAGATTCGACTCTACATCCCTTCAGAGCCAGAACCCCCGCACGACGTCAAACAGGATGGCTTTTTCTGATGGAACGTCTGCTGGCAGTTCCGCCGGACAACATGGTTTTTACGCTAGGCCTTCGGCACACCTTCCTTGGTTGGTCACGCGGCCTGGCACTGGTACAATCTTCTCGTAGTTCAGGCATCACTCGCTTCGTTCAGGGCGGTGTCGTAAAAACCTTCCGTTGTCGGTCGCTAGTTTTTCTCTACTTCGATGCTCATTTCCTGACCGCCGCGTAGCACTCGGATCACCTCAATCGTTTCCTCTCGCTCAATATAAAACACAACGTGGCTGGGGAAATCCTTCACCAATTTCGTCCGCAGTCCCTCAAGCTCAGGAACGCGAGAGGGGAACGGTGCGCCGCTCGCTGGAAACAATGCCAAGCCCTTGATTGTCTGCTCGGTCCGCTCCAGAAATCGCAGCGCTGCGTCGATACTTCCGTCGGCAATGTACATCGCGTGTTGCTCGACATCTTCTGCGGCTTTAGGACGTCGAAAGATTGGTTTCAAGCTACTCACTTACCAGATGCCTTTGACACCACGCGGCTCTTAATTGCTTGCCATTGGTCGTCCGTCCAAGGTTCCGCTGGGCCACTTGCGATTCCCGCCATCAGCGATTGTTCGATTTCACCCTGCTTCTCGCTGGCCGCTGCAACCAGCGCCGCGATGTATTCGCCGGCGCTGGAATAGCCGGCTTGTTCGGCTCCCTGGGAGACATATGTTACTAAATGTTCTGGCAATTCTACGGGGATGCTTGACATCGAAATTCAACCTTTTCTCTCGTGGCTCGCGACCGGCAACATGGTTTTTACGCTGAGGCCCTTCGGGCACACCTTCGCCGTAGTGCTAGCCTCGTTTTCATTATACAATCAAATCGGCTCCAAACCACCTTCGCTTCGGTTGCGTCGGTGTCTTAAAAACCTTCCGTTGGCCGCCACGGTCGAAAATGAATTCACCCGACAACGACGACCTCCAGCGAATCGCCGCGCAAATTGGAGCTGAATACCGCGACAGGCTCACTCGTGCTGACTTTGCGTCGTTTGAATCGGCGACGGGCCTACAACTGCCGGATTCCCTCCGTGCGTTGTATTCCAATACGTCTCTGCTGCTTTCGACGCCCGGGTGTTTCGCCCCCGATTTCTGGATTCAAAGCTTCTCCCCACTTCCTCCCTTCACGGAAACGTTCATCTTCAATGGCCGCACAATGATGCATCTCGCTTGTGGCGAGGACGGTGAACCAATACTCGCGGAATTGACCGGTGACGCCTCTGGTATTCCATTGTTAGTGCAATGGGATCAGCCGGACCATCCCGCCCATGATATCGAGGATTTGGGCATAACACTTGAGGCCTTACTCCAGCGCGAGTGGCGGCCAACATAGTTTTTACGCAAAGGCTCTTCGGGCACACCTTGGCTCTTCGGGCACACCTTGGCTCTTTGGCAACGGGCCATGGCCTTGGTACAATCTCTCGTAGTTCAGGCATCGTTCGCTTCGTTTAGGGCGGTGTCGTAAAAACCTTCCGTTATGCGGCCTACGCTCGATTGAAATCCGACCCTTACCGCAGTCCAGCCTCAATACCCGACGACACCGCCGTCTCGAAGGTGTCTGAACGCGGTTTGCGTTTCATCCGCTTCACACTTTACGGACACCTGACCGCCGTCGTGCTAACCGCGGTTGCATTGGCTCACGACTCCGAAACGTGGGTGTGGTCTGATCGATGGGAGCCGATTCTTGAAGTCCTCCTTCTGATTGGGCTGCTCGGTTTCGTTATCTGCCCGATTTTACTGCTCGTCGGCATTCTTCGCTCCACTCTCTCGCCCGCTCGACGATTCATGGTTCTCTGTGTCGGCGGCGGGATAGCGTTTGCACACTTGCTTGTTCTCCTGCCTGGTGTCCAGTAGTTGCCGGGCGCTTAACATGGTTTTTACGCGAGGTCGTGCCTGTCGTCGTTGGAAAATCTTTCGGTTCGCGAACGTCAATTGATTCGGTCACACTCCCTCTGCTGCAAACCCGTGATTGCTTTCGCTGTTTGGCAGCGTGCGTTCGCGTTGGTAGATTCTTTTCGTAGTTCAATGTCGTACTCTTCAGTGGAGAACGGCGACGTAAAAAACTCCCTTTCTACGCCCTAAGCAAATCCCCATGAGTATCGACCTATCCGACCTCAGGAACCTGCCGGTATCCGAGAAACTCCGCATCGTCGAAGCGTTATGGGACGACATCAGTACGTCCGATGAACCGGTGGTGCTTCAACCATGGCAGCGAGACGAATCGCGACGCCGCAGCGAGGAACTGAAAGCTGATCCTTCGATCGCTATCGACCGTGATGAGCTTTGGCGGCGAGTCAATGGCTGAACCGCTACGCTTCCATCCGCTGGTAGCCGACGACTTGGAAGCCGCCTCGAACTAGTACGACAACATTTCTCCCGAACTTGGAAACCGCGTCCGAGCTACGGTCGATGCCCGCTTTGGCTCCATCGAACTACGCCACGAGTCCTACGGAATGGTTGACCCACCCTGGCGTGCTGCTCGTATTGACCGGTATCCTTTTTTCGTTGTAGTCGAACACTTTAGACTTGCAACGGAAGTTGTCGGAGTATTCCATTGTGGGTCCGACCCGGCTAAGTGTCAGTCGCGAAAACGATAGCAGGACTGGTGAACAACATTGTTTTTGTGTTAGGACCATGGCACACCTTCCATGTTTGGCGACGCGGGCTGACATTGATGCAGTTCCTTGTAGTTTAGTCGTCGTGTGATTCGTTCAGGGCGGTGTCGTAAAACTCTGTGTTCTCCGCTGCTAGTCGAGTTGTGATCGCTTGAAACGTCGACGTCTCATCGCTGCTTTGGCCTCCGTCGCTGTTCTCGCAATATTTGCGTTTTTCGTGCTGTCACCCGCCCCGCCGACTGTCAGCGTTACAACGCATGTCATCGTCGTCGACGACGTTGAACGTTCTTACCGTATCGCGTTGCCGCTAGAACTTCCTGGGATCGCGTCTGTCGTTTTTGCGTTTCACGGAATTGGCGATTCTCCCGATTCGATGGCAACATACTCGCAACTGGATCGCTTCGCGTCCGATCATGGCTGCCTCTTGGTCTATCCAACAGGGCTCAACGCGATGTGGGCCGCGATTGACGTCGACCCTAAAAACCTGGACGAAAACCGTGACGTTCGGTTTTTCGATGCCATGCTCGAGCATATTACTGCGCAATATGCGATTGACCGTGAACGCATCTACCTAACTGGAATGTCCAACGGCGCGTCTTTCGCCCAACTCCTAGCCAATGTTCGGTCGGCTGAAGTTGCTGCGGTTGTCGCATGCTCCGGCCCGAGGCCTCGTGCTCTCAACGTCGCTCGACGTCCGTTTCCAATTCTGTTGATCGTTGGCGATGACGATTTGGCGTCTGGTTCAATGCAATCTGATTTCGACTACTATCGGACCGCTGGGCATGATGCAGGATTGATCGTCGTTCGTGGGCTCGGTCACGAGTGGTCGACCCGACACAACGCGGCAGTTTGGGCGTTTATGGCCGATCGCCGGCTTTCTCCATTGTGGCCGGAGCGAACAACATGTTTTTTATGGAAGGTTGCGGCTGTTGTAGTTGGAGAGTCAGTTGGTGGTCAGGATCAACCGCTTCAATAGGGAGCCATCTGCCGACAACCCTCGATTGCCTTCTCCGTTTGGCGACGAGAGTTTGCCTTGGTAGAATCTTCTGGAAATCAAAATCGTTCTTTTCGAAGGAGAACGTTGTAGTAAGTGCCTTCCGTTAGGCGACGTAGGTCCCTCCATTGTCTGGCGAACATCCGTGCTCCCCACCGAACCAAGACCCTGATGCTGAGCGTCACGCGAACGCTGTTGGCATTGCCGCCGCGTCCCTCATGATTGCATTCGTTGCTATGTTTTTGCTTCACCGCGGTGTCGCACTGATGGGCCGCGACGCACGCCCTGCTGCGTTTCTTGGCTTCGCACTTCTTTACGTCCTTTGGCCGCTCTTCGCACTGATGCCACCTCGGCGGTATCTTTTCGGGATGGTCGCCTTTCCGTTGTTCGGAATCTGGCTTGGTATGTCGTTCACTGGCGACATGGGAGCAGAGTCGTACATGTTTGCGGCTCAGCCACCTTGTTTCGGTGGGTTGATTGGAGTTGTAGGTACAGCATGGATTGCGATCCACCGTGCTATTAAGGGCTGGTGACGATGCAAGCGTCGGCTAACACGATTTTTTCACGCGAGGTATTCTGCTCATGGGTGAAGGCGTTGGGCTTGCTGCAATTTCTTGTAGTTCAGATGTCGCTCGCCTTGATCGCAGCGGCGACAAATAAAGCTTTCGTCAGATGCCGGTGGTTGGTCGTCCTTCATGAATGAAAAGCCAAAGCCGACATCCGTTCTTATCGTTACATCGGTATTGGTGATCGCCTTCTCGCTGTTCTTGGCGTCGGTTGCTATTGCAGCCATGGCGGTGATGTGGGACCCCTGCTCGCTCATTGGCGGCATCATCATGCTTCCGTGGCCTGCCGCTTTAGCCATTCAGCAGTACCGCGGCACGTTCCGGTTGTTACGGTCGGCGGCATCGCAGTCCGCGATTCTGCTCTTCGTTATCGGAGGGTTCGCCGCTTTTAGTTTTGTTGCTGCGACGGTTGAAATCGCGACGGCCGACGGCGATTTGCCTTGGTTTGGTCTCCTTTTGCCGATGTTAGCAATGGCCGCGTTTTGCTTATTCGGCGGGTGGTTGAATTGGCGATGGCGACGTGATTTACCCCGCAACGGAAGTGGTGCGGGTTGGCGCTTTTCTATGCGTGAAGTGCTTGCTGTGATAACGGTGATGGGTTTCTTCATCGCATCAACGTCGTTGTTGATTCGTTCCACGCCGCCGCGCTATGCCGAGAACGTGTCTGCGGCTGAGGCTCCGTTTGGCCTTCCTGTTAATGCGACCGACGTTTCTTTTTGTCAGGGTTATCGTGGCATAATCGCCTATGAATTTACAATCGACGAGATGTCGTTTCGTGAGTGGGTGGCTGACGGCATCGGCTCCATTGAATCCAATTCATCCAACACGAAAATCCAAACGATCGCCGAGCCGATCTCTATCACGCGATATCACTTATTGTCAGCGGATCTACATGGCCCAGATTCAGTCACCGTGACAAGCGGCCTGCACTACTCGTGGTCGTCTGAGGATCGTGGCGTCTACGCGGTATTTGATTCCAATACGAACCGTGCGTACTACTTTGCCCATTTCCACTAACGGTCCGCGGTGTCGGTCATCATTGGGGCGGCGGACTGCGAAGTGTTCATTGGGCCCTTAACGGGATCGACGTTTCAGTCGAAGGGTTGACGTGTTTCGGCGCACCGTTTGACGTACATCGTCATTAAGGCAACTTGTTTTGTATTTGTTAAACTGTGGTGTGTCTCGACGTCCGTTGGCCTGGAAGAGAAGCGGCTTCGAGTCGATTCCCTGTTTAGTATCGCTGGCGAACCGAATGGAAACTGACTATCTCGCTGAAGTTCGGAAGTACTACGAGCAGCATGTTCTCCCGCTGATCGGGGAGCCGGTAGGTTGTCTTGAATCGGATATTTCCGATCTTGAACGTGCCCTTGGTTCTTCGCTTCCTGTTGCGTATCGCCAATATCTGCGATGGATGGGGCGTGATCACAACGGCATCTTTGTCGGTTGCGATTGGTTCCTCAAGAACGTTCTGTCGAACACCGAGAATCTTCCCGAGTTGCTCGCCGAAAACAGTGTCGATTGGCAGCTCCCGGAAAACTACATTGTTTTCATGGGCCATCAGGGTTACATCGCGGCTTACTTCTCACTTCCTGCGGTGTGTGACAATCCACCGGTCTTTCTCTATTCCGAAGGACGCGAACCGGACACGGTGACTGAGGAGGGAACGTTCACTGACTTTCTTTTCCGCGACTTGGTTGGAATGGCTGCTTGCTTGAATCGCCGGTCAGAGTAGTGACGCCTAGTGCTTCGACAGCTTTTCATTTGGGTTGGTCGTAGTGGATGAGGCGACGAATCCGATCCGCTCATCAACCAGACGGGCTCGTCGCCTCGCCCACTACTCCCGACTTGAATCTGGATGAAGCACTAATATGTTTTTTCGAAAGGTCGCGGCGGTAGTCATCCAAGAGCTTTCGAATGAGCGGCGGTCAGTTACCAACGGAGGTGGCATTTTGCATGGCCGCCGTTCAACTATCAGCATTATCGTTCATTGGCCCTTCTTGTTCAGGAGGCCTGTCAGGCGTTGCCGTTGAGTGTGAGGGCTGGCGTGTTGGTCGCCGGAGTGGCTTTGTCAACAGAGCCCGCGTTGCAAGTTTCGAATGGCCGTGGGTAGGATTCCACATCGGCGAGACGCGTTTGCTGTCGTAAGAGCAGTGCGTCGAACACGGACTGATAACTGACGGAGATCTTTGATGAGTGGTATTTCTGACCTTCGGAACTTGCTGGCAAACCTGTCACCGGTAGTGTCGCCGCAAGTGTATGTGTTTCTGTCGCGTCCATCCGCAGCTTACGGTGTTGGGGCGGAGCTTGATCCGATTGCGACGTTCGCCGAAAAGGAAGGGCTGACATTGATAGTCCCCAAGGAGCGTGCCGATGCGGCGGGGGAAGGCTATGAAGGTGAATACGCCTTGATCTCGTTGAGTGTGCATTCGGACCTGCAGGCGGTTGGTTTGACGGCAGCCGTTGCCAGCGCGCTTTCAGAACGTGGTATCAGCGCGAACATTGTCGCCGCCTTTTACCATGATCACCTCTTCGTCCCGTTGTCGCGTGTCGACGACGCCGTGGCTGCGTTGTCACAGTTGGCAGCGGAGAACCAATAGTGCCGTTCGCCACACGTGGCTGCTGCTTAAGTGCCTTCGGAGCCCTTTCTGCTGGGCTGCTTTAACTCACGATCGAACGGGTCTTAGACGACGAGGGCTTCGATAGCGTTAACGGCGAGACGCAGCGAGCGAGCGGCCATGACGAAGTTGGTGTGTCCACTCACCTCCGGCTGAATTTCCTCATACAGAGCAACCGCGCCACGCAAGCGACGCAGTTTCTTTTTGGCCATTTTCAAGTAGACGGCTGTGTCTTCCACTGCATCAACAGGGCCGACGGCGAGGATGAAGTCGTATAAGTCTCGCACGACTTCACGCAGGTCTTCGTCGTCTTCGGCTTCATCGCAATGCTTCAAGAACGTGCGTACCATCCAAACGTGGGTGAGCTGAGAATCGATTTCGCGAACTCGCTCGATGGGATCTGGCACGTTCATTGGCTATGAATCCTGGGACGGCGGGGTTACCGCTGGGGCCGAATCAAGGGTAGTGGATGCGGCGACCTCGACTGGCTTCTTGGGTGCGGCGTGGCCGTGAGGTGTACTTCGGGCCGTCAGAACGACGCCGATGACGGTCAGCGCCATGCCCACCCAAAGCATGGGCGAAATCGGAGTTCCACCGTGCAGCCGTAAAACGGAAACGAGGGCGGTCACCGAGACGGCACCACCAAAGACGATCGGCATGACAAGGAGGGCGTTGCCGCGGCTGGTCATCATGGCGGTGGTCAAGCATAACGCGCCCAACGCACCGAGCGTGCCAGCTAGGAATCCCCACTTCATGGTCGGGAAGTGATCGCCGGTAAACGAAAAGCTGTCGCCTTTCACTTTCATCATGACGAGCCCACCGGCAATCGCGATCACGAGGTAGGCGATGCCAATGAAGACATAAGGCTTAAACGGAGTCCAGCCTTCGGGTGGCAAGAGTGGTTTGCCATCCAAACGTGGCGTTTGTGCGTTTCCAATCGTCGGACCGTAGCATCCCCAGAAAATGGCCGTGAGGATGGCAAACAAGATAGGAATCATCATTTTGTTCATGCAAGCATCAGTGGAAGGATTTTGGCGTTGTTCCGGTTATGGACTCTCGGCGGTTCAAGCAAAACGCGAAGGGAACACAGTGGAGCAATCGACAAGGCTAGTGGCGGTGATGACGAGTGGTTGGTGGTTGTGTTTGAGGAACAATTCAGGCAATTGTTTCACGTCGTGTCGAGGTGGTCGTTGAAGAACTTACGGTAGTGGGCGAGGTGTTGAGTCCGATTGGCTTGGGCTGATTCTATTGGTGGGACTCGTTGCTTCGTCCGCTACGATCATGTGGGACTCGTCGCCTCGTCCGCTACGATCATGTGGGACTCGTCGCCTCGTCCGCTACGATCATGTGGGACTCGTCGCCTCGTCCACTACGGTCATGTGGGACTTGTTGCCTCGTCCGCTACGATCGTGTTCGGTTCCCTGGGGGGAGTTTTGGTTTAAACGTTGAAGAGGAAGTGGCAGATGTCGCCGTCTTGCATGATGTATGCTTTGCCTTCGACTCGCAGTTTTCCGGCGGCTCGGATTTCCTTTTCTGACTTGTACTGTTCGAGGTCGTCAACCTGGTAGATTTCCGCTCGGATGAACCCACGCTCAAAATCGCTGTGGATGACTCCGGCTGCCTGCGGGGCGGTTGAACCGACGCGAACGGGCCATGCGCGGACTTCCGTTTCACCAGCGGTGAAGAAACTTTGCAGACCGAGAGTCTTGTAGGTTTCACGGGCGATGATGTTCAGCGACGGTTCTTCCAGTCCGACGTCGGACAGCATTTCAGCCCGGTCCTCTTCGTCGAGTTCCGCAATTTCGGCTTCGAGTTTTGCACAAACACAGGCCACACCAGCACCGGTTTTGGCGGCGTGTTCGCGAACGCGGTCGACCAATTCGTGCTTGCCTTCGAGGTCGTTTTCGTCCACGTTGGCGACGTACAAGATGGGCTTCGCCGTCATCAGTCCGTAGCTTGAAATCGCCAACGCTTCCGCTTCGGGAAGGACGAGCGTACGCAGCGGTTGTTCAGCTTCAAGTTGGGCATTGCACTTTTCAATCGCGGCTACTCGCACGATCGCTTCTTTATCACCGCCACGGGCGGAGCGTTGTGCTTTGGGTAACGCGTTTTCGAGCGTTTGCATGTCCGCGAGCAGGAGTTCCGTTTCGATCGTGTCGATGTCCGCGATGGGGTCGACATTCCCAGCAACGTGGGTGACGTCGGGATCTTCGAAGCAACGCACGACCTGCATGATTGCGTCGACTTGGCGAATGTGCGACAAAAACTTGTTGCCAAGCCCTTCGCCTTCAGCGGCTCCCTTCACGATTCCGGCAATATCGACCAGCTTCAACGCCGCCGGGATGATTTTCTTGGGAACGATGTACTTGGTAATTTGTTGCAATCGAGGGTCAGGCACGCTGACGATGCCCTCGTTCGGTTCGATCGTGCAGAATGGGTAGTTGGCACTTTGGGCGGCAACGCTGCTGGTTAGCGCGTTAAACAATGTGCTTTTACCGACGTTCGGCAAGCCAACGATTCCGGCTTCCATCAAAGTTTCTTGGGGTTAGTGCGATTGGGGCGGGAGGATTCCGCGATGTATCAAGCAGTGGCGATGTGATGTTATCGCTGCCCGATCGCGTTTCGTCGACCCGATGGGAATGAACAAGTGTGGGAATGGGAGGTTGTTTTGGGTGTGGCTCGGCTTGGATTTGCGATGGGGCCGAACGGCTTTTGCGTCAGAATTGGGCGGTGGGCTAGTTGAGGTGAAGGACCGACCAGCCGGAGCGAATCGCTTCGCGTAGGTTCAGTTTGCTGCTGCCCTGGACTCGTTCAGTGAACGTGATCGGTACTTCGGCAAACGTGGCTCCGAGCGTTTTGAGTCGATAGAGAATTTGCTGGATGAACGAATAGCCGTTGGACCAATCGGCTTGCCAATCTAGCCGTTCTAAGCAGGCAACGCGGTAGCATCGGAAGGAGCCACTGGCATCGTTGACGGGCAGGTTGGCTTTTCGCTTGGCGAGCAGGTTGATGAATCGGCTCATCCACTTGCGGCGAGTAGGCCAGCCCAGAATTTGACCGCCGGGAACATAACGTGATCCGACGGCGACATCGACGTTGGCGTCAATCACTGCGTCGACTAAGCGGGGCAGATCCGCTGGGTCATGGGACAAATCAGCGTCTAGGTTGCAGAACAAATGGTAACGCTCGTTGATCGCGGTCTGCATTGCCGCGCGGATCGCACCACCGAGGCCTCGTTCGTTTCGAACAAAACAGTGGACGGTGCCGCCGGCAGAATGCTGGGCGGCGAATTCATTAACCAGCTTTGCGGTGCCATCGGGAGAATCATCGTCAACGACAAGGATGTCTGCATCCGGTAGAGCGCTCGCGACCCGCTTGAGCATTTCACGAATATTGCCAGCTTCGTTGTAGGTGCAGATGCCGACCAGGGTTCGCGGATGACCGTCCATGGTATTGGCTAACGTCCTACAAGGTGGGGCTCAAGCGGCGTCTAGCAATTGAGTGTCGCTAGACTGCCTTTGGCAAGATCGGCGGGGGCGACATCGCTTCGGTGAAGTGCGTCGTGAGCGAATGGTGGCTGGTAATCGGATGGCCAGCCAAGGGTTCGTGTTTTGGCGGGGTTTCATTTCGGTGGTACCCAACTGCTTGCACCGTACCGCCAGCATGTTTTGGATGCCGGGCGGCAGGTGATGATTGGTTACCACGTTGGACACCGATTGGTTTGTGCCCAACCGCAAATGGACTTAGCGGTTGGGTGTGAGGCCAGCGGTGCCATTGTTGAAATTAAAGGGCCAACAGCAAACGGCTGGGAGCTTGCAGGAAGCCGATGACGTCGTTGAGGAATCGGGCTGCGGTTCCGCCGTCGACGAGTCGGTGATCGTATGACAAGCTCAGTGGCATCATCAATCGTGGCTGGATCGAATCGTCGGGCATGACGACAGGCAGCTTGCGAGATCGTCCGACCAACAGGATTGCGACTTCGGGGATGTTCACGATTGGTGTGCTGTATTGGCCACCGATTGCGCCCAAGTTACTGATCGTGAAGGTGCCGCCCTTGAGGTCGTTCATGCCGAATTGGCCGCCGCGAACCTTGCCAGCGGTTTCCGCTAGTGCTCGTGCGATATCGGGAATGCCCATGCGGTCCGCATCTGGCAAGACTGGAACAACCAGGCCGCGGTCGGTGTCGACTGCGATTCCGATGTTGACGTAATCCTTGTAGATCACCTGTTCGTTTTCCGAATCGATGACAGCGTTCATCGACGGGTGATGACGCAGAGCCGTCGCGACCGCTTTGATCAAGAACGGCATCGTGGTCAGCTTCAAGCCTTGGGCGGCGTAGTCTTCTTTGCTACTTTGGCGAAGTCGTTCCAGGTCGGAAATGTCGGCATCGTCGAAGTTGGTCACGCGAGGGACGTTGGACCACGACCGATGCATTTGAGCTGAGATCGTTTTACGGATCTTGCTCATTCGCTCAACGCGGATTGGACCGTATTCGTCTTGGTCGGCGGTACCGGGCAAGTCTGGGTTGGCGGCAGCGGCAGGGCGAGCGGAAGCAGCTTTTGCTGGAGCAGCCGCTTTCGCTTGGCTGGCGGTGCGGACGACTGCCAATACGTCGTCGCGAGTGATTCGTCCGCCTGGGCCGCTGCCGGGCACCGTTGACAGGTTAACGCCGGTTTCGCGAGCGAAACGACGGATGGCTGGACCAGCGGGAATTGGGTCGCCGGAAGCTGGGGCTGCTGCTTCGGCAACGGGAGCCGGAGGGGCTGGCGGTGCGGCGGCCGGAGCAGGCGGTGGTGTTGGTGCCGCGGCAGCAGGTTCTGGAGCCGCGGGTTCGGGCGTTGGAGCCGGTTCAGGTGCTTTGGCGGCCGGCGGTTCAGCCGCAGGTGCTGGGGCTTCAGGAGCAGGTGCGTCGGATTCGGCGCCCGCTTCCGCTTCGACTTCGATCAAGACGCCACCGATGGCAACCGTGTCACCTTCGTTGATCGAGATCTTGGTCACCTTGCCACCGACATCGGTAGGGACAGGCACGGTGGCCTTGTCCGTTTCCATTTCAACGATGTCCTGGCCTTTGGTGATGACGTCGCCAACCGCGACAAAAATTTCAAGGACATCGCCAGATTCGATGCCATCGCCGAGTTCAGGGAGTTTGACTTGCATGAGAGTTGCTTTCAGGAATTAATGTCATATGACGGTGATCGGATGCCAGTCCAACAACCAGGCAACAGCGGCATCGCTGACATCTGGTGTTGGGGATCTGGCATCTTGCGGCATTGCCGCTATGCAAAATACGGGTCGACCTTGTCAGCGTCGTAATCGAGTTCTTTGATCGCCGCAGCGACGTCTTTGGGCTCGAGGACACCTGACTTCGCAAGGCGGCCGAGGGCGGCGATGGTGATCGATTCGCCGTCAACTTCGAAGTGGCGACGAAGAGCTTCACGCGTTTCGCTGCGTCCCATGCCATCGGTGCCCAAGACGTAATAATCGCCGGGGATCCAAGGTGTGAGTTGCTCGCCGAGTGCTCGCACGTAATCGCTGGCCGAGATGAAAGGTCCTTCGACGCCTTCCAGGGTTTCTTCCAGGTAACTCTTGCGAGGCGTTTCGGTGGGGTGCAAACGGTTCCAACGCTCGACGGCGTGGGCGTCACGACGCAATAGCGTGTAGCTGGTTACCGACCAAACGTCCGAAGCGATGTTGTACTTCTCGGCCAAAATTTCTTGAGCCTTCAAAGCACAGTTCAAGATCGCACCGCTACCGAACAGTTGAACGCGAGCCTTGGCTCCGTCGACTTCACGGCTCTTGAACTTGTACATGCCCTTGATGATGCCTTCTTCGCATCCTTCAGGCATGACTGGTTGGACGTACGGGTCGTTTTCGGCGGTGATGTAGTACAAGCACTCTTCGCCGTCGGCGTACATTCGTTTCAAACCTTCGTGAACGATCACGGTGACTTCATAAGCGAACGCAGGATCGTAGGCACGAACGGTTGGGAACGCGATCGCGTTAAGCAGGCTGTGCCCGTCTTGGTGTTGCAATCCTTCACCGTTCAGCGTGGTGCGTCCCGCGGTACCACCGACCAGGAAGCCCTTCGCTCGCATATCGGCGGCGGCCCAGATCGAATCGCCGATTCGTTGGAAGCCGAACATGCTGTAGTAGATGTAGAACGGAATCATGTTCACGCCGTGGCAACTGTATGCAGTACCGGCGGCGTTGAAGCTGGAAATCGAACCACACTCGGTGATGCCTTCTTCCAGGATTTGTCCGTCTTGTGCTTCCTTGTAGAAAGCGACTTGGTCGGAGTCCATGGGTTCGTACAGTTGGCCAGCGTGAGCGTAGATGCCGAACTGCTTGAACATGCCTTCCATGCCGAACGTTCGTGACTCGTCAGGCACGATTGGGACAACGTATTTCCCGATGGTTTTGTCGCGGCACATCGCGACCAGCATTTGCACGACCGCGAAGGTGGTGCTGACTTCCTTGTTGTCGGTACGCTTGGAAACGAATTTTTGGAAGACCTCCAGTTCCGGGATATCCATCTTAGGATGTTCGGTTGGACGGCTTGGGACCGGACCACCCAGGGCGGCGCGGCGTTCGGCCAAGTACTTCATTTCTTGGCTGTTAGCCGGTGGCTTGTAGAAGGGGGCCTCGCCGACCTTCTCGTCGCTGATCGGAATCCCGAACCGGGTGCGGAATTCAAGCAGTTCCGCTTCGTTCATCTTCTTTTGGTTGTGAGCGACGTTTCGCCCCTCACCGGCTTCACCAAGTCCGTAGCCCTTGACCGTTTTGGCCAGGATGACGGTTGGCTTGCCGTTGTTCGCCTCGTGAGCTTCCTTGTATGCGGCGTAAACCTTTTCAGGGTCGTGGCCACCTCGACGAATCTTTTCAAGCTTCTCATCGGACAGGTGTTTGACCAATTCGAGCAACTCGGGGTACTTGCCGAAGAAGTGCTCGCGGATGTAGCTGCCGGGCATCGACGTGTACTTTTGGTACTGGCCGTCGACGACTTCGTTCATGCGTTTGGCCAGCAGTCCGGTCGTGTCGCGAGCAAGAAGTTCGTCCCATTCGCTGCCCCAGACGACCTTGATGACGTTCCATCCGGCACCGTGGAAGATCGATTCGAGCTCTTGGATGATCTTTGCGTTACCGCGGACGGGGCCGTCAAGTCGCTGCAGGTTGCAGTTGATTACGAAGATCAAGTTGTCCAGTTTTTCACGAGAGGCTAGGCCGATCGCGCCGAGTGTTTCGGGTTCGTCGCATTCGCCGTCGCCCAAGAACGCCCAGACCTTTTGGCCCTTGGTGTCTTTGATGCCGCGGTCGTTGAGGTATTCGTTGAAGCGAGCTTGATAGATCGCCATGATCGGACCGAGGCCCATCGAGACGGTTGGGTATTCCCAGAAGTCGGGCATCAACCAAGGGTGTGGGTAGCTCGACAGTCCGCCGCCGGGTGCGAGTTCGCGTCGGAAGTTGTCCAGGTTTTCGTCTGTCAGACGGCCTTCGAGATAGGCACGAGAGTACATTCCGGGCGAAGCGTGGCCCTGGAAGTAAATCGAGTCGCCGGAGTAGCCGTCTTCGCCACGACCTTTGAAGAAGTGGTTAAACGCGACTTCGTAAAGCGTTGCCGAACTGGCGAAGGTACTGATGTGACCGCCAACACCGCCGGGACGTTTGTTTGCTCGGACGACCATCGCCATCGCGTTCCAGCGAATGATCGACTTGATGCGTCGTTCGAGTTCGCGGTTACCGGGGTACGCGGGCTGGTCTTTGGGGGAAATCGTGTTGATGTAGGGCGTCGAAGTGTCCGACGACAAAGGCACGCCTTCTTCGGCGGCGCGGTCGCGAAGTTGGTCCAAGAGGAACTTAACGCGTTCAGGACCTTTGCTTTGCAGGACATATTCCAGGGACGCGAGCCATTCCTGGGTTTCGGCGGCATCAATATCGACGTCGACAAACTGTTTCAGTTCGCCGAGGTTTTGAGAGATTTCGGCCTGGGCGACGGTTTTGGAATCAGACATCAAAAACGGGAAAACTCCCCGGCCTCACAGTGCGAAGATTTTGGTCAGTAGCTTATGCAACTCTTGCGGTCCATTACTGTAGTCAGATTGCAGTAAACGGAACAAGGTATGGTGCCCACAAGTGGGGTGAACGGTTTACCGTAGAAACGGGGGCAGTGGGCGGCTTTTTTGGCAAAGTGCGTCAATCAGTCAAGCACTTTGAGTCAATCAGTCAGGCGGTTTCCAATCGGGGCACCCCGTGCTGGAGTTTTCGCCCCCACAGCAATCCTGTACCGAGCAGGATTCAGTTACAGAGCAGGAATCAGCCTCCGTCCGGTGCGGGCCCGCGATAGTCGTGTCTTGTATTGAAGCATCTTGCGGGATCGTTTCGCGAAATTTTGTGGCGGCTTTTCGGGCGGTGAGCTGGAATCGTTACGAACCTTTTTAGGTAGTGGTTTTGACGCGTGCGTCCATTTCACTTGCCCTCAAGACAGCTTTTTCCGTCCTGACGGAAACGGATCACGACTCTTCCGGTGGTTCCAACGCCTTGCGAGCGAGATTTCGCAGGATCGGGACAGCATCGCGAGTGGGGGCGTACAGCACATGGGTGCCCGCTTTTCCCAACAGGATTTGGAAGGATTCCTCGCGTTCGGCGTCCGTCAGCCAACCTTTGTGGTGCAATAGCTGGATCTCAGCGAGCTTTTGTAATGTCGAAACGGATTCATCGGCCATCAATTGAGCCACTCGGCGGCGAGAAATTTCTGGCGTCAGGGGCGGCAATGGCGTCAACGCGGTCCGGGAGTCGATGATTTTCCAGAACGAATCAAGCTGTTTGTCGACCAGGGTTTGAGGCCGGCCGGTGAGTCGAGCAATCTCTCGGTTGTCGACAGCGCCGGATGCAACCAAGGTTTTGCCCGATTTGCAATCCACGACTTTGACGCGACAAATATTCTCAACTTCTTCGTTGCGGAATTGCTTCAAGTTGACCGCGACGAAAAGCAAGAATTCGAGATCATCTTGGATCGCCTTCTTGGTCATGTCGCGAACGTTGCCTTCGCCTAGGTACACGATTCCCGGAACCCACATCGGCACGTCGCCGGCTTCGACTATTTCGCCGCCGATCGTGAATCCAGCATCTGGATCGCTGTCGGCATCGCCAATTTGCTGGAATGCCGACCCGAAGCTGCCCGAATCGAATCGACTTTCCATCCCCTGGGTCAGTGTTTGGCCGACGATTCCGGTTAGATCCGCTAAGCGTTGACGAATCTTGGGATCAGCGATTTGGGCCGGTGGGGCCTTTTGCACTGGCGGGGCGGGGGTGCCGTCCCTGGCCATCCGCTCGCCGTCGAATGAGTCTTCGAACGCACCATCGATGGAAGCGTCCATTCGCTCCTGCTCTCGGAAGTCAGGCTCGTCGTCAAATTCCTCTCTCATCTCGAAGTCATCGGGTGAGGGCCCGCGGCGGGGGCCGTCTCCGTCTTGGCCTTCACTTTCTTCGCCGAGGACTGGGTGGTAGTCGGTCACGTCCGTATCGCCTGAAACTCCCAATGCCATGCCCCAGCGAAGGTGCCAGGCCGGACGCCGCAGCAACGGGCTAAAGCGAATCGCCTCGAGGTCCTCGACTGCCGCATCGCCACCCAGCGCCAAGTGGGCGTAAAACAATTCCCGGGCTAGCGGCAAATTTCCGTAGCGAAAGGCCACTTGGGATTCATTCTTCAGCACGGGACCGGTGCGAATGGGCTGGGGGGGAATCGCAGGCGGGCTGACTAGACGAGTCAATTCTTGTTTGACGGCCGAGAAATCCGGTTCGACCATTCGCCAGATCACGCTCGGGGCTTTGCCGGTCTGGGTGGTGGGGATCGCGGCCGCACCGTTTTCTGATTCTCCAGATCCGGGTTCGCCGGAACGTGGTGAGCCTTCAAAATCTAGGTCTTCGTCGAATTGGGCAAACGCAGGCTGCCCAAGCCACCCGCCGGCGCTGACAATCCATCCGCAGATGCCGAACAGGACAAGGGATGCGATGAGGCTGAAAACAGAGGATCGGCGGTCAGGGGACGGTCTAGATTGGTGCATCAGGGAGGCAGGCTTACGGCAAGCAATCGAAAAAGTTAGAAAACGAAAAATTCAGGGCGGCAATGGAACGGATTGCGCGATTATTCCACCGCTGACGCGTCTATAATAAGCCAGTCCACGTCCTGACAGGTAGTTTTTCCGGCAGTGTTTTTGGCTGATCCAGAACTTTCGGGGAACCTTTTCCCCCTGAATGGCGTCGACGGTTACGTCGAAATTGCTTGTTGCATTCAGTTGCAAGGGACAAATCGCCGGACGATTTGCGTTTAATCCTTTCAATCACCTATGGAATTTGCCAGTATGGCTCGATCTTCACGTCGGACGCGGCGAAGCGACCGCCCCGCTAAACGCGTGGGGGTACGGCGTTCGTTGAGAATTCAAGTTCTCGATGATCGGCGAGTTTTGGCTGCGGTGACAGGCGCCGTTTTTGAAGATCTGAACGATTCCGCTCGGCGTGATGCTCAGGAAGATGGGCTGGCCGGCCGGTTGGTTTACCTAGACCAAAATCATGACGGTGAACTGAACGCGACGGAACGCTACGCCGTGACGGACGAATCGGGCCAGTTTTCGATCGATGGGCTGACCGATGGCGAATACGCCGTTCGTGTTTTTAACGGAACAAGCAGCCAGTTCCAGACGACGATCACGCACGCGGAATTGAAGCACGACGTCGTCGAGCAATCCGACATCTCACACACGCTTGCGCCGCACATCATCGATCGTGGTACGCCCGACCAGCGAACTGCTCCGGCCGTGATCGCGGTGGGAAGCACGCTGCGGACGATCGGGCATGATGGAACCCTTGGGGCACCGTTGGATTTAGGAGCAGAGATCATTTCGTTGTCGCGGGTATCCGACGGTAATTTGATCGCGATGAGCGATACAGTCTCCGGACATCGGGGATGGATGGTCAATGATTCGCTTGAAGCGGTTACGCCGTTCGTCGATTCGGATCAAGGTCCGGCGATCACGGCGGTCGCATTGGATGACACCGGCACAGGAGTCGTAGTCGCTAACCCTGTCGGTGAGAATGCCGAACTATGGTCGGTCAGCGGCGGTGGGTTCGTCGCTACGTCGGTTACCGTTTCCAGTGATGCTCGGGTGACTTCAGATACGACGCCACGACTTACCGACGGGCCGACTCGATCGATCGTCAGCTACGTTTCTCAAGTCGATGATGGAAACGGAGGCACTCAAGAGGCACTCGCGCTATCGATCTGGAGTAACACCGATTCATCAATGATTTCGTCCGAGCCTATCTATGTGGCCGGGGCGATGGAGGTGGTCGCGTTCAGTGATGAAGCCAGTTTGTTGGTCGTTCGCGGGCAAGACGCACTGACGGTGTTGGATGTCGATGGCAATTTCGCCAGTTTGTACACAATCGAAGACACTGGCGGTGCGGTCGATATCGACTCGGCCCGTGGGTTGGTTGTCACGACGTCGCCGACGACCGCATTGGCGGAAGAAGCTGGCTTGCGAGTTTGGGATGCCGACACCGGTGTTCTTGTCGCGGATCTGGCAATCGATCTTGCTGCATTAGGCGAAGTGTCTTCTGTCGCCTTGGACGCCCAATTGAGCTCGGTCGTGGTTGCGGGGGCCACTGGTTTGGCTCAAGTGAACCTGCGGAAGGCTGGAGCACAACGCGTTCAGGTCAGTAGCGATGAAGCTTCGCCGGCTTTGACATTTGGGCTGCGAATGATCGGAGCGAACACGGCGCCCACGCCGGGAGCGTTGTCGACACTATCAACCTTGGAAGACACGGCGCTGCAATTGCCTGCACCTGGAATCGCAGCAGGCTCGAGCGATGCTGAAGGTGATCAGTACGTTGCGCTGCCTGGTGAAGTTTCGTTTGGAGCTTTGGATGTCAATCTTGATGGCAGTATCACGTATGTCCCGCCGATTGATTTTGAAGGTGTTGCGGAGTTTAGCATTACCTTGACCGATGGTCGTGACTCAACGGAAACCGTTGTCTCAGTTCAGGTGGTTGGTACACCGGATGAGCCCACGGGCGTGTCGGTGACGATCGCTGCGGTGCCTGAGAATATTTTGATCGATGAAGTGATTGGCGTGATCAACGTCATCGATGTCGATCTCGTCAATGACCATCAAATTGAAATTGACAACCCAGCGTTCCAGGTTATCAACGGAAATGTTGTGTTCGTTGGACCGGAAAGGTTGAACTATGAGGCGCTGCCCACGGGGGCGATTCCATTAACGCTGACCGTGATCGATCCTGACACGGATACTGCCCATGAATACACGGCTTCGATCACGGTAGAGAACGTCGACGATCCAGTGACCGATATCCTTCCCGGCAGCGCATCGGTCTTAGAAAACCGTCCTGGCGAATCGATTGCATCGCTAACCATCGTCGATGAAGACCACAACGATTTCCACAACGTGACTACCAGTGACGACCGCTTCGTCGTTGAGTTTGGCGATCTGAGGCTGGCCGACGGTATTTCGCTGGATCGCGAGGCGGAAGAGAACGGAACGGTGGCGGTCGATGTGACGGCGACTTTCAAAAGCGACTCATACACTAAGACGATTGTCCTGACGGTTCTGGATGCTCCCGAAAAGCCAGTCGGTCTGGCGTTGGATAATGCGACGGTATTCGAAAAGGATCCCGGCGGGCGCGTCGGGAATCTCACCATTGCTGGGAATCCAGGTGGCAACGGTCACACGCTTACGAGTAACAACGAAAATTTCGTGTTCGTTGGCTCCACACTGAAATTGGCCGAGGGAGTCGAACTGACTAAGACGCCTAATGTGGTGACCGAGATCACGATTGAAATCACTGCCACTCCCGATTTGGGCGGTGAATCAACGACCGAAGCGTTCACGATCGAAGTCTTGGAAAGTGACGTTTCGTTTCACAACGATGAGTATCCCGAAGATGTCGATGGAAGCGGAGACGCACGGCCGGAAGACGCTTTGGCAATCATCAACTACCTGAACGAATATGGGCCCGGACCCGTGGGGTCGGGAAACCCGAACTACGGTTATGATGTGAATGCCGATGGTCTCGTGACTGCGTTGGATGCCTTGCTGGTGATCAACGAACTGAACGCGGGTGGTGGCGGCACGGGAACGGTCGGATCTGAGCAGGTGCCAAACGAGGGCGAGCCCCAAGGTGAACCTGTGACCGAAGGATCGTCTGTTTCGGCAGACGGGTTGACTCCATCGGGCGAGCCCATTGCGACTGCACCGTCTGCTGGTGACGATACACCTGAATCGCAAAGTATTGCGGGACGAGCGAATCGTTCGCAGAATATCCAGAGCGATACGCAGGGCAATAAACTCGTCGCGGTTCAGGACAATGTCGAGACTGTTTCGTCAGAGGCAATTTCCGATGATTCGCCTATCTCCGATTCGGATGATAGCGAAGGGACTCAGTCTGAGTTAACTGACCTCGCGTTTCGTGATAACGATTTGGGCTTGCTCAGCTAGCCAACGTTGGCATCACCAACGACACTAGGTGCATGGTATCACCAGCACCCGTCATCGATTCCCTGACGCACCTGCATTTCGTCACCGGACGACTGGCGGAAGTGGCGTTGCGATCGCAGGTTGAACAGGCATCGCGTCGCCACGGGTTTTCGTATTCTGTTCAGGTGATGCCGATCACGGTCGCCGCACTGATCACGCCCAAGTGGTTACTTAGGCATCTCGACGTTCCGTCCAATGCGACCCAGGTCGTGTTACCAGGTTATTGCCAGTCATCGCTTGACGATCCGAGCGATACCGACAACCCGGCTGATTCATGGCGGTTTCGAATTGCGAAGGCGGCCAGCTTGCCGCCCAGCGACATTTTTTGCGGGCCAAATGATTGCCGCGACATTGAATCTTGGCTGAGTGGCAAGACGACCCAACCTGACTTGTCAAAGCATTCAATTGAGATCATTGCTGAGATTAACCATGCGCCTCGCATGTCAATCGAGGAAGTGGTCACGATAGCTGGGGGATTGCGTGATGAAGGTGCTGATCGGATCGATCTTGGATGCGATCCCGCCCGTCGCTGTGAATCGATCGCTGAATACACTGCCGCGTTGGTCGAGCAGGGGCATCGGGTCAGTATTGATACGTTTGACGAGTGGGAGGTTCAGCGTTCGGTCGAGGCGGGGGCCTCGTTGGTGCTATCAGTCAATTCGTCGAATCGGGAACGGGCAAAAGATTGGGGTTGCGAGGTTGTGGCCATTCCTGACGTGCCTGATGATTTATCGAGCCTGGATGAAACGATCGCGTTGCTGGATCGTAATCAGGTCCCCATGCGATTGGACCCGATTCTGGAACCCATTGGATTTGGTTTCGGAGCCAGTTTGCTGCGTTACATCGAAGTACGTCGGAGATACCCTGATCACGCGATGATGATGGGGATTGGGAATTTGACGGAGTTAACGGATGTCGATTCAGCCGGCGTGAATTTCCTTTTGCTGGCGTTATGCGAAGAGTTTGCGATCCATAGCGTGTTGACGACTCAGGTGATCAATTGGGCGAGTTCCAGTGTGAAGGAGTGCGAGATCGCACGTCGACTGGTCCACCATAGTCTGGCCGAAGGTGTGCCTCCCAAACGGCTGTCTGACCAATTGGTGATGTTGCGGGACCCAAAATTGCAGCCCTTCGCCGCCAATGCGATCGAGGCATTGGCCGCAGGAGTTCGTGACAACAACTATCGCATCATTGCGCAGGATGGCACGATTCATCTGATCAGTGCCGGTGTTCACATCCAAGGTAGCGACCCGTTTGCGATCTTGGAGAAATTATTGAGTTTGCCGCAATCGGACAACGTCGATGCATCGCATGCGTTCTATCTGGGGTATGAGATGGCGAAAGCGACCACTGCCTTGCAATTGGGGAAACAATACGAACAAGATCAGGCACTCCGGTGGGGACACCTCACCAAGCCCGAAGATCTTCACCGCTTGTCCCGCAAGAGTCGACATAAAAAAGACGGGCAATCCGGATCGGAAAACAAGTAGTTGCGCCAGTTTTGTCGCCCGTCATTTTTCGCGGTTGTCGGTCTGGCTTTTAACACGACTCCCGTCCTAGTAACATAGGATCGCTGTGATCAAGTCTGGTCGCTTAACGAATTGTTTGGGAATCCATCGATGCCGCTCTGCAACCATTCGCCCTTGGTATGCCTGTTAGCTATTGGGTTGATCGCGTGTTTACCCGTGGCCAGTTGTGCCACTGAGCCGGCAAACAAGGTGACGTCATCGGATCCGGGATTCCCATCGACCGATTCGGGAAGTAGCCATGATGGACTTATTTTGGTGAAGCCGACCTCAGGGCAATTTCCAAGTCTTGGTAATCTGTTGCAGGTTTCCAGACGGATCTTCACCGGCGCGGAGCCGCACTCGGAAGAAGCGTTTGAAAGCTTGGCCAAGCTCGGTGTGAAGACTGTCGTTAGTGTCGACGGGGCGAAGCCGAATATCGAAATGGCGCGTAGACATGGACTGCGGTACGTTCATGTACCTATCGGTTATGACGGCATTGACCAGAAAGCAGGGCTCACGTTTGCACGACTTGCACGTGAAATTGACGGGCCCGTTTACGTTCACTGTCATCACGGACGGCACCGTGGGCCGGCGGCCGCGGCGGTGGTATGTATCGCATCGGGCGAAGTGGATGCGGTATCTGGACTTGCCATTCTCGAGCGTGCAGGCACTAGCAAAGAGTACGCGGGGTTGTGGCGAGATGTTTCAAAATATCAAGCACCGGGGCGTGGAGTTGAACTGCCGGCTTTGGATGAGGTTGCGAAGGTGCAATCGTTCCCAGCGGCAATGGCCAACATTGATCGGGCGTACGATAACCTTAAGCGTTGTCGCGATGCCGGTTGGATGACACCCGAGGATCATCCGGATTTGGTGCCTTCGCAACAAGCATTGTTGCTGAGAGAGTCGCTGCACGAGTCCGGCCGAAATCTCGCCACTGAATTCAATGATGAATTCAGGCGGTGGCTCAAAGATTCGGAAGAAGTCGCGAGGGGGTTGGAGGAAGCCTTGCGGGTCGGGAACGCGGACCAAATTACGCGTCACTTCCAAGCACTGTCGGACTCATGCAAACAGTGCCATCGAATGTATCGCAACTGACGAGCGCGAAAGCTCGGTCGCTAGCACTCGATTGTTGATCACCCAAGCGAAACGGACGAATGAACTTACGAGCTAATCCGTTTCGCTGCTTCGCGTGCGTTCGGGACGCTTCGCGTGATGGAATGAAGACCGTTAGCCGCTATGGCTAGTACGGTTTGAAATTTGACGTGCCCGATCCCGGTAGCTGGGTTCGCCAGATTTCAGTTTGTGGTTCGTAGGCCGGACCAAGCGCAGCGACGTTCCGGCAATCACGCGACTGCCGGATGGGCGTCGCAAAGCCTCCTTCATCCGGCCTACTTTGGGTCGTTACATGATTGGTTTTTGTAGCTGGATTCGACAGAATTTGGAGCACTGGAGTCTGGTGAAACCGGCTGCATCCTTTACAAAAACGCTCTAATTCCGCAGTCCGATGACTGTATCTGACCCGTTCAGATAACAGTCTTGGGTGTAGACTGCGATGCGAGTTGGACCGGTTTGCTAGACCAGTTTCGTTTTTCCTGGAACGGCAAAGCCAGGACTTTCGATTTGGGTGTCCATTGTCAGGTTCTCTGGGAACAAGTTCAACGTGGACTTGTTGGCAACAAAATCCCAATCGACCTTCTTGCCTGTGTAAGCGGACATGCGTCCCATGACTGCGGTCAATGAACTGTCTGCGGTCTGCTTCAGTTCCACGATTGGCTTGTCTGCTCGAATCGAGTCGACAAGATCTTTGTGTTCTTGTTGGTAAGCGTCTGCGATGCTTCCCTTCATGCTCCAGATTTCTTTTCCGTCATGATCTAGGATTTGTGATCCCCGGCTGCCACCCCAAATCACCATGTTCGCGTCCGAACCGTGGATGACGGTATTGTTTTCACCGGTGGAACCGGGCCATTGGCGGCACTTGAAGGAGATAAATCGTCCACCGGGATATTGGTAATCGACCGACATGCTGTCCCACATTTCGCTATCGTCCGGTCGAGTGAATCGACCACCGGAACCGTACGCGGATTCAGGGACCGCATCCATTAACCAGTTCATCAAGTCGATATTATGGACGGCTTGTTCGGCGATCTGGTCACCGGACAACCATACGAAGTGCATCCAGTTACGAAGTTGATATTCCAGATCGGTCATGCCTTCGGTTCGGTTGCGATACCAGATACCCGCTGAGCAATAACGTGATGTCGCACTGGTTACTTTCCCGATTGCGCCAGCACGCAACTTTTCAATCGCGCCAACGTAGTTAGTTTGTCGGCGGTACTGGGTACCGGTGACGATAGCGGTCTTTTGATCGATCGCCTTTTGATGCGTATCGACGCAAATACGGTAGCCGGCCGGATCGATGCAAACTGGCTTTTCGGCGAACACATGTTTGCCCGCCTGGACAGCTTCGGTAACGTGGAAGGGGCGGAACGCTGGTGTTGTGGTTAACAGAACGATGTCAACGTTGGGATCATCCAGGACCTTTTTATAGGCGTCCAGGCCGATGTGCATCTTGTCATCGGCAACATCAATGCTTTCTCCGAATCTCGCTGCCAGACCTTTTCGCGAGCGTGCGCAATTCGCTTCATCCAGATCCGCCATCGCGACTAGCTTGACGTTCTGGTTGATCGATAGAGAATCCTTCACGGCGCCTGTGCCACGTCCGCCGCAACCGACCAGTCCGATCCGCAAAGCTCCGTTGGCCGAATTGTCGGTTGCCGAGGTGGCGGCCTGGACTTGAGATTGAACTCCAGCAACACCGCTGGCGATGGCGGCCGAAGCGGTCAATTGCGTTCGCAGAAAGTTGCGGCGGGATTCACAACGCGGGTCGTTTGAGGTGGGATTCATAGCGAGAGTTTTCCGGGGAAGGTGAGGTGGGACGAAAACAAGCGATAGGGTTAGACCGGGAGATCGAGCTTTAGGTTAGCTCGACCGTTTTTCCAGTGCGGAAGGACTCGTCGGCAGCCAGTACGATTCTCATCGAGTTGATGGCGTCTTCGAGATGATCGGTGAGATCGATGTCCGTTGTGATCGCACGCAAAAAGTAAGCCTGTTCGCGTGCGCACAGTTCGTCGTGATTGGGCTCGTCATCCAGATGAATCATCTCATCTTGCTTTACGAATTTGCCGCTTTCGTTCAACGCCGAATGGTGAACCTTCAAAGCTTCGGTTTGAGTGTGCGCGTCGATGCTGGCACTTTTTCCGTCGTCGGAGGCTTTTTCAGCAACGATCGACACGCATCCTTTAGGACCCACCACGTCTTTCACGAAGAATGCGGTTTCGCTCATCATGGGACCCCATCCGGCTTCGTACCAACCGACCGAGCCATCTTCAAAGGTGACTTGCAATTGGCCGTAGTTCACCATGCCATCGGGTAGCTCATTGGACAACCGAGCACCAATACCGCTGACGCGAACAGGGCGAGAGCGAGTCATTTGACACATCACGTCAACGTAGTGGACACCGCAGTCAACAATCGGCGAAATCGACGACATTAAGTTCTTGTGGGTCTCCCACATCGCGCCAGAAGATTGCTGGTTGAGGTTCATACGCATGACCAGCGGCTTCCCCAGATCCTGGGTCAGCTCGATGAATTTTTCCCAGCTTGGATGGTGCCGCAGGATGTAACCGATCACGACCTTGCGTTGTTTGTTTTTTGCGAGAGCGACAATCTTCTCCGCATCTTCGATGTTGGTCGCCAGCGGCTTTTCGACAAACAAATGGCATCCCGCTTCCAGTGCGAGCATCGCAAATTCAGCATGCGTGTCTGGGTAGCTGGCGATACACACGGCGTCGGGCTGGACGTCGCTGAGAGCGGCTTTGAAGTCTGCAAAATGAGGGTAGCTGCTTTTCAGTTCCGAGTTCAACGCTTCGGCGGACGCGGAGGAACGTGTGCAGATTCCGACGATTTCAAAGCTGGGGTCGTTGTGATACGCCAAAGCGTGTGAACGTCCCATGTTTCCTGCGCCGACACAGAGAACTTTGACAGGTGCTGGTGTTTCTTGGGTCATGCGTTTGCAGTCGATGCCATTGAAGAGGTGGTGTGGATTGGGAACATGGATGCGAGAATGTCCTGGGACGGATGACCATGGCCGCGATGCTGCACGAACGCTTCAGCCGCCGGCACACCGACTTGAACACCTCGTTGGGCGTTGTAGCTTTGCATGGTGGTTAGGTATTCATCGATTCCGTTGTATTGACGTAACCAATCACGCTGGCTGATGTGACAGGCTAACATTTCTGTCTTTCGATCAAGTTGATCGGTGATCTCGACGTTGGTCGTCGGCATGATCGGATTCCCCATGCGGTCGGCTCCGCCATGTCCGTCGCTGTAGTAGAGGTACGGTACCGTGGATCCTTCCAACAATGGACGCTGGGAAGCGTTGGGGGCTGCATACACAAAGCTGGCAGCACGTCCGAGTTGACCTGTAATTTCGTGGTCGGCGTGGTAATCCGATAGCGGCATCGTGATCACTAGCGTGGGCCCGGTCTCACGAAAGAGATCGATGGTTTTTTGAAGTGCTTGCCGATCGTAAACCAAGCGGCCATCTGGTTCGTTGAGGCAGTGGTACTTCGCACCGATTAATTCGGCCGCGTTGGTCCCTTCATCAAACCGCGCACGCGCGGTCTGAGTGGCGGATTCAGTCATTGATCCGCAATCGCCCGCGGACACAGTCGCGATGTGAACGTCCCAGCCATTTTGCACCAATCGGATGAGCGTCCCACCGCACGCAATTTCCGCGTCGTCGGGGTGAGCCATGAGTGCCAGGGCTACTTTGCGGTTGGGGATCATAGCCATCGAAAACTTTACTGGGGCAGTTGGTGGGCTGGAGGTCAGGTCGCTAGTTAGTGGTCGGGAAAGCGTTTGCAATCACCGCTTCGGCGACCGGTAGAGTCCAATCGAAGCAAGAATCCTAGCTCCGATCGCGACCTATCGGTGGCGTTATTGTAACGGGAATCGAGCAAACGACTTGTCGGTGGTTTGCCGTTTTCGGTACGTTGTATGCGCAATAGGTGCCGTTTATGGTGGTTTCTGACGAGTAGAGGGAAGTGGGAGCTGCAGATAACCAGGGGATTGATACAATGTGTGCGCCCTGTCCAATTGCCTTTTCTGCTTGGTGAGTCGTTTGAAGCCCACGTTCGAGAAGCTGGTTACCAATACCGGTGAGTCATTTCGATGCTTTGATCGAGAAAACCTGAATACCACCGTTCGCTGGCACCGGCATCCAGAAATTGAGCTGACCTATTTGCAGCGGGGGACGGGTTCGCGGATCGTCGGTGACCATATCGGAAGCTATGGCGACCATGATCTGGTGCTGATCGGCAGCAATTTGCCTCACAATTGGGCGTCGGACGCGTTCCGGGGACAGAAGATCGACAATCATCCGGCTATCGTGATTCAGTTTAAGCCCGACTTTCTTGGCACTGACTTTTTCAAGACGCCTGAGCTCGCGGGTGTGTCCAGCCTGATTGATCGAGCTCGGCGTGGATTGTGGTTCCCGCCGTCGATCGCTTGTGAAGTCGGGGCAAGAATGACAAGCATGGTGAAGTCGCCCGGTGCCGCAAGGATTGTCGGATTACTGGCATGCTTGGATCAATTGTCCCAGTTTTCAGAGCCGACGGCTTTGTCGAGCGATAGCTATTGCTTCACGGCGAGTCCGGCTGGAGAGGATCGGATTCAGGCGGTGTGTGACTATATCGAGTGCAACCTCTCCAACTCGGAACTTAACCACAAGACGCTGGCCAAATTGGTGGACATGAATCCGTCCGCGTTCAGCCGATTTTTCCGCCATTCGACCGGCCGAACATTGACGGAACACATTGCGGAATTGCGGATCGGGCTGGCATGTCGAATGTTGGCGGAAACGGATCAGCCGGTTTTGAATATCAGTTTAGAAGCCGGGTTCGCGAACTTGTCCAATTTCAATCGGCGTTTCCGCGAGCTGCGTCAAATGACACCTCGAGAATACCGGCAATGTTGTCACCAGCTTTCCTGACGTCGAGATGGCGAGTGGCGTTTCACAAATCCTGATGTACGGGTTGTAGCGATTGGTGTGGCCGAAAGGCTGGGGTTTCTGCCAAGGGGGACCTGCCTTTTTCACTTGAGCAACTAATATTGTCTGCACTGAAGCCTTACTTATCGAAGCCTTTGCGAAATGCCTTCCGGGCTAGTCCAGGCCTCATCGTCGCTTGTTTGCGATCCAAATTCATTCAACCTCTTGCTTTTCGACTATGACTGCTGATTCCTCACCCGCGATCGCGCCTATCCGTAAGATCTGTTGTATTGGTGCTGGCTATGTTGGCGGACCAACAATGGCAATGATTGCTAAGCAATGCCCTGATATTCAGGTCAAGGTCGTCGACATCAATGAAGCGAGAATCGCCCAGTGGAATAGCGACACCTTGCCGATTTATGAGCCTGGTTTGCATGACGTCGTGGTAGAGAGCCGCGGACGTAACCTGCATTTCACCAGCGAAGTGGATGACGCGATCGCCGAGGCGGACATGATCTTCATTTCGGTTAATACGCCGACTAAAGACTTCGGTGTCGGAGCCGGGCGAGCTGCAAACTTGGAGTTCATTGAAAAGTGTGCTCGCAAGATTGCGGAAGTCAGCTCGGGGCATAAGATCGTGGTCGAGAAGTCGACCCTTCCCGTTCGAACAGCGGAAGCCGTCAAGGCAATATTGAGCCGTGCATCATCGGGAGCGACTTTTGACGTGTTGAGTAACCCTGAGTTTTTAGCTGAGGGAACCGCCGTGGAAGATTTGCTCGCGCCCGACCGTGTGCTGATTGGCGGTGAATCCGATGCCGCAATCCAAGCCCTCGTGGAAGTCTACGCCCACTGGGTGCCACGCGAACGATTGCTGACCACAAACCTTTGGAGCAGTGAGTTATCGAAGCTAACCGCCAATGCGTTTTTGGCTCAGCGGGTTTCTTCGATCAACTCGATCTCCGCGTTATGCGAAGCAACCGAAGCCGATGTCGATGAAGTCGCGATGGCGATCGGTACTGACTCTCGGATCGGTCCCAAGTTCCTCAAGTCGTCCGTGGGCTTTGGTGGTTCTTGCTTCCAAAAGGATATCCTCAACCTCGTCTATCTTTGCGAGTTCTTCGGGCTGCCCGAAGTGGCTGAGTACTGGGAACAAGTCGTCAAAATGAACGACTACCAAAAGCAACGCTTCGTTCACCGAATCGTTCGCACACTGTTCAACACCGTGTCGGACAAGAAGATTGCCATTTGGGGATTCGCATTCAAGAAGGATACCAACGACACACGCGAATCGGCGGCCATCTATATCTGTCGCGACTTGCTTCGCGAAAAAGCCAAGCTTTGCATCTATGACCCTCGCGTCGATCCGGAACAGATTCGCAAGGATCTTGCGGCCGTGTTGATGAATGGCGACTCGGAACTCTCGCAAGGTTCGGCGCAACTATTGGCCGAGAACGTTGAGATCGTTTCGGACCTGAAAACGGCTTCCCAGGACGCTCATGCAATCGCGTTGCTGACCGAATGGGATGAGTTTGCCGAGGCCGATTTCGAGAGCATTTACGCCGGAATGAAAAAGCCCGCGTTCATCTTTGATGGTCGGAACGTGTTGAAGAGTCTTCCGCTGGCGGAGATTGGTTTCGAGTATCACGGGATTGGTTTTCGTCGCTAGGCTCGTCGTCGATCAGCATCCGAACCGCCGGCGTGTCGAGATCATCGTACTGGCCCCGGCGAATCGAGAGGATGCAGGCAAGCATGCCTCCGCCGCCTAGCAACAAAGCCATCGGTAGCGCGATATACATCACGCTCATCGAAGAGTTCCTTGGCCAGAAAGTTGTTGGTCGGTCTTTTTAGAACGCAGTGTCGATGTTGCGGTTTCCGCCGTCGGTAGTTTCGGATAGGTCGGCCAAGCTAAAGTTAACGCTAGCACGCTGACGCTGCTTATCGGCATCAGCACAGCGGCGATCAGTGGACTGATGCGTCCCATCATGGCAAGGCCAACGGCCACAAGGTTGTAGGTCAGTGAAACAGCGAATGCGGTCCGGATTAGCCAGTTGGTGCGGTGTGCGGACTGCATTAAACGGTCAATGTCTTGGATATCGCCCGACGCAACAAATACCGGCGCTGCCTGCAGGCTGACTTCCGCGCCGCCACGCACTGCGATTCCTACATCTGCGGCAGCCAGTGCAGCGGCATCATTGGCACCGTCTCCAATCATCACGGTGATACCTGACTTGCTTTGTTCGGAATCGCTTTGCACGGTGGCTAGCTTTTCTTCTGGGCCGACGGCGCCGTGGGCTTCTTTGACATCAATGCCGACTCGGTTGGCTACGTGTTGAACGATTGCCGGATGATCGCCGGACAAGATTCCGATCTTCCAGCCTCGATGTCGCAGGTTTGCGATCGTTGATGCCACGTGAGGCCGCAGCGGATCGGAGATTGCGACCACCGTTTCGACGACTCCATCGACGGCGATCAAGATGGGACTTGCGGACTCGTCGGTGCAGCGCTGGATAGCAGTTGCGACAGATTCACTAAGCGTGACATCGTGTTGGCTCATGAACTCAGCATTGCCTACCAAAACACTGTGTTGGTTAACTCGACCGATGACGCCGTTTCGCTTGACGGCGGTCAGTTCGGACGACTTGATTGGGACTGACAAATCAACCCGTGCTGCTAACCGCTTGATTGCCTCGGCAACCGGATGCTGGCACTCTTGTTCGACTACTGCTGCCAAAGACACCGCGTAATCATCCCCGATAATTTGTTCAGCGTCCGGCCGACCGCTGGTTAGAGTCCCCGTTTTATCAAACCAAATTCGACCGCCGCGAGCGAGTAGTTGGAGCGTGTTGCCATCGCGAATCAGGATTTTGTGTTTAGCGGCCCGGCCCAGTGAGACAGCGATCGCAAGCGGCGTTGCCAGGGCTAGCGCACAGGGGCAAGCGACAATCAAAAGAGACGTAGCGTGTGATGCTGCGATGGCCCAACCGCTCGGCCGCCACCATAGGAATGAACCGATTGCTAGCAGTGAAACGACGACTACAAACACGCCGCCGACGGAATCCGCGAACTGAACGATCGGCGTCTTTTGGTTTGTAGCGTCCTCTACCGAACGCATGACCTTCCCGATTCGACTATCTTCACCGGTCGCATCGACGCGAACATCAATCACACGTTGCAGATTGATCGTGCCGGCTAATACTCGATCGCCAGGTTGAACGTGTTCGGGAACGCTTTCACCAGTCAGCAATGACCGGTCAATCATCGATTCGCCATGCACCACTTCGCCGTCAGCCGGTAGACTCTCGTTACCGGTTACTCGAATGACATCGCCGACTTGAAGTGCATCGACCAAGACGGTGCTGGTTTTATTGCTATCGTCGACGCGGTTGGCATGACGTGGTGTGATTCGCAGGAGTAGATCAACGGCTTTGGCCGCACGATGTTGTTGGTGGAATTGAATCCAGCGTCCGATCAACAATAGGAAAACCAAGATCGCCAACGAATCGAAATAAAGGTGCCCTTCGCCGGTAATCGCGTTGATCGTGCCCACGATGGTGCCGACGCTCAAGCCCAACGCGACGGGTAGATCCATATGGGGTACCCGATTACGCATCGAAGCGAACGCACCGACGAAAAACGTCCGGCCGGGCAACAGTACCGCTGCGACACCCAGTGCAGTGCCGATCATTCGCAAGAAGAAGCGATGTTCCTCTTCCACCCCGTATGCGTCGCCAGCATACAACGCGACAGCGATCCACATCGCGTTGGCCGCGAAGAAGCCAGCGAAAGCGATCTGAATCAGATGGCGTCGATTTTCGTTTTGAAAATGCTGGTCGCGTTCTTTGGAAATCGGCGCCAACTCATAGCCGAGTCGGTCAAGCAAGCTAGCGATTTGACTGAGTGCGGTTTGCGCGGGATCAAAGACGACCTTCAGCGTGTGGTCACTCAACTTAACCCGAGCAACCCGCCATCCAGGAGTCCGAATTGCGGCATTCTCGATCAGCCAAGCACATGCAGCGCAGTGCAATCCATGCACGGCGAGCTCGCATTGCATTAGCCCGTCGGATTGCTCGGTCGGCTTGGATGGCCCTAAGAACTCCGCGTTATCGAACATCTCGTATCGATTCGCTTTAGAGTTCACTCGGCTTGCCGGTCCGCTGGCAAGCTGGTCACGCAAACCGTAGAACCCCTCCAGGCCCCAGCCGTGAATCAGTTCATAGGCACCGCGGCAACCGTTGCAACAAAAGATCTGTTCCGCAGGTTGTTCTAAATTGCTGTCCGTTGGTTCGCCACAATGGATGCAGGGACGAACCACACGCGTGGCTGGTGCGTCTGCCGTTTTAGGCGTCAAGGTTGCGAAGACTCCTGAGCCGACTCGCCTTGGCCAGCATTATCGCTGGTTGATGCGGCGGATTCATCGCTGGCGTGATTCACGCAGCAAGGAAGCGGTGTGTGGGTTAACGCATCGATTTGTTGTTGGATTGACGGGGACGCGCAATTGCACTCCACCGCGGTGGGATCGCAGCAACATGCCGGCTCCGCTGCATCGGTCGATTGATTAAGCGAAATCGAAACGGGCGGTGCGATGTCTGATAATGAATTGATCTCGGCGAAGCCGCGTCCTGACGCAGTGATGCCACCGGTTACAATCAACAGCAGTGCCGCCGCGGTCGGTACCACCTGAACAAACTTGCGGGATAGTGTTTGGGTCCCGGCAATCAACGCGGTCAGAGCGGGAACGGTACCGACCCAAAAGGCGGCCATGGTGATCCCGCCGGATACTGGATCACCCGTACCAGCGGCAACCAGAGCGAACAAGTAGAGCCAGCCGCAAGGAAGTAACGTTGTTAGCAGTCCGGTCGCAAAGGCCCGTCCGCTCGGCGGCAGCCCGAACACGATAGGGCGTAGCTTCACGAGCAATCCGCCAATGCGAGAAGGAGTCGGTCCGGATGCGGGGGCAGACTTGGGTAACCACATTGCAACCAATTTCCAGACGCCGATCAAGATCATGACGGTGCCCACCAGTCGTGCGGCCGCCAATTGAAACCCTAGAGTCTGGCCGCCGATATCAACCAAGCTTCCTAGCGTACCAGCGATCAGTCCAGCGAGTGTGTAGGTTAGCAAGCGACCCAGGTGGTATAGCGTCGTGGACAGAATGACTTGGCGGCGAGGTGCCTTTTCGCCCGCACCACTAGCGAAAATCGCTAACGGGCCGCACATGCCCACACAGTGCATGCTGCCTAGTAAGCTGGCGGTGACGACGGCGCTGATCAAAATCCACATGCGAAGTCTAGCTCCCTAGTTCGATTGTTTGAGTCAGGGTCATCGGCTCGCTCGCGTTGGTAATGTTGAGTTGGATTTGCCATAACCCGGGCTGTCGCATTGACGGCATACCGATGTATCGTCCTTCGCCAACGTCCTTCAGTTCCACGCGCTCGACGTGATCGGCTTGTGCGTGGTGGTAAATCTTTGCGTCAATCGACAAGTTTGAAATTGCGGCTCCGTCTTGGTCAGTCGCATGAACCTGGACTGCACGCAAGCCTTTGCCGTCGGCTACATCAGAAACTTCCACTTGAAGATCCCAGCCAAGTTTCTTTGCCGCCCGGTTGGCCTCTTGAGATTCGTCCCAGCGTAAAGCCGCTTGATGATAGTCCGGAACCACTGCAAGAGCGGGGTCGCCGACAGCAAGGTTGATTGCCGTGCCCAGGATCGTGAACTGGATCGCGAAGAGAAGCAAAACCAAGCCGATATAAAATCGTTTGGCGTGCCGCTCGGCCTGAATTTCTTCGGGCGTTTTGGTGGGGCCCGTTGGCTTTCGCATCGTCGTTTACCTTGGACCGAGTAATTTGAACTTGATGTTGCTGGAATGGTCGCTGCCGTCCTGAACTACTAGTGTGGCTGGCTCGTTGCCGTCGCCGCGTGTCACAGCGGGGGCGAACTCAACACTGAGCGGTATGAGTACGTTGCCGCCCGATGGTAGAGACAGCAAGTCTTTCTGAATCACCTCCAGCGAAACGCCTTCGGGATTGACCACCGAAAGAGTGTAGACCTGTTCGCTGTCGGTGCGATTGACCAATCGCAGCCGGAACGAATTGTTGACGGCACCTTGCGTTGTCATGGAAAACGGTGCACCTTTGCCTCGAAGCAATCGGGCGTCAAAGCCAACTTTGCTGATCACCGCGAACACGAAGCCGGTTGCAACCAGCAACAGGATGATGGGATAGATCATCGTCCGGGCGCGAAACCATTTCTTGGGTTTGTTTGCCAGTTCGTCTTGGGAACTGTAGCGTATCAAACCCTTGGGCAGGCCAATTCGAGTCATTACGTTGTCGCACGCGTCGATACACTGGGTGCAATTAATGCACTCCATTTGCAATCCGTCCCGAATGTCGATCCCCGTTGGGCAGACCACAACACATTGATGGCAATCCACGCAATCACCCGCCGGATCATCAGCGGTGCGTTTTCCTTTGCGGCGAGGTTCGCCGCGGCCTGGATCGTAACCGACAATCTTGGACTGCTCATCCAGCATGACGGATTGAAAGCGTCCGTACGGACACGCGATCAAACACATCTGTTCGCGGAAGATCAGGAAGTCGAATAGCATCGCGACGGTCGTACCCGCCATTACCAAAAAAGCACCGGGGTGATCGATCGGTGATTGCCGTATCCATTGGGCGAGCGTATCGGTTCCAACGAAGTAGGCCAGGAACGTGTGCGCCAAGAACATGCACAACACCACGTAGACACCGATGCGGACGATTTGCCAACCACCGCTAATGTCGCTTTTGGGTTTGCCGCCTTTTCCTTTGGTTCCTTCAAAGAAGCGATCGATCGGCCGGAACAGAAATTCCATATAGACCGTTTGGGGGCACGCCCAGCCACACCAGGCACGGCCAGCGATGGCAGTGACTAAAACGATTGTCACAAAGACCGTCAGCATGAACAGCGCTAGAATGAGCGTGTCGGTCGGATAGAAGGTTTTCCCGAACAGCGTCAATTGCCGCGAAACAAAGTCCAGCAAGACGATTGGCTTGCCGTTGAGCCGCAGGTGCGGGATGGCTACGAAAACCACCATCAAGATGTAAGCGACAACTCGCCGCCGCTTCCACCAGGTTCCCATTGAAAGGCGAGGTCGAAGCCAACGGCGGCTTCCATCCTTTTCCAGCGTTGACAGCACATGTTCATCGGGAACAAGCAGTGCGTCATTATCAGCGAAATGTGACATGATTTCGACTTAAAGCACCAATCATTAAATGAATGCAAACATGTAATTACGTTTGCATGCTCACTCTCGCTTTCACGAAAGTGCCATAGGACATGTCTGCACGACGAATGTTGATCGCGAGCAGCAATGTCCAAAGTGGCTGGATGTTGGAGATTTCCAATCCAGCCACCGTTGCGTCATTCTTTCTCCGTAGCCGTGTCGGGTTCCGCGACCGGTTGTGGCCATGGCGGAATCTCTTTGCCTTCGGCGCCCCGTGGCCCCTCCAACATTTTGCCTCGCATCGAAGCGACATACGCCGATACCAGCACCACTTCATTTGGGTGCAAGCGGTTGGACCACTGAGGCATTGCCCCGGCGGCTGCACCGTTGTTGATCACCGATGCGATATCTTCGATCGTCTTGATATTCTTGAAGCTCTCGTCGGTCAGGTTGGGCCCCACTTTGCCTTCCCCTTCACGACCGTGGCAGGAAACGCAGTGAGTTTGGAAAACAATCTTACCCACGCGCAACCAATTGTCCTTTTCCATGAAGCTCACCAAGGTGGCTTCGTCAGGCTGCAGTTCACCAATTTCCGCGAATTGCAGCCGCGTGTTTGCGGCCAAGGCAACCGAATAGGTTTCCTCGATGGAACGCCCTGGCGTGCCACCGTGGTAGTACAGGAAGTAAGGAGGGCAGAACGCAATGCATGCGATGAACAACCACTTCCACCAACCCGGAAGCGGATTGTCGAATTCCTCGATCCCATCGTACGAGTGTTCCGTAAGGACGGGATCATTCGCTGGGTTTTCAGTTGGTGTCGAACTCATTGACGGGGATCCTCCACTTGATCGGTCAGCGGGATCGACGCGAACCGATCGGTTGCGTCTTGGCTGAGCCTTAATGTTCCGTAAGTAATGGTGGCGAAGGCAACTACAAACAACGCGAGTGCCCATTCAGCACACGACGAGTAGTCCAACGCACAAACTAGATCTTTGATCATCTTAAGAATTGCTTTCGTCGTTCGTGGAAAGGAGCACTCGAGTTTGGTCGGCGACTGGGTTCGGTAACACTTTCAGAAAGGCCACGCCGGGCTCGTCTTCGCCGGAGTCAGGCTCAGCGTCGGACTCTGCGGCCGGTTCTTTCGAATCGGTTGCTTCCGGATCCGCACCATCTGCGGGCGGTTCGGCCGGAGTTTCTTCAGCGAACAAGTCGGCCCCGATGCGTTGCAAGTACGCGATCAAAGCGATTGCTTGTTTCTCGTACGTCTTTGCCGGTCCACCCTGTTGAACAATGTCCGCCGCGATGTATTCCGCCTGTTTCATGGCGACTTCCGCGGTGTTGGTCAATTCTTCTTCGGTGTACTCGGCACCTAAGAACGCGGCCGCTTGCACGTGCGGTGCAATCGCGTCGTACTTCATGTCCTCGGTTAAAAGATGACCGTAGGATGGCATGACGCTGCCGGGCGAAACGTTCTCGGGGTTTTCGAAGTGGGTCCAGTGCCAGAAGCTACTTTGCTTGCCGCCTTCGCGAGCTAAGTCAGGGCCGATTCGTCGACTGCCCCATTGGAACGGGCGATCGTAAATGAATTCGCCGGGCTTACTGTATTCGCCGTATCGCTTCGTTTCTGAAACCATCGGGCGAATCATTTGCGAGTGACAGTTGTAGCAACCTTCGGACACGAAAATGTGGCGTCCCGCTAGTTCAAGTGGCGTGTACGGTTTGACCGTCGCGATCGTCGGCACGTTGGTGCGAATGAGGAAGGTTGGGATCAATTCCGAAAGCGTCGCGATGACGACCGCCAAAGTTACCAACACGGTGAACTTAACTGGCAAACGTTCCCAGCGACGGTGCCAACCCATTCGGCCGAAGATATCAAGCTTTTTGCCCATCTCAAGAACGGGCACTTCGTCGAGGTGGCTTTTAACTTGAGGCTCTGAAGGACTGTATTCCTTAGTCAATCGCGGAGCCGAGTAAACCGGGACTTCGTAAGTGGAAGGACGATTCATCCAGGTCATCAACGCGTTGATTCCCAGCATGATCGCACCGCTGACATAGAGCACGCCCCCAACGACTCGCAGCCACCATAGCGGGACGATCGATTGAGTTGTTTCGATGAAGTCTGGGTACATCAGGTGACCAGTGTCATCCATCGCACGCCACATCCAGCCTTGCATTAGACCGGCAGCGTAGATCGGGATGATGTACAGCAGGATCCCAATGGTGCCTGTCCAGAAGTGCAGGCTCATCAGCTTGGGACTCCACAATTTGGTTTGGTAGAGCCTCGGCAAGAGCCAGTACAGCATGCCGAACGCCATGAAGCCGTTCCAGCCGAGTGCACCGGAGTGGACGTGGGCGATCGTCCAGTCGGTGTAGTGAGTGAACGCGTTGATCGCCTTGATCGACAACGCTGGGCCTTCAAAGGTAGCCATGCCGTAGAACGTGATCCCTACGACAAAGAACTTTAGCACTGGATCAGCGGCGACCTTGTGCCAAGCACCTCGAAGGGTGAGCAAGCCGTTGATCATCCCGCCCCAGCTAGGCATCCATAGCATGATGCTGAATAGCATCCCCAGCGTGCTGGCCCATTCAGGCAGCGCGGTGTAGTGAAGGTGGTGGGGACCCGCCCAGATATAAATGAAAACCAACGACCAGAAGTGGATGATGCTCAACCGGTAACTGAACACCGGGCGATCCGCCGCTTTGGGCAAGAAGTAATACATCAGCCCCAAAAACGGCGTTGTCAGGAAGAACGCCACCGCGTTGTGCCCGTACCACCACTGCATGAATGCGTCTTGCACGCCGGCGTAGATCGGGATGCTGGCGAAAACGCCGATTGGAACGACAAGGTTGTTAAACACGTGCAGCAATGCGACGGTCACAATCGTGGCGATGTAGAACCAAAGTGCGACGTACATGTGACGTTCGCGTCGTTTGATCAACGTCATCAAGAAGTTGCCACCAAAGATGAAAAGCCAAACGATGGCGATTAAAACATCGATGGGCCATTCCAGTTCGGCGTACTCTTTACTTTGGGTGATCCCAAAAGGCAGCGTGGCAGCGGCCAGTACAATGATCAGTTGCCATCCCCAGAAGTGCATCTGGCTCAGCACGTCGCTCCACATCCGAGCTTTGCACAACCGCTGGGTGCTGTAATAGATCGCGGCGAAGATTGCGTTGCCGGCGAAGGCGAAGATGGCGGCGTTGGTGTGCAGAGGGCGAAGTCTGGCGAAGTTCAGCCAATCTAATCCGCTGGACAATCCGGGCATCACCAACAAGACGGCAACGGTCAGTCCCGCCAAAGTGGCAACAATCCCCCAGAAGATGGTCGCCGTAGCGAACATCCGCACGATTCCATCATCGTAGGAAAACTGCTCCATCTGGCCAGCTTCGCCGGAGCCCGCAGAGCCGGTGCCCCCCGAGGATACTCCTCCGGGTTGGGGACGGTTGGTCGACGTCATTGTCGCCATGTTTTGCCTCAGATTTGGTCAATGTAGAGAAGGATCGTTGTTGCCCAGCACTTAATATTGCACACTCAGGTGCCTTTTTGCCAGTGCGGCAAAATGTCGTTGCCAAAGCTTTGTTTCCGAGGTGGATGAATGCGATGCTTGCGAGCTAGGCAACAGCCGGTTGGTGTGCTTCGACTATTTAACCAGAGATCGTCTCTACGATCGACATTGGGAGCGGAAGCTACGCTAAGATAAGGCAACGATTTTCACCTTGAACCACCTTTCCTAACGTCTGGTCTTCGCTCGATGTCACTGGTCATGCCGCACGGCTTCGAACTCGCTCACTTTCAATGGTCGCTTGCCCAAGGGATGCCCCTTCCGCCCAGGGAAGAGCCGTTTGGTGGCTACTTGATGATCGTCATCGTCGGGATTTTGTTCGCTCTGTTTGCGTTTGCAATCCTGGGCTACTTCTTCCTGCGGTACGGCAAGTTGTGGTTCCAAGCGTTCATGTCCGATGCTGACGTGAAGCTTGCCAACTTGATTCGCATGCACTTCACCAAGGTCAATCCGAACGTGATTGTGCAAGCCAAAGTGATGGCGGCTCAAGCGAAGTTGGATATCGGCCGGGAATCCGGAATCAGCACCCAGCGGTTGGAAGCCCATTATCTTGCCGGTGGGAACGTGATGAATGTCATCAACGCGATCATCGCCGCCCACCGAGCTAAGATCCCCTTGGATTTTGATCAAGCCGCCGCGATCGACTTGGCTGGCCGTGACGTTCTTGATGCGGTGCAAACGAGCGTGTACCCCAAAGTCATTGATTGCCCCGATCCGAAGCGAAGTGGCAAGACAACGCTAAGTGCTATTACGAAAAACGGCATCGAGTTGCGGGTTCGTGCTCGAGTGACGGTGCGGACAAACATCGAACAACTGATCGGTGGTGCGACCGAAGACACGATCATTGCTCGAGTGGGCGAAGCAATTATCAGTTCGATTGGCTCTGCTGAATCACACTTCAACGTGCTCGAAAACCCCGACATGATTACCAAGGTGGTTTTGTCGCGTGCCCTCGATGCTCAGACCGCATTCGAGATCGTTTCAATCGACATCGCCGATATTGATGTAGGCGAAAACATTGGTGCTCGATTGCAAAGCGATCAAGCGGAGGCGGATACCCGTGTCGCACGTGCGAAGGCTGAACGACGACGTGCCGAGGCGATTGCTCAGGAACAACAGATGAAAGCTCGGGTGTCGGAGAACCGTGCAAGACTCGTGCTCGCCGAAGCGGAAGTCCCCAAGGCGATGGCAGAAGCTTTCTCGGCTGGCCGGATCGGCGGGAATGACCGAATCGGCGGAAATGACTCGTCCGGTGGATCGATGTCGAGGGATCTGTCCCGTTGAGTAGTTCGTTAGCGATGGAATCAGATTCGGCTTGCGATCCGTTTAAGCGGCGCAGCTATCGGGTGGAGTTCGAAGGCGGAAACGGGTTTCGGTTGGCGGGAATCGTCGATCGGCCTGTTGTTGCGACGCAAGAAGCTACACCGCAAGGATCTGCAGATGAAGATGCGGCTCCTCTACCTGACAATGTACCGGTGGTCGTGTTCAGTCATTGCTTCACTTGCGGCAAAGACATTAAGGCCATCGCTCGAATATCTCGCCGAATGTCCGAATGCGGTGTCGCTGTCTTGCGGTTTGACATGACCGGTTTGGGTGGCAGCCAAGGCGATTTTTCAAGCACCAGTTTTTCGACGAACCTGGCTGATCTTTCGGCCGCGATTCGTTTTGCATCAGAATCACTTGGCCCAGTGACCGGATTGATCGGGCACAGTTTCGGTGGTGCGGCCTCGTTGGCGATTGCGGCAGGCTTGCCACATGAGATCGGACAGCAATTGACCGACGCCGAACGCGATTCGATTAAAGCAGTTGTCTCGATCGCTGCGCCCAGTGACACCCAACACCTTGCCGCACTGATGGAAGCGATGAACCCAGCTATCGTTAGCGATGGATCGGGTGATGTCGTGATTGGCGGGCGAACCTGGACGATTCGTCGGGAAATGCTAGACGATTTTCGCCAGCACCAACTGGCCGATCAGTTAGGCCAGATTCGTTGTCCGGTGATGGTGTTTCATTCGCCAGTCGATCAAACATTGGGGTTTGATCACGCTTTGCGAATTGCCGGTTTGGTGCGTGACCAAGACGGGCTCAATCACACTAATGTCATCACGTTGCCGGGTGCTGACCACTTGTTAATCAGCAATCCGAACGACGCATTGTTTGTAGCGGAGACCGCTGCGGTCTTCCTGCGTCGTTATCAATCTTAGCCGATTGCGCTCGTCCTTGGTCAAACACGCTCGTCATTTGATGACGAGCGGTCGACCGTTGAAAGTATCGAGACTCGAATGCTATGCCGGTCAATTACTCCGGGCGACTCGCAATCTCGACCGGTTCGACTAGACCCAGGTAAGCCATCAGGTCACTGACCTGGTTCATGGTGAGGTTATCAATCAACCCGCTAGGCATGATGCTCGATTGGCTCGGCAGAATCGAGTCGACATCAGCCGTTGCGATCGTGGTCACTTGATTGTTCGAGTCACGCACCTCAATACCGGTTCCGGTCTTGCTGACCATGCCGACGTAAACCTCGCCGTCCAAGGTCAGGACTTTCTTGCTGGCGTATTGATCGCTGACGACATGCGAAGGATGCAGGATCGATTCCAGAATCTCTCGGCGGGTAAACCGCTTAGACATGTTGGTCAGGTCGGGGCCAATGCGATGACCGTTGCCGTTGTGGCGATGGCAGTCCGCACAGGAAGCACTTGCAAACAAGCTCGCACCCGCGTGAAGGTCGCCAGTATTGCCTTCGGGCGATTCAAGGTAAGTCAGCAGTTGGTCCAGGTCCCACTTCGATTCGTCTTCGCGAGGAAGTTCCGCTGCGGGGCGGTCTGGGAACGTCTTGGCGTACCAGCGTTGCCACGGCACCATTGATTTGGCAACTCCCTTGGGCCGTTGCATTCCGGTCCAGTGCTCAAGAAGCTTTTCGACGTTTTCGAATGAGGTTCCTTGTTGTTCGGCGCGAAGTCCCATTAGGGTCAGTGCACGCAGAGCCATGGGGTCGTCGGTTGCGATTGCCACGCTATGCAATTGCTTGACCACTTCTTCGGCGGCAGGACCGTCGAGGATGTTCAGGCTGCGGACGAGGTAGTCCCAGTTGTCGCCGTCTGGCTTTTGCGATAAAGCCAGTGCAACCACGCTGCGACGTTGCGGTTCGGTTCGCCAGATCCGACGTAGGTGTTCAGCGGATTCTTCGTCCGAGGCGGTCGATAGCATCGCGATGATACCGGTTCGCAGTCGGCGGTTGACATCATCGATCTTGGGTTCAGCGACGAGTTCTTGGTCCAGGTTACGCAGTTTGCGAGCTGTTTCGTCGTCGATGGGCCGCTTCAGTCGGAAGATTGCTCCGAGGGCAGCGTTTCGCCATCGCGAGCCTTCGTCCAGGATCGCTTGGACATCGTCGTCGGACAGGTGACGAGCGAAGTCGCGAGTGACGGCGACCATGTACATCGGCAGTGATCCTTCGGAATCTTCGCCAGCGATTTGCTCGTACATCTTCAGCAATGCGAATCGTTCACGAGCAGTCCACTTACGGTCAATTCGTTGTAGGCACATTGCCGTCAGGGCACGGTCCATCTTAGGAGCGTCCGATTCCAAGTATTCCATTGCCCGCGGTACGATTGAGTCGGCCTGCAGGTAGGCAGCCAGTCGAATCAATTCGTGGTTCATGCGAGAATCGCCGGAAGGGAATTCGGCGGCGACTCGGTCACGAAGCCAAGGCACGGCCTGAGCGGGGATCTCGCATCGATCCAGTGTGACCTGGCATAGACGCAGCGTATCGACAAAGTCTTTATCGCTAAGGAACCCTTCCATCATTGCGGCGGCACGTTTAAGCACTTCACCACCGGTCTTGGTGTTCGGTTCGGCGGCGACCAACGCCAGCATGCCAACCAGTGCGGTGCGAGTGTCATCGGTGGATAACACCTCACTGCGCCAAGTTGATGACGGCATGCGTTGAAGTACTTGTCGAGCCAAGAACGAGATGTTTCGGTCGTTGGATGACAGCAGTTCGATCACCGGTTCTGGATTGCGTGGGAATTGCCCGCTACGAAGGATCGCTTCGCATGCGGTGCGAACGACGCGAGCGTCTCCGTCGCCCAGTAGTTCTTGCAATCGTGCTGCGGCACCGCGACTTGGCGAAAGGCCAAGTTGCATTGCGGCGCGACGTCGAACGGATTCGCTTTCGGTTCGTGAAAGTTCAACCAGCAATTCTTCGCTCGGTGCGGGCCCGTACATCTGCATTAGATTCAGTGCACGGATACGGTAGGCCGGCGGGTTGTCTTCGCTGTATGCGACGCCAGCGACTTGCTTGTTCCAATCGCTGCCTAGCTTACCGCGGATCGCAGCGATTTCTTGTCGCGACCATGCGGCGTCGAGTTGCGGTTGGCGGATGGCGGCGGCAATACCGCTGCCTAGTTGTTTCATTGCGTCAGGAATTTTGCCTTGATAGACAACACGGTAAACGCCGCCCGCGGTACCGCGTCCGCCGGTGCAGAAATACAGTGCACCATCCGGGCCGACGGTCAAATCGGTGACGTTCAGTGGAGCTCCTTGCAGGAAGACTTCGCTGTCGGCGGAAAAGCCGCTGCCGTTTGGTTTCAGTCGTACGTTCAGGATGCGGCCTTCGGACCAGTCCGCTAGGAACAAGCTGTCGTGGTATCGGACCGGGAACATGTGGTGTTCGTAGCACTCGATCCCGGTTGGGCTTCCGCGTCCGGTGTCGAGCAAGTTCGGTAGACGGTCAAAGTAGTATTCAGGCCACTTGGCCCAACCGGTGCGCCAGCCGAATTCGCCGGCTTCGGTGACTTCCATCAAAGCGGTAGGCCGATACCAAGGTGTTTCCACGTCGGCTTCCATATCCGCGTCATGCACGAACAGGCTGCCGCTGGGGTGGAAGGCAAGGTCGTAGGTGTTTCGCAAACCGCCGGCGACTCGTTCGACCACATCGCCTTCGATATCGGTTCGAATGATCGTTCCGCCCGGTGCTTTGACGCCGCGTCCGTGTCCACCTGGATCTTCATAGCGAGGTAGAAGGTCGCCTTCGTAGATGTCGCGAAGGGTCTCGCCCTTGCCGGTCTTGCCGATCGCTTGAACATGGCTTCCCAGGGAAAGGTAGATCATTCCGTCGGGGCCGAGTCGCAATCCGTGTGGCCCGTGTTCGCCGCCATCGCCGCGAAACTTCATGACAGTCTTGATGTTTTCCAGCTTCCCGTCGCGATTCGAGTCTGAAAGACGGTACAACGCGGTGCCGTCAGGCCCTTTGCCCGTGACGAAGACTTCGCCATTGAGCGGTAGGATCCCCTGCACTGATTCGACTTGGTCGCAATACGTGCGGACGTCTTCAGGAATGCCGTCTTCATCGCGGTCAACGACGATTAGCAGTGGGCCTTGTTCTTGGGCCAAGATAATGTGGCCGAATTCATCGAATGCCATCGCGATGGTGGAGCCGACTTGTTCGTCGTTGATCAGTCGTTGGACACCGAATCCCTTTTGGATCTGGAATCGCTCGGATTGTTCTTTCGCAGTCTCGACGGCGACCGTGGACCCACGGTCCCAAGGCGTTGTTTCGCCAAGCAGGCCGAATGCGGTGGCAGTTTGCCAAGTCCGGTCGTTCAGTGCGGCGTTGTCCCACATTGCCTCTTCGGACAAGCTTGTTCGCCACGTTTCGTCGGTACTGAAGGTGTACCATTTGTCTTCGTTGTCAGGGCGAATCGAAACCCGGGCGACCAGTGCAGCGGTGTCGCCGTTGGTGTTTCGCACGCGAATGGCGACAACGTTACGGCCCACTTCTAGGTAATCCGAGATGTCGAATTCTTTCATTTGCCGGTACGACTTGCCGTTGCCGATCACTCGACCATTCACGCGAACTTCATAATCGTCGTCCGCTGCGATTTCGACAATTCCTTCACCGCGGTCCCGCAGGTTCAAAACCTTGCGAAACCAGCAGGTTTCACCGGCAGGAATGGCATCGTCCACGGCAACATCGCCGGACCAAATCCATTTCGCTTCGGCGGCCGAGGCGATGCTCGTACCTAGTTGTGTGACGAAGACGAAGCCGAGGGCGAGCACGGCGATAGTTGTTAGTTGGCGTCTTGTAGACATCCCTGATTAGCCTTCCCTGGCGAGAAATCAGACTTTTTAACGGGTCCGCTTCCATCTTTTAATTGATAGAGAACCCAGACATTCTGTGGTGGGTTAGCATGTTTTCTGGCCAGAATGCAAGACCTCCCCCAGAAATAGCTGCTTTTCTAGCCCCTTTCCACCGATGGATGAGTTTGACACCCCCGGTGTTTGCGTTACCATTGTACGTACTGTAGTGGTTGTTACTGTCACGCTAGTACTGCTTTGCCTATCCAGCCGTGTGCACGGGTAGAGCTTTCCAATGAGCCTGAACTAGACCACCGCACCTACCTAAGAAACTTGATGATCCAGAGGACAGGAATCCTGTCACGCTGAATCATCGGGCCCCACCTACCTGTCTTACCAGTTCTAATAACTTCGCCCGGATCAAGGGCTCGGTTAAGCTGGGGAGATGATCCCACCTTCGCTTCGCTCAGAGCATCTCGATTGACCTCATTTACGAGAGGTTTTGATATGCGCCCGAACGTTAGCATCCACACGATCAAGTTAAAGGAGTTGGCAGTATGACTTGTCAAGGAAATCCAATGATCCGCCCAGGAGTCTTTGGACGCCGTGGTTTTCTAGTGGCGGGAAGCGCCGCAGGACTTGGGTTATCGCTTCCCGAATTGCTAATGCATCAGGCGGCTGCGGAGAAGAAACAGTACGACTTCATCAAGGCGAAAGCCAAAAGCGTCATTCATATCTTCCTGCCCGGCGGCATCGCCCAACAGGAATCGTTCGACCCCAAGCCGTACAGCCCGCTGGAATATCGCGGCGAGATGGGGACCATCAAAACGAACACGGGCGAGGTGATTTGCAATTCATTGCCTCGTCTGGCTAAGCAAGCTGATAAGTACTGTGTCATCCGTTCGATGAGTCATGGCGAGGCTGCCCACGAACGCGGCACGCACAACATGTTCACCGGCTACAAGCCCAGCCCTGCGCTGCAATATCCCAGCTTCGGTGCCGTGGTGAGTCATGAGTACGGTCCACGAAACAATTTGCCAGCCTACATTTGTATTCCCAATGTGCCTAATGAATTCGCGGGCACCGGTTATCTGCCGAGTAAGTACAGCGGTTTCGCGTTAGGGGCGGATCCGGCTCGCGATGATTTCAAAGTTCGTGATTTGAACTTGGCTGGCGGTGTCGATGCGGATCGTTTTGTGCGACGACGTGCGATGCTGGAAAAAATTAACCAGCGATTTAACTCCGCCACTTCGGCCGACAATGTTTCGGCAATGAACACGTTCTATGAACGAGCCTACGGTTTGTTGGATACGCCAGCGGCCAAGGAGGCGTTCGACTTGTCCAAGGAAGACGCCAAGATGCGTGACCGCTATGGTCGCAATCAGGCGGGGTCCCGAATGTTGATGGCACGTCGTTTGGTTGAAGCAGGGTCTCGGCTGGTGACGTTGACCTATGGTAGCTGGGACATGCACGCGAATATCACGACGGGAATCAAGGGACAAATGCCGTCGCTCGATCAGGGGCTGTCGGCTTTGCTAGAGGATCTATCTGAACGCGGCATGTTGGACGAAACGTTGGTCATGGTGACCAGCGAGTTCGGACGGACGCCAAAGATCAACGCCGATGCGGGACGCGATCACTGGCCCAAGGTCTTCAGCGTGATGCTTGCCGGTGGTGGCGTGAAGGGCGGCATGATTTATGGTGCATCCGATGCAACTGCGACTGAACCTGATTCGGACCCGGTATCGCCTGCGGATTTGGCGACAACGATGTACCACCTTCTGGGCATTGTGGCTGATAAGGAGCTGATGGCTCCCGGGGCACGTCCGATCGAAATCGTTGATGGCGGCAAGATCGTCAGCGATATCCTCGTCTAACGCGAACACGCTCTCATTGAGAGCGACTTCCGTTCTTTGCTTCAGATGCAGTGTTTTCTTCACATGAAGGTTTGTTTGTGAAATTTCAACTCATGAGCTGTCGGAAACGAAATTCTTTCTTCGTTGTGCCGGCGTCGTCGATGTTGTTAGCGATCGTGCTCGCTGGCCAAGGTTGGGCCGCGTTTCCTATCGTTCGCTATCACCAACCGCTCGGTGCGACCCGAGGTGGTGAAGCGACGATTGTTTTGAAGGGGGAACGGATTGGCGACGCCAGTCAAGTTTTGTTCGATGACCCCGGCGTGGAAGTGTTGGAGGTCAAACCGACGGACGAGAAGTCTGTTGAGATGAAGATCAAAACGGACAAAGAATTGCAGCCAGGTCGGTATTCATTTCGCCTGGTGACCGCGAGCGGAGTTGCAAACCTGCGGTTCCTCAGCATCGGCACCATGCCGATGGTGACCGAAGTGGAGCCCAACAACCAGTTTGATTCGCCTCAGCCGGTTCCCATGGATCACACGATCGAAGGGAACGTTGATCGGGAGGACATCGACTATTTTCAAGTCGAATTGAAGGCCGGACAGCGTCTTACGGTTGAAGTCGAAGGATTGCGTCATCGTTGGGAACTGAATAACCGGGATTTGCTTGACCCGCATATTGCGATCTTGAACGACAAGCGTTTCGAGGTCGCCAGTAGCGATGATTCGACGTTGTTTCAGCAAGACGGTGTTTGTTCTTTCACCCCGGAAGAAGCAGGCAAGTATGTCGTCGCAATCCGCGACAGCTCGTTCGGTGGACAGAAAAACGTGTGCGGCTACCGGCTTCATGTAGGCTCGTTTCCGAGGCCCACTACGATCGTTCCCGCTGCCGGAACGCAAGGCGATGTGTTGAAGGCCAATATCATCGACATCGATGGTTCGGTGCGTGACGTTTCGCTGCAGTTGCCATCAGCTTGGATGGATTCCCCGTCGGAAGACCAAAGGGGCACTCGCGCTTGGTCGGTGATCAGCGAAACCGAGCAAGGCATATCGCCGACGCCTAACTGGATTCGAGTTGGCAATTTACCAGTCGTTCAAGAGGTTGAGCCTAACAATGATCATCGCTCGGCTCCCAAGTGTGAGATACCGGCCGTCTTATGCGGTGTGCTGGGCGAAGCCAACGATTTTGATTGCTTCAGTTTTGAATGTAAGAAGGGCAAAGCGTATCGCGTGCAATTGTACGCTCGCGAGACCTTGCGATCTCCGCTTGATGGTGTCGTGAATGTCTTTGGTCCTGATGGGAAGACGATTAAGTCAGCCGATGATGTGGGCGGCAAGCCCGATGGTTTCCTGACTTTTTCAGCCGCTGCGGATGGTCTGCATACCGTTCGGGTTTATGACCACTTACGTACCGGTGGCCCGCTGCACAATTACTTGATTGAGGTCACACATCAACTACCCAACTTCAAGCTCGACTTGAAGGAGCTGCGTCGTGATGAAGCGGCTGTGGTGTCGGTCCCTGTTGGTGGACATGCGGCGATGGTGGTGCGAGCGACTCGAGAAGGTTTCAACGAAGAAATCAATTTCGAGCTCGAGGGTTTGCCTGAAGGTGTGACAGCACAAATATTCCCCATGCCCAAGGGACGAGTGGAGATTCCCATCGTGTTAACCGCAAGTGCGGACGCGAAGTTGGGAGGAGCCCTGTTTGACATCACGGGACGTGGAAAGTTGGGCGATCGCGAGATCACCGCCGACCTTGAGCAAACTCATAAGATCGTTTTGGGTCAAAATCGCCGGGCGATGCTGGAGCATGTGACAGATCGGGCGGTGGTTGCGGTTTGCGATAAGTCGCCCTTTGAAATTGAGTTGGTGCAACCGAAGACACCCATCCTGCGTCGGGGCGACAAGGAGTTGCTCGTCAAGATTAAACGAGACGAGGGTTTTGAAGATGCTGTCTCCATCAAGACGCTTTATCTGCCACCGGGAATCGCGGTAAACAACAGCCGGAAAATCGAAAAGGGCAAGACCGAAGTTGTCGTTCCCGTGACAGCGAATGCCAATGCCGCACTCGGGGCGTGGCCCATCGTGATGCAAATCAGCTACGGTACCAAACGCGGAACGGCAACTGTCACAACGGCACCGATCATGTTGGATGTTCAAATGCCGGTGTTCGATTTCAAGTTCCCACGCTTGGCGGTCGAAACCGGCCAAGAGGCCAGTCTATCGGTCGCCGTTGAAAAGCTGCGTGATATCGAAGGCGAAATTGAGTTTCAGTTGGTTGGGTTGCCTAACGGGGTGACTTGTTCAGAGCCCGTTCAGAAAGCATCGCTCACTGACACTGCGGTGACCTTCCCGTTGGTCATTGATGAGAAGGCAAAAACGGGGACGCACAAAACCATGGTGGTGCGGACGCGGGTGACGCGAGACGGCGAAACGTTTATGCAAACCGATGGCCAAAGTGAAATCCGCATCGACAAGCCGTTGCCTAAGAAAGAACCAAAGGTAGAAGAGAAGAAGCCTGTAGCCAAACCCAAACCTGCAGCGAAAGCCGCACCTAAACCGCTAAGTCGTCTCGAACAGCTTCGTCAACAAAAGGAAGCCTCATGACTCGTTTTGCCAAACCTGGGCTGCGGCTCAACCAGCCCAAGTTCGATCAGCCCGCTGCTTGTTCCGCGGCGGTATGTGATTTGAAGTGGGAAGATGCCCAGCGAGCGACAGGTCATCGCAATGTTGCTATCTCGATGCTTCTTGTATTTGGGGTCGCCTGTTGCTTATTGATGGGCTCGGTTAACGCTGCGACCACCAATGCCAGTATCGCGAAAACCGACGAAGCCGATCAGGTGCAGTTCGACGTTTACCCGCCGAAGATCTCTCTGGATTCGGCTGACGATTTTCAGTCTTTCATCGCCGTGCTGCGGCGCGACGATGGTGGTACCGTGGATGTCACGGATGAGGTTCGCTGGACAGTCGAAGACACCAAACTGGCCAAGGTTGATGGGAATACGCTGCGGCCTCTCGCTGACGGCAAAACGTTTCTCGCCGCCCGATTCCGAGGTCAATTGGTGCGTGCCGAAATCACTGTTTCGCATGCCAGTGAACATCCGCCGGTCAGCTTCGCAAAAGACGTGATGCCGGTCTTAACCCGCTCGGGTTGCAATACGGGATCGTGTCACGGTGCTGCCCGCGGAAAGGATGGCTTTCGGTTGAGTTTGTTTGGGTTCGATCCCAACGGAGACTACGACCGCATCACCCGCGAAATCGGCGTTCGGCGAATCAATCTGGCTCTTCCAGCGGAAAGCTTGTTCTTGAAAAAGGCGGTGGGGTCGGTTCCGCACACGGGCGGGAAGTTGTTCGAAGTCGACAGTGATTACTACCAAACGTTGCATAAATGGTTGCAAGCCGGTGCTCCTAACGACGATTCTAAAAAGTTGCCCGCGACGGTAAGTGACGTCGCGATTTATCCCGCGCAGGCGGTGTTGGAAGGCGATGCTGCGTCGCAGCGAATGGTTGCTGTGGCGACGTACAGCGATGGAACAACTCGCGATTTGAGTCGGCTTGCTTCGTTCTCAACCAATAATTCATCCGTTGCGTCGATCGATCAGGACGGTGTCGTGGTTGCGGGTTCGCGAGGCGAAGCCTTTGTGATGGCGAGGTTTGATACGTTCACCGTCGGCAGCCAGGTTTTGACACTGCCCGCCGAAACGAAGTACTTGCCGCCAGCGACATCGCCGGTCAATTACATCGATGAACTTGTCGATCGCAAGCTCCAGCAATTACGGATTCTTCCTAGCGAGTCATGCACCGATGCAGAGTTCATTCGTCGTGCAACGATTGACATCACCGGTTTGTTGCCCGCCGCCGAAGACGTGACGCAGTTTGTTGCCGATCCGGCTGAAGACAAGCGAACCGTTCTCGTCGATAGTTTGCTTGAGCGTAAAGAATTCAGCGAGATTTGGGCGATGAAGTTCGCTCAGCTCATGATGATCAAGTCTACCAATCAGGTGTCCAAGAAGTCGGCGTTGTTATACGCCAGTTGGTTGACGGATCAATTCGCAAGAAATGTTCCGGTCAATGAAATGGTCGAAGACTTGCTGACCAGCACCGGTGGGACATTCACAGAGCCGCAAACCAACTTTTACGAGTTGGAGCGAGAAACGCTGAAGATGTCTGAAAACGTTGCTCAGTTGTTCATGGGAATTCGAACCCAGTGTGCCCAATGTCACAACCATCCGTTTGATCGCTGGACGATGGACGACTACTACGGCTTTGCCGCGTTCTTTGCTCAGGTAGGTCGCAAGCAGGCCGAAGATTACCGAGAGCGTATCGTTTACAACCGCTCGTCCGGTGAAACCAAACACCCGGTAACCAATCAGAACACGGCTCCCAAATTCCTCGGTGGCGACGTTCCGGAAACCAAGGGGAAAGACCGCCGTGAAGTGCTAGCCCAGTGGCTTGTTTCGCCCGAGAATCCTTACTTTGCTCCCAGCATTGCTAACCGAGTTTGGGCTCACTACATGGGCTTAGGCATCGTTGAACCCGTTGACGATATCCGCGTTAGTAATCCTGCGTCGAACCCGGAGTTGTTCCAAACGCTGGGAGATAAGTTGATTGAATACAACTACGATTTCCGGAAACTGGTTCGCGACATCTGCACGAGCCGTGCATATGCTCGAAGTTGCTTAACGAACGAGACCAATGCACATGACACACGCAATTTTGCTCACGCGGTGGTTCGACGAATTCCTGCGGAAAGCTTATTGGATTGCGTTTGCCAAGTAACCGAGTCGCCTGAAAAGTTCAGTGGTTTGCCGCTGGGAAGTCGGGCCGTGCAAATTGGCGATGGAGCAACCACTAACTACTTCCTGACGACTTTCGGTCGATCGCCCCGTGTCACGGTATGTGACTGTGAAGCGTCGACGGAACCATCGCTGTCCCAGGCTTTGCATCTGCTCAATGGCAATTCAGTGCATGACAAGATCAAGCGGGGCAAGGTGGTTCAAAAGTGGTTGAAGGAAGAAAAGCTTTCGCCGACCGATGTGGTCAATCGCATTTATCTGCGTTGTCTGGCTCGTTTGCCGGTTGCGGAGGAGCACCAAGCCGTTGATGAGTTGTTGGCGGAAAAAGATGCTGACGCCCAAGCGATTTTGGAAGACGTGTTGTGGGGCGTTCTAAACGGACGTGAGTTTGTTTTCAATCATTAAACGCGTTGCTGTAACCTGAATACCTCAGCGGTTTCCTTTTGACGGATACTAGAATGTTTCGATCTTTTTTCGTGTTGCTTTTTGCGAGTGTGGCAGGTTTGGCGGGCGCTGAGTCGGCCAAAGAAGTTCCTGGCAAAACCAAGGTGACGTACGAAGACGATGTGAAGCCGATCTTTCGCGAACACTGCATGACGTGTCACAACCAGGGTGACAAACGTGGTGGGCTCGCGCTGGATTCCTATGGCGTGCTGATGGAAGGTGGCGGTAGCGGCGAGGTCGTCTATGACGATGGCGATCCGGACGGAAGTCGTCTTTGGCAGTTGGTCAACCACGACGACACACCGGTAATGCCGCCGGAGCAACCCAAGATTGCTGAAAAGCAGTTGGCGGTCATCAAGGCTTGGATCGAGGGCGGTGCTCTGGAAAATTCAGGTTCCAAGGCGAAAGCCAAACCCAAGAATTCGTTGGCGTTTGCAGCCACCACTACCGGCAAGCCTGACGGTCCGCCGCCGATGCCAAAGGGACTTTCTCAAAACGTTCCAGTCGTCACGTCACGTGCTGCTGCGATCACGGCAGTTGCCGCTAGTCCGTGGGCACCGCTTGTTGCTGTCGCTGGGCAAAAGCAGATCGTTCTCTATCACGGCGAAACGGGGAAACTGCTCGGCATTCTTCCCTTTACCGAAGGTGTTGCCCAATCACTGCGTTTCAGTGGTGATGGTCGCTACCTGGTTGCTGGCGGGGGTGAGCATAGCGTCCGTGGTATCGCAGCGGTTTATTCCATCGAAACGGGAGAGCGTATGGCTACTGTTGGCGATGATTTCGACACCGTCTTTGATGCGGATTGCAGTAACAAGTTGGACCGGGTCGCACTGGGTGGACCGCAAAAGATGTTGCGGATCTTTGATGCCACCGATGGCACGTTACTATTCGACCTGAAGAAGCATACCGATTGGATCTATGCCGTCGCTTACAGTCCCGATGGTGTGTTAGTCGCGTCGGCCGACCGCAGTGGTGGTGTTGTGGTTTGGGAAGCCGATACGGGACGTCAATACTTGGATTTGACCGACCACAAGGGTGCTGTCAATTCGCTTAGTTGGCGTGATGATTCCAATGTTTTGGCCAGTGCAAGTGACGATGGGACCGTGAAACTTTGGGACATGGTCGCCGGTAAGGCGATTAAGTCAATCAGCGTGGGGAGTCCAGTGACATCCGTGCGATTCGATCACAAGGGCCAATTGGTTACCGGTTCGAAGAACAAAAAGGTTCAAGTTTGGGATGCCGCTGGTAAAAAGCTGCATGAGTTTTCGGGAGCAACTGAATCGGTCTTGGAAGTCGCCATCACGCATGATTCCAGTCGTGTTGTCGTTGGTGATTGGAGTGGTTCGGTGCAATTGAAGTCCATTGCGGATCCGGCATCCGGGATCGCTTTGCCAGCGAACCCCGCACCGGTTCAGGATCGCTTAAAACGGTACGACCAAGTTTTGGCAAGTATGCGAAGTCAACTCACGCCGCTGATTCAAAAACGGGACGAGGCCAACACCGCCTTGGAAGCCGCTAAGAAAAAGCTCGCTGAAACCGAAACCCAAATTAAGACGAGTCGTACTGAGTTAGATGCTGCCAAGAAGTCCGTTGCCGACCTGAAAAAGTCGATGGCCGATAAGAACGCTGGACTTGCACCCATCGAGAAACAATCGCAGGACCTGTACGACAAGATCGTTAAGTCGCGGCAATCGATCGACAAGGCGAACCCGGCCAAAGGGGCAGAGGAACTGGCCGTGTCGGAAACTAAGCTCGCCGAACTATTGACGCAGATCGCTAAAACGAGACGAGATGTCATTCAAGCCAACAAACTGGTCGATGATGCGGCCGGCAAACTGAAAGCGTTGGAAGGACGTGTTTCAGCGTTGGTGGAGGCGCAGAAGAAGCAGACCGAGCAAAGGGATGCGGGGCAGAAACGTCTCAACGAAGCGAAGGTGGCTCATGATCAAGTTGCGAGTAAGCTGAGTGACCAGGAACGAGAAAAGGCGGAACTCGCTGCCGCGGCTCAATAGTTGATGGAAGCGGCGCATCGGATCTTCTCAGACGAAGCGATTTGCAGAGTTCGAGCGGACTCATTGGTGTTTGCTTTGATGATCGAATTGACTACCGATTGAGCGTTCTCGCCTTGCGATGGTAAGTTGTCGCGAACAGCATGCCTGCCTTATCGAGGCTTGTTATCTGATCCGCCGACTTGCCCTTGGTTCTGAAGTAGTTCTATGCATCAATCGCCCGCTGAAACGGATGACACCATTCGTCGTGTGGTGAACGGTTTGCTAGCCGAGGGCGTGATCGCATCGAGTGATCATCACGCTCAACTTGGCTCGACGAATACGACGGCAATGGATTGGTTGCGAGCATCCATGGCGGATGCCAATACGAATTGGCGAGACGAATTGCCTAGGCTGGTGATCACGGACTGCCAAACTTCGGGGCGTGGCCGACAAGGGCGTAATTGGACCGCGCAGAATGACGGGTTAGCATTTTCGTTAGTCTGCAGCGGTGCCCACCGTCTGCTTTCAATCGCAGTGGGTGTGGCGATTGCTCAAGCGATTGAGTTCGTGGCTGGTCCCACATCGTGTGCGTTGAAGTGGCCCAACGACCTATGGATGAATGGTTCCAAGGTAGGCGGAATCTTGATCGAGGGCGTTAGTGTTGCTCGGGATGAGTCAACAACGGCCAGTGTCCCTGAAACGATCGCAATCGTCGGGATTGGGATCAACGTCGGTTCGAGCCCTGAAATCGAAGGTGTTGCGACTTCGTCCGTCGTTGAATCCACGGGTAAAGTGATTTCTCGATCCGAGTTGTTGGCCGAGATCGTTCCTTCGGTGCTTAATCAGTTCGCCACTGGACCGGATGGACACGACGAAGCGATCGCCGAATTTACTAAGCGTTGCGTGCTGCAGGGGGCACGGGTGCGGTGCTGGATCGACGGTGTGAACGTGGAAGGCGTATGCGAAGGGATCTCCTCCGCTGGCGAGCTTCTGGTTCGCAGCAGTTCTGGAATCGTTCGGTGTCAAAGCGGCGAGGTCACACGCGTTCGGCACGTGTAAGACCGTAGCGTGCTAGGTGGAGTGACGGTTTAGCGTGTACTGGTAGCCGCCAGCACATGGATGCATGAGGGCGATGCCGGCCGCAGGTAGCGTGTGATTGAAATTTGATCCGCCGTGATCGCTACAACCGGCATGACTGTTTTCAGCGAAAGCGATTCTGGTTGCGTTGAGTGATCTCGGTGTACTTCGTTTTCAGCCGCACCGTGGTCGCGTCCTAGTGTTGCTCGGACATTTCTATCGATGTCCTGAACTCGCTGCACCTCCTTAGCTACCTTTGTTTCGCCATGTCTGCCGCACCGACGACTACGCCCATTCCTTGGAAACATATCCGCAACGTCCTGGTCATGTTCGCTCCGTTGTGGGTGGGTTCGGCTGTGTTGTTCGGCATTTGTGGAATCGGGGTTGCTGTACTCTCCAAAGACCGATGGTCGGCTCGGCAACCGTTGGTGTTGCGTGACGAAGCGAATGGTGCGGTTGATCGACTGGGCCGTTTCGCCAGTCAAACCGAAATGAAAGCGGCTCAGGAAACGATTCTCGAAATGGCTCAGAATCCTGAAGTCGTCGCCGCCGCGTTAAGGCAAATCGGTCCACCTGATGGTGGCGAAGATTCGAGCTATCCGTCATCGCGAGTTGTCGATAGCGTCGCAACCCAGTGTGTTAACGTTGTCGCACCCCAGGGGAGCGAGTTTGGTAACACAGAGATGGTTTACCTGACCGTCGAAGCGGAAACTCAGGAACGAGCTAGCGAGTTCTGCGGCGTCATGCTGGATAACTTGACTGCCCACCTTCGAGAGGTTCGCCGTATCCGTGCGGATAGTGTGATTGTCGAATTGACTCATGCACGCGATTTGGCTCGTCAAAAGCTCGACTCAGCCTTGGCTCGGATGAAGAAAGTCGAAATCCAGGTTGGTTCCGACTTGGGCGAATTGCGGAACCTGAATGACACGATCTCCGGTGACGGAGCTAATCGCCGAACGATGCAGGAAAATGTACGCGAATTGCAAATCGCTGAATTGGAGATGGAGCGGTTGGAATCGCTTTATCGCGTCTTGCAAGCAGGTTCGAAGGACGCACGACACCTTTTGATCAGTGGTGACGAATTGCTGTCTAGTCAACCATCCCTGCAGCGACTCAAGGACGGCATGATTGATGCACAATTGGAATCAAGCAAGCTGGCAAGTATTTATACGAAGGAGCACCCGCGTCGTCGGGCCGCGATCACTGTTGAACGCGAGATTGCTCAACACATGCACGAAGAAGCCAAAGCGGCGTTGCAAGCGATGTTGCCAACCTTGCAACTCAGTCGAGATCGGGTGAAACGTCTTCGTGAACAACAAAGCTCACTCAACGAAAAGTTGAACCGATTAGCTGGCGTCCGAACCAGCTACTCGAAGTTGGATGCTGAAGTGAGAGCTCTGACTGCCCAGCTCGGTCAGGCTGAAGCATCGCTTAGTGAAGCACAAGCAAGCCGTTCGGCAGCGTTGTCTACTAATTTGCTGAGCGAACTTGGTCCACCGCAGGTTGGCGATTCGCCCGAAGGAATGTCTGGTTCAATGACCGCGATTGGGTCAATCATGGCTGGGTTGGTGTTCGGATTGGGGACGGTATTTCTAGTCGCTCCCGGACCGACGGGGCCAACCTACGGTCGTCGTTTGAATGACTATCTGGCCGGACGCCGCAGTACCGATCCGGGACACAAATCCGGAGAACGTCAAGAAGGACAAGCCGGTGCATTGCCGCCCAACGGTGTTGACCGGCGAGGTCGGTAGCCGAGCGATATGTCGCTACAATACGGCATTCATCTACAGATGCATCTTCGCACGGGGTACTGTCGAGTCAAAAGGCGAGATTGTCGCACTTGTTGACTTGGCCGGTTAGCATTTAGCATAATTCCAGTGAACCTGCACGGCGATGCGAAACGCGTGGTCGGTAGATACGAAGACGGGTACTGCTAGTCAAAGTTCCTTGTGTTTGCACTTTTGTGTCCGCATTTAAGATAGGGACACCCAAATGCGAAACAGCGATCGATAAATGCCGGTAGATGACCTTTCAAAGAAACGCTCTTGGCAATTCGGTTTCTGGCGTGCGTTGCTGAATTCGCACTGGGCCGCTTGGTTCATTCTGGTGGTCTCACTTGCGCTGACCGCGGTCGCGTGGTCGCTTTCTAATCGGTATATCCAGCGACGTGCCGGAGATCGCTTCAATTTCCGGGTCGATCAAGTACTGCATGCTATCGATCAACGAATGCTAGAGTATGAGCAGGTTCTTCGAGGTGGAGTCGGGCTATACAATTCGTCCGATTCGGTCAGGCGAGAAGAGTGGCGGACATACATCGCCAATTCTCAGTTGCAAAAGTTCTATCCTGGGATCCAAGGGATGGGAGTATCCCTGATCGTTGCACCAGAAGAGAAGGAAGCGTTCGAACGTTCGGTTCAGGAAGAAGGCTTCCCCGACTTCAAAATACGTCCTGAGGGGGAACGAGAGCTCTACACTGCGATTGTTTATCTAGAACCGTTTGACTGGCGAAATCAACGCGCTTTCGGATACGACATGTATTCAGAGCCAACTCGCCGTGCCGCTGCTTCGCACGCGGTGGATACTGGCGACCCGGCCGTCTCAGGGATGGTGACCCTCGTTCAAGAAACTGATGAGGATCCACAGAAGGGATTCTTGGTCTATCTACCGCTTTATGATCCGGCTATGCCCGTTGATACGGTGGAACAGCGACGCGAAGCGGCGATCGGATTCGTTTACGCACCCTTCCGAGCACACGATTTGATGCACGGGATATTGCGGTCTGGCATGCCCGACATCACTTTTCGGATTTATGACGCTCCGCATCCAACGTCCGATGCGTTGATGTACGCAAGTGATGAAGGCAGTGTTGATGGTGCCCCAGAGCATCGACCGGATTTCGAAAGTCAACGTGAACTGAGACTTCATGGACGCACATGGACGTTGACCTTTCAGTCCGAAGCAGGCTTTGTAAGCCAAGTCGAAACCTTGCCAAGCCTATTGGTGGGCTGTGGTGGGTTGCTAATCGATTTGCTGCTGTTCTTTGTGATTGGTGCCATTGGTTCCCAGCAGCGGACGGCGAGTGAATTGGCTAACAAGATGACGGCGGCCTATCGACGGACGGAAAAGCAATTTCGAGCGGTTTTTGATACCTCGCTCGATCCAATCTTATTGGTTGATGGTGATCAGCAGATTTTGTATGCCAACCCAGCCGCGGAAGCCATTTTCGGAGAAATGGTACAAGAGGTCGACACACGCTCGTTGCCAGATCTCTTTTTCGATGCGTCACCCAGCTTGGCCGCCGAGAAGGGAATGCCAGCGGATAAGGGAAGTGTCGCATTGCAAGAAGAATTCATTTGCAAGCGAGCGGACGGCACAACATTTCCCGCTGACGTCACATCGTCGGCCTGGGAAGACGAGGGACGAACGTTCATGGCCGTCGTCGTTCGCGATATTTCGGATCAAAAGCAGAAAGACGAAACCATTCGGCAACAAATCCAGGATCTCAAAAGGAGTAACCGTGATCTGGATGACTTCGCCTATGTTGCGTCGCACGATTTGCGTTCACCGCTGAGAGGAATCGAAAATTTGGCTAGTTGGGTAGTCGAAGATGCATCCGAATTGCTGCCGGAAGCTTCCAAGAAACACTTGGAAATGATTATCAGTCGGATCAGTGTCTTGCAGTCATTGCTAACCGACTTGTTGGCTTATTCACGGGTAGGACGCGTTAGCGAAAAAGTGGCCGAGGTCGACACACAGGCGATGGCTGAATCGTTGATTGAGATTCTCGATAAGCCGCCAGGCTTTCAAGTTCAAGCAGAAAATCTACCCGTCATAATGACGTTGAAGACGCCGCTTCAGACATGTTTGCGAAACCTGATTGATAACGCAATCAAGCACCACGACCGAAGCGATGGACGTGTGACTGTGACCTGTGAGATGGATGACGACAATGTGTGCTTCGTTGTGGATGACGATGGGCCTGGGATCCCTCAGCGATCTCAATCTCGTATCTTTGATATCTTCCAAACGTTGCAGCCCAAGGGCGGCCAACGCACAGGTAGCGGTATTGGCTTGTCGATTATCAAGCGAACGGTCGAAAGTTATGGCGGTAAGATCGAGGTCGATTCAGCCCCTGGGGAAGGTGCTCGATTTCGGTTGACCATTCCCCGTGTTATCCGTCGGCAAGAAGCCGATAATCAGTCGAACGCTTGACTTGATTCGGATGAGTTTAGCTATCGCTGCGTCAGTGATAGATCGCTTGAGCGTCTGGCGGTGACTACAGCGACGGCCCGAAAGTAATATGAGCTTGATGCAGGAAGCATGGCTCAGAGCCTTTTGCTAGACTCGAAACCGTCAATGCTGATGGCTCGAATTTGTTGAAGAGCCTTTCCCTTTAGCTCAGCATCGATTTCGCTTCGCTTGATCGTGATGCTGCGAAGGGCTTCGGTTGCTGAGAACTCACGGAACGTTTCAATGCGGTCGTTCGCGTGAAAACCAATCCAACCGATGCCAGAGTCGCAACGGACTTCGACGTCATTGTCGCTGAGTTGGATTCGGGGCGTTGCTGAGGATGTCGTTTCATTCGCATCGAGTTGCAACCATGGGCTCCAGCGAAGATACGACGCACTTTCAGGAGCGAAGTAAGCTTCTTCGCTATCCTCGAAGTTGACGAGGTTGCGGTTCCGACGACTACGAGGATCTTGAAAGGTCACGAATCGATTGAAGTGATCAAAGCCACGACTCATAATGCCAAAACGATCACCACAATGGGGTAGACCGAGTGCGTGACCGGTTTCATGGAGCGTGGCCCCAATCGTGGTGGATGCCAGTCCCCAGATCGCTGAGTGGCTGACGCTGTCGTCGTGAATTTTGGACGTGTCATATTGCGACTCGTCACGGAAAGTGTCGGCAGCTTGCGAAATGCTTAACGGCCAGGAAAACACTGAGGCACTACCAAAGAGGCCAAGGTTGGCGCCGCCTAACGCGGTGTGCCCTTTCATCTTGCCGGTAGCTGCGTCCTTGCGTGTGTAGGCGGCCAGTACCACGTTCTTGGCATCAGGATCTGGATGCTCTTGGTTGATCGATTGCCGGACGTTGTTCCACCAGCGATTGCTATCGCCTAAGGCGTAGTAGTCTTCTCGGGATAATGGACCTTTCCAAGTGTGAACGATTACCTTTCCCTTCGCGTCCCGTTCCAACCGAAAGGTGCGTCGACCATAGCCAAGTTCGTGCATTCGTTCGGCAGTAAAAGTTTGCATCAAGAGAGCGGCGGTACGCAGACGCGACTCGTATTCCTGCACGAGGTCGTCCGTTGGTGTGGCAAAGTCGGTGTTACCGCTGTTGTCGGTCATCCAAACCAAACGAATGTACTTCGGGTTGGTTTGCGGCTGATAGTGAATGGTCAGCGACAGCGGATCGAGATCATCGGCGATTAGCTGAATTTCATTCCGTCCAGGCGATAACTCCACCAACGCCTTGAAATGTCCGTTGAGAGTTACAGCGTTCGTTTTTAACGAGCCATCGGGAGCGTTGACGTTGACGATCTTGAGCTGCGACGTCTTCGATGGAACTGTGCCTCTTAGTAAGACAACGGAGTATCGAACGGTGGAATCTTGTTGATGATTTTCAACGGCTAGTTTGGGCAACTCGCTGTCGCTGGCAAACGATACCGTCGAGTGGTGACCGAATAATGCGGTGACACAACAACAAGTCAGCGCCAATCGAGTGGCAAATGTATTGAGACGGGTATCGACCATTGCGTGTAGACCTGAAGACCATGATGTGTGCTAGACCGGATGAGCGAATCTACGCGTGGCTCGGTCTGTGGACGGCTGGGTTTGGGGGCGGCTGGCTGTGCGAAAAATCGATCGCCGAGCCGAATCGTCCGCATAACGGGTTCATGCGAACGGTAGCGAAAAGTCGCTACGCACCCTGTGCCAGTTTAAGGACCAACTGTTCTAGCATGAAGCGGTCGCGACCTTCGGCGCTATGAGTGCCCTTAAGCCGCAGGTCAGCGTCCAAGAGCCAGCCCAACAATTTTTTGGCACGAGGTCGACCCATGGTCTTGAGTTGCTTTTTAGCAGCTTGCAGTTCACTGGGGCGGCGGATGCCTGCTGATGCCAATGCATCCTCGAACTGCCAAGCACGTCCGGTGCGTTCGCGGTGTTCAATGACGACCGTAGTCATTGCTAAACGACGCAGCGACCAAGCAATTTGTGGCAACAAGGCGATCGCTTTCTCGCCGCTGGTGAAAAGCTTGTCGAGTTGTCGAATCGCTTCTGCAGCGTCGCCGTTGGCAATCGCATCCGTAATTTGCCAGACCGTCTTGCCTTTCCATCCGGAAACGATTTCACGTACTAGTGATTCTTCGATCTTGCCACCAACGTCAACGTACAACGCCAGCTTAGCAATTTCGGTATCGAGCATCCCAATGTCTTCGTCGAGTAACTCGACCAAGGCGTCTGCAGCACCGGCGGACAGTTTGGTTTGGTGACGCTTGGCAACATAACCGGTTAGAAACTTCCGGCGAGTCGCAGCGGTGACTCCCACTTTCGTATCCGTTGCGTTTCCACATGCAACAAGCAGGTGACTCTTATCCGTCGCCTTGTATAGGCGGGTGTTGGTGGCCAGTGAGTCCAGTTCGAGCACGAGGCGGGCGGCATCGCCGGGTGCGGCAACGTACTTTTCCAGTTCCGTTCGGTTCGCCGTGACAAACTTGTCGGCTGAGCGAATGACCAACGTACGTTTGTCACCGGCATCGAAATCAAACAAGGACGCAGTTGCCAGATCATCTCTCAAGTCAGACCACTTCGTAGTCTCGCCTTCGAATTGAGCCCAGTCGCCACCTGCTACTAGGGTGTCCAATGCCCAGCGGCGGAGCGTGGAATCATTGCCGTACAGCACTGCGATGCGATCACCAGCGACGGTCGGCGTTGTCTGCGAAATGTATTCGAAGGCGTGTTGTCGAGGCATGGCTCTCGTCCATGAAAGTTCAATTAAAAAGCACAGCCAAGTCTGGCTCGATCGATCACGTTATATGGTGAACGGTTCCGTGGTGGATCGGAATCGATTGAGAACGAGATCGACTGAGAAACGGGCCCTAGCATTAATGCCGATTGGGCTCCAACTAACGTCAGACGGAATTCGCACAGACATGCGAGGTTCACGAAGACTCGGCTGTTAAATTCGCGGTGAGCGTTAACCGATCGGAACCCTACCGACCAAGTTATCGCCAACGGTGCCAACTCGGACCAGGGGCCCAAGTTGCGAATTTCGAATGCGCGAGCCGCCCGCCAATTGGTGGCGGAACAGGAGCCGATCTTAATTCCGTAGAGCTAGATGCAGGACGACGCCCGACGGTCCGCCGGCGATTTACTCGCCTCGCTCATCGGCGAAGGAGTAGATGCGATATTGCTCTTGATCCTCGACTTCGGACTTCAGTTTTAATCCACCGGATTCGTCAAAGAGCAACATCATGCCAGGACGCTTCAATGCATCATTTTCGTCCATTTCCAGCGACTGACCTCCTTCGAGTCCAACCACGGTAGTACCGGACAACACGCGGACATCCGGAGCTTTCTTAATAAGAAGGTTAATCGGATCGATCACGTCCGCATCACCGGTATGTGCCAGCGTGGATCCCTCGCTGAGTTGCTTCTTGAAAATGGGCATGGCGGTGGCGTATTGAACGTTGTGGTTCAGGCTAAGAGCCTTGGCAGTCGGTTGAGATTTCGAATACTTCACCTCCCGTCCCGCGACTTGGAAGGTTCGCAGTCGAGGTTGTTCGACCGGTCCCGTGAAGTAGCGGCTCAACGAAGGCAGTGAGGCTGGCGGGCTGGGCTCGCTCCATGGACTCCAACGAAGGAAATCACGCTTTTTGGTTTCCTCGGCCTTGTTCATCAACCCTTGAATTCGAGTGTATACCTCACGTGCCAGTGTTGAGCTTTTCGGCTGGTGGAGTGGGTTGGCGGGGAAGTTGGGGTCTTGGACTCCGAAACGTAGGCGGTAGACATACTTCCGGCCTGGCAGCGGGCTTTTGGGATCGCCGCCACGGGCAAAATCGTAAAATCGCATGATCTTGAAATCGACGGGATCAATCTCCACCATCGTCATCGATTCGGACATTCCCATTCCCATGTTCATGCCCATTTCCATGCCCATGCTCATGTCCATATCCATTCCCATCCCCATTCCCATACCGAAGTCTTCGCGGCCGCCGAATGCGTTGGCGCCAGGAATGGCGAGCTCAAGATCGTCCGGGTTCACCTCTTTGACTTCTACGGAAGATTCCATCATCTCCTGTTGAAGCTTGGCGTCCCGTGAAATCATTGGAATCTTGGGGTGCAACGCGAACTTGGAATAGTCGCTTAGCAACACCGGTGGGATGTAACCAGTCAAGTTAATGTCTCGGTAATCGAGCGGCACCAATTCCGGGGCGTATCCGGCCCAGGTATACGCGGCGCGTTTGAGATCCGATTCGCGGGTGCCGATCAGAATCCAATCCTCTTCGACCAATTGTTCGACAGGTTTCTTGGTCACTTCAGCCCGCTGGATCTCGTAATTGAAATACAACGGTTGATCTCGTTGAGGCAAATAGCCCTCCGCTTCGGAAAACGCCTTGCGGAAAGCTTCAGCGACTTGCTTGTGAGGCAACAGTGCAGTGCCCGCGATGAACCATGCCGATTGGATGCCGACGGGCTTTCCAGTGGTGTTGTTGGTGCTGCTAGAGGCTCGATAGCCGAAGTTGTACTTGTCGTTGAATTGGCGTTGGGCCCCTGGGGTCATCTCGGTATCCATTCCCATCCCCATACCGCCCATCTGCATCTGCATTTCCATCTCCATTTGCATCTGCATTTCCATCTCCATTTCCATCTCCATATCGTCCATGCCGCCACGGCGACCTCGTGGAGAACGTCGTTTTGTCGGAGCGACCGGTTTCTCGGTGACCTCCAACGCGTCGGCTCCTTCGAGCGATGACACACGGTTAGAGCCGTTTAGCACGGCAATGGTTTCGATATGACCGCTGGTTAGCAATTCCAACGGAGCAAACAGTTCTGGGTCCTGACGGCGTGTCGCGGAGTCCGTCGGCGACGTTGGGATCAACAGATGCGGTAGCTCGTAAGGCTTCGGGTCGACCGGGGTTTGCCGCTTCAAGGTCTCGGCAATGATGTCGAATTTCAGCGTTTCTTGCCGCGGGCCGATGATAGCCTCGGTGTGGTCATCATCAATACTTGAGCGAACCTGATTCGCTTCAGCCGCTAGTTGATCTGGTTGTTGCTCGTCACGCATGTCGGGCATCTGCAACCCGCCGTAGATCATCCACAGCGAAGCTGCAGCGACGATCGCCACGACGATTTTCTCGCCGTGGAAAATGAAGAAGTTTTTGATCTTATCGGCGTCCATGAGATTCTCCGTCGTGACAACGACTGGTGGAGTGAATGATTGTGTTAGTCGAAAAACTTAGGCGGCGAGTGTCGATGAAACGCACTCGATCCAGTCGCGGTGTGGTGATGTGCACGTCGTTGACGAGTCGATCGCAGCCGACCGTTCATTGATCGCGATTGCATGATTGAGGCCATCGCTTCGATGCCAGTTGAATGCGTTGTCACCCGCTGCGGGGGCCGCATCAGGTGCCGCGGGCTGGACGGGCGACGCCGCGTCAGAGGCGGGCGGAGTCGCTGCTGGCGGAGTTGCGGCCGGTGGCATTGCTTCCGGAGCAGCTGGCTGCGGAGTTGCGTCAACCGGCGGTTGATCCACTGGTGGCTGATTCACTGGTTGTTCAGGTGCTGGTAACGCTGCATCAGGAGCGGCCACGTCGCCATCGCCAATACCGCCAAGCACTTGGCCGTCGATCACGGTTTGAGCGGTAACCTGTTCGACACCCAATTTCTCTTTTTGCGGCGGGTTGTAGATGTGGATAAGTCCGTAGACTTCCACGTTTACATCCAACGGGAAAGTATCCGGCTGCGTGTTGCCCATCGCTCCGCCCATGTCGCGTCCCATGCCCATGCCCATATCCATTCCCATATCAGACATTGATTGGCCGGATCCGTTCAAAGGAAGGATGCGAGTCTGTTTCACCTGGACCATCAAGGGCACGCTTCCGCAGACCGCGATCAGTTCAGGGACTGCTCGCTGGTCGATTTGGACAGACATCATGACGGGCACACGTTTGGCAACCTTCAGAGGAGCATCCGTTGGTGAATCGCTTTCCAACGCGCTCCTTAATTGAGAACCGGTAATGGGCTGGTTCAGGGTGTCGACATAACGACCGTCCGCGGGGTCCACCCCAAGGCCGCCTTCCATACCCATTCCCATATCCATCCCCATGCCCATTCCCATATCCATCTCCATCCCCATGTCCATTCCCATATCCATCTCCATTCCCATCCCCATGTCCATTCCCATGCCTCCATCCATACCCATGGATGCCACGCCGGGCGATGCGAGGGCTCCCGCAACGAAACGAACTTGTCGTCCCATCGAAAGCTGGTTGATTTTGCGGATTTTGGCTTCGAAGGGTTGTTGAGCATCCCCATTAACCTGGGCAATGATTTGCAACAACTGTCGCAAAATCCACAGGTTCTCTTGGCTGTAATAAACTTCGAGCGTCGACGGTCGACGACCTTCCCAAGGAAACAATTCCGCGACAAGTGACTGTTGTGCGGCAATGGGCCACTGCACCAGTGGGCCGGTTTCAGCACCGGTGATGTTCACGCGGGCCGTGCTATTAAACATTTCGCCACCCTGGAAGCCTGAGTCCATTCCCATGGTATCGGACTGGTCTTTGCCAAAACTGGCTTTCCATTCCGCCTTTGCGATTTCCGCCATGCTCGGCAAAACATTGGGGATGTAGTAACGGTACAGGTTCAGCAGCTGGGTTTCTAGCTTTTGATCTTCAAGAGGCGGGTAGGCGACGTAGCTTTCAATCGGGATCAAATCGCGATACTCGTCGACGAAGTCTTTCGTCAGCTCTTTTTCAGGCCATACTAGAATGTCCTTTTGGGCGTCGTAGACATTTTGCCAAGCTTGAAGAACTTCATTTTGGCGACCCTCGATCATCGCTTCCATCTTCTCGTGCGAAGTTGGATTGGGGTGCACCGCCAATTCCGAGCGAATGCTTTTGACCGACGAAACCTCACTTCGAATACGGCTCGCTCGGCTTTCCCGTTCCGCGATCAGCGTCGACGTGACAGAATGCCAGACAAACAGTGATCCCAAAAGAATCAAGCCGACTGAAATCCAAAAGCCATATTGCTTGAGGAAATCTAATGCAGGTTTGAGTTGATCCATGGTTACGGTCGCTGGGGAATAAAGGTCAGGTTAGGAAGAGGAGTTGCTGAAGGTGTGCCGATTCATTTCGTCGCGTTAGTTCATCGCAACGTCACCGGATTCCATCGCGGCTTGTTCGGCTGCCTCGGCTTCGGCCTCCGCTTCCAGTTTGAGTTTGATTCGTTCCGAAAGTGCTAGTGGAGTCCAGACAAACTGGAACGTGAAGTCCAGTCGACGCACTCGCAGGGTTGGCGGTTGGTACAGAATCTTTTCACCATCGGGGCCGTCGATTTCCGTCGGTCCGGTAATCCCCTTCGGTGGCGTTAGCATTGCATAGGGTGCGGCGGGGTCGTAATCCGGATTGGGAATCAAGACTTCCACGGGTTCTTTTTCGTCCAATTGCAGTGGGTAGTCGAAGCCCATCTCTTTCGGCGTGAAGGTCAATTTCTCGCCGTCGATACCGGTCAGCGTGATTGGCTTTTCAATAAAATTGGTGGTCAGGTATTTGCGGACGTGGTTGGTGCCTTCCAGACCTTTCCGTTTCACACTGTTGTAATAGTGGTAACCGGTTAGCTGGATCACCCAGCCTTCACCGGTTGGTCCGGTGTCGGTAGCGAACTCGTCGGACAACGTCCGTTTCATCGTTCGCGCCCAGTTCTTCATTTCTTCCTTGTATCGCTGGTCAACCAGTGGCGTGTACCAGAGCGCCAGATCGGTTAGCTTCTTCGTTTCGATTTGGGTGATGTGAAAATCAATTCGATCTTCGTAGGGCAACTCGGTGGGCGAAGGAAGTTTCCCGTCGGGATAGTCTTCGCGGGGAATCAGCAGGTTGACCGCTTTGAGCATCTCCAGCCAAATCAGCCGTTCTTCCACATTTCCGGATACTTCTTCGCCGAGGCTGTTCAAGAACGCTAGGCGATTTTCAAGCGTCGAGTCTTTTGTCTTTTCGTCGCTACTGTAGGTGGTCAACTGCGACACCGACGACGATGCACCCTTCCAAACGTTCTCGTGCGTGGTCGCCCACGAACGCTGGGTGAACGCATATTGCACGGAAGTTCCTAGCAACAATGCGGCCAAACCAATTAGGGTCCAAGGCTTTTTCGCTCGGATCATCCGTTGCGTTAGGATTTCCTTGGGCACCAACGTGGTGTGGACTTGGCCCATTTCGAGGCCCTGCAAGCACAATCCGTAACACACCGCGAAAGTGGGCGAGTTGTCACGGAAGGTGGGCATCGACAGAACGTCCTCGCCAGCCAATCGGCTGAAACGATCCAGGACTTGGACTTCGTAGCCAAGGTTCTTGCCGAGGTAGGCTGCCAAGCCAGGCATCTTGACTGTGTTACCGGTGACCAGCAGTTCAACGATTTCCGCCTTCTTGTCCATGCTGCGGAAGAATCCGATCGACCGTTGGACCTCGGTGACCAGGTCATTGAAGACCGGACGCATGGTTTGGAAAACCAGCTTGGGGTCGACCGCTTCGCGAGCGTTGCGTTTGAGGTGCTCAGCTTTGGCGAAGGTGAGCTTCAGGTCCTTGGTTAATTGACGCGTGAAGTGGTTACCACCAATCGGCATACTGCGTTGCCAGATTCGGAAACCATTGGTGATCACCAAATCGCTGGAATCCGTACCGATCGAGAGGATGACTGTCGAAGTGGGGGGATTGTCGACGTCGAACTCTTCGGTCTCAAGTCGTTCGTGCATTCGGTCGTAGGCGACCGCGTTGTACAGCGCGATGGGAGCCAGTTGGATCGAATCGACCTGAACATCCGCTTCCTGGAACGGTGCCATTTGTCGATAAGCTTGATCGCGTTTCATCGCGAACAGCCCGACTTCACTTTCCAGTGCGTAGCCTTCTTGGATGACGGCCCCGGGCATCATCTGATAATCCCAGATCACGTCGGAAAGCTCGAACGGGATCTGTTGTTTCGCTTCGTAGCGAACGATGTCAGCGATCTTCTTCAGGTCCACCGGTGGCGGCTTGAAGAACTTGGCCAAACCACTTTGGCCTGGAACGCTGATAACGACCTTGTCCCGGATCGCGTCATTGCGCTCAACGAGTTGCGTCAACGCCTCGGCGATCATCTCGTCGGGGTTGGCGTCGGGCTGACTTAGAATTTTGGGGTATTCAATGAAATCGAAAGCATCAGCGACAATTTCGTCGCCTTTTTTGACACAGTGGAGTGCCTTCAGGGCGCTTTGCCCGATTTCAATTCCCCAAACGCCGGCGGAGCCTGCCATGGATTGCCTTGGAACGATCGTGTGTAGAAAAGAGATAAGTGTGTGCGGGAGGTGCCAGTGCGCTGGCATACTGATTAGTATCTCGTTTTCCTCCCTCTACGTCAAATTTTAGTCGCTCATGCTGCCTTTTGCCGAGTGTTGTGTGGTGATTCCATGCAACAGTATCGAAGATTTCCCTTCACGTCTGAGTTCTGACGCAGCTCGAAGTCTACTTGGCGGGCTGACGGCGGCTTGGCATCCGAGCTTGGTTGCGGCCATCGGTCGGCAGCCATCTTGGCACCGAGCCGACGAATTGCCGGCCCCTGGACGCGTCGTTAGCACCGCCGATCAGGATACTTTCAGTCAGTCATCGGAAGATCCAAACGGTGCCGAATATCGCTTAATCATCGTGCCACAGGCCAGTTTGAGCGAAATCGCCGGTGAACTGAGCGAGTGCCTGAAGGCGGATTCGCACGGGATTATTGATCGGGGGTTGGAAGCGCATGGCGAGGAACGTTTCCTGACCGACATCGTGATTTCGGTCACGGACCGAGGTGACACGCTTCGCAAAATTGCTGCTGCGTCGGAGGCACTCGGGTTCCAATGCGACGACCAAAGTTTTTGGAATTTGAATTCCGATTCTGCTGGTCGATCCGGTCAAAGGGACATCGGCGCGAGCGACTTTTTCGCGTTGGGCTACACTTGGTGGCAAATTCAGGTTTTGACGCGGCGGCTGCGGTACACCAGCAACCTGGACCAGGTCCATTTTGAAAAGCGGCTAGCGGAGGCTGCCACGACTCTGGTTGCTGGAGATGCGGACGCCGCGTGTGCGGCTCTTCATGATTGCTATGACGCATTGGCGGAAGAACGCGATCACTACTTCTCTTCCGATCCGGCCATCATCGATCTGGCTTTGCTGACACCTGGCACGCTGGATGACTGGATGAACGCCACGGAGGCCCAGACTCCAGATAGCCCGAAAGAGATTTCCAGCTCCGATGATCAGCTGCTGGGAGCCACCGGCGAGTCCATTCCGTTGCCGACACCGCAAAATATCTTGGTTGACGAAGAGGTTGCCCGAGCGATCCAGGAGCTTCCCGCTATTCCTGCCGAGGGGATGCGGCAACGTTTGGCCCAATCCGATATCGGAATTTGTGGTGGTGGCCCGTCAAGTGATTTATGCGTCCAGCGACTGACGATCGGTCAGGTCGAAGATCGAGTGGCCGGTGCGTTGTCGATCGTTGAAAAAACATTAGGGCGATTACCAACGGTCTACGCCCGACTCGGTGGTGGAATTGCTGCGGATTGGCTACCCGCGATTGTGGCGGCGAAATTCCAAGGCGTGATCCCGATCGACTTCATCAACGGCGTCGGGTTCGGTGAAGAATCGAAAGTCATCTTGGGCGACACGGGCGATGAGACCGAAGCACTGACTGCCAAGCCCATTGATGCTGCTGACGATGCTGCGTTTCTGACGTTATCGGCTTCTCTGGGCGAAGCGATCGACGGTGGCGAGATTGCGACCGCGTTGCTTGTCCATTGGCCTGGTGAAGGTTGCGATAGCTTTAACGACGTACGACGCGCGTCAACGTGGACGCTGGCGTTGGGCAAGTTTTGGAAGATCGACAAATACTTTTCTGAGGGCGAGCGTCCGTATCATCACGGTTCTCTTCCGGCGCCGACGTCGACGATGGAATTGCTGCTCGATCCGAACAACGCTGCATCAGCGGGCATGTTTGATTCGCAAACACAGCGGAATCTGCGTGGAATGCTCGCTCTAATTGATCCCGATGTGGCAATCCTTTCCTTCGATGACGGCGTCAGCCAATTGCGTCGAAAGATCGCTTCGGCACTCGGCTATCAAGTGGCCGAGAACGATGATTTGTCGACTGCAAGCAGCGCGGTGCTGGTTCATCCGCATTCACCCGCGGCCCGCCAACGAGTCAGTGTGGCTGGTAAGATCTCGGCGCATGCGTCGTCGGTTTTCCATGCGGCTAATGTAGGTGGACGAGCACAGGTGATTGCTGACGTGCCCGCTTGGGGATTTGCGGTAGTCGGCCAAGCTGCTGAATCGGCGGCGGTGGAGCCATCGAGTGATCATCCGAATTGGATCCAGAAGATGGGGCGTTGGATGCGTCCGCGGATTCGAAAGATCGTGGACGGCGATCGTTTAAGTAACGAGTTCATGGATGTGACATTGAATCGCGAGCATGGCGGTATTGATGGTGTGTACAGCGGTCGTGGGCGTGGCAATCGGTTTTCGACGCGGTTGGTTGTGACACCGGTATCGCCAAAGCAGGCATTGGTGGCGGTTTGCGATCGAGTCGACACGGTCACCAATACTCAAACGCTTGGTGAAGTCGTGATGTCCGGCCGGTTTGTCGATCCGGATGATGCATCGCGACAGTTCCCAATGTGGGAAGCACGGTATCAACTTCAACGGGGCAGTCGTCAGTTGAACTACCAAGTCAAAGTAGCCAGCCCGGTACCGGATTCGGCGGACGACGCGACGATCTGGAAACACCTACCTTCCCTGCGTGTGGCGATTGCGGAATCGCTACCGATCATTCGGTGTATCCATAGCGAGAAGCTACGTCGGACCAGTGCACGTCGTTTTGCGTCAACGACGGGTTTCGAAATCGAAGAATCTGACGACCGAACGACTTTGGTAGCGAGTGATCGACCTACGGTTCATCGCCGGGTAGGCGAGCGATTTCTAGATACGTTGGTTTCGTCGGCTGCCGGTTCGGACTGGCATTCGTTTGCGTTTGGTTTCGATGTTCGGGGACCGGTGGCGGCCGCTCGGGCTTTACAGTCCAAAGACTCGATGGCGGTGCCAATCCAGACCAACGCGTCGGGGGTGACGGAGTTATCGCAGCGTGGATGGTTGATGCACGTGTCGCCCTCAACAGTGGAGGCCCAGGTTGTCGATATCGGCGTCGTATCAGATCAAGGGAGCTATTTGGCCATCCACTTTCGTGTGATTCAAACGGTAGGCAAAGCCACGAAGGCGTCTCTTCGCTTTTGCCGCGGGGTGCACTCGGTGATTGAAGTTTCGTCGTTGTCTCGACCACTGGCCGAACTCAGTACTGGGCTAACGTTATCGGACTTAGAAAGTCATGCGATCGCACATGGCGTCGAAGCGGAAGACGACCGGGTTCAGTGGAGTCAACGGGCTCACGGGGTTGTGCATTTTGTCGTCCTCTTTGAGACCGGCGGCGATACATGAACACGTCGATGCCGGTCGATCTGATTTTTCGCGAAGCTGCCTTTGCAAGCAACTTGGTCAGTGAGCAACAATGGCGAAAAGCTGCTTCAGAGGTCAAGCGAAATCGGACTGCGGCTGGCGCAACCGCGCCTGTGGAGGATTCTGAACGCGCCGAGGTGGTCGATCAGATCGCTGCTGTGCTGATCCGTGACGAGGTGCTGACGGAATACCAGGCTCAACAACTTCGAGCCGGCCGAACGAAGCTGACGCTCGGCCCTTACATCGTGACGGACTTCCTAGGCCAGGGTGGCATGGGGCAGGTGTTCGCAGGCTACCACGAAATCATGGGCCGGCGATGTGCGATCAAGGTGTTGCCGCTGGACAAAGCCGACGACGAAGCACGCGAGAGTTTCCATCGTGAGATTCGGTTGCAGGCGTCATTGGATTGTCCGTATTTGGTGCGAGCCTTCGATGCCGGACGTGAAGGCAGTGTACATTACCTGGTGACCGAGTACGTGCCGGGAACCGACCTTCGGCAGTTGGTCAAAGAGAACGGCAAGTTGTCGGTACAGCAGGCTTCGTCGATCGTCGCTCAGGCAGCAGCGGGTTTGGCATACGCGCATGAATCCGGGCTGATCCATCGAGACATCAAGCCCGCGAATATCCTGGTCACGCCGGAGGGGCATGCAAAGGTCGCCGATGTCGGGCTGGCGGCGTTGGCGTATGCTGGCGACGAGGATCCACGAGCCGGGAAGATTGTCGGAACGGCCGACTATCTTTCGCCCGAACAAATCCGAACCCCGCATCTGGTTGGACCGCAAAGCGATTTGTATTCCCTGGGCTGCACGCTGTATTACTGCGCCACCGGGAAGGTCCCGTTTCCCAACGGTGATAGCCGCAGTAAGTGCAAGCGACACCTCACCCAAGCCCCTTGGGATCCTCGCAAGCACACGCCGGATTTGCCTTCGGAGTTCGTTGAAATCATTGCGGACATGATCGAAAAGGACACTCGTAAGCGGGTGCAGACGGCGGCGGAAGTGGTTCGCCGTCTGAGTGCTTTTGCGGCGCCGGGACAGGATCAAGGTGATCAGTGGATGGCCGAGTTGGGGCTGGAGATCGACGCGCCGTCCTCACCGGACTATTCCACCGATCGCTTGCTGGGGGCCGTCGGTGTGCAGCGAAAGCTGGTGCCAACGGGGATGGATACGGACGGTGCATGGCGAACCAGCACGGGCGGCCAAAGCGGTAGCGTTTCGGGGTTGTCCGACGTGAAAGATCAGGACGCGGTGGCGGAGCAAGAGGGAACGCCGCCAGCCAGTTTGGTACAAGCCGTCCCGAATCAGCCAGCGGCGTTCGGCCCGCTGCAAAGTGGAAAAGAGGCAGCCGTTCCGCCACCGATCGCCGAGCCACCGGAGGTAAGGTCAGCGGGCAAGACGGTCACTCGCACGACGCTGGTCATCGCCACCGTCGTAGCATTAGCCATTGGTGCTGCTTTCGGTTTCGCAGTCTCGTGGGTGCTGCGATAGGACACTCTTGTTGGACTCGCACCGCCATCTAGACACTGGCGGTGCTTGCGTTCTGCTGCCGTGTTCGCGTACGACCTAGTTCGGCGCCACTAACGAATCGAGGAACGCCAGAATGTCTTGGCGATCTTGGTATGAAAGCGACAAGAATCGGTCCCGCGTGCCTGCGGATTCGCCGCTATGCATCGCGATTGCTTCCAGTACGGTTTCGGCTCGGCCGTCATGGTAATAAGGAGCCGAATCTCGTAGACCCCACAAAGGCGCGGTTCGCCATTCTTGGTTGAACTTAGTTGGTTCGATATCCATTCGTTCGTACCTGTCGATTCTGGCTAGTGCGTGCTGAGTCGCCTCCGGATTTAATCTCGCTTGCATCTTGTTTTGCGCGTTTTTTGCGACTACCGAATTGTTTTTCGTGTCTGGATTGTACATGTAGTCGATATATCGAACGGAGAAGAGACTCGTCGGTCCCTCGGGAGCATAGAAAACGAAGGATGGGCTGTTCTTACCGTAGTTTTGCGATGATCGTGATGCCTCCACATTCATGCCGATGCTGGACGACGAGTCGAACCCCTTGGGAATTTCGATCATCTCCGTCACACCGTAGTAGGCTTGGTTCACCTGGGTAACGAATCCTGTGGGGACGGAGGCAGCGACTTCGCTGTACATCAGTTTGCGATTAACGATATAGGGTTCAGCGTGATTTAGATCGATTGTTGAGCCGCCCATGTCGTGTAAGAGTAAATCGCTGTAGATGCCATGAGCGGGGCCCATGTCGCGAACGTGACATGTGCTACAACCGATGCTGTTGAATAGTGTTTCGCCATTGCGGAGTGCAGCGAGTTCGCTAGTGCTGGTCGGCAGATTTTGATGCGGGGCGGGCAACGCAGCTACGAAGTCACCGATCGATTCAATTTGCTTGTCGGTAATATCGAAGGCCGAGTTTCGATAGCCTGGATTCGTCACATCGCTCGCTTGGGTTTTTCGCCGCGTCTGCAAGCCCATCTCGTTGGCGCAAGCTTGGTCGGTGAATTCCAATAGTGTTGCGATGTTCGCGCGCCAGCCGAACTTGCCATACCGTCCGTCACTTAGCGTGGAAGGACGCCCGCTGATTTCTGGGTGGGCTTGTTGTTTGCGAACTTGGGCGTCGAGCAACTTGTCGGGAACCCGGTCAATTAAACCGGCACCAAACAATGCGGTTGTATTTCGCCCAAACATTCTCGCGGCGATACGGACTTGGTATCCGTCGACTTCTTGTTCGAAGATGATAGGAGATGCATTGGCGATTTGAACTTCGGACGCCTCGATTGGGCCTCCTTCATCGCTGAACTTCGCACTCGTCCGGAGAGTCATGGCATCATGGAATTGACGTAGCGTTTCACTGCCGCCGTGATGCGGAAGCGGAGCCACGTTAGTGATGTTGCCTTCGCCCTGCACAAATGCCGGGTGGAACCGTGAAACCAACGAAGCCAGTGACATGCTGTTGATCGGGGCCCCATAAATCTCGATCGCTTCGATGCCAATCGATTTTGCATTGAATTCAGCCTCGCCCGCTCCTCCAATACCACCGAGTTGATGGCACGCGGCGCAGGAAGTGGCGTTGAACAAAGGCCCTAGACCGTCGCTGCCGTGAATGGGATTGCTGGGCTGCCATTCCTGTTCGAATAGCTGTTTTCCTTCCATGATCGACTGAGGCGATACCGCCCACACGGAACTCATGCAAAGGAGGCTGGCAAGCCCGCATATAAATCGTGCGTTCATTTTTGTACCTGGCGAATCATCGTGATGGAGCGACCGGGTGGTTCGCCATCACGAATCGGGTAGGGAAGATCCGTCGACGATCGAAAGAAGAGGTAGCGTGTCTGGCTGGGGCGTTCCAAGTCCAATGGCCGTGAATTGTGGCGATAGAACCATGTTGCTAATTCTCGCACGTTGGTTTCTCGGATGGGGCCATTACCGAGTGCATCATCAAGATCCCGCCAACCTAATCCACGGCGTTGAGCAATATCGGAAACCTTGGCGAGTTGTGGTTCAGTCCGATTGCGAAGAAAAGGCGGTGGGATGTGCAACGCGAAGGGCTGTTGATCTCCCAGTTGCGTAAGCCAGTCGCCGATGGGATCTTCGCCTTGCATTTGAACTGGCATTGCCCGTTGGTCCCACACTGTTTCGACCAAGTCGAGATACAAGTGGCGCAGATCGGCCCCCGCGATGAAAGGCAGCAAGCTCGTGACCCAGGGATCGCGAGTTAAAGAATGTTGTTCCAAGGCCACGAGTCGATTGAAATCACGCGGGGGAGTCATTCCCAATCGCTGTTGGACATCTTTGACGTAAGTGTTTTGCAATTGGACCGCGACCTGTCCGAATCGAAGTCGAACTTGGTCTGTGAACGCTTTGTTTTCTTTGATCGCATCGACGGTTTGTTCGTCAGGTGTCGTGCCGAACGCGTTGATTTGTTGGTCGATTTCCAGTTGCCAAATTCGCGGTACCTGTCGGCGACTGCGATCAGCGATTTGTTTGACCAGTTGATCCGGATCATTGCGGAATTGTTTGAGCCATCCGCGTGTCTCTTCGGCATCTTCGATCAGTCGTGTCAGTTTATTTCCTTCAGGGATGCCAACGAGTGCACTGAGCGTACGGTAGTGACCGTCAGTGACGACAACCATCGATCGCACCGGAGGACGATCAGCTTCCCCGCCGGTTAAAACCGCAGGTATTCCCAGCGGCCAATGCTGGCCTTCGATTGGTGCCGAAGGGTGGACGAAACCAGGCGGGATCCTGGAGATGGCTTTCGATATCGGTTTTTCGCACCAGCAAGCTGGGCGAGCTATCGGGCGTTTGATTTTTCCCAGCGATGCCCAGGCGGGATCGATGTCGTCAGTGATCAGGATGATCAGCAGCGTTTGATCAGCAGAGATGCTGACTTCACGCATGGGAGCGTACCAAAAGCCAGTGTCCTTCGCGTTTGCGTTACCAGGTTTAGCGAGAGCAACGATGTCTTTCGCCTTGTCTGGTTCAGCCAGGGCCGGCTCAGCTTTACCGACTTGAGCTTTATCCTCTCGAGCTACGTTGGCGTTGTCTTCCGCTTGAGCGACCGTGATTCCTGGACTCAGTAATCCGAGGCTCAGCATTCCCGTCCACAGAACTCCCGCCCGCAGAAATCTGCCCCGCAGTGTCCCCATCCACATTGCGATCAACGTCGCCTGTGTTCGATAACCTGAAGCAAGGTCTCGTCCGTGGATACGCACGAATCTAACTCGGTTGAAATGGGGGAATCAAAGCTGAGAACGTTGCGAGTGCTCATTTTTAGCGTGTTGCTGTGGCTGCGTCAAAAAAATAGTGGCCCAAGACTGATGTTTTTTGGGTTAACCAATCGAAACACGCTTAAACGACCTAATCGGCACTGTTTTAACTTCGTATCGACCGTAATGGACGGGGTCACGCGTGCTTGCGTATCTCGGTCAATCTGACAACGCGCATGGCCCAGCACCACGGGATGATGGGGTGTCAACGCACAGGATTGAAAGAAGTCGAAGCACGGCATCCTCACGTTTAATGAGGGCGTACGTCAGGCAACCTGTCTACGGATTGGCGTTGTTATCGCCCGATGCCCCGGATTCCGCTGATGCTGATTCCGCTGATGCTTTAGGGATCGCGTAAGCCGGGCGAACTTCGTTGATGATCGCCGTGCCACATGTAGCAGCCAGGATCGCGACGATGAGCCAAGCAAGTCGAGCGGCGGGTTTACCGAACCGGGATGTGATCGCGGCGATCGAACGAATTCGGTAGGGTGACGTCCAAGGGCCTAATGAGATAGCCAGGGCGATCAAGGCAATGATGAATGCCAAGCCGGCGATCAATCGCTCTTCCGAAACCACAACTCTAGACGTCTCGTTGTCGCATTTGCCGTTGGATCGCTCGCCGCTGCATCCGTGCGGTTTCGAGATCCGGATTGATGTCCAAGCAATAGTCCAGAGCGTCAAGCGACTTGGCGAGGTTGCCGTTGAGGAATCGAATCTTTGCCAAGCTTTGCCAAGCCAGATAATGAAAACGGCAGTGCCACAAACAGGCTCGGTAAGACTGTTCGGCTCGCTTGAAGTCTTCAAGTCCGTGCCAACAAATCGCCAGTTGGTGGTGAGCTTCAGAATAAGTTGGGGCGTTTTCAACCAAGATCAAAGCGGGCGACAACGCGGCAGCGTACTCGCCACCATCGTTCAGGTGCATCACTCGCAACAATTGTTGGTGATGCATGGGAGCGGCGTCGCGAACCAACACGGCACGGAAGGAATCATCGGCGACCAATCGTACTCCGCGATCGGAATCCGAAATCGCTCGGCCCAAAGCGTCGACGCAGCGAGCGTCACCCAGCATTCCCAAAGCCAATGCCGAGGCTCGGCGTTGTTCGACTTCGCCCCGGGTCATCAAAGCTTTCAGAGTCGAAAGCGTGTAGTACTCATCAACATCGTGGGCAAAACGACACGAGTCAGCCGATTGCAAATAGCGTCGATAGGCCGAAGCCAGTCGGTTTGTATGAACAAGCGGTGTCGTCACGTCGGCATCCATTGAAATAGGAATAATCGGTTCAAACGTTCCATCAGCGTGGTAGAGTTCACAAACTTGTGTCCCCTTCATTTGACTTCCCGATGTTAGACCGATCATCGTGACGGGCAAGATGGCAAAACCAAAAGAGTTACCACGAAATTTCTTGAGCCGCCGATTGCCGAGGCAATACACCCTGGCCGTAGAGCGACTCACAAGTGTGCAAAACAACGCAAAACGCGGGTGTTTTTCAGCTTTGCTGGTGTTCTTTTGGGGGTGTTTGATGATGCCACTGGATGTCGCCGCAGAGCCCCCGCAAAACAGTCCTCTTTTAGGGGATTCATTACGAAAAACCTCGATCACCCTAAGCGTCGAGGACCAATCCGTCGAACAAGTCCTTCGCCAATTACTGCGGTCTGTGAACTTGGGGGTAAAGGGGGGAACACGCAAACAAGCGGGAGCGGAGGAATCGACGGTGCCGGTATGGTCGTTGTGGCTGGATCGTCGCGTTGATCCGTCGCAAAAGATCAATCTTACCGTCGCTGGCTTGCCCGCTTCGCAAGTCATTCTGAAAGCCATCGAACCATTGAAATGGTCGGCGTATCCATTACCCGGTGTGCTGCTGGTCGGACGGCCCGAATGGGTGAGGGAGACCCTTTCGAACTTGCCAGCCGCTGTGGTTGAGAGCAGGCCACGGCTTGGCCGCGACGGCGGTGCTGAGTCAGACGTATCGTCAGATCGGGTCACCGTGGACTGGCCAATCGGCACCACGGCGGCGGAAGTCTTGTCGATGATGATCACCCATGCCGAATCGGTTTCGAAGCCGATCGGTTGGTTGCCACATGATGTTTGGCGTTCGGGCAGCCTTACCGATGTGGATCGCACGCTGGCGACGGCATTGGTGCTTGCGCAGTTTGACATGAAGCTGCAGCGTTCGTTGTCACTTCAATCGTTGCTGAGTGACGGTGATCGCATGCCGCCAAGTGTTTCCAAATGGCCGGACGATCCGGCTGCCGCAACATTCACTCAGCTCTATCCGACTGGTGACGTTGCCGTGGCTGTTCGCGAATCCTTGGCGGAAAAGAAGAGCCGTTCGTCGGTTCGTGCTAACCGGCAAGGATTATTGGTTCGGGCAACCACTGAAACTCACATGGACGCAGTGGTGGCTATGTGGAACGTCGTTCCAGCAGCGGGCAACCAAAATCCGGAGCCCGGAAAGGAACCGGTCTTCGATTTGAAGTTGGTCAACAAAGCTGTTGCAACGGTCCTGAAGCAGTTAACTGCGGCGTCCGGGAAGAAGCTAAGCATCGAGCCCGAAGCCGAGCTCGCGAGTCAACGATTGGTCAGTCTCGACGCGAGTCAGAAAACACTGAAAGAGCTTGCTGAGCTAGTCGCTGAACCGGCGGGGTTGACGGTGCAGTGGAATGATAACGAAGTCGTCGTCCAGAAAAGAGCGGCGCCTTAACACTGCGACGTCAGGATATCAGTCACCGATCGTGACTGTTCATCTAAACGCCAGTGCCCGTATCGCAAGTCGTTACTTTAGGATTCAGCACTGCAGTCAGCGAGTTCAGCTAGCGGACTTTGTATCCAAGTTCTCGCAGTGCTTGGCTAACCGAGGCAACGTGATCACCTTGCAATTCAAGACAGTCATCGTCAGCTTTGACAGTGCCGCCGGCGCCGCACTTGGCTTGCAGTTTTGAAAGTAACGCAGGCAGATCGTTCGCTTTGGAGGTCAAGCCGGCGACCACCGTAACAACCCGTTTTGCCTTGCGTTGTTCCTTGCGAACCTTGGCGGTCTGTTTGCCTGGTTCTAAGCGATCGGCATCCCGTTGACGGCGTTTTTCTGCTTCGGCTTTTTGATCAGCCGTGCAGACGCATTCGCTTTCCAGTTTACCGCAATCGTCGCATTGCGGCGGGATGTCAAACGGCGTACCAGCGAATAAACGTGTCATGGAAAACGAGATTTACAATCGGGTGGAAACTGCCAAGCGTGCCGCCACGCAAGACCAATTGGTATCACTCAAGCGATTGCGCATCACTCAAGCGATTGCGCATCACTCAAGCGATTGCGCATCACTCGAGCAATTGAACATCATCAAGAAGACTTCTTGATGATGCCTTTCTTCTTTGTCGCCGAAGCAGCGGCCTTCTTCTTAACCGCTTTCTTTTTGGCTGTCTTCTTCTTTGCGGCTTTCTTCTTGGTCGCCTTTTTCTTGGTCGCCTTTTTCTTGACAGCCTTCTTTTTCTTCTTCTTTTTCGACGGGCCCTTCGCTGCTCGCTCGGCGAGTAGGTCCAGTGCCGCTTCGAAGGTCAGTTCTTTGGCGTCCGTTCCACGTGGGACCGATGCATTGGTTTCGCCGTCGGTCGCATAGGGTCCGTAGCGTCCCTCGAGTACTTTGATCTCTTGATCCGTGACCGGGCTCTTCTTTTCGAAGACCTTGATCGGTTCCTTCGGTGCGGCGCGGCCGCGTGTCTTGGGCTGCTTCAGCAGTGCGACGGCTTCGTCGAAGGTCACTTCCAGCGGTGACATGCCGGCAGGCAGCGAGCGGGTTTCTTTTTCGCATTTCACGTACGGTCCATAGCGACCATCGTGAGCCATGATGGGCTCGTTGTTGTCGGGGTAGTTGCCCAGGTTCCGAGGCAGCGACAACAGCTTGCAGGCCATCTCGAAGTCGACGTCTTCGGCCGGAATGCTTTTGGGGATCGACTGATTACGTTTCTCTTCGTCGTCCTTTTCGCCCAATTGGATGTAAGGTCCGAAGCGACCGGCCTTCATGTAGATCGGTTTGCCGGTTTCGGGGTGAGTGCCCAGCGGCTCGTCTTCACGTGAGGCGGACTCGAACAGCTCCATTGCTTTTTCGAGATCCATTTCGTCTGGTGCCATGCCATCTAGGATCGGAGCTTTGCGTTCGCCTTGTTCCAGGAACGGCCCGTATTTGCCGACGCGTACGAAGACCTCTTCCCGGTTTTCGCCTTCTTCAGGAAAACCGAGCGAGAACTTGGCGGTCAATCGTGGATCGATCTCTTCGATCTTGCTCGCCAGACGGTTTTTTAGCCCGATGGCGTCTTTGTTGCAAAGCTTCTGTGGCTCAGCGGACTCATCACCGAAATAGAAGTTCTTGAGGTATTCCAGGGACTCCGCTTCTTCGCGGCTGATCGTGTCCAGGAAGTCTTCCATTTGGGCCGTGAAGTCGTAGTCGACCAACGCATCAAAGTGCGTTTCCATCAAACGGATGACGCTGAACGCGGTCCAGCTCGGGACCAACGCACTGCCCTTCTTGTAGACGTAATCGCGTTTTTGGATCGTATCGATAATCGATGCGTAGGTACTCGGACGGCCGATTCCCTTTTCTTCCAACATCCGCGTAAGTGATGCTTCGCTGTACCGAGCGGGCGGTTGCGTGGTGTGGCTCTTGGGGTCAATCGTTTGCGGTTGCAGTGCATCGTTTTCGCTGACCGCGGGTAGCAGACGTTCCTTGTCAGCCAATTCCGCTTCTGGATCATCGCTGCCTTCGACATAGGCTCGCAGGAAACCTTCGAACAGAATGCTCGTACCCGAAGCGGTGAACTTGCAGTCGCCGCCTTCGATGGAAACAGCGATGCGTTGCTTTTGGGCGTCCGCCATTTGGCAGGCGATGGTTCGTTTCCAAATCAGCTCGAACAAGCGGAATTGATCTCGATCCAGTTCCGATTGAACCGCGGCAGGAACACGGAACGGAGTACCGGCAGGCCGGATCGCTTCGTGAGCCTCTTGGGCGTTCTTGACCTTGCCTTTGTAGACACGGACCGTGTCGTGCAGGAACTTGTCGCCGTATTCCGATTTCACCAGTGCGCGAGCGGCGTCAATCGCCTCGGTCGACAACGTCGTCGAGTCGGTACGCATGTAGGTGATGTAACCGTTTTCGTACAGCTTTTGAGCTGCCTGCATGCAGCGTCGTGCGGTGAAACCAAGCTTACGGTTGGCCTCCTGTTGCAACGTACTGGTCGTGAAAGGGGCACGCGGTCGCTCGACGAACGGCTTGACTTCGACCTTGGTAACCTTGAACTCTTCGCTGCGTAGCTTTTCGGCCAATGCGGTCGATTGGGCCTCGTCCATCTGCAGCAATTCAGAGTTCGTCAATAAGCCCGTGTCGGCATCGAAGTCCTTACCTGAGGGAATCTTACGGCCTTCGACTGTGCTTAGCGTCGCGGGCAGCGAATCGCCGTTGCTGGTCGAGAAGATTGCTTCCAAATCCCAATATGTTGCGTCGTGGAAAGCGATTCGCTCACGTTCCCGTTGGACGATTAATCGAACGGCGACACTCTGCACTCGACCGGCTGAGAGCCCAGGGCCAACTTTTTTCCACAGCAACTGGGAAACGTCGTAGCCGTACAAACGGTCTAGGATTCGACGGGTTTCTTGGGCGCGAACGAGCCCGTTGTCGATTTGCCGCGGTTCGCTGAGCGCTTTCTGAATGGCTTCCTTGGTGATTTCGTGAAAAACCAGCCGATGGACAGGCACCTTGGGCTTCAGCAATTCGTGCAAGTGCCACGAAATCGCTTCTCCTTCGCGGTCTTCATCGGTCGCGAGATAGAGACTGTCGGCCTCTTTCAGGGCCTGTTTGAGCTTGGTGACCTGCTTTTTCTTGTCCGCAGGAACAATGTAGACGGGTTCGAAATCGTTTTCGACGTCGACGCCTAAATAGGCCCAAGGTTCTTTCTTGTATTTTTCCGGGATGTCCTTAGCCCCGCCAGGCAGGTCGCGGACGTGCCCGACGCTGGCTTCGACTTGGTATCCGCTACCCAAAAACTTGGAAATCGTGCGGGCTTTGGCGGGCGATTCGACGATCACCAAACTTTTGCTGGTCGATTTAGCCATGGACGAGACGAGTCGTTTGGAAGTGAGTTGAAATGGAAAAATAGGGGGAGCAGGCGATACTCAATCCCGGCGTTGTGACCGAAACCCGGCCTAACGTCAACACGAGGTACTGGCGAGATGCTGCACATTGAAACATTCGGTGAATACTACAACATCTTATTGAACGTCGACGGCAAGATCCGATCTTGTGAGTTATCTGGATCCGCGATACGCTCGCACTAGTGATAAGGAAGTTTCACGCGATTCTAGGTCAGGGAGGCCGATAGATGAGTCCATTCCGATTCTTCGGTTCGTCGAAAAAACGACGTTCCCCGGAAACGACCTTAGAGTCGCCGGCGTCTCGTGAAACTAGCCAAAATCCTGTGATTTCGTTCGCGAAAGGATTGTCTTTCGCTAGCAATAAGTCATCAGCGAGCGCCTCCAACTCACCCGATGCCGGTGCGGCATCCGTCTGGTTTGATCCCGCTGGGGAGCAACCAGAGCTTTCTCGAAGCAGTTTCACCGCAGCGGAATCCGGCGGCCGATCCGTCCTGGCCGCTGCCCATGGAGTCGCAGCTACAGGGGCTTCCGCTTCATCCAGCTCCCAAGGTTCAGCGTCCCAAGGTTCAGCGTCCCAAGGTTCAGCATCCCAAGGTTCAGCATCCCGAGGCACGGCTTCTCGTGGCTCAGCATCTCACAGTTCCGCGTCGCAAGGTTCTTCAGAATCTGGAATTTGGAAGCGGGGCGTGCCGGTAACCGGTTTGTTGCAGCGATATTCGATTCGCGGCAAGTTGTTTATGGGAATCGTGATGTTGGTCGTGACCATCATCACGCTGACCGTCGTTGGTCTTTATGGCTTCTATCGCTATCGAGATCTGGCGGACGCGATCAGCGAGCGGGCGACAGAGCTTCCCATGGCCACCCACCTAAGTCAGTGGGCGGCGACGGCTCGAGACAGTAATACACGAATCTGCCAAATGAAGGCCCGCGAGGGGATGATTGATTCATCCGTTTTGGCGGTTTCCGATCTGCAGCTCGAACGAGCCCACTTCGCCCAAGCGATGTTGGAGCTTTCGCTAATCGTTAACCGTTATGGCGACGCGATCGGCGTTTCCTGTTCCTCTTGTGATTATCCAGGTTCGTTTGATGCCCCCACATCGGTAGCCAGTCAGCGTATGGACTTGGGGCACGACTTTCCGCATGGTTCCGATTCGCTGAAGCTATTTGGTGCGAGTCAGCCCAACACGGATCACGCTGCAGCAATCCCGGCAACGGATCGCTCGGTCATGTTGATCGACACCGACGAGCAGCGCAGCCTCGCTGAAGGCGATCGGCCAGACAATCCATGACATCGAGCGGATGCGGCAAAATCCTCGCTCGCTGGCGATCTTTTACCAAAACGGTGGCAATGAACTTTCCGCGAAGCTTGCCCGACTTTTCGAACAGACGAACCAACACCTTGGGTTGATCCACGGTCAAATGGCTGAATTCAGCGACCATGTTCGATCACAGCACCGATTTGGGATCGCTTGTTCGTGGGGAGCGCTGATCTTCGCGACGGTGGTTACGTGCGGAATGATCATGTACTTCCAGTGGATGGTGATCGGACCATTCAGCAATCTGGTCAGCGGAGCCCGGTTGGTTGCGGGAGGTGAATACGGTCACACGATCGATCTGGGGCGAGAAGATGAGATCGGCGAACTGGCCGGCATTTTGAATCAAATGACGGATCGATTTCGTCAAAGCATGATGCACATCAATGATTTGGTGCATCAACAGGAAGAGGAAATCGAGATCCGGTCGCGGGAAGTGATTCGTAACGAACAACTCGCGGGTGTGGGTTTCTTAGCCGCCGGTTTCGCTCACGAGATCAACAACCCAATGGCGGCCATCGCCTGGAGTGCGGAATCGCTTGAATCGAGTATCAATGACTTGAAAATGGTTGCCCCCGAGCATCGATTGCTCGATGAAGAGATGATGGAATCGCTGCAGGAAAACCTGCAACGAATCGAAGGTGAAGCTTACCGGTGTAAGTCCATCACCGAACGGATGCTTAGCTTCAGCCGAGTGGGCCATGTCCAACGCGAAATCATCGACATCGTGCCGTTGGTGAAAGACGTCGTGGACCTAGTCGGAACGCTAGGCAAATACGAATGCCAAAACATCAGCATCGACAGCCAAGGCGAGGTGTTGGCGTATGCAAACTCGCAAGAAATTCGCCAAGTGGTTTTAAACTTGGTGACCAACGCGATGGAAAGCGTGGACGCCGATGGCAGTGTGACGATTCGATTGCGAAACCAAGGATCGCTTGCCAGCGTCTCAGTGCTGGATACGGGATGTGGAATGAGCAAAGAGGTCATGCAGCATCTGTTCGAGCCGTTCTACACTCGCCGCCGCGACGGTTCTGGTACCGGGCTGGGACTCAGTATTTCATACCGAATTGTATGCCAGCACGGCGGGCAACTGATTCCGCGCAGCGATGGTGTCGGTTTGGGCTCCACGATGGAGTTGCGATTGCCTGTTGACCCATCCGACGTTGCCGAACCCAAGCCAATACGCGCTCCATCGCCCGCTGTTGCTTGGCGAGAAACCGCCGCGGCTTAAAGCCGTCAATCGTAAACGCACGCCAGACATCCAAGAACAATCCTGCCTCAATCATTCAGTTTCATGAACCAACGCGCTAAGTCCAAGTCGAACGCAGCAAAGCCCGACGAAGCAGAGATGCACATCCTGTTTGCCGATGACGAAAAACATCTCCAGGAGGTAATGCGGAAGGAGTTGCCCAAGTTGGGTTACCGGGTGACGATTTGTCCGGATGGCTTGACCGCTTTGGAAACGCTTAAGACCGAACGGATCGATTGCCTGTTGGTCGACCTGCACATGCCCGGTTTGACGGGTATCGAAGTTATCGAGAAAGCCCGTGACATCCGCCCAGATGTCGAAGCGATCATCATGACCGCGAATCCAGACATGGAGAGCGCGATCCAGGCGATTGAATTCGGTACGTTCATGTACCTGACCAAACCAACGCGTTTATCTGAAATCGCTACGATCCTGGGCCGTGTCAGTGAGCGGCGCAAGGGTAAACAGATGATGGCGGCGCTGATGCATCGATTGCAGCGGGCCGAAGGTCAAGGCGACTTGATTGGTGGGCACTCTTCGATGGAGGCGGTTCGCAAGTTGATCGGCCGCGTCTCGCCGACTGATTCGACAGTTTTGATTCGTGGCGAGACCGGATGTGGCAAAGAGTTAGTGGCTCGCGCGATTCACGAACAAAGTTTGCGAGCCGAGAAGCCGTTTGTCGCAGTGAATTGCGGTGCGCTTCCCGAAACGTTGATCGAGAGCGAACTGTTTGGGCACGTCAAAGGTGCATTCACGGGGGCGGACACCGCTCGCGTTGGTCTGCTCGAAGTTGCCAGTGGCGGGACCTTGTTTTTAGATGAAATTGGCGAACTTCCTCTGGCTGTGCAGGCCAAGCTTTTACGTGTTCTCGAAACAGGCGACATCCGCCGTCTTGGTGACAACGAGAGTGTTCACGTGGATGTTCGGATCGTGTGTGCAACGCACCGCGATTTGGAAAAGATGGTGGGTGAGCAAACGTTCCGAGAGGACTTGATGTTCCGCATCAATACTTTCGAACTGCACGTTCCACCGCTTCGTGAACGACTCGATGACTTGGTTCCACTTGCTAACCACTTGTTACGCCGACACCGTCGTGACGGAGTCGATGGCCAGTTGTTTACCGATGAAGCGATTGCCGAACTGAAACGCCACCAATGGCCTGGCAACGTGCGTGAACTCGCCAACGTGATTGAACACGCTTCGGTGCTCTGCGATGCCTTGCCGGTGGGCGTGGAAAATTTACCATCCCACTTCAGCCAACGAAAGCTTCGCGATGATTTGGTCGGATCATCGCCGATGTCGCTGCGTGAGATCGAGCAATTGGCTATCGAGCGAGCGATGAAGCGACACGAAGGCAACAAGAAGGCCGTCGCCGAAGAGCTCGGTGTCAGCTTGAAAACGCTTTACAACCGGCTCAACGATGCCGCGCCGGCGGATGCGGAAGCGGCATAATTTAAAAAGTCCTTGCGGATTCTCCGCTGAGGGTGCGTAGCGATTGGCGAGCCAGGAAGCTCACTGAGCTACCAGGTTTGGAGTTGCCAGGCTTGGAGTTGTAAACTCCTTCCTGGATTGGGTTTAGGTCTTGGTGTTGCGTCCGCTTTGACCCCTGCTGACTCGGTGCCTGTTGATTTCGCAACGCCAGCCGGTCTCAGGTTTTGGCTACTTTCCCGTCACGGCCTCGGGCAGTGCGTGTTTGCCAGCGTTTGCCCGATTGCGAATATCGGTGTGACGCCGGCTTCGAGTGGTATACCAGTGATACTTCCCCATCGCTTCCGAATCGGTTGCAATAAGAGCATCGTATTCCACTGCGATCACGGTGTTTCTTGCATCGGGTGCAGTGGATGGTACCTCTATCTTCGTGGTGTGGTTGTCGGCATCATAGGTGACTGACAACGCATTGCGTTTTGGATCAGCCAAGAGATAGGCTTTGACTGGCTGGCCAACGATTCCATGGAACTCGATGCTTTCCGGTTTCCACTCTAAGACGTGAAGGTAAACGGTCTGCTCCTTTTGTGTCATGGCGCCCCACCAGAAGTCGTAGTCGACCGGTGAGGGATTCGTGCCGTAGATCGACTCGCCATTTGCATCCATCCATTGCCCGACTTCTACAAGACGTTCAGTTTCCTCTTGTAGCAAGTTACCCTCCGGCGTCGGACCCACGTTGAGAAGCAGGTTCACGCCGCGTGCGCCACATAGCGCTAAGAATTCGATGATGTCCTTGGAACTTTTCCAGTGATCGTCATTGCGGTCGAATCCCCAGTTGTGCCGCATGGTCATGCACGTCTCGGTGTCCTGCGTCATTCGCTCCGCTGGGAGCATGCGATCGGGAAGTGATTCGAAGTCGGCGTATTTTCGATCATTCTCGGGAACCTTGCGGCTATAGAGGCGACTGCAGATCACGGCGTTCGGTTGCAACTCGCGAACACGTGCACCCTGTTGATTGGCTTCGATGACGTTGTTGCCGCCGACATCAAACCACAAGACAGCCATTTCACCGTAGTTGGATAGTAGCTCGTCAAGGTTCTTCTCAACCAGGTCGAGATACTCTTCGTTGCTTAACGTTCCGGGTTTCCGCTGGAACGAACGATGGTACCAATCTTTGAACTGAGAATAATAGACACCGAACTTCAATCCTTGCTTTGCGCATTCATCGGCAAGCTCCTTGATGATGTCACGTCTAAACGGAGTCGCGTCCATCACGTTGTAGTCGGTTGCGTCTGTGTCAAATAGGCAAAAGCCGTCGTGATGCTTCGATGTGATCACTAAGTACTTCATTCCAGCCGCTTTCGCCGTCGACACCCACTTGGCTGCATCGAAGTCTGTCGGATTGAACTTGGGGGCAAGCGTTTTGCGATATTCTGGTCCAGGGATTTTGGCGCTGTTCATCAGCCACTCTGCACTGGCGCCGCCCTGTTCTTTCCCGTAGTCCTTGCCCTTCCACTCGCCACCTGGAATCGAGTACAGCCCCCAGTGAATGAACATGCCGAAGCGGGCATCACGCCACCACTGCATGTGTGAGTCGTCGGTTTCGTTGAGCGTGTCGGTTTGTGCGGCTGGCTGATCGGCAGGCGCAATTGTCGCTTGAACGTTGAGCAAACACGCGTGCAGTATTGCGATCAGGAGGATCTTCGTTGGCTTCATTTGGTTATTCCGGTGGCTGTCGTTTTTTCGTAAATAGCTAGCGTGCTTTTGATGTTTTGGATTGATAGAGCGGTTGGCTTGGTGGGCTACTTGCCTCGGTAAGCTTTTAATTGAGCCGCCATTTCCTGCACCACTTCAGGGTGTTCTCGGTAAACGTTTTGCGTTTGATTGACGTCGGTGTGGAGGTTGTAGAGTTGAGCGGGAGGAGCGTCTTTTTTGATCTTGGCGTTCTCGATATCGCTATTGGGGGTGTTCACCAGTTTCGTGACCGCGGGCCCGCCCCATGCGTGCTGGTTGGGTTTGGACCCCGTGAAGCCGCCATCATTTTTTGCGGGGATGTACATCCACTTCCCTTTACGAAGTCCCATGTGCGACTGCCGGTGAGGAGTCACGATCATCTCAGTGCGGAGTTGGTGATCGGGGTCTTCGAGCATTGCCGGTAGCATATTGACGCTGTCTTTTTGCTCGCTTTTGGCTAGTTTTTGGCCAGTCAGTGCGGCGAAGGTTGCCTTCATGTCGACCATGCTCATTAGCTGGTCGGACTCACTACCGGCAGCGATTTTGCCGGGCCAGCGAGCGATGAAGGGCACGCGGTGACCGCCTTCCCAAACGCCAAATTTGGATCCAAGCAGGTTGCCGTTGATCTTGTGGCCCTTTTCCGCAGCGACGCGTCCGCCCAGATTGAACATTCCGCCGTTGTCGCTGGTGAAGATGACAAGTGTGTTGTCGGCGACCCCTTTGGCTTCGAGCGTTTTCATGACTTCGCCGACGATCCAGTCGAGTTCATGTACGAAGTCGCCATAGACGCCACAATCGCTCGTTCCCTGAAAACGTTCCGCCGGCGTGAAGGGATGGTGCACGTTGGTGGTCGCCAGATACAGGAAGAATGGTTCTTGGCGGTCCTTGATCCATTCGACCGCTTTACCAGCAAGCGTTGTTCCGACGGTGTAGTCGTTGTAGTTTTGATGCGCACGTTTAGCTCCTTTAAACATATTCTGGGTGCGCTGCGCCGCTTCGTGGGGGATCGGGGTGATCGGCGTTGTCTTCTCTTTGGACTTCCTGCCTACATACACCAACGGATCGCTGGGATCTCCTTTTTCAATGTGATCGTTTTGCACAAAGACATAAGGCGGAGCACTGTTGACCACGGGAACTCCGAAGTAGTAGTCAAATCCGAGATCTTGCGGTCCTGGGCTAAGGGGCTCTTGCCAACCATTTTTGCCCTCACCAAACCCTAAGTGCCACTTTCCGATAACCGCCGTGTCGTAGCCGTTTTGCTTAAACAAATCAGCAATGGTTTGTGTCTCGGGAGCAATCAGCAGCGGCGAGTCAATCGGCGCCGGTCCCCAAATTCCTTTTCCGTCCATCGCACGAAAAGGATATTGACCTGTGAGTAGACCGTAGCGTGATGGTGTGCACACCGCCGAGGCTGTATGAGCGTCGGTGAAGCGTCGCCCCTCCTTTGCGAGTTTGTCGATATTAGGCGTCTTCAGTTTGGTTGCGCCATAGCAACCAAGATCGCCATATCCCAAGTCATCGGCAAGAATAAAGACCACGTTGGGCGCCGCTTGTGGTTGTTCATCGGCAGATGCGGTTCGTAAAGCCGGTCCGAGGCTCAGCCCGAGGCAAAGGCTTAGTATGACGTGCAGCCGAGGCGTTTGATTCGAAAAGTGATGTTGGTCGTTCATGATGTTGATCCAGTGGTTTGGAGACGACACGCGTGAGGCGTTCTAAGGGTGTTGCTTAATTTCGTTAGGGAAAGCCTCTGCGGCTTTCACGTCAATCAGTTCTTCTCGTGAGGGTTAATCAATCCGTGAGGACGCTGGTCTGAACCGGTGATCTTGACATCACCCAGTTCAGCTCGGATGCGTTGTGCTTGTTTGATTAGCTCAGAGGCTAACTCGGGATGCTGAGCGATGATGTTTGTCTTTTCACCGATATCCGTTTCCAAGTCGAACAGCATCGGTTGATCCACGGCGAGGTGAATCTTGTAGTGGTTTCCACCGGCTCGTTTCGCCCAATACGGTTGCTCAGCTATCGTGCGCGGTAGGTGTAGCTTCCACCTGCCCTTGCGTACGGCCTGCAACTTCAAGCCGTTGTAGTAATAGAAAACCTCGTGCGGACTTTGTGCGGTCGATCCGGTAATGAGGCCGAAGATATTTTTGCCATCGATCGTGCGGTCCGTTGGAATTGAAACGCCGGCCACATGACAAAATAATGGCAGCAGGTCCATGCTCGTGATCATCGCATCGGAAACCGTTCCGGCGGGAACATGGCCCGGCCAATGGAAAATTCCTGGCACTCGGTGACCACCTTCCATTGTCACATACTTGCCTCCGGCGAGCGGCTTGGGCGAACCGTTAACAGCGGGGCCGTTATCGGAAAGGAAGACCGTTAACGTGTTTTCGGCAATACCAGCTTCTTCCACAGCGGCCCGTACCCGGCCCACGCTATGGTCCAGTTCCAGCAAGAAATCACCATAGGCGGCACTTCGTCCTTTTCCAGATAAGCCTTGGAACGGTTTGCTGGGCAGGATCGGCGCGTGGGCGATGTGGTGCGAAAGGCAGATGAAGAATGGGCCGTCCTGATCTGACTTGATGAAATTGACGACCTCATCGGTGTACATTTGCGTCACCTTCTCGAACTCAATATCGGATTCCTGAACCTCGCGATTTCGATAGAGCGTATCGGCGTCTTCAAGTCGGTTGGTGTAGTTGCTATGCAGCCCTAGGTATTCGTCGAAACCGGCATCGAGAGGATGAGAGCCATCGACATGAAATCCAAGATGCCACTTGCCAATCAACTTGTTCGTATACCCGGCTGTTTTCAGTAGCTCTGCGATGGTGAGTTCATTGGGAGCGATCCCATAGTCGGCGTATTTAGGAGTGTTGTGTCGAGAGATGGGGTGGCCGCAACGCATCGGATAACGCCCGGTCATCAGCGCGGCTCGCGATGGTCCGCATACGTTGGCCGCCACCAAACAGTCGGTCGAACGAAAACCTTCTCCGGCTAACCGATCTATTTCCGGCGTGCTCCGTTTCGAACCGTAGCAACCTAAGTCGCCGTAGCCGACGTCATCCACCAAGATCAAGATGATGTTGGGTGGATTGGAAGGGCTCTCGGCGACGGCTAGGTTTACCATTGCGAAAAGACTCAATAGCAAACCGTATGACAGCCGCTGAAAGTTGGGATTGATCATTTGCTTCGTAAGAAGTGTTGCGTTGGATGGCAAAGTTTTGTTGCGTTGCGTGACAATGCCGACGTGATGTTTGAACGGTTGGGCATGATGCCTATCGATGTGTAAGCGTGACGGCGTCCTTGATGAAGCCAGGAGGACGGCGGTTGTGGGCCAATTCCGCTTCGAATGCATCCGCCTTCATTCGAAGTTGCTTCGCGACTTCGGGATATTGGTTCAAAACGTTTTTCGCTTCGCCCATATCGACGTCCAAGTCGTACAACGCATTGATTGGTGAACTGGACCCTTTGCCCCGTCTTCGCTTGTTCGCATTACCATTGGCACTGCCGATATGAAGCTTCCACTTGCCCGATCGGACCGCTTTCAATTGATTGCCTTTGAAGTAGAAGAACGCCTCGTGCGGAGTCGCTGAATTTCCAGCCAGTACCGACCAGATGTCCTTTCCGTCAATCACCCGGTCCGACGGAAGATCCGCTCCAGCGAGTTTGGCGAATGTCGGCATTAAATCCATCGCCGTCAACAATTGATCGTTCACCATTCCCGCAGGAATTTTGCCGGGCCAACGGACTACCGCTGGGACTCGTTGGCCCCCGTCGTAAGAACTTCCTTTTCCTCCCGAAAGCGGTGCTGCCTTGCCAATGGACGGGCCGTTGTCTGATGTGAAAATGACCAGCGTGTTGTCGTCCAGTCCATTCCTTTTGAGCGCATCGAGCACCTGACCGACCGACCAATCAATTTCGCTGATCGCGTGATGGTAAAGCTGGTCGCGGGTCTTGTAATCGACTCCCTTCTCCGCCTTCAGTTTCGATTTGATTGCATCGGGAGCATTCACCATGAACGAGGGTGACAGGTGAATCGGGCGATGCGGAAGCGGATGCGGAAGATATAGGAAGAATGGTTGTTCGTGATGTTGATCGATGAAATCAACCGCTCTTCGAGTCATCCGCTGCGTCAAGTAGTCCGCATCGGGATCTTTTTCGATCACCTTTTCCATTTCCATCAAAGGAAGCGGTGGGAAGTTGTGTTTTTCGTTTGTGTGAAATGGGTGAATGTCATGGCTGTACGGCAGGCCAAAGAACTCATCAAATCCTTGGCGAGTTGGAAGAAAGTCCGGCTGATCGCCGAGGTGCCATTTGCCAATCAAGCCGGTGCGATAGCCAGCCGATTTCAAGACTTCGGCCATGGTAACTTCGTTCGGATTCAAGCCGTTTTGATCACCAGCTAAGAAAACACCATCGGCAAGTCCGACACGCTTGGGGTAACAACCGGTCATCAAAGCAGCTCGCGAAGGTGTGCAAACCGAGCCCGCCACATAAAAACTAGTCAGCCGTGCTCCCTCGGTTGCCATCTGGTCTATGCGCGGCGTCTTGACGTGTTTTCCGCCAAAGCATCCTAGATCCGCGTAGCCTTGATCATCAGTCAAGATGATGACGAAATTGGGTTTTGAAGGTTCTGCTTTCGCAACATTCGTCAGGAGGACGGCAGATGCATATACGGTCAACAAAATCGCTAGAAAGACTTTTGAGCTCATGCGTATTGCACCTGGATGTTGAGAGACTGTTCGGATTTTAAGTCGATTGAACTTGGCAGCCTTAAGTGAATGCTCCCGTTCTTAGTGGTAAGTTGTGACGCGACCGTCCGTCCACCTACCTGCACTTGGGCAGACTCTGGATCCCTGCCTTTCGGTAACCCCAGCACCACCTCGCTTAAACGAAGACGACCTTCTCGCAGGTCAATGGAGGCTGTGAGCTGTTTTGCTTTTTGAGTTTGGGAGAAGAGTCCATAACCTTCGGCAACCGTGAAGAAGCTGGCATGGTCTTCAGGAGTCAAGATTGGCCGGAAACCGATGGTGCCCGCCGGACCGTCATAATGGAAACCTTGCAGCGCAAGCAGTGCAGACCAGACGCTTAGCGAACGACCGTAGAACTTGCCGCATTCGTCATCGCCGAATGGGTTGCCAGAATAACCCCACGGACCGTTTGCGAAATCGGAGACACCTTCGGTACGCAATCGCCCGTTGTATCGATCCGAGATGATCTTGATGACCATCAAGCCTTCACGCAGCATGCCGTTTTGGATCAACGAGACCGCGGCACCGTATTCGAAACCGGTCATCACTTCGTCACCGTATTTCATACCCGGGATCGGTTGTGGCTCGCGGGGCCAAGTGATCATCTTCATGCCGCCATCGTCAATCTCGCAGTACTGTCGTGGCTTAAGTGATTGGCCGTGGAAGTCGGCCAGAAAGTTGTATTTTAAAAGCGACTGCAGGGCCTGTTTGACACGATCAGCAGGGAAGTTGCGATCGATACCAACTTGGTCGGCCCACCACTCGCCGAGCACCTGATCGATGTGGCACCCGTCCAAGTAGTCCTGGTTTCGCTTCTCGCCGACCTCTTGGATGTAATACTCGCCGTTCCAAAGTCGCTGGTTTTGAAGCCGCTTGCCAGACTGCCGGATTTTGCGGTACTCGGCTGCTGTGTCGGGCTCGCCCATGATCTCAGCCATCCGAGCGCCGGCCTCAAGCGACGACAAATACAAACTGCCGATCCATGACGAGCAACCTGTCATGTCGCCATCGAGCGTGTTGTGCTGATTCGTCTGCAAGAAGCCGTCTCGACGCGGGTTCCAATGATCGATGCCCCAGTCAATTGCTTTTTTTACTTTGGGCCATTGCGATTCAAGCCAGCTATTGTCGGCCGCGCAGAGATGTTCTCGGTAGGTGTTCAGGATCGTTCCAAAGTGACCGTCCGCGGCAGGCTTCTGGCTAGTGTGTCGATACGGAGTCAATCCATTTGGCAGTTGCATCGAGTAGTCCTGTTCACGCATTTTGCGTCCGAGCTCTGGCAATAAACGCGCGTGCCCTTGTGCGTAGTGCCAAACGTGAGTGCAGTTGCCGCCGCAGCATCCCTTGGTGGGATTGCAACCTTCCCAGGCGCCGAAGTATCCATCGGCCGACCACCAACATGTTTGGCTGCGCAGGACCGCCAACTGCGAACTCATTCGGTCCAGTAGCCAAACGGGAATGGTGGATGCGTATAGAGTGTCGTGAAAGCGTCGGGTGCGTGCGTTTAACTGGTCCAGATGCTCACGCAGGTACGTTGCCACGCCCAGGGCGTTAGGCCACCAGTTGGTGTAGTTCTGGCCTTGGCGATTCCACTTGCCTCCTTGGGATCCACCTTCGCCTTCAAGGTTGACAGTCGCTTTTCCTTCCCCATGCCGACCGTCTTCGAAATACCAACTCAGCACAAAAGTGATCGACTTGGTTTCACTGGGCGCAAGGTCCAGGGACGCCGAAATCGCACCGTTGACGGTCTTGCCAGCCGCAGAAACTGAGGATGTCGCCGGTCCGTCGCACTTACCATCGGCTAGGAAGGTTGCATGCAGTTCTTCGGCAGAATCCCATTCGGCACAGCCAGTTGCATTTTCCGCTTGCGTCATTAGCACCATGTCTGAGTTCGCGATGCCCTCGCGGGTCATGTGCAACAACGTCCAATTCTTTACCGACTCGGCCGTCGATTCGTCGGAGGCGATGTTCTTTTCAGCCGGAGAGTTTGTTGCCTCCTCGTGCGTGTTTTGATGGCCGCGGCTAAGAACCTCGTTTCGATTCTTTCCATAATTACCGTTTTTGCCTTCGGCGTAACCGAGTGCATTTTTTTGTGCCGCCAATACGTCCACTTTGACGGCGATCGGCGATGGGTTCGTCACCGTCAGCGTATAAATCGCGCAGGGGATCGCTGAATGCTTTAGATCCATCGGGATAAACGGATTGAAGACTTCCAGTTCCACTTCCACGGGGAGTGATGGTTCTTCGAAACGATATTTAGCAAGCGGGTACTCGCCTTCAAACTTCAGAGCCTTCATCGCAGCAAACGGACCAACCGGTGCCGTTTGCAGTGCTCGCACCACGGCGTTTCCGCCAGTCGCAGGCTGTGCTCGCACGGCGAGGAAGCTGTCCGCGACACGCTCTTCGGAATGGTTGCAGGCGATCTGCCATATAGCGGGCTCCGCTTTACCATTGAACTGAATGCCACCCGCGCCGATGCCGCCGACGGTAAACTGGATGGCGTCAAGATGTTCGCCCTCGTACACACGAGTTTTACCCCGAGCGGTCAACGCCGGATCATTCAAGATCGCTTTTTCTTTGCGTGCACGCCGAGCGTTCCGTTCATCTTTCACGCGAGCGACAATCTCGCCGGTCTCTTTCAAACGCTGCCCCCATCCGGCCGCTTCTAAATGTATTTGAACGTCCGCTTGGGTGAGCCCACTGGCATAGCATGCGACCTCATCCAGGCAAATGTCTGCATCGCCCCATCCTTGCACCGTCGTTTCACCGAAGGTCATCGTTGACTTGGCTGGTCCGCGACGAGTGAACTCGAATGCCCCACCGACCAAGCTGCATTCGTATCCATCCACGTATGCTCGCACATCGAGATCGAAGCTGGTGACCGCCAAGTGATACCAACGCCCTACTTCGATGGGTTGATCGGTGGGCAGGTTGATCGTGGTCAGCACATCTCCGTTCACGTTTCGGTAGATTAAAGCGGACAGGTCGTTCTTGACGCCGACGATGTAACGAGCTTGCTGGCCATCTGTTTGAGCGATGATGACGGGATTTTCGGTAACGCTCGGAGGAGAATTAAGCTTGAAGAACATCTCCAGCGTTGCCGCTCTGCCTCGCAGGTGATTGGTTCGCTTGACCGAAACCAGATGTTTGGGAACCAAGCTGAGAGCCTTCCCTGTGACAGCCCCGTCAATAAACTTCGGCGCCCCGTTGCTTGTCGCCGACGCCTTTCCCATCTCGTCGGTTAGGTCGCCATCCAAACGCCAGTAACCACGCAGTGACTGGTGAGCCCTGACGGCATCGGAGTAACTTTCACGCCGATTGTCTGCTTGCACAGGACCGCCTTGCAGGCTCGCCGTCAACGCGCCGGCGGCAACCAGAAATCGCCGACGGGACAGGTCGACGTCGGGCCCACAGCAAGAAGCTTCTTCGGATGGTTGATTGATGACGTTCAGTTGCATCGTTTCTCTCGATGGTTTTGAATTTCGTTTGAACTTTTGAGTTTCAGGCCTACTGTTCTTCATCTTCATACGGAGTCTTGAACTGAGACACCGCTGGATTCCGATCTGTGGCACGGCCCAAAGCCTTGGCGATACGGTTAGCTCGCGAAATTGACTTGGAAGCGTTGACCGGCAACAAGCCGCAGCGTTTGGGGGAATCGCAAAACGTAACGACCCGCGTCGTTCGTGAACTTGGCTTCCACCGATTCACCGTCGACTTCTACACTGGCTTGACTAGCGGAAGTGCCTTTGACTTGATCGATAGCCAATTCCGTTAAGGCAAGTTCACCGTACCGCAAGTCGATAGCGGCGGATTGTTGCCCGCTCGTAACTTGTTGGGAAAAACTGCCCCAACCTTCTGCGGTCGTGAACGCAGCTCGAAAGTTATCAGCCTTGAGTCGCGGCCCGAAAGCGAGTTTGCCGGCGGGGCCGTCATAGCGATAACCGCACGCCGCCATGTAAGCACCGTAGCTAGCCATCGCACGGGAGTAGTGGTCACTGCATTCGACTTCGTTGTACGGGTTGCGGGCGCGTGGTGAGTAGCGGTCGTGAATAGCCTTGCCGATTGCTAGTCCTTCTTGGACCATGCCTTCCCAGATCATGTGGCCGGCGACCTGCCATTCGAATCCGGTCATGCATTCGTTGAGGTAGCCAGCGTAACTTGCCTTGCCACTTTTCGGTTCGATCTTGCCGAATGGAAAACTGCACATCACCAGACCGGCATCACCCGCCGCCGCGTAATAGCGGCCGTTGGTCATGACCTTGCGAAATGCTCCCACGTTGGGCGTGAAGTTGTATTTCCACAATGCTTCCAAGGCTTGCCGCGTTTTGTCTTTCGGTAAAAGCGGTTCGATCCCCAGGTTGTGCAGCCAGGAATCACCCAACACTTGGTCGATATGGCAACCATTTGTCGATCCATGCTTTTGGTTGTCCGCTTGGCCAGGTTTGTGCACGAAGTAGCCAAAGTCATCGTTCCACAACAGTTCCACCATCGCAGGGACGCCCCTTTGAACGATCCGTTCGTAACGTTCAGCGACCTGGGGCTGATTCATCTGGCGGGCCATGATCGCTGCAGCCTTCAGCGACGCATGATAAAGATTGATTAGCCAGTGCACCTGACCGAACCACGGTTCGTCGAGCGTGTTGTGTTGTGAACCAGCCAACAAACCGTCTTCGTCGCGATCCCATTTCTGGATCACATGATCCATCGATAGCTTCACGCGGTCCCAAATGCTTTCCAAGAACCGATAATCCGTCGTCATCTGGCTCTCTCGCAAGACACGCAAGATTGTGCCGCAGTTTCCATCGATGGCGTCGCCAAATTTTGGGTTCGTATAGCGATGCTGTATCGAGCCAGTTTTGTCGTCAAAGCCAAGACCGAATTCAATCTTGTCACGGTTTTCGCGTTCGATGACAGGGAAGACACGGGCTAACCCTTGGGCGTAGTGCCACACGTGGGTGCAGTTGCCGGGACAGCAACGGACGCCTTCTTCAAAATTGTAAATCTCGGTGTCGCTACCTTTCGGGAAGACACGCTGACCCATTTGCGTTTGCACGCAGTTGATGGGGATAAACGATCGTTCCAAAAACCAATAGGGCAGCGTTGAGTCGTACCAAGTATCCACCCAAGTTTTCGTTTTCCCGTAGAGCTCGCTCTCGCGAGAGGCAACTTGATTGGAAGCCGCCGCCGCGGTGGGCCAGATTGTTGCGTAGTGATTCCGGCCCAGCGAGGTGCCCTTTCGTCCAAACTCGGTGCCGTATTGCACCAGCGGGAAACGCCAGGAAATCGCAAAAGAAACAGTCTTCGATTCGCCTGGCTTCAGGTTGAACTTTCGTCCCATGGAAGCGAAGGAATTGTCGTTCGAACGGTCGTTGTTTTGAATCGAAGTGTTTGTAGTGAATATCCCTTCGACGCCACCGGAAGCTTTATCCAGATTCAATAGTTCCGGTTTCTCTTCACCAAAGATACCGATTGCCATCGCATTGGAGTTCGACTTTTCACTGCCGCATTCGATCGTGGAAGCATTCGGTAGTTCGCGATAAATGCTTGTCTTTTTCGCTTTCGCCCCATTGGTGTTGTTCTCAATCCATCCAGCGATGGACAAGTTTTGCGATGCCTTCGATTCGTTGGTAATTGTGTACCGCATCACGATGACTGGATAGCTTGATTCGTCACGGTTGAGCGGGATGAAAGGAGTGTATGCCTCCAGTTGCACTGAAACGGGGCAGCTTTCGTCTTTGAAGCCGACGAGTCCCATCGGGTATTGATTCGTGAACTGGACCTCGGCGAAACCGTTGGAGTCGAGTGTGTGGATCTTTCCGCCAACCTGCAGTGCAAAACCTTGTCGAGCGGACGGTTTAGCCGCATCCGGTTGCATGTAGCGAAGGCCCTTCGGCGTGTGCTTCTTGTCCTTTGTCGCGTTGAGATTCCAGTACCAAAGCCGTCCGTCTCCGCCGAGGTAAACTTGTCCCGTACAAATGCCGCTAATCGGCATACCGATGAATTTTAGGTCGTTGCCCGTCGCAGTCATCGCTTCGCCACGCGCGTACAGACTGTCGATCCACTCCTGGCTTAGCTTCTTGTCGGCGGGAATAACATTGTCAAAGTCGTCGGCCTGGAATGGGCCAGCCATCACCTCCGTTTGACCCGCCATCAAAATCGCCGCGGTCAAGCCCGTTGCTTCAATGAACCCGCGTCGCCCGATCGATGGTGCCGAACAGCAACCATCGCTTTGGCAGTTCTCTTTGAGTGATTCTTGCATTTGTTTTCTGCTCTTAGCTGTTGCGATATCGAGATCGCATGAAAGTTGAGACCGTGCTTCAGGACCAACCTTAGAAGTGGGACGCTTTGTTACTGAGGGCTCTTCAACGATAAAGGCTGAGGGGCTTCAACGAAGGCCGCAGGTCGACTGTTTTCGGCAAGCTCTTTTTGGAAGTCTTCTATATAAGATCGAAGGCGTGTCACCACGTCGGGGTGGTCAGCTAGGACATCGTGCTTCTCACTAATATCCGCCTCCAGATCGAACAAAGCAGACATAGGTGGCTTCGTGGAGTTTTTGGTTGGCGGCAAGGCTACGTGGAGTTTCCATTTTCCCGAGCGAACGGCTCTCAATTCATTGTCCCGGTAGTAGAAAAACGCTTCGTGCGGGCTTTTTTCGTTTTCGGTCAGCACTGGCCAAATATTCTTGCCGTCGATTACACGATCCGTCGGAACGTCCCCACCGGCGAGATATGCGAAAGTGGGTAGCAAGTCCATTGCCGTCAACAGTTCGTCGTTCACGATGCCGGCTGGGATTTTGCCAGGCCATCGGATCACGGTCGGTTCGCGAAGACCGCCTTCAAAAGTGCTTCCCTTTTTCCCTCGAAGAGGAACCGCCTTTCCCGATGCGGGACCGTTATCGCTGGTGAAGATAACGAGGGTGTTCTCGTCCAGTCCGTTCGCTTTTAAGGCGTCGAGAACTTGGCCGACGGACCAATCGATCTCGCTGATCGCCGCAGGAAACAAACGTGTTCGGGTTCCGTACTCAATCCGTTTTTCTTTTGCGAGTTTCGCTTTGACCGCGTCGGGCACTTGCTGCATGAATTCAGGCGAGACGTGCAGCGGACCGTGTGGAATAGGATGCGGAATGTAGAGGAAGAAGGGGCGATCTTTGTTGGTTTCGATGAAGTTGACTGCCCGCTTTGTGATTCGCTTGGTCAGGTAGTCGGCATCGGGATCATGTTCGATCACCACTTCACCTTCCATCAAAGGCAGCGGTGGAAATTGAAAGTGGTTCTGGCGTGGATGAAATGGATGAATGTCATGGCTGTATGGAATGCCAAAGAACTCATCAAAACCTTGCCGCGTGGGCAGGAATTCCGGTTGGTCACCCAAATGCCACTTACCAAAGATGCCTGTCGTGTAGCCGGCCTCCTTGAGCACTTCGGCGATCGTCACTTCGGCTGGGTTCAAACCCTTCGAATCACCCGCCAGTAAGACGGCGAAGTCCGAGCCGTATGCCATGTCGACTCGGCGAGGATAGCAACCTGTCATCAAAGCGGCGCGCGACGGTGTACATAAAGGTGCGCCCATATAGAAGCTGGTTAGCCGCATGCCTTCAGTCGCCATTTGATCGATGCGCGGCGTCTGGACATGCTTGCCACCAAAACAACTTAAGTCTGCATAGCCTTGATCGTCGGTGAAGATGATGACGATGTTGGGTGGCGCTGTTTCGGATGCGATTAGATGACTGACGCCGCACCAAATGCAGGACGCGACTATCAGGAAGAGTTTGGAACTCATAATTCTTAGTTTGGGTGCGTTGGTCTTTGAGGCGGTACCATCGGGCTGGCTATGTAGCGACGGGAGGCGACCGCTCTTTAGGGCGTCGCAGCGAAGATGCCTGTGTCTTGCTGTTGGGCCTTTTGAAGGGCAATGAGTGCAAACCCGTTTGCGAGCCATTGATTCCGTTAAGGGTGGCCTGTTTGTCGGTATTGGATCGTACTGGCAATGCTAGTTCGCTAAAGATGGTAGGGTGTCGTCTGTTTGGAGGACATGCTTTGTCCACATCACGAAGTCGGTACGTACGTTAGGATTCACGTACGCTAGGATCCACGTTCCACTTTTTATGCGGAGGCAATCGAGACGAGTGTTGCTTTTCAAACTCGGTGGTTTTCGTAATCGAGTCGTTTGAATCATGTTGGAGAGTGGACACATTTTCCTTCGGACACTAGCGAACTAGTCGGCTACTGGGTTAGTGGCCAGTTCATCGATTGGCCTCGTTGAAGTGAGATTACTTCGCTGAGTTTGTCTTGTGCGTAAACTCGGAACGTGGTGTCCTTGGTAGCGCGGATAGTGGCTTCGGTGAGCTTGTCGTCTTTCCATTGCATGTCGACTTCCGTTCCGCCACGTGCTTTCAAGCCGCTTACCTTGCCACTGGGCCACGCCGATGGCAGCGCCGGCAGCAGATGTAAGATATAAGACGCACTGGCAATGGCTTCGTCTGGTACGACGGGAACAAAATGCGTGGGGTGTTTTGGATCTTTTCTATAAGCAACAAAAGCTGCGTCTTGGACTGTCGTCGCATCGGCGTTGATACTGCGCAGATGGCTCTGCAGTAACATCTCACAAACACCCGCTGCTCCACCGAAGTTGCCATCGATTTGGAACGGAGGATGAAAATCGAAAAGGTTGGGGTAGGCTCGTTCGGAGGTCAGGAACCGATAGATTTTATGAGCCCGATCACCGTTGTGCAGACGCGACCAAAAACAGGTTTTCCAACCTGTGCTCCAGCCTGTGGATTCATCACCGCGATGCTTCATGGTCACCAAAGCTGCGTCGTGCAACTCTTCGGTCGTCAGAGGCGAAATATCGCGACCAGGATGCAAAGCAATGAGATGCGAGATATGCCGGTGTGTGTCTTTGGGGTTGTCCCAGTCTTCAGGCCATTCTTGAAGTTGGCCGTGTTGGCCAATTTTCTGAGGGCAGAGTTTGGGAATCATTTCCTGCAAGGTTGCCCGGAACTCGTCATCTCGTTTCAGAATCGTGGAGGCTTCGATGCAATCGGTGAATAGATTCAAGACGAGTTGTTGATCCCATGATGCGCCGTAGGCTTGCTTATTTAGCTTGCCATACTGTTTGACCAAGTAAGAGTTTTCAGGCGACCAAGTTGGATAGACGACTAGGGTGCCGTCTTTCCAAGGAGCGAGATATTCGACAAAGAACTCGGCGGATCCTTTCAAGACCGGATAGATTTCTTCCAGATAAGCGAGGTCTTGGGTAAAGGCATAGTGATCAAACAGGTTTTGGCAAAGCCAATGTCCACCTTGTTGGTTGCGCCGGCCATGTACGTTTTGTGCCGTAAAGCCGAACACATTGCTGTTCAACCCAACACTCCAACCTTTATCGATTCCAAACGTTTCACGAGCAGTGTGGCGTCCGGATTTCGCGAGGATCTTCATCCATTCCACGAAGGGACGGAATGATTCGGATTGGTTCGCAGCGTCCACCATCCAGTAGTTCATCTGCACGTTGATGTCGGTGTGGTAGTCGCAGTTCCAGGCTGGCTTCAAATCAGCATTCCATAAACCTTGTAGGTTGGAAGGAACTGGTGCGCCACGCGAGCAACTGAGTTGTAGATAGCGACTGTAATGGAAGTAAAGGTTTTCCAATTCGGTGTTGCCATCGCCAGCAACAAGACGGTCGGTAGTCAATCCAGACGGCTCAAAATCCAATTCCAATCGGCAACGATTCAAGATGGCGGATACATCTTCGATGTGTGATTCTTTGAGGGCCGCCCAGCCGAGTGAAGTCGCGGCAGTGATGGTTTGTTCGCAATCCGTCTGGTAGTCGCGTCCTTTGAATGTTGGATAGTCCGGCAAGTAATCTGAGTATCCGGCTAGGTAAATGGTCACATCGCTAGCGTTGGAAATCTGAATAGACCCATCGGCTTGCGGCGCCACTTGGGCGTCCCCCGCATCGATCTGGACGATTTGCATGAACTCAATATCGTCCTGAACCATCGCCGCCTTCCCCATCAGCACAATCCGCTTGTCCGCTGAGGTAACCTGCGACCCTTTGTGTTTGGTGGTGGCCTGAACGGTCAAGTTTAGCTTGGCGTGATCGGCGGTGTAGCGAACCATGACCACGTCGTGGGGATAGCTACAAAAGAACTCGCGGGTGAAGGTTCCATCACCGATGGAATAACGCACCGTCCCCAGGCCTGTGTTGGAATCAAGGGCGCGATGGTAGTTGTCGATGGAACTGGGATCATGCCCAGTAGAAATCAGCAGGTCCGTGAACGGCGCGTAGTTTCCAAGTGGTTCGGTGGTGCTGAGATACTTAGTCGAGAGACTTTCCATGCTGCCGGGCTTGGTGCCGTACTTTCCCTCTCGGTACGCTTGCCGAACTGTTTCGAGATCTTGCGGTGCGGCTTGGCGTGCCCCGGATTGCGTAACTTCATCGAGTCCGCGTTTGGCATTCATCCACAACGTAATGTCGTTGATCAGTAAATGTTCCACATCAACGCCGCCCGAAAACATGGCGCCCAAGCGGCCATTGCCGATCGGCAGTGCAGTTTGGATATAGCCGTGGCCTTTCGCTTTTCCTTTGCCGCGATTAAGCAAGTTATCTTTGGCGGGCGCATCGTACGTCAACACGTAGCGATCATTGGCTGCACCGATTGATGCGAGTGTCATCCAAGTCCCGAGTAACAGTGCAGAAGTCTTGATGATCATTAGGCAGTTTTTCGCGGGGGGCTCGGTTGTTTCAGTCATCGTCTTATCGCAGACACTCATCGAACACCGAAGGAACTCATCGGGAGTTGTCTTCTGGGTTCGTGGCAACCAATTGTTCCAACTGCGTACTGCGATATCAGTCAAAAGTGACTAGTGCTTCGGCTACATTTCATTTTGGGGTTGATCGTAGTGGATGAGGCGACGAATCCCATCCACTCACCAACCAGACGGGCTCGTCGCCTCGCCCACTACACCCCAAAGTTGAATATGGATGAAGCACTAGTTTGAATTTAGAAGCTACCTTGTCAACGATAACTTCGGTGGCGTGTGTTGGCGACCAAGAGTATACGAATCGTTCGTAAAAGTTTTTCGCCGCTTTTGTTCTTAGAGAGGTCGTTCAACACAAACGATTCTGACAAGTGACGCTTGCTGTTGATACATGCGTCGGCATGATCGTTGGCCTAGTCATGACGCTTCGTAATATCGTATTGGACACCGTCCCAAGCGTGTGAGGCAAGTCGTTGTGACACGCGATCTGAACCGTATCAAAGTGCTGTGAGCTGGCTAGTTCAGGGCGTTGTTTACTTCTCGTTCGGGTAAGCTGGTACGATCTAGGTAAGTGCGATCAGGTTGGTCTTCGTGATCACCGTAATCGCTGGCGGCTACTGAATTGTTGAAATTCCCCGACGAATGAATAGTCAATCGCAAAATTTGCCGACCCGTATCTCGCTGTTGGAACTTGCTCAGTCGGGTAAGGACCATCCGGCTTGGGAAGAGTTGTTGGCGTATTACCGGCCGTTTATCCGTCAGATTTTGACGCATTTAGGCGTGTCCGATTCGGATCTTGATGACGCTTGCCAACTTGCACTGATGCGGCTTTGGCGTGATCTAGTGGACTATCAACACCAACCAAACCGGGCTCGGTTTCGTAGTTGGTTATCGCAACTGATTCACAATACTGCGATGGATTGGCACCGTCGCCAACGACGAAACAAGCAAAACGTTAGTACAGACGCAAACCATGTCGAGCAAACGTTGCTGTTGGCTTCCGAATCGGAGCTAGAACAGCGGATTGAAAAGGAATGGCGACAGCATATCGTGAGGCTTGCCCTTGAGCGTCTGAAGTCAATCTTTTCAGGTGACGCGTTAGACGTCTTTGTCCGCAGTGTGGAGGGAGAATCGGCCGCAGAAATTAGCCGCGATTTAAATATTCGCGAGGAAAGCGTGTACGTTTTAAAGCATCGAGTCAAAAAGCGGTTGATCCTCGAATCGTTCGAATTGCGACGCGAACTTGAATTTCCCGATAGCATGCCATGACATGCCATTACGCTTGGTAAATCAATCACTTAGGCGAAGATTCCATGGCTGATCGTTCAGCTCCTCAAGACTCCATCGAACGAATCGATCTCATCGTGGACGATGTTTTCGAGCAAGCGGATCCGACGAAAGCGTATGGGCATGGTTTGGAATCGGACGACGATATTTGTCCGTTGTTTTGTGCGATTTCTCGGGTTAAGAATCGCTATGAAGACCCTGTGCTAATTGGCCGTGGGGGGATGAAAGAGGTCTTTAAAGTTTACGACGCGAAAGCATCCCGGCATGCGGCGTTGGCGAAGCCATTGCCAGAGTTTTCTAGGGATCACTTCGACGCTTTTTTGCGAGAAGCACACCTGACCGCTCGGCTAGATCACCCCAATATCATTGACCTATTTGATATGGGGGTGGATCCGGAAGGACGCCCCTTTTTCACGATGGAATTGAAACAAGGTCGTCCGTTGCGTGACGTCATTCACTCGCTTCAGAACGGGGAGTTGCTGGACGAGTTCTCTTCACAAAAGCGATTGGAGATCTTCCGGCGGGTATGCGATGCGATTGCTTACGCGCACTCACGCAGCGTATTGCACTTGGATATCAAGCCTGAAAACATTTTTGTGGGCGAGTTTGGTGAGGTGAAAGTTTGCGACTGGGGGATGGGCGTCGTGATGGCGCGAGAGCCCGGTCAAAATGAATCGACCGTATTGCTTGACCCTGACCTTTACGGTTCGCTGCTGGATTTTGCCAAGGGGACTCCGGCGTACATGGCGCCGGAGCAAAAAGACAAACGCCAAACCAAAACTCCCCAAATGGACATCTATGCCATGGGATGTTTGTTGCATGAATTGCTAACTCTGGAAGTGCCCGGTGGGACTCCGGAAGCGAAATCAAATATTGATAGAGCGCTGGCGGGAACCATCGCCAAAGCTACAGCGATTGACCCCGATGAACGCTATGCGACAGTCGAAGACTTGAGAGAAGATATCTCGCGTTTTTTAGGCGGGTATAGCACTTCGGTTGAGCCTTCGAGCCTGCGAAGAGAAGCGGCTTTGTTCTATCGACGGCATCGCGAGGCATGTTCAATCGCATTTGGTTTGCTGGCGATCTTTGCGATCTGCGTCGCGTATTTTGTGATCGAGCTTCGGCTTAGTCGCCAATTGGCAATCGAAGCACGAGAACGATCTGAGAAGGCTCAGGTCGCGGCTGAAGATGCCCAAGAGCGAGCCGAGACTTCGCTGGCCCAGTACTTGGCTGAAAAAGAAGAATCCGAGCAACGGCAGAACGTTCAGGTTGAATCAGTCATTGAACAGTCGGACTTTGTGACCGACGCGATCTTTCTGCGAGACAAAGCGATGCCAAGCGCGATTGAGCATGCGTTGCGGAACTTGGAATCCATTCTTGTCTTTGAGCCGTTGCCCGATTCGAAGGCTTGGATGCAGAAATTCTATCTGTACTTCCTGATGCAAGATTTTGGGTCCGCTTTGCAGCTTGTCGAAGATGGGAAAATCATCGAGCCTGACTTGGTTTTATGCGCGGAACAGTACTCGCTGTTGACAAATGAAGAAGGCTATCTCGAGACAGATGACTTCATTTCGTTGATTCACGAACTTTGTGATTCCGGGCCCTATCCCAATCATTTGCGTCGAGGAAAGCTCGCCGAAAAAATGTTAATTTACGATAGTCTTTATCGGCAATCGCATGTCGACAAGACTCGGATCGTACGTGAGTGGATTCAGATCAATAATCGAACCTGGCAGGATGGAGAACTTGTCTTCGAGCCAGAAACCGAAACCGTTCGATTGCGGGGCAAAGGATTGAAACGATTGAGAAGAACTTTTGGTGGAACGGATAGGCTTAGTTTGGTTTACATTCTCAAGCCAAGGGTGCTGGATCTACGCGAAACCGATGTTCGCAACCTTTCCGACCTGGGGGGCCTCGAGCTTCATGAGCTCGATCTTCGGCAAACTCCAGTTGCCAACCTGGCACCGTTGCGGAAAAACCGCAATTTGCGGCGGATCCTGCTGGACCCAGGTCAGGTGTCAGAAACTGAAATTTCAGCTTTGCCAGATTCGATTGAAGTCGTAATCGCATCTGAATAGGGCCTAGGCGAGAAATCATTCTCTACGCCGGGAAATAGCAGCTTGGCACCTCTGTGTGGTGGTTTGGGTGTGGCTCGATGCGTTGGCCTTTCAGGTCGCTGACAAAAATAAACTGCAAAATTCTGCTTTGTGTGTATAGATCGGGGCCCTTAGGTTCGCTTAAGGGGTGCACGGGACCTTAGTGGCCCCGCGATTAAATCGGTTTTGTTCTTTTCTGGAGTCAAAGTATGCCTCGTCCAAGTCACACATCGGACCCAAGACATGGGTTCACACTCGTCGAATTGCTGGTCGTCATTGCCATTATTGGCGTTCTTGTTGGGCTTTTGCTGCCCGCCGTTCAGGCAGCTCGCGAGGCGGCACGCCGCATGAGTTGCAGCAACAACTTCAAGCAATTGGGTTTGGGACTTCACAACTATCACAGCGCATTTAAACAGCTGCCGATTCACGGTACCGGACCGATCAATGAAGCACACAAAGCTCTTGGTGGAGCTAATGCCCGTTGGAACAAGGATCCAGAGCATCAATATAGCCGCATAGGTGCATTAGTCGGGTTGCTTCCGTTCATGGAGCAACAGGCCATATGGGAGCGGGTCAGTAATCCACTTGTTATTGGGACAACGCGTTTTACAGAATTTGGAACCGTTCCGTACACGGAGATGCAAGGCACTACTACCCAGTTTACGAGCGATGGAGTTTCCTATGATCCGTGGTTCACTGAAATCAACACGTATCGCTGCCCCAGTGACCCTGGAGTCGGCCTCCCCGCAGGAGGCCGGACGAACTACGGAGTTTGTGTCGGTGATTCAATTTCGTTAAATCTCGGTGCGGGGAGGTTCAGCGATAGCAATCTCATTGCGACGAGTACCGCCAGTGTGGCTGCTTTTCGTGCTTCTGATCGAGGCGTCTTTGACGTGTACGACAAAAACCAGTTTCGAGATATTCTCGACGGATTATCAAACACCATCGCGATGGGAGAGATGAACACGGACCTCGGTGACAGTCACATTACGACGGAAGTGCGAGGGGGCGGAACCAATGTTCAAAACAAACCAGACCGATGCAGGCCTCAGATCAATCCGGAACGCCCACAGTTTTGGTCAACCACAGTCAGCCACACCTTTACCCCGCTCGCGTCGCGTGGAGCATGCTGGGCAGCAACAGCGCCTGGATTCACGATCGTGAATACCGTCCTTCCACCTAACCGTGAGTACTGCAACGACGCCAACCAGGACTTCGTTGCCGCCAATGGAACATTGACGGTCAGTAGCCGTCACCAAGGCGGAGCCCACGTTTTGATGGCGGATGGTGCTGTCAGATTCATCACTGATTCCATTGAAGCTGGGAATAGCTCAGCGGCCGATGTTCGCAATGGTGGCAATGGTGATTCGTCCCCTGGTTCGCCGAGCCCGTATGGTCTTTGGGGAGCGTTGGGAACTCGGGCATCAAAGGAAGTGATTAGTCAAGAATTCTAGGGGGCTTTCCTTTTAGGCAAGTTGGTCGATACATGCCTCGGTGGATGTACGCTGAGGAAACTGAGATGCAACCATGGCCATCGATTGGTGGCTTCGTTGTGCTTCAATTATTACCGAACGTGCTGTTCCCAGAACTGATTCCGTTTTCAATGCGACTACAAGCGTCTTTAATTATTCAAACCATTTCGATAGCGAAAGTTGTTCAAAGATGAAGCTCTTTTTTGCGTGCCTTTTTTCTCTGCCCCTATTTTGGTTTACCACTGGTTGCTCAGAACCCGAAACAGCAGTAATCGACACGTCACAACGGCCTCAAAGAACTCCCGAAGAGATCGCCATTCTCACTGGCGCGTTGGATAAAATGGAAGACGCCGGTAACGAATGAGGACAGGATCAAAATAGGAAGGGGCAATCGTGTTCGGCCCGGCAACAGCTGGGCCTGATCAGTATGCTGGTCATTCTCTGAGTGCTCAAGTCAACTGTATCGGGCTTGCGAAACTCTTTGCCTCGCGTGTGAGTTGACCAAGTTCAACCAAGAATCAACAATCACAAGGTCTCCACGGGAGCGTTATACGAGGCCGGTAGCCTGTTCGATGCAGCGCATCTGCAGCCTGCATCGGCGCACTTGAGTCCAAGGTTTCGGCAACCAGCACCGATGCGTCCTTCCAATCATCGAATGGGACGACGCACGCGCCCGGATGATTCACGTTGACCGAAACAGAACGGCAGTCGACATGCCGTCTCGGCACCAATGCTTCATTGAAGCGAGCGGCGGTTCTCTTGGGCTATCAACTCCAAGATCAAACGGACCTCAAGAGTGGTGATAAGGATTTGCCCCGAGTGCTTCATCAACATTTCATTTTGGGGTTGATCGTAGTGGATGAGGCGACGAATCCTATCACTCACCGACCAGACGGACTCGTCGCCTCGCCCACTACCCCCAGCTTGAGTCTGGATGAAGCACTAGGTAAGTTCCCGATTGGGAATGTAGGCGAAGTCGTATTGGCTTTGGAAAACCCGTGTCCATCCAAGCTCCTGCGATTTCGGCAACTGCATCTAGTTAGGACCACTTCCCATGAGCGTTGAACCTCGCTTCCAATCGGGCTCTAAATTACCTTCTGCTATTTTAGGATCGGTAGTGGCTTGGGGGGCTCGAGGAATACTGCGGAGCGACTGTTCTGAGCCGGTTCGTACTGGAAGACGCTCATCAAAGTGAGCAGTCGCTTGGCAACTTCGGGATGATCCGCCAGCACATTGTTCTTCTCGCCAATATCCGTTTCTAAACTATTTAATGCGAGAGAAGCGACTGCCCTGGGCCCAGCCAACGTATGAAAGCCCCCGAGTCTAAGCACTCCAAAGAGATTTTTCGTGTTTGTTATCGATCTCGCTTATCCGTTAAAAGATCGGCGTCTCGGAAGAGACGGTAGGTAGTGCTTCGAGGCTTCGGCTACCGCAGGGAAGGCTTTCTAGGGCATGCCTCTGTATCACTAGGTTATCTCAGTTAAAGTCGGCGAGAACGCCTTTTTCGGTGCGATTGGCGTTCTTGTTGGGCTTTTGCTGCCCGCCGTTCAGGCAGCTCGCGAGGCGGCACGCCGCATGAGTTGCAGCAACAACTTCAAGCAAATTGGATTGGGGATCCACAACTATCACGCTGCTTACAAGGCAATGCCTCAGCAAGGTACTGGCCCAATGCGTCCTGAAAGAACCGCGATGAGTGGAAACAACGCCAACTGGGGAAAAGAACAAACCTATTTTCACCGCCAGGGTAGTGCGTTGATTCCGATCCTTCCTTTTATTGAACAACAAGCACTTTGGGAACAGATCACAAATCCAATGTTGATTGGCAGCGATCAGTTTGCAGAGTGGGGGCCTAACCCGTGGCACGTTGCTGCTTTTGCGTCAACTTGGACGGAGGATTACACGCCGTGGTTTACCGAGCTTGCCACATATCGCTGCCCGAGTGACCCAGGATTTGGGTTACCTAGTGCTGGTCGAACAAACTATGCGCTTTGCAGCGGGGATACGACCGATTATCAAAACACTGGGCCTTACACCAACGTAAGGCAAAAGGAAACTGAGCGTGATGACGCACGGTGGCGCGCTGCTTCGCGTGGATGTTTCGGACTGTATTCTCAGTATAAGTTTCGCGACATTTTGGATGGCCTTTCCAATACGATTTGCATGGGAGAAATCAATACGGACCTAGGCGACGAAAGTATTACCACATCGCCCCGTCGAGAAACGCAAGCTGGAGGAAACCCGTCGGCTTGCCGCCAAACCCCAAACATGGTCGATCCTGAACGACCCCAGTTCTGGAGCTCGGACTATCCTTCTCATGCCAACAACTTTGTGTCAGGAAGACGTGGGTACATTTGGGCGGCAGCTAGTCCTGGCATAACGCAGTGCACTACCATCCTTCCGCCTAATCGAGAAATCTGTGTCCGAGGCCACAACACGAATAGTGATGGTGTGTGGACGATGAGCAGTCGTCACCAGGGCGGTGCACATGTTTTGATGGCGGACGGTGCCGTGAGATTCATTACGGACTCTATTGAAGCGGGCAATGGTTCTGCAGGAACGGTATTCATCAATGGTACCGATGATCGTGCACCAGGTTCCGTCAGTCCTTATGGGTTGTGGGGCGCACTTGGAACTCGTGCTGCAAAAGAAGTGATTGACCAGGACTTCTAACTCGCAGTAGCCCTCTTCGGATCTCTACGCTCGTAAGAGCGTGGTAGTTGTAGTCGCCTTGTAAGGGCATGCCAGCTTTTTACAAGGCGTAGCCGTTCTTTCCCGATGGCACATCGCATCGGTGAGGTTGAACGAATGTTGTGAGGTTCGCCAGGATTCTCGGATTAGAAATTTGAACCAGAATCCCAGGCGAGTCGCAGGACGCGCGGTATCGATAACAGATGAACATGGCGTAAGAGCCATCAAACTATTTTTTGCATTGCAGTCAACCTGTTTGCCAATCCACAGGGCACACCGGTGCTGACTCTTACTTTCCAGGAAAAGAATTAATGCGGTTTTCTCTCTTTTTGATCCTTCTTCTCGCGATCACGCCAGGTTGCAGCGACTCATCCAGTAGCGTGATAGATACGTCTCAACGCGAGAAGAAATCTCCAGAGGAGATAGAAGCTATGATCAATAGCATGGATGAAAGTCCGGCTCCGATGGGTGCGAAGGGCGAGTAAAGCCCAGGCTGGACAAGCAGCACATGGGGTGGTTTTGAAACTGGTTCGCGATCTCCGCGGACGACTGGTGTAGCGGCATGTACTTATTTCGCCAGTGCTCGGCGAATCCAGTGCTCGGTAAGTTCATCGCTCGGTGATTACGGGGCGCTCGGTGAATTAGGTATCACGCCATAGACAAGTTCTTTGCTTATTTATGCCAGTACCTCATGTCTCCTTGGGGTACGTATCGAACGACCTAGGTTTTTGTCTTTTCAACGGACTGCTTGGCCGTCTGTTTGCATTCGGATGGAACGCCTTTGTTCGCTTCGGTAGCGCGACGAAACGCTTGAGGATCGACCCAATTGAAGTTGCAAAGAATTCGTGTCGATAGTGACTCGTTGGGGGCCTCAGTCCAAGCTGACTCGACAGTGCTATGACGGCGTTTCTGATGTGTCATTTAGACGAACAATAGCTTGTCCTATCTCTGCACTGGATTGGCAAGGTGGACGCGTGCAGATAGTCTTGATGTCTTTGCTCGCGAAGCCAACCGCCGACATTTTCGTCAGCTTGATTCCAAGCACTGCGGCTGCCGTTGCGATCTGCTGCGCAGTTACGAGGTGGTGAACCGTCACGGATACGAGCCGGCTGTGCATGGGCAGCCAATTCAGGGACCGCTCGCCGCAAAGCGTCCCATCTTCACGAGGCGTTAGTGCAACCGAGACTTGCTTTGCACGGCTACCGCAAATTCGCATGAAGGTCGCAGTACCGGTGCAACCTGCTGTGCCTGTTCCAGGCACGTAACAATTACCAAGCACAAATCAATTACGAAGCTTGGTTCAGCGAAGTTGGGACACTTAAACTTTTGCCGCAAGCATCGCTTGGCGGTTCTGGTTTGCCGACGTGCTGCTTACGCGGCGCGGCGGAGTGGTTGATCGTCCGCGGTTTGCGGCATCTCGGTTGGAGGAGTGGCAGTTTGTGGTGGTGCGGTGCTGCGGATCATCGGCAAGACGTCAGCAATCTCGGGGCCGGCAAGTTCAGCGATTTCGTCAGCGTTCAGGCTGGCTAGGCATTTGCCGGCCGTGGAATGGATTTTCAGCTCATCTTCTTCCGCGAACCAAACCGCTGCTATCAACGGCGTGCGAAATCGGCGACCGCGGTAGAATCCATCGCAAACAAAAATCGACTCACGCATCTCATCGAAACCGTGGTCGTTCTCGTCGGTTGCGTTGGTATTTTCTTCAGGATGATTCTCCAACCATTGCTGAAGGCTTCGTCGGACACGTGCAAGCTGTTGCGATGGCGTCATGCGGCTATTCGATCTGGAGAGAATCCGGCAAAATGCAATCGAGAAAACATCAATCGATCACTCCTGCCTTATCGTCCCGATGCGTGCTGGTGGATCGATCGAACCGGTTTCGCTAGAAAAGACGCTATTTGTTCCCTGCCTTCGCCATGGTTCCCAGGCTAACACCAAGATTCTTTTGTTAGTGCTTCAGCAAGATTTCAGTTTCAGGTAGCCGACGGATGACACGTCTGTCCTCGTTGGAAGGTGCGGGGGCCCGCGTGCCTCGCCCACTACGGTCAAATGAGAGTCTGAATGGAATCTTCCGTGACCCAACCCTGAATGAAATGGATCTGAAACGCTATTCTTGGTTCGCCCAAACCGGCATTGGCATTCGCCGGTATTTGTGACGGAACATGAATTTGGCCTACTTTCCATCCACTCCCATCTGAACAAGCTCCATGCGCACACTCATCGACGAAACCCAGCTCGCCGCAGGAGTAGCGAAGCTCGCCAAAGAAATTGACAGCCAATACGGTGACCAGCCGATTACTGTCGTGGCGGTATTGACCGGTTCGGTCGTGTTGTTCGCAGACTTAATTCGCCGGCTTTCCATGCCTCAGCGTGTCGGTGTGATTCAGGCGTCGAGCTACCGGGGCGGAACTCAGGCGGGCGAACTGACCATTGACGCAAAAATGCTAATTGACGTGAAAAATCGCGACGTTTTATTGGTCGATGACATTTTTGATACCGGGGCAACAATCGCGAAATTGCGGGATGAGTTGACGCAAATGGGAGCTTCAAGCGTGGCAACGGCCGTTTTGCTACGAAAGGTGCGAGAGGAACAGCACAGCGTGCGGCCCGATTTTGTTGCCTTTGAAATTCCGGACGAATTCGTGGTTGGTTATGGGTTGGACTATCTTGATATGTATCGGAACTTGCCGTTTATTGCGGTATTGGAGCCGGATGAAATTGCCGCCACCTCGGCTCAGGTTGGGTAACCGCGTTGTCGTCAAACGAAACTATTGCCCAAGAATCGTCGCAACCGGAACGCCCAAGACATAACGGAAAACGCGTTTTGTGGGTGGCGCGTCGATTTTGGCCACATGTGAACGGGCGTCATGCCCGGGCCTCGGCTTCGTTTCAGCAAGTTCAACGCTGGGCCGCCGCGGGGTACGACATGCAAGTATTGACACCGCGATATTCCAGCCATTGGTCGGAGGGGTTGTCGATCGGAGGAGTGCCAGTCCACCGAATTGTTGCCGCTCCCAAAGGGGAATGGTCAATGCAGCGGTACGTCCGGTACCTGGGTAACTGGATAATTGAGAAGCTTGGCGAGTATGACGCCATCGTTTGCGACGGGTTGAACGATGAAGTTCGCGCCGTGGCGATGGCGATCGCACATGCGAAAAAACAACGAGGCGTTTCATCTCCATTAGGTTCTGAGCATTGCAACGTTCCGACGACGGTGGCCATTTGTGACGGTTGGGGCGGCGATGCCGACGAGGTGTGGTGTCGTCAGGCACGTGGAGGCCGTCGTGTGTTGGCGACGTTGGCTGAACTGGACCACGTCGTGACGCGTCACGCTGGAGCAGATCGGTTTTTAGTTGCCAATGAAGTGCCCGCAGAAAAAATTTGTCGAATCCCACGCGGGTTTTCACGACCGGAAAGATGGACTCCGCAAGAGCGATCTGCAGCCCGGAAATCATTGGCAACGGCAAATCATGACTTAAGTGCAGGACTGGATGACCGAGTGCTGTTGTGGTGTGGCGATATGAAAGGGCGTCCGGGTGACCAAGGGGGTGTCGTTACGTTGGTCAAGAATGCTCGCTTGTTGTGCGGACGCTACCCCAATTTGAAAATCTGGCTGCTTGGCGACGGTGAACTGCACGACTGGGTGCACCAGGAATTGAAAGCCGAGGGCGTACGCGGCGTGGTTGCGATCCCTGGAACTTTCTCTGACATGACCGATGTGTGGCGATCGGTCGATTTTGTTGCGGTCAATAGCGACGACCAACTGCGGTACGTGCTTCCCACGGCAATTGAATCCGCTGTGGCGGTCTTGATCGTCGACCAACCGCCGATGCGATCGAGGGTGCAAGCGGTTTTTGAACCTGCGGTTGCCGATTCGTTTGCTTGGTACGATCCCAATCGGATCGCATCGTTCCGGAAAACGTTTCGGATGCTATGGGAAGAAATGGCCGATACGACCGAGCATGCTTGGGAGATCGGTAACGAGGCGGCGCATCGGTCTCACGATCATGAAGAGATGCAGCGTTGGGCGGCGATCTTGTCTCGAAGACACTGCTAAGAACGGCGAAATCGCTCGGTGCCCTTTGTTCGCCCCGGCAGGCTTCGAAAGTCAGTCAATCAGTTCGAGTTGACAATCTTCCAGTTTGACGCTGACGCCTTGTTCCATGAACCGCACCGCAACCAGTAGCCTCGTTTCGTTTTCGCGACGTATGACAGTGCCCTCGTAACCTGAAAAGGCGCCGTTTCGAACGCGAATATTCTGGCCCGGCTGCAACCGGGATTCGAGCGTCAGCGGGACGCCCATGTTCACCAGGTTGCGAATTTGGCGCAGGTCTTCAACCAAGTCAGCGACTTCGAGGATCTCAGCAGCCTGCATCACCGAACCGGTGCAAACCGCCCTATAGCGGGCTTCGTCGTCACCTCGCAGAAACACATATGTTGAAAAAAGCGGTACATACGAAGTTCGAATTCGTCCGGCTGGGGACCGTGTTCGCTTCGGGATCATGGGGGCGAAGTAGCTGATCCCTTCGGAATGCAGTTGTCGCATGACCGACTTTTCCTGCCGGCTGCGAACGTACAGCAACCACCAATTTGCCTCCAGTGACTCGTCTTGGTCCAGCAGGTCGTCGGGATAGCAATCCGGTTCAGGCGGTAGGATAGGCATGGGAATTACTAAAGTTACCGAGCGTGGGGAGCAGTAGGGCCGGTGTCTATATCGTCATCTATGATCGGGTAGTCCAGCAAGCTGATCGGTTCAGGTGACTCGTTGATGGTCCAAAGGCGGCAATAGCCGCGGGTTACCCGGTCAATTTGCTGGGCAACAAATTTTGGGTCGAGTTGGCGACGATCAAAATCGCCTTGAACCGTAACCGGTTCGAAACGAGGGTCGACAATATATTGTGCGAGTGAAGGATTGCACCGCAAATGCCGCTCAGGAGATAGATGCAAACGTTCAGCATCCAACTGGCCGATCACGAACCGCAGGTACAAGTCACTATCGACGATTGACGTGACTTCGAGGCCGCAGGATTCACACAGGTAGCCTTGATCGCATTTCGCCATGATGGTTTTACCGGCTGGGTAAGTCTTGTTGTTTATGAGTGGATAGCCTGCACCGTACCAAGGGGGGGATTTGAGCGAATCCCCTGCCTAATCGTTAAAGCCGGCGCAACCGGGGGCCTTAGCTGACCATTCGAGTCAGGATCATCAGACTTTTTTGACTCGCGTTGTTCATAGCGTACTTTTCTGTAGTGAGAGAGCGAGACCTGCAAAGGTCTTGCTGCTTGGAAGAGTTCCGAAGCGGTGTGTTGCCGACAAAGGCTTTTCCAAGTCAGCCGAAGTTCCCTGACAAAGGCAAACCGTTCGAGAGGACGGGGCGCAAAACCACGGGTCCGTGAGTCGGCTTGATGAGGTGCGTTCACGTTGTGAAACACCCACCGTCAAGCTTGGCTTCAGGAAAGCCGAGTTGCCTGGAAAAGCATCTGTTGATTGAGAACCAACGGGTTGCTGAACCGCGGCTTGTCAGACGAGATTTCGTTCGATGGAGGCTGCTTTACGAATGAGACAATCCACAACGGGTTGCCTATTTTAATTGTCGCCGGGTCACCTCCGTAAGGGAGTTACCCACGAATCGTCTGGAGATAGACATGAAGAAGTTCGCTGAAAACGTAGTTGCATTCCTGAAAGAAGAAGACGGACCAACAGCTGTTGAGTACGCAGTTATGTTGGCTCTGATCATCGTTACTTGCTTGGTTGCTGTTCGTTTGGTTGGTACCAACGCCAGCGCTAAGTTCAACGAAACCGCCGCCATCCTAGCCACTCCCTGATTTTGTGGCGTGAGCGATCGCCGGTTCGATCGGCGGCTCGCTTGCATGACTTCGGCGACAAGTACCGAGGTAGCGAAAGGAAGCAGTTTTCTTTCGCACCTCGGTCTTGCCTTGTCACGGCCATGCTTTGCAGACGTTATGACGTCCGCACTTTGCCTGGACGTCGTGGCATGGGCCTCCGGCCTATTGCCAATAGGGCAGAAGCCTATGCCACGTTTTACATCCGAACCTCGGAACATCCATCATGAACTATCCACTGCTACCCGCTGATACTGCTGCTTACGCATGGCAACTAGCTTGCTGTGGCTTCACATTGTTTTTCGCAATGTTGAGTTTTGTGATCGGACCTCGTTAAGAACCTTCCAAAAAACCTTTCCCGTCGCCAGATTCGACGGTTGCACCTGGGGATACACTATGGCCATTCTGCTTGAAGCCATCACTCAAAACTGGACCATTTGGTTCGTCACGATTGTCTTGATCGTTGCTGCCGTGATCGACGGCATGATCTTGAAAGTGCCGAACTGGTTGACGTTTCCATTCATCGTTTGCGGATGGATTCACTGCACGATGCAAGGCGGATTGCCTGGCCTCGGTTGGAGCTTGTTGGCTACCTTCGGCGGCATGATGATGCTGCTTCCACTTCGCAATGTTGGCGGAATGGGTGCCGGCGACGTGAAACTGCTGGCCGGTGTCGGTGCTTGGTGTGGCCTTTGGGTCACGTTGCAAGCATTCGTGGCAACCACCCTTGTTGGCGGTGTTATGGCTGCTTACATGATCTGGAAGAGCGGCAACTGGATTAAGCACTATGCGATGGCCTTGACCATCTTGAACGAGTGGAAAACGGTTCGTAACCCAGAAAAACTGGCTGCAATCGCTCGTGAACGGAAGCCGACCATGTCGCTGCTTCCCTACGGCATCCCCATGGCGATCGGAACAATCTTGTTGTTCGCCGGTTCGGGCATGCTGATCTAGCTCAAATGAACGCCTTTCAGATTCGCACGGGTTTCGGCCCGTGTGAATTTAGGTGGTTTAGCTAGTTTGTTTTGAATGGTCCGCTGACGCTTGAGTTAGCGAGTCAGCCACACCGATGAATGGAAGACGATCGGTCGAAAATACCGCATGGACGCACGCCAAGATCCTGGTCCTTGTTCGTAAGGAGCAATGATCTTTGACTTTCCTGGTTCGTCGGTTCAACAAGACCAATCTCCTCGGATTCCTAGTAGTAATCAGTCATGAAAAATAAATCTGTTCCATTGCTGATGGCAATCGTTTGCGGCACCATTGCTGCGATCGGATTAAGTCAGTGGATGCAGGCCCAATCCACCTCGGACACTAGTGTTGCGACGGTCGAGATTTTCGTGACGGCCAAAACGATTGACATTGCCGAGGAAATCACACCAGACAAAATTCGTTTAGAGCAGTGGCCAGCCGACCGAGTTCCTAAGGGAGCCAGTGGCAGTCTTGCTGACATTGAAGGCAAGTACGCTCGCCAGCGTTTTTACGAAGGCGAACCGATCATGCCCGTCAAGTTGATGGACGATTCGAACGGTTCATCGCAAACGATTCCACGCGGTTATAGCGTCGTATCGATGCGAGCCGATCCGGAAAGCAGCGTTGCGACGCTGGTTCGTCCTGGAGACCGCGTGGACGTGATGGCGTACTTCACCAAAAGCGAATTGATTCCAGAAACCATGGCCAAGACCGTGCTGACGGGCGTCCGAGTTTTCGCCGTTGATGGTCGCACCGAACGAGAGACCGAAGAAACGGAAACCAAGACCGCTCGCTCGATCTCGTTGTTGGTTCACAAAAACGATACACCCGCTTGGACCTATGCCAGCGAACTGGGCAAGATCCGGTTAACCCTTGGTAACCCAACCGATGTCGTTGATGCTTTGCAAGAAACGGACGGCAACGGTGCCGGTCAACAGTTCTTGCAGTGGTTGGCCGATCACCAATCCGCCCAAGCCGCACGGCAAGCGGAATCCAAGCTACCTAAAACAACCACCGTCAAACACACTCCTAAGCCGACCAAGCAAAAGAAGAACGGCTTCAAAATGCTGAAGATGTCCGGTGGCGTGTTAACCGAGTACTGGATCGAAGAAGGCAAGCAAGTCCCTGTGATTCTTAACGAGTCTGGAAAGGGTGGCGTGCATGAGACGGATGAAGAAACTCGAGTGGAACGACCCAATGCTGCACGCATATCTGCTCCACGAGATTACAGCTACTTGAACGGCTCGCAGAGTCCGTTCTATCAGCCACCTGGTGAGCAGGATGCTCGCGAACGTGCGACCGAAGAGAAACCCGAGTTTGGCTCGGAAGAGTAACTTCAAGTTAGACAAGATCATTTTCGCTTCATCGACAGGCGTTCAACTTGCCGATGAATATACTTCCAACTGGGGGTGGCATCAGTAGCCACTGTCAGGACTGACTTACTCGAACCGACCGGCAAGGATGCCAACGATGCGAGCGCGATTCTCCTATACCTACTTCCGATCCGTTATCGCCGTACTCGCGGTGATGGGATGCGGTCAGTTCACCTCAAACGGGGTGGCTACAGTAGCGGCCCAGTCGTCCGCCGCGCTTGCTTCGGTTGCTGGTGATCACAAGATTGCCAACACGGTTGAGCGGATGGAGTTGATCGTCAAGAGCAGCCGCATCCTGTCCCTCGGAGATCGCATTCCGCGATTCCAAGTGCACAATGAAGAGGTGCTCGGTGCAACGCCGGTTAGCGAGAATCAGATTCAGATTTTCGCGAAGAATCCCGGGTCGACCCAGGTCAACTTATGGGACACCGAAGACAAACTCTACACGATCGACGTTACGATTGTCGCCGATGCCCGCGAAGTCGAAGGCATCCTGAATAGCCAATTGCCACTGGCATCGTTGAAGGTCACGCCGATCAACGAAAGTGCTATTGTCAGCGGCTATGTGACCAGTGTGGACGACGTTGACCGTGCTGTCGCAATCATCGAACAGTTCTACAAGGTTGTCATCAACAATATTGAAGTGGTTGGTGTGCAACAGGTGCTATTGCATACCCGGATCATGGAAGTCAGCCGAACGAAGCTGCGACAGCTCGGTATCGACTGGTCGCTATCCGGTGGCGACTACACCATCCTGAATGGTCCTGGTGAGTTGCTCGACGTGCCCGGCGGACTTGTTGAAGGTGTCGATGACTCGTTCGGGTTCGCGCCTTTCGGTGGTGCGACCAACTTGCGAGTTGGGATCGGCAGCCAATTTGAGGCTTTTGTGGAAGCCTTGGATGAGCAGAAGTTGGTCAAGCTGTTGGCCGAACCAACGGTTGTCGCAACCCATGGTCGGCCCGCTCGTTTCACCGTAGGTGGTCGCGTTCCTAACGTGATTCCAGGCTCCAACGGACAGTTGCAGGTTTCATACGAAGATTACGGTACGAGCATCGACTTCCTGCCTTTTGTCGTCGGCCCCGGTCGTATTCGATTGGAAGTTCGTCCGGAAGTAAGCGAGCCAGACCCCAGCCGTGCGGTCACGATTAACAACACGAACGTACAAGCTTTCACGGCCCGATATGTTGAAACCGCGGTTGAAATGCAGGCGGGACAGACTTTTGCCTTGGCCGGGTTGTTGCAATCTCGTGTGGACAGCGTCATCAAACGCACGCCATTCCTGGGCCACTTACCCTATATCGGTGCAATGTTTCGTAACACCCAAGACCAGCACAACGAAATCGAGTTGCTGATCATGGTAACACCTGAATTGGTCGAAGCGATGGACCCACACGAGGTGCCAGTCGGTGGACCAGGTATGAATTCCGACATGCCGGATGAGCATGAGTTCTACATCAACGGACACATTGAAGTTCCCAACTTGAAGGGCGACAACTGCAACGAGCAGCGAAGCGACTATTGCCCAAGCGACGCGGCATTCCAAGGTGGTGAGGTGATGATGGAAGGTAGCGTTGTCTTGCCCGGAGGCGTTTCGCAAACTCGCCCAGCGGTGGAAGGTTCCAAGCCATCGACCGCCGCCACTGCTAAAGCTGGTCAGCCTGCGGGAACTCGGGTCGCCACAGTGAATCATCAACAAGCTGCGTCCTATGGACGTTCGCCTCGAAATCAGACCAGTCGTGCATCTGGAAATTACAACTCGTCCGGAATCGAATCCGGCACCTTGTTGCCTTCCGGAGCAGTGATGCCAGGATCCGACCCCATGGTCGTCGGTGAAGGTGTCACGGTCACTCAACCAGCTTATCGCTAGTCTCGATCGCTAGCACAAGCACACGTTTCAAACGCCAAACTTGGGCCGCGCTGCGACACCCGCCCAAGCTTCGTCCTCTTCCACAAAAATTGATCTAAGATGAGTAATGTCCTACGGTTGGCCCTCGTCGATCCCAATGACGCTTCGCGAGAATCACTTAAGGCGATCTTGCTGGGGATGGATTCCATTTGGTTGGAAGCAGATTGTTCACGCTACGAATTTTTCCCTGATATCGTTGAGCAGACCACTCCCGATGTAGGTGTTGTTTCGTTGGATAGTAATCCAACGAGTGCGTTGAACCTGATCGCTCGCATCACAGCGGAAAGTCCGAACACCGCATTGTTGGCGGCTAGCGAGAGCAGTGACGGTCAACAAATTTTGAAGGCGATTCGTGCGGGGGCTCGAGAGTTCCTGACACTTCCGTTGGCCGATGAAGAATTGTCCGAGGCGTTGGACCGGATTAGCGCTGCCAAGTTTGGCGGTGGCGGCGATCGCAGTCGTGCTTGCCAAGTCATTGCGGTTGCAGGAGCAACCGGTGGTGTTGGCTCAACAAGCGCAGCGGTAAACCTAGGTTGTGTTCTAGCGGAAGATCCACGAAACAGTGTCGCGTTGGTGGACCTTGATATCGCATTGGGTGATGCAGACGTGTTCTTGGATGCGATCCCGGACTACACGCTCGCCGACGTCGTGCAAAATATTGGTCGCTTGGATATTCAGTTGCTCAAACGATCGCTGACCAAGCATTCCAGCGGATTGTACTTATTGCCGCGCCCTGTGGAGTTGCATGACGTCGCCGGTATCGATACCGACAGTCTTCGTAAGGTGATCGGTCTGCTGAAGGCATCGTTCACACACTTGATTGTCGACTTGTCGAAGACCTACAACGCTCTGGATATGGTGGCGATCGAATCGGCATCGAAGGTCTTGTTGATCACTCAATTAGATTTGCCGTGCTTACGCAACGTGGTGCGGTTGATGATGAGCTTTGACGAAACCGACGGTCTGCAAGATAAGGTTGAAATTATCGTCAATCGTGCAGGCTTGGATGCTGGTCAAATCAGCTTGAAGAAAGCCAAAGAGACTTTGGGGCGAGAAATCTTTGCTTTGTTGCCCAATGACTATCGCACGATGGTGGAAGTCCGTAACAACGGCGTGCCGTTGATCACACAGGCTCCGAAGGCCGCCTTGACTCAGGCGTTCCGAGACATGGCCGTTCGTCTGAGCGGAACCCATGGTGAGGATGCGGAGCACGAAGGTGATGAAGCGGAAGCCGGTGCCGCGAACGAAAGTCGTTGGAAACGCTTCTGGCCTGGACAGCCCAAAGCGAAGTCATAAGTCCTTCGCTTATGGCGGGACTTGGTTCGTGCCTTTGATCTGCTTGCCGGTTCGGCGAGCGGTGACGTACCAGCGAGTTGTGGACGGATTGTGTAGGATTTGGATAGAAACCAGTGTTTCTGGTCACCACCTACAACCGCAGCGAGTGTTCCATGTCTGCTATTCGTTTCTCGATACTTGTTTCCAGTTTGGTTTGCTTCACTTGCATCCCGTCGATGCTCGGGCAAGCGAGTTCTCAATCGCTCGGTGAAGATCTCTCGCTTCCGGCTCCTCTGTTGGATAGCTCCGAACAAAGTCGATTGGATGCCTTGGAGCTCCGACGTGAGCTGAGGTATCTGAACGAACGACGACGCAAGTATTTGCGCACTCTCGGTGAAGGCCATCCTACCATCTTGGATCTGAATGAGCGGATTGACGAGATCACGGCCGATCTTGGTGACGCGCCGGATCCCACCGATTTGCTTGTAGGGCTCAGCGAAGGCGACGTGGAAAGCTTGGATAACAAGCAGTTACGCGAAATAACAGGTGTGCTCATCCAGCGGGTGCTGGATCTGGAAAACCAGGTTGACGGTTTACGCCGGTCCATCCGTAATCTGAAAGCACGGCCGACGCCGTACTATCAGGGATCGTATTTCCAGTTTCAAGACTGACCGCCGATGAAACGAATGGCCAGTACGAGCATGTTCTAGCGACTTGCGGGCTACGGCTTGGGGGCGACTTCGTCGGCTGCTTGCAACCGAGCGTTTTCTGCTTCCATGATGTCAGAGAGCTCCTGACGTTCAGTGGTGGCAGGTACGGAAGCTTCATCGGAGCCGCTGCAGCCGATTGCGAACAACAAGATGGCACAGATAGAGAGTGGTTTCATCGTAAAGTTCATGTGGGGAAGGTGTTCGAGAAATGGAGTGGTTGGTTTTCCGTCGCAGCACAAACGCTCGCTAAGAAGTTCAGTCAGGTGGCAGAATAGCCAACGCTTGAACTGGGTAAGTTCGGTTCAGTGCTGACAAAGCGATCGTGGCATCGCAGGGACCGCAACGACGCCCCGCCCGGCGGATTGCGGGCAAAAGGCGTCATGGATCAACAGGCAACAGCCAGGCGATTAAAATTCTTCGGAGATCACTTCTTTGGAAGCGCGGGTTCCGAGTGAGCCCCACAGACCGTATGGACTGACCGCGCCGGGACTGTTGCTGTACCAGATTGATTCGGCAGTCGACGTTCCGGCTTCGATCGAGTCAGTGATGAATTTGATAGCACCATCGCCCATCAGCACATGGCACCCGCCTTGGTGACGGCTGGAAGGTGGATAGACGCCATCGCGATTATGGTTAGCCGTGTGTTCGACGCAGATTTCACGGTTAGGGGGCAGGATCGTCATCATGCTAGAGAATTTCTGATATGAGCTGGCCCAACGGTATCCTCGACCGGCGGAAACCGACGAGCCGACAGTGCCTTTGTCGCTATCCCAGAATTGGGGCCGTTCGGCGTCTTTGGCGTTCGCACAGGACGATGGGTTTTGGCGAATGGCTGTTTCGCCGGCCCCTGTGACGGTCATGTAGATCGTCCGTGCATCGTTGTCGCCTAGGTCCGTTGCGATTTCACCCATGGCGATGGTGTTGGCCAAGCCGTCCAGAACGTCACGGAACCGTGTGGTTTGGTGCAGAGCAAAGAAACCACGATGCGCCGCACGCGAACCCCGTGGTGTACCCCACCAACTGGAACCTTTCGTTGGGTCCACATCCGACAAGTCGAGAGTAACGGTGCGGTTACCCCATTGCTGGTCTTTTACTGAATCACCGACGCATGCGGCGTAGTTGGTCCGTCCCATTGCGGGCAGTCCAACACCCGGGTCGCTGGGGCAACGAAGGCCAGGGATGGTTGTTACCCAGGGGTCGTACTCGGGATAGTCAGGTGCGGGGCCCATCGAATTGAAATCACGGGTCGTGTTCTCTCGTGTCCAGTCGTTGTTGGTCGACGACGGAGCAACGAACGAGCCAATGTGGGAAGTCGCAAATTGGTTGTCGTATGGATTGGAAATGGTTTCCCAGATCGCTTGTTGTTCCATGAACGGCGTCAACCCAACCAACATGCTCAATCGCATTTGGTTTGCTGCACCGGAGGGGCGGTCAAAGTTTCGTGGTGTGCCCTGAACTGTGCCGCCGCCGTGCGTGGGCAGTTGTTTGTAAGCACTGTGGTAGTTGTGAATGGCCAAGCCGAGTTGCTTGAAATTGTTGCTGCAGCTCATTCGGCGAGCGGCTTCACGGGCCGCCTGGACAGCCGGCAAAAGAAGTCCGACTAAGACGCCGATGATTGCGATGACGACCAGCAGTTCAACCAGCGTGAACGCCGAGCGGGAAAATGAGTTTGGTCTCATAAGGATTCCTGTCAAAAGAGAGTGGGCGAATGGATCGTCGCTTGTTGCACTGGAATGAAACAAAGCGGGGGGGCGGAAAATGATCTCCCATATTGAGATTCCAGGACTCGGACGGATTACCACAAAAAATTCCTGGTTTTTGAAATTCAGCCGAGCCCTGACCGCACTGTTCGCTCGGACGGATCCCAAGATTCGGCGATTCGTACCGGATCGATTGGGAGACCGAGGATTTCGCGGCTGGAGGATTTTCGAGACCGGCGAAACGGAGGGCACACCGAGCGCGAACCGTGTCCGGTGGCTCATCAAAGCGTTCTTCCAAGCCGCGACTTGACCGGTTGTTGCAGTCGTGCGGATTGTGATGTCGGGCGACAAGCTGGGAAGAGTTTTTTACCTGTTCAAGCTTTGCTGGCGGCGGTGAGTTTGCCGAAAGCCTAAGCATGGGAACGAAGGTTTGCGGCTTGGAAGCAAACTCGATCGCCCGTCATTCTTCTTGCTAGAGTTTGAATCGGAAGCTTCTATGACGCAGCCAAAACGCCATCGGAACCCGCCAATGGCGGGGGATCCCGCCTTCGCCGCAATGCGACATTTAGCCACAGCCCAAGAGGCAATCTCAAATGCAATGGATGACGATGTTGTCGTGTCGCCCCCCAGCGACAACCTAGCGTCGTTGTTATTGGTGGTTTCCGCTCAAAGTACGACTTTGACGGACGGTCGCTGGCAATTCGCAATCGAAACCGCTGACGGGCAACCCGTCTTGGAAGCGGACGATCGCGAGCCCGGAGACCTGAATCGCCTGACCCTGTTGGCCGCCGTTCGGGGGCTTGAGTCGATTGATGGATCTTCCAGCGTGACCTTGCTTTCCCACAACCGCTATCTGATCCGTTCGTTGACCGATTCGCTTCCGCGATGGCGTCGCAGCGATTTCGTGTGGGATCACTTCGGTCGTCGCGTAGAAGTGCAGCATGCGGACTTATGGCGTCGAATCGATCGAACGCTCGGGATCCACGAGGTGCAAGCTTGCTTATTGACCGCACGCGTGGTTAGCCGGGTCAGCGACCGGGACAATATTCCTGAATCTGGCACGCCGGATGCACGACCTTGGGGAGCTAAGGCCGAATCCGGTTCGCAGCTTCGGTTGGACCCAGCCCAGCCAGAAATATCGTCGCCAACCGGCTTCCACCGCGCTGGTAATTCGGCGACCCATCACGCCGCTTTGACATCCAGTGGACATCCCCATGGTCCGCTTAATGGGACAAATCGACTTCGTGACTGGGTATTGCGTTCAGCGGTCGATACAAGTCATCGGGCACAACAGATTGCCATGATGCGACAGCGGGCGGACAACCGAGCCAATCGCTAAGCCACACAAGTTTTAACCGTACACCGCTCTTTGCCTTTTCCCCCCTCATTTGTCTTGATCATGAATACGGAACTCTCCCTCTCGAGCATTCAGTCGCTTTTAGACGGCAATTTGGCTGACCCGGGTAGTTTGCTTGGTCCACACCCGATCAACTATTGTGGTAATGAAGCGACCGCAATCCGAGTTTTTCAGCCCAACGCTCAGTCGATGTGGGTGGTGAATTCGGCCAGCGGTGCAAAACGTCCTATGCGACGCGTTCACCCGGAAGGCATTTTTGAGGCCATCTGCGACGAGACTCCTGAGAACCAATACCGAGTTGAGATGATTGATAAAAAAGGTGAAACCGTTCAAACGACCGACCCCTATTCGGTACCTAGCCTGTTCAGTGATTTCGATCGCTATTTGCTGGGTGAGGGGCGTCACCACGACATGTACGAGCGACTCGGGGCGCAACTTCGCACGGTCGATGGTGTGGTTGGAGTGAACTTTTCGGTTTGGGCACCGAATGCACGAGCGGTTCAGGTCGTCGGCGATTTCAATGGTTGGGACGGTCGGCATACGGCGATGCGAGCGATCCCAGAGTTGGGCTTGTGGGAGTTATTTGTTCCCGGTGCCAAGGTTGGGCAGCGTTACAAGTTCCGCGTGCAATCGGATGCCGGTCGTTGGATGGACAAGTGCGATCCGCTTGCCTTCGCGTCCGAATTACCACCTTTGACGGCCAACATTATCTCGGACATCAGTTCGTATAGTTGGAGCGATGGCGATTGGATGCAGCAGCGTGCGGAATTCGATCCGATGCACGCACCGATGAATGTGTACGAAGTGCACTTGGGCAGTTGGCAAAAAGGTCCAGGCCGTACTCACGGTTGGTTGGACTATCGCGATCTGGCCGTTCGGTTGGTGGACTATTGCCGCCGGATGAATTTCACACACGTTGAATTAATGCCGATCAGCGAGCATCCGTTTACTGGTTCGTGGGGCTATCAAAGTGTTGGTTACTTTGCACCTACAAGTCGGCACGGCAGCCCTGAAGACTTCATGTTCTTCGTCGATCATCTGCACCAAAATGGCATCGGTATCCTGATCGATTGGGTGCCTGCCCACTTCCCGAAGGACGATCACGGTTTACGCCAGTTTGACGGATCGGCTCTCTATGAGCACGCGGATCCTCGCCAGGGTGAACACCCTGATTGGGGAACGATGATCTTCAATTATGGTCGTAACGAAGTTAAGAACTTCTTGATTTCCAACGCGTTGTTCTGGTTGGACAAGTATCACATCGACGGTCTTCGCGTGGACGCGGTCGCATCGATGTTGTACCTCGATTACAGCCGCGAAAACGGCGAGTGGGTGCCTAACCGATACGGCGGACGTGAAAACTTGGAAGCGATCGATTTCTTCCGTGAATTCAACGACGCCGTTCACACCAACCACCCTGGTGTCATCACGGCGGCAGAAGAGTCGACGGCGTGGCCCGGAGTTTCGCGGCCGACTAAGGATGGCGGGCTTGGATTTGATTACAAGTGGAACATGGGTTGGATGAACGACTCGCTACGCTACATGCGGAACGAGCCGATCCATCGTCAGTATCACCAAAATGAACTGACTTTCAGCATGATCTATGCATTCACAGAAAACTTCATGCTGCCTCTGTCGCACGACGAAGTCGTTCACGGCAAGGGATCGCTGATCAGTCAAATGCCAGGTGACATGTGGCAGAAATTCGCGAACCTGCGATTGCTGTACAGCTACATGTGGACGCATCCGGGCAAGAAGCTTTTGTTCATGGGCGGAGAGTTGGCACAGTGGAACGAATGGAACCACGATGACGGCCCGCAATGGGAATTGCTTGACTTTGCTACCCACCGTGGCATGCAACAATTGATTGCGGATCTGAATAAGTTGGTGATCGAGAACCCAGCGTTGCACTACTTCGATTTCAGTGGTGACGGTTTCGAGTGGGTTGATTGCCAAAACGCTCAGGACAGCACATTGGTATACCTGCGAAAGGGAACCGAAGAGCACGCTCCGATCCTGGTTTGCAGTAACTTCACGCCGGTACCTCGCGAGAATTATCGCGTGGGCGTCCCGGAAGCTGGGTTCTGGAAAGAAGTGTTCAACAGTGACAGTGAAGCTTATGGTGGCTCAAACGTTGGTAATTACCCGGGTTGCCAAACCACGGGCGTAGGGCACCACGGGCGGGGTGACAGCATCCTGCCGACGTTGCCACCATTGGGAACTTCGATTTTCCGTCTAGAACGGTAGTCGGAACGCTTGGTACGGCGGGCTTGGACTCGGTACAATCACAGAGCGACAAGGTGACCTCTTCGGATGGTTGGATACCTTGTCGCTTTTTTCATTTCAAGGCACTCACCGTTTGGCGAGACTTTTATGAGCGTCCAGATGCAGCTCGCTCGGATCATTATTTCCGAGTTAACTGATAACCAAGTGATCTACTTGAAAGAAGTTGATGGTGATCGGCAGTTTCCGATCATGATTGGCATCTTCGAGGCTACCAATATCGATCGTCGGGTCAAGAACGATTACGTTCCCCCGCGACCGTTGACGCATGACTTGGTGGTTGCCGTTGCGGAAGCGTTGGACGCGACTGTCGAACAGGTCGTCATTAGCGATCTATCCGAACACACCTACTTTGCACAGTTGCATTTGCGAACTGCGTCAGGCGAAGTGATTGAAGTGGATGCCCGCCCCAGCGATGCGATTGCGGTAGCGGTCACATTTGATCCACCTCTACCAATTTACGTTTCGGAAGAAGTGCTCAGCGATGCAACGAAGAAACCCAACGATTCCGAAGACGAGATCATTTGACGTTGGCTATGCAGCAATTTTCTAGCGTTGAATCGATCCGCGAGTGGACCTTGCAACAGAAAGCCGCGGGTCGGCGAGTCGGTCTGGTGCCCACAATGGGCGCTCTACATGAGGGCCATCTATCACTTGTTAAACGTGCAAAACAGGAATGTGATGTTTGCGTAGCGTCCATCTTCGTCAATCCGACACAGTTCGCGCCGACGGAGGACTTGAGCTGTTATCCACGACCGCTTGAACAAGACTTGGAACTGCTGCAAGACGTAGGCGCTGATGTCGTGTTCTTGCCGAACGATGCGATGATGTATCCGGATGGATTTGGAACCTATGTCATGCCGCCGCCGGTGGGGCTACCGTTGGAAGGTCAATCTCGGCCTGAACATTTCCGCGGTGTTACGACTGTGGTCATGAAGTTCTTCCAGATCGTGGGACCCGATGCTGCTTTCTTTGGCCGCAAGGACTATCAACAACTTCGCGTGATTGAAGACATGACCCGGGACCTGAATGTGCCGGTCCAGATTGTTCCGTGCGATATCGTTCGCGACCCCGATGGGTTGGCGATGAGCAGCCGGAATCGATACTTGTCCGCTGCCGAGCGTGAGCGAGCGTTGTCACTTTCACGTGCTTTAAATATCGCCGACGGATTGGTTTCCGATGGTAAGCGATCGGTTGCTTTGATCGAGTCCGCCATGATGACGGAACTTTCGGTATGCGATTCGGTTGACTATGCCGTGGTGGTGAATTCGAAAACATTGTTGCCGATCCAACACATTGGTGAGTCCGATGCGAAGCCGGTCGCCCTTGTTGCCGCACGTTTAGGCAAGACCCGTTTGATAGACAATCGAATCTTATGAAACCACCATCTCTTTGGAATCGGGCATATGCCAGAGGCGTTTTTTATCCCACGTTGGGATGGAACATGTTGCTGGGGCGAGTCCTGAAAGTTCGCAACTGGTGGGACTTCATTGATGAATTCGTCATTGTCGGGGCTCGCCCGTTCGCTCGGGACGTTGTTGGTTTAAAAACTGCAGGCGTGGCCGCGGTCGTTAATACTTGCGAAGAATACGCGGGGCCTACGTTTGAATATGGTGAACACGGGATTGTTCAGTTGCATATTCCCACGACTGACTTCATGCCGCCTACATTGGCGGATATCGAAACGGCGGTGGAGTTTGTCCAGCAATACGTTGAACGCGAACAGGTCGTTTATATTCATTGCAAAGCCGGTCGTGCTCGCAGTGCAACCGTTGCGTTGTGTTGGTTGATTGCTCATCGTGATTTGACGCCTGAACAGGCCCAAGCACTTCTTTTGTCAAAACGACCGCACATTCATCCTCGCTTGACCGCTCGTCAAGTCGTGCGAGACTTTGTCGCCGCTCGTAATTAGTCGACAGCCATCGTCGAACCGCATCCTTTGAACGAACTTTGTTGGTAGACCAGAATGGATCCAAACCAGATTGCCGTTGATGCACTCAAGGGAGCCGTTGCGGCTTCGCCCGGTAACCTTGAATTGGTGCGCCAACTAATTGAGTTGATGATGGGGATCGGCCGCGATGATGAAGCGGAAGAACAGGCAAAGGCGGCGTTGGCCCGTTTCCCCGACCGGCGTGGTATGAAGCGGTTGATGGCGGAGGTCTTCTTTCGACGCGGCAAGGATTCTCACGCTGCCGTGATTGTTGATTCGTTGCTTGCGGATTCTCGCGATGATGCGGACGTGTTGTTGTTGCAGTGCCGATTGTTGCAACGCCGAGGCGATATCCATGGTGCCGTGGCGACCTATCGTGATGCGGTTGATCAAGACGAGGACGCACGCGACATGGAGCTGGAAAGTTTGCTTGGCCTTCGTGATTTCGATCCCGATGAATCGGATGCGATTCCCGAGGCGTTGGGTGGGCCGTTCATGCCTGGTTCCGACGACGAGGATGACGACGATTCGTCGGTGCTGCCTGAATTGGAAAAGGACCTATCCGACGGCTTTGAGTCGGTTGGTGGGATGGATGCGGTCAAGGAACAGATTCGGCTGAAAATTCTGTATCCGCTGCAACATGCCGAGATGTATGCCGCTTACGGCAAGAAGATCGGTGGCGGCATTCTGCTCTATGGGCCTCCTGGTTGTGGCAAGACGCACCTGGCTAGGGCGACTGCTGGTGAAGTTGGGGCTGGGTTTCTGTCTGTTGGCATCAACGATGTGTTGGATATGTGGGTCGGCAACAGCGAAAAGAACCTGCATTCCATCTTTGACAAAGCTCGTCGCAGCAAACCTTGTGTTTTGTTCTTTGATGAAGTGGATGCGCTGGGGGCAAGTCGCAGTGACATGCGGCGTAGTGGCGGGCGGCAAATGATTAACCAGTTCCTTAGCGAACTGGACGGGGTGGAAACGAATAATGATGGTGTGTTGATCTTGGCGGCGACCAACACGCCGTGGCATCTGGACAGTGCCTTTCGGCGGCCGGGGCGTTTTGATCGAGTGATTTTTGTGCCACCACCGGATGCACCAGGCCGCGAAGCGGTGCTGAAGATCCACTTGCAAGGCAAGCCTACCGATTCCGTTGATTTCGCAAAAATTGCCGCCAAGACAGACGGATTTTCGGGTGCGGATTTGAAGTCCGTTATCGATGTTTGCATCGAACAAAAGTTGTCTGAAGCGATTGCGTCGGGGATGCCTAAACCGATCGTGACCAAAGATCTTCTGGCCGCAGCAAAGACCATTCGTCCTTCGGTGCAGGAGTGGTTTTCGACGGCACGGAACCACGCTTTGTATGCCAACGAAGGTGGTGCGTACGATGAAGTTCTTGACTACCTGAAGGTGAAACGCTGATGTCGGTTGACCCACAGGAAATGCTGCTTCGTCGCGCTGCGATGTTGATGGAACAGCGACGGTTCGAAGCCGCTCAAGCGGAACTAAGGCAAGTTCTGGCCGACAATCCCGAGCACACGTACGCACATGCGTTGATGTCGTTGACGCTCGCGCAAGACGATCGAATCGGCGATGACGCCCGGACCGAAGAGCATCGCGAGCAATTGCGCAATTCAACGCATCATGCCGAGCAAGCGATCGCGAGTGATCCCAACGACGCGATTGGTTATTATGCGTTAGCGGTCTCGCGTCATAAGCGGGATGACTTTTTGGCTGCCATCGAAGCGGGCAACACGGCGATCGCCTTGGATCCGTATGACGCAGACGCGTATGCGATTGTGGCCGCATCGCTTTTTCGCTTGCGTCGCTATGACGAAACGTTGGATACGGTCGAGCGTGGGTTAAGCGTTGATCCCGAGCATGGTAGTTGCAACAACATCCGGAGTTTGGTGTTGGAGCGTTTGGGACGAGGCGAGGACGCGATCGCGTCCGCCGAGGCTCAGCTTAAACGCAATCCGGACGATTCCGCCGCACATGCTGCGGTTGGTTACGCGCATTTGAACCGGGGTGAGTACAAACAGGCTCAGGTCGCGTTTCGCGAGGCGTTGCGTTTGGATCCGACTGATCAGTTCGCCCGCGGTGGAATGATCGAGGCGATCAACACGGGAAACATTTTCTATCGTTACCTGCACCGGTATTTCGTTTGGATCGGGCGGCTCAATCCACGCACCGCTTTGATGATCATGGTGGGGTTGTGGTTGTTAATCAGCAACATCGATTCGATCGCTGCGAAGGTGCCTGTGATCGCACCGTACACGACGGCAATAACGATGACTTATATCTTGTTCGCGTTGACGACTTGGATCGCCAAACCGCTGATGGATATGTTGTTGCGACTGCATCCGTTTGGCCGACACTTGCTGAACGGTCCGGAACGGCTGACTTCCAACCTGATCGGAATCTTGATGGTCTTTGCTTTACTTAGCTTCGTTGCAGGCCTCACCTTGGGGAGTCTTAACGTGGGCATGGCGGGCGTCGTCTATTGTTTCCTGTTGGCCGTTTTCGTGGTCGCAACGATGCGGATGCCGACAACGAAATCAAAGTACGGTGTTGGGATCGCTTCCGGCGTTGTCGCGTTGTTGCCGTGGGTAGGCGCGATCCCATTGTTCATTTACGGAAGCCTTGGAATTCAATTTGGTAGCCAAATGTGGGCAAGCCGTTTGCAGCGACCGTTTTAGCAGTCTCTTCAAGACACGCTTGAATTGCGGGACGTTGCCGGGATGGACCTCGCTGTATTGGAGTTTTCTTATTGCAATTGGAGTCTATCGTGCCCAATCCGATCCAGATCGCTGTCGCCGTGTTAGGACTCTTTGCGTTGCCCGCCAGTTTGGTGGTCGCGGCGGACGAACGACCTAATATCGTTTTGATCTTGGCCGATGATGTAGGGATTGAGGGACTGCAGTGCTACGGCGGTGTTTCGTACGCCACGCCCAGGTTGAACCAGATGGCAGCGGAAGGGCTTCGATTCACGCACGCGTATTCGCAGCCCTTGTGTACGCCGACTCGTGTCGAGCTGATGACCGGGATGGACAACCATCGGAACTGGACATCGTTTGGGATTTTGGAGCCCTACGCGACCACGTTTGCTCATCATTTGAAAGCGGACGGCTATGCGACAGCGATCTTCGGGAAGTGGCAATTGCGATCTTATGATCCACCCGATTTCCCGGGCGCGGGCGAACGTCGAAACGCGGGCATGCATCCTAAGGATGCCGGTTTTGATGAGTATGCGTTGTTCCACGCGGGCCATACGGAGTCCAAGGGGTCTCGGTACGCCAACCCGACCATGCTGGAAGGTGTTGCTGGCGATGATGGTGAACTGCGCACCTATGAAGGCGGCTATGGCGAAGACATTTGGGTCGCAAAGACGATCGACTTTTTGGACCGACATCGCGACGGTCCAGCGTTGGTTTACTACCCAATGGCTCTTCCGCACTGGCCGATGGTACCGACGCCTCATAGCGACGACTGGGACCCCACTGTCAAACCTCAACCGGTTTCGATCGACTATGCGGGCGACATGATCGAGTACATGGACACCGCGGTAGGCAATTTGATTGATGGGATGACGAAGAAGGGACTTAGCGAGAACACGTTGATTCTGTTTTATAGCGACAACGGAACTCACGTCGATGTTGCATCCCAGATGGCTGACGGGCGAACCGTCCAAGGCGGTAAAGCGTCGCCGCTTCAAACGGGCGTGCATGTGCCGTTGATCGCTTATTGGCCGGGTAAGATTCGGCCTGGGAAAAGTGACCGAATTGTTGATGCCTCTGACTTCTTTCCCACGCTGTTGGAAGTCGCTGGTCGACGTGGGGCGGACGCCGAGGCGGTGGACGGCATCAGCTTCGCGAAATTGCTATTTCCCGCCGACGATTCCCTTGCCGATCCGACTCGTGAATCTGCATTCTTTTGGTATGACCCACGTCCAGGTTGGGACAAAGAAAAGTTTGTCCGTCACGTCTTTGCGATCAATCACCATTACAAACGTTTCCGCGATGGGCGATTGTTCCGATTGACCGATCAACCGCTGGAAGAAATTCTGGTGGATCCTGAAAACATGACGGCGGAAGATCGTGCCGCCAGTGAAGAACTGGCCAACGTGGTTGAGCAGCAAATGAACAGCGTCCAAGAACCACCCCTCGTCAACGCCTTCGGCGAGCCTTTGTAGGCTAGCGGTCAGTTCACGCGAAGAGTTCGCAATTAACCGCACTTCATACGTTCAAACGAGATGCAACTAGAAACGCCGATCGACTGAGAAGTTGGCGATGTTGATCAGCGATTCGAGTGCGGGGGAAGCGGGAAGTTTTTGGATCGCTTCGATTGCACTGCAACGAAAGCGGTCGGCGACTTTGCGGGTGTAGTCGGCAGCGTCACTCTGGGCCAGTAGCGGACGGATTTTGTTGAGGCGTTGATCGGGTTCGGCTTGCAATGCTTCGTAAGCTTGGCTGGCGATTGCCGCGTCGTCGTGTCGGAGCAACCGAATCAGCGGCAGTGTGATCTTGCCTTGCAGCAAGTCCGTGCCAAGGGTTTTGCCGACTTCGCTGTCGTCACCCCATAGATCGAGGTAGTCGTCAGCGATTTGAAAGGCGATGCCTAGATCGTTCCCGTAGGTGCCGAACGCCGCGACGGTGGCTTCGTCGGCGCCGCTCAAATTGGCACCGAGTTGGCACGACACGCGAGTTAGCTCGGCGGTCTTCCCGCGGATCATATCGAGGTAGGTTTCTTCGTCGATGTCGAGCCAGTCCCGTCCGAGCACTTGACGCAGTTCACCTTCGCAAACCGCCTGGGCCGCTTGTCCGACCCAGCGGCAAGCCAGCGTGGATGGGAGCGTCGCCGCCAAATAGAAGCTTTGCGCAAACAGATAGTCGCCTAGCAGGATGCTGGTGTCGTTGTTCCAGCGTGCGTTAATTGTCGCGACATGCCGGCGAGTGTCGGCATTGTCTAAGACGTCGTCGTGGACGAGCGTCGCCGTATGAACCATTTCGACAACGGTCGCCATCACGATGTGATCTTCGGTCAGCGGTGGCTCAGGCAGAACCGTTGGCGAAGAACTTTCGTCGCCCGGACATGTTTGCGAAGACGCCGCTGCGATTCCGGAAAGCAACAGCAATGCGGGACGCAATCGTTTGCCGCCGAGTTGGGTGCCGTGACGAAGAACCGGCACGAGAGCTTCGTATCTGGATTGCAATTCGCGGTGGAGTCTGGCGTCGACCGCCCTTAATCCGTTGGCGATCGGGTGGTATACCCGAGTCATCGCGGTCGCGGCGACTTCGCCAGCTTGAGGGCTTCCCGGATTGTCCGTGCCGGCTGAATTGCCGATACCTGGCGGATCGATCGGCCGCTCCGAGCGAGCCGGTTCTTTTCCCCGATATCCCGATTGGTCCGAAAGATGGTGGCTTGCCTCGTCGCGACATTCAGAAGAGGCAATTCGTGAATCCATCGTCACAGACCGTATCTAAGATCAAAAGGCTGGCTATTTCATTGTGGGGGGAGCCCAAAATGTAAAGGGAAGTGCCCTCGATGGGTATGCCAGCCAATTTGACATTCGGCAGCGGAAGCGATCAGGCCGTTTTTCCGTACCTTTGGCCGGTTCGCCGGCTCGGACCAACAAAGGCCGACTCGGACAATTAAAGCTGGCAAGTCAGCTTTCCACTAACATTCTACGTGTGTTGTCAACGCGGCCAATCAACGCGACCGGTCAAGAAAGCTGGTTTTCCGCGTCAGCGGGTCACGTCGAAAGCATGGTTGATCACGCGGTCGCCGTCTTCCTCGATTGCACGCATCAGCAATTGCTTTCCGATCAAATCCTGGCCGTTGGGCCAATCCACGTTTCGGTAAACGGTTTCGCCGGGATTCATTGACATGATCCGGCGTTCATATTGTCGTTCGCTGCCGGCGAAGATCAGACAGTCGAAATTTGCACGCCGATTGGTGTGGTTGGTCATTTCGATTTTGACACGAATGGTGTCACCGATCAGTCGGGTGGAGACGTCCAAGTCAAAACCGTCCGGTCCTACATGCAGGTCTCGATAGACGCGAATGTAGGTGGGCGGCGAAGTCGCAAATTCGAAGTCGATGGGAATTTCGAAATCGCCGATCGTCGCGTTGTTGCCCAACACGACTGAAAAGTCGCTCGTCTCTGTCGCGTTAGGACTTAAATCCATCGAATGGACCGGCGGCAAGATTGTCCACTGTGGCGGTGTTCGAAACGCCACACTGCCGCTGAGCATTTGACGCACCGGGTTGGTGTACTGCACCGAGACGTTTTGTTCTTTGCCTAACAGGGCATCGATTCGCTTTTGAACGATGGACACTGACATGCGAAATTCAGCCAGTGCTGGATCGATTTTCACATAGAACGTTGGCAGCGGTCCGGCTTCGACGCGATGCACCATTCGCCCGTTGACCGTTTCGGTTGGGACTTGCGAACGGCGTCCCCAAACATCGACCTGGTAGACGCCATCGCCCAAGTAAAGTCGTTCAACCTGTGGCGTGCTGGACCAAACCATCAACACGGACGTATGCGAACCGCGGAAGATGATGTTGTGAGAATCGTTTTGCAGTCGCAGGGATCCGATGTTGCGAGCGCGGCCCAGAAGCAGACTTGCCGTTCGCCAAGGCAGCAACAGCTCGTCTGGATGCCCGTTGTCGGTCAACAAACCGGATGTGGGTGAACGAGGGTTACCGACGAATGCGGCTTCGATCTTATGTCCGCGTGACGTGGCCATGCGTAAGACCAAGTCCGTGATGCGAGCATCGCGAGTGTATTGTGCGCGTGGTAAAGGGTTGATCGTCATCCAAGTGTCGCCGTTGGCCGACGGATAGCCTTGGCTTCGGGCAATGGCTTCTTGGTCCAGCATGGCGTCGAGTTCTTGAGCGGTCAGTTGCTGATTGGTATGTCGACAAACCCCCTTCCAGGATTCGCCACTGACTACCGGTGGCGTGTCCATCCATGGCCAGGGAATCACGACTTCGAGTGGTTGTCCGAATCCCTGCAGCCCGGACGCGATTTCGTTGACCTTGGCTGTCAATTCGCCTCGGTTTTGAAAACTGAAGTCATCGTCGCGACCGAGTTGCCATTTGGTGATTCGGAACGTCATCCGGTTCATGATCGCATCAAGTTGGCTTCGCCAAACCGCAGGCTCGTGCAAGTAGGCAGCGACCCCGGTCTCGCCGCGTTCGCGAAGGCGGTAGTGCTCTTGAGCGGCTTGCGGCGGTTCTTCAAGAAGCCCAACCGGTTCGATCGCATGATCTTTGAAACGAAAGGCGAGTCGACCAACGGAGTCAGCACGCTGAGTGTCATCAGGAAGGAACCAGGCAGGAATACGAGCGTATCCGACTCCGAGATCTCGTAGCCAGCCGGCGATCATGCGGCCGGAATACTTTCCGTTTTGGTATCCGGTAACCGTTCCCGGAGGCAGCGTCCATCCGAAGGGAAGTGAATCGAGTATGAGGTTGGACACACCGAAGCTGCGCAGTGGCGAGTTTTCTTCGTTGTCGCTTTCCGGTGACCATTCACGCACGTCGTCGGTCAGTCGGTCAATGACCGCGAACGTAGTCTCGGCGGCCAACGAGGCGTCTCGGTGATCGCCCATCGCTGCGGTCACACGATAGAACCCTGGGGTGAGACCATTGAGTCTCCAATTGACCTCGACTTCGCGTTCCATTCCTTGTGACGAACGCCGGTGGTCACTCGATGCTCGGGCCAAATCAAGTTCAGACGCGTCCGAATAGGTTTCAACTGTTTTCTTGATGCTTCGTAGTTCACGACCATCGTGATCCAGTAACCGTAAAAGCAGGTCGATCGAATCGTCGATCTCGGTCATGTCATTGCTCAGCCCCAAAACCGATGTCCTGGTCTCGATGCTGTCGCCGTTGCGGTAGACCCCGAACGGTCGGTCCGTATCAATCCGCATTTGCGGATATTGGCGAAACGAGATGTTGTCCCAAGCGACGATCCCATGGATGTCTTGAAGACCGTCAGCGTCACTTGAAACGTTCAGCGAAACCTTCATCGAGGCTGCGCCAACCGGTGGAACGAGATGTTCAATCGCGATCGTTTGCCAGCCACGGGTTTGCGTGACGCTGGGAGTCCGAGCGGTCATCAGATGTTTGCCGTCGGCGTCGCTGAAATGGATTTCGGCGAAGGCCAGGTCGTGTTTCAATTTTTCGGTTTTGACATCCACACTGAAGTGGTACTGGAACGCAGACTTGGTGGGCAGCTTCGGCGACGTGACGCGAGCTTTACCACCGTCGAGGCGAACTTCCAGACAGCGGTCAACGAGATAGTCAGCCAGCGATGGCGGCAGCGGCGGCAGGTCCGCATCTGGAGTGATGGAACGAACAAACCGGCGAAAGGCGGGCCAGCGTAGGACCATTGCAGTGTCCACGCCGAGGATTTGCTTTTCGAAATCGCGGTCTTTGGCTTGGATGTCGATTTGAACGTATTCCGGATAGCCGCTGGCAAAATGCCGCTCGAAGTCATCCGGCCATTGATCGAAATCTTTGTCGCTGATCCGAGAAAAATTCCATTGATAGGTTCTTAGACCCGCGGGACCAATCTTTTCAATCACGCCGTTGGGCGGATTGATCGTGGGACGATGATTGCGAGGTTGCCGTGTGGAGGTTTCGACAGCAAGGCTGTTGGGAGCCGTGTTCTTAGTTGACTTACTACTATTGTCGTTGGAATCTGCTTTGCGAGATTGCGAACCGCTGGAGCTTTGGGGGGCGGGCGCCGCAAGCAGTTGCGTGCCGGCTATTTCGCCGATGCCAGGCAAAGGCATAATGGACACCCAAATTCCACAAAGCAGAATCATCACCGCCCGGATTGGGCCGGTATGTGCTAGGCCGAAACGGGGTGTTCGTGCGGGGGTGCAAAGTGCGGGGCGGTTCGCTGACCCGTCAGCAAGTTCGGCCGAGAAGAATCCTGGCGTTAGACAACCGTTTCCCGATTCAGGGCACTTGTTGCATGCGTGCAAACTCGGAAACATGGTGGCTCGAACGTGAAGGTCTTGCGATGGACTTACCAAGACGTTCGTCAAACGTCCAATCCATCGTTCGAATAGGAATGAAACAATGGCTGAAATTAAGATCGCCGTGCGACTCGATTCGATTCCCGGCGTCCGCCCCAATGCCGCGTCTCTTCGTCGTGTTCTGATGCAAGCTCGCGCCATGGGGGCGAGCAGCGTCGAACTTTGCGGACGACGACTCATCGACGTATCTGAATTATCGGACACGGGGGTGCGAACCTTGCGGAAAATTCTGGATGATCTGGGTTTGCAAATTGCATCGATTCGCTTTCCGACCCAGCACGGCTTTGATCGGATCCAGGAATTAGACCGCCGGATCGATGCCACCAAACAAGCAATGCGGACCGCCTACCGCCTGGGGGCTCCGTTGGTCGTCAACCAAATTGGGCCGGTTCCCAAGCCGCCGAAATCGTTGCGTTCCGGTGGATCGGGCGCGAGTTCGTCGCCGATGATCGCTGGAGAGATGCCGCCGGAGGGCTTGAGCATCGAACAGGCGGCCGCCTGGGCGTCATCGGTTTCGTTATCGTCTGGGGCTCAGTCGTCGGGAATGCACGCAGCCGGCGGAGCGGGAGGAGCCGAGTCCGTCGATCCGCGATGGGACACGATGCGATCGGTTCTGGATGATTTAGGTCGATTCGGAGCGAAAGTGGGGGCGTTTTTCGCTGCCGAAACCGGGACGGAACCGGGCGAGTATCTGGCCCAGTTGATTGACACGAGTGCGGAATCCTATATCGCGGTCGCACTGAATCCGGGGCAATTGATCATCAATCGTCACAGCGTTAGCGATGCGATTGCGGCCCTGGGTGACCGAATTCGAATCGTCAATGCGGTCGACGGAGTGGTCGATCTGGCTGCGGGACGCGGCGTGGCGGTGCCCATTGGTCAGGGGACAGCCGATTTCCCGTCAATGTTGGGACAACTCGAGGACATCCCCTATCGCGGTCCGTTTGTGGTGGGCCGCTCGGATATGGCGGCGGAGACCGCGGTCAACGAATTGGTCCAGAGTATCAGCTACCTTAAAAATCTATGAAGCTTCAAAAACCATGAAGTTTCGGTGAGATTGAAGCGGCGATTGTCTTTTGCGAGGGCATCGGGGGTACGAGCGGAGTTCATATCCTTCTTTGGGGGCCGCTAGCGAGCTATCTGGGTAGGTGAGCAAACCTATTCGGGCTGACCCGTGATGCCGCGTGGCAATATGGCGAAATCACGGGGTTTGAGAGTTAGCTAAAGACGCATTTACGGCGTGCCAGAATCCAGTGTGGGGGGTGTCGCAAATCGCCAAATTTGGGCACATCTGGAGTGTCGTCAAATCGGTTACCTTGGCGTAGTGATGCATTTGCTTAGAATGGCGACTCATCCGTAAAACTCACGACTCCTCCCTCATTTTTCGAAGTGTACTGTGGCAGATCTGGCTCATCACAACTTGGACATCAAACGCGTTGCCATTTTGTTTGCTGGTGGCCCTGCCCCGGCTGCCAATGCGGTCATCAGTACGGCGGCTTTCTCGTTTCTTGAAGAAGGTGCCCAGGTTTTCGGAATCAAACACGGCTACAGCCGCTTGGCCGAATACACCGCGGCGGGGCCGTTGCGTGAAGGCGACGACTACATCCGTTTTACGCACGACACGCTGACCCACGCTCGCAGCAGTCGTGGCATCATGATCGGCACCGCCCGGACCAATCCTGGTAAGCACGTCAATGCTCCTGAGCACTTAAAAGATCCGGAGCTGGTTGCTCCGCTGCGGCGAGTTTACGAAGGCCTGTGCTCGCTGGAAATCGATGCGTTGATCTCGATTGGTGGCGACGACACGCTCAAGACTGCCAACAAGTTGAAGATGTTTCAGGACAATTTGCCAGGCGATGCACGGCGGTTCCCTGTCATTCACCTGCCCAAAACAATCGACAACGATTACTCCGGTATCGACTTCACGTTCGGCTTCTTCACCGCTGTCGAAACGCTAGCCGAAGAAATCCGCAACCTGAACTTTGACGCTGCCGCCGGACGTGCGTACTTCTTGTGCGAAGCGATGGGACGCAGCGCCGGATGGCTTGCATACGGTGCCGCCATTGCCGGTGAAGCCAGCATGGTACTAAGTGTTGAAGACATCACCGGGCCGCTGGCCGAAGAAGAGCTTGTCAACGCAAATACAAACGAAACACGGAAGGTCATGGCGGTTGATCGAGTGATCGACCGGATGGTTGACATGATGCTTGCTCGCGAACGGGAAGGTCGCCAGTACGGCACGATTGTGATTGCCGAAGGCATGGCGGAATTCTTGCCGGCGAAGTATCTCGAAGGCGTCAGCCGCGATGACCACGGTCACATCAACATTTCATCGATCAACTTGTCCTCGTTGATCTCGGGACTGATCGCCGAACGTTACACGGAGCGAACGGGCCGGAAACGTAAGGTCAACGGTTTGCAATTGGGCTACGAGTCGCGTTGTGCACCACCTCAGGCCTACGACGTGATGCTCGGTTCGCAGTTAGGTGTTGGTGCCTATCGTGGGTTGGTGGAAGAAAAGCTTAATGGCGTGATGGTGTCGGTTTCCGGACAATTTGATTTGCACTTCGTGCCTTTCGAAGAGTTGGTCGATCCGCAAACCTTGGTGACCAAAGTTCGTTTCATCGAACAGAACTCCGATTTCCACAAACTCGCTCGTTTCTTGGAAACTTGCATTGATAACTAGGTCGCTGGCGATGCGATCAAGAAAATTTCGTGCTGCGATGGGAAGCATCATCGTGGCAACAAGCTTAGGCCTGTCGGGTTGTCCTACATCTGGACAGCCTTCGACGGAAGATCCGGTTTTGAGCCGCTCGTCAACTGAACGCCCTGCAAGCGAACCGTCCGCGAGCAATCGTGAGAGTGCGACCGGCGATTCTAGCGTTAGCCAATCTAGCGACCGTCGCTTAGATGGTTTGGCCGCGCGAGTGAATCGAGCCCTGCGGGACAACTTGCAAAATCGACGGTTGGATGTCACCGAACAGGGCGCGTGGCAGGTGTTGCACGGGATCCTCGCCTACGGGCAAGATTTTCAAGTGGAGACGCCTTCGGGAACCCAACCAGCCGTTGAGTACCTGTTGCAAGGCGGGTCTTTAGAAGGCTTTGAACCGTCGCCCGGTGATTCATTGCCCTCGTTGAACAGTCGCGTTGATAACACAGACGATGGTTTAACAGGGCCGACGACGGGGCTGCGATTTGAATTCGCCCCCAGCACGAAAACGGGCCAGGGGCACCGCGATCAGTGGCTGGCGATCTTGGCTCAATCCGACTTGTCGCTTGACGATCCAGTCATGGTCGACGGGCGGTCGTTTCGAATCAGTGATGTCGTGCGTCAAACCGAGTTTGATATCCCGTTGAACTTGGAAGAAGAATTCAGTTGGACGTTGATCGGCTTGCTCGCTTTTCGTGACACCGACCATGTGTGGGCGGCTCGGGACGGCAACAGCTATTCGTTGGAATTGTTGTTGGAAGTGGAGCTGAACCAATCCATCCCCGAAAGTGTTTGTGGCGGCACCCATCGTCTGAATGCCATCGCGATGGCTTTGTCGAAACGGCGGGCCGAAGGGAAGCCGATCAATGGCGTTTGGCAGATGGCGGAGCAGCAAATTGCGGCTTCGATCGAAGACGCTCGAAGGAATCAAAATCCTGATGGTTCTTATTCACTGGCCTATTTGCATCGTCCGGGATGGGCGAGGGATTTGTCAGAACAGCTCGGCACGACGGGACATGTGTTAGAATTTCTAGCACTCGCCGCTGACGATGAGACCCTGCAGTCCGATTGGGTGGGGCGTTCGGTAACCCGGATTTGTGAGTTGTTGGAAGCTTGTCGCGAAATCGATTTAGAGTGCGGCGTTCTATATCACGCACTGCACGGGTTGCAGGAATATCAAACCAGGCTTAGCGACATTCGATCTGAGTAAGTTGAGGGACTTCTAATCATCATGTGGGGCGAGTAACGGCTATGCCAATTTCAGCTCGTCTTTGTGATCCGTTTTTCGGTGCCTTGTTTTTAGTGACAATATGACGACCCCACTTGCGAACCTCTCGATGATGGCTAGTTCGGCGAGATGTCGAGTCGCGACCCTGCAAACGAGAACGTGCATCGGCTTGTATCTTCTTGCACTGCTTGGCTTGATTACTAGTTATCAACTGGCCGCGGCGGAGGTGCGACCTGGCGAACCACCAGCGGTATCATCGCCCCGAAATGGTCTGGTGATGCAGGTTCCAGGTAGTCGTCCTGGGACTCAATCCGGTACACAACTTGGCGGTGAGGCCCAATCGGATGCGAACGCTCAATTAGAGCCAGGAATGTTGGGCGATACGGAATTTTCGATTCGTGGCCGCTCGACGATTGAATTGTGGCAGAACCGTGATCGCTATCGGCGGTTAGTTCTTGAAGCCTTGCGTAGTAGCGAGCTGGAGACCGCAGAGCGTGCTCGTTGGGTGGTCGATCGGTGGCGGCGCGGCATCTTGGTGGATACCGAACCCGGCCTGAAGCAATCGCTCGCTCAATTGACACCCGTCGAGGCGATCGAGTTGTTGCTCGAGTCCGCGGAGTTTGGTTCGGCAACAATTGCGATGCAGGAAGCGGAGGGGACGCTGGAGTTTGAGGCAATTGCCAACCGCGTCGCGATGATATTGGACTTAAGGTTTCCAGTTTATGCTCGGCGTGCCATCGAATCAGGACGTCAATTGGATTTGCTGCGGTTTCTTGATCGTGCGGCGACGACGAAAGAGACGGTGATATGTCGACGGGATTGGGCAGCTTATGTTTCGTCCGCATCGGACGTGGAATTGTCACCACTGTCTTGGGAGTCCTGGGATCCGGCCGCCGCCGCTGAAACGCGATGTCTATTGAATCTGCTGGACGGCGATAGCGAGGCGGCGATTGCGGAAGCTCAGCGGGCTGACGAGTTATCGCAAGGAAAGACTAAGTTCATTAGACGAGCCGGCGTGCAGGGAAGCGACAAGACGTCGACTCGGACTAACTCGCTAGTTCGTGTCGTACGTATGTTGCAATCCGAATGGCAAACGATGGCGACTGAGTCGGCCGCGGCGGCGACCAAAATTCGAACGCAGCTATCCAGTGCCGAAGACAATTCGGCTGGTCCGAAAAAGCCAGATCCGTGGGCCAACCGCAGCGAATCACCGCAGGACTTGCGAGCGAGTGAAATTCGATATTGGTCGGACACGTTGATCGGTGCTTGGCGAGCCGGCAATTCAAACCTAATATCCCAAGCCGTCTCGGGGCTTTCATACGCAGGGGCCGATTTGCAAACGGCTAGTTCTGATGCGGATGAATCCACCGAAGACCCTCCGGAAGATAAAGGCTCCGTCGAAAGTGAGCAGGCGGAAAGCGAGTTGGGTGACATCGCGTTACCAGAAGATGTGCAGAAACTTGCGTGGCGAACTTTGTTGATCCATGGGTACGTCGACGAAGCGATCGCCTGGGTGGTCCAAACCGATCCGGCGGATGCCGCGTTGATAGCCTCGGCGGCGTCGCGGTGGGACGATGCGATTGAGCTGGTCGGGTTTGATGCCCGCCAAATCGACACGCAACTTGAATCGTGGATCGATGATGCGGTCCGTCGTCAGCATGAGCTGTTCGAGGCGATGACGTCAGAAGATAGTGACGTTGCGAGCCGAGCAAGCATGCGGGTTCCATCGGGATTGGAGCCGAAGGTGGAATCGTTGCTGGCGTTGATGCGTCTGTTGCTCTCCGTCGGACGCGATGACGCGGCCTGGCGAATCGCCGAAAAGTTGTCTCAGGAAGATCTGTCGTGCAAGCGCGGCTCCCGAGCGGGCACTTACCTGATTCGTGACTATGTTTTGTTGACGTTGTTGATGACCAACAAAACCGACTGGATGTTCGAACTGGCGTTTCGCGAATGGGAATCGGAACCAACCTTGGTAAGCCAAAGCTTGGTAGCACGTGTTACCACAGTCGAGGATTATCAGGCATTGATGATTTTGTCGTCATTGGTACGTCTGGAAGATCCAAGTCAGTCGCCTCGTGAATCGTTCCTGATCGCTTGTGAAATCTCGCGAGCGGATGTCATCGATCGGCAAAAGCATGGAGATTGGATCCCGATTTTGTATCAGCGTTTGCGAGACGGTTCGCTTCGTAAGGAAGTGTCCAGCGATCCGCAGCTTTTGGCGTTTGTGGATCCACCGCGTCGAATTTGGAGCGATCTGTTTTTGGCTTACGGTCGCCGCGACCTAGCCGAGCCGATTTTGCGCAGTCGTGCGAGGTCGGGAGATGTTGAATCGATGTTGGCCCTCGCACAGGACTACCGATTGAGCGATCCGTCGGCTTCGGATGAATCACTCGAAGAGGCTTTCGAAGCGATTTGGGGCATTGTTTCGTCGCCGCAGAGCGATGTGGATTCGCGATATACCGATGATGTGACGTCCGGCGTCGAAGCAGTTGCTGGTCAGGTGCGGCTGGCGAGAGACCGTGGCGATGTGGCGACGGCAAGTCGTCTGTTAGACGAGTTGCGTGCAATGGCCTGCACACCGTCGACTGATTTGCGACAAGGCATTGCGGACCTGCTTGCGGACTTGGGCCAATGGGAAGAGGCTCATGCGATCTATCAGTCGTTGTTGATGATGACGGCCATCAATTCAGACGAAACGCAGTCTTTGTTAGATATCTCGCGCAGCTACCAAGGGTTTGCCACCGAGGCAACCGAGCACGAGGTCGAACATACGGAATCCGCGATTGAAACCCGGGCGGCTGAAGCGGTGGGACAATACGAGCGAGAGTTACGGAGGGACGCAATTCATTGGTTTGATCTCGCGTTCGCCGGAACGCTTTCGTCATTCGATTACCGTGCTCGGCTGTATTTGGTTTACCCGCAGATGATCGCTCGGGAGCGTTTGGAGGTCGCCTTGGCGGAGCGGGCCGCAACGATGCGGGCGAAGGATTTGGCGATCGGCAGTACGTTGCCAGGGAACGGTCGAGGGGCCGAGGAAGATCCCGAACCGGGGTCGACGCAGGAAATCGTGAAACTCGTTGAGCAGCTTCAGCGGTTTGATTCCGTCGACATCACGACAGGCGAATCCATCATGCCGGAACTCCGGCGACTGGGCTTGGGAAAAATTGCAGATCTTTTTCTTGCTGGCGTCGTCGAAGTTGCCGCCGAGCATCTGAGGGTATTTCCGAACGATGCGATGATAGCAAACAACGTGGCCTGGGCTGCGGCGGTGAATGATTTCGAATTACCCACGATCCTCGAATTGTCGCGAAAAGCAGTGCGAATGGAGCCGGACAGCGCCATTTATCGCGATACATTGGCTGAAATCTTGGCCCGTATGGGACGCAAGGATCAGGCCTTGCTGATCGAAAAAGGCTGTGTGTTGGACGATCCCGGACAGTGGCACCTTCATGAGCAGATTGATCGTTTCCAGAATCATGCGAAACAGCGTTGACACCCGTTGAATCGAATTGATACCTGAGAAGCCGAATCCAAAACGGGTTTCGTTGTTGGGTTGTCAATTTGCGGGAATTGCTTCTCGGTCAGATTGTGGCGAAGTTCGTCGCAATAAGATGGAAATGCGAAACCTGCCGCGAAGGTTACTGGGTCAATCGTCTCGGCAGATCAATTTCCTAACGAAATCCGCTGAGTGCCGGGGCGTCGTTTTGCGACGCCCTGGTACTTAGGAATACTTTACTGATATGCCCGAATCTAAACAGCAAGACGATACCGCTGGCAAACCGGAACCTGGCCAACCGGAAGCCAGCGAGCCGGATCCCAGCACTGAACTGGAATCCGACGTCAGCCCGAAATCTGACGCGGAATCGTCGGCCGAGGGTGAAACTGAAACCGGTGATGTCGAGGCTACCGAAGGTGGTTCATCGTCAAAGCGAAAGCGACTAGCTGGGTTGCTTTCTCGGATGTTTTCAACAACCCGTCGCCGGATTCTCGTTGGGGCCGCCGTCGTTGTCGTTTTGGGTGTCGCTGTTGTTGCTTATTGCTGGCGATCGCCAATCGCGAAGGTAGTGGCGATTGAAGCAGACTTGTCGGCCGCAACTCAGTTCGACCAAATCATCAAGCAAATCGTTGACGGAAAAGTGACGCAGTTGTACGTGCACGATTTCGCCGTCGATCGAAAAATGTTGGGGCGGTTGCCTATCGATGCCTTGGTCGCTGAAAAAGACAAAGCGATGGCGTTGAAGGCCGAAGCCGACAAGGAAGAACGCCCACCGGGTAGACGCACCAACTTTGACAAGCCAGCGTGGGCGAACTATCCCAAAATCGAAGCGGTGCTCATCGATCAAGGTCTGGTGACGGACGACGGTCTCGCCATGATCGCTCAGCTTCCCGACTTAGAGCACCTGAGGCTTCGACTATCGCCGATTACGGACAAAGGTTTGTTGCCGCTGCTGGAATGTGAATCGCTTTGGCTGCTGAACTTACCGCACAGTCGCTTGACCAAAAGTGGCGTTGAGTCGCTTGCCCAGCTTCCAAAGCTTCGTCAGCTCAGGCTCGGTTCGCCGTTCTTGGGCAATGATTGCAGTCGTCGGATTAGCAAGCTGACGAACCTACGCGGGCTCCATTTGATCGGAGTCCCCGTTACGGATGAGGGCGTCAAGCTGATTTGCGCTTTGCCGCACTTGGAGTCGTTGTACTTAGACGATTCGGCGGTGACAGACGCCGGTTGGGACTGGGTTTTCAGGAATCATCCTGAGTTGCATGTTCATATCAACCAGCGACACCACGATCGCGACCCCAAAGCTCATTCGCATTTGGACGTTCCCGCTGCCGCCGAGCCGAAAAAGTAGGCTCGCATCGCGGGTGTAGTGAGTTGAACGGGGCATCCAATCCCGCTTTCATTCGCATCTCGCGGGCGACAAGTGCTTCGCCGACCGGACTGATGTTCTAGCGAGGCATTGAGCGCTTCGCCGATTAGTCAGTCCGGTTTAGCCGCACAATAGTGCTGGCTTGGTGCGGCGAGTGACTTTGGCTTCGGAAGTATCAAGCCGTGTTAGCGTCGGAAGTAGTCCGAGTAATCATCTTCGGCACTGCTTTGATCTTGGCTAGCCGTTGATTGCGGCTCGTAAGCTGCTTCCGATTCTTGAGCATAGGTTGCTCGGTGAATCGTCTTAGGGCCAAGTGCAGTACGGCTGGCCGAATCGTCTTCGAACGGATCATGCATCTGGTCGAATAGACTTCCAGGGCGACGTTGCCGTTGTGTGGTCGGTCGGGGTGCGGTCGGACGTGGCGTTGGGACTGGCATCGGCGTGATGCGCCGGATCGTTGTCTTTGGCTGCATGTCCATATCGGCTTGGACCGGTGGGTCGAACGTCGGACTACTTTCCGAAGGCGACGATATTTGTGGGGTGGGGGGCAGAGTTTGGGTGGGAGCCGAGTGGATGTGCGGAGATGTTTTCGTGTGAGCGTGCCCATGTTGATGGGCCGGCATCGATGGTTCGGTTTCGTAGTGATAGGTGCCGGTTGAGTAATCGTCGGCCGGATACATTTCGGTCTGGTAGCTAGTGGAGCCGTGAGAGCTCACTTGGCTGCAACTTGTGCAGGAGCATTGCCGTACGGGGTGTCGGTGTCCGATCAAGCGAGTGGTTGCAAGCTTTTCGAGTCCGCAAGCAACCGTGTCCATGATGTGGAAGACTGGCCCACGCTTGTTGAGGTGAACGCGAGCCAGCAACCCTTTTTCTCCGCAATCGGAACCCTGGTTGCTGGCACAGCCGCAATCACCGGTGCAACCCAGTGAAACGGATTCGCATCCACAGGCGGGCTCGAGGCCGCAGGAAGGCTCCACCCCACAGGCCGGTTCACAGCCACAGGATGGGGACTCTGCTCCGCAGGCAGGCTCGCAAGGTAACAGGTTGGGTTGTTCGCACTCGCAAACGCTTTCGCATCCACAAGAAACTTCGGCTCCGCAAGCAGGTTCGGCTCCGCATGCAGGTTCGGCCCCGCAGGCTGGCTCGGCACCGCATTGAGGTTCCAAACCGCAAGCTGGATCGGCCCAGACCCCTTGAGCGTGTACTAGCGAGTCGATTCCCGTGCCAGCGAAAGTCACGGACAGGGCAAGCAGCATCGCTGTTCCGCCCCGGGTGGTCGTCACTAGAAACTGTGGTCCTGCGTTGCTAGGCATATCGCAGGCGAAAAACGTCAAGCTGTCTTTGATCATCCGAAACATCGGTATCCTTTCCCGTTAGTTTTCGTCAACGGAATAAGTTATCGACGCCGAACGACCGCTAGGAGCAAAACAATCCGGAGGACGAGAAAAGCAAGCCTAAATTGCCTAGGTTAACTCGACGAGATTTCGTCTTGGATCTGTTTGGCCGATGCGGGTAGCGACTTCACCTTCGGGCTGCGGCGTTTTCGAACTTTCGCTGGAACCATGCTTCGCATCGATTCCAGCTTACCAAAGCACAGCATTCGGTCGTTTGGCTCGAGGGTCCGCTTCAGCCTTGGGTTCGGGATTACGGTCGTCCCGCGATACAGCGTTAGCACGTTGATGTCTTGTTCGGGCAGCCCCGATTCGTCGATCGTTTTGCCCACGAATTCGGATCCATCGGGGACGTGGATTTCGGTCACACCGTAGCCGCGGCTCACGGTCAAGCGTTGCCGCACGTCGACTTCGGGGAAATCAACTTGGGCGGCCATGTAGTCGATAATCGCGCCGGCGATATCGAGTTTCGTGCAGCTTTCGATGCCCTCAAGTCCCGGTGATGAGTTGACTTCCATGACTTGGGGGCCGTCTTTGCCTTCCAGCATGTCAACGCCGGCTACTTTCAGTCCCATGATTTGGGCCGCGCGAACGGCGGTCTCGGCGAACGTGTCATCCAGTTCGACAGACTCGGTCACGCCACCGCGGTGCACGTTGCTGCGGAACTCGGTGCCTTGAGCGACACGCCGCATGGCTGCGACGACTCGGTCGCCGACCACGAATGCTCGGATGTCGCGTCCTTTGCTTTCAGCAACAAAGCGTTGCACCAAGACGTTTTGACGGGTGCTGTGAAGCGTTTCGATGATCGCTTCGGCTACCTTGACGGATTCAGCCAGGATCACGCCGACGCCCTGTGTGCCTTCGAGCAGTTTGATAATGACCGGTGCACCACCGACGCGTTCAATCGCGGGTAGGATGTCTTTGCGGTCACGCACGAAGGCAGTTTGCGGGATGCCGATTTGGTGGCGGCTTAGGATCTGCAGGCTGCGTAGCTTGTCTCGCGAGTTGGTGATACCGGCTGATGAGTTCGCGCTGAACACATCCATCTGTTCGAACTGGCGAACCACCGCGGTTCCGAAATAGGTGATTGATGCACCGATTCGCGGCAGGATGGCGTCGTAATCGCTGAGGTGCTTACTGCGGTAATACAGGTCGGGTTCACCTTGTTCGAGGTCGATTGCGAACTTAAGCGTGTTGAGTACTTTCGCTTCGGCACCGCGATGCTTCGCTGCTTCGAGTAGTCGCCGAGTGGAGTAGCACTTGGGGCTACAAGATAGGATTGCGAGCTTCATAAGATCGGCCAGTAAGGGAAGTTGTTATGTGCGACGAAGGAGTGGCGTTGAGGTGGTTAAGTTTTGGGCGTCGAGCGAGCCAATCGGCTGCCGAGTATGACTTGGCGCGGTGTAATGCCGCTTGGGCCGAGCCGCGACGCGAGGCTAGCTCTTTTTAGGATGAAGCCGTCCAGCCAAAAACGATGCGGACGAATCAACGAGGAAGCGTTTTCGAATGGCCTCGCGGCCGACCAGCATTCGGAATCCCATTGCGTCTCGATTGGCGAGAGTCAGATCGATCTGCATTCGCCGTCCCAGCAATGCGAGTTCGGTCCGAATGACGATGCGTTCGCTAACTTCGCCATTGCTGCTGCGAACGTGTCGTCGTTCCAGGATGGGAACATCCGCGTTGATTACGAAGTCGTCGCGGTTTTGTGCAGGGTGGATCGAAAATCGAACTCGCTCCACTCCTTCGCTGGTATAGGGTTCGACATCGAAAGCGTGGATTGAACTGGAGCGTGCCCCGGTGTCGATCTTGGCTTTGATGCGGCGAACGTGAAGTCCTGGCAAACCCACCCATTCCCGCCATCCGATTACTTTTAACGAATCACTCGGCGAACTGGGGCGTTCCGCCGATTGTGTTGTCTTTTCGGAGGGGGCATCGGTCATCTAAATTGTTTCCTTACAGGTAGCTAGACGTCACGTTGGCATTCTATCGTTTCTCAGCCGCTCCGCGACTGCGTAACTTGAATCAGCAGTTGTTAAGTGTGATGTGTTGACGTCCGCAAGCAATCGCTATTTTAGGTTGCTCAAGCCGACTTTGGTCGCCCAAGCCAACTTTGGTCGCCCGAGCCAACGCAGTGTGCCGGTTCGGTGGCGATAGCCTTCCAGCGAACAAGTAGCCGGGACGCTCGACTGGCCGGAGGTGCTTAGCGGGCCCAAAACGCTCAGCGATCTTGGGTCGCTAAGCTATTCAAGAACGCTATGTCGTCTGGTAGCACGGCAAATCGTCGCTTGGAAGTACGGCAAATCCGTCCCGCTTGCTTACGAAGCTTCTAAGCTTTGCTAGACGGTGTGGATTGCCCGCTTGTCGACATCCAGGGCGGCTTCGTGAACCGCTTCAGACAGGGTTGGGTGTGCGTGGCAGGTTCGAGCGATGTCTTCGCTGCTGGCACCGAACTCCATTGCGGAAGCTGCTTCAGCGATCAGGTCGCCCGCACGCGGGCCGATGATGTGAACGCCCAACACGCGATCGGTTTGCGCGTCGGCCAGGATCTTCACGCGACCGTCGATGTCCCCAAGCGTTCGGGCTCGACCATTGGCACCGAGTGGGCACACGCCCTTGTTGTATTCGATGCCGGCTTCCTTGAGTTGTTCTTCGGTCCGCCCCACCATCGCGATTTCGGGGTAGGTATAAACGATTGCGGGAATCACGTCGTAGTTCACTTCGCTCGCGATGCCGGCCATTCGTTCTACGCAGACAATGCCTTCTTCCATTGCTTTGTGTGCGAGCATGGCACCACCGATGCAATCGCCAATCGCGTAGACGCCTGGTACGGGAGTCTCAAAGTGCTCGTTGACTTCGATGAAGCCTCGGCGGTCCGTTTGGATGCCAGCGGCGGCCAAGCCGAGGTCGTCGGTGGCGGGGGCGCGGCCGGTTGCGAGTAGCACGCGGTCGCAATAGATCGTGTCGGCGTCTTTGATTTCCACGGTGCACGGCTTGGCTTGCGACTTGTCGACGCGAGCAGACGAGACCATTGAGTTGGTGTGGAATTCGATGCCCTGCTTTTTGAACGCGCGATGAGCGAGATTGGCCATCTCGTTGTCCAGTCCCGGCAGGACGCGGTCGAATGCTTCCAGTACGGTGACCTTGCTGCCCAGGCGGTTCCAGACACTGCCGAGTTCCAATCCGATGTAGCCGCCACCGATGACGACGAGGTGTTCGGGAACTTCGGGGTATGACAACGCAGCGGTGCTGTTGCCGATCAGGTCGCCGTCTTCTTCCACCGATGGAAGGCTTGCGGGAATGCTTCCCGGGCAAAGTAGGATTTGATCGGCGGTGACGACTGTCGGTTGGTCCTTCGCAGCGTCTTTGGTAGCCGTGATCTCGATTGATTCAGCGTCACGTAGCTTGCCGCGTCCATGGTAGGCCGTGACGCCACGCTTCTTGAACAGCATGTCGATCCCGCCGGTCAACGCACTGACGATCTTGGTTTTCCGAGCCATCATCTTTTCGAGATCGAGCTCGATGCCTTTGATGTTCAGACCGTGGTCACCGAACTTGTGCTGGGCTTCTTCGTAGAGATGGCTCGATTCCAGCAACGCTTTGCTGGGGATACAGCCGACTCGGACACAGGTGCCACCGAAGACGGGATTCTCTTCGATGCAGGCGACATCGATGCCGAGCTGAGCCGCACGGATGGCGGCAACGTAGCCAGCGGGGCCACCGCCAAGAATGACAAGTTCGTGGTGAGCCGTTTTAGTCATGGTGTCGCTAATCTCAGTCTAGAAACAATCGGGAAACGTGTTCGCTTCGGCTAATTGTCTCGATCCGCACCGCACTTGTCGAGCGGCCTGAGTTTGGCGGCCTGAGTTCAGCAACCTAGTTTAGGCGGGCTGAGTCATGTCGCTTCCGGCGGCTTGGTGTGCGAAGCCGGAACGGTTGCCCTTATTGACTGGCCAGTGCGCCGTCCAACGCAACGGTGTCGGCGAAGTCATACGGGTGGAAACTGCGAGCGATCTTTTTCGACAGCATGTCCAAGAACAATTTGCGAAACTTCGGTTCAGTGGTCTCGCTGGTGTATTGGCCAGCACTGACGGGGTAGGTGTACTCGTCGATGTCCTTGGTGAACACTTCGTCTTCGGCTTCGATATCGAACACCTTTAGGTGGACGTTCGCACGACCGCGGTACAAGGTGGCTCCATCGCGAAGTCGTAGATCGGTGAGTTCGACAACCAGCAGTTTTTCAGCTTTGACGCCTTTACCCATTTCGAGGTAGTCGACATTGTCCCAGCCGTGGACGTCTCGCCATTGTTGGACCACTTCCTCGCGAACTTGCTCGAATTTGTCGACTTCCGTGTTCAGGACGCCGCCCAGCTTGCGGGCTAGCAATCGGGCTGCGATGTCATCGGAGTATTGGCTTTGATCGGTCATAACGACGATCGCCACTTTGCTGTCCTTTAGATCCGGGCATTCGGCAGGGACTTTGTCGGCACCAACGGCGTGGATGAGGTTGCTCATCAGGCCGATGCACCCAGGTTGGGTGGCGATCAGTCCGACCATCAAGATCCCACCTGCTGCCAAACGGGCAAGCGAAAGTGAAGCTTTTGTGGCGGGGGTCTTCATAGGGAGGCCGTATTCGGTTGCAATGGCGTCGTCAAAAAGAGGATGAATCGTGTGTTACGCATTTTCGGACGAGCGTTTCCAGACCAATCTTTCACCGGCCTTTGTTTATTTCGAGGTGGATTGTGACCAGCAGTACGATGAATTTCATGCAGTCGCAGGCTGTCCTGGAAGACCTGATTCGCTTCAATACGATCAGCCATCGCAGCAACGAGGCGATCAGCGAGTATGTGGCCGAGTGTCTGCGAAGCCTGCATTTCCAGGTGGAGGTGACCACCTATCTGGATCGACAGGGCGTTAAAAAGGTCAATTTGGTCGCTAGGCGTGATCCACGATCCGGCTGGGCACCTGATCGAAACGCTAGCGTGAATCTAGAGAAGGCTGGCAACCAGCGGACCGGAAAAGAAAAAGCTTTTAGCGGTCTGGCGTATTTCTGTCATACCGATGTCGTGCCTGCGGACCGATGGTCGGGACCCGGGGGGAATCCTTTCAAAGCGGTCGTCGAAAACGATCTTCTGTACGGTCGCGGTGCTTGTGATATGAAAGGATCGCTGGCCGCGATGTTGCAGGCGGCCGCTGCGGTTCCGGCGAGCGAGCAGACCGAGCCGTTGTGGATTGTTTGCACGGCGGATGAGGAGGTGGGCTTTGAAGGGGCCAAGCACTTGGTTGACCACAGCGCCGCCTATCGCGAGATCGTGGCAGCGGATCCGGTATGCATCATCGGTGAGCCAACGGAATTGCAAGTCGTGCATGCCCACAAAGGAATCATGGGGCTTCGCGTTGAGTCTCGGGGGACGGCTGCACACAGCAGCACGGGGGAAGGGATGAATGCGAACTTGGCGATGGTGCCGATGCTGCAAACGTTGCGAGCGATCGACGAGCAGTGCCGCGTTGATCCGTCGCTACGTGATGAGCGTTTTGATCCGCCGACCTTGACGTGGAATTTTGGCGTTAGCGATGGGATGCATTCGGTGAATATCGTGCCAGATCACTGTGTCGCCTGGGCGTGTTTTCGGACGATGCCGGGCGTGGATGGCAGTGAATTCATGAAAGCGATCAAACAACAGGCCGATGAGCTCGGTTTAGAGTTCAAGGAGTTTTCTGGCGGCCCGCCACTGGAGACTCCCGCCGATGCGCCGTGTGTCGAAGCCATGCGAGAATTGGCGGAAACCGTGATTGGCCCCAATCAACCGGCGAGGAAGTGTTACGCCACCGATGGCTGCGTTTTCGACGAATTGACGCAGCGAATTGTGTGTGGACCGGGCAGTATTAACCAGGCTCACACGACGGACGAGTTCATCGCGTTGGATCAGCTTTCCAACGGTGCGTCGCTCTATAAATCCGCGATCCGGCGATTCTGCTAGCGGTTGTCCTTCGCGGCGCGTTGAGAACTGGCCCAAGAAGCTCTGGCTCAAGAAGCACTAGCCTGAGAAAAGGGCTGGCAGCCAACCAGGCGTTTGGCGAACTTGAGCGGTTAGCAAAAGTCGTCCGCTTGGTCGGGTCCTAGCGGTCAGGCAATGCGTGTTGTTCCACCTTGGGTTGATGTGGTGGGTTTCTGCTGGCGTGGTTGCGGTTTATGTCTCATATCACTTCGGCACCACTGCATTCACTCCGGCATCACTGCACGGACTGACATAACCCGGGGTAAATCAATATGAACAACGAACGACCATCGACCGAAAGAAAGTCACTTCAAATCAACTTAGACCCCCGTCGTTACGGCTCTTTCGCCGAGATCGGTGCCGGTCAAGAAGTGGTGCGTTGGTTCTTTCGAGTAGGCGCCGCCGCTGGGACGATTGCCAAGAGTATGTCGGCGTATGACATGTCCGTCAGCGATGCCATCTACGGCCATTGTGAACGATACGTGTGCCGCCAGCGACTCGAAGACATGCTGACTCGCGAGCACGATTTGAACCTGGAGCGATTGCGTGAAAGTCGCGGCGATTCCACTGCGTTTTTCGCCTTTGCGGACACGGTTTCGGCACGTAACTTCCATGGTACCAACGAATGCCACGGTTGGATGGGGATTCGATTCCAGGCGCATCCGCGTGATGAAGACAGCCAGATTATCCTGCATGTGCGAATGCTCGATAACGACAACGCTGCTCAGCAAGAAGCGTTGGGCATCGTCGGCGTGAACTTGTTGTACGGTGCGTTCTTTTTGAACCACGAACCTGATCAATTGATCGAGTCGTTGCTTGATAATCTCAGCACACGGCGGATCGAAATTGACATGATCGAGTTTTCCGGAATTGCATTCCGGCACGTTGATAACCGCGTAATGAGTTTGCGTTTGGTCCAGCTCGGGCTATCCAATGCGGCAATGTTCTCGGCCAGCGGAGAAGTGCTGCAGCCAGCCGAGGTGCTTTATAAGAAGAACATCCTGGTCGAACGCGGCAGCTTCCGTCCGGTCACGCACGTGAACATGGACATGCTCGGTGCGGCTCAGGACAGTTTCCGCGAAGAAGAAGACGTGGATATCGAAAATGTCGTGACGCTTGCCGAAATCACGATGCGAAACCTTCGTGCCAACGGCGAGATCGATCTGAAGGACTTTTTGGCACGAGTTGACACGTTGGCCGCGTGTGGCATGACGGTACTGATTTCGGATTACTTCGAGTACTACCGTTTGGCTGCTTACTTGTCGCAGTACACCAAGAAGAAAATCGCGATCACGATGGGGGCTGGTAGTCTGCACGAGTTGTTCGACGAGAAGTACTACACCGAGCTCGATGGCGGGATTCTGGAATCATTCGGACGGATGTTCAAGAATGATTTGAAGCTCTACGTCTATCCGTTGCTGAACCAAGAAACCGGTGAATTGACGACGGTCGATAATCTCGAGATCGCTCCTGAGTTGCGTAAGCTGTACCAGTATTTGGTCGAAAAACGATGCATCGAGCAACTGACCAGCTACAACAGCGAGCACCTGACGACTTTCTCTCGCGATGTGCTGCGGATGATCAAGGCAGGCGACAGCGAATGGACCAAGCATGTGCCAGCGGAAGTGGCTGCTGTGATTAAGCATCGCGGCTTCTTTGGCTGCAAGCACCAGGCACCCGAGTCGCGTTTGGCAGCGATGGTCGCTCCTGTTGCGGCTCACCCGGTCAGCGTGATGCCAAGCTTCACGTCTTAGTTCGCTCGATACAGATTGCCTAACCGGAATGTGACCGCGTGCGGTGACGCATGTTGTCCGGTCTGATCGTTTTGAATCGGTGATCCCGGTGTGACAGCCGATCAGTCATTAGAGTCGAATTAAGAATCAGACTATCAACCACGGAGGGTTGTCACGTGTCGCTCGGAAATCGAAGTCGTTGCCAACGTCTTTTACAGCAATCGCGTTTCTGGATTGTTGGAATCACGTTGCCGCTCGCCGGATTGGTCCTGGCGCCTGCTCAAGGACAAGCTTGGTGGCCCTGGACGCCTTTCGAGGGCAGTGCCCGCGTCGATCCGATTCCGCCACTGGGCACGAATCTTCCGGAATCGTATCGCCGAAAATACAACCGTCCGTCGTACGTGGGTGGCAAAATCGCGGCGAAAATCGCTCCCAGCAGCCAGGAAGCGATGGCGTTTCACCGAGCTGAAACGCTCGGTTTGTATGATGCCAACGGTGTCAAAGGATTCGTCAACGGCAAGCATTGCACTCCCCAACGGGTTGAGCAACACTACTTCTATCCCAAGCCGTGGGAGGTTCTGACACCCAGCCCGTTCGAAAAACAGACTGACTAGGAATGACACAGGCCCCGATTTCGCCCCCTAACCTTGCTCAGATCTGCCAATTGTTGGCTGAGATCGCACCGTTGAAGTTGGCGGAGGAGTGGGACAACGTGGGGCTGTTGGTCGGCGACCGTCGAGCATCGGTCCGAAAGGTGATGACGTGCCTGACGATCACCCCGGATGTTGTGGGGGAAGCTGAGCGGGAAGGCGTCGATTTAATTGTCGCCCACCACCCGTTCCCGTTCAAGCCAGTCGCGAAGGTGACGACTGATACTGCATCAGGCGAGATGTTGTGGCGGCTATGCCGGGCCGGGATTGCCATCTATAGCGCCCACACCGCTTTCGATTCGGCGGCCGGCGGGATCAATGAACAATGGATGGACGCCCTGCAATTGTCGGCCAGTAAGCCGATGTTGCCTTCGGATTTGGACGCGACGCTGGGAGCGGGACGCGTCGGGCGAATGGCTCAAGAGGCCCCGGCGGCACGGATTCTGGAGCTCGCCGCTTCGTTTTCTGGCTCAACTCGGCCGCGGCTGGTTGGGCCGCCTGACCGGCTGGTTTCTCGCGTCGGGGTCGCTTGTGGCAGTGGGGGAAGTTTCGTTTCGGCGGCACTGCGAAGTGGTTGCGATTTTCTGTTGACCGGCGAGGCCACGTTTCACGCGTGCCTGGAAGCAGAAAACGCCGGCCTGTCCCTCGGCTTGGTAGGTCATTACGCTAGCGAGCGGTTCGCCATGGATGCGCTGGCCCAGCGTTTGCAATCTGCCATTGGTGAGCTGCCTGGGGCTGTCAAATCGGCGAATGATCCTGTTTTGGCATGTGTGGTCTGGGCCAGTCACGACGAAAGAGACGTGATTGGTTGAGTCGGCGCAGGATCGCAGTTGACCCAGTTTCCCAGAACCCGTAACGTTGGAACTTGGCAAGGTTTACGCAAACCTCAGCCGTTTCAACCTTTTTTACCACCACCGCTACGCACCCCCTTCAGCCCTTATGTCCATCCTTGAGCGTCTCTGGGACCTTGTCGGCCTCCTCTTTGGAGGAGCATTTGAGCGTGTCGGTGTACTGGCTACCAGCATTTTTGGCTCTGCCAATGCTCGGCAAGTTGCCCGTATGCAGGAACGCGTTGAGAAGATCAACGAGCTCGAACCTAAGTACGAAACCCTGACGGATGAAGAGCTTCGGGCTCAAACCGAGGAATTTCGTAAGCGGCTGCGCGGCGGTGAAACGCTCGATGACCTGCTAATTGAAGCATTTGCGGTTTGCCGGGAAGCCAGTAAACGCTTCCTGGGCATGCGGCATTACGACGTGCAATTGATCGGGGGCATGGTGCTGCACTCCGGAGCCATCGCCGAAATGGTGACCGGTGAAGGGAAAACCCTGGTCGCGACTTTGCCTGCTTACTTGAACGCTCTCGAAGGCAAGGGCGTCCACGTCATCACGGTGAACGACTACTTGGCTCGTCGTGACATGGAGTGGATGGCACCTCTGTTCATGAACATGGGGTTGACCATCGACGCGATTCAGTCGGGGATGAGCGTTGCTGAAAAGCAAACCGCTTATCAGTGCGATGTGACCTACGGAACAAACAACGAATTCGGGTTTGATTACCTGCGTGACAACATGCGTCCCGCTGGTAAGGGCGACGACCGCTTCCCCGCCGAAGCGCAGCAGTGCCAAGGGCCGCTGAACTACGCGATTATTGACGAAGTTGACAACATTCTGATCGACGAAGCCCGTACGCCACTGATCATCAGCGGGCCTGCTGATTTGGATCTCGGGCGTTATGCCGACGCGGATCGCGTGGCCCGTCAGTTGCAAAAGGACATTCACTTCACCGTCGACGAAAAACAGCACAACGTAACGTTGACCGATGACGGTGTGCGTGCGGCTGAAGAGCTTGCAGGTGTCGAAAGCTTCTATACCGCTGGCAATATGGAGTGGCCGCACCTGATCGATAACTCACTGAAAGCTCATTATCTTTACAAGCTGGATGTGAATTACGTCATCAAAGATAAGCAAATTGTAATCGTTGACGAGTTCACCGGTCGTCTGATGGAAGGCCGGCAATGGTCCGACGGTTTGCACCAAGCGTGTGAAGCGAAAGAAGGCGTGCCGATCAAACAGGAAACGCAAACGTTCGCCACCGCATCGCTGCAAAACATCTTCAAGATGTACAAGAAGTTGTCCGGGATGACCGGTACGGCGATGACCGAAGCGGACGAGTTCTGGAAGATCTATAAGCTCGATGTGGTTGCAATTCCAACCCACCGTGGCTTGCAGCGGATTGAACACCCCGACCTGATTTACCTAACTGAAAAAGACAAGTTCCAGGCGATCGCCGCTGACGTGGAGCGTGCCCACAAGTGGGACGTGATCACGTTGAAAGATGAAAGCGAAGTTTGGGGCAAAATCCAAGAAGATGGTGCCGATTCGGTTACGATCTTGCCGCAAGATGCTCGCGATAAAGAGGTCATCTCTCGCTCGCAGATCGCGAAGGTCGAAAAGGCGGGACGCCCCGTTTTGGTCGGTACGGTCAGTATCGAAAAGAGCGAACGGCTGTCTGCAATGCTGGAACGCCGTGGAATCAAGCACAGCGTTCTGAATGCGAAGCAGCACGGTCGTGAAGCCGAAATCGTGTCACAAGCCGGACGGATCGGTGCGGTTACGATCGCGACGAACATGGCCGGTCGGGGTACCGACATTATTTTGGGTGGTAATCCCGAAACGCTCGCTTGGGCACAGTTGCAGCACGAATACCCAACTCGCTTGGAAGTGCCAGACGACGTTTGGAAAAAGCTGGTCGATGAGATCGATGCTCGTGAAGGAATGAAGCCCGAAGGCGACGTCGTGCGAGAGCTTGGCGGATTGTACGTCTTGGGTACCGAGCGTCACGAGTCTCGCCGAATCGACTTGCAACTTCGCGGTCGTTGTGGACGTCAAGGTGACCCGGGTGGCTCCCGCTTCTTCTTGTCGCTTGAAGATGACTTGATGCGGATCTTTGCTGGTGACTTCGTCAAAAGCATGATGGAGCGGATGGGAATGAAGGAGGGCGAGGCGATCGAATCGACGCTCGTCACCCGCCGTATCGCTGCCGCTCAAAAGAAAGTCGAAGAACGCAACTTCGAAATTCGTAAAAGCTTGCTTGAATATGACGAGGTCATGGACGAGCAGCGTAAGCGGGTTTACCGCTATCGTCAGAACCTGCTCGATGGTCACTCCTCGCGTGACATGATCTTGGGCCTGATCAAGGCGGAACTCGAATCACACGTCGATACGTTCCTGGAGCCCACTTACGGCGTCGACACGTTTGCCAGTTTCGCGGGCACACAGCTGCATTGTCAGCTCGATTCTCGTGACTTCCAAAACATGGACTTCGAGATGGCGGACAGCTATGCGAAGGACCAAGCTGAACGAGCCGCTGAAGTCACCGTGAATGAAGCCGTTGAAGAAAACCTGCCGTCGGGCATGGAAGATGAATGGAACTGGAAGGCGATGGCGACGTGGGCCAACACTCGCTTGCAGACCAACTACCAGGACCATCAGCTCAAGAACATGGACCGCGAAGAGATGAACGCTGAGTTCATCGCCAAGGCTCATGAGTTGATCGAGAAGACCGACCTGAGCGAAGGTCAGCCACTGCTTGACGCCGATTACGGTTTGCGAGTCCTTTGTGGCTGGATGCGGCATAAGTTCGGCATCGAAACGACACCGGAAGAATTCCGAGACATCGAAGATCGACGTGACGTCGGCAAGATTCTGGTTGAGCGAGCCGAAGCTACTTACGCCGACAAGGAAGCGGAATATCCCGTTCTGACAGGCATCTCGCGGTTCACCGAAAAGCAAGGAACCCAAGTTTCTCTGGATCGCGAAGGGTTGATCGATTGGGTCAAGGGACGATTCAAAACCGATTTGTCCATTGATGAAATCAAGCTGAATCGCGACGAGCTGAAGTTGCAACTGATCCAGTACAGCAAGCAAACGGCTAGCGAATCCGTCGCTGTTCAAAAGGAAGCGGACGCCAAGGTCGATGCGATCTACGCTGGTTCCGATGATGAATCGACAGCTCTATTGGCGAGCGGTGATAGCGGTAAGCTCGAAGAGTTGGTGACCTGGTTGAGCGAAACGCTCGGCCACAGCACCTCGCTTGAAGACCTTTCGCGAATGAATCATTCCGAACTGAAGCTAGCGGCGTACGGTGCGGTCGATGATCGCTTCTATCCCGAAATGCGACGAATGGAACGTCAGATTCTGTTGAACATCGTGGATGATTCTTGGAAGAATCACCTGCTGACAATGGATCACTTGCGATCGAGCGTTGGTTTGAAGGGCTACGCCCAAATGGATCCGAAGGTGGAATACAAACGCGAAGGCATGCGTTTGTTCGAAACCATGTGGGGTTCGATCGGTGAACGCGTTACCGACCTGATCTTCCGCATGGAATCGTTCAACGAAGAATTCATTCGCAGCACTTGGGTCGACGCTCGGGCCCGCCACGATGATGCTCACGAAGCTGGCCGTGCGAGCTTGAGTGCGGACACAGCGGCACAGCGAGCGGCAAGTGGAAGTGAAGGCACCGGCGGCGATGAAGATGACCGAACCGAGCCAATCCGCAAGGATGAGCCGCGGATTGGACGAAACTCACCCTGCCCTTGCGGTAGCGGTAAGAAGTACAAGTCGTGCTGCATGCGGAAGATGGCGTAACGATAGCGTTCGTTGAGCGATCTTTGAGGTAAACGATCATCCGGTGGTCAGCTGTTTTTGGCGAAGTCGCTGGACCGATTTGTGGATCAGTACTTGTTGGCGACGTTGACGGATGGGGGGCGGCGATTGCAACGAGGCCTCGCCCCGAACTACTTACTGACAACTCCCCACATCGAGAACACGGATGTTCTTCAATCTCGCATACGCGTTAGCGTTATTCACGCTGTCACCCGTTATTGCATACCGGGCGATCCGCCACGGACGCTATCGGCGAGGTGTGTTGCAGAAGCTGTTTGGCTTGTCAAAGTCACGAGCCGCTGCCATGCGAGGCGATGCTTGGAAAACCGTTTGGCTGCACGCCGTCAGTGTCGGCGAAGTGAATTTGTTGCCGGAACTGGTCAAGCGTTTGCAACACGGCAACGGTAAGGCGGCCTTCGTGATCAGCACGTCGACCGACACGGGGTATGACCTAGCTTGCCAGCATTTCGGTGCTGAGAGAGTCTTCTTCGCTCCGCTGGATTTCACCTGGGCCGTGCGACGAACGTTGAAGTCGTTGCAGTGCAAGCAGTTGATTTTGGCCGAGCTTGAATTGTGGCCCAATTTGATCACCGCCGCATCGGATGCTCAGGTCTCAATTGCCGTTGTGAACGGGCGTCTGAGTGAAAACAGTTCTCGCAACTATCAGAAATTTAATCGGCTGCTCGGTAAAACCTTCGCACGTCTTACGGCCGTGGGATGCCAAGACGCTGTAACGGCAGAGCGGTTCGGCCAGTGCGGTGTTGCAAGCGAAAATCTGCATGTGACCGGCTCGCTTAAATTTGATAACGCGCCGACGACTCGAGAAACCAGCGAGGTGCAATCGCGTGCACTTTGGTCCGGTGTTGATCCTTGGCATCGAGTTTGGTGTGTCGGTAGCACTCAGTCGGGTGAAGAGGAAATGGCTTTATCCGTCTATCACCGCTTGCGATCACGCTTCCCAGAACTGCGATTGATCCTGGTGCCTCGGCATCCCGAACGATTCGACCTTGTGTCCAATCTGATATCTGCTTGTGGCGATCGCGTCGTCTCGCGTAGCCAAAGCCAGGATGGAAAACGCCCAGGTAGTGAGCTTGGCGGGGACCGCTGGGAAGCAGACCAGGTTGTTTTGGTGGACACGGTCGGTGAATTGCGTCACTGGTGGGGCGTTGCCCAAATCGCAACCGTCGGCGGTAGTTTCGGCGATCGCGGTGGTCAAAACATGCTGGAACCAGCAGGCTATGGATGTGCGGTTTCGTTTGGTCCGAACACCAAGAACTTCGCTACGATCGCTAACCAATTGCTGGACGGCAACGGTGCGGTTCGGGTCGCGGACTCGCTAGAGCTTGAAACGTTTGTGGATCGCTGCTTATCGGATGTGCCCAGTGCCGATCAACTGGGGCGAAACGCTCAGGAGATCGTGAATCGCCATCGAGGAGCTTACGATCGAACCATCGAGATGATCGGAATGCTCCAGTCGTTTAAATCATCCACGCCGCTTCGCCGCGCCGCTTAGAAAGATTCCGCACTGGTTTTCTAGCGATTCAGTGAACGCAAAAAAATAGCCGAGTCCGGTGAGGACTCGGCTATATGCTACGTGGTGCCACGTAGCTCGTTTCGGCTTAGACCGAATTACTGGGTCACGCCTTGTTGGCCCGACGCGGTGGTCGTTGGCAGTTTAGGCAGTGCCATTTGTTCGATTCGATCACGGTTGATTTTGGTTGCGATTGCACCGGGCGTGGTCGACGGCTCGATGGTGGTCACCAGGATTTGTGGTTCAACACCGTCACCGACGTAGCGTGTTACGGCTTCACGAACCGAGGCCATACGAGCCGATGTTTCTTCCTGCGTACGTCCTTGCAAGACGTAGATCTCGCGGCGTGCTTCGGGCGACTGAGTCGCGATCCAGCGAACACGGTTTTGGCCGGATGCTAGCAAGGCTCCGTCGCCTTCACGAAACAATGCGTGGCCGATCGTGTTGTGCGTACGCCAGCCATTGCGTTTCATGATCTCGAACGGCTGAACCACCTGTACGGCGTCGGCTTCGTTGAACGGATCTGGCCACGCTGTATTGCGATAATAGGCCATCTTTTGACGATGCAGCCAAGTGCTAAAATCGGCTGACGCGGTCGTCGTAACGGTGGCGAGCATCATGAAGATCAAGATGGTCGGTTTTCGAATGATTGTGACAGCCATCGCGATCGGGATCCCAGGCGTGGACGCGGTAAGAGTGGTTTCTCCCGTAGTATCGTCACCAGATGGCTGTTTACTTGGCAATGGAGACGCGAGGCGGCTATTGATCCCCTAAGCCGCATACTTTGCCAATGCATAATCAACGTTACACCGGGCCCGGTGAAGGGCTTCGGTGCGTCGGTTAATGGGCGGACCGGTGCGGAGTTTCGTTGCTGTTTTCCCCGGCTGCCAATTGGTGAAGAATTTCGCCGAGTTGTGCTTAGGTTGTTTTTGGTGCGACGACCGCGATCATCATTCCGGCCAAAAGACCGCCAACGTGCGCTCCGTTGGCAATGCCGCTGATGATTGGTGTCATGCAGATGAAGAGGAAGATCATCATGAACATCACATTGATTTGCGGAATCTCGACCGGATAATTGCTATCCAGTTTGGGACGGATCCACAGGAATCCGAAAACGCCAAAGACGGCACCGGACGCTCCGATCGCCAGCGGCATTTCGAGCCAGTCAGGCAATAGAATCTGGGTGAGGGTCGCGGCGGTTTGGCATACCAACAACATGATCACTAAAAACAGACCTCCGTGAAGACGCTCGACGACGCTTCCTAGCACGTACAGGTTGATCATGTTAAACGCGAGGTGCATGATGCTACCGTGCAGGAACATGGGCGTGACCAGTCGCCAGAGTTGGCCTTGTTTCATCAAGTAAAACGGATCTCGTGTTTCGAAATACGTGTAGTCATCGACGACGGCCAGCCCATAGAAGACTTGCATTTCGACCGTCAAGTTTTCTGGAGTTGGCGGTGGCCTCCAATCCCGAAATTGCGTGATGAAACCAATCAAGGTGGCGATGGCGATCACTGTGATCGTTACCGGGATGGGCGCCGCACTGTTGCCGGCACCGCCCAACGCGGATCCGCCTCGCATCTTCACTTTCTTTTGTAGCTTCAGTTTTTTGGCGACTTCGTCAGCCTTTGCCTTGCGAATTCGCTCAGCCTCGGCGGAAACGTCATACTGTTTCGACTGCGGATCTGCTTCAAAGTCGGCTAAGAGGATTCGTGCTTGCGGAACATCCTGCTCCGAACGAATCCAGATATCATAGGGCTTCGCCGTAGCACCCGAGCCAGCATTGCTTGCGGGGGCGACATCGTGACTCGGTTCAGCCTTTGCGTCGATCGACTGGGTTTGCAAGTAATCGCAGAAACGGTTCGATGTCGCCTCGTCCGCCAAGGTGCCGATTCGCCGCATGGTGATTTCCTGAGTTATGTCGTTTTAGATTGGTTTTGCATGTTCTACGTACTTCGCCGATGTTTTGCACCCCGAGTCGCTTTTCCGCGTCAAATCGCGGTGCGGAGCGATTTTCCGCTCGCAAGTCAAGTTTCGGTTTACACGATGTTTTTCACCGTGGCTGCCATCGTGATCGGTTTGGGGGGCCCGATATCTGGTGAAGAAGTACATGGTCTGGATTCGGCAACCGGTGAGTTCCCTGTGCCCACCGACAACGAGCCCTTGGCCGCCGCGAATCCGCTTCCGAGCCCGGCTAAATCAGCGGACGCTATCGAATTACCGCCAGGATTCACCGCGACGGTATTTGCGTCGGAACCGGACGTTCGCAACCCGATTGATATGGCTTGGGACCATTTGGGGCGAATGTGGGTTGCCGAGAACTACACGTACGCAGACCGGAAGCAGAAGTTCGATGATCAGCTACGCGATCGTGTGATTGTGTTCGAGGACGCTGACCAGGACGGCAAGCCCGAAAAGCGGAGTGTGTTTCTGGACACCGTTTCCAAGCTGACCTCCGTTGAGGTGGGGCGTGGTGGTGTCTGGTTGATGTGCCCACCACGATTACTATTTGTACCTGACGCCGATCACGATGCGGTTCCCGATGGGCCGCCGGAAACCGTCTTGGATGGTTTCACCGTCGCGGACCAAAACTACCATAACTTCGCTAATGGGCTGAGGTTTGGCCCCGACGGATGGTTGTATGGCCGGTGCGGCGGGTCCTGTCCCGGCACCGTCGGACGTCCCGGGACACCGGAAGAAGATCGCATCGCATTGGAAGGCGGGATCTGGCGATACAGCGTCGATCAAAAACGGTTCGAGGTGATCTGTCATGGCACGACCAATCCTTGGGGGCATGACTTCAACGAAATCGGCGAGCTGTTTTTCATCAACACAGTCAACGGACATTTGTGGCACGGTATCCACGGTGCACACTTCAAACGCCCGTTCACGCTGGATCCCAATCTGGATACTTACGAGTTGATCGATCAGCACGCTGATCACTTTCACTTCGATACCACTGGCAACTGGATGGCTTCCCGCGACGGTGCGGCGAATGATTTTGGCGGCGGCCACGCTCACAGTGGAATGATGATCTATCAGGAGACACGATGGCCGGCGGAGCATCGTGGGAAATTGATGACGCTCAACTTTCATGGACGTCGTGCCAACGTTGAGCATTTGCACCGCGAGGGAACCGGGTACGTTGGTAAACATGCCGATGACTTCTTCATCTCCGGGGACGAATGGTTTCGTGGGATGGAAATCTCAGCGGGCCCTGATGGGAATTGCTACGTGTTGGACTGGAGTGACCTAGGTGAGTGTCATGAACACACGGGCGTGCACCGGAACAGCGGGCGGATCTTTAAGATTGAAGCGAGTTCGGCTACTGGTTCGGTTAGCGGGGAAAACCGCGAGTCGAAATCGGATCACAACAGCGACCAAGTGCTCGTCCAATTGAAAGTTCTTGCTTCGGACGATGTGCTTGCGTTGGCAAAAATGCAGTTCACCGATGACCGTTGGTTCTCACATCAAAGCCGGATGCGATTGATTGAACTGGATCGTGCTGGGAAACTATCGGGCGAAGATCGAAGTTCGGTTTCAGAGATGTTGAAGGAGTCGATTCGGTTGGAGCGATCGGAAGCGGAGGTGGCACGATGTTTGTGGACGCTGGCCAGCATCAATCCTCAGTTCGATGCCAACCAGTGGTTGTTCCATTCGTCGCCGGTGGTCCGAGGTATCGCGTTACGTTACGTCACCGAAGACTGGCCCATCGACGATTGTTATGGACCGACCCAAGACAGCCTTCGGGCTTGGGAACGCATCGAACCGGAATCGATTCAGTTGATCGCGCAACTTGAGAAGTTAGAGCTGAACGATGCCCCCACGCTGCGTTTAATTGTTGCGTCCACGCTTCAGCGGTTACCGGGCAAATTGCGAGCGGATGCGGCGAGTCGATTGCTCACGATTAGTGGCACCGCCGACGCGGATGATCACAACCAAGCCAAGTTAATTTGGTATGGGATCATGGATCGTATGTCGCAACATCCGCATGAATCGATCGGGTTGCTGGAGGTTTGTGAGCTTCCGGAGCTGACTGAATTGATCGCTCGGAGTCTGGGCGAGCAATTTGCTGATGTTCCCGACGTGATCAACAAAGCGTTGGCCATTCCCGGGGATCGCCTTTGGTGTGGAGCCATTTTGAGAGGGCTTTTGAAAGGCAGCGTTGGTTTGCGATCCGCTGAACAGCCTTCGTCGTGGGATGAATTCAAGCGTCGCGCGATTGAGTTGGATCCTGAGTATGCGGCGTTGTGTGAACAGCTTGAAATGAAGTTCGGTGAGGGGATCCCGGCGAGCGAGTTGGCGGACATGGTGCGCGATCGAAAACGAGATGTCCAGGATCGATTGACGGCGTTGGTTGGTTGGGTGCGATCGTGGCAGGATCAAGGCGCATCAATGGATCAAGTGGGCGACATCATTGAAGCCGCGGAGCCATTGGTTGACGATGCCCGCGTCAACTTGGCCGCCGCTCGTACGCTGGCTGTTATTCCTGATTCGAGGGTTGCGGCTCAGTTGATCCGTCACTATCGAGATTTTCGGGCACCGCTTCGCGCACAAGTGATCTCAATGCTGTGCGTGCGAGTCGAGTATGCGACCGAACTGATGAACGCGATTGAAAAGAAGACTTTGCCCGCGAAGGTTCTGTCGGCGGCGGACGTCAGGAGTCTTATTTCGTTGGGGAACGTCGACCTGGCGCAGCGAGTGGAATCGAAGTGGGGACGCGTCACCAGCACACCGCAAGATCGTCTAGATGAAATCGAGCGACTTCAAACCGTTCTAACGCGGCAGGTTTTGCAATCGGCCAATGCGCCGATGGGGCGAGAATTGTTTGATCGTACCTGTGCCACTTGCCATCGCATGTTTGGCAGCGGCGAAAGTGTTGGTCCTGATTTGACCGGTGCTCAACGGTCAAGTCTCGACTACTGGCTGCATCATGTGGTGGACCCCGACGCTGTCGTAGGGGCGGATTATCGAGCTAAGAAAATCTTGACCGTGGATGGACGCTTATTGGTAGGTTTGGTGACTCAGCGAACTCGCCGCACGTTGACCCTAGCGTCTGCGAACCGCATCCAAATCATTCCGCTGGATGAGATTGAGGCGGAATACGAAACCAACCAGTCGCCGATGCCAAGCGGATTGTTGAAGCCGCTGGACGATCAAGCGGTCGCGAATTTGATTGCTTACTTGATGTCGCCTGTGCAGGTACCTCGGCCCTCTCAATCGCAATCGAGCGAATGAGTGTCGTCCCAGGGCGAAGGTCAGCAGACCGGAAAACGAACGTGGTTGAATAACTTCAGAGCTGGGACGCCAATGCCAATTGGATCAGCTCGCGAACTTATTGGCTCGGTGTTTCGAGACTAAGTTCGCGTGCGACGGCGGAGGATCCATCGCAGCGTGTCGATCAAATACCACTGCACAATCAGGAGGGCGACGGGAAGGCAAAACAGCAAGAACTGACTGAACTTTTCGTTCTCGACCCATTTCGCGCCGCTGGCTGCGAAGGCGGAAAGCAATGCCATCACGAACGCGCCATTGATCATCAAGAGTACGCTGGAGATCGCGGCGGAGGCAAAGACCATCGTGCAGCCACCGGCGATATCGGTGACCTCAAACTGGCTAGCACCGATGTGCTCTTCGGCCGCAGTGGCCGCGTTATCGCGTCTTGTGGCAGCCAACGTTGAATTACTGACGGTTTGGCCCGCCGTAGTGGGCTTTGTCGTTGCACCGTGCGACAGAGAATCGGAGTGGGTCATGGTGTTACTTCAATCGTCCAGCACGCAATCTTCAACCAATGTTCACAATAAGTCGGGGGATCGACTATTCGCCATCGAACCCCGCAGCAATATACTGGATGTCTGTTCCCAGCGAGCATTCTATTCATTTTTCTTTTGGTTCCGTCGATGCCCAACTCTTCAGATCAACCAGTTCCCGCGATGTCGAAGTCGACCGACGGGCCGAAACGGGGGGCGACGATGGTTGAGGGCGATACCGGCTTCGTTGGGTATTCCAAATTCGCTTTGATTGCCATTTTGCTCGTATTGCCGTGGATCGGCGTGCCCGGTTGGCTTGTTTCGATAGCGGCTGTGGCGGCGATTTATGCGGTGTTTCGAGCCAATGATTATCGCCATGAAAAGCTGGTTAGTTATTTCCGTCATCAACAGACGGTTGCGACGGATCAGATCAATCAGTGCCGTGCCGAGTTGGAAGACGTTAAGCTGCAATCGAAATTGGGTGATTCGGCGCTGCTGCAGTTGATCGATGGCGTAGTTGTGTTGTCCACGGATCTGGAAATTTTGCTGATCAACCCGTCGGCGGTTCAGTTGTTGGGGCTGACACCGCGAGAAAAACTGCAGGGCCGCGCTTTCGATGAATTGGTTCGCGACCCCAAAATGTTGAAATCGATTCGAGCCGCTATCGATGAGCGGTTGCCACAAGATTCGATTGTCGAACTGCACCACAGCGACGGTGTGCGTCCGATTCGAGTTCGTGTGGAAGTGATTGAAGAAGACGATTCGTTGCGGGTTCAACTATCACTTCGTGACGAAACCGAATCGCGGCAAATCGAGGGGATGCGTCGTGAATTTGTGGCCAACGTGTCACACGAATTGAAGACCCCGTTGGCTGCGATCAAGGGATACGCTGAAACCGTCGAGTTAGCCGCTGGTGATGATCCCGAGGCGGCGATTCACTTCATGCATCAAATTATTTCGCAGTGTCACCGGCTCGAACGGTTGATCAGTGACATGATGCAGCTTGCGCGTGCTCAATCCGGGCGATCGCTGATGAAGATCTCGAGCATTCCGTTGCGGGAGATTGTCACCGAGTCGGTTCGCACCTATGAACCGGTCGCCGCCGCAGGTGGGCTGAAGTTGACGCTGCATGAAGGCGGCGAGGGTTCGAAAGTCATGGCCGATTCGGAAGCGACGTTGACGATTTGCAATAACTTGATTGGCAATGCAATCCGCTACACGCCACGCGGTGGCCAAATCGACGTGTCCCTTGATTGGGACTCCGGACGCTGGGCCGTGATCGTTGAAGACACGGGCGTTGGAATCCCTGAACGCGATCAATCGAAAATTTTCGAGCGGTTCTATCGCGGATCGCGAAACGCCGAATTGTCCACATCCAGCACTGGATTGGGACTCGCGATCGTTAAGAATTTGACTTCGGCGCTCAGTGGTTCGGTGAGCGTGCAGAGTGAGCCCGGCACGGGCTCGGTCTTTCGTGTCGAGTTGCCAGCGGTTGGCAACAAACGCGGAACAGGCGTGCCGACCAGTTTTGCTGACACGACGTCCGACGCGACTGTGTAAGCAGTCGCAATGGCTTTATCGCTTAGCGACTAAAAGATTCCGCCGTGCGTACGGATGGGCGTCAGGTGGCTGGGAGAATCCAGGAACCAGAATCGTTCCCATTCCGCGACCAAGGCTCGCAAGTCTTCGGACGTGTAAAGCATTTGCTGCACACGGCGTTCGGGACGAGCCGAGTAGATCGGCACGAAGCAACCGACCGACGTCATCACAGCGGCCATCAAGGTCAAGCCGAAGATTGCACGCAAGGCGAGTGAACGCAGTGAAGACTGCTTTTCCACTTTGGCTTGCGTCGTGCGACGAGGCATCACCGTGGGTGTGGCAGGCGAGTGATCCAAAGTGGTATTGGTATCAGACATGCTGAGTTCCTCCATGAACTTGCAAATGCTTAGGCGATGAACGGTCGCAACCAGCTAACCCCAATTTCCGGTGGGCCGGATCGGGGCGTCCTGATTGTTGGAAGAACTTGTCTCTTCCGGTGTGGAATGATCGGCGGCGTTCAGATCGGTTAATTCGGCGTCGAGCCATGCAGGACGGGAAGGTTGTTCGCTGAGATCTTGAACTCGTTGTTCCATCACCTTGCCAGGCTTGAAACTAACGACAAATTTCTCAGGGACATGAACTTGTTGGCCGGTTTTCGGATTCCGGGCCGTTCGAGCAGCTCGAGGTTTTACTTCAAAAACCCCAAAGTTACGCAGTTCAATCCTACCCTCTCGCACTAACGATTCGACAATCGAATCAAGCGTTCTTTGCACCACCTCTTTGGTTTGTTGTTGAGTCAATCCGAGCTCTTCGGAGATGACTCGCACGATCTCTTTTTTTGTCATGCCGTTTCGCTCCGCCGTCACTGACTGACTAGGTGATGCGACAAAAAACGACGCAAATCGTTTGTGCCGAAAGACTTAAGTTCAGTAACTTTAAGAACGCCTCGGGGGGAGTGTCAAGGTGGTGTCGGTACGAAATCGTCACCACTGGACCTTTCCTTACAACCGGTATCGTCCTTCCTAACCGGCAATCTTCAGTCAAACCGACTTTTCGCGACGACGAATCTCGATTTCTTCTAATGAGTAGAGTTTTCCTTTTCCCGCCCCGGGGCAAACCTCGCAGGTTTCCTTCCAGTCATTCTTCGTATCTAGCGTAGAGTCCCAAAAGGGCCACGTTCGGCATTGGATTGGGCGAGATTGGTAGACTAGGCAGTGTCGCGTCTTGGGCTCTAGGAAAATGCAGTCGCCATCGGGGTATTCGACCAAGCTAATGCGGTTGCCGACCCGGCGCGTGAATTTGTGTTCAAAGGCATCGATTTCCATCTTCATCGTTTCGGCCATCGCCTCGATTTCGGAATCGTCGACAAAAACGTATCCCGGTTCACCGCTGCAGCACGCACCGCATTGGGTGCATTCGAATTTCAGACCGTCTTGATACCAGGGGCCCTTGGTTTCAGAAGCGGGGCGATGTTTGGATGATTTCATGGCGGAGTTGGTGGAATAGGTGGCTCGGTTGGCCACTGGGGTGGGCCATCGCAGTGGGACCGCCACCGGCACTCGTTCAGCGGAATGTGGTCGTGCGGCTCAATCCCGCCGTGCTGGATGGTCGATAAACCGTATCTATAGCGAAAGTTTTTAAACGGCGACAGGATGAGGCGACTTCATGGCACCACGACTGACCAAGCTGCAAAAGCTGCAAAGCGGTGCTTCAGCACCCAAAAAAGTGGCCGCCGAAGATTCGCTATGTGCTGACTTTTTGACCTATCTGAAGCGGGAGTGCCATCTAGCGGCGAACACCGTGGCTGCCTACGGTCGCGACATGAAGCAGTTCGTCGCCTGGCTGGACGGCCGAAAGCCAGCGGGGCTGAACGTGTCGGATTTGTCGGCGTTTGTGGGGTTCTTGCATGATAAAGGGCTCGCACCGGCTTCGATTTCACGCAATGTAGTTGCGGTTCGCACGTTCTATAAATATTTGCAACTGGAAGGTCTGGCGACGGACAATCCGGCTGAGTTGCTGGCGACTCAAAAGTCGTGGCAGCGGATGCCCGGGGTGATGTCACCGTCGGAGGTTGAGGCGTTCTTGCAGGCGGTCAAAAAGAGCGACCCATTTTGGGAACGCGATCGAGCTTTGCTGGAGGTCCTCTACGCCACGGGATGCCGGGCTTCGGAGGTCTGTTCGCTGAGAGTGATGGATTTGTCGTTGTCAGAGAAGCATCTGCGTTGTCACGGCAAAGGCGACAAGCAACGCATGGTCCCAATCGGAGGGCGGGCGATCGCGTCGATCGAGTTGTACTTGCAACAAGCCCGTGGCAAGCTGGCTGAACGAGCTCCGCAATTGTGCGACGAGCTGTTTCTATCCAGAGGCGGCCGGCCACTGGATCGTGTCCAACTTTGGCGACTCGTCAAACGGTACGCGGCTCGAGCTGGGATTCTGTCGAAAGTCAGCCCCCACTCGTTGCGGCATAGTTTTGCAACGCACTTGTTGGCCGGCGGTGCGGATTTGCGTCAGGTGCAAGAAATGCTGGGACACGCTAGCATCCAAACCACCCAGATCTACACGCATGTGGAACACTCCAGGTTGCAGAAGGTTCACACACAGTTTCACCCGCGTGCCTAGCTCTTCCACTCAACCTGATTGGGTTTTCGCCGTAGTGGACGAAGTTGCGAGTCTGTCCACCTAGCTGAAGCGAAACGAACCCTCGCCCAGTTCTCGCCAGGGGCAATTGTTGGCAACGCACTCCCTTTTGACGATGTGGCGTGATCGCGAGAAGATCTTCTGCCAGTCAGGGTGCTGGTGCGTTAAGCATATGCACGATCGGTCCCGGAAAATTGGGCTGAATAATTTCTGAAAAACTATCCGACCTCCCGAGCATTTCAAAGCTAGGGTTGCTGATAGAGGGAACCATCTCTGTCGAAAGGGTTGGTTTTCACGCTTTTTCAGTTTTTCAGACCTAACGACCGCATCATGTTTGCATTCCGACGCCCTAGACGACCTCGCAGCGAGGGTTCTCAACGAGACCGTGCTCGTTCTGCTGGTTCGTTTTTACGGATTCAGCGACGCGCAACGGCTACCGCCGAGGTGGCGATTTGCCTACCGGTGTTGATGACACTGACGCTGGCGACGATCGATCTTTGTTCGATGTTCTTCCTGAAAGAAACCGTCGCGATCGCGGCCTACGAAGGCGCCCGACGTGGTGTCAATCGAGGTGGAACCAATGCTGCCGTTCGCAGCCGAGTATTGGAATTCTTGGACGAACGGGGAATCGAGTATGACGCCAACGTCGTCCAGTTCGACGGTACAACGTTTGACAATGCTGAAACACTGGAACATGTGACGCTTGTCGTGACGGTTCCAGCGGCGGGCAACTTGTTGTCGCCGGCCAAACTATACGGCGACCTCAGCCTGACCTCTCGGGTTTCCATGCGAAAAGAGTTTGCAAACCAAGACTGATTTAACAATCGCAATACCGAGTATGTCTCGATTCCCTCAACAAACCATTAGTCCGAACGCTTCCCATGTTTTCATTCCTATCCCACCGCCCAGCGACATCTCGGCAAACACCGAAGTCATCGCACTTAGCGCCGCGACTGCGTCGTGTGGCTAAGCCGCGTCGTGGTGCCGAGACGAATCGTAAACAAACCAATCACAAACGGTTGGGTGCGACCTTGGTCGAGTTTGCAATCGTTAGCAATGTGTTGATCGTCACGATTTTCACTTGCATGGAATTCGCTCGAATGAATATGGCCCGCAACTTAATGCAAGACGCTGCATATTACGCGGCGCGGGCGGCGATCGTTCCCGGTGCGACGGCTGCCGAAGCCGAAGCCGAAGCGGGCCGCATCATGGGCTCCATTTTCTCCGGTGGGTACACCGTTGATTGCACACCGATTTCGGATGAAGCGGAATCAGTAACGGTGACCGTCGCGGTGAATATGGATGAAATCGCGTTATTTGTTCCGATGTTCTTAGGCGGGATCGAAATGAGTTCCGTCGCAACCATGCAGACTGAACGGTACAGCGGCTATTACGAACAATAGATTTTCTGTACCAGCCAGCGAAGTGCTCTGGCAAACCGATTTCGGCAACGGCACTACAAGTCCGGGGGGACTTACGAAACTTCTCACGCTCTCTCTGTCTATCTCAACTTGTCGAGAATCTTTGCTATGAAAATCTCCCCCGTAAAAAACTACCGTTACCGCTCGCGTCGTCTGGGTGGTGTCACCGTCTTGCTGGCCGTCGTGTTGCCCATGTTGGCAATCCTGGCTGCCTTTGCGATCAACGCTGCTCATATTCAGATGGTGCGTACTGAGCTATCCATCGCATCGGATGCCGCAGCACGTTCGGCTGGACGAACCTTCAGTGAAGAACAAACCGTCGAGGCCGCTTTGGCTGCTGCACGAGCTACCGCAGCACTCAATAACGTCAACGGCGATCCACTGCAATTGGACGCGGCGACGTCATCTGTCGACATCGAGTTTGGTGAATCGAGCCAAGACGACAGCCACGGTCGTTTCTTGTTCAACAAGATTCCGACGGGCCAAGTCAACGGAAACAAGTTGACCGTCAGCTCCATTCGGGTCAACGCGAAACGCTCAGCCGACTCGCTTAGTGGACCGGTTCGATTCGTCTTTCCAACGGTGTTCGCCAAGAGCGAGTTCACACCCTCGTTCACCAGTGTCGCGATGCAAGTTGACCGTGATATTTCGTTGGTGCTCGATCGTAGTGGATCGATGGAATACAAAACATACGATTGGCCAGATGGCTTCAGTCCTTGGAGCTCTGATGCAATCGATTCGGGCGTCGACGCTGGCCAGCTTTACTGGCGTCGTGGGAATCTGTACTACAGCAGCGGCAAAAACCAAGACACTTACTACGATCACTTGTGGTCCGATTTGCTTGGCAATGGCGCACCACCCAATACACCTTGGGAAGATCTCGTGATCGCCGTTCATGCATTCTTGGACGTTCTCGACCAGACTCCTCAAAACGAACAAGTCTCGATTGCCAGCTATTCCAGCAGCGGTACCCTCGACGCTTGGTTGACCCACGATTTCCAAGACATTCGCGATGAACTCGCCACGCTTCGAACAGGTGGAAACACCGGTATCGGAAACGGCATGAACCAAGGGATTCGTGCGTTCGATCACAACGCGGCTCGGCCATTCGCGTCCAAGACGATGGTGGTGATGACCGATGGTAACCACAATTCAGGGACGTATCCGGATACCGTCGCGAACAACTTAATGTCGAACTACAACATGAACATCCAAACCGTGACGTTCGGCAGTGGCGCCAATCAGCAATCAATGCGAGAAGTCGCAACGATTGGACAAGGCAAACATTATCACGCTGATTCAGGCGAAGAACTGGTTGGTGCGTTCGAAGAGATCGCCAATAACCTGCCTACGATTCTGACCCAGTAAACGTGATAGTTTTTCAGAGAGACGTCACACGGCAAGTTTTCGGTACTAGTATTTAGCATGTACAGTCCCATTCGGAAAACCGCTTCAACATCCGGCACCTCATCCGCTCAGGCGGGTGGCGGTGCTGGTTTTGGTTCTGCAAAGCGAAGCACGAAGAAACTCACCCCTTGGCTGATTGCGATTGCGTTTGCCTTGATGCTGGTTCTTGGTGCTGGATTGTCGCTGCGTCTAGCGGTGACGTTACTCAATGACTCGCCGGTGAGCGATGTCGATGTCAAAGTCGTTCGTCGTACAGCGGCGGAAATTCAAGACTCCAAACGAGCTGAAGCATTTCGGCTTCGTGAAGAAGCACGCCATTTTGATCGCAAGCTGCTTCGCGAACGTCGCGATCGCCAGTGGTACTATGACACTGAAGACATTCCGGATGCCGCCGATGCGAAAGCAATCTGGCAGCGTCAAGTTGACTCGATTCAGTCTCAGTTGGAAGAGGCGGAAGAGTTACAACGCCGGATCGAGGAAAACGATCCGGAATTAGCAATCGATCCGCTCGATAAGAACTCGGTGCTCTGGCATCGCAAGCAAGAGCTTCAACGATTGCTTGACGACGCACCCGCCGGTCCGTAAAGCGGCCTCGAAGGTAGAACTTTGACTAAGAGCTAAGCGAACGTTCACGTGTCGGCTCCCTTGCTGACTAGGATTCGGTCGACTCGACTTCGCCAATGGGATCCACCACCTGCACGTTCGTGGATAGATGTTCTTGAGCCATGCGTTGCATGTCGTCGGCTTGGGTGTTGCGTTCCACTCGAGCGGCGGTTTTGGAGCTAGATAGCTTGCCCAAGTGGATCACCGGTTCGCCCGGTTGGACGGCAGGAAGCGTCGACATTCCGATCACGATGCCATCGAAGGGAGCTTCCAATCGGTTTTGGTCTTCGTGAACAAGGCTGCTATTGGTGGCCAGAGGTTGTCCGGTCACAACCGTCGATCCCGGTCCAACGTGCATGTCCAGGAAACCGCCGCGTTCGGCACGCACCCACTTCGTTGTGCGGATACGAACTTGGTTCTCGGGGATCTCGGGCTCCCCGTCCATCATGTCGAGTTCTTTCAAAACGTTGACGATGCCTCGCGTCATGCAATCGACGACCGACGGCTCGACCTTCCATACTTCGCCGCCCTCGACAACGACGGTGGGGCATCCGGCGGACGTCGCTTCACGGCGGAATGATCCCTTAGGACCTTTCCCATCCAAGATGACTCCCGCCCCAAAGGCTTGAGCAATTCGCATGCAGTCGGGGTTTTTGAAGTCCGTGCGGATGTTTGGGTAATTGGTTCGGCGAACGGCCGCGGTATGCAGGTCGATGCCATAGTCGCATTCCAGCACGATGGCGTCGAAGATTACCTTGGCCATCCGAGTCGCCATGCTGCCCGACGCATTGCCTGGGAAGCAGCGGTTGAGGTCTCGGCGATCCGGCAGGTATCGCGAGTGACGTTCAAAACCCAAAATATTGAGGACCGGGACCATTATCACGGTTCCGCGTGGCAGCACAAACTCGGGATCCGCGATCAGCGATCGAATCGCCCCGGTGCCATTGAGTTCGTCACCGTGCAGCGCGCCGGTCACAAATACGCTCGGCCCTGGCTTGTGTCCACGGATCACTCGAATCGGGATCGAGATATTTCGTCCGCTATAGCTTTCGGTGATTTGAAGTTCGACGTTAACGCTTGTGCCAGGGGCGACCGGCTTGCCAAACCAAACAGATTGATCAGGATTGGGCATGGAAAGCAGTGTTGTTGCAAGGAATGGGGTTCATTTGCCTGGACAGAGGGATCTGAATGCGGCTTGAAGGCCCATTGTAGCGATGGACTTCGATTTAGGCGTTGGCCCGTCGTGCTGAATTGCGTGGATTGAAGTTTGCCGAGTCATGATCAGCCTTCCAGTCTTCTCGCATCACGGTTCTTCTCGCATCACGGTGTCATAGGTACTCGAAAGAGGACGCTTCGCTCGCAAACCTGTATTGCGGGGGCAAGGTTTGCCGATCTGAGCTGCCGTCACAATGCTCGAGAGGTCATCAGCAGGGGGCGTGTCGCGCGTCTCGGTCGCCAGCGAACCGAGCCTTTATGGTCGGAGTGCGTGCTTCCAAATTACCTATTTTGAAGGACTGCCCTATGTCCCCCAAAAGATTGTGGGCTCGTTTTGAAGCGCGGGGCATCGTTTTAAGTTTCGGTGGATCATCGGTTTACGTTGGTTGGGCGAGCTAGCAAATCAGCTTCCTGCAAAGAATTTGTCGCTAAACCCTTTTCGGTCGGGCCGCTATCGCGTTTGCTGGCTGGCACTTCTCGGCCCGCGACGGTGTCGCTGGCACTTTTCATGACTCAGAATAGAAGAGATCGAAATGGTTCGACTTAGCCGGTTTGCGTTCGTTTTGGCTGTTGGTTGTGGAGCGTTTTGTGTGGAAAACACAATGAATGTGCAGGAATCTTGTGCTCAGGGCATCACCTACCAGTCCACCTCGCCAGCGGTTTGCACCAAATGTGGAAAGATCCACGGAGCTCCGACAACAAGCTCGTCTTCGATTAGCCAAGTCAGTGGTTACACGCCGATGGCGACGCCGGTTTACTCGGCGACTCAGTTTCCGCCCGCCAGCGTTCCTTACACGTCCGGACAGCCTCAGCAGCATGTCACGTCGATGCCCTCGACATCCCTGCGGACCCAGGCTGCTAGCGGCGGTACTTCCAATGTGTTGTCGGCACTCAATGCACAACGGTCTCGACAGGGACTGGGGGCACTTGGCTATGATCCCACCTTGCAAGCGGTCGCCGAACGTCGTGCCCGCTTGATGGCCTCGACCGGCCAGAAAAGTCATCCGTCTGGTTCGTTTGCACCTGGACGCTATGAAGGAGTCGGTTGGGATAGTTCCTATTCACCGGCAGGAGTCTCCGCTTGCTTTACCAGCGATCCGAACATGCGAGTTGCCGGGGCGGCGATGGCTACCGGCCGCGATGGCGTTTATTTCTGCGTCGTTTACAGGTAGTTCGTCTGCCGCTTGTCTTAGGCACATCGATTTGGCTTGTGATCGGGTTGATGTTTGCGAAACCGGCGGTCGCTCAGCCGACCTCCGTTTCGCTTTCGCCGGAACAGTCACGCCAGTCAATCCAGTGGCTGGCGGATCAATTGGTCAAACATATCCCGCGGACCATTGATGGCGACGACGATTGGGGTGATACCAAAGAGGTCTGGTCGGGCGTGAAGATTCGCCGCGATGGATGGAATCTGAAAACCAATCGACGCCATCGTGACGTCAATCATGGACGCTGGGTGCGGTACGAGATTGAATTGCCGCCGCTGGTGACCGTTGAGGAAGACGGTCTGGTTCATCGGCCCAGTCCAATCGTGATCCACTGGGTAGCGCCGACCCGCACCCCGGTCGCAACCGCCGCGCAAACCTCTTTGACGAATTCGGTCGTCACATCAGCTGAAAACGGATCGCCGCAACTGAACTCGGCGCGGGGTAGCGAAAGTGATCCAGTGTCGAGTGCTGCGGTTGTACCGGATTCGAACGAGGCGATTAACTCATGGAGAATTGAAGCCTCGCTATCAACGCCAGCAAAATTCTTCGTTCGATTGCAGCGTTGGAATCGTGGGCTGCAGCTCTACAGCGTCAGCGTTCGGGGCACGATGAACTTGTCATTGAAGGTGCAATCCACCCTTTCGATGCAAGCGGATTTTTCGGAAGTCCCACCCGCAATGCAACTAGTCACCGAAGTCGAAAAAGCTTCTATCTCGATCGATCGGTTTGAAGTCGACCGCATTAGCAAGATTGGTGGTGACGTAGCGGAAGAGTTGGGCGATCTGGCTGAAAATACGATCGGTAAGGTTTGGCTTCGCAAGGAAAATAATCGCCTGGTAGGGCGTTTAAACCAAGCAATAGAGCGAAATCGAGATGATATGCGTTGGTCGATGACCGAATGGTTCACGCAACTCACTCGTTGAGCAGGACGCATCTCGGGACCGCTCCGGTAAGGTCTTCCCAGGCGTTAGCGGCACGGCTATTCGGCACAACCGGAAAAATGTGATCATGTTCTCAAAACGTCTAGCAGAGGGCGTTTCTTAGCCGAAGACATAAGTGATCCATCACTGACATTTGCAGTTTCAAAGCAAAACACTTGGGATGGTCGCTAAAGACTCGAATGCAAGCACCTCGCATTCAGCCCCACATGCACCTCCCAGCATGCAAGGCTGCACCGCCGGTCGGCGGTCGTCAAGTTCTACAGCGGTCATCGCTTTTACGGCACAGTGTCAGGCCAAGAACCTCCCATCCGATCGGACCGTTGATATGTCGTTCACAGATTCCCTATCGTCCTCGCCTGACCAAGAAGCCCTCGGCCTAGACGAAGTTAAGTTGCTCAAAGCCAGCACACGCAAAAAAGCCGCCGCACGCAAGCCCGCCCGTCGTAGCGAAGCAGCTCAATCGCCGCTGGAAACTTACCTTCGCGAAATCAACGAAACGCCGTTGTTGTCCGCAGCCGAAGAACTCGAATTGGCTGCCCGCATTGCACAAGGCGATGTGATGGCACGTGACCAAATGGTCCGAGCTAACCTTCGATTGGTCGTCAACATTTCCCGTGGCTACACCGGAAAGGGCCTCGGGCTTCAGGATTTGATCGAAGAAGGCAACTTGGGACTCTTGCGAGCGGTGGAAGGGTTCGATCCGATTCACGGAACCCGATTCAGCACCTATGCCAGCTACTGGATCAAACAGTCCATCAAGCGAGCATTGATCAACAGTGCCAAGACGATTCGGATTCCGGCCTACATGGTCGAGCTATTGAGCAAATGGCGACGAGCGACCGCCCGGCTGAACGAAGAGCTTGGCCGCACACCAACCAACGAAGAAGTCGCTCGAGTACTGGGGCTGCCCAAAAAGAAGTTGCCGATCATTCGCAAGGCGATCAAGATTAACAACTCGACGCCTCAAAGCGATCAATCCGAATCGGGATGGTCTCTGGGCGACATGGTGATGGACGAACGCCAAAAATCACCCGACGACGAGATGCTCGATCACGACATCTTGAAGCATGCGATGAACCTGCTGGATGATTTGGACGACCGCGACTCGACCGTTTTGAAATTGCGATTCGGACTTGGCGGAGCGGAGCCGATGACGTTGAAGGAAATTGGAGCTGAGTTGGGTTTGACTCGTGAACGAGTTCGTCAAATCGAAACCGAAGCCCTGCGTCGCCTGGCTGATGGCCTTACCGACCCTCGCGATTTGGGAATGTAGGCCGCGGGCCGAAGCCCGGCCTCGTGTTTGGAATTTGCACACCAGCTTTGGGAAAGCCCGTGTGCAAAGAATGCTAAGTCGAACGCTGCCATCGGTCCAGCAGCACGACGAAGCTCGGCACCAAGACGGTCCTCACATAAAGCGTGTCGATTAACACACCTAGGCCCAGGGCGAATCCAAGCTCTGTGATTCCACGCAGCGTCGTTTGTTGCAGCATGCCGGTCGCCGATGTCGCACTTGCGATTTCGCCGAACGAGCCAGTCATCCCAAATGTGGCGGTTACCAAGGGCCACCACGCCGATGATGTCATGCTCAAAAACGTCGCTGCCATCACGAATCCGCAAGCGGTGACAATGCCGCCGGTCCGAGCAACCGCTCGTCGAACGGCGGCTAGCGAACCAAGGCGACGGCGCTCTTCCATGATGCGGGTCACCAGATAAACGTTGTAGTCCTGTCCCACAGCGACCAGGATCACAAACAAGAACAGCGGCAATTTCCAGTCGAGTCCCAAAAATTCGGGGCCATCCAAGAATCGGAAAAACCAATACGTCAATCCGAGTGTGGCGTAATAGCTAAGCAGCACGGTCACGATCAGGTAGACCGACAGCACCACTCGCCGGATCACCACGATCAATACCAGAAGCACCGCGACAATCACAGCGATTTTGATGCGACGCGTGTCCGACAAGGTGACCTCGCGAAGATCTACGATCGACGGCGTGGTTCCTGAATACAGCAATTCCCAATGAGTGCCGGTTAACGCTTTTGTGTTTTCGAAGGACTGCTGAATCCGGGCCGAGATATCGCTCAACCGGTCAGCGGCGGCTTGTGAGAATGGATCTTCGTGCACAATCACATCCATGCGGATCAGACGATTCGCATAATCCGGTTCGCTGGCAATGAAATGCAGTTTTGCCAAACGGTGATTCTGCAACGTACGCCGGGTCCACGCGTCGCTGCTAAGCAGCCCCATTTCGCGGTCGGGCGGAAAATCGCCTAGCGGATCGCTCATCGTGCGCACTCGGCGAATGCCGTCGATGCGATAAAGCAACGCGGCCAAACGATCGCGTGTCTCGATCATCGTCGCTTCGTCTTGGTCGGTTTCGGCTAGGGCGAGGATTGAGATGGGGGTGAGTTCACCGACGCCGAAGTTGCGGTTGAGCATTCGCATCCCTTGCCGACTGCTCGACGTCCGGTCGAGTTGACCTGACAGGTCATACGTCACACTTCGTTCGTGAACGACACCGCCGATCGCTGGTAAGATCAACAGAATCCAACCGGCGGCAAGCGTCCAGGCTGGGTAGCGAGTCAACGCGATCGCCATCACACTCCAAAACCTACTGCCCGTTTGCAAGAGTGTGGTGCCTTTGCCGGATTCGCCATCTTCCAGTCGGTTGTTGGAAACCAGTTTAATATTGGGCTGCTCGGCCGGTTTGGCGATTTCGGTAGGCCAAAACACGGCCGGTCCAAGCAATCGAAGCAGAGCCGGGGTCATCGTCATGCAGACGAGCAAGCCAACGGAAAGACAAATGGCAATGATCGGGCCGGTGTGGTGGAACTTGCCAAAGTCGGCAAACCAGAGCATTCCCAGACCAACAATTGTGGTGAAGGCGCTACCGAGAAGTGCACCAGAAACATTGGACAGGGCGTTGGTGCACGCCACTGGCCATGGATGCAAACTTGCTTCTTCGCGGAGACGTGAGATCAGGAACAGACAATAGTCCGTACCCGCCCCAAACAGGATCACGACGACAAAGATGCGACTGGTCGTATAGACTCGCAAATCCAAACCGGACCAATCGACCTCCTGGGATAACTGCGTCAACAGCGTGACCAACGCCATGGCGGTAACGACAGCGACGCCAATCGAAATCAGTGGAACGGCAACTAACAACGGTGCCCGGTAGATGACCGCCAAGATGATTAGAATCATCGCGACGGTAAACCACTCGGTGTAGGTGATTGCTGATCGCGCCGCCAACAGTGTTTGCCCGCCGATGGCCGCGGATCCGGTGATGCGAACCTTCATGTCTCGCGAAGGGCCGACTTCTTCGTCGCTAAGATATTGCGACTGGTATGCGTGGCACTTGTCGATCAACGTTTGCAGCTCTTCCAGCAATGCGATATTGCCGGTGGCTGCCAATTCGCTGGAAAGGGTCAGAGCCGCGATTCTTGCTTTGGGACGTTTGAGTTGCCGGCCGATCAGCGATTCCTGCCAACTGTAGACGTCCAGCAAAACTCGCCAAGGCCGCAGTTTGCGATCAATGACGGCGGGTGCGAGTGCTTCGATGTTGGGATTCAAAATGCGAGCGGCTTCTTCATCGCTGGAGATCGCATCCGCATTGCCGCCCATCCGTTTACTTAATTGCGAACGATCCCAATACGCGATCGCTAAACGAGGCTCGTACGCATCGCCTTTCGTCTCGGGAACTCGATCACCTAGTAAGTCATAGAATTCGGTGTCGATCTCGATCGCTTGGTCGAGCGCTTCCGATGCGACGTCGTACCAGCGTCCTTTGGCGAGCGGGACGACCACTTCGGACTCGGCCAATTCCCCACGGCTCATCAACTCCGCTCGTTGCCAACTGACTTCGGCTAGGCGGTGATACAGCCGCCGCAAGACATCCAGTCCCAGCAACCGATCCGGCGCGGTCCAGTTTTCAGAGGACTTAGCAAAAACCACCACCAGCCCGCTACGAGGACGGGTGCCGGTGAACGCTCGGTCGAGCAATCGTCCGCCCGCGACGCTCGTTTGACTGGCAGGCAAATATTCAAAGTCGCCGTCCAACGCCACCGCCTTCCATGAGGGGGCGAACGCCTTGGCAAGGATCGCAACTAGGATCCAGCTAAATAGAATCCACCTCGCATGGCCAACCACAAATCTCGCGAATCGCGAGGTTCCCGGTTTGGAAGCTTTGGACATGGGGGAGGGACCCTTCCTTGGAGATTTGCGCACGATCTATCTTTTTCCGTCCCGTTGTCGTTCACGACGCTCGGGTTTGGGTTTTGTGGGTGCGACCGTTGTCGAGGCGCCCAGGCTTTCCATGGCTTTTTCCAAGGTATCCACCGAGATACCGCCGGAAAGCTGAACGATTTCAATGGCACCGCCGGGCTGTGCGGCGTGGTCCAGCTTTTCGACCATGGATGTGATGAGGTCCAAAAGTTGTTCACCTTCAGCGCTGATTACGAGCGTGTTACCGATCTCGTCAACGCCCAAGGACAGCTTGCCGTTGAACGAAAAATCGCTGCCGCCGCCACTACGACCGGAATCGGAATCTTCCAGTCCCGAGCCCTCTTCTCGGTTGCTTGATCGCTTGCCTTGCTTGGAGGCGCTGAAGGCCTTGTCGTTGCTGCTAAGTAGGTCTCGATAGGCGTCCTTGACCGTCTCGGCGATCTTTTCGGCGCGACCGTAGTTGATATGAACCAACTTCGTGAAGCGGCTGCGTTTTGGGTTCATGGGTTCAGCGACATCCCACAACTGGATTAGCTCTTCGATCGTCTTGAGTTGTTCGTTGGATGCGCCAGTGACCACGATGGTGTTTGTGTCCGAGTTGGGCAAGAAACGCAACTTGCCAGTTCTTGCGAGACCTGTTGGTGAGTCGTCATCGTCGTCGTCATCATCATCCCAGTACCAGCGATAGGAGCTGCCGGTGTCTTCGTCGGCGTCGTCTTCTTCGAAGTAGTCTTCTAGATCGCTCGACAACAGGATCACCGACGCGTATTGAATTTTGAATACGCGGTAAGGACGGTTGGGCGGCTTGATGTCCATCATCAAGTTTTCGAGCCGATCCAAAGCGGCGGTGTCAGTGGATTCCAGAATCAGATTGCCCGATGAATCCAGTCGAATCTCGATCGAAGGTGCCTGCTTGGCTGAAGTGGAAGTGCGATCGCCAGAATTGGAGTAAGTTGAGTTTGATTTGCTGATGCGAGGTGTGTTGGCGTTAGGTAAGGTCGTAGTGTTTTGTTGCAACGTTAGAGTCGTGGGAAAGCCATCCAGCGATGACGCATCCAAGCTGGATGGTTGTGAGTTGGCTTTGAACTGAGTCAGTTCAAATTCCGAGTCGCCTTCTTCTACTTTCTTGCCGGGGACGACTTCGCTGTCAGAATCCTCGCTTGCTTCAGGGCTGCTGTGTATTTCCGGCGCGTTACTATCGCTTGTTTCTTCGCTGGAAGAATCGGAATTGTTCCGACTGGACTGAGTCGGGTCACTGAATTCGCTGGCGTCTGGCAAGATTAACTCTGAGCCCGAAATGGCTTGCCACCGCTCTTTCAGTCGCTTCAAGTACTCAAGTGTTTCCGGGGTCGCCGATGCTTCAATCGACCGAGTGGTTCGACCACTTCCACCGGGTGGCGGAAGTTCGCCTAGCTTCATTAGAAGGGTTCGGACCTCTTCCATCTCACCTTCGTTAGCCCACAACAGAACCTGTTGGAACCGCGAATTGGCGGCAACACGAAATTGATCGGCGTCCTCTTTGTCGTCGTCATCGCTGCCGCCGCCCCAGTATGAATAGGAATAGCGGCGGCTTCGACTGTTGTCCTCTTTTTTCTCTTGTTGCCCCATCAAAAATTCGATGGATTCGGCCACATCGGTCGCCGCAAGCCGGCGCAATTGCAAGACTTCAAAGCGACGTTTTCCACCATCAAGACGTTCGATCAACGACTTGATGATGAAGCGATCAGCCGCCGCGCCGGAGACGATGATGGCGTGGTTGTCTTTGTCGACTCGGATGCGAGTCGTTGGCTCCAGGACGTTCATCTCCTGGGCGATTTCAATCAGCTTTTCAGGGTCGAGCGATACTAACCGAAACACATCGACTCTTGCCGATGCATCGGTCAACGATCGAAGGCTATCGCTAGGGACATCGATTCGCTTGATGAACTCGGCCGCCATCGCCACACGGTCGATCGGTGCCCGAACGAGAACACTGTTTTGGCGGACGTTGGCAACAATCGAAATGTCGACTTTGGCTGGTGCCGCAGCCGCCTTGCCGCCTTGTTGTTGCATCCGCTGCATCATTTGAATTTGTTCACGCGTCATCGGTGCCGCTTCCTTTTTTTCGACACCAAGGAACTCCTCGAGCAACTGCTTCGCTTCCTCGGCGGGAATGTGAAGCAATCTGAATTCCGGTGCGAGCGCGTCGCGACTTGCCGCGTCGCGTTCTTCGGCCAGCAAGACCGCCACCTGTCGTAGGTTGACGGCCGCGTCCATGATTTCGATGCGATTGGTGGTTGCTAGTGGAGTGATCTTCCCCGCCGCACTGAGCATCGCTTTGAGTTCTTCGCTGAGTTTGTCCGCCGACAACCATCCCGCGTCCAGCATCACGCGAACAAAACTATGGTCAGGAAGATCATCCAGATCCGAGACATAGACTCGGCGAACCATGCCAGCGTTGATGTCGGCGGTCTTCGTGACCGTGATCCCGCCTTCGAGTTCAAGCAGGGTGAAACCGCGGGCTAGTAGATGGCGGTTGATTAGGTCGGCGGTTTCGACGACCGTCAAACGCGTCGGGCTGATCAAGTTTACAACATCGCCAGGCAACTCCTGCCAGTCGATTGGCTGTTCCGAAATTTCGGATAACCAACCGATGATTTCAACCCAACCTTGATTGCGAAATTGGAAGCCGACACGACCGTCTTGGCCTACGGTGGCTTTCAGTTCGGCGGGATCACCGCTGGGCAGTTCCAGCCCATCGCGGCGGATCACTTTAGGTGGCGATTGGTCAGCCTTGGCGTCTTCTTTCGATTCCGGTTTGCCTTCGTCAGGTTTTCCTTCCGGCTTGCCCGGAGCTCCGCTTCGCATGGGGCTTGGTTTTTCGTCACCCAGCCCTACCGAAATTGGCTGAATGCCGATGAAAAGGATAAGCACCAGTTGGAGGTGAATCCAACGGTGTGAAGCTAAGAAAGGATGCAGCAAGGGATCGACGCTATTGGTGGGGAATGGCTTCGTGTTGATCTGGCAAAGCTAGCCGTCAGTATGACTGCTCCGGCCGCTCGAGACAAACTCCTACCGTCACCATCCTCAATTGAGCAGCAAATACCTGGCTAGTGCTTCATCTACATTTCATTTCGGGGTTGATCGTAGTGGATGAGGCGACGAATCCTATCCACTCACCGACCAGACGGGCTCGTCGCCTCGCCCACTACCCCCAACTTGAATCTGGATGTAGCACTAGGCAGGTAAAGGGGCCGCCGCCGCGATCGCCTCGGTGGGCGTCTCGTTCAGGTACGTTCGGGCCACTTTGGCCACATCTTCCAATTGCACGTTGCGATACGCGTCCAATAGTTCGTCCGTGGACAAATTTTCACGGCAGCATAGCCAGCGGCTTCCCATCCCAAATAGACGCTGCGACGGCCTTTCGGACGCCATGATGACCCCAGCGACGGTTTTGTTTTTCACTTGGGATAGTTCCTCTTCCGTCACACCGTCTTCGGCGACACGCTGAATCGCTTCATTCATCAACCGAATGTTCGATTCCATTTCATCAGGGCCGCAGACCAAATAGGAGAACAATCCGCCGGTTTCGACGAACTCTTGTCCCCAAATGGTGGCCACTTCCGCCCGGCCGGTATCGACCAAATCCCAAAACAATCGGCTACCGCCGTCGTCGCCGATGATCGAAGTCAGCAACCGCATGGCGTACCGCTCGCTCGAGGCCATCGACGGGGCTCCGGATAGCGTGACTCGGTAGGCTTGGGATGCATCAGGGACTTCAATTTGTGCGTCAGTCGAGATCCCCTCGGGCATCTGGTCCAGGTCGTCCACCGGCGGTTGCGTAGGAATCGGCACCTCATTCCACTCCGCGGTCGCTTGCGTGGCTTGGTCGACGAGGTCGTCGAAGTCCACGTTGCCAGATGCAGCCAACACCATGTTATCGCAACGATAACGCGTGTTGAAATAGTCTCGCATCGTTTGAACTTGCATGTTCTCGATCGAATGCGTTGTTCCAAGCACGCGTCGGCCTAGGCCACGGGGGCCGTAGCAACGTTCCATCACGCGTTCGAACGCACCGAAAGGCGGTTGGTCTTCGTACTTTGCTATCTCTTCCAAGATGACTTGTCGTTCAGTGTTGAACTCTTTTTCGTCTAAGGCTGGTCGCAACATGTCCGATAAGAGATCAACCATGCGGCGTTGGTACTTAGGCAAGACAGCGGCGTAATAAACCGTTTGCTCTTCACTGGTGTAGGCGTTGCTGTTGCCGCCCAGTTCGTCGAGCTCACGGTTGACGTCTTGCGCCGATCGTCGAGCGGTTCCTTTGAACATCATGTGTTCCAGGAAGTGGCTTAACCCCGATTGCGAATCGGTTTCGTCCTTCGCGCCGCGCGAACGAAATACCCGATGGCCGCGGAATAGCCACGTTGGTCGATATCGGCGACGACTTGCAAACCATTAGGCAGCGTGACGTTTCGAAACTCACTCATGCAAGATCTTCATTGGAAAGTGGTTCAGGCCCGATCGTGAGAACTCGGATCGATTCGGGTGAGTGGGCTTGGTAATAGGCTCGGATTTGATCGAGAGTGATCGATTCGATCATCGTTTCAATCTCTTCGGTCGGCATCACTCGACCGAGTTGCAGTTGGTCGGACGCAAGCGAGCTAGCACGGGAACCGGCGGATTCTTGTTCCATGATCAGGCTGCTTTGGATACGAACCTTCCAGCGTTCCAGTTCCGCTTCTTCGAGACCATCGGCGAGATGCTTCAGTTCGTGAAGGGTCAGGTCCAGGGTCTGTTGAGCTCGCGCCGGTGTTGTGCCAGCGTAACCGAAGACTGCACCGACTCCGGACGGAGCACTCGGACAAGGAGGAAGTGAATTCGTGCTCGCCCAAACGCTGTAGCACAGTCCATGCTTTTCACGAACACGTTCGAACAACCGGCTGCTCATCCCGTCGCTGAGGATGCCGATTCCGGCACGCATCACGAAATAATCGGGATGTCCGTAGGGAATATTGTCGAACGAAAAGCCAATGTGCGTTTGATTGCTTGGCAGTTCAATGTGTTCGTAACCCTCGGTGGGTTCCGCGGAGGGAAGACCGGACCATGTGCCCGTTTTCCAATCGCCGAACGCTTGGTCAATGGCGGCATCCAGTTCGGCTTCGTCAAAGTTGCCTGCGATCGCCAGAATGCTTTTCCCAGCATGATAGTGGTTCTGGTAGAAGCTTCGCACATCTTCCATGGTCAGAGCTTGCAGACTCTCTTCGCTGGCGAGTCCGCTGCGTCCAAGTCGTGGACCAAATTGACGTTCACGCAATCGTCGCATCAATCGCTGTGTAGGCTCGTCCTGGCATGCCATCATTTCTTGATGAAGCATCATCTTGGCGTCATCGAACTGATCGATCGGCAAGTGAGGCCGCCGGACTAGATCCGCCAGCAACTCCATTCCGGGCAGCAACGACTCGGCGGGCATGGCGGCCGAGAACGACGTTACGCTGCTGGAAGCGGAACCGCCTGAATCGATGCCCAGATTATCCTCGGCGGCGACCAATTGGCGGCTGCTGTAGGAGCCTGCGCCTCGTTGCACCATTTCAACGGTTAACGACGCCAAGCCGCAGCGACTTAGCATTTCCGCTTCGGTGGATTCGGGCGTGATTTCAGCGGACACGCCACCGGGCAGCCACAATGTGTAAGCGGCGGTGCGAAGCCAGGGCATTGCTTGCGAAACCACCGTCATGCCGTTGGCAAGTTGGCGGGTGCGGATCGTGGGACTTACAAGAGTGGACAGCTTACCGGCTCCGTGGGAATGATGACTTCACAGCGACGTTGGTTTGGATGAAGTGCAGGAAGTCGCGTTGAAAACAAAGTTTCGTTTTGAACGCGTGGAAAGATGCGATTTGAGAACCAAGTCAATCGACAAACGTTCGATTGAATGATAGAGCTTACAGGCCGATCGAAACGACTTCGACTTGGCGGACGCGACCGATCAGCGTGTTGCTGGTGACTTCATCAACATGCACGTCCAGAATCTGTCCGGCTTGTCGGCGGTTGCCGTCGAAGACCACGATACGGTCGCAATGAGTTCGGCCAGTCATCTGGACCGCAGGCGAATCCGGGTCGGAGTTCTTGGACTTTTTGCTTGGCCCTTCGACCAGGACTTCGACGGTCGAGCCAACCAACTTCAAGTTGTCTTCCTTGGCGATTCGGTTTTGAACGTCAAGCAATTCATGATTGCGTGCCGCTTTGACTTCGCGAGGCACGTCGTCTTCGAGTCGCTCGGCGGCTTTGGTTCCACCGCGAACACTGTACTGGAAGATAAAGCTGTTCTTGAACCGGCAGCGTTCAATCAGTTGCACTGACTTTTGGAAGTCTTCGTCGGTCTCGCCGCAGAAGCCGACAATGAAATCGCTGCTGACGGCGGCGTTGGGCAGCACGTCTTCGATTCGCTCGTACATTTCCATGTAGTCGGCGATGGTGTAGCCCCGCTTCATGCGTTTGAGCACCTCGTCGCTGCCGCTTTGAGCTGGGACGTGTAGGTACGGCGAACACTTAGGCAAGTCACGAACCGTCTCGAGCAATCGCCGTGACATGTCTTTGGGGTAATTCGTGACGAACTTCAAGCGACGGATGCCATCGATCTCGTGCAATTGTTCGAGAAGTTCCGCCAGATCGGTTTCACCCGCTTCGCCGCGGTGACGGTAGCTGTTCACGGTTTGACCGAGCAGGGTGATTTCTAAACATCCTTGTTCGGCAAGCGTGCGAGCTTCCGAAACAATTTCCGATGGGGCACGGCCTTGTTCGGGACCCCGTGTGTTCGGGACGACGCAGTAGGTACAGAACTTGTCGCATCCGATTTGGATTCGCAGATACGCCTGGAACGGCGTGGGACGCATCGCTGGGTCTCGCAGCGGGTCGAACGTTTCGTGGGACCGGGCGACGAGTGATTGCTTGCCATCTTTGCGTCCTAGGGACACCGCCATTTGGCGTCCTTCACCCGCGTCGACTTTCGAAATTAATTCGGGTAGCGAATGCAGTTGTCCTGGTCCAACTATCATGTCAACAAACGGAGCACGGCGGAAAATGACCTCTTGGTCCTTCTGTGCCATGCAGCCCAAAACGCCGATCTTCTTGTCGGGGTTACGTGCTTTCGTGTCTCGCAGCTTGCCCAGCGCGCTGTACGTTTTCTCTTCGGCTTGTTCGCGGATACTGCACGTGTTGTATAGCAACAGATCGGCATCGCTTGGCGTATCAACGACCTGGTAACCGTGACGTTTCAAGTCGGCGATCACCATCTCGCTATCGAGCACGTTCATCTGACAGCCGACGGTCTTGATGTAAACGGTTTTGGTCATGGGGACGGTCGATTGCTGGTGGGGCGAGAAGTTAGAAGCGGTGTGGGCGGTTGGCTAAAAAATCGGCGGTGGATCGATCGTCACTGACCGGTGCGGTCGAATCTGGATTCAAGTCGCCGAACTGGCATTATCGTTGATGGAGGGGCGAACGGAACGTTGGCTATTCTTCCGAATCCGGCGGTGCCATCTCGTCCGTTTTTCGCTTGACGTGATCACGGAGCAGGTTGGTCAAACGCGTTTGGCGTCGACTCATCCCGCTGATCAGGAACCAGATGGCAACCATCGAAGCACCGATCCATAGCCAGTTCAACGATGACAGCATGCCTTCGGCAAGCGGTAAGCACGTGATAGCAGTTTTACCCCAGATTCCGTTCATCCCGCCAAGATAACCTCGCTGGGCTGGTTCCGGAAAGGTCTGACTGTCTTTTCAAGGCCCACAGCGTGTTTTCGTGACTGATGCCGCATCTTTACAGGCTCGAACGCAATTTCGCGGTTTTCTGCAAGCCTTGCGGGGTCTGGCAATTTGGGGGCTATACGGCCCGTTTCAAGCCTGTCCGGCCTGGTCCCAAGTTGATTGCTCGAGTATTTCAGCGAGCTGAGGCGTTGTTTTCCGTGGAATGCTCAGTGGGATACTCGGCGGTTCGCTGGGAACCCGTGGCTTGCCCACTTTAACGCGACGAACTTCTAGCCTAACACCGAGGTCATTAACGCCCTGGTTTCTTCTTGAATGCCCACAGCGTTGGTTTCGCGTGGACCGGCGACATTGAGCGTATCGGGTCGGACGACGGCCAGCCAATTAAGAATTTGGTCACGCGCCGTGGGGGTGTCACTGGGCTGTTTTGCGGTCGGTTGGTCAATCGCAATGCTCAGAAACGGTTTGCCTTCCCGCCGGCAAATCCGCTGCGTCAGTGCCGTGCCGCCGGAAACCGTTCCTCGGAACAAAATCAGCGTCGCGTCCGAGTCCACGACGTTCTTCGCCGTGCGATCGGGGTAATACGCCGAATCGAGTTCGTCCAGTAAGTATTGCGGCGGTACCTGGCCGTCTTCGGCCAGTCGTCCCAGTGGGCACCAACCGCCGTGGGAGATGCCCAATGCGATGGCGGCATCCAACGCACCGCGGTCCACACCCGTTTGGCCGCCGGAGACAATTCGCGTCGGCACAAATCTCTCTTGCGAAGGGTCGGTAGCAAAAAGTGTGGGCGGTTGATCCATTTCAGCAGTGTACTGTTTCGCCATTGCCGCAACCACTTTATCCTACCCCGTTCACTTTCACGATTTACGGTTCGGTTCCTCGGATGACTGGCTCGCGATGAAACAGCGGTTTGCAAGAGACAATCAAGATTTCAAGCTGCCAACTGCCGCTAGGCGATTGGGCGGAATAGTCACGCTAACGGGGTTCGTCGTATTGGCTGCGTTATCGGCCGACGCCCAGGCCGCTGGCGGAGGCCGACAGTTCGCGCATTCCGATAGTAACAAACGCTATCTGCACCACATCGATCTGTACGACGCCAACAACCGCAAGATTACAGCAGACTCGACGACGCCTTACTCGCCACTGAAGACATGCGGACGATGCCATGATTACGAAACCATTTCGCACGGTTGGCACTTCAACGCATTTCGTAGCTACGCACTCGGAACCTCGCAGAATGTGGATGACCAGGTCGCCGATGACGATTCGAGTGGTCACGCCAGTCACCCTAATGATGGTCGCCAGGGTGAACCATGGATCTGGACCGATGAGCGGACCGGGACCCAATTGCCGCTGAGCTATCGAGATTGGCCGGACCTGTTCAATCCTGACGAGATCGGGATCGATCCGTTTTCGATGACCCGCCACTTCGGTGCCCGCACCCCTGGTGGTTCGACCGGTCTTGAAGACGCCCGTTCGCTTGCGATTCCAGACGGGACCGAAGCCGACCCCGAAAGTGATGACTTGGCGTCTCGATGGAAGCTGACCGGTGATCTGGAAGTCGATTGCATGGTCTGTCACGCTGTCTCAGGTGCCTATGACTTTGAATTGCGCAGGGAGACTATCGAAGACGAGAACTTCGCTTGGGCTCCGACTGCTGCACTGCGATTGGGAAACATCGACGGTTCGGTATCACGGCTGAAGACCGGCAGCGATCCGGAAGATGAAAAAGTGCAGGCGAAACTGCCGAAGGTCACTTACAACCCGTCTCGCTTTCAATCCGACGGCACAGTGTTCATGGACCTGGTACGCCAGGTTGAAAACAATGCGTGTTATCAGTGCCACAGTCAACGCACGGTATCGATCAACGAATCGGGGCAGTCAGCGGGAATTGATCTGCGGTGGGTTCATGACCAAGACGTGCACATCCGCGCGGGAATGAATTGCACGGATTGTCACCGCAACGGCATCGAACACCACATCGTTCGTGGGTTCGAAGGTGAGGTTCGATCTACCGGTCCAGCGATGACGACCCTTAGCTGCGCCGGTTGTCATTTGGGGACCGATTTCTACTTAGATGAGGACGCCGCAGAAGCTTCGGTGGCCCTGAAGGACATCGTCAACCGTCCAGGAAGAATGGGATCGCCACTACCGCGTCACGACGGCTTGCCACCGATTCACTTTGAAAAGTTGGCGTGTACGGCTTGCCACAGTGGTCCGATTCCTGGGGCGACCGCCAGCGGGATGATGACATCGCTGTCGCATGGGCTCGGTTCCAAGGGTCACCGCACTGGCGAAGAAATGCCGTCAATTCGCGGTCCGCTCTTCGTGCCGTTGTCCGAAATGGCGGGGGCACCGCATGCTGGCGGATCAGATTCGAACGAGGGCGAGGAAGCGTCTGACCACGCTTTGAAATCCCGAACAACGGTCGCTCGAGGAATGTGGCCCGCGTTTTGGGGCAAGATCCAAGATGGCGAAGTGGTGCCGTTGCCGCCGGAAGATGTTTACACCGCAACGCGGCGAGCGTTACGAGTCCGGCGAGGTTTCATCGCCGAGATCACCAAACCCACGCTGGAAGACGAGAAGAAGAAAACTCTCTTTGACGAAAAGGTCTACGCCGGTTTGGTGGCGATTGAAAAAGAGTTGGGCGTCGATCAGGCGGTCTATGTTTCGACCGGCAAAGTGTTTGCCAAAGGCGAAAACGAAGAAGAACTGAAAGAGATCTCTGTATCTAACCCCGACAAGATTGACATGGTGCGTTGGCCGATGGCCCACAACGTTCGTCCCGCAGGTTGGTCGTTGGGGGCGACGGGATGTCTGGAGTGTCATGCCGACGACGGTGTGATCTTCGCATCGACCGTGACCGCGGCAGGGCCAGCGCCGGTGGTGACTGGGCCGATCACGATGGCCTCGCTGCAGGGAATCGATGACATCGATCGACAGGTTTGGAATGAGCTGTTCGCAGGTCGATCCAACTTCAAAATATTGACCACGCTATCGCTCATTTCGCTTGCGGTCATGATCTTGGTCGGAATGGCAACAAAAGTCCTTTCGCTGGTCAACCATACTCAGTCTTCTAACAACGATCGGAGCCGATAGTGCGACGTATCCTACAACTCGTTTGTTTTCTTGCTCTGCTAGTCGCCGTCGTGGTGTTGGTCGTGACTTCGCTACCGACGTGGTTCGATGGGCATTTGGGCGGTGACCGCCTCATCATTCATATGATGGCGAGCGGTGTCGTTGTGGTCACGTTGCCGATGTACACGGTCTTACGTTGGGGCGAATCGTTGGGCACGCGTCTGGGATCGTCGTTAGAGCCGATCGCGTTTTGGACCATGGTGGTGTTTGGCTTCCTAACGATTGGCAGCATGTTCATCTGCATGTTGCCCATCGCAGCGACCGGCACGCAGCGTGAGATGATCGACCTGCACGGTTGGTTGGGCTCGGTTTTAGCGATTGCCGTTGTCGCGAACTTGGTGCTGTATCGTAAGCGGATCGCGGCCAGCTAAGTCTGCGTCGCGGCGATCGGAGCTATCAAGTGAAGGCCGTAACTTAAGAAAGAGCACTCGCTTGCTGCTCTTTCGGATAAGCAGCATGCTTATTCTTCCGGCATGTTTTCGATTTCAGCTAACAGCTTTTCGAAATCATCTTCTTCATCGAAGGCTTCTTCTTCGACTTCGTCGGTTACGCCGATTAACTCTTGTGCCAGGAAGATCGCCAGTCGAGCTGGTGTGGGATAGTTCCACGCCAGCACGGGTGTCAGTTCAACGCCCAGCCAATCTTCCAGTTCGCTGCTCAGTTCGACGGCGGCGAGCGAATCGAGGCCATAGTCGGCGAACGGAGTTTCGTTGGAGACTTCGTTCTTATCAATCCCGCCACGGGCGACCAACCAAGCTAACAGCCAAGCTTCGATTTGGGCGGCTGCGTCATCGAGTGATTGGCCGTCTTCGCGTTGCGGCAGCAGTGGCAACGAAGCCGCCACGCTATCGTCGGTCGCCAACGCTCGGCTCCACTGATAACGCGAGGTAATTTGGTTCGACTCAACCAGTTGCCGGCACGCTTGTCGCTGAACCTTTCCACTGGTCGTCAGTGGAATCGTACCCGGCCGAGTCAGGAGGACTTGGCGGGCATCGACTTCGTGCTCGTCAATTAATTGACGACGGATTCGGCGTACCGCCTCCGGCATCGCGTCGGATTCCATGTGCCGATTGACTTCGATCACCAACGTCAGGGTGTCGCCGTGCGGGCCAGGTGTGGCCACGGCTACTGACTGAAAATAGTCGCTGCCTAGCTCACTAGCGACGGTCGCTTCGATGTCTTGTGGATAGTGGTTTCGGCCTCGCAGGATAATGACGTCCTTGCACCGACCGGTGACGTAAAGCTGTCCTTCGTGGACAAAGCCCAGGTCGCCAGTACGCAAGAATTCGCCGCGTGATTCTTCCCCGGCAATCTTGGCTTGGAATTGTTCTGCGTTCACTTCCGGACGTTGGTAGTACCCACCGGCAACCGAGGTGCCTTGGAGCCAAATCTCGCCAACCTCTAACGACGAACGCAGTGTTCGGCTGTCAGGGTCGACAATCTCGATCGTCATGTCGTAGCCCGGTTGGCCGCAAGCAACAATTTGGCGAGCTGGCGAATCGGAATCCGCTTCCAGCGGCGTAACGGTACCGACCAGCAAATCGTCACGGTCCACTCGCAAGACGGGTAATTCCGACGTGCCGTGTCCACTGGCTGCAAGCAGCGTTGATTCAGCTAAACCGTAGCAAGGTGTGAACGATCCTTCATTGAATCCCGATGAGGCAAAGTGTTGAGAGAATCGTTTTAGGGTTTCCGCCGAAATCGGCTCAGCGCCACAAAACGCAACACTCCAATCGCTTAAATCGAGCGATGCGGCTTGGTCCGATTCAATTCGATCAACGCAGAGTTGATAGGCAAAGTTGGGAGCACCACTGATTGACGCTTTCATCTTGGAAATCGTTTCGAGCCATCGCATCGGCCGCGACAGGAACGATCGTGGCGACATCAGCACGGTGTGACCGCCGATGTAAACCGCTTCAAGGATGCCACCGATCAGGCCCATGTCATGGAACGGGGGCAGCCAGAAAACGCCACGTGAGTATTGGTCACCGCTATCTTCGGACCAATCCAATCCAAACGCCATGCGAATGGCTTCCAAATTGGAGATCAAGTTAGAGTGCGAGACCATCACGCCTTTGGGTTGGCTGGTCGATCCGCTGGTGTATTGCAAAAGTCCAAGATCGTCAGCATCGATCTGGTCGAGTGCCTCTTCCCATTCAATGGCGTTGGCTGAACCAGGGGTCCAGTCGTGGGAGTGGGTGCCTTGGATATCACGGCGATGGTCATCCGGCCGAGTCGCATCGGTAGCCACGAAAGTGGCGGCAGCGACGTCGGCGTTGAGTCGTTTTAAATCGATGCCGTTAATCGTTTCAGCATCACCCAAAAGCAGCTTCGGCCGACAATCCGTCGCGGCGGAATCCAATCGAGGCATCGCCCGCCCCGGCTTGGGGAAGCAAGTTGGTACTGGAACGACACGGATGTACTGGCACGCCAAAAATGCCACCATGAATTCCAAGCCGGGTGGAAACAGCAATAGGGCCCGGTCGCCTGGACGAAGGTGGAGGGAGGCGTTTTGGGTCAAACGCGTAGCAAGTTCGGTGACTCGGTTGTTCAATCCCGCATAGGTCAGTGTTTCTTCGTTACCGTCATCGCTTAAGAAAGTCAGTGCTGGACGGTCAGGGTGTGCCGTCGCACGATCCTGCAGCACATGGGCCAGCGAAATCCACTTGCAAGTGGATGGTTCGGCTTGGTCAGATTTACGAAGCATATGCGAGTTCAGAGATGCAAATCAGGGCAATGGCATAGGTGAAAAAATCTTCTGCCATCCAGGCTTGCAAGCTCGAGTCGAAAATCAAATTGATTTGCGGACTCAACGACTCGTATATTCCGTTACTACTAACATAAGACCCACCCGGTTGGCTGAAAAGGTGAACGACCGCATCATGGCGGACTCCAGCCAATCTGGGGCTTGTTAGCCTGATTGAAGGGCTCGTTCGGGCAATCAGAGAAGGTTAGTCGAAAAAACCGAAATATCGTCACGGCATCGCCATTCCAACCAATAATCATGGGGAAAATCGCCGTGCTGCCCTATTAAAAGCAATTTACGCGTATGACTACGCCCCAAAAACCGTCGCCCGCCCCACCTCGAGATGCCTCCGAGAAATGGTTTCGGACAATCGGAGCCTTCCAGCCCGGTCGCCGGAACCTGATTTGGTTTCCGCACGCGGGGGGGGGGACGGCGCCGCTGATTCGAGCTTGCTTGCGATTTCCGCCTGTCGTCAATCTGTGGGCAGCCGCTTTGCCCGGCCGAGAAAGCCGGTTTGCCGATCCTCGCCCGGACACGCTCGATTCGCTAGTCACATCGCTTGCCGAGTCAATTCCGCCGGACGCCGATCCGCCAGTCTTAGTGGGGCACAGCTTCGGTGGACTGTTGGCGTATTTGGTGGCGCGGAAACTATCCGCCCAATTTGACCGGAAAGTGGCTGGGGTCGTGGTGATGGCCATGTCCGCCCCGAGTCGGTTGAGCAGCAAGAATTCGATCGTCCATTTACCCGATCGTGACTTTGCCGAGCAACTCGATCAACGCTACGGCGGCGTACCAAAATCGCTTCGCGAAAACGCCGAGGCGATGCAGTTGTTCTTACCAACCGTCCGTCATGATTTCCAATTATTGGAATCCTATAAGGACGATGCCGAAGTGGTCTTGGACGTTCCCATCTTGGCACTAGCCGGTACCGCTGATCAAGCGACGACACGAGAGCGGATGCTTGATTGGAAGGACAAAACAACCGGGCCGTTTGAGCTTCAGATGGTTAACGGAGACCACTTCTTTCCACTTGCCGACGTTCCGCGAACACTTGAGATCGCCGCGGCAATTTAGTTGTGCAAAAGAAGCGAGCACGCTGTATCACATTTAGCGGGCGACACGGTTCTTTCAACTTCGCAGTTTGTTGCGGTTGTAGACTTGTAGAGTCGCCCGTCTATCGCAATGCGCGTTGCGATTGAGGCTATTCCGGATCGATTCCGCCTTCAGTAATTTTACCGTGCAATTGTTCGATGCAAGTTGCAATCAATGCCGTCCATCCGGTTTGATGACTCGCGCCGAGGCCTTCGCCGGTGTCTCCGTTGAAGTACTCGTAGAACAGCACTTGATCTTGCCACAAGTTGTCATCGTTGTTCATCCCACTGCCACGTAGGCACGGTCGCGAACCGTCCTTGTCGGTGTACAGAAAGATGTTTGATAGTCGTCGGTTCAGTTCGTCGGCGACCTCACGCAAGTTCATCATGTTGCCCGAACCTGTTGGGCATTCGATTTGAAACTCGTCGCCATAGAACTCGTGATAGCGCTGAACCGCTTCGATCAACAGGTAGCTGGTTGGGAACCAGATCGGGCCTCGCCAATTGCTGTTCCCACCGAACATGAAACTGTCCGATTCGCCAGGGACGTATGCCACCGTGTGGTCAACGCCACGCACAGAAATTTCAAACGGGTTCGCTTCATGGTCCTTGGATAGAGAACGAATTCCATAATCCGATAGAAACTCTTTTTCGTCCAACAGCACCGACAATACTCGGCGCAAGCGATCTTCCGATGGAATCGAAATCAGCATCCGCTTGTGGCGACTGGTCGTCTTGCAAAACGTAATGTTTTTGACCAAGTCGTGCCGATTGTTCAGGAACCAGTCCAGCCGGTTTCGGAATCCAGGCAAGTCATCGAGCAGATCTTCGTCGAGAATTTCAACGGCAATCAGCGGCAGCAGCCCCACCAGCGACTTGACCTTCATTGGTCGTTTCTCGCCGTCGATCTTCAATTGGTCATAGTAGAAGCCGTCTTCTTCGTCCCACAATCCACCGCTGTCGCCGTGATTCATCGCGTCGACGATGCGAATGAAGTGGTCGAGGAATTTCGACGCCATGTCGGAATAAGATCGATCGTGCCGCGCCAGTTCGAGTGCCATCGACATCATCGTGCCGCTGTAGAACGCCATCCATGCGGTACCGTCGGCCTGTTCCAGTTCAGCTCCGTCAGGAAGCCCTTTGCTGCGATCGAACACACCGATGTTATCGAGCCCGAGGAAGCCACCAGCGAACACATTGTCACCGTTGCCATCGACTTGGTTTACCCACCAAGTGAAATTCAGCAGCAACCGCTGGAATGCTTGAGCGAGAAATTTGTAGTCGCACTTGCCGGTTTCTTTTTCCATTTGGAACACGCGCAAGCATGCCCACGCGTGAACCGGTGGGTTAACGTCGTCGAAGTAGAACTCGTAAGCCGGTAGTTGACCGTTGGGGTGCATGTACCACTCGCGTAGCAGCACCATCAGTTGCTTCTTCGCAAACGCAGGATCAATCCGCGCTGCCGGGATCATATGGAACGCTAAGTCCCATGCGGCGAACCATGGGTATTCCCATTTGTCGGGCATCGACAAGACATCGCGAGCATACAAGTGCCGCCAATCTTTGTTGCGTCCTTCGTGCCGTGAAGCCGGCGGCGTCATCACGTCTTGGTCGCCGTCGAGCCAGTCGGCAACAATGTAGTGATAGAATTGCTTCGTCCACATCAGCCCCGCATACGCCTGGCGAGAAACCAAACGTTGTTGATCCGATACGGCTTGAGGGATCACGCTGTCATAAAACGAATCGGCTTCGGCGGCGCGTTGTTTGGCAACACGATCAAAGTCGCTACCCAAGTCAGGCTGGCTTTCGCCCAACGTTTCGACGTCGGTTAATCGCAAACGGACTTTGCGGGTTTCACCGGGCTGAAGTTTCCAGCGATACAACGCGGCGACTTTCGTGCCGTGCGGCTTAGGGTTCACCGCCTCGGTTTCGTTTTGGATCACGTAACGATGAAACGCATCCTTGGTGTATGGCGAAAAATTCTCGCCACCGAACAACTCTTGCATGTTCGATTCATTTTCGGTGAACAACAACTCGCTTCCCGGTTGCTGTTCGAACTGGCATCGAAACGGTTCGAGCGTGTCGTGCCGGGTATGAACGATGTGGGCATCGGGCGACGCTGGATCGTCCACCTTTTGGATCAGCGGCTTTGCAGTGCAGCCTTCATGTCGGCAACCCCAAACCCATGTGTTGCGAAACCAAAGCGTCGGTAGAACGGTGATTTCGTGCGCGTCGGGACCCTGGTTTGTCACCTCGATTTCGATCAACAGGTCATTTGCGTTGGCCTTGATGTAGTTCGCCGTGACATCGAAAAAGCGATTCTCGTCCAGGATGCCGGTGTCGAGCAATTCGTATTCACGGTCCAACAATCCGCGCTGTGCGTTCGTCTTGACCAATTCGCGGTAGGGATACCGGGCGTGTGGGTAGCGATACATCGCCTTGGCGAATGAATGCGTTGGCGTGCTGTCGAGATAATAGTAAAGCTCTTTAACGTCCTCGCCGTGGTTCCCTTCGGGGCCGGTAAGTCCGAATAGCCGTTCCTTTAAGATCGTGTCGTTGCCGTTCCACAACGCGACACTGAAACACAACCGGCATTGGCGGTCGGTGAAACCGAGCAAGCCGTCCTCGCCCCAGCGATAGGCGCGGCTGCGGGCGTGTTCATGCGGGAAATCGCTCCACGAATGTCCGCCTTCGGAGTAGTCTTCGCGGACCGTGCCCCACTGCCGCTCGGACAAATACGGTCCCCAACGCTTCCAGTTGACTTCGCGAGCTTCGTCTTGTGAGAGGCGTTGGTGTTCGGCAGTGTTCATGCGAGTCCTTGCAAAAGATGAGTCGAGGTGGCCGATGAGTAGACTTGGGAACGAGGCATCGTATTGACACCCTGAGCAATGGTGTCAACTCGCCGGTAACCCTGTTCGGGTGCCGCTTAACATCTGAGGTCGCTGTTTCGCTTCCCCGGTCAATTGGTATTGCCCGTCTTCGCCCAATCCTAGCCGAGTCCTTCCGCGATGCCCACCAACGGTCTTGATGCCCACCGACGGTGTCTGGCCAGTTTTGGTGATCCGGGGGGTGCGATTATGCCGATACTTCCGGCGACGGGAGCCAGTCTATCGAGAGGGGCAGCCTGTTGAGATGGTGCCGCGGCGTTACTCCAATCGCGATCAGGCACTGGAACCCTACGAATCACCTGAGCAAGAGGCTGGAGATGAATCCGATTCGAATGATGGGCCTGCTTTCGGCGGTTGCTGTCTTCTTTTGTTCCGGTTGTGCAACGATTGTCAGCGATCGCCAGTACGCGGTCACGATCGATAATGTGCCCGGACCGACTTGCTTCGCTGTTTATGACCGAAAGCAACAGGTCATCGAACAGGGCGTCACACCTAAGCAGGTAACGCTGGATGCCAAGTCGTATCCGTTTTGGCCTTCGAAATACACGGTTGTCATGGCCGGTTCCGAGTCGACCAGCCAGCGACATGAATTGAAGGCCGGTTTCGATCCCTGGATTGCAGGCAACTTGGTCGTCGGCGGAGGCCTGGGGGCTGTGATCGATGGCGCGACTGGTGCCATGTTCCGATTGCCGAAACGCGTGACAGGCAACGTGGCCGAACGATATGCGGTTTGCGATCCGCAGGTTGGCTACATGTTAGCGGCTTCAGTGATGCAGGAATCCGCTGTCGTACCGGCTTCGGCGCTGAGCCCGGGAACCGTTTCGCCGACCGCCATTGCCAGCCCGGCCTATGCGGAAGCTCAAACGGCGAGCAATCCTGTCATGCCCGCATCGCATAAGCTTCCGGCAAAGTAAGCGGCTCGTCGATTCACTTAAGACCGTTTGGTCGCGAACTGAGTTAAGCCTGCGTCGAGCAAAGCAACCGCAGCGTCAATGTGTGCGTGCGTTGTGATTGCTGGTGGAGGTAGGAATCGCAAACGCACCGGTGCGGCTCCGCAAAGGAAGCCCAGCAGACCAAGGTCGTAAAGGATATTCATCAGCAGCTTCGCTTGATCCAGCGATCCGTCTCCGGGTGTGAACCCGATCATCATGCCTTCACCATAAGGTCCGCTGATTAAGCCAGGATGCTTTTTGGCGAGGCCTTGAAGTTGTTCGACGAAGTAGGCGTGACGAGTGGCGTTGGCTCCGTTTTTGCCAAAGCAATTCGCAGCGTCCAACTGACGAAGTGTTTCCAAGCCGGTTTGAATCGCCGATGAAGAGCCTGTGAACGTTTGGCTTAAGATCGGCGCCGTAGGATGGAAGTCTTTACGGTACAGCGTTGCGCATACCTGGGTAATCTTGCCAACCGTGACGATGTCGGCGAATTCCTCCAAACCATAGTGCTGGAAAGCAAACGGTTGGGTTGTGCGTGAGAACGATTGCACTTCATCAAACACGATTGAAACGCCTGCTTCACGCAGCGGTGCACATAAGGCTGCGAAGAAGTCATGGCTGCCCGCGTAGTAGCCGCCTTCACCTGCGACGGGTTCGGCCCAGAAAGCAGCGTACTTGCCGGGGTGGCGTGCAAGGAGCTGTTTTAGTTTGCTGACGGCCCTTGCGGTGGATCCCGCAGGATCTTGAGGATCCAGGAACGGCAAGTAGTCCACCTGGATTGCTAACGGAATCCCGTTTCGATACGCGGGGCGATCCGTTAACGCGGCCAACGCGATCGAGCGTCCAGCGAATGCGTTATCGAACGCGATGATTCGGTTCGCAGGTTGGTTGTGGTGAAAGGCCAGCTTCAACGCGTTTTCGTTCGCCATCGCTCCGCTGGTAGATAGCAGGCCGTGTTCCAACGGTGCGCCGGTTTGACTGGCCAGTTCAATCAACCGGCTTAACATCTCAACGCTCGGTATGTTTTGTTGCAGGTTGCCTTGCATGACGGTGTCTTCAATCGCGGCGTCGATGCCAGCTTCGATGATGGCCGGGTGCGAATGCCCGCAGCCATGCACGCCAATGCCGCCGATGAAGTCAAGCTTCACACTTCCGTCGGCGAGCTCAACATAAGGACCGTTGCCTAAGCCCGATGCGAAATACGGCCATAAGGGTGCACCGCCTCGTGCGGCGGTGTAGTCGTCGATGGATTTCTGGTAAGCATCTTTTAGCGCCGGATCGGATTGGGCGACGTCGTTGATGGATCCAGTGTGCTCCGCCAATGCCTCCGCAATCAGACGCTTGGCCTCCGCCACTCGAGGATCGTTTTGGAATGCCGTCGCTTTGGTTTGCGAGGCGGTGGCAGCGGATTGAGTCATGAGCGGAATGGGAAGTGAGCGTAAAGAACAGTCCAGCGATGGCAGGGCACCCGCCCAAATAACTAGACGCGCCCGTCGACGAAGCGATTGCTCCGAGCCAATGGGAGTCGCTTCGTGTCTCTCGGGTTCGCGAGGTTAGACGACGGCGTGCCGTGCTTGACCGAAATGTTACGCCGTTTCTTCGGGTTTGGCGAGTAACCGTGCGACGGCTTCGAGCAGACGCTCGATAGCGAAAGGCTTACGAATGTATTCGTTGACGCCTAGAAGCTCGGCGTACGCTTGGTGCCGGCTGCCTTCGTTGCCTGTGATCATGATGACAGGGATTGGCAGCTCAATTTCGCGGCGAAGTTTTTCGAGAACCAGGAAGCCGCTACGTTTGGGCATCATCATGTCCAAAATCATCAACTGCGGGCTTTCTTTTTCCGCCAAGGCTAGGCCTTGGTTGCCGTCGCGAGCGATCACAACTTGGTAGCCAGCGGATTCCAGAGCGTAGGAAACCGTCTCGACAATCTCTGGATCATCGTCGACGACAAGAATTTTCTGGCCAGAAGCCGGGGGGGCCGAAGAATCGGAAGGTGGGTTGGCGGGAGCGTTCATAGCATCGGTCGGCGAGGTGGGAGGGTCCAGGCGGCTAATTCGATGAAAAATCAACCATCTTCAGATTCGAACCACGAATCAGATTTAGGCTCGTCGACTCTTCCGCTGGTTGAGGCGAGAAGATCTTATCAAAACACCAGCGGTCAATGTCCTTTAATGCGACCGTATTCATCACATCGTCATCGCGGTATTGGCGAATCTCGACCTGGGCCCGAATATTTTGGGCCGAAGTGATGTCCTGTTGTAGCTGTACTGGGTCGTCGTCGACGCCGTTAATTGCCTGTTGCCAGAGCATTGGCATCTGACGTTCGCGAAGAGCCTTGAAGTTTTCGATGATTCCGTCGCCCACCGCGCCGTGGGCGGTGGGGAATTGACCGGACATGCGCACAACGCCAGCGAAACACTCGGGATATTGCATCGCCACGCGGCATGCCATCGTCGCGCCGGAACCAAAGCCGGCAAGAATCACTCTTTCAGGATGGATGGAATAGGTCTCGGCGGCAAGTTCAATCGCGGCCAGGACGTTTTGACAAGCTTTCGCGACACCATTGCGGCTGTTCGTCCAGTCGAATCCGCAACCTCGGACATCGGTCGCTTTGGTTGCGCGGACTCCCACGCTGACGTAATTGCGGGTACTGATATGCGGAAGCACTTTTTCGACTTGCCGTTCGTTGTGGCCGGCGGAGTGCAACCAAACGAGCAACGGATATTGGTAGCCGTGTTGGTAATGAATCGGAGTTAAAAACTGAACTCCTTGAGTTTGTCCCAGTGCCTGACTTGGCACGGCGTGGCTCGGCGGCTGAAGAGGTGGGTCTCCTACCGTTTGGACGTCTTGTGAATGCTCAGCATGCGAACTATTTCCCAATGACCAACGGCGTGAAGAAGAACCACTCATTGGAAGCCTCGAATGCGAGTCAACAAATATTTCACAGCGTCTCGGAGGGCAAATAACTTGCCACGACGAAGAGCTTTAAAACTTGAATATCAGTGCGAAGTGAAGGCTAGTTTCACAACCGCATGGTTGTCAACGCCGATAGAATGACATGCCTGTAAAGCGTTCAAAAAAGACGTTAATACCCGCGTGTGGAAGATACTAGCGGAATTGATGTAGACACCGATCTCCATGACCGCTAGCAGGTGAACTCGGGTCGATACGCTTCTTGTTCGAGCAAATCCATCGCGGTTTGCAAATCATGCATCAGCGTTTTCTTATCGCCGGACCAGTGTACCGCATCGCCGACATAAATGTCACAGATGAACGGCACAAGTAATCCTTCGCCTCGCGGCAGTGCTTTCCCTAATCCGTGAATAAACACCGGTGTTAATGGCACGTTGTTGCGACGTTTGGCTAAGTGCGCAATGCCGGGTTGCAAAGGTTCTGTCTTTTCAGGTTTTCCGCGTGTGCCTTCGGGAAACAACAGTACGATCTCGTTCGCATCCAGCGCCGCTTCGATTGGCGCCAACGGATGGGTTCGCTCGTTCGAATTTTGGGTGGGTGTCGCGTCTCGATGTTGAGGAGTGCGGTTCAGGGGTATGATTCCGAGGATGCGAATCGAAAACCAAGCTCGCCATTTTGTTTTTAAGAAATAGTCTGCTGCCGCGACCGGACGCACGAGATGCAAGCGATGCATGCCAAGTAAGGTGATCACCGCGAGTGTATCGAGGTGGCTGTTATGATTAGCGACCACGACCGCAGGGCCTGTCTCAGGCAGTCGATCGGTGTTGCGGGCGTTGATTCCCATGATGATCAACATCAAAGGACGAACGAACACCAAGAAGAACAGATATCGAAGGATCTTATGTGGGCCTTTGACGATGGTCTTGTTAATGAATTCATCATCCATAGCAGTACCACACAAAATGGAAGAAGACGGGGGCCGTGAAGATCAGGCTGTCGATGCGATCCAGCACACCTCCATGGCCGGGCAACGTCGCGCCAGCGTCTTTCACGCCGAGGTCGCGTTTGAATGCGGAGATATTCAGATCGCCAAGCAATCCAGTGACCGCGATAATGGTTCCAGCGATTGCGGCGCGAGTGGTGTCCAGCATGGTCAAGTACGGCGCCAGGAAGATGCTCAGTACCACCGTGGACGCTAAGCCGCCTAGAAAACCGCCCCACGTTTTTCCTGGGCTAACGGTCGGTGCAATCTTGCGTTTACCGAGCGTCTTTCCCCAGAGGAATTGCGCGACGTCGTTACTTTGCGTCAGCACCAGCAAAAGCAGCAGAAGTCCCGGCCCGGGGGAGGATGCCATCGCGTCATGGGCCCAGACCGGTTGAACACGCGGTGTCTCAGCGACATTCAGCACAAGCAGATAGGCCGCGTGTGAAAGGAAGAACGTAGTTCCGATCACACCCCACTGCACCGTCGCAATTGCTTGCAAGAACCCTTTCGTTTCGCCAATCAAGATCATCCGGGTTGGCAGGAACAAGAACAAATAGATCGGTATGAAGATGATGAACATGCCATACCAGTTGCTGGCAATCCAGTAATACTGAAGCGGGATTGCCGCATAGGCCCAAAACATCACTCGCCGATCGGCGCGTCGCGACGGAATCAGTGAAAAGAATTCCTTCAGTGACAGAAAACTGACGAACGCAAAGAACCAGATCGCCGAGGTTGGCGATAGCAACAAGCTTCCCGCGACCAGGCCAGCGATGACCCACCAAGTTCGGATTCTAGCACGCAGTTCACGCCAGTCTTTGCCGGGCTTGGCTTTCATTAAGCCAATTGAAACGACACTTGCGACTACCAAAGCCGCAAACACACCCAACAGAACGTGCCGCACTTCCAGGGTCAGGTGATCGGTCATTGGGCGTCCTCGTTTTCCGCGGGTGCGTTTGCTGTCGAGGACGCATGCGCATTCGATGCTTGAAGTCGCAAGATACTCGCGATCGCGAGCAGTCGGCGAACCGCTGTGATGATTCCACCGATGACGATAAGCCACAAAGCAAGTTGCATCACGCCAACAGAAGTCCCGTCCCAACTAATCCGGGTCCAAGCTTGAGGGGCGAACAGTGCGAAAACGCTGACGAGCGTTAGCAAGGCCATTCGTTGTTGCTTCGCCATCGGCCCCATGAAAAGCTGGCCCGCACCAACGCTCGCTCCGATCGCACGAACGTAGGCGACCAACAGTGCGCAGGCGGTCGCGGCCCAGCCTGCAAGCGGATCGCCAGTCGCAGCGTAACCGGCGGCAATCAACAATATGGGATCGCTAATCCGGTCCGGTACTTCGTTGAAAAGAGGGCCGGTTGCCGACGCTCGTCCGCCCTCGACGGCGACCATGCCATCGAGCAGGTTTGCGATCAATCGCATCTGCATTCCGGTCACCGCGATTAGCCATCCCAAGCGATAGGTGAGCTCGCTATCGCCCGTTTGCGTGATCCAAAATCCGAATGCACCCAGAAACGCAAACAGAATACTGCCGACGGAAATCGCGTTCGGCGAAACTCCCGATTCAGCAAGCCAAGCCGCGGTCGCTTGGAAGACTCGCCACGAACGAGTTTTCAGCGGGCGTCGATCTTCGGGTTGCTGTGGCTCGGGTTGCTGTGCCTCGAATTTGGGCGCATCACTCATCGGTTGGGCCCCCTGCGGTCAGTTCAGCCGTTTTGATCGACTGTTCTTGGGACGATCCTTTCACTGCCAGCACGTCTGGTGTTGAAGGATCGTCGGATTGCCATCCCATCAAGAACATCCCGCCAATCAACAGTGCCCATCCGGCGACGTGAATCGGCAGGATCGGCGTCGCGTAAGCCCAGCGTCCGATGACCGCGGCCCAAATGAAGGTACTGGCATAGATGGGATATAAGACGGTCAGTGAGCCGCCATGCCGAAAGGCGGCCACGAATAGAACCATGACTGCGATGTAGCAAACGACTCCCACCAAAATCCGCCAGTTCAGCAGGTAGCTAACCAGGTCGCCGGCGGCAGCGTCCGTTCCCGATTTATAGAAGAACTGCCCGATCGCGCCGAAGAAGGCCGCAAGCACGAAAAGTGCGATCGAGATAAAAGGCGTCGAGTTCATGAGGGCCTCCTTCGAAGAGACAGATGGCTAACCGGTGCGATGAATCAAGCGATGCTGTATCGGTTTGTCTCCTGGGAATTCGGTACAACAAGTTCTTTGTTTCTTAAGAGTGCATGTTGTTGGGGATGCGGGTTTATTCAGAGTGCGTGCCAAGCCGTTTGAGTCGAAGGGAAATCAATCCGGCGGCGATCACCACGATCGTCAGGCTACATACAAGATAACCAATCACCAGCCATGGTTGGCCAGCAAAGGACGCCTCGGTTTCTTCGACTCGCAGGATCGCCGTATTCATGGGCAGCGAAAACAACGCTCGGAAAGGGCTGGTAAGGCCAACCGCATTGATCCACCGCATGGCCGAGTCGCCAAGCTGGAGCGTTTGACCAAGCACGGTAAGTCCGGGCGGGACCGCGTACAGTACAATTAGCACGATGTAGGTCGTCATCAACGACATCACCGTTCGCGATTGGTAAAGCGAGGCCGTAATAGCCACAACCGCGTTAACAACACTGACCATGATGGGAATGGCGAACAAGCCAGCGACCAATGCCCAGTTTGAATAGAAGTCCGGGTTCAAGGCCACGCCCAGCAGCATCGGCCACACCAAGAAACTGGTCAGCACAAACGCGACTCGGAAACCGACGACGAATTTGCCCCAGAATATTTTCCACGGTGACAATGTCGTCGTCAGTAACAAGTCGAGCGTTTGGCGTTCGCGTTCGTTGGTCATCGTACCAGCCAAGAAGACGGGGCCGACCAACATGTTGAATACGATTACATAAACCGAAAACCACGGCGATAGTTGCGTTTGCCAAAACAGCAAAACGCCCATCAACGGGATCGCTAGCATGATGCTGATTTGAATCACCAGTCGCAACATCAGCGTGCCTTGGCTGAATATTTCGCCGTGAATCTCTTTGTCGTAAACGGGGTTCGCGCCGTCTTCCATTAGCGTGTCGCGTCGCGGTGGCGCGAACAAACGATCTGGGAACTGGTCCGGCTGAATGACCAAGCCGACCGCCTCGGCCGCTTCTTGATCCAAGTCAATGACGTCTTTGCCTTCACTTCCGACATCCGGCGGGTACAGCATCCGGCTAGCGGTCGCCGCGCTCATAAGAATCACCGATGCGATGGCAAAGGCAGGCACGACAAACACCATCACCTTTAATCGAAACAGCCCGTCGAAGGCCAGCATTTGCCAAAGTAAAACGCCGCCGATCACTAGTGGTAGAATTACCAGATAGCTGACTACCAGCGAGTTGCTCGTTCGTGAAAAGTAACTGCTGCAAAAAATTCCGATCGAACCAAACAGAATCACAGATACGAACAGCCCCAGATAAGCGGCCGCCACTTCGTACACGCTGACGCCACCGAGCGGAAGAAACAGCACGATGATGGGAAGCGACGCAACAATCAACAAACCCAAGTGCGTTAGCGCGGCGATTAGTTTGCCGAACACAATCGCGCCAGGCCGCAGCGGGCTGGCGAGCAGCATCTCGTAGGTTTGTCGCTCTTTTTCACCCGAGATCGCGCCGGCCGCGAAGCTAGGCGCGATCAGCGACGCGATCACGTATTGGCCTAAGAAGAAGAGGTCGACCAGTCGTCTCGCCGAGGGCGGATTCTGGGTCAGATCCAATCGTTCGTCGCTAGGCCAAGCGATCAGTGTGACTGCTGCCAGCAAGACTTGGTAAACGGCGAGCAAGATGAATGCACGGTTGGTCCGCAGGTTGACCATCAGTTCCCGCTGTAGGACCGGATTGTTGCGTAGTCCGAATCCGGTCGCAATTAACGTTCGCATGCCTCGCCACAGATCGGACAGACCGAGGTGTTGGTCGGCTTGGGATCGGAGGTACGCGATGTTCAATGGAAATTCACAAGCGGGTTTTTGATTCTCGCCCAGCGATTTCGGTGACGTAACGAGGCACCGCAAATCCTGGCAACCGAGATTCTAACGCGGCGATCAGCTCGCGACCACTTTGGACAGGAACTTCAAAGTGCGAAGCACCGGAAACGCGATCGAGTTGATGCAAATAATACGGCGTCACTCGGCAATCCAGCAGGCGTCGTGACAACGCTTCCAACGCATCAACGCTATCGTTGACCCCTCGCAACAGCACCGATTGGTTCAGCACCGGGATGCCCGCGTCGACCATTCGTTCCAATGAATGTTGAGTCGGCTGGTCGATTTCCGCAGCGTGATTGCTATGCACGACGACCCACGTCGTAAGCCGTGACTGTTTCAATCGGGTCAGCAATGTGTCCGTGACTCGCGAAGGGATCACGATGGGCATCCGGGTGTGGATTCGAAGGCGTTTGACGTGCGGAATCGCTTCGAGCTTGGTGAGCAATTGATCGATCGCGTCGTCCGTGCTGGTCAGCGGATCACCGCCGCTCAGGATCACTTCTTCGATGTCGGGATGGCTTTGCAGGTAATCGAGCGACGGTTGGTAGGCTTCCTTGCGTGAGCCGGCGGCCGCGTACGGGAATTCACGACGGAAGCAATATCGGCAATGGATACCGCAGGCTCCGGAGGTGACCAGGAGTGCCCTGCCTTGATATTTGTGCAGCATTCCTGGGGCCACGTTTGCGCCCAGGTCGCCGACCGGATCAGACCCAAACCCGTCCACATCTAGGCCTTCATCGGGTACCGGCATGACCTGACGAAGGAGGGGGTCGTGCGGATCGCCGAGTTGCATCCGCGATAGGAATTCGCGGGTCACGAAGACGGGGAAATCGTAATCGTTGTCCGGATTTTCAACCGCGTCGGCATCGGCAGCAGGGGCGTTCGGATCCGGCTGGACTGCTGAGTTTTTCGTCACAGCGGGCAGGTTCAGTGCTCGACGCAATTCCGAAGCCGACCGGATTGCGGTCCGCATGGATTCCAGCCACCGAGAATCGTCGTGATTTCCGGCGTCAAAATCTTTGTCGCACCTGGGCAGGACAACAAGGCGGTCGGTCGCTAAACTTTCTGACTGCATATTGCTCAGTAAACCTGATTTTTTTCCGTATGGGAGTGGAGCCCGCCGTGGCAACGTACAACACAAGCGATTTTCGCAAAGGCCTGAAAGTCGAAATTGACGGCGAACCGTATTTGATGACGGAAATGAATTTCGTCAAACCAGGCAAGGGGAACGCATTCTACAAGTGCCGGATGAAGAACCTAATCCGGGGCACTAGTCTGGATCGAACCTACAAGGGTGGGGACTCATTGCAGTCCGCTGACGTGGAATCGACCACCGTCCAATTCTTGTATCGCCAAGGCGAAGATTACGTATTCATGGACGGTGCGACCTTCGAGCAATACGAAGTCACCGCTGACGTCGCTGGCGATATCTGGAAGTACATCAAAGATGGCATGGAATGCTCCATGACCCTGTACAACGGAAACGCGATCATTGTCGAGCCGCCACAGCACGTCGAACTGGAAGTCATCGAAACGACTCCGGGTACGAAGGGTGACACCGCGACGAACGTCACCAAGCCAGCCAAGATGGAAACGGGAGCCGAGTTCCTGGTCCCAGGTTTCATTAAGGAAGGCAACGTTGTGAAGATCAATACCGTCAACGCTGAATACGTCGAACGCGTTAGCAACTAAAGCGTTATTTACGCTCGAAGCTGGGTAGTGGACGAGGCAATGAGTCCGTTTGATTTGACCTCATTAGCGAGGGAATCGTTGCCTTGTCCACTGCCTGCAGATTTTGCGGCGGGGATAGATCGTCTTGTCTTTTGCATCTCTGCTTAGTGGACTCGTTGTCTGGTCCACTGCTTTTTTGTGGATCAGGCAGGTGCCGGGCGTCCGTAGTAGAAGCCTTGGGCGAGATCGAATCCGAGTTCCAAGCAAGCGTTCGCTTCTTCGGCCGTTTCGATGCCTTCGGCAAGTGCCGCGATTTCAAGGTCTTGAACCATGTTGACCAGCGACTGCAGCATTCGCATGCGGTTGGTGTCGCCGACTTCGATACCGCGGATCAGTCCGATGTCGAACTTCACAAACTCCGGTCGAGCTTCAATCAGTTCGGCCAGTCGAGCTTGACCGGCGCCGAAGTCGTCGTAGGCGAGTTGAATGTTGAGGTCTTTGATTGACGCATGCAAGCGTCGCATCAAGGCTGGGTCGGTCACCGCAGCTTCGTGAATCTCAAGAACGATTTTGGTGTTCGTCGCCATCGATCGCACTTTCGAAAGTGAATCGATCAACGCGTGACCGTCTTCCATTTCTTTGGGGTGCGTGTTGACGAACAAGGTAGGTTGGTCGGGAAGTTCCCGGCCAACTCGCAAGCCTTCCCATCGCAGCAGTCGGCTGAGTTCGACTTCCAGATTCAGTTGTTCGGCGGCTTGGAACATTGCGCCAACGGACTCAAGTCCAAACACGCTACCGCGTCCCAGGATTTCGAAGCCAATCGGTCGTGCACCTTTCAGTGTCACGATGGGTTGGAAGTGAGGTCGGACCAATCGCTGGCTCATCAGTCGGTCAAACTGAACCAGTGCGAGTGCTTGGTCGCAAACATTTTCGGAAATGGTGCCGGCGGTCATGCCGGTTGGCGATTGTCGGCGGATCCGGAACGGAGCTTCCGCGAAGTGAATCAAGTCTTCGTTTGATACGGCAGTCGCTTCGGTGATGCGGGTTCCGTTGACGTACGTGCCGTTTGTGCTGTTGAGGTCTTGGATGACGAGTCGACCATCGATCACTCGAAGCTCAGCATGGTTTCCGCTGACGGTGCGGAACTGGAGCTTCATCGACGTACCGGATTGGCGACCCACCACAAAGGGCTGGCGATCAATCGGGGTGTGCTGCAGTGAATCACTCGGGCCCGTTGGTCCAGACAAGAACCAAACGTCCTCGGTTTTAGAGACGCTGCGGCGAAGTGAATCGAGCGATATGCTGTCGACTGATGCCATGACAACTGGTAGCTGAAGGGTAACGGTACGGTCTTAAACAGATTCTTTTGAATCCTGTCGAAAGACTAGGTTACGATTCTGGCCGTTTGTCCAGTCGGGGTGCTTTTTCAAATGCAGAAAGTGCCTGTGTGCTCGTTTCGAGTACAGGTTAGGCGTGTTTACCTCGGTCGCAGTGATGCTCGTGACGGATGGCGCGATTGTTCGGCCTGTCTATCATCTCGCGATTTGTCAGCGATTTTCGACTACGGTCGGTCTTGCCCTAAGAAGTCGTTCACTGAAGCAACTCGTTCAGCCGGTTCGGTTGGCTGAGGAGATAGCAGCGAGCTGAAGAAGCCAGGTTTGGATTCACTGGCGGCGGTGGTCGTGTTGGTATCACCACCAGCGAACAGGTTCATCGGGTTCAGCCGTGCTGGGTTAAGCGTCGTTTTGGTTCGCTCCCAAGATCGGGTTGCTGTTCCCTTGATATCCGCGACCAAGCCGTCCTTTCGTTCGACGATTCGGTCCTTGTCTTCTTGGGGGACAAGGAAGCTTGGCATCTTCAGTGCCGGAACTTTCCAGTTGGCTGGGTTCAGCTTTTGGAAGGCCGCACCGAAGCCACTGGGTTCTGTCGTTTGTGCTGACGCTTCGTTGACGTTGGTCATCGAAAGGACAGCGATCGTCAACGCGATCAACGTGAAACGTTTCATGAGATAGTTGTTGGGTTTACACATCGAGGAAGATCCGGATGGGCCGCGAAAGGTATCCGCCCTTTGGCGCCGCATTGGAGCAACTTTTCAGGGCATGTTTCTTGACGTAACCCCGCTATCGCCATTGGAGCATTCTGGCCGCAAGATCAGTCTTGAAAAAAAATGCAGGTTCTATTCGGTGCAGCCATTTGATGACTCAAGCAAACCGGCATGCTGAACCGCACGCACGTTGCGTCGAGCAAACCTGATATCGGGTTTCGCAGATGCGACAACGAGTGCGTTTGACGTGAACTAGGCCGCACATCGTTGTGCATATTGCTGCGCGGCATTCTTAGCCAAGATTATCCGCTACCGCGGCATTTGGACGTCTTCGACGTTCTTTGGGTAGCGTCGTCGAAAATTCAATGGTGAAGCTTGGTAGGAGGCTAGGCTGGGGCAACATACCCAGTCTCCCGAGGCTCACTGATTCAAATGCCAGTTTCCCGGCGCGGTTTCCCGACTCCGGTTTCCCGGTTCGACCTCTTGCGGCGGAAACGAGTTATAGGAATCGATATCGGGCTATAGGCTGCGAAGTTGGTTGCCCAGTTCGCGACGTGCGTCCATCACTATCCGTTGATCTTCGTTAGGCTCGATGGACTCGATGGCTTGGAAACTCGATCGGATTGTGTGAGAGGTTTCGGACTGGGAATGCACCGCGGTATCGACAGCGAACAAGGCCGTGACAAGGGAGAGTGCAAAGGATGGACGAAACATATTGGGGTTCCTTACCAAAGTGGTGATGTGAATGAACACGGTTCCAGCTACTGAAAAGGGTTCGTGATCGCAGGCGGGTTGCTGCGGTGATGGGCTTGATTCTCGCGAGCAGGGCTACGCGAACGCTGCTGTCGCAACAGTCCCTGTCAGTTCCCAGTGAACAAAACGATGCACCAGCAAGACCGCGGGGATCGCTTAAGCAGGGCCCGTGCCGTTACATGCACCTGGTTGCGAATGTTGGGAATGCATCGAGCTCGTCGAATGCTAAACAGGCCAACGGACAGTCGAATCCGTTGCCAAACCGTCATGTGAAGATTTTTTTGCCGAATTGGATCGGCACAGCAGAAGTGCAAATGAAGGGGTTGCATTTCGCTGGGCTGACGCAGCCGATTGCAGGTTGTGCCATTTGTTGCATGTGGAGAAGGCGAGGTCGGATCGCTGGCTCAGGATCGCCCAAATGCCAACTCTTGTGCTCGCTATCTTCGTTTTGGGCTATCTGAAGATCGCCTCTCAGCCCGAGCTTCACATCAGCGAAGCCGCCAGTGTTCACCCATCGGGTTGGTTTAAGACGTCAACGATAACGTTCCGTTGGTAGCCACTGGCATCGAAATGGAAGATTCGCCGATGGATGATCCGTGGGGGTCTTGTCGGGCTATCAGCCTGGCACCGGTTCCGGGCTGGCGAATCAGGCCATGCGTACGCGGTGCTTGGCCGGGGCAGCGGTTGTGTTGCTGCACTGAATCGAACGCAAAGTTCCTTCGTAAACACCGTACGTTTTAGACCGCGGCGAGATTGTTGTCTTCCAATTCCGTTTCGGTTTTGTATTCCATCAAACGTTCGTTGTAGGCGGAGATCGTTTCACGACGACGAAGCATCCCAAGTAGGCGGCCTTCGTTGTTGGGATCAATGACCGGAAGTTCGTCGATGTTTTGTGCAGTGAATTGCTTCATCGCAGTGTTAAGGTCGTCGCTGGGAAAGACGCAGGCATATCGACTGGTCATGATGTCACCCGCGACCACAAGCGTGGCCATGCTATCGCTGAATAGATATGACCGCACATCATCGTCGGTGAAGATCCCGACTAACTTTTGGTTTGCGTCGACGACTGGGAAGTAATGCTGGCGAGTGTGGACCAACGACTGCACAATCTTGTCCAGATGCATTGATTCTGGAATCAGCTTCATGTTGGGATCGCGGTGGAAGACGTCATGGACTTTAAGTCCTTCCAGTACGTCGACGATAAAGTCACCGCGGTGTGCCGCGGAATCCAAGCGGCTGGGGACCTGTTTGCGATACAGCTTGGCTCGACTGCACAAGACGAAAGTGATCGTCGTGACAAGCATGGTTGGAACCAACAGACTGTAGTCGCCCGTGAGGGCGCGAACCATGATGATTGTTGAGATCGGAGCCCGTCCGACACCGGCGAAGAAGCCGGCCATGCCGACTACGGCAAACGCTTCGGCGGAAGGTACCAGCGACGGCCAAATCGATTGGAAGCCAAGCCCGACCGCGGCACCCAGGCTTCCACCGATCACCATCGAGGGGCCGAAAACACCGCCTGAACCGCCCGAGCTAATTGTCAGCGAGGTGGTAATGATTTTCCCAAAGACAATTGCCAACAACAGTGGAATGCCGAAATCGGCCGCTCCGTTGAGGGCTTCTTGTAAGCCGCCGTACCCGGTACCCAGAACGCTGAGGACTCGCATGTCGTCCCCGAAGTAGTAAAGCATGGCGAGGGCGAGCACGCCAGCTAAGCCAGCGCCGACGGCGGGGCGGAAGTGGGGCAAAATCGGTAGCTGCGAAAACAGTTGCTGGGTTCCGTAGAAACATCTGACATACAAGATTCCTACCATGCCCAGAGCGAGTGCCAGTCCGATGTAGGGCAACAATTGGATTGGTGACCCAAACGCGTGATTGAGGCTGTCACCAAACAGGGGCATGAATCGCACTTCAGGCGAGAGCGATTGGGAATAGATACTGTAAGCGACAACCGAAGCCGTCCCGGCCGGCACGATGACATCCGCTTCGATGTCCGCATCGCTGTATAGGATCTCGCCTGCGAATACGGCACCGGCTAGCGGTGCACGGAAGATCGCACCGACGCCTGCACCCATTCCTGCAGCCAACAGAATGCGGCGATCTCGCGAGGACAGCTTGGCCACCGTTCCAAGCCAGGAAGCGAACCCGGCACCAATTTGAGCAATGGGGCCTTCGCGACCTCCCGAGCCGCCGGTTCCAATCGTGATCGCAGAAGTGATCGTTTTGATGATTGGAACTCGGCCGCGAATTATGCCTCGCTTATTGTGGAAGGCGTCGATCACCGCATCGGTGCCGTGCCCTTCCGCTTCGGGTGCAAGGCAATAGGTGATTGCGCCGGAGATCAAGCCGCCGACGATCATCACAACGACGACCATCCAGGGAAGGAACACCAGTTCGGTCTCGGCAAACAATGGTTGTTCACCCAATGCTTCGTTGGGTGCGTAGCCCGCGAATTGGGTTTGCGAATAGTGGGAAACCACCTGGCTGAACCACTGAAACGCAATCGCGCCAAGTCCGGACGCGACACCAACCAAACACGCCAAAAGTACCCATTTCCCGGAGGCACGAAGTTGGCTGAGGTCGATTCGCTGTTGAAGGTATTTCATTGGAAGGGGGAAAGGCCGTGCTGGCGAGATGCGATAAGGAGTGCGGACGGGCGGCACGCTAGCGGTGCAACAGGATCTTCGCACATTCCATGCGATCGCCCACCCATCCCTGGGTTGTCCGTCGGACTTCGTTGCCGTGCAGACTTTTTCGTCGTTCGGGTTTCGTGGCAGTTCGGGTGTCGTTGTCAGTTCGGTCGGTTATGACTGCCCGTTGGCTTGCCGTGCCAGTTGATTAAATCATCAAACCTTTGGGTGAGGAACCCAACGCCAGCCTTGGGGCAAAATTCAGTGCACTCAGCTCGCTCATTGCAGTTCAGCTCGCTCATTGCATGTCTGCGACCCGCAAAGCTCGGTTAGTACGAGTACGAGACTGAGTCTACAAACGCGAACCAGCAAGCTCGCTCGGCGGCTTCATGTTCAGAAGTCGATCCACGGCACATGAAGCACGCCACATGAATCCAATCCGAGTCGGCGATACCAACTCAGGTCGACTGCAAAGAAAAATACCGGACGGTCACAACCTTGGTGGCTGCGCCGTACTCTACCGCGGATTCGTTTTAAAGCTAGGTCGAGCTACGCCCAACGATGCGATTGCAGGTTTTTAGAAGCAGTGGCGGGTCGGGCAATTAGTTGTCGACCCGTTTAGTTGTCGACCAGCTCGCGTGTGACTTTGCGCGCGGCGAGTTCATGATTGGCCAGCGGACGGTGCTGATCCAATCCGACCAAGGTCAGCGTCAGGCCCTGTTGTCGGAAGTCTGACTGTAATCCATGCAGCTTGTCCATCACGCTGTGGTCGACCAGCTTGGTTTGCGCGAAATCGATGGTCACATTTTTGTTTTGCATCAGTCCGAGTGTTTCAATCTGCCGCCGCAGAGGGATCCAGTTGCTGAAGACAGCGGCGTCGCGAGCGATGATTTCAATCTGCTGTTCATCGGTGGATACGATATCGAAGCTACGCCGGAACATCGACGACATGGGTGCTCCGTTGATCGCGTGGATAGCAATCTTGGTTGCGATCCCAATCGCGATCCCGAGCAACAGGTCGGTCGCGAGAGTCGCCACCAGTGTCACTACGAAGATCACCAGTTGTTCACGGCCGGTTCGCCACACGTTGAGGAACTCGGACGGATGGGCAAGACGGGATCCTGTGTAGATCAGCATTGCGGCCAATGCGGCGAGCGGAATGCGGTGAATGAACATCGGAATAAAGGCGACGCACACGAGCAAGAAGATCCCGTGCCAGAAGTCGGCAAAACGCGTTTTCGCACCGTTGTCGATGTTCGCTCGGCTACGGACAATTTCAGAGATCATGGGTAATCCGCCGATGCAGGCCACGGCAACATTGCCGACGCCAACTGCGATGATATCGCGGTCCATGCTGGATTTTCGTTTGTAAGGGTCGATGAAGTCGATCGCTTTGGCACTCAGTAACGATTCCAAACTTCCAATCAGGAAGAACATGAGAATCCATTTGTAGGCCACCGGTTGAGCGAGAGCGGAAAAGTCCGGGAACGTGAGCTCCTGGAACATTCCGAAAATGCGGTCGGGCATCGACACCAAGAAGTTCTCGCCCACGACGTAGTCTTGGCCTTGGAATTGGTAATGGTGTTCGTGAGTCAGGTCAAACGCCAACCCCATCGGGATTGCGATCATCAGGACGATCACTGGCGACGGAATTTTACGTAGCAGCGATACCTTTTTGCCGATCATCGGCCAGACAAACATGGCGATGACACTGATCAACCCGATCGCCGCAATTTCAGGGTTGGCGTTTCGGAGCATCGTGGGGACTTGTCGCAGCAGTTCGAGTGCCCCGCCCGAGGCCGAAACGCCCAGTGCAACGGGAAGTTGCTTGGCGATGATGATCACACCGATCGCGGCCAGCATGCCGTGCACCGCCGCGATGGGGAAGAACTCGGTCAAGATTCCGCCTTTGAAGAATCCAAAGAGCACCTGAATCACCGAAGCGACCAGCATGACCGCCAGCGTCATCTTGTATGCGGAGGCATCTAATTCGGACCAGCCTCCAGTCATGCCATCGCCACCGAACGCGCTGACGCAGCCCAGGACAATGACGATCATCCCCGCGGCTGGACCCTTGATTGTTAATTCGGAATCACTGATGAAAGTCGTGACGATAGCCCCGACGATCGCGGTGAAGATCCCGGCGATGGGCGGGAAGCCGCTGGCCAGTGAAATCCCAAGGCAAAGCGGCAGCGCGATGAGGAAGACAAGAAATCCGGAAACGAAATCGTCTGAAAAGTATTTGGTGAACCCAGCCGCGTTTCCTCGCGGAATTTCAGTTTCGGTCAATGGCGATTGCGAATCGGATGGTTTGAGGTCCACTAAATGTGCTCTAGGAAAGATTGTTTCGGCGGCGAAATCTTGACGCGGTAGCGGTGGAGCGTGCAGACGTTGCAGCTTCGGTGGCTGCCTAAACCAGTGGCAAAATTCAAGTGCGCTGCACGAACACGCTGATGGCATTGCCCATAGCAGTCGCCGTACCAAATCAAGTTTGCCGCACGTTTGGGGAGTCTCAACATGCTTTGGGGGTGTCATATCCCCGGTATTCCAAGTCGCAGTGCGTTTCTGCCCACCCAAGACTTGCTTGGCCAATCTCAACGTTTGTTTCCGTTTGCCAAGACAATCGGCAAACTCGTGCACAGGACATGCAAGGACTTGCATAAGTGCAGCCCACGTCACCCTCCCCAGCCAGCAACTAAGCCCTGCCCTGTGGTCCTGTGGCCCTGTGGCCCTGCAACACTTTGCCCCCTGCAACCGCCTGCATCAGCCATGCAACCACTTGCATCGCCAACCTTCGATTAAAACCACCACTCGAATCGAAGGCCGGTAACCTCGGCTGGACCGGACGACGTTTGGTAGCGTCATTCGCGAGGTTTTCGAGTCATGTACATGAGTCGGCGGGCAGCCCGCCTCGTTGTCGGCACACCAATTGCCTTGCCGGACGCTCACACCCTTGGGGGTGTTTTGAGGCTGTCGCAGATGACACTCCTGCGTTGGCTTTGCTTTGTCTGGAAACCAAAAACTCGTACCGACCTACTTTCATGAACTCAGAACCTTTCAGCGTGTTGATCGTCGATGACGAACCCAATATCCGCTCCGGGTTAGCCAAAGGGCTCGTCGGCGATGTCGATCGAGTCGAGACCGCTGCAACTGCGGCCGAAGCTCTCGGAAAATTTCAAGACGCTGAATTTCAGCTTGCGATCGTGGACGTACGACTGAATTGCGAAATGACGGGCATCGAATTGTTGAAGCGATTTCACGAATTGAATCCGATGACATCGGTCATTGTGATCACCGCTCACGGCACGGTCGAAACTGCGGTCGAAGCCATGCGTGCTGGTGCGTTCGACTTCGTGTTGAAGCCATTGGACTTAAACTTGGTACGACAGCAAATTTGCAAGGCTCGCGAACACTATCGATTGCGAATGGAAAACGACGAGCTACGTCATCGCTTGGTGGGCGCGGGTGAAATAGCCAATATCGTCGGCAACGGCTCGGCGATGCAGGACGTCTTTCAGCAAATTCGCCAGGTCGCTGCGACCGAGGCGACGGTGATGATCCACGGCGAAAGCGGAACCGGGAAGGAGCTCGATTGCGCGGGCGCTCCACGAACTAAGCGATCGAGATCGCGGTCCATTCGTTGCAGTTAACCTGGGGGCAATGCCAGAGACCCTTCTGGAAAGCGAGTTGTTTGGGCATGAAAAAGGTTCCTTCAGCGGCGCGTCTCGTCAGAAACCGGGGTGTTTTGAGCAAGCATCCACAGGCACGCTTTTCTTGGATGAGGTAACCGAGATGTCGGCCAAGAGCCAGGTGGATTTGTTGCGAGTGTTGGAAACAAGGCAATACACACGCGTCGGTGGAGAGCAGGTGATGCATTCCGATGCGCGCGTGATTTCAGCAACCAACCGTGCGGTGCCCGACTTAATCGAACAAGGTGTTTTTCGAGAAGACCTGCTGTATCGCCTCAATGTGATTCCGATCGAAGTGCCGCCACTGCGCGGACGGCGGGAAGACATTCCTTTGCTGGTAGAGCACTTCCTGGAGTCATTCTGCAAGCGGCATAAACGCGAGCCGAAGCGATTGTCTCCATCGGCGATGAAGATTCTCGCCGACGCACCCTGGCCAGGCAACGTGCGTCAACTGCGTAACGTGATCGAACGAATCGTCATCACTTGCGAAGGTGAAACGATTCACGCCGACGAGCTGCCGCTGGATCTTAAAACGGCCAAGTTGGGCGAGGTGACACTGCCCAATTCGCTTGCGGAGGCTGTCGAGGGTTGCGAGCGAGAAACGATCCAGTTGGCGTTAAGAGCTTGCGATCTGCATCGTGAGCGAACGGCGGTGTCGCTCGGAATCAGCGTCCGAACGCTGCACTACAAAATGGGCCGCTACGGTTTGCACTGAATCCGTGATGCGATCGGCGGGGTATGCAATGCGTTGCACCAAATGCAGAGATTGGCGTCACTTAGCGTATCTTCTATGGACGTCCCGACCTGGATGAAAAAAATTGAGAGCGTTTCCCCCCTGTAAAACGTTAGCGTTTACTGAAATCGTTCTGGGAACACGATCGTCGGCATGCTGTGTGCGATAAGCGAAAATCAAGATCATCCGAAACCAGGCTTCGAGGCGGAATCTGGTTGGACTTTCATGATCGGATTCTTATCCGCTGCAAAACCGCAGAGTGATGGTCTTGCCGATCTATCCATGCAGGAGACTCATCATGTCACGCATCATTCGAAACGTTGTCGCGGTCGCCGCACTTGTATCGGTTTTGGGCAGTGCCCAGTGGGCAAGTGCCTCGACGATCCGGAATTGTATTGAGCGGCACCAGCATCCCGGTCACGGTTTCTTCGTCAAGAACACGCACCACAGTTCGCAGCACGTCTATCGACGGTTTCGTCGTTAAGGAGTTTCTTTAGAAGAGTTCGTTGATCGAAAGAACCAAGTGGGCCGTTTGTAAGTGCCCCTTGGTTGGGCGAGATGAAGGCCAGCAATCGGCATTTAGGGACGATGCTGATGAACAAAGCCGACGTGACACGGTTTGAGCGTTTGCCGCGTGTTCGCGTTGATAGTACTACGGAATCGACGCGGCAGACGACTTCGGTGGATTGGATGCGCACAATCCACACCAGTTGTTGCAATTGGCGTAGGAGATCCGTTGCGGGGCTTTCGCTATCCTGCGACCCGTGAACTGTTCCGCTGGAAAGGTTGGATTCTCATCCTGACCTCGCGCGAGAGTTCTTTATTGAGTTCCGTTAGCGAGCCTTCGTTGCACGCATGATCGGTACTTTGAAAGCCCTAGCTCTTCTTACTGAGGATTGAAATTGCGTAGTTCAAAACGGTTGGTTTGTTTGGTCTTTGCGTTGTGCTTCAGTTCGCCCCTGTCGGTTGCGATGGGGGAAGATCAGGCTCTTGAAACGTTGGCGAAGACGGTTGGCTTTCAGTCGCTATTCAATGGCACCGATTTGGACGGATGGGCTGGTTCAGTCGACAGCTACGAGGTTGTTGACGGTACGATTCGAGCGAAAAAGGGGACCTCAGGAGTACTGCACACTCAAGAGAAGTACGCCAACTTCATCGTGAAGTTCGAGTTCAAGTTGCCGCCGGCCGGCAACAACGGACTCGCGATTCGCTATCCCGGATCGGGAGACCCGGCCTATGCGGGAATGTGTGAGTTGCAGGTGCTCGATTCAGAACACCCTACCTATAAGAACATTGACCCGCGACAAGCACACGGTTCGGCCTACGGCATGATTGCGGCTAAACGTGGATTCTTGCGTCCAACGGGACAGTGGAATTCCGAAGTCGTCACCATCCAAGGTTCGACCATCAAGGTTGTCTTGAACGGCACCGTGATCCTGGATGGCGATTTGGCGAACGTGACTGAGTTCATGGCCAACTCGCCTCACCCAGGGAAAGATCTGAAAGAAGGCTACTTTGGATTTGCCGGTCACGGCGATCCCGTGGAATACCGTGATATCCAAATCCAACCACTTCCATAGAGATCACGTAACGGCTTGCAGCACTGTGTTCGCGCAGGCGGCGATCAGTCAGTCGTCATTCGCTGTTATCATTTAAGATTGTCCATTGGTGCAGTTCTAAGGTTCAAACAACATGAAAGCGCTTGTAAAGCGACACGCGAAACCAGGTTTGTGGATGGAAGACGTCCCGATGCCTGAAGTCGGCATCAATGACGTGCTGATTCGGGTTGACCGAACCGGTATCTGCGGAACCGATATGCACATCTACACCTGGGATCATTGGGCTCAAAAGACCATCCCCGTGCCGATGGTTGTAGGGCACGAATTTGTTGGCGAGATTGTCGAAGTCGGTTCCAACGTGATCGACTTTCGCGTTGGTGATGTCGTTAGCGGTGAGGGGCACGTGGTATGCGGGCATTGCCGAAATTGCCTAGCGGGGCGACGTCACTTGTGCGCCCATACCATGGGCGTCGGTGTCAATCGTCAGGGGGCCTTTGCCGAGTACATCTCGATTCCCAAAACCAACGTTTGGGTGCACGACCCCAGTATTGATCGTGACGTCGCTTCCATTTTCGATCCTCTCGGCAACGCTGTGCATACAGCTTTGTCGTTTCCGTTAATCGGCGAAGATGTTTTGATCACCGGTGCTGGGCCGATTGGTTGCATGGCTACAGCGGTCGCACAGTACGCCGGGGCTCGCTACGTAGTCACAACCGATGTGAACCCTTGGCGGCTGGATTTGGCTAAGAAGATGGGAGCCACTCGCGTTGTGGATGTCCGGACGGAATCGTTGAAGGACGTCATGAAGGAACTGGGCATGAAAGAAGGGTTCGACGTCGGTCTCGAAATGTCGGGAAACCCCAGCGCGTTTCGTTCGATGCTCGAAACCATGGGGCATGGCGGCAAGATTGCCATGCTGGGAATTCCCGAAAAGGAGATGGCGATCGACTGGAATTTGGTCGTATTCAATATGCTGCACCTGAAAGGGATCTACGGCCGGGAAATGTACGAAACGTGGTACAAGATGACTGTCATGGTCCAGGGCGGGTTGGACGTGAACTCCGTGATCACCCATCGCTATGATTGCGAAGATTTTGAAAAAGGTTTTCAAACGATGATGTCCGGAGAGTCCGGAAAAGTAATCCTGAAGTGGTAGAGCCTCCCATTTGGTTAAGACTATGTCGAACAGCAGCAAACTTATCGATGTCACATCCCAAACGCTTGATCAGATTCGAGAGGACGGTCTGTACAAGTCCGAGCGAGTCATCACAACATCGCAAAACGCCCGGGTGCAGGTGAAATCGGGCGCGGGGGTCATCAATCTTTGTGCCAACAACTATCTCGGGTTAGCGAACCATCCTCGCGTGGTCGGGGCGGCTCGCGATTCGCTGGATCAGTGGGGCTATGGGCTCGCGTCGGTTCGTTTCATTTGCGGCACCCAAACGATCCACCGGCAACTCGAGAACCTGATATCGGAATTCCTGGGAACCGAAGACACGATCCTGTACGGATCTTGTTTTGATGCCAACGGCGGGTTGTTTGAAACGTTGTTGACCTCCGAAGACGCGATCATTTCCGATTCTTTGAACCACGCTTCGATCATTGACGGAATTCGGCTTTGCAAGGCGAGTCGGTATCGATACGCCAATAACGACATGGCCGATTTGGAGAAACAGTTGCAGGCGGCTTCGTCCAGTCGGATTCGTTTAATCGCGACCGACGGGGTGTTCTCGATGGACGGATCGATTGCTCGACTGGATCAAATTTGTGAATTGGCTGATCGCTATGACGCCTCGGTCATGATTGATGATTGTCATTCGACCGGGTTCATGGGAAAGACCGGACGCGGCACACACGAGCATTGTGGCGTGATGGGGCGAGTGGATGTGATCACGGGGACTCTCGGCAAGGCTCTCGGCGGCGCGAGCGGCGGTTTCACGAGTGGTCGTAAGGAGATCGTCGAATTGCTGCGTCAGCGATCGCGGCCGTACCTGTTTTCTAATTCAGTGGCGCCACCTTTGGTCGCTGGCGGTTTAGAGGCGATCAAGCTATTGATGGAGTCGACGGAGTTGCGGGACCGGTTGGTGAGCAATGCCGCGTTGTTCCGCGAAGGATTGACGAGTTGTGGGTTTGATTTGTTACCGGGCGAACATCCGATTATTCCCGTCATGCTAGGTGATGCTCGCGTGGCGACAGAGATGGCCCAACGTTTGCTCGAAAAAGGCGTTTACGTAGTCGGGTTTTCGTATCCCGTTGTTCCCAAGGGGCAAGCACGTATCCGGACGCAAGTCTCGGCGGCTCATACCGAAGATGACCTGCGGTTTGCGATCGAGTGCTTTGCGGCCGCTAAATAGAAACGCGACCCATGAAACTAATTGCCGCTACCGACGTCAGTGAATCGCTCAGCGTTTTTGACATGTTCAAGATCGGTGTGGGACCGTCAAGTTCACACACGATGGGACCTTGGTTGGCCGCGTTGCGTTTCCTGAATGAGCGATCACCGGACGAGCTTGCGGCGATCACACGAATCGAAATTGAGTTGTTTGGATCTTTGGCAAAGACCGGCAAAGGGCACGGGACCGGGATCGCAGTGATGTTGGGCTTGTCTGGGCAGCATCCGGAAACGATTCCGGTGGATCGGCTTGATTCGCTGGTCGCTGCGATTGAGCAGTCACTTGAACTTCGTTTGCTGGATCAGTTCCCGATCAAGTTTGAACCAGAATCTGACATCGTCTTTCATCGCGATCAATCGTTGCCTCAGCACCCTAATGGGATGAAGTTCACTGCGTGGGAGGGCGAAGACGTTCAGCACAGCGATGTGTTCTTCTCCATCGGTGGCGGGTTTATTCTCAAGGAAGGTGAGAGCCCAGACCCGTCTTCGGTTAAGGTTGTCCACCCGATTAACTGTGCCGCTGACCTGATCAGACATTGTGAAACATTGTCGCTGCCGATTTCAGGTGTGGTGTTGAAAAACGAATTGAGTTGGCGTAGCGAAGCGGAAGTCCGTGGTCAGCTATTGAAGATCCGTGACACGATGTTGGACACGGTTCACCGTGGTTGTCGTTGCGAAGGAACCTTGCCTGGCGGATTGGGCGTCCAGCGCCGCGCCGCTCGTATGGCACGCCGGCTTTTAAGCGACGATGTTACGGACGATCGCGATCAATGGATCGCAGCTATCAGAAGTCAACGTCATGACTTTGCACGTGTCTTGGATTGGGTCAGTTGTTTCGCTTTGGCGACCAACGAAGAGAACGCTGCGTTCGGACGAGTTGTTACGGCACCGACCAATGGTGCCGCCGGTGTGATCCCTGCGGTGCTGTTGTACATGCACTGCTTTTGCGACTTGGAAGACCAGAAGTGGCTGCCGTTCTTGCTTTGCGCAGCGGAGATTGGTTGCATCTTTAAGAAGGGGGCAACGATCTCGGCCGCTCAAGGTGGATGCCAAGCCGAGATCGGTGTTTCCTCCGCGATGGCGGCCGCAGCGTTGGCGGAATGCCTAGGGGCGACGCCACAGCAAGCTGCCGAGGCAGCCGAGATCGCGATGGAACATCACCTGGGGATGACGTGCGATCCAATCGGCGGACTGGTGCAAATCCCGTGCATTGAGCGGAATGCGTTTGGGGCAATCAAAGCGATCGCCGCCGCACGACTGGCTCTTGGACGGGATCCCGGCGAAGCCTGTGTTTCGCTGGACGGTGTTGTCCGCACGATGTGGGAGACGGCGTTGGACATGAACGCCAAATACAAAGAGACCTCCGAGGGAGGTCTCGCGGTTCAAATTTCAGTGAACCTCAGCGAGTGCTAGCGGTTCGCACCAAGCATCATTGACTTTGAATTCTGGCAGCCTGATTCAGCTACCGGAAACTTCTTGTGAGCTTTCGTAGCCAGGTGATTCAATCGCTTCGCTGGTATCGATGTTGCGATTCAGTTCGCTGACGACTGCTCGAGCCGCTTGCAATTCGAGTGGCGAGAAGAAGCGAACGTTACCGGTGTAACGGCTTTCAATTCGGTTTTTCTGGGCCAGTTCGTTCCAGGATAGGCCATCCATCAAGTTCCATGCGGCTGCCTGTGCTGTGTTTTGAGCGACTTGGCCATTACCCAGTGCAACGCAAAGCGACTTCACCTTCGGGTCTTGGGTCACGTTTTCCAAAGGAACGATTGCGTATTTCATACGAGGATTCGGGTCTGGCTTGCCGTGTTCTAGGCAAACAGTGTCCAGAGCGACTTTTTGAACGCGGCCGGCTCGTACGGTGAACATGCCGCCACCGCCGCCCATGCCACCACCCATTCCGCCGCCCATGCCGCCACCCATTCCGCCGCCCATGCCACCGCCGCCGCCCATGGCTTGGCCACCACCACCGCCCATGCCGCCGCCGCCCATTCCACCCATGCCGCCGCCCATACCACCCATGCCGCCACCCATACCGCCGCCGAATTGTCCCATCACGGGAACGCCAGCGAAGGCGTCAGGCATTTGGATGCGAAGGGGTTTATCGGTCAAGTTCTTGACCACTAGGTTCGCTTTGGCCGCATTTTGCGGAATAAACTGGGCCTCGATCTGGCCATCTTCCATCGCTTGGAACAATCCCGCCAACGCCGCGTCCTCGCCGCCGGCTTGTGCGGACGGTGCCGTGATGGACGTCAAACCCGCCACAAATGCGAGGGTGGCGATCGATAATACGAGCGAATTCCGGAGGGAATGACAGTGATGGCGTTTCACAGTGGGGGTCCGAATGGAGGTGGAGGAGGAGCGATTTCGCAGCAACTAGTCTAGTTCGCTCAGCGGACAACCACAAATTGAAAGTCAGCCAACGCGAGTAGGAATTTTGAACATCCGTCGACGAAACATGGCTTCCAAGGTCGCCAGTCCCATTCCTTTCGAACGACAAAACCCCCTATGAGCATGGCAACGCCGATGACTCTTGCTTTGAATCGAGTCGTTTTGCGGGGCCAAACAGCTCTGCGGTTCCAGTTCCAAGCGAATTGCCGGAGTCTGTAGGTGCATTTCGAGCGAACCGATGTTACTCCTTCTTGGATGCTCGACCGCTGATCGGAACCGCCAATGGGCCGCCGAATGCGTCGTAAATCACCAAGAAGTTGAGCAATCCGGCGATCATGGTGAACCAGGTGCCCATTTCGTATCCGGATCCATAAACGGCATACCAAGCCGCGATTTCGTCTGATTCGCTTTCGATGACCGGGCGATGCGGCGGTGCCATGAACCCGCCCCACAGCGGGCGATAGTTGTCCAGGGTTCGCCCGGTCGACGGATCCGTTGCTCGCCGCATGCGATCGCCTTGGACGAGAGCGGGCAGGGCCGCGGCGCCCACGCCGGCTTGTAGGAAATAATGCCAGCGGCGGTCGCCATTGGCCCATGAAGCGTAGACAACATGCCCACCACCCAGCGAAAATCCGAGGAACCAGATCGACAGCACACTGATCACGAAAAGCGTCCCCTTCGCGTGCCGGCCTTGATAAAAGTGGCCAGCACCGGGGATCAGCCAGGCCAGAAACGCGGCTAAATAGCGATTTCGCAGGTCGATTTCGATGTCATCGACTTCGATTTGCGTGTCACCGTTGAGCACTTCGGGCGATAGCTCGATCGTGGCTTCCTTGCCTTTTTTCGATGATTTGCCAGCCAAGTGTTTCTCGATTTCGTTGTCAGGCTTCTGGTTTTTGCAGACGTCGGCAAGCCTTGGGGCGACCGAGCGAGAAGCCGTGTGGGAGTGGACGGAAATGTGGATTGGAGTGCGAATACGCCGCTGAGGCTGCATCAAATGGAACACTGCGGAGACCTTGCCCGCGTGAACGCTACAGACCTTACACTCATTGTGCGAAAATTTCCTCGACGGCGATAGGCAAGCCATCCATCCGGGTTAGATCGGCTAAACTGTGTTCAATGAAAGATTCTGCCGTTTCACCTGTATTGTTGCTTTCGCCGGCCCGCCAGCGTCGTTTGATCGACGGGTTAATCAGCCGCGTGGCAGCTTCGCGCCATGAGCATACGCGATTGCTAGCTGAGCAGAACGCCCAGCACCAAGACATCGAACATGCTTTGGCCAGTCAATTGGCGGCCGTCAAACAAAACTGTTTGCAGGATCGGCAAAGCACGCTCCAGTATTGGGATCAAGCTCAAGAGGACGCGATCGCGGCGTACGAATCGGCAACGATGAAGACTCGCGACGGACTACGCCGAGTCGCCGGTAAATACCGTAAGCTGCGAAACGAACAAGAATCGGCGATTACAGGCAAAGTCGAAAAACGCGTCATCGCGATTGAAAACCAGTTCAATCAATACAAAGACCAGCCCAAGAAAAAGCTCGCGGTCGATGTGCGGCGACTGGATCAAATGGTCGCCGGTGGGGATACAGACCTGGAATGGGCCCGCCATTTGACGATGCGGCGGTTAAACCGATATTTGGAAGTGTCCCACCCGAAGGATCCTTTCGCAGAGTTTCAAGAAGTTGCACCGACGACGGTTAAAGAAGCTGAGGATTTAATCCAGCGTCAAAACCGCCGGCTCAAGAGTGCGACGAAGGAGATGCAGAAGGGGTTCGCATCCGCTGTTGTCGATTCGTTTTACCTGCCGGCCGCGGTAGCGGTATTCATCGCGATCTGGTCGATCACGGTTTTGGTGATGCAGTTGGACAACACACTGCTTTGGATGATTGGTTCGGTTCCCGCCGCCGGTGTGTTCGGGATGACGATTTATGGAGTGTTGTTGATTCCACTTCGGAAGATGACTCGTAAGTTGCATCCGTTAACCGAACGGATCCGTCACTCCGCTGAGGTGGCTGCCAAGATGGGTAAGAACATCTCTGCGAAAGCTTGTAAAGTTGCCGAGCATGAATTGGTTGAGCGACGTAAGGCACAACTTGCCGATGCGAAACGCTGGCAAACCAAGCAACTTGCCGAAGTCGACGAGAGAATCAAAGCGGCTCAGACCGCTGAACAAAACACTTTGGACACGCAGCTTGCAAGAGTTGAGTCGCAGTTCCGAACCGGGTTTGCGGAGCTTCAGAAGACGATGCGAAATCGTGCCGATGAGGTCGCTTCGACAATCTCGGAAACGCTTTCACAAACCGATACCGCTGCGGTCGAGAAGATCAACGCTTCGTTGCAAACGCATCGACACACGCTTTCGTCATTGGCCCATCGGTTAAACACGGGCTTGAAACGCGGCATGATGCGGATTGCGGCCGCCAATGATTTGACTCACTATCGGTTCCCACCCTGGCAAGAGATTCTGACCACGCCGCCGGATCCGCATGAGTCGATTGACTTTTTGCCCATTGGGCAGATCCGGTTGGGCAATCGGCTGAAGTCTCAATTCGATTCCGCGTTGGGGTATTCGCATGATGACGAGTCGCCTGATGAAGCTGATATTCTGGCATCGATGCAGGTCCCAGAATTCATGCCGTTGGCGATTCACCGCCGCCAGCATTCTGGGATGATTATCGAAACGCCTCCGGAGAAACTGGACGAGGCAATCGACATTGCGCACCAAGCCTTGTGGCGTCTGCTCAGCGGCGCGATGCCGGGGCGGGCGAAGGTGACCTTGATTGATCCTAATAGTCGGGGCCAGCATTTTGCGCCGTTCATGGCCTTGGCGGATCACGACCCACAACTAATTAACCATCGGGTTTGGACCACAGGGGAACAGATCACACAACGGCTAGCTGAATTAACGCATCACGTCGAGAACGTTGTTCAGGCAAGCCTGCGTGATCGGTTCAATCGCATCGAGGATTACAACGAGGTGGCTGGTTCGTTAGCGGAACCGTATCACGCCGTTGCTGCGGTGGGCTTCCCGAGCGGTTTGTCTCGCGAGTCGTACAACAATTTGATGTCGCTGATTCAAAGCGGTTCTCGCTGTGGCGTGTTTGTGGTCTTGGTCGTGGAACAGGGAACGACGTGGCCACCGGAAATGCCAGCGATTGAATCGGATAAGTTGATTCGAATCGTTTACGACGAAGAACACTCGCAAAAGCAGACTGTTGGCGCAAGCGAAAAACAAGAAATCGGCAGTTCGCACTGGCTTTGCAAAACCGCCGGATTGGATAACCTTGAATTTTGGCCTGCTCACGCACCACCGCCTGGCATTCGCGAAACGTTGGTGCGACGCATCGGCAAAGGCTCGTTAGAGTCGTCTCGCGTGGTCGTCAACCTGCAATCGTTGTTGCCCAATGAATCCATTCCCGACTCCGGTGCAACGGGAAGCACCGACGCTGGGATCGCGATCACGATTGGAAGCCAAGGTGCCGGTCGGACCCGTTCGCTGTTGCTGGGTGAAGGCGTCCGTCAGCACGTGTTGATTGCCGGTAAGACCGGTTCGGGAAAATCAACGCTGCTACACAGTATCATCACGGCGGGGGCAGCGCAGTACACGCCTGACCAACTGCAGTTCTATCTGCTCGACTTTAAAAAGGGTGTTGAGTTCAAGATTTACGCGGACAGCGGTTTGCCGCACGCGCGTGTCATTGGGATTGAAAGTGAACGCGAGTTCGGACGCAGTGTCCTGCAGCGGCTCGATGCCGAATTGACCACGCGAGGCGAAGCGTTTCGCGATGCCAGCGTGCAAGAACTCGGCGAGTTTCGAGCCAAGTGCCCTGACACGTTGATGCCGCGAATTATCTTGATTGTCGATGAATTTCAAGAATTGTTCACCCGTGACGATTCGCTAGCGGGAGATTGCACCGGCTTGTTGGACCGTTTGATTCGTCAAGGGCGATCTTTCGGGATCCACATTATCCTAAGCAGTCAGTCGCTTGCGGGCGCGAACAGCTTGCCGCGAGCCACCCTCGGTCAGATGGCTGTTCGGGTCGCTATGCAGTGCAGCGAGTCTGATGCCGCCTTGATTTTGTCAGACGACAACACGGCAGCCAAGTTGCTGAACCGTCCTGGCGAAGCAATCTACAACGATGCAAGCGGATTGATTGAGGGTAACCATCCCTTCCAGGTGGCTTGGTTAGCACCGGACGATCACGAGAACATGTTGCAAACGATTACCCAGCGCGATGTGTCGTTTGTCGAGCGTTTGGAATCGCCGATCATTTTCGAGGGCAACCGTCCAAGCCGGTTCACGGCGAAGTTGGCGCATGCCGCACTTGCATCGGCAACTACATCGGACAAGATCGCTGGATTGCTTGGCGAATCGGTCGAGCTAGGACCGCCGACGACTCTGCGGCTGCAGTCGGACACCGGTCGCAACGCCGTCTTGGTTTCGCCGCCGAAGATGCGGGTTGGAGTCGTGGGAACGTTTATCGCCTCGGCCCGAACGCATTCACCGGATTTGAAAATCGCATTGATGGATGGTTCCCGAGCAGATGACGGACCCTCGATCGCGGACTGGGTTCGCGATTGCCAAATTGATGCGGAAATCATTCGATCTCGTGATGCCGAAGCGAACATGATTTCACTGGCGGAAATTGTAGCCGCCCGTGTTGCAGTCGAGTCCGGAAAAGAACCTGAGTCAGCCGACGACGCGAAGCCAGATCCGTTTGCAGGAACATTTTCTCTCGACGATACCCCTGAAACGAACCAACCGGCCGAAGCCCAGCCCGAACCCGCTCTTAAACGAGCCGATGACGACGGGCGACCGTTCTTGTTGATCGTTGATGCGTTGGATCGTTTGCGAGATTTACGGCAAAGCGACACGATGGATTTCTCACTAGAAGCGAAGTCCAAACTTACCGGCAGTCAAGCGTTTCAAGCGGTGCTTCGAGATGGTCCCGCGGTTGGCGTGTTTGTCTTGGTCACGGTTCCGTCCGCTGAAGTCTTGTCACGTTGGTTGCCGCGGCAAAGCCAAAACGATTTGGAACTGCGATTGGTGGGACCCATCAATGCCGCCGATTCGTCGCTGTTGATCGATTCGCCAGCCGCATCCGAACTTTCTCCAGCCACGATGATTCTTTATGACGACGCAGACGGCCGCACGACGAAGTTCCGGATCTGTGACCCGCCCACGACTGTTGCGATCGAATCCCTTCATAGCAATTCGTAGCAAAGCGGTTTGCGGCTTGGCGTTGCTGACATTGTCCATGTTCAGCTTGAACGCACCGGCGGCGATAGGACAATCCATCGTCCGCGTTGCGTCAATGAATGTCTCCCTTTACGGCGAAAAGGCCGGTGAAGTAAAGCGTCAGCTGGCGACGGGATCGGATCCGAAGGCAATCAAGTTGGCCAAAGTGATCAATCACGCTCAGCCCGACATTTTGCTGCTATGCGAGATCGACCATGATTCCGATGGTTCCACCTTGGACGCTTTTGCGGACGGGTATTTGAATGGCGACTACCCACATCGTTGGTCGATCCCGACGAATACGGGAGAGCTTGCCGATATCGATCTCAATGGCGACGGACGGCGGTATCTTCCCGTCGATGCATGGGGCTTTGGTAAGTATCCCGGCCAATACGCGATGGCGGTCTTGTCGAAGTTTCCTATTGACCGAGATTCAATTCGTTCGTTTCAAAAGTTTCGCTGGTCGGACCTGCCCAACGCACTGCGACCGGTTGATCCCGCTACGGGCGAATCGTTCTATTCAGACGACGTTTGGAACTCGTTACGGCTTTCCAGTAAGAATCACGTCGACGTGCCGATTCGGGTGCAGGTCGGCGGCCATGCCCGAACGTTGCATCTGCTCGCCAGCCATCCGACACCGCCGGTGTTTGATGGAAAAGAAGACCGTAACGGAAAACGAAACCATGACGAGATCCGTTTCTGGAACGACTATATAACCGAACCTCAAGCTGCCCATCTCGTTGATGACTCCGGTGTAAAGGGTGGTTTGCCAAAGAACACCTCATTCGTGATCGCGGGCGATCTCAATTCGGATCCCTTGACCGGCGACAGTATTCGCTCGGCGATCGTTAACCTGATCTCACACGAACGCGTCAACGATGTTCAGCCTAAGAGTCAATCACACGGGATCGCGACAGCGTTGTTCGGCCGCCGTGAAGTTCGTGTCGACTACGTGCTGCCCTCTTCGGACTTGTCGATCGTAGATAGCAAAGTGGTTTGGCCAGCCGATGATCAAGAACTCAGTCAAGCGGTTCGGGCGACCGACCACCGGATGGTGTGGGTTGATATCTCGCTGCAGTAGTGGATGGAATCGCGTCTTCGTCCTGTTGTCTTCCCGTTTCCGCTGTGGCAGTTGGCTGAATGAATGAAATGCCAGAGCACGATCGGATCATCGATTGCTTTCCAGGTGAAAGCCGGTCGGCGGGATGGGGCTTGAGATGGGAGTGGGGTGCAGGCCTCGATCGCATTCAATACGGTCTGTTGGTCTTTGCAGCGATTTGCCAAGCCATCACGGTTGGGATCACTTGGCCGCTTTGGCAAACCCGTTCGATGCCGCCGAATCTGCCCACGGTCGACCTGCCACCGTTTTCGTTCGGTTGGTTGATGATCGTGTCGCTGGTGGCGACGTGTTGTCTTCCACGCCGTGGTTTGCTGTTGCACTGGATCGTCTTGCTGCTTGCGAGCTTCTTTGACCAGTTTCGACTACAGCCGCAGTTCTATGCGATTGCGGTATTGATGACGGCTTGTGTTTGGGATCGAGGTCGAGTGGGAACGCGGTGGCTGTTGGCGGCGATGTGGTTGTGGGCGGGACTTCACAAAGCGGTCTCACCAGATTGGTTCGGTCACGGGTTGCACTGGATGACCTCGCGGACGGACTGGAGTTTGAATTTAAACGATCAGGTTTTGGCGTGGGGGATCGCCCTGATTGAGATTGGGGTTGGGTTGTTAGCTTGCTTTCGTCCTCGCTGGGCGGCGGTGCCTTCCGCGGCGATGCACGCCGGCATCGTGGTGACATTATCGCCTTTGCTAATCAACTGGAATTCGAGCGTGATTCCCTGGAATCTCGCAACCGCGGTGATTGGTAGTTGGGTGATGTGGCAGTCCGTCGCTTGGAGGCCTCAAGCGAAATGGGAAATCGCCTTTGCTGCCGTGTGTTTGCTCAGCCCGTTCGGTTTCTACGTCGGCTGGGTAGACCATGGGTTTGCGAATGTTCTTTATTCAGGATCGCTTCCCCGTGGCCTGATCACGACGCGTGATGGAATTCACTCGATCCAAGGCTGGGGGAAGTTGGCGGTTCCGTTTCCTAATGAACATCGGACGCTGCGGATCTTTTTCGAGCAATATTCGCAACCCGGTGACAAATTGCATATTGCTGATCCACGCACTTTGATGGACGACGGCTATTTTGTCTTAGGCTCCGATCATCTCGCTCGTAAGATCGACGCCGATGCATTCTTTGCGGTGAAGTCTGATGACGACACATCGGGATCGCGATCGCATGAAGTAGCGGGGATCGGGCTGGATTCGCAGCGAGCGATTTTTGCGTTGCAGCAAGCCGGAGTGCGGATGGTGCGGCCGGCCTTGGATCAACCCGTCAACGCGGTTGCGTTCACGAAAGACAATTTTGACCCCGCGTTGCTGTTTCACTTGCCGCGTTTGCCAAACTTAAATCAGGTGCAGCTAGCGGGCACTTCAGTGCAGGATCAAGATCTTCAATGGCTCAGTGGCTTGAGACTTTTGACCGGCATCGGGCTGGACCAAACCAACATCACGGATGCGGGTCTGGTCCATCTTCAAGGGATGCCGTACTTGCAGTACATCGAACATGAAGGCACCGCGATCACGGCGGATGCCTTGAAGAAGATTCTAAGCGAACCGTTTTGATAGTTCGCCGTTTGCTACTTGCTAGCGAAATGCGTTTCGGTGTTCACGAATGGATTCGATTGAACCTTACCCGGAACGAACGACTTGGTCGTTGAAACGAGTTCGTTAGCGGCGTTTTGGTTGCCCGATTCGCTCGCGAGACCAGTTTGAACGGACGGGGAGTTCGAAACGCAAATGAATGGGTTTCCAACGGGACCGCCGTAGTTCCGCTGACGCATGCCCGACGAAGCCGCTTGACCTTGGTAGCTGCTAGGTGCGGATACCTGGGGTGGAGCAGCGTAGGGGCTGATTCCGTAAGGTCGGTAGTGCCGAGTGCCGTAGTAGACCGGTGGGCTAACCGAGAAATACGGTGGCGTGGGGACGCTGGAGCGGAATTGGGTACCGTAAGGCTGGTAGAAGCCGAATGGCTGGAAACCAAAACACTGGGCCTGGGCCGTCGATTCGTCGGCAACTGAGGCAAACACGACCATCCCAAGGACAGCGGCGATTTGCAGCGGGCGGCGGAAAGAACGGTGGGTCGATCGATTCGACAGTGGCAAGCGATTCATCTGGAGTCTGCTTTCCCCCATCGCGTTGATGAGGATGGAAACCGCTGGGCAAATCAGGCATCTTCGCTCGGAAGAACGCTGTCTGGCGCGGTTCAGGGGTTTCGATGGAAGTTAAACTGGATGTTTCCGATAGCGGATCAGCCAAAACACCCCCGTGTCGACTCCACGTTAGTTACCCCTCACAATCCTTGCAAACAGAACCAATGACACTTTGAGCAAATCTTTGTCTGAGTTTTCACCACATATATCCGACCGCTCCGGTAATCGTTCGGATGGCCAGGAGACGGGATCCCCCAATTCGGGCGATCCGAATTCCGCTGGCGAACGGGGGGGCTCGCCGTTGCGGATCGCGTGCATCATTCACTCGCTTGATGGTGGTGGTGCGGAGCGTGTGATGGCCGGACTGGCGACTCGGATGGTCGAACGAGGACACCAGGTCTCGCTGATCACTCTGGACGACGGCAAAACGGATCGGCATGCGGTGTCCGGTCGGGTTAAGCGTGTTCCGCTGCAGGTTCTTTCTACGGAACAGCGACCCGTTTCGCTTTGGAACCGACTGCGAACGATTCGGCGAACGATAGCCAGCGGTGACTACCAAGTGGTGTTGGCGTTTTGTGATTGGACGAATGTGTTGACCTTGTTGGCTACCGTCGGGTTGCCCAATTGTCCGCCGATCGTCATCAGCGAACGGAGTGATCCGGCTCGACAGTCGCTGGGGAAAATTCGCGAGTGGTTGAGACGCCGTGTTTACCGGCGGGCCGCGGCCGTGATCTGTTTGAGTTCAGACATTGCCCAAACGCTGAAACGATTGACGGGAGTTCATCCGATCGTGATCGGTTCGGCCGTCGAGGAGGTGGTACCCGTGCCGAGCCCACCTCATCGAGAAGGCGAACCGGTGCAGTTGATTGCGATGGGACGTCTTGAACGCGAAAAGGGGTTTGATCGGTTGCTACATGCTGTCGCTGGTTTGAAAGAGACGCAAGAGGTTCCGGATTGGCGGTTGAGAATTTTGGGTGACGGTGGGGAAGCAGAAAGTCTGCGGCAATTGGCCGTAGAGCTGGAAGTGTCGGATCGAGTTGAGTTTCTGGGTTGGGTGCATCCGGTTTGGAAATTGTTGCAGCAAAGTGATGTGTTTGTGTTGCCGAGTCGTTATGAGGGATTCCCGTCGGCGATGTTGGAAGCCATGGCTGCCGGCGTCGCGGTTGTCGCCGTTGATGTGGGCGGAAGTGTCCGTGATACCATCGACCACGGCCAGAATGGTTGGCTGGTCGCGAACCAAATTGAGTCATTGACCGAAGGCCTTGCCCACGTATTGATGGATCCAGAACTACGTCGGCGAATGGCGTCGCGCGGTCCCGAAACGGCGGGCCGGTTCAGTTGGCCGCGAATGATGGATGCCTATGAGGCTGTTCTTGTCGACGTTGTTAAATCTCGATGATGGAAGTTTGATGTTTAACGGAGGTTTTGATTTGCGAATCACGCGTTTGATAGATGCGAGAGATCGAATGGCTGTACCTCGTACGTCAATTTCTTTCGTCGTTTGAATCCTTCGCAATCTGACGTACCTCGCTGGCCAGTTCCAATCCGCTTGGCCAAATCCAACTGGACTGGCCGATTTCAACCCGCCCGGCCGTTTTCAACCCGCCTGGATGCCTCCATTCCGGTATGCGACAATTAGCTCAACTAAAGGAGTGATTTTGCCATGACCGATTCCGCCACGAATCCTGATCCATCTCAAGCTATTCGCACCGATTCGCATTCGTCCTCAGACGGGGCTGATGGGCAAGTGGATGCGGTGAGTTCATCAGGACCCGATACTCATGCCAATTCGGATGCTCATGCCAATCCTGGCGATCCTGCGAGCCCGGTAGGCTCTTATGATCAAGCGACGGGGGTCGTTCACGATAAAGACGAACGTCCGGTTGTCGTGCACAGCGAAGTCAGTGGTCCGATTTCGGACATGACGTTCTTGCAGAAGTCACTGTTGTTCGCCGAACTCGCGATGGTGGCCTACAACGACGAACGAGAAGCAACCGAAGCGGCTGGCTTGATCGGTTTTCCTGACGTGACGTTCTTTGACCATGACGGATCACAGGCTTTTCGATTTCGGAATGACTATGATACCGTGATCGCTTGCCGAGGAACGGAACCGAACGAATGGAACGACATTCGAGCGGATGCGAACGCAGCCGCGGTGTTGGCCGAAACCGCTGGCAAGGTTCACCGTGGATTTAAAACCGAGGTGGACGATTTGTGGCCAATGTTGGAAACGGCGCTGATCGATAATCAACAACCAGCCTGGTTTTGTGGTCATTCGCTGGGCGGAGCCATGGCCACAATTTGTGCGGGCCGGTGCTTTTTATCTCATATCAACAGCACGCCCAAAGCGTTGTTTACCTACGGCAGCCCCCGAGTGGGTGACCGTCGGTACATCAACTTTGTCCAACTCGACCACTATCGCTTCGTCAACAATAACGACATTGTGACACGAGTCCCGCCAGCCTGGATGGGGTATCGTCATTGCGGCCGCGAGGTCTACATCGATCGAAACGGCAAGTTGGGGCACATCAACGTCTTTTTGAAGAAGCGTGATCGCTGGCGAGGGTTTTTGAAGGGGCTGCGGCAATTCCGCATCGACCATTTTTCCGACCATCCGTTGCATCAGTACATCACGCCGATTTTGGAAGCTGCACGACAAGAGGAAGAAGCGTTGGGGCGTGGCGAAGAAGCCGTCGATCCGGCAGAATTAACCTACTGACTTTTCACCCGATTCCGTCCACGGAGTTCGAATGAGTTCCCCCAAGCCATCTTCCTCCGAATCCGATCCAGCCGCGAGCAACGATTCCGTTGCCTTGTTGGATGGTGTCGAGCTAAAGCTTGCTCATCCCTACCAAGTGCCCGGCGAATGGATTGGGCAAGGCGAAGTGCTCAAGCAACTCTTGGCGTGTTGGATCACGGTCGACGAAACGGACCTTCCGCTGACGCCCCGCTTGCTCGGATCGCCTGGCGTCGGCAAAACGCAATTGGCCATCGCAGCGGCTAAGCAACAAGGTTTGCCGCTGTATATCTACCAGTGCACGGCGGACACTCGTCCGGAAGACTTGTTGATTACACCGGTGCTCAGCCGCGGTGGTGACATTGCCTATCACGCGTCGCCGCTCGTTAGCGCGATGATTACCGGTGGCGTTTGTGTGCTGGATGAAGGCAACCGGATGAACGAGAAGTCGTGGGCCTCTTTGGCGCCGCTTTTCGACAACCGCCGGTATGTCGAGTCCATCGTGGCCGGGATCACGATTCCGGCTTCACCTGACTTTCGTGCTGCGGTGACGATGAACCAGGATGAGTCAACGTTTGAGATTCCGGATTACATCATGAGCCGGCTTCAGCCGACATTGCGTGTGGGGTTCCCGAACAAACAAGACGAGATGGCGATCCTGCAATACCATTTGCCATTTGCTGAACCAGAGATGCTGGCTTTAACGGTTGATTTCCTGCAGCACTCGCACGAGTTAAAGTTGGATTTTTCGCCACGGGATGGCATCAACTTATTGCGTTTCGCAATCAAACGGCTTGCGCAAGATCCGGATCATCCGGTCGCTCAGGAAGACGCTTGGCAAGAGGCACTGGAAAAGTGTCTTGGCGACGAGGCGCTCGACCTTGACTCGCTTGCCGAACGTCGACGTCGAACGCTGGGTGGCGATTCGGTTCCGCTGGGGCTGGCCGATTTGTTCTTCGATCCCGATGACCCGCTTCATCCCGATCGCGATGACGATGATGACGACGACTGAGTCGCGGTAACCCATGGCTGAATGGTCAGGGGTTACAAACAGCATTAGGATTCCAAATCAAGGAAGCCTCTGAAAGACAAAAAGCGATTTGCAAACAGTATCTGCAAATCGCTTTTCTGGTGTTGTGTGATACGGCTACGCTCGCGACAGGAAGTCGCCGGTACGGGTGTCAATCTTGAGACGCTCGCCTTCTTTGATGTATTCAGGCACCTGCACCACCAAACCGGTTTCCAGCGTCGCGGGCTTGGTACGTGATGTGGCGGAATTGCCTTTGACGCCTGGATCGCACTGGGTAATTGCGAGTTCGACACTGGCGGGTAATTCCAGGCCCACGCACGCGTCGTTGTAGATCATCGCTCGCATGCCTTCGAGGCCTTCGGTGATGTACCCGACTTGTTCTTCGACGTCTTCCAGCGGTAGTTCGTACTGCTGGAAATCTTCTTTGTCCATCAAGAACATGTGAGTTGCATCGGTGTACATCAGTTGGACATCCCGTCGTACGAAGTCGGCTTCGTTTAGGATGTCGGTGCCCTTCATCGTGATGTCCACCTTGTTCTTGGTGACCACGTTGCGGGCTCGAAACTTGTAGAGTGTTGCGGCACCGCGAGCGGATGGCGATTGCACAGAGATTCCCTGGATCATCACAGGGTTGCCATCGTGTACGACTACGGTTCCGGTCTTGATATCTTTGGCTAGCATGCGTGGGGCGGTTGGTGAGGCAAAAGGAGACGAATGGAAAATGAACGGGCGAATTCTCGCCTCCGTGATTCCCATTCGTCAAGCTGGTGCTTTTTTACCGCCGCAGGACCGGGTGTTGTGCAGCATGGGACAGCCAAAACGTCGCCATCTTTTACGTTGGCTTGGCTAACGCTACCCGCCGGTGAGGTGGGACCATACGTTAACGATTTGACGTGTCTCAAGGCACCAACGAGTTCCGCGGAGCGACAAACCGCTAGTCCAGAGCGTGAGCTTGCAGTTCTTCCAGGTTGGCAAATTCCAACGCCGAGATATGAGTCGCTTCGAGATTGACTTGCGGAGCTTTGCCAGCGTCGTAAGCCTCTTTCCATCGCGCCGCGCATAGACACCAGCGGTCACCGGGTTGCAGGCCAGGGAATTGATACATCGGCATGGGTGTGCTGAGGTCGTTTCCTCGGGAGCGGCTGAATTCAAGGAACTCCGCTGTTGCCTCGATGCAGACAACGTGCAATCCAACATCTTGGCCGCCGGTGTTACAGCAGCCGTCACGATAAAAACCTGTCATCGGGCTGGTGCTGCATGTTTGCAGCGGGGTGCCGAGAACGTTCTTGGCATTGGATGAGGTCATGGTTGATTTCTTGGGGTTCGGTGATCGAGGCGTCTGACATTCGCGCTGTCAACGACAGGAACGACGACGGGGGATGAGGAACTTTAGGCGTCTAGCGACACCCAGTTGCCGAACTCGATATCACTGCGGCGCAGAGCGTCCAGGACACGCTGAGTCTTCAAGGCGATGTCAGCGGCGTGAACGCTTCCAGGGGCGATGTGATGTGAGTTCTGTAGGACGTCAGTAGCGAAGTTTCGGAACATGCGAACTTCTTGTGAGTCGGCCTCGCCGCTAGCGTGTTCTTTCACGGCGTGAGACGTCGAATGTCGCCCAAAGTTCCAACGACAGTTATCGACTTGAAGATCGTGAGTTTGAACTTGCCACTTCACTTCGGCATCAACAAACGGCAACACGAAGTCGTCCAGTGCGATGTAGCCGCGTTCACCGGTAAGCGTTGCTGTTTGCTGCGATGCACTAAGGAACGAGCAAAAGAACCCAGCCGTGACATCGTTTTCAAAACGCAGTTCGCCCTGGAACTCACTAGGCACTCGGCCTTCATCCAACGTCGCTGTCGAGCGACCTGACACGGCGATGGGCATTTGAAACTTATTGGCCCACAAGCTCATGCGAATGCAATACCAGCCGAGGTCGCCCAAGCAACCGTGAGGTTCTAGTTCGGCGTTGGCACGGATGTTGGATTGTTCGAATGACTCGCCGCCGCAAAACGAGAAATGTGTTTGGATGCGGCGAAGTCGACCAAACCGATGTTCGTCGTCCATGGAATGCCGCATCTCAGTCAGCCGCGATGAGTGATCGAACATCACCCCGTCCATGAATCCGACGCCGGCATCGCGGCAAGCCTGGATCATTTCCTGGGCATCATCCCCGTGGACGGCGACTGGCTTTTCACAAATGACATGCTTGCCAGCCTTTGCCGCCGCGATGACCCATTGTTTGCGAAGTGCAGTGGGAAGGGCGATGTAGACCGCGTCGATGTCGTCGCGTTGTAGAAGTTCTTCGTAACTGCCAACGGCAACCGGACGGGTCAGCGTGGCTTCCTCGTCGGAGTTGAAAACGACGGGTGGGCATTCGAGCGAGCAGTCATGAATGAAAGCTTCGGCACGCTCAATATCGCGACTCGCGACGGCCCCCACCACACTGTTGCCGCTCATTCGAACGGCTTTCCAATTCTTGCGGGCGATCTGTGCTGCACCGAGGAATCCCCAGCGGCAAATTGATTTGGTCATCCGATTGGTTCTCTGCTACGGGGCGATTGGGGGTCACTCGAACGTGTCTTCGGTCTCTTCTTTCTGCTCGATTTCGTGAGTGTCAGACAAGCTCGACAAGTTTTCTCGCGTTTTGTCGAAGTCCACGTCGACGGTCTCGTTGGAGTTGGGCCGGCGTAGTTTGCCTGCGGTCCGTTCGATCACGACCATGCACATGTCGTCGAATTGGTCGGCGGTCCCAATGTGTTGATAGGCGTCATGCACAATGCGCTCTTTCACGAGCACAGCAGCGCAGTCGTCGACGCCGGGCATCGCGATGGTTGTTTGAACGATCTCACGAAGTGGGTCGGTACCCCATTCTTCGTCGTTCTCGTCCATGGCTTCATTCACACCATCGGTGTACATGACGGCTAGGTCACCTTCTTCGAATGAACAAGTGGTGACTTCGTAGGACATACCCTCGTCGATTGCAATCGGCAGTCCCGACTCTTCTTCGCCAGGTTCGTCGATAGAGCCATCTTTGGCGCGGCGGACGATCGGAGGCATGTGTCCCGCGTTGACGATCGAAATTTTGTCCGTGTTTGGATCGATGACGACCAACAAGTAGGTCACAAAACGCTCGACACCCAAACGGCTCATTGAATCGTTCAGTCGTTCGACGGCTTTGGCCAAATCCGGCTCACTGGCGAGGCAAAACCGCGTTTCCGCCGCCAGTTTCGCCATGTACATCGCCGCCGCGACTCCGTGCCCAACAACGTCGGCAACCACAACCGCGACTCGATCATCGGGCAGTTCGACATAGTCGAAATAATCGCCACCGATATGGTGGGCTGCCTTGTAAAAACTTTCCAAGCGATACGTTGGTACGTCCGGCGGCGTCGATGGCAAAAATGCTTGCTGCACCTCGGTGGCTAGCTTTAAGTCGACTTCCACCTCTTTTTGCCGGAGCGATTGTTCGTGCAAACGAGCGTTATTGATCACCACGCTTGCTTGGGCAGCAACGCCGGTTAGCAAGTCGATGTCCTCGTCACGGAATTGCCCGCGGCCTTGTGTCGAGTCGATCTGCAACGCACCGATCGCGTTGCCGTCGCCGTCATGCAGCGGAGCGCACATCATCGAACGGATAGAAAAGTCCGCGATGGATTCGCTGCTATCGAAACGACTGTCGTCCATCGCGTCGAGCGATAGGATCGTTTCACTGCTTTCCATCGTTTTGCGAATGATGGTCCGACTGATTCGTACGGTTTCGGTTTCGTCGACCTTCTTGCGGGTCTTTACCCATCGCGGCACCAATGTGCCATCCGGCGTTTCCATGACGACGAAGCCACGGTCGGCCGAAGGGAAGACCTCGAACAATCCGGCCAGCACTTTGGGAAGCACTTCGTCGAGACTAATCGCACCGGTCAGATTTCGATTGATCGCAATCAAGGCCGCCAATTTCGCCTCGGGCGTGGCGGTCATTTTCAGACCATCGTCACTGCTGCGAAATTCAACTTTGGAACTGGAGACGACCTGAGCTTCGGCGTCGTCGACCATTTGGATACCGAAATTCGAGCCCTCAAAGCTCATTTCGTTAGTTCCACGCGCGAACTCGGGGACCGTGGCTTCATCGGTCGCGCTGGGATCTTTTTCGTGGTAGACCAGTTCCACTTCGCTAATGCGGACCCGATCGCCGGGAACCAGTTTGTGGGCTCGGGTTAAGAGTTGGCCGTTGACAAAGGTGCCATTGCGGCTGCCGAGGTCTTCGATGGTCCAATTCTTCTCACGCCCGATCAGCTTGGCGTGATATCGACTGACAGCGCCGGCGTCGACCACGATGTCGCACTCTGGATGACGCCCGATCCGCATTTCATCGCGGTCGAGCTGAAATGAGTCCGAAGGGGTGCCGCTAACTGTAGTGGTGACGTATGCCATGGCTTTTCCCAATCCAGTGCGATTTCGCATGAGTGCCCCAAGCTATTGAGACATGATTGTTCAATATTGTAGCCGCACTCGCCAGAGTTCGAATCGTGTCGTGGTTTCGAAAAATGGGCGACCGGGATGCGGTCGCCCATCTTCAAAGTGCTTGTTCAAAGCACTCGACAAAATTTCAGTCAGTCATGAAACAGCAGGAAGTTTCACCGTAAGGCTTAAACTTCTTTTTCGTCGATCCAGCTCATCATGCGGCGAAGGCCCATGCCGACTTGCTCAACTTCGTGAGTTTGCTCGCGACGACGGGTTGCCTTGAAGAATGGAGCACCCGCACGGTTTTCGCTGATCCACTTGCGAGCGAACTCGCCGCACTGGATTTCATTAAGGATCTTCTTCATTTCCAACTTGGTTTCCGGCGTGATGATACGCGGGCCAGAAACGTAGTCGCCGTACTCGGCAGTGTTACTGATGCTGTAACGCATGTAGCTGAGGCCACCTTGGTAAAGCAGGTCGACGATCAACTTCAATTCATGCATGCACTCGAAGTAGGCCATTTCAGGTTGGTAGCCAGCTTCGACAAGCGTTTCGAAACCAGCCTTAACCAGTTCGCTAACGCCACCGCAAAGCACAACTTGTTCGCCGAACAAGTCCGTTTCGGTTTCTTCCGCGAAGGTGGTTTCGATCACGCCACCACGGGTTCCGCCGATTCCCTTTGCGTATGCCAAGCCGATTTGCTTGGTGCTTTCCGAGGCTCCTTCGCCCAACGCGATCAAGCTAGGAACGCCGCCACCCTTTTCGTACTCGCTGCGAACCAAGTGGCCAGGGCCCTTAGGTGCGACCAAGAGAGTGTCGATGCCCTTAGGTGGCTCGATTTGGCCGAAGTGAATGTTGAAGCCGTGTGAGCACATCAACACGTTACCCGGCGACAGGTTGTCGCGAATGTGATCGCGGTAGATGTCACCTTGAACTTCATCTGGAAGCAAGATGTTGATCACGTCAGCAGCCTTAGTGGCTTCGGCGATCGTCATAGGCTTGAAGCCGTGCGAAACAGCAAGGTCGTAGTTTGCACTGCCTGGTCGCTGACCGATGATGACTTCACAACCGCTGTCACGAAGGTTTTGCGCTTGAGCGTGGCCTTGCGAACCGTAGCCCAGGATTGCGACCTTTTTACCCTTCAAGTGTGAGAGATCGGCGTCGTTGTCGTAGTAAATGGTTGCGGCCATCGTTTTCAAAACCTTGTGAAGTTCGGACAGTTTGTCAGGTGATAGGGAGGGTGGGGTGCCGCACTTTGCGACGAGGTGGCTCACGCGTGAGCAGTCTGTTTCGTTTTCTTACTCGTTGGCGTTATCGTCCAAGCAACCGCTACGAACCATGGCGATTCGTCCGGTACGAGCGAGTTCGGTGATGCCATAAGGGCGGACACGTTCGATGAACGCTTGGACCTTGTTTTCACGACCGCTGATTTCGATCATGACTTCTTCTGGACCCACATCGACGATTTGGCCGCGGAAAATATCGACCAATTCTCGGATCTCGGCGCGAACGCTGCCTGCCGGTGCGGCGACCTTCAACAACAATAGATCTCGTTCGACGAAATCATTGGAGCTGATATCGAGAACTCGAACGACCGTAACGATCTTTTCGAGTTGCTTGCGAACCTGTTCCAGAACACTGTCATCGCCGACGACCACAAAGGTCATCCGCGAGAGCTTCGGGTCTTCGGTTTCGCCAACCGCCAGAGAATCGATGTTGAAACCACGCGAAGCGAGCATTCCAGAAACGTGAGCCAACACGCCGGGCACGTTTTGAACGAGTGCGGAGAGCAAGTGGCGGTAAATAGTGTTGGGCATGACGCAAAATGCAGCCGTCGGGCTGCCGAGGGAGGGTTCGGGTCGCGATCCAGGGGCAGGCATGATAATTTTGAGGCGGTACGCTGCCAAGGGCTGCGCTTTTTTCGTTGCCTTTTCAGCATTTCGACGCGTTTGGACCGGCGAAAACGGGATGATGGCGCGTTCCCCGGCTGTCCCAACGGTCGCTGGTGGAGCAGTTTGTTGACATTTGGTGGATTTTCTAGCGAGAACAAAATCGACGTTTTCGAATTGAAGTCCGTTTATTGTCGATTGCCGTGAGGTCGCCGGTCTGAGCAAGTTTGCCGATCGTTGCGAGTTTGTCGGCGAGTTGTCCGGCGATGTCAGTTTTCGGCCCGATCGCGATCGTTCCTCAGCTTCACCTTTGAGTAGTTTTACCTTCCAATCAATCCGGCTCTTCCAATCGGGCTTTTCACTGAGCCCACCCGATCGGGCCAACCTTCCACGAGCAATGACATGAACTTTCGAATTGATTTGCCCGCCTATCGAGGTCCGATCGACTTGTTGCTGTATCTGGTGCGGCGTCAGGAAGTGTCTTTGACCGAAATGTCGCTGTCCAAGGTGGTCGAGCAGTATGTCGAGCATCTCGACGTGCTGCAGGAACTCGATTTGGGCGAGGTCGGTGATTTTGTGGAATTGGCGACCACGCTGGTGGAGATGAAGAGCCAGGCCGTTTTGCCCAAAATTGAAGACGATGTAGAAGAAGAGGTGATCGAGGAAACTCACGATTCCTTGGTGCAGCGACTGCTTCAGTACAAGGAAATTCGCGATGCAGCTTCCGTGCTCGACGAGATGTCTTCACGTTGGCAAACGCGGTTTGAGCGGTTGGCTGACGATTTGCCCACACGGCGAAACGATCCTGCCGATCAGCCCATCGTCGAACTCGAGATATGGGATTTGGTCAGCGCCTTCGGGCGGATCATGCGTGAATCAGCGGGACCGCCGCCGACCGAGGTGATCTACGATGACACACCCATCCACGTTTACATGCAGCGGATTCACCATAAGTTGGCCGATAAGCCTCGCGTGGAATTGATCGATTTGGTGGAGCCCGGGCAGCACAAGTCGGCCTACATCGGTTGGTTTTTGGCGATGCTGGAATTGACTCGCCACCACGGCGCTGCGGTTTCAGAAAATGACAATGGGGATATCGAAGTGGTACGCACCGAAGGGTATCGTGCGGAATTGGACGTCAACGAGGTCGACAATTACGCCAGCCAAGCGATCGAGAAAAGCAACATGCCGATTCGGATGAGATAACAATCGCTTGCCCGTGCTTATCCCGAGGGCAATCAACGGTTTCGGGTTTCCCGATCGATTCAAATTTTTGAAGCCCCTGCCGTTCGCTTTCAACTACGCACTTCTATTCGATAGCGAAGTCGTTTGTCCATTTGGCCGCTGAGTTTGTGGCGGTCGAGACGTAATTCTTCGCCACACAACCTTCACTACTACCTGACTCTCGCTCTCACTTATGGTTGAAAACGTTCCAGTTGCTTCTCACGTCCACGATGGATTGACCATCGAAGGCTATTCACGCGCGGCGGTGCAGACGTGTTGGCGAGTGAATGAGTTGAAGCTGCTTTTTGATGTCGGCGTTCAGCCATGGGATTTTATGGGCACGTCGACCATGTTCATCTCCCACGCCCACCTCGACCACATTGCCGCCTTGCCGGCGTACGTGTCACGGCGCCGGATGATGAAGATGGATCCGCCAGTGATCTATATGCCGGATTCCGCTGTCGATACCGCGTGGAAGATGCTGCAAACGTTCCGCTCGCTCGATCGTGGTGCCATGCCGTGCGAACTGGTGGGGTTGCTGGGTGGCGACGAAACCAAGATCGGAAGAGAAATCGTCGTCAAGTCAGTCGATGTGAAGCACACCATCGATGCGTTGGGGTTCATCGTCTATCAGCGACGGATGAAGTTGAAGCCTGAGTATTTGGAATTGTCGGGCGAGCAGATTCGGGATCTGAAGGCTTCGGGCACGGAAATTACCAACGAGGTTCGTATTCCTATTTTCGCGTATACCGGCGACACCGCTCCCCAGGGACTCGACAACAACCCTGAGTTCTATGACGCCAAGATTCTGATCAGCGAATTGACGTTCGCCGCGCCGGAGCATCGTCGGGAAAAGATTCACAAACACGGTCATATGCACGTTGACGATTACAGAGAACGCCAAGATCGATTCAACAACGAATTGATCATCGGTTCGCATGCGAGCACGCGTTATACCGACCCGCAAATCAAGCGTTTCGTCAAGAAGACTCTGCCCACGCTGCTAGACGATCGCCTAAAGCTATGGCTATAGAGCCGACTTCGATAACGACCGAGTCGACTCCCACTGCGTTGACTGCCACCAAATCAGCTCCGCCGGGCGGTTGGCCGAAACCTCGATCGCTGTATGTCCACGTGCCCTTTTGTCGACACCGGTGCGGCTATTGCAACTTCAGTGTGGTCGCGGGACGAGACGATTTGCAGGATCGTTATCTGCAAGCCGTCGAGGTTGAATTGGAACGCATCGCTGGTGCGGGGCCGATGGAGCTCGATACGTTGTATTTTGGTGGTGGAACGCCGACGCAATTGTCGACGGACCGACTAAATCGGTTGCTGCAAACCGTTGCGAGCCGGGTGCAGCTTGCCGATAACGCGGAGGTGACTTGTGAAGTCAACCCTGAAGACGTGACTGATGAGACGATTGAGGTTATGGTTCGCAATGGCGTGAACCGTGTTAGTCTGGGTGTGCAGTCTTTCCATGACGCGAAGTTACAAGCACTTCAACGCGGTCACACCCGTGACCAGGCGATCGCGGCGGTTGAGCAGGTATGTGCCGCGATTGGCAACGTATCTATTGACCTTATCTTTGGCACGCCGGTTCTTGGTCCGGATGGCAAATCGGTGGCCAGCAGCGAGTCGCTGGAATTGTGGCAGAGCGAACTAGCGATGGCGGTTTCGTTACCGATCACCCACGTGTCGACCTACAGTTTGACTTATGAAAAAGGAACGCAGTTTTGGTCTCGTCGGCGAGCCGGCGAGTTGCACGAGGTTCCCGAGGACACTGATATTGCGATGTATCGTGCATGCCGGCGATCGCTTTCAGATGCCGGTTTAGAGCAGTACGAAATCAGCAGCTTCGCCAAACCTTCGTTTCGAAGCCGCCATAACCAAGCTTATTGGAATGGGAACGGTTGGTACGCGATTGGACCCGGGGCAGCGAGTTTTGTTGACGGTGTGCGGAATGTGAACCACCGTAGCCCGACCACATACTTGAAGCAGATTCTGGAGTTGGGCACTGCGATCTCGGAATCCGAGACAATTTCGGTTCAACAGCATGCTCGCGAGCTGGTCGCGTTTGGGCTTCGGCAAATTGACGGTATCGATCTCGGCGGGCTCAACGGGCGCGTCGGGTTCGACTTTGTCGGTGGATTGCAGCCGGTATTGCACGAGATGCGGACAAGTGGATTGCTGGTCAATCGCGAAGATCGTGCGCAGTTGACGCCTCGCGGGTTGCTATTAGCGGATTTTGTCGAGATGAAGATTCTGGAGCTCGACGACCCCATTTAGCTTATTTGATCACGACGTGAACCAAGCGGGTAGTTATCTCGCCCTTCCCGAATGTCTAAGATGGTCGCATAGCTGAAGGCCACGAAATGTCAGGCTCGAAAGCAGTGATCAAATGCATGGTCTCGGCCATGTCGAGGCGTCAGGACTATTTCGGTTCTCGTCTTCCCTCCCATTCCCCACCCAACGGAAAGCAAAAATGATTCGACTGACCCTACTTACCCTCTTCCTGGGATTTGCGATGACTGTTCCGGCTGATGCGGCGAATTCCGCCACCCACGAGTGCTCGTTGGATTTTAAAGCTGAAAACATCGACGGCGAGTCCGTTGATTTGCACGACTATGAAGGCAAGGTTGTCTTGATCGTCAACGTCGCCAGTAAGTGTGGTTACACCAAACAATATGCTGGTTTGCAATCGCTTTACGAAAAGTACAAGGATCAAGGCTTGGTTGTGATTGGTTTCCCTTGCAACCAATTTGGCAAGCAAGAGCCGGGCACCAACGCTGACGTTAAAGAATTCTGCTCGTCAAAGTTCGGAGTCACTTTCCCGATGATGAGCAAGGTGGAAGTCAACGGAAGCGATGCGTGTGATCTGTACAAGCATCTAACTAGCCAGAAGAGCGATGACGTTTCAGCGGGACCGATCAAATGGAACTTTGAAAAGTTCTTGATCGGGCGGGATGGCGAATTGGTAAGCCGTCACCCATCCAAGACCGCACCGATGTCTGACGAATTGACCGCTGAAATCGAAAAACTATTGGCTTCTAAGTAGTTGTCGATTTGTCGTGACTGCAGCGGCTGACTGACGTCAGAGGCCGTAGCCGTTTCGTCGTATTGAAAGAATTACAAGCTTGCGGGCATCTTGTTCGCGAGCTTGTTTTGTATCCGGCCCGGCGTGATGCCTAACGGGCTGGGACGACGGCGTTCCAGGTCGTGCCGATTCTTAGTTCGTCGAATGCGGCGATCGTGGTTGTTCCGCACCACAAGCGTAGTTCGTCCAGACTGCCGTCCGACGTGAAGGGAAGGCCAACGCATTGCCAGTCTTGTTGAGGCTCGATCACCTGAGCGGGGCTTTGCTGATCGAGTATCATCGCGAGCAGGTTGTCGGGCTCATTTGCGCGGCACTGTATCTTGATGACGACCATGTACGTTTTGTTGGGTTCGGTTGTGCCCGCACCGGTGTAACGATCCTCACCCGTAAAGACAGCGAGGTGTTGAAGGTAGTCAAGCGACACGCCGCAAACTTCTTTTTTCTCGTTGGATGAATAGAACGAGATTCCGCATCCGGAAGATATACCGTCGTCAATGATTCGTCTTCGAATCAGTAGGCTGACGAAGTAATCGTGATCTTCATTGAAGGACATCGGTTGAGCTAGCAAGCGAACCGCGCTTTCTCCGATCGAAGACACCATGTAGGTATCCGATGAATGATCACTCGACAGCCAGAAAGGCCGATCCAGGTACACGCCCTGGCGAACCACGCCTTTAGCGGCTTGCTTTGGCCGAGTGTGGCTGTACCAATTCGAGCTCCATCCCAGCCCTGCCGTCTGGTCAGGGATCAAACCCACCGGGTAATCAAACCCTTCGTAGGCGATCAACGCGTCGCTTTGGTTGGACTTGGGGGATCTCGAGACCAGCGACCGCAGGTCCTCGTAATCGTTCTTCGACAGGTTGTTCGCAACACCGCGGCTATTCGTTGAGCTCGCCAGAGGATTGCTGGCGAAGATGCTGTGCTCACCTTCGGAAAGCAAGTTGGGTTTGAATTCAATGTCCGTGTCACGTTCTTTGGGCGAGCACGAAACCGCACCGCTAATGACCTTCACATCGCTGCTGCCGTCCTTGCCGACCGTCACCCCAAATTGGGTGCCAATGTCGACCACGCTTGTCGATGGGGTGCGCAAGGTAAATCCGATGGCCGACTCTTGAACGTCGGTAAGGATGGTGCCGCCGTGAACTGTCACGGCACCGTCGTCATCGAAATGAATGTCGACCGGGGTGCTGCGTGCATCCAAAATCAATTCGACGCCCGCCGTCATGAAGATCCGGCCGATCCCGGTCCGCAAGGACAATGGTCCCTCGGCAATCGGATCACCCAACTGATGCGGCGGAGACCAGGTCGCGTTTTGTTCAAACGTCACGGCAGCGACATAAGTTTGCGGCTTCAGTGATTCGAGTCGCGTGCTTGGTTTGGAGGTTGTGTTCGCTCGAGCAGTTTGTGGGACCGCTGGGTTCGTTGGAGTGGGCTTCGTTTCAGACGGATTTCGTAGTGTTAGAATCGCAAGCAGGCTAGCCGCCAAAACGACCGCGGCAAATCGCCAGCCCCGGCGTGATCGCTCGCGATGGGAGACTGTTTTGGATGGCGTTGTGTGCGAAGCGGACGTACTGGATGTCGCGGAAGTACTGGGCGACGCGGAGTTTTTCGTCGCGGGGGTAGGAAGATTCAGTGTCGTGAAATCAGGAAGCTGGCTCGCTTCGGCGATTCGGTATTGTTCGTCGATCGAATCTTCGTGATCTAGAAACTTACTGGCGATGTCATGGACCGCCAGTTCGTCAGCCAGCATGGCGTCGAAGTGCAAGTAATCCGACGCGTGGTCGCGGCACGATTCATCGTTTCGCAGCAAATCGTTTAGTTCAGCAATTTCATCAGCCGACGCGCTTTCACTCATCGCGGCGTCGAGCAATTCAGTAACACGAGCAATCGAGGACGATTCAGGGGCAGGCTCGTTCATGAGGTTATCCTTGCAGCGTTCGTTCGATTGGATGCATCGGAGATAAGAATCGAGTTCATTGACCGAGTGCCTCTTGGGAGAGCAGTTTCTGTTCGACACACATACGCAGTGCATGCCGTAAGCGAGACAATTTGCTTTTGGTTGCCGCGACCGTGCGGCCTGAAGCGTTCGCGACTTGGTCCAACGAGAAATTCTGACTGTATCGCATCTTGCAAAGTGCAAGGTCGTCGTTCTGCAGTCCCTGCAGACATTCGTTGAGCAAGCCTTGTCGAGTTGCCCAGGCGTCTTGGGACGGTGACTTGACCGCCGTCATCATCTCGGCCACGTCGGAATGAAAAACGACCTTCTCTCGTGCCCGGTCGCGTACGAACGAGAGGATTTCTAGGCGAGCGATCCCGATTGCCCAAGGCAGAAAATCTCGCCCCAGGTCATAGGTGCTTCGTTTTCGCCAGATCGCCAGGTTCGTCCGCTGAAGCACGTCGAGACTGTCCGAATGGTTCGCCATGGACGACAAAATGTACCCCCGTAGCGAACCCTGGGCGCAGGTCAACGCGTTGACGAATTGGTCGTTCGTAGGGTCTGGCGGTAACAAATGTGTATCTCCGGCGACAGTCACTTTGGGTAGGTCTCGTGTAGTAATTCTCCGTCAATTGCCCTGAGGTTTCGATCGATTAAAAAAGAATCGAAAGATTTTTCGAAACGTCCCGCTGGGTTGTGGAGATACCCCATAACGCAAAGTGATGGCGGGTTGGCCCGCCGCAGCGTTTTTTGTGTTCTCAAACCTAATTTAAGAAAGCGTTTCGAATGAAAAGTGAAAATGGCATCCGGCGGGGGTTCACGCTTGTCGAGCTATTGGTGGTAATTGCAATCATCGGCGTGTTGGTCGGGTTGCTGTTGCCGGCGGTGCAGGCGGCCCGCGAAGCAGCGCGGCGTATGAGTTGTAGCAATAATTTTAAGCAAATTGGCCTAGGGATTCATAACTATCACTCGGCGTACAAGCAGTTGCCCATTCATGGGGCGGGTACCCGCGACAACAGCTTGGTTAATCTTTGGGACAAGTCGGAGCTTTCCAACGGTCGATCGCTCAGCATGCTTGTGGGCGTGATTCCGTTCATCGAAGGTCAAGCTCTTTGGGAGCAAATTTCCAATCCTAACGGTCATAATTCCGATGGAACCGTTCGTAGCACAATTCCTCTGAACCCTTGGCCCGCGATGGGACCTTGGCCAGGCAATATCGATTACGGCCCGTGGGCGACCAACATTCCGACTCTTCGCTGCCCAAGTGACCCCGGCGTGGGGCTGCCTTCGTTGGGACGTACCAACTACGCAGCATGCACCGGCGACAATCCACGATTCAGTCACCAGGGTTACATCAACAACGATCGTACTGACAGCAACAGTGATGTGACTGCCAAGTACATGCGAGCTTGTTTCCGCGGTATGTTCCAGCCACGTCGCGAGAGCCGATTCCGCGACATCTTAGACGGACTTTCCAACACGATTTGTGCAGGCGAAATCGCAACTGACTTGGGCGACCAAGACAAACGAACAATCGCACGAAAGGGCGGTTGGTGGGACATCCGTCAAAGTCCAACGCAATGTCAGCAATACGTTAGTAACGAACGCCCGCAATTTTGGGCCGCATCCGCTGGTGCCGGTGCGGACGAAGGTCGTGGTTATCGCTGGGCGGACTTCAGTCCGAACTACAGCCAAGTGATGACGATCTTGCCACCGAACCGCGAAATTTGTGACGTCGACGGTGCATGGTCGAACATGATCGCCACGATGTCGAGTCGTCACCAAGGCGGTTGCCATGTCCTGATGGGCGACGGTGCGGTCAAGTTCGTTACCGATTCGATCGAAGCGGGAGACTCTACCGCCCGTCCAGCCGGTCAAGACAACGGTATGGCCGGAGCAAAGAGCCCCTATGGTTTGTGGGGTGCTTTGGGATCGCGAGCCTACAAGGAAACGATCGACGAAGAATTCTAAGCGTCCAGTACGCGAAGAAATGATATGCGTTGGGCCGGGAACGGCTCAGCGTATTTCGCAATGTTCCAGTTTTATGGCGACTGGCCAGCGGCGGAGAGCTGGCTGGCCAGTCGTCTGTTTATTTGTACTTGATTTACAGGGATATCAGAATGAAGCGTTTTGCTTGCTTGGCAATCTTGATGGTCGGGCTTTGTGGATGTGAAGATTCATCGACCCCCACCACCGTCGTTGGGCCTGGGGATGCAGATGCGATTGCCGAGTTCAAGGCTCTGCAAGAAGAGTCGTTCTCAAAGATCGCTTCCGGCGCTGCAGATGCTGCTGAAAGGCAAAAGGAAGCGGACGCGGCGGCGAAGAAGGCCAAGTGATTGCTCAAGGACCAGATCAGGCCCGAGCTCAGATTGGCGTAGCCGTCAGCTAGTGCTTCATCCAGATTCAAGTTGGGGGTAGTGGGCGAGGCGACGAGCCCGTCTGGTCGGTGAGTGGATAGGATTCGTCGCCTCATCCACTACGATCAACCCCAAAATGAAATGTAGATGAAGCATTAGTGCAATCACCATCTGACAAAGCCAACGGCACACATGGTGTCATTGGATATCGTGGAGCAGGACCACACACCGAAAGACGAGTGCAGACATTTGAACTCAACCGAGTTCGTGCATGTTGGTCCGCGATAGACCAAGTTCGTTAACAACGCGTTCACCAATCCAACAGCAAGCTGGATTGGTGACGCTTGGGAGTCGACTTTTCTATTAAGTCTTGACCGAGACGGTTCGCAATTGCAGCTCGTTGAGCTGATCGGCGTCGACTTCGCCAGGAGCCTGGGTCATCAAGTCGGCAGCCTTTTGCGTCTTCGGGAACGCGATCACTTCGCGGATGTTTTCTAGACCGGCGAAGAGCATCACCCAGCGGTCCACACCAAGTGCGATTCCGCCGTGTGGTGGTGCGCCGAATCGTAGTGCGTCCAGAAGGAACCCAAACCGATCTTGGGCCGTTGCTTCATCCATGCCCAGCAATTCAAACACTTGCGATTGAATTTCGCTGTCGTGGATTCGGATCGTACCGCCACCCGCTTCGCTGCCGTTGATGACCAAGTCATAGGCTTGGGCACGGCACTTTTCAGGCGATTCTTTCAGGTGCGGTAGGTCTTCGGCGAGTGGTGCGGTGAACGGGTGGTGCATGGCAACATACCGCCCGTTTTCCTCGTCCTTTTCGAACATTGGGAACTCGGTCACCCAGCTGCAGTTCAGCTCGCCAGGTTGGAAGAGTTTCATTTCGACCGCAAGTCGTTTGCGAAGTCCCGAGAGTCCCTTGCAGGTCACTTCCCAAGTGTCGGCCAGGAACATCAGCAGGTCGCCGGGTTCGCCGCCGAGCAGCACGCGAATTTCTTCGAGGTGTTCAGCTTCGAAGTTCTTCGCGATCGGGCTCCACAAAGTCTTGTCGTCTTCGACACGGAACCACGCCAAGCCCTTGGCGCCGAAGTCTTGTTGAACGTAGGAGGTCAGTTCGTCGATTTGACGGCGTGAGTATTGAGTGGCGGCGCCGGGAACTCGAATGCCGCGGACGAAGTTGCCCGCATCGGCGGTCCCGCGGAAGACGCGGAAGTCGGTTTTGGCCGCAACGGGGGTAACGTCTACGATTTCCAGGCCGAAACGCAAATCGGGAGCATCGCTGCCGAACCGTCGCATGGCTTCTTCGTAGGTCATCCGTGGCAACGGCAAAGTGATGTCCTTGCCGAGAACTTGCTTGGCGGTCTTGGCGACCAAGCCATCAATCAAGCCGATGATGTCGTCCGCGTCGACGAACGACATTTCCAGGTCGAGCTGAGTGAACTCGGGCTGGCGGTCAGCACGCAGGTCTTCGTCGCGGAAGCACTTGGCGACTTGGACGTAGCGGTCAAAGCCGGCAACCATCAAGATTTGCTTGTAGAGCTGTGGCGATTGCGGCAACGCGTAGAAGTTTCCAGGGTGCACGCGGCTCGGCACTAGGTAATCGCGAGCTCCCTCCGGTGTGCTGCGTCCCAAAATCGGTGTTTCGACGTCGATGAAATCGTGCTCGGCGAAGTAATCTCGCATGCACTTGATGATCTCACTGCGGCGGATCAGAGCCTGCTGCATCTCTTTGCGACGCAGGTCGAGATAGCGGTACTTCAAACGCAAATCTTCGCCGGGCAGGTCGTTTTGACCGGGCGTGAAAGGTGGCGTTTGAGAAACGGACAGGATTTCGAAGTGTTCGCTGCGAACTTCGATTTCGCCGGTCGCCAACTTTGAGTTGACCTTGCCTTCAAGTCGGTCGGCGACGACACCGCGAATCAAGACGACGCTTTCGGCGGGCACGTGGCCAGCGGAATCGATCATCGCTTCGCTTGCCTCGGGCGGTCCGACAACGACTTGGGTTAGGCCGTAACGATCGCGAAGGTCAATGAAAACAGCCCCGCCGTGGTCGCGTTTGTTTTCAACCCAACCGCAGAGTGTGACAGGCGAACCGACGTCGGATTTGCGGAGTTGACCGCAGGTGTGAGAGCGAAGCACGTGGAATGGCGGGGGAAGGTGGAGGCGGATGCAATCGTCGGGACCGCCATCGAGGTGACAGTCCGAACAGTGAAAGCGAGAAGGATAAACGCTCGGCGGCAATTCGCAACGGGCGAGCGATTCGGAGCCCTAAACCAGGGCTCGTTGGATGGAGGCGATGGAGGCGATGGAGGCGAAAAACTAGTTGCGTTTCTTCTTGCCGCCGGATTTTCCGGCCGGTGGACGCTTGCGGTCGCGTGGCAACGGAGCGGCGGGTTCTTCCGGATTCATCTTCTGGCGTAAACGATCCGCCCAACTGTTTCCGCCACCGGTTGGACCGGCGGGTTTCTTAGGAGTCACGGCAAGATCGCCACCAGAATCGCCGCCACGGTGGTTCACCGCACCCTCCAGAACCGTTTGGTCGAAGTGTGGTGTTTTCGGCAAAGTCCGCTTCACCAGGATGCGTTCGCCGATGCCCCACAAGCTACTGGTGATGAAGTAGATGCAAAGTCCCGCCGGCACGCGGAAGAACAGCAAAGCCATGATGAGTGTCATGTATGACATCATCTTTTGAGTCATCGCGGTTTGTTCGTCGGTGGCCGGTGGCATGAACAATTTTTGTTGAGCCAAGAACAGCAACGTCACCACAACAGGCAGGATATTGAAATACGGTCCCAACCAGCCGATACCGCGGGCGGACATGTAATCCCACATCCAGTCGCCCCAGTACATCATCATGTCGGGAGCAGCCAGGTTGGACGCCCAGTTCGTCCAGGAAGCGAAAGCCGCTTGTCGCAGCTCGATGTCGACGGACAAGGTGCGGTACAGGCCAACGAAGATGGGCAACTGAACGAACATCGGCAAACATCCTGACATGGGATTGAAGCCGACCCGCTGCTGCAGCTCTCGTTGAGCTCGAACGCGGGCTTCCATGTCGTCCTTGTGCTTTTCGGTGATCTTTTTCAGTTCAGGAGCCAGCTCTTGCATCCGTTGAGCGTTGACGGCCGCCTTGCGAGAGAGCGGGAACATGGCTCCTCGGACGCAAACGGTTAGCAGCACGATCGCCAGTGCATAGTTGCCGACCATCGAGAACATGTGCAGCAGATAGCCCAGTGGTTTGGCGACCCACCAGAACCAGCCGTAATAAACGCAATCGCCCAGACCGTTGCTTTCCATCAACTCAGGCTGTTTCGGACCGGCGAACAACCGCAGTTGCTGTTTCAGGCTTGATCCAGGTGCGACTTCCGCAGCGACGCTGTCGAGATAGAAGGTCGTGTTGACCGCTCGTTCTTGATTCTTTGGAATCTCTTCGGGGTTCACCGCCAACGACGCGATCGCTCGACGGAACGTGGTCAGCGAAGTCTTCTCTTCGGGCGGCAAATAGGCGACGGTAAAGTATTGAGCGTCGATGCCGATGTAATTCAGATCGCGATTCGGTTTGGGCGAATCTGGAGCGAACAGGTTTTGGTCGTTGGGGACGGCATCGTTGCGAGCTCGCTTGAGGAGCCCGTAACCTGATAGCAGTTCGTGGCCTTCGGCGGCCGTCTTGTAAACTAAGTCGCGGGCAGCCGAGCCACCCCAGTTCGGGCTGATCTTGTTGCTGTACCACCAGCCTTCGAGCGTGACGCCGTTGATGCCTTCCAGGCGGTAAGCAAGATCTTGTGCTTCTTCGGATCGGTTGTCGATTTGAATGTCCAGGTCCAGCATATAGCTGCCTGGGCTAAGCGAATAAGATCGTTGCAGCCCCAGTGCATGACCACCGGCGGCTTTCATTTCCGCTTCGCTCAATCGAACTTCGAAGCTGACCGAATCGACGCCTTCGTCACTGTTTGCTGAATTTCCAGTCGACACGTCCCAGATCAATTCGCTGGGGTCTTGCAGCGAATCGATCGAGTGGGCACCTGGCGCGATTTCCCGTCGCCCGACTTTACCCACCGTTAATAACGAGGAAAGCCGTGACAGGTTGCCTGGGATTTCGTCTTCGCCAGCGGTCTCGGCCAAACGCACCAGGTCTAGCGGGTGTTCGGTCAACTTCGCCGTGAAGGTCAGCGGTTTCGCTTTTTCCGCTTCGGCGTTTTCTTTGCGAAGGACTTCCAGAGTGATTTCGTCACCCGGTTTGGTTTCGATTAGCAATTCACTTAGCGAGACCGAGTTGCTGACCGCATCGCCGTTGAGCGAAATGATCACGTCGCCAGGTTTTAGGCCCGGGGCGACTCCGTCGGTGCTGCAGGTCGCCAAGGCAGCGGGCGTGCCAGGACCGACAATATTGACGACGGTTCCAACCGCGGTCGAACGCGGATCGGCCGCGAAGTAACCCAGGTAGCCGCTTCGCACGTCAACGCGGCGATATTTCAGGCGTCCGTTCGATTTGCGTTGTGTCAGTTCAATTCGCTCGATGCCCGCACCACGACTGTTAAGTGTGACCAGCATGTAGTGACCCGATTCCGGGTCCATCGAACCGAGAGTTCGCCATTCAGGTTGGTCCGGACGCTCGATCTTTTCGGCGTCTTCCGAATCGCTGTCGTCGTCCGAATCCGTGGTTGGGTCTGCGTTGGCGGTCACGATTTCCGCAGCCGGATCGATTTCCGATGCGTTGTCGGAGGCCACATCGTTCGGATTAACGATTGGCTCTGGCGGGACAAACATGACCCGCAACGACATGTAAATCAGAAAGAAAGCGGTCGATGCGAGAACGAAAGAAGAAAAGCGACGATCCACGAAATTGCTGGCCGATCGGGAAAAATGCGGGGAAGGGAGGCGTCAAACCGAGCGGGCACCTAGCGTCGTCGCCCAGATCGGACGTCAACAAAGGGCATCGAAAAGGATCACCCTGGGCGGTCGTCATCGCAGTTCGCAACGAGACCGGTCGAGCCAAACCGGTTCAGCCAAACGGGCATTCTTGCCGCTCAGGCAAAATTTGAAAAGGCAAAGCCCACCCAGATCGTGGGCACTTCCTCGATTTAACTTGTTTTGATCGCTGTAACTGGCAGGGTCCGTCGGGTCGGAGGTCCTGACGCCAGGCCATGCAAGCCGCTGGAGAATATCCACGCGAGCGCCACCAACACCCAGGAGATCCACGCGATAGCCAATGTCGGGGCGTGCCACCAAGGCCGATAAAGCCAGCGAATTTCCCATTGCCCAGCGGTGACGGTGATGGACTGCGACGCAATTTCGCTTGCGCGGACAGGAATCTCGACGGTAGCTGAAGATGCAGACGGCGTGTCAGTGGTCAATTTGGTCCTCGATTGTGGATCCGAGCCCGCTTGCGACTTCGAGTTCAACGGTGAACGGGATCCGGGCGAAATTTCGCGAGGTTTTATTTGATAGGCACGCCAATGTCCGTCTTGGTAGACCGGTCGCTCAAGTTTGGTTGTCGTCGCGGGGTAAATCTTCTGGGTTTGGTCGGCCCGGATGCGTCCGAGATCGGATGCGGCGATCGGATCCGATTCGGCGAGCTCGAAGGTTACCTGTCGGCCGGTTTGTCGGATCTGCCCGCCGATGCCCAGTTCTTTGCGATAGCCCTGCCAAAGTTCGCTAGATCGATCAGGTGCTGTATCGACCTCATGTTTGGAACGCTGCCAAAATCGAGCGATCGCTGCTGGGCGAATTGACACGAGGCTATTGAACTTGGCCTGGTTGTGTTCCAGGTGCCAGCGACCTAACCAGGCCGCCCGCCATTGAGTTTCGACCTGCAACATGCGGTCAGCGTCGGACGTTTGTCGCCAAGTTTTCGGGACGCCACCGTGCGGCAACGTGTTTATCCATCGCAAGCTCGACGCCAATTTCGGCGGTGGTGGCAGCAACGCGGTTTCGCGGGCTCGGTTGATTCGCGGTACGAGATCGTGATGGGCAACCAGCATATCGCACGCCACCCACAGTACGACCAGGGCCAACACTGCGGGCGGTCGCGTGGTTGTCGACGGTTCGGTGTGGTGTCCGAAAGCCAACCGGCGACCGAACCTCAGCAAACCGATCAGTCCCGCGGCGAATAGGAAGGCGTGAGCGATCGCGGTCACAGCACCTTGTTGGGCCAGCGACTTTTGAAAGGGCCCCCAAAGACGATCGCCGCTATCAGGTGATTCTGGAATGGCGGCTGCGACCGCCCATGCAAAGATCGCTGTTAACGCGCTGCTGGCGATGAAGACGGTGGCCAATCGGGATGGTCGCCATCTCGTCACCAGGCTGTTTGCAACATCTCGGGCTTGATGGCGAACTGTCAGATCAACCGCCTGCGCGGACCAGAGAGCCAGCGTGATGGCAACGAAGGGGAGCCATTTCGATGGATAACGCAGCGACCCGTATCCCGGAACGGTTTCCAGCATCAATCCGTAGAGACCACCGTAGGCTCCCAGTGAAGCGATCAAGCCAACCATGCCGATCACGACCCATGGGATTTGATGTTTCCAACGATGATGCCAGGAAGATGGGTGCAGCTTCTGGCAACCCGTGCGTGCAAGCAGAAAGATCAGCGTTACCCACAAGATGCCACCTTGGTACACGGTCGGAGTCCACAGCGCTGTCTCGGGGCGTTTGATTCCTGAGTCGAGCGTGATGCGGTCCCAGCGATGGTGAATGGGCCAAGGCGTTCCATAGAAATTCGGCAACGCCCACTCCGCGATCCGCCATGGTGCAAATGAGAACGCCATCGCTCGTTCTGATTGGGCCTGGCTTGATTTGGCAGCGGATTTTGCTTGAGCAGGGGCCAGATCGCTGGATTTGGGGCTTTGGCTGGGGACACGATCGCTCTGACGAGACCAGTCAATCGACGCGGCGAGCTGTGGGGCGGACAGCAACGCTGCTATGAGGCACGCCAGTGTGAGCTTGACCAGCGACGATGATCGCCACTGTTTCAGTGACGGTTTGACCAGTGCGCCTCGGACGATACTCGCAAGTGATACGGCGAACGCAACGTGCAGGACGGTGGGCGGATCGCCACCAAGCACCATCATCGCCATCGCGATTGCAGGCAGTAACACGCTGCGTATGTTGCGGACGCGTCGCTTCGTGCGATTGATTGTTCTTCTTGGATTCAGTAGTGGGCCAAGGGTGAGCGGCAGCCAAGCGGCACTGACCAGGAACGGTGGATTAGTTGCCAGGAACAGCACGGTGCCGGAAAGCGGGTAAACGATTCCAGCGACGGCGGCGGCCCACGGACGGCAGCGGTAAGTTCGCGCAAGCCAGTAGGCTGTCAGCGAGGCGATCACCAGGTGCAGGACGACGTAAACGCCGATCGCCATCTCGGCGGATAATCTGAGTCGATAGACCAGCATCCGCAGCGGGTAGAAGACAGCGGTGGTGGTTTCACCGGCTAGCGGCATCCCGGTTAGATCGAGCGGGTTCCAGATTGCACGACGAAATTCGCCCCAGGGCCCGAGTACTCGGCCCGCAACACGTACTCGGCTCGCACTTGAGTCTTCGGATAAGCCGGTAGCCTGTTCGTCGCACAACTTCGCGACGTGTTGATAAAGCGGCGTGTAGAAATAGCCGACATCGCGAAACGCTAAACGGTCGCGGCCCGATAGAACGCTGGCGAACAGAATCAGTACGCACACGGGGCCGATGCAGGCGGGCAAGATCGATCCGATTAAGAATTGTCGGAGCGCGATCGGGCTAATTACAACCGGGTTAAGCGAGCGGTCGCGTGTGGGGTCTAGGCGGTCGCGGCTAAGGCGTGATGGCTTGGCTGCGGAGTATTTCGGCTCGACCGAGGACGTTTTCGGTGGGCTCAACCACTTTGGGGACCAGTTCAACATCGATGATACGTTCGTCGCGGATTTCGCCGGGCCACAAAGTTTCGCTGACGAAATCGAGTACTGGCAGTTGGTACCAAGGTGGTTTGACTTTTCGGCGAATCGTTTCAGTCCGGTATCCGTCTTTTTCCAGGCGGATTTCTCGCGTGCCATAGTAGACGAAACTGGTCGCGGCGGGCGACGTGCCAATCAATTGGTTGTCGACCGATACGGTGGCTCCGGGCGGATTCGTCCGGACGGTCATGCGTCGACGCACGCATCCGCTGCTTGCCAGTATGAGGCAACCGGCGACCGCGATGGCGTGAAAACAGGAAAGGTATCGGGTGTGAAACACAACGAAAAACCAAAACAGAAGCGTCTTGCAAGAACAGAATCCGTGTTAGCACGCGGGGATCGCGAATTGCCAGTCCAGATTTTGGCCGATCGTCGAATGGGGGGGAATAGGAAGATGGCGGGCGGTGCGGCGTTTTGATCGTTGCAGGCCTCCTTTTCCGAACCACTTGTGTGGGATCCGGCTTAAAATGCAGTGAAATCGCCTTCACGGTCATCGATCGTCGGCTTTGATGAGAGCTCAACCGCGTGCACCGGCTAAGCACTGCCACCGGCCCCCTTCGCAACCGAGAAATGTTTTGACGCTTTACTTCTTTTTGCTGGTCATCATTTCGTTGATGTGCGGATCCGCCCCGGCGGCGGGCGAAATTTCGCCGCGATCCGTGTTGGCGACGATCACGATGCTTAGCGGATGGGTGGTTTTGATTCACATCGCCGGTCGCTGGATGGCCCGTCAGGTCCTTCGTGGCGAGCTGCATTTCATGGACGCGGCTGACTATTTGCGAACCCAGATGGAAATTTTCCGCTGGTTCGCCTTGCCAATCACGATCATGTGCCACTACGGCTTCTCGTTGGCGGCGTACATCCGAGTTCAGCCGGTGCTGGAATCGAGCATGTTTCTGCAGGCCTGTGTTCTGCTTTGGCCCGGTTTAACGCTGCTGATTTCCACCTGGTCGGCTGAATATTACTTCGCTGCCGTCGTCGGGACTCAGCCGCGAACGTTTCGAAGTTATTTTGCCGCGTTAGCGCGGATGATGCGGTCGGGGCCAGCATGGCTAATTGTGCCCACGTTGCTGTTTATGGGCTTGGGGGATCTTTTGGAGGTCGTGCAGACGGATTGGTTAGGGACCGCTTCGATTTTCAGCAGCGAATCGTCTTGGATTGTGTGGTCGGTGATCGGATTCGGTGGATGTTTGGTGGCGTTGGCGTTGCCTTATCTGGTGCGTTTGATTGCCAAGACGGAGCCGCTGCAACCCGCCATTGAGTCTGAAATACAAACCTGGCTGCGACGCTGCGGGATGTCGACGCATCGTTTTTGGGGCATGCATGTGGCTCGCTGGGATACCGGCGGCCGAATGCTCAACGCGATGGTCGCAGGCTTGGTGCGTCCAGGCCGCTTGTTGTTGATTTCCGATCGATTGCTCGACGAATTGCCTCGCGGCCAGCGATTGATGGTGTTGATGCATGAACTCGCTCACGTCAAACGCTGGCACGTGCCACTTCGCATGGCGGCGATGATGCCGGCATGGTTCGTTTCTAGCGGAGCCAGCAAATGGCTGATTGAGTATGCCGCGATGGACGAATCCGTTGGCGGCGTGGTGGGTGGATTGCTTGGTTTGACCACCACAGTGATGGTGCTTGGCGGGATCAGCCATTTTTGTGAGCTGGACGCCGACGCAACCGCTTGTCGGCTAGCGGTTCGGGCGTGCTCGCGATCCGGTGACTCCGACGAAGCACCTGAGGTGGAAATGACTTTGGAAATGGCGGCTGATTTGATGGCCGATGCGTTGGTTCGCGTCACGGCGGACCACCCGGCGTCGCGGAAGATGAGCTGGTTGCATCCAAGTCTGGCGACCCGGGTGCGGCGATTGCACAAACTAGGGAATCGTCATCGGTCCAGTCATTCTGACTTGGTGCACGGCGACTTACCCCACCCGCTTCCCGATCCGGGTTCCGAAGGGCATACTTTGGCGATCTGAGACCGTTCTCGATTCGGATGCAGCCGTCCCTTGGGGCGTTTGCCCAATCGCTGCGGGCTTTCTGAAAGAAGGCCTGCCCACGTTCGGACTCGCAAACTTCCAATCCATGCACGGGAAAATCACGATGAGTCAAAGCGGCGTAATTACTTTCAAAGGCAACCCGATGACCCTCGCTGGCAGCGGACTGCAGGTCGGCCAAGCGGCTCCTGACTTTCAACTGCATTACGCTCACGAAGGTTTGAAGGCCCTCACACTTGCCGACCTGAAAGGCAAGCCTTCGATCATCAGCATTGTCCCTAGTTTGGACACGCCAACTTGTGCAGTTCAAACCAAGACGTTCAACCAAAAGTTGGGCGAAATGGGCGACAAGATCAATGCCGTCACCGTCAGCCGTGACCTGCCTTTCGCACAAGCTCGTTTTTGTGGTGCGGAAGACGTCAAGATGCGTACGGCCAGCGATTACCAAACTCACGAGTTCGGTGAAGATTACGGCGTTGAAATCGAAGAACTGAAGCTTCTCAGTCGCAGCGTCTTCGTGCTCGACGCTGAAGGCAAAGTGACTTACAAGGAAATCGTTCCGGAAGTCACTCAAGAGCCTAACTACGACGCTGCTCTGGAAGCGTTAAACGACTTGGCGTAAGGACTGTCGGTCTTAATTAGAACAACGTAGCTACCGTCTGAAATGGACGGTTCCACCAAAACGAGGCAGATTCCCTTGCTCGCAGATCGACTTCGAACCAGCTTCGTGATGATCTGCGTGGTGGCTGGATTGTTGTTCTTAGATGCGTGTTATTCGCCATCGCGTTTGGCGGGCCTGACATCGCATTCGCAAAGCACGGCAGGTTTGTATCTATTGCCGTTGCTGTTGTTCTTTGCCCTCGGGACCGCATGGGAATTGAGTGGCCTTTTACGAGGTGCTGGATTTCCGGTGCATCGAATGGTTGCTCTGCTGGGAGCCGGAGTCATCGCGACTTCGCCCGGTGTGGTTCCCATTTGGAACTCGATTGCATTGGCGTTGCCGAGCGTGCTGGACTTCTATCCCGCAACATGTCCGATCGGCCAGATGGGCTGGATTTCACTGGCCACCGTTGCCAGCGTGATTGGCGTGTTCTTGATTGAAATGAAGGACTATTCCCCTGATTCGAATGCTCGCGAAGTCCTGTCTCGGCTTTCGGCCAGTGTCATGATTTTCGCCTACGTCGGAATTCCCATGGCATTGTTGGTCGCGATGCGATCACTGGGGCACGGGAACTGGGGCCTGGCGGCGTTGTTGACGATGATTGCGACGACCAAGAGTACCGACGCGGGGGCTTATTTCTCAGGCAAGGCTTTCGGTAAGAGAAAATTGATCCCGCGGCTTAGTCCGGGAAAGACCTGGGAAGGAGCGATTGGCGGCGTGGTGGTGGCAACCGGTGTGGCAGCAATCTGTATCGCATTCTTGTTTCCGGCGATCGTCCAGTCCGCTGGCATTTCGGTTTCTGCCGAACCCGGTCGCAGCCCAACTGTCTTGAGTGCCAGTGTCACCGGCGAAAATGATTCGCTGGAAAATGATTCACTGGGGGTACGGTCGGATTTGACCGAATTGCCTCCGCTGACGCTCGCCTTGGTTCTCGGGCCGTCGCTGGCGATTTTGGGAATGCTAGGCGATTTAGGCCAATCATTAGTAAAGCGAGCTTGTCAGGCAAAAGATTCAGGAAATTTACTGCCTGGATTGGGGGGGGTGTGGGATGTATCGGATTCTCTGATCTTCGCATCTTTGCCAGCTTTTCTGTGTTTCGTGGCCGTGGCATGACCGCCAGACTGGTTCTGGGAAAATTCAACCATTCGCGTTCGCAGGATTGGCGTGCCTTGCCATCCAACGTATAGAATCAGCGATCGCACCTTTCTTAACAAATCGAATATTGAGGTTCCGTGAAGCCTGTCATGAATGAAGCCACGCTTTCAACAGCGGGCCCCGAGGAAGTTTTGGTTCTGTTTGGTCCCCGCGATCAGCATGTGCGAAAGCTACGACGGCACTTCAGTGTCGACATCACTCATCGTGACGGGCGAATTCGCGTTGCCGGTGAAGAAGTGAGCGTAGGATCGACGCTGCGTGCGCTCGAACGGTTGCGCGTGGTCGCACGTTCCAAGAGCGGCTTGGCGATGTCGGATGTGGAAAAAGCAATCGCTGAAGAAGCCGGTCCCGTCGACGCTGGGCAATCGCCTAGACCGAAGGCGGATTCGGTCAACATCCAAAACGCGGGTCGCAAAATCACGCCGCGGACACCCGGCCAGGCGAAATACGTCGACGCCATTCGCCAGTACGACCTGACGTTCGCGACGGGCCCCGCCGGTTGTGGGAAGACTTACCTTGCCGTCGCAACGGCGGTGGAAGCTTACAAAGCTGGCCAAGTCAAAAAGATCGTGCTCGTTCGTCCGGCCGTGGAAGCGGGGGAAAGTCTGGGCTTCTTGCCTGGTGACTTGCGTGCGAAGCTGAATCCGTATTTGCGTCCGTTAATGGATGCTCTTGGTGAAATGGTCGATTTCGACCAGGCTCGTGGATTGATGGAAGAGGATGTGATTGAGATCATCCCGCTTGCGTATATGCGAGGGCGAACGCTCAACGACGCGTTCATCATTTTGGACGAAGCCCAAAACACGACAGTCGCTCAGATGAAGATGTTCCTGACCCGGATGGGTGAACACAGCAAAATGGTCGTCAGTGGGGACGCAACCCAATTGGACTTGCCGCGAGGCGTGCGCAGTGGACTGCGTGACGCTTTGTATCGGCTTGGCCATATTGAAGGGATCGGCGTGATCCGCTTGTCGGCGCATGACATCGTTCGTCACCGATTGGTGCAAGCGATCGTTAATGCGTACGAAGCTTCGGAGAATCGAGACTCCGATGAATCGTCCCATGCCTCTTCGAAATCGGATTGATTTGATGAGTAATGCAAAGACGCAGCGGGCTGGTAAGGAACGCATCGAGTCGCTTGGTATTCCCAAACCGAAATGGGCGACTTGGTGGGACCGTAGCAACAAAGGGGATCTCGCGATCCGTTTTGGGCTGGCGATCTTTGCTGGCATCGCGCTGTTGGCACTTTGTAAAACGTGGCAGCCCGCATTTTCGTATCGGCACGGTGCGATCCCCGCACGTGACCTGATGACTCGCGTGACCTTTCAGGTTCCTGACAAGGTCGCAACGGACGATTTGCGTGAGCGGAAACGTCGCGAGGTTCTGACTCTCTATCGAAATACGCCCAAGCGGCTGGAGCAACTTCGCGCGGCGCTACGTAACCGATTGTTTTTAGTCTTGGGTGCGTCCTCGTTTGAGCAACTGGGAACCGAAGAACGCCTCGCCCTGACCGAGTTTGACGAAGGTAGCGAAACGGCTCCGGATCACGAGTCTCCTGCCGAACGATTCACGTTGCTCAAACGGGTCTTTAACGAAGACAAAGAGCTGACCGAACTGGAAGAGGTCGTCGAGCTGGCGATGGTTCCGCTCTATAAAAACGGACTCTTGCAGGCCCCGCAACACTCCGCTGAACAGGGGTCGCAGCGGATGATCCGCGTTTTTCAGGCGGATCAAGCTGATGAAGCGGTGCCGGTTGAGTTATCCAAAGTACGGATTGCCGAAGCCGGTGGCGTGCTGGAAAAACTGCTGAAAGATCAATTTCGAACGCGCTTCGAAGGTGAAGAAGGCCAAGTTGCCGCTCGGATGATCTCGAAGTGGTTGCGGGATCGATTGCCTGAATATGAAACTCTGAAGTACGACGATGAACTCTCGCAAGTCGCTCGCGAGCAAGCGGCTGATGCGGTCGAGACCGTGATGATGACCTTCTATTCTGGCCAATCCAAACTGGCGGATTCAGGAAAGGCGCTTAGCGGTCGCGAGCTTTCGTTGCTGCGAAGTGAATGGGAAGTGTTGGTCGCCAACATGGAGTTGTCGGACCGGTTGGCTCGCGTCGCCGCGTTTGCCGGAATGATCGTCGCACTGTATTTGTTGTGCGGATCCTATATCTGGTTTGTCGACGACCGATCATTGTTGTTGGATGTATATAAGTTGGCCCGCTTGCTTGGGTTGGCGGTCGTCACCGTCACGCTTAGCTATTACGCGTCACGCGATGATTGGCGAGCGGAATTAGTGCCGATTGTTTTAGCGTCGATTACGGCGGCCGTTGTCTATGGCCGTGAATTGGCGTTGTTGCTGATGGCGGCAGTCAGCCTTTCGGTCACGCTGTTACTAGGCATGGATTTGGCCAACTTGGTTGTGATGGCGGCCGCGTGTACCTCATGTACTTTGTTGCCAGGACGAATCCGCAGCCGCACGCACTTGATTACCGTGGGTGCGACCAGTGCGGTGATCACGATGCTAACTGTGGTGGGTGTCGGAATTGTCACCGGTCAAACGTTGTCATCCGGCGCACCAGGGTCTGGACTCGAGCCGATGGTGTTGGAATTGCCCATGCACCGTGTGTTGATGGGACTGTTGACGGAAGCCGGATGGGCTGGGTTGTGCATCTGGGTTTCTTCTCTGGCCCTGACCGGCTTGTTGCCTTGGATTGAAAAAGGCTTCGGTGTGCAAACCGACTTGTCGCTACTGGAGCTTGGCGATGCGAGCCATCCGCTGTTGCGTCGATTGGCTCAACGTGCACCGGGGACTTACAACCACTCAATCAACGTCGCTTCGATCGCCGAGGCTGCTGCGGACTCGATTGGTGCGAACGGCTTGTTGGTTCGTGTGGGCGCTTACTTCCATGACATCGGCAAGATGTTCAAGCCGGAGTATTTTATCGAGAACCAATCCGCTGGCATTAACCAGCACGATTCGCTGCAGCCGGCGATGAGCACGCTGGTGATCATTGCACACGTGAAAGACGGTGCGGATTTGGCTCGCAATCACCATTTGCCTCGCCCGATCATCGACTTTATCTTGCAGCACCACGGAACGACGTTGGTGGAGTACTTCTATCGCGAAGCGGCCAAACGCAGCGAGGAAGACCCCAACCGTGAAGCGGTTAGTGACAAGGACTTCCGGTACCCTGGCCCGAAACCGCAAACGTTGGAAGCCGCGGTGTTGATGTTGGCTGATACCGTCGAGAGTGCTTCGCGAACTTTGGTGGATCCGACTCCCGCACGTATTTCCAACCTTGTCGACGCGATTGCTCAAAAGAAAGTTGGCGATGGTCAATTTGATGAGTGTGGTCTGACGTTCTCGCAATTGCATCGCGTGCGCCAGAGTTTGGTTAAGTCATTGACGGCGATTTACCACGCCCGAGTCAAATATCCGGGGCAACAATCCGCGTGATGTTGCCAAGTTTGCCAGACCATGCCCACGTCGAAGTGTTGATCGACGAAGACCAGGAGACATCGCTGCAGAAAGCGGGGGTGTCCGTTTTGGCGATCCAACAAGCTGTGGTCGCAGCAGCTTCGATCGGCGATTGTTCCGAATGCCAAATCGGTGTCCGGGTGGCTGGCGATGAGTCGATCCACCAAGTTAACCGTCAATTCTTGCAACACGATTATCCTACCGACGTGATCAGCTTTCCCTATCAGTTGTCGCCGCCGCAAGTCGAAGGGGAACTGATCGTGAGTTTGGATACGGCGTTCGAGCAGGCAACGTCAGTGGATGCACCAAATTGGTCTGTTGCCAATGAATTGCTTTTGTATGTCGTGCACGGGACTTTGCATTTAGTTGGATTTGACGACACGGCGGCCGATGTTCGTGCGGCGATGCGAGCGGCGGAACGAGCGGCAATGCAGTTGATCGGGGTCGAAGTCGATGGGTAGTGTTCCGGTTTGGCTAGGCGAATTTTCGCTGGGCACGAATTTGGCCTGGGCGATCGTTGGATTCATATTAGGCAGCATCGGTGGTCTCGGTGTGGAGTTGCTCGACGGTTTCGCAGGCCGGTCGCTGGAAATCTATTGCCGCGTTCGTAAGAATCGTGAACGTTTTGGCGCGGTGCTGGATCACCAGGACGATGCAATCCGCGGAAGCGAATACTTGCGGATGATCGGAACGGTCATGTTCTTAATCTTCGGCACGCTTGTCGTTGCGGCGCGGCTGGGGTCGAGCGCAGAAACGCTTGTGGTTTGGGCGGTGATTGCGTGTGTGCTGATGATGTTGACGCACTTGTGGGTGCCAACGGCAGTGACCCGGTTTACCTCGTCGCCGTTGCTTTACCGCACGTGGCCGTTTTGGTTCTTGCTGTCCGTCGCGATGCGTCCTTTGCAGGCACCTGGAGCGCTGCTTGAAGTGATGACGCGTCGTTTAGCTGGGAAGGTTGAACACGAAGACGAGGACGAAGAACAGCTCGAAGACGAAATTCGCACAATCGTGACAGCAGGGACGCGCGAAGGCTACTTTGGGCCGGGCGTGCGGGAAATGATCCAGGGCGTGATGGAACTGCACGAAGACACCGTCGGGCATATCATGACCCCTCGCGGTGATGTGGAGGCGATCGACGCGACGACGCAGTGGATCGATGTGATCAACAGGATCATTGCGAGCGGGCGAACGCGTTATCCGGTCTATGAAACGAGCCTCGATAACGTCGTTGGGATTTTGTTCGTGAAGGATCTTTTGCCGTTCCTGGTTTCTCAACAGTTGCCGGACCAACCGATTGTGGAGCTTTGCCGGCGGCCCTGGTCGGTGCCAAAAGACCGCAGTGTCGAATCGTTGTTGCGGGAGTTCCTACACAACCGATCGCATATGGCAATTGTTGTGGACGAGTTTCAGCAAACCGCCGGTGTCGTGACCATCGAAGACGCTCTCGAGGAAATCGTGGGCGAGATCGTTGATGAGTCTGACGAAGAAGAGGAGTACGAGATCCGAGTCATCGACGATGACACGATCGAGGTCGACGGCCGCGTCATGATCGATGACTTGAACGAGCTGATCCACTGGGATCTGCCCGAGAGTGAAGATTACGAGACGGTGGCAGGTTGGGTGCTTTACCACACCGGTGCCATTCCGGATGCGGGCCAGCAGTTGTCGTTGCATGACTTCGAGATTGAAGTTCTGCGGGCGACCAATCGAAAGATTGAGTCGATGCAGTTACGGCGTGGTTTAGCAATGAATCAAATTGGCAGTGCAAACGGCGACGTGTAGCCATCGGTTGGCACTTTGCGGGTAACGCGTCTACCCAGACGCGATTCATCTCTGCTCTTCTGCTCTGCTTGGGGGCAGCCGTGTTTGCGATCTAAATCCCAACCGTTGTGTTCTTTTGAGACGAGATTGTCGTCGTTTTGGTTGCGCAGGATGACTAGGGAATCGCGTTTTTACGTGGTTTTTGCATTGGTACGGGGTATGCGATTAGTGGTGATCGTCAGCAGTTCTTTCTGCTGAAGCCTCCCCTAAAAAAATGGAACGAATTATGAAACGGATTCTCACCTGTGCAGTAGTGGCAGTAGCGATTGGTGTCTTCGGCTTTACCACCGATGCGTCGGCAGCCAACCACCACTACGACATCCATCACAACAACCAACGTGGGCAGGGTCAGTTCAGCCATCGCTATCCAGTGGTTGCTCACTCGCCGTACGTGCAAAACAATTACGCATCGTCCTACCGTGGTCATGGACGGGCACCCGTTCAGGCCTACAAGCCGAACTACGGGTATGGTGCAGGAGTCCATTCGGTTTCGCCTGGCTATTCCAGCAGTCTGAATCACTCCAATGACTATCGCTACTACTCTGGTTCGGCTTATTCGGCAGGTCCGGCTTATCCCGCTGGCTCGGCCTATTCAAGCGGTTACGCCCGCAATCCAGTGACCACGCGTGGTGGGATTCATTTGGACATTGGTCGTTTTCATGTTTTCGGTGTCGGCGGCCATCATTAGGTTTTCCTGACTGAAGCGGGCTTTTTCAGCGCCGGTGACAACCGGATGAAAGAGCCCAACTGATCCCCGAAAGCGTAGCGACCAGGCTCCCTGGTCGGTCGGGGGTGCCAGAGGGCAGCTAAGCGATTCTTCACACTAACATCTGGTTGTTGGAACCAGAGTTAGTTACCATCGAACGCCATGCACCCGAAGAACCTACTAAGATCGTCGACTCGAAGCCGCGGATTTTCTCGCCGCTGGAGTTCGCGTGTTCATGTTTTGTTCGCTTGGGTCGCTTGCATTTTGTTGCTTCCGTTGCCTGTGCCCATGACGCACCGGCACGATTCGATTGAAGCTCAACAGTCGTTGGCGAATCACATCGCCATTCGGCATCCGGAGTGTCAGCAGACTTGCTTAGACCTCGACGAGCCGCATTGGCACTTCGTCTTGCCATCACATTGCAGCGACAAGGGACCTTGCGAAGACGGCTTGCCGGATCCACCGACAAGCTTTGTCAGTTCCAGTGTCGTAGCGGCACCGATCGCGGGCACTGGCCAAGTTTGTCTGATCGACTATCCAAGCCTTGATTGTTTCGACTGGTCGGGCCGGCCGTTTGAGTTTGGTTTGACTCAGATCGATCCACGCCAACGTTTAGCTGCGGATGCATTGTTGCAGCACCGATGCATGCTTTCTTGCGTGATGCGCTGTTGAAATAGGTTCTCTATCGATTGTTGGCTCGTGAGCGTTTTGTTCATCGAGCAAACCTGAGAATCTCTTTTTCTTTAACAGTAGCATGAATTCAAAACAATTGTTTAGCGCAATCGTTGCGCTCGTGGTAGCGAGCGCGATGAGCTGGTTCGCTTGGGGATTTTTTCGCGGCGACGATAGTAAGCCGCTTACCGACGATGGAGTTGGCGATCATGTCGTGTCCTCGGTTAGCAGCGGAGGCGATCGGATCACGCTTAGCAAAGGGAAACTGCAAACGGCTGAGATTCGCACCGAACCGGTACGTCGCGGCGAGTTGCAACTGACCCGCGTTTTGCCCGCAAGGTTTCTTTACGACGACACGCGGCACGTCTCTTTAAGAACGCCGACCGATGGCATTCTTGAATCGGTCTTGGTCAAGGTTGGGGACCAAGTCGATCGGGATCAACCGGTTGCTGTGCTTCGCAGTCCGGCGATTGGGACCGCTCGTAATCAAATCTTGGCTGCGGAAACAGATCTGGAAATTGCTCGGAAGGCGTATCGCTGGGAGGCTGATATCCATGAAGGTGTCGTCCGTTTGGCGAAACTGATTCGAGCGGGTGAACCCGTTGAGGTGATCCAAGGCGAGCTTAGCGAAGAAACGCTTGGAGACTATGGCGGTCAACTACTAACTGCTTACAGCAAGTCAAAACTTGCGTCGAACCTGGCTCGGTCCCTAGGTGACGCGGGGCAGCGAGGCGCGATCAGCGGTCGACTGGTTCAGCAGCGGCAGAGTGAACAGCAGCAAACCGAATCGGAACTTGCCGCCGCGATCGAGCAGTCATTGTTTCAAACCCAACAGGCATTGGCCAAAGCGGATGCGAAGGTTCGAGAGTCGGAGCGTGCTCTGATGATCTTTCGACAGACACTTGGAACATTGCTGGGAGCAACCGCCGGTGAAACCAGCGGGATCGATGTGTCACCCAACGACCCCGATGTGTCGCGGTTGATCATCAAGTCACCGCTAGCCGGAACGATCGAACGAAAAACGTTTTCCGTAACCGAGCGTGTGACGGCGCAAGACGAGTTATTTGTCATTGCCGACACGACGGTGTTGTGGGTTGAAGCCGACATCCGAGGTCGAGACTGGAGTTCGATCAACGTGAATCAAGGTGACACCGTTCGGGTCCTGACTCCGTCCGTCGACGCGTTACCGCAAGTTGCCAAGGTGTATTTCGTGGGGCGGCAAGTTGATCCAAAGTCGGGAGCGATCCCACTGGTTGCTCAAATCGATAACTCCGCCGGTCAATTCCGGCCAGGGTTGTTCGCACGGATGGAAGTGCCAACGCAGACCATTGCAGATGCCATGATCGTCTCCGAGTCGGCGATCGTTGATCTGGATGGCCAGGCGAGCGTTTTTGTCACGGACGGCGATGGCTTTGTGCCCGTAGCGGTGGAAGTTGGATCGCGTAATGGAGATCAGGTTGAAATCCGCGCCGGAGTTACGGTGGAACAAGCGGTTGTGGTGTCGGGGGCGTTCACGCTCAAGAGTGAACTGCTACTGGAAGGGGAGGAGTGATTCGATGTTAGAACGATTAATCGAATTCTCGCTGAAGAACCGCTTCCTAATCATCATCGCAACCCTTTTGATGGCAGGGCTGGGCGTTCGCAGTGCACTGCTGTTGCCGATCGATGCGGTTCCTGACTTGACCAACACCCAAGTGACCGTGATCACGTCGGCGGGCTCGCTGCCTCCGGTGGAAGTCGAGCGGCAGGTCACCTATCCGATCGAATGGACGATGGGTGGACTACCGAACGTCGATGAGGTTCGCAGTATATCCAAGTTTGGCCTTTCGGTGATCACCATCGTGTTCAACGAAGGCACGGATGTTTACTTCGCTAATCAGCAGGTTAACCAGCGTCTTTCCGCCGCGTCGGCAAGTCTTCCGGCGGGATACGGTCCTCCAGAATTAGGGCCGATGACGACCGCACTTGGCGAGATTTTGCAGTTCGAGGTTCGTGGCGAATCCAAGTCACCGATGGAACTTCGAACCTTGTTGGAGTGGGATATCTCGCCGAAGCTTCGTCAGGTGGACGGAGTCACGGAGATTAACGTGATGGGTGGGTTTTACAAAACGTTCGAAGTCCGGCCCGATCCCGACGAATTGATTGCACAGGGTTTGACGCTCGAAACACTTTTTCAAAGAATCGAAGCGGCCAACGCGAATGCGGGTGGCGGATACGTCATTCATCACGAAGAACAACGTTTCATTCGGGGCCAAGCCTTGTTGAGTGGCGTGGATGATTTGCGAAACATTGTGATCCGTCGGAGTAGTAACGGTTCACCACTTTTGTTGTCCGATGTGGCGGACGTTTCGATTGCCCCCATGCCTCGTCAGGGGGCGGTCAGTCGTGACGGTCGCGGCGAGGCGGTGACTGGCATGGTCATGATGCGAATCGGCGAAAATTCTCGCGATGTCGTTAGCCGCGTGAAGGCTCGTATCGAAGAGGTCCAAAAGACGTTGCCCGATGATGTTTGGTTAGACGTCATCTACGATCGCGAAGAACTCATTGACCGAACCTTGCACACGGTGATCAAAAATCTGCTGGAAGGCGGCGTTCTGGTTGCGATCGTTTTGTTGATCACATTGGGCAGCTTACGCGCGGGAATCATCGTCGCCTTGGCAATCCCGTTGTCGATGCTGTTTGCATCCAACGTGATGCTGGCAACAGGGATCTCCGCCAGTTTGATGAGTTTGGGGGCAATCGACTTTGGGTTGATTGTCGACTCGTCGGTCATCATGGTCGAAAACTGTGTGCGCCGGCTATCGCATAACCAGGACGGCAAAAGTCGCCTCACGATCATTCGCGATGCCTGCATGGAAGTTCGTGGGCCAACGATGTTTGGCGAGCTCATTATCGCGGTTGTTTATGTGCCGGTGCTGTTGTTGCAAGGTACGGAGGGGAAGATGTTCCGGCCGATGGCGTTGACGGTGCTCTTTGCCTTGTTTGGATCCTTCATTTTGTCGATGACGTTGATGCCTGCATTGGCGTCGTTGTCGCTACCCAAACAAACTCATGACCACGATTTGTGGCTCATTCGAATGTTGAAGAAGTTGTATTTGCCACTGGTAAAAACCGCGGTTGGTGCACCTCAGGTCACGGCGCTGATCGCAGCACTTGTTTTTGCAATCAGCGTTCCAGCTGCGATGAATTTGGGAGCTGAATTCATGCCTCGTCTGAACGAAGGGGATTTGCTGGTGGAAGCGGTCAGGTTGCCTAGTGCTTCGCTAGAAGGTGCGGAAGCCATGGCGAAACAGGTGGAAACCCAGTTGCTTCAGCTTCCTGAAATTAAGACCGTGTTTACCAAAACAGGGCGACCCGAAATTGCCAACGACGTGATGGGCGTCCATCAAAGCGATGTGTGGGTGATGCTCAATCCGCCTGAAACTTGGCCCCAGGAGAAGTCGCGGGAAGAGCTGATTGCGGACATGGAAGCGGTGCTGAGCCAGAGCGTACCCGGTGTCGCGTTTGGTTTCACACAACCGATCGAGATGCGCGTCGATGAGTTGGTGGCGGGCGTCAAGGCGGATGTGGCCGTGTTGTTGTATGGCGACGACCTTGAGATGCTCGCCAGTAAAGCGAAGAAGATCGAACGCGTCTTACGAAGCGTGCCTGGTTCAGCGGATGTGAAAGCTGACATTCAGTCGACGTTGGCTGCGTTGACCATCGAACCGGATCGAGATGCGCTGGCCAGGTATGGCATTGACGCACAACAGGTGATGAACGTCGTCGATGTGCTGGGCGGTCGTCGTGTAGGTGAAGTTTTGGATGGCCGAGCGAGGTTCCCTATTCGAGTGCGTTTTGCAGAGAGTTGGCGTGCCCAGGTCGATCAACTGAAACACTTACCAGTCGCAACAGCCGGTGGTAAATCGGTTCCACTTTATGAGCTTGCCACAATCCGGCTCGAGCAAACACCACCAACGGTTGAACATGAAGATGGGCGGCGGCGGACGTTTGTCTCAGCGAACGTTCGTGGTCGTGACGTGGCATCGTTCGTTGCCGATGCGCAAGCCGCCGTTGCCGAGGAAGTCAAGCTACCGCCCGGGTATGAACTCCGTTGGGGCGGCGACTTTGAGAATTTGCAATCAGCGAGCCGCAGGTTAGCGATCATCACACCGATCGTGCTGGTGGTGATCTTCCTGCTGTTGTTCACTTCGTTCAACTCGGCTCGATTGGCGTTGTTAATCTTTCTCTGCGTGCCAATTGCGGCTAGTGGTGGTGTTTTTGCGCTGATGGTGCGCGACATGCCGTTCAGCATTGCGGCCGGGATTGGGTTTATCGCTCTGTTTGGCGTCGCGGTTCTAAACGGACTGGTCTGGGTAAGCGATGCCGAGCATCATCGCAAGGACGGAAAGCCGTTGCTTGACGCTGCCTACCAGGCTGCCGACGACCGACTGCGTCCGGTGTTAATGACAGCGATGGTGGCGAGCCTGGGGTTCCTGCCGATGGCGTTGTCGACTAGTGACGGAGCGGAGCTTCAGCGTCCGTTGGCGACCGTTGTCATTGGCGGTCTGGTCACCAGCACGCTGCTGACTTGCGTTGTGATTCCGGCGATCTATCCCTGGTTTGCTGCAAAGGGCAGCGACGAACGGACCGCCAAAAGATCTGAACAACTTGCCAAGGGGTAGGCCGCGTCTGCAAATGCGAACCAATTGTTCCCAGGTCATTTAGGCCTGTTTTCGCTAAACAGGCTTGCACTGAAAACTAAAAGGTTCGTAGTTAGGGGTGGTCATCTTTTTGTAAATGGACTGATCATGCACAATTGTCCGGCGGCTGGTTTGTCGCTTCGCCGATTCCTGGTCATACGACAAGTCGCTGACGCAGCACTTCGTGTAGGTGTGTTTGCATTTGTCCTGGCTTGGCCTTTGCTGGCGTGGTCGCAAGACGAACTTACATCGAGTGATGCGCCGCCAATGCGATTGATTTCGTCTTCGGGGCATTGGGGTCCAACGGCGATCGGCGACGAATTGGCAGAAGCAATTTGGTATCGTGGTGACCAAGTTGTTAGCGATTCGATTTCGTTAGAATGGGAAAGCGATTTGGCTGCATGGCGGCCGTCTGGGAAGGGTCGCGAATCGCTGTGGCAACGCATCGGATCAGACCACAAGAATTTTTATGACCTGCAATCATTTCGGTTGTTGGCTGGCGGATTTCTGGTTGGGGCTGCGGTCGCGAACACGCAGTTAGATCAAGGAATTCACGATCACTTTCAAGCAAGCGTTCGCGGTGCGACCAGCGACGATTGGTTCGAATCGCTCCATTCAAGCAAAGAACTTGGTAACGGCAGGTACAGGTTGCCGGTGTTTGCGGTCGCATGGGCTGCTGGAACGGTATTTGATGATTTGCAGGTGTTGGCCACGACGGGGCGTTGGGGCGAACGATCGCTACGAACGTTTCTGATCGGTGCTCCGCCATTGATGGTCGCCCAGCGGTTGACCGGAGGTTCGCGTCCAGGTGAAAAAGATCGGGATTCGAGGTGGTTGCCGTTTCAAGATAACAACGGTGTGAGTGGCCATGCTTTCATGTCCGCGTTTCCGTTTCTTAACGCAGCGAAGATGACGGACCGGCCAATCTTGAAAACAGCTTTTTATGCGGGTTCGCTTCTAGGACCACTGTCTCGCGTTAATGACGATGATCACTATCCGTCACAGGTCGCTTTGGGGTGGTGGTTAGCCTATGTCGCGACGACGGCGATCGACCGGACTGAAGCGAGAGGCGGGAACATGGCGTTCTATCCTTACATGGCTGACAGCGGTGCTGCTGGTGGAATGTTTGAGTGGCGATTTTAGATGGATTGGATGCGAATATTGCTAGCACGTGAGTTTTAATTTAGCAGCTTGGTTGGTTGGACACTTGGACGTAAAATGGGAGCCAGTTCGCTGATTCACGCGATGGCTTAACGGTTCGCCGTTTTGACCTGAAATTAATCGTTTGGACCAGCGTTTTTCTTTTAATCTCGTTAAGAAGCGTGATAACTGGCGATGTCATTGTCGGATACGAAGCTGACAAGGCATGAAGTGATGTTGTCCAGCTAGACGTGATGGCCAGAAACGAGTCCACTGGCAAAGAGTTTTCAACCTTATCAAACAATTGCATATGCCTTTTCCCCGCCAACGTGTCGACGAATGGATGGACGACCCGGCTTTGTCGCCTGACAGGCATCGTGATGCACTGGCGGGACTGCGACGGCTGAATTGGATCAGCGGAGTTGCGGCGGCAATGATGCGACCGTTGATTCGCTATGCTGCCGCCAACCCACGTCGGCCGTTGAGGGTGTTGGATGTCGCATCAGGAAGTGGCGATTTGCCGATCGCGTGGTTGTCTTATGCTCGCCGCCGAGGTATTCCGTTGGCCGTCACGGCGCTCGATGTTAGTGAGGTGGCTTTGCAAACGGCTAGCCAATCGGCTCAAGCGGCGGGTGTCGAATTGGGAACGATTCGTCGTGATTGCTTGCGTGAGGGGTTGCCTGGCGGTTTCGACATCGTGACTTGTTCGTTGTTCATGCATCATCTTGATCCACCCCAGGTCACTCGATTAATCCAAGACATGTGGCGTGCCAGCGAACGAGCTGTCGTGGTTTGCGACTTGGAACGTTCCCGCATTAACTTGGCATTAGTGGCGGCGTCGGCGAGGTTGGTTACTCGCAGTGATGTCGTGCACTTTGATGCGTCCGCGAGCGTTCGAGGCGCCTACACCCGCGCCGAATTCACAGACTTGATCCGCCAATCGTTGGGAATGGAAATCAAGATTCGGCGCTCATTGCCCTGTCGTTGGATGGCCATTATCGACCAACAATGCCAAGCCGAAATGGTTCCCGACATGAAGTCAGTCTTGGCCGGGGCCACGCCTTGAATCACGCCCCCAAAACGATTGGGCAGGTTCAAGGCGGGGAACGTTTGCAAGGCAGGCGTGTGTTGGTACAAGGCAAGCGTGTGTTGGTAGTGGGAGGCGGCGTGTCAGGCTGTGCCGCAGCGATCCGTTTGCGACATCTCGGTTGGGATGTGACGTTGATGGAACGGGCAAGCTTCCCACGCGAAAAGATTTGCGGTTGTTGTTTGGGAGCGGCAGGACTTGCAGCTTTGGACGCGATCGGACTGGGGGACGGTGTTCGACAATTAGGGGCGGCCACTGAATCGTTCGTTGGTTACCTGCAAACCGCTCCTTCGCCAAACCGATCAAAATCGGATTCCCTGCACTTCTGTCGTCCACCGGTTCACTTCCCCGTCGTGCCGGGGGTTGCGATCGCACGCAGCGTTTTGGATTCGTACTTGATTGCGGAAGCAAAGCGAACCGGTGTGGAAGTGCGACAACCGCACGAGGCCCAGGTCGTTAGTAGTGATTCGCGTTCCGTGGTGATTCGTCATCGACCAATCGACGATTCATGGAAAGCTGTCGGTTCCGTTTCGGCAATCGGCGATAGCTCGGTGCAAGATCGCCATCAAGTTCGAGTTGGCAGTGCGGCTTGGGTTACCACCGACGAGTACGCTGCGGTGATTTTGGCGACCGGGTTGACGGGCGTGTTCCAGGGCAAGCCGACCGGTGGCCAACCCGGTAAGGTGAAGACTCCGGAAGAGGATGACGCCGCGGTCGATTCCGCGTTGCCCCGATGGGATTTGCCTTGGGTCGAGCAACCGCATGGGCCGCTTGGAATTTCGGCTCATGTGCCAGCGATTCATCAGCTTGCCAAAGACTGGCCGATCCGAAGCGGCGAGATCCAGATGGTTTGTGGTAATGATGGCTATGTCGGTTTAGTGCGATTACCGGACGGAGCGATCGATATCGCGGCGGCATTGCGATCACGCGGGAAGACCCAACGTTCGGGTGTCACGAAGCAATCGCCATCGCAGCGTGTCGGGTTGCTGTTGAAAAGCCACCCAGAATTGGCGGCGAGCTTGGGTTCCGCGTTGCAAGCTTGGCTTGAGCACGATGCGAATTGGATGACGGCCCCGCCGCTGCGACGTCAACGTCACGTCGGTCACGGACGAGTCGTCGCGATTGGTGATTGCGTTCGCTATGTCGAGCCCTTAACGGGGGAAGGAATGACGTGGGGAATCGAAAGCGGCATTGCGGTTGCCGATTTGTGGAGTCAGTTGGCTACCAGCCCGGCGTCGAGTCAAAACGCAGCGGGGCTGCATAGTGATTCTGGTAACATTGACTACGCCGCGGCTTGGAAACAACGCTTATCGAAGATTCAGACTAAACGGCGCGTCATTTGCGGTCTCGTTACCGCCGGACTGCGATATCGTGCTGTCCGCCGGATCACTCAAATTGGATTGTCGCATGCTCAATGGCTTGCCAAACCTTTCACCCGCGGAGTGGCTAGCGGACCCTCGTTCAAAGCAACCCGACCCTCCGGTCTGCAATGACCGCTCGTCCCCGGTTCCTCCTATTCATTCGCAACCCGAAAGTCCTTCATGACCACACCGAACATTTCAACGGCAACCATCTTAGCCGTGACTTCGGTGGTCCCCGAACTGTCCGCCGATTTGGGGTTTTCAACTGCGGCGGCGCAGGCGATGTCGAGCGACAACGACGGGCAAGCCAATAAAATTGCAAAGCTGTATCGTCGCACGGGGGTGGAAACCCGCGGCAGCGTTTTGTTGGAGCGAACCGAGTTGGATGATGAAATCTCTCAATCGTTTTACCCCGCGCTCTCGGATAACCATTTCGGTCCGACAACTCGAGAGCGGAATGAACGCTACGCTACCGATGCGCCTCGATTGGCAATTCAAGCGGGATCCGAGGCGATCGACTCCAGCGGATGTCGGGCGAGCAATGTCACGCATCTGATTACCGTGACCTGTACCGGATTCAGTGCTCCGGGAATCGATGTGGATCTAATCGAAGCGTTGGACTTACCCGCAACAACCCAGCGCATCCAGATTGGATTCATGGGGTGCCACGCGATGATCAACGCCATGCGTGCAGCTCGCGGATTAGTCGCGGCAGAACCTCAGTCGGTGGTTTTGATCGTTTGTATCGAGCTATGCAGTCTGCACTACCAGTACGGCTACGAAGCACAACGCATCGTTTCAGGATCGTTGTTCGCCGATGGGGCCGCCGGAGTAATTGTCGTCGGGAGTGAATGTCCTGATCGAACCGCCGAGGAAGCGTCCACCGGTATGGCGACGATTAACGCCACCGGTTCATGTCTTATTCCGCAAAGTCGAGATGAGATGACCTGGAAGATTGGCGATCACGGCTTTGAGATGACACTCAGCGCCGCAGTGCCGCGATTGATTGAAGACAACCTGCTCGCGTATATGACGGAGTGGTTGGCCCAACAGGGTCAAACGATTGAATCAGTCGGCGGGTGGGCAGTTCATCCGGGCGGCGTCCGGATTTTGCAGGCTGTCCAAACGTCTCTGGGGCTTGAGGAAAGTCAATTGGCGATCTCGCGAGACGTTTTGCGAGAGCACGGTAACATGTCGTCGGCGACCTTGGGTGCCGTGTTGAAACGATTCCGAGCGACCGAGGTTCCGCGACCCTGGGTGATGTTGGGCTTCGGTCCAGGCTTGGAGGTCGAAGTTGCATTATTGACCTAGCACTCGAGGACTCTGCACCGGTCGTCTGAATCGGGGCGCTATATCCGGCAACCGCATTTCTGCACCGATATTTGTTGTCCCCATGGCGATGGGATCTTAGGTGTGGGTGGTGTGGAGGCATACGAAGCGAAAGATCACGTGTGGTCAAATGTTAAGCTAGGTAGGTTGCGGCGGCGTTTCTGGTGTTTAGGATGGCAGCGATTGTTCCGGTTTTATCGCTCCTTCCGCCAGGATTTTCGGTATGAAACGCTCGCTCCTACGTCGTCTGATCTCGGTTTCTACCTCCGAGAAAACGTCGAAAACGGCTTGTTCAGCGCGCCAGCGAACCGATTGGACCATCTCGCCTCTGGAGCCTCGGTTGATGTTGGCGGGTGACGCGGGTGCGGAAGTGGGCGCAGCTGCGGAGTCGTTTTCGGAAACTCAGACCGTGGACGCGGAAGCGGATGCGGCGGCTGGAGTCGCGACCGAAGTGCAGACAACCGAGCTCGCATTTGTGGATGCCGAAGTTGAAAGTGAGGCACAGATCTCTGGCTTAATGAGACGGGGTGTCGAAATTGTTTTGATTGATTCGTCGACATCACCGCTTCAACAAATCGATGCCGCAGTCCGGGCTCGATCGAACGTGTCGGCGATTCATTTATTCTCCCACGGTCAGGCCGGGAAGATCCAAATGGCGGATCAGATCATCGACCAAGTTTCGCTGGAATCCTATGCGGGTGCGATTCAAGACTGGGCGAACCATTTGACGGAGGGAGCGGACATTCTCGTCTACGGATGTGAAGTCGCTGCCGGAACCGAGGGAGCCAAATTCATAAGCACGCTTTCCAATCTAAGTGGCGCCGATGTGGCTGGATCAACCGATGTGACGGGCGCAGATCGATTAGGCGGTGATTGGGACTTGGAGTTGGCGACCGGCTCAATCGAAGCTGAGTTGCTGGCTCGCGTTCAGGACCTGCAACACGTGCAGATGGTGTTGCCGATCTCCATCCGAGCGGCAGGCACGACGGGCGAGGAACAGATGCAGTTGGAAATCAACGGCAGCATCGTCCAGACCTGGAACAACATTGGTGGCGATGCACAGGAACGTGAGTTCGTGACATACACCTACGACGGCGGTGCGGATGCGAGTCCCGGTGACGTTCGAGTCTTGTTCACCAACGACTTATACAACCCCAGCCAGGGCATCGATCGCAATCTGCGGATCGATTCGGTAACGGTCAACTTCACAACCATCGAAGCCGAGGACCCGACGACTTTTGGGACTGGGACCTGGTTGGATGCAGACGGCACGACGCCGGGCTATCGCCAGAGCGAGTGGATCCACAGCAATGGCTATTTCCAGTTTGCTGATCCGCCGAGTGAGGGCAGCACTTTGTCCATATATGCTGCTGGAAGCGAGAACAGCGAACAAATGGAATTGTGGATCGACGGTGAGCTCGCCAACACTTGGAACAACATCGGCGGCAACGCAAGCAACAATGAATTTGTGCGGTACGACTTCAGTTCGTCACAACAAGTCGACATCAGCGACGTTCGTGTTCGTTTTTCGAATGACCTTTATCTCAACGATGGCGAGGTTGATCGCAATTTGCGTGTCGACCACATCGTTCTGGATGGCACGACGTTCGAAACCGAATCCGCGGATGTTTACTCGACGGGGACTTGGAAGGACGGCGGGATCACACCAGGGTTCAAGCAAGAGGAGTGGTTGCACGCGAATGGTTATTTCCAGTTTGGCGCCAGCAGCGTTAGTCCGGGAACGATTGCGTTGCAAACGAGTAACGTGTCTGTTGATGAAGACGCTGGTACCGCCACGATTAACGTGATTCGTTCCGGCGGCAGCGATGGCATCGTGACCGTTGACTATGACACGTTTGCGGGGACCGCTACCGAAGGCAGTGACTACGTGCGTCAGACCGGGACGCTGACCTTTGCGGATGGCGAGACCAGCAAGGCGATCGTGGTGCCGATCATCAATGACAATCAAAGCGAGGGCAACGAATCCTTCAATATCACCATCGACAACGTCGGCGGAGGTGCCAATCTGCTGGTCCCGCGAACAGCGACCGTTTCAATCATTGACGATGAAGGCGATCTGCCTAGCTATACCAACTTCAATAGTGTGGCTGGCTTGGATTTGAACGGCGACGCTCGGCAAACCGGTAGTGTTTTGGAATTGACAACCACGGGGTCCAACCGAGCGGGCAGTGCGTTTTATACGACTCCGATTGATTTGACCGGCGACGGATCGTTTCGATCCGGCTTCAGCTTCCAAGCGACTGGCGGTAATGGAACCAGCGGCGCCGATGGTTTGACGTTCACCATTCAAAACGATCCGCGTGGAACCGCTGCTCTGGGCGGGACAGGCAGTCTGTTGGGTTACGAAGGCATCACTCAATCCGTGGCGGTTGAATTTGATACCTACAAAGGTGGGGCCGACATTAACAACAATCACGTATCGATTTTGACCGGTTTGGTTGACTTCAACTTGCGGACTGCCGTTCCCGATTTCGATCTGAATAGTGGTTCCCGAATCTACGCGTGGGTTGATTACAACGGCACTAGCAACGTATTGGCGGTGTACGTTTCCCAAACGAATTCACGTCCTGCTGAAGCACTCTTAAAGGCGACCGTTGATCTGCAAAGCCAGGTTGGAGACACAGCTTACGTTGGTTTCACCGCTGCAACGGGCGGTTCGCAAAATTCTCATCGGATTCGAAACTGGGATTTGGATCTTACAACTCCGCCATCCGATCCGCCTGTCGTTGGCGGCGATGAAGTAATTGGTGTGACGGTCGCTTCCGGGCTGAATAATCCAATAGCGATCGAATGGCTTCCCGACGGCACGATGCTGATCGCCGAACAGGGCGGCGTGGTCAAAACAGCCGCGAACGGCAGTGTTGCGGGGACACCGTTTATCGATATCTCGAGCATCGTCAATGGTGTTCGCGATCGCGGTTTGATGGACATCGCCGTGCACCCGGATTTCGAGAACAACCCGTACGTCTATCTGTTGTTCACCTATGATCCACCGGAAGTCTACAACCAAGCCAGCGGAACGTTGGCCGGGCCCGATGGAAGGGGCAACCGTGCCGGCCGATTGATTCGTGTCACCGCGGATTCCAGCAAGGGATATCTCGAAGCGGTAGCGGGAAGTGAAGTCGTTTTGCTTGGTTCGAACAGCACCTGGGACAACTTCAACGGCTTCGCCAATAGCACTACCGATTTCAACGAGGCTCCCGCTGGTGAGCGATCCGACGGAACGTTCATCAACGACTTCATCAATAGCGACAGTGAATCACATACGGTGGGCGCCCTCGCGTTTGGAATCGATGGCAACCTATTCGTTTCGATCGGCGATGGAGCCAGTTACAACCGCGTCGATCCCCGAGCGGACCGAGTGCAGGATATCGATAGCTTGAGTGGCAAGGTGCTGCGAATCGATCCGCTGACCGGCGAAGGTTTGAATGACAACCCGTTCTTCAATGGCAACGCGAACGACAATCGATCGAAGGTTTACCAACTAGGGTTGCGAAATCCTTTCCGGATGTCGGTTGACCCGGTGACGGGACGCTTGTTTATCGGTGACGTCGGTTGGACTCGTTGGGAAGAAGTGAATTCAGCCGGTGCGGGTGCTAACTTTGGATGGCCGTTTTATGAAGGCGGAAGTGGTACCAGCGTGGTCAACCAAGGTTACGCGAACACTCCTGAAGGGCAGGCCTTTTTCGCCCAGAGCATCGCCGTCACGGCTTCGCAGTATGCACTAAATCACCAGGCCGATGGAATCAATGCGATTGTGATGGGCGACGTCTATCGCGGCACACTTTACGGCAGCGAATATGAAGGGGACGTTTTCTTCAACGACTTAGGTCAAGGTATCGTTCGGCATGCTGACGTGGGGCCCAACGGCGAGTTGACTAACGTGCAAACGTTCACGACGGGTTCCAGTGTTGTGGTCGCGATCAGCCAGGGGCCTGACGGTGCCTTGTACTACGTGGACCTGAACGACAGTACGGTCGCAAGATGGGAGATCGTGTAGTCGCTTCAACCCATCGGAGGGACTAACGATCGCAGTTTGGATCCCGGGGTGACCCGTTATCTGATTGCATATCGGACCGAGATCGCAGACAATTCAGGGATAAGAAACAGGAATTGTCATAAGGATCAACCACGATGCGAACACAACTCGACGAGACCCTCGAACAACTTCAAGAGCAACTCGCGTCAATCGAGGAACTTGCACCCGAAGAACGGGTGAAATTGAAGGCTGCGGTCGATGAGATCCAGGAAAGCCTGGATCGGTCGGAGGTGGATTCAAAGTCGCTCGCCGATCGGCTTGCCGACGCGACCTCTCAATTCAGCGAAGCTCACCCATCACTGGCAAACAGTGTGGGAAGGGTTGCCGACATGCTGGCTCAAATGGGAATTTAGTTCGATCTCGTTCTATCTGAATCGCATGGGTAGAATACGGACTATCCATCCGACTAGAATTAGCAGCATCTTATCAACGGTAATGCGTCGACTATTCGGCGTGGCTTGCGGCTGAACGGTCGGTTACACGATACGGTCAAACGCGAAACCATCAAACTTGCCACCGATCAATGCGAATATCGGTTGCCCGTTTACGAAAGAGTACGCCTGCCGATTGATGACCCTTGCTCCAGACTGCCTCTGGCAGTTTCTCACCTTGCCTACCCACCTAAAGCACACCTACACCATGCCAAACAAGCATCTTCTGTGTCCCGTTTTGCTCGCTGTCTTTGCCCTGACTTCCGTCTCGGTTGTGAACGCGAAAGAGTACAAGTCCGGCATCAAATGGAAAGAGCCTGAGGTGGTCACGCCCGGCGCAACTTCAAGCGATCCACCATCCGACGCAGTGGTTCTGTTTCGAGAAGCCGATGATCTTAAAAACTGGCGTAACGGCGAGAGATGGACTGTTGAAGATGGAGTTATGGTCGTTGGCAAAGGTACCGTCACAAGCAAAGAAAGCTTCGGCGATTGCCAGCTACACATCGAGTGGTCCTGTCCAGATGGTGGCAACCGAACCAGCCAACAGCGAAGCAACAGCGGAATCTTCTTGATGGGCATCTATGAGATCCAGGTGCTCGACTCGTACAAAAGCAAAACCTATTTCGACGGTCAGGCGGGAGCGATCTACAAGCAAACTCCTCCGGCCGTCAACGCGATGCGTCCGCCAGGGGAATGGAATACCTACGACATCTTCTGGACCGCACCTCGTTTTGATGAGGAAGGCGAGTTGCTGTCACCGGCTTACATCACGGCGATGCATAACGGAGTCTTGATCCTGAATCACTTCGAGCTGAAAGGTGATACGCCATACGATCGTCCGCCAGCGTACAAGGCTCACGCATCGACCGGTCCCATCAAACTTCAAGACCACGGCAACCCAGTGCGTTTCCGAAACATTTGGGTGCGGAACTACCAACCGGCTCAGGCCGAGGCTGAAACCGAAGCTGAAACTGAAGAGTAGTTGTACTGGCGGTGCTGATCGCTTTCAGTGCTGGCCGCTTTTGAGTCTCGTCCTGCATCGAAACGGATTGGTCATGCGAGTTAATCTCGGGTCAACGAATTTGCCTTCGTTGACCCACGCGAACGGTAGCAGATGTTGTTGCTATCTCGCATGCGATAACGTTCTCCGCATGTTTGCAGGCATGCTACATCCGGGAGCCACGTCGTGCCGGACTTGATTGCTCAAAGCAGCGACCGCGAGGGACGTTGGCGACGTGGTATGCCAGAGCTATCCGCTGGTCGCGATGTCTTGCTGGGACGACAGCCTCGAACGTCCTATGCTAGTGAAGGTAAGGGGAACTACGCCGACACCTCTGCTGGCAAAGCGATCGCTGCGGATCAGCCACAACGGCGACACGTCGCAGCGATTCCCTGGGCAGTGACCTGGGATGCCTCCATTTCACGCCACCATGCGGTCTTAACCGTTTTGGAAGGTGACCGGGTGCGTGTTTCAAAGGACCCCAGGGCTCGCAACCCAATCTTCTATCACGGTCAACCGCGAGACAGCTTTGTCTTGGTGCCGGGCGAACACTTTGTGATCGGCCAGACGACGTTCACCTTGGCAAGACGTCCCGGCTTCACCGTCGAAACACCAGGTTCGTCGAAGGATTCCAACAAGCCAATTTCAGTCCGACGCGGTCTGACACCTGAAACGGACGAGCATCAAGATAGCTCACGGTCGCTCGATCACGAGGCCATCCCTGCTGCCGTTGGTGAGGTGACGGAGATGGCGTTTGCGGCATCGTCACTTCGAAAACGACATTTTCGCGACACGCAGACTCGCATCGATTTGCTGGCACGTTTGCCGGATTTGGTGACGGGTAGTTTGGGTGATGAAGAGTTGTTCGCTCGGGTCAGCGACGTGTTGCTACGGGCGACTCCGGCGGCAACTGCGGTTGCGATTGTGAAGTCGACGCCCAGTTCAAAGGCGAATCACGACGCGGCCTTGGAAGTGCTGCATTACGATGTTCGAAACAGTGATCCCGAAGTTCAAGACGTCAGTACTCGGCTAGTCGCCGCCACGCTGGAGCGTCGCGACAGTGTGCTGCACCTTTGGGACAGTGCGCCGCTGAATTATGGTTCAACCGGCCAGACGGCGGATTCCGATTCGAGTAGCGATCTGGAGTACACGTCAGCGGCAAATGTGGACTGGGCGTTTTGCGTTCCTTTGCGCAGTGATGCTTGCCGGGGTTGGGTGCTATATGTCACCGGAAGCCGGGCCGGCGTGTTGCGAGGCGATCAAGGACTTGACGATTCCGATGGGCTGATCGATCGGCTTAGTGACGATGTGAAGTTCGCGGAAGTGGTTGGCTCGCTCGTTTCCGGAATTCGGCAAGCGAATCAATTCCAACATCGACACGCTGCGATGCGGCGTTTCTTTGCCCCCGTGGTGCTCGATGCGATCGCGGGTACGGATTCGGAAAGTTGGTTGAAGCCGCGTGAGTGTGATTTGTCGGTGATGTTCTGTGACCTGCGAGGGTTTTCCAGAACGTCGGAGGTGCACAGCGATCAGTTGCTTGTGTTGCTCGAACAGGTTAGCTCAGCGTTGGGCGTGATGACCAAGCACATTTTAGAGACAGAGGGCGTAATCGGTGATTTCCATGGTGATGCTGCCATGGGATTTTGGGGGTGGCCGTTACCGCTTTCCGGTGATGTTGACCCAAGGGTAGCCGCCACGTTAGCCGCGGCCCGAGCCGCGGCTTGTATTCGTCGTGATTACGTTCTCGGTGAAACGGAGTTCCGGTGTGGTATCGGAATCGCTTCGGGACCCGCGGTTGCTGGACGAATCGGTACGGTCGACCAGGTGAAGGTGACAGCGTTTGGACCGGTCGTGAATCTGGCAAGCCGGTTGGAAGGGCTTACAAAAGTCTTTGGTGTCGAGGTTCTACTCGACCAAGAAACCGCTTCTCGATTGACACAGTCCAGCGAACAATTCGTTGACGATGCGGAATTCCCGCTGTCGTTGCGATACCTTGGACTGGTCCGAGTCGCAGGCATTCAAACACCAGTCGAAATTCAACAGTTGGTCGTGCCGGTGGAAGGGCAACCGATGTTGTCGAAACCCGAGTTGCAACAGTCACGCCAGGCTTGGGATGCGTTCATCGCGGGCGATTGGGATGATGCTTACGAGATGTTGCATCGGCTCCCCGCATGGGATCGTCCGAAGGATGTCTTGCTGCAGAAAATCTTGCAGCATCACCGCGTTGCACCGCCGGACTGGGATGGCGTGTTGACGTTTCCCAAATAATCACCGTCTGGCGATCGAGCTCCAACGACTTTGCCGTAAACTAGCGAGCGGTAGTGGCGGGAACGGTTGCTTGATGTAGAAGCGGGGACCCTTCCAATGGCGAGAACTCGGCATACACAGGCAGGTAGCTGGATACCGCTTGGGCTTGTGCGACGCTCATGTTGTAAACACGCAGGAAGTCGTAAACCCCGCCCCGGCCAATTGCCTCGGCCGTGCTGCCCTGATCATAAAGCAAGTTGCTGGTTTGGTGACGTCCGAAGATATCCGTTGGCGTGCTGGTCACCGCGGCTCGTACTTGCGGTCCAGCGATGACGGGCAATAGGTAGGCGTCATCGGCCTGGAATAGTCCAGTGATTACCACATCGTCTTCACCACGCCCGTCTTCGCGAACGGACTTGAACAATTGATTGATCAAAGCAACTTCGCGAGGCGCGCGACTCAGGTCCACCCGAATGTTGACCAGCGTGAACGTCCATGCCAAGTCCTCGTCGGGCTCGGCAGCGCGAAACCAAGCGACCAGCGGATCGTACGTCATTTGGTTGTCCGGGTCCGCAACCGTATAGGTTTGTGAACGGTCCACTCGCACGCGGGCTGGGTTGAACAAGATCGCCATTTGTTCGCCGCGGTCTTTGGGCCCTGTCGGCGGACCCAATACGTAGTCGTAAAGCGGTGCGCCGCCACCGAGCGAACTCTCGTTGATCGCGTCGATCATCCTGGGCACCAAGTCCATTTGCATCGACGAAACTTGTTGCAACGCGATCACGTCGAATTGCCGAACCACTCGAACAAGATTCTTGCGGGCCAAGTCGCTGGCCAGCTTCGTTGGCCCAAATCCGTCTAACGCCCACGATGCGACACGCAATTGTGCCGGAGCGTATCGTGATCGACGACTGAGCGAATTGGTGCGTGAAATCGCGTGCTGGTCACTGGGGCTGGAGATGATGGGATCTGGTTCGAAATCCGAAGCAACGGCGAAGTCGGAACTGGGCCTTGGTGCCGACACGGACGATCCGCCGCTACTTGCAAGCGATGCACCGCTATAGCGTGTCGTGCCTTCCTCGGTGGATGACGTGAAGGTGAACGGAGCCTCTAATTCGTCGAATGGACGATTGTTTTTGGATGAAATGCGAACGCCATCGAGGCCGGCGACATCGTAGTTTCGAAAAAAGTACCAACCTCCTCCAACAAGCAACAGAACAATGATTCCAGCCTGTAGTGGGTGGCCTCCATCGCGGTTGTCGGACATGGCGGAAGTCGGTGTTGAAAGTGAGGGGCAAACATGCGGGCGCGTATTTACTGGTTCGACTGTTGTACAGCGTATTCTGAGTTTCATTGGCATAGTCGCTTGGGTCCCCCTAGCCCGACCTTTCGCCCGTGGTCGTTAAAGTTAGCCAAGTTTGCCCAGTCGATTCGTGAGCCCGTATCGGTCATAATGACGGCCAACAGAATTCGATTCGCTGTCCCTATCCGCTACTGAATGAAGCCCGTTATGAAACCCATCTTGTTTACCGTCCTTGTGCTCGGAATTGCCATGTCCGCCATGATCCAGAAGTCTGCCACTGGTACGGATCCGGCCGCTTCGGATCGTATGTTGCGCCATGTCGTCATGTTTGGATTCAAAGAATCAAGCAGCCCTGAAGAGGTCCAAAAGGTGGTCGACGCGTTTGCAGCCTTGCCGAGCAAAATTGATGCGATCGCGGACCTTGAGTTTGGCGTCAACAATAGCCCGGAAGGATTGAACGACGGATTGACCCACTGCTTCCTCGTTTCGTTCGCTTCGGAGGCAGACCGCGAAGCGTATCTACCACACCCTGCTCACAAGGCGTTCGTCGAGGTTCTGAAGCCTCATTTGGAAAAAGTGGTAGTGATCGATTACTGGAACAAGTAGTCCGCTCGTTGGGGTGAATGCCGCTTTGGCCGTCCGGAGTATTGCACCCATGGTGATAGATCGGTGCCTCTAGCCGATACGTATTGGAAGCGAGCAGCGAATCGTTAATCGTTTTGCAGGCGATATATTGTCGGGCATTCGATCCCTAAACGGACCTGCCTTTCGGCGATCTTGTCGGCTGCCGTTTATGCGCAGTCGGTCGGCGATAAGTGTTGTTTTTCATGATGTTTTCGTGTGATTAACGTCTCCGGTTTTCACACTTTCAGGCTGATTGCCAAACGCCGTCGCGATCTTCATTTTTCCTTCCCGGTTATGTCTCAAGCCCCGCAATAAAAACCTCTCAACGGTGGCATCGGCAACCCAGAATTGCGTTGCCATTGTCATCCTGGGATGCCGGCGAGACATTGAGATGATGGCCATAACGCATGGTCGTCGTCGAGAAGTTCAGTCATGGCCCGGCGGCGACAACCCATCCACGGCATCGCGTCGATGCTCGGTATGAGGTGGGATCTGGCAAATTTGCCAACGCCTATGAAAAGGGATCAGCATGAAGAGATTGAATTTTCTGTCTTACGGTTTGGGTTTCATCGCGAGTGTACTGGCTTGCAATGTCGCCTATTCCGAACAAGCACCACCGAACATTCTCTTCATCGCGATGGACGATTTGAATGACTGGATTGGCTGTCTGGGCGGACACCCGCAAACGATCACTCCTAATCTGGATCGACTCGCCGCGAGTGGTGTTCTGTTCAACAATGCTCACTGCCCTGCACCGGCGTGCAATCCTTGTCGTTCAGCGATCTTTACTGGCGTTTCGCCAAATCGAAGTGGGATGTACGACAACCGGCAACAGATGCGTGAGGTCATGCCGGATCAAGTTCTAATTCCACAATATTTGCGAAATCACGGATACCGAGCCACCGGCTCGGGAAAGATGCTGCACTACTTCATCGAAGCCGCATCATGGGACGAATACTATCCCGATGCCGCGACGGAGAATCCACTTCCGGATTCTTATGAACCCGAACAGCGTCCGGCCAGTCTTCCACGCGGTGGACCTTGGCAATACGTCGACACGGACTGGGCCGCACTTGACGTGACGGATGAAGAATTCGGCGGCGATTGGTTAACGGCCAAATACGTTTCCGAGCAATTGAGTACGAAGCACGACCAACCGCTCTTCTTAGCCTGCGGACTTTATCGGCCTCACGAACCATGGTTTGTGCCGAAGAAGTACTTCGAGCCATTCCCGCTGGAAAGCATTCAGTTGCCCCCGGGATACAAGCCCAACGATTTGGATGACGTACCGGCCGTAGGTGCGCGGGCGGCTCGAAATCGTTACTTCGCTCATATCCAAGAACAGGGGCAATGGAAACGCGGCATTCAAGGGTACTTGGCCTCGATTCATTTCGCCGATGCAATGTTAGGACGAGTTCTCGATGCGTTGGAGGCTGGACCGAATGCAGACAACACGATCGTTGTGCTCTGGTCCGACCACGGTTGGCAACTCGGCGAAAAAGAGCATTGGCAGAAGTACACGCCGTGGCGTGCGGTCACCCGTATTCCATTGATGATTCGGGTTCCTGAAGGCGTTTCGGAAAAACTGCCCGATGGAACGACGGCTGGAAGTGTATGTGATGCTCCGGTGAACTTGTTGAGTTTGTATCCAACGCTCATCGACTTGATTGGGTTGCCGGAGAATCCAGAAACCGACGGACCTATCCTGACATCGCTGTTGGCAGATCCGGCCGGAAAAGAGTGGACGGAATCAAGTGTGACCTATCTATCAAAACCAGGAAGCTACAGCGTTAACGGTCGGACGCATCAGTACATCCACTACTACGATGGCAGCGAGGAACTCTACGACTTCCAGGCCGATCCGTATGAGTGGACCAACTTGGCTGAGCGTTCCAATTCAAAAGAGATGCTGGAGTCGTTTCGTAGCATCTCGCCACAAGAATTCCACGAGCGAGTCGAACCGTCGGTCGACTCGTTGGTGAAATTGACCTGGGTTCCCAATGGTCCCGAACCACCACCAGCGTCAGTGCCGGATGGCAACCCGTTCCCTGTTTTCTTCACCAACCAGACGAAGATTGCCGTGCAAGTGAGTTTGTTGGACGCGAAGGCAAAGCCAACCTCAACGGAGTCCATCGCACCAGGGTCTCGAAAGTCACAACAATCCCGTCCGGGTGAAGTGTGGTTGATTCGCGATGCAGAAACCCAAAAACCTTTGGGCCACTTCGTTGTCGATGATCGAACCGCCGAGGCGATCATTCCAGCGGGAACGTCCAAGTAACTGTTGAATCCATCGGTGACTAATACGAGATGGATTTACGCTGAACTGAAAAAGCAGCCGGTTTGTTTACCGTGCTTTGCGTACGACGACGCTGCTGAAATGTTCAATCGGACCGGAGATTGCGGTTCCGTTGAGGACAGGTTGGCAGCGATCGTGGCGGGATTGGCGTGTCGGCATTTCGAATTGAAGTCACCCGACGGCCAAGTGATCCAAAACTGGCGAGACGTTGTCAGCCAGTTTCAGTATCTGAATCCGTCCGATCGTGAGACATCGCCGTTTCTGGTTTTGACCTCACTCGGTGAGCTGCAAGTCGGTCAAACGTGAGATGAGCTTTCGCCATTTCCTACCGGACTCGGTGGCGTTGGTATGTCACCGATGACATCCGGCAAACGTTGGTTACTGGCTTAGCAGTTGTCGCCACATCGTGATGGCAGCAGGCCCGACAAGCACAACGAAAATGCCCGGGAAGATGAACAGCACCAGTGGGAAGATCATCTTCACTGCCGTCTTGGCTGCTTTTTCTTCCGCGATTTGACGTCGCTTGGTTCGCATCGCGTCACTTTGTACCCGCAACGCGGTCGCAACGCTCGAGCCGAACTTGTCCGCCTGGATCAAGATCGAAGCCAATTGCTTTAGGTCGTCGACACCACTTCGGTAACCCAACGCCTGCAGAACTTCCGAACGCGGGCGACCGAATTGCAATTGTTGGTTGGCGATACCGAATTCAATACCGATGTTCTTATGACTCTTCTTCATCTCTTCGGCAACTTTACGAAGCGCCTGGTCCATGCCCAAGCCAGCTTCCACGCACACAACCATCAGGTCCAATGCGTCAGGCAGTCCGAGGAAGATGGTTTCGCGGCGTTTGCTGGATAGGAAGTTCAAAACCATGATCGGAGCCCCAAAGCCGAAGATCATGCCGCCGAATACCTTGATCGCTAAGCCTTCGGAAACGCCATCCATCAGCATTCCAAGCACACCACCAAAGAACAGACCGATGCCGGTGCTGACGAGCTGGATCATCTTGAAAACGATTGGCGAATGTTCACGTCGGAAGCCGGCGGTGACCAGCTTCTCGCGAAGCTTGCTCATTTGTTCTTCGGTACCCGCGACGGACCCGGCCAATGGGTTGGCGGCTTTTTCAAGGGCTGCAGTCAGGGCATCATTCTTGGATCGAGCCTTTTCGTCAGCGGCGATATCTCGTACGCCACGTTTGGGATCTTTAAGTCGTTCCAGACGGGATTCCGCCGATGCCTGATCGGTGCCGCTGAAGTGATTGACGGCGAGCCATGTGACGGACGAAACGCCTAGAAAGATCGCGATCGTCGTCAGCAAGACGGGATTGAACATTCCCGTGGCAGCGGTTTCAGCAATGAGTTGGAACATGTGAAATCAGAGAGGGCTAAAGGCGTTGAACGTGGGGCCGCAAAGGGCGAGTTGGCCGGTGGGCCAGACGTAAGGATGTGCGTGCTTAAACTTTGATCGTGATGATCTTCTTAATCACCAAAGCACCAATGATCTGGGTCACGATGGCGGCCCCCAGCATCATCCGTCCCATGGGGTCGGTGAACAGCATGATGACGTATTCGTAGTTCAGCTTGAGCATCGTCAAGAACAACACTGGAGGCAGTGCGAGCAGCACTGCACCACTCATTCGGCCTTCGCCAGTGAGTGCCTGAATTTGACCGAGAATCTGCAGACGTTCGCGAACCAGGTGACCGATCTTGTCCAGGATTTCACTAAGGTCACCCCCGGTTTGACGCTGCAGGATCACGGCGGTCGCAAAGAATCGAATGTCCATGTTGGGAACCCGTTCGGCCATGTCTTCGATGGATTCGTCCAAGGGAATCCCGAACTTTTGCTCTTCGAAACAACGTTTGAATTCGACGGCCAAAGGTGGCTCCATCTCTTCGCCCACCAAGCCGAAACCGGCCTGCAACGAGTGACCAGCGCGGAGCGAACGGCCAAGCAATTCGAGTGCTTCAGGGATTTGTTGCCCGAATCGAGCCAGTCGTTTCTTACGTTTGTGCAGAACGTAACCGACCGGTAGCATCATCAAGGCACCGCCGACAAACGGGCCCAATAGAATCGGCACTGGGGTTACGACGCAAACTACAATGCCGAGCAGAAAGCAGATGCCGCAAATTCCAGCGAACTGCATTGCCGACATCTTCAGGTCAGCTTGTTCGAGGTACTTGTGAACCGCTGGAACTTGGTTCGTTAGTCGCTCCAGGAACCCAACCGTCCGGTTCATTTCATCGACGAGCAGCAAGGAAGGGCTCTTCTCTGCACTGGCCTGCTTTGTACTGGCAAGCTGTGAAAGACGATCTTCGGTTGCGGTCGTTTCTTCGCTCGGCATCACGATCGACGCTGCAAATGCGACGATCGAAGCGACGAAAACGCCGACGGCTGCGATGATGATGATCGAGGACATGATAGGAAGTTTGAAGTTCGAAGAGTGAAGTATGAAATTGGCTGCCCGCTAAAGACAGGCAGCTAACTGGCTAATGGTTGCCTAAGCTTCCATCATGACACGCTCGCGGAATGCACTGCTTGGCAAACGAACGCCAGCCGATTCCAGTTTGCTCATGAAGCCAGGTCGCACGCCGGGGCATTCGAATACACCGTGTGCCTTGCCTTCTTCATTGATGCCAATTTGGCGGTAGCGATAAATGTCTTGCAACACGATCGTGTCTTGTTCCATGCCGACCACTTCGGTGATGGCGGTCACTCGCCGAGGTCCACCTTGTAGACGGTTGGCTTGGATTAACACGTCGACCGCACCGGAAACTTGCTGACGAATCGCTTTGACGGGCAGGTCGAAACCGGCCATCATGACCAGCGTTTCTAATCGAGCGATGGCGTCACGCGGCGTATTGGCGTGAATCGTTGTGAGCGATCCGTCGTGACCCGTGTTCATAGCCTGAAGCATGTCGAGGGTTTCACCACCACGGCATTCCCCGATAATGATTCGTTCAGGACGCATCCGCAGGGCATTCTTAACCAAGTCCGTTGCCGAAACCGCACCACTGCCTTCGATGTTAGGTGGACGGGTTTCCAATCGGACCACGTGGTCTTGTTGCAGTTGCAATTCAGCCGCGTCTTCGATCGTCACGATCCGGTCGTCGTGACCGATGAACGACGACAGTGTGTTCAGCAAGGTCGTTTTACCTGAACCGGTACCACCAGCGATGATCATGTTCAAACGAGCTTTGATGCACCCTTCAAGCAACATCACCATTTCAGGTGTGAAGGCTCGATAGTTCAGCAGGTCTTCTAGCTTAAGCGGATTGCTACCGAAACGACGAATCGAAACCGCAGCTCCGTCGAGAGCTAAAGGTGGAATGATGGCGTTGACCCGCGAGCCGTCTTCCAGACGAGCGTCAACCATCGGGCAGGTTTCGTCGACACGCCGGCCGACCTTACTGACGATCCGGTCGATGATTTGCAAAAGGTGTTTGCCGTCGCGGAACTCCACGTCGGTCTTTTGCATCTGGCCGCCTTTTTCGACGTAGATGTTCTTGGGGCCGTTGATCAGAATATCGCTGACCTTCGGGTCTTTTAGAATCAGTTCGAGCGGCCCTAGCCCGAATGTTTCGTCAAGAACTTCGTCAACGATGCGTTCGCGTTCTTGCCGGTTTAGCAGTGTGTCTTCAGCGTCGCATAGGTGTTCAACCACCATGCGGATTTCGCGTTTGAGCGTATCGCCTTGCAAGTCGCCAACCCGTGACAAGTCCAGCTTGTCGACCAGTTTGCCGTGGATGCGGCGTTTGATTTCTTCGAATTGTTCTTGGCGGGCACTGTCAGGGCGAGCTGGTGCGGTGGCTTGGCGCATAACGCGGGAATCCTTTACGAGATATGTCTTTGTTGACTCCCGTAAACGTACGATGCAAAACATGACATGCCGCGCAAACGCCACAGACTTCCACCCGGTGAGGGCAAGAAACCTGACCGGATAGGCGATCCGAAGCGATTGTGCCGTTTGTAGCGAACCGGCCAGATGTGCGGGCGAGCCCGTGGAGATGCTCGCTTGCACTTGATGATCTGTACCCGGTCGCCATTGCCTGATGCTTTGGAGCTATGCGCTAACTCGCTTATCAAGTTCAGCAGTCGGTGTTGCGGCGGTACCGCTGCCCAAGCACCCACATCGATATCAACCATGCGGTCCCAAGTAGCAACGGGGCCGCGGTGGGCCACACGACACAAAGAGCGGCGACGACAAAGAACAGCAAACCCAAGATTGCGGTGCCGCCCCAAAGGTGTCCTGCCATTGCCAAGAACGCGAAACCGCTCATCACGCCCGCCAACACCATGACGTCGTTGTGATCGAAATAACCTTGAGCCCAGAACACATTGATCACGGTTAGCGTGGCAAGGTATCCCAACCAAATCGACCAGATCGGCCGCTCGGCAACACCGCGCGGCATCCACAATCCATCTCGAGCGAAATGGATAACGCCGCCGATTCCCAATAGCATTAGGAAACGCGGTACGAAATAGCCCATCACGGCGGCCAAACTCCAAGCCGACGCGGACATCAGCGAACGTGTTGATTCCGTCATCGTTTCTTGGATGACAAACATCAAGATGTGCATCAACCAGACGACGATTCCAATGTGCTTTAAAGCTCGACCCCAGTTGGCAAAGGAGGCTTGGTGCTGGTCTCGATTCAGCTCGCGGGTCATCATGTGGACCAATCCATCTGGACCGGCTTGAGTCGGTTCGCCAGCCAGGACGCGATCCAGGTCATCGGCGAGTTCGTCAGCGGACCGATATCGATCGACTCGATCCTTTGCCATGGCTCGAGCAATCACGTTTTCGAGATCGGCAAGTTCCGCGATTTTGGGCATGCCGCCCGGCCAAACCAATCGCAACGAAGGTGGATCGTCCGACAGAACGCTGGTTAATACCGCAGCCACGGAGTCGCCCGAATGAGGAGGCCGGCCTGTTAACAAAGCAAATAGAAGTCCACCCACCGAATAGACGTCTGTTGCTGCGGTGACGTCGGATTCGCCCCGCGCCTGTTCGGGACTCATGTAGTGCGGCGTGCCCAGGACCTGGCCGTCTTGAGTTAGTTGAGGTTCATCGCGATGCCATTTTGCGAGACCGAAGTCCACTATCTTGGGCTGGCCGTCATCGTCGATCAGAATATTGTCTGGCTTCAAATCACGATGGATAATGCCACGGCGATGCGCGTACGCGACTGCGCGAGCGATATCGCGAACGGTGGTCACCGCACGGCAGATGGAATCACGAACCTCGTTCCCGTCGACCGACTTAGTCGTGTTGCGTTGTTCCTCTTCCAGTTGATTTCGGCGGTCGATCACGTCCTGTTGCAGGGAGCGTCCACTGACCAGCGGCATGACGAAATATTCCATACCGTGACATTGTCCGATTGCATGAATCGGCAAGATGTTTGGATGTGAAAGCGATGCCGCCGCTTCGGCCTCGATCCGAAAACGCAATCGAAGTTCGTCATCGGCAAGGACTCCATTGCCGATCAGTTTGACCGCTACGGCGCGGCGCAAGCTGGTTTGAATCGCTTCATAGACAACACCCATTCCGCCCCGGGCGATTTCGCGAACCAGTTCAAAGTCGTCAAGACATTCGCCTATCAAGCTCGGGTTTGTCGGCTCCGGATCGGGCTGCATCCATTGGTGGTTAGCAAAGAAGCTTCGCAGCGCTTCGGCATGCTCGGGATGCTTGGCGATGACTTCATGTGGTGTGACAGATTGGCCTTGCTCTTTGCATTCGATGTAGTCCGCCATGATTGACTCCAACGAAATGTCAGACTGACTACACATATCCGGTGCAGTCGGCAGTAGATCATCGTCAGAGGGTGAAGGACTGTTGGCCATGTGCTCATTCTTGGTAACGCTGCTACCTATTGTATAAATTTTGGTTGCAGCCGTTGGACCACACTATTGCGAAGGGCATCTTGGTCTCACATACTCCGAAAGTACCCGTCGTAATAAAGCGATTTCACCAAACCTTACACCGCATAGTGAGTCCAAAATGAGTTTAGTCAAAGAGTTTAAAGAGTTCGCGATGAAGGGAAGCGTCATTGATCTCGCCGTGGGCGTCGTCATTGGCGGTGCATTCGGCAAGATCGTGACCTCGTTGGTATCGAACGTAATCATGCCGCCGATCAACTTGTTAACGGCTCGTTTCGGGATCAACTTCAAAGAGGCAGCCGTCAAAATTGCCACCGAATCACCCAAGTTAACACCCGATGGCAAGATGGAAACACTCAAAAATGGCGACCCTGTGATGGTGATGCAGGACTATCCAATCTTCAACTATGGTCCGTTCGTTCAAACGATCTTCGAGTTCCTGTTGATTGCGATCGCGTTGTTCGCTGCGATTAAGGTGATCAACATGGCACGTGCACAAATGGAAAAAGAGCCTGAAGAAGAGCAGGTTGCCGAGCCAAGCGAAGACATCAAGTTGCTTCGTGAGATTCGCGACGCGCTGCAAAAGAACTGAACCGTGGTTTGCGTTTTGTTCGAATCGCTTGTCCGAGCAGGTCGCTCTCGCATAGTTTGGACCGGCTGATTGACCGTCAACAAGCGTGCCGGTTTTTTAGGTTCAGGACTGGCTGGCGACCCGGTTCAAACCCTTGTTATGACTTGTTGTCGGATTACGGCGTTGCGACCTCTTCGACGGCGCCGGTTTGTTTCGCTTCCAGCCGATCGACTTCGAATCTCAAACGCTGAAGTGATTCCAGCGAGATCCGATCGTTGTGTCGCATGTCGGGAACTTCAATCCACACCTTCGCTTGGGTTTGAAGATTGTCGTGGAGACGCCGGCCGTTTTTCATTGGCACGATTCGGTCCGGTGCTCCGTGGATCTGCACAATGTTGCCGCGATAATTTTGCAGGTGCTCGATGCTGTTGAATCGGTTTCGGATCAGCATCTGCACGGGCAGGAACCAGAACATGTCAGCGCCGACATCGGCGACGCTATCAAAAGTTCGGTCCAGTACCAATGACTTCGGTGGAGTGCCGCGATCGGTCAATGCTTCGATCAGACCTGCTGCGATCCCGCCACCCAGCGAACGGCCGTAAACCAGAATGTCTTCAACCGGAGTGTTGGTGGCTTTGGACAATGCATCGATTGCTGCGAGGGCGTCGTCGAAGGTGCTTTGTTCGGTCGGATGGAAGCCGGGGGTTTGGTAGCCGCGGTATTCGGCAACCAATACGCTTGCATCAAACACGTCGGATAGACGGCGTGCCCAGCCATCCATGTCGACTGCTCGTATCCCGTTGCCATGAAGAAACAGGACGACGCGGCTGGCATCTTCACGCTCAAAGAAACGACCTGAAAGGATTTGGTCGTCAATCGTTTGGTAATCGAACCCGACAACTTCGCCGAATTGGGGTTGGTCAGGATTGAAGCGGTTTTGGTCCATCCACTGGTTTGCGTCAAAATAAGCGCCCGGGAACACCAGTCTTGTTTCCCAAAAGACGAGCGCACCGCAAAACAACCCATAAAGGATCGCGACCAAGACGAGCAGCCTTGTCAGCCGGCCCCATCGCGATCGTGAGGGACTGGCGAGTGCACTCGCTCCAGTAGAGTCGGGCTTGGGGGCGGGTTGCGAGGATGTTTCGGATTGCATGATGAAAACGTGGGGTGCCAAACTCAAAAACGCGACAGCGAAACTTGAAAACGTGTCGGCGAAAATCGTGTGGTAGGTTTGATGAACGCTTCGTCAGAGAAACCGAACATGGAAACCGGACATGTTTTGCCGCCAACGCTACCACGATCTTGCTCAGGACGCCGAGGCCATCAAGCAAGTTCGATTTGGCCGGATCATAACACAGCACGGTAAATTGGTCGCGGTCGAACGGCACTGGGTGTCTAGCCCCGCGTCAATTGCTCAAGTTTGGTGGGAGTCCAATCGGGGGCGAATTCGGGGCGATTTGTGCCACTTGGATTTTCATATTCCCAGTGGGCTGCCCGGTTTCATCACGTTGGATTACATCCGGTCCGGCAGCGAGACCCAGTACAAGACGTTCTTGGGGGCCTGCAATATTCTGAACGAAATCGCGCGGCTACGAAACGCTCAGGCAATCGTGGCGCACGTGACCAATGGACGGATCAGTGATCGGTTGTTGGAACGCCAGGGGTGGGAACGCCACATGTTGAATTGGCGAGGCCGACACTTTATCCGACGTTTCATCGACGGTTACCCTACTTTGCAGCCAGGACGCTATTGATCGACAAGGGGCAATGTCTGATCTTCGCTGGCGAAACTGATCGAGCGACTATTCCGCACGTCGGTTACCTATCGAACTGGTTTGGTGCCCGCGCACAAAAAAAGCGTAGCGTTTCAAATTGAAACGCCACGCCCTTGGTTGCTTGGCCGAGTAAAGTCAAGCTCAGAGACCCGGACTGTTCGAGCCGGTTCTTTACCCAGCAAACCTTCCGCCTGGATAAGTTTCAGATCTCTTAGAATTCGATAACGGCACCGAGATCGAGACCGTGCACGAAGAACGAATCTGACTCCAGGCCATCTGAAACTGGCCGGTCAGGAGTTCCGGTGGCACCCAAGTTGTCTTGGACCAAGTACTGTGAGCTGACGACGCGATTCATGTTGTCGCCGACAGTTGCCACGTCACTGAACATCAGGAATGAGTAACCGACGGTGAAGCGAACGTGAGGACGAAGCTTCAGGGCCAGTTTCAAGTTGGCTTCCGGTACGAACGAGAAGTTGTTCTCGCTCCAAGTCAGGTTCGCGTTTTCACCGTCTGGAGCGAAGATGCCACCGGCTACAGTACCAGCAGGTGCAGGCGTTCGCGTTCGTGTACCGTTGTAGGTAAAGGTTTGTTCCATGTCGCCCAAGTGAACCTTGGTCAGTGCGGTTAGGGTCCAAGCCTTTTGTCCAACCGAAGTCAGGAAGCCAATTTGACCACCGTAGAATCGGTTTTCCGCTTCGATGGTGTCGGCATAGGTGAATGTGTCACCCAAGCCACCACCAAAGTCATCGGTTTGTTCAGCGGTCATGTTGATGTTAAGGCCTTCGTCGATTCCGAAGTGCGAGAAACCGCCAACCAGATCGGTGCGATAGCCTTTACCACCTAGCAATCGCAAGCGACCGTAAGCTTCAGCGGCGTACATCTCCAGAGTCGATTCAGCAGCAACAGTACCTTCGAAGTCGCCAAAGGCACCTGGGTCTCCATCAGAGAATGCCGTGAAGAGCGTGGATTCGGTGCCAGTTGCGGAATCAAAGAATGGGATTCCGATGGAACTGGTCGCACCGTCGCCACCGTTGGCATAGCTATCGCTCTGTTCGGATAGCCACCAGAAACGTCCGCCAACACCGAAGTCTTCGGTCAGGAAGAGTCCGCCATCAAGACGGAAGCCAGCGGCGAGTTCATCACCACCGAAGGCGTCGTCGCCACCGAATGCAACGGTGCCGTTGTTCAAGTCAGGCAAAACGCCGGCACCCGATTCAACTACCAAAGGTGGTGTCGAGCGAGCTTGTGGGAACCAAAGCAATGCTTCAGCAGTCATCCAAGCGTCTGCTCCGGCAAGAAGCTTACGTTGAGGCTTGCACTGCATTTGGCGGTTTGCCATGCGAGGTGTGCTGCCACAGTTGCCACTGCTGCAAGCACTTCCGCCGCCACAGGCACCGTCGCCACAACCGCAATCGGAGCTGTAAGAAACGGGTGAAGCCGAAACCCCGCTACCCACGTTGGGAGAAAGATAGGCTGGCTCGTCGCCCACGTAAGCAACCGGTTCGAGGTCGCTGGTGTATGCGTTGGGGGCGACGTTGTCTTGGTAGGCAACTTCGTTGAAGTACACGTCGTCGTTGAGGACGGGTACGTTTTCGACCGGAGCCGGGGTGGCTCGATCATTGTTGTCGTAGAGGCTGCCTACGTAGTCCGATGTTTCCGCGAAGTACGCGTCCTCATCGTAGGTCGTGTCGGCCGCTGTAGCGGTGGTTGCTGACAGCATCGCCGTCAGGGTCAACATCTTCCATTTATTATTCATATTCTTCTTCATTGGAATTCTCGTGTAGTCCGGGAACACGGGATTGATCTGCATATTGGAATCGACCAATTCATCCGGACTATTCAGATTCAACGGAACGGCAGGCACAGGCAACGCATCTTGCCTGTTTTGACGCCGATTGCAGTCACTGTTTATCTAAGTCACCGAGAATCCGGGTAAAATGCGGTTTCACGCGCATTCGAACTCGCCGCGATGGTGTTTCGGAGCGTAAAACGAGCTTCCGTTTGATACATAATTCTGCTTTTCCGCCCATCGAACCGCTGAACGATGTCCGATTCGACTGCCCCGAAACCCAATCCGACGGACTCCGTGCCTACTGGCCCAAATCCAACCGGCTCGATCCCGGCCGTTCCTGCAGCTGGAGATGCTGCGCCGGATAACGCTGCGTCGTTGCCGGACGACACCTTGATACCAGTAGGCGGCGGCGACGAGCCCGAGTCGCCGGTCGCGGAGATCGCGACGGCGCCCGATGTCGCGAATCAACGTCGCAGCGGTGATCCCAGCGCAGGCGGTGGTTCTCGCTTCAATTTCCGAAACTTGCGACCGCGAATGGTTCGTTGGCGTCGTCAATTGGCCCGCGTTAACGAGTTTGAGCCGATCCTGGTGAAAGAGGATGACGCATCGATTCGAAAACGCAGTCTAGCTTTGCGATACCGAGCGATGGCCGGCGAAAAACTGAGCACGTTGTTGCCGGAAGGTTATGCGCTGTGCCGCGAGGCCGGACGACGCGCGCTGTCGATGCGGCATTACGACGTGCAGATCGTTGGTGGGATCGGATTGTTCGAAGGCCACATTGCCGAGATGCAAACCGGGGAAGGTAAAACGCTAACGGCCACGCTGCCGCTGTATCTGCATTCGTTGGTCGGCAAAGGAGCTCACCTCGCCACGGTCAACGATTACTTGGCCAAGCGAGACGCCGAGTGGATGACGCCTTTGTTTGAAATGCTGGGCATCAGTGTCGGCATCATCCAAACGGAAGACGACCAAAGTGCGCGGCGGAAAAGCTACGGCGCTGCGATCACGTACGGGACGGCCAAAGAGTTTGGTTTCGACTTCCTGCGGGATCGATTGTTGCTGCGTGCCCAAAACCGAATGCAGACCGAGATGTTGGGCGGCGGAGATGGCGGCTTTTCGGACTCAGGTGACCAGATCGTGATGCGGGGGATGCATTTCTGTTTGGTGGACGAAGCCGACAGTATTTTGATCGACGAAGCTCGAACGCCGCTGATCATCGGTAGCATCGAAGACAACGTTCGCGATCAAATCGTTGAAACTTACAAGTGGGCGTCCAAGCATGCACCGGAATTTGAACTCGACGAGCATTTTGAGATTGATGATGAAACGAAACGCTATGAGTTAACGGCTCGCGGTCGATCCAAGGTACGAGCGATGCCGAAAAACGACCTTGTCCGAGCGATGGGGTTGGTCGATTTGTACGAGTACATCGAGCGTAGCGTGAAGGTGCACCGTGAGTTTCTGTTGGACCGACAATACGTGATTCGTCCTAGCGAGAAAGATCCGAAGATTGATGAGATCGTGATTGTCGACGAATTCACCGGACGACTTGCCGAAGGACGAAAGTGGCGCGACGGGATTCACCAAGCGATTGAGTCCAAGGAAGGTATCGAGATCAGTGTGCCAACCGGACAGGCGGCACGGATCACGGTCCAGGATCTGTTTCTGCGTTATCCGCACCTGGCTGGGATGACCGGGACTGCAGCCACCAGTGCCAGTGAGCTCGCTCGTATCTATCGAACGCCTGTTGTGCGTGTGCCGACGAACCGACCGCCCAAGCGTGAACAGCTTCCGTCGAGGGTTTTCGGAACGTTGAATGCGAAATTCGAAGCTATTGCGAAGGAGGTCGCGGAAGTGCATGCGACGGGACGGCCGGTTTTGATCGGTACCCGTTCGATTGATAAGAGCGTTTTGCTTTCAGGCATGCTGACCGAACTTGGGATCGTGCATGAGGTATTGAATGCCAACAACGTCGAACGCGAGGCGGAAATCGTTGCCGCGGCTGGAGGTATTGGAAAAGTCACCGTCGCGACCAACATGGCCGGGCGTGGTACGGACATTAAGCTAGCCGACGCGGTGGAATCGCGTGGCGGCATGCATGTGATCTGTACCGAGTTGCACGACGCGGCCCGAATCGACCGTCAATTGATTGGGCGGTGTGGACGGCAAGGCGACCGTGGATCCTACCGGCAGTACCTGTCTTTGGATGACGATATTTTGAAAGGTGGTTACGGCCAAATCAAATACGACAAGCTGAAGAATCGAGGTGAGGCCAACACAGGTAGCGCGGACCGATTGGCCAGCATGTTTCATCGGGCTCAGCGTAAGGTGGAACGTCGCCACTTCCGCGATCGAATGGTGTTGATGCATCACGAGAAAGAACGCAAGAAAATGCAGCGTGAGATCGGTCAAGATCCATACCTTGATACGCCGGATTGATTCCTCGGCGACCCAATCGCAAATGCGTTGGTGTACATTGTCATTCGATTTTATGCATCGTTGTCCGTTATCGGATTCCGCGACGCGTTCTCCAATGTTAGGTGTCATCGAATGAAGATTGCTCCCGTTGTTGTCTGTCTGTTTTTAGGGGCGTCGGCGTGTGCCGACACGATAAACGTAGCAGACCATGGGATCGTCCCGAGGCAAGATGTCACCTATCAAGTCAACCGTTTGGTTGAATCGGTTCAGGGCAAAGACAATGTGACGTTGTTCTTCCCGAAAGGGCAGTACGATTTTCACCCTGAAAACGCAGTCGAGGAATATCGAGCCGTTGCCAACCACGACAACGGACTCAAACGCATGGCGTTCCCGCTATTCGATTGTCAGAACCTGACCATCGATGGTGGCGAATCGACTTTCATGTTTCATGGTCGCTTGGTGCCATTCACGATCGAGCGGTGTCGCAATGCGGTCATCAAGAATCTGACGATCGATTGGGTTCGCTCGTTTCACGCGGAGTTGACTGTTGTGGAAAGAGACGAGGCTGCGAAGAGCTTCGTTGTTGAGACGGATCGTGATAAATACCCGTATAAGATTTCTGGCGGTCAGATCCTCTTTCAGCGATACGGCCAAGATGATCCGATCGGATCGAACATGGTGTTTGATCCTAAGACACGATCGCCGATCTACAACACGAACCAGTACTCAATCAATTCCAAGCAGGCCCGCGTCAGTGCGGTGGGCGATAACCGCTTTCGGTTTGATAAGGGCGTCAAGACTCCACCGCCAATTGGCAGCGTATTGGTCGTCTACGGTGTGCATCCGACAAGTCGTTTGTGTCACGCCATTCAAGTGACGAATTCAAAAGACGTGTCGATCGAAAACGTGACCGTGCACGATGCTGGCGGCATGGGGTTGATTGTCGAACGTACCGAGAACATCTCTCTGAATAAGATGGTGGTGACATCCAATGACGAACGCATGGTTGCCACGCGTGCTGACGCCACTCACTTCATCGGATGCAAAGGCACAATCCAGGTTGAGAATTGCCTTTTCGAGCACATGTTGGACGATGGGATCAACGTGCACGGCGCGTATGTCAAAGTCGAAGAGTACCTCGGCGATCGAGAATTTCTTTGCGAGATCAGCCACTTCCAGCAGTGGGGTTTGGTCTTCGCCGAACCTGGCGACCGGATTGCGTTGCTCTCCAGAGAAACAATCATGCCGTTCGCGGAGACCAGCGTTCAAAGCGTGAAGATTCTTAATTCGCACCGCTTCGTGATGACCGTTTCGGAAGTGCCTGATGCTTTGCCGGAAGGTCCGATGTCGGTCGAGAACCTGACGTGGAATCCCGACTTGATCATGCGGAACAACACGATTCGTGAGAACCGAGCGCGAGGAGTGTTGGTGACGACCAAAGGAAAGGTGCTGATCGAGAACAACCATTTTTCGCCACAGATGCACGGTATTCTGATCGAGGGAGACAACAACAAGTGGTATGAATCTGGCGCCGTCGGTGACGTGACGATCCGTCACAACGTATTTCGCAATGTCGGCTTTGAAGGCGGAGCCAAGTACCCCCTTTTAGCCGCGCCGCTACTGGCGTCCAGTCAGAGAATGGGTGAAGGGCAGTATCACCGTAATATCCGTTTCGTTGACAACACGATCGAGTCATTCAATGGGCTAATTGTGCAGGCAAAGTCGGTACGTGCATTGGTGATCGAAAACAATCGCGTGACGTTTAGTGAAGACTATCCCGCGGTGAATTCCTTCCCCGCGATCGACCTGCAATATTGCGACGAAGTGTCGATTGTTGATAACCGGGCGGCCGGGTTTAGCCGCCCATTGCAGGTTGAGATTTCGGCGGACACCAGTCATTTGACGATTGGCCGAAATCAAGGTTTGAAACAATAGCTAACGCGTCGACGGCTTCTCATTTTTAGGGAGTGGTCGATCCCCACTTTGGGGATGGGTGCTGGACTCGTTGTACGACTTGTCGCGTGGGGCGTCTTCTTTCCCGTAGAGGTTCGCCTATGTGGCTTGCCTGCCGTTGTAGCTGGCGAGACCCTCTTTCATAACCAATTGAAGCGATCGCCCTGTGACAATTTGCTGCGATTGGTTCAATTGGTACAGATGAACTTTTCGGTAATACCGAACGTCTTGGTGTCATCAGGTTGGTTTCATGTTCAAAACCGTTACCCGGCCCCTGGGCGGATCGTTTTGAGCATTTACACTGGCGTGCTTATTCATTAGGGCACTTTTCAATTGGCCCGCTCATGACCCAATTCGGTTGGTCGAGCGGCATCGTTCGGAGTGGTATCACTCACTGCGTCGTGGTTCGTAGTCAAGCCAATCATTAAGGCTTGAGCTGACCACCTATTTAATTCATTACTCATTCCAGGAACGTTCTCCGCAGTCGGAGATCGCGAACATAATGGCACTGATCATACTGAGACTGTTCTTTTTGCTGTGCGCTGGTGGCGTTTCGGCGATCATCAATTCCTCGTTGCCCAGTGGCAGCTCGGAATCGCTGCCGTGGTTGAACTTCGTGTTCATCATGGGAGTCGCCGTTGCGATGGTGATTGTCGATATCTATTTGCCTCGTAAGCGAATCGATACGATCACGTCGGTCTACTTCGGCGTGTTGATCGGTGTCTTGCTGACATACATTTTGACGATTGCGGCGGCCCCGTTGATCGAACAAATTGGCAATGTCAATGAAGTTCGATTGGTGCTTGGGCTTTTGCTGTGCTACTTGTGCACGTCGGTGTTGTTGCAAACCAAGGACGACTTCCGCTTCTTGATTCCGTATGTGGAATTCGTTCGTGAAGTGAAAGGCTTCAAGCCGCTTATCCTCGATACCAGCGTGGTCATCGACGGCCGGATTGCCGACTTGGTCTCGACTGGCGTGTTTGACAACCAATTGATCATGCCTCGTTTTGCCTTAAGCGAATTGCAAGCGATCGCAGACAGCAGTGATAAACTGCGTCGAACTCGCGGACGTCGAGGCTTGGACGTTTTGAATCGACTACGTGCCGACGACAACGTTGATTTGCAAATCTTTGACCGAGAATTGCCCGAATTGGCGGGGCAAACGGTTGATTTGAAGTTGGTTTTGCTTGCCAAGCATCTCGAAGGCAAGGTGGTTACGGGCGACTTCAACTTGAACAAGGTCGCAAAGGTGCAAGGCGTTCAGGTCATCAACCTGAATGAGATCAGTAACGCGCTTCGTCCGGTCTTCTTACCCGACGAAACATTCCGATTGCGTGTTATTAAGCCAGGGGAAGGTCCCGAGCAAGGGATCGGGTATCTTGATGACGGAACGATGGTCGTTGTCGAAGGCGGACGCCATCGAATCGGTCAAGAATTGGACGTTCGCGTGACCAGTACCCTGCAAACTAACGCCGGCAAGATGATCTTCACCAAGGTCGACGCCCGCTAAGTCGGAATCAAAGAATACAATGGCAAAGAAAAAAGCAACCGCCTCAACGTTCGAATACGTTGAGCCGATCGGTGATCGCGTGTTGGTGCGTAAGGATGAGCCCAAGCGGGAAACCCGTGGCGGGATTGCCTTGCCGGACGCCGCCGAGATCCCCACCATTACCGGACGTATCGTCACGATTAGCGCTGCGGTCGAGAACGACGAGGAACTACCGCTGCGTCAGTACGACAAAATTCTCTTCCATCCGAAGGCCGCGATCCCGGTTGACTTAGAACATGACAACCAACTGTTTGTCGTGCCGGTTGACGACATTGTCGCTGTGTTCCGCCGCCAGGCTCCCGACGACGAATAAGCAAGCGTCGTTCGCCTAGAGAATTGTTTGCGTTTGGCTGTAAGTGCGGACTTGCGGGGAATTCAACTGGTAACGGGTTGCGTCGCCGTCTCAGTCTTGCCGCCTGGTTCCGGCCGCTCTGATCAGAAAATGCCGCCCGTGTTGGGCGGCGTTGAATCAGGGAAGTATCCGGCTCAGTTGATTAACTGGGCACCGGATGGAAGTGGACTTTCGCTGATGATTTCGTCACCTTGCGAGTCGAACTTCCGTGAACTGTAGCTGTTACGGTCATAGAAGTTGTCGCCTTGGATGACGCCACCTTGGTATCCGCCGGTAGGATAGCTTTCGCCCATGTAACCTTCGTTAATGACGGGGCTACCTAGGTAAGGATCCATCACGGCGCCACTGTGCATTCCGCTATACGGTTGGCACGATTGGCAATCGCCCGCCATTCCGGAAACATAGCCGCTGTCGTAGCCGCCGCCGTCCATGCAGCCTTGGTTGGTGTATCCGCTGCCGACACAGCCATCGTTGCAGGTTGGGGCTTGAGCGTAAGCTGGTGCTGCGCCACGGTTGAATAGGCAACCGCGATTGAAGCAACCGCCGCGAGCAGGTTGTGCGTAGTTCGCTGGTGGAGCGACCGCGTTGGGCGCCGGTGCGAGCGGGTTCAGTGCGGTGCCAACGGCGCCGACTCGGCTGCAGAGGCCGCAACTGGCTCCGCGACCGAACAAGAAGTTTCTCATTCCACCGCAACCGGTCGTCGTGCCCGTGACCGCCACGAGCGCTATAAGTGTTAAAGTTCGGACAGACATCAAAGTTTCCTTCACGGGAAAAGCGAGCGTAAACGTTGGCCTCGGATGGAAGACCACTGAAAAGTAGGACGCAATTCGTGTTGTGCAAACGCAACGTCGTTTTTTTTGGGCAACATTTGGTTGTTCGGACGCAACAGCGCACCCAGGTCGTTGTTTTGGCCGATAGAAACCCGGTCCGGTGAACGCTGTTTCATTTTTGTCGCCGCCGTATCGCACGTGTTAATGCTCCCAACTTCTACCCGGACTACCGGTTCGATTGAAAACATGAAGCAACTACCGAAAGACGAGCCGGCTTGCACATGTGTGAACCACTGCTTCATTGTGGTGGCTTCGCTTCTATCCGCGATCGCCTGGGGCGGAACGATCGCACACGCCGAACCTTCGGCTGCATTCTTAGGCGGCCCGTCACCTTCTTTATTGCCGGTGTCGTCAACACTGTTGGAAACACCTAAGGCTGATCGGCATGTATCGAAGACCACCGGTCTGGAATTGGCTCGTCCGGTATCGCTTTCGGCTGCGTCTGGCGAAAGCGAAACAGACGGATCGATGAGAACGTCTTTTCCCATGCCCTCATCGCTCGCTACGCCGGCGTTGCTCGCGACCCCAGCGTCGCTTTCGGCCGAGGTTGAAGGGGATCGGCTTTGGTTGCTTAGTACCCGACATCTGTCGTCGAACGCTTGCCGAGTGAACTTGCGCAACCCGAATTTCCAGTTCAATCGGCTTGACCGTTGCGGTCGTCGAAGCGACAGCGATTTGGGTGACTATCTATCGTCGATGTCATCCGACCGGCCGCGGATCATTTACATCCACGGTAACCGTCGTGACGCTCCCACCGCCATCAGCCAGGGTTTGTGGGTTTACCGACAGCTCGCCAGTCGTCGGCCATGTGATCAGCCGTTTGATTGGGTGATCTGGAGTTGGCCCAGCGATGCCGAATCGATTTTGATTTCGGACGCGCGTAAGAAAGCTCAGCGAACCGACGCGCAAGGATTGTACTTGGCGTGGTTGCTTGCTCAGCATCATGCGAGTGCACAGCCAACGGCTTTGATTGGCTTCAGTTTCGGCGCCCGGATCGTCAGTGGCGGTTTGCACGCGTTGGCGGGCGGTTCGATTGGTCGCCGTGCGCTGGATCAACCTGCTATCACGGGTGCCAACTTCGATGTCGGCTTGCTAGCACCCGCTGTTGACAACACTTGGATGTCATCGTGCGGCCAGCATCGGTACGCCAACCAAAACATCAACGAGATGGTGTTGTTGTACAACCAACGTGACATTGCTTTGAAGTACTTCCGGTTCATCTCGCGGAACTCAGATTCTCAAGCTCTCGGATGCACCGGCCCTCGCTACATGGCTCCACGATATGACGGAACCCCGTTGCCGATTCGTGCGAGCGATTGCTCCCGCACCGTCGGTAACCATCACAGCGAGCAAAAGTACTATAAGAACGCTTGCTACGCTGGTCGCGAGATGGCATCGCTGATCAGTACATCACTGATCGTTCACTGATCGTACCCGCACTTAAAATGCGGTTATTGGCCAAGGCAACGAGTCAGTCTGACTTGAGTCGAGCTTGAGCTCGGTGCCTGTTTGTCCGCAAACCACAACGGCCATTGCGGCCGTTCCTAAGCTTAGGTGTGCTTGATCAGCAGGGAACTAGTGCTTCGGCTACATTTCTTTTTGGGGCTGATCGTAGTGGATGAGGCGACGAATCCCACCCACTCACCAACCAGACGGGCTCGTCGCCTCGCCCACTACACCCCAAAGTTGAATATGGATGAAGCACTAGTGCTTCATCTACATTTCATTTTGGGGCTGATCGTAGTGGATGAGGCGACGAATCCCACCCACTCACCAACCAGACGGGCTCGTCGCCTCGCCTACTACACCCCAAAGTTGAATATGGATGAAGCACTAGCAGTCCCTAGGGCACCAGCAATGCGGTGCCGGTGATAGCGGCCGCTTGGTACCACGCACCTTTGACGCTCAATGGCACGGGTGGGATGATCCACGGTGCACAGTTGCCGGGGCGATAGTAACCCAACGCGTATTGGCATTCGTGCGGCGAGTGAACGCCCATCTTGTATGGCAACACAGCAATGTTGAAGAAGAAGTGAGCCGACGAGATGATCGGTTGAGCGAACGGACCCGCAGTGTGACCGTAGCGTTCCAGGTTGACCTCTTCGAAGTACAGTGGCTTGTGACACAGGTTCGATGCGGTCCAAGTCATGGTCGTTGGAGTCCAGCTTCGAGGCGTGTAGGCCACTTGTTCGATCAGGCATTCCGTTGGCAGACCCCAGTTTTGAGAGATGTACGCCAGGTCGGGTTCGCTAAGACGGTTCAGCGGAAGTTCTTCATGCGTGCCGAACTCGGTCGTGATGATTGCCTTTTCGTAGGCAAGGTCCGCAAGACGTCCGGTGCCGAGAGATCGGCCGTCGACCGATCGCCAAGTTCGTGAGGCTTGCTTGTCGCTGAACTTGCCCTTCAGCTTGGAGTATTCGGCTTCGTCGATCACGTCAGGACGGAACGGTGGGCTGATGTCGAGCGATACTTGATCGATCGTGGACGCTTCGATGCGATCGCGGAAGTCGTCGCATGACAAGCCGGTTCCGCTGTTTGCAGGTCCCTCGTCGTCATCGCTGAAGATCGATGGACGATCCTCTTTCGATTGAGCACGACGTCGCTCGCGATCCGCTTCTCGACGAAGACGATCTTGTTCACGTTGCGCGTCGCGATCGGTTTGTTCACCGAACGGGTTGGGAGCAAACGTCTCGAGATCCGATGGCGATTCCAAATTGTCGAGTGGTTCCGCGGGTGTCTCTTTGGGTGGAAGTGGGTTTTGTTCCATCAAGTCGCGGATCGATGCATCACCTTGTGACTGCGACGGTGCAGGTTCAGTGGGTGACGATTGCATCGGGCTCGGCAACGTTTGTGCCGGTGGATCGACTTCAAACAGATCCGATAGCTCCTGCGGCACCGACTGGGGCGCTGGGATCTGTTCGATTTGTGGAGTGGTGGTACGCGGTCCAGGTAGCTCAAAGGCAGAGCCAGGTGAGTTCTGAGGGATTGCGGTCGAGTCGCGGAACAGATTGTCCGGAACCGACATGCCGCCCGGATTGTTAGGGCCTTCGTTTTGGGCCATCCACACCACCTGTTCCACTGCGTTGCGGTGGGCGATGTTGGGATCGGCTGCGTCAAGATTGACGGGACGACGCAAGACGGGTGCTTGAGCAGCTTCGCGAAGTTGGTTCGGCGAGCCTTGGTTGTAGGTTTGCTGGGTTGCGGTCGCGTTGGCTTGAGTCTGCGCCGTTTGCACCAGGGTTGGTTGTGCGGCGGTCGAGGCGGCCACTTGGCTATCCGGCGTGGTTACCTGGTTGGACTCATCGAAGGCCGCGTCGCTAATTTGGCGAGCCTGACGAGCAGCCACTTGTGGGCTGGTGCGCCACTGCAGATTCCAGCCGGGGCGTTGGGTGGCTGGTTGAGCCTGGTTTCCAGAATACGACTGGTTTCCGGAATAGGCTTGGCTCGCAAACTGAGCTTGCGAGCGAGAATGGGCCGCAGGTGCGGGACGGAAATGGCGATTGTTTTGCCATCCCGATTCTTGTGCCTGGGCCGCGTTGGATGCAGCGAGCAGGCCGCATCCGAACGCAAAGAAAGCCGGTGCGGAAGTCTTAACGACCTCCGCGATCAGGCTAGCTAGTTTCGCCCGATGCGACATCGGGGCTGTAGTTGGGCGCTTCTTGAGTAATCGCGATGTCATGCGGGTGGTTCTCCCTCACCGTGGCTGCCGATACGCGAAGGAATTTCGCATCTCGACGGAGTTCTTCGATCGTCCGTGTTCCCAAGTAACCCATGCCGGCTCGAAGACCGCCTACCAACTGGTAAGCGTAATCGGACAGCGGGCCTTTGAACGGCACGCGTCCTTCGACACCTTCGGGGACAAGCTTGCCCGCCTCGGTGCCTTTTTGGCGATACCGGTCACTGCTTCCTTTAACCATCGCACCCATTGATCCCATCCCACGGTACGCCTTGAACGTACGACCTTGGTACAAAATCATTTTGCCAGGACTTTCAGCCAGGCCGGCAAATAAGCTGCCGATCATGACCGTCGATGCTCCGGCGGCTAGTGCTTTGGTAATGTCACCGCTGAAGCGAATGCCGCCGTCAGCGATAACAGGAATGTTCTTTTCGTGAGCGACTTGTACAGCGTTCAAAATCGCGGTCACCTGCGGCACTCCAATGCCACTGATCACGCGTGTTGTACAAATCGATCCAGGACCGATGCCGACCTTCACCGCGTCAGCTCCCGCAGCGATCAAGTCCGCTGCCCCCTGAGCCGTCGCGACGTTCCCCGCCACAACATCGATGTCCCATGCTTTGTTCGTTTTAATTTCTTTGACGGTGTCGATCACGTTCTTGCTGTGCCCGTGAGCGGAATCGACCACAAGTAGGTCGACCCCTTGAGCAATCAGCTTCTCGGCTCGCTCGAAATCGCCGACTCCGATCGCTGCACCGACTCGAAGTCGGCCTTGTGGATCTTTGCAGGCTCGAGGGAACCGCTTCATCATGTCGATGTCGCGAATCGTGATTAACCCCGTCAGTTTTCTTTCTTCGTCAATCAGGAGAAGTTTCTCGACCCTTTTTTCCGTTAAAATCTTCTCAGCTTGCGCAAGACTCACATTTCCCACAGCCGTTACTAAATTATTTTTTGTCATGACCTCCGAAATCGGCAGATCGGGGTCTTCCAAAAAGCGTAAATCGCGGCGTGTGAGGATCCCGGCGAGGGTCCGGTCGGTGCGGACGATCGGAATTCCGGAAACATTTGCCTTGTCCATCAGCTCGGCGGCTTTGCTGACTTTTTCTTCTGGGGTCAGCGTGACGGGGTTTACGATGATGCCGTTGGCCGATCGTTTGACCTTCAGCACCTCAGCGGTCTGCTCTTTGATCGACAAATTCTTGTGCACAATGCCCAAACCGCCCTCTTTCGCCAGAGCGATCGCCATTTCGCCTTCGGTGACCGTGTCCATGGGGGACGAGATCAGCGGCATTTGCAGCCGAATTCGCTGGGTAAGCTGGCTGCTGACGTCGACTTCGCTGGGCACAACTTCGCTGTAAGCGGGAAGCAGAAGAACGTCGTCGAAGGTGATGCCGAGATCACCAATTTTGTCGTGAAACATGAAGTGGGCTGCCACTGAAGGGAATGGTTCAGAAGGCGAGCGATTATGACGCGCAATGGCCCGACGGTGTAGGGCGGGCAAATTAACCGAATCAGGCGGCGAGTCGGAAGTTTGCGACCCGCCCCCAGGAACCCGCTAATGGCGGAAAGAGCCAGGCTGCAGCCGCATAGGGCCCGTCGCAAGGATCTACTTACGAAGCTTGCCCAATAGAGCTGGACTGCCTTCGGTGGTGATCCAGGCTTGGGAGTCGCGGTCCCAGGCGATTGCTTCGATTTGTCGCCACTTGGGAAGTTTGGTGGACTCGGGGGTGCGGGACAATTGCGAAAGAAGGTCGTCGCCCGGTTGGTGGGCGAAGCGAAAGGTTTGCCAGTAGTTCACGACGATGATCTCGCCGGTCTTCCAATCCCGGTCGGCTCCCGTCGCGCCTGGCACCGGAAGCGTAGTTAAACGTTTCGCAACGACAACGGCTTGGTCAGAGGTTTTGGTCTGTGTTTCGACTTGAACGTCGGGCCGTGTTTCGATCTGGGCGTCTGTCGAGGCCTCGTTCAGTCGGACTCCGTACACACCGGAATACGGAGCCACCGTCTTCGCCAAAAACATGACTTGCTGACTGGATGGCTCGAACCAGATCGCTTCGCAGTCGACTGGACCGCCTTCGAATTGAATGATCGTTCGCGACCACTGCTTGCGAGTCAGTTTGCTATCGGCGTGCGGATCGGGCTCGGCGAATTGATAGAGGACCACGCTGGCTCGCCGGCCGTTGTTGTTGCCGCTATCGGCAACGATGATTTGGGCGGTTTCGGTATCGACGTTGGAGGCCTTCGACGCATCCCCAATATTCGACGCATCCCCGATATCAGTGACATCCGATAACGGATTTCTTGCTGCGGGCGTGATGATCGTCATCTCTTCCCAATCGATTGCTTTGGCGTCTTTCAAAACGCACGATCCGGTTCGCTTGCCGGTCTTGTGATCGAAGCAAAATAGACGAGCGGAATCGCCGGAGTCGTTGTGTGTCCAAACACAGTTAGGGTCTCGATGCGAGAACGCCAAGCCACTGCTTTCGGTCAATTTGGGTTCTTGCAAAACGACGGTGGTCGCGACGCCATCGTCTGCGCCCAAGAAGGTCCCGATACATAACAGGCACAAGATCGTCAGGATGATGGCGATGCTTGGCTTGGAGCGTAGTTGGCTAAGCATTGGAGACGGGCACCAAACTGTTTTGCTGTAGGGATTGCAAGAAGCGACCGGCGGCCTCGGCAATGTTGTCACCGGACAGGCCCCCGGTGACAGCGATGCGGCTGAACCCAGCGACGGCGACTTGTTGCACGTTGTCGGTCGTGATGCCGCCGATTGCGAAGGCCGGACGTGGCACCGATTCGGGTTTTGCAAAGTATTCCGAAACGGATTGCAAGAAGCTGCACCCGGCATAGTGATCGAATTGTTTTGTGTTGCCGGGAAACGTGGGGCCGCAGCCAATATAGTCTGCACATGATTCCATAGCCGCTTGGACTTGTTCCATGTCATGCGTTGATAGGCCGATGAGACGATCGGCACCGACAATACGACGTACGGCCGCTGTCGGAAGTTCGTCCTGTCCAACGTGAACACCATCCGCGTCGGCCGCAACGGCAATGTCGGGGCGGTCATTGATAATCCACAACACGCCTAAGTCGCGAGCGGCTTTGGAGCCGATGCAGGCCCGCCCATAGAGGGCTCGGTCATCAAGTTGACGGTCGCGAAGCTGGATAATTCCTACGCCAGAGTCAGCGAGTAAACGGATTCGCTGTAGCATTTGATCGGCATCGGCTTGGCCATCGATCAACGCGTACAGGCGTGCTGCCTCGAGTCGCTGACGTCGCGTGTCGGCGGTTAACGACAGACATTCCAGTCGGGCCGTCACGTCGTAAACGCGGTAACGAATCTGTTCGACTTCGCTTGCAAATTGGGCGTCGATCGACTTGCCGTATTCTTCTAAGCGGCGCAAGGCCTGTTGGACGCGAGAGGACGCGGATGCAATCAGGCTTGCGGTGTCGGGGCGCGACTGCTCGCTAGCGGTCGACGTTTGGGTTCCGATATCGCCAGGCGTGTTGCGGGATGACAGTAATTCCAGACGCGGCAATCGGGCGACGGCGAGCGAAAGTTCGTGTCGAAGTCGCTTAAATTGAAATTGCAGTTCCGCTGCTTCCAATACGAAGCGGGCGGTTTCCTCCAGCGCCCGTAAACCCTCGGCCGCCCGGTTCGCGTTCGCGTCTAACACACGCATGGTCGAGGTCGAAGCGTTAGGGATCATGCGGTGCAGAGGAGCGTGAGGAACGGCTAGGAAGTCCGAAGCGTAACTTGGTCGAATCGTTTATCCATGATAGGAACGAGGTGCGACATTCGGTAGTCGGCGATCTTGTCGCGGCATTGCTGCCGACGCGTTTCGCGGTTCGCAACATCCAGTTTCGCGATGGTTGCAATCTGGTCGACTGCATTTTCAAGCGAATGGTACAGCGAGTTTGGGGGCACCAGTTCGGGGTAGCTTAGTCGATTGGGCAGCACCGGAATCGCACCGGCCCAGATCGCCTCGCAAACGGCGATGCCAAAAAACTCGTGATCGGCTGTCGACACCACGACGTCCATCTTAGTGAGGTGTTTGGCGTAGTCGTCGCCAGCGAAGCCGTCGTGGCGAATCCGATCCGCGTAACGTGATCGGATAGTTTCTAGTTCCGGCGTCTGGCTGGGCCTTGCCCCCAGTAGCACGAGTTCGAAGGGGATTGACCTTTCATGCAGCGCGTCGAGAAGTCGAACGAATTCGTCGGGACGCTTGTCAGCCTCCCAGCGACTGACCCAGCCGATGACAAGCGGCAAAGGTGATTCGGCGGGAGTGCTCTTTTTTGTCGGATTGGCAGCTTCCGTTCGTCCGACTTGCCGTGTCACTGAGGTGGCATTCGCTTCAAAGCCGGGTGGCAAAACGGACGATCGTTGAATTGCTTCGTCGATGCGGTGGGCTGGCACGTTATCAGGCATCCGGCGAAGGAAAGTCTGGCTAGCGGTCCAAAATGATTCTTGATGAAAGCGTGAGTTGAACCAGATCTCGTCAGCGGCCAGTGCGGTTAACAGATTGGTGTAGCCGTAGTGGAAGTCTTCTCGTGCGCCGGGTGCGGTGGGATAGGTCCACTGGTTCTCGTGAAAGTACGCAACGATCGGTGTGCTTGGCGATATCAGTGGCGGGATGTTCGGGTTCTCGGGTGCAGCAATTTGTGAACGCTGCATCAAGCCCAGCCATTGTGGCAAATCCAGCATGTCGGTGCAGAAGACGAGGTCCACTTGATGTGAGTTGCCATTCGCAGGATTGCTGTATTTGGCTCGTTCGGACAGCTTTTCGATGGCTTGTTCGGCCAGTGCTAAAGGTGCCGATCGCATTCGCCATTTCCAGTGACGAGCAGGGCCGGTCACCAGCGTCCACTCATGTCGACTGCGCCGCACGACGTTGTCCAGAAAGGATTGATGGCTACCGCCGTAGTACGGTTCAATCGCCAATATATGCATGTTCGGCCGTACCCGTTGAATCGCTCTCGTCGGCAGTCATCGTTTCCAACACGGGGGCCATCAACGCAACCATCCACAGCATCGTAAGTGTGGTTGGGAACGATTCTAGAATGGTGTCTTCGACTAGGCCGGAGACCAAGACGTATACCATCACCGCTCGCATCCACTCATGTTCGGAAAGGGCACCAAACAGGAATGACCAAATCAGAAGGCCAGCCATGATCGCGGCCGCTACCAATCCGGCGGAAAACGAAACGTGAAGGAGAAGGTTGTGCGTTCCAGTCGCTTGTTTGCTCATCACGCTGGCAGCGCTATCGAGTCCCCATCCGGTCACGGGACGTTGTGCGATGAATCCGATCGCTTCTTCCCAGATAACTGTCCGGCCGGTGAGCGAGGTGATCTCTTCGACGTCGCCACTCTTGGTGACCGCCCCGACGGCGGATTCAGAAAGCGGGCCTTCGCCGGTCAGTAATGAAATGGCAAGAACCGCCACCATCACCAGTGAAACGGCGGATACGAACAGCACCACGCCACCGCGACCATAAAAGCGATCAAACAACAGCATCGCCGTTGCTGCTCCACCGGCCAAGATCGCGGTACGACTCATTGTGCCCACCATCACCGCCGCAACGACAAGCAATGAACCGATGCAAAACAACCGGATCCATGGACCGTCCATTCCGATCGCCAGTTTGCCCTTGGTCGTACCGACCAACATCGCGATTAGTGCTAGGCCAGCCGCGATGGCGGTCTTGGCGATATTGTTAGGGTGGCCGGTTCCGCCCATTCGAATGACGCTGTCGGCGGCACTGGTGTATTCCACAAATTGCCCTCGTTCGGGAACCAATACATACAAGCCCAGTGTGAAGACGAGGTACAGGACAGTTCCGGCCGTCAGACAACCGACGACATTGCGGACTCCGAGAGTGGCCAAAGCCGCAGCCAGGAAGATCAAATAGACCAGGTACAGCAACGCCGAAGCCACGCTGATCGTACGGATCTCCGCCGCGGCGAAAACGCTGGTAGCTAAAAAGACGGCGCCTAGGGTCAGCAACGCGGTTGCCGGAACGGATGCCAAAACCCGCCGAGTCCGCGGACTGACCAACAATGACAATGCGGCGATGGCGGCCGCGGCCGCCCCGAGCCCTAGTTTGAGGAAGGTTTGCAATCCGGTGGACTGCGTCGCCCGGTCAAAATCGGCGCTCGTTTTGAACTCGACCGGATTGATCGCGGCGGCCCCGATCAGCAAGATCGCTACGATCCACGGCAGGATTCCTCGCGACAGTGGGGCCAAGTTGTTTCTCCGGATGAATAACGTGAACGGACAGGCCCCCAGGTTAGTCGGTAACCCGGATTTCACCACGGCTACGGCGTTTCTCGGCCGTTTTCTCTGTCTTCTGCATTTCGCTCGGCGATAGCGCCGGAGGCTCCAAGGAGTCGTAGGCAGTAGTTGCGGATCTGGTGACGGGAACCTGTCGCCGGTGGTTGGGCCATTCCGCGGTTATCGACGGGGCATGTAGAGGTCGATTTGCTGTTCTTGGTAGGCTCGCCACTTCACCCCATGGCGCCAAAGCTGGAAGTAGGGCTCGAAGGGTTCGAAGTCCGTCGCGATCGAATTTCGCATCATTGGCCACATCAAGTAGTCACGCAGCATTGGGTCGCAATTGATGAAGTAGTAGGCCGGACGCAGCGATTGGCTGATGGAATGATCGGGGGCCGCCGCCTCGATCCAGGAGGGTGCTTCGTCCTTGAGTAGACGAAGCAAGTCTGTCTTCTCGTGGTCTAACTTCGGATGTTTGGGCGGGATCCCCTCTAAAACTCGCACCTTTTCCACCGCCCTGAGCTTTTGCGAAGCTTCGGACATGCCAAGGTCGTCGGCGAGTCGGGCTAGACCAGAAAGCCATTGTTCGCCGGCCAGACGCACCAGTTCGGGTGAGATCTCAGCGGGTTGGCGGACGACGAAAAAGGCATCTTTGCCGCCTTGGGGACGACGATCGTCGCCAGCCACTTCGAATAAGTCGTCGAGCCGTTCGGCCATTTCGGCACATTCCGGAAGACCGTCGAAGATGCCATGCAGACCGTTGCCGTCGGGCCGAAAGGACTGGAAGAAACCGACGAACGCGTCCTCTTCGGTCGCTCGTTCCGGCGTCATGCCGACTGCGTCACACATCTGTCGGAGGATCCGAGCGTGTGTTTCGTGAAGATTATCGAGAGTCATGGCAGGGGACTGGGGTGTCGGTGACTGATATTTTGAGCGAACTTGGCTTGTGACTGTATGAATTTAGGCAAACAGTCGGCGATTACCTACCCGGCCGTTGTAGCGTGGGCTCATCTCCGTCAGCCCTTTTCGGAGGCCAGGTTTTGAAGGGACTGAAGATGGTTGGATACGCGTAGATTAAGGGTTTTTGGGATCCGATGGGGGGTTCGTTGAACGCTGTTATGGATGACAGGTGACCGTTAAGTGGAGTCCAATTGAGGACATCTGCCGTTCAGAATGAATTCTGGAATTTTGCGTTTCCGTGCTTGCATGACCAGTTGAGCGTCTTACAATCCTCGCCAACCTGTCTGAACCGTATTACCCGCGCAGCTTGTCCATAGCCCCCAGTATGGGGTGGAGTCCTGTTCAGGGCGTCGGAAATTCAGGTCGAGGTCATTTCCGTCGTCGGTGTGGAGCATGCCGACAGGAGCCGACTTAACAGCAGTAAGGTGCGATTGCCGCGGATCGTTGGGAAAGGATTTTCCAAAACGCGTTGGCGGTCACACAAAACTTGTCTCGACGGTTCTTTTCTATTCTCGAGTAGGATCTGTAGTGTTCGCGGGCCTTTCGTTTTAAACGATTGGACGGACGCCCCAGCCCTTTCAGACACGGATATGCGTCTGGCTCACTTGGCGGCATGGTGCCGCAACTGTCGCGACAGCCTACTTTGTTAAAAAGGAAGCTTGAATGTTGTCACTGTTCATGGGTCTGACACTTGCCGTAGTCACCAGCGGAGCTGCTACGACTCAAACCGGTACCAGTCAAACGGATGTGTCGAAACACCAGAACTACACCTTGGCCTACAAGCAGTCGGTCGAGGAACACAAGCCACTGATGGTCGTCGTGAGCGCGGGATATTGCCCGGCGTGCGACGTGCTCAAGAGCACCACCATCGCAAACATGGAACGATCCGGCGAATTGGATGCCGTCAGCGTTGCCGTTGTTGATCGCGATGCTGAACCAGAACTGGCCAAGCAATTAATGGCCAACGAGAAAATGGTCCCACAGATCATTTTCTTCACTCGTACCGAAGATGGACGTTGGGACCGCCGTCGCTTGAAGGGCTACCAGCCGATTCAGCCGGTTCGCAATCTATTGCGTGTCGTCACCAGCATTACTAGCCGCAGCTAAGCGAAAACCGAAACAGCTCATTTGAATTCGAAACCCTGGTTGGTCATTAAGATCAATCAGGGTTTTTTTGTGGAAGTGGGAAAGGGCCACAGTGTGGCAGCGGCACAGTGTTGCAGGGCCTCAGTGTTGCAGGGCCTCAGTGTGGCAGCGGCACAGTGTGGCAGCGAGGCTGGGGCACAGGGAGACTGGGGCCACAGGGGTGGGCGTGCAGCTTGATGGTGCCGCGTTTCAGTGAGCTTCTGCATTGAGAACCTCTCCCGACGAAGTGGGGAGAGGTCGAGCAGAGCCGTTCAGGCGAATGCGAGGGTGAGGGCCGGGCATGGAAACCAACGCGTCTCGCCGCTCCCCCGAAAATCTCGCCGAACGTTCGCCGTCCGCCCCCGCCCACTGCGAGTGTTTCGAAGTTGCGTTTTGGGGGTGAATCGCAGCCCGATGACAGGTACTAGAGCTTCATCCATATTCAACTTTGGAGTGTAGTGGGCGAGGCGACGAGCCCGTCTGGTTGTTGAGTGGATGGGATTCGTCGCCTCATCCACTACGACCAACCCCGAAATGAAAAGTAGCCGAAGCACTATCGCTTCATCCATATTCAAACTTGGGTTGTAGTGGGCGAGGCGACGAGCCCGTCTGGTCGGTGAGTGGATGGGATTCGTCGCCTCATCCACTACGATTGACCCTAAAATGAAATGTAGCCGAAGCACTAGCCCCGGAGGCCAGTCCGGGGAAACAAGGGTGTTTGGTTCGGTAGTCCTGAAGGGACGGCGGTGACTTGCGATGAGACGCCTGCCGTGCCTTCAGCACTCAATCAAGCAACTTCAAAACGCGTCAGCGCGGGCGGGGACTGAAGGCGTTGCGAGAACAGCGTTTGAAAACGGCACGGCTGTTTTCGAAGGAGGGGCGAGCCGAATGGACAGCGCCACTTTGATGAGCCGTTTTGGCGCTAGCCACGGGTTTTGCGAGAAAAACCTGAGAACCGTGGCTAGCGCCAAAACGGCTCATCGAGGCCGCAAACTCCCATGCTTGACCATCAAAGTGGCGCTGTCCAGCTAATGGACCGTCATGAAATCAACCGGCTCAACCATCCTCAACCAGGCTGCACGAGCTGAGCTGGGAGTCCAGCGCACGGTGGTTGGCGGACGGTGGGTGGCGATCCGTCAGGCACCACGACGTAGTTGCACAAGCTGTTCGGGTTGCTTCTGCAGAGTTTCCAACGCATTCGGCGATCTGTTGCAAGCAAGTTTCAATCCGCGACTTTTCGGCGTCGGACAGGTTAGCGTTCGGCTTAAAGAACACGATGAACGATCCCAAGTGCTGAAAGTAAGGCCAGTTTCAAGGATCAGGGGCAGTGCCGTGACCACGTGGAAGAATGCAGGAACCCAAATCGCAAAGCCGCGCCAGTTTCATAGGCGTTCGCGCCTAGCGAATCGATGCCCAGCCATTGATTTCCCAAGCCACCCAAAGCACGGCCAGCCGGATGATGTTAACGGCGGAGTGTCTGAGTCGAAGCCGGTCACGAGCCGACACAAGGTGTCCCCGTCGCCTCACATAAAAAAAGCTTCCAGTGGCATCGACCAGTAAACAAAAAACCAAATCACCGGAGTCGGCCGCCGGTGCATCGCGGAACTGTTGTCGGAAATCACTTCGTTGGGGGGCACTGAAGCGGTGGATCGGCTTCGAGCTGGGGGCTGGTCCAACCTCATTCATTTCGGAAACTTGCGAACTGCGTTCGGTCGAAGTGACCGAAGCAGCCTGGCAACTTGGTCGTGAATGTGTCAGGACGGATCGTCCTAAGTTACCAATGTGAACCGCAATCGGGACTCCGTGTTGGCATGCTTCGTGGTCTGGTTTGGACTAAACCGATGAGTGCCCTTTCTTTCTGGGGTCACCTGGTCAATTTCGTGACTGCTTTACTGGCGGGATCTGCAGGGACTACGTGCTCGGAACTGTGTTTCCTGAGATAGGTAAAGAATGCATCACTTGTCCGCTAGAATATCCAATTCTCGCCGACAGTCAGCGATACATTCAGTTTCAGTACTTTCCCGGAAGTCAAAATGACAGACTCACTCAGATTGTTTACCTTCGCGTTCGGTTGCGTGATTGTTCAATGCGGACTCTTGCAATCCAACGCGGTTGCTCAAGTTCCAACTGCAGGCCCCGAATACGATGTTCTTAAAGACGATGCCGGGGAGTGGGATGTTGAAATCACCAATTACGCAAGTGGAACTCCAGAAGTCACCAAAGGCATTGAATCCAACAGGATGCTAGGCGACTTTTGGCTGATCAGCAACTTTGAAGGCAAAATGATGGGGTTAGAATTTAAAGGCCATGAAAGCACTGGCTACGACGCCGAGGCAAAGAAATACGTTGGAACCTGGGTGGATTCTTTAAGTCCTGGAATGATGCACATGAAAGGTGACTACGACAAAGACAAAAAGACAATGACTCTTGTCGGAATTGCTCCTGGCATGGACGGCAACCCAGCCAAACACAGGTTGACCACGGTCTACAAGGATGGAAGACGTGTGATGACCATGTACATCACTCTCAAAGGCGGCGAAGAAACCAAATTCATGCAATTGGCGTACACAAGAAAAGAGAAGTAAATGAGCTGATCATCAGCGTCACGCAAGCTTTTGACCTGCAAGCTTTTCTAACGCTTGCTTTTTCTTTTTGGGATCCGCAAAAGGGGAAGGGGGTATTTTACTGGGAAGCTGGCTGCTATTTTGGATCGCCCTGGCTCCAATGGGCCTGTCGACATTGCGAAAAGTAGGTGTGATCATGCCAAGAATGAAGCGATCCGATGAGGCTGGTGTTGTCTACCATGCATTGAATCGAGGTAATTCGCGTTGTGATATTTTCCACAAACCTGAAGATTACCAAGCCTTTTTGCGTACCCTTGCCGAAGGATTGGAAAAGTACCCCGTCGACCTTTTCGCATTCTGCCTCATGCGCAATCACTGGCATTTGCTGGTTCGTCCTCGAAAAGATGGGTGCATGGGTAAGCTGCTTGGTTGGGTGTCGGCCACACATACACTGCGGTATCACGCACACAATCACAATGTTGCAGGAGGGCACCTTTATCAAGGTCCATTCAAAAGTTTCCCTTGCCAGGATGACGAACACTTCCTCACCGTTGCTCGCTACGTGGAACGCAACGCGTTATCGGCGCACGCTGTCCAGAATGCGGAGGACTGGCGGTTCGGTTCCCTGTATCGGTGGCATCACCGATGCGACAACAATCCAAAACTCCTTCATTCTTGGCCTATGCGGCGACCGCCAAACTGGCTCAGAAGGGTGAACGAACCATTGAGCGCAAGCGACCTCAAAGCGATTCGCACTTCAGTTGCACGAAATCGTCCTTTTGGTGACGAGCAGTGGACCGAAGAAACATGTGAGCGAACCGGTCTCTGGTCCACGTTGCGTCCTCGTGGACGCCCCAGAAAGAAAATTCAAGCCGAATCCGTGCAGAGGAAACCCTAAAACTACCCCCTTCCCCTTTTTGTCTTCTAAAACTACCCCCTTCCCCTTTTTGTCTTCCGCAAGAATGTCAGATAGCCCAATTGCATCGACATTCGATTTACTCCAATCTCGGATTTCTGCTACGTAGGTGTGAATCAATTCAAACCATCAATAGCCTGCGATACGGCTCATTTCGTCTTTTTGAAATGACGTCATGCCTTCAACGAAAGCCCAGATATCCCCCTCCTGAATTGAACTTGACCTAATCTCTACCGCTGCAGCATTCGCCCACTCTGCCTTCTTCTGCTTACTTGGCCCGTCAGCCATGAGGCTTTTGCACCAGTATTCCAGTTCCCCCACTGGAACAAGGAAGAGACCGTGACGTTTACATTCCGCGAGCAACGAATCCAAATTTGCCAACACGGTCGGTTTGTCCGCGTAATTCGCTCGTCCGCCGCGTTTCAGGAGAGAGAAATTTGAAAGCGTGCCAGGAATTGCTCCAATTGCCTTGCGAATTCGCTCATTGTCACCGTTCGACCAATCCATTGGCATCGCCAATATCTGGTTCAACTGCTCAACTAATTCCTCCCTGGAAATCCTCGGGCCTGTCGTCTTGACCTCCGATAGAACTGACTCGGCGATCACATAGATTTCATCAACGCTTTTCTGCGGCGCAAGCGCACCAAGGACCCGTTTGAATACATCGAGTTTTCCAAGCAAGTCTAAATCAGAAATAATAACAGTTGGAATTTTGAGCTTCTTGTAGAGCTGACTAGTGGAAGCGAAGCCACCGACGCCGCCGACTGAAACGAAGTGCACGTCATGTTCTAAAAGCTCGCCTAGCTTTTCCGTAGCAGCCTCATAGACGGCTCTGTCACCTTCGCTTTCAACGATCGCTACCGCCTGAGAAAATATGCCATCGAGAATCGTCTCAACCTTTGTACTCGGTCGTTCAATGCACCGCTCGAGTGTCTCGTAAGGAATAAGATTTCCGACGAATTTCCCGCGAGTTCTCGACAAACGAAGTACCTGAAGGTCCTGAGTTGCCTCGATGATTCCGCGTAATATGTGGCTACTATGGGTAGCAACAATTGTTGCGTGATTCTCTGAAGTGCCATACTTTCCAATGAACTTGCCAAGTGCGTACGCCTGGGGAGGATGCAAACACATCTCCGGCTCATCGACGAGGCAAATTGGCCTTTGACCGAGTAGCAAAGAAATGCATATCGCCGTGTAGGACTTCAGGCCGTCGCCTTCAGAATCAATAGTCCGATAGGCTTTCATTCGTTCAGGTTGTAAGCGATCTGCATCCGACGGGACTGAAGGAGAATCACTAACCCGCAGGCAGAGCTTTCCTCCACGGCTCGCATCTAACCAAACCGCACGACCAAATGTTTTGCGAAGTTCGTCAGACAGGGCCTGTTGGGCATCGTGGTTGACGTAGAGAGCCTGTAGTTCATTTTGCGGATGTTGCGTCTCGTAATCGAATGAATTCGTAGTATCTGTAGTTTGCAGTCTCCGACGCAGAAAAAGAGACGTTACAAGGGTCTTTCCGATTGGTTCATAAAACGCTTTTCGACTTGCGAGATCATTTGAACGCATCCTCCCAAAGTGGTGCTCCAGCATATTTGGCTCCATTCGCCACCCTCCGCTGCCTTCCCCCAAAAACGGCGATGTCTGTTCGTAGAACTGCTTTCCATTAGCATCTGGGCGAAGAACAATGGCTCCTGAATCCTGCAATGCCTGAAGCAACCCATCCAGAGAACTGGGGTGCTCAATTTCCACGTCCGTGCAAACGACGAGCTCTCGTGGGCTTCCTGTACACGATGCCTGAATATCTGTGAGCAGTTGAGTCTTTCCAGACGAATTTGGACCTGCTACGACCATCAGTCCTTTTGGAATGACTTTTCCAACGTTTGGAACAGATATCGATTTGAGAAGGTTGAACTCTGTGAGTGACATGTTTAACTATTGTCAATTTGCAAAGAAGAATTGCGGGATAATAGACATCGACTTTCCGATCGAAACGCGAGTGTAACGGTTGCGTCGTGCATTGTCATAAAAGAGTATTCCCGCTAGGAATCGAACCTGTTCTACACCCCCCAAAGTCACGTGCGAATCCGGTACACTCCAAGGACGAAAAAGGAATCAGAGCCAAAGACTGGATTTGCTCCAGCATAGGCTGCGTTACAAGAACAGTGCCTTTCTCGGTCGAACCATGCTGGCGAGTCGCCAGGGTACAGATACAGCGAACGGCACTTCCTCGATGCACCGACGTAAGTTGTCCCGAATTTGAAATCGCACCGGTTGCATCAACCGACGAGTGTACGCATCTGCCACAACTCGCACGGGTTGCCCCTGCGTGATTGAGACCGAAGCGAGTTCAGCCAATTCGACCGGCCAGTCTCCGGCGTCGGCCACCGGACCTCGCAACCGAAACACAACTGGTATTGCGAATCACCAGCAGAGCCCAGGCATTGGGCAAAACGTCGGCGTGTAACCTTCACCAGATTTAGTAGATCGAGACAAGATGCCATGGGCAAATATGTGTATTAGAACAGGCAAAGCACGACATTACGTTTTGCCGATCATTGACGCAAATTGATCCGAACGCCGACTTATCGCACATGGCAGGGCGAAGCTCGGTTGTATTACTACAAAAGTTGCCATCGTTGCGCCCTTAACATCCCTTTTCAATGCCTTACTGGCTAGGGGCACAACACAACCTAGAATTTTGAAAGGAAGGCACAGTGGATTTTGACGGCTACGTTCCGATACTCATCCCTTTTGTCGCTGCTTGGCTTGGCGTCGCACCAGTCTTCAAGCTGCTCGGAATAGTGCACGGACTTTGCGACAACGTTGCCGAAAGCGTGACGTATCCAGCCCGGTGGAAACCGACGGTGCTGTCAGCGAATACGCTACAGTTTTTACGAGAGACGCTTTTTTGTGATCCAGGCAGCCATCGATTTCGTTGGCAGAACGGGAGGTCAATGTGAATTGGGGTTATGCCGAGTGGGCGTTTGTGTTTTCAGCGGTTTCGACTGTGTCGTCAATTTTTGCACTGTATATCGCGTATCAAAGCCAAAAGGTCGCGTCACGCACCGCATGGTTGGCAGAAGAACAACATGAATTGAAGAAGCCAAAACTCGTCGGATACTTGGCCAACGCCGAATTTGCGAGTGAATCTGGTAGTCGCATCTATCAGTTCGCGATCTCCATCAGCAATCGTTCGGATAACGACAACTCGATAGCGAGAATCGAACTCGCTGTAAAGTATCGCACCCCGGAAGGCGTACGCGCAACAATCCGACTGCCGTCTAGCGCAACGCCAGCAAGCCTTGACACACCGTTAGACGTAGACGCACACAAAACGGTGTCTGGAATGCTGGTGTTTTATGCTGACAGTGCGTTGTTGGAAGGCATGATTATCGATGATCATTGCACCATAATCACCGATGCGCACGATGAGGAGTTCGAGTTGTCTGCCAGCCTGGTTATGGAGATCATTGATGAGGAATCTATTGCGTAGTAAAAAAGAGAATGGTCAAGTCGGAAGCTCGGCCGACATCCTGCGGATCGTTGGTGATGCTGCGGTCGCATCCCAAGACTGCGGGGAAGGGAGATTGATCCCCGTGTTGATCGTTGACACGAGCCACCGTCGTGATGTAGATGAGTTGGTTCGCGTTCATCAGCATTCCGCGCCCGGAGACGTTCGCCTTAGCTGGGCCCGGAGACCCAAGGACAACGATGTCTATCTAATGGTTGAGTTCATGAGACCTGTCGAACTGAGAATGGTGCTCGTGTTCGACCCCGAAACGCAAGGGAGCCTTATCGATCTAATTCTGAAATCCCGCGCCATGTATCTTCAGCCTGGTGAGGTAGGCGACAAACTTTCAATAACGTATGACTGTCCTCGGATTCTCGTTGAAGTACCGGATCTGAAATTTGAGCCAGTGTGGGAAAAGATGAGGCACAAGATCGTCATTAAACGCTTGAGAGCTAGTGGCTTGACGCGGAGAGAAGCCAAAATCGCGGCAAGGAGTGTATCTGAGGAATGGGACAAACTGTGTGACTACAGGGTGAATGCGCCGCACGGGTCGCAACTGAAGGATGAGGGCGCGATTCTTCGACGGCAAATCCTCAGCAACCTACAAGATGATTGCATAATGTCGGTATGGAAAGAGGCTGATGACGCTAATGCAATTGTTGTTATCGCTGACCTTCGCGATAAGTTGGGAAATGATTTAGGAACGGCCCTCTTAGGTTCGGAAAAGGCTGAAGAACTTTCGAATGCAGAAGATTTGGCTGGCTCGGATATTCCGACGATCATGACGACGGTGCCAAGGAGCAAAGCCGCCGCGGGACTATTAGAGGTAAACCCGAAGATCTCCCGGGCGCTCTCCAAGACCGTAGTTCCAAACACAGTCGAAATCCTCATTATCGCAGGTGGAGGCACGTCGCTGGTGCATACGAACAAAGTGAGCAACCGCTAACTCGATGCGGCAACGCTGCGTCGATAATGTCAGGTTAAAGGTGTTAGGTACCGAATCGTCAGTTTGGGCAACCATAGTGGTGAGTGCATCGTGGATGAACAGCTACGTATCTGGTTTTTGGCTAATCATGATATCAGACTTGCGACGCTCCGGTGGTCGACATTAGGGGCAGTCGAAGCGGCCTGAAGGGAAATCCATTTTCCGTTGCGAAAACCTTTCCAGCCTGCAACGTCGTTCTCATGAGAAACGTGGAAAAAAGTCATGCATCAAACCTCAGCGGACTCGCGTTCGCTGCCTGGATCGAGTTCTTTATCCGTTGGATCAGGGGTTAGCTTTTGGCCGCCTATTCAAGTCCGTTTCAAAATCTCCGCTTCTCGCTGAAGCCGGTTGCTAGAAGGAGGAAGGCCTCTTTGACGTACACCCGCCATTTTAAATGGCTCGTTTTTAACTTCCGCCATCACATTGGGAGTGGGCTCAACGGCTCGATTGCCGAGCGTGCTCAACCAGTTCCTTGACCGTTGCTTCTAGCAGGTTGAGCCCACCGAACTCCATGCCCAGCTTTTGGATCTTATCGGTGACAATCTGATGCTTCGGTTGCTTGGGATCGCCCATGATTTGACTGTCGCTTCCGGAGAGTGTTTGGGCGATCTTCGCGACTTCGAGTTGGGAGACGTATCGGTCATAGCAATTGAATGTTTGGCCGGTGATCCCATCAGCGGTGAGCAAGATCCCGACAGCCTTCGCGACGTCGACGGCATGAACTTCTTTGCCACCCCGCGCGCACTCGACGGTTTCTCCACGGACGACTGCCGAGACCAAGTCGTACCATTTGCTTTGTTCAGTCGGGCGGGCAACACCGTAGACGCCGGTCGGTCGTAGCGCACAGATCGGGTAGCCCTGTCCGAGTCCGTAACTGTGGACGAACTGTTCGATGGCGGCTTTGTGAGCGCCGTAGTGGCTTTGGGCCCACAATGGGTGAGTTTCATCGAGTGGTCGATCGTCGAGGATTTGATCGTGGACGGCGCACGTCGAGAAGGCGATGAAACGATCGGCCCCAGCAGAGCGAGCGGCTTCAATCAGCTTCAAGGTTCCCACCACATTTTTCTGGGCGAATTCGACGATGTCGCCTTCGGATCCACCAAATCCGGCCCCCGGTCGGTAAAGCGCGGCATGGACGACCGCATCGCAGCCATCGACGAGAGTCTTGGCGTTCTCGGTTTCGCCCAGGTCACCTTCGATCCATTCGATTTCGTCCATGCTGTCGAAACCGCTGGTGTCGCTCGACGGGCGGTGCCAGCACCGAAGTGAGTGACCGAGGCTTCCCAAGTGCTGCGCGACGTAGCGACCGATGAAGCCGGTGGCGCCGGTGAGTGCAATTTTCATGTTGTGTCCGTTCGTTGTCGTCACCGCCAACGCGGGCGGTACTTCCATTTCGTTCAAACCAATTCGAAGTCTAACACGATGTCCCGTTCCGATCAGCGTCCCGTTCCGATCAGCGTCCCGGTCCGATCAGCGTCCCAGTCCGATCAGCACGCCGAGTAAGCCGCGGCGTGCGTCACCATGAAATGCTTCGCATGGGGGCAAACACGAAAGCAGGGCATGAGCACACGCGAAGTGTTCTCCGGAGGCAAACGAACCCGACTTTTCGATCCCCACCGCCAAGTCGGTTGTCTCCCATAGCCAAATATCCCCTGCACTGGCTAGTTTGAGTGTTTCTGTCCTTGAGAAGGTGGTGGCCGATGATGCGTGATGGAATTGTCAGTACTTGGATCTTGTTGATGTTCCTCGTTCAGCCCTGTGTTGCCGATTGGCCTCAGGTTCTCGGTTCCAACCGCGATGGCCACGTGAGCGGTGAAAAGCTCGAGCCATGGACATCGCCGCCCTCGCTGAAATGGCGGGTCCGTTGTGGGGCGGGATATGCCGGCGTCGCGGTTGCCGGCAATCATGTGCTGTTGTGGCATCGCGAAGACGACCAGGAGTGTTTGGATTGCTTGTTGAGTGATGACGGCAGTCGAAAATGGCGAGCGGTCTTTCCAGCTGTCTACCGGGGAGGTGTCGACTCGGATTTAGGGCCGCGCTGCGTCCCCGTGATTGATGGCGAGCAAGTCTATGTATACGGAGCCGCTGGCGACTTACACGCCGTCAATCTAGCCGACGGCAGGACGATTTGGTCGCGCCCATTGCGAACCCAATACGAGGCCGATGAGGGGTACTTCGGCGCGGGCAGTACACCGATTGTCATCGGTGATCGACTGGTGATTGCTGTCGGTGGCGAACCCAATGCGGGACTCATCGCGGTGAATAAAGCCGACGGCGAGACTCGCTGGACGGCGCTCGAGCAGGAAGCGGCATATGCCTCTCCGGTTTCCATCAGACTCAACGATAAAATCTACGTGGTGGCGGTGATGCGACTGAAGACGGTCGTCGTCGACCCGGTGGATGGCACGGTTCTCACTGAGTTTGATTTTGGTCGCCGGGGACCCACGGTCAATGCCGCAACCCCGTTGGTGAAGGGATCCAATCTGTTCGTCACAGCGGCCTATGGAGTGGGCTGCCGAATGTTGGATTTATCCGGCGGAGTGCTCACGGATCGGTGGGACGCGAGAGATGTGATCAGCAGCCAATACGCCACGCCGGTTCGCTGCGGCCGATGGATGTTTGCGATTACGGGGCGGGAAGACTACGGCAACGGCGAACTGCTGTGCGCCAATTGGGAAGACGGAAAAGTAGGTTGGCGACAATCAGAATTCGGAACCGCCCACTTGATCGCGGCGGGTGATCGCGTTTTGGCACAGAAAATCAGTGGAGATTTGAAGCTATTTGCCGCTGACGGATCGAGTTATCAGGAACTAGCGAGTGCGACATTACCCAGCGGTACGTACCGCGCCCTCCCGGCATTTTCAGGCGGCGTGCTGTATTGCCGCCGCATCATTTCGCCTTCCCAAAACGAACTTCTGGCGATCCAGCCATAGCGAATCAAAGGGGCGGAGGGAACGTTCCGCTTCAAGCCGGTTATTGACTGGCAACCTGTGTGTCGGGCTGGTTTGTTCAGCTTCCCTTCGACCGGTTGCTTACGCCCACCGGCAGAGATATGTCGGCCTCAGGTCCTGTGGTCCTGTGGTCCTGTGGTCCTGTGGCCCTGAAGCCCTGAAGCCCTGAAGCCCTGCGGCCCTGCGGCCCTTTACTCTTTCCCCTCACTCACATATCGGAGCGATTCTAAGAAGTCCGACGTCATCCCCATCACTTTCGGGTAGATGGTTTTGTCTTTCGTTTTCGGGCGGAACGACGTGCTGTTGAAGAAGCCGTGCTTCTGGCCTTTGAATGCTTTTAATTCGCACTGGTTGCCCGCCTCCTGCATCAGGCGAGTGAATCGCTCGGCGTTTTCGAATGGGACGGTCGTGTCGCCGGTTCCGTGGAAGACGATCGTGGGAGCGAGTCCGGCACGAACATGATGGTTGGGTGAAATTGCATTCTGTTGTTCTTCGCTGAAGCGGGCGTGCCCGTAGCCTTGCTTCGTCGTATCCAGTACCGGGTTGTAGAGAATCATGGCATTGGGGACCGAACTGATCGACAGATCTTCGCCGTCCTCCTCGTTGCCTTCGATCACGCCGGTGCAGGCCGCGACATGGCCGCCAGCTGATCCGCCTGCAGCAACGATCCGGTTTGGGTCGATACCCAAGTCCGAAGCGTGTTGGCGAATCCAACGGACGGCTGACTTGCCGTCTTTGACGCATTCAAACGGAGTCGTCTTGTTGCGACTTTTGACGCGGTATTCTGCTGAAAAGGCGACCATGCCGCGATCGGCGAGCGTGCGAGCCTGCTCATAGAATTGGTTCGGGTTGCCCCCATTCCAGCCGCCGCCAAAGAAGAAAACGATTGCGGGTGATTGGTCGGAAGGCTTGTGATCTTTGGGCTCGAAGCAGTGCAGTTGTAGTTCGACGTCGCCAACCTTCTTGTAGGTCACCTTCCGATCGGGGCTGAAATCATCCGCTGACGCTGTTGAGACCGTTGCCATGGTGGTTGCCCAAAGGCCGGGAATGATGAGGATGGCGAAAGCGAGTAATGAGTTCTTCATGTGGTACGGCTCGGTGAAGGCATGGAGGTGAAGGCACGAAAAGGGAGAGCGAATACGCTACCTGCCAATCTACCTAGCGGTCAGCTCGGTTTGGCGATCCGCATCTGAAAACTGGAGATCGAAACTGCGTTTTTAAAGTTCGCTGGCCAGCGAAAGCGGCCTGGACAAACACATGGATTAACAGCCAAGTCGAGTTGCCCTGGAAGGCCGGACGACTTCCTGCTGGCGATGCCTTTGGCGTAACCACGTGCTATTTGCCCAGCAGGCGAGCTCGTAGGCGGTTGCCGTGTCCGTAGACCGGGCCGTCTGTTTTGAGCCGCTCGATCGCGGAATCCACGTCGCCTTCGAGCTCTTCAGAGCGGGCAGCGTTGTAGATAGCGGCATCTTCCCAGTAGGAGAGTTGTTCTTTGTCGAGAACTCGTTTGGTCAGCCAGTTGTTGGCGGTTTCATAGCGTCCGTCGTCGTACTGGACCAATGCCAGCCAATACGTGGCGGTTCGTTTGCCCAATCGCATGAAGCCCTGGACCTGGTTCAATTGCCGGTCGTAGTCTTCCGGTTTCATCCCGAGTCCACGTCGAATTCCGTACTGTTTTTGCAGCTCGACGTTGATGCGAAGGTCATCAATTTCAAATTCAGGAGCACGTTGTTCTAGGTAATAGGTGCGAGCGCCCTTTTGGCCTTCGATGTCATCGTCAGCGAAGTGGCCAATCAGGTGCTGCCAGCGACCTTGGGCCAGGTTGTTTCCGCTGGCGTCTTGGTTTTCCAAGATCGCGTTACGCGAATGGTGCCAGAACGAGAACAGCGGGTCTCGATCCGCCAGCATGGTCAGGACGACCGCGTACATTTCGGACAGCGTTGGAACCAGCCACGCACGCACGCCTGCGATTCCGGATACGTCATCGATTCGTTTCGACCAGTCGTCGGTATCGACCCACAGCGTCATGCGTCGATCGCCAGTCAGGCTGGACTGCAACGCCTTCATTCGCGGCGAAAGCGTTTCGGCGCGGACGTTCAACAAAGCGACGCTTTGCTGGATGTCGGTTCTTGAAAGAGGAAAGTCAAAGAATCCGGCCACGTCCAGACGCCGCATCACCGACGCATCCTTACGAGCCTCGGCAAGGGTGGCGATGCCGACTTGATCCGGGCCGGGAATCGGCAGCCCGATTTTGGGCTGGAACAGGTAGATTTGGTCGCCAATGAGAACGCCGACCGACCACGGAGTACGCTGGCCGGTGTCTTCAGATTGGGTTGCTAGGACTGCCGAAGGGATCCCCGCTTGAGTCAACAAACACGTGAAAACGCCAGCTCTTTGGAGCCAGTCACCGCGGCCTCGCCACAAGGTTTGAAAATCGGTTTGCCGATAGCCAGGTCCTTCGAATGTGATCCCGGGGGGCAGGTTTGGACGCGGAAGGTTGGGCGTGACTTCGGCTTGGTCCGGTTCCAGTGCGATATTGCGAACCGTCCAGTCGAACAATCGCATGGCGGTTTGCAGTCGATCGATATCGGCGTCGGTTAGGTCACCAGGTGGGTTTTCTCGCAAAGAGCTCAACCACGGGGCGAACAAGGGATCGTCGCGTCCGGGCGAGTCGATCCAGCCCCAAACCTTGTTGAATAGGTAAGCGTCACGCAGCAGCGGAACATCCGATGGGATGAACGCGTCCCGCAGGATGACTTCGTGAAGCCGCTCCTCTTCCACCAAATCGGTCAGTGTTTCGGCGATCGCAGGTAGCTTTTGGTCCGCCTGCTTTTTCTTTTCCGCTTCGGGCCGCTCATTATTCCACTGATTCAGGTGGTAAGTGATCTGTTGGCGAGCTTTTTGCTCGTTCAGCGTGACGTACTGGCTTAGCAACGCCACGGTTTCGCCGAGGTGATCTTGGCGGGTGGATTCCTGCAACGCGATCTGGCGTTTGTTTTGGATCCGGCGGAGCGTTTCGGAATCGTCGTTGCAGCCCACCGCAACGATCAATGCGAGCGACGTTGAGGCGGCGATCAGATACCGCTGGAAAGAGTTACTCGTCACTGCAAACATAGCCACTGCTAAAAACCCGTGTTCATGCGGTTTGTTGGATCGTACGCTTCGTCTGAAAGCTGGCTCGTCAGAGAGCCAAACGCTTATTCATCCAAGCTTTCGATTGTTTCGCGAAGTCGCAAAAGCCGCTCGATCGTCGCTGGGAATTCGTCCAGCATGATCATATTGGCACCATCACTGGGGGAGGTTGCCGGGTCGGGGTGGGTTTCAAAGAACAACGCGTCACAACCGATCGCTACGGCGGCGCGGGCTAATGGTTCGACCATTTCTCGATTTCCGCCGGTTGAACCGCCCAAACCACCGGGCTGTTGGACGCTGTGGGTGGCGTCAAAGACGACCGGAACGCCCAGGTTACGCATGATGGGGATCGACTGCATGTCGTTGACCAGTCGGCCGTAACCGAAAAACGTGCCTCGCTCGCAGGCCATTACGTTGGCTCGGCCCGCTTCGCGATCCGCCTCGGGTTGGCTGCCACGAACCTTGTCGACGACGTATCGCATGTCCGAGGGAGACATGAATTGGCCTTTTTTGACGTTAACGGGACGTCCGGTTGCCGACGCGGCGACCAATAGGTCGGTTTGGCGAGCCAGGAAGGCGGGGATTTGTAGCAAGTCGCAAACTTCGGCGACCGGTGCGGCTTGTTCCGGCAAGTGGATATCGGTCGTGACGGGCAGCCCGCTATCGGCGGCGACCGCTTCGAGCAATCGCAAGCCGGCTTCCAGGCCTGGACCTCGTTTGGCCGCCAAGCTGGTGCGGTTGGCTTTGTCAAAGGATGCCTTGAAGACGACCTGTACGTCGGGCCGCTCGTTGATTTTGGCAAGCGTCTCGCTGATTTCGAACGCCAGTTCACGCGTTTGCAGGACGCAGGGGCCTGCAATCAATAGCAGCGGTTGGCCGGGCCCGCACAGGTAGTCGCCGATAGCGACGGGGGCGATGGGCGAACCAGAAGATGAAGTGTTGTTTGTCATGCGGCAAAGAATAATGCAATGCGGCAGTTTGTCGTAGGCCAGCTTGTGTTGCCCCTTCGCTCTTGACGGCAACCCAGATACGGGCGTAAACGATTCTTGTGTGTTCAGTGCGGCGAGCCGTCTGAGCGACGACCGAAAACGGATTTTCGGTGCTTTAGCAACAATTTACGGATGAAATCCAAATGTCCAATCCTCAAGATAACGCTGGCGTCCCGTTGTTGGACGTCAATCGCGACAACGCCCCGCATCGCGAAGAATTCATCGAAGCACTCACCGAAGTTGTCGACAGCGGCCGGTTCTTGTTCGGCCCCGATGTCGTGGAGTTGGAAAACGAGCTGGCTGGGTATTGCCAGGTTGATAACGTCGTCGGTTGTGCCTCCGGCAGCGACGCGTTGCTGTTGGCGTTGATGGCACTGGACATCAAGCCGGGCGACGAAGTGATCGTGCCAAGCTTCACCTTCTTTGCTTCGGTTAGCTGCATCTCGCGGCTAGGGGCTACGCCGGTGTTCGCCGACATCGAGCCTGGAACGTTCAACGTCGATCCCGAATCGGTCGCTTCGCTGATCACCGACAAGACCAAGGCGATTATTCCGGTTCACCTGTTCGGCCAATGTGCTCAGCTCGACCGGATTTGCGAAATCGCTGCGAAGCACGACATTCCTGTAATCGAAGACGCTGCTCAAGCAATTGGTGCAGCTTACCAGTCGCGTCCCGCCGGTAGCTGGGGCACGATTGGTTGCTTTAGCTTCTATCCGACCAAGAACCTGGGCGGCATGGGCGATGGCGGCATGATGACGGTTCCCGACGCTGGGCTTGCTGATCGTGTGCGATTGTTCGCCGGTCACGGCATGCGGCCGCGTTACTATCACAAGGTCGTCGGCATCAACAGCCGATTGGATACTTTCCAAGCGGCTGTCTTGCGAGTCAAGTTGCGTCACTTGGGCGATGCGATCGAAAAGCGAACCGCCGTGGCGGATCGTTACGACCGCATGCTGACCGACCTCGGTTTGGTGGGCGAAGATCAAATCACGTTGCCTGCACGCGACGAAAACGCGTTCCATGTTTGGAATCAATACGCCATTCGAGTTGGCGGAGAGCGTCGCGACGCACTTCGTAGCTACTTGGCTGAACGCAAAATCGGTTCGGAGATTTACTACCCGATCCCGATGCACAAGCAAGAGTGCTTCGAAGGCACACCGTTCCGCCATAACGGATTGCAGCAGACAGAAAAGGCTAGCTTGGAAGTGTTAAATCTTCCGGTCTTCCCATCATTGACCGAAGAAGAGCAGACTCGCGTCATTGACGCCGTTGGCTCTTTCTATTCATCCGCTGCCGCTCGAGCAGCCGCATAACGCCTTCGATTTGGCTTGATGCCATTTCGTTGCATGTAAACGTGATCGCCCGCAGGCTTTTTAGCCTCGCGGGCGTTTCTGCCAGAATACCGGAGACTCAATTTGTCGACTCGATTCAGCACTTTGGCGAAGTTCATCGTCTGTGTATCTCTTGGTGGTGCTAGCTCACTAGGTCCGGGCTGTTTCGGTCCTGGGTTTGTGTTTGCCCAGGAAGCCAGTGCGCAGAATGCAGGCGCCCGGTTGGACGCTGCTGATCCAAGCGATGCGGAGTTAGCTGAGATTGATCGTCAGCTCGATGTCGAGATCGAAGAAGCCACGCAAGTGAATCTGGATGCGCCGGATCTAAAGGCAAGCAGTTTGGCGGCAATCGTCAAAGTGGCCCGCAAGTGCGAGCGTCATAACCGCCGCGAAGAGGCTGCGGATTTGCTGAACTTGGCTGGTGAGGTTTGTGCCAAGTTGATCGAAAACGGAAATGCCGCGCCGCCGGTGCCTCAGTCGGTCGCAATTTTCACGGCCGCCGCTTCGTCGCTGAATCAGCAAGGGCGTTATGCCGACGCGTTGCGTTGGTTGTCGTCGGCGGCTGATTTGGATGCCAACGGGACGTCTTCTTTGCGAATCGGCGAAGCTCTCTTGGCGACGGCGTCTGGCCTGCTTGACGAAGGAAACTTGGAAGGCTCTGAAACCGGGTATCGGTTGGCGGTTGAATCTTTGGCGAATGCTCGGTCAGGCGAAAAACCGCTCGCGACCGCTCGCTTAGGATTGGCGTGGACGATGGTGATGCGGGCTAACGCAGCCAACGATGAAGGCATGATTCGGGATGCGTTGACGGCCACGGATGCTTTCATCCAAGGGCATCCAAACCACAGCGATTCCAGTTCGGCGTTGCTGCTGAAGCTGAGTTGCTTGACCCGCCTAGGCGACAAGGATGCTGCAAAGGGTGTCCAGGACACCGTGTTGCAAGATCACCCGCAAACGGTTGCTGCTTGTGAAATCTTGAAGTCGGAATGCAATTGGCAATTGCCGTTGGCGTCGCTGCGGCCAGCGATTCGAAAGCACTTGTTGTCCAATTGTGAATTCATCGGCGATTCACCAGCGGTGGGATCCAATTTATCGGTCTTAGCATGCGGCTTGCTTGTGGCTGCTGCGGAGGGCCATCCTGCGGCTGAGGCGACCTACAGCGTTGCACTTTCGGTTTCGGACCAATCCGGTGACGCGTCGACTCATGTGCTAGAGGAATTGCAGTCGGTCGGGCACGACGCTGCCGCTTCTCGAATCGCGATCGATTGGCTTTCCGCTCGCGATGCTGGCGTGGTCAGTTCGTCGCTTGCTCAAATGCAAAAACAAGCCGGTGTGTTGGTCACAACCGGCGTCCGTGAAGCCGCTTGTCGCTGGGCAGGCCGTAACGGCGACTGGGCTATGTTGGCGATGGCAGCGGAAGACGAGCAAGGGCTTTATTCCTCGCGCGATAATGAGGAGGCTGTGGATGAGGCCGTTCGCCGCGGGCGCTCATTGCATGTGGAGCGATTGTTCGCGGAAGCTTTGTTGCAAACGGGGAAGACCAGTCAGTCATTGAAGTTGTGGGAGCACATTGTTGATACCGGCAACGCCGACGATTTTCCGACCTTGTTGCGAACGGCCGAAGCCGCTGTGGCCGCGGGTTCGGTAACCCAGGCGAGTAAGCGGATCGCGGCTGCCCAGGCGGCTGCCGGTGGGATTTCGCCTCAGGTTGCGTTGACGGATTTGTTGGCTGCCAATCTTGAAATTCGCCAATTGCGATTCGATCGCGGGCGAGCTTTGTTGGAACAGGTCGTGCGTTCGGCGGAATCCGGTGCGGATCTTCGCGGTCGAGCCCAGTGGATGATCGGCGAGACGTTCTTCATGCAAGAAAAATTCTCTGAAGCGATTGCGGCGTACCGGCAAGTCGAATCGATCGGCGATTCCGACGAATGGACCGCCGCAGCGTTGGTCCAAGCGGGGAAATCATTTGAACAATTGGGGAGGACACGCGAAGCGACGGTGTGTTATTCCACATTGGTCAGCCGCTTCGGCCAGTCTCCCCATGCCACCGGTGCTCGCCGTCGGCTTGCTGCGATGACGACCTCTGATCCTGAATCCAACACGATGCGACGATGATCCTATTCTCACGATCTCGCGACGATACCACGATCTCTCAAGCTGGGATGTTTGCGTCTTTCGCAATGCCTTGTCGTTGGGTGATCGGTTTCGCCGCATTGATGATGTGGGGCGAATCGGTCAACGCCCAAAACTACAACTTCTCGCCCAACGGCGGGTTCAATAACTACAACTCGACCGCACCGAACAACTACTCGAACAACAATTTTGGTGCGTCCCAGCCATCCGCTCGGATTGCCGCTGCGCCGCAGTCGTCGGCACCGGCCGCAAACCAATTTTCGATTCCCGCTGCGCCGGTTCAAGAACAGCCCGCCGAAGCGGAAGCCGAGTCCGCTCCGTGGGAGATGCCCGCCTTCCTAACGAAAGTTGCTGAAGGTGGTTGGTTGATGATTCCACTGGGCGTTTGCTCGCTGATCGTGCTTGGTCTTTCGATTGAGCGGATGATCGCGTTGCGACGTTCGCGAGTGATCCCCAAACCATTCGTGCGTCGTTTCACGGAATGCGTGGAAGACGGGCAGCTTAGCTATGAAGAGGCGACGTCGATTTGTGACGAGTTTGATTGCCCGGTTGCGGAAGTTTTTCATTCGGCGGTGCGTCGTTGGGGACGTCCGATGATGGAAATCGAGCAAGCCGTGATTGATGCGGGTGATCGAGTGGGTGATTCGCTTCGGCGTTTCCTGCGAGTATTCCATGCGATCAGTAATGTGACGCCGCTAATCGGATTGCTGGGGACCGTGCTGGGGATGATTCAAGCGTTTGAAAATCTTGGTGAACAAGGTGGCGGCGGTCAAAGTGATTTGCTTGCCTCGGGAATCAGTACCGCGTTGATGACGACAGCGGGCGGTTTGAGTGTTGCGATTCCCGCTTACCTCGCTTACATGTATTTCAGTGCAAAGTCAGATCGTTATCTCGGTGAGATCGACAAGCTTTGCCAGCGAGTGATCGATTGCATCAGTGCCGAAGGGCTCGAAAACAGCGGTGCTGCGAAGGCACCACGAAAACGACGCGCCGCCTAGTCGACGTGGTGTCGTTGTTGCCTTTCAATCGCGTTCCAATCCTTTGTATATCGAGCCATGCGAAAACGCCCAAATCCTGAAGCCGCTTCGATCAATCTGACGCCGATGATTGATGTCGTCTTTCTGTTGGTGATCTTTTTCATGGTGGGCAGCAAGTTTGATAACGGCGATTCCGGGGTTCAGGTCAATGTGCCAGGAACCGGTGACATGAAGTCGATGGCTCGTTTGCCAGACGAACGCATCGTCGAAGTAACGGCGGCGGGTTCGATCACCTTGGATGGAACAAGCGTCACCGCGGACGAATTAACGCAAACCTTAAAGACGCAGCGTGAAGCGTACCCATCACTGAAAGTTGCGGTTCGGGGCGAGCAAAACAGTTCGTTCGCTCAAGTGGCTGAGGTATTACAGCGTGTGCGCGCGGCCGGTGTGCAGCAGATGGGCATTGCGACCAAACGCCGATAGGCTTTGCGATGGGATTACCTTCTATAGAAGATTCTTTTTTGGCGGATCCGTCTCAATTTTGGCATAACGCAACTGCTGTGCGAGTGGTCGCGCTGCTTGCCGTTGGACTGTTGATCACGACGGTCTGGCTGTTTCGGCGGAAAGAGCGATCCGGTCATGGTGCGGCGATCATCTGTTTGATCGTGTCGATCGGTTTGCATGTGGCGATCGTGGCTTTCGTGCCTCGGCTATCGCTGTTCTTTGTCGGCACCGCTGACGGGGAACCGACGGATTCGGCGGGCATGGAGTCGATTGACGTTGCGGTCTTTGCGCCACAGCTTGATGACGCCTCGGTGTCGACTGACGATGCGCTCGCGGAGATGTTGTCGCCTGTGCCAGACGGCGACATGCCGGTTGAAGATCAGTCGATCGCGCCGCTGGCGCTTCCAGAGTCGATTGCATCGCTCTCAATGCCAGTCGCTTCCACACCACCAGTGGTTGAGTCGAATCCTGAGCCGATCGAGATGCCCAAGTCGATGGTGCCGGCGGTTTTAGCATCGGCAACGACGTCGACGGTGGAGGATCATGCGACGGCACTCGATGACATGTTGGGTGATTGGTTGGATGAAGCTTTAACGCCAACCGAAACTACGCCGGACCCCGACATGGTTACCGAATCCGATGTGGACCAGGTCGCCACGCCGGCTTCGATCGATGTAGCTCAGCAGGCTCCGACGAATCAGTATTCAATCACCGATCAAGACAACACGGCACAGCAGATGCCACCGCCAGCACCTCGGCAGGGCGTGCCGGTGGAGTCAACACGAGCTGAAAAGATTGACGAAGACTTTGCGTCCCGGATCGGAACCGCCAAGTTCGCTGCTCTTAGGGCCAGTGGCGGGAATGCGGATACCGAGGCTGCGGTGGAGATTGCACTGAAGTATTTAGTGAAGCATCAACGAGACGACGGGGCGTGGGATCCGACTGCGTCCGGTGCCGGGCAAGAGCGTGCTCCGCTGGGGCTTAGCCGTGGTAACGCGGGAAGGCGAGCGGAGACTGGGTTGACCGGCTTGGCGTTGTTGTCGTTATTGGGCGCCGGCCACACGCACCAATATGGCGATTACCAAGACAACGTGTATCGCGGCTTGGCATTCTTGCTTGGTAAACAGCGCGCCGATGGTTCGTTAGCGGGCGGAGCGTCGATCTACGCGGCACACTACTGCCACGCGATGGCGGCGTTGGCGGTTGCGGAGGCGGCTGCGATGACCGGCGACGAGGCTGCGATGGAAGCCACTCGCCGAGCGGTTGCCTATTCACGATCTACTCAACATCCCACGACCGGCGGCTGGCGTTACACGCGAGGCGACAAAGGCGACTTAAGCCAACTGGGTTGGCAGGCGATGCTGATTGACGCTGCCGTTCGTTCTGGAGCGATCCAGCAACCTCATTCGATGCAGCGTGGCGTCGCTCGATTCTTGGATTCGGTCAGCACAGGTTCGGCAGGTGGTTACGCGTGTTACCGGCCGGGGGAACGACCGACCGTCACGATGACCGCCGAGGCGTTAGCGACTCGGCTGCTGATCGGACAACACGTCAGCGCCGCTCGAATTCGTGAAGCGGAGGGGGCTTTGTTGGGCGCGCTTCCCGGAAAAACACCGGGGCCAGATAACTATTACCAGTGGTACTACGCGACGATGGCACTGCATCAGCTACAGGACGATGCCTGGCATCGCTGGAACGCTGCTCTTCAACAACGACTGCTGTCGACGCAGCATCGCGACGGAAGTTGGCCCGATTCGACTTTATGGGGCGGCTACGGCGGTACGGTCTATTCGACATCGATGGCAACGCTGTGCCTGGAAGCGTATTACCGCCACACCGAGCGGTGATCAGCCGGTGTCGCCATCTATCAACGGCTGTGCTTTGGTCCCGCGACGCTGCGGATTTTGCTTCAACCGACTTCCATGTTCGGGTGGTGGGCAAGTCAACGAGTCCATTTTCCGGAACCTTACGGTGACGTGTTGTCACGTCCAGTGCGGTCAATAGAGGGCTATGGCGGTGGTCTTCAGTGCATGGGGTGGCGTAATGCTCATGTCCGTTCCTTCACGTGGGCAAACTAGTGCTTCGGCTACATTTCATTTTGGGGTTGATCGTAGTGGATGAGGCGACGAATCCCATCCACTCACCAACCAGACGGGCTCGTCGCCTTGCCCACTACACTCCAAAGTTGAATATGGATGAAGCATTAGTGCTTCGTCTACATTTCATTTCGGGGTTGATCGTAGTGGATGAGGCGACGAATCCTATCCACTCACCGACCAGACGGGCTCGTCGCCTCGCCCACTACACCCCAAAGTTGAATATGGATGAAGCATTAGTGCTTCGTCTACATTTCATTTCGGGGTTGATCGTAGTGGATGAGGCGACGAATCCTATCCACTCACCGACCAGACGGGCTCGTCGCCTCGCCCACTACACCCCAAAGTTGAATATGGATGAAGCGCTAGTGCTTCGGCTACATTTCATTTTGGGGTTGATCGTAGTGGATGAGGCGACGAATCCTATCCACTGACCAACCAGACGGGCTCGTCGCCTCGCCCACTACACTCCAAAGTTGAATATGGATGAAGCGCTAGCGATTTTGATTGCGAACGATACGCTCGGGCCAGCCCCAGTGGTGGGCCATCCAGCAACGTCAAAAAGATTCTTGGAAATCCCACTAATGAATCGAACTGACGACCGTTATCCTTGTAGTGACCCACCTTTTCGTAGAGCCTCGTCTTTTCTTGGTAGCCCCACCTCCTCTGTTCAGACTCGATACCATGAACCTGCCCAGCCGAATTGTCTGTCTGTTTGTTTTGTTCCTTCTGCCCCTGGTGAGCCTTTCTGTGTCGCTCTCGCAAGCCAAAGACCCAAGTCCCGGGGTCTGGAAGCCGGTTCAAACTGCCTTGGAAAAAGGGTTGCCCAAGTCGGCGGTCGAAGAAATCGAAAAACTGTTGCCGGGTGCCATCGACAAACAGCAAAATGCGTTGGTTGCTCGGGCGATCGCGACCCGTGCAACACTTGACGGCGCGATCGAAGGCCGCGGCGAGTTGCACCGGATCGTTCGCTTGCAAGCGGACATTGCGATGGCTCCCGAAGAAGCCCAGCCGATCCTCAATGCGTTGATGGCGAATTGGCTGTGGGGCTATTTTCAGCAGAACCAATGGCGGTTCCAGGATCGCACCGAAATCGACAACGAAGGTGGCGACGGCGAAAACGAATCCATCTTGCCGATTCGATCCGAAGAGGACTTGGCGACGTGGAGCCGTCAAAGAATCATTGCACAATCAAGGTTGATCTTCGAACGAGCCTTGCAGGCCGATGAGGTTTTGAAGGCCGCGCCGATCGAATCTTACAATGACCTGCTCGTCGGTGGGAACGCACCGGATGACTACCGACCAACCCTCTACGATTTTGTCGTCGCCGATGCGATTGATTTCTATAACGACGCTGATGAAACCTACGCGGGCCCGGCGACTCGATTTGAATTGCAATCGGATTCACCGATCTTCAGCAAGGCCGAACAGTTTGTTCAGTGGGAAGTGCCGCAAACCGATCCCGATTCGCCGCTGATGCGAGCGACCCAGTTGTATCAGGACTGGTTGCGTTTTCATCGTGATCGTGGCAACCAATCCGCGCTGCTGGATGCGGATCTTGCTCGACTGGCATTCGCTGATGAACATGCGATTGGCGACGAGGATGACAAGCGGTATTTGGAATCGCTTCGCCAGTTTTCCGCTGATAACGATTCGCATCCGATTTCGGCTCGGGCCCAATTCTTAATCGCTCAGAACGCGTTTTCCAATGACGAACCGGCCAAAGCACGCGAAATCGCGTTGGCTACCATTGCGTCGCATCCCGAAAGCGTCGGGGCATCGCAGTGCCAAAACTTGGTTGATCAGATCGAAGCACCGAGTATCTCGGTTTCAACGGAACGTGTTTGGAATCCGGCTGCGGCTTCGGAATCTCAAGCTCAAATTCATGTCGAGTATCGAAACTTAACGAAGGTCTATTTTCGTCTGGTCAAATTGGACGCCGACGAGGTTCAGGCTTCCGGTCGAGATGCGGTACATGTCAATCCAGAACAGCGAAAAGCGTTGTTGTCGGCGAAGCCGGAGCACAGTTGGTCGGAATCGCTGAAGGCTACCGACGACTATCGACAGCACGAAGTGGATTTGTCAGCCAAGCTGAAATTGCCGCGTGGTGGCTACTACTTGTTGGCCAGCAATTCGCCGCAGTTTTCAGACGAGCGTAACTTTGTCGCTGTGGCCGAAGTTTGGATCAGCGGTCTATCGCTGGTCATTCAGTCGGACCACCAGCACGGCACCCTTCGCGGTTTCGTCGTCAACGGTGACACGGGGCAGCCTGTCGAAGGTGCCAAGGTGCGGCTCTATGGACGTGAGTCCGGGGTGCGGCGAAATGATCGCGAGGTTAAGGAAATCGCTTCGCTAAAAACCGCTTCGGATGGCAGCTTCGACTTCAAGGGGCGTCAGTTGAGGGATGCGACCTTTTATGTCACCGAAGGCGAGGACTCGTTGTTGTCGAACGTTTACTACGTCCACAACCCTAATCGCAAACCCCAAGAGAATTCCAAACGGAGCTTCTTCTTTACCGATCGCAGCATCTATCGGCCTGGGCAAACGGTTCGATTCAAAATTATCGCGACTCGGTCCAACACCGAAACCAGTTTGTATGAAGTCGCACCGGGGGAACGCTTGACCGTTGAGTTGCGAGACGCCAACGGAAAGGTGGTGCAAACCCAGGATTTGAAGACGAACGACAAAGGAAGTTGCAATCACAGCTTCCCGTTGCCGTCCAGCGGGTTGACTGGCCAGATGAGCTTGCAAATCAACGGCCCGTTTCAAGGCAACGCCATGATCCGGGTCGAAGAATACAAGCGGCCGAAGTTTGAGGTCGAACTGGAGTCGCCCAAGCAGGCCGTGCGTCTGAACCAAGATGTGACGGTCAAGGGCGTTGCCACTGCGTACACCGGAGCGGCGGTCGATGGTGCGAAGGTCACTTACACCGTCACCCGTCAAACGCAAATGCCGCCTTGGTTCGGTTGGCGTTGTTGGTGGATTCCCGTGCCACCGTCGTTCCCGCAAGTGATTGAAACGGGGACCACCGAAACCGATGCGATGGGCCGTTTTGAAGTTTCGTTCCCGGCGATACCGGACGAGTCCGTCGATCGTAAAAACGAGCCTGTGTTCCGGTACGTTGTCAAAGCCGAAGTGACGGACACCACCGGTGAAACGCGGGAAGACAGTCACGCCGTTACGGTGGGCTACACGATGCTAGCGGCCACGCTTAGCGTGGAAGATCCGGACTGGGTGACGGACGAATCACCGGTCGAAGTTCGCGTCAATACAAAGACGGTTCAAGGGCAACCGGCCTCGACGAAGGTCAAGGTTCAGGTGCATTTGTTAAAGTCTCCTAAGCGAGTTGGGCGTCCATCGTTGCGTGGCGGTCACCCCATTCCGCTAGGGACGCTGGATGCAGACGAAGCGGCCGATCAGGTGGTTGATTCGGATCCGAATACCTGGCCAATCGACAAAACCGTTGAGGTCCGTGACGTAACAACTGATGCGAATGGCGATGGCAAGTTTGCCGTCGAACTAGCCAGTGGCTTCTATCGGGTTGAGTTGTCAGGCGTGGATTCCGCCGGCCAATCGATTCAGGCTCTGTTGCCACTGCGGGTAATCGATCCGGACGCGAAGGAATGTGACTTGAAGGTTGCCAGTTTCTTGGCCATGCCGAAGAATTCGCTGCAGCCTGGTGAGACATTTCGTGCCGTTTGGGGCAGCGGATACAAAACGGCCCGGGCGTACGTGGAGATCTCTCATCGGGGTAAACCGATTCAGCGATTTTGGACGCCCGAAGGGCAGACCCAGTTCACCCTTGAGCAAAAGGTGGACGAGGCGATGCGTGGCGGCTTCGTTGTGCGTGTCTTCAGTGTGCGTGAGAACCGTTTGCATGTGCACCAGCACACCGTAGACGTGCCTTGGTCGAACAAGTCGCTGGACATTCGTTGGGAGCGGTTTGTTTCCAAACTGAAGCCTGGCCAAGAAGAAACCTGGACGGCTGTGATCACCGGTGCATCGGAGGATCAAATCGCAGAAATGGTTGCGACGTTGTATGACGCTTCGCTTGATCTTTTTGCACCTCATCGCTGGATGTCGCAGTTCAATTTGTTCTATCGGGATTTTAGTAACGTCTCGACGAACCACCAAAACACTTATGAGGGATTGCGGTTGCTCAGTTCGCTGCACCGCCAGATCACGCCCGCCCGTTCGCTTTCGTATCGAGACTATCCCAGCGAGTTGCAGTCGCACAGTCGGTTTGGATACGGCCGGATGATGCAAAAGGGCGTTCCAAGGATGATGCGGGCCGAGTCGATGATGATGATGGATTCGGCGCCGGCACCGATGATGGCCGCAAGAGCAGCTCCGGGCAGTCCGGTTGCGGGGGCAGCGAATGAAATGGTCGCCGAAGATGAGAGTGCTGACATGGGCGGCGCCGCTGGAGGTGAACCACCGGCTGACCCGAAAGAGGTCGATTTGTCGGATGTTTCGCCACGCCGTAATCTCAACGAAACCGCGTTCTTCTTTCCTGAGTTGACCGCTGATGAAGACGGTGTGGTCTCGATGAAGTTCACAATGCCAGAAGCACTGACTCGATGGCAATTGATCGGCTTTGCACACACCAACGATCTGGCCGCCGGCACGATCCTTGACACCGTTGTGACCAGCAAAGACCTGATGGTTCAGCCCAATCCGCCTCGTGTTTTGCGTGAAGGCGACTTGATTGAAATGACGGTGAAGGTCAGCAACCAATCCGCGACCAATCAAACCGGCACCGTGGCGTTGCAATTCAGTGACGCTCGGACTGGTGATTCAGTCGATGTGGATTTGGAAAACACCAACGTACGGCAATCCTTCGACATTCCGGCTGGGCAATCCAAGTCGTTCTCTTGGCCGATTAGGGTCCCCGATGGGATGGGCTTCCTGACTTACAAGGCAATCGGCTCCACCGGACGTTTGTCCGACGGGGAGGAAGGTTATCTGCCCGTTTTGTCGCGACGAATTTTGGTGCACGAGTCGCTGGCTTTGCCAATCGATGGCGCCGAAACGAAGACGTTCACGTTGAATAAGCTTGCGACTGCCGATGGCACGTCGATCACCAATGAGTCTTTGACGGTCCAAATGACCTCCAATCCCGCCTGGTACGCCGTGATGGCACTGCCGTACTTGATGGAATATCCGCACGAGTGCAGCGAGCAAACGTTCAACCGTTTGTACGCGAACCTGTTGGCTCGGCATATCGCGACGTCCGACCCTAAGATCGAACGCGTGTTCGAACAATGGCGGCGACAACCCGTCGCGGCGGGGCGAGAAACGCTGGACAGTCCTCTGGAACAGAACCAGGACATCGCTTCGATTGCCTTGACAGAAACGCCATGGGTTTTGGAAGCTGAATCCGAATCAGAGGCTCGCCGTAATGTGGGGAACCTGTTCGATACCAATCGCACCAACGATCAGGTTGTACGCTGGACCGAGCGATTGGCTGAAATGCAACTGGACGACGGCAGTTGGCCTTGGTTCGATGGTGGGCGTTCGAATTCGTTCATCACGCTTTATCTGACCACTGGTTTTGGTCGACTGCGTCATTTGGGCGTTGATGTCGATACGCGTTCGGCGGTCCTTTCGCTCCAGCACCTCGATGCGTTCATTCTGAAACAGTACAAGCGAATCAGTAATCTGAAGGAGAATCATCTTTCGCCCACGATTGCGATGTACCTGTACGGACGAAGCTTCTTCCTGAAGGACATGCCGATTGCCGACGAATCCCGTGTCGCAGTCGACTACTACCTCGATCAAGCGGCCGAGCATTGGCTGTCGCTGTCGAGTCGCATGAGCCAGGCTCATGCCGCGGTGGCATTGAAGCGATTCGGTCGTTTGGACGATGCCTTAGCGATCACGGCGTCATTGAAGGAACGAAGTGCGACGGACGATCAAGGGATGCACTGGAACGATGGCGTCGCTGGGTGGTTCTGGCATCAAGCCGACATCGAGTCACAGGCGATGATGATCGAAGCGTTTGACGAAGTTGCTGATGATCAGGCGTCCGTTGAGTCTTGCAAGGCTTGGTTGCTTCGCCAAAAAGAAACCCGATCTTGGGAAACGACCAAGGGCACCGCCGACGCAATCTATGCGTTGCTACTTCGGGGCGTCGATCTGTTGGCCGACCAGGCGTTGGTCGATGTGAAGGTTGGTGAGTCAGACATCCAACAAAACGATGTCGAGGCTGGCACTGGTTTCTATCAACAGCGTTTCACGGCCAAGGAGATCACTCCGGCGATGTCGTCGATCACGGTGACCAAAACCACGCCGGGGATCGCATGGGGCGGAGTCCACTGGACGTTCTTCCAGAACATTGACGAGATCACGCCGCACGAAGGCACACCGCTGAAGATTGAAAAGCAGTTGTTTGTCGTTCGCAGCACGCCGACCGGCGAAGTGATGCAGCCGATAGTTGCGGGACAATCCAAGCAACCCGTCGAAGTCGGCGACCAGATCGTTTCGCGATTGATTGTGCGAACCGATCGGGCGATGGAGTTCATCCATTTGAAGGATTCCCGCGGTAGTGGCACCGAGCCAACCAACGTGCTGTCTCGGTACCAATTCCAGGACGGTGTGGGGTACTACCACAGCACTCGGGATGCGGCCGAGCATTTCTTCATCGACTATTTGCCCGCGGGGACGTTTGTCATCGAAAGCCGCAGCCGGGTGCAGTTGCGAGGCGAGTACCAGGCTGGGTTGGCAACGATCGAGTCGATGTACGCGCCGAAGTACAACAGTCATTCCGAAAGCCATCCGCTGAAGATTGGTGGGAAATAGACGTGCTGGTGTGAAATAGACTCGTTGAGTAGACGCCGGTTCACTGTCGGTTGATAGAGCCGGTTGATAGAGCCGGCTGATGCGGTCCCCGGGCGAACGCTTAGGGGGCCGTCATCAGCAAACGGCCGGCGGGGGATTATCGGACTCGCTAGCTAGGTGACGGTTCGATAGCGGGATTGATGCGATTTGAGACCGGCGGCCATTGGGATAGCGGAGTTTGCCAGGGCCGAAATTTGGGCCAATTTCCATCCCTCTCGACGTTTCCTAAGGTCGCCTGCTAAAGTACCCGCTTGTTCCTACGCTATTTTGCTATCCGAATGAATTCCCAGCGGGTTTTGTCTTGATCCTGATCCTCAAAAACGGTGCGACCGACGACCAAATCGACCACGTCGTCCAACGGGTTGAGGCGATGGGGCTGCAATCGCACCTGAGCCGCGGCACTTTCCGCACAATTGTCGGGCTGATTGGCGATGAGTCGACCTTGAATCAAGAGACTTTGAGTGCTATCCCGGGCGTTAGCCAGGTGATCCCCGTATTGCCGCCTTACAAATTGGCATCCCGCGAAGCGCATCCTGAATCCAGCGTGATCGACGTTTCAGGCGTCAAAATCGGTGGCGGTCATCTTGGCATGATCGCTGGACCGTGCAGCGTGGAAGACCGCGACCGGATGTTCCGGATTGCTGAAAGCGTCTGTGAATCGGGGGCCAACATCTTCCGAGGCGGCGCCTACAAGCCTCGAACGAGTCCCTACGCGTTCCAGGGGCTTGGCGAAGAGGGCCTGAAAATCTTACGCGAAGTGGGCGACAAGTTTGGCATCCCGGTCGTGACTGAGATCACGGACCCGCGAAACGTCGAGCTGGTCGCCGAGTACGCTGACATGTTGCAGGTGGGTGCCCGCAATATGCAGAACTTCGTGTTGTTAACCGAAGTGGGCAAGACGAAACGTCCCGTGCTGCTCAAACGCGGCATGAGTGCAACGATCGCGGACCTGTTGATGAGCGCCGAATACGTTCTTTCACAAGGCAATCCCGACGTGGTGCTTTGCGAACGAGGGATCAAGAGTTTCGATCCCTCCACGCGAAACCTGTTTGACGTTGCCGCGGTGCCGGTTGTGCAGGGGCTGACCCACCTTCCCATCATCGTGGATCCATCCCACGCCACGGGGCGTCCCGATTGCATACCGCCGTGTTCGCTAGCGGGATTGGCTGCGGGTGCCGATGGCGTCCACATCGAAGTTCATGATTGCCCCGAAGAAGCGAAAAGCGACGGGCCGCAAGCGTTGCTTCCTGAACAATACAAAGACATCGCTCATCGGATGCAATTGATGGCCGACTTGCTCGGTAAAACCATCTCGCCGCGTCCGGGAGCATCCTCTAATTCACTAAATCCACCCCCGACCGAGGCCCTAGCGTGAGTCGTCGAATTTTAATTGCTGGTAACTGGAAAATGAACATGCGGGCGGCCTCGGCTGCTTCGCTCGCCAAGGGCATCGTCGATGCCGTCGGTACCGACAGCCCCGTCGAAGTGGTTTTGTGCCCGCCAGCGGCATACCTGCACACCGTCACCGAAGCGACTGCGGGAACGCCCGTCGAAGTGGGGGCCCAGAACTTGTATCCCGCCGACGACGGTGCATTCACCGGCGAATTGAACGCCGCCATGCTGACCGATGTCGGTTGCCGTTTCGTGATCTTGGGCCACAGCGAACGTCGCCAGTTGATGGGCGAAACCGACGCGTGCGTCAGCAAAAAGTTGCACGCTGCGTTGGCCGGGAACTTGATCCCAATCGTTTGCGTCGGCGAAACGCTTGAGCAGCGTGAAGCGGACGAAACGGAATCGGTCATCGAAACTCAAATTCGCGGATCGCTGGAAGGTTTGGACGAAGTCCGTGCCGCTGGCATCGTGATCGCCTACGAGCCTGTATGGGCAATCGGCACCGGCAAGACAGCTTCGAAAGAGCAAGCGGAAGCCGTCCACGCGTTCATTCGTGGCTTGCTTGGCAAAATGTTCACACCCGGCGTGGCTGAACAAATCCGCATCCAGTACGGCGGTAGCGTCAAACCCGGCAACGCTGCTGAATTGCTGGCTGAGCCCAACATTGACGGTGCCCTTGTTGGCGGTGCCAGCCTGAAGGTCGAAGATTTTGCGGGCATCATTTCCGCTGCTCCGACCGCTTAATCACTATCCCTGTTGCGGATGGGTTTCGTATCAATTGATCTTGGTTGGCGAGTTGTTGTTCGTTCGGAACCCAACTCGCAGTGAGCACGCGTTGAGTGCTCACGCCAACCAGTCGGATTGATCGAGAGAAACCATTCGCTCCCCTCAATCGTTTTTCACTCACTGGGTTTCCGCCCAACATTCAACGGACTGACCACACCATGGCTTCCCTTATTAACTTCACCCCATTCCTGCCGCTCGCCTCATTCTCCGGTCTTGTGCTGGGTGTGTTGATGGGCTTCTTGTCGCTGTTCCTGATCCTGTTGATTCTCGTTCAGCGTGGACGCGGTGGCGGACTTAGTGGTGCTTTGGGTGGCCCCGGCGGCCAAAGTGCTTTCGGTAGCAAAGCGGGTGACACGTTCACCGTCATCACCGTTGGTGTCGCCGGCGTCTGGATTTTGGTTTGTGCGTTCGCGATGTGGTTGCTAGGCATGCACACCCCCGCAGTCGCCAACTTGAACGACGATTCGGAAATGTCCGCAGGTCCCGAAGATGGCGAAGTCGAAGATATCGCTAGCGGTTTGGTCGTGCCGACTTTGGACGGCGATGGCGACGAAAATGTAGAGCTGACCCCAGCCGAAGGTGACGCCGATTCGGCTGAAACCGAAGCCGCTGTTGAAACGGAAGAAGCTGAAGCGGAAGCAGCCGATTCAGAAGCTGCTGCTGAGGAAGAAGCTCCTAGCGAAGAGAAGGCTGCTGAAGCTGCCGCCGAATAGGCGAGTTTCCGCTTCGTAATCTTCAGATCGAATACGAAGGACGCGGTGCATCATCGCCGTCCTTCATGATCGATCGTCGCGGATGCCCCGCGTTGAAGCCGCTGCTTTTTGCAGTCGGCGAGCATCGCGAGCCAATTTGCGATTTCCTTTATCTTTACCTCTTGCCGCTAGCATCTATGTCCCAGCCGTATTCACACCTGCGAAGCATGACCGGTCAGGGAAGCTGCGAGGTGCGAGGGGATGCTGGCGTGTTGGTGGTCGAGCTTCGCGCCGTCAATCATCGCGGACTCAAAGTCGTCTTGCGGACCAACGACGCGTTGTCTGCTCACGAACCCATCATCCAAAAGCTGGTCAGTGGTGCCGTCGAGCGCGGAACGGTAACGGTTCACGCTTCGTTGAAGCCGCCACCGGGCCAGGACTTGCCGAAGATCAACCAGGCGATTGCGTTGGCCTACGCGACTCAGCTTGGCGAAGTCGCTCATCAGTATGTGGACTTGCCCGTTAGCCGAGCGACGGCACCTCCCCAGTTGGATTTGACGAATCTGTTAAGTCTGCCGGGCGTGATGAACTCGACCGATACCAGTGCTGTTAATGCCGGTGAGTTGTCATCGGATGAACAAGCCGAAAAGTCTGCTGCGGCGGAAGCCAAAGAGCAGTTGATTCGTGAAGGCGTCACTGAAGCGGTGGCCCGGTTCAACGAGATGCGGCATCACGAAGCAGTGTCGATGGCCAGTGTTTTGATGGCGGATTTGAAGTCCGTCGCCAAGCGATGTGAAGCTATTGAAGGCTTGGCACCGGCGGTCGTCGCACGTTATCGCGAGCGTCTGCTGGATCGGATTAACAAGACGCTTGCCGAACATTCCATCGAGACCGATAAAGTCGATGTGATTCGCGAAGTTCAGTTGTTCGCCGATCGCAGTGACATCAGCGAGGAAATCACTCGTTTGGGCAGTCACATCGAATTGTTTACCGCGGTGTTGGATGGATCGCACACTTCGGACCGTGATGATTCTGCCAGAGCGGTTTCCACCGAAGCGGTGGGGCGAAAACTCGATTTCATCATCCAGGAAATGTTCCGCGAAACCAACACGATCGGCAGCAAAGCTGGCAACGCTGAGATTGCCGAGCATATTGTTGAGATCAAATGCGCGATCGAACGTATGCGAGAGCTTGTCCAGAACCTCGAATGATATCCTCCACGACCATGTCTCAATCGCCTTCGCACTCGCCCAAATCGTCTCCCAAAGGCCGGTTGGTGATCGTATCTGGGCCCAGCGGTTCAGGGAAATCCACCGTTGTCACCCAGTTGCGGACCGTTTGTGAGGTGCCGCTGGCGTTTTCGGTATCCGCCACCACCCGGGCACCACGTGAGGGGGAAGTCGACGGTCGAGAGTACTTTTTCTTGAACGACGCGGAATTCCAGCGGAAACGCGAAGCGGGCGAATTCCTCGAGTGCAAGCAGGTTTTCGGCCTAGGACACTGGTATGGAACGCTGGCCGATCAAGTTGCCACTGGTCTAAATGCCGGTAAGTGGGTAATTTTAGAGATCGACGTACAGGGTGCGATGACGGTGATGAAGGACGATCGCTACGATCCGGTCTCCATCTTTATTCACCCTGGCGACATGCAAGAACTCGAGCAACGCCTACGCTCGCGGGGAACCGAATCCGAAGAAGCCATCACCGCGAGGCTGAAAACGGCGGCGGCCGAGATGGAATATCTCGACCAATACCAGCACGAAATCATCAATCAAACCGTCGATCGAGCCGTCGACGATATCTGCCAACTTTTAAAACAATCTCACAAGGAACACGCCGCGTGTTAGAAGAACTTAAAGAAGAAGAAATCGTCAACAAGGTTGGTGGTCGTTTTAAGCTGAGCACATTGATTCAAAAGCGATTGGTGCAATTGAATCAAGGTAGCCGTGCACTTGTGAACATTGACACCCACGACAAGATGTCGATCGTTCTGCAAGAAATCGTGCAAAACAAGATCTTCTTGAATCTTGATAATGAAGTCGCCGTTGCCGACGACCTGGATACCGTGGTCGCCGCCGCGGAAGCTCCTGAGCTTGACGCTTCGGATCTCTAGGAACCGGCCAACGGAAGTCGAAGGCTTTGCTGAGGCATTTTATCCTGAAATCTTGGCATTGCCGTGGCGAATGTACATCGTGATTCATCTCGCTTCCCGGTGGTGCGTTTCACCGATGGAATAGCCTCGCACGTCATCGACGATGTCGCGGTCGAGTCTCCGCTGGAGATCCGGTTGGTGATTGAAAATGCACCTGACCGTCTGGTGTCAGGTGCAAGCGTAGAAGCGAAATTGCCTCAGGCTGCGTTCTCTGTTGCGAATGTTGCGTCCAGCGAAAGTGTTACGGAGCATCCGATTTCCGTCACGATGCGGACGCCGGGTAGTGATACCGAACTTGCTTTGGGCTTCCTGCTGACCGAAGGCATTATCACGTCGCCGGAGCAGGTCAAACGCGTCCGCTTGTGCGGTAATGACAGCACCGTGCGTGTAACGCTAGCACCGGGGGTTTCCGTTGATGTCGATCGGCTGAAGCGTCATTTCTATACCTCCAGCAGTTGCGGGGTTTGCGGCAAATCAGCGATCGATGCAGTCAGTGTATCGATCCGCCACCCGCTTGAGCCACAACATCCAAATGTCGCCGTGAGTGTTCTGGCGGGATTGCCGGACGCGCTACGGTCGGCGCAACAGGTGTTTGATCGCACTGGTGGGCTACATGCCAGCGGCTTGTTCAAGCCATCGGGCGAACTGATTCGAATGCATGAAGATGTCGGCCGACACAATGCGTTGGACAAACTGATTGGTGCGCAATGGTTCGACGATGAGTCCGTGTTTTCGGAATCGGTTTTGCTAGTCAGCGGACGTGTGAGTTTTGAACTGGTTCAAAAGGCTTTGGTGGCGGGGATCGCCGTGCTGGTTGCCGTTGGAGCCCCGTCGAGTTTGGCGGTTCAGTTGGCTGAAACGCACGGGATGACCCTAGTTGGATTCGTTCGTAACAATCGAATGAATATTTATTGTGGGGCCCATCGAATCATCGATGTCGCCTAAATTGAATGCTAGCGATTTCCATTTTTGAGAACACGAAAAGGTTAGCGACAGTGCCACCGTCTTCCGCCGATGAAATTGTCAACGTAGACGTGATTGCCAGCGACGCTGACACGGCGCCGCTGGATAATGGTCATGGCCCAATCCATTTGATCCCGCTGGAAGAAGACGGGATTTTGAAACAGAGCCCGGTGAAAAGTAAGGGAACGGGCTTGCCGGCGGTGTTGAACAGCTTCCGCTATGCAATCGGTGAGGCCGGAGTGTTGCGGGGCACGTTGCCGATGCTGCAAATCAATCAGGCCGACGGTTTTGATTGCCCCGGTTGCGCTTGGCCGGATCCTGACCAGCATCGGTCGGCGTTTGAATTTTGCGAGAATGGTGCCAAAGCGGTCGCACACGAATCGGACAAGCGTCGGATCACACGCTCGTTCTTTGAACGTTATTCCGTCAGCGAGATGTCGCGGCATTCGGATTATTGGCTGGAACAACAGGGAAGATTGACCGAGCCGATGGTGCTGCGCGAAAACGCGACGCACTATGAACCTATCGGATGGGATGAAGCGTTCGGCATGGTCGCCAAACAACTCCAGGGGCTCGATTCGGCTGATGAAGCCTGTTTCTACACATCAGGTAAGGCAACCAACGAGGCAGCGTTCGTGTTCCAGACCTTCGCGCGAGGGTTGGGGACTAACAACATGCCTGATTGTTCCAACATGTGTCATGAATCCAGTGGCCGCGCGATGACGCGGATGTTTGGTCATGGGAAGGGCACGGTGTTGCTGGAAGACTTTAAGAAGGCTGAATTGGTGTTCGTGGTGGGACAGAATCCTGGCACGAATCATCCTCGTCAATTAACCGCTTTGCAGCAGGCGAAGCGTGCGGGTGCGAAGATCATTACGGTCAACCCGTTGCCGGAAGCCGGACTGATGGGGTTCATGAACCCGCAAGAAGTCAGCGGGATGTTAGGGGTGTCGACTCAGTTAACCGACGTGTTCTTGCAGGTGAAGATCAACGGCGACATTCCGCTGTTCAAGGGGATCTTGAAGCAGCTTGTCGAGTGGGATGACGCTCAGGGTGGCGGCATCATCGACCGGGAATTTGTGGATCAGTACACGATTGAGTTAGACGATTTGCTGGCGGACGTGCGAACGGCATCCTGGGATGACATCGTTCGACGAAGTGGGATCACCCGTGATCAAATCACCGAAGCGGCGGAGCTTGTTAGAGACCGAGAACGGATTGTGATTTGTTGGTGCTTGGGGGTAACTCAGCATCGCAACGGGACCCAAAACGTTCAAGAGTTCTTGAACTTGTTGTTGATGCGTGGGGCAATCGGCAAGCCGGGTGCAGGTGCGTGTTGCGTTCGTGGGCACTCCAACGTTCAGGGGGACCGGACGATGGGCGTGTGGGAGCAACCCAAGAAGGCATTGTTGGACCGGATGCAAGAAGTCTTTGACTTCGATCCACCCCGTCATCACGGTTTCGATTCGCATTCGTCGGCGATTGCAATGCACGAAGGCAAATTGAAAGTGTTCGTTTCGCTGGGGGGCAATTTCTTGATGGCGATGCCGGATACTCGGTATGGCGCCGAAGCACTCCAAAACACAGATTTGACTGTGCGAATTGGCACCAAGTTAAACCGTGCGGATTTGGCAACCGGACGCCAGTCGTTGATCTTGCCCTGTTTGGGGCGTACCGAGCGAGATGTCCGGATCGACGCGGACGGCAAGACGGAACGTTTGCAAATCTCCAGTACCGAAAACTCGATGGGGGTTGTGCAGCGGACAACGGGACGATTCGAGCCCGCTTCGGCCGACTTGATGAACGAGACTGAAATCCTTTGCCGGCTAGCGCATGCGACTCTGGGAGACCGAATTGGCGTGGATTGGCTGGCTTGGGCAGATGATTACGATCGTATCCGCGACGCGGTGGCGGAAGTCATTCCTGGCTTTGAAGACTACAACGTTCGCGTTCGTCAGGATGGTGGTTTCTATCTGCCTAACGGGCCTCGCGTGCGAAGTTTCCCGACGCCATCCGGCAAGGCCGTCTTTACCGTCAACCCGATTCCGCCCGAAGAGGTCGGCCCGGGCCAGTTTGCGATGACGACCGTACGCAGCCATGACCAGTTCAACACAACGATCTACGGACTGCATGATCGCTATCGTGGGATCTACAACGCACGCCAGGTCGTGATGATGAACCAATCGGATATGGACGAGCTTGGTCTAACTGCTGAGCAAGCGGTGGATGTGACGAGCCATTTCGAAGGTAAGACTCGCAAGGTTTGCGGGTTCAAGGTGGTACCGTATCCCATTCCAAGACAATGCTTGGCGATGTACTTCCCCGAAGCAAATCCGCTGATACCGATGGGCAGTACGGACGAGTTCAGTAATTGCCCGTCGTTTAAACACACCGTGGTGACGGTCGCGGCAGCTGCTGGGTTAAAGAAACGGTAGAGTTGATCAACTGCTTGCGGGCCGCAGGGCCGATGCAATCTTGGGTGACCAACCGTGACGACTTGTGGCGTTCAGGATGCAGAGGTGACTAAGTTTCTTGAACCGCGGTCCAGATGCGTTCGGCAACTTTTTCAGGGACATCGTCGGCGTTAATGACGACACCACGTCCACCCGTGTTAGGCAATTCGTTCAGAAACGCATTACGAACCGCGTTCATGTATTCGGCTCCCCTGGCTTCCATGCGATCAGCCGGGCCGTCGATCCGCTTTAACGAGGCTTCGGCGGCCATGTCCAGCACCAATGTCAGGTCTGGACACAGGCCTCCACAAGCAATTCGTCCCATTTGCCAAAGCGTCTCCGGCGCGACGGTTGGTTTGGCTCCCGGACGCAGATCGCCGGTGCTTTGATAAACCACATTCGCCAGCAAGAATCGATCTGAAATTACCGTTTTGCCTGCGTTCAGTGCCGGTCGCAAGATGGTCTCAATCATCTCCGTTCGACTCGCCATGAACAACATCGCCTCGGTCAGGCGGTTCATGTGCAGATCGCTGTCCAGCAGCAAGGCACGCAGCTTTTGGCCGATTTCGGTTGAGCCAGGATCACGAACCACCAAGACTTCTTGTCCGGCTTCGGTTAGGCGTTGAGCGAGAAGTTGGATTTGGGTTGACTTGCCGACACCGTCGATTCCGTCGAGAGAGATGAATTGGGGGAGGGGCATCGTCAACTAATCGTTAGGGCGAAGTGGGAATCGGACTGGTGGTGAATCCGTCGGCGTTGCCAACGATGGGAAGGTGTTGATAGCTAACTACAACCCAACCGCCGTGCAGACTATCGTTTTCGCCGCGTTTTTCAAACGTGAGTAGAAGTCGACGCGGAACTCGGATGTTCTGCATCGATCCCCGCTTGCTGCTGACTTCGACTTTGACGGTCATGTCGACATCGGCCTGGACCGGGTCCGTGTTTCGGACGACGTCGATGCTGCGAATGCTGCCTACTTTGGCTTCGGAAAAAATCCATTGTGGCAATTCGGCTGCGGCCTGCCGACGGGTGGCCTCATCGGCGATAACGGCGAGTGCCGTTTCGTGATCGTTGTGTTCAACGGCACTTGCGAGTTCGTAAATCGCAAGTTCAATGCGTTCTCGATCGGTCACCCAATTTTCGGAGATAACCCACACGACGGGTACGCAAACCGCAACGATCAAGCCAGCGATCACGAGTGGTTTTTTACCGGTTTGCAACCAACCGTAAATCAAACCGATCGCCAAGACGGCCAGCATCAGTGAAACGATGGTTGGACTTTCGGCGAGCAGTTCAGTCATGATCGAAGCCTGTCAGGGTGGAGTCGTTCATTGTAGCGAAGAAGTGCTCGTACGGGTGACCCGACAATCGCGTCGATAATCGTGGGCTACTTCAATGGACGCAAGCTTATGATTCCGAAATGCAACCCGCCCGGTTCGTTGTAGCCAAACGTTCCGCTGACATTAAAGTAGCGGCGCAGTTCATCGAAGGGTGGCAGTTTATTGCTTTGCAACAAGTCGGCGAACCCGGCTAACTTGGAATCGTTTTGAGCCCTACGCTGCATTACTTGAGCGGACGAAGGTGAAGCTGCCATTTCGAATAGAATTCGATAGCTTTCCGCGTCACGGTTGAACGAATAGTAAAACGGTTTTTCGGAACCAAGCTTGGCACCGATTTCAGACGCCAATAACGCAAAGTCGCTGTCCATGGCGAGACCGTCAACGGATCCGGAATGGGCTTCGAGGATCGCGTCGACAATTTCGCGACTGTCAGCAAGGATCAAATAGTCATCCAAAAGGAAGAAGCTACGCTCGGGGACGCGAACCATTTCAGGGCGTACTTGGTCAGGCCGCGAACGCGACTTCAAGAAATGGACTTTCTTGCCTGCGATGTTGCGTGTCGTTACTTCATCGGCCGGTAGCTTGGCAATGACCTTCTTGATAAGAGCTTCGATCTGGTCGGGATCTTTGACCTGTAACGCGTCGGCCCGGGCTGCTGAATTCCACGTGGCGGGTTCCTGGTAGCGACGCATGCCCACGTAACGGCCAGTGAGATTGGCGATCAAATCGTCTCGTAGACTGATACCGAGGCGACTCTTGATTCGGTCTTCAGTGAATCGAGCGAATCCGCCTTCGCCAGCGAACCGATCCACCACGATGCTTAAGTTGTCGTGAGCCGTTGCGATGTCCCAGTTGGCGGTCGAGTAGGACATCATCTTCGCAGGAACCCAATTCGGCGGCGTGGGCGGAACGTCTTGAGGCCGCACGACGCCGAACAATCCATCGCGTGGTGGGTCAATCACGACATGCAGATGAACAATGCCCTCGATCAGTTCGCCGCCGCGAAAGACGCTGCCACCGATTCCTCGAATCTTCGAGATTCCAAGGTCTTCTAGAATTGGCATGATGAAGAACGACGAACTGCTACGGCGTATGATCCGTTGGACGATCGCATAGGGATTGGCAAAGAATGTGATTTGGGGCGTTTCCGCTTCGGCACCCACACAGCGGGTCATGACAGATGCAAAGTCGGCGTTGCCAGATAGTCTGCCAACGGTGAGGGTGTCGTCATCGTCGGTTTGCGTCGCGGCCTCTTTGCGATTCTTCGGCAGGTCCGTGGCGTTCCAGCGACGCAACACTTCGGCGGCGGATTGGTTGCCGATTCCGATCACGAACATGCCGTCACGGTGAAACCATTCGACGCGCGTCGAACGGCCTCGGGATCGCACCCAGCGAGTCAGTTCGTGTCCACCAATTTGTTCGGTTTGTTTGACTGATTGATTTTTCTCGGCGAGCCTGCCGACTTGCTTGAGCAGTTCGTGCATCGTGTCGGACGACTCGGTGTCGTCGCCGGTGTCGATTAGGAAGACGCCGGCGAAGCTGTTCAGTTGCCGTTGCCGACGTTGCATTCTTCGTTTGATCTGATCGTCGGTCAGTTCTTCATCACCATCCGCATCCTCTCGTTCGTCCTCGTCGACCGGAACGCCTTGCAGGAGTGCGACGGCAAATTGACCGCGGGGAATCGCGAGCAATTCAGGAAGCGACAGCCCCAATTCGGATGCCAGTTCGGTAAAGGTTTGTTCCAACGCATCAAAGGTGCCTGACACGAAGGGACGCATCGCTGGATCGTCGAGCATTTGTCCAAGCGAGGAGCGTTCGAATCCGTCTTTCAGGTCATCAACATCGCGAATTCGTAGATAGGCGAGCGTGTCCTCGGGCAACAATCGGGATGCCGGTGGAGGCGCGGTGGACGTCTCGGCCGCATGTCCGGATTGGTTGGGTGCCGCACAAAAAAAGCATGCGAGCAAAAGCGGGGAAACTGGAAAACGAAACCAATGAAATTTCATGGGGTTAAACTAAAGTGGATGGATTGCCAGACAAGACGTTTGGACTCAAACCTATTTTGCCATATTGAGGCCACTGATGCTGAATCGTTCGTTGCTTTCCCGTCGTTCTTGGCAACAAGCTGTGTATTTCTTGCTCTTCGCGGGGTGCGTTGCCGTTTCCGCCAATGCTCAGAACACCGGTGAGAATGCAAATGCCGGCGGTGAACAAGCTGCCGGAGGGATCGGCCAGGGTGGACTGACGCCTGAACAAGTGTTTTCAGAGGGTGTTGAGCGGACCGGCGTGGTTGGTCAGTCATCCGCTACTCCGGCCGGAGCCAGTGCCGCTTCGACCGCCGGTGCTGCCGCTGCGGGTGGAACGGCTCGTGCGGGAGGCTTGGGTGGTTTTGGCGGCGGTGGTGGTGGTCTCGGTGCCGCTTTTGGGAATCTTTTTGGTAACAACAACGCGAGCGGCGGCGACAGCGGCGAGGCAATTCGAACCCGGCTTCGCGGCGCGGTGACGTTGCCACCATCAGCGATCGTGCCCACTGCAGAAAAGAACCGACGTGCTTCCAGTCATCTGTATCAAGCTTCCTCGCTAGGCCCAAGCATGGCTGGCCCGAACGCAGCCGACCGGTTTGGCGGCGTTAGCGTTTCGGTCGAAGGACGCACGGCTGTGCTGACAGGTTCGGTTTCGTCGGAAGCGGATCGACGAATGACCCACTTGATGATGCGGTTGGAACCCGGCGTGTCGGCGGTTCAAAACCGGATCCAATTGTCGCCGTAGCTTTTAATCTGGGTGACTGACTGGTTTAGTAATTATGGTCAGTAGCCCTTTCGTCTCGTCAGGGCCGCTTGATACCAGCCTTAACGCTCGTCCTAAAGTCCAGCGTCTTTCATCAGAAGCTGCAAATCGGCCCAGGCGGCTTTCTTGGCGTCGGGATTTCGCAGCAGATAGGCGGGATGATAAATCACCAACACTTTACTGTCGTGGTATTGGTGAAATCGCTGTCTTAATCGTCCGATCGATAGTTTGCTGTTAAGCAGCGATTGTGACGGCACGGCACCCAAGCAGATGATGTATTCGGGACGCAGAATGGCGAGTTGTTGTTCGAAGTACTCTCGGCAGTTACCGATTTCGCTGGCGTCGGGATTCCGGTTGCCTGGCGGTCGACACTTGACCGTGTTCAACAGGTAGACCTCTTCTCGAGAAAGCCGGCAGGCCTGGATCATCTTGGTCAAAAGTTGGCCGCCTCGGCCCACGAACGGTTGGCCGCTGGCGTCCTCCTCCGCCCCAGGAGCCTCGCCGAAGAAGACAAAGCGGGGTGACGGGTTGCCTTCGCCATAAACCGTGTTCGTTCGGCATTGAGCCAGTTTTTCGCAGCGGGTACAAGACGCCACGGTCTGTGCCATCGCTTCTAAAGTGGCTTCTCGATCGGCGATCGGCAGTGAAGCACCAGGGTAAGGTTCGCTCGAAACGGTGACGGCGGCGACGGGAGCGAATCGGTTTGTGGCTGGACTGGAGTCTGGACCAGATTCTGGAGTGGGGCTCTGATCGCCGGGTCTGGCCGCTGTCTTGGTTGAAGTTGCATCTGCCGCTGCGGACGACGGCGGGGCGACTGGCGCACTGGCGGGCGTCTGTGAGGCGGCAGTCGGTTGTGTTTCGACCGACACGGTATGGAATTGCTGGCTCCAGGCTTCGACTTGATCGGGCTGTGCTTTGGGAACATGTCGCAACCCGCTGCGATGCAGATGCTCAAACAAGTGCTTGGCGGCGTCAGAGATCTGGTGGGGATCGAGCATGGAGTGGTTTGTGAGGTCGGGGGCGACGTCAGTACGTTGGCAGCCAGCATCCGGCTGCGGATCGTGAAGGCGGCAAAATAGGCTGAGTGAGAGGCCAAATCCTAAGCGAATTCGGGCCGTTTTCAAAAGCCCGTACCGCAATCGGTTCGGGCAGTCTAACATGTCCGTTGATCGTGAAAATCTGATTATCTAATTTCGAATGCCTCCCCCCCACTATGCCTGTTCCTCAAGTCGCCATCGTCGGTCGCCCCAATGTCGGCAAAAGTAGCCTATTCAATTGGCTGGCCCGGCGTCGGCTAGCGATCGTTGACAATTACGAAGGCGTGACCCGCGACCGAATGACGACGTTGATCGAGACGGATGATCGGTTTTTTGAGCTGATCGATACCGGCGGAATCGGTGTGGTCGACGCTGACAATTTGACTGCGGATGTGACTCGCCAGATCGAAATCGCATTGGTTAGTGCGGATGTCATCATTTTGGTCGTCGACGTTCTGACGGGCGTGATGCCGTTGGACGTCGAAGTGGTTGAACGGCTTCGCGGAATCGAACGCCCGGTGATCTTGGTCGTCAACAAAGCGGACCAGGAGCATCAAGACATTCATGCGGAAGAGTTTCGCAAGCTCGGTCGTGGAATGTTGATGACCGTTAGCACGATGCAAAACCGCGGACGCGACGATCTTTTGGAAGCGATCGTTGACCGTCTGCCCGACGAAGATGACACGGTGTCACCGGAATCGACGATGAAGATCACGATCGTCGGTCGGCGGAATGTGGGGAAGAGCACCTTCGTCAATTCACTCGCTGAAACCGATCGCATGATTGTCAGCGAAGTGGCGGGGACGACACGCGACAGTGTCGATGTGAACTTCACGATCGACGGTCAAACGTTCACTGCGATTGATACACCAGGTTTACGTAAGCGGAAAAGCGTGCGGACGGACCTGGAGTACTACAGCACGCACCGGGCCCAACGTAGTGTTCGGCGAGCCGATGTGGTGTTGATGTTCTTTGACGCTTCGGAAAAGACCAGCAAGGTCGACAAACAACTTGTTGGATACATCATGGAGAATCACAAACCGGTGATCTTTGTGGTGAACAAGTGGGATTTGTATGCGGGGAAAGTCCCAACCGAAAAATGGGTGAAATACCTGCACCATCAATTCACGACATTGACCTACGCTCCGATTGCATTCATCACGGGGCAAGAAGGCAAGAACATCAAGACATTGCTGAACCACGCGGCAATGCTTCACAAACAATCGCAAACCCGAGTGACAACCGGCGAGCTGAACCGGATTATCCAGGCGGCTGTGCAACAGCATCCACCGCCGATGTACCAGGCCCGCCGCCCGAAGATTTTCTATGCGACGCAGGTTTCGACTGAGCCGCCGACGATCGTCGTGATGGTGAGTGAACCCAATGCGTTCGGCAACGATTACCAGCGGTACTTGTTGAGTTGGCTGCGAGATCACCTGCCGTTTGGCGAGGTGCCGATCAAGCTTTACTTACAAAAACGAAGCCGAGCCGAAGCGAACAAGGCGTAGGGTTTAAAGCCGCCTGCTGCGATGGGTGACCGGAAACGTGTGTGTAGATGAGGTGCCGCTTTTCGCTAACAAGGGTTGTTAAACCTTCATGTTAGCGGCGCTCACCAGAACATCGTCGCACTCACACGAAGCTCAACGGATCGTCGTCTTGGGTTGCCGGTTGGGCTATCCATTTGATCGGTTGTGCTAGGACTTCGTCGACATTGTTGTCAGCCGCAGCGATCAAAGACGCATCCGCTGCATCGTCGTCTTCAGACAACGCGATCTGTTCACTCGATGGCGGCGGCAGGGTGTTTTCTTGTGCATTGAGATAGTTGATAATCCGAAGTGCATCCAGCGTGGTCACCATCCCGTCATTGTTGACGTCGACCTTCTTGCCTTCGAAATCGTCCCAAGCCAGTTCGCGTGAACCGTTTGCGTTGAGGTCGTTAATGACCTGAAGTGCATCCAGAGCGGCGACTTTTCCATTTTGGTCGGCGTCCTCGGGAAAGGCCGCGTTGTAACGTGGGCTGTCGACTGGGCGTGAAGTCCAGACAAGCGGACCATCCGCCAAACCGCCACTGCTGATTGTGATCGCAGTTGAGATGGCAACCTGATCAGAGCTTTCCGGTGTTGCGATGACTTGGTAGTCCCCGTCGGGCAAACCGCTGACCGAGAACGCACCATGAACGTTGCTCACGATCGCCGACTGAATGCCGTAGCGGATAGCGGAAACGGCGATAGTGCTTTCAGCGTGTCCGGACATGACAACGCGTACGATTTGGCTTTGCGGGTCTTCGAGTGTGAGCGTTTGCGTTTCGCCGTATGCCAAAACGCCGTTGACGTGGTTCCGAATGTCAGTCGTCACGCGGGTGACAAGATTGCCTGCTGCATCAAAGCCCTCAATCCGGGCGTAGGCGACGTCGCTCGATCCAGTCACATCCACTTCGACATGACCGGTGGGAACATCCAGCAAAGCTTCGAATCCGAGTCGTCGGTCGAGATTGGATGTCCAGTATTGCAGTTCGTCGTCATAAACATGGAAGAACAACTCATCGTCAAGTTGTTCGTCCGATCGGACCTGCACGTTCGTGCCAGTGGCATTCGTGCTGCCTTGCAGAGTCATTCCAGCAAGGGATGTTAGGTCCGAGTAAGTCGAAAGGGAGGAGACATCCGCTTCCCCGGTGGGGAGTGGTTCACCGGATCCGGTGCGGATTTCGATAGTTGCGTTTCGAAGTAGTTCTTCGCCGGAGTCAAGCGATCCATTGCGATCGTTGTCGATGTAACCGAATCCGATCAACGCTGAATTGTTCAGCAGCGGAGTCGAGGATGTGCCGGACAGTATGGGGCTGGTGATGCCTGTTTCAGCATCAATGACGCGAAATTCAATCGTCGTGAAATCAGCGGGGACATCGATATTGAGATCGAAAGAAGCGGTTGGCGTATCCGGTGAAGCGACCGTGGTCCAGCCACCCGAATCGATCGACATTTCAAGCCGGCTGATACGGTTGATCGTAATGTCGCTCTGCGGACCTGACGAGTTTTGGTTCGCTAGTGTCTGGACGGACGCCTCGGCAAGCAGGTGAAATTGACCCGTCGTTTCGTTCAGAAGTCCTGAGCCTTCCAGTCGAAGCGGGACATCCAGTACGTCAAAAATGCCGTCCCCGTCGCTGTCCTGCCAGCCTACCAAGGCGAGGGTTGACGCCGCCGATTGATGTGAATCGTAAGAACGATACAAGGCGTTGATGCCCGCCATGATCGAGTCTTCTTGCACGAATCCAGGGCTGGGGTTGTCGATCGCGTTGACGTTTTGGGTGTCGTAATACCCGCGAGTGGCGGTATAGCTGCTGCCGCCAGAGTACTCGTCAAAGGCCCAGAAAATATGTCCCATCTCGTGAGCGATTGTGCTGGCGGGACGTTCCGACGTGGTGACGAAGAAACCATGTCCCGCAAACGCGAACGCACCGCGGTGGGAACCCGATGAGGGGAAGAACCCATCGGAGTCGTTGGAAGCATCGGCGACGAAGATGGTGAATGCCCAGTCCGTGTCCAATTGCTCGCGTTGACTGCTATTGAATGTTTGCATTCGGTCGCTGAGACCTGATGCGGAATTGACGCCGACCGTATCTAGAAACTCGCTGGCATAGACGCTGTAGCTGTCGCTGACGCGATTGATTGGTTCGTAGGGGATCTCAACAGGGTCGCGAGCGTAGGTATCGTCGATCACGAATTCGAGTGAATGAACAGTGTTGAGCTGATCAAGTGCTTCCGTCCACCAGTTCACGCCGGTGATAATCTTGTCGAGCACCTCGGTGATCTGCTCGTCGGTCCAATCTTCCGTATTGGGATCGAACGATCCATCGGATTCGAGAAAAACTGGCGTAACGGCCACGCGACCCAGCAAAAATTCGGCTGTATCATCCCGCGTGACGCCCGTTGGCAGCCCCAAACTGGCCGCCATCACCCGGCGATCTTCCAGGGATTGCAGAGTCAAACGACGCTGAAGGCGGCGCAGCGAAGAGCGTTCTCGGCGAGGATCAGGTCGTGGCACAGGAACTGGTGGCGTTAGAATGGGATAAGCGGGACGACGACGGGAAGCGAAATCGTCCTCGTGGATCACAGACATTTAGCCTGTGTCACGAGGTTAGACGAATCGCAACCCCAATCGGTTCCTTCTTAGTTTGATTCAACACCCCCCAGTTTAACCCAGAGAAGCGAAAATCTGGTCGACCGCGGAATGCGACCCGTCAGTTTGTTCCGATCCTTCCGATTCTACGCCCTGTCGATCCTGGGCAAGAGAATCAACCACCGAATCGAGGTCGATCGTGGCTGGCGAATCGAAGACGCTCGTCTTGGATTCCGTCACAGTCACAGGCGTCGATTCGACAAGCGGCTCGTTTTCCTGGGTCGCAGGCTTTGTGGGATCGAACATGATCGTCGCGTTGGTAGCCAACACGCCATCAGCGACTGGGCTGTAGCTGATCGGCTCGCCACTGGCGACCATGGTGTTCGACGATGCCAATTCGAGTGGTTCGCCCGAAGCCAACGGTTCACCAACGCCAACGGGGTTTTGCCCGGGGCCGGTTAGACTATTTAGCCGGTTGATCACCAACAGTGCATCGATTGGCGAGACCATGCCGTCGCCATTCACATCGGGGTATGGTGGCAACACGATTCCCGCAGGAACGTTCGATAGGTCGACGGAGTTGGTGCCGCTTTGGTTGAGCACGTTGATGACCAACAAAGCATCCAAAGGAGTCACCGCGCCGCTGTCGTTGACATCGGCAGGGTCTCGGTTGTCAGCGATTTGACCGATCAAGATCTCGACACTGGCACCATCCGCTTCGCTAGCGGGTTGCAAACGGTTGCCCGCATTGTCCGCGATGAAGTTGGTTACGACGGTATCGCCGCGTGGTGTCGATTCGGTCTTCAGCAGCACTCGATCGCCCACCAACTCGGCTTCGATGCCCGCACTTTCGGCAGCCGCGGCGTAAGCTGCGGCGACCGTGTTGGCGTCGTCGTCGTAGCGAATCACAACCGCTTGAGCGGCCGATTCACCGGGGGTCACAATTTGGCTAAGTGCCGTGTTGGCCAGATTGAGCTGAAGGTCGTTGTCTTCGCCAAGCGTAACCCGTCCGCCGCCGGCGTTAGCCGCGAGTCCAGGGAACTTCGAGTTGATCGCCAAGACAAGTGCATCGGCCAAGTCATTCGGTGTGCTATCGAACGAGGCGTCGACGACACTGACCGCGGTTGCATTCGGGTTCAGAAGTGAACCGTTCAGATCGATCTCAAACGTTGTCGTGCTCGCAACACCTAGGCCGAGAGTGAACGTTTGGCCGTCCACAATCGCTGGCGACAACAAGCCGTTCTCGCTTGGGATTTCCAGGCCGAATCCAGGCGACACGCCGATGCGGCTGTTGCCAGTGATCAAGGCACCGTCGGTCGGCGATGTGACTGAGATCGGACCATCGTTACCGCGGATTCGGAATGAACCCGATGCACCGAATGCGGTCACGTTCATGCCGGCGGCACGAATCTCAGTGATCAACGCGGCCACCAATTCTCTTGACGAAGCGTCGTCGGTTACCGTCACCGCAACTTGCGTGACAGTCGGATCCAAGACGTTTAGAACATTATCGGTATCGAATTCGAACGTGATCTCTTGCGTTCCGTCGAACACAACGATTTGTTGTCCATCGAAGTTCGTTTGGGCAAGGCCGTTGTTATCTTCAGTGACTTCGGCAAGCAATTCGACGTCGAGAGCCAAGTTGACTTGGCGGAAGACGCTGTCGTCTTCCAAAGCAACGAAGGCGTCTTCGTCAGTACCTAACAACTGCAGACGTCCAGCCTGACCTGTATCGGTTTCGTCAAGGAAGACCGCTTCCAGATTGATGAGTCCACGATCTTGAGCGACTCGGTTAATTTCGCGAGCCAATAGGCGAGCAATCATCACTGATGATGCCGTTTCCGGCAACGTGACGGCGAAGTTGCCGCTCTCGGTCAACGTCGGGTCAATCAGGTCCAGTTCGTCGGTATCGGTAACGAATTCGAACGTGACGCTTGGATTGACACCATCATTGATCGTGACGGTTTGACCACTGATCGTGTTGCCATTGGAATCGGTCAACGCGGTTGGCGGTACGGAGAGTTGAATCCCCAGTTCGGCTTCCAACACGCTGTCGTCGATGATCGTTTGGTCGCCATCACTGTAGGTGATGCCGTCGAGAGCTTGGATAGCGGCGGTGAATCCGTCGGCGTTTCCAACTTCGCCACCCAAGAACTGGATCGTGTAGATCGAGTTGTCGGTCCAAATACCAGCAATCGGAGTGATGCGGATCGTGTTATCGCCCGGTTCATAACTGAATCGGTAGTCACGACCTTCTTGAAGGATGTCCGGTTCGGCGTCAGCGTTCAACAAACGCGTGACGATGATGTTCTGGCTAAGGACGGTATTGTCGTTGACACCAACACCGGGACCGGAGTCAGCAGGACGGATACCGTCGATCAACTGGATTTCAAACGAGTCGTAAATCGTTCCTGAGGAAATCGAACGACCGAATCCGCCAGCGGAACCGTCGAAGATCAGGTCTTCGCCACGAGGCGAGGTTAGGACGAAACGAGGGCCTTCGTCATCGGTTCGTTCTTCCGCACCACGGTCGACGAATGCGTTCACACCCGTGCCGAATTCCGAATCGAATGTAGGGTCGTCGACTCGAGTTTGTCCATTGGCATCCGTTCGTGTCGCCAGGACGGGACTCTCAGGGATTCCAATCGAGTTCTTCAAGACGATCAATGAAGCTCGATCCTCAAGAGCGGACAGACCGCTATCGATGATCGGGGTGCCAGATTGAGGCGTGAAGATCAGGTTCGACGCATCCACGAAGATCTGGTTGGACACATCCAGGAACTGAGGGCGTTGTCCAACACCCGTCGTGCCACCCAAAAGGGAGTCAGTGGTGTTGGCGTGGAAGGTCGTTGCACCGATGACTGTAAGTGCACTGGAAATGTCGGTCTGGCCGGAGCCAACCGCTGGCACGGCAGGAATCGAAATTCCTGTTCCGAAGTTGCTAACGATGTTGTTCAGCAACGTCGGAGCCGAGTTGTCCTGTACTCGAATACCGACTTGGCCAGGCGTGTACTCTTCTCGCAGCACCGTTGAAAGTGCTCCGATCGCATCGATGTCAGCACCGGCGGCACCGAAGTCGAACGAGCCATTGGGCGAAAGGTCAGTCAGGCGAACGTAGGTGAAGCGGTCGTTTAGACCGAAACCGTATGCGTCCAGGTCAATCGTGTTGCTGAGTCCGAAGATCTCACCAACATTGAAGTAGGTCACGTTGTCACGGCTGATTTCAACCTGGACACGTTCGGCGATACCCGTCTCAAAGATGATCAAGTCCGCTTCCGAGTCACCGATACCAACCAATGAGCTTGGGTTCGACGAGCTACCGGTCAAGAAGTTGTCTTCAAAGACAAACGTGGCGGAGCCGTTCGATCCGAGCGAAAGTGTGAACAGTCCGTCCGATGGATCGGCACTGGCTACGCCGTTGTAATCTGGCGATCCCAACGCGGCTTCGGTGTTGGCGAACGTGTTCTCAACGTCGTCACCTAAGTTCGTGCCGCTGACCAGAATCGAATCCGCGAACGAAACGCTGCCTTCGGGGAAGAAAATCGAGTTGAAGGACTGCGACCCAAGTGAGTCTGGCTTGGTGATCGAACCACCAACAAGCGTGTTGTTGATGATACGGTCAAAACCGACTGGGTTCGCGGTGGCAGCACCACCATTTTCTAGACCCGTGATGTCGATTCCGACGCCGCCGTTGAAGGCAAACGTACTGTTTCGCACCGTGACACCCGGCAATAGATTTTCAACATTGAGTTGTTCAAAGTTGCGAATCGATGGCAAGACGGTCGGTGTGGGGGTTCCCGGAACCACTTCGGTTTCGGCGGCACGGGTGATCGACGCACCGGCTTCTTCATTGGAAATGAATCGGCTGTTTTCGACGATGATCACGCCCTGTTGTTCTCGGTCGCGGTTGGTATCGCCGCGTAAATCGGTTCCGGTCGCGACAGTGAACGGATTGCCCGTCGTGGTGATCGTGTCCGCACCAATCAGGATGACGTTGCGATCTGGCACGTCGGTGGTGGAGTTGATCCGAGTAAGGTTGGATCGACTTGCCGTCACACCCAGTACAGATTGCAAGTTGTTGCTGTTGATCGCGGCAATGACTTGGTCCGCGACTTCCTCAGCGGTGGCATCTGGATTCAAGCGAACTTCGATGCGGTTGGCACCGGTCGTGATTCCATTGCTATTGCCGTTGCCGTCCAGAATGTTGAACTCAAACGTAACCAGTGCGTTTGAACCCGAGACCGTGAAGGTCGATCCATCGAGGATCTGGGCAGCTTCTTGAGTTTCCAAAGCCACGCCGGAATCACTTAGTCGATCGTTCGTGTCAAAGGCACGGAAACGTGCCTCAACCAAAACGGGGTCGCCGAACGTTCGGTCGGGCACGATTCCCGAGGCGATGTATTCGGAAGCATCACGAATTTCGAGCTGGTAAGAACCGGAGTCGGTCAGACGGCGACCTTCATTCGGTGTCGTCAGTGTTGTGTCGTTGAAGTCCACGAAGGCTTCATTGGCACCGACCGGATCCGAAGCGGTCACCATTTCGCCACGTTCAGCGAAACCGATGATCACATCGTCGATGTAAGCTCCTTCGAAGGCATTGTTGGCGGCACCACCTTGGTAATCGCCACCGAATCGATCGCCGTAACGACCATCCAGACTATTGCCGTTTTCGTTCACCGTTAATTGGAATGCACCCAAGTCAGTGAACGAGTCCACCAAACCTGGAAGACGTAACAGCGAACCGCTACGTGGGACCAGTGATGTGTCGCCGGAGAAGAAGGTGTCTGCAACGGCCTGTTGCACGGCGGCAGCGACTTCGGCCGCAGATGCGGTTCGACTGATGGAAATGGGGTTTTCCGTCAATGCCGCGTTGTCACGAATCGCGAGGCCACTGTTTGCTGGCGTCGTGATGTTGGTGACACCCGTGATCTCAACCAAGGCACCCGATGCGGTTGCATTGAACTCGGTCGTGATCGAAACGGTCAAGGCATAGCCGCCGACAGCACTGTCTTGGGTCGATCCCTCGATGCGTGGATCGTAGGTGCCGTTGCCTGGGCCGCTAACGCCGATGTAGTAAAGCCCATCGGTGGGAGCCGTCAGCGTGAAGACACCGGTCAGAACATCGGATGTCACATTCGCTGCGTCGACCTCGTCGCCTTCGGAATCGAAGAAGCGAACGATGTTGTTGACGCCAATTTGATCGGCGTTGGAATTGACAACGATTTGTGCTCCTGCGTCGACGGTCAAGCTAACCAAGTCAACGTCGTCGGCGTCGGTGATGATGCCAAGATCGGTGAAGCCCAAGGCACCACGTCCCTCGATCACCAAGTTGCCGCCCGTGTAAGGCAAGGCAGTGGCTTCAAACGTCAAGTCATTGCGAGCTTGGCTGCCACTGGTGTTGGCGTTGCCGAATGGATCGATCGGATCGGCAGCGTCACTGAAGTTGAAGTTGTTAACCACTGGAACGGCAGGCGATTGGGCCAGCAATTCAGCCTGGACTAGCGAGGCGATGTTCGCTGCCGTCAACGAAGTCAGTGTCGATGGCAAGGTGATCGAGATCGCGTCGGCAGGAACAATTCGAGTGCCGTCGTTAAGTACGTAGACTTGATCGTTCAGCTGGAACGTCGATAGTGCAACTGGGTTTTGATACAGCTGGGCTAACGTTTGGCCAGATGGGAAAACAATCGCGGTAGCGAAGTCGACCGTGAAGGTTTCGTCACCAATCTCGAACGTGTCACCATCGTTCAGTTCCGAAGCCGCGACAGTGCGGATTTCAGCACTGAGTGTGCTGGTCGTTCCCGCGGTCGCAAATTCGAATCGCAAGGTCAGACCGTCTTGGCCAGCGAAAGCGGCTAGCGGCACACGTGCTTGACGCCATGTACCGGTGTTGTCGTAAAGCTGTTGGACGTCGACATCAATGTTGTCATCGTAGATTCCGGTTTCAAACGGATCGTCAAACTCATCGCCAAAGGAGCTGGCGTCGCGAGACTCATTGTTGGTCGCCACCAAGTGCTCGACGCCTGAACTATCAACGACATAGACTCGGAAGCTGTCGCGGTCTTCGTCAAACAGGTTCGCATCGCCATCGGGTAGGTCGTTGTCGTTGTCGAATTCATCGGTGTCCAGGAAGTAGTTGAAGTACATCACTGGCACGTCGCTGGCGGAGTAACCAGCCAACGAGAATGCGTTCGATTCGACCGTTCCGCGTGCACCACCGGGAAGGTTGTAAGTCCCTTGGACGGCCTGGCCGTCTTGACGGACGTTTTCGGCTGTCGTGCCCAAGTTCCGTACGGGATCTTCGCCAGGAGCGTAGTTGCCGCCGAACACGTTCGTGTCGTAATTGAACACGAGCGAGTTGTTGGCGGTTTCACCGGGGCGAGCACCGTGGAAGGCATCGTTGATACCGTGGCCTTCGTCCGATTCGCGGTCGTCGGTGACGTGCCAAAGGTTGTAATCCAGTGTGGCGAAGTCCAAACCTTGGGCATTGAAGATGCCGGTCGCGATGGACGACTGACCGCCTGCGAATACGTTTTGCAATTCACCAGCAGTATTAAACGCATAGATACGTCCGTTCGCTGTGGTTGCGAATAGCAAGTCGCTGTAGCGACCGCCTTCGAGGCTGCTTGGACCGGCACGCAATCCGGTGAAGTTCAAGCCGACCAGCTCGGTAGCGGTACCGACGTATTGGCCGATATTGTTGTTGCTGCCAAGGTTGTTGATCGCTGCGGAAGAGACGAAGTACAGCCCACCCGTGTTCGACACAGCATAGATGTCGTTGCCGACCATTTCGACACCCGTAATACGACCGCCGTTGGCAGCACCACCGGCTTGCAACCCGGTGCCCGTCGTCACGACTTGGGACACGATGTTGGCGGTGGTCGGTGTAATGGTGTCGAACAGGACCGACCGGGTTTGAGCCGTCACGGTCAGGTTGCTTAGGAAGCCGCCAGCGATCTCTCGATTGACCGCTTGGACGATCCGCTGAGCGATGACCGATGCACTGTCCGTTGGCAAGATGGCGATCGGCACATTGGCAAGATCGGTCGTGTTGTCGCCGTTGAGCGACAGGCCTGCTAGTGAACCCAGTGGCGGGCCGATCAGTTGAACGTCTGTCGCCGCTGGGATCGTCAACTGGGTTCCTTCGAAGGAAACCTGGAAGTTGTTTTCAACCAGAACGTCAGCAAGGGTTTCGATGAAGTTGGTGCTGGACCCAGTACGGTCGATGTTGACCGCGATGTTACCTGGCGTCGTGACCGCACCGTTGGTTACTTCGAATACCGTTGGCACACCACCGGGGATCTGCACTCGGATGGTGGTTCCGTCTTGGATCTGTGCAGGGTCGGTGGCAACCAAGGTGTAACCTTGATTGAATTCAAACGTCACCGTGTCGGTGCCATCGAACAAGGTGAACGTGTCGCCGTCGAAAATCTGTGCAACCGATTCACCGAATACGTTGAGATCAGTGGCATCGGAAAGACCCAGTGCCGTGCTGAAGGCGGTCGAATTGCCAAAGAAGTCAGTCGGCGTTGTATCGATTTGCCCAACTTCGCGGATGTCCGTACCGGCACCGGAATTGGCAAGTGTCAAACCGAACTCGAGGCCAGTGGCTTGTCCGGTTTCTTCATTGAAGGCGTACAAGATGTTGTCGATGTACTCCAGGCCGGCTGACGAACCACCGCCAGGGCGGTTGCCGACGAAGAAGCCGGTTTCGATGCCGTTGCGGGCGCGAATAGTCAGAGCCTCGACCGTCAAACCAACGTTACTGGCTTCGTCAAGAATCTGAACCGCAGGCGGTTCTTCCGTTTCTTGGTTATTGAACGTCGATAGACCAGCACCAGCGGTTAGGAATTCTTCAATTCCGCCATCGACGGTGTTCAATCGCACGTAGCTCCACGTCGTGTCACCAGTTTCGCCATCAAGGTAGGTCGTGTAGGCGAACAGTTCACCATTAGCGGCAAACGCGATATCGCGAATCTCTTGATCGTCGAAGCTGCCCATCGCAGCGTACTGTTGTCCGGTGAACGGGTTTACCATGAACAACGACGAACCGGAGTTCACATACAAGAAGACATCATCGAGAGAGTAATCAACGATCGAATTTTGATCGAACAGGATCGGTGTCGTTGGACCTTCAGCGACTTGGCTGTAATTCGTTTGGCCCAAGAAGTCGAATCCTTCTTCAGCGACTCGTCGAGTGCTGTCGACAGGTTCCAAACGAATCAATGGGTTCGTTGCATTGCGGCTGTTGAATTGATCCAACACGGCCGGTACTTGGCCCTGATTCGAAACGGCAACGTAGTAGGTGCCTTCAGGAAGTTCAGCCGAGCCGATGTAAGGGTCGGCTGTGCCATACGATCCACGCGTCAGATCGGATCCGCCGTTGGTGCCTGGAAGGACAATGTCGTCGGCGATATTCGAGTCGCCACCGATCAAGACAAGACGCCCATCTTGGTCAAAGACGTGCAACGCCAAGTCGGCCCGGCCCAACCCGTCGGAGTAGTCCAGGTCGAAGATCGTGGCTAGGTACATTTCTGCACCGTCGCGGGTCAATTGCTGATAGTCGATGTCGAACTGGTACCAGTCGACGTCGTCAGTGCCATCGATGAACCCGGAGATGTTGGTTGCCAAACGGTCCGAAGACAAAGGACCGGCTGGGTTGTCCAACACGATGTCAACACCGTCGCGTTGGATCAGGATGGATCCGTCGGCGTTTTGGGTTGCGTTGGCGGTTAGACCGATGCCGTTAACGTACTGGGTGTCGTACAGACCGAGGCGTTGTGCACCCGCAAGGGTTCCATTGTTGGTAGCGGCGTTCCCGTCACCATCGGCATCGTTTTCGTAGTTCTCGCCAGACAGCGGGCTGTGGAGTGGGCCGCCGATGACTTCAACACCCTTGTCCGCATAAAACACATCGCTGTAACGGATTTGCGTACCCGCATGCACATCGGATTCCTCGATGCGGATTTGCAGTTGGTACGAACCGTTGGTTAGACCTTGACGCAAACCACCGTTTTGGGCGCTGGTTGTTGTGATGTTCTCGGAGACGAACGAGGTGTTGCCCACGACCATCGCGTTCTTGTTGTCTGCAGTCAGCGTGTCTTTCGATGCTGTCGAAATCGCGCTTCGCACTCGAACGTAGTAAAGCGATTGAACGCCAGCGGTACCTGGAAGGACAACTTGCATCCCCGCATCACGCGAGTTCGTTGAGTAGTTGTCTTGGTAGCTGACGATGCCGGTGCCCGCGTTGAGTTGACCGGTGGCCAAGCCGAACAAGCTGCTTGAGTCCAAAGCTTGTGAACCGCGACCGGTACGAGCATCCAGGAGTGCTTGCAGTTGTGCACGTTGAGCCGCCGTGGACGGGTCGGACGTGTCCAGCGAGCGTAGGGTTTCGATGATCTCCGCTTCGGCCATGGCGTCATCGGACAACACCAAGGTTTGACCGTTGGAGTTCACCAATTCGATGACCGTGTCCAGGCTGCTATCGGTGCGGTCGATGTCCAGCCAAACCAATGTGCCGGCTTCGGCGACGAAGGAATAGACGTCCACGTCGGAATCACTGCTAATGTCGCCCTCAACGATCAAACCAAGGCGACGGTTTTCGTCACCGGCACTGATGCTCGGAGCCACTTCGCCAAGGTACTGCGACCGGCTGGCCAACGCGTTGGTGTCGCTGTTTCCAACGTTGGCAGGTTCATTTTCTTTCGTGATGGAGACGTTTTCATCCGAAGCAGCTTCTCGGATGACTATGCCATCCCAAGAGCCCGCAGTCGGGCTGGCGTCGATGCCGTCGGTGTCCAAGTTGGCAACGCCGGTTGGTGTGAATCCGGCACCAACGGAATCGTCGGCCAACGATGTCAAAACGACTGGGAAGTCAGGCTGACCGATCACTTGCAAGCTACCGCCGATGCGATCAGCGATACCAATGAACTCATCTTCGGCGGTGTAGATGTTACCACCGACCACGATTCCCGCACGGCGTTGTAGCAGTGCGTCGTCGCTGTTGTCCTGGTTTTCGAATTTCACGACCAACGAACCGCGGGCGTCACTTTCAAGCCGCAAGCCGCCGTAAATGTGTTGGTTGGGGACTTCGATCATGTCGCGGACGATGTGCACGATGTCCGTATCATCCAGCACGATCTCGGTTGCGACCGTACCGCCACGGACTTCCATACCAGCCAATCCACCGTCAATCGCGTTGCCGCGAACCAGTGGACCACTGTTGCTGACCACGGAAATTGAGTCCAACGTTCCGGTCGAGCGACCTGGGTCGGTAACTTCTTGCCAAGTGAAGCTGTTCAAGTCAAAGGTCAATGCGGGACCTTCGCCACCGATGAAGGTGTTGTTGATAATCGTGGGTTGAGATCCGCGAACAAAAACGGTTCCCGAGGCATTGTTCACCCGACCGACGCGTTCTTCGCGAGGATCATTCGGGGCGTTGATGTTGTTGCCTTCATCGTTCAGGAAGCCACGGCCGTCCAGGTTGTTTTCGAAACGGGTGTTGGCGATCCGGAGGTCGCTTTGGTGCGATTCGATGACGTTGAAGCTAGCGAAGCCACCTTCGATTTGGGACGTTCCACCGCCACCAGCGATTACGGCGTGATCGAACGATCCATCGGCACCGAAGCCAAGATAGATCCCTGACCAATCGCCAGCTTCGAAGGTGTTCGAGTTGGTTGAACCTTGCAGGCTGCCGTTGGTGTTGAACGTACCACCGGTGCCGTAGCGAGAATCATTCAGGCTGGTCAGAACAACGGGTTGGTCCGCGGTACCTTCGGCAAACAGACGAGCACCGAAGGTGACGTCGATCCGTGCACCATCAAGCTTGACGATTGTGCCTGGATCGATGGTTAGGCCTGGATCGAGCCGTCCGATCAATGCCAAGCCGCTGTCACCACTCAAAGCTGGGTTGAGCTGCACAGTTCCAGCAGCGACCGTATCGGTGAAGCTGGTGCTGGACGTGTTCAACTGTCCGACACGCAAGAAGTCGCTGTAGATTGGCTCGCCTGTAATCGGGTCTTGACCCAATACCTGGGCGCGATACAGACGTCGTCCCGAGAAACCGCTGGCGGCGGAAACGGTCGGGATCGAGGTCAAGCGGATGGAACCCGTTGCGGACAATGTGACCGGATCACTTGGATCGCTGGCGACGGATTCAAAACCATCCGAAGTCACGTTGGTTAGCTGGTAAACATAGCTGCCCGCGGGAATGTTGCCGGCCTGAACACCAGGTTGGTTGATCGTCGCGGTTTGAGTGGTCAGCGTGAGACTTGGCCCCTCGGTGACTGCCAGTGGACCGCCGGGGGTGCCTTCGATCAACAAGTTGTCGGTCAAGATGTGAACGATGTCGGTGTCGTCGAAACGAGCGTTGATCGTCAGTTCTTGCAGACCGTCACCGGTTGGAGTGTCGATGCGAATCAACAAGCCGTTGTAGGTGTTGTCCGTGATCGTATTGCCACGAATGTGCGGTCCGATACGAGCAAAGTCGCTGGTGAAGTAGTCCGTCAGGCCGCTTGCCGTTTGGAAGCGAGCTTCGTCGAATCGTGTCTCTAAGAATGTGTCGGGGGTTGCTGCAATCGCACCGTCGGCGGAACGGGTGATCGAGCTATTGATGATGGTCGCTCGCGTTTCGGCCAGCTCAATCGGGGCAACGGCTCGCGTCACACCATCAACGCTGACTCGTCCGCCACCGCCTTGAATGTCCGCGTATTGAATGTGATTCAGGAAGACACCCGCGTCTTCCAGGTTGAGACGGCTTTCGTCGGCGTAGTCCACGTCGCCGCGAATATCGATTCCGCCCCAAGTGCCAGCGGAGCTAAGTCCGGTTCCGACCAATTCGACGGGATTGTCTGGCGTACCCAAAATTTGGATTGCCGATCCGCTGCGGTCGACACCGGCGGTGGTGCTGCCCACGCCAATGCGGCTGCCGGACATCTCGAAGCGAACGCCGCCATCAAGTACCAAGTTCACATCCTTGGGGACTTCGATCGTGGTCAGCTCGCCGCTCGTCAAGGGAGCACCGCTTTGGTCGAAACCGATACGGTAAGTACCTTCGCCAGCAACCCGAATTGTCTTGACGGGGTTTGTGGAATCAAGCCGAGTTTGCACGCTTTGGAACGCAGCACTCAATGTTGCGTAAGGAGCGTTGATCGTGCCGTTGGCTCCGCTTGCGGGAGCGGTTGTGTTGTCAACGTAAACAGTGGTATTGGGATTGGTGGGCTCGAACCAGTATTGGAATAAGCCGCCCGCTTGGCCGTCGGCATCGCCATCGAGTTCGTTGTTGTCAACATCGACGATGCTGTTGGTCGAACTTGGCGTGAACGACATGGCCAGTTCGTAACTGCCTTCGGTGACGCCACCCAGACCAGTACCGCTGATCGCGGGGTTGTAACTGTCGTTGCCCGCAGCACTCACGCCGACAACATACTTACCTGGTACGACATCAATTTCAATCAGCGAGTCGTTGCTGAAGTAGTCGTCGTTAGCGGCAATCTCGCGAGGAACACCGTCTTCGATGATGTACAAACGCAGCATCGTGTCGAGCGTGCTGGAAGTCGACAATCGCTCGGCAATCGTCGATAGGCTGATCGTGCCAGGGTTAACGAGCGTGAACTCGTACAAGTCGATATCGTTGGATTCGGGACGATAGAGGTATTGTCCGTTAACGATGTCTGCGGGGCTTGGGAATAGCGACTCGTTGGGGTCGGCTAAATCGTCCGTCGTTGCTGGCGTTTGGTCTTGGACCGGTACGTCAGGATCCAACACACCGTCAGCGGATTGGGTGATCGGTTGAGGAAGGTGGTCAGCGTAGCCGTAGCCAAGTAGCTGGCCGATACCGAGGAAGACGCCGCGGAAGAATTCGCCGCCGGTGTAATCATCGGTGCTCTCTTGGAAGTCTTGAGCATCCAAGACGATCAGTTGGTTGCCGTTGTTGGCGTTTGTTGGGAAGCCAACAAAGGTGTTGCCGTCGTCGTCCAACGCACGTGTGGCGACCGTGATGCCGCCTTCACCGCTGCTGACGCTGCCGCCAGCACCTTCGAGTTCACCGACCGCGATGCTGAAAACAGGGCCAGGTGTTCCAGCGAAGCTGGTGCTTGAGATTGCTGAAGCGGCGTCTTGTCCAACTTCGATGAATTGCACACCGAGGTATTCACCGAACAACGAAGCGACTTCACGAACGCGTTCACGAGCGATCGAGGCCGCTTGGCGATCGCTTTCAGTTTGTCCGGATCCCAGGCCAATGGTGCTGGAATAAGTACGGTCGATATCGATCGTCGCCGTATTAAGATCGTCGCCCTGGAAGGAATCAGGGAAGTTGTAATAGATCGTGCTGATGCCGGGGGTACTATCCGCTTCGCCGGTCACGATTCCCAGTGGAACCGTTCGGAGGTCCGCAGTTGGATCGTCCGGCCGAATGTCTCGCACGCCTTCGTAACCTGTCCCACCAGGGAACTGAAGGTCAAACGCACTGGTGTTGATGATCTCACCGCCGGTCAAGCGGATTGCTGTGGTACGCGTGACATCCGAACCGTCGAACGCGCCGACCGATACCGGGCCCGGAAGCGCGCCTTCGGCAAACAGGCTATCGCCGGCTTCCGCGACTGCTAGTGAAGGCAGTTGGTTGGGAAGCAGAGTGTCATTACCGATTCGCAAGCGAACCGAAGTGCCGGCAACGTAGTTCGGGACTACGGCGGCGTCGGGACGCGAGAACGAGCTAGCGAAGATCAAACGAACCGCATCGGTGCGACCATCAAGTGCTTGCACCGAAGTGGGCTGCACTGGGATGTCATCGTCACTGGTGATGGTGTCGTTGGTGTAGACCGCGCTGTAGTAAGAAGGGTTTAGAATTGAGTTGCTTACATCGCCGCTGAAGTAAACCTCAACCACATTCGGTTCGCTGATCAAGCGACCGTTCACCTTGCTAACGGGTTCAGGAACCACGGCCAAGACTTGTGGCGCGGTGTTGACGCTGAATGAGTAAGCTTGGTCGACGCCGTCGTTGAACGCTTCGCCATCTTCGTTCAACAGAGCACGATCGCCGGAGCCGTAAATTTCGATTTGGTAGCTGTCTTCGGGAAGCGGTTCAGCAAACCGGAACACGACTTCGTTGGGCGAATCGCCGATACCGATGTAGCCTGGCGTGACGACGGTGTCACTTCCGCCTTCCAATTCCAGCAGCAGTGCAGTGGAGCCAGGCGTGTTGGTCAGTTGACCACCGATAACGGTCGCCAAGTCACCGCGAAGAAGCGAAGCGGTGATCAGACCCGATACGGATGAGTTACCGTTAAGTGCTTCAATCAGGTCATCGATCGTGGACTCAAAACCGGGAGTCGAGTTCAATCGCACCAGGATCGTGTTGCCATTGATACTGACTTGAGGTTCGATCGCACCGCCAAAGTTTTGCGACGCCAGTGCAACGCGTAGATCGGTACCAGCCGCCCCAGATTGATCCGCGATGATACGCAGTTCAGTGCCTTGACCCAAACCAAGATCGGTGATGACTCGAGCGGCGTTCGCTCCATCCAACGTCAGCGTCAATCCACTCGACGGCAGATCGCTGCCGATCGGGGCAACCGCTGAACCGGATACCTGGTACGCCTCAATCAGGTTGTTGGCGGACGAATTCTGCAACGCCAGAATCAGGTCACGGGCGCTGGCCGGGCGATTCGGGTTGGTGTTCAAGTCGATGCGAACGATTCGCAAATCAGGATCGACCGAAGAGATCACGACGGGGGCCACCGTCAATGACTTGCTCGATGCGGTGATAATGACTTGCGTCCCGTTACCTTCCACGCCGGGAAGTTCGTCCGTCGCGCGGAACTCGACAACGACTCGCGAATCGGTACCGAGGCTGACATCGGAATTGAAGTCCGTGATCGCACTGGCGGTTTCGAACAAGCCGTCGGCACCGGCCCGTGTGATTGTGATCCCGAGCGGTTGGACTTGAGTGTTTTGCGTTGTTGCCGCAGTGACCAGCGTGTCCGCATCAATTGACGAATTGTCGTCAAATTGGAAACGCAACTCGTTGGGAGCGGTTTGCAGGATCGAGGTGCCGAAGGACGGAGCCCCTTCGATCGATGTGCTGTCCTGGATCAGCAACTCGCTGTTTGCCTGGATCCCGATCAATTCAGGACCGGCCAGCAGTTGACGCGCCTCGAGAGGTTGAGCGTGCAATTGTCGATGAATGTTCGCTCGCCGTGCTCGTGCGGAAGTCGAAACACCACGACGATTCCGTCTACGGTCGCCTCCCAAACGTTGGGCAAGCGATTCGCGAATACTGCGACCTGAAAGAAATTTGCTCGGTTTACCGATCGTCATCAGTGGCCTCGTTGTTCCGTCGCCGTTGGTCGTCCCACATGGGATTTTGAACGGGGGGCGGGAAGCTGAAATTCGTGTGGTGAGCGGTAATTTCGAGCCAGCAACTCAACGGGGCCAAGGATCTCAAGGCGAGCGGTGAGTCAACGGGAAGCAAAATTACCAATAAGGAAAAGCTGCGTAGGCGGCGCAATCTGGGCCGGGACGCAGCTTGCGAGTTTAGTCAGGGTGGCCTGCAACGCAACGAAAAACGCGTTGTAGGCGGGCTTTACGAGCATTCAGTCCGTTTGGAACGATTGCTCCGGCAGGATCGAATGCACTGCCGTTGGATGCCAGCAAACCCAGAAAAGTTCCGCGCTTAACGGTTATGCGGTTCGCGATATGCTCAGTCCCCTCATTCACGGGGGGCAATTGCACCGGTTCACCGGTCGCAAACGCGACACCAGTGCGGCAAACGCGAGCTAATTCGCCAGACGCAACCTTGATGCGCCCAGCGTGGCGATATCTCGCCGAGAGCGGCGGCTATTGAGGAGAGGTGCGATCTTGCAACCGAACTGGCGCAGAGCCGCCTTTCGCTACTTCTCTACCGAAACGTCGCCTTTCAGCTTGATTCGATAGGTGTTGATGCGATCCCGCAGTTTGCCGCGGGTGATGCCCAGGATCTCGGCTGCTTGGCTCTGATTACCGTCGGTTTCCTGCAAAACCTGCATCAACACATACTGTTCCATGTACTCCATCGCCTCGGAGTACACGTTGGTGGACTTCTGTTTGAGCAACCGTTTGACCAGCTGAGGCAACTCGGTGCCGTCGGCAGTGCTTGGCGAGTCCGAGTTGGAAACCGGCTGCGTGCTAGGGGAATTGGCTCCCTGTGTGACTGCGGTCGGCAAAATATCCGGTGTGATTACCGGCAGCACGGTATCGAGCACACATCGACGGATGACGGCGCGAAGTTGACGGACGTTCCCCGGCCAGTCGTACGTTGTCAGCATATCCACCGCTTCAGGCGACAAACCTTCCAGGTCGGGCTTGTTGAATTCGCTCTTAGCCTGGGCCAGAAAGAATCGGATCAGAGAAGGCACGTCACTGAGTCGTTCACGCAATGGCGGCAGCTCAATCGTGACTCCGTTGAGGCGATAGAGCAGGTCTTCACGGTACTCGTCGTCTTCGACCATCTGTTCCAACGGTCGGTTGGTGGCGGCAATGATCCGCACATTGGTGGTCAGTTCTTTGTTGCCGCCGAGTCGTTCAAATCGCTGTTCTTGCAGAACACGCAGCACTTTGGCTTGCACAGTCGGAGCCATGTCCCCAATTTCGTCTAGGAACAGCGTGCCGCCGTTGCATTGTTCAAATTTGCCCGTGCGTCGGCTCTCGGCTCCCGTGAATGCTCCCTTTTCGTGCCCAAACAGTTCACTTTCCAGCAAATTGTCCGGTAGCGCGGCGCAGTTCACCGCCAGGAAAATCTCGTCGCGTCGATGGCTGTAATTGAACAACGCCCGCGCCACCAGTTCTTTACCGGTTCCGCTTTCGCCGCGAATCAGGATCGGCACGTTCTGTTTGGCTACTTTGCCAATCGCTTTGAACACCTGCAGCATTGCTGGCGAGCGGCCGATGAACAGATCCTTGGATGAGTCAGCGTCGCCTTCGTCGGCCGAAATCGCGACCGGCACGCTACTGATTTGCCGTTGTTCGATTGCCTTTTCGACCAAATTGCGAAGGGGCTCGACCGACAGCGGCTTCCCGATGTAATCGAAAGCACCAAGCTGCATGGCTTCAATCGCAGTATCGCTGGCCGCTTCGACCGTCATGAAGATGACTGGAATGCGGCGATCGTGCTCTCGGATTTCGCAATACACAGCCAAACCGCTCTGGTCGGGTAGCTGGATATCCAGCAGCACAGCATCGAAGTCGCCTTCGCGAACTTGCTTCAGCCCGGCAGCGGCCGTTGTCGCGGTTGTGACGTCAGCGACCGAGGAAAGAGCCTTTTCCGTGAGTGCACAGATAGCGCGGTCGTCGTCAATGACTAAAAGGCGAGGCATGGACAAGGACTATTGGGCTCGAGGCAGGCTGATTACTTCCGCGGACATATTGTGTGTCATCATTGTGATAGACGCCAGTCGCTTTGGTTAGGGGACTCGTATGCGATTGGATCAAACCGGCTATGACAGCGGAATCGTGGTGGCGGGTAATCCACCAACTTACCTGCATGGGGGACGTGGTTGTCGGCCAGTTGGTACGGTTGGTGAGGGTTTTCCATCGAAGTGGCCGCTCGTCGCTGGAGGTGAAATCGCGGGGCTGGTTGTAGGTCGCGAGCCGATTTTTCCGGTTGCGACGATTTCTCGGTCAACATCCGGGCGGTGAGCGGTCGATAAATCGAATTGAGTGTATTCGATTTGTTTTTTTGTATTTGATGAGCTGCCCATGTCGACCGCGGCCCAAGCCAACCCAGAAGCGGAAGCGGTTCGCTCCGTTTCCCTGCGCCGCGATGTTCCGGCACTCGCTATCGTGGGTGTAACACTGCTGACGTTCGTTGCGGTGTTGACCCATGACCCCGCCGACCCGGTGCCCAGCGATATCTGGCCGATATCGCAATTTTACATGCCCGACGCGGCGGTTTATCCGCCCAACTCGACCGTCCAGAATGCGTGCGGTTCGTTGGGTGCGTTGATTTCGTCCCTACTATTTGATGCCGTCGGAATTGGCGTCTCGCTGATCATCGCGGCCGGTGGCGGAGTGGCTACGGCTTTGCTGGTGCGCGGTCAAATGAACGCGCCAGTCCTGCGCTCGTTGGGCGGCTGCATCGTTTTAGTCGCTGTTTGCACGGCAGCGGCGATGACGAAAATTGAAATGGTCGGGATGCCCGTCGTTGGAAACGGTGGCTATCTCGGTGCGATGGGATCGACGTTTCTATTGCAGCATTTTCACCCGGTGGGTTCGTGGATTTTGACGATGTCGGTGCTGGCCGTTGGCTTGCTGTTAACGACCGACTACATGCTCGTTTACGCGGGTAAGAAAGTCGTGGTGGGCGGTGCGTCCGTTTCAAGGAAATCGCTTGCTCGCGCCGCCGGCGTGATGCCAGTCACGTTGAAACGTCGTCGACAACCGTTTTCTGACCTTGATAGCCCGATCCTGCTCGATGGCGAAACTCCGCCGATCGTGGAGGAGCGAATTGATCCACCGGAACCTCAGATCTCCATTCGTTCACCGGGCCGAATTGCTGAAGAAGCCGCTCAGGCTGCGGCGGCCCAGGCGGCTGCCGAAGCGGAAGCTGCTGAGGCTGCGAAACCAAAGAGCGGTCTGGCGAAGGCGGCTGCGATCACCGCTGGCTTGGCCGCTGCGGCAGGACTGACCGCTGCCGCGTCGTCAGCGACGGATCAGGAAGCCGCTGGTGAAGACGCAAGTGCTGAAGGCGAAGACGAGTATGAGTACGAATATGAATACGAGGAAGAAGAGGAACCGGTTACTCGCGAGCTGAGCGTCGACGAGGAATTGTTAGCGTTGCGAAAGGATGAAAAGCATCCGGTTGAGCCGCCCAGTATTCAAACGCCACGCCGCAACAACATGCGGGAAGAGCTTGATGCTGCCGTGAAGGATTCCGCTGATGATCTGTCGGACTATCGCTTGCCAAGCCTGGAGTTACTTGAAAGCAGTGACGGGTTTGACTACGCCGAACAGGAGGCGGAGGCCAATAAAAAAGCGATCCTTTTGCAGGATACGATTTGCAATTTCGGCTGCAACGTTCGCGTGACCAACATCACCTTGGGACCGGTGATTGCGCAGTACGAAATCGAGCTGGAACCAGGGCTTCGGCTCAATAAGATCAGTGCGTTGGCAGACGACCTGGCAATTGCCTTGCGAGTCCCCAGTGTACGTGTGGTTGCGCCGATTCCGGGTAAGAATACGGTCGGGATCGAGGTTCCCAATGAAATTCGCCAGGTCGTTCGTTTGCGTGACGTGATTGAGCAATCCGACTCGCGCATCCAGAAGATGAACATTCCCGTGTTCCTGGGCCAGGACGTGTCCGGGGATCCCATGCCGGTTGACTTGGCCAAGATGCCTCACCTTTTGATCGCGGGTCGAACCGGTACCGGTAAATCGGTTTGTTTGAATGCGATCATCGTTTCGATCTTGATGTGCTGCAAACCTGACGAAGTGCGGATGCTAATGATCGACCCGAAAATGGTCGAGTTGTCGGGCTACGGTCGACTGCCGCACTTGATGCACCCCGTCATCACGGACATGAAGAAGGCGGAGGCGATTTTGGGCTGGGCGGTCGACAAGATGGAAGAACGCTATTCGCTGTTGGCGAAGGCGGGCGTCCGGCACATCAACAGTTACAACGACCTGGGCCGAGAAGAAGTTCTACGTCGTTTGGAAGTGGATGAAGACGACGGCGGCGACGATGTGCCCGATAAGCTTCCCTTCATCGTGATTGTTGCCGACGAAATGGCTGACTTGATGATGACGGCCGGTAAGGACGTTGAGCAACACATCATTCGTTTGGCGCAAAAGAGTCGGGCCGTTGGAATTCACTTGATCTTGGCGACGCAAAAACCAACCGTTGACGTTATTACGGGATTGATCAAGTCGAACTTGCCCGCACGTTTGAGTTTTCAGGTGGCGTCCAAGACGGATAGCCGCGTTGTCTTGGATGAAAACGGTGCCGATAAGTTGCTCGGCAACGGTGACATGCTGTTTTTGTGGCCCGGTACAAGTTCGTTAATTCGTGGACAAGGGACGTACTTGTCGGACGCCGAGATCGATCGCATCTGTGATTACTGCAGCAGTGGTGGCGAACAGAAGTTCGTCGGCGAGTTGATGAACATCAAGGTCGACGATGACGGCGAAGGTGGCGGCGAACTCGACGTTGACAATCTTCGCAAGAAAGACGAACTGTACGAGAGCGCGATTGAAGTCGTGATCCGCGAAGGTCGTGGTTCGCTGTCGTTGATCCAGCGTTGCCTGGGAATCGGGTACGGCCGGGCGGCACGATTGGTCGACTATATGGCCGAGGACGGAATCGTGGGCCAATACAACGGTTCAAAGTCGCGTGAGGTGCTGCTGTCGATGGAGCAGTGGAACGCGATGCAGGGGATTGAACCGGACGAAGAAGTTGCACCGGAGCCGCCGGCAAAGAAGTCAGCCGCATCGGCTCAACAAGCCCCCGCTCAAGCGGTGGCGGAGCCCGACGAAGAAGCATCCGAGTATGAAGAATACGAGGACGAGGAATCTTACGACGGTGAGTATGAAGACGTCGACGAAGATTGATCTTCACCAACGTCACTCACCAGCGAAGTCGCGACTGGGGATCCCAGTCGCGATGAATTAGCCAATCCGAGCTTAGCTCATCCAGCTTGGAAGCTCACCCGCTTGTGGCAGTTCGATGACCTTGGCACAAGTGATGGCGTCGATCGCCTGCAGTTCTTTCATCGCGGCTTCGGAGACGTCGCCGTCGAGGCTCAAGACGCCGATCGCCTTTCCGCCAGGCGAATTGCCTTCGCGTCCGACTGCCATTTGAGCGATGTTGATGCCGTGGTTTCCGAAGATAGTGCCGACGTGACCGATCATGCCTGGCACGTCTTGGTGCGAGAAAATGAACAAGCGTCCGTCCAAGAAGGATTCCAAACGGTAACCGTCCAGCAGGATCAAACGAGGCATTTCGTGGCCGAGAACGGCTGCACCGGCTTGGGCGGTTTTGCCGCTGCCAGATACCTCGACGGTGATGCTGCTGGTAAACGCACCCTGTTCGCTGTTGTGCTCAACCTTCATTTCGATGCCGCGTTCCCGCAACAACATTTCAGAGTTAATAACGTTGGCGTCTTCGACAACTCGTTCCAACAAGCCGGCACAGAAAGCATTGTTCAGGACGCGAGTGTCTTTGCCAGCGACGGCACCACGATAGGTGATGCGAACTTGATCGATCCCGCCACCGTGCCATTGGTGCAACAGCAATCCGAGACGGTGCGAAATGTTGAGGTAACTGCGCAATTCGTCGAGCGTTTTCGGATCGAGCGAAGCAACGTTCACGCTGTGGCGAATCTCGCCCGTCTTTAGATAGTTGATCAGCAGGTGGATGCCTTCGACGGCGACCTGAGTTTGAGCTTCTTCGGTGCTGGCACCCAAGTGTGGCGTGCAGATTGTGCCGGGCATGCCAAACAGCGGGCTGTCGGTGCAAGGTTCGTTCTCGTAAACGTCCAAAGCGACGCCGCCGAGCTTGCCTGACTTCAAACCTTCGACCAAAGCGTCGTGGTCATAGATACCGCCTCGAGCAACGTTGATTACTCGCAGACCGGGTTTCACTTTTTCAAGTTGTGCTACACCAATCAGACCCTTGGTTTCTGGGGTCAACGGTGTGTGCACGGTCAGGTAATCGATCATCGGCAGCATCTCGTCGACGGTCTCGACACGTTTGACATTCAACGCTTCGGCTTGGTCGTCGGTCAAAAATGGGTCGAACGCGATGATGTTCATGTCGAACGCACGAGCACGGCTGGCGACTTCGCGGCCGATCCGGCCCATGCCAACGATCCCGAGGGTCTTACCGGCGACTTGGTTGCCCATGAACTTCTTACGGTCCCAGCGTCCTTCGACCAAGCTCTGGTTCGCGGGAGCTAGGTTACGGCTCATCGCCAACAGCATCGCGAAGGTGTGTTCAGCGGTGCTGACGGTGTTACCAGCGGGCGTGTTCATCACGACGATTCCGCGGCGAGTCGCGGCGGGCTTGTCGATGTTGTCGGTTCCCACTCCGGCACGTGCCAACGCTCGCAGCCGGGTGTTGCCTTCGAGTGATTCGGCGGTGATCGTCACACCACTGCGAAGGATCGCTGCATCGAATTCGTTCAATGCCGAACGGAGTTCTTCACCTTTCAGTTTGGTGCGGATTTCATACTCAACGCCTTCGGTGGCTTGGAGTAGATCGATGCCTTCTTGAGCGATGTCGTCGAGAACGAGAATGCGGTGCATGGTTACAGATGAAAGAGGGTGGGGATCTGGAAAAGAAATCACGCTGGGATGGTCTGCCCGACACGTTGAGATACCCAACGCGTCGGACTTGGCGAAACGCGAGGCTTAACCGCTGTTGCGGCTTGCGAAGTCGGTCATGAAATCGCCCAAAGCTTGGACGCCTTCACGAGGCATCGCGTTGTAGATGCTGGCACGGATACCGCCAACACTGCGGTGACCCTTCAGAGCGGCAAGGCGATGCGAGCCCGCTTCGGAGATGAACTTGGCGGTCAGTTCGTCGCTTGGCAGATTGAAAGTCACGTTCATCAGCGATCGGCAATCGGCTTGAGCGTGACCTTTGTAGAACCCGTTGCTGGCGTCGATGATCTTGTACAGCGACTGGGACTTCTCGCGGTTGATCTCTTCCATCTTGGCCAGACCGCCCATGTCGTTTTGCAACCAGCGAGCGACCTTGCCGAGCACGTAGATCGCGAACGTCGGTGGAGTGTTCCATTCCGAGTCGTTGTCGTGGTGGTTCTTGTAGTGCAGGTAGCCAGGGATGTTTGGATCGGCGATGTCGAGCAAGTCTTTTCGCATCACGACCACGCTAACGCCGGCAGGACCCGCGTTCTTTTGGGCACAAGCGTAAAGCAGGCCGTACTTGTCGACCGGCAAGGGGCGACAAAGGAAATCGCTAGAAGCGTCACTGACCAACGGGACCGAGGCGGGGCATTCCGGTTCGCTGGCGAACTGAACGCCTTGAATCGTTTCGTTGCTGCAGTAGTAAAGGTAGGCTGCGTCATCGGGGCAGGTGTAATCGGCCGATGTGGGCAGACGGTCGTAGTTGGTGTCGGCGCAGTCAAAGGCGGTGACAACATCGCCCTCTTTCTTGGCTTCCTTGATCGCCTTTTTGCCCCAAGAACCGGTCAGCAAATATTGGGCTGTCTTGCCGGTTCCGCGAAGCAGGTTGGCCGCGATTGCGGAAAACTGCAGCGAGGCTCCACCCTGCATGAACATCACGCTGTATTCGTCGCTGATTCCCAACAACGACCGAAGCGTGTTTTCCGCGTCGTGCAGGATATCGACGAACAATTTGTCGCGGTGGCTGATTTCCAGCAGCGAAGCGCCGGCGCCTGGCAAACACAGGAATTCTTCCTGGACTTCACGCAATACCGACTCTGGCAGAACGGCGGGGCCGGCGGAAAAATTGAAAACGCGGTCAGTGGCGGATGCGGACGGGGCCGAGGCGGTCATGCGGAAAACTCTTCACGGAAAGAGTGAGGGGATGGGATTCGCGTCGATTTCGTGACGGGATTCTATGCTTCCCAGGCCATTCTTGAAAGCCAACCGATGCGGGATCGTGGACGTGGCATTTCCGCACGGATCACCACCGGAGCAACCCGTGAAATCCGATCAATCGTTCGAGGTTCGCCGGTTCCGGTGGCGGTTCACCCGTTCACTGACCGCTGCGCCGCCGGTCGCAAGCCAACATTGTGGACAAGCCGCTTTGCATCGGTCGTCGATGGAATGATTTCTCGCCGACCGATTTTCTCAAATTTTTGCCGCACATGTCTGCTGCCGCTACTTCGAAACCGATCACGCCTGCCAATGGCAGTCACGTGACCGCATCGACCGAAAATTTAGGATTTCGCGTCGACTCGCTCGCCGTTGGAATGGTGGTCATGCTGGGAATGACGATTCTGGGGCGAGGAATCGGGTTCATCCGCGGGATGGCATTTTGTCGCCTGATGGACGACACCGACGTGGGTCGCTGGTCGATGGCATTCGGGTTTATCACCCTGATCACGCCGGTCATGTTGTTGGGCATCCCTGGCGTGCTGCCGAAATTTACCGAGTATTTTCGTCGACGAGGCCAATTGTCGTCGTTCGTTCGCAGGATTGCGGTCGGAACCCTGGCGTGCACCGGCATCTTCGTCGTGGCAATGTTCCTGGCTCCGTCGCGGTTTGGCTACTTCATCTTCTTGCAAGCGGAATCGGCGTCGCTGATCTACAGCGTGGCCACGGCGATGGTAGGCATGATTGTCTACAACTTTGTCTCCGATCTGAACGCGTCCTTACGTCAGGTTCGGTTGGTGTCGTTGATGCAGTTCATCCACGGCGTCGGGTTCACCGTGCTCAGTCTGGTCTGGCTGGTCAGCGGCGGGCACTTTGAAGGCTTGATGTGGATGTTCACGGCGGCTTGTTTGATTGCCACCGTCCCCGGTTTCGCTTCGCTGATCAAAAACTGGCGAGCGGTCACAAATTCGCACGAAGACGAAGCCGGACAACTCCAGAAAGCTGAATTTTCCAAGGAAGCTGAACTGTCTCAAGAAACTGCACGATCCAGCGGAACTGGCGAAACGGATGAGGCTGGCGATTCGGTGCCACTGAACCTGGCTCACATGGTGCGCCGGTTGGCACCGTATGCGTTGGCGTTGTGGATGGTGAATTTGATCGGCAACATGTTTGAGTTATCCGATCGTTACATGATTTTGCACTTCTTGCCCGTGCCCAGTGATTTGACCAGCGGGATGTCGCTGGAGTCCATCACGGCACTACGTGAAACGATGGGGCAGGCCGCCGTAGGCCAGTACCATTCTGGCCGCATCATTCCGATGGTGTTGTTGAGCGTGGCAACCATGATCGCTGGGGTGTTGGTGCCGTACTTGTCGGCCGATTGGGAAGCCAAAAAATTTGCTGCCGTGCGGACTCGCGTGGGCGATGCACTATTGGCGGTGTCGCTTGTCTTCACGCTCGGCAGTGCCTTCGCAATCTTGGTCGGACCTTACGTCTTCGGAACCCTGTTACAAGGGCGGTACTCTGACGGTTTGCGTCTGATGCCGATGGCGTTGTGCTTTTACACCTGGGCAGCGTTGGTTTCGATCGGCCAGTGCTATTTGCTGACCGCCGAAAAGGGTCGGTCAATCGCAGTCGCCATGTTAGGTGGGCTGATCGCAAACATCGTGCTTAACGGGATCCTGTTGCCGCAATTCGGTTTGACCGGTGCGGTCGTTGCGACGCTGTGCTCGCATGGAATCGTGATGCTGGGTATCTGGAGTGCGATGGTGATTTACGGATGTCCAATCACCAAAACCTGGGTGGGTCTTTCGCTCTTGCCCGCCAGTCTTCTGGTTTCACCTTGGCTAGCCATGATCACCGTGTTCATCGGCATCGTGCTCGTTTGGCGTGACGATGCTCAACGCGAACGGATCATCGACGCCCTGCCTGCGAAAGTGCGAGCATTCGTTTGAGTGGGATCTCGATGAAGCGGTGAGCCAAGAAAGCTCGTTCGCTTGTTCACTCGATCAATTGATTCAATCAAGTTGTTCAGTCAATCAACTTATTCAGTCGATTAAGTCGGGCAGATTCATCCCGCACACGTTACCTGGTTCGATGAAGGCCAGTCGAGTGATCCCGTAGGTGCGGATGTCCCATTCGCCCGCAGGCAGTCGAGCAAGATTAAAATTGGTGTCCGTTTCGGCGCACAGCACGCTGCCGGGAGGTGCGTTCTTTTGCACCAGGCGAATGATGTGACAAAGTTTCTCAAGCGTTTCTTCGTCTTCCCAGAACACGTACGGAGGGCTCAGGAAGACGATCCAGGGTGTATCGTCGCCTGGTTTGGCTCGCAGCATGTCATCGGCGACATAAAACGCGTCGGCCGAAACGAGTGTGTACTTCGACGCCACGCCGAGGTGATCGATCGACTTCTTGATTTGAATGGTCGCCTGGCGAACCGGTTCGACAGCAATCACGCTGCTGGCACCGCGTGACAAGGCTTCAAAACCCAGAACGCCGGTTCCGGCGAACAGATCGAACGCGATCGCGCCTTTGCACGCGCGGCCCAAGATGTTGAATAGGTTTTCGCGAACACTGTCACGCATCGGCCGCGTGAACTCCGCACCGTGATAGGTGACCGCTCGGGCTCGCATGGATCCACCGATAATTCGCAGTTTGCTCGGTTTGGTGTTCCCGCCGGACGGATGTTTGGATTTAGACTTTGCGGGCATTAAAATTCGTTCGATGCTCGAGAGAGCACGTTTGGGAAATCGGGAGCGGTCGACAAGCTAGGACCGAGAGGCGGAAGCCTCTTAAACAGTACGTTCCCAGGCTAGAGCCTGGGAACGAGCAGGAATGATGAGCTGATGATTCAATCGCCAACAGCTCATCCTTTGCACTTAAAAACGTCGGGACAATTGGTGGCGGCGTATGGATTGTCGCTCGGCTCTCCGAGCCGATAGCGGGCGGTCCAACGCTTTCGGTTCGGAGAACCGAGCGACACTGATTGTTCCGACGATGCTTAAGCCTTTGGTGCTTTGCGAAGATCCAACCACTCGCTGTGGAAGCTGCCGTCGCGGTCGGTGCGTTGGTAAGTGTGGGCACCGAAGTAATCGCGTTGAGCTTGCAACAAGTTCGCTGGCAAGCGAGCCATTCGGTAGCCGTCGTAGTAGCACAACGCGGCACTGAAGGCTGGCACAGGAATTCCCTTGATCGAAGCGATCGCGACGACCTTACGCCATTTCTCTTGAGCGTTTTCGACTGCGTCTTCGAAGTACTTGGTCAACAACAAGTTTTCCAGTTCAGGATCAGCGTCGAATGCTTCTTTGATGCGATCCAAGAATTGAGCTCGGATGATGCAACCGCCTCGCCATAGCAGCGCCGCGGCACCGTAATCGAGGCCCCAGCCGTGTTCGGCCGAAGCGGCTTGCAATTGCACGAAGCCTTGGGCGTACGAAACGATCTTCGAGGCGTACAAGGCTTGCTTGACGGCGTCGACCAATTCTTCCCGGTCGCCGATCAACGACTTGGCGATCGCCTGCATTTCGGGGTTGGACGAATCCGATGGGCCGTTCAGCGTTTTCGAAGCACGAACACGAGCTTCCTTTTGAGCGGACAAACCGCGAGCAAACACGGCCGTCGTTACCAACGTGCTAGGCACGCCGAGGTCGAGTGCCAGTTGGCTCATCCACTTGCCGGTGCCTTTGGCTCCCGCGACGTCCAGGATCTTGTCGACGAGGAATCCGTCGGCCCCTTCTTGGTCGTCCTTGGCGCTGAAAATGTCACGTGTGATTTCGATCAGGTAGCTCTGCAGCTCCCCACGGTTCCACTCGTCGAATACGTCGTAAAGTTCGTCGTTGGACAATCCGCCGAGTTCATGCAGCAATTGATAGGCTTCGCAGATCAACTGCATGTCGCCGTATTCGATGCCGTTGTGAACCATCTTGACGTAGTTACCGGCACCACCGCTGCCGAGCCATTCGCAGCAAGGGATGTCGTCGTTGGGACCCACCTTGGCGGCGATCGACTGGAACATTTCCTTGATGTGTGGCCATGCGTCGGCGCTTCCGCCGGGCATCAGGCTGGGGCCCTTCAGGGCGCCTTCTTCGCCGCCACTGACGCCGCATCCGACGTACAGCATGCCGGCAGCTTCGACTTGCTTGGTACGGCGTTCGGTGTTTTGGTATTGCTCGTTGCCGCCGTCGATGATGATGTCACCAGGCTCGCAGAACGGCAGCAATTGCTCGATCAACGCGTCTACGGCGGGACCAGCCTTGACCAGCATCATCAGCTTGCGAGGTCGTTTGACGGACTTCACGAATTCTTCGATTGTGTGCGTGCCGACAAAGTTCTTGCCCTTGGCACGACCTTCCATCAGTGCATCAACTTTTGACGTCGTGCGGTTGTAGACAGCGACTTTGTAGCCCCGGCTCTCCACGTTCAACGCCAAGTTTTCGCCCATCACGGCCAAGCCGATCAGTCCAAAGTCACAGTCACCGCTCATCGTATAAGTCCCTCTGTTGGTCTAAAAGTTATTTTTGAGCACGGATTCTAGATGGTGGGCAGCCAATCCGAAAGCCGGTCGCAGATTCGGCATAAGTCGGTAAGGTGGACCGCGGACGGTGGACAGACTGACACACCGTTATCTGACTACTGGTGTTATTGGCTACTGATGGATTGCCTGCGACCTGAAGCCATTCAGCTAGCCGAGTTGCTGTCGCGCTGGAACAAGCCGCTTTTTCCACCGTCTTTGTGTTCCAAGCGGGTCTGCAAAATCTCCATCGATCGGTCGACGGATTTCAGCATGTCGTAAACGGTCAGTGCCGCGACCGAGGCGGCCGTCATCGCTTCCATTTCCACACCGGTCTTGTAGGTCGTCTTGACGGTGGCGGTGCATCGCAAAAGGGCGGACGGCGACGCGGTATCGCTGCACTCGATATTCGGGGCATCGTTCCACTCAAATCCGATCTCAACGCCTTCGATTGGAATAGCGTGACACAGTGGGATCAGGGTGGAGGTCCATTTGGTGGCGGTGATTCCGGCCAGTCGGGCTACTGATAGCACGTCACCCTTCCGGCTGTCGCCGTGACGGATGGCTTCAGCAGCCTGGTCATTCATCGAGATGACGGCCGAGGCGGTCGCGGTTCGCGCGGTGATGGACTTGGCCGTCACGTCGACCATGTGAGCTTGGCCGGATTCATCGAAATGAGTGGATCGCTGCATTGCCATTTGGGGGTGTGGTGGGATGATGATAGGCGGTCAAAAACCGGTGCGACGCTGGCCTTCGGCTTGAGACAATTTCACAAAAACGGGGCTAGAAACTGGCAAATAATGCTTCGAAATTCGGTCGTTCTAAAGAACTCCAGCCGGTCGGATCTCGTCTAAACGATACCACGAAAAAAAATTTGCTTAGTGTTGTTTGATCTTGACTCGCGATTAACGGCAATTCGCCGCTCGTTTCGCTGATACTGATTGTTCCTGCTGAATCACATTAAAGAGTTGACCCGGTTTTACTCGACACTAAGCCTTGGAAGGACACTTTCTTTTCTCCAACTGTTTCAAGCCGAGTCACGTTCACGAACGCGACAACCGTTTGCGAGAGATCGAGAAGGGAAGGTCGACGGACACCCAGGGGGGAAATCTGGGGAACATGTTCGGGTGTCCCGCTTCATTGCGGTTACATGAACATGGTTGATGAACGATCTCAGCCGATCGTTCCGCGTAGAGATAATTTGGTCAGACTCGCCAGCGGTTCGTCTAAGGACGAAGCGACATTGGGGAGACTGTATGCCGGGTATCTATGTGGGGAACGATGGGCCGAGCGTGATATTTCAACATCTGATTTTTCCTCCCTCAACGGTCGTGTGCCCACACGAACGATCCAATTTCGATTTTAACATTTATCAACCGCGAGAACTCCCACTTCGGTTTTGCGTTCAGCAGGATGCGAGCCGGCTGGTCCAGACCCAGCGTTTGAAGAGTCTTGAAAGTGAATCCGCCGCGACCCACCGCGAATTAACGGATGATCCCGATCGACTTCGAAAGCGAGCAAGGACCATCGGGAAAATGGTTACCGACGCACCATTTTCTCAAGGGAAGAATCAACGAGGCGTTTGGAGTACCTAGTATGAAGGTCTTCACAACTGGTCAGGTCGCTAAGATCTGTAAAGTTGCTCCGAGAACTGTTAGCAAATGGTTTGACTCGGGGCGTTTAAAAGGCTATCGAATTCCGGGATCGCAAGATCGCCGGATTCCAAGAGAATATTTAATCAAGTTCCTGAAAGAGCACGGTATGCCCTTGGGCGACCTGGAAGACGAAGCGATGGCAAAGTGCCTGATCGTCGCCCAGGACCAAGTGTTGATCGAGAACTTGAAGCGAGAGCTTCCGCCAGAAAATTCGTTCAAGGTTGCTGTTGCAGCCAGCGGATTCGAAGCGGGGATTCAAGCCGAAAGCTTCAACCCAGACTGCATCATCGTGGACTTTTCGATCGGCAAGATCGAAGCGGTTCAGATTTGCCAGAACCTGCGGAAGAACATCGACTTCACCGATATCGTGTTGATCGCATTGCTGCCTGATGATGGCCAGCCAATGAGCTTCGACCGTAGTAGCATCAACGAAACGTTCAAAAAGCCATTCGACGCGCACTTGCTCGCCGAACGTCTGCGAACGCTCGTTGGAGCCAAGAAGGAACTGGTCTAAAACACCTTTCCAAAAACGACGCCTCATCCGCCACTGACGCCAGCCCGCTAGCGTCAGTGGCGTTGTTTATGCGCTGACCGTATTTTGACACTTTCAGCCCGTTACGCTTGGCAGCTTGCTTCCGCGGCGGGTTCGTCAAACTTCTCGCTATTTACAACGCGTCTCTTTCAAAAACGCCGCACATCACAATCACTCGATCTTATGAACCCCAGAATCCAGAAGCTTGTTAGTCAGCCCATTCCAGGCGATGCAGATGCCATCTTGGTCGTCGACGAAATCAATGTGCGTTACCTGACGGGCTTCACGGGCGACAGCACTTGGTTGTTGGTTCGGCCCGACGGCAACGTGGTATTGCTGTCCGATGGGCGATACACGGCACAGCTCAACAACGAGTGTCCTGGGTTACCCACCCGGATTCGGCCGCCGGGACAAGGCATGAATGAGCTTTTGGCGGAACTGATTCAGGACGAGAGCATCCACAAGGTGGCGTTCCAGGCCGACCACGTACACGTCGCCAGCATGAACGCCTGGGCGAGCGATTTGCCCGAGGTGAGCTGGATTGAAACCACTGGTTTGGTCGAGGAGCTTCGCCAGATCAAAGATGCTGGCGAAATTGCGATCATTCGCCGAGCGATCGATATTTCCCAGCGGGCGTTTCAGACAATCACGTCGGAATTGTCGTCCGAGCAAACGGAACAGGAAATTTTTTATCGCCTGGAAGCGGAGATGCGCCGCCTGGGAGCCGAAGGGGTGTCTTTTCATCCGATTATCGGTGCCGAACCCAGTGGAGCCCTGCCGCACTACCGACCCGGTCCGGTCAAACTTGGCGATTGCCAGAGTTTGTTGATCGATTGGGGATCTAAGGTTGATGGTTATTGCAGCGATTTGACGCGGACGATTCAGCGACCGGGACGCAATTCTCCTGCGGCCACGCGATTTTCGGACGCTTATCAGCACGTGTTGGACGCTCAACTTGCAGCCATCGCCAAGATTGGGGACGGCGTTCCGGCGATCGAGGTGGACCGTGCGGCTCGTCAATCGCTGGAAGATGCTGGTCTCGGCGAGGCATTCAAACACGGGCTCGGGCACGGTTTTGGGCTGCAAATCCATGAAGATCCGCGAATGGGGCCGTCGTCGGTTGGGACGCTGAAGGCCGGGATGGTGGTCACGGTGGAACCCGGTGTGTACTTCGATGGTGACTTTGGCATTCGTATCGAAGATGACATCCTGGTGACCGAAAACGGATCCGAGGTTTTGAGTGACTTGCCCAAGGGTCTCGATGACTGTCGGATCTTGCTGTAAAACATCCGCGACACGGCGACTATGATCGAATTAGTGCTGTTCCCCATTCAATATCCCAGCTAGCCCCGTTCAGGCCTTCCGCATGACTGCTGATTCGCCCAAAAGCGACCCGCCACCGAAAAAAGGCGGTTCTTCGAAAAGCCAGCCCTCCAAAGCTTCGTCTTCTGGATCGGGTGACGTCTTTGACATCGACCGAATTCGACAAATCGTCGAGTTGATGGAACAGCACGAGCTGAATGAAGTCGATCTCCAGCAATCCGACGATCGAATTCGTCTGACACGTGGCGGTTCGGCCCCCGCGGCTCCGGCTTACGCTGCTCCAGCGGCCGCCGCTCCTGCACCGGCTCCAGCCGCTGCTGCACCCGCGGCCGGATCAAGTCCCGCCGGCGACGCGGCCCCAGCCGGAACGATCACGATCAACTCACCAATGGTGGGTACGTTCTATTCCAAGGCTAACCCTGAATCGCCGGCGTTCGTTAAAGTCGGCGATACCGTCACCGAAGACACGGTCGTTTGCATCGTCGAAGCGATGAAGGTGTTCAACGAGATCCCAGCGGAATGCAGCGGGAAGGTGGTCGAGATTCTTGCCAACGACCAAGAAGCTGTCGACTTTGGTAAGCCGCTCTTCCGCATCCAAACGAGCGGTTAAGGATCTTTTAAATATGTTTCAAAGAATCCTGATCGCCAACCGTGGCGAAATTGCACTGCGTGTGGTCCGAGCTTGTCGCGAGATGGGCATCGAATCGGTGGCTGTTTACAGTCAAGCCGATGCGGATTCCATGCACGTCAAACTGGCGGATCGAGCGATTTGCGTTGGCACCGCACGCTCGGCAGACAGCTACCTCAAAATTGACCAAATCATTGCCGCCGCGGAAGTCGCTGGTGTGGACGCGATCCACCCCGGTTACGGCTTCTTGGCTGAAAACGCACAATTCAACGAGATGTGCCGCAGCAGTGGTTTCGAGTTCATTGGCCCATCACCCACGGCGATGGAAAAGCTTGGCGACAAGAATACCGCTCGCTCAATGGCCGTCGCTCAAAACGTACCCGTCGTGCCTGGTAGCGATGGGTTGATTGCCGACTTCGAACGCGCTGCCGAAACCGCTCGCGAGATCGGATTCCCGGTCTTGATCAAAGCGACCGCTGGTGGCGGCGGCAAAGGGATGCGGGTTGCCGAATCCGAAGAGGTTTTGGTTAGCCAACTGGAAGCTGCTCGCAACGAAGCAATTGCGGCGTTCGGTAACGGTGGCGTTTATCTCGAGAAATTCGTCGAGAACCCAAGGCACATCGAAGTGCAGGTGATCGCGGACACTCACGGTAACGTTTGCCACTTGTTCGAACGTGATTGCAGCGTCCAGCGACGTCACCAAAAGTTGGTTGAAGAAGCCCCGAGTGCTGACCTTCCACAAGACCGACGCGAAGCGATTTGCGACGCAGCTGTGCGGATGATCGCCGGTGCGGACTACGCCGGTGCGGGCACGGTCGAGTTCATCGTCGACAAGGATTACAACTTCTACTTCATCGAAGTGAACGCGCGGATCCAGGTCGAACACCCGGTTTCGGAAATGGTTACCGGCGTCGATCTGATTCAAGAACAGATCCGCGTTGCTGCTGGTTTGCCGTTGTCGTTCCGTCAAGAAGAACTGAAGTGCACCGGTGCGGCAATCGAATGCCGAATCAATGCAGAGGATCCGACCAAGAACTTCCAGCCCAGCCCGGGCAGGATTGAGTCGATGTTTGCACCCGGCGGATTGGGCGTGCGGTTTGATTCACACGTCACGGGCGGTTATTCCGTGCCGCCGTATTACGATTCGATGATCGGCAAACTGATCGTCCATCGACCGACTCGAGAGTTGGCGATCGCGACGATGAAGCGGGCCCTTCGAGAACTGCAGGTGCAAGGCATCAAAACAACGGTGCCGTTCCATCAATGGATTTTGAACGATCCATCGTTCCTTGATGGCAGCGTCGACACCAAGTATGTCGATCGCGTCTACAAAGGCCAAAGCTAAAGCGAGTTTGGAAGCTCCAGTCGACGAGCGGATGATTCCAATAGGAACGCCGCTAGTCGATTCTAGCGGTATGTCACCACCAGGCTCATCCGTGCGTTCCTAAACCGGATTCGTTTCGAATGAATGAGTTAGCTTCCGTGGACTCCCGCCGACACCTTCGGCGAGCTGGTTATGCCGCTCTGATCGGTGGCGTGCTGCTAGCGATCCTGCAGTGGATCGCGCCGCAAACGGATTACCAGTACGTGTTCTTTGCATCGGCGTTGGTCGGTGTGGTGACCGCCTTGGTCGTGCTCTTGCAGTTGCAGCGAGCCAGTTCCAAGTCGGGGCACCCATGGCGAGTTCCCTGCGCCGCATTGATGCTGGTCATCGCTGCGGTAGCGTTGGTGCGAGTGAAAACGATCTCTGGCGAAATGGTGCCGCAATTTGAGTGGCGGTTCGCCTCGCGATCGGTTCCGGAACTGCAGCGGGCCGCTGATATCGATCCGATTTCGCCAGAAGCATCCGAGTCGGAAGCGAGCGATGATGAAACTTTGCCGGCCGCAAGTAACGACGTCGCTGGTGGTGCAACTACCGCTGAAGAAGTGTCAGCTGATATGGCTAATAGCGGTTCGCCATCAGATTCGCCCAAATGGACTCCGGTGTGGGGACAATTCCTGGGGAATCAACGTAACGGCGTCGTTGCGAAACGTGAGTTCAAGGTGCCCTCGTCCGCTGATCAGATCGAACAACTTTGGACGATCGGAATGGGAGCGGGTTGGGCATCCTTTGCGATCGCCATCGATTCAGATTCAAGTGGGATCGCGGTCACTTTAGAACAGCGGGAAGATCGCGAATGCGTCGCGGCATACGATCTGATGACCGGTAGGTTGCGATGGTTGGTTGACCAAGAGGCTTCCCACTTCAATCCACTCGGCGAAGGTGGCCCGCGTTCAACACCGACCATCTTCAATGATCGTGTTTATGCCCAAGGTGCGACGGGCTTGGTGTGGTGCTTGGATCTGCAAACAGGCAAGGAAGTATGGAAACGAGATCTCTTGGAAGCGGGCGGTTGGGATCAGACGGCTTCGGAGGTTGCCATCGCATGGGGACGCAGTGGTTCGCCGTTGATCGTCGACGATCTTTGCGTGCTGCCGTTGGGCGGACCGGAAGAATTGGGCGGTCGTGACGAGCTGGCACCGAGGTCGCTGATCGCGATGGATGCGGGCAATGGAAAGACTCGTTGGACTGCGGGCGAAGGCCAGATCAGTTACGCGTCGCCGCAATTGCTGACCCTTGGCGGTCAACGGCAAATCGTGTCCGTCAATGAGGCGGATATCACCGGCCACGCGATCGATACCGGGGACGTGCTTTGGAAAACCGAATGGGCGGGACAGTCCAATGGCGGGGCAAATTGTTCGTCGGTGATTCCCGCAGGCGAGGACCGTTTCTTAATCGGTAAGGGTTACGGCGGCGGTAGTGCACTGATCGAAGTTCGCCGCGACGCTGAAGTTTGGAAAGCCGAAGATGTCTGGCGATCCAATCGAGTTTTGAAAACCAAGTTCAATCACTGTGTCGTGCGAGACGGTGTCGCCTATGGATTGTCCAACGGTGCCTTGCAGGCCGTCGAGATCGAGTCGGCAAAGCGCTTGTGGGAACAGGGGCGTCGCGGGCGATACGGACAAGGTCAGGTGATCTTGGTTGATGATTTGTTGATCGTCCAAGCCGAAATGGGTGAGTTGGCGATCGTCGAAGCGAACCCTGACGAGTACGTTGAACTCATTCGCTTCGATGCCTTACAACAAAAGACCTGGAACATCCCCAGCGTCGTGGGCAATCTCTTGCTAGTGCGAAACGCCGAACAAGCGATCGCGTTTAAGCTGCCGGCTCGCCCGTAGTCTGCACGCCCATTGTCTGAACGCCCGTAGCTTGCACGCTGATTCGGAAAGCGGCCAGACTTGTCCGGCCCGGCCAATGAGTGTGCGAACCTATTCGATTTGCGCTCTCGAAGTTTGGCTCGCCGGAAGTTTAGCTCACAGGAAGTTTAGCTCGCTGGAAACAGCGACTGGATCGAATCGGCTAAACGACGGTAGTCTTGGTAGAGAGCTTGATAGGCATCATGGCGATCCTTTCGTGGTTCCACGATGATTGATTTGCCTTGCCCGCCGGCCATCACGGTTGCCGCTTCAGCAAAGGTGGAGAATCCGCTTCGCTCTTCGCCCGCTGCGATCATTCCCAACACGGCCGCGCCTACAGCGGGGCCTTGCGTGGATGAATGAATCTCGATCGGCATGCCCAGTACATCGGCATAGACTTCCACGAACGCTCGGTTGTGGTGGGGAAGGCCGCCGGTGGCGATCAATCGATTGATTGGCACGCCGCCATTGACAAGCATCTCGACGATCCATCGCAGTCCAAAAGCGGAAGCCTCCATCAACGCCAAGTACAGATTGGCAGGGCCATGCTCTAGACCCAAGCCAACAAAACCGCCACGAAGTCCGCCGTCCATCAGCGGAGTACGGCATCCGTTCATCCAGTCCATACATCGGACACCGTTCGCGCCCGGTGGCAACTTCATCGCGTCTCGAGATAGGTCGTCAAAGTCATCCAGATTGAGCATCTTCAGCAACCACGCGAACGCATCACCAACGGCAGCTTGCCCGGTCTCGTAACCGTAAAGTTCTGGCAGAATCCCGCCTTTGACAACGCCGGCGATTCCCGGGATGTCGATTAACTCAGTGGCGTTGAGCATGTGGCAGCTACTGGTCCCCATTACCATCACAAGTGCTCCTGGATCAGCCGCGCCCACACCCGGCACCGCCGCGTGGGCATCGATGATTGCCGTCGAAATTGGCGTGCCCGCTTTCAAGCCAAATCGCTCGGCCATCGCTTCGGTCAATCCGCCAGCGGCCTCACCCGGCGAACGCATGATGCCAGGCAAACGATTCGCTACAGCTTCCGCGAGTGCTGGATGTACGGCTGCAAAATACTCCTGCGAAGGGTAGCCTTCTTCGGCCGACCACATCGCTTTGTAGCCAGCCTGACACGTAGAGCGTGTCAGCGCTTCAGCGGATCCGCCGACCAATTGCCACACGAACCAATCGCCTGCTTCCAGCCAAACTTCCGCTGCGTCGGCAACAGTCTGGTCGCACTCAATGGTTTCCAGCATCTTGGGAAACAGCCATTCGAGTCCGATGATTCCGCCGTATCGCTTCAGAAACGATTCTTGTCGTTCCTTCGCGATCGCATTCATCCGCTGCGTTTGGTCCAACGCCCCGTGGTGTTTCCATAGCTTAGGCCACGCCAACGGTCTTGAACGAAGCGATTCGATCTCGCTGAGCGGCGTTCCATCGGCTTTGGTTGGTAACATCGTGCAACTAGTGAAATCAACGCCGACGCCCACGATGCTGTCCGCGTCGATGCCAGCCCCCGAGATTGCGGCACGAGTTGCCGCTGCGGCGGATTCCATCCAATCATTGGGAGCTTGCAACGCATAGCCCGGTGGCAATTTCTCTGTGCTGCCAGGCAACATTTCGGTGATTTGACCATGCGCATAGTCATGGGAGGCCAAGCCAAGTTGCTTGCCCGCTGAATCGATCAACAGTGCGCGTACCGATTCAGTACCAAAATCTAAGCCCAGCGAAACTGGGCGAGCAACAGAGGAGTTCATGGTATTCCCTATTTCAGTTGTGCTGGGTCGATGACAGCGTGGCGGATCCTTTCCCGCTTCCAGGTGTAGGTGATGTGGACCAACCCGTCATCGCTTTGGATGATCGCGGGATAGCTGAATTCGCCTGACTCCTCCTTCTCGAGCACGCCTACTTCTTTCCAGTCCACGCCATCGCTGGAAATCGCGAGATTCAAGATGCTCCGTTTGCCCCATTTTCCGTCCGAAGAGCCGATATGGTTATAGACCATCAAATGACGACTATCCTTGAGCGTGACCGCATCAATCCCGGAGTTCGGGTTGGGCATGTTCGTCGCGACTAATTTCGACCATGTGTCACCGTTGTTGGAAGATTCGGTAGATGCAATCACGCCTTCATTGGTGCGGCAAAGAGCTTGCAATCGGCCGTCAGCGTGCCGCAGAATCGTCGGTTGAATGGCGCGGAATTCTTTGCCATCGTTGATTGGGCCGATTCGTTTCCAAGAACCACCGAATTCACCATCAACCAAAGTCGTCTTTTCGAAGTGAATTCGCCATCCATCATGTTCCGTTGACGATCCGCATAGGAGGGTTTTGCCATCGTCTAGTAAGATCGGCTTGCAACGTACGGGGCCATCGATTCCTTCCGGCAATCGTTTGCGATCGGTGAACGTGCGGCCGCGGTCGTAGCTGACAATCACTTCGCCCCACCAGTTATTGGGCTTGGGGCCAACTTTGAAGAACAACATTAGTGGCCCATCGCCAGGCGATTGATAAAGCACGGGATTCCAGCACGGATGGCGAAGACCATCGTGCTGCACTCCATCGACAACCCTCATGGGGCGAGTCCAGCTCCGGCCTTCGTGTCTGCTGGTCCAGATTGCGACGTCTTGGTTGCCTTCTTTTGTGCCGCCAAACCAAGCCGCCACCAAGCCGCGGCTGGTCTTGATAACCGTGGAAGCGTGGCACTCTTTGAAGGGAGCCTTGTCGAAAACGAAGTCACTTGAGATCAAGCCAGAGAACGCAGGTTTTGGTGATGGATTGGGTTTCCGCGCGGTCTGGTCCTCAGGTGTGAACGTTTCGCAATCGTCATGGGCAATGTGGTAGATGCGACCGTTTTCACTACCGACCAGTAAGTCGGGTTTTCCGTCGCCATTGAAGTCGCAAACGGCTGGGCTCGAGGTATGTCCAGCGACGTTGCGTTTGGCGAGGTTGCCTACTTTCTTCAGCACGACCTTGCCTTCGACGGACGCACAATTGCGATACCAAGTTGCGTTTTCTGAATTGACCAAGACGTCCAATCGTGAATCGCCATCCCAGTCTACGACGACTAATTTGACGCGTCCGGATTGACCGCAAGTGCCCGAATTAAGTTGCAGTGGCTGCATGTCTTCGTCAACGAAAATCCGTTCTGCCGGACCGCCGCCAGAACGCAGCGTCAGATAGCCTTCCTGATCGAGCATCACGAGATCGAGCTTTTGGTCGCCATCAAAATCGATGGCCATCGGAGTCGTCCGCCACTGTGTCAACGCCGAACTGGACAACGTTTGCCACCAATACCACTTCGGCGGTGCTTCACGCAGTCCGGTATCAAAGGGCTTGTCTGTTAACACGCCAGAGTCATTGGTCAAGATACCTAGTCGCGACAGGATCGAGTTGTAGATGATGTCCCCATCGCCATCGCCATCCCAGTCGGCGACCGACAAAGTGGTGTATCCCCACTTCGCTTCGGCGGGACCTTGGATCGAACCACTGGCACCCGCCATCACGCGAAACGGTTCTTGGGACCCGTCGAAATTTTGAGCTTCCAGCAGTTCCGGTGCGGCCCATCGAGGTAGACCGTTGTCTGCCTTCCCAAGGTTTTCAAAATAGCCAATTGAGCCTGCTGTGTTGCCGCAGAGAATGTCCTCGTCGCCATCGTTATCCCAGTCGTAGGCGAAGGGCGTCGCTAAGGCTCCAAACTTGAGCGTGTCGGCTTGTTGTTGAAAGTATTCTGGGGATTTGAAGACTGGCTGGTCACCGCGAAGCTGGCCGGTATTCTCGACCAAAGCAACTCGTCCATCTTCGTCACCGACGATCAAATCAAGGTCGCCATCACCATCCCAGTCGAATGCGGTTGGCGTGATCATTTGCAGGTGCATCACCAGTGGATCACCAGCGGAGTTGTTCAACTTTTGACCGGCCGCGTACTTGGGTTTGGTACGGGTACCGATGTTTTGGAAGTAGGTGAACCCATCCAAGAACTCGCCACACAATAAGTCTAAGTCGCCATCGTTATCGAAGTCGGCAAAGTTGGGGCAGGGCCATCCATAGACATCAATCTCGCCACCGCCTGCGTGAAGCCTATGCGGCGTCTGCGAGTACGCGGGCGAGTCATCGGTGCCGGTGTTTTCTGACAAATAGACGTAACCGTGCAGTGGCCCGTTCTTCCAATCGCCGCTACTGTCGTAAGCGTGGTCCCATGAGTACTCGCTCCAATCGCCAGTCCCCATCACAAGGTCATGATCACCATCGCCATCGTAATCGACCAACCGCCACATTTGCCCACGTGTCTGTCCTTTGACGTGGCTGTTAGGGTTTTTGGGAGCCTTGAGGGGAGTGCTACCTTTGCTGCTCATGTCCAGTCTGCCGGTTTCGGCATCAAAGCGATGCATCACGCCCGGACGCAAAACAACCGGTTCATCGCCAAGATGGCTTAGCAGCAAATAGTGGGATCCATTTCCCACGTGAACCGCTGGCTTGAACACCGGCATCTTGATACTTGGGTCTTGAGTTGGGTTCTCAAAGAAATACAGTCCGTTAGATGGCTTGTCTGGGCAAGAAACCAGCAAGTCCATGTCTCCGTCGCGGTCGTAGTCGCACGGGATCGGGTACGCCCACAGGCCAACGCCCAGGTCAACTTTCAGCCCTGGATTGTTATAGGCGAGTGGCTGCAATTTTTCTGGAGAGTTATCTCCGTGTACGCTCGTGGTCAACAACGCCGTACAACATAGCGACGTAAGAATTCGAACAAATTTCATGAGAACGTTTCGCCTTGAGTGTCGGTTGATGGTTCAGTCGTTCGCCTAGTGAGGCACCATCCTAGAAGTATCATCACGGTAGGCCCGATCACGATCACCATGTATTGGTGGAACGGGCTTGAGAGGTTGGCTAGTGACGCGGGCCAAAGGTCGGTCAGGGAGAAAGTCATCCATCCGATGATCAAAACTCCGAAACCAACCACCAAGATTGCTCGACCGCTCGTGATTTGACGGACAACCAAGCCAAGTAGGAACAGTCCGATAATCGCTGCGCCCAATACGCCTGACAACAACCACCAGATATCCAGAACACTGTCGGTCAATTGAACCAAAGCCAACGCCATCATCGTGCCCAAGGCTCCCCAAGCGATCGTTGCCCCGCGTAGAACAGTAACTTGCGATTGGTCATTAGCATCGGGGGATATCAAACGCTGAAAGAAGTCACTCATGACCAGCGTGGCCGAGGAGTTCAGCGACGTGGATACGGTGCTCATCGCGGCAGCAAATACCGCGGCGATCAGCAATCCTCGAACCCCTTGTGGCAAGTTTGCGGCGATGAAGTGTGGGAACACCCGGTCACCCAGGTCGGTCTCGGTCAATTCGCTGGCTGTAAGGTTGAGCGTGGCTTCGTAGTCTTGTGAATCCGGCAGGATGCCCGCTTGCATCAGTCGCTGCTGGGCAACGATCACGCGAACCTCTTGAAGGTCAGCGGGATGACTCTCGTAGTACGCGTACAGCGAGGACCCAATGAAGAGGAACAACGCACTGACGGGGACGTACAAGAGCGAACCAATCCAAACGCTTTTAGCCGCTTCGCGATCGGAACTCGCCGCGATGTAACGTTGAACGTAACTTTGGTCGACGCCAAAGTTTCTTAAATTGTCAAAGAAGCCAAACGCAAGCACCACCCAAATCGTGGTGGTGGACCAATCGAGCAACGACGTGCTACCGAGCGAGAATTTTCCGCTTTCGTTCGCAACTTGGATGACCTCACTGGGGCCACCCGGCATGCCCATCAGGATAATACCAAGCGCCAACAACGCACCAGCTAACAAGACGACGGCTTGAATCGCATCCGCCCAAATCACAGCAACGATACCGCCTACGAATGAATAGGCCGTAACGATGAAGCCAGTGACGATGACAATCGTTCGGATATCCCATCCGAATAACACCGCCATCGGCAGTGCCATCAAATACATCACCACGCCGATTCGAGCGACCTGGTAAAGCAGATAGAAACAGCTTGCAAAGATTCGGGCCCACAAACCGAATCGAGTTTCCAACCAAGCGTAAGCCGAAATCGCTCCGGACCGGCGGTACAGCGGCACGAAGTATCGCACGCCAACCAACGCCGCGAAGGGGATGGCCAACGAGTAAACGAACACGTTCCAGTTGTCGACGAACGCTTTACCGGGCAACGCTAGATAGCTGATGCTGCTTAGGTAGGTCGCAAAAATCGAAAGCCCGCACAGCCAACCGGGCAACGTTCGGCCGCCAGCGGAAAACTGGTCGGCCGAATTATTCCGCCGCCAAAAATATAGCCCTAACGCCAAAATGGCGACGAAATACCCAATCAATACGAACCAGTCGATCCCGGTGAAAAAGACCACTGCGATCATAAGAGATTGATCTGCTTAAGGACTTCGGCCACCTGCTCTCGTTGGGGCGGCAGGAAACGATTAAACGGATCGGCGGGGAGATCACTGCAGATACCTAGAAGCGACAACGCCGATTTGGTGGCTTTAATGTGCCGCGACGCGTACTTTCCAACATCATAAATTTGTTGGAAGGTATTGATCGTTTGGGCACAGGATGCGGCCAGGGCTTCGTCGCCGCTGAGCAACGCTTGGTGACATTGCACGAACAATTGGGGCGCAACATTGGCGCCCCCGCAAACACCGCCGTCGCCACCCAGGGCGTGTGCTTGCGGCAACAAGGCTTCTGGGCCGAGCAGGATTGACCAATCGGGACGCTCCGACTTGAGCTGGCATAGTTTCGCGTAATAGTCCATGTCACCGCTGCTATCTTTGACACCGACGATGGAAGGAATCTGTGATAGCTCCCGCAGCGTTTCGATCTCATACCAAACCTTGGTCAGGCCGGGCATGTTGTAGAGCATCAGTGGCAACGGAATCTGCCGTGCAATGTCCGTGACATACGCCGATAATTCCGTTTGCCCAACTGGAAAGTAGTAGGGCGTTGTCAGCACAGCTGCGTTGGCACCGCAATCGGCTGCGTGTTTTGCCAAGTTAACCGACTCGACGAACGAGGTGTCCGTTACCCCAACCAATACCGGCACGCGACTATCGACGTGCTCGACTGATTTTGCGATCATCTCGCGTCGTAGGCGGTAGCTCAAACTGGGCATTTCGCCGGTCGACCCTAAGATAAAGATTCCCGCAACGCCACCGTCGATCACATGGTCAATTAGCTGGTATAGACCGGTGACGTCGAGTGTATCTCTGGCTGACAATGGTGTAACCAAAGGTGGTACGATGCCAGTCAGGGTCAAAGGTTCAGTGTCTATTCGTGGAGCAGCTAAATTGGTCGTTTCCATTGGCGAAGCCTGTTTCAATCGACTAGATCAGGAATGCGAGAGCGTAAGTGATGAACTGCATCTTAGTCTATAGACATTGGACTGTAGCAGGATCGGCATTGCAAGCGTTACCTCTTCGATTTGCAGCCTTTTGGATAAATTTGCGTAATGCAAGAATGTGTTTTTTCATTGAAGCAGAGGTTGGGGAATGAGTAGTGGAGAGCGTTTGAAAGGCGATAATCATGCCAATCGAGCCTATGCGCACCTGCGTGCTAAATTGATTTCGGGCCAGTACGAGCCGGGAACGCGCCTTTTGTATGGCCCTATCGGCAATGAAATTGGGGTCAGTGCGACGCCGGTGCGTGAAGCCGCCGGTCGTTTAGCTAACGAAGGCCTCGTCGATTTGGTCCCCAACATGGGCGCAATCGTCCGCACGATCGGACGCGATGAATTAAGGGAAATCTACGAGGTTCGTGAGTTAATCGAGCCTTACACGGCAGCGAAAGCTGCTGAAAATGCGACGCTTGCGCAGCTCAAGTCGATTCAGGCGGAATTAAATACGATGCTTGCTGTGCTCGCTAAGCAACGCGACAGCGGGAAGGAATATGCTGATACGCGGTTGCGTTCGCGATTTGAAAAAGCGGACTACCAATTTCATGTCCATGTGATTGCGGCGAGCGGTAACCGTGCGTTGGTGCAAACCGCTTCACAGTCACACGTGTTAACAAGAGTGTTTGGCATTCCGCGGCACCGTTATGACGTCAAAGCTTTGGAGCGGACTTGCCAGGATCACCAGGCCATCTTCGACGCAATTGAATCCGGCAACGCCGATTTGGCAGCTAAAAAATCGGCTTTGCATATCCGGAATGGTTTGAAGGCGTCTTTAGCCGCTGCTGAGGACGGCTCTTCTAAATAACGCGTACGACTGTGCTTGTTACCAGGATCTCGTGCTGGCCAGAATCTCGCACGTGGCTGAGTGTGCGTTAGACGTTTGGCTTAACTGTTTGGTTAAGCGTTGAATTTCACTGTATCGCCGATATGCAGCATCTGTTCGTCGCAAGTTCTAGTGAATCGAATTGAACTAGTTTGAATTGATAAGTTGATCGATCGTGTTAGGTCTTGGGAACTGACGCTGGCTAGTCTGTTTTGTTTGTTGCTTCGTGAATCGACAAGCTGATTTTTTTAGCGAGACGACCCACTGGGAAATGGATGCTGCAAATCCATTTTCAGCAAAGCTTCGCTGTGAGCTCCGACCGCGGTAGGCAAGGTGGTCCACCAGAAAAAAATCAGAGCCTTGCAAGCCGTGTCTGCAGACGTTGCTCACTTCACTGCAACGCTTCTTGATCTGAACTGTGTGCGTGCATGTTGCGCTATCTATCTACCTGATTAGTCCAGTTGCTCCGATTATTGAACCGGCTAGCATTTCATGATCAGCTCAGATGGATCGAATTGGTGCCTGACTTTTGCAACTGCGTGCGGTACGATATTTTTCGAATATCAAATTTCATTGAGTAAACTAGATGACTACCCTCTCGTGGCGAGCTCTACTGCTATCAATCATGGCAGTGGCTGCAGTTCTTACTCTCTCGCTTTTAAGTGGGACGATCTGGATTGGGAACAGTTCCGACAAGCCAGCGATGAAGCACTTTCAAAGGGATACCAATGCAGGCGTACCGGTTTCGACCGGTAAACCGCAGGCAATGCTAAGTGCTTCGCCCAGTCCATCTCATGCGGTTGAGCTGCCAACAGGATATGTCGGCACGGCGTCTTGTGCGGAATGCCATCCCTCTCAGTTTCAGTCTTACAAGCAGACGGATCACAGTCGATCGTTGTCACTCTGGACGGCGAAGTCAGGGGTGCCAATCGAACAGTTTACGCATGATGCGAGCCAGCTGATTTATTCAGCAGTCATGCGTGATGGTGAGTTGTTTCATCGCGAAGAATTGAAGGTCAAAGCGGGAATTGAGTCTGCTGAAGACCGCGAGCAGCTTGTGACCGCCGAGCTACCTGTAAAGTACGTAATGGGCAGCGGAGCATTTGCCCAGAGTTATCTATTGCAGGATAAGGGCTATCTTTTGCAGTCGCCGCTGACGTGGTACGTCGGTCCGGAGCAATATGGCATGGCGCCAGGGTATGAAGGCCGTCACCATGTCGGAATGACTCGTATCGTCTCAGATGGCTGTCTGTTCTGTCACGCAGGCAATCTTTCGCGGAAACAAGGAAACAATGAAATCGTTTCTATTTCAGAGATTGCTATCGGATGCGAACGATGTCACGGGCCTGGTGAGTCACATGCCAGTCACCACCGAGAGGCAGTCCAATCTAAGATGTCCAGTCAAAACGCCGTAGCCGATGGTCTGATCGTGCACCCCGGCCGTTTGAGTCGTGAGCTCGCAGACGCTATTTGCGCTCAGTGTCATTTGCAAGGCGATTTTGAGATCGAGTCACAAGGAAAAACCGCATGGGACTTCCGTCCTGGTGAACCACTGGATGCCACCAGAGTTTCTTTTAAAGTTGACAAGAGTGGTGAACCTGAGAAAACTTTTGTCGATCATTTCGACCAGATCTGGCAGAGCAAGTGTTATCAGCAATCAGAGTCGCTGATGTGTATTTCGTGCCATGATCCTCATCATTCGCGTACGCCAGAAGGCGACGAGGCTCTCCATCGAAGTTATTGCGTGCAGTGCCACGATGATTCTGCGTGTGGATTGCCAATGCCACAGCGGATTGAGCGAAATCAGAACCACTGCGTTGCCTGCCACATGCCGAACGTCAAGAGTGAGGTTGCCCACTCGGCAACCACCAACCACCGAATTGGAGTTCACAAAGAGCCATCCACAGGGATTGTGCATCAGGCCCCTATTGCTGACATTCCCTCCGAATCGATTCGTCGTCTGGTCAGTCCAGCCCAGACTGCCGTTTCCAATGACGCGACCCGCAGCAAACTCCTTGCCCGAGCAACGTGGTTTTTGGATCATTCGCAAACGGATGCCGACGATAAATTTGTCACCAACTCTCGATCTCAGTCACCTCTGAAAGAGCTGATCGCATATTCCAAGCAGGCAACGCAGGATACAGATGTGCTGGTCGCGATAGCATCGCTCGCCAAAGTTGAGGCGGAGTGGTTCGCAAGACAGGATGGTGATGGGGCAGAGCAAGAGGCCGAGCGTCGATGGCTGCTCGCTGGGGCCTACGCTGAACGTGTGACACTGCTCGCAACCAACCCAAACGATACGCGAAAAGAGGCCCTTGATGTCTTGTTTTCATCTCGTTTTGCCGGCGGGCGTTTTGCCGAAGCCGTTCCCATTGGCGCGGAACTAGTATCCACCAGACGATCAGCCCGCAATCTATACAACTTGGGGCTCGCGTTCGGCAAGCTTGGGCGGTTTTCAGATGCAGAACAGGCTTTCAGTAAGGCAATTCAAGTTGACGGACGGTATCTGCCACCGTATCGCTCTCTTTCTAAGATCTACCGGCTTGTAGACCCGACGCTTTCCGAACGGGTTCAGCAAACGGCAAACGCGATCCAACAAAGTCAGGATCATGAAACGACTCGTGAAGCTCCTGATGTTGCTGGTGAGGAATAGTCGACGCGCTGTCGCATACGCGAGTGTTACTGACCTATCGAGGTGCAGGTGCGATCTAACCTTTTTTCATTGAAAGTCTGATCTCGCGACTTCTAGTAATGGTCGCAATCCAGTGATTCATGCGGGATAGCTTCAGTCTTTTAAGCCAACGCTGTCGGTGGCTGGCATGCTCGCCATTTGCAAATGCCAGAACTGCGATCGCGTCAACTTTGCGCGAGAATTCAACATCAGTTTTGCAAATGCGGATGGCAGAATCCCACGCGTGCTAGCAGTCTCCAGTGCGACTTTTCGAAACCGGAGCATCCACGTCAGGTCAAAGGACGAGTTGAACGAAGATAGGTGTGTTTTGTTGGCGGAGAATAGATGAAAAGCTAGCCCAAACTAGCGCTGCGCCATTGTTGTCGCCATATGCAATCCCATTGGCTCGGCGCACCTGGAGTGCCTGCGCCTAGCCATTGATATGTACTTGTCTAATGCTTTGGGCGAGCGCTGCGACGATCGCTGTCAGTTGCTATTGATCAAGAGGTTTGTTAACAACTTTATCTGGGTCCACGTCGATCGGGGCCGATTCCAAAACAATTGGTTCGTTGCTGACCCCGCAGCCAGAAATGCCTGCTGATCCAAGTGTGACAAAAAGACAAAAGCTGAGTTGGTAGAGAGATAGTTTCATGGGTTTTTCCTTCGAAAGAATTAAGTTGTAAAAACTGTTGTTGGGTACCGAACTTGTTTCTGGCTTTCCTCAAAATTCCTCTTTGATGACCTCTGATGAGGCTCGGGTTCCGAGTGCCCCGAACAACCCGTAGGGGCTTGGGGAACCGGCAGGCAAGCCAATGTCGCGAGGGAAAATGGCGGGTGAGTCTCGGTTGCCTGTGTCAATGGAGTCCGTGACGAATCGGATAGCGCCATCGCCCATCAGGACGTGTGCTCCGCCTTGATGGCGACTGCTTGGTGGGAGTTGTCCACCGCCTTCGAAGTGACTGGCAAGGCAAACCGGACGGTTGGGACCGCTGGCGAAACTAACCCCTGTAAAGATTGGCCCTGAATGAGCCCATCGCGCGCCCCGGGTCTGAGTCAAGGAGGTCACTAGGTCGGCACCTGTTTTCCAGAATCGCGGTCGCTGGGGATCGAGATCGTCGTCACACGCGTAGCTAGTCGCTCTCGCACCACCAGGAGCATTGAACCCGTTGTTGATGTTTGCCTGTGTTCTCGAATCACGGTCCCCGAGATCGGCAAGCAACTCGCCACCAGCGATCGTATTTGACAGACCGTCCAGCACGTCACGAAACTTGCTGTTGTGGCGAGGCACAAAGAACCCCCGGCACGTCACACGCGCTTCATGCAAGTTGGCCTGTGACCACTTGTTGGTGATGAACTGCCAATGCCCCCACTCCGAATAGCTAAACGAATCGCCTACGGCGTTCACACCGTAATTCGTCGCTCCAATTCCATTGACTGGAATCCCAGGATCGCTGGGACATTGAAACGAAGGAACGTGGGACGCCCATGGTGTGTAGGCCGACTGCCAAGCCGCAGGTCCCATTGCGTTCCACTGGGTCGAACCGGTTTTCAACGGGTTGCTGATCTGTTCCCACAACGCTTGCTGTTCCATGAACGGAGTCAAGCCAACAAGAAAACTGAGACGCCATGCGTTGTGCCCCGGCGCGTTTCCACTTGTTCCAGTGTCTTCGTTAGGTTTGTAGGTTCCAGTTCCTTGGATCGGCAACTGCTGGTACGTCGCATGATAGTTATGCATTGCCAAGCCGATTTGCTTGAAATTGTTGCTGCAACTCATCCGCCTCGCAGCTTCGCGGGCTGCCTGAACTGCCGGCAATAACAAGCCGACTAGCACCCCAATGATGGCTATCACTACGAGTAGCTCCACTAACGTAAATCCTTCTGATCTCTTTGGCTTCATCTGATTGACTCTAGAAAAAGGAGAAAACATTAACCTAGATGGCAGGTTGTCTATAGAGTATGGTATGCGACTGCAGACACGACGTGCAAACGTTTTCTTGAAAAAAGCAGAATCAAATCGAAATCCAAGTTTTCCAGAACTACCTGGTAAGAACGGCGACGCCCAAACGTTAGTTAACTGAGGCACGTCAGTTAACTAAGGCATGCGAACGAACCCAAACCGACAGCAACTTATTGTCATTGTCTGATTCAGGCTTTCGTGCCGTAGTCGATTTGCCACTAAGGGAAAGCGGATCCGTTTGTTGGAGGGACGTCGTTCTTCTCGTTGGCATGTTCAGTCTCGCAGTTCGGCGTTTTCAATATTCGCCGCTTTGCAAGTCATCATCGATACCGCAACAGCCACGATTAGATAGTTAACCATGCGGTGAACGCGAGATGCATCGATGGCCGTGAACCAAACGATTGAAGTCAGGCTATCCGCCTAGTAATCAACCACTTCCGCAGTCCGGCTTTGCCGCTCTGTATTTCTCCTAACAGTGTGGTCACAACATGAACATTCCGCTCTTGTATCCACGCGTGGTTTACGCAGCGTTCACTATGCTTGCGTTTGCTAGTGTCATCGTGCTTGCGTCACCCAATGCGATCGCCAACGAGGTGGCTCGCTGGGATTTTGGTAGCGAAGCTGGCATTCCTCTGGAACTGCACGGCGACGTGCATCGCGATCAAACGGGACCACGACCTCCCGAATTCCCTGACATGGCCTCCGACAACACCGCTCTGAGGTTTGAAGGGCACGGCTTCCTTACGCTGGAAGACTCCGGTCCGGAAAGCGATTATGACTTTACCAACGGTGATGAAATCACTCTGGAAGCCTGGGTGCGGATCGACAAAGCAACCGGCACCTCTCCGATGTATGTGGTTAGCAAGGGGCGAACTGGAACTGGCAAGTTTGCACGCGATAATCAAAACTGGGCGTTGCGAGTGGTCTCTCAGCGTGATGCGGTCCACGCCAACTTCCTGTTTGCAACACCAATCAAGCCGGGGGCTGAAAAAAAGGATGCTCATTGGCATCGCTGGACGACCGAGGTGGGGTTTGCTGCTGGTTCGGGCTGGCATCACATCGCGGTCGCGTATCGCTTTGGTGAACCCAAATCGATTCGCGGATGGATCGATGGCGAACCCTCTGCAGGGACGTGGGACATGGGAGGGGAGACTCAGGAAAAACCTGTTGTCGATGACGACGCAATTTGGATCGGGTCTGCCAACGGTGGCTATTATGCAAGCAGCTTTCGCGGCTGGATGGATGCGGTTGCAATTCACCGTGTGATGCTAAGCGACAAAGCCATCGCTGATCGTTTCAATCGAAAAGGTGGGCGGCTGGTTATGGAACCTGGGGTTGAATCCATGCCGGACCTCGGGGGGATCCCTCCGGGGCAAGTTCTGGTAACGCTGACTGAAGGCATGCCCAATGCCGGACGATGGTTATTAAAACACGAGGCATTGCCGGAGGAATTCGGAAGATTCTTGAGCGATGCCTTTTTGTTGCCACGGGTTCCCGTCCGGTACGACAGCTGGGGGATCCGGATCGGTTGGAAGGCACCACTGTTAGTGCGAATTGCCGGTGATATTGAAATTCCGGCCGGTGATCATCGCTTCTTGGTGTGCGCTCGTTCATTGAGTCGATTGTGGATCGATGGTGAGTTGGTGGCTCACACTCAAGTGGCTCGTCGACGTGGCGGGAATTTGGAACCCATTGTTCCGGTTCCCACGCCAATTGTTTCTGACGCAAGACTCTTACCTTTCCCGCAACAGGAAGCGTTTACAAAGCACGCAATCGCACCGAAGGGGCAAGCTGGGCCAAGACGTGTCCGAGTTGTTTTGGAAGTGATGGTGGGTGGTAATGGTTCTCGGGTGGAGTCCGGCGAAGTTTGTGTGGCAGTGCAGCGTGATGGTGAAGGACCATTGTTTGTCTTGAGCCCCGATGCCTCTTCACCGCTGATGCTGACCGACGCCTCCGTTGAATCGGAGTTGAAGAAGATAGAGGCTTTGTTGGTGGCTTACGAAGATTCCGTGCGTCGCCAGGCCGCCACTTCACAAGATGCTTTTTGGCTGCAACGACATGAGTTGGCGCGGGAGCATGTGCACCAAAACACAATCGCACTGAGCAATTTGGACGTTCATCCAATCGACCACTTCGTAGCCGAAAAGATATCGACGGCAGTAAACGAGGCCAAGCAGTTTGATGCGAGCACCGCACAGCATTTCAACATCAACGTGCTGCCGATCTTGCAAGAACAGTGTTTTCGCTGCCACGGCGAAAAAGACCAGGGCGGGCTGCGACTGAACACCCGCGACAACGCGCTTGCCAGTGGCGAATCCGAAGAACCCGCAGTCGTGCCAGGGGATCCCGATGCCAGCGAGTTGATTGTTCGCATTCGAGACCATGACATGCCGCCGACTGGCGATGGGCTGACGGACGAACAGATCGCAACATTAGAAACCTGGGTTAAGGTGGGCGCCCTCTGGCCCGCTTCACCCATTGCTCCGGAATCCGTTGCAATGGCCCCAATCATCGAAGACGCATCGTTCCTGCGTCGCGCCTACTTGGATGTCACTGGTGTTGGACCCACTGCCGAAGAAGCGAAAGCGTTTTTGGCTAGCGACGCCCCCGACAAACGCGCGAAGCTGATTGCCCATCTTTTGAATAGCGATCGCTACGCCGATCATTGGGTTAGTTTTTGGATGGACTTACTCGCCGAGAACCCTGGTCTGCTGAATCCGTCGCTCAATAGCACGGGGCCATTTCGATGGTTCCTTTATGAATCGCTTCGTGACGGCAAACCATTGGACCGCATGGTTAGCGAACTGATTTTGATGCGAGGCCATTCTGCCAACGGAGGCAGTGCTGGGTTCGGGGTAGCCGGTGAAAATGATTCACCAATGGCTGCGAAAGGGCATATCTTGGCATCGGCATTTCTCGGTATTGAATTGCAGTGTGCCCGCTGCCACGATTCACCCTATCACAGCACTTTGCAAGGAGATCTCTATTCGTTGGCTGCGATGTTGAATCGCAATCAATTGGCTCCGCCTAAAACGAGCCGTGTTCCGGATGCGTTTTTCGAGGGCATTGGTCGTGAATCCTTGATCAAAGTCACCCTTAAACCGGGCGTGCAAGTTCAACCGAAGTGGCCGTTCGCCTCATTCACGGGAGTCGAAGACGGACCGCACATTGATGAGTTGGTTCGTGACCCTCGGGATAGTCGTGAGCGTCTCGCTGCTCTGATCACTGCACCCCAAAACCACCGGTTCCCTCAAGTTGTCGTCAACCATCTGTGGAATCGTCTACTGGGTGCAGGAATCGTTCAGCCGGTCAACGACTGGGAAGGAAAGGCGGCCAGCCATCCCGAACTCTTGTCTTGGCTTGCCAATGAGTTGATCTCAAACGATTACGACCTGCGACACGTCCTTCGTCAGATCATGAACTCGGAAACCTACCAGCGTCCTGCGACGGGGCTGAACAAGCAAGCTGCCGCCGGGCAACGATTCTTCAATGCGCCCGACCCACGCAGGCTTGCAGCCGAACAAATTGTTGATTCGCTGTTTGTTGCGACTGGCCGTAAGATGGATTGCGAAGAGCTGACCTTTGTTCACGATGGTTCGGTAACTATCGCTTCGAGACTCTCACTCGGAACTCCGACGCGTGCTTGGATGTTCGCGGGGCTGAACAATGAACGTGACCGTCCGAGTCTGTCAATGCCGCGGGCTCAGCCTATTGTGGATGTATTGGAAGCCTTTGGCTGGACCGGAACGCGACAACAACCGATTGCCGAGCGAGAAACAGATCCCAATCTGCTTCAACCGGCGATTCTTGCCAATGGAACGCTCTCGATGTCACTGACGCGAGCAGCCTATCGAACGCCACTGGCACAACTAGCGATCGATGCTGAGTCGCCCGAGACACTTCTGGATTCGTTGTTCTTGCGCATCTTGGGCCGATACTCTGATGTACAAGAAAAGGCTGTCCTGCTCCCATCGCTTCGCAATGGATTTGTAAATCGCATTCGCCCCACCGACCAAGTGGAACCACCAGTCGTTGAACCATTGCTACCGCAGTCCACCTGGACCAACCACTTGGTCTCGGAGGCGAACGATATTCAGGAAGAATGGCAACGTCGTGTCCTGCGTGGCCCGTCGGTGGATCCGCGACTGCAAGCTGATTGGCGAGAGGTCTACGAAGACATTGTGTGGAGCCTGGTCAACGACCGCGAATTCGCGTGGGTGCCGTAGCCCGATTTGACCGGGTGACCACCAAGTCAAGGTAAGGATTCTAGGATCTTTATGGGAAATCAAACGTCCGGCGGGACCTTTGATTTTGGTTAACGCGTTTTTGAGACAATCGTTCCACTTAAACGAGACCGAACTTATGACCACTCCATCACGACGACAATTTCTCGCTAGCGGTGCCGTTGCCGCCGGTGCCATGGGAATGCCGGGGCTTGCGGCTGGAAGCTCATCCACTGAACTGGTGCAAGGCAATGCTGAACACGTGATATCGATTTGGCTTGGTGGTGGGATGGGCCAAATGGATACGTTCGATCCCAAAGCAAAGGGCGACCCGAAGACCAAAAAGGCGGGTTCCTATTACGATTCGATCGACACTGCCGTTGAGGGCGTGCAGGTTTGCGAACACCTGTCGCAAACCGCAAGAGTGATGGACCGTGTCACGGCAGTCCGGTCGGTACACCACAATGTGATTGACGAACATGCCGCCGCGACGAACCGCATGCATACCGGTCGTTCCATTAGCGGGACGGTGACTTATCCATCGATCGGATCCATCATTACCCACGAACGCGGTGCTATCAGTGATGCTGCACCGCCTTACGTGTTGATTGGCTACCCGAACGTCACACGGGGCCCCGGGTTCTTAGGGGCAAAGTGTGGTTACTTGTACTTAACCGAAACAGGCCGCGGCCCCGCTGGGTTGTCTCGGCCCGAAGGGATCACTCCTTCACGCCAAGGCCGTCGTGAGGAGTTCCTCACTAAGCTCCGCAAGAATGCCGGTAAGACCGACGTTTCCGCGTTGTTAGATTACGATGCTGCAATCCAGCAAAGCATGAAGCTCAGCGGTCCGGAATTCAATCGTGTTTTCCAACTCGACCGCGAACCCGATGGTCTGCGAAACCAGTATGGTGGCGAATTTGGTCAGCGATGCTTGCTGAGTCGCCGTTTGGTTGAACGCGGTGTTCGGTTTGTCGAAGTCAGCCACAACCTGAATTTCTTGAACGGTGCGGGCTGGGATGTTCACAACGGCAGCATTCTGAATCAGCACAAGTTGATTCAAGAGTTGGACACCGCGTTGGCAACTTTGATTGTTGACCTGGAGCAGAAACGATTGCTCGATAAAACGCTAATTATGGTCACGACAGAGTTCGGACGCCCGTCTGGTTTTGACAGCGGTGGCGGTCGCGGTCATCAAGGCACCTCGTTCACTTGTGTGCTCGCCGGAGGTGGACTCTCGCACTGCGGTGCGTATGGTCAGACCGATGAAAACGCAAAGGCGATTGTTGCCGACCCTGTCAGTGTTCCCGATTTCTTTGCCACCGTTTGCGCCTGCACGGGAGTTGACTATCGCAAGGACTTGTATTCCGGCGATCGACCAGTGCCGATCACCGATCAAGGCAAACCAATAGGAAAACTGTTTGCTTCTTGATGACTTAAATTCATTGCAAGAGCTACCATCTCGCACAGTAGTCTAGTTGCAGTGAAACTTACCTAGCTCGACTATATGTGAGTTCGTTCTGGGATGAGTATCAACCCGTTGGTGCTTTATAGCGTTTGCATCGCGACTGTTCTTTTCAAGCTGTTTGAATTGCATTGCTTGCTGACATTTCGGATACCGGGCTGGTGGAGAGTTTATTTCTCATTCTCCACGCCGTGGGTCCGCTATCGCTTTGTATGTATGCCGGGTTGCGCCTGACGTCCGACGATCTGTACCCTGAGTAGCAAAACACTGTCTTCGCAATGAAGCATGCCGTATTGCGGAGCAAGCAAATCGACGAAGATCGTCAGATTTGACGTTTCATTGTTGTGCAATCAATTAAAACAAGCATGCATTTCAATCAACAAATATTATCCGAGGAAAATCGCAAAGCATCGGCTTGACGCCCCATATAGACTTGGGGAAAGCGATTCAGCGGTAAGTTTGATTTCTCAAAAATAGTTGTTGCCGCATGGGAGCAAGATGAAGATATTTGCTGGTTATTGATGTCGGTAGGTATGTACCTCTTTTCGACTTAAACGCGGGGCGAGCTTTCTGCAGCGGAACGATTTGACTAGATCGGTCACAACTTTGGGACGAGTATGCCACTACGGTTTGGGTAGTTTTTTAAGTTTCGATTAAACATTCGCGAGGATTTGCACTTCCCGATTATTTCGGAAACGGAACGGCTAGAATCTCGGCACTTCAAATTCACTACACGTAGCATGTTTTCGACTTCTAGATGACTATCAAACCTTTGTTCTCTGCCACCTTTGCAATCTTGGTCTTGGCTTTCTGTCTAATAGGAAATAGTCACGTGTGTCGTGCTGGCGACCCCTTCATTGTGGCCCATCGTGGTGCGTCTCATGCAGCACCCGAGAACACGATCGCGGCATTTGAATTGGCGTGGCAGGAGAAGGCCGATGCGATTGAGGGCGATTTCTACCTGACGGCCGACAACGAAATCGTTTGCATACATGACGCGACTACTAAGCGGACCGCTCCTGAGTCTGAGCCGTTAACGATTGCCACGTCCAACCTAGTGGAGCTTCGGAAGGTCGAAGTGGGTTCCTGGAAGGGTGTCCAGTACGCGGGAACGACTATTCCCACACTAGCCGAAGTGATCGATACCATTCCCGCCGGTAAATCAATTTTTATCGAAATCAAATGCGGGCCTGAAATCCTTCCTGAACTCAAACGGCAGCTTTCCGAATCGGAACTGACGAAGGAGCAGATCGTGCTGATTTGTTTCAATCGAGATGTCGTTAAGAAGGCGAGAGAGATGATGCCTTACGACGTGAACTGGCTTACTTCCTACAAGAAACTAAAGCCGGGTTCGCAAACGTTGGGGGCAGATGACATTGCTTCTTCTTGGAAACCGGGCTTGTCTGAAATCGTGCAAACGTTGCAAGCGACTTCCGCCACCGGATTTGGAACCAACGTCACTGATAAGTTGTTTCAGGATTTTGTCAGCCCGCAGTTCGTTAGCACGATCCAGGAAGCGGGTTGCGGTGTTCATGGCTGGACCGTCGACGACCCGCAGTTGGCGAAGCAACTTGTTGGTTCGGGATTCGCTTCGATTACGACCAACCGGCCGGGGATGATACGCGAAGCACTTCGCCAAAACATTTCTGTTTCTGCTAATTAGCCTTTATGTTGGCTGCCCTAATGATTGCCCTTCGTCCTGCGTTCGAGATTAAATTCCGCGGCTTGCGTGTTGATCCGTTGGGCAGTCGTTATCGTTTTGCTTGTCGTATTTGGTATCCACGTGCTCGACAATGCGGCGGAAGGTGCATTCGCAAATTCGCTTGAGTGCTGGGAAAGGCCGCTCATGAGTGACTGCGATCTTCTATGCTGAAGTGTGGGATGATTACGACCTGGTCGTCCGGATCGATTGCGTAAAGCTTCGTTTGCGGTCAGGGTGAACATCCACCATTGGTTTCGTACCTCAGCTAGCGAGAACGATGAATGAGCGTTGTCATCGCACTTGATCAAGGCACCACCAGTTCTCGCGCGATCATATTCGATCACTCGGGAAATGTGGTCGGTATTGGTCAACAAGAATTTAAGCAAATCTATTCGCAACCCAGTTGGGTGGAGCATGACGCCGACGAGATTTGGGATTCTCAGCTCGCTGTTGTGCGACAAGTGCTTCGCGATACCGGCACCTTCGTCTCCGACGTAGCCGCACTTGGCATCACAAATCAACGCGAAACGACGCTGCTTTGGAATCGCAAAACCGGGAAGCCAATTTGCAACGCGATCGTTTGGCAGGATCGTCGGACATCCAGCTATTGCGATTCGTTGCAAGAAGCGGGACACACCGAAATGGTGCAACAGAAAACTGGGTTGATCATTGATGCCTATTTCTGTGCAACCAAAATTCGTTGGATCTTGGACCATGTCGAAGACGCTAGAGATCTTGCGGAGAAAGGTGAACTCGCCTTTGGAACGATCGACAGTTGGTTGATTTGGAAGCTAACCGGCGGACGTATTCATGCGTCCGACATCACCAACGCTTCACGGACGATGTTGTTCAATACAACGACGTGTCAGTGGGACGATGACCTGCTTTCGTTGTTCGAGGTGCCTCGATCGTTGTTACCGGAGGTGTTGCCATCCAGCCACATCTACGGCGAGACCACGAGCGAGTTGTTTGGCGCACCTATCAGAATCGGCGGTGCGGCTGGAGATCAGCAATCGGCACTGTTTGGGCAAAACTGTACCCGCGACGGGATGGCCAAGAACACCTACGGTACGGGGTGTTTTATGTTGATGAACGTTGGTAACAAGCCAACGCCTTCGAAGCACCGCTTGTTGTCAACGATCGCGTGTAGCGCAACCGATCAGCCCGACTATGCACTCGAAGGCAGCGTCTTCATGGGCGGTGCTACGGTGCAGTGGTTGCGTGATGGTTTGGGGATCATCGATTCGGCAGCCGAGGTCGAACAACTTGCCGCCACGGTGGTCGATAGTGATGGCGTCTACATGGTTCCTGCGTTTGCTGGTCTCGGCGCTCCGCACTGGGACTCGTACGCACGCGGAACAATTATCGGAATGACGCGAGGGACGAACCGAGGTCACATTGCGCGAGCCGCACTGGAAGGAATAGCATTCCAGGTGGCGGACGTGCTTGACGCGATGAAATTGGACGCCGGTGCACCCATCGGCGAACTTCGCGTGGATGGCGGGGCGGCCGCCAACAATCTGTTGATGCAGTTCCAGGCCGACATTATGCAAGTTCCCGTGGTTCGTCCTAAGGTGATTGAGACCACGGCGTTGGGAGCTGCATTTCTTGCTGGCTTGGCGGTGGGGTTCTGGAGCGATGTTGCGGAGATTCAAAAAGTTTGGCAGACCGATTGCGTTTTCGAGCCGACGATGTCGGTGGATGAGGCGAATGGTCGTCGAACCAAGTGGACTCGCGCACTGAACCGTTCCAAGGAATGGGAGCCGAGCGTTTGACGGGCGGCAACGTGGCAAGAAGGCTCAGACGCGATGCGTCGCGGTTTGGCCATGGCAGTGTGCGCGAGGTAGAACCGCGAAAAATCGCCTAGGTTTGCGACATGGTCTTCGTGATACCGTGCAGTCGTTGGTGGTAGCGGATCTAATGCAACGTTGGAGCTGATGTCTTCGATTTTCTAACGGTCTAAAACATTTTCAGAATGTCTCGCGATATCGTGTTAAAGAACATGGTCACGCACATCCCGACGCTCCAGAACAGAGGCATCGTGGTGATGTGATCATGAGATTGTCGGCGCGAACAATACGGTCATCGCTGAGGTGATTTCTGATCTTCGCACGCACCATGACAAACTTGAGTTTTTGCGATCGAAGCCAGATCCTTGGATTTGAAGACTGCAAGGATTGTTGGGCTGTCCATCGTCATTGGTGCTCGGCTTCCTGAATTGTGACCTGCATATTCGCCGATCTGATCCGCTACACTTTGCGGCATGTTAGTCAGCCAAACTCAAAATCGCCGTAACCGGAACCTGTCTGTCGTGGTTGCGGGCATCATAGCCTTCGCTGGATTGGCGGGCGGTTTCTTCTTGCCCATTGCTTTTGGACTCGTTCCGGTCGCTGCGTTAGCTTTCTATTGGCTGCGGCGGAAAACGAAACGCCGATTTGCGGTCATCGGCCAAGAGTTTCCCGCGTCGTGGGAGAGCATCCTGCAGTCACGCGTTGAGTTCTTCGCAGCGTTGCCGCCGGATCAGCAAGAGCGGTTTCGTAATCTGGTGAAGGTATTCCTAGACGAAGTTGCGATCACCGGAATTCGTACTGAAGTGGACGAGGTCACACGTGTGCTGGTTGCTGCCAGTGCAGTGATCCCGATTTTGGGGTTCGACGACTTCGAGTACGCGACGTTAGGCGAAGTTTTGATCTATCACGGCTCATTTGACGACCAATACAAAACCGATGACGTGGCGGGAGCAAACACGTTGGGGATGGTGGGTGTGAACCATCTCAGTGGCGTGATGATCCTTTCCAAACCGGCATTGATTGCGGGCCTTGACAACAATACCGACAAGCGAAACGTGGGCATTCATGAATTTGCTCACCTCGTCGATAAGGCTGATGGTGAGGTTGACGGGGTACCACCCTTGGCCGATGCCGCCGACTTGAATCCGTGGGTGCGTTGGGTCAGTGAAGAGCTGCGACGGGACGCGACGTCGAACGAGCACATCGACGATTACGCGTTCACCAACGAAGCCGAATATTTCGCTGTTCTTAGCGAGTACTTCTTTGAGACGCCAACGCTGCTTCAGCAGCGTAACCCGAAGTTGTACGAGATGCTTCGCAAGATGTATCACCAAGACACCAAGCGGCTACTTTCCAATCGACCAAAGCGCCGACGACGAGTCGGGAGAAACTCACCATGTCCATGTGGCAGCGGCGAAAAGTACAAGCGATGTTGCAAACGTGCGGCTTCGAAATAGCAGCGGTGCCCGATTGCTAAGGCCCGTTTCGCTTCAACGAAGCGGCGATCGGATCATTGTCAAAGTTCCGCGACAAACGCTTTCAGTTGAGCGAGGCATTCTTGGTTGATGCAGTAGCAGACTTTTGGGCCGTCGACTTCGCCCTGGATCAGACCTGAGTCTTTCAGAATCTTCAGGTGTTGCGAAACGGTCGATTGGGCCAGCGGTAGCTGGTCGACAATTTCGCCGCAGATGCACGCTTCGCGACCGATCAGCAATCGCACAATCTGGACGCGTGCTGGGTGAGCGATCGCCCAGGCCAGCTTGGCAAAGTCGACTGCGGTTGCGTCTGCTTTTAGCTTCACCGGAGTGGAGTCACAGGACTTCTTATTCGTGCTTCGTTTTGCCATTGAGCATCCTTGTATCGGTAATCTGCGATTCACGATAACCGCGTGTCCTGGATCGAGCAATCCGACAGTGAAAAATGAGCGGCAAGGCGTTCGCCAACAAACGCTTTGCAAAGAACGCGAATGCTAAGAGATGCTAGAAGCCGTTGCGCAGCGACGGCCCAGTATCCATGCCGATGTGCTGGCGATCGCGAGTTCGGTTTCATCAAGGATGTCGCCGTTGCGGATTGCCGTGACTAGCGAATTTGCCTGAGCTTGCCAGCGAGTGTTGGCGGTGGTCTTCGCTTCGCTACGCCAGATCACTTTGCCGGATTGGTCTCGAATGAGAGCCCGTTCCAGATCACAGCTACCGTGGGTTCCGAAGATGGTTTCACCCGTGCGTTGATTCGCGGTGACAGCCGGAGGTTTTTGGGGGCTTTGCTGAGATGACGATGGCTGGGTCGACAACTGGTTGCCAAAACACCGAAGTGTGGCGGTGAATTGGTTTGGGTAGTCGTATTGGACGCAGTATTCGTGGGGCTTCGATTTGTTGCCTTCGGATAATACGGAATTGGCTGACGTAAATGCGTTGGTGTCGACGGATGCCTTTTCTGGGGGCATGCCCAAGACCCAAGACACGGTATCAAGCGAATGGACAAAACGCTGGTCTACTGCACCGCCGCCGGTCCAGGGGAAGTGTTGCCAGTTGCGGAGTTCGTATTCATGATCAGAGATACGAGTGTCACGTTGTGAAAACTGTTTCGGAATCGCTTTGGCGTTGATCGACGCCGACAGCAATTCGCCGATGCGGCCGATTGACTGCTGACCGTCGTCACTTGCAGCGTTGCCGACACTTGAGCCGCGAAGTTGCTCAATCGTCTCGATCAGTCTTGCATCGTGTCGTCGCTGTAACCCAGCGCAAATCGCCAAACCGCTTTTTCGAGCGATCGCCGCTGATTCGATCACGCGTTGCAGTCCGGCTTGGTCGACCGCGACGGGACTTTCCATCATGACGTGTTTGCGTGCGGCAACCGCAGCTTCAAATTGCTTGGGGCGAAAGACCGGCGGGGTGGCCAGGATGACTAAATCGGCTTCGCACTCCATCGCATGTCGCCAAGCGTCGATACCGATAAATCGGCGATCGCCAACGTCAACATTCTTTCCGAATCGGCCGTGCAGACTGCGGTAGGCCGATTGGAGTTGCGAGCCGAACGCATCGGCCATCGCGACTAGGCGAATGCTGCCGAATGAATTGTCGTTTGAATGCTTTGGATTGGATGAGGATCCCGAGCCGAGTGGATGGCTCGAGCTGGAAAGTAAAATCTCCGCCGCCGCGGATCTTCCGCGGGCTCCACAGCCGATCAGGGCGACTCGCAGGCAATCGCTGCCGCCGACATGTGGCACCATGGCAGCGGCTTGTTCGGCCGCCAGGACGGTTCCGCCCGCGATCGCCAGGGAGCTTTTGGCAAAGAATCCACGCCGGTTTTCCATGGACTTGCCGGGGCCGGTGGTTCGAGCCGGAGCTTCCAAATCTGCGTCAATAGTCGATTGGACTGCTTCGGCGCCATCATTCTTGCCGCGCATGAAGGCAGCCAAGGGGCTGCGTTGCTTGAGAGGGCGACTTGGACTCAAGGAACTATTGGGATTCGAATGGGGGCGATCGAGAGGGGCGGGGCTCATGACTGTCATTCTAGACTCTGGCGAACGATCCGGCATGGCTGGCATCAAGGAATCTAGGCGAATTTGCCAGCTCGAAGTTTTCCGCAAACTGCATATACCGGCTAGTTGCCGTCACATTGGGCGATCAGGGCTGTTAAATCCGCCATGCAAACGCCGCTGCTGGGCGGCCCGCTTGCTAGTCCGCTATGATTTTTGGTTGGGATTTTTGGGTTGGAAATCACGGATTTTGCCGGTTTGAGAACTTGATCGCGATGACAAATCGGCAGCGAGCCGGTGGGAATCCGCGACCAGTCAATTTCTGGGCCACATAATCGTGCTGCAGACCGAACCTCCATTGGTCGCGCATCCGGATTGTCGGTACACTGCCAGCTTGTCGGTAAACTGCGGGCTAGAGTGACCTAGTGGGATGCCGGTACGCGGTTTGCTATCCCTTGTTGCTAGCAGCACGGTTTGCTGCCAGCCCGGCGGTGGTCGCCAAACGTTGAAACAGCTTTCAGGAAGACAAGATGACAAAGGACGCCCGGTCCGACTCCAAAGAACCATCCAAGCCGAAAGACTCGCCGGAGGGCGAGGGCGGTCGTCGTGGCGGGAATCCAGTGCTGATTGCTGTCGTCATTGCTGCGCTTGCAGCGATGCTGTTCCTCAATCGAACGGAGCCTCGATCGGAAATCACGGCCAGCTTTTTCCAAGAGCAGCTCGAAAAGGGCAACGTCGAAAAGGTTCGCATCGGCGACCTTGATGTTTCAGGTTCGTTCAAGATCCGGCCTGAACCGCCCGTTGATGAGGATGCTGACACGGAACAAGAGGCTGATGCTGAGCCGTTGTTGAAGAAGTTCGTGTTCACTCGCCCCGCCGGTGAGGAATACGCCAACGCGTTGGCAAAACAGCTTCAAAGCGAAGGCATCACCGATTACGCATTTTTAAAGCCGGACTCCACCGCCGCTATCATGCAGGTTTTGCTGATGCTGGCGTTGCCGCTCGGGATCCTGTTCCTGGTCTTCACCATGATCCGGCGTTCACGCAACGAAATGATGGGTGGCGGAGGCTTCTTGTCAGGATTCAGTAAGAGCCCGGCGAAGCGATTCGAAGCCACCGACAAGGTAATTTCGTTCAACGATGTTGCTGGGCTCGAAGGCGTCAAAGCCGACCTGCAAGAGATCGTTGATTACCTGAAGACGCCAGATAAGTTCCAAAAATTGGGTGGCCAAGTTCCTAAGGGCGTCCTGTTGAATGGACCTCCAGGAACTGGGAAGACGTTGCTCGCCCGTGCTGTGGCTGGCGAAGCGGATGTGCCGTTCTTCAGCGTCAACGGTAGTGAATTCATTCAGATGTTCGTGGGTGTCGGTGCTTCTCGCGTGCGAGACCTGTTTAAGACCGCCAAAGATCAATCACCGTCGATCATCTTCATTGATGAAATTGACGCGGTCGGTCGCCAGCGTGGTGCCGGTTTGGGCGGTGGTCACGACGAGCGTGAACAAACGCTGAACCAGATCTTAGGTGAGATGGACGGGTTTTCCGGCACACACGCGGTGATTGTGATCGCGGCGACGAACCGTCCCGACGTACTCGACCCTGCACTTTTGCGTCCCGGTCGTTTCGACCGCCACGTTACTGTAGGCCGTCCAACGATGAAGGGCCGCGAAGAGATCTTCAAGGTCCACGTTCGTGACGTTCCGTTGGGTGACGACGTTGATCTGAAACGATTGGCAGCCGGCACGGTTGGTTTGACCGGTGCCGATATCAAGAACATGGTTAACGAGTCGGCTCTTTGGGCGGCTCGAAATAACAAGAACGTCGTCGAGATGTCTGATTTCGACTACGCCCGAGACAAAATCTTGATGGGTGCAAAACGCGAAGAGATTTTGCAGGAAGACGAAAAAGAGAAGACGGCCTACCACGAAGCGGGACACACGTTGACCGCTTGGCATTTGGAAGGTTCGCACATTGTTCACAAGGTCACGATCATTCCTCGAGGCCGTGCCTTGGGTGTGACGCAGTACGTGCCGAACGAAGATCGACTTAGCATGAGCAAGCGGGAGCTTGAGCATCAATTGATCGTGTTGTTGGGTGGTCGGGCTGCTGAAAAGATCGTTTACACTGAGACGTGTGTCGGTGCAGAAAACGATCTCGAACGGGCAACCAGCATCGCTCGCCGAATGGTGACCCATTGGGGCATGAGCCCGAAGATCGGTCCGGTTAGCTATAAGACCAGCGACGAAGATCCGTTCTTGGGTCGCGAGATCCACCAATCACGTCAGTTCAGCGAACACACCCAAGAACTGATCGACGAAGAGGTTGCACGTATTTTGCTGGAAGCTGATCAAAAGGCTGAGCAGTTGTTGCGTGAGCACCGAGGCCAACTTGAAACAATTACCCGAGCACTGCTCGATCGTGAAGAGTTGAGTGAAGTTGAATTGACCGAATTGATTGGTCCTTCAATTCACAAACGCAATGGTGACACCGAAGGCAAGGTCGAACAGATCATGGTGCCCGAAGGTGCTGCCGAGCGAGCTGATAGTTCCGCTCCGGTGAACCGCGTCGAAGAGAATCTCTAGTCCACGTGTGGGCATCTTTGCCCACCAAGCCGTTCGCACCCGTTAACCAACGCGTCCACCCACCCTATGGCAAAGAAGAAAGGCAAGACCCGAGCTGAGTTTCGCAAGAAGCATCAGGGCCGGGTTCGTGATGCCGATCTGACTCGCCAATTTCGCCAACGGCCTGACGAAAACTCGATCGAGGATGTCGTCCAGGCCGAGCGATTGAGTGGCAAGGGAGCGTTGACTCGCAAGAAGACAATCGTCGGTGCCGAACGTTCCGGAGACGACGACGGTGGGTTGCAAGTTGAACTGAAGGTCGACCAAACCAACTTGGTTCAAGGACGCGTGCTGAGCGTCCATGGTTTGCAGAGCAAGGTCTTGGGAGAGGACGCGAAGCTTTACGCGTGCTCCACACGGCAGGTCTTGAAATCGCTGGCGACGGATCAACGCGGCGTGCTGGTGGCTGGTGATCGGGTTTGGTTCCGAGTGGAACACCGCGATGGTGCCGGGCGGATGACTTCCGTCCAACAGGCTTACGCTAATAAGCAGAGTCTGACCGCCGGCCAAAGCGAACATGCAACCGAAAATCTATTAGGTGGCCAGGGAGATCAGGTCGTCGTCGCTGACGGAATGATTGAACGAATCGAACCGCGGCACGGCATCATTTGTCGCGCTAGCCGAGGCAAGCAACACGTGATTGCGGCGAACGTGGATGCGTTGTTGATCATTGCCAGTGCAGCGGAGCCCGGGATTAAACCGGTGCTGATCGATCGCATGTTATTAACCGCGGCCCAGTGCGAAATTGAGCCTGTGATTGTCATCAACAAGGTTGACCTCGTCGATTTCGCGTCGTTGCAAGCGTTGGTTGGCGTGTATGCCTCGCTGGGGTACCGTGTGCTGCCCACTTCGGCTGAATCGGGGCAGAATATTGACTACTTACGAGCTTTCTTGAGACAACGGCAAACCGCATTGGCGGGGCAAAGTGGCGTCGGCAAGAGTAGCCTGCTCAACAAGATTGAACCTGGGTTAGGTCTCGCCGTCTCTCACGTCAGCGTGGAAAACCAAAAGGGACGACACACCACCACCGCATCTCGGTTGATTCCGTTAAGTGACGGCGGCGCGGTGTTCGATACGCCTGGAATTCGGCAGTTTCAATTATGGGATATTGAAGCGACCGAGGTGGCTGGATTGATGCCTGACCTACGGCCGTACGTCAGTCATTGCCGATACCCAAACTGTTTGCATCTATCTGAAGACGAGTGCGCCGTTAAAAATGCGGTCGCCGACGCAAGGATCGATGCTCGTCGTTATGACGCGTATTGTCACTTGCTCGAAGACGACTTGGTTGCGTAGCGCTTCGTTGCATATGCCTTGATGCGTCGTTTTGCACGCTATTACTCACGCGACATTTCTCTGGCGGTGCGGGCGCGTTGCTACCGCAACGGAGATCATTGTTACTCCGCAACGGCGAGCATCTTACTCCGCTGCGACGAATTCTCTCGGCAGCGTGTATTTGTTCTTCGACGCATCTCGGGTCGTGATCAAAATTTTCGCTTGATCACCTTCGCCGACGACAACCCAAACCAGCGATTGTTTCGGGTCAGCCGGTCCGGTAGCGGTTCGGTCGGGGTTGGCACCCAAGACCAAATCCGTCAGGACGGTTCGCAGCGGCACGTTCTCTTTCGTGAAGTCGCGGATTTGTTGGTTTTGGGTGATACCGTTGAGTTGCAAGTCCGCGCCCACGATTTCGACCGGTGGCATCTTGTTGCCCGGCGGTAGGTCTTGTTGAAATTCACTCGTGATCGTGTCGACCGCGAATTGCATTGACTCCTGGCCAAACGACAGCGACATCGGACGGTCAAGGATTTCCTCGATCGTCAATTTGACCGTTTCCGTGCTCGCCATTCCGGTCGAAGCCGTTGCGGTTGTATTGGATGCAAGCAAAGTGGCCAACGCTAATTGCGGCAATGCTCTTGGCGGTAGATAGGTGTTGAAGATGACGTTGCGTTCTTCGATTTGAGATCGAGTTTGATCGTAAGCGAACGACCACATCATGGGTAAACGGGACGCTAGCAGTCGCCATGTTGCGTCGACTTCACGTGTTAGCAGGAAGTCTTCAGCCGTAACGGAGGATTGGTCCAGTCGGTCTCGTAATTTAGTCGCCAACGCGACTGGGTTTTTGCCAGGTGCCGTCGATAGGCGTGCCTCGACATAGCTGCCGCCTTCGTTTGCCGCGACGACTCGTAACAGCAATCCACCGCACTCGGGCATGAGAGCCGATCGAATCCAATTGGTTAACGGCGGTGATGCCCCGCCGACCCAACCGCGAGCATCGGCAACCAAAAAGTTAGGCTGCGTGAGCAGCGTGATAGCATCGGTCGGTTTCGCGTGGTCCCAAAGTTCTTCCAGTTGACGTGGTAGCAACACGGGGGCTCCCTCGACCTCAGCAACTTCGGTGATCTGGTCAATCGAGCCGACGGCAAAGGCGTCCGACATCGCTGCATCCGCCTCGCCGGTTTTGTTGAAGTAATAGGCGAGGCTGTCGGCGTCTTCGCCGATGTAAAGCGAAACGCCACCCTTCCCGCGAGCTTCCGAGACGCTGAGTGCGTCTACCAATTCCGCGTGAGGCTTGGCTTGTTTCAGATGAGCGGCAATGGACAGTTTGGGCACACCGTTGAGTCCTCGATACCAACCCATCGAGATCAAGCGAACGTCTTCCAGCGGGATCACGATCTGTTTGCGAAGCTTGTCCAACAGCGGCGAAATTTCAGGATCAAAGGTTTCTAGCAAACCGGTTTCGTTTAGCTTGGCTAGATCAATGGTGACGATCGCACCCGGGCCAGGAGGCAGCAGAATCGTGGAGGGTTTGTCGTCAGGGCCAGTGCCCGCGGAATCGGTGTTTTTCGCGTCGGTTGTAATCGCGGAGGGCGGAGCCCACAGCATCTTGTCGCTCTTGACGACCTCAATGGTCTCTCGTTTGTTCGCGTTGGATTCCGATGGACTGTCGGAAGGTGGAGCGACGGGCGTAGGCCGAGTCGGAGGCAAAGAAGGTTGCCGAGGTCGACCGGCAACCGGCGGAATGACGGCGGGAACGGGCGGGCGAATCCGTTTTGCTACCCGTGGTTCAGGTGGTCCCTGTAGGCCAAGAGCGATCAACAGCAAGACGATCGGGATCCACAAAAAATGCAGAACCAACCAACTGGTGCGATGCCGGGCCGCACGTTTCCGTTGAACAACCGGTTGAACCTGAATTGCTTCAGGTGATGCTTGAGTGATTGGCGTTTGGGGTTGCGGCGGATTGTCCGGTGTCGGCGACTTTGACGGCGGGGCAATTGATTTCGTTTGCCCGGTCGTTACGGATGTCGGTGCCGATTTGGGCGCCGATCGTTCCTTCGTTTCCGCAGAGGGCTTGGGGCCTGGGCTTTGGGAAGACTTCGGTTTTGGCGGCGGGGCCGATGCTGTGTCGGACGCCGAAGTTGCTGCTGTCTTATCGGGCCGCTGCCGTTTAGCTGGACTTGGTGTCTTGTCTGAAGCCGAAGATTCGCTGGGACCGAGCGGTGTGCCGGTTTTCGGTTTGACGGTTTCTGATTGCTTAATCTTTTGTTCGGTAGGCTCGGGCGTGGGAGGCGTAGGCTTCGGAGGTTTCGACGAGGGGCCGGGTGTCGCCGATTTCGGTTCATTGGCCGAAGTCTTTGATTCGGAAACAGTTGATGCGGACGCTGCTCTCACCGCGGCACTTGATTCTGTACTGTTCGATGTTGTGCTAGTCGTGGCAGGTGAAGACGCCACGGCGGCCTGAAGGGCAGCGATGAACTGCTCGATGGTCGCGAATCGTGAGGCAGGGTCTTTGGCCAGGGCGTATGCCAACACGCGGAACAACGGATCGCCGCTAGCACCTTGCTCAACCGCCTTGTTCAGTTCCGGTGGTGCGAAGTTTTGTTGTCGTGATCGAATCTGCGCGGGGCTTGCGGCTGCAAACGCGTGGCTTCCGGTCCGCAATCGATAAGCAAAACAACCCAGTGCGTAGATGATCGAAGAGTCTTGGATGGGCGCGGGTGCGGATTCGGCAAATCGTTCTGGTGGCGTGTAAAGCAGCTCGGAATCGGTTTCGCCGAACGACGTATGAAAATCGAAGACGCCTGGCGTGATGACTTCAACCGGATCCACACCCAGGATCGCCTGGCCGTTGTCGGTGATCCAAACGCGATCGCTGGTGGGTGCTGGGATCTTGTTTGTTGAAAAGGGTGCGGTTTGTTGCATCGCGACAGCCAGACCGTTGACCCAGTCGGCGATCGAGTGGTCAGGCCATTTGGATTGCTGAGCCAGTTTCTGGGACAGCGGGCATCCGGCGGGCATCGTTACGAATAGTCCAACCGTATCGATTGGTTCGTCGATGGGCATCGACACCGCGATCGATCCCAGTGGTCCGCCTGGCAGTCCAACCAGTTCCATCGTGGGCAGACGTGGACTGGTCAAAGCGGCCAGCTCGCGGAGGCGGTCACCGTCTTGCGGTGTCAGCCGGTCGGGGCGGATTTGGAATAGGAAACCCTCGTGGGGACGATCCGATTCGGATGAATCTCGGGTGACCGGCAACCACCGCGGCATGGCGTCCAGCGGCGCTGCAGCGGATTGCGTCAACGGCGTGATCCGCAGTTTCGGAATCCGACCCGCACTGTTTTGGCCCGATTCGGCCGCCGGGGCTGGCGAACCGGAAACCAGATTGGATGCTTGGAAGGGAAGCAATCGATTCGTTTTGACAAGCCACTTTGCCAACGTCGGCGCGTCACGAGGCGGATTGCCCCCGTGATCCTGAGCGAACTCGGCAGCCCATAGCCGCGGCGTCGAGTTATCGGCCAGACCGCTAGCGATCAGTTGCTTCCAAAATTCGACGAGGGTGAGGGCCATAAGGGGACAAGTGGAGGAGTGAAAACCAGGCAGGATTTACTTGAAAACGACTTATCCCATCTTATTTTGTCTTAGTCTATTGTGGGGCGTGAAGTGAAGAGACACTTCATAAACGCTTTTCCGGCGGGTTCCGAATATTCGGGCCGCTGCGGTAGTTCATCTTCTCAGTCTACTCTCGCCTAAACCAGCAGTGTCCCTTTGAACATCGTCTACCTTACCACCGAGGCCGTCCCGTTCGCAAAAACCGGAGGCTTGGCTGATGTCTGTGGGACGTTACCAAGCGTGGTGGCCGCGGCCGGGCATCGTTGCGGCATCATCATGCCCGCGTTTCAGTCGATCCATAAGGCTGGACTAAAGATCGAACAGACCGACGTCACGTTCTCGATCCAAATGCGACGCGACAAACGAGTGACGGGGCGATTGCTGCGTAGCCACTTGCCGTGCGGAACCGTGCCGGTCTTCTTCGTCGAGCAACCCGAATACTTCGATCGCCCAGCCCTGTATGGGGACGCACACGGCGATTACCCGGATAACGCCGAACGTTTTATTTTCTATAGCCGAGCGGCGATCGAGATCATGCGGCGTTTCAATGCGACCGTGGATCTGGTGCAATGCAACGATTGGCAATCGGCTCTGGTTCCAGCACTTTTGCGAGCGGGAGCAGCCGAAGTTGAGGCGGCACCAGGCACGGAGTCCATGCTGGACGAATCCCAACGGTGCGCGATTGATTTCGCACCCGTTGCGGCGGGACGGGCGAATCCATCCCAGGCGTCCAATGGTTCCGGCGACGATGGCGAAACGACTCATGCCAACGAGCCTTCGGTCAGTTCGAAGACCCCAACCGTTCTTTCGATCCACAATTTGGCTTACCAAGGCGGTTTCCCAGCGGACCAGTTCCCGTTGACCGGATTGTCGTGGAGTCGATTCCGTAGTGAATCGTTTGAATTCTACGGGGGACTGAATTTTTTGAAGACCGGCGTGGTAACCGCGGACCAAGTTTGCACGGTCAGTCCCAACTACGCTCGCGAAATCAAAACCTCGATCCATGGCTGCGGGCTTGACCCGATTCTTCGTAGCCTAGGCGACCGAGTCAGCGGCATCATCAACGGAATTGACACATCGATCTGGAATCCAGAAACCGATCCTCATCTGCCGCACAACTACACGATCGAAACGTGGCAGGTTGGTAAGGTTGCCAACAAGCTCGCGTTGCAAAAAGAAATGGGGCTACCGCAAGATGCCGACGTGCCCATGATCGGGTTGGTGGGCCGGCTGGCTGATCAGAAAGGCTGGGACTTAATCGTTCCGGTCATTCGTCAACATTTGACCCAACAGCGTCCGACGCAGTGGGTGGTGTTGGGCAGCGGTAATCCAGAGATTGAGCGGGAATTGAAATGGCTGGCCGAGCAATACGACCACCAGCTTGCCGTGCATGTCGGATTCAGTGACGAATTGGCTCACCGAATCGAAGCCGCATCGGATCTGTTCTTGATGCCCAGTCGGTATGAGCCTTGTGGATTGAACCAGCTTTACAGCCTGCGGTATGGAACGGTTTGCGTTGTCACGGCAACCGGCGGATTGGCTGACACGATCGTCGATACCACGCCCGCGACGCTACATAATGGGACCGCGACGGGGTTCCACATGAAGTCGCACGACGTTGCCTCTTTGGATCGATCGATTGGCGATGCGCTTCGAATGCGATACCACGATCCAGAAAATTGGAAAAATATTGTCGAGACCGGGATGACGCGTGATTGGTCTTGGCGGAAAAGTGCTGCCCAGTACGTCGACCTCTACGCTCGAACGATTTCCCTTAAGTCATACAGCTAGTAGGGGGCATGAAACTCCTCGCGGGTTTTCCCGCAAATGCCCCTAGCGAGGACGAAAAAATCCGTATACTGAGGTGATGCCCCGATTATTGAGCGGTGGGGTAACCGAAGTCCCCACCGCGAAATGAGCCCCTCTTTGAAACCAAATGTGTCCGCGTGCTGGCGATCAGTATCTGCGTGAAATTTGCGATCGGAAGTGCGAAGGCTGGCGGGCAAATGGTGTAGTGTTTGGATTCGCAACCTCGACGGAGAGCCTGTATGCCGATTTCTCGCGTCGAATTACGAGCGAACCGAGGACGTCGCCGCCGCGACAGCCGATTGCTCCGTGCAACACCATTGGCGTTCGATCGAACCGTCGAAGATGCGGAAACACGATCGGCTTTGACTGACGAGACGGGAGTTGATCTTCCTTCCCGCACGACCGATGACGAAGTGCGAGTTCAGGTTGACCTTACTCGTAAATTGGCCAATGGAATGGCACCGTCGCGACAGTCTGCAGCCGAACCAATGGCTTCGCCGACTGCCAAGCACAAAGTAGTTAGCGATCCTCCAACATCCAGCTCCAAAATTGCTGAACCGCATGTTGGCGATGCTAGCGTCTCCGGTAACGGGCCGATAACCAACCGCGTCGATCGTGGTGTGTCATCGCATGCATCGCCATCGACAGGTCCTTTGTCGCCAAGCTCGGGTTCGACGAAAGAAGCCAGTGTGGAATCGACGATCGTCGAATCGGCTTTGGAGTCGAAGGAAGCGGCCGATCAACTTGCGAAGGTCGAAGACGGCGAGAAGATCCCGTCGACCGGGCAAGCTCGCCAAGACTTGATAACTGGGGAGTGGACGTTGTTCGCGACAACGCGTTCGCAACGTCCGAATCAGTTTGCCGATGCTGGGAAGCCTGTCGCCAAGGCGATTGATTGCCCCTTTTGCGCCGGCGAAGAACATCGAACACCTGATCCAGTCTGGGTTGCTCGTTTAGACGAGAATCTTGTTTCCGATACATCGGAAGACGCTGCGAACGAATCCGATTGGGCCGTTCGAGTGGTACCCAATTTGTTTCCTGCGGTAAGCGACAAGCCTTGCCGGTCGTCATCGACCGCTTGTGCAACGAACAGCGATCGAACGAACGGTTCATCGGGTTTGTCGCAAGGACGAGTCGCATCGCGATCCCAATTGACCCGCAAGAATTTGTTCCCCAGCGAGCCTGCGACGGGCGGTCATGAAGTCATCATCGAAGCGCCTCGGCATACGGAGTCGCTCGGTGAGTTGAACACGGCCGAAGTTTCATTGGTCTTCGCCGCTTACGCACAACGGATTCGCTATTGGCAAAACGTGCCTGGAATCCAGCACGTCAGCGTTTTCAAAAATGTAGGGCGTGACGCGGGCGCGTCGTTGCAACACAGTCATAGTCAACTGATCGCCACCAACCGCGTGCCCGCTGTGGTGCAACAGGTTACTCGTCGATTGCAGGCTCACCATGCTCGGACGGGTTCGTGTTTGCAGTGCGATCTGATTCGTGCCGAGATCGAAGAGAAGAGCCGAATTATCAGCCAGACCGATTCGTTTGTGGCCTATTGCCCTTACGCGAGTCGGTTTCCGTTGCAGGTCCGGGTAACCTCCAAAGAGCATCTCGCTTGCTTTGGCGAGATGCGGTCGATGCATCTGGCGGAAGTATCCAGGTTGGTTCTTCGTGTTGTTCGCTGGCTCGAAGCCTTACGGCCCGGCACGGCGTACAACATGTTATTGCACACGTGCCCCGTGTATTTTCAAGGTGCACGTGATTCTCAGCATTGGGCTCTGGACGTTTTTCCGAGAATGTCTCGATTGGCCGGATTTGAGTTGGCAACCGGGGCGATGATCAATCCGATCTTCCCCGAAACGGCAGCCAAAGCCTATCGGGAACAAGCTCGTTTGGGTGATCCCCGATACGTGTTGCGGTAGGTTATATTGGTGGGGAATCACTCCTGTCCCCCCTAATGCAACACACGGGTCTCATGACACGAAATCTTCTTGGGTTTGCGTTCTCGCAACTCTTCCTGCTTACATCAGTTGTTGTCCTCGCTACGTCCGCACTTGGGCTTTCGCCAGCGATTGCGGCCGACACGCTGGTTTTCGAACCTGCCGAAGGGACCAGCAACGGCAAACATGTCGTGCTGATTTCCGGTGACGAAGAATATCGCTCGGAAGAATCCTGTTCGATGCTGGGGAAGATCCTAAGTCAGCGTCATGGTTTCAAGTGCACGGTGTTGTTTGCGATCGACAAAGAAACCGGCTACATCAACCCATACCAAAACGACAATATTCCCGGTACCGAAGCACTCAATTCGGCTGACCTGTGCATCCTGGCGACCCGTTGGCGCGTGCTTCCCGACGATCAAATACGGCCGATCTACGACTACATGCAAGCCGGCAAGCCGTTCATTGCCTATCGAACTGCAACGCATGCGTTTAAGAGTGGCAAATTCGCTGGCTTTGACTGGAAAAACTTCGGGATCCAAATCGTTGGCGAAAATTGGCACTCGCATCATGGCGAGCACATGGTCCAGGGCGGACGTGCGATTCGCGTCGAAGCCAATGCACAGCACCCGATTTTGCAAAGCGTCGAAGACATCTACACCGCTTCGGATATCTACGGCGTGTTCAACGTCGATGACGAAAACGCCACGATTCTTTTGCGAGGTCAAGTGTTGAAGGTGCTCGATCCCGCTTCGCCACCGGTCGACGGAGAAGTGAATGATCCGATGATGCCGCTCGCGTGGCTGAAAGACTACGAACCTCAAAGTGGAAAAGTGGGGCAGACGTTCGCTACAACAGCGGGTGCCGCAGTCGATTTCCGCAGCGAAGACCTGCGTCGCTTGATCGTCAACGCAGCCTACTTCTTGACCGATCAAGAAGTCCTGGCCCATGCGGACGTCTCGTTCGTGGACCCTTATGAGCCAACCTTTTATGGCTTTGTCAGCGGTGAAGCGTATTTGGCTCGTAAGCTGAAGCCGGACGATTTCGGTTTGGGGAAGTCCACCAGCACTTTCCCACGTAACCGGATGATCTTTGCTCCATGAGCAAGTTTGGTGTCGATCGAGAAGCGAGCTCGGATGTCCGAAGCACAGGGTCTTCGGCGTCCGCCGTTGTTCCAACGCTTGACGAAGGAGGCAACAGGCCGCTGTTGGTAGGCCAAGTCGACGTTGACACCAAGCAGGTTCGACGCGCCGCTGAACTCTTGCTGGCCGGTGAACTTGTTGGTCTACCAACCGAAACCGTTTACGGGTTGGCTGCTCGCGGTGACGATCTCAATGCGATCGATCGTATTTTCGAAGCGAAAGGACGGCCGCGGACCAATCCGTTGATTTTGCATGTTGCTGATATCCATGACGTGCGTCAGTTCTTCGCCGATCCGCTGGATTCAGTCGTGCAGCAACGGCTGGAATGCTTGTCGGAATTCTGGCCAGGGCCGCTGACCCTGATCGGTCCCAAACGGGATAGCGTTCTGGATGCCGTCACGGCGGGCGGGACCACCGTCGCAATTCGCATTCCGGATCATCCGGTGGCACTCGCGGTGCTGAGGATAATGAAGGAGTTGGCGGGACGGGCCGTTCCGGTAGCCGCGCCCAGTGCAAACGTTTCGAACTATGTCAGCCCCACGACCGCCGAGCATGTTCGGCAGGGTTTGGGAGATCGTATCGCGATGGTGTTGGATGGCGGTGCCTGTCGTGTCGGTGTTGAATCCACCATCGTGCACCTGGGAAGTTCGACCGATCCGCCGCGAGTTTTACGAAGTGGCTATTTGGGCGTGGATGCCATTGATCAGCGACTTGAATCCGTGGACGGTGGACTGGCGGGAAAGCTGGAAGGATCAACTCCCGATTCGATTTCAGAAGAACAAACCGCGATCGCTCCGGGGCAATTTGCCAAGCATTATTCGCCGCAGACGGAACTGGTGTTACTGCCAAGGGGTGATCGGTCACCGGTTCGCGAGGATACGTTGCGAATTGTTTTTGAACCGATCGAAGCTTCGGGAGCCGAGTGCGTTGGCGAGAATCTTTGGTCGCTAGCACCGGATGGTCGTCTCGAAACCGCTGCTGCGAATCTCTATGCTGTCCTAAGAAGGGCTGACGAATCGCGATTCAACCGAATCGAGATCGTTGCGTGCCGTGAATCGGGAATCGGCATTGCAATTCTTGATCGATTGCGCCGAGCTGCCCATCAGTAGCGAGATCGCTGAAAACACGAGCCTTCGAATCCCTTTTGCGGTTGATTTCGCCAATCAGATGAGCAGCCGTTCAGCGAAATTCAACGTTTGGAACACTTTTTGGCGGTTCGAGCAGGGTTTTCGTACATAAATAGGTTTCGAACCGTCCTAACTATTAGCTGCGTACGTATGAGCGAGCATTCGGTTTAGCAGGTGGCGATTGGGCCTGCTGCATTGAATCATTCGACTGGATTGTTGAATTCAATGGTTCGCAGCTAATTTCGATAGGCTTCGGCTCGTACACGCAGGCCTTGGAATGGAATCCGAACGAAGTGTTACCGCTAATATGAATGACTTCTCCGCCTATCCCGGCAGCATGGCTGCGGTTTTGCGTTCACGATGGCTCGCGCAAGGTCAAGACGCTGCATTGTTGCCTAATGATGCCACGCTGGTAGCGTTACTCGACACGATGTACCAAGCGAGTTTGCTACGTGAAGAAGGCGAACCGGTGCAGTGCCGAGTGATGTACGCTGCACCGGATACATTGGCCGATGACGGTTTGGATGGGATCGGCACGCTTCATGTTTTGACTTTTGACGTGCCTACCACGTTTTCGCCGCACAATCTTCGGAAGCTTGCCGCAGCGGCCGGTTTCTATCGCGCCGTGTTGGGCGTTACCAATGACGAAGATGGCCAGTTGGTCGTCTGGGGCATGATTGTGACCGGGACGGATTGGGTGAACCGAACCCAAGAAACGGGTGAGCGATTCGGCGGAAGCCAAGACGTCCACTTACCGCCAAACCTATTGGTTCAAGTGCTGAGCCCGGGACACTTAATCGCCGGTTCCGGTTACACGCGGATTCTTGAATCCAGCCGGGGACAATTGCACACGGATGGATTTGATCCTTTTCAATCGTTGTGGCTGCAACAGCGGTTTCGATCGGTTCGGGAAACATTGATGGGAGAACTGGATGCTAGTTCTAACTCTTCGACGGAACTGAATTGCCAGATTTGCGATAACTTCATTCGCGACGTCGCCCAAGCGACAGTCAAGCGAACGCTGCGACTGGTCCGTACCCGTGGCCACGGTGGGATCTTGGTCTACCTACCGACTGGCGCGGGTGATGGAGGCGTTGGTACAGAGGGGACGCTGAATGAGTGGTTTCGTTTTCGTGTTCGCTTTGCCGCCGATGAATCAACGGTGAGGTTCCGTCGTTTGATGGTGCGGTTGCTACAGAGGGTTACGATTGTAGGTGAACTCTTAGGCTTGTCGGTGGTGACGTGGGACGATTGCCAGCGTATGCAGGATTCTGAAGTGACACAGATGACCGAGGCGCTGATTGAGTTCAGTCATTTGTTAGCGGACTTGATGAGTGTGGACGGTTCGCTTGTCTTGGATCACACGTTTCAGTTGATTGGATTTGGCGGCGAGATTCTCGGCAACAGTCACGCCCGTAAAATTCATCAGGCACTGGATTTGGAGGTCGAGTCGTTTGTTGCCGAACCGGCTGACACGTCCGGCACCCGCCATCGTTCAGCCTATCGTTTGGTCAGTGGATGCCACGAAGCAATCGCAGTCATCGTGTCCCAAGATGGAGATGTCCGATTTGTCGCTCAACACGAAGGTAAGCTGACTTATTGGCCCTATCTTCCTTAAGATTTTTCATCGGCATCGCACACATTGACGTGTCGGTCGAAATGCAATCTGTCCTGGTCGATCAACCGGTGCCATTCGCACGGCAACCGGGATCGTCTGGCATGTCGGTGATGGGACTTACCTCGCTTTGGTGCTACCGTGATCGTCTTCCGAATGCGTTCTCTTGTTCGCGAAAGAACGGATCGACCAAGTCAGGACGTAGCGGTTGGCCATTGCCAGAGTTGGAACGAGGGTCTGAGTTCGGACGCGGACTGGAATCATGACGAGGGCCGGAGTTCTGGTGATCACCATCGTGCTCCGGTCCATCACTGGAAGGATCGCTCTCGATTGAAAAGTTAACGTCTTGTAGATGGACATCGCCCGTCGTGATCGCGATTTCTTTGATCGCAATCGTCGAACTTCCATCGTCCGTCGTTGAAACGAGGTGAACTTCGTATTGCCCCGTTCGAAGGCCGTCTTGCACATCAAAGCGATAGCTACCGGAAGAATCGGTCGACGTTTCCGCCACGACTTCTCCATCGCTAACCAATTGCACGACTTGATCCGCCACACCTTCAGAAGCAGCTTTGCCTTTTGAGTTGCGGGTGGTTTGTGCGGAATCACGCTTGCTGGATTCCGCAGTGACCGTTCCTGAAACCGATGAGTCAAAGAAGAAAACATCATCTTGTAGATCGGTCAGCTCGGTGTTGCGTTCAATCACATCGGCCAACGTGGTGCTTTCGATCTCACTCAGTGCTTCTCCCGAGAATGTGTTCTGGTACCAGAACCGGTCTGCATCGCGAAGCCGTTCGAATTGGTCCGAGATGATCGTAAGGAAGGTTTCACCCACGCTCGCACCGTCGACATGGTCCTCCGTGAGTCCCCCCACCCACAAGTCGATATCATCGACCGTGCCGTAGAGTTGTTCTAGCTTGGCCTGAAGAACAGGATCCGAGGTGATGTCGGCAAAGCTGTCGACGGGATCCAGTCCATAGGCAACACGCGTTGTGTTGTAGTCGGACAACCCATGGTCGCGTCCACGCTGGATGTTCAAGCTTACCAAATCAAAACCGCCGGAACCGGGAGGTCCAAACAGGAAGTTGCGGACGCTGTCGACGACCTGAATGTCCAGTTCGGACGAAGGATCCGCAGCTAGATATTTGATGATGGAATCGATTCCATTCTCGGACACTGCTTCCGGATTGGTAAATGCGTGACTTAACGGGATTTCGTCAGCGATCTCGTTCCCTTCGTTGTCCAAAAACTCGACATCGTCGCCTAGCAAGCTATGTCCGAACCGGAACGCTGCGGTGGAGAATTCGTTGGCGATCGTCGGATCGACCGAGGAGTCATAGCCTTCATAATCGCTGATCGCATCGACACCTAAGAAGGCAGGTAACCATTCGTTGTACGTGATCGCCTGCAATTCCGCGACGACGATCGCACGGGCCTGTTGATAGATTTCTTCATCGGTCAACGTTGAATCTGCCGCGGCGATTTCTGCCGCCAAGCGATTGTGTTCGCGAACGAACAAGGTTTGGATCGCGGTCAGCTCGATGTTTTCGTTCGCGCGAACATCGCCGGCGGCGAACAATTCGTCGTCGGGGAAAATGCCCGCATCGTTGTCCATCGCCAACGTTCCATCGGGAAATGTTTCTTCGTTGTTGTAAGGTAATAGGTCGCCGTCGCTCGTTTTCAATAGACCGCCTGATAGCGTTCTTAAGGCTGTTGCGGTGGAATCGTCTGAACCGTAAACGACCGATCCATCAAGCCAAGTCGTGATGGAGTTGATCTGCTCGCGAGCGGAATCCACTCCGGTTTCGGAGTCATAGGCTGATCGCGTTAGCGAGATGGTTTGAGTTCCGGTGCCAAACGGGTCGAAGTATTCATCACCAATCGGAACCTCGATGTCAAAAGACTCTCCGCCTGACGGTGTTCGTGATATGTCGTGGTCAACGAACTGGCCCCAAACGTAAACGAAGGCGGAAAGGTTTCGATCGCTGATCAGTTCTTCATCGGTCGCCAGCACGTTGCTGATCTCACGGGCACTGGGGCGATCTTCACCAGCCGGTTCTGAGATTCCATCCGCGTAGTCACTGTCGGCGACACGTATCAATTGGGTGCCGGTCGTACCCAGTTCAGTGTCCTCAAGGTTGTTGCCGGAACCATCGATCGTTCGGTATTCACTTGGCAGTCCTTCGATGAGCGTCTCCGTTGACGATTCCTCTGACGAATCGCCAGGTAGTTCCTCTTCGTCCGCGGGAAGGTCCGTGTCGACGTCAGGGCTGTCGCCGCGATTGGGCGAGCCAAAGCTTCCCCTGTCGCGACTCAGTCGATTGATCACCATTAGGACGTCGTGCGAGCTATCCAGTCCATCATCATTGACGTCCGTCATTTCACCGGGACCGCGTTGCAGGGTTCCACCGTCATTGCCTCGTTCCTGGGATGGCCGGTTCATGCGGTTGATGATCGTTAACGCGTCGACGGCCGAGACAACGCCATCTTGATTGACATCTTCTGGAATGACGTCATTGTGGAAAATGTTTGCGGCTAGCAATTGTCTCGCTTCCAGTGTTTCCGGTTTCAACCGTCGACGCGTGCTCCGGCGCAGTTGGCCCTGCTTCTTGGCTGATGCTTTACGGCTTGTGGGTTGACGGGGACCTGTCCAACGTCCGAAGAAGTTTTCCATCTGTTCACCTGCGGCAGAAATGTGTGGAGAGAAGAGTCGCCCGAAGCGGATCTGCGAGACCGCGGATGGGTTCCCCCTTCAAGGGCGAATGGGACGCGGTAATGTCACACTTAATGAGGCCGGAAACATCATCTGACGCTGAGATGGAGCAGCGTTTAATGCTGAAGATGCGATTTGCCGGGAGGGTCAGGTATCAATGATTCATGACCCCAGACAACAAAAGCCTTGCGTCTTGCCGCAAAAAACCGATCGATACGGCGTAAGCCGTCTGGTTATGCCTGGAAGTAGCCGCTCGAACTTGCTGAAAAGCAAATCGGCACGACGCATTTAGCTCTACGCACAACCACTCAAAAACGAAACAAGCCCGACCTCCAGTGGAAGTCGGGCTTGTGTAGATATCGTCGGTTTTGGATCGACCGGGGAATCTCCGGCGAAAAGTTGTTTCGGCTATTAGTTGTTTGCCGCGGCTTCTCTCATCTTTTTGGCCATCTCCTGGCCACGGGTTCGGTTCGCCTTTTGAGCTTCGATCATTCCTTGTCTCAGCTCTTCTGGACTTTGGCGGTACTTCGCCATCTCGTCTTCGTTGTAGATGCTTTTGGTACCGCTGTCGTCACCACAACCAACTGCACAGAGCAGGATCATCGCGAAGACGTATTTCAAATTCTTCATGCTATCACTCCGGTTGGACTGGTGACTAGAAATTGGACATGTCAGGAGTTTCTTTGTTGGCCCGTGTGCCCAAGGCACCCCAAAGACCATAAGGGCTTTGACGACCACCTTTGTTCGTCGTCGGCGTAACGTTCCCTTCGGAACTGTCACCGGCCTCGATCGAGTCGGTGACAAACTTGACGGCTCCGTCACCCATCAAGACATGAACACCACCTTGGTGGCGGCTGGATGCGGTGTAGTTCCCGCGGGCGGTCATGACCCCGCCCCAATCGCCTGCACCGGCGTCCATGCAAATTTCGGAGTTTGGCGGAAGGACGGTGTGGAAGCCACCGTTGATATCAAACGAGCTTGCCCATTGAGCACCCCGGCGCAGTCGTGGTGCACCAGCCCAGTTGGTGAAAGTCGCGGCCGATCCCCAAAACTGAGGGCGTTCTGCATCCAAGCCGTTTCGGCAAGACAGAGGGTTGTGTTCCAGTGCCGAGGCACCACCAATTTGGTGGACAGCGGCGCGAGTTCGTTTGTCGTTGTCGCCTAAGTCGGTCGTGATTTCGCCATACATGATGGTGTTCGCGAGTCCGTCTAGGCAATCGCGGAAAGCCGTTTGTTTACGTGCGAAGAACATTCCGCGATCTCCAGCGCGACTGTTTACAACCCAGCTTTGGTCGGCAAGCCGATCGGTCGTGCTCCACCAAACGTATTCGCCGTTTGGCTGGCCGTAGCTATCGCCCAAACAGGCTGCATAGTTGGTCCGTCCATAGGCGGGAGCTCCGACGCCCGGGTCGCTTGGGCAGCGATAGGTTTGCACCTCGGTTACCCATGGCACGTATTGATCGTTGCCATCGACGGTGGGGCCCATTGCTGGCCAAGGATCGCTGGTCGAGCGAGTGGTTCCGTTGGAGTTCTCAATACTTGGGTTGGAGATTTGCTCCCAGATTGCCTGTTGCTCGATGAACGGCAAGATTCCAACAAGCGGACTAAGATTGAAAATGTTGCTGTTCTGGGTGTATCCAGGTGGCCAGCCTTGTCCATCGTTGGTGCCAGTTCGATAGCCCGGCAGCTTGTTGTAAGTCGAGTGGTAGTTGTGAACACCCAAGCCAATTTGCTTGAAGTTGTTGCTGCAGCTCATCCGCCGGGCGGCTTCTCGAGCGGCTTGGACGGCGGGCAGCAATAGGCCAACCAGAACGCCGATGATCGCAATCACCACCAAGAGTTCAACCAGTGTGAAAGCGAGTCGTTTTCTGGACTCAACATGATTTCGAACCATCATTAAACTTCTCCGCGATTAAAAATCCAGCCAAACGCTTGCGAATGGGAGGTAGAACAGAAGCCGGCATGTTTCGCTCCAAACGGCCAAAACGTTGCGATCAGCACCCTTGCTGGCGACGAATGGCATATGGAGAGACACTGTCCGACGTATGCATTAATGTTAGAGGCGTCTATCGCTCTAGCAATTCGCTCGTTCGAGCGATAATGCCGATTTTTTTGTGGCTTCAGAAGTTTTCTTGCGACCTGGGCAGGATGGAGTGTCAGGGCATTCTTCCAGTTGCTAGTTGCTAGTTGCGTAGCGATCGGAGTGTCGTCGCTGGAAGAAAAGCATTAAAAAAGCGTGCCCAGTCCAAAAGGACGGGACACGCTACGCGGTCTGAATGACGGTTCTCGGTAGAGACTAAAACTCTTCTTTGATTACTTCACGAGTGGCCCGTGTACCCAGTGCACCCCAAAGTCCGTAAGGGCTCTTCGAGCCGACTGGAGTTCCACCGGTGTAGAGAACCACGGGGGTCGTCGGTGTGCCAGATTCGATCGAGTCAGTCACAAATTTGACTGCACCATCGCCCATCAGAACGTGACAGCCACCCTGGTGACGGCTACTGGGGCCATAGATTCCGATCGTCTTGTCGAATTGGTTGGCGTCCGGTCCTTGATAGTCATTGCCGTTTTGATTCAGCGCGGCACGTCCGGTCGCACAGACCGCAGAGTTGGGAGCCAAGATTGTGGTGATGCCCGTATGATTCGCATTGCCATCGGCCCAGCGGTAACCGCGACCAAACGCACTGTCGTTCTCGGGGTTGGTCGAAGTTGAATCCAACCAAAAGGAAGGACGCTGCGGGTCAACACCGGTAGCTCCACAACTCGATGGGTTTGCCGCCATCGCTGCATGGTCGATGTTGCTGCCACCAATCTGCCGGGCCGCTGCAGTCCGAATGTCGTTATCTCCTAAATCCGTCGCGATCTCACCCATCATGATCGTATTGGAAAGACCATCAAGAACGTCGCGAAACTTCATCGACTGTCTTGGTACAAAGAAGCCTCGGCAGTGGGAACGAGCACGCAATGCGGCAGCTTCTGTGCGACGAAGGTAAAGATCCGAGGGACCATTGTTCATATCGTAAAACGAATCACCCAGTGAGGCGGCATAGTTGGTCCGACCGAGTGAGGGGAGTCCTTGGCCCGGGTCGCTAGGGCAACGGAAACCGGGGATTTGAGTCGACCATGGACCGTATGACTCGTTTTCTGGAGTGGGGCCCATCGCCGTCCATCCACTCGAAGTGGTCAATCCAGTATCGGGTGCATTGGGATTGCTGATCTGTTCCCAGATAGCTTGCTGTTCAATGAATGGGGTTAGACCGACCAGAACGCTGAGTTCTTCGTGATTCAGAACGGTGCTCTTCTTAGTCCAATTCAGTGTGGCGCTTAGCATGCCTGTTCCGGTTTTCTGACGGGGCAATTGCTTATAGGCTGAGTGATAGTTGTGAACAGCCAAGCCAATTTGCTTGAAGTTGTTGCTGCAACTCATTCGGCGGGCTGCTTCACGAGCGGCCTGAACGGCGGGCAATAGTAGCCCGACCAGAACGCCGATAATTGCAATCACGACCAAGAGTTCAACCAGGGTGAATGCAAGTCGCTTTTGGGACTCAACATGATTTCGAACGATCATTTAATTTCTCCGCGATTAAAAATCCACCCAACCGCTTGCGAATGGGAGGCAGAATAGAAGTCGCTGCCACTCTCTCCAGTTGATCGAGACGTACTGGTGCACAGGCTCGCCAGTGGCGAATGGCTTGTGGAGAGATAAGGGCGCGACGTATGCCTTCATGTTAGAAGCCTCCATCGTCCTAGCAATTCGCTCGTTCGAGCGATAATCACGGAATCTTTCTGGCTGCGAATCGTTCTGCCCCATGACGATCTATCCGAAAGCCAGGGCTGATAGGCCAAGATCTAGGGCTGAGAAATTGCCAAAAACGTCAAATCAGGTGTGCAGCAAGCGAAGGAGCCCCTGTCGTTGGAGACATGGACGTTGCCCCCCCGAATGCAAAATGACCGGGGAGAGCTAGCAATCTTGGTGGGCTCGACCGCAGCGATATTGAACGATCAGACCTTCAGAATTCCTTTGGCGTACCCAACCGATACTGCACCCGCTCGGTCTTTCACGTTGAATTTTGCCAGGATTCCTTTGATGTAGGTCTTTACCGTATGGATGCTAAGGCTTAGATCAACCGCGATCTGTTTGTTACTGTGACCGAGAGCGACCAGATGCAGCACTTCGATCTCGCGCGGGGAAAGGTGTTCGTGCATCGCACTGGGGGCTTCCATAAGTGGGTGCTGAATCACCTCGCCGGCATGGACCCGCTGAATCGTATCAACCAACGTAACCGGTGGTGCAGCCTTGGTTACAAATGCGGCAGCGCCTAGTTTAAGGGACTGCGAGACCTCCTCTTCCAATTCGGCGGTGCTCAACATGATCACCCGAGCATCGGATTGAATCTTTCGGATTCGGCCCAGAGTTTCGATCCCGTCCAGTACGGGCATCCGCACGTCCAGAATGGTGATGTCAGGACGATGTTGTTCGAACATCGCGATTGCTTGTTCACCGTCGTGGGCTTCCGCAACAACCGAAAATTCATGTTCGTTGGAGAGCATCGATACCAATCCAACGCGAAGCAGGGAGTGGTCATCGGCAATAAGGATTCGTATGGTCATGCCGCTATTGTGATCCTATTGGGCGAGCGATGAAACCAGACATGCAGTCCAGTAATATCGAATATCTTTTCTAGCTGATTGCCACGGGTTGGGTAGGGCAGAGGTGAGTTGGCTGAAGTTTTAGCTAATTCCCGGAAACCACAAGTGTTGCATGAAAGCAGTGGCAAAACTCAACAAGGGACCGTCACTTCGACGCGAGTCCCGTGTTCAGGATTGCTAACCAGCACCAGTTCGCCGCCGATCCGGCGAACGCGTTCTCGCATGCCCGTCAGTCCAAAATGGCCTTCGTGAGTACCAGCGACTCGTTCGGAATCGAACCCGCAACCATCATCGGAAACTGAAACAGTAACGCTGTTCACGGTGTAGTCGACATCGACTTGAATGCGGTTGGGGCTGCTGTGTTTTAACGCGTTGGTCATCGCTTCTTTAGCAATCATCAAGAGGTTATCAGTCGTCAAGACATCGAGTTTACGCTCGTTGCCTTTTCCGCCCACTTCCGCCGTAATGGGCGTGACTGAAAAAATCGCCAAGCAAGTTTTCCGTAGTTCCTCTCGCAACAGTGTGACACCCGAATCGGTTAGCCGTAAATTCCAAACGCTTCGTCGTAGGTCTTCACGTGATTGCGTCAGGATTTGTGTTGCTAATGACAGATTGCGATCGGCGAGGTCCTTCGTTCGCGCCGTTTCGATTGCCCTTAGTTGGAGTGCCACTCCGGCGAGCGACTGCTCAAGCGTGTCGTGTAGGTCCGCCGCGACCCGCGTCCGTTCCTGTTTCGTAGTGGCGGCGACTAGTTCGAGAGCATCCTTTTCCCGACGAGCTTCGGCCAACTCGGATCCACGTTGAGCAATCCGCCGACGCATCCAAAAGATGACCAAAAGAGCAGCTAACAAGAGCGCTGCTGTACCAACAAGCAATAACAGCAATCGTGTCGCGTTCCACCAGGACGCCGCTGTCACGACGGTGACATCTTTGGGCGAACGCAGGCGAATCTCAAATGATTCAGCACGCAGCATGCGATTCACCTCTGGACGATCGGACGTTCGTATCGAACAAATTCCGGTGACTTCGAGTGTGCTTCCTGGCCGGATCTTTCGCAGGTGCCGTGGTGGCTGGAACGAAGCAAGCGTCACTGGGACAAGAGATCCGTCGACATCCAGAATGAGTTGGAAGGGTTTGCCAAGTTGATCCTCCACCGCGATCAGGTTGCCAGAAAGTCGAACGAGTCCAGCTTGATAATCCTGTTGGTGAGAGTTCGGTGCCAAGAGTTGCAAGGACATCACCATTTCCGGTGTGACTAGGGTCGGTTCGGGTGGTTCCTCGCTACCAAGTTTTTCGATAACTGACGTTCTCAGCATTGGAAAGTTGGCTTCCATCTCCAGAAATCCGGCGCACTGAATGACGTCACCGATTTCAAAAATGTCATACGTTTGTGGAATCACGCGTAGGTTGTGCTGTCCGTCTGTAATGAAAATTTGATGTCCAGGCTCGCACGCGGTGACAGTGCCAGTAACGACTTTGCGATGCGTTGGACTCCACACCGGATCAAACTCAAACAAAGAACCCAAAGTCACTTTTTTGCTGTCGAAGGGATCCTTGTTGGCCTCTTTGTTGATTCGCAAACCATCCGAGACACTCGACATGATGTCCGAATCGAGAACGTTGCCGCGGTTGTTGAAACGCGGCAGACAGACTCCGGTGACAGTGATTTCGGCATCAATGACCGCCTCCATCATCTCTGGCGAAATTGCTGTTGAGTTGAAAAAGAACTTGCCGCCGAACGTCGAAACGACCACGCTAGTGCCTGCCATTTGTAGGAAATTCCCTTGCTGGGCACTGATGCCGACTCCGTCGATTGTCACCCACTGACAATCGAGCACGCCGGATTGCAATTCAGCCAAGGTGGACTTTCGAGGTGTCGGAAGTTCGCCCGCGCCAACGATCGAAACGTTGGAGCACTTAATGATAGGAGCGCTATGTCCACGGTTGGTTTGACCTTCGATCTCGACGATCATCCCAGCGGTAAGACGAACACGAAACTCGTTGTCGCCGGGCGGCTTGTCGCACCAAATGCCAGTTTCACCGTCGTGGAAAATGAAACTAGTGGGTGACGCAAGGATAACGGTTCCCCTCATTTGAACTGGATAACCGTGATTCGCTTCCTCGTTGGACAAATTGCGAATCGACGCAACGGTCGATGGCGAACTCGACTCTTCGTCCGGCAATGTTGGATCGGTCTGCGGTGACGGCAGAATCGAAAATAGGGTTAAACAAATGAGTGTCTTGATGAGCACCATGTAGCCTACGTAAGTTCTATTGAAGTTCTTGAGACATCGATTTTTGGCCACGCCAGCGCGATGTGTTCAACAAGACAAATGCATGTTAGACGAAGTGTCTCACATCCTAATACCATATCAATTGAACCATCATGGTTGCAGCGCAAAGAGATTGCAGACTGTCTTTCGCGGCGGATGAACCATTGATAGACGCAGACCTGCTCGACTCGGGATATGGCGGTTGTCCACAATGATCAGTGCCGACAACCGGGCCCGCTTCACACCCGGTTTGTGAATTGACGGGAAAGATTTTGCACTAGAAATCGCAACCGGATCGACTACAACGAAATCGCGTAATCGACAAAACTTCACCTGGTTTCTTCACCTTGGTACCCCCTCTTATGACTAAGAAAATGGCGATTGGCCTGTTGTCCGTTGGTCTCGCTTTCGCATCTTTTTGCGGGGAAAAGCCGGCTTTTGCTAACGAAGAAACGCTGCCGCTGATGGCGCCCGCTGGTGGTGAAAGGCTTGTGTTTTCGGAGTCTGCTTCACCGAAAAAGATTGGTTCTTATGTTGCTGGCGTTCTGAAACATGAGATCGATTCCACCGGAACGAGATCGATTGAAGAAGCCGAACTGAAGAATGTCGAGACGGTTGCAATCACCGTTTTTGATCAGCCGCGAAACACATGGGACGCCAGTTTGTCCGTTAAGTCTGACGTCGCAATCGCAGCAGGTGATTGTGTGTTGATCGGTCTTTGGGTTCGTGGTGAGTCCCTTTCAAAGCAGGGCGATACGATTGAAGGCGATGGCGGGGTTGTTGAGATCGTTTTTGAAAAACGCAGTTCACCGCACACTAAGAGTGTGCAGTACTTAGTCGAGACGAGTCCGAACAACCAATGGAAACGCGTTTGGGTTCGATGCGTTTCGAAGGAAGACTACGCCGCTGGCGAATGCGGCGTTGGACTGCAGATCGGTTACTCACCCCAGCGGATCGAAGTAGGCGGATTAGAGGTTTGGAAATACCCGCCGGGGACAAAGCTCGATTCGTTGCCGATGTCGCCTCGGTCGTACACCGGCCGCGAATTGGACGCGGCTTGGCGAGTTGAAGCAGACCAACGCATTGAAAAGCATCGTAAGTGCGATTTGAAACTGACAATCACCGATGCCAATGGGAAACCATTGTCGGGCCAACCCATATCGATTCGGCAGACCCAGCATGCATTCCGTTTTGGTACGGCCGCGAGTGTTGGAATGATCGGACGTCAAGACGCTGATGCGGAAAAGTACCGTTCGGTTTTGAAGAAACTGTTTAACGTGGTCACGATCGAGAACGGTTTGAAATGGGAGTTTTGGGACAAGAAAACCAGTGACGAACACGACCAGGTGTTGTCAGCGATGGATTGGTGCAACGATAATGGTGTCGATGTCCGCGGCCACGTACTTGTGTGGCCCGCACAGAAGAATTCACCGAAGTGGATTACATCACTTTACGATGATCCCGTCGCGCTGAAACAGGTCGTCAATACTCACATTCGCGAAATGGGCTATGCAACTCGCGGTCGCGTCACCGAGTGGGATGTGCTCAATGAGACCTTCGACAATCGTGAGTTTGAAGAGCACCTTGGCACGGAGTGCTTTTCCGAGTTCTTCAAAGTTGCTGATGGTGTTCTTCCAGAAGCTGACCTCTATTACAACGATTACGCGGGGCTGGTCCGTGCGGGCGTGAACACGTACCACAAAGACCATTTTGAAATGACAATTCGTCGGTTGATCGATGAAGGAGCGCCGATTGACGGGATCGGCATCCAAGGGCATTTCGGTGAAATTTTGACGCCACCCCACCGCATTATTCGCGAGCTTGATCGATGGGGGCAGTTCGGCAAGAAGATCATGATTACTGAGTTTGATATTGGTGTATCAGATCAAGATTTGATGGCCGATTTCACTCGCGACTTCTTAACCTCATGCTTTTCCCATCCAGATGTCGATGGCATCATCACGTGGGGATTTTGGGCAGGGTCGCACTGGCGTCCCGACTCGGCCCTCTATGACAAACAGTGGAACCTGACCCCGCTGGGCAAAGCATGGGTGGGACTGACGACCCAGAAATGGATCACCAACGTAGACGCTGGATTGGATGACACGGGCTCGGTCAGTTCGCGTGTATTTAAAGGCGACTATGCCGTTACGGTAGGCGACCAAACGTGGGAAATCCGCGCCGACGAAGACCTCGAAGTGACACTTAAAGTGCCCCCGGCGAACTGAATTGCGATACTGGCGAGCCGATTTATAGGTGACTGCGTTAGCTGACCATTATTGGTCTGACTGTTGAACATCTCTTAAGCATCTAGCATCTTTCGCATTTGCAGTGAGACGTCGGGTTGTTCGTAGACCTTGTCGATCATCTCGGTATAGGTCTTGGCGAACCGCTCGTTTTCTGCCAAATCACCGAAAACTGATTTCACGCGTAAGAACGACAGCAGGTCGTCTCGAGTTTGTTGAGCAGCTTCATGCAAAGTGTCTTTCAATTCGTCGACGATCTCGAGCTCTTCACCGTGTTGGTTGACACCCCGGTCGCTGTAGTAACACCAAGTCGCCACGACGAGTGCAGCGAACTCGATGCTGCCGTCTTGCTGGAGGTTTTCTTTGATGGTGGGCACCAAGAATACGGGGAGTTTGCTAGAGCTTTCCAGGCAAATCCTCGCCAGGTTGTCCTTAATGTTGGGGTTGCCAAATCTTTCGATTAGCGTGTCCTTGTAGGCGTCTAGATCAATGCCTTCGACACTGTCCAAGGTCGGTGTTGCTTCCACATCCATGAATTTGCGCAGGTACGCGGCGAATAGATTGTCCGAAACACACTCATCGATCGTTCCGTGGCCGTAGATCGAACCTAGGATGCCTAACACTGAGTGTCCCGCGTTGAGTAAGCGGAGTTTCATCTTTTCGTAGGGAGTGACGTCAGGAACAAATTGGGCGCCAACCTTTTCCCACTGCGGTCTGCCGTCGGAGAATTGGTCCTCGATGACCCATTGGCAGAATGGCTCGCACGTGACCGGCCACTCATCTTGTAACCCGAAATTGTCGGTTAGGTATTGAATGTCGGCGGGTGTGGTGACGGGGGTGATGCGGTCGACCATTGCGTTAGGAAACCGCACCTCACTTTCGATCCACTCTGCTAACTCAGGATCTTGCTCGCGAGCGAAACCGAGAACCATCTTGCGGGTCAGATTACCGTTGTGCTGAATGTTGTCGCACGATTGAACGGTGAAGGCAGGCAACCCATTTTCACGACGTTTTTTCAATGCCGCTGTCAAATATCCAAACACTAGTTTGGGATCGGTTGGGTTTTCGATGTCGTGCTTCGCGTCGGGATTGGATAAGTTGAATTCGCCTGTATCCGGATCGACGTTGTACCCACCTTCAGTAATTGTCAGTGACACGATCTTTGTTTCAGGGCTCGCCATACGGTCGATGACGGCCGCCGGATCATCGCACCCCATCATGAAGTCCATTAGCGATCCGATCACTCTGTTTTCGATCTTCCCGCCCGGATGCTTGATAATCAGAGTGTAGAGATAATCCTGTTCTTTCAGGATCGTTGCGATCTTGCGGTCGGCATCCCGCAAGCCAATACCGCAAATTCCCCACTGCGATGCGTCGCCGGTTTTCATCAGTTCGTCGGTATAGAACGCTTCATGGGAGCGATGAAAGCCGCCTACACCGACGTGGACGATCCCGGCTTTAAGCTGGCTGCGGTCATAGTCGGGACGGATGATTTCGCTTGGCAGGCGTGATAGGTTTTCCTGGTTAAGGCGGAACGGAGCGTTCATGAAATTCTCGCGGAATGGTGTGTTGGACGTCTTGCTTGAAAGGAGGCTTGGTCAATCGACGCAGTGCAGGTTCAGTGCCTTCTTTCGGCGAAGTACCCAGTATGCAGAGACAAAATACGAAATCGTAAAGGCGAATCCCCATGTGTAGAAAATCGCGGCATTGCCTTCATAGGTATCCAAGTCGGGACTGCGAAACATCACCATCAAGGCGAGGATTAGCGTCAATGCAAGGCTGGACCAAGCAATCACCTGTAACGCTTTCGTAAACACGGATGCGTCGGTGACCGGATCGCCTTCGGCGACCGCTTGTTTCGCCTGGAATTCCTTGATCGCCACATTGAGTTGGCGTTCCTGTTCTTCCTCTACCGGATACTGTTCCGCCGCTCCGTACGCTTTGGCTAGCAACGTGTAGACCACAATTGTGAAAAGCCAGGTGGGCAGGAATAGATAAAAGAACGACATCACGTTCAACGCGTTAAGACCAAAGCCGAATACCAGCCCTGCGATCCACGAAGCAACCGCTGGCGTGCTGTGGCTCAGTTTTCGGTAGGTCACCCAGTATCGAGTGAAGCCGATACGAGGGAAGACCATGTGTTCGGCGAAGACGATGCCGCCAACAGGAACAACGATCAGTCCAGCATAGGTGAGCAGCGGAAGCATCTGGCTGAACACGAACGGGAAGCATGCAATCACGACGGTAATGCAGCCGACGGTAAGGGTTACTTTTTGTCGTGAGTGATTGTGGAAGATTGCTTGAGCAGCCAGGCCCGCTCGGTACAAGTTTGCGTTCGCAGTCGTCCAGCCAGCGACAATCACGATCACATATCCCGAAAGCCCCAGTGCCTGGTAAGCGACATCGCCTGGATCGAGTTCACTGATGGTTGTTTTAAGTAAAACCGCGGTGCCGGCACCCATGATGCCCGCTGCGATCCATGCGACGTAGTGACCGAATAGCATCCCCGCACTGCTGCACAATCCGTAAATCGAACGCTTCGCATATCGCAGCAACGCCATGTCGATCAGTCCGAAGTGTGTGATCGTGTTAGCCGCCCAAGCAAAGCCAATCACCTCAAGCAAGCCGATGCCGGGTTCTCCATTGCTGTTGATCCCGGTCCAAATGGATTGGTCCCCGATGGTGATGAAATCAGCAAAACCCAGCAACTGAGTTCGTCCTAGAACCGATTCAGCGAGAGCAGGGAACAAGACGAGTGCCCCGCTGGTAAACATCACCACCAGCCATGGTCCGCAAATGCTGGAAAATTCCGCGACCGCGTTGAAGCCGTACATTGCCACGAAGACTACGATCGCACCCACCGCGAGGACAACTGCCACGAACGGTGCACTATTGGGATACCACTCTAGTTGCGCCGGTATGTTGAAGAGCAACCGAACGGCGGTGCTAGAGACGGTGATCATCGCGGCCGAGATGACCGTGAAAATCAGGACGTTTGCCCAATTATAGAGCTTCGTCATCGAGTCGCCCGCGATCTTATCAAGATACGTGTAGAGACTCAGGCGGGTTTGGACAGCGATCGGCGCCGTGATCAGGGTCCAGCTTAGAATGGCAAGGAAGTTGCCAATCAGCAAACCGACCAGAATGTCCATCGTTGTCGCACCCAACGCAACGAACGTTGCTCCGATGACGAACTCCGTCGCTGCGACATGCTCGCCAGCGTAAAGACCCAGGAAGTGGCTCCAACCGTGCAGCTTATGTTCCGGAATCGGAAGCTGTTCCGACTTCATGTTTGCAATCGCTTGCGCACTCGAATCGGTGCTCATAGGCGTGCTACTCATATTTGACTTTGGAAGAGAAGATGAGGGGATTGCGGAAGTCGAACTGTTGGCGGCACTTTAGGATAGTATTCAAGTAAGTCCTGAAAGCTTGGCTAACGATGGGCTACCGTGAAGCGAAATCCGTCGATTTGGCATGTTGAAACTAACTCTGGTGGGAATCCAGACGCTCTGAATGGGACACTGTTTGGTTGACATGGCGAAGACGACAACTGCAGTCTAAGTCTAACACAGGCCCATCGCGTCTGGGGGTGACGAAGAAGTGGTTTCTGTCTGTGTTCGAGAAGATGTTGTTTTGACGTTGTTGCTGCGATGACCGTCGTGCTGTTCTTTAACGATGCCGCGCAGTGGAAAGCATGTGAGGGCGGTGACTCATCAGCCGATGCTCATTGAGACATCGAACATGACACTTTCAGATAAACGCGTTTTGGAAAGGGGGGCTCGCTGTAACACTGATGGCGAGAGTTCCGGTTTCCCGTTTGCTGACCGGTGATCACCTGGCGTCGCCGTTCCATGGCGGTAAGTTTGCGATGGTCACCTTCGCCTCGTTGGATGTTTCGATCTTCCAGTATTCAAAGAACGGGGTCAGGTTTCGACCGACCTGTTTCGAGAACCGCACCATCCATTGGCTGCGTTTGTCTAAGTCATTTCGGGGCCGTTGTTCTTTGGGCAGTTGCCGATACTGCTGAAAAACCGCCTTGAACGGAGCCCAGCCGAATTCGCGTTGAAGTTGGATGTATGGAATGAGATTGGGCCAAGGACCGACGTTACCTCCCGAACGCTCAAACTCGGCAATCATTTCAGCGATTCGGTCCGGTTGGATTTGTCGGTGTTGCTTCACGCCAGGATGTAGGGTGTCAAAGACATACATCGAAAACAGATTCACGGTGACTTCACCCATGCCCTTATAAGTCCAATCGGATGATTGATGGTTATGTCCTATTTCATGGAACACACCCCAATTGCCTTGCTTGCGAAGCGTTGCCACGTCTAAGACCTCGCCAGCCAAGTTTTTGGGGGCCATGATGGGATAACCGGCGTGCATGTAGCCTGCGGAGATCTGCACGTCGATCACAAAACGCTCCGGTGATTCACGATTGCGATCGATGGCAGCAAGGTCCGCGCAAGCGTCCATGACCTCATTCCAATACGTCATCACCTCGTCGGGGTTTTCAAGGCGACGAATAAATGTCGACGGAATCGTGAAGATGATCTTGTCGCTACCGATCTCGGCCCACGGTCCAGGTAGATCTCTGATGGAGCTGCGCCATTTAGCGATATCTGTTTCGCCATGGACATATCTTGGCGAAGGGACAACGCCACTGAGGTTGAGCTCAATGTCCTCACCTTTCGAATCGTCCGGAAGTTCAATATAGATCAATCCGCCGAATGGATTGGCGATTTGCATCGAAGGGCTGGAAATGGCAAAAGTACGAGTCACTTCGGGAGCACGTCGCCATGATTGCTTGTGCCACAATCGATCTTGATGAGCGCCAACGCGTAGTGACATTCGGCGACCAACGGCCGCTGCGGGTACGGTGACATCGACTCGTTCGCCTGGGGCTGCGTACATCCCGGTGCTGTGCCAGCGAGGGATGCTTCCGTCGATGGTCATTGAGTGGCTGACTCTTTGATCGGTGGTTACTGAACCGGGAAACTGATCCGCCAGGCGGGATGCACGCATGGAAGTCATGGGTAGTTTTTGGGTCAGCACCGTTTCGTAACCGACCGCTATTCGCTGACGCAGTTCGCGAACACCGCGGCGATCGGACAGGTTGATTTTCAACTCGCGAATGTCGACCGACTGGGCCAGTTCCGCGATCTCAGGCATCAGTAGGCAGTTGGTTGGCGAGATAGCTTCGAATCCTTGTTCAAGGACGATTCGGGCTTGTTCGGATTGATGATCCGTTTTTAGCGTGTCGTTTCGAATCGCTTGAATCGCCGCCAATGCATGAATGGTTGCGGGAAGCTCCGCTTGCACTTGGGTGCCGCCCGCCGCGTCACGGACCACACCACCTCGGGTCCACGCAATTCCAGCGGAAGCCAATAACTGTCCGGGTGGATGGTCGGTTGCCAATGACTCGCCCCGCTTCTTGTGGTAACCGTCCCATACCCATGCCGCATCGGCAACGATCAGGCCTCCGCCTTCGGAAATGAACTTCTTGAGCGGGGCAATACTTGCTCGACTGATTTCATCACCTCGCAAGACTAGCAAATCCAAGTCGCTGATCTGGTCGGTCCAGTTTGCACCATCAAGCTTGACGGAAAGGTGGCCAGCACGGACCAGAACTTTTGAGAGGCCACGCGGTTGACGCACGCCGAATCGAATCGGTTTGTTTTGGGGTTTCCGACTTGCCCACTGTGCCAACCGCAACATGAGTTTGGCCGTGTCACTGTCTTGGAAGTCCTTTTCAACAAAACCGCCGTGCGCAAGCGATGACCCGGCCTTCGCCGAGTTGAGCACCGGCAATGATTGGTAATCGAACGGTTTCATGCTCAGCCGTCACGATCGGAAACGCTTGGGGACCGAAGACACATAACGACCCAACCGATCCAGGCAGTGCGACTTCATCGATTCCAGCGATCCATTCGCCGCGTCTTTCCGACCCATTGGGTGATGCGGGCGACGATGGTTCCTGACCCACGGCTGATCGACATAACATCGCGCCGAGAAAAAGAGCAAACGGGATCGCGAGGGTGCGCATCGTGGGCCGCCAAATAGAAGAATCCAGGCCAAGTAAACGGCGTCTTGTTAGTCGTCGATCACTTGATCTGGATAGGGATATTTCTACGGTCGATCAACCGTGTTTAGTCCAGCGTGACGGTCGCTGGTTCGCTACCCACTTTGGCATCGCTGGTCACAACCTTAGTCGGGGCGTCCTTGCCGGCCTTGATAACAAACGTCTTGCCATTCGGGGCTTTCGGTGTAAACGATTTTCCATTCGCACGAACCGTGTAAAGGATCTCGTTATTGTCTGCATCTATCAGCTGCACAACAGGATTCTCCGCGTCAAAGTTCAGCTGACCTAGCTCGCCCCAAGATGGCGGGTTGTAGTTGTCGAACTGGCTAATGGTTCGCGGCCAGCCCGGGTATTGTTTCGCCTTGGGATCGGTGACATCGACGTTTCGCGGCCAGCATTCCATTTCGATTTCGCGTTTCTTGGTGTTAAAGCGAACAATTCCGAATCCAGCTGCTCGCGTGTTGAGCAGGTTACCCGCAGGCACCTTGTCCGGATTGGCAGCAGCGTAGTTGGTGACTTTGTTACCGAAACCATCAAGCTGGTCGCCGGTGTATTCAGGAGCACCGGGTTCACGGTTCGCTCCTGGTTCGAGTGGTTGCCACCAACGTAAATAAAGGTTGGCGATCGACGGTACGCAGAATGACCAGATGGAATCGCGGTACTCGTCGACGCCGTGATGGAAGAGGGTTGCCAAGTGTTGATCACCGGCCAGATGGAATGCGAACGCTTTTCGTAACCCTTCCAGTGCACGGTTGCGTCCGGTTTGTGGCCAACCGTTGGAATCCATGTCGGCATGCAATCGTCCGTTGGCGGTGCCGTGGATGTGAGCGCCACCGCAAAAGATGGTGGCGGACAATGCGACCTTCATATCCGCGTCTGTCCAATCATTGGCCCATTGATCGATGAATTTCAGTTGGCGTTCGCCAAGCAACACGGCACCTTCGACATCGACGCTGGCGGGATCGTACTCGGGGTTGCGAATATGGTCGGGACGCGGTCCTTGCTTTGGCACTCGGCCGGCGGGCCCGGTTTTGAACTTGCGATCTTCGAGGATGGCGAAATCAATGTTTCCCCAATTGAGGTTCGTAAAATAGACGCCAATGTCTTGGCCGATTTTTCGAGGATCGACGGGGTCGGGAAGATTGCTCGTTTGAGCACGTTCGACTTCCTTGACGTAAACACCTGGCTTGGCGTAGCCACCATCTGCGGCACCGCTGAGTGTTGAGATCTTGCCGCTCTCGCCCCACAAATTGGGCTGGCCGACATCGTGGTCGTCGGGCAGGCAGATCGTTGGTCGATCTTTAATGATGTCGCCGAAGTCGCGACCGAATTTCAACCAAGCAGCATAGTGTCTGTTGTGATCGTAAACTTGGTCGCCGGAAAAGAAGAGGATATCAGCGTCGACTTTGTTGACGTTGTCGATGAGGTCTTGTCGCGAGATGTCGCCACCATGCCCGGGGTGAATCGAATTGCCGGTAAACGCGGCGACGACAATCTCATCTTGATCAGTCGGATTGCGACGAATCGTTCCTTCATAGAACGCCTCGGTGCCGTGGGCAACACGGTAGTGAGCATCCTTGGTGTCGTCCCAGTTTTCGACTCGTAACAGCGCTGTCCAGCCTGGCTGGATTACGGCGGCTTGAGCTACTTCGGTCCAGTTGCCGTCCTTTTCAATTTCTAAACGAACGGTCTTTGGATCGCTGTCTGAAAGTGGGTATAGCTGCGCCGTTAGCTTGAGTGTTTTGTCGTGAACGGTGTACAGGGCGAAGCAAATGACATCCTTCTTATCGACCTTAGGAATGCTTAGGTCGGCATGCTTCTTTTTCTTTTGTTGAGCAGAAACAGGAGTACTTAGATACGGCGTTGCGGCGATGAGGAGTGCCAGACAGCACAGGGTGAATCGGGGAAGCGGCTTCATCGGGTTTCCTAGGTGGGGCTGGATCGAAGTCTGTCTAGCAAGACTTCACGTGAGGGGATTAAGTTGTGGCTTCAGGCGGTGGCGGCGGAGACCACGCCGGACGGGGCGTCTGAAGGAACGGCAGGCGTTGCGACCGCTGTTTGGGTGGACTTCTGCCTTGCCCACAGGATAGCAAGATACAAGGGGATGAGAAAATGTGGTGCTCGAAGTACCGTTTCGTGGACGTATTGATCGGCTCCCCAGTAGTTCAAGTCAAAAGACATGCCCGCGACGGGACGTGCCAAGGCGGTTAAGAAGCCCCAAAACACGGCATACCATGCTGCCCAACGTTGCAGGTAGGGAATGAATAGGGTTGCGCAAACGACGAAGTCCAGGATTCCAAAAACCATAAGCATGGAGCTGGCCGTTTCGTACTGGACGCCTAGCGACAATGAAATCATGCCGTAAAAGTTTCCTGGCGTGGGCCACAGTCCGATCGCGTAACAACCGTGACCGGCGAACGTCATCACCAATGCGATCATCGCTAGGACCATCGTAACCCTATTACGGGCACCGAATAACAATGCCGCCACTAACAACACGGGGGCGAGCATCTGGCCGCCATGTTCCACAAACATCGGTAACTGACGCTGGGACGCAACGTACTTGGCGTAGCTCAACACGGTCAACATTCCACAGCCGCCAACAAGAGCCGCCATTTGGAAATAGGACTTCGAACGCACGGTTAGCGCTAGCACACTACATGCAACGTACAACCAAGTGATCCGGGACACCCAAGTTTGCAACCATCCGTCGTTGCTGCCCGTTCCAATGAACTCATCCCAACTGACACCTTGCTCGCTGGCGAACTCATAAGTGGCGTCCTGCCAAAACAAGACCCCGTAGGGAGCTTCCCAGTAATAGTGAACCCAGGTCCAACCAGCGAAACACAGGAACGCAGCGACGCGAAGAATCAAGGTCAACACGCAATCGGTGCCGCGTTGTTCGCTTGTCTGTTTCTGGTCATTCTCCGTTTTCACGTCGTTCGGTGTCCTCATGGGGGCAAAAGTTTTTGAGCTCGGTTTTTGAGTTTTCCAATGATAATCAATTGGGCTGTCCGCTAAGTGTCTCAGAATGAAAAATGCGGAACAGGTAGCTCCGTTTCAAAGAGACTTACGGTCAGACGGAACGGGCGGCGGTTTCACCCGCTTTGGAACACCACTATGTCGCTCCCAAGAATCAACAACGCAGGGTCAACAGCCCCGCTAAAAGTTGCTGTGTTCCACGCTAGGTCGTAAACGTCAGGACACTGTCGTCTTGCGGCCGTTATCAATGGTGGTGAGAGTAATTTGCAACACTGTTAAGAGATTCCCTGTCTAGCACTGCGCTGATTTGAAACCTGAAGGCACTCTACTTATTGAATGCGACAAGTTGGGTGAAGTCCTGTGGGTAAGGTGCTTTTCCACGAAATGGAGAGTTGTTTCTAACGCAAAGTCGCAAGGGCGCAGAGACGCGAAGGTTTTATCCTGGATCTTCCTATTTTTCTTTGCGTCCTAGCGTCTCTGCGTCTCTGCGGTTTTGCGTTGAAAGTCTTGCCGAGCCATTCCTTTTGGAGCGTTTTGTTGTCACGGATCCGTTGGTGCGGCAATCGGTTTGGGGAACCAAACGCTTGGGGGCTGCCTCCGTTTTATCGCACTGGAAGAGGAAGGCTTACCGACTTTGTGTGTGGCGGACTACAATGGATTTGTTCAACACACCCTGTGCCTCCCTGAAAAATAGAATGAAAATCATTGTTTTATCGTTGCCGCTGTTCTGGATTTTCGCGGTTGGGGGCGTTCGTGGCGAAAGTCCACACCAGCCTGAAATTCTGAATCCTAGCCTTGTGGAAGAGACTGTCTATCAGTTGGTCTTTGACAGTGATTTTTCGAAATCGGCCGTTTTGGATTTGGATTCAAGCGAAGGGCTGTGGCGACATGAAGACATGGCTTCGAGTGGGAATTCGAGCCAGCATCGCCAGGCAAAAGGTCGTCGACACGCGGCCTGGTACGATCGCTATCGTGATCAAACTGCGATGCTTCGCGATGGGGTGCTGGTGCAACGCGGATACGTCGCCGACGGGGATTTGCCTGGATTCGTTAGTCGGGACGCGGGTGGTAGCGTTCGCAACCATGCATACGTGGATCCCGACCCCAACGACGCGGCGCGTGGTGAGGTTAACTTTGCAGACTTCGAATTGCACACTTCATGGTTGGACACATTCGCGGTGAAAGACGTTGACGGGGAACGTGTTCCAGTGCAACGACAAGACAAGTTGGCTACCGACAAAAGGTTTCGAGGCGAAGCCGGGTTCACCGACACGCGTTCGCCCAACATCACGTTTCGCCCGGGAACCTATTTCGAGATTGAAGTCAACTTTGAGGCGATGGAGGCGGTTGCTCATCGCCATTCGTTTTGGTTAATGCCTGCGACGGCGGATCGGGTTGCCTACGACGATGATCCCGCCAACGGACTTGAAATCGATATCTATGAACATGAGTTGTGTGTCGAGCGAAGTGATTCGGTGACCCCGGACAACGATCACGAAAAGAATGAATTTATGCTGATGAAATGCATCGGTGGCTCAACGAATCCACCGACCACCTTCAATGAGTTGCGGGATGATGGGGAAACGCTGCTGCGATCGCCGGGGATCAACAAGGGATGGCATCGGATCGGGCTACGATGGACTCACGATCGGTTGACGTGGCTAATCGACGGAAATGAGGTTTGCCAGGACAGCAAGCTTGTTCCCCAGGTGCCGATGTACTTGATTTTGTCTCGTGAAGCCAACACGGGAGCATCACGCGGTGGCGACGTGACAGTTTTGAAAACGAATGGTGAGAAGATTCCGAAGGATTCAGGGTTGCTCGGTCGGAACGTCGCGACTCCTGAAAACCGTGATCTGATCAAAGCGGGACGCGATGATGTGTTGGTGCGTTACGTCCGCGCTTGGCGGATCGTCCAGTAGTCTTAAGGTCGCTCGCTTTTCGTTTGCGTTCGGATTGACGGACGAGGCTCTAAGGTGTCTAGCAGGCATGTTGTGGACGAGGCTGGCTCGTTGCTGTGCTACGGTTGAACTTGAAGTTCACACGCAATGTCGACGTAGAACATGATGCTGATCGCTTGGAGAGATCCTTTTGTTAAAGTTGGTTGAATGAAGTTGGCGGCACAGAAGCAAACAGCGGACAAGATACTCTCGCGTCGTTTAAGTCACCTGGAGTTGTTGGTCGCGTTGGTCGTCTTGCAAGTCGGTCAGAGCTTCCTATCGCCTGACAGTTTTGTTCAGCGTGCTCTATATAACGCTACTTTCCTAGTGTTGGTCGCATCCGCTTTTCGAACTCTTTCACGATCTCGGTCGCGAAGGTTCATTGCCGTTGGTGCGGGCGTGATGGGCTACGTATTAACGTCTTACAATGAAGTAGGACGATCGATCTGGTATCTCATAGCGGCGGATGTGTGTTTCGTCGTCGTGTTTGTGTTGCTGCTTTTTACACTCGGACAGTCCGTCTTTGGGAAGAACTTGAGCGATCTGAATCGCATCCTTGGAGCGATCAGCATCTATTTCTTGATTGGCTTGCTATTCGGGTTTGTCTTCTCTTTATTAGAAGCGTTCCAGCCGGGATCGTTTAATCTGGTGGTGCAACCGGACGACGCGGCGGGACACCACGAAGTTTTCAATCAACTGAACTATTTCAGTAGCGTGACGCTGACCACTCTGGGCTATGGCGACATCCAGCCCGTCTCTCGGCCCGCCCGGACGTTCGCCACGTTAGAAGCGATGATCGGTCAGCTCTATCTGGCAATCGTGATCGCACAATTGGTCGGCGTACACATTGCGCAAAAATTCCACCATTGAATCGCCGGTGGAACAAACTTGCGGAAGTCACGCGGGTCGAGCCTGGATTACCAACCTGGACGGATGATTTCGCCTAAGCTGAAGGGAGGACATCGCAAGCAAATCGCGACGTGTCTTTGAGCGGATGGCCGGTGAGGTGTTGAGATTGGCTTCCAACGCAACACAACAAACCGATCTGATGATGCGACAAATCACAGCCGTAATGTCGAATTTGGGAAACGTGGTACAGGACGATGAAACGAATACAGACGACCTACTTCGTTTGCCTATCGCTGGTGGGAATGATTAGTACGCTGATCGGATGCGATTCTTCGAAGAATGATTATCAACCGCCACCGCCACCCAGCGTTACGGTTGCCAATCCGGTGCGGCAAGCGATCACGCCATTCATGGAACAAAATGGCGTCATCGAGGCGGTTGAGGAAGCGGACGTAAGAGCGCGGGTACAAGGGTTCGTGGAGTCGATCGCATTCGAGCCTGGCAAGGAGGTCGCTGCTGGCCAGGTGCTTTACCAGATTGAAGCGGATCAATACCAAGCCGTCGTGAATTCGGCGCAAGCATCAGTGGAGTCGGCCCAAGCGGCGATCGAAGTCGCTAAGGCACTTGTTAGCACGGCCGAGGCGGAGGCAATGCGAACGGCGCAGAACCTTGCTCGCGAACGATCGATGATGCAAAAGCAGGCGGGGTCGCAAGCACAACTGGATGCCGCGATCGCGGAAAACGACGCGGCCACGGCTGCACTGAAATCAGCGAAAGCGAACGTGCAGGCTTCGATTGCGGATCAGAGCCGAAGCCAGGCCAGTCTCGCGCAAGCACAGCTCGACTTGGGATACACCCAAGTGAAATCACCGATCGGTGGGCGTATTTCCAAGACTGACGTTAAGAAAGGCAATCTTGTCGAGAACGGAACGAAACTGACCACGGTTGTGAACCATGAAAAGATGTTCGCAAATTTCAGCGTTAGCGACCGGTTGATATTGCGTTTGATGAAAGAGAAAAGAGCGAGGTTGCCAGAAGATGAAGAACTCGCCGAACCGGACTGGAGCGAGATGCCGGTCTATCTGAAACGGGAAACCGATGATGGCTTTCCATTTGCGGGCGTGCTGAACTATGTCGACCAAGAAGGCGTCGATTCCGCCACGGGGACATTGGGTTTGAGAGCTCAGTTCGACAACCCGCATGACAAGCTTTTTCCCGGACTGTTCGTCACCGTGCGAATGCCGTTGGGGGACGCTAGTGATGTGATGTTAATTCCCGAGTACGCAGTGCTTCGTGACCAAAGGGGGCAGTATTGCTTAGTTGTTAACGACGAGCAAAAAGTGGAACGCGCCGAGGTGTCCGTCGATCAAACTATCAGCGGTTGGTCCGTGATCGATTCTGGGATCGATGTCGATTCCCGTGTGGTCATCGACGGTTTGCAGCGTGCCCGACCGGGTTTGGAGGTCAACGCGACGAAGCAGCTTCTGGAAGTAGATGATTTGACTTTGATGCGTGGAGGGTCGTTGCCGGACCGTAACGACGGGGCCAATAAGGGCGACGGTGACGCGTCCGAGCCAGACGGCGTGCAAGCAGGCGATGCCGAGTTGAAACCTTCCAAAGTCGAATGAATCGAAAGAAAGAAATCGTCTGATGTCACGCTTCTTTATTTACCGTCCCATCTTCGCCACGGTGATCTCAATCATCATCGTGATCGCTGGGCTTGTGTCGTTTGGTTCTTTGCCGGTTGCCAAATTTCCACCCATCGCTCCGCCCACGGTCAGTGTAACGGCGGTTTACCCCGGCGGTGACGCGCGGACCATTGCGGAAACCGTAGCGACGCCGATCGAGCAACAGGTCAACGGTGTTGAGGGCATGATTTACATGTCGTCGACCAGTTCGAACGATGGCACCTACACGTTAACGGTGACCTTCGAAGTCGGCACAGACATGGACATCGCATCGGTGTTAGTCCAAAACCGAGTCGCAATCGCGGAGGCTCAGTTGCCATCGGAGGTGCGTTCGCAAGGGATCACAACCAAGAAAAAATCGACACAGATCCTGCAGTTCATCGCGTTGACATCACCGGACGGGACCTACAACGATCTTTTTCTGAGCAACTATTCGTTGTCGGTGAAAGATGAACTGAGCCGGGTTGCTGGGGTTGGTGAGGTTCAGGTTTTTGGAGCCGGCGACTACAGCATGCGAGTGTGGTTGGACCCTCGGAAGCTAAAGCAGCGGAGTTTGACAACCGCTGACGTTGTTGCTGCGATTCGTGAACAGAACGTCCAAGTTGCCGCTGGCCAAGTCGGAGCGGCACCCTCGCCCGCGGGCACCGCCTATCAGCTTACCGTCAGCGCCCGGGGGCGATTGGCGACGACGGCAGAGTTTGAAGACATCATCATTACGACGGGAGACGATGGACGTGCGCTGCGGGTCAAGGACGTCGCGAGGGTGGAGCTGGGCGGCAAAGATTACACGTTCGATTCACGTTTCGATTCTCAGCCGTCGGCATCGATTGCGATTTATCAGTTGCCCGACGCCAATGCCATGACGACGGCTTCGTTACTGCGTGAAAAGATGAAGGAACTGAGCAACAGTAGCAATTGGCCCAAGGGGCTTGAATACCAGGTTCCGTTCGATACGACATTGTTTGTCGAAGCGTCGATTGTTGAAGTTTACAAGACACTCGCCGTTGCCGTTCTGTTGGTGGTATTGGTGATCTATGTGTTCCTACAAGACTGGAGAGCCACGATTATCCCGGTCGTCGCTATTCCAGTCTCGTTGATTGGTACGTTCGCGGTGATGAGGGTGATCGGATTTTCGATCAACATGCTGTCGTTGTTCGGAGTGGTGCTGGCGATCGGGATCGTGGTGGACGACGCGATTGTGGTGGTTGAAAATACGACAAGGCACTTGGCCGACGGGTTGAAACCCAAGGATGCGGCCGTGAAAGCAATGTCGGAAATCACTGGCCCGGTTATCGCAACAACACTGGTGCTGCTTGCCGTGTTTGTACCAACCGCGTTCATGGGCGGGATCACAGGCGAACTATCGCGTCAGTTTGCCTTAACGATTTCCGGTGCAGTACTGATCAGCACGCTCAACGCTTTGACATTAAGTCCGGCGTTATGCGGACTAATTCTAAGGGCGCCGACGGAGACCAACTTCGTCGGCTTCCGATGGTTCAACCGCGGGTTCGATAGTGCAACGTCGGTCTATACGATCGTCATCCGCTGGTTCGTTCGTTTGGTATTGATGGTTTTGATCGCTTACGTTGCGTTGGTGGGAACGACCGGATTGACGTTCAGTTCACTTCCGACGGGATTTGTTCCTTCGGAGGATCAGGGCTATCTGTTTGTAAACGTCCAGTTGCCGGATTCGGCGTCGAGCGAGCGGACGCAGGCGGTGATGCAAGAATTGGAAGAGATCTATGAGGACATCCCGGGTGTTTCGAACAATCTATCGATCGCCGGGTTCTCGCTATTAGGCGGTTATGCTGGATCCAATCTCGGATTTTCAATCGTCATTCTCGATCCTTGGGATGAACGCACTGATCCGGAACGGAGCCTACCCGCGATCTTGCAAACATTACAGCAACGATTTAGCAAGGTGCAGAGTGCCGCGGTGTTCGCCTTTTCGCCCCCGCCAATCGATGGTCTCGGAACCGCCGGCGGGTTCCAGATGGAAGTGCTGGATCAAGGCGGAAATGGATATGCGGCGCTTCAAGCTACCGCCGAAGACATGGTCAACGCAGGAAACGGGCAAACCGATCTGGCGGGACTGAATACGTCGTTCCGAGCCAACGCGCCGCAGCTATTTGCGGATGTGGATCGAGTGAAAGCAAAGAACATGAACGTGCCGCTGGAAACCGTCTTCGGCACGTTGCAGGCGTATCTGGGATCGTCGTACGTCAACGACTTTACTTACAACAATCGTTCGTATCAGGTTCGTGTTCAAGCCGAAGCCGAGTACCGGGCATCAGCAGAGAGTATCTCGGACCTTGACGTTCGAGACCGTGGCGGGCGAATGATTCCGCTGGGATCGATCGTCGATGTGAGAGATGATTTTGGACCGTCGGTTGTTCGTCGATACAACTTGTATCCAAGTGCGGCGATCAATGGATCGGCAGCGGCTGGAAAAAGCTCGGGAGAAGCACTCAATTTGATGGAACAAATGGCCGATTCACGCATGTCGCCCGGGTTTGGGTATGCATGGACTGGCATGTCATTCCAAGAGAAGCAAGCGGCCGGTGGGCAGGGATTTGTATTCTTGTTGGCTGTCGTGGCCGTGTTCCTAGTACTAGCGGCGCAGTACGAAAGTTGGACCAGCCCCGCCGCTGTAATCGCAGTCGTGCCGCTGGCTGTCTTAGGAGTTGTGCTTGCGTTGATCCTGCGAGGTGCGCCGAACAATACCTACACTCAAATCGGAATTGTGTTGTTGGTCGCGTTGGCGAGTAAGAACGCGATCTTGATTGTTGAATTCGCCAGTGAGGAACGGCGTCGAGGACTTTCGATCGGGGATTCCGCTATCAATGCTGCTCGATTGCGTTTTCGAGCAATCTTGATGACCGCGTTCTCTTCGATTCTGGGTTTTTTGCCGCTGCTGGTTGCAACGGGTGCTGGAGCAGCGAGTCGTCAGGCGGTCGGTAACGCGGTCGTAGGCGGGATGGTTGCTGCGACCGTCTTTTCGCTGTTGTTCGTGCCAACGTTCTTTGTCGTCTTCCAGCGACTGGCGGAATGGCGATCGAAAGAAACGGAGCTTGCGACGACAGCGGAATCGGCAGCAGCCGTTGGTACAGCGTCGGACAATCAAGAGAGACTTGACTAGTTGGCGAAGGAGATTAGCGATCGTTGTTTTGATGTGACGAAGTTTTTGGCTGGGCTGGTAAGCCCGCAATTGCCTTTGTAGTTCCTCCGAATTGGGTCGCAGTTCAGCGGCGTTGTTCGGAGAGGTTGGTTCGAGTTTCTTACACGATGAAACAAATTTGACTGATGATCACAGACTCTTCTCGGACATCGTGGCGATTGGTAGGCGAACTTTGGTTGCCGATGCTTCCCATCCTCGGCTACGTGTTGGCGGTTTCCTGGATCGACTGGGAATATCCTGTCGAGGAATACGAGTTCCCGATGGCGATCTTAGGAGTGCTGGGGACCGTGATCGGATTGCTGTTGGCGTTTCGAACCAACTCAAGTTACGACCGCTGGTGGGAAGCTCGTACGTTGTGGGGGGCGATCGTAAACGATTCACGCACTTGGACACGGCAACTGCACGCTTTCACCAAAGCCGATCACGATCCGAAGCGGATCCGGTCAGTCGTTCATCAAATGTCGCTTCGGCAGTCCGCTTGGTGTTATGCGCTAAGTCGAAACTTGCGTGGCCAGAATGCTCTTGCGGGCATCGAAGGCTTAGTCAGCACCGAAGAAATCGAGCTGTATCGGACCAGCCAGAACGTTCCGAATGAAATCCTGCATCGGCAAGCGATCGAACTGCGTCGGTTAAGAAAACTGAATCAGATCGATGCATATGAATTCGTCGAGCTGGAACGAACGCTGACGCGTTTGACGAATGCGATGGGCGGATGCGAACGCATTCGAAACACGCCGTTCCCCGCATTGTATAGCCGGATGGTGCATGGGCTGATCTACGGTTTTGTTTTCTTCCTGCCATTGGGGCTGGTTCGAGTTCCCACTCCGGCATTGATCTTTATTTCGCTAACGCTTTCCTTCGGATTCCTATTGGTCGATCACGTCGGAGCATACCTTCAAGACCCGTTCAGTAACCGACCTTCGGACACGCCCACTTTGGCACTTTCACGTACTATCGAAATCAACATTCGTCAGATGTTGGGCGAAAAAGAATTGCCGGCCAAGATCGAACCGGTCGATGGCGTGCTGTACTAATCACGACTGACGCTCGGCTTCCGGACCCCGACCTGGTGGCGGATTCTTGTTGAACGAACGATCGGTTTCACCGTCGGATTTCATTCGCTGGCGATGCAAAACAGCTTCTCGCTTCGTTGCGGCCCGTTTCCGAACCCGACTCGGTAGAAGATTGCATCTCCGGCGACGGCGGGGCTTGCATAGCAATCGTCGCCGAGTTGATTCTTCGAGACCAACTTAAATTCCTCGGCACTGGCTTTGAAGACGTAGCCGTTGCCTGATAGATCAGACGCGTACACATTGTCGCCAATGATCACGGGAGAGCTACTGAACTTGCCGCCGAGTCGTTTCTTCCAGTGTTGGGTGCCGTCGGTAACGTCCCAGCAATATGCGATTCCGTCATCGGTGACGCCGTAGATATTCTGTCCATCGGTTACGAGAGAAGGTTCGTAGAGTTTCGTGCGGTTGGACCAGACCTTATTGCCGGTCGCATCGAGACAGACGGTTTCTTTGTCTGGGTAGCCGCCCGATGCGAAAACATGGTCACCGGTTGCAATGGCGGTTCCGCAAGTTGCCTCGGCAATGCACTCCGTTTCCCAAATCAATTCGCCGGTGGCTGGTGCATAGCTGGCCATCCGGTTTGCTCCCGTGATGACCACTTGATCGGTGTCCGCCAGCGTAACCAACGCAGGACTGGAATAACTATCACGATTGCCACGCGAACGTCGCCACGCAATCTCGCCCGTGCGAATATCAAGCCCGACCAGGTATCCGCCGCCACCGTTGTCGGCCGCGACAATCACAAGCGACTTGTACAAGATGGGTGACGGCGCGTACCCGAACCGCGATGCGAATGCGCCGATGTCGGTTTGCCAGACTTGTTCGCCATCGAGTCCGAGTGCGGTCACCCAGATATGTTCTCCGTTTAAGAATGCAGTGACCAAATGCTTTCCTTCACTTGCGATCGTTCCATTGGCGTTGGTGGCCTTGGCATGTACCTCGCGTCCCTTGGGTAAACTTCCTGAATGCACAACTGCTTTCCATCGCTCCGTTCCATTAACGCGATCGTAAGCTAGCACGAATTGTTCTGCAGGCTCCTGTGTTGACGAGCCCAAGACAACCAAGTCGCCCACAACGATTGGGCTGCTATGTCCACGTCCCGGAACATCCGCTTGCCAGCGAACGTTTGATTCCGCACTCCACTGAACTGGGATCTCGTCGACATTCACTGAATCGGTATCCACAAGCCCGCCGCTACCACCACGCCATTGCGACCAGGGCAAATCCACGGATTCAACAGGGGTAAGATCATCGATGGTGATCCCACTTTGGTCTACGGAAACCTCGACCACGGGAGTCCGCTTGCCACAACCCAACGTCAACGGTCCGACGACCAAGAGAACAATGCTGAAAACTTGTTTGATCATGATCGGCTCGCTTAGCAGGCTTGGACTGAAAGGCAGATAGAGAAGATGCCGAGTTCGACGCAGGTCGCCACGCGTGCACGTGTCCGGCTAAAAAAGAAGAACTGCCCATCGGAAAAGTAAAACTTGTCTATCGAAATGTAACGAGTCCGATTTCCAATTTGCAGTTCTCATTCGAACTTTTCCAGCCCTCAAGCTCAATTTGAATCTGTCTCTCTTCACCCATCCGCGAGAACCATCTTCTAGGGTTGGCGTCGTTTGCGTCCATTGAGCGATTCCAGTTCGCCCCAATAGCCACCGATGATGTGAGGGAACTTGCCAGGCGTCACGTGGTAATGTGGACCACGCTGAGCGTCGGTATGAAGGTTGAAGTCGTTCAGCGGATTGGTCGTGTCGTTCTTAGCGAGTACCCCACTCGACTCGTAGGGGCCGTAGACTGGGAACCCGTCGAACGCGAAACCAATCAAGCTAGAGTGGGCTTCGCCCTCGTCGCTCCATGGCGTTTTAACGCAAACCGGATACTTGTGGTAGTGATACTGGTTGCGAGGACTTGGATGTCCACAGCAACGATCCAGACGCCAAGTTGCATCGGTTTCGTTGATGTGGTCGAACGGGTTAAAGAAAATCACTCCGTTGGTTGCCACGCCAATCGCACCCATCGGCAAGGCTTGGTTCGAATTCGATGCGTCCATCGCGAAAGCCCTTGGATCCCGTTTGGGTGTCAACGGAATATGCCACGTGTTGGCTTGCTCTTGAATGTAAGCCGGGTTGCCATCAAGCATTCGCCAACGATCGGGGAAAGTTGCTGTTGGGTGATTGGGCAGGTTTCGGCTTCGCATCACCAGGTGCTGGTCAGTGAACGTGACGATCAATGAGTACGGTTTCGGCTTATCGACGTCGACCGCATCACCGGCAAAGTCCAAGTAGCCCGCTCGCAACCATGATGACATGTTTCCGGCGAAGGGGGCTTCGAACCGTCCCGACTTGTAGAGTAATTGAGACGCGTTGGTGTAATCGAATTGTTTCGGAACCGTCCGCGGTCCGCCTTGGGGATCGAAGTACCAGCGACCACCGAGATAAACCAGCGTCTTGAGATCCGGTTGCGGGAATGCTGACGCGGTTTGGCTGGGTTGGTAGCTATCGGGAACCGAAATGGGATCGACCGTCATGCTGCGAATCCAAAACTCTGATCTCTTGGCAACCTTACTTGAGCTCATTGGTTTACCGACGAATCCAATACTCAACTTCAGTTGGTCAACTTCCGCGAACGGTGTCCGAAAATTCATCGAGTACGTACGCCATGTTCCCTGGCCCAGGCTATTGTTGGTTCCCTCGTCTTTCAGGTCGGCTCGTTCACGTTCCACTTGCGAGTAAATTCGAGTCTTGATCAGGTCCAAGGAATCAGTGCCCGACTTTTGGAAGAACTCAACCTGCAGGTACAGCTCGTCGCGATCGACCTCAAAATTGTCTTGTGCCATCGCCGAAATCGAATAACGATACCAACGTTGTTCAGGGTTGTTGATCTTCATGGGCAGTGATGCTTCACCCGCTTGTTGCCGATTGTTGTCCATGTCCTCGGCGTTCAGCAACCGGATCCCAAATCCGTTGGACTCGACGCGTCGATTTCCTAGAACGCTGTATACGATGTCGCCACGTAAAGTTGCTTTTGCCAGCTCTTCACCTTCTTGTGGATTGCTTGTTTGTTTCGCCGTCAGCGTGGTTGCGGGTGTCTGGCCTGCGCTGGTCGCGGCACCCGTTTGTAGATTAGTGGGCTGATCCCGCGACACTCGACTTTGGTACTGAGTTAGTTGAGCTTTAAGGGCAGCGACGAGCTTGAGTTGTTGGGCGGCCTGGTCAATCGACTCGGTCGAATCACTGCGAAGATTGTAAAGTTCCGCCCTGCCGTTGGCTGGTTGAACTAGTTTCCAATCGTCTTCAAAAATCGCCAGATCGTTTTCCGCAATCACCATGGACCGCGATACTGCATTGCCGGTTCGAAGGTTATCCCAAACACTGATGCCATCGAGAGGCTTGCGTGTCTCGATAGTCACGTCGGCAGCGTCGGCTAGGGTGGGGAACAGATCGTGAATGGCGGTAAGTTGGTTGCTTTGTGATCCCGCTTTCAAGAATCCAGGAGCGCGGATGACACACGGAACATGGATGCCGCCTTCATAAACTTCGCGTTTTTGCCCTCGGAATGGTGCGTTGGTGCCCATCCGTGCCGCTCCATTGTCCGATGCGAAAACCACGATCGTGTTATCACGCGACTTTTGATCGTCGATCGCTTTTAGAATTCGCCCGATGCCTTGATCCAGCGAGTCCACCATCGCCGCATAGGTCGCTTCTCGTTCGCCAAGCCGATGTTGGTATTTCGCGATTAAAGACTTGGGAGCCTGGATCGGTGAATGCGGCGCGTTGAACGAAACCACCATGCAAAGAGGTTTGCGTTGGTCACGGTTGACAATTTGCTGAACTGCTTCAGCGGTCAGTAGGTCTGTGGCGTAGCCATCTTCGTTAACCGTCGCACCGTCCCGTTGCCAATCAACTTGTCCACGACCGGTCGTGTGGTCGAAGTAGTCAATCGAAGCATCCATAAAACCATAGAAGTGATCGAAGCCACGGCGCGTTGGATGGGACGCTGGCTGACTGGATTGTCCGAGATGCCACTTGCCGATCAAGCTTGTCTGATAGCCTGCTCGTTGAAATTCGCTAGGCAATAGCAGTTCGGTCGTTGGCAAACCTTCTTGACGTGGACGTACTGGGCCGAAGATTCCGTATCGGTGGGGGAAACGTCCGGTCAGCATCGCCGCTCTCGCAGGGCTGCAAGCTGGAAAGGCGTAAAAACGATTCAGTCGAACACCGTCGGCGGCCAGACGATCGATGTTGGGGGTCTCGGCACTGCCGCCGTGAAAACCAACGTCGCCCCATCCGAGATCGTCCGCCAATAAGATGATCACATTTGGCTGCTGGCCGCGAATCGGTGCGGCAGTCGCCGAGCTTGATGCCGACGTCAGTGCGGCGACAGTCACGCACAAATAGATGAAGCACGAATAGATGACGGACGTTGGTTTCATGATGTGGGTCCTGGGATACAATGGGGCCGAGTGCGTTGTGCTTAAAGACCTAAACCCGGTCGACCTTAAACATCTACCGACTTTTTGAAGCCCTTTGTGAATTCTTCGATCGAGCAGCTTCAGCAGCAACTTAAGGCGGGCGATACATCTCATTTCGCGGACGTTTTCGTGCACCATCGGCCAAGAATTTGGCAAATAATTCACTTCCGACTTAGCGATCAAGTTCGTGGGCGAGTCGACGCCGACGACGTGGTGCAGGAGGTCTTTCTCGACGCGGAAAAACGCATTCAGCGCTTCATTGACGGCGATTTCCCGTCGTTTTTCCTGTGGCTCCGATTGGTTACGGGCCAAACCCTTAGCCACGTTCATCGGCGTCACCTGGGCACCGAGTCCCGTTCGACGCTTCGGGAAGCGACCACGGGCGAGGCTGGTGCTGGCTCGCCTTGGGGCGATACCTCGATGTGTTTGTCACAGCGATTCATCGCGCACCTGACGTCACCGAGCCAGGCGGTGGTGAAACAAGAATTGATTTCGCAGATTCGTGATGCACTGACAACGATGAATGAGATCGATCGCGAAGTGTTGGCGTTACGGCATTTCGAAGAACTGACCAATCAAGAGGTCGCCGTTGAGCTGGATATCAATCCGAAGGCGGCCAGTATCCGATACATCCGGGCGCTCGAGCGTCTGCGGCACGTGTTGGAACAGTTGGGGTGAGATGAAGGAGCCAATGCCAGGTGGCTCTTCGCTGAATGGTGTGTATCGGACTTGGTCGAAACTTTCACGGAACCTGCGGATTATTCCAGTAGATCACGCTGTTTCGGCGGGTTTGTAGTTCTGTCGCCATACCAGTCAGCATCCTATTGAGCCCATTCAATGAAAATCGCAATCCCAGTTCTCGCCCTGTTAACGGTTTCGCTCTTTGTCGCTGTCCCCGCTGCGAATGCTCAACGGCCTGGACCTGGCCAAGGTCGCGGGCAATTGCCTAGTCAGGGCCGCGGCCAAGGTCAGGGAATGAACGGCCAACGTGGAGGGCAACAGACTCCGCCTTGGTTACGGATTTTTGACGCCGACGGCGATAATGAATTGTCGGAGGCCGAGATCGCCGGAGCGACTTCATCGCTTTTGAAATTGGACCGCAATCGCGATGGACGTTTGTCAGGCGATGAACTACGCCCGCAAGGTGGCCCCGGTATGCAGGGCGGCCCCGGTATGCAAGGTGGACCCGGTACGCAGGGCGGCCCGGGATCGCAAGGTAGACCTGGAATGCAAGGTCAGGGTGGCCGGGAAGGCGGGCGAGGCATCGGCGGTGATCAGGCTCGGACTGGGGCAAGGCAAGGACGTGGCCCAGCGGGTGGTGGACGGCTAGGTGGTGAACGTCCAGGCGGTGGACAACCGGGAGGACGCGGCGGCGATCCCGCTCAGGCCGATGCCGATTTCGCAAAGTCTGTACTGGAGTTCGATGAGAACAACGACGGTCTGATTAGCGCGGACGAGTTACCCGAGCACATGCAGGACGCGTTTGAAATCGCGGACGCGAATCGCGATGGAATGCTTGATCAAGCTGAACGATTGGTGTTGGCGGCCCAATTTCGTCGCAATCGTTTGAATCCGGCCGGTGAATCGGTGGAGCGGAAAAATGCGCCAACACAGGGCCGGCGAACTGGAAGATGACATCAAGGGGTATGCGTGACTGCTTCGGAAAGGTTCAAATAGCATTGCCGCTTTTGCCTTCTATCAACCATTCGAAACACTTTCGGTCCGTATGCTTGACTCCGACGACTATGAATCGGTCGATGTGCTTGCCAGTGATTTCCTGGCTCGATATCGCGACGGAGATCGGCCAACGATCGATGAATACGCGAGGCGGCATCCTGAGTTGGACGCGTCGATTCGTGAGGTGTTCCCGCTGGTTTTATCAATCGAAAAAGTCAAGATTGATCAACAAGCCAGTCGTGATGGAACCGCAACTCTTGCCGGCCGAACTCTTGAGCAACTAGGTGATTTCCGGCTGATACGCGAGATCGGACGCGGCGGGATGGGGATTGTCTATGAAGCTTGCCAGGAATCATTAGGCCGTATCGTTGCGGTAAAGTTGTTGCCCAAACAATGCTTGCTGGACGAAGAGGCTTTGCAACGATTTCAGCGTGAAGCGAAGACGGCCGCTTCGTTGCACCACACCAACATCGTGCCGATCTTCGGCACCGGTGAAGCTGATGGCACACACTACCTCGTCATGCAATTGGTGTTAGGCGAGGCATTGGACAAGCGGATTGCGCGGGCTGGAAATCTGTTTGCTTGTCGTCAAGCTGCGACCGTCGCTCGTCAGGTCGCCGACGCGCTTGCCTATGCACACGGTTGTGGCGTTTTGCATCGCGACATCAAGCCAGCCAATATCTTGATCGATGAGAGCGATAACGCGCAGGTCACCGATTTTGGGCTCGCTCGTAATACACTCGACGATGTCTCGATGACCCAAACGCTGAGTGGGAGTCCTCGCTACATGGCACCGGAGCGGTTTCGTGGTTGCGACGATCAACGCAGCGATGTCTATGGGCTTGGCTTGACGCTTTATGAAATGCTGACCGGCCGCGCGGCGTTCGTGGAAACGGATCTCCATTTATTAATGGATTCCGTTCGCGAGCATCGAGTTGTACCGGTCAAACAAATTCGAAGCGATGTGTCGGCTGATTTGGAAACGATCGTGTCTAAAGCGATTAACCCTGAATCGTCCTTGCGATACCAAACCGCCGCCGATTTTCGTGACGATTTGGATCGCTTTCTAAATGACGAGCCGATTCACGCTCGCCGAACATCCGCATTCACAAACGCGATGCGGTGGTGTCGTCGCAATCCGAAAATTGCCTTAGCGTCGGCGATTGCGGTGGTTTCGCTGGTGGTTGCAACGACGGCGTCGACGGCCGGATGGCTTACCGTTTCCGCTGCGAATGAACGAACGGCGTCGGCGTTGCGGCAATCCGAACGAACGATCGACGTGGCCCTTCAGTCGCTCGACGGTATCGTGGACATGGTTGCGATTCCATCAACGTCGATCGGTGATACCGCCTTCGACGATGCTGCAGCGACACCCTTCACTTTGGCACCGTCACCGCATACCGCGAAGGTCTTGGAAGGGATCCAGCCGTTGTACGAACGGTTGTCCCAGCAATCACCAACGCGTCCTGATGTGATCGTGCAAATGACCGACGCCAGCATTCGCTTGGCAACCATCCAGCAACAACTCGGGAAAACGTCCGCCGCGATTGATTCGCTGCAACAAGGTATCGATACCCTTCTTTCGCGAAGTGAGAAGGCTGGGTTACCCGATGAACAAAAATTGAATCTGACGGCAAGGTTGCACAATGAATTGGCTGCAGTCTTGGCCGCGGCGATGCATTTCGATGAAGCCGATACAGCGAGCCAAAAGGCGATCGCCGCTGCCAAGCAACTTCCCTCGTTTGACAACGAGGCTCAATTGATGCTCGCTCGTGCTTACGTAGCTCTCGGCGACCCGCCTCCCCAACGGCGTCGTGTCGCCGTCCCATCACCATCCCTGATCGAGCAGCGTCGGGGCCATCTTGAGACGGCGAACGCTATTTTGGAACGGCTGCACGCAATCGCCGATCAAGGCAAAATGACGAGTCAAACCGACCGGGAGACTAACCAGGAGAGCGAATCGAGACACAACAGCACCGTTGAAATCCTACGATCACGGGTTCGCTTAGCGGAGTCGCGACTTGTCAAACGGCCGATGGCGAAGCAGAAACTAGTGGACCAGGCAATTGGTATCCTGAATCGTCAGCTCGAACAGGTTCCGGATGATATCGCTGTTCGGTTCAGTCTGGTGGAAACGCTTGCGGGGGCGAATCTGCGGCGGGAAGGACGCACAATCCGGCAGCGCCGAGAAGCGTGGTCACGGCTAACCGGCTCGCTGGAGCATTTGCGACCGCTGCGAACGCAGTTCCCCGACACACCCTTGTTCGCTGTTGCGGAGGTTCATATCTGGCACAAGTTATCGAGTCTGTCGCGAACACGCCGCGAATACACGCTTGCCATCGAGCAGTTGGAAAACGCGATTTCCGTTCAAACTCAATTGGTCACTGATGCCCCCAGCAGTTCGACGCACTTGTGTTGGCGTGCGTTGTTGTTTCGATCCGTGGCTGAAATCAAGCAATTGGAAGGTGACGATACGGCAGCACGGGGCGCGATTGTAAAAGCCAAAACGGATCTGGATGCAATCTTGCCATCGGATCAGGACCAAGCTTTTGTCGTGCACACGCGTCAAGTTATCAGCGAGTTTGATCAGGCCGGTGAAAAAAACACCCAAAGCGAGACGCCAGCAAGCCCCGCTCTAGCTAGCCCAGTTCCAGCTAATCAGGATCCAGTTAGTCAGAGTCCTGGCAGCCAGACATCCGCAAACGAAGATTCTGGCCCAAACGATTGAGGTTCTTGCGCCGCGATGGTTTGGTGGAGCCACGAAGATGCAACTCGGCTTGAAAGCATGCCGAGTCTAACAATCCGTTAGCGAGACGCTACACTTGCAACAAAGACGGGACATCAAGGAAGTTGCGTCGTGTTTGGTCCCAATTTGTCCTGTATCCAGTTTGTCTTGCAACGATGAATCGAATGTTCCCTGAAGTGGCTCCGCGATTGGCAACGTCTTCCGTGTTGGCAACCATTGTCGTGTTGAGCATGCTGGTTGCATTTGTTGGATGTGGATCCAAGAACGCGTCAGAGGAATCGAATTCAGCGTCCAGCGAGGCGGTTGTGTCGCCGTTGGCGTCCATGCAAGCGGCAATCGCAGCAGGAAATTGGGCGGCGGCTGACGAGTTTTCGGATGCCGTATTGATCGCCAATGCGGATAGTGCTGAAGTTCTTTCGTTGGTCGCCCAGGTAGCACACCGGAACGAGCGTCCCGAGATGGCGGTGGATCTGTTGGTGGATGCTGCGAGAGCAAGTTCACTTTCCGACGCGGCAGCAGTGCAGCGGGCGGTAACCGGTTTGATTTCAATTGGTCGTTCGTTCGACGGCATCGATCTGCTTGCTGAAGCGGTCGCCCAGCACCCTGACCAGGACGAGACGCGCCGTTGGTTATTCGATTTTCTGGTCATCTTTGAGCGGCAATCGGAGGCCAAGCCTCACGGACGCCAATTGGTGCGGAACCGTAAGTTTGATGTGGAATTGCTGATGGAGTTAAGCAACACCGAGAAGCGGGACCTGGAAAATGATTCGCTCGACAAAATGGTTCAGCGGAATCCGAACGACAAACGACCTTTGATCGGCAAGGCGAAGAGCTTGTTCGATCGTGGCAAAATGAAGGAGGCGGAAACCGAAATTCGCCAGATTCTCGGCACCCATCCGAATTTTCTGCCAGCACAGTTGTTGCTCGGACGGACCCTGGCTGCTTTAGGAAGGTTTCAGGAATTGCCTGCATGGCTGGATGACGTTTCACAGTTGAAGGGATTCGAATCGGAGTGGACTTACTGGAGCGTGCGTGGGGATTGGGCACGGCAAGACGGTGAATTCAACCAGGCTGCACGTGCATATTGGGAAGCGACGCAGCGGAACCCGGATGTTGCATCGGTTTGGGCCAAACTGGCCGCGACACTGGGGCAGATGCCGGAAACCGCCATGGAAGTCGAGGGAATGGACGAGGTTAAAACAACTATTGAATCGGCTCATCAACGCGCGAACGAACTTAGCAAGATCACGCAGGCTAAAAAGCGGTTTGATCGTGCTGGACGCGATTCACGCGTGGAAGCGGCGAGTGTTGCCACGGCATTGACTTCATTGGGGCGGCTTTGGGAGGCGGAAGCTTGGGCGGCCCTTGGTATGGGGTTTCCAGAATCGGATGAAAACGCGACTCCCAATGAGGTTGCTGTTGAGGGACGTTCCCCGGTCAATATCCAATTGGTGCGGCAATCTATCGTGAAGTCGCTTCGCCGCGACACGCCGTGGCAAACCACCAAAGAACATCCCGAACTGAATTGGGATCTCAGTCATCTACCAATGCCCAAACTGCAATCCAACCCGGCTGACGGTTCTCGGACTGCGGTGTCGACGGTCTTGGTCGCGTCCGTCGCACCGACGCTACACAATGAGGCTGCCGAGCGAGGATTGAATTTCTTCGGTCGCACGCGAGACGACTTGGATGAACCTGGTATTCCGATCTATGCGGAACTCGGTTGTGGTGGTGGCGCCATCGATTTCGACTTGGATGGGTGGTGCGATCTGTATTTGTCAGCCGCTGGTGGCACTCCACCGGCACGCGATTCAGATCCCAATTCGATGTGGCGGAACCTAAATGGCCGGTTTGTCGACGTGGGAAAGCACACGCTTACCAGCGACACCGGGTTCGGGCAGGGCGTTTCAGTTGGCGATCTCAACGAGGACGGTTTTCCAGATTTGTTGGTTTTGAACTACGGCGAAAACGTGGTGTACATCAACAACGGTGATGGCACATTTTCCGACGCCACATCATTCGTCTTCGCTGATTCGCCCTCGTTGTGGTCCTCCAGCGGTGCGATTGCGGATATCGATGGGGATGGGCTCTCTGACATCGTGGTTTTGAACTACTGCGCGGGCCTAGATCCGGTCACGGACTCCTGTGTGGATGAAGAAAAGGGGATCGAGAAATCTTGTGCGCCGATCTATTTTGCCGCCGAAGCGGATCAAATATTCCGCAATCAAGGTGATGGAACGTTCGTCAACATGACTGAAGCATGGGGCTTCCAGCCAACGATGCTGGGCCGTGGGCTGGGGGTTGTGATTTCGTCGTTGGATCGACAACCTGGGCTGGATATTTTCGTTGCCAACGACATGAGCAACAACCATTACTACAGCCACGCCTCGTCGGATTCGCCTCGGTTGATTGAGTCCGGGATCACGCGCGGACTTGCCACGGACGATCGGTCCAGCCCGCAAGCTTCGATGGGAATTGCGACTGCGGACATGGATCGGGATGGTGACTTAGACATCTACATCACGAACTTTGAAGGGGAATACAACACGCTTCATCAACAGAACGGGGACGGGTTCTGGATCGACCGGACGTTGCAGCAAAATCTGTCCGAAGCGGCGTTTCCGATGGTCGGGTTTGGAACTGAAGCGGTCGATTTTGACAACGATGGGTTGCTGGAATTGGTTGTGGCCAACGGGCATGTTGATTTTCCAACCAATGAAAGCGAGTCGGAATACCTGCAACCCATGCAGGTTTATTATCAGGCGACGGACGGTCGTTTCGCGGTTTTTTTAAACCAAGCTGCCGATGGATATCTATCCAGGAACCATTCCGGCCGGGCACTGTGGACGGTGGATGTCGACCGAAATGGGAAGACGGATCTGATTGTCAGTCACCAAACCGAACCGGTGGCGATGTTGATCAATCATACGGAGTCCGACCATCGACAAATTGCTTTTCGATTGGTGGACCGCGATGGGGCTCGAGACGCGATCGGTGCCGTTATCGAAATCGAACGCGAGGGCGATCGCTGGACCGGCGTTGTCTCCGCTGGAGATGGCTATTTGTGCAGCAATGAGCGAGTGGTGCGTTTCGGGCTAGGGAAATCGAGCAAGCCGGTCGCTGGCAAAATACGTTGGGCCGATGGCACGGAACAGCCGTTTGAGGGTTTGGATATCGATCGTGAGTGGACCGTTGTGCGAGGCCAAGAGCCGTTCGAAGTTGCCCGGTAGTCGCTTGGAAAAAGCTCGATAGAGGATAGGTGGATTATTCAGCCTGCGAGACTGCTGTTTTTCAAAAAGCCGGTGTTAATGGCGTGACGTTTTGCCGTACTGCGCCATTGGGGTAGCAGGAAGACTATCCTGCCTCCATCACTGTTGTCTCGCCGGGGCCTTTTATGGCGTTGCGAAACATCAGCCCGCCTCACCTCCTCCTCCATTACGCGGTCGCTTTGATATGAAGCGTTTCGTCATCTGCACCCTCGTGCTCGTCATGTTGCCAGCGTCGGGTGTCATCGCGAATGCCGCCGAATCCAGGCCGACCGGTTCTCCGCCGGTCGGCTTGCTCGGCTCGTTCGAACAGTCCGTGTTGCCTTTCTTGCGTCAGCATTGTTTCGATTGCCACAACGCTGACGAGCAAGAAGGGGAGTTCCGTCTCGACAATCTTGCCGCCGACTTTGATTCGATTGGCAATGTCCAGCTTTGGGACGAAGTGATCGGTCGGATCAACGCCGGTGAAATGCCGCCGCCCGACAACCCGCAGCCAACCGCCACCGAGATCGAACGCGTCGTAGATTGGATTGGTGGACGGATCAAGGAAGGCGAGCGTGCCCGGATGTCCAAGCGAGCTTCGGTAGCGTTTTACCGTCTGAGTCGTGAAGAGTATTCCAACACAATCGAGGATCTACTGGGCGTCCAGTACGATGCTTCCGCCCCCGGTCGCATGTCGGCGGATCCAGAATGGAAAGGGTTCGAGCGGATTGGAGCCCAGCTTTCGCTGTCACCGTCGCACGTGGAAAAGTATCTCGCTGCGGCACGCTCAATTCTTGACGCTGCGTATCCTGACAAGGTTGCCGAGACTCGCACCTGGACGAAGGATGCGATCGATATCGACTGGCCCAACCGCGGCCGTCGCGCGGAATTTAAGGAACTGGGGATTGAGGACCAAGTACGTACGTTGATCTGGCCCGGGCATCGTTTATCGAACGTCCAGCCGGTGCATGCTTTCTACGACATGCCGCCAGGCGTCTATCGGGGCAAACTCAAAATCAGCGGCTTGCCATCGAAGGACGGCCGTCGACCCCATGTGGCAATCTATTGCCAGCAACTGGACCGAATGATCTTTGAACAGGATGTGATTGCACCGGAGAAAGAGCCGGTGGTTTTGGAATTCGAAACCTACCTGGAAGGGAAGGTGGCGATGACCATCAACAACGAAGTTGCGGGGCCATCGAATTCCCCAATGTCTGGTCGTCCGACGGGGCAGTATGCCTTCACGACGCTGGACAATCCACTCTCAAGGGCCCCGTGGCAGCGGAAGATGACCGATGAAGATGGAAACGCTCTTTATCCGTTTTTGATCTTCGATTCCATCGAATGGGAAGGCCCTATCGTGGATCCCGCTGAGCAGCAAAAGCGTGATCGCTTCTTGCCGTCTGGCAATTTTGACACCGAAGAGGTTCGTCAGGTCTTGACCCGATTCGCTGGGTTGGCTTGGCGGCGGCCACCCACCGATTCAGAACTCGATCGATACGTGAAGGTTGTCAAAGCAGGAATCGACTCCGGCGAAACCGTTCGAAACGCATGCAAATTGGGCATGCAAGGAATTCTGGCTTCTCAAAATTTCTATTACCTGCGTGAAGGCAGTCCCGACGAAGATCGAACGACTCTTAACGATTGGGAATTGGCATCACGCTTGTCGTTTTTCCTGTGGAGTTCGATGCCCGACATGGAACTGTTGCGGGCAGCCCACGCTGGCGGTTTGAGTGATCCATCAACGCTGAAAACGCAGGTTCGTCGGCTGATGTCGGATGCCAAAATGGATCGGTTCACGGATGCATTTCCGCGGCAATGGTTGCAATTAGGGAGCGTTGGGATGTTCCCACCGGATCAGAAATTGTATCCCGATTACGATCCCTGGCTCGAAAAGAGCATGGTGTTGGAGTCGACGTTGTTCTTTAAAAATGTTTTCGATGGGAACCGTTCGATCCGCGAGTTTTTGGATTCCGATTGGACGATGGTGAACCCGCGATTGGCGGCGCATTACGGCATTGAAGCACCGCCGGCGACTGGATTTCAGAAGGTGTCGCTAAGTCCCGATGACCATCGCGGTGGTCTGCTGACTCAGGCATCCATCTTGTCGTTAACGTCCGATGGAACTCGGCATCGTCCGGTGCATCGCGGCATTTGGGTGTCCGAGGTCATGCTAGGCAAGACACCGAACCCACCACCGGCCAACATCGATGCCATTGAGCCCAACCCGGTAGATCAGCCGCGAGCCACGATTCGGATGAAGTTGGCGGCGCACACCGTTCATGCTCAGTGTGCCGCGTGCCATCGCAAAATCGATCCGCTGGGCTTCGCTTTTGACAACTACGACGCCGTTGGAAGTTGGCGGACCGAAGAATACGTGCAGCACGGAACCGGCAAAAATCCTCCGGTGGATGCCAGTGGCGTGATGCCCGATGGCAGCCCGTTCGCTGGGCCCGAGGAGTTCAAGCAGTTGATGCTGCAGAACTTGGACGGCTTTGGCCAAGCCTTCATCGAAAAATTGGCGACCTTCGCGTTGCGGCGTCCGATGACGGTCGATGATCGCGACGCCATTCAGGCGATCGCGAAGGCCAGCCAGGCTGACGGATATCGCTTGCGAACCCTTGTCGAGAATTTTGTCCTTTCGGATCTTTTCTTGAAACGCTGATTCACTTCCTTCGCATCTCTATTAAGAAGATAACGATGGCTCACTATCACTCATTGCAACGACGGATTTCGCGTCGGCATGTCCTTCGCGGCGCCGGTGCCATGTTGGCTCTACCGATGATGGAATGCATGCGTCCGGTGAAGGCGGCATCGAACGTCGATGGTTCGCCTCGCCGCAGCGTATTCATCTATCTTCCCAATGGCGTCAACACACTTGACTACCAAATCTTGCAAACGGGGAAGGGATATCAGTTCAGCAAGTCGCTGCAACCGCTGGAACGGCATCGCGATCAAATTACGCCGATCAGTGGTTTGCATCATCCCAACGCATTAGGCCACCACCACGGTTGCCAAAGCATTTGGTTAACCGGCGGCAAGATTGGCCCAACCGAGCGAAATTCGATTTCGGTGGACCAGTTGATGGCGAGTCGAACGTCCGCGATGACTCGGTTCTCGTCGCTCGTGCTTAGCAATACCGGTCGATCGTTGTCTTACAATGCCGACGGTATTTCGTTGCCGGCCGAAACCAAGCCAGCGGAAGTGTTTAAGCGTTTGTTCCATATTCCCGAAGGTGGAATCGAGAAAGAACGGCGCGGCTTGCATCAAACTGGCAGCGTATTGGATGCCATCTTGGACGAGTCCCGATCGCTGAAACGCAGGATTGGAAATCAGGACAAAACGCGGCTGGATCAATATCTTTCGTCGGTTCGTGAAGTCGAATTGCGGACCGAGCGAGCCGACCGGTGGCTCGACGTTCCACGTCCGGAAATTGACAATGCCGATCAACGGCGAATCAACCGAGAGGTATCCCAGCAAAAAGTCGGCGAGTATTTTCGGACCATCTACGACTTGATGGTACTCGCCTTTCAAACCGACATGACGCGAGTGATCACGTTCAGTAGCGGTGACGAAGGCAAGGGGTTACCCATCCCAGAAATATCGATCAACCAAACCCGCCATTCTCTTTCTCATCATAACGGTGATCCCGAACAACTTCGCCGGTTGACTGAAAGTGATGCGTTCAATTTCGAACAGTTTGCCTACTTGCTGGATCGCCTTTCGGAGGTCGAAGACGCTAACGGTCCATTGCTAGACACCACCATGCTGCTTTACGGCAGCGGTATGGCGTACGGTCACAGTCACGGCAACGCGAACGTACCCACGATTTTGGCCGGTGGACGCAAGTTGGGACTGCGGCATGGCCAACACGTGGATTACAACGTCGGACACATCGATGGTTACGACGTTACCGATGCCAAGAAGCACTACGGAATTTGCTCGCGTCCGGCGAATGAGAAAGGTCGGCTAAGCAATGTGTTGTTGACGATGGCCCAGCGAATGGGAGTGAACACGGAGACTTTTGCCGATAGCCTCGCTTCCCTATCGGAGATCGAAGCATGATGTGGCTTAAGTCTTTGACTCTGTTGGTGGTGGTTAGTTGCTTGATGTCTAGCGTGGCGGTTGCCCAGTCGAGAGCAAGTATCGCCACGCCAGATCGTTTTCCCGAGCCAGGCACGTCGTATCCGATCGCCGGCGAGTTAGTGATGGTGGATCACGTTAACCGTACTGGAATTATACGTACTGACCGCCTCGACACACGCAATAAGTATCACCAAGATCTGCCGCTCACCTTCGGCATGCTTCCCTATGGAGCGTTGTACTACCACGGCTCACCCGCGACGCTAGGCGACCTCGCTCTTGGCACTCACTTGCATGGTTGGTTTCATCTTGGGCCGGCAGGCGATTTCGAGGTGGAGTTGAAGGAAACCGATTACGCGGCCACGGTCAGTAATGAGCCAAATGACCGTTCGCCGGATTCACCGCTCAGCCAAGCGTTGCGACTGGAAGACGATTTTACGTTTTATCAACGACAACGCATCGGCTGGGAAGTCGTTTCGATTGATGAGACCAAGCATCAGCTAGTCGCGAAACGTGTCGAACTGGAAGAGGCTTCGGTGCTGTCGGAGCTTGCCGGCTATCCATCGGTAGAAGGCCTGACCGGTCAGCAAACCTTTGACTACACCGCAGCGACGCGAGTTTGGCGAGCCGACAAGATCGTTGACCTGAGCGACGTTGCCGCCGGGCAAGTGATGCTGTTCAACATGACGTGGGCGACAATGTACGGGCCTGGGCGGTTGACCGATATTTGGCTTGATGCCGACAGTCGAACCCGGGCAACGGAACAGCAATTTCGAACCTTTGAGCAGCACATGTTCGACCGTGGATTTCCAGGGATGGTGACCAAGATCGACTACTTGGATGCAGGTGCCGGCATCGTGGACATCGAATTCTATTCAGGTTTCGAACCACGGCATCACGACTACTTCCCGGTTAACAAACCCGCGCGTCTTTTGGTGGCGGAATCGAACTTGCGAACCCATGACGCCCATAACGATGGGAAGCATGTACATGTCACGGATTGGATCGATGTTTCGCAGTCAGTGCAGAAATCGGAGTCCGGATCTACAACGCGGCCGGCGGACGAGTCTCGAGGTGGACAACCGATATCGCCCGGTAGCAGCGGCTATGGCATTCGCATTCGAATGCCGGAACTTCTAGAAGGTGTTCGGCCAGGCCGAACGGTCCGAGTCCAGGCCGGAACCTGGACTCGCTATAGCTTGCCTCGAGAAGAGAAGATCGCTCCGTTCGACATCCGTCCGCAACGGATTGTGGTGCCGACCCAATAGCGATGGTGCTTGGCCCTAGAACGCAGTTTGGCTTGATAACCAAACACTGGTCGACATTCGTCCAGTGAAAAATGCGTGGACGGTTGGATCATGGGTTTCGCTTGGATTGCTTCTCAACAGAAAGGCTACTGAGCATTCATCTTTTTGCTCGCATATCCTGTTCGATCTTTTTCATTTCTTCCGGTTTGATTTGCTGTGTTTCAGCCATGATTCTCTCATATTCGGCAATTGCTTCAGGATCACCGGTGCCGATGAGCTTAGGTTCATCGGATCCGCATCCGGTTGCCATCAGGCAGCATGCGAAGAGCATCAGGGTGGCGAAGAGTTTCATCTCAATCTCTCTGAATAAGGAACATTGGCGAAGTATTGAACGATTCAGACGCCTTGTCTGATTCCCTCAGAGGCTAATGCCGCAGATTCGCGTGATATTCCGATTAAAAGCACTGTTTTGTGAAATTTGGTTGCAAATTTCGGGTTTGTTGAGTATTTCCGTGATTTTTGAGCAATAGGCGTGACGCTAGATTGGAGCCGCGCCATCTGGAAGGGCAGGCTAGTTTTCCTAATGGGCTTCCTATGTTGTTGAATTTCTCGCCCTCGGCTTTGCTGGTCCGAATTAACGCCCCGGGCGCTAGGCTGCATCGAATCTCTTTTTCCTACCAATTGATAAATGTGAGATGACATGTTGAAGAAGAATGTTTCGAGGCCAAACGGCTTCACGCTAGTAGAGCTTTTGGTGGTGATCGCCATTATCGGGGTTCTTGTGGGCCTCTTGTTACCGGCCGTTCAGGCCGCTCGCGAAGCCGCTCGTCGAATGAGTTGTAGTAACAATTTCAAGCAGATTGGGCTCGGCTTGCACAATTACCATAGCGCGTACGACCAATTGCCGACGCAGGGAGCGGGCACCCGCTCTGCCACTGACCACCACTGGTGGGGTGATAAAAATGACGGCAATTTGCACCGCCTAAGTTTCCTAGTTGGCGTGACTCCATTCATCGAGCAACAGGCGATTTGGGAGCAGATGAGCAACAAGAGTTCGATCAATACGGACAATGACCCAGCTGGTTACTCCGGTGGTTGGGGGACTCCAGCGTTGCCTTGGAACGAGTTTGGACCGACGCCGGATCGCCGCATGTATGTTCCTTGGTCGAGTGAGATTCCCGGTTTCCGCTGCCCTAGCGATCCTGGTACTGGCTTGCCCGCCCTAGGGCGAACTAACTATGCGGCTTGCATGGGCGATTCCATCGTCTGGTCCAACAAAGGTTATCTCGATATCCGGGGGTCAGGCAGTCCGGCAGTAAACAATTTCAAAACCAACGAGACCTACAGCAAGCGGACGCGAGGTGCGTTGCGAGGCATGTTTGTCACGATGAAGCCAACTAGTTTTCGTGACATGCTCGATGGACTTTCTAACACGATTGCTTGTGGTGAAATTGCGACCGACTTAGGTGACCGAGATGTACGGACCTCTTTGACCCACAAGGCTGGTGCTGTCCTCTCCGAATCAGTGATTCGTGAGAATCCGTCAGCCTGTCAGGATGACCCTGCTCCGTTGATCGATCCAGCTCGTCCTCAGTTCTGGCACGCTGACACTCCGCTTGGTAATCAAGCTTACGGGCGAGGGTATCGATGGCATGATGCGATGGCGACCTTCTCGGGATGCTTCACCATTTTGCCGCCTAACAGTGAGAGCTGCATGTACGACGATAATCAACCCTTTTGGGGTAGTGGAGTGCTTGGAATGTCCAGTCGCCACCAAGGCGGTGCTCACGTGTTGATGGGTGATGGTGCGGTGAAGTTCATTACCGACTCTGTCGAGGCCGGGGATTCGCGTGCAGGAATGGTTTACAATGAAGGCTCGGGAACTCAGTCGCCTGGATCGAAAAGCCCTTATGGCTTGTGGGGTTCACTTGGCACGCGTGCTTCCAACGAAGTAATCGATAGCGAGCTCTAGGCTGCGAAAGGTTTTGTTTAGCCGACAGAACTTAACGCAGATAGCACGCTCGAAAACTTGAAAGCGTCTCCTCGAAAACATACCGTCAGGTGCCCCAGGCATCTGGCGGTTTTTTTGGGGCAGTTGTTTGCTGAGACGCAACCGACGCGTCGATAGTGGGGCATCGATGAAGTCGCATGAGTGAGCTATCGCGACAGTTAGGGCTGTTTTGCCGTAGTGCCGAATTCGGTGAAGCTACCCGGTATGGGTGTTGCCTCGTAATTAGGGAAAGACCATCGCCATCAGGTTGGTCGGTGGGTATTTGTGCAGTGGCTGGCGGTCTTTGCTGATTTTTGAGCGTTTAGCGTGACATAGGAGGACCGCCGCGCCATTTCTAACGGCAGGCTAGTGCTCCTACGGGCCCTTTAGCGTTGCCGAGGTTTCCTGACGTGGCTCCCTTTATTGACAGGGGCGTCGCGTGGTCTGGTCTGCACCGGATCTCCTTTCCGCCCCACTGGATCACTGCGAGCTGCTATGACGAAAAAGAAATTTGCTAAGCCCATCGGCTTCACACTAGTGGAGCTCTTGGTCGTGATCGCCATCATCGGCGTTCTGGTGGGTCTCTTGCTGCCAGCGGTTCAGGCTGCTCGCGAAGCCGCACGCCGGATGAGTTGCAGTAATAACTTCAAGCAGATAGGGCTGGGTATCCACAATTACCACAGCGCCTATAAGCAAATGCCGACGCATGGTGCGGGTACACGATCGGCAAACCGGCATTATTGGTGGGGTGATCAAGACGATGGAAACCAGCATCGTCTAAGCATCCTCGTCGGGATCACTCCCTTTGTGGAACAGCAGGGGCTGTGGGAGCAAATGAGCAACAAGGATTCTACGAATGCCGATAACAGCACCTCCGGTTGGGGAACTCCCGCGCAGCCTTGGAATGAGTTTGGCCCCACGCCTTACCAACGCAAATACGTTCCATGGTCGACTGAGCTTCCAGGCTATCGGTGTCCGAGCGATCCAGGTTCAGGTTTGCCCGCACTAGGACGTACTAACTACGTGGCTTGCTTGGGTGATTCCATGATTTGGGCCGACTTCGGATTCCTGAATGTGCAAGGTGTGAATGTGGGTGGCGTTAACGTGAATATGTACGAGAACACCGAGAACAACAGCAAGCAGACGCGAGCATCGTTGCGAGGTGTCTTCGTTACAATGAAGCCCACCAAATTCCGTGATGTGTTGGACGGACTTTCGAATACGATCGCGTGCGGAGAGATCGCAACCGACTTGGGAGACAAGGACGTACGAACCATCCTGACAAAGGGATACGGCGGAGTGACCTCCGAAGCTACTATCCGGCAGAATCCATCAGCTTGTAGAGACGATTCGACGCCACTTATTGATCCCGCTCGTCCTCGATTTTGGCATGCCGACGCGACTGTCGACTCAGCCACTCATGGACGGGGGTTTCATTGGTCCGACGCAATGTTGGTGCACGGTGCCTGCCTTACCATCTTGCCGCCCAATCGCGAGATTTGTGGCTGGGTCGATCACGGAGCCTATCGCGGGTCGAGCGTGGTCGGCATGTCCAGTCGGCACCAAGGTGGTGCACACGTCTTGATGGCCGATGGGGCAGTTAAGTTTGTAACCGACTCGATCGAAGCGGGGAGCTCCACTGCGGGAATGGTTCGGTTAGGCGGCTCCGACGGGCAAACTCCAGGATCCATCAGCCCCTATGGTTTGTGGGGTGCATTGGGAACGCGTGCATCTCGCGAAGTAATTGATGCCGATTTCTAAGCGAGTCAGAGTTTGGTATGACTAGCAAAGCCAATTGCAAATGACTTCCTCAGGAAATTGAGATCGTGTACTCGAAAACATACCGCCAGGTGCCCACACGCATCTGGCGGTTTTCTTTGGTCGCGGTTGTTTTGCTGGGATGCAGTCGTGGGGCCGAGGATGCGGTTCCAGGTGATCGCTCAGTGGAGTCTGTCGCGTCGGATTCCGTGATGCTGGAAAACGCAGTCGTGGTGGAACCCAAGGTTGCCGAGCGAGAGGACTCCGGTTCACGCAGTGCCATGCAGCCGCCAACGAAGTCGCGGGAAGATTTCATTGCGGCAGCTGGACGGTTTGCTGAACAAGGTGAATTCGGCCAAGCGTCGAAGTCTCTGCGGCAGTGGTTGCTGATCGATCCCACGGATGTCGAGGTGCTTTTTCGATTGGCGAACATCCAAGCGGCGAGCGGCCAGTTGGACCAGGCTGTGGAGCTACTCGATGAAATTCCAGAGGAGCATCCCGAAGCTGGGCTACCAGCGTTGGGGCAATCGGCGGATTGGTGCTTTCGTTTGCAGCGATATCAAGAAGCGGAGCTTCGCTACCGGAAGGTCATTGCGAAGGTGCCTGACGCGGTTCCTCCACGTCGTCAACTGGCTTATCTGTTGAATCGACAAGGGCGTCGACACGAGGCGGCTGAGCAGCTGTTCGAACTGTGCCGGCAAGGCGACGTTCACCAAGATGAACTTCATGCGTTGGTCGCGTTGACCGATGCAATGTACGACGATCCATCGCATCCTGAACTGCTGAAGCCGGAGACGCTTCCCTATTGGCCCATTGGCGAGAGCGGTGAAGCTCGACAGCTTTTTGCGTTACAGCAATACGAAGACGTAATCGCTAAGTTACACGCGGTGGTTGAATCGGGGGACGCAACACCAGCGGCGGTTGCATTATACGGACGTGCTGCGGCCGAGGCTCAGGACGACGAGAAGTTCTTGTGGTGGCTAACGCAGGTGACTCCCCAGATAAAAGAGTTTGCGGACTATTGGGCCGCGATCGGCGTGTATGAATCAAGGCATCGGCGTTTTAGGGAAGCGGTTCGCGCGCTGGCGGAAGCTTTGGAACGAGATCCAACCGATTTCTTTTCGATGGGCCGAATTCGGCAGCCGTTGATCGCTTTGGGTGAGGTGGACTTGGCGCGGCGGTGGAGTTCCCGCTGGGCGGCGACACGTGAGGTTATCAAGTTCAACAACCAAGTCGCCGAGTTCAATGAGCCCAATTTGGATGCGATTGCGGGGCTTGCTGACAATCTGTTGAAGCTGGGACGCCGTTTGGAAGCGGTGTTATGGAAGTCGATTGAAACTAGCTATCGAGGTGCTGATGCGTCTGAGCTGAAACGGCTGGATGCCGAGCGTCGTCGCGTGGTCAGTTCGGCACAGGAAGCACCAACTCAAGAAGAACGTTTGTGCGGAATGGACCTCAGTCGCTATCGGTTGCCAGAACTAAATTCTTCATCAGCCGAATCGTTCAAGGTCCGCTTGGCACAGAGGGAGGAGACCAAGCTGGGCTCGGCCAGTTTCGTCAATGTTGCCGCTGAGGTGGGTTTGGCTCACACTTATCGAGTTGCTAGCGCCCCTGTCTCTCAGCAATTTTCGATTCATCAGACGCTCGGCGGCGGAGTCGCGGTGATCGATTTTGATTTAGATGGTGCAGCTGATCTGGCGATGGCTCAGGGTGGTAGCGATCCGCCGGGATCGAACGGCCAGCTTTCCAACCTGCTTTTTCGAAACCTCGGCTCAAAGCTCTTTGACGTGACCAAGCCCAGTGGAACCGTGGAGACTCAGTACAGCCTCGGGCTAACATCCGGAGACTGGAATCAAGATGGGTTTCCTGACTTGGTGGTGTCGAATATTGGTGTGAGTGCGTTGCTGATCAACAACGGCGATGGCACGTTTGAACGACAGCCGCTTGCAAAGACAAGTGACCTCGATCGCGTTCCTTCGTCCGTCGCAATCGCGGACATGGATGGAGATCATTTGCCCGACATCTTCCAGTGCGTTTATGTCGATGATCCCAAGATCAATCGGAAGCCCGCGTTGGATGCGTCGGGGCGAGTCCGACGAGCGGTGTCGCCTGGTGAATACAACGTGGGGGCTGACTTAATCTTCGTCAATGACGGTGCGGGTGGCTTTCGGGCGAAGCCGTTTAGTTCGCATGATCGAGATCACAGCTATGCACTGGGCGTCGTCGTGACCGACTTAGACGGTCTTCCCGGCAACGAAATCTTTGTGGGTAATGACCTGCAGCCGAACCAGTTTTGGGTTCATAACGATGGGCCGGGGCAGTGGAACGACGTGGCATCACTGAAAGGATGTGCGTTCGACGGCAGCGGGATCGCGACCGGATCGATGGGGATCGCGATCGGCGACTTTGACGCCAGCGGAACGGTCGATATCCATATCAGCAATTACGAAAACCAGAATTCAAGCCTCTTCCTTGCTGACCAGGACGCCTATCAAGACCGCACCGTGCACCTCCACCTTGCTGAGCCGACTCGTAAGATGGTTGGATTCGGCTCGCAGGCTATTGATATCAGCAATAATGGAAACCTCGATCTTGTCGTGACCAATGGGCACCTGGATGACACGCTTGAGAACCGATCCGAGTTTCGTCAGCCGCCGCAATTGTTTTGGAACTCAGGAAGTCGTTTTCAGCCCTTGGAAGTGACCGATCCTGCGGGGTATTGGAAGACGAACTACCTCGGGCGGGGGCTGGCTCGGCTGGATTTCAACCAGGACGGGAAGAGCGACATTGTGGTCACTCACATCGATCAGACATCTGCTTTGTTGATAAACCGGACCGAATCCAGCAACCACTGGTTGCAGGTTCAACTGGTTGGAACGGAGAGCGAGCGTGACGCTGTCGGGGCCAAGGTTCGAGTCCGGTGGGGAGAGCGTGAATCTGTGGAGTGGGTAGCGGCAGGAGACGGCTATCTAAGTTGCAACGAATCTGTCGTTTCGTTTGGGCTCGGTGGTGAGGCGACGCAGTTGGAGTTGTTGGTCGACTGGCCCAGTGGGAAACGCCAGGTCTTCAAGAATGTCGAAGTCGATCAGCGTGTTTTGGTCGTCGAAAACCAAGCTGAGCCCGCGAAATTGAGGTAGCGGGCCATGCGTGGCGATCTAGCGAGTCCGTTTTTCGTGAACGGTGCTAGGGACTTGCTGCTCTGTTCGCGACGATCAGGCTCTGAATTCGAGGCGATTGACGTACCGGGTTAACCACTGGTTGTTCGGGATCGAGTATTTACTGAGCTGAGCGGTTAACCACCGATTATTCGGGCGAGAACAGGCTTCATTCAGCCAGAAAATGGGATTCCGAGCGAGCGGGCAGTGCCCTAGGCAAGGCATGCCATTATCCTTGTTTTAGGTGTGACAATCCCCCTTTTTGCGCCATTCACTAATGGCGAGGATAATCGCAGCATTCACCTCGTTGCGAGAGAGCTGGAGACGACCAATGGAAACACAAGAAACCGAGATTCGACCACCTGACGACTTCGTTCGCGAGCTGACGCGATCGCAAAATCGCTTGTATGGATTCGTGCGCTGTTTGCTGTTTGATCCTAAGGACGTTGACGACGTCCTGCAGGATGTGAACGTCGTTTTGTTGCGAAAGTCCGGTGAATTCGAAATGGGAACCAACTTCTGGGCATGGGCGTCGACGGTTGCCCGTTTTCAGGTGCTGACCTATTGCAAACGACTCGGTCGCGACCGGCTTGTTTTCGACGACCAGTTGCTGGAATTGATCGCCTTGGATGTCAAGGACATGGAAGCTGAAATCGACGATCGCATGGAAGTATTGCAGGGTTGCATGGAAAAATTACCGACGCCGCAACGGCAGCTTTTAAGTATGCGTTACGAACCTGATTCGTCGCTGCGGATGATTGCCGATTCGCTCGGCCGCACGGTCGGTTCGGTGCGACAAGCACTGTACCGAATCCGTGAGTCTTTACTGGGATGTGTGCAACAAAACTTGAAGGCTTCGTAATGGATGATCAACCGAAACCGTCCCAGCCAAATCTGCAATCGATTGGCGACGATCGTGAACTCGCTGAACTGCTGTCGCTCGCTTTGGACGACACCCTCGATGCGGCAGGTTTCGCTAAGTTGCAGGATCGATTGAAAACAGATCCGGATGCACGTAAGTATTACATTCGCCATCGGCTGCTCGAGGCTGGGATCGCACGAGAGGTCTCCTTCGACGCCGTGGGCGGAATGGTGGATCAGATTGGGTATGATGCCGATGCCAGGTCATCGCTGCCGCCCGACCCGATTCAGGTAGCCACTGAAAAGTTAGAAGCTGATCTTCGAAACGATTCTTCTTCGGGGGGCAGTGATCCCGTGAATCTGAAATCGGACGGTGAGTGTTCACGTGGCAATCGTTGGTACATGTGGCTTGCCCAGCATGCGGCTGTGATCGTGCCGTGGATCTTGTTGGCGAGTGGCTGCATTGCGTTGATGGTTGGTTTGCGTGCGCGGTCATCTTTTGATGACTACACCGTCGTGTTGCCCGAACGTGTCGATGTTGCCAGTGTGGACCATGCGGTAAGTCAAGTAACAGCAATGTTGGTCGACGAAGCGGGTGCCAAGTTCGCCAATGACCGATCAACGGACGATGTGGTCTTCAATCCGGGTGAATATGAGTTGCTCGAAGGCACCGTTCACTTGCGGTTCGCCAGTGGGGCGGACTTGGTTTTGCAAGCACCTGCTCTGCTTCGCATCGACGATAAGCTGCATACTCGATTGGCATTCGGTTCGGTCCGCGCAATTGTGCCTCCGTCAGCGCATGGATTCACTGTCGCCACCACGGACGTGAACTTCGAGGACGTCGGCACCGAGTTTGGATTGAGCGTTTCGAAGAAAACGGGCGAGAGCACGATGCAAGTGTTCGATGGTCAGGTGAACGTTCGAGAATCGAAGTCGAACGACTTGATGAAGAGCGTGCACGAAGGTGGTTGGGTCCGCTATGCCGACGGCAAGGCGAAGCTAGGCGAAAAACCGCAAGCTTCCCAGTTCCCTTCACCGGGTGAAATTGGATTTCTGCGTTGGAAAGCCGTTCGTCAACAACACGTAAATGATCCTAGTTTGATTGGCTGGTTCCCGTTCACCAGGCAAGCAGATCCTCGGACTCTTGAAAACGCGGTCATGAATTCACCGGTGACCTCAGGCCGGGTGTCGGGACCCCGTTGGGTATCCGGCCGTTGGGATGGTAAGGATGCGTTGCTGTTTGATCGTGACACCGACTTCGTCGAATTCGAAATTCCGGGTAGGTATGACGAACTGACCATTGCCGTTTGGATGCAAGTCGACCGACTGGATCGCGAGATGATTGCGATCTGCAATTCGAACGAAGGTGATGACGGAGATTTGCACTTCCAGATGAACCGTTACGGGCTGCCGCGAGGCGGCATCATGTCCGCACCGCGTAAAAGCTTCAAATGGGTTGGCAATCCTGTGCCGGTCGGCAAATGGGTGCACGTGGTTTCGGTCACGTCCATCAATCAGCGTCGAAGCGACATCTATGTCAATGGAAAACCGGTAATGACTAGCGAATTGGGCGAAGGTGATTACGTAATCCAGCCCGGCGTTTGTCGGCTTGGAAATTGGTTGCCCTATGGCCAGTACTTAGGTCGCCCGTCTCGTATTTTGAATGGACGGATGGACGAAGTCGCGATCTGGAATCGTGCTTTGAAAGACGATGAAATTTCAAAGTTGGTTGACGAAGGCCGTCCTAGCTTAGTGTGGTCGAGTGAAAACCCGGCACTCGAACATCCGTTGCCCAACCCTAGACCTTATTGATCCACTTCCCACCTTTCCCCACTTGGCTTTTTGCCACGGTACCTACCCCGCCACCTGCCTGCCTCTCCCGCCTTAGGAATCGAACATGTCAAACCAATACCGATCTAGCGATGCGCCTAACCGCAGCGGTTGCAAAGGATTTCGCTCAATGACGAACCGCCGCGCCGCCATTCAGGCTGGGGTTTGCGGCGGTCTTGGGCTTTCATTGGGGGACATGTTTCGTATTCACTCGCACGGTGGTGAAGCCTTCAGCATGGTGAAGGGGCAAACGCTCAAAGACCCGAAGGCTCTCAGTGTGATCCAGCTGCACCTGGGCGGCGGCTTCCCACAACACGAGTCGTTCGATCCGAAGCCGGAATCTCCCGTCGAGTACCGTGGTGCGTTTGGGATCAACAAGACCAACACGGGCGAGATCTTCAGCGATAATTTCCCGAACACCGCAAAGGTGGCTGACAAGTTAACCGTCATCCGCAGCATGGTGGGAAAGATCCCGGATCATGCGGTCGCGACTTACCATCTATTCACTGGGTATACGCCGACGGCCGTGATTGATTTCCCGCAAATGGGATCGATCGTTTCACACGAGCTGGGCAAGCGTGGCGATCTTCCGCCCTATGTGGCGATCCCAAATAACCACAGTTTTGCTGGCGGTACTGGATTCCTAAGCAGTACGCATGGTCCCTTTGAATTGAATGCGGATCCGGCCGAACGGAACTACAAAGTCAAAGACTTCTCGATTCCAGAACGCGTTTCAATGGAGCGTTTTGGTCGCCGCAAAACAGCGCGAGAGATCATTGAACAGAAGATTCGAAGTCTGGAAGCGGATCCGACCACGCTCGACACGATGGACGATTTTTATCAACAGGCTTACACCTTGTTGACCTCGAAAGAGTCGCAAGCGGCCTTCGCACTGGACGGCGAGACGGAAGAAACGTTCGAGCTTTATGGACGTGACGTCGTGGGGCTGAAGGGCCCCGACAACAAGTTCCATCCTAAGGGACTTGCTGAGAAAATGATCGTGGCACGTCGTTTGGTGGAATCGGGCGTGCGGTTCGTCACGGTAACCTACGGCGCCTGGGATTCGCACGTGGACGTTAAGAAGGATTGCTTGGATCAGATGCCAGCATTGGACCATGCGATCGCGGGTTTGATCACTGATTTGGATCGTCGTGGATTACTGGATACCACAATTTTTTGGGTCACATCCGAGTTCGGCCGAACTCCCAAAATCAACAACACGAGCGGCCGTGACCACTGGGCTCGAAACTACTCCATGCTTGTTGCGGGCGGCGGTTTTTCGCGCGGCTTGGTCTATGGAGTGAGTGATTCGATTGGCGGTGAACCTGCACGCGACGCGGTGCCATTGGAAAACCTGATGCACACGATCTACCACCAGCTTGGCATTGATGCCAACAAAGAACTACTAGCGTTCGGTACGAGGCCGATTGAGATCATCAAGGATGGCAAATTGGTCGAAGGTTTGCTGAGTTAATCGGTACACACTCGACCTTTTAGACGCCCCACCTACCCTCCTGCCTTTTCCTACCGATCCATTATGCACCTACGCAAGCTTGTTGTTGTGTTGTCGCTGTTTTGTGTGTCCAACGTATGCACCGCGGCGATGACCAAAGCTATCGAATCCGTTCAACCGCGGATTGCCCAACGCGGGACGACTGTCGAGGTCATCATCAGCGGTGTGTCTTTGGATCAGCCTAAGGAGATCATCTTCTTTCAGCCTGGTATCCGCGCACTCGATATTCGGCCGACGGATGAACCTCCGAAACGACGGCACGCGATGCACGGTGGATTGATTGCCGAGTCCGTGGTTTGCCAATTTGAAATTGCCGCCGATTGTCCCGTAGGCGAGCACGCGTTTCGGCTCCGTACGGCTGACGAATTGACACACATCGCGACCTTTCATGTGACGCCGTTTCCCGTCATGGACGAGAACGAAAAAGGTCACAACACCAACGATGATTTCGATACCGCGATCGAGGTGAACGCGAATGTGAGCGTCCGCGGTCGATTGAACAACGGTGCAAGAGGCGATGTTGACTTGTACAAGGTACCCGTGAAGGCGGGCCAACGGTTGGCTGTCGAAGTCGCGTGTGCTCGGATTGCGGATACGCACTATGGTGACTCCGAATTCGATACGGCTGTTCGAGTTTTAGATGAGGGTGGCCGAGAATTGGCGGCGAACGATGATAATTCGCTGTTGATCCAAGACCCACTCCTGTCGACCAAAGTGCTGCGGGATGGGTATGTGTTTGTGGAGGTGGGCCGATCCATCTTTGTCCCTTCAGACCGACCCTATTGTGTTCACATCAGTGATACTCCGCGTCCGTTGGCGGCTTATCCACCCGGTGGACAGGCTGGTTCCGACGAGCGTATTCGCTTGATCGGCGATGCTTTGGGAGACACCGATCAAGTAATTCGAATTCCTGAAAAGGAAGGGACGTTTGACTATTTCGGACAGTCGCCGACCGCGATGCCACTTCGCAGTAGTCCTTACGCTAACGTGCTTGAAGACTCGAAAGCAGATGTGACTGTGGTCGAGTCCTTGCCGATCGCCATTAACGGGATCATCGATTCGGGTGAAGAGTTGGATCGCTATCGCGTGAGGGTTAGCAAGAACGATCGCTGGCATGTCCGGGTTTATTCGACAACCTTGGGATCGCCGATCGATCCTACACTGCGAATCCGGCCTCTGGACGCTGACGGCAAGCCTGGTAAACCGGAAGTCAACGTGGATGACGTTACGTTAGAAGAGCGTGACGTGTACGGGACGAACTATCGATCGCGTAGCGGGCTGCCTGATACGCTTGACCCATCGGTCGTTTGGGAGCCTAAGCAAGATGGCGACTATCTTATCGAGCTGCTTGATTCCAGCGGAATGGGCGGCCCAACCGGTATCTACCGCATCGAAATTGAATCACCGCGCACTCTCTTTCAAACCGTACTCAAAAGCACTACTTTTGACTGGACCGAGTCCATGCGTGTTAGCGGTCTGGCGGTTCCGCAAGGCAATCGCTGGACGATCAACGTCAGCATGCCTCAAGGTCAATGCGACACGATCAAGGGTGACTTTGAAATTGTCGCTAATGGTTTGCCCGAAGGAATGGAGTTGATCGTGCCGCCGTTGCCCAAGGGTAAGATTCCTGGCATTTGGCCAATGCAGTTCGTTGCTGCGGCGGATGCCAAGCAAGGTGGAGCGGTGTTCACGCTGGACGCGATCCCGGCCGATCCCAACGAAAAGGTCGAGAGCCGATCTGTTCAACAGGTGCCTTTTATCAATCACTCCGGGGGTGACGCTTGGAACACCGTGCGAGTTGATAGCTACATTGCGGCCGTCGTTGAGCCGGCTCCATTTTCGATCGAGTTGATCGCACCCGCGGTGCCGTTGGTGCGAGGTGGTGAATTAGCGGTGCCGGTTCGAGTTCATCGGCAACCTGGATTCGATGGCGCGATCGAGTTTGGCTCCGTTTGGTCACCGCCCGGGCTTGCGATTCAGCCACCGCAAACGATGGAACCCGGTGAGTCGGACGGCTTTCTACGAATTTCGGCCACCAAGAATGCTCAGCTTACGACTTGGCCGTTGGTCGGGATCGCGAGCACGGTGCGTGATGACATGGACCCCTTCTTGGGAACCGGGCACACTCGGGTTTCCTCGCAATTTATTGAGCTCACCGTTGCTGATCCTTACGTGGAATTGGCCGCAAAACCAGAGAGCGTTCGTCGCGGTGAAAAGAAGCTGTTCGTTTGGAACGTGAAACAAAAGAATACGTTCGATGGTGAAGCTAAGGTCCGACTGCTTGGTTTGCCCAAGGGCGTTGAGGTCGTTGATCCGATGCCAACTTTGACCAAGGAATCCAAGGAGGTCAGCTTTCAAATTGAAGCGACTAACGAGGCGTTGCTTGGCTCGGCGACTGGCTTGTCTTGCGAAATTGTCCTAGAAGCTGGCGGCCAAGAAATCATTCAGCGATCGGGGAACGGAGTGCTTCGAATTGATCCCGGTCAAGGTTGATCGATCACCGACCCTTCCCGCCTCGTTTATCCCACCTAACCAAAACCGACATCGCCCGGCAAACCTAGACCAGGCATTGAGGAATCCCACCATCATGAATCGCTTACTTTTAGCCTTCCACACTCTCGCGTTCATCCCAAACTCGACCAAGAAATGGTGCAGCTATTCGTCACGCTGTCTATTGATCGGAATAGTGATCCTAACGATTACAAGCGGGACGGCGATCTCAGCGGGAGATGCGGATGCGACCCCGAGTTTTCGGCGGGACGTCATGCCGGTGTTCTTTCGCGCCGGTTGTAACGCAGGGTCCTGTCATGGTGCGGCCAGTGGCAAGGACGGCTACATGTTGTCGTTGTTCGGGTACGATCCCAAAGGGGACTATCACCGCACGGTCAATGAGATGGTTGGACGGCGTGTGAATACCGCGGCCCCGGAACAGAGCCTATTGTTGCTTAAGTCGACTGGCGATGTGGCCCATACCGGTGGCAAACGGTTTGACAAGGAAAGCGAGCTTTATCGAACGTTGCACCGTTGGATTGCTGCCGGTGCACCGGATGATGCTGCATCGGTGCCTGAAACGGTGAAAGTGATTCTTTCCAAAAAGCGTTTCTTGTTCGAAGAGAAGGGGCAGCAGGACATCTTGCGCGTGGGAGCGATAGCCAGCGATGAATCCAAAAGAGAAGTCACCTCGCTGGCTCGTTATCACAGCAGCAATGAAAGCGTGGCAACGATCGACGACAACGGTCACGTGACCGCCGTAGGACCTGGCGATACCTACGTGTTCGCTCGGTACAGTCGGTTCACGATCGGTGCGGAAGTCATCGTGTTGCCGCCCGCCGAAGGTTTTCAGTGGCCCAATCCAAAGGCTGAGAATTACATCGATGAATTGGTCTTCGATCGGTTGCAGAAACTGCGAATTACGCCGTCGGAAGTGTGTGATGACGAGACTTTCTTGCGACGGGTGACACTTGATTTGGCGGGTCGTACTCCGACGACGGAGGAGTATTACGCGTTCATGAACAGTGACGGCGATCGAGCGGCTAAAATTGACGAGCTGCTGGCCAATGACGAGTTTGCTGATTTGTGGACAGCACTTTGGGCTGAACAATTACGAATCATCGGGGGCAATTACGCTCCTGCAGCGACTCACGTGAAGGCGGCCATGTCGTTCTATGAGTGGATTCGCAAGCAGATGCGTTCCGGTCGTCCGCTGAACGAGTTCGTTGAAGAAATGGTGGGCGCGTCAGGCAGCAACCTGACCAACGGTCCGGCCAACCTTTACACGATGATGGTTCACGGCCCTCGGTTCGAACCGAAGGCGTTTGCGGCGGACTTTTCGCAGGTGTTTCTTGGTGTGCAGATTCAGTGCGCCGAATGTCACAATCATCCATTTGATCGCTGGACCCAGGACGACTATTACAGTTTCGTTAGCTTCTTTGCCGGGATGAAACGAAAACCCGGTGTCGAGCCTCGTGAACGACGGATCTATTACGATACCTCCACCCCACCGGTGAAGCATGTGGTTGATCAGCGGCCGATGCCCGCTCGAGTATTAGGCGGCGTCAATCCAGTTGAGTCCGAGGGCGATCCACGCAAGGCCTTGGCGGAATGGTTAACCTCGCCAGACAACGAGATGTTCAGTCGGAATATTGCCAACCGTATCTGGGCACAATTGCTGGGGACGGGCATCGTCGAACCGGTTGATGACATTCGCGTCAGTAACCCTCCGGTGAACGAACCTTTGCTGGACGCTTTGTCAAAGCGGTTGGTGCAATCGGGATTCGACTTGAGAACGATGGTGCGTGATATTTGCAATTCGCGGGTTTACCAATTGAGCGTGAAGCCCACCGCATCCAACCTCGCTGATACCCGCCAATTTTCGCATGCTCACTTGCGGCACCTTCGCGCGGATGTGTTGCTGGATTCGGTGACAACCGCAACTGGAATGCAGGCTTCGTTTAAGGGGTTTGCTAGCGGGACGCGAGCCATCGACTACTTCCCAATCTCGGGCGGTGATACCGGGGGGCCTAACTATGGAATGCCGTTCTTCAAGACGTTTGGACGTTCCAGTCGCGCCACCGTATGTGCGTGCGAAACGAATAAACAGCCGACCTTGTCTCAAACGTTGCACCTGGCAGTTGGCGAGACGGTGCAGGATCGATTGTGGGCCGCCGGGCAGGTGAAAAAGTGGGTGGCCACAAAAGAAACTCCAGAAGAAATCCTGGAAGAGCTTTTTGTGCGGGCGCTTAGTCGCCAGCCGTCTGAGGACGAGCTTCTAGCCTTGGTTGAGACGGTGGGTGACTCGACGAAGGATCCTGGTGCCTACGAAGACATCTTTTGGGGACTGCTGAATTCGACTGAGTTCTCGTTTAACCATTGATCGGTTTTGGCGTCCTTCGATAGGTCGCCTTCGTCTTACACATCTGCTGCGTCGAGTCGCCACTACTTAGCTAAGTCCATGAATTTTAAACCTTTGAATCCTTTTGTCTCGCTCTTGTTGACGCTGCCGTTTGCGATCGTTCTTGCATTAGGAACCACCGGGAGCGTTAACGCGGAGCAAATGACGGAAGCTGAAAGCGGTGAAAAGCCCGTCACCTACGACGATCACATCGCTGCGATCTTGAAACGTCATTGTTTGCAATGTCACGGTGACTCTAAACAAGAGGCCGGATTCAATATGGCCAGCTACGCCGGCGTCGCTGGCAACGATGAATTGGTGGTCGCCGGGCGATCCAGTGCCAGTCGTTTGTTGGAAATCATTGTGGCTGAGGATCCAATCGAGCGGATGCCGCCGGAAAATGATCCTTTGCCGAAAGAGCAAGTTGCGTTGATCAAGGCTTGGATCGACTCCGGGCTTCGTGAGAATTCAGGCAGCAAAGTTGCTAAGAAACGGGAAGTCGAATTCCAACCGACTTCGATGGCTGACATTGATGACGGTCCGGCACCTTTGCCGGAGAACTTGCCCGCGTTGGATCCGGTCAAGACGGTTCGTCCGTTTCCAGTAATCGCCATGGCTAGTAGTTCTCGGGCTCCTTTAGTTGCCGTTGGCTCCTATGAACGAATCGAGTTGATCCATACCGAAACGCAGGAACCCATCGGCTCGCTAGCGTTCCCCGAAGGCGAACCGCACGTGTTGCGATTCAGTCAATCAGGTCGATTGTTGATGGCCGCAGGTGGCCGCCCAGTGCAGAATGGCGTGGCAGTGTTATTTGATGTGAAGACCGGCCAACGCTTGGCGGAAATCGGTGATGAAACTGACGCCATCATCGCCGCAGATATTTCTCCTGATGAGCGGCGGATCGCAATTGGTGGTTCCGGTCGCGTGGTGAAAATCTTCTCGACCGAGACCGGTGAGGTTATCAACACGTTGGTCAAACACACCGATTGGGTGACAGGGATAGCATTCAGTCCCGATGGGAAGTTGTTGGCGTCGGGTGACCGAGTCGGCAACATTCATCTTTGGGATGCGGAAAGCGGAGGAGTCGTGCGGCCATTGGCTGAGCACAAAGCATCCATAACCGCGTTGTCGTGGCGATCCGATTCGCAGGTGTTGGCTTCCAGTGGCGAAGATGGGCTGATCGTTTGGTGGGAAGTCGCCAAGGGATGGCCGTTGTATTCCCAAGCCAAGGCTCACCCTCCGAAGCGGCCTGCTGGCGTGTACGGTGACATTCCTAACGGGGTCATGGATGTGCGATTTGGTACGACTGGTGAGTTAGTCAGTTGTGGTCGGGACAAGAAGGTACGTGTTTGGTCCACCGCTGGTAAGGAAAACAAAGCGATCGCGATCAAGTTGGATGAAGGTGAAAGCAACATCGAAATTCTACCGTTACAATCGGTGCTGACTTTTGACGGTGCCACGGCGATTACAGGAGATTCCGCTGGCGCCCTTCATGTTCATGCCGCCAAACAGAAGTGATGCTGATGCGAAATCGCCAATTGGGAACTCGTCGGAGCTGGATCGTTATTGCCGTGGCATGTGTTGCCAGTCTCGGTGCGGCGGGCCACGAGGTTGCGGCTGCGGATGAGCCGAACCCAGATGGCCTGGCGACGCAAGTCGAAAGTCCCCTAGGCGGCGAGCTGCATTCAAATGATGTTCCACATGATTTGGACATCATTGACTGCCACACGCATTTCTATGACCCAAGTCGACCGGAGGGTGTGCCTTGGCCGAGTGAAGATTCAACGTTGTATCGGACGGTATTGCCGCGTCATTTCCTTGCTTTAAACCAGTTTCGCCCGGTTACTGGAACCATCATTGTCGAGGCCAGTTCACGGTTGGAGGACAATGATTGGTTGCTCAAACTATCGGAGCCGAATCCGTTTGTGCTCGGAATTGTTGGTCGCTTGGAACCAGGGAATCCTGACTTTGCTAACCATGTGAAACGCTTTGCAGCCAACCCGCTGTTTCGTGGGATTCGAGTCAACGTTGTTGTGCTCAAGAGGCAACTTGATGCGAACGAGCTGGCCGATTTTGAGTTGTTGGCAAAGCATGGTCTGGCACTCGATGTTAATGGCGGACCGGATACGCCTGCCGCAGTCGCCAAGCTTGCTGAAAAGGTTCCCGGCCTTCGCATTGTACTGAATCACATCGGAAACGTTGCGGTAACATCAGCCGCTCCACCTGAAGCTTGGCAAACAGGAATCAGAGCGGCGGCAGGTCATCCCAATGTGTTTTGCAAAGTATCCGCCTTGGTTGAAAGTGCGGCTCACCACAGCGGCAAGGCCGCGCCGGAGGATCTGGCTTTCTATCGCCCCTATTTCGATGTGGTGTGGGACGCGTTTGGCGAAGACCGAGTGATCTACGCCAGCAACTGGCCCGTGTCGGAGCGAGGTGCCAGTTATGAAACGTTGCAGCGACTCGCGTTTCAATACGCTGCCGAACGTGGCGACGAGGCTATTCGCAAGTTTGCGTCGCTAAATTCAAAGCGAGCCTATCAGTGGACCGAACGTCCCGGTCGCCGCAATGAATTCAGCGGCCAATAGACGCTGCCTTCCTTTTTTATTTCCTATTCGTCCGGCTTCCGCGTCAAACCATTCTATGCATCCACTCGACTATTTCGTTGTCGCCGCGTACCTAGGCTTAATGCTTGGTTTGGGCGTCTTTTTCGGACGTAACCAATCTCGCCGTGAGTTTTTTGCTGCTGGCAACACGATGGGCTGGCTACCGGTTGGATTGAGTGTGATGGCAACGCTGTTTTCATCGAACAGCTTTGTGTTTTATCCAGCCGCGGCGTTGGGCGACAGCTTGCGAATCGGTTTATCGCTGGTCGCCTTCGCATTGATGACGCCAATCGTGATCATGGTGTTCATTCCGGTTTATACACGGCTGAAGGTGGAGACGGCGTACCAGTACTTGGAGCTTCGCTTCCACGTATCCGTTCGAATTCTAGCAAGTGGTTTGTTTATCCTGTTGCGGATTGGTTGGATGGCATCGGCGACCTATGCAGCGTCAGTGGTTGTTTCGAGCGTGATGGGCGTTTCGCAAATCGCGGTTATCGTGGGCTTAGGCATTGTCTCGGTTGGCTACACGATGGTAGGCGGCTTGCGAGCGGTCATGTGGACGGACGTGATTCAGTTCTTCGTTTTCGTCACGACGATTTTGGTAACGCTTGGCTTGATCTTGCAGTTAACCGACGCAAGCGTTTCGGAAATCTTCCATACCTACTTTGATGGACGCGAGGGGTTGGTTGTCGATTTCACTCCGTCGATGACTTTACCGTATGGCAGTTGGGTCATTTTGATCGGCGTGTTCTTGGAAGGATTGTCCGCGTTTGGCGCGGATCAAGTTGCCGTTCAACGCTATATCTCGTCTCGCTCGGAACGATCATCGCAGCTTGGGGCCGCGTTGAACTTGTTAGGGATGTGGATTGTAATTCCTGGCCTGATGATGATCGGCGTCGGATTGTTTGCCTACTTCACTCAAAACCCTTCCGAGCTGGGCGAGGGGGCGTTGCTTGAGATCCTAGCGGGAGATTCGAATGTTGCGGATCGTGCATTGCCGGACTTTGTGCGAATGCATTTCCCCGCCGGTTTAGCTGGTTTGTTTTTAGCTGCTTTGATGGCAGCGATTATGTCTAGCATCGACTCCGGTGTTCACTCGGTCACGACCGCTGTCGTAGTGGACTTTCGCGACCGGTTGTTCCCTCAATTTCGACCTGCCAACGAGCGAGCTGAAATTCGCTGGATTCGAACGTTGGTGGTCATCATTGGTGCCATCACGATCACGTTGGCTTGTTTCGTTGGACCTTTAGGAAACGTCTTTGACATCTGCAAGATGCTGACGGCTGCCTTCGGTGGTCCGTTGCTGGCGATCTTCATTTTGGCATTCTTTTCACGCCGAGCCACTTGGTTGGCGGTTTTGCTAAGCGTTTCCATTTCGACGTTGTTCACGCTCGCGTTAATGTGCACCCAAGATTGGTTTTCGATCTGGTACTGGCCGATCGGATTTGGCACCGCGATGCTGCTAGGTTGGGCCGCCAGTTACTTACAGCCTGCGGTACCGACGCAGTACACGTATTTCCAGATCATCAAGGCTCCTCGATCATGAATCTGAAGGAGGTCGACTGATGAAGTTTCAAGAAATGAGCTCGCGTACGCTGTCCCAAGTAGACCGCGAGCGAACCTTGGTTGTGATTCCAACGGCGGCGGTGGAGCAGCACGGTCCGCATATGCCGACGGGGACCGATGCGATTATTGGCACCGCGGTCGCCGAGGCACTCGAGACTCGCTTAAGTGCGGATGTTTTGCTGGCCCCAACGCTTTGGTTTGGTGCCAGTGCGCATCACTTGCGATTGGGGGCAACATTTGATGTTTCGCTGGATGCTTATGTTGCAACGGTTACAGATTTGCTTCGCTCATTGCTCAACGACGGATTCAAGCGAGTTCTGTTGTTGAACGGTCATGGTGGGAATATCGACCCGTTGAAGGTCGCACTTCGCAATTTGCAACCTAGTCACCTTGACGCTCTTTTGGCCGTCGGTAATTACTGGTCGGCAGCCGATGAGTTGCTGGGAAACGTCTTGGAGGGCGATCCAAGACAGGTTGGGCACGCTTGTGAATTTGAAACATCGCTTGTCATGCATCTTCGTCCGGAACTCGTCGATCAGAGTCTCCTTCCTGAAACCGGATCGTTAATTCCAGATTCAATCGACGGGATGTACGTGTGTCGAGATTTGAAGCAACGCACTCATCATGGCTTCACCGGCCATCCCGATCTAGCCTCGGCGGACAAAGGGAAACGTCTGTTCGACGGCATTGTGGAACAATTGACAAGTACTGCAGAACAATTACTCCAGCAACCGCTGGGAACTATCTACCAAGACTTCACGAATTAGCATGATCATCACCCGCATCACCGCTCGCGACATCCGATTCCCAACTTCGCAAACCTTGGATGGTTCGGATGCTATGAATCCCGATCCCGATTACTCGGCGACGTATGTGACCTTGCATACCGACGGTGAATTGGAAGCCAACGGACTGACATTCACGATCGGTCGCGGTAATGAATTATGTGTCGCCGCGGTGGAATCGTTGGCACCGTTGTTGGTCGGGAAATCGCTGGAGTCGATCACCAGTGACATGGCGGGATTTTGGCGGCACATCACCGGCGACAGCCAACTTCGCTGGGTCGGGCCTGAAAAGGGCGTGATCCACTTGGCCACGGGCGCCGTGGTTAACGCGGTTTGGGATCTTTACGCCAAGAGCGAAGGAAAACCATTGTGGAAGTTGCTTTGTGATATGACGCCTGAACAGATCGTTGCCGCGATCGATTTCCGGTACGTCACCGACGCGATCACGCCGGAGGAAGCACTCGCAATTTTGCAGGCCAACGTCGCGACACGCGAACAACGTACCGCTGAAATGCTTCGCGACGGTTACCCTTCGTACACGACCTCGGCAGGTTGGCTTGGATACTCGGACGAGAAGTTGCGGAACCAGTGTCGTGACTTGAAGTCGCGAGGTTGGACGACGTTCAAGATCAAGGTTGGTCGTGATCTTGAAGACGATATTCGGCGGTGCCGAATCATTCGGGAAGAGATCGGATGGGACAGTCGTTTGATGATGGACGCAAACCAAGTTTGGGACGTCGATCAGGCCATTGAGTACATGCAAAGTCTTGCGGAATTCAAACCCTGGTTTATCGAAGAGCCAACTTCACCGGACGACGTCCTCGGGCATGCTAGAATTGCTAAGGCGATCGCGCCGATCAAAGTGGCAACCGGCGAGATGTGTCAGAACCGAGTGATGTTCAAGCAGTTCATGCAGGCCGATGGGTTGCAAGTTTGCCAATTGGATAGTTGCCGTCTGGGCGGTGTCAACGAGATCTTAGTCGTGTTGCTAATGGCTCGGAAATTCAATATCCCCGTTTGCCCCCATGCAGGCGGAGTCGGACTTTGCGAGTACGTGCAACACCTATCGATGTTCGATTACATCTGTGTCAGTGCGACCTTGGAAGACCGCATCACAGAATACTCGGATCACCTGCACGATTGCTTTGTTCATCCACTGGTGATGAAGAACGGTCGATACATGCCGCCGCAGGATCCAGGGTACAGTGCTACGATGACCGACGAAGCTTTGTCGGAGTTCGAGTTCACTGACGCGCTACCTTGTTAGTGCACTGCGTTGTCAGCAGAACGCTCTGTTAACGCGACGCCTTTCGATCGCGTCGCCGCTTTATGGGCTGCGTGAATGGTCTGGACAGAGTGCATGTTGGAATCAGGGTGCATGTTGGAACCAGGGCGTTTAGCTAGTTCGGTCTGTCCCGCTGGTACAGGGCCGTTCAGTTCAATCCCGCGGCGAATTCGGCTCGACTGACGTTGCCATCATCGTCCTTGTCGAAACGATCGAACGCGGGTCTAAGTTTGACCGGGACTTCATCGATCGTGATCAGGTTGTCGTGATTGGTATCATGTCGTGAATACCAGCGTTCGATGTACCGCGTCTTTGTCGTTTGATCCGCTTCAGGTTCCTCTTTTGCAATCCGAAGCTCGGACTCAGGCTTCCCGATTGGGGCGTCGATCGGAACCGCCAGATTGAAGTAGCCGATCATCATTTCGTCCCATGACTGGTCACCCCATGTGACGCGACGGTTCGGGTCCGGATTGTTCAGGTTGTTCGCTGAGTTGTCATAATGTGCAACGGTGTGAATACGGGATCCGGCTGGCAGGTTCATTGGTTGCCGCAACTGATATTCGGTTTGCCAATTGAAGTCGTACTGCGGCACGCTCAACAACGGTCGGCGTTCTCCGCTCGGCAAGGCGACTTCATATTCATACGATTTACCTCGCAGGTGCATGTGCGGGGACATCGATAGAAGCTGAGAATCCCATGGGATCGTTGGCGAACGAGCCTCCTCGCGGTGATTGCTTTCCCCCGCCGGAATACGGATTTTCGGATTGATCGCACTGGATGAGATCACGCGGTGAGTGACCGAATCCGCGTCGGCAAAGATCAGACCGACCTTGCTCTGGTCGTATTGGACCGAGCCAACCGGTGTGTAGTGAATTTGAAACGCGAGCTGAGAACCGGCTGGAACAAACTTGGCCATGCCATCGGGCAACATCTTGGCTCTTAGTCCGGGAACGTACCCGGCAAAGAAGCCACGCCCGACTCCTCGCACTCGCCATTCTTGAGGGTCGCGTACAAACGCCAAAATGTGATGGACGACCGAGTGGTTTCCGGGCTGGACTTCCACTCCAGAAAGCCATTTGTCTTCGGTGAAACCGGTGTCGACGACGAACCACTGATAAGGCACTTCGCCTTCGGCTTGAACCTGATACGGTTCGGGCTGGATCGTGAATTCCACGTCTGGCGTGCGAGGTAGCTGCCAGCCCGTTGGGTACTCAACGCGTGGTGGTAGATCGGCAGGGTCGCCCTGCGGTGCACCGGATTTCACCCATTGGTAGATGTCTTGTTTTTCTTCGTCAGATAGACTGCGGTCGTTTTGGAAATCACCGTGGTCTGGGCTCGCATGCCAAGGCGGCATTCGTTGCTCCCGCACAACCTCTTCAATCATCGTCGACCAACCAACGACGTCGTCGTAGTCGGTGAGCGTGAAGGGAGCGATGTCTCCATCGCGGTGACACTCGACGCATCGTTTCTGAAAGATGTGTGCGATGCGATTGCTGTAGGTTACCTCGGCTTTGGGATCCGGTTTCGGCAGGCGTCCGATGTGGCAACCAACCGACACGGTGTTTGATTGCGTAACAGGATTGCCAGCCAACAATTCATCTAAGGCGATCGCAAGGTCATTGCGCTGTGGCGTGTCGCGATTGTAGCCAATGCCATATTGGTCATCGATGCGGCCATGGTATTGAACCTTGCGAGCACGATCGAGAACGAAGACTTCGGGAGTGCGTTCGGCACCAAACTGATCGGCCACTTGGCAGCGCAGATCCTTCAGTAGTGGGAACTGTATCTTGTGGATGCGAGCGTACGCAGCCATTTCACTAACGGAGTCTTGAATGTTGGCATTGATCGCCAGGAAAGTGACGCCTCGTTCGGAATACTGCTCGTGCAATGTGGCTAAGCGTGGACCGTACAACTTGGCGAGCGGGCATTCTGTTCCAAGAAACGAAATGACGATCAATTCGCTGTCTTGGAAATCCTGCAGCGAGTACGGTTTACCGCGATAGTCCTTCAGGGTGAAAGAGTCGATTCGTTGACCAATGAATGCGGGATCAGCCGCAGCGGGCGGTGCGAATCGGACTAACGAGGTCGCGAACAGGGTGATGACAAACACCGACATTCGAAAGCTGGGTGTCATGCCGCTATCAAGTTGGGAGGAAACGGGGCGAAGGGAAATAGTCCGAGCCCAATGATACGGTTCGGGCCTCGCCGCAGTAACTGGGGAATGCCAGTAGACCGCAAAAGTCAGCTCGCCGCAAAAAATTTTCCTCGCTTCGCCCAGCAATTCCCCCATTGAACCAGCAGATTTTTTGGTGAATCACCCAGACACTGCGTAGATCAATCAAACTGGGCAGGCCGCTAAAACAGTGGTGTCGCCTCGCCGTGTTCGTCAATTTGCCAGGGAGTCCAGAGGATCAGCGGGTCACTGATTTTTAGGTCGCCTTTGCGACACGGGATGACCGTCGTTTCCAATTCCAGATTTTCAATATCGAACTCATTGGACAAGTCGGCGATCTCGGCTTCCAATCGAGCGTTGAGATCGTCCATATCTAGGCGAAGCTGTTCGACGGCCTCTTCGGCTCTTTTGACGTCGCCGCGTTGCTGCGCGGCTCGGGTGGCACCGCGAGCAGCGGTGGACATTTTCGAGACGTTCGTGCGACTGGCCACCTTGTTGCCCAGGAATGCGCCGAGCAGGGATGCGCCAAAAGAAACTATCGTCGACATTTTCGCTGAATCGTACTGATCGGATTCACGTGCCACGCGTTCTTCGGCAGTCCGGATCTTTCCTTCCAGCGATTTCATTTTCTTGAGGTACTTCAAACGCAACTTTTCGGTTTGAGTATCGCGTTCCTCGCGGGCTGCTTGCTGGAAGTGAAGTCGTGCTTCGGTCTCGCTCAAGTTGGGTGGTGCGTATTCTTTCAACGCCACGCTCTTGTACAGCTCCATCGGATGATGGCGGTACAGATAATCCTTGAACTGTTTCTGAATTGCTTTGACCTTCGAAGCACTCCGCAGATCATCGGGCAGCTTCGTGAATTCGAAATCGCCCTCCGGTGAATCGAGGTGTTCCGCGTCGGCGTCGAGGGGCTCGCATGATTCCCATACATCCGATGGGACTTTCTTGCCGCAACGCAACAAACGGCTGATGTCGACCCAGGTATCAACGTCCGCGCTGCTGCGGACAAAATGCATCGTTCCTTCGGCGTACATCGCGGCGCGGTAGACGCGTTTGCCCTCGCCGCGGACGAAACGACTGGGTGCCAAGAATGCTTCATCGACACCTTGGGGGATGACTGGACGCGTCGGAGTTGCTGCGGATTTCGCAACTGATTCTTTGTTCTTCGATTCGCTCTTTTCAATCGCAGCTTTGCGATCCGCCATTAAGTCCGAGATTTGTTTTCGCGCGAGCGGTCCAGCTAAGAACGACATTGCCCAGCGGGTTTGGAACACGGTGGGACCGTCGTCATGGACGTTATTCATGAGGAAAACGCGACTACCTAAAGACGCCAGCAGACGTTCCATTTCGCCGCGATCAAATGGTTTACCCGATTGCGCCGATGCGCCTTCCAGGCCTTCGAGGACACGGGCCTTATCGCGTTCGGTCTGCAGTCGTCCCAAGAACCAGGTGCCGATGTTGGACAGGCCTTTGTAGTCCAAGTCGACTGGGTTTTGCGTTGCCAAGGTCACACCCAGCCCGAATGCACGAGCTTGTTTTAGCAAGGTCAGCATGGGTGGCTTGGACGGCGGGTTGCGAACCGGTGGGAAATAGCCAGCGACTTCGTCCATGTACAGTAACGCCCGCAGCGAACTGGTTCCGCTTTGCGTTCGCATCCAGGTGACCACTTCGTTCAACAGGATCGTGACGAAGAACATTCGTTCTTGTTCACTCAGGTGCGCGATCGAGATGATCGATAACTTGGGCTTGCCTTCGGGAGTGTACAGCAGGTTCTTTACCGACAACGACTCGCCTTCCAACCAAGTCGAAAAGGCAGGTGAAGCGAGCAGGTTGTTCAGCGTCATAGCTAGCTTGCCACGATCGCTCGGAGACATGAATGAATCCAAATCCAGCACGCCAACACGCGTGATCGGTGGTGAGTTAATCAAGCCGATTAAATCGCCAACGGACACGTTGCGGCCATCCCGCCAGCAGTGATCCAAGATCGAGCTGATCAGAATGTGTTCACGCGACAACAGCGGGTCAGCTTCCATTCCCAGTAGCGTCAACAAGCCGGATGCCGCGCCGGTCACCCGTTCTCGCATCGCGTCGGCATTGTCGAGCACTTCCGCCGGCGGTGCGTCGAAGCTTTTCAACACCGTCAGCGGCAAACCGACAGTGCTTCCGGGTGTGTAGATCGCGACGTCGGCGGCTTCTTTGAACCGCTTCACCCGTTCCGGTGTTTGCCCCCAATCGGCAAGCCCCTTTTTCCACTTGTCGGCCGTCGACTCGGCGAATTCATCCAGTGACATTCCTTTGCGTGACGCTTCGCCGGATTCCAGCCAAGGCTTGAAGTCTTCGGGACGCATCTCTGGGAAGGCCAGCATTAAGTTCGCGAGGTCTCCCTTGGGGTCGATGCAAATTGCTGGGATTCCGTCGATCGCGGCTTCTTCCAATAGAGAGAGACACAATCCGGTTTTTCCGCTGCCGGTCATCCCGACGCACATCGCGTGGGTGCATAGGTCTTTCGCGTCGTAAAGCAGCAGATCGTCAAGTAGCTTGCCTTCGCCGAGATCGTAATGACGGCCGAGATAAAAGGTGGCGAGCTTTTCAAATACGTCCGGTGACGGAGCAGTCATGGCGGATAGAGAAGAATAGAGAAATTGAATTGAATGAAGATGCGAGGGTGATATCAAATCAATCGATGAGCTAACACCGGAAACCGTTTAAATCTGAATGCGGGAACCTAGCTTCGAGCCATCGCGACGTGCAAATCACGCCCCCACGATAGAAAATGTGGTGAGTCTATGGTTTAACACGCGTTCCCATTAGCGTACAACGCATTGGCAATCAGCGGGCGCTGACTGTTAACTGGGGGTTAGCTAAGAGCTGTTACGGCTTTGGGCTGGCTACCGGTTGTTTGCTGAGACGCTTGCGATTCGCAGGGCTGCCGCTGGTGTCGGCTTTGCCGTCGTGTCCCATTCATCGATCCGAACCGAGAACCAACATGCTCGATCTGTACGACAAAATTCAAGCGGCGTGTGAGTTCATTCGCCAGCACACCAGCGAAGCCCCCCGGGCGGGCATCATCCTGGGCACGGGCTTGGGTGGACTGGTCGGTGATATTGAGGTCGAAGCGACGTTGGATTACGCCGACATCCCCAATTTCCTGAACTCGACGGCGACCAGTCATGCTGGCCGATTGGTGATCGGAAAACTGGGCGGTGTTCCCGTGATGGCGATGGAAGGACGCTTCCACTTCTATGAAGGCTACGACCTGAAGGACATTACCTTGCCGGTTCGCGTCTTTAAAGAACTCGGTGCTGAGCTGCTAATTGTCTCGAACGCCTGCGGTGGTTTGAATCCGTATTATAAAAGCGGCGACATCATGGTGATTGAGGATCAGATCAACTTGCTCGGCGGCAATCCGCTGATCGGTATCAATGACGATCGATTGGGGCCGCGGTTCCCCGATATGTGCGAGCCTTACAGCCAAGACTGGATTGAACGCACCATGCGGGTATCACGCGAAGCCGGCATTCATCCTCACAAAGGCGTGTTCGTCGCCGTCGCCGGTCCGTGTTTAGAAACGCGAGCGGAGTACCGCTTCTTGCGTCAGGCGGGCGCCGACGTGGTTGGGATGAGCACCGTTCCTGAAACGATTGTCGCGGTACATTGTGGTTTGAAGGTGGTCGGACTGAGCGTGATCACCGACATGTGCTTGCCCGATGCGATCAAGCCTGCGGTTGTGGAAGAGATCATTGCGACGGCGAACGAAGCGGAACCCAAGTTGCGAGCGATCGTTCGTGGAATCGTGGGCGAATTGAAATAGCGAGTCGTGTATTTTGTGGAAGTCGGACGCTCCATTCGGTGCAATACTTGGTTGAGGTTCCCACGGCCCCAACTTGATGCAGCGATAATCGAACTGGACTGGTCACTGGAATGACCTTGGCAAACGGCCGATGTCTTGGCCTAAGGTTCCATATGCTCGCTTGCAAACGTGCAATCGGTTAATCTGATCGGTCGCGCTACTGACAAACCGCCACGTCGGTTTTTCCTTCCCACTACCCTCTTTCCGATCCAACGATTTTCATGCGTGTACTCTCCGGCATCCAGCCCACCGGTCAGCCCCACTGGGGGAACTACTTTGGCGCCATCCGGCAATACATCGACCTGCAAGAAAATAACGATGGCTTCTATTTCATCGCTGACCTGCACGCGTTAACCACCGTCCGTCAGCCTGCGCAGTTACGCGAAAACGTGACCAATGTTGCGTTGGACATGCTTGCGTTGGGGCTGGATCCGGCCAAGGCAACGTTGTTCGTGCAGTCGCACATTCCTGAAGTCACCGAGCTGACTTGGTTGCTGATGACGGGCACTCCGATGGGGCTGCTTGAGCGATGTCACGCCTATAAGGACAAGAAGGAAAAGGGACTTTCGGCTGACGCCGGTTTGTTCACCTATCCGGTTTTGATGGCTGCCGACATTTTGGCTTACGATTCACAAATCGTGCCTGTCGGCGCGGACCAAATTCAGCACATTGAGGTTTGTCGTGATTTGGTAGGCAGTTTCCATCACGAATACGGCGAGACTTTTGTTACGCCCAAAGCCAAGACCTTGGACCAGGGCCGAAGGTGCCCGGGACTGACGGCCAAAAAATGAGCAAGAGCTACAACAACACGCTGCCTTTATTTGGCGATGTGAAAAAGATCCGCAAGCAAATTATGCGGATTGTGACCGACAGTCGCCCGATGGAAGATCCCAAGGATCCCGAAGGCGATCACCTGTTCGAGCTTTACCAGTTGTTTGCCACGCCGGAGCAAGTTCAGGCGATGGACGCAAAATATCGTGCTGGTGGTTTCGGCTATGGCGAAATCAAGAAGGCCGTCGCCGAGGTTAGCGAAGAGCACTTCGACACCGCGCGTGTCCGCCGTGCCGAATTGGAAAAAGATCTAGATTCAGTCAACGATATTCTCGTTGCCGGTGCTAAGCGGGCCCGCGAGGTTGCTGCGGAAGTCGTCGGCCGCGCCCGCCAAGCATGCGGAGTGGGATAGCGCCATGGCAATCGTGGCCGTCGGAACGGAAATCGTGCAGTGTGTAAGGATCAGCCAGATGATCCAACAACACGGCGAGCAATTTCTGGAACGCGTCTACACGCCTGGCGAAATTGATCATTGTGCTCAATTGCCCGACGCGACGGGACACTTCGCGCGTCGCTGGGCGGCCAAACAAGCTGTGTTCAAAGCTTTGCACTGCAGCCGCCGCGGGGTCAGTTGGACCGATATCGAGATCCAGTCCCGGCCGGGTGAAGGACATTCGATCCTGCTGAGTGGTGTGGCCGAGCGAATCGCCGAAGAAGCCGGTGTCGACACAATTCACCTGAGTCTGGGTGGGTGCCGGACCCAGGCGATTGCTTACGTGATCTTGTGGCAGGATTCCGATCAGGAATCGCCGGAATCACGAGCGTAGCGTTTCAGTTTGCGGTCCAACGTACTGCGTTCAATCCCCAACCGGATGGCGGCTTGGCTTTTGTTGCCGCCGGTCTGTTTCAACATTCGTGCGATGTGCAGCCTTTCGAGTTCCGCCAAAGACAAGCCGCTGTCGGAACTTGTGTTGCCGCCGGTGTTCTCGCCACCAGGGCCCGAGCCGCCCCGTTGCTTAGTCGGGGCAAGCATCAGGTCATTCGCTTCGATCAATTCGATATTGGGCGCGGCTGATGTTGCGTCCCGCTTCGCTTCTGAATTTAGTGATGTGTTGACGGGGCTCATCACGACGGCTCGTTCGATCACGTTGCGAAGTTCGCGCACGTTGCCGGGCCACCCATAGCCGAGCAGCTTTTTCTCCGCCGCTGATGAAAGCTTCATCGCACGCCGACCCATCGAACGGGACAGCGTGTCGGCGAAATGATTGGCCAATAAAGTGATGTCGCGTCCCCGTTCTCGCAGTGGCGGCACTACGATTTCGATCACGTGCAAACGATAAAACAAGTCCTGGCGAAAACTACCTTGTTCGACCATCGCTTGGAGATCGCGGTGCGTCGCTGCGATCACTCGCACGTCTGCACGAATCGGTTCCTGGCCGCCGACGCGTTCGAAGGCGTGGCCTTCCAGCACTCTTAATAACTTAGCTTGTAAATCGAGGTTCATTTCACCGATCTCGTCCAGCATTAATGTGCCACCGGACGCGGCTTCGAACTTGCCTTGTTTGCGAGACGTTGCACCGGTGAAGGCGCCTTCTTCATGGCCAAACAGTTCGCTTTCGAGCAAGTCTTTTGACAAGGCAGCACAGTTCAAACAGACCATCGGATGATCCGCCCGGTCGCTGGCATGGTGAATCGCTGCGGCGACCAGTTCCTTCCCCGTTCCAGATTCACCGCGTAGTAACACGGCAGCGTTCGATGCGGCGACGCGAGCGATTTGGACTTGGACTTCGCGAATCGGATCGCTCCGGCCGAGCAAGGTTACCCGGCCACGAAGTTGGTCTCGGAGACGCGAGATCGTGTTGCGGGATTGGGCGAGCGTTTCTTTCAGTTCACTTCGCTGGCGCAGTGAACGCCTCGCCTCGCAGTACACTTCGCTGGCGGTGACGGCGATCATGAGGTCGCGGTCGGTCAAGCTGGGATCGCCTGGCCGTGTCGTAACATGGACCAAACCAATCGGTGGTGAGTCCGACGATTCAGGATCATGCAGGGGCACCAAGACAATCGCTTCAACGTCGATTTCACCAACGCTGTTTTCCGTCGCCAGGGTCGAGTCGCCAAGTATGTTGCGAGCCAAGATCGCCGACGCACCTGGTACTACGATTTGCTGGAGCAACGCTTGAGGTGGTCGCCGGTATCGGCTGCCAGGGCGTTGATGCACGAACCGGGGCGGTGGTAATTCGCCCAGTGAAAGGTCGACGAAGATACCGATTTCGGAATGAGGGATCTGTTGGCTCAGCGTGCTCAACAGCAATTCAGCGGCTTCCTCGTCCGTTTCAACTCGCCCCATCGCCAAGGCTAGCCGAAGCATCACACGATCGACGCCGCCGTCGGGCGAAATCGCGTTGCTCAGCGAGTTGCTAAGCTCGTTGGATGTGGATGCTGAACTGGCTGCGAATGGAACCTGGGACGGGATCAAATCGCCGCGAATGGACGAAACGATGTCCAGGCATTCGGATTCGTCGATCGCAATTGATAGATCGCCTTGCGTCGCCTCGTCTTCCGGTGAAGTTGATTGTTCGGGAGTGATCGCGTTTTGGATTTGGGCCAAGTCGCTGGTGAACTGCAGGTGGAAGCCAGCGAGCTCAAGATGGTCGCCATCGGTCAACGCGGTGGGGGACGGAATGGCGATTCCATTGACTCGGACCCCGTTGCGACTGCCTAAATCCTCTACGAACCACCCTGGTTGGGGGCCGTCCATGAAAAAGACGCGAGCGTGACGGCGACTGGCCCTTCCGCTTCGTAAAACGATCGAATTCGATGACGATCGACCCAGAACAGCGTCCTCAGACGGGTTCAACCGATACACATCGGTCCATCGTGAGCCCCGGTGGAGGACCAAATATGCGTTCATTGAGGACAAACCGGTGGCATTTTCGGGTAACCGTAGCGTCTTGGGCGGGTCTTGCTTGTCACTTGTTTTCACGACAACTATTCTAAACACAACTCGATCGCTCGCAGAACCTTGCTTCATTTCCGCAGGTTTTGCTATACGGGCGTCGCTCCCGTCGCTTTTCTACCTGAGCAGGAATCTGTCTCGATGCGTTTTCACATGCAATCTCTACTGCGTACCGCTTTTGTCCTCGCGGCCATCGCGTGCGTTTCCCCCGCGTCCCACGTTCAAGCCGGGTTCGGTCTTGGAAACCAGGGCGGTGCAGTTGGTGGAGTGATGATTGATCCGCAGGGGAATGTGCGGCCCGCAACCGCCGCCGAGCAAAAAGAACTTGCTGCGGTTAACTTGGCCGCCGTCGGTCAAGCCGAAGGCGAGTTGGCGGTGAACGCGGAACAACGCGTGATATCGCTCGCGAAGCTGCAAGCCGCGTTGAAGGAGCATCATGAAACCGGCGGTCGGATTGATCCTGCGATCCGGTTTATGGCTGGCATGCAACGCGTCGAATACGTCGTTGTCGACAAGGCCAACAACGATATCTTGTTGGTCGGTCCTGCGGAGCCTTGGACCGTTCGCGAAGACGGCAGCGTCGTTGGCAAGCAAAGTGGCAAACCGGTTTTGCACCTCGATGACGTCGTCACCGCCTTTCGCAGCGTCGAGCTCGCTCGGCAAGATGGCGGCATCCGTTGCTCGATCGAGCCCACCGCGGAAGGTCGCTTGCGTCTTCGCAACTTTCTGAAAAACATCAAACTTCGTCCTGGCCAGAACCCAGCGTTCTTGGAAGCAGGAATGCGACAAGCTTTCGGCGCCCAAATGGTCTCGCTTGCCGGTGTGCCAACGGATAGCCGCTTTGCTCGAACCCTGGTTGCCGCCGACTTTGAAATGAAGCGGCTCGCCATGGCGTTGACCAAGTCGCCTGTTCAAGGACTGCCAAGTTATCTCGAGATGGCCCGAAACAAGCGTCAATCGGCTAGCCAAAGCCCTCGCTGGTGGATGGCTTGTGATTACGACCCGATCGCCCGTGATGTTGACGGTCGTGTATGGAAGATCAGTGGCCAAGGCGTCAAAACGATGACCGAAGAAGACATCGTTGCCGCCGACGGGACCGTCGAATCCAACGGAACTCAAGATCCTTTGGCCGTGAAATGGGCCGATACCATGACCGAAAAGTTTGGCGACCTCGTCAAAGAACGCAGCGTTTTCGGTGATCTGCGAAATGTGATGGACTTGGCTGTCGTGGCAACCCTCGTGACTCAAGAACAGCTGGATCACCAAAGCGGTATCGATCTGAGCGTTTTGCGTGGGAACGACTCGCATATCGAAATGACTAGCTATCAATTGCCTCAGTCGTTGTCGCCTCAGTGCAGCTTCATTCACGGCCGAGCGGGATGGACCGTGACGGCATCGGGCGGTGTGAACATCAATGCTTTCGGAATCGTCGAAAACCAAGTCGAATCCGCTGAACTTCAAACATTGGTCGTCACCCGCAGCGACGAAGTAGCCAGCGATCGCTGGTGGTGGGACGGCAAGTAAGGGATTTCCTGCTTATTTGAAAGGTCGTTTCGGCTAGGAACGGCGTTTTCTTAGGTCCTGAACCCGGACGAGAAGACTTGCCCTGACCGCCGCGAATTTGGTAGTTCCATGACATCGATTGTCTGGAAAACTACTTTGTCGCGTGCTGGTTTGGTAAATGAATTATTCCCGTCGTTTTGACGAGCGACGCCGGCGTGTCATGATGACGACCGGCGCAGCGGCAACGGCGGCGCCCACCAGCCAATCTCGCCTTCAAATTGAGAAGATGCGGGAGGCTCGCCGGCCTGCGGTCGCTTACGGATCTCGCGTGCGGCGGTGTTTGCGAGGACGCTGGTATTCGCTGGTGCCTGTTCAGCGTGCTGCATTGGTGAAGACGTTGCTCGTCCTGGCCGCCTTCGTGTTGGCTCTGATCTGGATTCACAACGCGTCGGCACGCTACGAGAGTCTTGCCGAAAGCCCCACCTACCTCGACGTCCTGCGGATCAACCGATATGGAAGCCTTGGACGCTATGCGATCGGAGTGCTTTATCTGGCGGTCGCTGGTGTCTCGTGGTTGATCTATCAATTGCGTCGCTATCGCAACGATGACTTTGGCGGAAATTACCAACTTTGGCAGTGGATCTTTGTTTCGGCGATCGTCGCTAGTGTGGCGAGTGCCGTTCCGATTGTTGCGATGTTCGGCGGATTGATCGAATGGGCACTCGGCAAACGGGTCGCATTATCAGGCGAAGATTGGATCGAGCTGTTCTTGATGGTAGGCGGTGCGATCTTGGCGATGCGGACCGTGGCCGAAATGTGGCGGTATCGATCGTCCATGTTGTTGATGGTGGGCGGCTGGTTTCTGGCCGCGATCCCAATCGCGGTGCAGTGGAATGTGTTCGAGGTCCAAAGCCTGACTCAGTGGACCATCGTCACGTCGGCGCCATTGCTCGCCGTTTCGTTTTGGTTCGCATCGACGCTCACCTACTTACGCAGCTTATTTCGCGAGGTACGTGGCATCGAACCCACTGTTGGCATCGTGCAACGATTGCGAATCGCAGCGGAAACCTGGAAGACGGAATCGAATGTTTCGGATCCAGACGAGGAATCGGCATCCGAAAAACCTGCTGCGTCGGCTAAACGGGAAGCTGCCAAACCGAAGCCGGTCGCGAGGAAACCCGTCGCTGCAGCGGTTGCCAAATCCAAAACTCCTGAAAACTCTAGCGACGAAGAAGGATCAGACGAAGATTCAAACGAAGAACTTTTGAAGGCTAAGAAGCCACGATCGTGGTGGCCCTTCGGACGCAAGAAAAAGATCGCTAGTGCTGACGCAGGCGGCGTCGATGGTGAAACCGATGAGGACTCCGATGCATCCGAACGCGAAAAGCGTCGAGAAGAACTCGCCCGTGAAAAGCGGGTTCGCGACGAGCAAGCTCGGGAAGAGCAGGCCCGCGAGCAGAGAGCTCGTGAAGAAGAAGCCAAGCGACGCAAACAGCAGGCCGTTGCCGCGGACTCAGACGATGATTCCAGCGACACGGATGCCGAAGTGGAGACTAAGGCCGAGCGGCCCAAGCGAAGTTGGTGGCCAAGGTGGAAGCGAAAGCCTAAGCCGGAAGCCAGTGACGCTGAGGCTGATTCAGCAGATGTTGACCAAGTGAAGTTCGAGGCGGTCGCTGAGGAGAACAACCGGGCGGATACGCAGTCGGACGAAGATGATGGAGCTGAAGCGGCACCCAAAAAGCGTCGCTTTGGTCTAGGGTCGCTGATGAAACGCCGCACGAAATCGACCGACGAAGCGGAATCCGCAAACGATTCCGATTCGCCTCGCGATAAAGCAGATCAATCAGATTCGGATGACGATGATCGTGATGACGGCGACGGTGAGCTGAACGAGGACGATATTGACTGGTCCAGCCTGAATAAGGCGGAGCGTCGTCGGATGCGAAAGCAACTCAAGCGAGGCGGCCGGGCGGCGTAAGCGAACCTTTCCGCGGCTCAGTGCGTCTGGTAGAATAGAAACGTCGCTATTGGATTGAAACTGTTTTGGGAATCCTGCTCGTTTGGTGTTAAAACTGGGCGATGTACCTAGCGGTTCAGTAGTGATTACGAAGGGGGCGACTTGGAATCGACCGGATGTCAAGAAGCGTATGCCTGCGTGTCGTGGTTGATCAGAAGGCCACGTAAAAATCTGATCAAAAACTTTTAGTTGCAGAAGAAAACTTTGCACTCGCCGCCTAATAACAGGTAGCGCGGACTGATGGGGATCGCCGATGTCGCCTGAATGTCCGTCACAATGTCGGATCGTGACCCGTCTTACTCAAGACGCGGGTTGCTAAACAAGATTTGAGTTAGCGGATTCGGGAGCCTGTCAGGTAGCGCCCGATGAAGCGAAAAGGAATCTTCGAGATTCCACAAATAGCTTGACTACACATGTAGACGGCATCGTGGATGCTTCGCGGGACGGGAGTTCAATCCTCCCCGCCTCCATTACAAAGCCTGGTTTCGAATGCGAAAGCAAATCGAAACCAGGCTTTTTTCGTAAGATGGCAAGTTCGGCAGGAGCCTCACCCTCCCGTTGTTGGTGATGGGCTGAGCCCCGGGAGGGCGACGCTCCCGCGGAGCCGCGGTCTGGGATTGGTTATGTTGCGATGTTCGGCAGGAGCCTCACCCTCCCGTCGTTGGCGACGTGTTGAGCCCCGGGAGGGCGACGCTCCCGCGGAGCCGCAGTCTGGGATCGGTTACGTTGTGATGTTCGGCAGGAGCCTCACCGTCCCGTTGTTGGCGACGTGTTGAGCCCCGGGAGGGCGACGCTCCCGCGGAGCCGCGGTCTGGGATCAGTTATGTTGTGATGTTCGGCAGGAGCCTCACCCTTCCGTTGTTGGTGACGTGTTGAGCCCGGGAGGGCGACGCTCCTGCGGAGCCGCGGTCTGGGATTGGTTATGTTGTGATGTTCGGCGGGAGCCTCACCGTCCCGTTGTTGGTGACGGGCTCAACCCGGGAGGGCGACGCTCCCACGGAGCCGTGGTCTGGGATCGGTTATGTTGTGATGTTCGGCAGGAGCCTCACCCTCCCGTTGTTAGCGACGTGTTGAGCCCCGGGAGGGCGACGCTCCCGCGGAGCCGCGGTCTGAGATTAGTTATATTGTGGCGAGTTCGGCGGGAGCCTCACCCTCCCGGTTTTAGGAGTGCGGCGATGGCGGCAGAACACGATTCGAGAGAGGCAACCGGTTCTCGGAAACATCCGGTTCATGGAGTGTTGCCCCAGCCCAACCAGCCGTCGATTGTGTGTGTCACGGTTTGCACGAAAAACCGGTCCCGTTGGCTGGCCGATCCTGCGGTTCACGAGCGATTGGTCCGTGTGTGGCAACAGGCCTCACTCTGGCGCGTTGGGCGTTATGTCATCATGCCTGATCATATTCATTTGTTCGCAGGCGAAAGCGGAGATATCTCGCTCGACCCTTGGATGCGATATTGGAAATCGCAATTTACCAAGCAACACGGCTGTAAGGAGCACCGCTGGCAAACCGATCACTGGGATCGACGTATTCGGTCGGAGGTCGAATACGAGTACGCGGTGAATTACGTCTATTGGAATCCCGTTCGTGCCAAGTTGGTGAGTGAACCTGAGTCGTGGCCGTATTCGGGAGTGATCCACGAATTGCGTTGGGAATGAGAAGCAGTTGTGGGGCCGAGGATGGGTGGCTCCGCGGGAGCGTCGCCCTCCCTTTCGTATGCATTGGGAGGGCGAGGTTCCCGCCGAGCTTTGTTCCTAACGCCGGGAGTGCGAGGCTCCTGCCGAGCTGAACTCCTTGGGTCCGCGTTCGGATCTGGGTCGTGGCGTCGTCCGATGTGGGTGGCTCCGCAGGAGCGTCGCCCTCCCGTGGACAGAGGCTGACGCAAATGGCTCCGCAGGAGCGTCGCCCTCCCTTTCATATGCATCGGGAGGGCGAGGCTCCCGCCGAGCTTTGTTCCTAACGCCGGGAGTGCGAGGCTTCTGCCGAGCTGAACTCCGCTAATTGCGACTCTGTTAACACGCCTTCCCAAACCGCGACTTCGTCGATCTGCCCATGCCAATCGCCGCCTAGATCTGCGTTTGGAGCTCGGTCAGGGCGTCGTCCGACTGTGAAATTATTCGTCGGGGCGTGAGAGGTTCCGGAATGGTCTTCGCCGACCAATTTGCCGTTGGCGTAGAGCTTCATGCCGTCGGTGCTGCTAACGGTGAGAGCGACATGCGTCCAAACGTTGAGGGGGACTAGATCACGAATGGAGGAAACCTCGATGATCGTTTTACCGCCAGGCAAGAGCGTTGCCGATACCGAACGATCAGGCTCAACGCGAAGGAAAGCCCCCGCCAGGTTGGAATTTTGGGTGCCGACAATGTAGGACTTGTCGTCGGAGTTGCTTTCCTTTCGAACCCAAGCTGCCATCGAAAAGTCTGTATGGGGCAACGGATTCATTCCAGTCGAAATGAAGTCGCCCTTCCCATCAAACGAGGCTGCTTGACCCACTTTGCCGGCGGCGAATCGGGTGTCGCCACCGAGCAGCCCGTCTTTCACACCAACTGAATCATCCGTGGTGCCGTCCAACTTCCAGTGCCCGATCAGTTTTGCTGGCGGCTTAGGCACCTCGTTCTTCTTCCGTTGTCTGGCCTGGTATTGCACCGCCAATTTCACTTCGCCTTGAACCCTCTCGTCCAGCACCCAACGGTCACCTATTCGTGTCGCCTTGATCGCCTTACCGTGTGCTGTAACGCCTTCAGAATTTTCGCTGGCCGGCAATTCGACTTGAGCTGACATACCCGGGGGAAGTTGAGCGTTCACTTCCAGAGTCTCTTCTTCGACTTTCCAGTCGATTTCGATTGGCCCGCGAGGAGTGGGGATCTTGCCCTTGGCAAAATTCAAGCCGCCGACGCAAGGGCGAATGCGGGCGACTTTCCAACCCGGCTTTAACGCTTCAACGCCCAGGACGTATCGCGGCAAAAGGTTCGCCGGAGCGGCACCCCAGGCATGGTTCCAGTCTTGATTGGGTTTGTATTTTTGGTCCCAAGCTTCCCATGTGATCGTAGTACCACTTTGGACCATGTGTCGCCAGCTTCGTTGGTTTCGGGCGGTCATTAGTGAAACGGCTAGATCGTCGGCGCCATTTTCTAACATCCCTTCCATTAAGTACTGTGCCGCATAGACAGAGCACCTCATGCCGCGTTCTCCCAACCACTGCGCAATCGAATCGCGATGCGTTTCGGGTACCAAACCGAATGCGAGTGGAAAAAGATTGGCGTGAGTCGATTGATGGTCCGTTCCCACTCCATCTCGATAGCGACCTGTATCGGCGTCGAATAACTGACGCTGGAAGGCGGAATAGGCCTTCTTGCCATGAGTAGTGTAGTTCTTCACGTCATCCGAATGACCAAGGGCGTGTGCCATTTGAATCATCATCGCGATGGCCTTCAGATGAAACGCATTGACGACCGTGTTCGTTGATTTGAATTGATATTGGTCACGTTCACCGGGTGGCCAGTCAACAATGTCCGTTCGCTTGATCTGTTGCGGATTGCTGTTGACCAAGCCATCTTCGCGAACTCGCTCAAGAAGTAGTTTCGACTTGAGAGATTCATAGCGAGCCGTTAACCATTCGGTGTCCCCGGTATGCATCCAGTCCGCGTGTGCCATGAACACCATGTGCGGTGCCCATTCGGTTGGCCAAGTACCGTGGTCCATCAAATAGTCAAACGTGTCCCGCGCCATTTGGACGTCATTGTCGGTGTAATAGTGACTCAGTTGGTTCAGGTAAGCATCTGCCTCATAGGGGATCCGCTCGCGGTCACCGTCAACATAGACACCGGCAAACGTGGTGGCCTTGATGGAATAGCGGCAGAGCTCCCAGATCTGATTGAGCATTTCATCAGATGATTCAAAAGCAGCGGCATCGTCATCCCATGTGGAAGCGTAGGCGGCTTGCCGGGTGACATGCTCAGGACGCAATTCCCCTCTCCAGCCTTCGATCTCTAGCCAACGAAACGGCAGTACGACGCCCCATTCCGGTGGTGTCAGTACGGCACCGCGATTGGCTTGTGTGTTGCGTTTGTCGGGTTTCGGCGCCGCAATCACTGGGGATTCGTGCTTGAGCGTGACGTTTGCTTTTGCATAGCGAACAGTGCCAGGCGGCTTTCGGTTGACCCGCCCGTTAGACACGCTCTCACCGAAATGCACGATTACCTCGCCACCTACATTACCAGCAGAACTCAGTCGGACGTTGCCGAATGCAACGCGACCGAAATCGACGAGGTACGCACCGGATTCAATTTGAACGATCCTGGTGGGTTGTTCATCCACTAGGTGCACCGATGCGGCGAATGACAATGGCATCACGACCAGCGATGCGAACGAGGCAGCTAGAATAATGAGTTGGTTTCTCATGAGGGCGATGTTGCTCGCTGGTATTTGTGGGGCGCCGTATCAAACTCAGCAGTTCGCTGGGCGATCTTGGAAGACTGCCAAAACATCAGGATTGGCCGAGCCATGATCACGACCGGGCATGATCGACGACCTAATAGATGGTAGACGCTTTGGTTTTATTGCTGGTCCAGTCTAGACGATGTCGGTCGCCTTGCGTGGGAACGGTCAAAACGGATGTTCGATCATTCTTGGATAGAGTCGGTGCCGCGAACGCATTAGCGATGCGGCACCTAGCGACTAAGATCGATTGGCTCGAAAAGGTATCCTAATTTCCGAACTCTACTGCTGTTTCATTCAGGCTTGTTCTCAGGGACTTCGACGATCGTTTCGTCCAGGTCCAGATTGGTGTTGTTGGCATCGGGGTTCGATTCAAGATACTGCCCGATTTCGTCACTGTTGGTGACGGCGCCCGCTTCGTCGCTACCGCAGCCAACGAGTACAAATGAAAGAGCGAGGGGAAGGATGAGTGCTAGGTTACGAAACATGTTGGAGCTTTCTGGATTAATCGTGGATTGAAAAATAACGAGCCGGCTGGCTTGGCGGACGGCTCGATCCTGGCGAACGATGCTTGCCTTATAGTTCTTCTTTGATGATCTCTTTACTGGCCCGGGTACCTAGTGCACCCCACAAGCCGAACGGGCTTTCGGAACCGGGAGCCAAGTTATCCGCTGGGTTATCGCCAACGTGGCGGCTGCTCTGGTTGCCTGATTCAATGGAATCGGTGACGAACTTAATCGCTCCGTCGCCCATCAGAATGTGACAACCGCCTTGGTGTCGACTGCCGGCGGGATAGAGACCGTCGGACAGTTCGTTTTCGCTGCCGTTGGAGTCGATACAAAGGTTACTGTTGGGCGGTGTCACGATCGTTAGGTATCCGTAAACACCACGACCCATCGCCCACTTGTAGCCACGGCCGGCTTCAGACGCACCGCCGAGGGCGATACTAGTGAAGTTGGCGTCGGACTTCCAGAACTGAGGTCGTTCTGGATCGATGTCACCGTCGCATGCTTGATTCCCGCCTTCGTTTCGCGAGACCACGACACTTGAACTTCCCGACACTGGACGCGTCCGCTTGTCGTTGTCACCCAAGTCGGTGACGATTTCACCGGCACAAATCGTGTTGGACAAGCCGTCCAGGATATCGCGGAATTTCATAACGTGACGTGAACGAAAGAAGCCTCGGTTGGAAACTCGCGAACGCTGCATGTAAGTGTCGACTTGCCAGCCGGAGCCGGAGTTGTTCCCGACGTCATCAAGATTGCTTAACAACAACGCTGTAGCATCGCCGAGGCTGGCGGCATAATTCGTACGTCCTTGAGCGGGTAAACCTTGACCTGGATCACTCGGGCAACGCAAGCCGGGGACTTCGGTTAGCCAAGGCGTGTAAGGATCGGTCGTGCCGTGGTTGGCGATTGTAAATCGAGGTTCACTGCCCATCGGTGGGTGAATCACGGTCCCACCGGGAGCCTTATACGGATTGCTAATTTGTTCCCACAAAGCTTGCTGCTCCATGAAAGGAGTCAAACCAACTAACCAGCTCAACTCAAGCACGTTATCCGGTTTCGGTTTTACCGAACCGCTCTTTTGGTTGGTGCCGCCGTTTTGCATCGGCAACTGCTTGTATGCAGAGTGATAGTTGTGAACAGCCAAGCCGATTTGCTTGAAGTTGTTGCTGCAGCTCATCCGACGAGCTGCTTCACGGGCGGCTTGGACAGCGGGTAGCAGCAAGCCAACTAGAACACCGATGATGGCGATCACGACGAGTAGCTCGACGAGCGTGAACGCAGGGCGAAGTTTGTAACGTTTCATAGTAAGGAACATTCCAAGGGGAGGAAACAGAATTGATACCGAGGTATCAAAAGGGAGAAAAACAACATTGCTCGAGTTAGGAGGCGGTTTGATGAAATGCGAAGATGTTTACTTGATTTGCCGAGTCGTCAGATCGTTGAAGCGTTCGATGCCTAATTTGATAACCAGATCCAATTCGGCGGCCGTGAGTGTTCCTTCCCACACGGCCATGTCATCGATTTGTCCGGTCCAAAAGCAATACGAGCCGCCCACCTGAACTCGATCAGGACGGCGTCCTATCGTGAAGTTGCGAACGGCCACTTGTGATTTTCCAGAAGCAGAACGGGCGACGAGCACCCCGTTGAAATACAGTTTCAAACCTTCGGTCTGGCTGACGGACATCGCGACATGCGTCCAGGCACCTAGCTGAGTTTTTCGGGCCGATGAAGTGGCCTCGACGATCATTTCATTGGCCGGAAGTATTTTGGCCATCAGTGCGAGATTCGGTTCGACACGCAAAAAGGCGCCGCCGGTAGCGGATTGCTGGGTGCCCGCGATATAGGCTTCCGTTGTTGTTGCTTTGTCCATCAAGATCCAAGCCGCCAACGTAAAATCAGAGCTTGGGAATGGATCCGTTCCGGTGGAAATGAAATCGCCATCGCCATCGAAAGTAGCGGCTTGGCCGAACTTCCCACTGACGAATCCGACATCACCGCTCAATGCACCATGGTGTACACCAACGGAGTCCCTCGCGTCGCCGTCAAGCTTCCAGTGCGCGAGCAGCTTGGCGGTTGAAGGCGGGATGGCGGTTTGGTCTCGCGGCCTTGATTGCCACAATTCTCGCACTACCGAAGCGTAGGAAGTGTCCTCGGGATCATGAAGTGAAACCACGCCGACTTCGGCGTCCACCGAAGCCGCGTGATTGACCGTTAGGCGAATTGGATCAGCAGGCCGATTTTCGATGGATTCCGACGCCAATAGCTCCACGACACCGGTCAAGACAACCACGTCCATCTGACCATTCGACTGCACTTTGACTCCGAACTGCGTACCTAGATCGACGATCCAGGCCTTTTCGGTGCGGACGGTGAAACCTTTTGATCTTGGCGTTTCGCATTGTGCGACGAGCTGTCCGAGCTTTAGATAGCCGGAGTTTGTGCTGTCGGGTTGGCTGCCAACCCAAAATTCTGCGGGGCCTTTGAGTACGACTTCGGCGCCTGAGTTGTACCGGATTTCGGCGGTACCGCTTTGAAGCACCAGTTTTTGACCGGCGTTGATCATATCGCCGATACGCGGTGTGAAGCCTTCCCAGTCAGGTAGCTCTACGCCGATCAACCGTGCGATCGGACCGTCAATGACACCAGACGAGTCTGCGTATGGAGTGCCTCGTTGAGTACTGACCCGGGTGATCCACATGCCACCGCACATGCCAAGTAAGACTGCTGCCGCCCAGTAGATCAGTCGCACCGGATGGCCTTGCAAGTCGAAGAATCTTTGCATCTTAGATTGCTTGGATACCGGTTCAGGCTTTGCCGGTGCCGACGTGTTGTAGTCGCGAAGCAGACCACCACCGGCCCAGGTTCGTAGATTAGTAGAATCCCAAATGCAGGTCCGGTAAAAGCGGTTGGCCAGAGGGTCGCTTGCAACCAAGTCGCTTAAGGTCGCGGCATCTTCAGGAGTCAGGTCGCCATGCAGCGAGTCTTCGACCAAGCGTAAGATCTCTTCCTGCATTTCATGTGAGATCTGCTTACTCATTTGCTGCTTCCTCAATTGCCAATCCTTCGACACACCTTGTCAAAGAGATTCGAAGCCGCCGAATGGTTTGCCGGATACCATCGAAGCTGCGTCCAACATCGGCCGCGATGGATCGGCGGTCTTCTAATCCGGAATAATACCGTTGCAATAGTTCGCGATGGTTGGCGCTGAGCTTGTCTAGGCAGATCGATAGGTTTCGCTGCCGAGCCTCGACTTCGTCGATGTCCTGCGTCGCCTGTTCGGCAACGGACTCTAAGAATTCATTGGTCATTCGCGAGCTTTCTCGCTGTGACGTTTTGCGATGGGATAGGACCAGATAGAACGCGATCGTTCGTGCCCAGGCTCCGAAATCTCGTGCGGAGTCATACTGATCAAATTGTTGCCAAAGACGGATACGGGTCTGTTGAGCGATATCGTCTGCGTCGGTCCAGCTCGGGACCAATGCCAAAATGTAGGCGTAGAGCCGTCGTTCCTCGCCGCCCAGCAAGCGTATGAATTCCAAGGTGCGGTCTCGGTCTACCGCATTGGGATCGTGCTCCATCCCCACCATTGAAATCACCTTTTGATCAGTTCGAAACGATTAACTTCACAAGGATTAAGCCTAACTGCAGGCTGTGTGACGGCCATTTTCTAGAAAAATAGGAAACCGCTTAAACGGATCTTTTTCCAAGTAGCTCGCGAGAGATCCCCTCGCGTGGGGAGTTAGAGGCGATCGAGCATGCTAATTCTGATGAGGAATCTAGGGAGGCGATCGTCAGCTCAGACAGTGGCGATGCGGCGATTTCGGAACCCCGCTGGTCCGCCCGACCAATACTGAAGCGGACTCTTATCGAGGCGGATTCGTGCATTGCGTCGAGGTTACACTCGATGAATCTGCAGACGGAATCCGTCTATACGAGAATGGAGTGCCTGCGGGAAACGATCGCTGTAAACTGATGCGAAAGAAGTGACACCGTCGTGAATTGTCATGGCGGTGGCACCGCCCGTCGCCTCGACCGGCGACGGGGGTTGAAGGATCGTCCGCGGTTATTCGCGAGGCAAGTTTTTGATCTCGACATTGCGGAACTCGACCGCGTCGCCGTGGCCCGCGAATCCGAAGAAGCCTTCGGTGCGATCTTTGCCCGGATGAGCTTTGTCCGCTAAGAAGTCGGTGACTTCGGCTAAGTCGCCATCGAGAATCACGTTGCCGTTCAGTTCAACCTTGATCTTGCTTCCCTGGACGGTCACCTCTTGGAAATTCCACTCACCGACCGGACGCAAGTATCCGCGATGTGCGCCGATCATACCGTATGCAGAACCGTGCACCTGACGTGGGTCGAGATTCTTATACTTCGGATGTTCCGTGTCGAGAACTTGTAGCTCACACATTCCTGTGTAGGCAGTGTCGCCCGATCCGGGATAGCGAATGGCCAGACCGTTATTCCCGCCGGAAGGTAGTTTGAACTCAAGTCTTGCCACCAAGTCACCGTAGGATTCCTGCGTATGAAGGACGCCGCCTTTGTTGGCTTTGCAGCGGATCGCACCGTCGACGACTTCGTAATTCTCCGTGGCTCCATCCCATCCTGTTAAGTCCTTGCCATTAAACAGTGATGTGAAACCGTCGTTGTCGTGGGACCGAAGCACCGCGTTGGCTTCTTCCGGTTCCAGTTCACGGACCTTAATGTTTCGCCATCGAATTTCACCACCATGGGTTTGCAATTGGATCGGACCTTCGGGAGGCAAGGGTGATTTGCGGTCCCAATAGTTTTCCATGATGGCATGGTCAACGATGTGTTTGTCGTTGAGCCAAACGCTGGTGCGAGCGCCAACTTGCTGAATGCGAAACGCGTTCCATTGACCGAACGGTCGATCCGCGATTTCGGTGGGATCTTTGCCAGGAGCTCCCGGTGAATTGTTCCACAACCCACCGGAGCCTTTGTCTTGGCCGGGCGAAAGCTTGCTGGCTTGGTGATTCCAAATCTGGACTTGGGGAGTTGACTTCAAATAGATACCACTGTCAGCCTGCGGAATCGTCTTGTATTCAATCAGAAACTCGAAATCGCGGTAGCTCTCGTCGGTGGTAAGGTAAACGCCGTGACCGTCGTTGACCAATTCGCCGTTTTCGACTGACCAGTGGGCGTTCGCGTCGTCTTGCCATTTAGCGAACTTTTCCTTGCGATCCGCTTCCGGCATCGCAGCCAATTTGCGAGGGTCCATCGTAGCCTCGCCATGCCACTGGCTCAGGTCCTGGCCTGAAAAGATTGATCGAAAGGCGCTGGGGGATGAGAGATCTTCGCCAACAAGAGATGTGCTCAACAGCACACACGCGGCAGTGATCGCAAGTCCAGGTCGTATACTCATGTTCGGATACCAAGGTGGGAATTTGTCGAATGCTAAGCTGTGTAGCTTCAGATCCACTGGCAGTACTTTACTTACTGCAGTGAGTCTGATGTGCCTCCGGTTGCACATTGATTCAGGAAGGGGGGCAGGCGGGATAGCGATAGTCGCTCGTTCCGGAATACGTGATCCACATCATAGCGGATCGGTGCACGGGATGCCCACTCGCGGGTTTCTTCTGGTGCAGGAGATTTGCGGGGGCGAATCAAAGCACGGTCGCGAAGGCCGAAAAGAAGTTCCGGCGTGCCAAAGAGAAGCCTGTCAGATAGAAGTTCGGCGACAATGTGGCGAATTGCCTCGCCGACTCTGGTGGCTGGCGGCGTGCACAAAAAGCTGCACCGGAGTGGGGGCTCTTGATGCTAAACGCTAGTGCGATCTGTCGATGCACCAACGTGTTTCAGTTGCGTCGCTAAGGTTAAGCAAAGCATGACTAGATGCGGTCTAGCAGATTTGCCTTCTTTTGGTTGAATTCATCTTGAGTGATGTAACCTTTTTCGAGCAAGCTTCCGAGCCGATCGATCGATTCGAACACGTCGTTTGAGCCAGACTGCGATGAAGAGCTTGTCGGTGAAGGTGAAGCGGGGACGTCGGCTTGGAACGTCTGCTGCGGAGTTGGCATGTTCGGTGCCGGTTGATCGATGACTGGTTGAGGTGCCGGTTCTGGATTGGATTGCTGCGGTGGTTCAGTAACGCCGTTTCGGCTGACGACCGGTAGCGTGCCTAGCGAGACGGTTCCAAATTGGCTGGTGAACGTGATCGAGCCATCGCCAGATTGTTGTTGGCTGAATCCGCCAATGTTGTGCTGTTGCGTGTCGTACACCCACACGTCGTCGCCCGTTGCGACCGCAAGTCGGCGCTCGTTGGCGAAGTAGGCGTAACGCATTTGATTTTGAGATCCACTTGCGGAGGGTGAACCCAGTTCTTGCGGCCACCAGTTCCTGTTTGGATCTGGTGCGAACAAATCGTTTTGGCCGCCGTGGTCGCCCGAAGTTTGGTCTTGATAGTTCGATCCGCCGCTTTGGCTTTGCGACTGGAAGACGCCGCTTTGAATCCCGTTTTGGTTCTCGGCAATCGAACGTGCACAGTCTTCACACAGTGCGGAAACCCGATACTTCAGGTTTTGGTTGAACATGTCGCCGAGCATCATCATGCCACCGGACATCCACTGGCCGGAGCCGCCGAATTCGGAATGACAGAACTGAGCCATGCTGCCGTTGCCGTTGTAGACAGCTTGCAACATGTGCGCGACCGCGTCGACAGAAAAACCATGGCGGTTGGACAACGTTTGGGCGATTTGCTGGCCCGTCGGTGATAGTGGCAACACAAGTAACTCGTAGGGAAGGCAGATCAGAAGGTTTTCCCCATTGTCAACTAAACAGCGTATTTGTCCTAGAGTCCGAATGGGAATGTTCGTCAACTATCGTGCAAGCGGGTTGCATTGACCGGCCGTCAAAATCGGACCTTGAGGTTCTGCAGCCTGATGCCGGATCCCGATTTCGACGACGCCACTTCGGGACTATTGCGGCATCGCTGCCCTTGGGGCCGGTTGCGGGATGCGGAGACGCCATGGGGAGGGCGGGGTGCACTCCGTTTTAGGTGTTTCAGCGATGAGTCATCGTCAGAATGGCAGTCGAGGGCGATGTCTATCGATTGGATGTGTGGCTCAATTCACTCAACTTAAAAGTAGTTTCCTGGATCACATTTCCGTCTTGGTCGATCGCTTTGAAAGTCACTGTCGGGTCGGATTCTACAAAGTCGAAGCCCACCTCACCCCAAAAGTTACCTTCGTTGAACGACCATTCCGCTTCCTTTCGGGGAGCGTGGGAGTGCATGTTGGTGACCTTCGCCGACAGGAATTCATACAGCGGGTAACCGCCAGGACGTTCGGTTTTCCAAAGTTCGGTACGGTGACGATCGCCGGAGATCAGCACCACGCCATCAATGCGTTCTTGGTTGATCAGATCAAATATCTCGTCTCGTTCTTTTCGAAAACGGGAGCCTGCCCAGGAATCCTTTCCTCCCTTGTCGGCTAAGTCGTGCCACATCGTTCCGGAGCACAGGACCTTGAACTTTGCGGTCGACTTTTTCAGTGACTGTAACAACCATTGCTTTTGTGATTCGCCCAGCATCGTGTTGGTCGTGTCTGATTTGTCTTTGGGATCCGAGCGATAGAAGCGACCGTCGAGCATGAAGAGTTCCACGTCGCCCATCGTGAAGTTGTGCCAGGTGCCGGGCGTTTTGGCATCGTGGCTGTAAAACGGATTGTTCCAGTTCTGTTGAAAGACATTCAGGTTGGGTAATTTCCAAGGTTGGCTAAGCCCAGGACCGCCCGCGCAATCATCGACGCCCATATCGTGATCATCCCAAACGGCGTAGATCGGCGTTTGCGAAATGAAGTCTCGGTATTCGCGACGCAGCATACGGCGGTAGTAGTGCAAACGTTGAACGTCACGTCGGTTCGTGGCATCGATGTAAACATTGTCGCCAAGACCTAGGTAGGCCAGCGGTTCGGTCTGTGCGATCGTTTCCCAGATGCCTTCCATCGTTGGTACATACCGGGCGCCCGAACCAAACGCGACGGCATAGCGGGCCGGGGTGCCTGGCGTTGGGTAGGTTTTGAAGTGGAAAGATGGATGCGAAATTTCTTCCTCATCGAGTACGACCGTGTAGGTGTACTGCGTCCAGGGTTGCAGGCCTTCAACGGTTGCGATTCCGGTGAAGTCGTTTTCCGCAGTCGTTTGGACTGTCGATGAAACTTGGTCACCAACGACCACGTGAAACGATGCCGGGCCAGCGGTTCGGATCCAAACACGAGCCGATGTTGGTGTGACCGCTCCGAGCATGGGACCATTGAATAGTTTCAGGTCATGCTTCTGAACAAGTTCGACGAATGCCGGTTCGGCCAGCAGGTCAGCGATGCTTCCTTCCGAACCGAATCGGCCTTTGGGAAGCGGAGCATTGTTGGACATCGACTTCGTAGGCCCACGGAGAGCTTTGATCATGTAAGGATCGAGGTCCAGCATCACGGGATCTGATTCGCCTTCGGTGATGGGTGGCTTCGCGAGAGCTGGCAACGCAGTCAGGCTGATTAGGATCAAGAACCCGAGTTGTTTAATCTTCATGAGCGATCGGTGGTGGTGGGCTAAGAGCAGTTGGTTGAAACGCGGCAAGACGTAGCATGTTGATGCATTCCATACCAAGGATCAAGCAGGATGCCGATTCATTCCAATCGCCACTGACTGGTTGGTTGCTAGCGGCGAATTGCCAGTACGAATTTGCGTTGGTCTCAATCTGCATAGCGGGATTCTGACATGGGCGTGATCTTAAGAGTCATGTTTCGCCAGATGAGGGCCGCTCCGATAGGGTGTTTCAGGGTGGGTCTAGTTCTCAGCAGCGTCCAAGATCACTACTTTCGGTTGGGTTTGTGTAGCGAATCATCGTATTGGAGAACACGTGCGGCTTCCTTGGCTCGCGAGACCGTCGCTGCGTTTGCAATACGATTATCATGGTTCGAACTGTCGACTCACACTCTCCCTTTCACAACGTATGGAAACCATGATTCGCATCTTCCTTGTGACTCTGTTGGCCAGCCCTTTCGTGGCTTCGCTGCTTGCCGCGAACGCCGACGCCGCGGAACGACCGAACATCTTGTTCATCTTTACCGACGACCACTGCCAACAAGCACTCAGTGCTTATGACGACAGTCGGATCGCGACACCGAATATGGACCGCATCGCCAAAGAGGGCATGCGATTCGATCGCTGCTATTGCACCAATGGAATTTGTGGCCCCAGCCGTGCGGTCATCCAAACGGGTAAGTACAGCCACATTAATGGTTTCGTGCTGAACACCAATCGCTTCAATGGCGATCAGCCGACTTTCCCTAAGATGCTTAAGGCGGCTGGGTATCAAACCGCAATCGTTGGCAAGTGGCACCTCGGCTCAACGCCACAAGGTTATGACTACTACGACGTGCTTAAAGGACAAGGCCCGTACTACAACCCGCCGATGATCACGGCTGGCGAAGACGGCGAGCCGGTGACTAAGCCTCATACCGGTTACACCACGGAAATCTTGACTGCCAAGACGCTCGATTGGTTGAAGAACGAACGAGACGACGACAAACCGTTCATGATGATGTACCAACACAAAGCTCCACACCGGAACTGGATGCCGGCACCTAAGTACTTGAACTGGCTTGACGACAAAACGATTAGCGAACCCGAAACGCTATTCGATGAATACCAAGGGCGAACCCGCTCGGCCGCTCGTCAAACGATGTCGATCAAACATGACCTGAACGACAACGACTTGAAGTTGAGCGGTCACAGCACCATGAATGCCGAACAGATTGCCGTTTGGGACAAAGCTTACGGTCCCAAGAATGAAGCCTACTTGAAGGCACGGCCAAACATGACGGAGAAGGAGATCGTGCAGTGGAAGTACCAGCGTTACGTCAAAGACTACTTGCGTTGTGTGAAGAGTGTTGACGATGGTATCGGCGAGGTCCTCGATTACTTGGACGAAGCTGGTTTGGCCGACAACACGATCGTGATCTATTCATCGGACCAAGGTTGGTACCTCGGCGAACACGGTTGGTTTGACAAACGGTGGATGTACGAAGAATCGTTGAAGGCTCCATTGTTGGTGCGTTGGCCGGGCGTTGTCGAGCCGGAATCGGTCAGCGACGCGATTGTCTCGAACCTGGACTTTGCTGAGACCTTCTTGGACGCCGCGGGCGTCGAAGTGCCTGAAGATATGCAGGGTGAAAGCTTCGTTCCGATCTTAAAGGGAAACACGCCTGCGGATTGGCGAAAGACTTTCTACTATCACTATTATGAAAATCCAGGGCCACACAATGTCGCCCGGCACTACGGTGTGACCGATGGGACGCACAAGCTAATTCGCTATTACGCGTTGCAAGGTGAAGCGATCGACGACTGGGAATTGTTCGATCTAAGTAGCGACCCGAACGAATTGGTGAACGTGTACGGCAGTACCGACCACATCGAAGTCCAGAAGAAGCTGGAAAGCGAGTTGGAACGATTGCGAGTCTTGTACAAAGTCCCCGAAGACACGGGCTTTTTGCGAAAGAAGAAGCCTGCTGCTCAAAAACAGCGAGCCAAGAAAGCAGCTCAGCCGGCAGCGGCTGGAGCGTAGCGGTCACGCTATCGGGTCCGTCAACGGACTGTTCGCGGTTCGTTGACAGTTCGCTGACGATTTAATGACGACGGGCAGCGAAACGAACGCTTAATCTATTCGGCAGCGAGCCCCGGTTTTTTTGTTAGAACCGGGGCTCGTCTCGTAATGGCTGTTGCTAGAAACGCGGTCGCTGGAAGTTGTTCTGATCCGCGATGCGAATATCTATGAAGCTGATCCCATCGCGGGCGTTCGATTAAGTGCCTGTCCTAATTTATAACCGGACAGACGTCGAACCATTCGCGTTTTTGGTCATACATCCACTGGGATGCCTGGGTTGGTCCCCAGTTGCCAGTTTCATAGACATGCAGCGGTGGTGCCGCGGGGCTTTTCCAGGCTTCGATGATCGGGTCGATGATTCCCCACGCCAATTCAACTTCGTCACCGCGAGCAAACAGGCTGGCATCGCCTTGCACCGCGTCAAGTAGCAATCGTTGGTAAGCATCTGGCATCGATGCGCCGCCAATCGAATCTTGGAAGTTGAAATCAAGATGGTTGGTTCGAGTCTTCATACCGGCGTCTGGCACCTTGGTTTCGAAGTGCAACTGGATGCCTTCGGCGGGTTGCACTTGGATGACCAGGCGGTTGCCCATTGGCACGCGGGACTTTTCGCCAAACATCATGTGTGGAACGTTTTTGAACTGGATCACGATTTGAGTCGTGCGGCACGACATGCCTTTCCCGCTACGCAGGAAGAACGGGACGCCACGCCATCGCCAGTTGTCACAGTACAGTTTAAGAGCCGCGTAGGTTTCGGTTTGGCTGCCCTTGGGGACGCCTTCTTCTTGAAGGTAGCCCTCGTACTGGCCACGCACGGTTTGGCTGGCAAAATCGCCGCCGGTCATTTTTCGGACCGCGTGCAGCACCTTTACCTTTTCATCGCGAACCATCGTGCCATCGTAACGAGCCGGTGGCTCCATGGCGGTGATCATCATCAGTTGCAGCAGGTGGTTTTGGAACATGTCACGCAGGATGCCGCTGCCATCGTAGTATCCCGCACGACGGCCGATAACGACTTCTTCGGCCACGGTGATTTGCACGTGGTCAACAAAGTTCCGGTTCCAAAGCGGTTCGAAGATGCTGTTAGCGAATCGTAACGCGAAAATGTTCTGGACGGTTTCCTTGCCCAAATAGTGGTCGATCCGATAGATTTGTTCTTCTTGGAAGACTTGGTGAATCCGGCAGTTCAGGTCCTGGGCCGTCTTCAGGTCGGTGCCGAACGGCTTTTCGATAATCACGCGGCGGGTGCCGTTTTCCTCACAAGACAGACCAGCCTTGCCGAGTTGTTCGATAGCCAACCCGTACAATTGCGGCATGGTCGACAGGTAATAAACCCGCCCGGTTTCTTGACCGCCTTCGATCTCGGTTAGAAATTCAGCCAGTGTGGTGAACGAATCGGCGTCTTTGATGTCACCAGGCTGGTAAAAGACCTGGGGCGCGAACGTGTCCCATTTCTTTGCATCGAAAGCTTTGCCAGCGAATTTGGCCGTGGTTTCCCGCAGGCTTGCTCGCCAGTCATCGTGTTCGAACGGACTACGCGAAACCCCAACAATCCGAGTGTTTTCGGGCAACCGCCCCTTGGCATGCAATTGGTAAAGGGCGGGGATCAGTTTGCGGCTTGTTAAGTCGCCACTGGCACCGAAGATCACGATCGTGTTGGACATGTGTTTTCCAGGAAGGAACGAGCCAGAAAATATCGAGTAGAACCACGCCTCTTCTAACAGGGTTTTGCCAAAGTCGCATGGGCGAAATACTCCTGTCGCTGGCTTACTGTAAAATGCTCGGACCGAAAATTAAACCCGACGCATCTTCGCCAGCCTGCGGTCATCGGCGGCGGAAGATCTCGGGGACTCAGCGAAGGAAACCGGGGCAACCCCCAATGAGTCATCATCTAATGAGTTGTTTGAAACGACAGGTTCGCTTGCTAGCCGTTCTCGTAGCGGTTTGGCTCCCGCTAAGCTCGCCCATAAAAGCCGCCCATGGCTGTACGGTGATGCAAACCCTGGTCGATGGGGCTTCGATCGTCGCCCGGAATCACGATTGGATTTCCGGAGACGGACTGGTGATCGTCAATCCACGGGGGATCGCGAAAAAATCGCTATCGCCGGTTCGTCCGCTCCAGTGGACTTCTCGGTATGGGAGTGTATCTCTGAACCAATTCGGGCGTGAAATTCCCTTCGCGGGGATGAACGAAAAAGGCCTGACGGTGGATCTGCTGCAACTGCACGATGCGGAATTCCCGCCTGGCACCGACGAGCGTGATGCGGTCAACGTGGTGCAGTGGGTGCAATATCAACTCGATATGTCGGCCACCGTATCGGAGGTGGTCGCGAGCTTGGAACGCGTGCGGCCGATGCCGTTCATCGCTGTGCTGGAAAAGGTCCACTACTTCGTTTCCGACGCTAGCGGCGCCGCGGCCGTGATCGAATTCTTGGACGGCCAAGCCGTGGTGCAGGAATCCAGCAAGCTGGAAGCGGCGAAGGCCCCGGGGTTGGCTTTGGCAAATTCAACCTGGAAAGACTCGTCGGCGGTCGTCACTGGAAATGCACCGACGACCAGCAGTTTGCATCGGTTTGCCGAGGCATGGCGGTGTAGCCAGGACGGGCTGGATATCAAGAAGAATCAATCACCCGTCGATAGCGCGTTTCAGTTTCTGGCGTCGGTGCGGCAACCGCACACACAATGGAGCTTGGTTTACGAGCCCAAACGCAGACGGATTTCCATCCAAACGGATCAGAATCCCAAACGGCGATGGATCGATCTGAACGAGTTGAAGTTGGAACCGGGCGACGAGGTGATGTGCATTGATATCCAGTCGCCCCAACAAGGCAACTTAGCCGACCATCTTCAGCCGCTGACCAAAGCGGACAACGTGCGTATTGTCGATGAAGCATTCAATGCGATCTCGCCGCCAAGTTTCGTTCGTTCCGCCGTGAAGCAGCTCGTGATTCAGTACGGGGAAACGCTCTCCCTGACGCCAACTTCGCAGCCGCCGGGAGAGTAATCTTTCGTTCGCGTTTTTCACGCTGCGGATCAATGTTTGGCGATCCGTTGCATGTTCGAGATCAAGATCTGAGCTTGCTATTTCACAACCAGGTTCACCATTCGGCCTGGGATGACGATCGCCTTGACGATCTGCTTGCCGGCGATCGCTTGTTCAACGAAGTCGGTCGCCAGAGCGGTTTCCTTCATCTCATCCTGCGAAGCGTCGGGGGCCACGGAGATCTTGCCGCGGACCTTGCCGTTGATTTGGACTGGAATCTCGATACTGGATTCCTTCAACGCAGACTCGTCCCATTTCGGCCAAGCTTCCTTGGTGATCGACTCGGAATGGCCCAGCACGCTCCACAGTTCTTCGCAAAGGTGTGGTGCGTACGGCGCGAGCAACACCAAGAAGGTTTCCATGGCTTCGCGAGGCCGCGTTTCGCACTTCGTGAAGTAGTTGGTGAACTCCATCATCTTTGCGATCGCGGTATTGAAGCTCATCGCTTGCGTGTCCTCGGTCACTTTGCGAATCGTTTGATGCAGCACGCGACGTTGGTCGTCATTGCAAGGCGTGTCGACGACAGCGTCAACCAATGCTAGCTCGTCAGCCGCATCGTCGACCATCATTCGCCACGCTCGATCCAGGAAGCTACGGACACCACCGACGCCGTTCATAACCCATGGTTTGGTTGCCTCAAGCGGGCCCATAAACATCTCGTATAGACGCAACGCATCGGCGCCATATTGATTAACGACGGCGTCTGGATTGACCACGTTGCCACGACTCTTGCTCATCTTGAAAGCGCGGCTGTCGACTTTGATCGATGGGTCGGACGTCAGGATAAAACCTTCGCCCTTCTTTTGGACTTGGTCTTCGCTGTACGAGACCGATTCAACTGGCTTGCCATCCTTGGTCACGCGGTTTCCTTCGGCGTCCTTGCGCACGTTTTTGGACGTGACAGGGTTTCCCGCTTCATCGACATAGCCGCTGAATTCGACCTCACCCAAAATCATGCCTTGGTTGACCAAACGGCCGAACGGTTCAGGCACGCTGACGTGACCACGATCGAACAAGACCTTGTGCCAGAACCGAGAATACAGCAAGTGCAACACCGCGTGCTCCGCGCCGCCCACGTACAAGTCGACGGGCATCCACGCCTTTTCCAATTCGGGATCAACGAAAGCTTCCGAATTGTTGGGATCGATGTAGCGTAGGTAGTACCAGCACGAACCTGCCCATTGCGGCATCGTGTTGGTTTCGCGGCGATAACGTTTGCCGTCCAATTCCACAATCAACCAATCATCGTCAGCTTTCGCCAATGGGGGTTCCGGACGACCGTGCGGTTTGAAGTCTTCGAGTTCAGGAAGGGTGACCGGCAGTTGATCATCGGGGACGGCACGCTTCACGCCGGTTGCATTTCCCTCGCTATCGATCTCGTGCAAGATCGGGAACGGTTCGCCCCAAAAGCGTTGGCGGCTGAACAACCAATCTCGCAACTTGTAGTTAACCGCTTCTTCGGCCATGCCGCCTTCGTTCAGCGTTGCGGTTAGCGACGTTTTCACTTCATCGGTCGTGCGGCCATCAAATTCGCCGCTGTTGATCGCGATGCCTTCGGCGGCGAAGCAGGCTTTACCGGCTAGAATCTCGTCGCGTTGTTCGTGGTCTGCTGGCGGATCCACCACTGGGATCACTGGCAGATCAAATTCAACGGCGAATTCGAAGTCGCGAATGTCGTGGGCGGGGACGGCCATGATGGCCCCGGTTCCGTATCCGGCGAGTACGTAGTCGGCGACCCAGACTGGAATCAGCCTTCCATCGGCTGGATTGAAGGCAAACGTTCCCGTGAAAACGCCCGTCTTGGCGCGGTCACCATCGGTTCGTTCGCGGTCACTCTTGAAGGAAGCTTTTTCGCGATAAGCGTCAACGACTTCTTTTTGGTCCTCGGTGACCAGTTTGTCGATCAACGGATGTTCGGGCGCGATAACCATGTAGGTTGCACCGAACAATGTGTCTGGACGCGTGGTGTAGACACGCAGGCAATCGTCACCCGGTTGGACTGGGAAACCAGAAGCCGCACGGGAACGTTTGAACGCTTCGTAGGGCGCGGTCGAGGTTTGTGGATCGCCGCTGGTAGCCAGATAGAAATCGACCTCGGCACCAGTCGAACGGCCGATCCAGTCTGACTGCAGTTTCTTAATACCGGCGGGCCATTCGAGTTCGTCGAGACCTTCGATCAATCGTTCGGCGTAATCGGTGATCCGCAGCATCCATTGCCGCAGCGGAATCCGTTTGACGGGGTGTCCACCCACTTCGCTCTTGCCGTCAACGACCTCTTCGTTGGCCAGCACGGTTCCCAAGTTAGGGCACCAGTTCACCAACGCATCGTCTTGGTAGGCTAATCGTTTTGAATCGCGGTACGCTTCGATGGCGGCTTCGCCTTCTCGCGAAATTTCATCAGGTACAGGAAGCTCTGAGATTGCACGACCCTTTTGTTGGTCATGGTCAAACCAGGTGTCGTACAGAACCGTGAAGATCCACTGGGTCCAGCGGAAGTATTGCTCGTCCGTCGTCGCCAGCACGCGATCCCAGTCGTAGCTGAAGCCGAGTTGTTTCAGTTGGCGAGTGAAGTTGTCGATGTTCCGCTGCGTTTGCACACGTGGGTGTTCGCCGGTTTTGATCGCGTGTTCTTCGGCGGGCAATCCGAAGGCATCGAAACCCATCGGGTGCAGCACGCATTCGCCGCAAGCTCGAGCGAAACGCGAGACGATGTCGGTCGCGGTGTATCCCTCGGGGTGTCCCACATGCAGACCGTCACCGCTGGGGTAGGGAAACATGTCCAGGACGTATCGCTTCTTGGTGCCTGGCGGCAGGTCCTTCAGCGTGGGGGTCGCGTAGGTTTGGTTTTCGTCCCAGTAAGCCTGCCAGCGAGGTTCGATGTCAGTCGGGTTGTAGCGGACCATGCGTGAATTGTGTTGTGCAAAAGGAAACGGACGGATTCGTGGGCCGAATTAGAATCCGCCAGGGCGTTTCATGAAAGTCGTGGCTGAAAGGTTGGACACTACTGCACCTTGAGATAGTTCGCTGAGATGGTTTGCAAAGATAGTTCGCTCAGCCAGGTGACAGCGTCTTTTGAAGGTGGTCGCAATAGAATGCAGCATTGCCGAGTGCGCATAAAAAAACAGGCCTCATTCGAAATGAGACCCGTTTTTTAGTCTAGTAGTTCGCCTTGCTAGGCAAGCTCGATTGAGCTTAGTTGCAGCAAGGGTCACAGCAAACTGGTTCGCAGCAAGCAGCGGCACGACGTGCAGCGAACTTAGCCTTGATGCGTGCGAAAAGACCTGGCTTCTTGCAGCAAGGATCGCATGGGTCACAGCAAACTGGTTCTGGAGCTGGGCAGCAAACAGGTGCTGGAGCTTCGCAGCAAACTGGTGCTGGTGCTGGTTCTGGGCAGCAAACTGGTGCTGGTTCTGGTTCTGGGCAGCAAACAGGAGCAGGAGCTTCGCAGCAAACTGGTTCTGGAGCTGGGCAGCAAACTGGCTCACAGCAGTCATTTTTCTTGAAGCAACCGAACAAACCAGCTTCAGCTTGTGGGGCAACGGCGACGGAGGCAACGGCCAACAACGCGACAGCCAAGATCTTACGGAACATGTAAACTCTCTCTAACTAATCGGGGGGAACGAGCCAACACCACGCGGCGAGGCAGTTTGGGCAGAGTTTACGGCCTGCCCGTAAAGCGTCAACTAGGCAAGATAGCCGCAATCTCCGGAAAATGGAGAATTTTTGTTTGCTTTACAGAATGTCGCAGTCATGTCGAATGCGCTACCGGCGTTCAAACGCAGATTGTTCGCCCGTTAGTGTCGAAACAGTCGCAGTTAATGCGACAGAAGACGTGGGTGGTCCTTTTTGGTCACCCGGCCGAAAAGGTCGTTCAAAATTGCCTGTTCCAGCGGCGTATCTCGGCCCAAAGGGATCCATCCTAGGGTTTGCGGGCTGTCGTCGAACTCATTCGTGCGGCTGAGCCGGGACCCATCATGCCGGATTCCTGCCGTCGATTCGGTAGCGTACTGGGTCCGATCGGTGTCTTCCAGCTCTTTTTGAACGATCACTTCGACTTCGTATCCCGAGCCTCCCAGACCGTTTCCGGCGGGACGGACGGTCACAATCGCTCGCCGCCGCATCGATTGCAGTGTCCCTTGCAGACGTTCGAATCCCGTGGTGCTGTCTTTTCGCCATGGTTCGAAGATGGAACCGGCAACCTTGTAGCTGGTCTCGATCTTGCCTTCGAGCACGTAATCTTGGCGATTGACGACCGGTTGTTGGCGGGCGATGCGGAAATAGTCGTCGACGGTATCGACCACTTGTAGCCAAAGGAAATCGTCGGCGACGGGTGGCAATTCCAGCGGGTTGGGGACGTATTGGGTGGGCACGTCGCTGGTCAAACGATACACGAACTGGCGACAGCCGATCGCAGTGAAGGACATCATCACGACGCCGATCAACAGCACCATGGCAGGCGTCCGGCCGGGTTTCAGCCTTTCAAGCGATGTGTTGACAACCAATTTCATCGCGTCGGCAGACCCGATCGAAAATTGTTCCGAAGTCCGGCGACTTGAGGAAGCGGCTTGGCTCCCGGAATGTCTTCTGGGAACAACGACCAAACCGGCACACGTCGCTGCACATCAGCGAGAGCTTGCCTTTGGGCGGTTTGGATCTTTTCGTCTCGAATGATCTTTCGGATGTCGTCTTGGACATCAGCCAGTGGACGAACCCCAGCCTCTTCGCGTTCGAGAACTCGGATGATGTGGTAGGCGTCGGCGTCCTTGATGATCTGGCTCATCGCACCGGTCGGCAACGAAAAGATTTCGGCATCCAAAATTGTCGAGGCAAGGGATCCCTTGTTCGTCCAGTCGTGCAGACCGCCTTCGTCGGCAAACGGCTCTTGGCTCTTTTCGCGAGCGACTGCTTGCATGTTGCCACCAAAGAAAGCTTCTCGTCCCATAGCCCAGATCGCGTCATAGGCCTCGTCCGGGGTGGCGAAATTGGACAGCATCACGGTCAGTTGTTCCCACTTCGCACGAGCTTGTTGTTCGAACTCGGGGCGGTGAGTGACGTAGTATTCGTGGATTTCAGCCAGTGAAACGGAAGGGTCTTTTTCGACCTTGCCGCGGATGTAAAGGTGACCCAGCATCGCGTCGATGAACTCGCGTTGACGGGCTGCCAACGAGGTGCCCTTTTCGCGGAGTTTCGCGTCGAGTGCACTCAGATCTTTGACTTCGTATTGTTTTTTGAGCTGCTCCACTTCGTCCTCGAAGAACATTTGTCGAGCTTTCGTCTGCATCGTTTCGTCCGCCTCGCGACGCTTTTCAGCGGTCTGCGTTGCGACCTGATCTAGCAGAAACGATTCACGCATCATTCGGCTTTGAATCTTTTGTGCCAACAGCCCACGTGTCATCCGCACGCGAGCGAATCGAATTTGTTCCTCTGGAACTTCTTGACCGGCGTTGGCCAGGACGTCTTGGATCCGAGCTTCCACCTTGGGCGAAAGTTCACCCAGCAGGATCGCACTTTGTCCGACGATCGCGACCGTGGCCGCTGGATCGGTGGGCAATTCGGTCTGCAACGCTTTATCGATTTGTTCCTGCGTCGGCACCTGGGCGACAACGTTGGAAGCTGGCGTCGCCAGTACCGTGGCTAACGCGACAGCGGCCAAGGTTCGATAGGTCGATTTGGCTGCCGATGAGCTGCTTAAGACAGGCGATACCGACATGACGTTTAGCACGTGCGACATCGGAGCACATCGAAGTCGAATCCGCGGTAGCGGTACCATGGGGCAAGCCCAGTTCATGTAGGACAGAGATTATGGATCAAGGGACGTCACCCTTGTAAGCAATTGCCAAGCCGAATCGCAAGCGAGGTTTTCGGCAGCCAAACGGTTGTTCCTCGTCGAAACCCGCGGCTTATGTCGGCTAAATGCCTATCTTGCCAAAATCCAGTTCATGACAGTCGGAAAGGCTCGGTCAGCGTAGACCAAGGCTTTGCCACCAGCACTCAAGATGACTTCGCTGCGTCGGCGTTTGATGGCCGAAAGCGTCGCCCGGGCAACCCGCTCGGGTGGCCAGCTTCCAACGCTTTTAGAAACTTGTCCGGCTTCGGTGCCGACGAGAGAATCAAAGAACTCGCTTTTCGTGGTGCTGGGGCTCACCAGCGTCACGGCGATGCGATCGCCCGCCAATTCGGATCGCAATGAATCGCTGAAACCGTGCAGAGCAAACTTGCTGGCGCTGTATTCACTCTTGTCGGGAACCGCTCGGTGACCGAGCACGCTGCCGATGTTGCAAATCACCGGTCCGCGATCGGCGGTGGCCCGCAACAGCGGTAATGCCTCGCGAATCCAGTCCGCTGGGGCGAAGAAGTTCACTTCCATGATTTGTCGCATTCGGTCGGGTGCGGCTTGTTCGAACGGACCGATCCCGCCAATGCCTGCGTTATTGACCAACAAATCTAAACGCCCTGAATTGTGCTGCTGCACTAGTTCAAAGGCCGCCGCACGTGTGCTTTGAGCCGTGACGTCGCCCACAACCGGAATAACTTCAGCGCCGCCCAAAGATCGACAACGCTCGCTAAGTTCGTGTAAACGATCGGCACGACGAGCCACCGCGATTACGCGACAACCCTGGCCGGTTAAGCACTGGGTCAGTTCGCGGCCAATCCCACTACTCGCGCCGGTCACAATCGCAAGACTGCCCTCGGGCTGCCAGCGAGGCTGGCCAATGCCCAGCCTTTGAAACAGGCTCAATCGACGCGACGAACTCACCAGCAACCGATCTCGTTGGACGACTTCGTTGGCACGTTAAGCGACTTCGCTGGAAGTAGACGAAACGTCATTGGCGTCGGAATTGATCGGCGGCGCCACCGGTGCGTCCGTCGAGCTCGTTGTGGCGTCCGAACGGGTCAGGCTGAGCTTGGTAGGTGCCACACGCAGTGCGGTTCGGTGGACAACGCCCATGCCGCCTGCTGGCATACGCACTCGCACAGTCACATGAGAATCACCGAAGTCGCGAGACTCGATCTTGCCCTTCGCCGACAAGTACGACAGCAGCTTGCCATCGTGGTGGGCGACATCTACCTCGACGTCCAAAAATCCACGTGACAAAGCCTCGCCGACGACTTCCTGCAACGGCTGCAGACCCTTTTGAGTCTTCGCGCTCACTGGAATCGCATGCGGGTAACGGTCCAGCACTCGGTTGAGCACTTGAGGACTTTCGATCGCGTCGATCTTGTTCAAGACCAGCAACGTGTCTTTGGCTTGGATGCCAAGTTCTTCGAGAACCTGATAGACCGAAGTGATTTGTTCAAACACATTCGGGCTGCTTGCGTCGGCGACGTGCATCAGCAAATCGGCTTGGCGGGTCTCTTCCAATGTGGATTTAAAACTGGCGACCAGCGAGTGGGGAAGGTCGCGGATGAAACCAACCGTATCGCTAAGCAGGACGTGTCCCCAATTGGGAAGATGCCAGCGACGTGTGCGGGTTTCCAGCGTTGCGAACAGTTTGTCTTCGGCGAGCACGTTTGCTTCGGTCAACGCGTTCATCAGCGTGCTCTTGCCAGCGTTGGTATAGCCAACCAACGAGATCGTAGGCACGTCATCACGAGCGGCAACTTGTCGTTCACGCCGCGATTCAACTCGAGCAAGTTCTTCTTTCAGATCGTGGATCCGTTTTTGAGCAAGCCGGCGGTCTACTTCCAGTTGCTTTTCACCGGGCCCACGCATTCCGACGCCCATCGACTGACGCGAAAGGTGAGTCCACATGCGTTTCAGCCGCGGCAATGAATACTCGAGCTGTGCCAGCTCAACGGCAAGCCGTGATTCATGCGTGCGTGCTCCGGCGGCGAAGATGTCCAAGATCAACTCGGTCCGGTCGATCACCTTGGCTTTGGTGGCCGATTCCAGATTTCGTACTTGGGCAGGGTTCAGGTCGTTGTCGAAGAAGATCACATCCGCTTCGTACTTCTCGACCATCAGCCGTAACTCTTCTACCTTCCCTTTTCCGAGATAGGTCGAGTGGTCGGGCGTCCCGCGTTTTTGAGTGAGCTCGTCAACGACTTGGGTACCAGCAGTGGCAGCAAGGCCATGCAATTCTTCGAGCGGGTCGTCCTCGACGATACTGCCGGGCAGAATCAGACGAGCCAAAATGCTTCGCTCGGGGCCATCGTCATGAAGAGAAATCATGCGATCGGCGTGGTTGTGTGGATCAGACACGAGGTGGATTGGGTCTCCGGATTAGAAACGCGGTAATGAAAACGGGAACAGAACGGCTCTTTAGAGCATTCTAACCGCAAACGGGTTCAGCGTTCGAGAGTAGATTTAGTACGCAGGATGTGATGGTAATGTTGTGCAAATCGGTGTGATTCGTCGCGAACATACTGCAATAAACGCAATGCAAACGCACTTTTGCTTAGTTTCAGCGGCTCCGAAATGCCCGGGCGGAAGATTTCCTCATCGCGTTTGGCAAGGGAAATAACGGTCGGCGGCGTAATTTGCTGGTCCGCGAAGGCAGCCATTGCGGCACTGAGCTGGCCTTTGCCACCGTCAATCAGCAGGATATCAGGGAACGAATCACCGCGGTCGCTGAGCCCCCGAAAGCGTCGCGAAACCACCTCATAGATGCTGCGGAAATCGTCGACGCCTTTGACGTCTTGAATCCGAAACCGGCGGTACCCCGGCTTGAACGGCAAACCGTCAATGAACTGCACTAAGCTGGCAACCGTTTCGTTGCCGCCCAGGTGCGCGATGTCGACGCCTTCGATCACGCGTGGCGTTTCGGTCAGTTTTAAGACCTGCTTCAGTCCGGTCAGTCCCTTCTTGGGATCAATGTAAAAGACTTCCGGTTGAGCGTGCGTGTCCAGCTCGCCGCGATCCTCGAGCCGCTCCAGCATTTTGATTTCGTCACGCAGCACTGCGGCGCGTTCAAAGTCCAAAGCCTTGCTCGCCGAAGTCATCTCTTTATTCATCTCTCGAAGCAACTTTGTTTTGCCCCCGTCAAGGAACGTTTGCAATCGCTTGATGTCGCGGCGGTAGTCTTCCTTGCTGATTCGAAAGTTGCACGGCGCTGTGCATTGGTTGATGCTGGCCAGCAAGCACGGCCGGAACCAGTTCCATTTTTCGTCCGACTCGCTGATGTCCAGACCGCAGGTTCGGAATTTAAAGATCCGCTGCATCACCTGGACCGCACCGCGTAGTGCTCCCACGCTAGTGAATGGCCCGTACAGCTTCACGCCCGAAGTCTTAGGCTCGCGAGTGATCTCGACCCGTGGGAATTCTTCACGCGTCGTGATCATCAGGTACGGAAACGACTTGTCGTCTTTTAAGTCTTTGTTGTTCTTAGGCTGGATGTCTTTCACCAGCCGCGATTCCATCAACAACGCATCGACTTCGCTTTCACATTCAACGAAATCGATGTCAGCGATATCGCCAACCCAGTCGGCCGTTCTTGCATCCTCGCTGGCCGCTTTCAGGAAATAGCTGCTTGCTCGGCTTCGTAGGTTTTTGGCTTTGCCGACGTAGATCACGATTCCGGCCGCGTCTTTCATCAAGTAGACGCCCGGCGACTGCGGGAAGGTCTTCACTTTGGCCGCAGCATGTGAACCGCCTTTGACTTCGAACTGCCGCGATTCAGGCTGATCGTCAGTTGCTTCGCCCTCGTCAACGGATTCGGGTTGGTCGGCAGGGTCGTTGGTGGTGATTGCGGGATCTCCGGCTATTGCAAATGGGACAATCTGTTATCCGCCATCAGTATACGGGCATGCGAAGTATAGGGGCATGCGAAGTGGTTCTTCTAGCGGCTCTGGCGATTCAGCGGCTGTTGAAATCGTTTGCGAGGCGGTCTCGTTTTCGACATTTTCATCACAGACCGGACAAACGTCATTTTGCGGCGACCGGCACGATCGATCCATTCGGAAAAAATGTGATTGGGCATGCAGCAAATTTGTCAGACGAGGGATAGGTACCGCTCATTCAGTGCGTGGCTTGAAACGTGACCAAGAGTTACGCAGAGATTTTCTAGGTAGAGATCTCGGTTTTGTCGTGTTTCGCTTCCGTCGACGCAAATTTGCAAGTTTGCTCGCTGGCCGAACTGCATGGCACGACTGCCGCCGCCACAATTTTTAGTTGTTCTTCGTTGTTTAAAGCTGTCTTCGCATCGCTTCGACTCGCCTTCGCATTGGTTTGCGTCGGTCTAGGGTTGATTCTGGGTGCCCAGTGGCTCGGGTTAATCCCCGATTCGCGGGTCCAGATGGAAGCTGCGCGGCACACAACTTGCCAAAATATCGCGATTGGCACGCTCGATGACATTCGCAACGAACGCTGGCTGAAGCTCGATTCCACCTTGCGGGCGATCGTTCGCCGCGACGATCAACTGCTTTCGGTAGGTCTACGGGCCGAAAATGGTGGCTTGCGTGTGGCCACCGAAGCACACGAATTGTGCTGGGAAACCACCTCGGACGGCAAAGAACAAGTCAAGGAACCCATCGACGATGTGCCTGATTGGGTGCAAGCTACGGCAACCGCCGTCGATTCCAAGTCCAAGCTTTATCCCGGTTTCGAGTCGGGCGACCATAACACCAGTGAACCTGAGTCCGCGTCCGCCGCGTCGACGCCCAAGAAAGCTGGCGAGAATATCTGCCTCAAGATTCCCATCATGGTGCGGCACGAGCACTGGGGATATTTGGAATTCAGCTTCCGTCAGCCGCCCGCTGGCTTATTCGGTGGCGTGCTCGATGCAGGCATCTCGGAGTTCATAGTGTTCTTCGCTTTTTGTGGTATGGGATCGTACACGCTGCTCATGATGCGAATCATGGGTGTGTTTTCTCGCACGCAAGTGGTTCCCGATCGTGTGCGGCAAGCTCTCGACACTTTGGCCGAAGGTCTGTTGGTGCTCGATAGCAGTGGCAAGATCGTATTGGCGAATGAAAACTTTCTGTCCATCAACGGGTTTGAGACAGACGAACTGATCGACCGACTGGCTGCCGATTTGCCTTGGTTCTTCCCGTCGTCGGATCCGCGGAAAGCGGCTCCGGAAACGATCTTCCCTTGGACGCGAGCGATTAAAGAACGGCAAAGCGTCACCGCCGAAATTTTGCGGATGACGGGACGCGACGGTGTGCACCGGGTCTTCAGTGTTAACGCGGGCCCGATCGGTGATGAGGCTCAGCAAAAGGGAGCGTTGGTGACGTTCCAGGACGTGACGCACGTGGAAAAGCACCGCGTCGAGCTGGAAAACATGCTCACGATGCTGCGTCGCAGTAAGGACGAAATTCAAAAGAAGAACAAAGAGCTCGAGATCCTCGCAACGCGTGACGCTTTGACCGGGTGCCTTAACCGTCGTGCCTTCTTTGAGCGAATGGAACCGCTCTTGGAACAGCATCGCAAAGAAGGTCGTCCGTTGTCATGTTTCATGGTTGACGTTGACCACTTCAAGAGCGTTAACGACACGTACGGTCACCACACCGGAGACGAAGTTCTTCGTGAGGTCTCCAAGTCGCTACGTGATCTGTTTGAAGAACAACACATCGTTTGCCGTTATGGTGGCGAAGAATTCTGTGTCGTGCTTCCCGGTTTCGATTTGCAGCAAGCGCATGGCGAGGCTGAAAAGACTCGTCTGGCGATCATGAACATTCGTTTGGATGATCCAGATGAATTGCGGCTCACCGCGTCGATCGGTGTCAGCGAAACTTGCTTTGGGGCGGAAGAGACTCAAGACCTGATCAACCAGGCGGACGAATGCCTGTATGTCGCTAAACGTGGCGGACGAAACCAAAGCGTATTGTTCGATCCGGATCGAGTGTCCGTCTTGGGCGAAGAAGAAGCAAAGGCCGAGGTCGCGATCGATCCCGACTTGGCCGAATTGCCGTTCCATGCGGTCACCGCGTTGTTATCAGCGCTGGCTTATCGTGATCCGGGGACTGCCGAGCACAGTCGCCGGGTGGCGAACCTATGCGTTCGATCGGCTCAAACATTGATGTGCCAGCGAGACACCTATGTATTGGAAATCGCCGCGTTGCTTCACGACATCGGCAAGATCGGCGTTCCCGATACCGTGCTGCATAAACCGGGACCACTGGACGATAACGAGTGGAAGGTGATGCGTCGCCACAATTCCGTCGGTCTGGACATGATCGCGGGAACGTTCCATTGCGAAGAACTCGAACTGATCATTCGCTCTCACCATTCAATGTCTTCCGAACGCAATTTGTCGCGTCCGTTGAACTTCCAGAATCTGCCGCTTGGAGCACGATTGCTGAAGATCGCGGACACCTATGATTCGATGGTTTCGGATCGTCCGTATCGTCGTGGTTGCAGCACCAGTGAAGCCGTGGCGGAACTGCGACGTTGTGCTGGGATTCAGTTCGACCCTGAACTTGTCGAGCATTTCATCGTACACACGCTGGAACAGAATCCGGCAACCAATCTTGGCATCCCGACCGCTCGTGGAATCGCCTTCGCCGTTCCGAAGCCTATCGCCCTGAAGATTGGTCAGCAGATTGAATTGCTGGCTGACGCGATGGATACGCAAGACATTGAAGCCCTGGCTCGATTGGCGAAGGACCTTGCCGAGATCGCAGACTCGAATTACTTGTTGCCGATCGCAGAATCCGCCAACCGCATCGAAGCGGCTGCGGAAGCTTCCGGCGAAGAGGTTCAGTGGGTTGAGCTCTTGCAGGAAACGCAGGTTCTGATCGATCTATGTCGCTCCACCCAGAACGCTCACCTGACTGAAATGCCCAGCTCGCTGTAGACGGAAGTTCCAGCTCGCTGTAGGTAAAAGCCGCCTAGCCTCGAAAGTAGGCCCTAGGCGAGTGGGCGTCGCAATCGCCGTTGGTCGCGTGACAAACTAGGGACGGTCGACCCAAGGGTTTTCGTCTTTGCTAACGGTCACGTTGGCTTTCAAGAAACCGACGATCTTGGGAATCACGGTTGCGTCTTCGTTCACCAACGCTGCGTCGCTAAGGCTTGTGTTCGCCAGCACCAGTTCGTAACCCGTTGCCGTTCCGCGGTTGATCTTCTTCTTAATGGTCTCCAGTCGACTGCCGAGTTGCTCCGCTTCACGACCTTGAGAACTTGCTTTACCCGCAATCAACATCGTCGGCAGGCGAATCAGGTTCGGATCTTGCATCGGAGTGGCCATCGCCATGCCGTTCAAATTCTTCTCCGGTGAAACATAAACCAATGCTTTGACGTCTTGACCCTGTTTGATTCGGCCGACGCTAGGAATCGCCCAATCTCGCGAAGCCCAGAAACCAGCCATGATCGCGCCTTCGCCGATGCCAATCAACGAGAGTGCGTTCAAGTTCAATCGACCTTCGTTGTTTTCGGTCTTCAAGAACTGTTTCACTTCTTCGATGTCGTAACGAACGATCGCCTCGACATCGCTGCGACCCATCGTGGGAATATTGTATTCTTTTTCGACGCCGCGGCGGTCTGTGTACGTCTTGCTGTTTCCGTGTCCTCGGTATTCCACGGCAACGACGGCGAATCCGGCTTCTCGCAGCGCCATGAACAATCGCATGTAGGGACCGGCTTGTCCCTTCCATTCATGAACGACCAATACAGGGACCGCGTTCTTTCCTTCGGCCGATGGGAAATAGAATGCATTGATGCTGACATTGTCCTTCGTTTTCAGGATCTCCCGCCGAGGTTTTAGTGCCGGGTCTTCTTCTTTGCCTCGTCCGCGATTGTTGCCGGCTCGTGGGTTGGCGGGACGTTTTTGAGCCACCTGCGCGTCGCCGGCTTGAGCGAATACGGGGGCGACGTCAAAGAGTCCCCAAGCCAAAGCAATGGCGGCCAGAAGAGCGTGTGATCCGAATGTATGACGCTTCATGTTGAGTAACCTAATCGATAAGGGGCACCGCGATGCTGGGCTTTGCCCGTCTGACGTTTGCCCGCCTGGAATCACGCGGGAATCAAATCTCGCGGGAATGCAATTTCAGTGTTCGTTTCTGGGCAAGCTGCCACTTGGAGGCTGCTTGACCGATCCGTTCCAGTCTAACCGAACCCGATATCGGTTGCACGAACACCGGCGGAATCTTCTTGCCGCAACTGAATCGCAAGATTGATTAGCTAGATCAGATATGGCGAGAATCCGGGCAGCGGCTTGATCTCGCTAATTGGTAGACGTTTACCTGCGAAATGCAAATTGATCGCACTCGCTCGCTTCGCAACTTGCACGGACGAGCTCAAGCGTCGACAATCGTTGTGCCTCGCCTCACGCTAGGCTGCTAATCCAGTGAATGTCCGCGCCGTTGTGGTGCGTTGTATCATTCGCGACTTTTCCTTCTGCAACGATCTTTTGCCCATGCTGCCACGCAATCTGACCATCATTTGTGTTGCACTGGTGGTTTCAGCCGCCTGTCATCTGCTCCACCGTCGCACAAAGGCGGCCATGACGGTGGGGGAAGCGATGGAAATGATTGATCAATTTTATGTCGATCCAGTCGATGATCGTGAGCTGTTGAAATCCGCGATGGATGGCATGACGTCAACGCTGGATCAACACAGTCAGTACATTCCGCCGCAAGACTATCGCACTTTCCAGGATTCGATTAATCAAGAGTTCGCAGGGATCGGAATCTATGTGGAACAGCCGGACAAAGACTCGCCTGTTCGCGTGATCACGCCTCTGGTCGGCTCGCCCGCGCTGCGAGCGGGAATCCTGCCTGGTGACCAGATCATGAAAGTTGACGAGGAAGACGTTTCGTCGATGGAAATTCGAGCGGTCAGCGAACGTTTGCGAGGCCCCATCGGTACGACCGCAACGTTGTTGCTCAAACGCGGTGACGAAGAAGTGACCACGTTCGTTACTCGCGATCGGATCGAGATCGAGTCGGTGATCGGCGATCATCGTGATGTCGAAAGCCGCTGGGTTTATCGCCTGCGAGCGAAACCGAACGTCGCTTACATTCGAATGACTAGCTTCGGCGACAAGACGGTTCGCGAACTCGAAAAAGTGTTGAAAGCACTCAACAACGACTTCGATGCATTGGTGTTGGACTTGCGTGGCAACGGCGGTGGTTTGCTGACCGCGGCGGTGGATGTTGCCGACATGTTCTTGGCGGCTGGGCGAATCGTCTCCACCAAGACACGCGGTGGAATCATCGAAGAGGAAGCGGACGCGACATCAAACACACTGGTTGACGCCGACAAGCCGATGGCGGTGCTGATTGACCACGATTCCGCCAGTGCGAGTGAGATTGTTGCGGCGGCTTTGCAGGATCATGGTCGTGCGATCATCGGCGGCACTCGCAGCTTTGGCAAAGGAACAGTTCAAAATATCTTGCCGCTGGAGTACGGACGCAGTGCGTTGCGTTTGACCGTCGCGAAGTACTACCGTCCAAGTGACCAGAACATTCATCGCGGTAAAGACGCAACGGAGACAGACGTCTGGGGCGTTACGCCAGACGACGGGCTGGCCGTTGAGATTGAAGTGCCGAAACTGCGTCGGTTGATGATGTTGTGGCAGGAGGCGTCGTATCCGTCGCTGAAAGGCATCGATCGCGGAGCGGCAATGTCATCGCCGCCAACAGAAACGACTGCCGAACCAGGCAATTCGGAGACGCCGGCTTCCAGCGAGCCAGCGGGCAACAAGCAGGTTGATGCCGGCGAAACGACCGTTGAATCTGGCAAACCCGGCGATATCTCTGCTGAAAACGACATCGTCGACCTCTCCACGGCCATTGAGGCCGCTGATGTCGAAATCGCACAAGCCGGCACCGTTTGGGAGCTCGACCAACAGTTGGTCCTGGTCGTTGAGCGAATGCTTGACCAAAGCGATGCGGCAGACGAGGCCGGGGACGGCTCAAAAGCCGACGGCAACGGCGAGCCAAGCGAAGAAGCTGAGCCGGCGAAAAAGGCTGCTTAGGCCAAACCCATGGCGGTGGGATGACGTACTGCTACATTGAAAGGTAGCATTGGTCGGTCAATTATTCGGACCAGGCTCTTCACCTGGGGCAGTCAAGCTACCTCATCCTGAAGCGTTTGACTCGGAATAGACGTAATTGCCGCGTCCGTCGCGAAAGTGTCGGCGGGCACCAAGGCTTTTTGCTTCCCCACTCTGAAGAGTGATCTCGCCTCACTTTCCTACCAAAGAATCCACCATGAAAACGATCTCGTACGTTGTCGCTGGCTTAGCCGCTCTGGGAATTATCATTGCCCTGAACATGTCTCCTGCACCGGAAACCGCCACGCCTGAGTCGGCCGATTCGGCAACTACATTGGCTTCCGCCGTCGCGGACGTTCCTTCAGAACCTCTCGCTGAACCCGGATCGATGACCTTGGAAGTGCCGGGCATGCATTGCCAATTCGCTTGTTTCCCCAAGGTCAAAGAAACTCTTGAAGGAGCCGAAGGCGTTAGCGAAGTCGTTCTCGCTGAACAACCCGACCCGAACGCTTTGACCGTTAAGAAAGTCATCGTGCAGTACGATGCAGGCTTCGATGTGGGCAAGGCTTTGGCCAGTCTTAAGCAGAACGGCTTCGAAGCATCGCCACAGTTGTAGGCAAGTTATTCCGTCTTCGAACATTAAGACGAGGTCCAGTTCCGTGCCAGCCACCGGAGTTCTATTGGTTGGCCACGGCACCCGTGACCAGCGCGGCACGGATGAGTTCTTTGAGCTAGGCAATCGCTTGGCTTCTGAATTGAATGGCCGAGCGATCGTTCGGCCAGCTCTGCTGGAATTTCAGCAACCGACCATCGTTACCGCGTGGAGCGAATTGGTTGAACAGGGAGTCGAGCAGGTCGTTGTAGCACCGCTATTGTTGTTTGCGGCGGGACACGCGAAATCCGACATCCCCGACGAAATCGAGGCGGCCCGCAAAGCGACGCCAAACAGCGAGCACATCGCAGTTTCGTTCAGCCGGCCGATTTCGCGGCAGGCGAGCATGGTCTTTGCCGTACGCCAGCGGTTGCGTGATTCGTTGACGCGATCCGGTGCACGGAAGGCTGCGTCCGAAAATTCCGTTGCGACAGAGTGCTCCGCCCCCACTGCGATTGTGATGGTCGGACGCGGCAGTCGTGATGTGTGTGCGTCCGCTGATATGCGGTTGCTTGCTGAGGTGGCGGTTCGCGGTGCGGATGAAACGTCAGGGTGTTCACTCGCCGATCAATTCGATCTTTCGCCCAGCGGTTTGTTCACGACCTTCTACGCGATGGCGACGCCTCGATTGCCTGATACGCTCAGCGAAGTCGCCGGTTCAGGACGGTTCAGCCGCGTGATCGTGCAGCCACATCTGTTGTTCAATGGCCGGCTCTACGAAGCGATCCTGAAGCAGGTCGCTGAGGCTCGACAGCAATTTCCAGAAGTCGATTTCCAGGTTTCTGATTACCTGGGCCCAACTGATGCGATCGCTCAGGCGATTGCGTGGCGTATCGAGCATTAAAAGAGGTTGGGGTGTTTTGCAGGATCCGCAGCAATCTCAAACTAGCAGCTTGGCTAAGTTGGTGACCTTTTACGCATGCCGACGTTGTGGAACGCGTTCGTTTGTCTGGCGGATCGAGTTTCAACGTAAAGCGAACCGCGTTGCTTAGTACCGAGTCGACCCGAACTGCACGGGGGCAGCGATTTGAGTACCGCCAGCGTTCATTTGAGCGTCGTAAGCCGAATTCAGTTGACGGCTAAGAGCTGCGACTCGCTCGGTTGCCATGGTCGCGTTGTTGCCCAAGGCACTTCCGCCTAGAGCCAGAGCTCGCTGATAGTTCTGCAAAGCTTGCACTGAATCGCCGCTGGATTCACGCAGTCGAGCCAAAGCCAACCAAGCTCGTGGGTTGTTGGCGTCCTGTTGCACGGCGTCTTCAAGATACTTCAAAGCAGTTTGCGGTTCGCCATGTTCTTCATACAGTCGGGCCAGTTCGATACGTGGCTCTGACAAAGTTGGGTTTTGCGCCGCCCAATTTTTTAGCAATGTGAATGCACGGTCGGGGCGTCCCGAATCAACCAACAACACTGCCAATCCGCGATGGCAATCGACGTGGTTTGGATCGTGGTCCAGGCATTGGTTGTAGAGTGCTTCGCTTTGCCGAATCAGGTTCCCGTCTTGACGTTGGTTCCCGAGTCGGTGCGTCGTTGCAGCCAAGTTGTAATAACCATCGGGATCTTCCGGTGCCGAGGCAATCGCCTTTTGGAATTGTTCCATGGCGGCGGTGTATTGGCCCTGGTTGTACATCGCTGCACCCTGCGAGTTCTGGCTGCCGGCTGCCCATTGGCATCCCGATAGCGTCGCGAAGGTCAAACCGGCGATGAACGAAAACACGAGCGTGGACCAGGTCAGACCGGGACGCTTGATTCCGATCGCGGAGACGTCTTGGGTGCTGGTGAATGCATCGCCTTCGGGCAACACTTCAACGCTGGTTTCAAAGTCATCGGGATGAATGACACGAAAGCCAGAACCGGGACTCGCAGGCGGGGTTTCCGCTGGCGCGTGTTCGGGATTGAATTGTGGAAGCGTCTGGCGAAGTGCAGGAGCTGGCATAGGGGGCGCTGCAGGAAGCGGGAATGGACGGACGACGCGGAGTCAAAAGGCCGGTGAACGGCAAGTCGTTGCCGATGAACTGTTGGTAACCCTTTTGCTATCGCAGTCGCAAGACGAAAGCGGCCCATCCCGGCGGAAGCTCGAAATTTCGTTCTGAGCGTTCGCGATCGCTTTTTGAGGCTGGCAAACGGTGCGATTCCCGGCTGATCTCCTGCGATTAAACCGGTTTCTTACGTTTTCGGCGATCTAAGGTTGCCGCCGGCCCGCCCCTATTTTCGCGTCAATCGCATGATTCGGATGGGGTGCTCGGGATCGTCTTGGAGCGTAACGAGTTCTTCGTGGTAATTCCAAGGCTTGTCCTGGACCCAGTCCCGAAATTCGTTGCCGATCACACGTTTGGGGTCACTTAGCAGCAATTGCCCGCCTTCGGCCAGTTCGACCTCTGCGGTTGCCAGCAAACCAGGCCATAGTTCTCGCAAATAGGTCACGTCGCTTCCCAGGATGAAGGGAAACGGATCACCCTCGATCTTGTCTTCGCCCAATCGCAAAACCCGCACGTCGGCCTTCAGCCCCAATCGAGACAAGCTTAAACGGACTAGATTCAGCGGGTCTTCGACGCCGTCAGTCATCGTGACCTCAGCACCTCGCAAGATCGCAGCGATGCCCGCGTGGCCAGTGCCGCAGCCAACTTCCAGCACTCGCTTGCCAAACAGATCTACCCGATCGAGGTACTGGTCCAGCCCGGATGCCGCTCGCCAAGTTGTCGCCCAAAACGGATCGATGACACCTTCTTCGCCCTCGTCCTGGCGGCGGCAAGCGTCTAGCAGCATACCGTCGGGATCCGAAGCTGCGGCCAGGGAGCGTTTCTTGCCGGCGATCAGGGTGTCTTCCCAGTGCCAGGCGAAATGTAGTGGGGAGTCAGACATTTTTTTAGAGTGGGAAAGGGGCACAGGAACGCAGGGCCGCAGTGGTTCTGGGGGACCGTTGTCTTGGAGCACCGCCATGCAGCGTTACAGTTTGTCAGCGTTGCACGGATAGCGTTGCACAGGGTGGGATTCGGGACTGGTTGAGAATCGGGACGGGGTTAGGAGAGAGCTTCGGCTGCGTCGGCGGCGAAGTAGGTGAGGACGCCGTCGGCTCCGGCTCGTTTGAACGCGAGCAAGCTTTCCAGCATCACCGCTCGGCCATCCAACCAGCCCGCGTCGGCCGCACCACGCAACATCGCGTATTCACCACTAACTTGGTACGCGAATGTCGGGACTCCAAAGGTTTGCTTCACGCGAGCGACGATGTCGAGGTACGGCATGCCTGGCTTCACCATCACACTGTCAGCCCCTTCGCCCAAGTCCAGTGCAACTTCGTGAATCGCCTCGTCGGACTGCGAAGGTGATTGCTGGTACGTTTTCTTGTCAGCCACACCCAGGCTGGCCGCTGAGCCGACCGCTTCACGAAACGGGCCATAAAATGCACTGGCAAACTTGGCGGCATAGGACATGACTTGAACGTCGGCGAAGCCATGTGAATTCAGTGCCGATCGAATCTCGCCGATTCGGCCGTCCATCATGTCGCTGGGCGCGATCACGTCGCATCCCGCTCGTGCTTGCACGACCGCCTGTTGACGCAGCACAACGTTCGTTTCGTCGTTCAGCACGATCCCGTCACGCATCAAACCGTCTTGGCCGTGACTGATATAGGGGTCCAAAGCGACGTCCAGGATCACGCCCAGTTGGTCGCCGACCGCCTTCTTGATCTCACGAGTGACGCGGCATACCAGGTTGTTTTCGTTGGTCGCCTCGGTGGCTTCCTCGTTCTTCAGTCCCGGTTCGGTTGCCGGGAACAACGCGATCGCCGGAATCCCTAGGTCGACCGCTCGCTTAGCTGCATCGATGATCTTGTCGGTGCCCAAGCGATTCACGCCTGGCAGACTCGAGATCTCTTGGCTGCCCGCTCCATCGAAAACGAACAACGGCCAGATCAAATCATCCACGCTTAGCGTGCTTTCGCGAACCAAACGGCGACTCCAGTCGTGCGATCGTACGCGGCGCATCCGCGTGTCTGGATAGGGGGCGCGGGGGGGATAGGTCACGTTAGCTCACTCTTTACGAAGCTGGATTCACACTGCGGGTTCCGACGCTGCAATTTAGTTGTTTAGGCAGGTCTGGGCTACCGGCTCGAATTCGATCCAACCGTTCGCGTTCGCTCGCCCCGGCTACCGTTTTTTCGCGATTCCGCATAGACTTCGCCGGGGACTTCGGCGGGTTTTTGCATCGATTTCGCCGGCCCTTTGAAGCTTCATTTTCCCAACTCATTCGCTCCTAGGAACGTCTAGCCGATGGCCGATTTTCTGGAACCCGGTAGCAAAGCTCCCGCATTCACCCTGAAAGACCAGGACGGAAATACCGTCAAGCTGAAGGACCTCGCTGGCAGCCCCGTTGTCTTGTATTTCTATCCCAAAGACGACACGCCAGGGTGCACCAAGGAAGCGTGTGCGTTCCGCGACCGATACGACGAGATGAAGGCGACCGGGGCTCAGCTCTTCGGTGTCAGCCCAGATGACGAAGCCAGTCATATCAAGTTCCGCGACAAGTATGATTTGCCGTTCCCGTTACTTGCTGACCTTGGTCACAAGATGAGCGAAAAGTATGGCGCGTGGCGTGAAAAAAACATGTACGGCAAAAAGTCGATGGGCATTCAGCGATCGACTTACATTCTCGATGCTGACGGCAAGGTCGTCAAAGTTTGGAAGCGAGTCAAAGTCGATGGGCACGACGAAAAAGTGCTCGAGGCACTCACCGCGCTGACGCAATAAGTCTGCTTCGAGGGCTGTGTCAGTCAAAGATGAATGAGTCGGGCCGGTTGATGCCGGTCAAATTCCTCTGGCCAGTTCGGCCATGCTGAACGCGATCGAATTGCCACGTTGCTCAAATTGTTGAAAGCCAAATGGTCTGATTGAAAACCTTCAGACCGTTTGATCGTCCATTTCAAAACCAGAAGTCCAATCCAGTGATGCATAAGTACTCCATCGGTATCGACCTCGGCACGACCAACAGTGTCCTCGCCTACGCTCGCACCGACGACGAAGCCGCTGGCCGTCGTGACGCTGCTCCTCAAATTGAATTGCTGCCGATCCCGCAAATCGTGGGACCGGGGCAAATCGAGTCGCTGCCATCGTTGCCTTCGTTTTTGTACATGCCGCGCGAAGGTGAGTTTGACGCGCTAAAGATCGACGGTTCTCGACTTGAAGGTCGTGAATGCCCCACTTCGTTCCCGGACCCGGCTGACGGCGTGGTTGGCGTCTACGCGCGAGGCCAAGCGGCGGACAATCCGCAGCGGGTAATCGTGGCAGCCAAAAGCTGGCTATGTCACGGAAACATTGGCCGCACCGAAGCGGTATTGCCGTGGCAATCGCCCGACGATGTAAAGAAGGTCTCGGCTCTGGATTGCACGCGACGTTACTTGCAGCACCTGATTGCTGCGTGGCACGCTGCGTTCCCCGACGCTCCCATCGATCAACAGCAAGTCGTGCTGACCGTTCCAGCCTCGTTCGACCCTGCGGCCCGCGACTTAACTCGGCAAGCGGCTATCGAAGCGGGGCTCAGCGAGCAATTTGTTTTGCTGGAAGAACCGCAAGCGGCGGTCTACCGCTATTTGGCATCGACCGGGGGAAGTTGGCGGAAAGCGATGAGCCCTGGTGATCGATTGCTGGTGGTTGACGTCGGGGGCGGCACCACTGACTTGACCCTTGTGGGCGTGGATGCCGGTGAAGGCGAGCACGAGGGCGAATTGGAATTGCGACGCCGCGCTGTCGGTCATCACTTACTCGTTGGTGGTGACAACATGGACCTGACGTTGGCTCACCTCGCTTCGGAGAAATTTCGCGAGCAAGGGCATGACCTCGATCCATGGCAAAGCACCTCGTTATGGCACGCATGCCGTGACGCCAAAGAGCGTTTGTTGCAAGAGGATGCACCGGACAAGCACACGATCAGTGTTCTCGGACGTGGATCTTCCTTGATTGGCGGTACCATCTCGATCGAGATCGAACGGGCCCAGGCGGCAGAGACGCTGGTTGGCGGTTTCTTCCCCGCGTGCTCCCGCGACGAGCGACCGCAAGCGAACGTGCAAAGCGGCTTCCAAGACATTGGCTTGCCGTATGAATCCGACCCGGCAATCACCAAACAAGTTGCCGCCTTCGTTAGCGATCATCTCTCGGGCAATTCGGACTCCGATAGCGACGATTCGAATGGCGGTGATTCGGGCGACAGGCCAATCACGCATCTGTTGCTCAACGGTGGTGTCTTCCGCAGCGAAGCGATTCGTAATTCAATCCAGGCAACGATTGCATCCTGGTTTGACGCTCCACCTCAAACGCTCAGTTCGGCGGCGGATTTGGATACTTCCGTCGCAATCGGTGCCGCTTACTACGGATTCACGAAGGTGACCGGTGGGATTCGCATTCGAGGCGGCACGGCGAAATCGTTCTACATCGGAATCGAAACCGCTGGGCTGGCGATCCCCGGTGCACCTCGGCCGCTGCGTGCCGTCTGCGTCGCCCCGCAAGGCATGGAAGAAGGCACCGAAACGGACGTGCCTGGTGAACAAGTCGGCGTGGTCGTGGGCACGCCCGCTAGATTCCGCTTCTTCTCATCCACAACTCGCCCCGGTGATACGCCTGGCACGCGACTGGATCGTTGGACGCCTGAAGATCTGCAGGAAAGCGAGCCGGTCGAGTTAACGCTGGAAATGGAATCCGATGCCGAGGGTGGGCCCGGTGCGACATCGCGTCAATTCGTTCCAGTGAGATTCCAGTCGCGGGTCACGGAATTGGGCATGTTCGAATTGTGGTGCCACGGGGTCGAATCCGACAGACACTGGAAGCTCGAACTCAACGCACGTGCTTAGCATGTTTGGACGTGTCTGGCCGCGTTTAGCCGTTTAGCTGGGGCGAGCATGGACGCAACCGGAATGCATCTGTTTTGTCCACAAAAAAACGGCCAGTGTCGGCATGACACTGGCCGTTTCGATATTCATTGCGGGTTAGCTCGACGGTTGAACTAGACCAAGCCTTCGCAGCGGTTCATGCAGTTCAAGTCTTCGAAAGCTGCCTTCAAGCGATCGACGAAGGAAACTTCTCCGCTACGCAACCAAGCACGTGGGTCGTAGTACTTCTTGTTGGGCTTATCGTCGCCTTCGGGGTTGCCGAGTTGGGTTTGGAGGTAAGCTTCGTTCTTCTTGTAGAAGTCCAAAACGCCCTTCCAAGTTGCCCACTGCATGTCAGTGTCCAGGTTCATCTTGATCGCACCGTATTCGATCGCTTCGCGAATTTCTTCGCGTGACGAACCGGATCCACCGTGGAAGACAAAGTTGACGGGCAATTCGCCGGTACCGAACTTCTCGATGATGAAGTCTTGTGAGTTCTTCAAGATGATTGGCTGCAAGCTCACGTTACCGGGCTTGTAAACGCCGTGAACGTTACCGAACGCGGCTGCGATCGTGAAGCGAGGCGAAACCTTGCTGAGTTCTTCGTAGACGTAAGCCACTTCGGAAGGTTGTGTGTACAGTTTGCTGCTGTCGACGTCCGAATTATCGACACCGTCTTCTTCACCACCGGTGATGCCTAGCTCGACTTCGATCAGCATGTCCATCTTGTTCATGCGTTCGAAGTACTGCTTGCTGATCGAAACGTTTTCTTCGAGTGGTTCTTCGGAAAGATCCAACATGTGCGAGCTGTACAGTGGCTTGCCGGTTGCGGCAAAATGCTTTTCGCCGGCATCGAGAAGGCCGTCGATCCAAGGGAGCAATTTCTTGGCACAGTGGTCGGTGTGCAGGACAACTGGCACGCCGTAGTGTTCAGCCATCGCGTGAACGTGTTGAGCACCTGAAACGCAACCAGCGATCGCAGCTTTTTGGTCGTCGTTGGAAAGGCTTTTGCCAGCGTAGAAGACTCCGCCACCGTTGGAAAACTGCACCATGACTGGCGAGTTCACTGCCGCTGCCGCTTCCAGAACTGCGTTGACGGAGTCGGTGCCGACAACGTTCACGGCTGGCATGGCGTAGTTGTTCTCGTTGGCGTGACGCAGCAAACGATCGAGGGCTTTCCCGGACACAACACCCGGCTTGATTTGTGAATCGCTCATGAGTTTGAATTCTGGCTGATGGCTATAAACGTTGCAAAGAAAAGTTGCGACTTCTGGAAAACCAACTTTCCAGGCCGGGCATTGTCGTTTTGTTTGCAAAAGTTTTCAACGGGCGGCAAGATGCGCACAAATATTGCCATCAAGAAGACAAAACCTGCGGTTTTGAACCACTTAGCGTGATTGCGGTCCGTTGTGGTGCCTCGAAGGGTTGTTCAATCTCCCTACCGGTCGCGAGCGCCTGCCACGCTTATACGTTGCGGCAATAAATATCTCGACAAAATCAGTTCGCAAGGGTATCCCAAAATCAAATCAAAGCCACAACGAGCTAGTGCGAGATGATGTCCGAGCCGCACCGGAAAGGCATTCGATCGAGTTCGCCCAAACGGTGTGGTGGGACGAGTCAGCGTCAGCGACGCGACCGCGCGGAATCCGGATTCGCAGTAGAATGGCTCCGCTTGTGAGTGGAATGCATCGATCGTCAATCGAACTTCACTTGCTTCCCACCATCCCCTCCTTCCGAAAGTCTTCATGTTCAAAAAATCAGTAGTGCGTTTGGCGCCGGCCTGCTGCCTCCTGGCGGTTGCAATCTCTAGTCCTCATGCGATGGCAGCGGATGCTGACTCTTCAACGGCTCACGCGAATCAACGGACGAGCGAGGGAAATGGGAATCATGTTGTCGGCCCCGATTACTCGATTGACCCTGATTTGACCGACCGAGGGAATCCAAAAGGCAAGTATTTCGAGTTCTCGATGCCGTTGGCCGAAAGCAAGATTTTTCGCGGTGACGACAAAACACTTGATCCGAAAAAGAAGGTTCGCAAGCAACGAAAAGTCTTCGTGTACGTTCCCGCCGCTTACGTCGATGGGACCGCAGCACCGATCATGGTAACGATGGATGGACCAAGCCGTCTCGATCTGGTTCGCAACGCGTTGGACAACCTGACGATATCCAAAGAACCGAAAACTAAAGTCCAGCGGCGATCGTTGCCTGCCTTTATCGCGATCGCGGTTCAAAATGGCGGTGATGACAGTAAAGGAAGCGAACGAGGATTGGAGTACGACACGATGTCCGATCGCTTCGCCCGTTTCATCAATGATGAAGTACTGCCGGCAGTTCTCAATCATCCCGAAATTAGAACGGCCTATCCCAACATTGCGTTCACCGATGATCCCTGGGGAAGGGCAGTGATGGGATGCAGTTCAGGAGGTGCAGCGGCACTGACGATGGGCTGGTTTCGGCCTGACCTGTTTCGACGATTGATCACTTACTCCGGGACGTTCGTTGATCAACAGGACGATGATGCGCCCGAAGAGACCGATTATCCACTGGGTGCATGGGAATACCATTCCAGTATGAAACTGATTGAAAACAGCGAGAAGAAACCGCTGCGGATTTTCACGCATGTTTCCGAGAACGATAATCGTGCCAAAGATCCTGAAGAAACGTATCACAATTGGGTGATGGCTAATCAGCGGACGGCCGAGGCGCTGAAGGCCAAGGGCTACGACTATCGTTTCGTTTTCAGTCGAGCGACCCGGCACTGTGACCGGAAGGTGTTTGAGTCAACGCTGGCGGATACCTTGGTGTGGATGTGGCAGGGCTATCGGGCTGAGTAACGCATGAACGGGCTGAGTAGCGCACGAAAAATGCGGTGGACCTTTGGTAAGATCCACCGCATCGATTTGGTGATGTCCGTTCAATGTGGGTGCTGGACCTACATTTGAATCTCGTAGCCTTCGCGGTAAGGACGCGTTAGCATCGAGTTGGCTTGGTCGTCGCCCACGATTTGTTCGCTGGCGTCATCCCACTTCAAGTCACGGCCCAGACGCGCGGTGATGCCGGCCAAGTGGCAAACGTTCAGCATTTCCATGTGCGAGTGAACGTCCGAAATCGGTTCGGCTTGTTCACGGTGGCAATGCAGGAAGTTGGCCCAGTGTGCAAATCGACCGTTGCCAGTCATCGGATGGTTTTTGTAAACCTTGCGAATCGCGTCTTCTGGAAGCGGGTTGTCGGCCAGTGCTTCGACTGGGCCACCGGTCAGCTTGCCGCGGTTGACGAAGATACGTCCCTTTTCGCCTTCGATCAGAACACCGTTGCTGGTGTCGTGACGAATGATCATTTCGGTACCGTTGGCGTAGTCAACCTTGAACTGGAAACCGGTCGCGGTGTTGTAGCGATCGGTTTGGACTGGCTTGCCATCGACGTATTCGACGGGGTGTTGGGCGGAACCGCTGATGCCGGTCGGGCCTTCAGCCTGTCCGTTCAACTTCAATGCCCAGTTGCAGATGTCGACGTGGTGAGCGCCCCAGTCAGTTAGCTTGCCGCCGGAGTACTCGTACCACCAACGGAATTCATAGTGACCGTTGGACATAACCTTCTTAGCACCCTTAGGACGAATGCTGCGATAGTCGACGGCTGGAGCAGGGCCGAGCCAGAGGTCCCAGTTCAAGCCCTTAGGTACATCCGCAACTGGAATCGCAGGACTCTCCGGTGCAGCGCCGATGGCGGCTTGCACGCGAGTGATCTTACCGAGGCGGCCATCGGCGACGATTGCCATGGCTTTGGTGAACAAGGGGAACGTGCTTCGTTGTTGTGTTCCGACTTGAATGATCCGGCCCGTTTCCTTTTGGACTTTGCGGATCAGCTTGCCTTCGTCGATGGTCAACGTCAGTGGCTTTTCGCAGTACACGTCTTTGCCTGCCAACATGGCTTCGACCAGTGGCTTGGTGTGCCAGTGGTCGGGGGTTGCGATGTGAACGACCTTGATGTCATCGCGTTCAAGAACTTTGCGGTAGTCTTCGTAAGTGTCCGCGTTGCCGCCGCTGAGCTCTTTGTTGGCTGATTCGCAACGACCGGAGTCTGCGTCAGCGATTGCAACGACGTTCAACATGCTCTTGGCCGAACGCATGTTTCCCATGCCCATTCCGCCAGCCCCGATCAGCCCGATGGGAGTCTTGTCGGCTTCCAGTTCGTCAGCCAGTGAACGGGAGTTCCAGGCAAAATAAGGAATCGCGACGGCGGAAGCCGCCATGCCTTGCAGGACCGAGCGACGAGCGATCGATTGCTGGGGCGCCGTTGCAGGCTGAGTCGGAACCGAATCCGTTTTGGTCTTTTTTGTCATCTTGGAGAGAATCTCAAAGGATTTAGGGACGGGAACTGGGCTGGTGTGAATCAACGAGACCGCGTCCTCGGTATTGAGTCCGTTGTTTCGTGAGTGACTGTGCTAGTTGCACGAAGCCACGATAACCTACCAAATTGTAACTGGGAAACCCGGATATTGCATGGTGCAACCGGCGACTGGTCCTATTCTGTGGACGGCCGGTTCGTGCCCCCCTTCCCGCACTTCGATAGTGATTCGAGGCCCTTGGCCCGGATTGGCTCCGGCGATGTGCACCAAAATCTGGTAATCTAGCACCTGCTCGAAACTCAAATTCTTTCCCACAGAACGACCACGTATGTATCTCCGAATGGCTCGCCGTTTCGCGTTAGAAACCGACAAGCGTTTGCTCGCCAAAGCAGCTTGGATGCTGGGCGTGAAGGGATTGCGAAGCGTTCACAAACACAAGCAACGGCTTAAACGAGGCGATTTTTTTCCGCCTTTCTTATACTTATCGGTCATCAATAGCTGCAATTTGCGATGCCAGGGGTGTTGGGTCGACGTGGCCGCCAAGCAGCACAAGATCGAGCTGGATGCCGCTACTAAGACAATCGAGCAGGCCAAGGAGATGGGCAACAGTTTCTTTGGGATTCTGGGCGGCGAGCCATTCATGCACAAAGACCTGCTGACGCTTTTCGAGCGTCATCCAGATGTCTATTTCCAAGTGTTCACTAATGGGCATTTCATCACCGATGAGGTCGCTCAGCGGTTGCGAGCGTGCGGCAATGTGACGCCACTGATTAGCGTCGAAGGAAGCGAAATCATCAGCGATACGCGACGGGGCCGGGCCGGCGTGTTGAATCAGACGATGGAGGGGATCGAAACGGCGATTCGTAACAAGTTGTTGGTTGGCGTCTGCACCAGCGTTTGTAAGTCCAACATCGATGACTTGGTCAATGAGAAGTGGGTCGACCGTCTGATCGAAATGGGAGTGATGTACTGCTGGTTCCACATCTATCGGCCGGTCGGTCCAGAACCCAATCCGCAGTTGGCGTTGTCCAGTGAAGAGCAACGTCGGGTCCGCCAGTTTGTCGTCGACACGCGAGCAACCAAGCCAATCATCGTGATCGATGCCTATCACGATGACGCTGGTAACGCACTTTGCCCAGCGGTAACCGGGTTCACGCACCATGTGGGCCCGTGGGGCGATATTGAACCGTGTCCGGTCATTCAGCTTGCCAAAGAATCGATTCACGATGACGTGCCGCTGAAAGACACTTTCAACCAGTCGACCTTCTTGCGAGACTTCCGCGAGCTCACCGCCGGCAGCACGCGTGGGTGTGTGATTATGGAACGACCTGATCTTTTGGTGGATCTTGCAGAGAAGCACGGTGCTCGCGACACGACGGCACGCGGTGGTGTGATCGATGAGCTGAAAGCCGTGTCGCCACGACGCAGTCAATATCAACCGGGTGACGAGATTCCCGAACGAAGCTTTGTCTATCGATGGGCCAAGAAATACGCCTTCAATGATTTCGGCACGTACGCCAAGCACTTTGATTCGTCTAAGTATCAAGATCCGCAAGCCAACGAAAACAATTCATCGCCGAAGCAGGAAGACACGCCTGATCTGGTGCAGATCCAAACTTAGTAGACACCGCGAGTGTTTTGGCTGGATTGGGGCGAGCGAGAGACTTAAGCGTGCGAACTCCGACGCGACCCTGAAGCCGGCATGGGGATGTCGAAAGTAGCTGGCGATGGGGAGCCTCGTTTTTCACAAGAATTTGTGTTGCGAAAACTCGTGTGACAAGACTGCTCGTTGAGAAGAAAAAGCTGGATCTGTCTATCCGTAACTGGCATATTGGTTGGATTCAGCTTCGCTGAACTTGTGCTTTCTGCACTGGTTTTGCGGACGTGTAAATGCGACTTAAAATCTCACGCCTCTCTCCCCGCCGTTTTATCTCTACGGTTTCCCCACCTTTCCGGAGCGTTTCGATGTCGACTGCCATGCCCACCCAGACCAGCGGACAGTCCGTGCCCGTTGAATTCACTCAGCTTTTCATTGACGGCGAGTGGCGAGACTCGGTCAGCGGAAAAACTTTTGCGACCGTTAATCCAGCCACTGAGCAGGAGATCACTCAGGTTGCCGAGGGCGACAAAGCTGATATCGATCTGGCCGTCGCCGCCGCTCGAAGGGCATTTGAATCGGGCCCTTGGGCGACCATGGATGCGCGAGATCGCGGTCGCTTGATGTTTAAGTTGGCCGATGTCTTGGAAGAGCGTCTCGAAGAACTTGCCATGTTAGAAACGCTCGACAATGGCAAACCGATCTCCGAATCGACAACGGCGGACCTGCCGTTGGCCATTGATGCGATTCGTTACTACGCCGGTTATGCGGACAAGATTCAAGGCGAAACGATTCCGATCCGTGGCAATTACCTGTGCTACACGCGAAAGGAACCGATCGGCGTCGTTGGCCAAATCATCCCTTGGAACTTTCCGATGCTGATGACGGCGTGGAAGTGGGGGCCCGCTTTAGCGGCTGGTTGCACGATTGTGATGAAGCCCGCCGAACAAACGCCGCTGACGTGTTTGGCAATGGCGGCGATCGCCAAGGAAGTCGGTTTCCCCGACGGTGTGATCAACGTAGTTCCGGGATTCGGACCGACCGCGGGTGGTGCTTTGGTGGATCACCCTGGCGTTGATAAGATCGCGTTTACAGGCGAGCACCGGACCGCCCAAATCATCATGCGAAACTCAGCCGAATCGCTCAAGCGGCTAACGTTTGAGCTAGGCGGCAAAAGTCCTAACGTCGTGTTCGCAGACGCGGATCTCGATGCAGCAGTCCAAGGCGCGTTCGTAGGTCTGTTCTTGAATCAGGGGCAATGTTGTTGCGCTGGTAGCCGTGTGTTTGTCGAAGAATCGATTCAGGACGAGTTTGTTGAAAAGCTAACGGCATTGACCCAAAGTCGCCGCGTGGGTGATCCGTTCAACAAGCGAACTCAACAAGGACCGCAGATCGACCAAGCCCAGTTCGACAAGATCATGGGCTACATCGATAAGGGCAACGAGCAGGGTGCAAAGTGTGTTAGCGGTGGTAAGCGAGCACACGAAACCGGCTACTTCATCGAGCCGACCGTGTTCACGGGCGTCAGTGACGACATGGCGATCGCCCGCGACGAAATCTTCGGGCCGGTGATGAGCGTGTTATCGTTCAGTCAAGAGGACGAGATGATGCGGCGAGCCAACGACACCATGTTTGGTTTGGCTGCCGCCGTCTGGACCCGCGACATCCACAAAGCCCACCGCTTCGCCGCTGGCGTGCGAGCCGGAACCGTGTGGGTGAATTGCTACGACGTCTTTGATGCCGCCGCCCCGTTCGGCGGATTTAAAATGAGCGGCCAAGGTCGCGAGCTAGGTACCGAAGGCCTGAAACCGTACTTGGAAAACAAGACCGTCACCGTCGCAATGTAAGCGGCAAATTGCTTAGAGTGCCCCACCGGACGGTTCACCGTTCGGTGATGTGCCAGCCTTGTGCCAATGCACCAGTTCCGAGGTGCGATCAACCGATTTCATCAATCCGCATAGTTGGATTGGAAGTGCCAGTGTGATACCGAACGGCTTGCGTCGTTCCGTTTGGCGGTGCGGCTAGGCTAGAGGAGGTTCTGGGCTATTCGGTGAGCGGCAGTGGGGTGGCGCTCAATTGGCAGGCGTAGTCGCGGAGTTCGGATGCGGAGATGCCGGCTTCGGAGCGATCAAGGATGACCCACGGGCGAACCTTGCAGATCACGCCTTTTTCCAGGAAATCGCCAAACAAACGCAGCGTCAAGCGATCGCCACTGGATTGGTCGGACGTGTAGGGTGCGTCGTTGGGGCCGACCAGGACTGAAACGGTGCCAGCATTGCCAGTCAGTTTCAAACACGACGCGGTCACGTCGCCAAGTTCACTGACGTCGTGGATTACCGATTGATGCGTTGTCCCACCGATCGCCTTCAATAGCAGCGTTGGGTGGCTGTCGAGCAACGACGTTTGGATCGAAAAGGTTGGCTCGAGAACCAACCGCGTGCCGGTCGCTTCGACAATGCGAAGGGACAGGCGTAGTGAGAATTCGCTGGAGACTTGAGGATAATAGATCTTCCACTCGTCGCCGCGAACATAACGTTCGGCGGCGACCGGCAAATCCAGCGTGCCTTCTTTGACGGCGCTGCCGCCAAATACGGAAACATGTAGTAGACCATCCGGGTCGCCCAACGAGATACCGTCGGTGCCTCCGCCAGCGCGGCACACCCAGTTATGCCCGTCGGCGACGCAATGGCCGACTAGCAATTCACTGTCGTTAACGGCTTCTTGTTCAGAGGGGGCCTGGACGGTCCACATAAGCTAGTTTCCTGCGTACTCAGCACCAAAGAATTCTTTACTTCCCGCGACATCCGCTTTGATTGTACGGGAACCTTCTTGCCAGTTCGCTGGGCAGACTTCGCCATTCTTTTCGAAGTACTGCAGAGCTTGAACCATGCGAAGGGCTTCATCAACGCTGCGTCCCAGTGGAAGGTCGTTGACGACTTGATGACGAACCACGCCATCTTGGTCGATCAAGAACAGTCCTCGCAGGGCAACGCCACCGTCGAGCAACACGTCGTAGTCACGTGAGATTTGCTTGTTCATGTCGGCAACCAACGGGTAGGCAGTCTTGCCGATACCGCCTTCGCTGCGTGGAGTGTTGGTCCATGCCAGGTGGGTGAAGTGGCTGTCGACCGACACACCGATGATGTTCACGCCGAGCGCTTCGAAGTCTTTGGCGCGATCGCTGAATGCGATGATTTCGGTTGGGCATACGAACGTGAAGTCCAGTGGCCAGAAGAACAACAGGACGTACTTGCCCTTGTAGTCTGAAAGCGAAAAGTCAGCCTTGAAGGTGCCGTCGGGCATGACAGCGGTAGCGGTGAAGTCGGGGGCTTGCTGGGTTACCAGAACGCTCATCTTGTTTCTCGATCGAGTCTTGTAAAACGGGAGGTGAAAGGACGACGGTTCGAATCAGTCGGCCAGGTTACTATCGAAGACCTGGACCGATGCCCAGGTCGCCTTGTTTGCTTCGATGAATTCCAAATGGCGCGGGGCCGTTTGGTAGGCGTCGTGCGACGCTTGGTCGGCGAATACGGTGTGCAGTGCGACGTCGTAATCGGCGTTGACCGGGCGAGTGTATTTGGGCTCGCGGCGTCCGACTGCGAAATCGATCAGACCGTCGTGGCCGGTCAGGAATTCTTGGCAGGCGGCAACAAGTGCGTCTACGGAAGCCTCGTCGCGTTCGTTGAGGGTGAAGAATACTTGGTGGGCTAGTCGAGGCATCGGTTGTCAGTTCGGTGAGGAAGTGGAGCGTATCGCTGGAACTACAGTGCTGATTTGCAGGCCGTCAGTTTAGCGACTTGGTGATCCCGGCCCAACCGGTCGCCGAGGCGTGTACAAACAGCAATCCTGGGGGCAGACATCGTGCCAAGGCCCAAGATCGCCCAAAGCCGCTCGATCGGTGGTCAACCCAAGGCGTTCTTTGACCAGATCGGTGATCATGCTGACGAATCGTGGGTGCGTTCCTGCGGAAGCCGCCCTGGCCATCCGGATGCCTCGTTCCTTGCAGAGGTCCGCGGCCTCTTCGTCGAGGTCGAACATGACTTCCATGTGATCACTGACGAATCCAATAGGCAAAATGACCAGTGAATCCAGCTTGTTTTGGTCGTCTGTCTCGGCGATCCAGTCCAGCACATCCGGTTCCAACCAAGGTTGACTCGGTGGGCCACTGCGACTTTGGAACACTAGGTCGTACTTCGACGCGCCCGCCATTTCAGCGACCAAGCGACACGATTCACGAAGCTGCTTTTCGTAATCGCAATTGTCAGCCATGCCCATCGGTATGCTGTGGGCGGTGAAAAGGACATGGGTGTCGCCGACTGACTTGTCAATCGATTGAGCGGCTTGCTGGACATTGTCGGCCATGGCGCCGATGAAGCCGGGATGATTGAAGCCCATTCGCACCTTGTCGACGATCGGTGCGTCCTCGCCAACTTCCTCGCGTGCTGCGATGATGTTTTCGCGATACTGCCGGCAACCGCTGTAGCTGCTAAACGTGCTGGTGAAAAACGCCAGCGTTCGCTGGCAACCATCGGCTTTCATCTGTGCCAGCGTTTCGGCGAAATAGGGCGTCCAGTTGCGGTTGCCCCAGTAGACCGGGAGCTCGATCCCTTCCTTGGAAAAATCTTGTTTGATCGCGGCCATCAAGTCGCGGTTGTGTTGATTGATGGGGCTGACGCCGCCGAAGTGTTTGTAGTGTTCAGCAACCTCCATCATTCGTTCCCGTGGCACGTTCTTGCCCCGAAGTACGTTTTCTAGAAACGGCATCACGTCAGCCGGCCCTTCCGGACCACCGAAGGAGACGAGCAAGAAAGAGTCGTAGGGGGGCAAGTCAGTCATGATGTGGGGCGACTTGAATTGGCGAGCAGAGATGAAGGGTGTTCAGTGAGAAAGATAGCGAGTTGGCAACCGAGGTCTCATGCTGGTGGGCGAGTGAGTTGCTCCTGTGCAATCGTCCGCCGAACGGTTCGACTGGGGTTAGACGCAAAATCAGTGCGTGAGCTTTGCCGACTTGCTGGCGTCCATCGGCACGAACTCGACGATGCGTTCCGAGCCGTTGGTCTTCAATGGCGGGCCGTGTTGGCTACCGAAAACGCTGGATCGCTAAGTGCAAATCGAGCGAACTTTATCGAATCAAGACGAGCCAACTACAGGAGCCACCGCGAATTAGCGAAAGCGTTAAACGATGGCTTCGCTGGCTGATTAAAGCGGTTCGCCATGGACGTCGTCGTCGGCCAGATCTGCTTCGGTAATAATCCGGAAGCCTTTCTCGTCGAGTGTCTTCATCGCCATGTCGATGCCTTCGACCATGATGGCGACCGCGGCTTTCCCGTGAGGTCGAACGATGAGGGGATACGCCTGGATGATGTTGAGTTCAGCTTGAAGCAACGCTGTGCAGACGCGAAGCAGCGGCTGAGGACCTTCGGGCAGCTCGACGCCAATCAAGTCGGTTTCGATGATCGCTAGACCCGACCGCTCTAGAATTTCGCGACCACGATCAGCGTCACTGATCAAAAATCGCACAAACGCACATTCGGCCGCATCGTTGATCGACAACGCCACAATTCGGATGCCAGTGCCCTCGAATCGGCGAACGACTTCAAGAAGTTGACCGACGCGGTTCTCCAAGAAGATGGTGAACTGGCGAATTGCAGGGAATTCACGCCCCCGGATCGTCTCGAAAGGGGTTTCCACGTCGGAGCCAAAACTCATACGTCCGTTCTCATGCTATGGGCGACTGATTGAATCATGGCGGGAGTGTACCGCTGCCGGGAATTTCTCGCAAACTGCCGTCCACTGGGTCCTAAACCCGTCCATTCGCGTGAACCCTACGACCGAAACGGTCCCCCTAAGGTAACTGCAGATTGGAACAATTGCGGACCTGGCTAGCTGCAGACCACCCTAATCGGGACTGACCTGATTTGCCGTTCGAGGCATCCGGCTAATTGGCGGGCGTCACTACTGAGGTTGTGGTCACACGCAAGTGATCGATGTCGATCCAAGTCGGCGTCTCAGGGCGATACAACATGAAGCTGACGAACTTAACCCGGCTCAGATCCAGCTTTCGCGTGTCAGGGCCGTTGACGATCTCATCGCGGGTGACAACCAGGTGATGCGTCTCGCCGGGCGTCAGCATGAATCGTTTGCGGCAAACGTCTTCGTGATAGTCTGCGTGCCCATGATCGATGACTTTCACATAGAGCTCACCGACGCCGGGGTAGTCGTCGGCAAGGGTCACGTCGACCTCGAATGTTTGCGAATCGGACCAGTCTGCAACCGTTTCAAGTAACGTGGCTGCTGGATGTTCGGTTGCCATCACAGTCCAACGCATTGCATGGTTACCGTCAGTGACGTGTTCGGCAACGATTTCGCCACGGCAATCATCAAAGTGCCAGCGGGTGAGTTCCCAATCTCGCTCGAAGGAACTGATCGACGGATAAGCACGGTGCACCGACCAAACATCCCAGATGATACGCAGCGGTCTTGTCAACGCGATGGCCACCAGCCCGATTGCGACCATCGCTGTCAGTCCACTGAGCCAGCGTCGCCGAGGATGGTAGCGGTAATTCAAAACGGTGATGCACAACATCGCCGCGGCTAAGATCCCGAGACCGTTGGCGACCACGTCATGAGAAGCTGCTTTACGTCCGGTCAGCATTTGAGCGAATTCGACCAGAATGCCTGTTATGAAGACGCACAACGTGACCAGTGCGATTCGCCCTAACCAGGTGCGGCCGAAGCGATCCAGTGGCGAGACCCGATGCCACAACAGGAGCACGGCGATGAAGATCCCGCCGAACATAGGTGCGTGGGCGAGGTCACCGATCGCTGAGCCGATACGGCTTTTCAACGGCAACGGAACCAGCAACAGGAACGCTGCAAAAGAAAAACCGGCCAAAGCCATCCAGGCGATCGAAGAACCGACGTCGTTGCGGCCGGCCGGATCATGTTCGGCGGTTTCGTTCGCCTGAAGTTCAGGTATTCCTGATCCACCCGCTGCGGACTCGCGCAATGACGCCCCTTGCTTTGCAGAGTCACGCCCTGAAGAGTGCGGCGAGTCGGAATCGTTCGATGTCGGACGAGAAGATGGCACAGAGGTTTCAACGAAGAGGCAAGCGAAAACGGCCCATCAGCTCAAAATTGGCTGACCGGCCGCGTAGCATAATGCACATCGCTGGATTTTACCCGCCCCGTGTTACCTCACCGAATCACTATCGTCGCAGGTTCAGCAATTCGTCAATCAGTTGCTGGGCAGTCGTGATCACACGGCTGTTCCCTCGGTACTGGGTACTGGCCAGAACCAATTCGACCAAGTCATTCCCGATGTCCGTGTTGGAAAGTTCCAACGCACCACCGATCACGGTTCCGATTCCATTTTCGCCTGGCTGTCCGGTGACGGGAAGGCCCGTGTTGACGCCTTCGGCATAAAGGTTCAAACCACGAGCTTCGAGACCTTCGGGGTTGGCGAATCGAGCAAGCTGAAGCTGCCCCAGGTCACGCGAGATACCGTTACTGAACACACCACGGATCGTGCCGTCTTCACCAACGATAAAGCTGTTCAAGACCCCTGGCTCGCTACCGTCTTGTTGGGTCGCCGCCAAAGTTGCTTCTTCGGTTGCCAAACCCGACACGAGCGAGAAGTCCATGTCGAATTGCATCGGCGTCACACTGGGAACGCCAAGTCGATTGATCGAAATGGTGTCGTTGGTCGACGTGACGAAATTACCGTTGCCGTCGAACTGGATCAGTCCGGTTCCGACAGCGATGTCTTCGTTGCCCGGCACGGAGTTGTCGGGGCTATCAGCGTACCAACGGTAAATCGTGGCTTCATCGGTGCGGCTTTCCAGTGTCGCGGTAACGCGAACATTGATCGGAACACCCAACGAGTCATAGACCACGAAGTCAGTCGCCGCACTTTGTCCAACGGCTTCTTGTTTGGTACCGAACGCGAGGTTCGGTGTCGTGATACCACCGGCTTCGTCTTCCAATCGGAATGAAGCCAGGTCGATATCGACCGCGTTGTCTTCGCCGTTGTTTGAAACGATTCGGATCTTACCGTCGACGATGTAAGCACCGGGTTTCAGGTCGGCGGTTTCGCCGGGGATGTTGTTTTCCGAGTCGGGAATCGGGTTGGTCGAGTCGACTTGGAATGTCTGGATACCGGAAGCGTCGGAGATGAAATCCAAGAGGTCTTGAACGGTTGACGTTTCAGTGATTTCGAGTTCTTTGGTGCCCAACGTTCGGTCACCTTTGCTGCCGGTGTACGACAGTGTTCCTTCCTTGAAAATGTTCTCGTAAGTAAGGCCATCACGACGCAGCACGCTGGTCAGCAACGTGTTGCTGTTGACCGAAGGGCCGTCCATTTCCAGCAGTTTGTTGGACGTGTCGGTCAGGTCCGAAATCTCGGCATCGGAGCGAGAGTCCGTATAGGTTTCGCCTGGGGAAATGGTGTCGACCAAGTAGTAGTTGTTTTGGTCACCGGCTAGGTTGCGATAGATGCGGATTTCATCATAGGAAGGAAAACTATCGCCTGCACCGGGAGTTGGCGGTGTAGGAAAGTCATCCAGTGTGATGCGTCCATCGACCACGCTTCGAGGACCAATGAACTCGCTCGGCCGGCTTTCTGGATCACCATTGCTGTAATAGGTGATCATGTAGGTGTAGTTACCGGTCAGGTTTTCGTCGTTGAGTTCGGTCGACGACAAAGCGACCGCGCCCGTATCGGTGTACGATCCACCTGAAGCGGCGGAATCGAGCAAGAAGAAGTCGGACCCGCCGGGGTTGGTTCGGTAAATGTTTAGCGTGGGATACGTGCCGCCGGTTGAGTCGATCGGCAAGTTGTTCAGCGTCACGCTTCCGTTCGGTCCGACCGATGCCGATATCTCGTTGGACGCGGGTGCTTCATTGCCGCTGGCATCGACCAATGCGACACGGTATTCGTACGCACCGGCGCTCAATGTTCCTGCGGTGCCGACGGTGACCGTGGTCCCGGTGACATCGGATTGAGGCGACGAGATGATTGTCGCTCCGGACGCGTCGGGCCGTGGTACCTCGTTGTCGCCCAACTGCAAGCTTTCGATAACCTGAGCGGCGGATGCGATCTCACCTTCAGGTGTCAGCGTGCCTTCGAAGGAAACGTTTTCCGTCGCCTTCGCAACCGTCTTGGTTCCCAGTGGGATCGTCAACGGAGTTAGCTGTGACGATTGCAGTTGGAAATTATCGTCGACACCGTAGCCCAGCAAGCGTTGGCCGGTAGCGTTAACCAGTTCCGCTGCACTGTTCAGCTTAAAGATACCGTTCCGGGTATACAGCGTTTCGCCGTTGTTGGCTTCGACCTGGAAGAAGCCTTCCCCTTGGATTGCCAAGTCGCTGCTCGAGCTGCTGATCTCGATCGTGCCCTGGTTGTGGTTGGCGGCAATTTCAGCGACCTGGACTCCCAGACCAATTTGACGAGGGTTGGTACCCCCGTTGTTGGCCGAGGGGCTCGCACCGAGCGACAGGGTTTGCAAAAACTGAGTTGCAAAAACTACGTCGGACGACTTAAAGCCGACCGTTTGAGAGTTGGCGAGGTTGTTACCGATGACGTCGATTTGCGTTTCGGCCGCGGACAGTCCTGTCAGTGCGGTCGTGAGTGCGGATTGCAAACCCATTTGCGTCGTTCCTAGTATTCAGTGGATCGGGGGGGAATCCAATCAGCTGAGCGGGACGATGCCAGGGTTCTATCTAACCGGCACAGTCTACTCAGTCTGAATTTGACGGATGTTCTCTACATTCATCGTCTTCCCACCTACATGAACTTTGACCGAACGGACATCATTTTCACCATTCGTTTCAACCGTCACGCGATCGACGACTCCATCGACGTTCGATTGGTCGTCGGCAAGGCCTTGAACGTTCTTTCCGATCAAACCGCTGGCGGTCACCAGTTGCTGGTTATTGGAAAGATTGGTCAGTGTGCCGGTCAGTTCGTCGGTTGCACCGATTTCTCGAATTTGGCCGATTTGAGCAACCATTTCCGAGTTGTCCATTGGGTTCAGCGGGTCTTGGTTTTGCAGTTCCTGGACAAGCAAGGCTAGAAAATCATCGGTGCCGAGGGAGTTGTAGCCCTCGTTGGTACCGGAACCTGAAAGCTGGCCGGATCGCTCGGACGACGTGAAATCGGCTGCGGCGGCAGTACTAGACGTCTGGCTGACGGACGACATAAGGGCGTTCCTGTATCGACGATGAAGGGGCGCATTTTGGATGAATGCGTATTAATGAATGGGATAGCATGATTCGGTCGCAAACTGCGATACCGAATTCGCTGTCCCAAATAGCGATGGACGTAGGTTGAGCGAAGTTCGAATGACGGCCGGCCATGCGAGACGTCGTTTGTGAAACCCGACGGGGATCAAGTCACTGCGTCGGATGCCGTTTTTCGTTCGCGGCCGGCGTTCGATCGGGGACGCCAACGTGATAGCGATGGCATGTTGTGCAGCGGTCGCCGGCGGCGGATGACGTGTGACAACTGGCGCAGTTCTGTTTGGTGATGGGGTCGAAATCGCTGGAGCGGAAGTTGTCGCTTGGGTCTTCCAAAGGCTCTGGCAGTTCGGGCTTGGCCAACACGCTATCGAAGAGCCCGAATGATTCACCGAAGGTGGGTTCGAACGCAGCCACGTTAATGTCGTCGTGGTTATTTTGCGGCGACGAGTCGGTCGGGCCAGTCAATTGATGGCAATGCTGGCAATCTTGTAGACCTTGGATATCCAAGTGCGGCCGATGCGTGAACTTGGTCAAGCGATCTCGGAGTGTGTCAGTCGGTGACGCGTTCCAGCGTTCGGCTTGGTGACATTCTCGGCAAGACGCGACGGTTGCTTCTCCGCCGAGATCCATGTCAAGCTCGCTGGCAATTTCCATTAATGTGCGGATCACTGCATCGCTGTGTCCAGTGCCCCGATAACGCACTGACATCGTTAAGTCGTCGCGGTACCATCCGCCTAAAGCTTGAGTTCGAGATGCATCGAAACGAGATTGCAGATCGCGTTTCCAGTCATCCGACGTGCCGGCATTTGCTTCGTTGTTGTCGGGCTGCGCTGGCAGCGCTAGCGGATCGGGCTCAAGAGACCAATCGGTCAACAAGTTATCATCGCCGAATGCCACCAGTTGAGTAGGCGGTCGAGACGTTCCCCGTTCGCTAAACCGATCAGCGGGCTTGGTAGAATCCGTGCCGAACCACTGCGCAACGGCGTCACGCAACAATTGTGGTTGAAAGGATCGAGCTAACGTGGCGGCGGCGGCTTCGCCGGCTCCGGCTTGACGGGCAAGTTGCTCGAGATGTGACTGCCCTTCCAGGGATAGATCAATCGCAAGTTTGCGAATCGCCTTCCCAATCGCGACGGCTTGCTGTTGTTTCGCGGGCGAATCCCAGTCCACCAGTCCCAGCGAGTCCATGCCGTCAAGGTTCAATTCGGGAGATTGACCAGCTAGTAGCAACCGCATCCACGCGGAGAGTTCGCCATCCGGCGAGCCGGTGGCGTCTTCGGGCCAACCGTTGATTTCAACCGCGACTTCGCGCGGCAGAGTTGGCAACGAGATCAATGCGGGTCCTGATGCGATTTGAACTCGCAGGGTTTCGTCGTGGCATGAAATGCAGGCAACTTCAAAGGGAAGCGTGCTGACGATTGGGTCGCTCAACGCGATTGGCGAAGACATGTCGACGGCGTGGCAAGACCGGCAATCGAACTGGGCTTGGCCAGAATCGCCACGTGCTTCCGCTTCCTTGGGGAAGTGCACGTTGGCATGCTTTGCGTGATCGAACGCGATCGTTCGTGTGGATTGCGGCGGATAATCTTCGAACGGCGGGTGCGTCGTTGCGAACGAACCGAACTGACGGGTGTGGCAGGTTTGGCAACGTTGGTCGGTCACGTCGCTGAGGTTAGCCATGGCACCATGGTGTTCCTGGTGGCAAACATTGCACGCCACGTCGTCTTGCGATATCGCTGCGTTCGGGATCAACCAAGAAGCAAGTTGATCCGCATCGCTAATGTTCGTCGAAACTGTTCGGACCGCATTCGGTTCATTGGGCGTTCGGTGCAGACGCTGGGTTAACCATTGTCGATCGTCAGCAGAAAGATTGTGTGCGGAGCGGGCGAGCGAAGGTGCGATACGACGATGGTGACAAGCGACGCACTTATCCGTCATCGTGAGCGTTTCGCCGCTGGGGTTTCCCAGAGCGTCGAGCTGCAAACCAGTCATTGACGTGTTCGCGTGGCCGGATTCACGGATTGCGGACCAACCGTTTGCCGTCACGTTTGCGTGACAGGTAGCACAGCGATCCTGCGTTAGCGTGCCTTCCAGAATTTGGGCATGCGGCGTAGCAAGCGGTCCGGGCTTGACGACATGTGGCGCGAGCGTCGTGCCGAAAACGACAATCAAGCCGATGGTAAACGCCAACAAAACGCCGACGAACAACGGCCGACGTCGAGACGGGCGGATCAGCCGAGGTGGCGGTTCGAGTTGTACGGAGACACGCTTCATGATTCAACGAACCGCATTGCGAGTAGTCCATGCGTGAGGGCAATCACGATCAACGCAACAGATCCCGTGGCATGCGCGATCACCCACGCTCGAAGGCGAAACTGCAGTGCGTATTGATAGTCCAGATCGTCACGCATACGTACTAAACCTGACAATTTCCCGGTCGTCGTTTGCCCTTCATCATCGAGGTAACGGTTCAGTTCTTGCAGTCCGGCCATCATTCGTCGCCGACGTACCGAAGTCGGTATCAACATGTATCGCCACGATGGTGCTCGGGTCAGATAACGACGCAAATACAGCGCATCGAATTCGCCCAACACGCGGATCGAAGCTGGCGTCGTCAGGGCGTCGAGTTCGGCTTGAGCGGCGTCCGCAATTTGTTGGCGTCGCCATGGGATCTGATCGAACCGAATCTGTTCGCCCACGTTGGTTAGCTGCGTTGGCAATCGTCGACTTGCGAATAGTCCGTAAATCCCAGAACCGCTGACGGCCCAAAACAGGATCGCCAAGGTGGCTTCGAAGTATCCGCTCGGGATTAACCGGCCGCTTAGAATCGCTGGCACATGCAGCAGGAACATGCCCACCGCGAAGAGCCCGGTGTAGATATGGATTTGAGTCCACGTGCTCATCGTTCCCAACGGCAAAATGGGAATGCGACGACGCACGCCGATCAACATCAGCACGACCAGGCATCCCATCAACGTCCAGCCTGTCATCACACCACGGTGCAATAACGCCGCATCCATTTGGGCTGCGATAGCCGACGCGATCGTCAGAGCAACCAACACGGAAACTGAAGCAACCAGCCGTCGCCGTCGGAACGAATAACGCCGTCCGCCGCCAGTGATTCGTTCTATCCAGTGTGTCGCTAGTGTGGAAAGAGCCGATGTCGGTTTCGCCGCCACGGTTTGCCGACGCTCAACTGCGCTACTCATGTTCGTCTCCGAAGCCAGTCATCTAGCGGCGGTGATTCGCTCAAATCAATTCGCACCAAAGCATCATGCGGGCACGCGGCGGCGCAAGCGGGACCGCTCGGCACGCTGGTGCAAAGGTCGCACTTGGTTGCTTTCATGATCGGGCTGCCGCTTTTCTCGTCCATGTAGGGGCGGCCCTTCTTGTCTTGGATCGAAACCATTTCGATGTTGCTGTAGGGGCATCCCTTGGCACACACTCCGCATCCGATGCAGATGTTTTCCGATACGTTAACCAGGCCGGTTGTTTCGTTCCGGTGCAACGCGCCGGTGGGGCAACCGATCATGCAAACCGGGTCGGTGCAGTGCATGCACGCCTGGACAAATTGCAATCGCTCGTGGTGGTTACCGATGCGTGCGAAACGCGGGTTCCCGTCGTGTACGTCGGCACAAGCCTTGACGCATTGATCGCAACGCGTGCAGCGATGCAGGTCAATGATCATCGCGTGCTGGCCATTGTTGTAGCGGTTCTGCACGATGAACTCGAGCAAACCGGTCGGCTCGAATGACGTGCCAGTTGACGTGGGCAGTTCGTGCCAGGTTTGCGACGAATCACTGGACACGTTGACGATCGGCAGACCGCCACTTGGCTCGCGCGAGTCGCGGGTGGAAGTGCGGCGTTCGCGAGGCTCGTCCTTCATCATCGCGGGCGACATTGCCGCGGCGGCCGAACCGGGCAGTTCCGAACGGCGAATGTGGGGCAGGACTTCGCGAGCAAAGCACTCCACCGGAATATGCAGCGTGTCGAGGAAGCCGACCGCGCGAAGCGAATGCTGCAGTGGTTTGCTGCCACCGCCGGTCACGCTTAATGTGGTTTCTTCCAGTCCGAAGACGTGGCCTTTTCCGAGGTAAGCCGTCGTTCGTTGAGCCGCACCGTAGCTTTGGCAAACTCGGCCGAACCCACTGCGAACGACGATCAGATCGGTGACCTGATGTCCCTCGGTGGCCACGATGGGCTCCGATTCAATTTGTTCGCTTGGTGATAGCTTGCGAGTCTTGCTGTAGTCGGCGTTCCATTGCAAGCGACCGAAGGAACGCAGTTCGGTTTGATCGATGATGTTCTGCATGTTCGATTCGGGCACGAACCGAAGCAGCGGGATTTCGCGGAGGTGAACGCCAAGCCAATGGGTGCGGTAGTGTTCGTCCATGCGGCGAGCGAACTCAATGTCCCGCTGCAGCATCTTCAGGCCTTGCAGCCGAATTTCGAGAAGCGTGGCATTGTCACCCGCCATAACGGTCGCACCATGCGGACCACGCAGCATCGTGGCGACCTCGCCGAACATTTCGCCGGCGACCAGTTTGGCGGTTTGACCGGCGCGAACGATTCCGGCGAAGTCTTGCAGGAAGAGCGTTGGGACGCTGCTGTTGGAATCCGAATCGTTCGCGCCGCCGCTATGAGTGCCCTGGCGATCTTGCATCACCACATCGGGCGTCACGTCTTCGGGGTCACGAGCTTCGGTAAATCCGGATGGACGCAGCAGTTGCCAAATCGCACGCGGCCAACTTTGCTTCTTTACTTCACGCCGGCCGAGCACGTCGGGCGGGACCGGGCGGGTTACCAATTCCGCATGCCCGTCGAGCACCAGGAAAGCGCTATTGGCGTAGTCGCCTTCACGCACAATCACTTGCCCCGGTGAAAACCGATGTAAACGGCAATCGTTTTTAAGCACGCCATCCAACGGAATCGAACGGGGGAACGCTGATGCGTCCAGGCCCGCAAACGGCATCCGTTGCATCAACCAATCCACGTCCGCATCCGTCATCAGCGGGTCGAGCGGCTCGGCCCAACGGCGTGGACGCTGCACAGCGACAGATTCGTGCGAGGATTTCAAACAACACGCCTCCATGCGTGGTGAGAAGTGGATTCAGGCTAGTCCTAACCCATTTCGTCGGTGAAACGAAAGTCCGAATTAGTGGATGGTCATCGTTTTGACCGCTTCAGGGTCGGCTTCGCTGTCTGGGTCGCGAACCGGGCGAATCGTGTGGTCTTGCGTCACCCGTCGGACGACCCACCACAAGGCGAACGTAACGAGCAAAATCGAGGCAACGGAGGCCAAACCTTCGCGAAACAACGAATGCCGGAGCTGGCCGACCGGTCCCAGAACGTCTGAAAGACGGTATTGAACCAATACCAGCAAGTCGGTTTCACGCTCACCTCGCCGACGCTGACGAATCTCACCTTGGGAGGTTTGCGGTGTTTGCCCATCGTCGCGAGGTTGGGCAATCGGGATGCCCGGCAAAGTGATGGGTTGCATCGCGGCGATCCACGGACCAGCAAATTCGCTGCCGCCCGGGGCCTCAACCATCGGGTCACGGTAATCCACGTCGCCGCCGTCGAGTAATCGGTCCAGCAAATTAGCGGGAACCTGGAATCGTTGCTCCGAAAGCGTTTCCCCTTCGCTACGTTGTTGATCCATCAACGGATGCTGCAGCACGGTGCCTCGCAGCGGCCCTTCCCGAGCCTCGACCAATACGGCGACTTGGCTGGCTCCTCGAGTGCTCTGCAAAAGCTGGAAATCACCCAAATTGATGGTCATCACGAACACACCGTCGGCGGGCGCTCGCTTTTCGTCGTCATCCCGCTTCTCTTCGGAAAGCCAAACCGGCGTGCTAACAGCGACCTTCCACATTCCTGTCGCCGTACTTTGGAAGGCGGACGAAAGATGCGTTTCACTCAGCGGCTCGATATGGCTAAGTGAACTGTCACGCGGCAATTCGTCGCGATGTCCGCTGAAATAGGTCCGGAACGCGAAGTTGCGTCCAACGCTGTCTTGTTCCCGAGCGATCGGTTTGCCGTACGCGATGGACAAAATCGTGCCACGCCGATCACAAAAGAACATCGACGCGAGTTGTTGGTGATGGATCGATGTCGCTTGACTGGCGTCGTACATCGCCAATCGTTCGTCCATGTATTGATTCAGCTTCAGCCGGATTGGCGAGTCGAGCACCACATCTCGGGCGGCGGTTTCCTGCAGGGCAGCGTCCGGTGTGGGCGCGGCATTGATCTTTGCCAATGCTTGGCTGACCTCTTCGTCGGCGAGCGTATCCCGCAGCAGAGACTCAAACGCAGTCCGCCGAGACTCTTTTCTAGCAATATCGAAGTAACGATGGATCTCGGTTTCAAGCGTCTGCGCCGCGAAGCGTGCTGCCAATTGGTTGCTGCCGAACGCTTCTGTGCGAAGCGCCCTGGTCGCCGACGTCGTGGCTCGGTTGATACTGCGAAACGCGAAGAAGCAAGTCGCCAACAGCAATAGCAACGGGCCCACGATTCCAAACAGCATCAGCGGACGACGGGTTTGGGCGGCATCGCGTCGGCCGAGGTCATCGATGACCTGTTGCATGTTGGCGTAGCGATTCTTGGGATCGACCTCCAGGCATTGCTGCATGATCCGGCGCAGCGGACGGTCCAGGCTATTGCGAGGTAACTGGCTAATCGCGGACGGGGAATCCGCGATCGCTTGACGGTAACGAGCCAGGCGGCCGGGCAGCGATTTTTCGGTGTCCAATTGCGACAGTAGCGAAGCGTCCCGGTGCGGAGCATTCCCGGTCAACATCCGATACAGGATCGCGCCCGCGGCGTAGACGTCCCAGCGAGCGTCCGGTGTCGAGTTCAAGTCAGCTTGTTCAGGAGCCATGTAGAACAGCGTCCCCATCGCGGGCGACTGATCGTGCGACATACGGCTTTGCCCGAAATCGGCGAGTCGTGGCTCATTGTCGGCCGCAAGCAAAATGTTGGCCGGTTTGACGTCGCAGTGCAGCACGCCCTTGCCATGGCAGTGGTTCAGGCCGACACAAATTTTGGTAAACAGGTCGACCGCCTCGCTGACCGGCAAACGGCCCCGCCGCAGCAGCATTTCCTCCAGTGAGCCACCTTCGATTAGTTCCATCACGTAGTACGGCGGGTCCCCATCCCAGCCGACTTCGAGAACCTGGACGACGTGACGGTCGGCCGACAACTGGACGAGGTTCTTGACCTCACGCGACAACAGCGACCAGTTCACGCCGCCGCGGTGCAGGTAGAATTTCACGGCCACGCCGCGGCCGGTGTTCAGGTCTCGTCCGACCCAAACCTGACCGAATGCGCCTGCTCCCAGAAATCGCTCGATCTGGACCCCTGGCACATCTGACGGCGGCATTTTGGCCTGCAGCGACATGCGCCGCGCCGCAGCCTGGCCACCCATGCTTTGAGATTCTGTCGGAAGCGATTCCGGTGGGAACGCATCGTCGGGAGCAGAGTTGGGGTCAGGCAACCGTTTGGGCCGGGTAAGAGTGGTGACAGGCGATAGGAAAGTTCTGGGGGCTGCGTTCCAGCAGAATCATAGGGGTGTTGCAGCGAAGCACTGCCATGAATCTACCAACGAAATGTCGATCGCACACCCGCAACCCGCCACTACGCTGGCTTGGTTAAGTTGGGTTCACTTGGTGTGATTTCTGTCGGTTGCTGGGACGTGCTCCCACAACACGTTGAGTTCCGGCTACGTTCATCGTCCCACGTTGTCATCAGACTGCCTTCCGGCGCGGATTGGGATCGGCTAGGGCGGGCGATGCAGGGATTTTCCCGCTTGCTGCCAAAGGTTTACCTTGCCAATCAGAACCTGGGGCAACCGGGCGACGAACGCGATGGAGTCGGTTAAACTTCAGCCGGCGGTTTTCTTCTTTTCCTAGTTGTCTCTTCAGCGGGTCGCAATGTCGATTCAAGTCACCTGTCCCAGTTGCCTGAAACGCTTTCAAGTCAGCGACAAATTCGCTGGTAAGTCTGGCCCCTGCCCGGCCTGCAAAAAGCCGATCCGAATCCCTGATAAGTCCGAAGAAGTCGTCGTTCACGCACCCGAGGACGGTGCCCCGAAGGACTCCAAGGGGCAAAGCGTCCTGAAGCCGATCACGATCAGTGATCCGGAACTGACCAACCGAATGCTGATCATTGCATCCAGCGCCGTCGCCGTTTTGCTTTTGGTTGCGGTCTACTTTCGAATGTCATCTGGCGAGACGGGGCCGCCGCTCTGGGCTCAGTTGTTGGGGATCGTGTTGTTGGCATTGCCGCTGACTCGGATTGGCTACAGCTTTGTCCATGATCGCGAACTGGCACCTTACACCGGGATCGAACTTCGAAACCGTGTGTTGATTTGTTCGAGCCTGTTCGTGCTGACGTGGTTGGTTTACGCGTTCGTTCCGGCATATGTGCTGGAGCTGGACGCGGCGAATGAGATGTCATGGACGGTGGCCGGAATCACGTTTTGCATCATGGGTGTGCTCGGTGCATTTGCATCCGTGGCGTGTTTTGAATTGGAGTTCTTGCCAGGCTTCATTCATGCCGGATTTTACTATGCCGTTGTCATCATTACCGGACTGATCGCCGGCGTGAACTTTGCTGGCCAGGCGGTCGAAGACGACTACCGTCTCTCGCTCGAACTGCTAAATGGTCTTGGTGGCTTTTTCGCTTCGGTCGCTTCCATGGCGTCAGGGTGGTTGGTTTGAGCTCGCCGAACGATGAGCCCAGCCGTTCTGAAGGCAAGGCGGAGTCTGCTGAGTCGCGTCCCGTCGAAGCTCAGCTTCCCGAAGTCTTAGGTTGGGATTCCACCGGATCGACCTACCGAGTTTCGCACGTGCGGATTCCGCCGTCGTTGGACGTGCCGATGACCGAACGTGTGCGACGGATCGTGGACAGTCCGGCGATGCGGCGATTGGCGTCAATTAGTCAGCTTGGACTCGTCTCGCTGGTCTATCCCGGTGCGACGCACAGCCGCTTGGAGCACTCATTGGGGGTTTACGCCAACGCACTGGCGGTGCTGCGTCAGTTGACCGGCTCGATTGATGTGATCCGTAATCCGGTCTCTCGCCAGGCGTCTTTGGCACAACAAGCATTCTTGGTGGCGGCGTTGGTTCACGACGCGGGCCACTGGCCGTTTTGCCACCCGATCGAAGACATGGGTGACGCGGTTAGCCAAAGTGGTTCGGCAACCGCAATGAAGCATGAGGATCGCGTCGAAGCGATGCTACGCAGCGGGCCACTTGCGGATTGTTTGCGTGATGACTGGGACTGCGGCGTTGACGATGTGATGTCGATCCTGCGACCCAAGTCTTTTCACGATCGGCCGGATTGTCGGTTGAGCGAGTCGGATGCATCGTTCTTTGCCAGTTGCCTGAGCGGTCCGATCGACATCGACAAGCTTGACTATTTGCAACGCGATAGCCTTCATGCCGGGGTACCTTACGGTCGTAATTTTGATCCCGACCGGATTCTCACTGCGTTTCGGGCGCATCCGACCAAGCCGAAGCTTTCGATCATTGAGAAGGGCCGTACCGCAGCCGAAATGATGGTGTTCGGTCGTTATGTGATGTTCAGCGAAGTGTACTGGCATCACGCCGTCCGGGCCGCGACCGCGATGTTGCAGCGAGCTATTTTTGAATTGCATCAGCCCCAACGTCAAACCGGCGATCCGGCACAACGCATTGATTTGGCTGCATGGGCCGATGAGTCGGATGCGAAATGGGTCGAGCGACTGCGTGAGTCCGCTACTGCATCCGGGGACAAGGGAGTAACCACGTTGGTCGATGGCTTGTTTGGTCCGCAGCGGCGGTTACTTAAGCGAATCGCCCAGTTCAATGTTGAGTCGGGTGACCCGGTTCACCAGCGGTTGGCCCGACGTCCGTATCAGTGGCTCGTCCAGTGTGGTTTGCTTTTGACCCGGCGATTGAACCTTGAACTCGACATCGACTTGCCGCCCGAGCTTGTGCTGATCGACGCACCGCCGTCGAAGCTAGAGGTGGATATCAATATCGACGTCATTGGTCGGTCGAATCAAATTTTCACACTCGGTGACGTCTCGCCGGTTGCATCTGTGTTGGCCAATCGCCAGTTCGACAACCACGTTAAGCGAGTCCGCGTGTTTGCTCCCGCCGAAGTCCGCTCGCAGCTAGAAGCGCAATGCCCTGAAAGCGACTCGCTGATCGAGCAGTGGTTACTCGAGGCTGCCGATGAGCTGCCGGATTGAAAGAAATCTGTGACCGCGAATTGGTTGCTTCAGTGATCGGTTGCTTGAGTGAAGGTGTATCACTACCGGCTTGCGGAATGTAAACGTTCAACCTTTGGTGGGCAGTTCCGTGATGGCGGCGTAAGTCCGCTTGCCTTCTCGACCGATCCACAATCCGAGTGGTTCTTCGCCGCAAGGACGCAGCCGTTTGGCGAGCCTGGCGGGATCGATGTCGGCACCGCGGACCTTGATGACATCAGGGTATGCACCCCGATTTCGGAAGCAGCGCTTTAGCTTTCGCTCGTCACAGCCCACGACCTCGATCACCTTTGCGGACGAAGCAAGTTCCGCGAACGGGAGTTGTTTTTCAAGGTCGTCAGCGGTCAGGAATCCGCTCGCCTGGGCAATCACGCTGGCACCGATTTCGTTGGCAAAAGCGTCCGTCAGCCCGGCGGCTCGGATCGATGCATCTGGATCGATCATGTAATCGCTTGGTCCGCTAATCGGAGCACGCTGTTCTTCCAAACCGCCACCGTGAGTGAATACATGCGTTTGACCGTCACGCAGGCAAACGGCGGAGCGTCCGCCCGGTACCATTCGATGACCTTGCAGCCAGTCGCATTGCAGAATCTTGCCGCATGCCAACGTCTGTTCACGGACGCTACCACCGGTCGCGATCCACAGCCGGTGAAACTCTTTCGCAGATGGCGTTGAAGATGTTTCAAAATCACCCGAACGCGGATCATCGCCAGGGAATTGGGTTGCTGGGGCCAGTTTGATCGCGGCACCTTCACACCCGTCGATCAGCTCAAGCACTCGTTGCCAGTCCGGAATCAGGTCATCGGCCAATGTGTGTCGTGTCCCGCCCGCTCGACGATCCGGGTCGATGTGAAGCAAGTTCGCATCGCCGATCAAGCTTTGGACGTCGCCGGCGGTGACATCGGCTGCTCGCAAACCAACGCCAGCGAGTTGGCTTTCGGACAAGGCTGTTCGCAGATTGGCGGCCGCGAACGCAAGCGTATCAGGATTGATGTCGATGCCCATCGCGGGGCCACGCATGGCCAACGCGATCAAGTCGCTTCCTAGCCCGCAACAGACATCCGCCACCAAACCGTCACCGAACCAACTCGCTTTTAGTTCAGCGACCGAGGCTTGTGTTGATTGTTGCAATCCCGTGCGAGTGACCCACCAAGCTCGATCGGACACTTCATTGGGGGCGAACGTGCGTCTGGCTTTGACTTGCAACGAAGCGATGTCACGCATCACCGCGACCTGCGCCGAGGAATATTCGCCTTGTAGACCGCGGCTATCGTCGCCGGATGCTAGACGCGATAAGTCGGCCTGCATCGTCTCGGTGATTTCACCTAGGACAGCGTGTTCGTAATTCAGAGACACGGGCATATCATTCGGTTCCATCCTGCAAGTGAGTGAGGCAGCGTTTCGCTTCGTCCAGCGATTCCGCTTCCGTGATTTTTCGCAACCATTGGGTCTGACGCGGCGTCATCGGAATCGCCGTCCCAAGAGGTGGATCTTCCGGACGTAGCGTTCTGACAATTTCCTCGGAAAGCGATTCAATGCCATCGTCGCTGGCATGCTCGGACGCAGGTTCTAATGCAGATTCGAGGGCGATCGTTCGCAGTTTGGGAATCGGAACCGTCGATGCGGAATTGTTTCCGTCAAGCCGATCCGCTTGGTTGAGCACTTCGATGATCTTGCATGCGGGGGCCGCTTCCAGGACATCCTTTCGCAACCGTGAAAGTTGATTCAGGCATTCTGGATCGACTACGACGATGACTAGGTCAGCTTGTCCGACCGCCAACGCGCCTCGGCGGATTCCTTCGCGTTCGATCTCGCCACCGCCATCACGGATTCCAGCGGTATCGGAAAGCCGGATCGCAAGACCCGCGATCACGGTGTCGCAATCGACTACGTCGCGGGTCGTGCCAGCTTCGTTGTGAGTGATGGATCGGCCATAACCAACAAGCCGATTGATCAAGCTGCTCTTGCCGACATTCGGCGGTCCCGCCAGAACCACTCGGTACGGCTGGCTAAGCCGCATGCCGACCTGCGTGAACTGCAGCATATCGCGGGCCTGGCTGACCACCGCTTCCAATGCAAATTTTGGTTGCTGCAATTCAACCAACCAAGCTGGTAAACCGCTCCGACATTGCTGCATGGCGATGGCAGCGTTGCGAGTCGTCGTGCATCGCTGCAAAACGTTTTCGTTTTCTCGTTGAAGGAAGCTGGGCGTATCCCGACGAGCGAACTGTTCGGTGTTAACGACCGCCACGCCGCAAGCGTCCAGCGATCGCAAGATTCGGCTTACGGCCGCAATCCCGCCATGGGCATGGATTTCAAAATGGTCCGTTGCAACTGGTGTGACGACAACAGACTCGCCGGCATCAGCATCTGCTCCGGAGTCGGCATTAAGACCATCCACTCGCCAATCGCCATATCGGACCTGTCCAGGCTGATAGTCTCGGTCTCGCACGGGACGAAAGCACGTGCGGATACACTCTTCCGCCTTTTCGCCTTGAAGTCCGATCACCGCAACAGCCGACCGCCCGGAAGCAGTCAACTGGGCGGCCATCGTTTGCCCAGTAATCGTTGGCTCAGCGATCGTTTTCCCAGCGATCGTGTCCGCCGCCTTCGATACCGAGGTTGAGTTGGAGAGCTTTCCACTCATGCTTGGCTAGACTTTGGCAGCATCGACCAGAGACGCGAATCGGCCAATGATTCCGCGATCAGTGTGGCACCTTCGAATGCTTGGTCGCGGGTGTGTTCGTTCGGCACTGCAACGGTGATCGCGCCGGCGGCGATGGCTGCGGCCGCACCGTTGCCGCTGTCTTCAAGGACCAGCATGTTTTGCGGTGCAATTTTCAGTGCGTCGGCAGCCTTCAAATACATTTCGGGGTGTGGCTTGCCATTGGTGACGTCGTCGCCGGTCAAGATAAACGTCAACTGGTCGTGCCAGTTCGTCGTCGGCAAGATCATGTCGACGAATTGTCGTTGACTGCTGGTCGCCACGCCAAACGGTAATCCGCTCTCAGTCAATTGTTCGATGAACTCCGTCAGGGCGGGCATCGGACGCAACAGGTCGAGCAGCATCTCGCCGTAGACCTTATTGGACTCTTCCAGCAACGCAAGCGGTTCGTCATCCAATTGGTGGAAGGCGATCATTTCAGCAATCGCACTGACGCCAACGCGGCCCATCATGCGAGTTTGCAACGCGTTGCTGAACCGGTAGCCGCGACGCTGCAGCACGACGTCGCCGACTTGATAGTAGATTCGTTCGGTGTCGAACAGCAGCCCGTCCATGTCCAACGCCACGCCTTGGACCCGTTCGTTAAGGGGCGCGTCGTGTTGCAATTCGTGTTCGTTCAAAATCAAAGATCCATGTCATCAAGGGAGTCGACCAGCCGATCCAGGTCATCCTTCGGCAATGCCGCCAATCCAGCTTGTCGCTTCTTCAGTTGATCGTCGATGCCAATCGCGTCGCGTCCAGCCAGCAGCAGTTGTTCGTCACGTTCGCGTGCCGCAGTGGCGATCGGATCGCCGTCGGTCGTTGGTGCACCAAATAGCTGCGAGAGATCAATCTTGAATCCCTCGTCGCCTTCAGTTTGGGCACCGGCAATGGCGGGGGCTTTGTGTTGCGGGAAGATGATCGCATTTTCGGGACACACGCGGCTGCACGCAGGACAACCTTTGCGACAATTATCAGGCTGTTCAACTAGAATGCTTTCGGCACCATCGACGCCGTAAACACCAAACAAACAGAAGTCGATACACTCCATGCAGTTGGTGCACCGACTGAAGTCGATCACGGGATACCAGCGACGTTGAGTCGTTTCGTCGATGGATTCAATCGCACCGCCGACGATGGGCAAGGATGTTGGATCGCCAGTCGTACCATCGATTCCTAAGATGCGATGGACTTCGCCAACGTAATCCGATGTGGTCTCGGATGCTTTCAGGTCGATGCAAAAGATGGATCGCTCTGGTCTTGGGTACAAATCCGTGACCCGGTCGATATCGGTCGCCTGTCGCGTCTCCAGTTCTTCCTGGCCCAGCAATACCTCCCCGGGCGTGCCCCCCACTCCGTTGCGGTCCAGAACCCAGTGGGCGGCGCGGGGGAAGATCCAGCTCGCCAGGATAATGTCGCCTTCGATCTCCTTGAGACGCTGAAACGACTCCCCATCTTTGGGCAAGTCATACAAATGCGGCACCACGACCACTTCCAGCCCGGCAATGGAACCGGCGGCATCAGCAACAGCCTGCTCCAACGCGCGTTTGGCGGGATTGCGTGATTGGCCCTTCGAAACGACGAGCGTGCAGGCGGCGGTTTTCTCGGCGAGGATCATCAGTAGGGCTCCTGAAACTCGATTGGACCGAAATTCGGACCTAAACTACGTGATCATGGTGACCACGAACCACACTCCCATCAAGTGCTGCTTCGCGGCAAAGACTAGCGATTGTAGGGATTTGGCAGCCCGGACGGGGCGGTACCTGAACGATTACACCGTTTGCCAGAGTTGTTGCGGTCAGATGTCCGAAAACATCGTCGCAGAATTTCAGCCGGATCGCTGCATTGCCGATATTCCCTCAAAGCGGAACTACCCCTATTTCCCGAATCACCAGCACGTATCCGAATACACACAGTGTCGACCGATGTCAGCTAACCTTGCGACGATGACCGACGAAGACCGTGGCCTGACAAAGGCTGCGATTTTGTTAATGTGCTTGCCCACCAAGACAGCGGCACAGGTCATGGGGCAACTTCCGCCGCGGCTGATCGAAACGATTAGCATCAAGATCGCGCAGATCGACTCGGTGGGTGGCGACGAACAAGAAGTCGTCATGGCGGAGTTCTTGACCAGCAAGGCGAGCTCGATCTATGCCAGTCCGGGTGGTTTGGAACGAGCCAAAGAGCTAATCAAAGAAGCTCTTGGACGTGACGCTTCGGAGATGATTGGCAATCTTCAGCAAACCATCGAAGCGATGCCGTTCGGTTTCGTTAAGAAGGTCGACACCCAAACCTTGCTGCAGTTCATCGGCGACGAACACCCACAAACGATCGCGTTGCTGTTAAGCCACGTTCCATCGTCTTACGCAGCGGAGGTGATGGCTGGATTGGATCCAGAAAAACAACTCGAGGTCATTCGCCGGATCGCAAACATCGGCCGCACCAGTCCTGACGCGGTCGCCGAGCTGGAACGCGGGTTAGAGTTGCGATTGTCCAGCATGGTCAACCAACAACAATCCACGATGGGTGGTGTCGAAAGCGTCGCCGAAATCTTGAACGTGGTCGAACGAGCGATCGAACGCACAATCATGGAATCGCTGGGACGCGAAGATCCCGAGCTATCCGAAGACATTCGCCGCTTGATGTTTGTATTCGAAGACATCGCAAAACTGGGCGATCGCGACATTCAAGCCTTGTTGAAGAATGTCGAAACATCACAGTGGGCGATGGCGTTGAAGGGTGCCAGCGAACCGTTGCAGGAAAAGGTGCTTCGCAACATGAGTTCCCGCGCTGCGGAAAACCTACGCGAAGAAATGGGCTATCTCGGCAGCGTTCGGATCAGCGAAGTCGAAGCTGTCCAGCAGAAGATTGTCGATGTGGTACGTCATCTCGAAGACACCGGCGAGATCTCACGTCCGACCGGCGAAGGCGAAGAAGAATACGTGACCTAGGCCGGGACCGTTTCGGCTTGCGGCGGGGTGACGAAAGGTCTGATCACGACCACGCGGTGGAGCGTGTTGCAGCGATCGGCGGCTTTGAATCCCCAGACCCACACGCGTTCTTCCTGAACGAAGGCGGTTCAGTCGTGCCGCTTTCGGTCGACGACCTCTCGGCAGGTTACAATGTATGCCCGGTCCCTATTTGGGACGGACTTATCTCATGTAACAGGAGCACGCAGTGCTAGGATCCGGTGGAACCCATGGCGGAACTCGTATGTTCTTCGGAGGCATGTTGCTGGCCATCGCCGGCGGTTACCTCTTCTTCGATTCGGTGAGAGTGTCGACCGGGCACCACGGTCTGGTTTCCGGGATGCTGGGCGGACGTCGTGGCGGGTTGATGGAAACGACGTCGATGGGCATTGTGTTTGTGCCCTTCTTTCTAGGCGTCTTTTCACTGTTCGTTGACGCCCGACGCAAGTGGGCGTGGATATTGACCTACGCCGGAATCGCTGTCCTGGCCGTCGAGGTGATCAGCCGTGTGCGGTTCATCATGGACACCAAACTAACACACTTGCTGGGCATGTTGGTACTCTTCGCCGCCGGTTGTGCATTGATGTTCCGCAGCTACCGCGAACTACCGCCGATCGTTCCGTCGCTGGATGACGATCGCGGTCATGGTAGACGCGATGACACGCGAAGTAATTCTGAATCCGCGGATGAAGAACCGGCGAGTAAACGCTGAGGGTTGAAGCCGCGTTGAAAGTCGACGACTCTTCGTTCGAACTATTCCGAGTCAGGTTTAGCTCGCACCCAGACTTCGTCGTTTTCGACTTTCACGTCAAAGCAGTCCACCTTGGTTCGTGGGTTGTCTTCCCAGGTTCCGTCTTTGATACAAAATCGCCAGGCGTGCCAGGGGCAGGTGACGGAGGAATCTTCCACGTGCCCTTCGGCCAGGGAAGCACCCATGTGCGGGCAAAGGTCGTCGATCGCGTACCATTCGTCGCCTTTTCGAAAGACGGCGACCATGCGGCCATCGACCGGGACGGCTTTGCCGACGTTGTCTTCGAAGTCGCCTACTTTACCAACGCTTTCGTATTCGCTCATGGGACTCTCGTTTGATTCGATGGGGCAGTTGGAAACTGGGAAGCTGAAAAACGGAAGGTGACACCGGTTTTCGGAGGCAATCATTTTGGGCGAGCTTACCGATAATCTTGATCGCTTCGTCGCGAATTGTTCTATGGGAAGCGTCGAAGCTCAATCACAGTCGGCACAAAGTCGCGGTGGGATCTGGTGGCCGCATGTCAAGCTCGAATCGTCATGCTCGATTCTCGGTACAACAATCTCGCCGGGTACTATAACATGGTGAAGACTGTTTCCCCAGCCGACGCCGATCCTCGGACCGAATGCTCATGATTAACCTGCCGCTCAAACGAAAGCTCGAATCGCGAGTTTGGCCCTACGTTCAAACCCCTGCTCAATACGTCGGTGGCGAACGCAATATCGTCGTTAAGGACCACGCGACACTCCAAGGCAAACTGGCGATCGGTTTTCCCGATGCTTACACGATTGGAATGAGCCATCATGGGTTGCAGGTGCTGTATTCGTTGATGAACCGACGCGACGATTGGTGTGCTGAACGCGTCTTCACGCCTTGGCCGGACATGGAGGCCAAGCTTCGCGAAGAGGGCCTGCCGCTCTACACGCTGGAAACGTTCACTCCGTTGTCCGAATTTGACGTGATCGGCTTGTCGCTGCAGTACGAAATCAGTGCTCCGAACGTGTTGACGATGATCGATCTAGGCGGGATGCCTTTGGAAGCGGTTGATCGCACGATGGCGGATCCGCTGCTGGTTGCTGGCGGGCCTTGCTGTCAGAATCCTGAACCGATGGCGGATTACTTCGACGTCATGGTCACCGGCGACGGTGAGCCTGCGTTGCCCGAGGTATGCGATTTGTGGCTTTCGCTTCGTAACGCGGTGCGTCGCGAAGACGGATCGTTTGCCGATGGCGAAGAAGGACGTTTGCAACGCAGCGAAACTCTCGCCGAAGTCGCTCGCACCTTAGCTTATGCTTACGTGCCACGATTCTACGAGCCCGATTATACGGAGGGGCGTATCGCTTCGATCCGGCGAACGCGCGACGATGTTCCCGAGACAATCGCACCGAGCGTGATTTCGGATTTGGACGGAATCGAACTGCCGGTGGCTCCTATCGTTCCGTACGTGAAATGCGTCCACGACCGGATCGCGATCGAGATCATGCGAGGTTGCCCGCACTTGTGCCGGTTCTGCCAAAGCACGGTGATCAAGCGTCCGCTGCGAATTCGCGAAGTGGAAACGATTGTTTCCGGTGCACTGGAGAGTTACCGCAACACGGGCTACAACGAAATCAGCGTGCTGTCGTTATCCAGCAGCGACTATCCGCACTTTGAAACGCTGGTCAAGCGTTTGCATGAGGTGTTCCGCCCGCTCGACGTGAACATCACCGTGCCCAGTTTACGTGTGAACGATCAATTGCGCACGTTGCCGGAATTGATCGGCAGCGACCGCCGTCGTTCGCTAACGCTTGCTCCCGAGGTTGCACGTGACGACATGCGGCAACAAATTCGCAAGAAGATCAAGAACAGTGATTTGATCGAAGGTTGCCGAGCCGCGTTCGCAAACGGTTTCGACAGTGTGAAGCTGTACTTCATGTGTGGTCTTCCTGGCGAGCGGGAAGTGGACCTGGACGGAATCGTTGACCTCGCTGAAACGATCGCAACGGTCGGTAAAGAAGTGATGGGCCGCTACGCGCGGGTCACCGCCAGCGTTTCCAACTTTGTGCCTAAGGCTCATACGCCGTACCAGTGGAATGGGATGCAGTCCCGTGAGTATTTCCAGTGGGCGCACAAGTATTTGTTCCGTCGTCGTCAAATTCGCAGTGTCAGCGTGAAGTGTCACGACATTGAAACAAGCCTATTGGAAGGCGTGATCAGTCGCGGTGATCGCCGGACGGGCAAGGCGATTCGCTTGGCTTGGGAACGCGGGGCACGGATGGATGGCTGGACAGAATTCCTGGACCCAGAACGCTGGTGGACCGCCATCGAGGACGCCGGGCTGGACATCGATGCTCAAGTGCACCAAAAGTATGAGATGATGTCGAAGCTACCTTGGGATCACGTCAACGTGAAGTTCGGCCGAGCGTATCTCGAAAAAGAACAAGGGCGAGCGACGATTCAGCTCGCCGATATGGCGTCGGCTACTTAAGCAAGCCAGGGTGCGTGCCAAGTTCTTGGGGTCTAATTCCGTTAGTTCTTGACTGCAGAAAACCCTAGCGGACGAGACAACGAGTCCTCGCAGGTAACCCTAGTGGACGAGGCAACGAGTCCTTGCTGATTTAACTCAAGAGCTAGGACTCGTAACCTCGTCCACTACCTTCAGAACTCGTCCACTACCTGGGGTTTAACCCAGGCGAACTAAACTTCGGCGAACAAAGCTTCGGCGAACTAAACTTCTAAGAACAGACGTGCGGGGTCTTCGATCGTTTCTTTAATCGCGACCAAGAAGCCAACCGCTTCGCGACCGTCGACGATTCGGTGGTCGTAGGTCAGAGCCACGTACATCATCGGACGGATCACGACTTGGCCGTTTTCAGCAACGGGCCGTTCTTGGATCGTATGCAAACCGAGGATACCGCTTTGAGGCGGATTGACGATCGGCGTGCTCAACAGCGATCCGTAGATCCCGCCGTTACTGATCGTGAAGGTTCCGCCCATCAAGTCGGACGGTTGCAAACGGTTTTCTCCGGCCAGTCGAGCGTACTCGCCGATCGAGCCTTCCACTTCGGCGAACGACATGCGTTCGACGTTACGAAGGATCGGCACGACCAAGCCTTTGCCGCCGCCAATCGCGATCCCGATGTCTTGGTAGTTTTTGAATACCATCGCGTCGTTGCGGATCTCGGCATTGACCGCGGGATAGCGACGCAAGGCTTCGACGGTCGCTTTGGCAAAGAACGACATGAACCCGAGCTTGACACCGTGCTTCTTCAAAAAGGCGTCCTTGTACTTCGAACGAATCTGCATGACCGGAGCCATGTTGATTTCGTTGAACGTGGTTAGCAGGGCCGCGGTTTGTTGAGCGTGCACCAGACGAGACGCGATCGTCCGCCGCAACATGCTCATCGGCTTGACTTCTTCGGATCGATACGAACTTTCGCTCATCAAGGTAGGCGTGTTGTAAGATTGCGAAGGGCTGACCGCTGGCGGGGAAGCTGGGGCGGGTGCCGCAGGCGGTGCTGCCGGCTGAGCGGCGGGGGCTGGCTTCGACGCGGCTCCACTACGAATGTAAGCCTGAACGTCTTCTTTCAATAAACGTCCGCCCGGTCCAGTCGCTGGTACCTGGGACGCGTCTAGATTGTGCTCGTCCAGCATGCGTTGGGCAGCAGGCATCACAAACGCTCCGCCACCGGAGCTCTTGCCGGGCGAGGAAGATCCGCCGGACGCACGGGCTGGCGATGCGGCGGGTGAAGCGTTCGATGAAGAGGCTGCGGGCGAGGGAGCCGAACTTGCGGATCCGCCACCATTGCCACCTCCGTTGCCCCCGTCGGCGGGTGCCTCAGCGACCCGGATGCTCGCGATCGTCTCTCCGATCACTGCAAAGGCTTCAGATTCTTTGGTGATGTTTTCAAGGTATCCACTGGCCGGAGCTGGGATTTGGACCGAGGCCTTCTCGGTTTCAATCTCGACAAGGTCTTCGCCATTCTGGACGAAGTCACCATTGTTCTTCAGCCAGGTGCCGATTTGAACTTCACTGATCGATTCGCCAACGGTTGGAACGTCGACAGGAATGATTTCGCTCACTGGAAATGTTTGCCTAAGAGGAGACTTTTGAACGGTCGCAAGCTAGGGACGTGACTTGGGGGGGTCGACGGTCAGTGCCCAACGATAAAACATATTGGCACGCAAGTGACTTGGTACGGAAAGCAACTTGGTACACAAAAAGCATAGTGGACCACAAGAATAACGGGCAACGGGCGTCGTGTCAGTGGACCGACTTTGGGAAGTTTGCTTCACGTTACCCTTCGCATACGCTTCACGGCGTCTTTTTCGACCTGTTCGCGTGAGTCGCCGCGCATTTGGCAACCGCCGTCGACGCCAAACCGCCCCCAAAACGCATCCCATCCGCCATTGTTTGGTATTTTGCGTATGACAAAATGGCCCCGTGGCAACCGCGACGGCGGTTTGTTTCTATTTTCAGTTCAGGTATTCAGCCTTAACTTTGTCCGGGACCAACAATTCCCCACTCGATTTGTCACGCCCGTTTTGAAAGTCGTCCCCCTCTATGTCTAACCGTTCTGACGACCCGGCGATGGAGTCCGACGCCGTGATCTATCTCGATCACCACGCGACGACGCCCTGTGACAAGCGAGTGGTGGCAGAGATGTTGCCATGGTTGACGGACAACTTCGCCAACCCGCATAGCGATTCGCACTCGCTGGGGCGAACCGCAGCGGACGCGTTGGCCCGTGCAGTCGAGCAGATCGCATTGGTGCTGAACGGTCCGACCGAAAATTTGCTGATCACGTCAGGAGCGACCGAGAGCATCAATTTGGCGATGCGAGGCGTGATGACCCACCCGCGAAATCGACGCAACAAAATGGTGGTTGCATCGACAGAGCATCCAGCGGTGTTGGATGTAGCGGCGGACTTGAAACGCGATGATGTGGAAACGGTTTTTGTCGGAACGGACACGTCGGGCATTATCGACTTAAACGCGTTGGCAGACGCGGTCGACCAACACACCGGGTTGGTCAACGTGATGATGGCTAACAACGAAACCGGTACGATAGCGCCGATCGCGGAAGTGGCCCGTATCACCCACGACGCCGGCGCGTTGTTGCACTGTGACGCTACGCAAGCGGTCGGACCACTTGCTATGGATGCTAGGGAGCTAGATATCGATCTGATCAGTGCTTCGGCGCACAAATTCTACGGACCCAAGGGAGTCGGTTTTTTGCTGGCGGGCAATGGAAACCGCCGTGTGCGTCTGCGGCCTCAAATCATTGGCGGCGGGCAACAGCGGGGACTGCGAAGCGGCACGATGAATCCGGCTGGCGTAATTGCAATGGCAGCGGCACTGGAAATCGCTGTTGCTGACCGCGAAACCGAATCCGCTCGATTGATGGCGTTACGCTCGCGTTTGTGGGACCGTCTCAACTCAAGCATCGACGGGCTACTGATCAATGGCCCGGCCTTCGACGGACGTTCTTTCAGTTCGACGGTTGCTGATGGCGGCGAAAGGAACGAGTGTCCTCGGTTGGCTGGGAACCTGAATTTCCGTCTTCCGCGGGTTGAGGGCGAAACGTGGATGGCCGCCACGCCCGGGGTCGCATTCAGTAGTGGTTCGGCTTGCAGTAGTGCTGACCCGACACCCAGCCATGTTCTATTGGCGATCGGTCTCAGCGAATCGGAAGCTCGGCGAAGCGTACGATTTGGTTTGGGGCGATTTACAACGGAGGCGGAGATTGACGAGGCGGCACGCCAACTGATCGCCTCGCATCGACGTTTATCCCAGATTGGCGATTGAACCCGGCAACCGTTGATGTTCCACTGGCGAGGATGAATTTCCTCTGCCACGCCTTGCCGTATCTCGACCGACCGATTCTTGCCGTCTGTACTGGGATGCCCGATTTTCTATCGGTGATCGATCGAAAGATTCGAGCTCGCGGCCGGATGGCGGCACCGTTTTTGAAGTCCGATAATCCTGTCGCACGCGAGGTGGCGGAAGGAATTACCGCGCACATTCGGGATGACCATTGGTTCCATGGTGGTGAAACGTTTGTGCGGATGAACCTCGAATTCGCCGTGCAGCTTCGTGATCTGTTGCCTGGCGATTCCGGCTTCCGCCCCACCTTTGTGGGGCACATCTTGATCGAGATGTTGTTGGATGCGAACTACCTTATCGACGATCGCGACACGGTGGAAAACTACTACGGTCTCTTCGCCCGTTTGCCGCTGTCGCAAATTGAAGAAGCGGTGAATCAGATTACCGGAAAGCCGAGCGATCAAATCGCCAGCACGATGGAGCGATTCGCGAATACGCGGTTTCTGTTCGATTACGAACAAGACGACACGCTGCTGATGCGGTTGAATCAAGTGATGAATCGCGTTGGGCTGACTCAGCTTCCCGCTGCAGTCGGAGAATGGTTACCGGAGGCTCGATCCGCGGTCCGAGCCAATCACGAGAGACTATTGACGCAACCAGGTTTGGAAAGCCAGTTCCCTGTTTTGCGTTAGCGAGCGATCTGGAGTCGCTTGCTAATGAAAGTGTCGAGCTGGATTCGCGGGTATTCGACAACCGTTCGGGTGGCGTCCAGAATTGGCACAAAGTGGCCGTTCGCCCTTGGATTGTTGATCAAATTTAACGCCGAGCAAATTGAGCGGCATCCCGGCCAATTAGCTCGGTAGGGACCCGCGAAACTATTCACATCTTCTTAACGTTCACTGGCGGGACTCCCCTTTGCACGAGTAAACTCAACCGGAAATTCACGTAAAACAAGTGATTTAGCGGACTGCCGAGGAGAAGGGACTGGGCGATGCAGGGGGATTTGCTAGCGGTGAAAGCGGACGCCTGAATGAGGGAGTTTCTTACAAGCTCGAAAGAGCAGCCGCCGTTATTGTTCCTTTACCAGTCCCCCCGCAAAGAGGTATACTTGTGTCCGCTACATTCGTCGAAAATCGGCGGGGCGATGGCGAAGTTTTTGCAAAGTGGGCTATTCGATGGCGTTGAACGACTCAAACTCCAAATCCGAAAGCGCCGATGATGCTGACGTTGTTTTCAATGGCTCTGATAACGGACAGTCGTCGGCTGGTGACGACTCCGCGTCAAGCAGTCCAAGTCTTGTAGACGCACTCAGTCTCAGTGGCGTCAACAGTTGGGTGAACGCGTCGCAGCTATCAATCGGTATGTCGCTGGACGATTCTGGTGTGATCGTTGATCGACTTCGTCAGTCCGGTCAATTCAACGAAAGTCAGTTGGAGTTGGTTGCCGCAGAAATCGAACGTCATTATCGCGACGACGGTTTCTCGTTCCAAGATATGCGTATCGGGATGCCGGTAGGCGACTACGTTTTGCAGCGGAAGCTGGGAGAGGGCGGCGCGGGGCACGTTTTCCGAGCCTGTTCAAGCAATGACGAATCGGAATACGTCGCACTGAAGTTAATCAAGCACACTCGCTTAACACGTCGGTTCCGTCGCGAAATGGAAATGGTGCTGCGACTGGCTCATCCCAACGTGGTCGTTGCTTATGAAACGGGCGAACACGGTGACACGCTATACATTGTGATGGAAGAGCTTTCAGGCCCGGACTTGCAGGCTTATGTCAGTTCCAATGGCGCGATCCCATGGCAAGAGTCGCTCGAATACATTCGCGATGCGGCTACCGGGTTGGAACATGCTCACGAACGCGGCTTGATCCACCGAGACGTGAAGCCTGGGAACATGATGTTCGATGCCGGGCGAATCAAGGTTACCGACTTGGGGCTAGCCGTTTTAACGGACGACGGCGAGCTGCTTGCCGACAGCGATAACCCGGATTTCTCTCAATCGAAACATGGTGCAACCTCGTTCCGAACTCGGCAAGAGGTCCTTGGCGGGACGCCAGACTTCATGTCACCGGAACAGGCACGATCGTTATCCAACGCGACCGCCCAGTCGGACATCTACTCACTCGGTGCCAGTTGGTATTACATGTTGACGGGCCGCAGTCGGGTGCCGGGGACGTCGACCCAAAGCAAGGTTGTCAACCTAATTTGTGGCGATCAATTCACGCCGCTACCTGAAGGAACGATCCCGCAGGAAGGCCAACGTGTCTTGGATAAGATGTTGGCCGCGGATCCCGCGGATCGATACGCTTCGATGAGTGAAGTGCTGGCGGATTTGTTGTTGCTGGAATCCGGTCCTGAAGTTGGCATGGCGCGAAGCTGCATCGACGTCCTGATTGTCGAGGATGATCAAGACGACCTTTTCTTGACAACCGAAATGTTGCAGCGGGGGAACAACGCGGTGAACATCTTCACCGCGCACACTCTGCAAGAAGCCATCCATTGCGGTCAAGCAAACGAACACATTGACGTCGTGCTGCTGGATTTGCAACTTCCCGATAGTCGCGGCATCGACACAGTGCGTTCGCTACACGGTGCCATGCCGTCGACGCCAATGATTGTTTTGACGGGGCACGAAGACAATGAGATGGGCGAAGAATGCGTGGCGGCGGGGGCTGACATGTATTTGAGCAAACTCAATGTGACGCCCTACGTTCTAGAGCGTCTGATCTTCGTCACGCTTAGTCGCGCGTCCAGGCGATCGGCCGTCTAGTCGACGGTTCGCTGGCGTGCTTGCCAGGCATGTCTTGTCGAATTGCTTTAGAAACCACCCGGCGAGGTGAATTCGCGATAGTCGTCGAACTCGCTGTGATGTTCGGCGGCACGGTTGCTGAACCGAGTGAATTCCGCTTCCCAAGTCAAATCGACATCGCCGACAGGGCCGGCCCGTTGTTTGGCGATAATAATTTGCGCCTGCCCAGCGTACTGAGCCTTTTCGTCACCCGAATGGTAGTACTCTTCACGGTGTACGAACATGACAACGTCGGCATCCTGCTCGATGGCTCCGGACTCCCGCAGGTGCGATAGCTTCGGTCGGTGGTCTTTGCCTTCTTCAGCTTGCCGATTTAGCTGGGACAGACACAGCACCGGCACATCCAATTCACGAGCAAGCCCCTTGAGTCGCCGTGCGATCTTGGCGACCTGTTCCTGACGCGGATCACGAGAATTGTCGGGATCAATCAACTGCAGATAATCGATCACGATCATTCCAAGCGCGTCTTCACGACGTTTAATCCGTCGTGCGGCGGCTCCGATTTCGCTGACCGTTCGGCTCGGCGAATCGTCAATGAACAGTGGCGCCTGGCTCAGCTCATTGGCTTTCTGAACCAAGCGATCACGGTCTTCGCTGCGAATCGATCCGGCACGCAGTTTGTGGCCGTTGACGCGAGCGATCGAACAAAGCAATCGGTCGGCTAATTCGATCGATGACATTTCTAAGCTGACGAACAACACCGGGCTATTTTGCCTCAGCGAAACATTTTCGGCAATGTTCATGGCTAGCGCCGTTTTGCCCATCGCCGGACGAGCGGCCAAGATAATCAACGCCCCAGGGTGCACTCCGCCGGTCATTTGGTCAAAGTCTGTGAGCCCGGTTTCAACTCCACCCTCGTCGTAATCGTCTCGCATCCGCGCTTCCATGCGGTCCATCGATTGATGCAATACATCACTGATGTTAGACACCGAACTGCTACTGCGCCCGTCCATGATCGCGAAGACTTTCTGTTCCGCTTGGGCGCACAGTTCTTTCGCTGTACTGGATTGTTCGTAAGCGTCACGCAGGATCTCCGTGCTCGATTCAATCAGCCGACGATAGACCGCTTTTTCGGTAACGATCTCGGCGTAGTAAACCGCGTGAGCTGCATTCGCGACGCTTCCTGAAAGTCTCGCCAGGTACGCAGCCCCGCCCGCTTTTTCAAACTCGTTCGCTGTCCGCATTCGAGAAACGAGCAGGGTGATATCGATCTTCTCACCCTGGTCGTACATCTCTCGCAGGTGTGTGTAGATGATGCGGTTGGCATCATCGTAAAAGTCGTCCGCACGCAGCGACGCGATGTCGTCACAGATATCGGGCATTAAAAGAATACTGCCGATCACGCCCATTTCGGCTTCGAGTTCGAAGGGCGGCGATCGCTGCAGGATCTCGCTAGCGGAAACTTCGCGTTTCTTTTTCTTGCCGCGAAAGTCCTTGTCGCCGAAATTATGGTCGTTTGAACTCATCCTTGTGACCGTCTTGTAGTGTTCGTTTTGATGTTCGGAAAAATCAGTTCCGGCTGGCTGCACGGTCCTGCAAGCCGTGGTTGTTACACGGTGAATTATATCGGAGCGGGGATCTTGTCGTGTATCCGGTCGCTAGCGGATCTTCACTAAGATCCAACAGGACGTGGTTGGAAGATAGAGGTAGTCGACGCACTAGCCAACACGCAAGCGGGCTTCCACTCGCGTTATCGCATCTTGAGCTGACATCGCTCCATCGCCCCCGCCAATGGCTTTCCCGCTGGAGAGCCAGGTTTCCACCTTCTGCTGGGCGGCGATCGCACCCGAATGACTGCGGCGACCAAAATGCTGAGCGATTTCGGTGAACGCACTTCCGGTGTGCTGGCGAGCCAAGTACATCGCAAGGGTTCGTGGTTCGCTGATCCGTTTTGTTTGAGCTTTGCCGCGAAGACCGTCACCTTCCAGCCCGAATGTCTCGCAAACCGCTCGCTCGATCGATCGCAGCGAAGGTGCCGAACGGGTATTTCGAAGCAAGTCGCCACCGAAGCGACGAATTTCTTCGATCGTTGGCTCACGCCGAAACATTCGTTGCAGCATTCCGATCAAGTTCGCAACGCCAGTGACCGCCCGAGCGTCACCGCCGACCGCTTCGCTGACTTCTTGCAGCAGATCCGGTTCGCAATCCAGGACGCATCGCGTCTTGACCATTCGCTTTAACAGCGAAAAGCGTGTCTCGGCGTCCAGTGTGGTCAAGGGACAAACGAGACCCGACGCCATCCGGCCGGCGACTTCACCGGTTAATCCGCGGATGTCCGCTGGAGGTAGGTTGGCGGTGAAGACCAACGGCTTGCCTGCCGCGGCGAGTGTTTCGAGCGTGTAGAGTGCTTCGCGAAGCGTGGCGGTTTTGGCGGCAAGGAAATGCACGTCGTCAATCAATAACGCATCAACTTCGCGATACCGGCGACGAAAGGCGGGTAGGCCAGTTGAGTTGACCGAGCCGACGAAGTCGTTGGTGAATTGTTCGGCGGTTAACAAGACCACACGTCGCATGCGACGTCGGCGGCGAAACTCTTCCGCTACGGCGTGCAGCAAGTGTGACTTACCCGTTCCAGTCGGCCCGTGCAGGAACAAAGGCGTTGCGACTTCCGGAGTCGAGATCGCCAAGGCAGCTGCCGAAAACGCAAACTCGTTGCACGGTCCGGTGATGAAGCTTTCCAGCGTTCGACCAGCCGCGGGCAGAGACTCCGGCAACGGCGGAAGCGATTGCGAGTCGGCATCATCATGTGGTGACGACGAACGTCCTCGACCGCTTGATCGAGAATCACGCGACGATCGATCTTCGTTGGCCGAGCGAGGTGAATTGGATCGGGATGCGTTTCCTTGCTTCTCCCCTCGGCCAGTTAATGAAGACTCCGAGAGAAGGTTGGATAGCTTGCCGGCGCCCGGACGCTTTGTATTGGACTTGCCGCGGCCCCGAAACGATGACGAGCTGCGGCTTTGCTTGGATGGGCTCGCTGGCGCCGGAACGTTTTCGGCTTCTTCGAAGCGATCGTTGTAGCCGGAATCATGGAGCTCATCACGGTCGTCGTCGTGGCTTGGCGAGTCGCCTTCGTCGTCATCCATCAGCAACGCGGGTTGCTCAGCCGGCTTGGCGACGTCGAGACGGAACCGACCATGATCGCCGATTGCTGCGATCGCGGAAGCTCTTAGATCCGTCGAGAAGTTCTTCGCGATTCGGTCAGCCGCAAACGGACCACTGACGGACAACACCAACGACTCGGTGTCATCATCGCCGAGCTCCATGTCGAACCGCACGCCGTGGGTAAACCACAACCGATATCGGTCACTTCCGATGCGTTGTCGCAAGGCGTCGGCAAATCGACCGATTGCCTCCTGCGTCTCGATGCTGCCTTGCGTCGACGACATACCGGTAGCGACAACTCCCTCTTGGATGATGAAAATAAGGCGACCGAACCAGCCGCCTTTCTTGAACGATTAACGCCCTGAGATCTGCTTCAGCCGAAGCTCGCAAGATACAGATTGGTTCTCGTAATTTGAACGTCGCTGGCTTTTCAGCTCCCCCGCGACATGGAGGCAGATTCTAGGATTGCTAGCAAACAAGTCAAACCGTTTTGCTCAAGTTTCAACAGATGAGAACCGACTTAGCCGGACCTGATTGCCCCGCCGTGCAATTTACGGGGGAACCGATCCAAAGCAGTTACTGGGACTGCTTTATCGATCGGCAATCCGACTTTGACAACTCGTGGAAAATCTGTCGATAACCGAATCTCAATCATACCTTCACAAAACGGCTTCGCTTGTAAGCCGTTGTGCGCATGATACTTACACGGTTTCACGACCGCCAGATCGGATTTTGAACGTGTTTTCGCCTAGAAATGTTCACGTTTCAAAATGGGCAATCTTCACAAAGCCTACTGCAGCATTGCGTCGATTTCTTTCTTCAACGCAGCCGTATCGATGTTGTCGACGTCGAAATCGTGACGTGCGACGACTTGGGAGTGGTTGACTAGCACAACCGTCACGTCCGTGTCCTCGTTCAGCTTGTAAGAAGCTGGACCGTTTTTGCTGTCCTTGGCGATCACGACAGGCACGTGCTTGGTGTTCAGATCACCAGCGATCGCAGCCGCTTGGGTCTTCAGTTCGGATTGGCTGCCACCGATCAGCGTAACCAAGCCTTTCAGCTTTTGGTCCTTGTAGTCACCGACTGTGGCGTCAAACGCCGACAGCAGTTTGGCAGCCGAGGCATCGGTCGAGCGTGTGAAAACCATCACCATGGGGCTAAGACCGTACTTGCAGCGGTAGCACAGGGTTTGGCCTGCTTCGACGCCGTCGTCTTCGGCACCGCCGAGTTTGGTGACCTGGAAGGCCCCAACAGGGTCGCCCGCGATCAAACCTGGGGAATCAGTGGCCTGTTCAGCGGAGGCCGGCTGGGTGGTTGCTACGGTCGCAGCGAAGCAGGCTACCAAGGCTAGCATACGGAAAGAACGATTCATCTTGTTTTGTCCATCAAACAGAGGGGAAGGGATCGGCAAGATATGCCGATTCAGAAACGCTACGAAAGGAAATGCTTCTTGGTTTTAGAAAACCGCCAGCTTGAAAAAGGACCGGGCAGCCTCGCCAATTTTACCGTTCTTAACGCATTGGTCTCAACGCGTTAATCACCCGCACGTGTCGAATGCAAATGGGCAAAAGAGTTGGGCAAACGGTCCGATCGCAAGAACGACGAGCTATGTCTAACGCTGACATTGGCCCAAATTACGGTCCTATCCAGACCGATGGGGGACCACGAGCAATGGTCGAGCTCGAAGATAATAGGTTAACGTCCACTACAACACCGCGTCGCGACGTTAGGTCGTCGCGGCTTTCAATGCGGAATTGATCACGGCGACCCGTGTCACGTGGAATGTCGTTTCAGCATCCGCCGTGTTTCGGCAACCGAGTGGATGCCCGTCGTCAGGCGAGGTGTTACTTCGCTGCCTTCTTCTTGTTGGCGGCCTTTTTATCACCAGGACGATTCACGTTGTTGTTGGCCGGAATGGGGCTTTCGAAACCTTCGTACATTTCCGGCTTGATTCCCAGTGCATGGGTTTGATTGCCAAAAGTGTTTGGGTTAAACGGTCCGACTAGCGAAACGTCCAGGTCTGGAGTGATCGAATCTTCCATACCCAGTGCCCAAAAGATTCCGTTGACCATCAATCGTCGGTAGCCTTCGTTGGTGAAGTCTTCCGGCGTTCCGTACAACGACGTCAACACACGTCCTTCTTTTCCGGATTCGGATTGATAGGTGCGTGTCCATTCGGATGGTTGAGGCGGCAACGATTCCACGACTGGTGAATCGGGGGTCATGCCCTGCAATGGCTGAGCCATGGTCAGGATGTCGCCGTCGGTTGGTTTGCCAACGTATGCACCCGCTTGAACCCAAACGTCTTTCACGCCTCGAAGGATCGGGTGGTCCTTCATTTCGTCGATCACGCTGATCCGTGTGCTTTGCTGGTGATTGCGACCGTAGTGGCCTACCCAGGTTTGCCCCAAAACTTGATGGCCGAAGCCTAATTCGTATCCGTCGGCCTTGCTTCGGAACGAATATTTCTCGAACGGTTGGCCCGCCGGAATTTGGAACGCGTGTGTTGATGTCCGCAATCCAACGATTGGCCCGCCGCGTTTCAGATAGTCATCGAAATGCTGCATCTGTTCTTCTGGGAAATTCTGGAATCGCAGGAAGACGACGGCCAAGTCCGCTGTGTCGAGAGCTTCCATCCCCGGCATCAGGGAAGGTTTGCCCGCAGCAATTTCGCCGGTCTTGGGATCGATATTGAATAGAACCGTGCACTTGAATCCATGATGCTTGGCGAGCAAGCGTGCGATCGCGGGAAGTGATTCTTCGGAGCGGTATTCGTGATCGCCGGCCATGAAGACGATGTGTTTGCCAACGCCGGGCCCCGATTCGCCTTCAAAGACTAGTGAATCGGCACTCGCAACGCTTGCGAACGTGACAAACAACAGCAGGAACAGTTTCATATTCAATCAGGTAGGTTGGGAGGCGAGCTTAGAGTGGTAATCCGCTATTGATGATACTTGCTGGAACACCGAAACACACCTGCCAGCACGGCTTCAGGCGGAAAGTTCAACTCGAATGTCAGATTTGCCGCCGGAGCCGACTTAACAGGCTGGCCCCCCGGAGTTCGGCAAGCGGCAAACCGGCAATCTGAACCCGGCGTGCATCGCGATCGCAGTGTCGCTGGGCCAACGAGGACGGACGTTCAGGCACGTGAGAGACGCCGGCGTTTCGCCCTGTTCCAGTTACCGTTTGGATCACCCAGCTCGGATCGCTCAGCACCGATCACCCTAGCTCGTTTCAGGTAGATTATTTCTCGCCGATTCGTCGGTTTGCTACCTCCGGGTGCCGCCGCGTCGTCTGCAGATTCGTGTCAGCCTCTGGCCAATCGACCGGCGAGAGCCACCTCGGGGTTTGGCTTCAGTCCATTTAATATGACTAGTATCGAAAGGCTTCAGTTTGTTTCAGCAATTGAGAATTGTTTGTCAGGTCTGCCTCTTGCTCGCTTTGATCGCCGGTTGGGGAGTTGCGGTTTCCAGTGCGGCGCCGCCCAACATTATCTTGATGATCGCTGACGACATGAACTGGGACGATTGCGGAGCCTATGGGCATCCAGCGATTCGAACGCCCAATATCGATCGGCTTGCCAAAGAAGGGTTGCGATTCCAGTACGCTTATTTGACGACGAATTCGTGTAGCCCGTCTCGGTCTAGCATCTTGACCGGCAAGTACCCGCACAGCACCGGGGCGGAACAGCTCCACTGGCCGCTTCCCGAAGGCTCGCCTACCTTCGCGGGCGAACTTCGCGAGGCGGGTTACTACACCGCCGCAGCCGGAAAGTGGCATCTGGGCGACGCCGTGCGGTCGGACTTTGATCGAATCTACGAAGCCTCGACCGCGGGTTTTGTTTTGCCATCCGGCAAAGACGGTGAACCGGCCAAGATGATCGCGGCTCAGCCCAGTGGATGCGAAGATTGGGAAAAGGCACTTGATGAGCGACCACAGGGGAAACCATTCATGTTGTGGTTGGCCGCCCTGGATCCACACCGCGAATACACGGACGGTTCGCTCGATCCCCCGCATTCGATCGACGATGTGATCGTTCCGCGGCACTTGCCGGATACGCCCGCCGTCCGTGAAGACTTGCGGCTGTACTATGACGAGATCGGTCGTTTGGATCTTTTCGTCGGTAAAGTGCTCGCCAAACTAAAAGAACAGCGCGTTGATGAAAACACGATGATCGTGTTCATCAGTGACAACGGTCGCCCGTTTCCACGCGACAAAACCACGCTGTACGACGGCGGCATTCGCACGCCTTGGATCGTTCGCTGGCCAGCCAAGGTGGCTGCCGATCAAACCACGCATGCCTTGGTGAGCGCCGTCGACCTGGCTTCCACCTTTCTAGACGTGGCGGGTGTGAAAGCCGTCGATTTTGCAAGCGAAGGGCACAGCTTTGCGAACGTGCTGCAGCAACCACTGTTACCCCACCGGCAATTTGCTTTTGCCGAAGATCATTGGCATGACTACGAAGACCACGCCCGCTGCATCGTCGATCATCGTTACAAGTTGATCCGCAATGACTACACGGACTTGCCACCGACACCGTCGGCCGATGCCGGTCGCGGGCTTTCCTGGCAAAACATGCTCGAGCTGGAAAAGGCTGGCAAGCTGACACCAGAACAACAAACATGTTTCCGTTCGCCACGTGCCAAGTGGGAACTCTACGACTTGCAACGCGATCCAGGCGAACTGGAAAACCGAATCGATGACCCGGCTTACCGGTCGGTTCGCAAGCGACTGACTCAAGGATTGAAAGACTGGACGGCTGAAACAGGCGACTATTTACCGTCGGTTCGAACTCCTGATGAGTTTGACCGGATAACGGGTGAACCCGATCACAGCGTCCGTGTTCGTCCTCGGAAATCCAAGCAAGAGATGTTCGGCACCAACGGGAAGTACTAGTTCTTTGCAACGAACGACAGGATTGAGCCGGCTTTCGAACGGCTAGATCCAGCCGCTACGGCAAGCATCATTCTGAAACCGCTTGCCCGTGCCGTCCCGCTCAGCCACTTTACTCAGCCGCTCCGCGTAACCATTCCGTGTGGATCGTCCGGTACGAATGAATCGCAAGCCTGACGAAGTTGTTGCGTGGGCAGTTTATGGCGAGCCAATGTCATCAGCCAAGATCCGGCGAGTCACGCGAGATGTCGTCGTCCCATGAAAAAACTCTGCTTCCGATTGAACGGAAGCAGAGTTCAGTGTTTCGTCGAGCTTGGTGCTTCAGGAACCAAAGCCTAATTCAGGATTCGTTCTGAAGTCATTGCTTTGTTGACTAGGCGTTGGTAGCAGTCTTTTCTTTGCGGTTAACCAAGTACAGCAAGATTGGGCTCGCGATGAACATCGAGCTGTAGGTACCGACCAAGACGCCGACAACCAAAGCGAAAGCAAACGCGTGGATACCTTCGCCGCCGATTGCGTAAAGCAAAACCACAACCAACAAAGTCGTGATCGAGGTCAGCAACGTTCGGCTCAACGTTTGGTTGATGCTGGTGTTGATCATGTCACCGGTCAAGCGAGGTGCCTTACCCTTGGTTTCACGAATACGGTCGAAGACCACGATCGTATCGTTCAGTGAGTAACCGACGATGGTCAACAACGCAGCCACAACGGTTAGCGAGATCTTAAACGGGTCGATCAACAGGAAGCCGAGTGCGTCGGCAAGCCAGTAGCTAACCGCGATGGCACCCAGTGTGATCAACACGTCGTGAAGCAAAGCTGCGACTGCGGCGACGCCGTAGATCACACGTTGGAATCGGAACCAGATATAACCGATGATGCAAAGCAGCGATGCGAACAACGCTCCAGCCGCACGACCGATCATGTCACCGGCAACACGAGCACCGACACTGCTGCTGCTGATCCAAACCGGATCGCTTCCCAGGTTGGTCTCAAGTTGCTTCATGACTGCGATCGCCTTGTCACCTTCCAGTGGCAATTGAATACGCCATGAGCTGAACGGCAACGCCGAACCGCTTCGCCAATCGGAAGCTTCATCGCCGAGTGGGCGGACGCGGATGCCGCGTTCGTTGATCGCCACGCCAGCTTGCTCAGCAGCCGTCGTGATGAACTTAACCAGAGCGTCTTCATTGATAACGGATTCTTTGTCGCTGCCTTCCAATCCCAAAGTCAGGTCGGAAGAACTGTAGGCGAACCCGGGCATTTCGACGCTTTGCATTTCGACTTCGTCGTCGGCAGGTTCTGCTTCGTCTGCAGATTCTTCTTCCGCTGGTGCATCGGTGGCTGCTTCGTCTTGCAACAGTGTAAGGGTCACACCGCTGGTAAGAGCTTCGTATCGTGACAGTTCGTCGTTAGTCGCGATCGCTGGGACACGTTCGCCGAACGGTGACGCTTCAGTGCCTTGGATGCTCGGTTGAACCGCGTTTTGGCTGGTTTCTTCAGCATCCGGACCAATCTTGGCGGGAGTGATCGACACCTTGTAGGTGCTTAGCCCAACTGAAGATTCCGAAGCAAAGCCCTTCTGGATCGCGGCCTTCAACTTGCCGACTTCATCGACGGACGAGTCCACCTTGAAGATCGTGTTTTCTTCCACGCCGTCCATGCTGACGCCGTTAACGGTGAACTGAATCTTTTCGGTGCTTTCGTCGTCTTCCAAAGCGGAAGCAACGATGCGGCGAACTTCTTCGGTGTCGGTTGGAGCATCAACTCGGAATTGAACCGACGAACCACCGGCGAAGTCGATATCCAGGATACCGCTGCCGCGAGCGAACAAGGCTCCGATACCGGCGATGACCAAGATGCCCGAAAGGGTCAACATCAGCTTACCGCGAGAAACGAAGTCGAATTCACCGCCGCCGGAGAAGGCTGCTCGCAGCGAGTTAACGCTGTCGGCCATTGAAAGTGAAAGCATTCCGCGACGCTCAGCAAGATCGAAGAAAGTACGTGAAACGTAAATCGCAGTGAACATCGAGAAGATGATACCGAGGATCAAGGTGACCGCGAATCCGCGAATTTGGTCGGTGCCGATCGCGTAAAGGACGATCGCGGTGATCAGCGTGGTCAGGTTGGCGTCGACAATGGTCGTTGTCGCTCGAGCGAAACCGTTTCGGACCGCCATTCGATCCTTGGCTCCCTTTTTCAACTCCTCGCGAATCCGTTCGAAGATCAGCACGTTCGCGTCAACCGACATACCGACGGTCAATACCAAACCGGCAAGTCCAGGAAGGGTCATCGGTTGGTTGATGAAGACCATCGTCGCCAAAATCAACGCGAGGTTCATCATCAACGCGATACAGGCGACGATGCCAGCGAAACGGTAGTAGTACAGGATGAACAGCAAGACCAAGCCCAACGAGAGGCCGATCGCGAAGACACCCTTTTGGATCGTGTCGGCACCCAAGGTCGCGTCGATTTGGTTTTCAGCGATCGGTTGCTTGGTCACGGTCGCTGGCAATTGACCAGCCTTCAAGATTTGAACCAAACCGTCGACTTCTTCACGAGTGAAGTTACCGGTGATGCGGCCTTCCTTAGAAATCGGCTGCAAAATGTTCGGTGCGGAAAGCAGCGTGTCGTCCAGGATGATTCCCAGTTGACGCTTGCGGGTTCCTTCGGGTGAGTTATTGGTCGTCAACGCACGGAAGCGACCTGAACCGAGGTCGGTCAAGTTAAATGCAACCGCTGGGCCGCCGTTTTCGTCGAACGTGCTGGCGGCATACGACAGGTCGTCACCTTTGATGTCCAACAAGGGGTTGATCACCATCAGCACTTCAATTTCAGAGAACGGCTGAGTATTAATCCACTGCCCCACCTTCATTTCTTCGTCCCGACCCAGTAATTCCTGGGGAATATCCAGAAGCTGGCCGTTGTTCGGGTTCCGAATCAGTGTGCCTTGTGTGCTCATGCGAAGCGGGCGAACGCCATCGACTTCTTTTTCGCGGCCGAGTTTGACCCAGCGACCGTATAGGCCGTCGTCAGGGCTGCCGACGGTTTCTTCGGTGGCGATTGCTGGATCTTTCGCAGCGGCTTGTTCGACTGCTGTATTGATGATCGCTTGGTGGTCAACCTGGTTGGCCAAAATCGCGAAACGCAACACACCTGCTTCGCTGACCAAACGCTTAATCCGAGCGACTTCGCGATCGTCAACGGCGGGAACGATGATTTCGATTTGCGATTCACCGTAGGGGCGAATCACAATTTCTTGGGTTCCCGATGGGTTGATTCGGCGGGTTAGCGGTTCAACCAGGTCTTGGCTGGTGATGGGAGTTCCCGTGCCTTCGAGCTCTTTTTGCTTCTTCGGGTCGATCTCGTAGACCAAGATCGTTCCACCTCGAAGGTCGACGCCCAGGCCAGGCATCTTGTTCCAAAGCGTCACGCCGGAGCCGATGATGGCTAGCAAGATGAAGCCGAATCGCGTGCCGTATCCAGGCATCTTCAGGCTTTTGGCCATCCGAGCACCGAAGACGAACGGCAGGATCAGGATGGCGGCTGCGGCAAGAATCGCGATCCACTGTTGGCCGCTGATGCCGTTGGCGACTTCTCCGGCGACCGCCGAATCAGTTTGGGCCATAAACAGGCCAGAAGAGAGCTGAGCAAGGAGGGAGGAAAGATCCATCGTGATTTTTCGAAAGACGGTTGCGGTTTTCGCCACCGAGGCTGGGAAGGTCAGTCATTGACCCTCTTCACTCGACTCGACAGCGGGAGGTATGTGTAAAACTACTCGGACGATTCCTCGTCCGAGGCATTCTTGGATTTATCATCGCCATCGGGCGTTTTGCCGGCGGCGCCAGACTTGCCGAGGGCTTTTCCCTTGGCGTGTTCTGTGATCGCGACGATCGCAGAACGATTGATTTTGACTCGGGTGTTTCCGGCTTCGTCAATTTTCAACACCACGACATCGCTGTCGGCAGCGGCGGAGACGACGGTTCCGTGCAAGCCACCCAGAGTGACGACCCGGTCGTTCTTGACAAGGGAAGCCAACATGCTGGCCTCGTCTTGACGCTTCCGCTTTTCGGGCAGGAACCACGTGAGGTACCAGATCATCGCCAATCCAGCGAATAACGGCAACGGGCTGCTGAAAAAGAGCTGCAGTGGCGAAGCGGGACCGGCGGCTTCCTGGGCCAATAGCGACAGTGAGCCGATCCATCCCGCTACCGAAATATCGGCAAAGTGAAGGCTTGAAGGGTCCGAGGTAAGCAGCAAGTGAGCGATCCAAAACACCAAAAGAAACGTGAAAACATCCGTGTTGTAAGCAATTAGCGAAGCCAAGTCGCGACTTACGTAACGAAATAGGTGCCCAATTGCTGGCGGGCATGATATGGAAGCCCAAAAATCGCCACAAGCCCAGCCCCCACGGCCTGTGGAACAAATGTCTCAAATGAAGGGATTTGCTAGCGTCCATTTACCCCTAAGCACTTCACCTACCACCCTTTTGGCAGTTTGGGCAAAACGGCGAGTTTCAAAATTCTGTTTTTCGGCTCCGGTAAAGATCAGCTAAGTTCAGCGATCCGTCTGATTCGGCGAACCGGCAAGTTCGCTGTCTGGAAGCAACGTTGCGAATGGGGCGGTTAGCATCGTGACCCGACTGCGATGGTTTGCAGAATCGATGTCGGCAAGTCAGAAGTAGTGGCCCACGGTTCAGTTCGATTGACCTATAAAGGTGTTCATGAGTGGGCACAAAGATATGAATGGGCACAACGAATTGCCGAAACTTCCATCGAGCTCGGATGCGACCGAGTCCGTTTGGCAATTGGTCTCACGACTGGGCACTCCGCCGGATGATGTGGTGGTCGCTTGGCTAAACGAGGTCCAGCAGATTTGCGAGACACGGGGACTGCCGTCGCCCGAACTCGATCCAGCCACGTTCGATGTGAGCTTGCCGATTTGGCGATCTCTGTACGTCGACGAACGCGGGAGGCTGGCTGAATCCTCGTCGGCTTCTTCCCCAGGCGAACTGCCTGACGATGCGATGTCAGATGGGCGTCTCCCAAATGGTCAATCTCTTGATTTGCCAAGTGGGATGCCAGAAGTTCAGTCGTTGGCCAGTCCTTCCATCGTCAACGCCGAACGAGAGTTTTCTATCGAAAACGGTGGAAAAGAAGCCGGTCAAGATTCACTGGATTCTGACGCGAATAAAGAAGAATTGGAGACCGGCAATAAGAAGCCTTTGTATCGCTGGGCAATGCTAATCGCGGCGGCGGTTGTTCTGGTCGGCGTCGGAATCGTTATTTGGTCGGTGACCACGCAGCCAAAGGCAGTCGCGAGTCGCTCGACTTCAAAATCTTCTGCGACGGAATCTCGCGGAACGCCAAAGGAAGACGTGTTTGACACAAGCGGTTCCTCGCGCTGGAGCTTATCTGACAGTGCTTCGCTATCGAGCGTTTTTGATTCCGAAGACTCCGGCAGTTTGTCGGCTGAGCAATCCGGTTCGGTCTTGGAATCGGTCGATCTGAACTCTGGATTGTCGTTGGATGCTTTCTTGCCGCCCAGCATGACGGGCTCTGCCTCGGGTGCGAGCAATCTTGATCCGGGTGATGTCGCAACGGGAGTCCGCATTGATTCCAGCGATACCGACGAAGATGATTTGTCGGCGAATTTGCCTCAGCAAGGTACCAGCGAAGCGGACGGCAACGCTTCGGCGCCGCTCGGTCCGGTAGGAACTGTAGAAGATGATGCTGAACTGCAAGCCGACGACCTGTTAGGCGACGACATGGATTCCGATGTCGACTTGGAATCCGAAGCGAAGGAACAGCCGACCGTTCAGCGAGACTCGGCATCACCAGCAAAATCGGATGGGCCAAAGACATGGAGCGTTGCTCTGCCTCGCCCGCCAAGTCGATCGGGCGACGTTGAGGGTGAACCGGCCGAGCTATTTGTATCAGACGCAAAACCAGCAGGTTGGTCGTTGGATTTTCCGGACTCCTCGCAAACGCTTGTGTTGGCGGCTGGAAGCGATGACATTCAACGAACCGTTGTCTTGCAAACCGATCAGACACCGATTGCTCGCTTTCAAGCTAAACCAGGCACCCCAGGCAACTATCTCTTTTCTTGGCTGCCCAACGCAGGTACGTCGTCGCAGACCAGTAGGCTGGCGAACGGTCGGATCCGAACGCCGGACGATGAAACCATTTTTCTTCGGCCGCAACTGGATGCCGAGGTTGTCCGGTTATCGATCAAGCAGCGAGACCAAAAGCTGAAGTGGAATCTTCACGCCGGTATCCCTCCTAACGAGACCACGTTATTGGTCAACGTGAAGTTGCCCAAAGAAGTCGAAATGAAATGGTTGGAACCGATCGGTGACCAGTCGCCGCGGAAGGCACGTGGTGTCGCGACTTTTAGCTTGGCGTCATCCAGCGAGACTGCGATCGTCATGCGAATGGACATTCGGACTACCAGCACACTGTCTTTGCGTTTACGGTTTGGTGCTCGGTTGGATCCAGCGATGCCTTGGCAGTGGACCGATGCGAAACAGATCCGGCAATCATTTCAACAGGTGACGTCGCAATTAGAAGCGGCCGATCGCCAACTATTGGATCTCGACGTCGCAATCTCACGCGCGGATCGAATGGGTGCCAAACGTCAAGAGTTCTTGTTGGAAGAACAGCGGGACCGAATCGATGAGGCGGTCAAGGCGTGGACGCTGGTGGCAAAACGCTTGGCCGAGCTCGATCAATTGGTGGCGTTTCTTGACGCCGGAGGCTCGGTGTTGCCGGAGCTCGTTATCGAATGGCCGGACGCAAGGCAGACGATCTTCAAAGCGGCGGAAGAAGATTGACGCGTTGCCAATAGTCTAGGCGGGCGAAGCAGGCTTGCCAAAAAGCTGGTTCGCGACCACGACGATGATGCTTCCAATGATCAAGGCAACAAGGCTCAGGAGCAGTGCCGTGCTAACCGTGACAGCGAACGCTCCCACGGGTGATGTAATGATCTCCAGTTCGATCTCCATGTCGTTCGCATCGGCACAAAGCCCCAACGCACTGCATGCGGAGATCGCCAGTATCCCGCAAACCATTTGAATGATCGGCAACAATTGGCTGACCGCGAGGACATAAGAACCGGCCACAATCGGACGTTGCAAAACCGGCAATTTGAGGCACAGCCAGCCTCCGCCAATTAGGCATACAAACATTCCCGTGAACATCCCGGCGTAGGTTGCCTCTTGAAGCACTTCGCGGGCAAATAGGATCGGGACAACCGAATTGACTCCTACTAAAAGCACCCAGCGGATCAGGAACTTCCGCGTTCGAACCCAGTCGCTAATTGGCTCCTCCGCGACCAAATCTTCTGGGGGAAGCGAGGCCTGCGTCGGCGTTTGATAGGGGTTCAGTGGACTCACCTTGGCAACGTCAAGCCGAAGCCGCGACGATCACGGTGGATCGTCGCGTTGGCGGCTTATCGGGAAAGGTACTCGATCGATTTTTGCAAGACGGCGTCGTCCAGTTCGGTAACCAACCGGCCGTTGTCGTCGGGACGAGCCGCGATGTAGGTCGGTGGGACAACGATGTTTGGCTCGACACCATTCAGGCTGATCGCACGACCGCTGGGTGAGTAGAACTTTGCCGTCGTGAGGCACAGTCCAAACGTTGCCGCTTGCATTCGGAAGATCCCTTGAACGCTTCCCTTTCCGTAACTGGTTTCGCCGATCACTGTGCCCCGTTGGCTGTCATGAATTGCACCGGAGAAAATCTCGCTAGCACTGGCACTGTTGCGGTCGATCAAGACCACCATTGGCACGTCCCAGGTGTTGGCACGATGAGCAGCGTAGTCAAAGTTTTCTCGAGCGTTGCGGCCTCGTGTGGTTACGATTCGTCCTTCCGGAATAAAGCGATCGGCAACTTCCACAGCTGCGGATAGCAAACCGCCTGGGTTGTCCCGCAAGTCCATGATCAACGATCGCATGCCTTGGCGATGCAATGCCCACAACGCTTGCTCGATTTCACGAGGTGTTGTTTTCTGGAAGTTGGTCAGGCGGAAGTATCCGATGCCGTTGGCTTGATCGACAATGTGAATGTTCTCGACACAGGGAACATCGACTCGGCGACGAACAACGGTCAAAGTCTTCTTCTGATGATCGGTCGACTCCACTAGCAGATCCGCGGTGGTGCCTTCGGGGCCACGCAACAAGTCAGCGATGTGATCAGGGTCGTACTCATCGGCCCGAGTGGTGTCGACCGCGAGGATCCGATCACCGGCAACGATGCCCGCTTCAGCAGCCGGTCCGTTCGGGATCACCGAGAGGATCAGCAAGCAGTCTTCAGCCGCTTTCAATTCCACACCCAAGCCGACGAAGTTGCCTTCGATGGTCGAGAACATTTCGTCGAGCTGGCCGGGTGACAACAAGCGAGTGTAAGGGTCGAGTGTCGAAACCGCTCCACTGATGTATTCCAGCACTGTCGCGGTGCCGCTGATGCCCAACTCGTCGTGTGCCGCCTTGGCAACCACGTTGACGGTGGCTCGCAAGTCAAAACGACTTTGCGTGGATCGGTTGGCAACACGGTGGTGAATTGCTTGGCGGAACGCTTCAACTTGTTCGGGGGTTGCACTGGTGATGACTCGGTTGACGAATGCTTCTTCAGTCAACGCGACTTCCAACGCAGCCGTTCCGTGCAACAAGACTCGTGACCACTCGATGGTGTCAACGTAATGCGTTTGCAGGTTGGCCAGGATCTCGCTGTATAAATCCAACGCTTGCGAAGTCGATAATTCACGCAGCGAGCGAAGATAAGTCTTGTCGTCGTAGCGTCGTTTGACATCGAAGTGCAGGCGACTGATCAGCAATCGCTGGTACAGCACACGGTCTTCGGGGAACGCTCGGCTGGCCGATTCGTAATGGTCAATCGCATCGCCCCACTGCTGGGCTCGTTCCAGCTCCAGTCCGGCGGCCAGCGATTGATCGCGAGTGGCTTGTGAATGATCAGCGGCAACCGAAGTGGCTCCCGCGGTGGAACCGTTGGATGATTCAGCACGAGCCACCGGTGCGATTGCCATTGGCAACACAACGAGTGTCAATACAGTCAACAAGCTTCCGCTCAATCCGCGGCCAATGTTCAGGCCAAGGTAACGGGAAGGGCAGCGACTACAGCAACACGCAGGGCGATGAACACGTGAGAATAATTCCATGTGACGATTCCATTGTGAGTGCTGGGCTCGGTTGTCGGCCGCGTCGACAACACTCTGGAAGACGGGGCTTGCAAAACTTAGGTCACGAAACGTGCCCGGTCAAAAAACCGCCTCGAAAAAATTCCTGCATAATCCACCGTTCCGGAATCATCCGAAATGTGTCGGTCCGGTTGATCCGCTCATGCCAATCGCGACACTTGATGACCACGGTATGTGATCAAACAAAGTTGAGATGGCTGAAGGTGGGGCTGCAGTGAATCTGACCGCTTGTAGCGGCTCGGCCGGCTGGGCAAACATTGCCAGTCTGTGGCCGTTCGAGATTCGTTAGCGCGTCCAGTGCGCAAGAGAAAACGTTCGCTGGATTGTTTCACAACCGCTTGTCGTGAAACTCGACTGGCTCGTAAGGAACCGGTCATTGCGACGTCTTGGCGTCAGGACATTAATAGGCAATGTCCATCCGGCGGACAAGGGTTTCCGCCGGGAGGCAAATAGTGTTTAGGACAATAGCCTTCAATAGATTGCGCTGCCAAACACATGGTTGGTTGCCCCGCTACCTCGATGATCGATTGCCGATCACCGAGTGTCAGTCCTCTTTTGCTCGCTACTTCTTCATTACCTTCCGCTGTTGGCGGTTGCCCGGAAAGTTGAATGCAGGAATTGGCGATTCCGTTCGCGCTTCTTGTAATTGCTTTGAAAGACTTGCTGCGATCTCGGGATGCTGTGAAGCCACGTTCGTTGTCTCGCTCGGATCGGCCGATAGGTCGTACAGCTCAATGGGTGAGTTCGGGTCGACCGAAACGTTGTAGCGGACAGCTTTCCACTTCCCCTGTCGGATTGCAGCGCGACCTTTTTTCTCGTGGAATTCCCAGTAAAGGTAATCGTGTTCAACTTGGTCGCCACTGCCCAGCAACGTAGGAAGGAACGAAACGCCATCAATGTTCTTAGGGGCTGGAATGCCAGCCAGTTCAGCAACGGTTGGCAACACGTCCCAAAAAGCCGATAGATGATCGGTTTGCGTGCCCGCTGGGATCACCCCAGGCCACGTGGCGATCATGGGAACATGGATGCCGCCTTCGTAAAGGTCGCGTTTGAATCCGCGTCCATAGCCGTTGGAATTGAAGTACTCCGGATCGTGACCGCCTTCGGTGTGCGGACCGTTATCGGACGTGAAGATGATCAGCGTGTTGTCGGCAATCCCCAGTTCGTTCAGTTTGGCCACAAGCTCGCCAACGTCTTCGTCCATGATCTCAACCATGGCAGCGAACGCGGCGTGTGCTTCGGACTGGGAACCGTAAGCCGACTTACGGAACTTGGGACCGTCGTCGACCCCGTTGTAAGAACTCTCGGGCAAGAACTTGCCACGATACTTCTCCATCTTCTCTTCCGGTGCAAACATTTCAGCATGCGGCTGAACGAGTGCGTAAAAACAAAAGAACGGTTCGTCTTTGTTGGCTTCGATGAAGTCCAGCGTTTGATCTTGGATGAGGTGTGGCGCGTAGTCTTGCGTCTCGGTGCCGAAGTTGCCCCACAGCATCTCACGCTGATTGTCGTTCCACAGGAAGTATGGGTAATAGTGGTGTGCTTGTCGTTGGCAGTTGTATCCGTAGAAACGATCGAACCCCATCTTCAGTGGTTCGCTAACCGTTCCGGGGGCACCCAATCCCCACTTGCCAAACAGACCCGTTTTGTAGCCCGCTTCCTGAAGCATGTGCGCCATCGTGAATGTGTCCCCAGGCATGGGGTGCTGGCCTTCGGGTTGTACCTCGGAGTTTCCGCGTACCGGTGCATGACCGACATGCTTGCCCGTCAAAAGGGCGCACCGTGATGGTGCGCAAACGGTGCTTCCCGAATAATGCTGAGTGAACTTCATCCCTCGCGTCGCCAACGCATCGATGTTCGGCGTCGTGAAATGAGTTTGCCCATAGCAACTGAGATCTCCGTAACCCAGGTCGTCGGCCAGAATGTAGATCACGTTGGGCGGCTGGGCTTTGCTTTTCTCTGCACGCAATGCCTTCGCTGGCAATGTCATCAACAGCAAAACGGGCAACAGGATAAGTGGGGTCTTCATGAGCTTCTCTGAGGTGGGAATGTTTCGAGTCAGCTATGCTAGTCCAAAATTGTCGGTTGCCAAAGTCGCCGCCTATCGGGGGATAACGAGGCTAGACCGATCGAATCAAACCGCCTTCGACTCGTAGCGAGCTTCCATTGACCGCTCCGTTGGTGGCGAGAAAGACCGCTCCGTCGGCGACTTCTTCCACAGTCGCGAACCGTTGGATCAACGACGTAGGTTCGTGTTCAACGAAATAGCTATCCAGGACTTCTTGCAAAGGACGGCCTTCTTGTTTGGCCAGACCAGCGAAGTAATCCTCGACTCCGGCGGTCCAGGTGGGGCCCGGCAGTAGCGAATTGACTCGTACCGATTTCCCCTTGGTCAGTTCCGCAAGTCCACGTGAAATCGACAGCATGGCGGTCTTCGTCATGGAGTAATGGATCATTTGAGGCAACGGTTTGATCGCCGCCTCGCTAGCAACGTTGATGATCGAACCCGAGTTCCGCTCCAGCATGCTGGGCATCAACGCTCGGCAGAGTCGCACCATGCTCATGACGTTGGTTTGAAAGTAGGCCATCCAGACATCGTCTTCGAGCTCGAAGAAATCTTCCACGCTGAACACGCCAGCGTTGTTGACCAACACTTCAACGGGCGCGAACGCGTTGAGTTGTTCCAGCACTTGGTTCGTTCCTTCGGCGTTTGCGAGATCGCCCCACACCGCGCCGGCGGCACCAATTTCCTCTTTCGTTTGCACTGCGGACTTTTCCGAGCGACTGTGCACGACAACGTTGGCACCTTCCGAAACAAACCGTGATGCAATCGCGTTGCCGATACCCTTGGTTGAACCCGATACGAACACGGTTTGATTGTTGAGTTTGGTGATCACGGTGGTTCTTTCGTAAGGCGAGAGACGGAGGGTGAGTATCGGACGCGTTCCGCCGCAGTACGACCGCTTCGTTACGATAGTTCAATGTGCCGAAATCCATTGGCGCATGCGTAGGCACGAACCTTGGGCGCGGTGTGATCACCCGGTCGCTGGAGATACAGGGTATCAACGAAGAAAGGCGTAGCGTTGAACGCTCGCCTTGGGTGCGATCCAGTTCAGCGTGCTGGCGAGACGAGGCGTGTCGCCGAGCGGGCTGGGATTTCGACTCGTATGAGAGCGTTTCGCTCGTACTTACACGTCGGTGACGCGGACTCGCCGTGGTTTTTGCACCGGTATATTTGACGAGGGCACCTTGGGGGCAGCACCTTTGGACCAGCCATCGGCGGATGGGCGTTGTCGATACGAACTTGTTGGCCTGGAGCCGCTTGGACGTTGGGGGTCGTGGGGACGGTCCCGGGGGCACTCAGCCCGGCCGCAGCATCGAGGTCGCCAAGATATTCTTCGCGTACCTTCGGGTGGCGTTTCACTTCGTCCGGTGTTCCGTCGATCAACACTTGGCCTTGATAGATCACGTAGCAACGATCGACCGTTGTCAAGATTTCTCGGGCCGCGTGGTCAGTAATCAGAACACTGATGCCTGAATCGCGAAGCTGGGTGATCACACCCTGAATCGATTGGACGGTGACGGGGTCAATCCCCGCAAACGGCTCGTCGAGCATCACGATGCGTGGGTTGGATACCAAGCACCGTGCGATCTCCAATCGACGGCGTTCACCACCACTCAAACCCGCCGCAGGGCTTTTGCGGATGTGGGTGATATTGAATTCTTCCAGTAACTCGTCGGTGCGATACTGGCGTTGCTTCCGGTCGAAGCCGAGCAATTCCAGCAGTGCCGAGATATTTTGTTCGACGTTTAGCTTTTTGAAGACGCTGGGTTCTTGTGGCAGATAACCCATCTGCCCATCGCGGGCACGACGGAACATCGGCCAATCGGTGACATCTTGCCCACCAAGATAAACGCGGCCACGGTCGGGTTGGACCAAGCCGCAAATCATCCGAAAGCTGGTTGACTTGCCTGCACCGTTGGGGCCCAGCAAACCGACGATCTCGGCTTCCCCGACGGCTAGGTTAACGCCGTCAACGACTCGCCTTCGGCCGTACGTTTTCTGTAGACCGTGTGCTTCGAGGATCGGGTTGCCTTGGACAGCGACGCCGACTTGGGAGTCGTAATCAACGGCGGAATCAAAATCGTCTGACATGCGATGCGGCGACAGCGTTGTGAGTGCGAAATACCGACCCTGGTTTCGCAAAATCTGCTGTCTGACACAATCTCGAAATCAGCGAATCAGCCTCATCCGCTGGAAATTCGGCGTCATCGGCACAGGTGAACGCCATGGGTGCGGCCAGAAAATCGCCAACGCCTTACCCACTAACAAATCGCGGGGGACGTACGAAGCGTTGGCAAAGCGATAGGAATCCGGATCGACGCTTCGGTCTCGCCCGTATTTCTCCTTCGTTCCCGCCCAACATCTCGCGTCGAGGCTTTCGGGACTGTTGTCGCCCATGGGGAAAAATTGGTCTTCGCCGACCGGGAAGGAAACTCGACGGCGACTCGCCCAGCCGGGGAACTCGCTCCAAATTGTCGGTTCGCCCATGACCGCTTGGATCTCCTGTTGGCGAACAGCCACGCCAGCGAAATCGCTGAGTTGTTGCATGTCGTAGTCCAGCATCGCTTCTTGGGAATTGTTCGTTGCGATGTAGTACTTGTCGCGATCGATCGTCAATTGGTGCAGCGTCGCCGCCCCGCCACGCACCGCGATTCCCACCGGCGACGCATCACCTGGATCGCCAGGACCGTTGTAAATTGGCTGCACATCTGCAAACGGCAAGAACGAGTTAACATCAAACGTCGTCGGACGGTCGAAGCTCATTACCTCATCATCCACCCACAGCAGAAGTTGGTTGTCGCAGTTGCTAAAACGCACCGAGTGCCGGGCTCCGGCACGAATTGGCGTGCTGGATTGGGGACTGCCGTTTACGGTGGTTTCACCATCAACCGCGTCGAACGCCCGCTCTTGACCGTCGTTGATCAACATCGTGGCGAGGCCGTCTTTCAGGTTGATTTGGCACTGATATCGAACGCCGGCTTCGACGATTTCCAGCGTTACGGACTGGGCATCCGCCGACGTTTCCAAGTCCGTTTCCACGATCAGGTCGCCAACCCAGTGCATGCCTTCAGTCGCATGCCCGGTGCTTCCATAGCGAAGGTTGTTGCGGAATTGGGCAAGGTCTCCACCGGATTCAAAGTCGGGACGGAAGACTCCCTCACTGTGCGTTTGGCCCATCAAGCGTTTGAGTTTCGAAACGCGAATCGGCGATGGTTTCAGGTCGTAGACGCGATCGGAGTCAACGTATAGGTAGGCATCGTAGGCGTGGAAATCGGTGATCAGATGACTGCGGTAAGGATCTTGCGACGCCAGGGATTTTCCAGCGATCGCGTCCCGCCATTGCTGGTCGCTTGGCCAGTGGTGGTAATAACGCAGCCAGTTAGGCGACTTCGCCTTGCCAGCCGTTTCGGGAAGTTTGGCGACTAAGCCATTTTCGCTGCGCGTGACTTGCCACGAATCGGAGGGCGGCGTTTTCGCCCCGGTTTTCCAAGGCTGCAATCGGGCGGGGTATTCCGATTGGATGATCGCTTCGGCTTGATGGTCGCTGTTGTAGACGACGTGTTTCATCGCCAGCAAAGTTGATGGCGGTTTTCGCAGGATTTTGCCCAGCGAAACCGAACCGCCGGATAGGCCTAGATCGCCAGGGCCAGTCATTGGTCCACTAGCTAAGCCACCGCTTTCCGGGTCGGCAACGCCGGGCTGAGCGTAAACGTCGCCGTGCAGGATCGTCAGTGTTTCGTTGGGAAGGCCCACCAAACGTTTGATGTAGTTTTGTTTAGGGTTCACAGGGACCTTGAAAACGATCACGTCCCAGCGTTCTGGATCGCTGATCGCGTAAGCAAATTTGCTGACCAGGATTCGATCGCCGCTGAACGTGGTGTCGTCAGGCGTGTTAGCGATATCGAGCGAATTGACGCGTCGACAATTCGGGCATACTCCGCCCACGACGACGTTTTCCACTTCCGGAGACCGAAATTCCAAACTCGCACCGATCGGGAACTGCTGGCCGCACTGGTCGCAAAAGACGTCCTTGTGGGCCCCCATCAGAGCCGGTGCCATCGAACCGGTCGGGATAACGAACGCTTCAGCGATAAAAGCTCGGAACAACAACGCCAAAACGAAAGCGACCACAAAAGCCTCCATCGTTTCCCGTCCGCCTTGGACTCGGAACACAGCGGCTCGCTGCTGCGTAACGGGCAAAGCATCCCAGGCTTCCTGGGCTGACGGTGTTTCTTGGGTTTCGTCTGCTCCGGCTTGGGATTCATCGCTCACCTGCGACCCCGCCTTGGTTGCGGTTGAGCCCGATTCGGGCGAAGCGGCAGGATGGGGGTGAGGCGTGGGATCGGTCATTTCGCAAATCGCGACTGGAGAGGTAGGACGGAAACAAAAGCAGTGGGGCGGAAACAAGCAGTGTAGCAAGGTAGACTACTTGAGCGCCCACCCCACTTGTTCAAGCTTTGTTGGCCCCAGCTTCACTTTTTCATACGCCTGATGCTCGAATCCGCAAAACAACTGATCGACCGACTGAGTTCACTGGGGCCGATCGTCGTCGCGTTCTCCGGCGGAGTCGACAGTTCCGTGATCGCTGCTGCAGCCATACGGGCGAAATCGCCTCAAAGCACCAAGCCTTCGGAGTCTGCGTATCTTGCCAATGAGGCCGGTGGGGCGGACCCGTTACATTTTTCGGGGGCCGCCGGGACAGCAGCGCCATCGGGGCTGGCCGAGCTTCCTAACCACTGCCTTCCTAACCACTGCATTGCCGTGACCGCCCGCTCACCGTCGCTGGCCAGTTGGCAGGCGGAATTGGCTGTTCGCGTAGCAGCCGAGATCGCGATCGAGCATCGGTTTGTTGACACGAACGAAGGACGCCGCGAAGCGTACCGAAGCAATCCGACCAACCGCTGCTACTACTGCAAAGAAACACTGTACGAACACTTGCAGCCGATCGCACAGCAGCGGTCGGCGGTGATTGTGTCAGGAACCAATGCTGATGATCTCGGTGATCATCGCCCGGGGATCCAAGCGGGACGTGACGCAGGCGTGCATACTCCCTTGGCTGATCTTGGAATCGGTAAAGAAGAGGTGCGGAAGATTGCGGAATGCTTTGGACTCAGCAACGCTGACTTGCCCGCTTCGCCTTGCTTGGCTAGCCGCATTGAATATCACGTGGAAGTGACGCCAGAGCGACTGGGGCGAATCGATGCCGCCGAGGCCTGGTTGCGAGCACAGGGGCTGGGCGATCTTCGAGTTCGTTTGCATGCCGGCGAATTGGCACGAATCGAAGTGCCACCGGCGGACTTGAGCCGTGTGGTGCAGTTACAGGCTACCCAATCGCTGTCGCAATATTTCCAGTCTCTCGGGTTTCGCAACGTTACCCTTGATCTAGTCGGTCTGCGATCGGGCAGCATGAACGAAGGCCTAGTTCAGTTGTCGGGGATCAGCCGATGAGTGATCTAACGGGCCAGCGATTGGGCGAATATCAGATTCTTCGCAAGATTGGCAGCGGCGGGATGGCGGATGTCTACGCCGCTCGCCAGATGAAGCTGCAACGCGATGTTGCTTTAAAGGTATTGCGACCGGGCAAGTCCGGCGGCGACGATCGCCAACGTGATCAAGAAAACCTGAAGCGATTTCAACGGGAAGCCCAAGCCGCGGCACGCCTGAATCATGCGTCGATCGTGCAGGTCTATGAATTCGGAGAGGTCGGTGACGTTCACTTTATCTCCCAAGAACTCGTCGATGGAATCAATCTTAAGCAACTACTTGATCGCGAAGGACCGCTGCAGACCGATGCAGCGATCAACGTCTTACGAAGTGTCGCCGGCGCACTGCAGGTTGCTCACGATGCCGGGGTGACTCACCGGGACGTGAAGCCCGAAAATATCATGCAGGGCGATGACAAGGAAATCAAAGTCACCGACTTTGGTCTCGCTCGAATGTTGACCGCAGTGGACTCCAGTACCGCCAACTTGACCCGTGCTGGTTTGACGCTCGGTACGCCTCGCTACATGAGCCCCGAACAAATTCAGGGGCATCCGGTGGATGCGCGTAGCGATCTATATTCGCTTGGCGTCACGATGTATCACCTGCTAGCCGGTGCGCCGCCGTTCACTGACGAAGAACCGTTGGCGTTGGCGGTCAAGCACATCAACGAAACGCCTTTGCCTTTGGACCGCGTGCGTGGTACATCGGACTTACCGGGTTGGTTGGTTTCGCTAGTCACCCGCTGTTTACAGAAGTCTCCATCTAGTCGGTTTTCGTCGGCCAGCGAGCTGCTTGCCGTAGTGGACCAGCACGCGGGCAAGTTGGATACCAGCGGAGCGACCGTGGTCACGCAGGCTGCTGGTGCGATCACGACTGAATCTTCGACTGTGACTCCGCTTTCTTCCCGAGAACGAACGTCGGGGCAATCGGCGGGGCAATCATTGAGCGCCGGATCCGCGACAGTGCGATTGCAGCGAGTGGTTGACCGCTCTCAATTAGAACGCAAGAAGCAAACTCGTCGCCGGATCTTGATCGGCATCCTGTCGATGGTCGCCTTAGTTGTAGGCGGGCTGACAGCGACCGCCACGCGTCCATCTTCGATACGAAATCAATTGCGAGGGCCAATCGTTTCTAGAACCGATTCCATTGCCCAGCAATACCTGATCGCGATCACTCGCAACGACGTACCAGGCTGGCAGGCTGTGATGGAGTACTTTCCTGCCGATGAGGTAGCCGAAGAAATGCCGGTGCGTTTGGATTACCACCACAAAGCGACGCTGCAGCTATCGCGGTTGTATATCGAACAAGGGCACTATGACGAAGCACAGGTGCTGCTGAACGATCTGCAGAAATCCGCGTCGCTGAAAAGACTCTACAGTTTGGTCGCCACGGTGCACCGCCATGCAATCGCGGTCGCGACCGATAAGCCGCGTGAGGCGAGCCAGTTGAAGAGCCAGATCGCACGCGAGGTACAAACCTTGGCTTCCGATAACCCAGCGGCACTGGAGTCCTTTCGAGGCATCGTTCCTAGCGAAGAACGCTTGTCGCTCGGTTTGGTCGATTAACCGGTTCGGCCACACCGGTGATTTGCTCTCACGTTCATCAAGTTGCCCGTCGCTTCCGTCTTGATAAATACGAAGGTTGTCTGTCGTACACGAGGCAAAGAGACCGCTTGAGATCGACGCCTGTTTTCGAAAAGTGCTCGTGCTTCTGGACCGGCGTATGGCACGAGGAATCGCCAGCGGAGTACACTGATCCGTAGGTGTAGCTTTCAGCATGTGGTTAGACGAAAGCATTTGGTGACTTATTCGTTGTCGCTCGCCCTGGCTATGTGTGTAGCCGGGGGGGCGACCGCTGGTCATTTGTGGTAGTTCATTCACGTTACACTGAATTGTTCCGTCAGGATCAAGCTCGTATCAATGAATCACAATTCGCAGAACCTGCCGACCCGGATTTCACTGTTGGAACTAGCGCAGTCCGGCAAAGATCATCCGGCTTGGGAAGAGCTGCTGGAGTACTACCGCCCTTTCGTCGGGCGCGTTCTAGCTCGTCTGGGTGTGCCACGTTCCGACATTGATGATGCGTGTCAGTTAGCGTTGATGCGGCTTTGGAAAGATCTTGCCAACTATCAACATGCTCCGCAGCGAGCGAGGTTTCGTACTTGGTTGTCGCACTTGATCCATAGCACCGCAGTTGATTGGCACCGCAAGCAGAAACGAAGTCAGCGAACGGTCGACGCGGACCTGGAAACGGTCGAGGAGATTTCCATCGCGGTCTCTGAGTTGGAGCAGCAGATCGAAGCGGAGTGGCGCGAGCATGTCGTCGAACTCGCTCTCGATCGAATACGAACGCTTTTTTCCGGCAACGCGGTTGATGTATTCGTCCGTAGTGTCGAAGGAGAATCCGCTTCAGCGATTAGCGAAGATTTGAACATGAGCGAAGACAGTGTTTATGTTCTCAAGCACCGAGTGAAAAAACGGCTGGTGCGTGAAGTTTACGAGCTGCGGCGGGAACTCGAGTTCCCCGAAAACACGCCCTAGCCAACCAGTCATCAGGCTCACTGGCCGTACCGGGCATCGGGCCGACACTATTTCTGAAACATCTTCATGACCTCAATCGATCCTTCTCGAGAGTCCATTCGGCGAATCAAGCCGATCGTTGATGACGTCTTTGATCAAGCGGATCCATCGCTGGCATACGCGGACTGCTTGGAAACGGATGATGATATCTGTCCGCTCTTTTGTGCGATCTCACGCATCAAGGTGCGTTACCAACACCCCGAATTGATCGGGCGTGGCGGGATGAAGGAGGTGTACCGTGTCTATGACGCAAAGGCCGCGCGGCATGTCGCGATGGCAAAGCCGCTACCGGAATATTCCAGCGATCACTTCGATGCTTTCTTGCGTGAGGCCCACCTGACGGCACGTTTGGACCACCCGAACATCATCGATTTGTTTGACATGGATGTCGACGATCAAGGTCGACCGTTCTTCACGATGGAATTGAAACAAGGCCGATCGCTACGCGAGGTCGTGAAGGACCTTGATGCGAGCAAAGGCGACAGTGCGCATCCGTTACGGAAGCGTTTGGGGTATTTCCTGCGAGTATGCGACGCGTTGGCTTACGCGCACTCGCGTCGGGTTTTGCACCTTGATATTAAACCCGAAAATATCTTCGTGGGTGAATTCGGTGAGGTGAAAGTATGTGATTGGGGGATGGGTGTGGTGATGGCCCATCAACCCGGTGAAAATGATTCCACGGTGCTGCTTGATCCAGATCTTTATGGTGCGTTGTTGGAATCATCTAGCGGAACGCCGATCTACATGGCCCCGGAGCAAAAGAACCGGCGGCAACCCAAGACTCCGCAAATGGACATCTACGCACTTGGATGTCTTTTGCAGGAATTGCTAACCTACCAAGCACCATCGGAAGCCAACGCGAAAATATCGACGATCGATTCCGCTTTGGCGGCCACAGTCAAGAAGGCAAAGGCCATTGATCCGGCCAATCGATATCAAAAGGTCGAAGACGTACGTGAAGATATTATTCGTTTCTTGGACGGCTTCACGACTTCGGTGGAAGAACCAAGTCTGCTGCGTGAAGCATCGCTGTTTTACAAACGTCATCGTGATGCCTGTTCGCTGACGCTCGGAATGCTTTGCATTTTGGCGTTGTGCGTCACCTATTTTCTAGTCGAGTTGAACCGTAGTCGCGATCGAGCGTTGGAAGCGAAAGCGGTCGCTGTACAGGCTCGCTTGAATTCCCAAGACGCCCAGAACCGCGCCGAACTGGCGCGGCTTGATACAGTTGCTGCGTTGGAGCGGGCCGAAACGGCTCAGCTTGATGCGGAAGGTTCTTTGGCGATGTACATGGCCGAAAAAGCAGCGTCCGACAAGCGCCGCCATCGTCAAATCATAGCGGCGGCCCGGCATTCAGAATTCGTGATCGATTCGGCGCTGGAGAATGGCGAGTCTGTGCGGCTGGGCATCCAGCACACGCTCGATCACCTCGATTCCATTCTCGTATTTGATCCTCCCCCAGCCTCGTTCGCCTGGACTCAAAAGTTCTGGGTCCTGTTCTTGACCCAAGACTTTGAGGCAGCACTCAAGCTGGACAAGGAAGGCAAGAAGATTACCGAGTCACTTGTCACGCTCGCTAACAAGTACCTGCCTCACCTGAACGAGGAAGGTTATCTGGGGACGTCTCATCTCATTGAGTTGATTGACGAACTTTTGATCACCGACCGGTGGCGTGCTCCATTGGCTGAAAAGCTGATGATCTACGACAGTCTCAATCACCGAACGCCAATGGATCAGCTCGAGATCGTGCGCACATGGATCGGGCACAATAATCCAGCCTGGGATCCAGGAGGGATTACTTATGACCCGGAAACCGCAACGGTACGACTGCGAGGCATGGGGCTTGAACATCTCAACCGCACGCTTGCAAAAAAGTCTTGGCATCATCCTGCTCGGTTCAGCTTGGTGCACACGCTCAAACCACGCGTACTCGATATTCGCGAAACGGGTATCACTGATTTGAGTGAGCTGTCCAGCCTCGACCTTTTTGAACTCGACCTTCGCGATACCGGGGTAACGGATCTGTCGCCGTTGTACAGCAACCTCACACTCCGGAAGGTGTATCTGTCCCCCGAACAAGCATCTGAATCCGCTCTTGAGGGTTTTCCTGCATCGATCGAAGTCGTCGTCGATTAATTCCATATTCAGCAATAAGAGCAATTGCCGACAGCAAGCTATCTTCACGGCGACAGCGGCTCGCGTCTTTCTGTAGAGGGGCCGCTGGACAGCCAGCAGATTCAGTAAAGGGGCCATCCTTACCGCTTTTTGGCGATCTTCGGGGAATATTTAGAAATTCTTTGTGCGAAGTGTTTAGATCCTCGCTTTGGCGCTCGGTAGTAATAGTAGAGGCGGTCATTTGTCTCTTCCGATCTATCAAATTCCATACGCACAGAGGTTCAGATGCCTATTTCCGGAAGTCCACGCAGTGGCTCACGAGGCTTTACACTTGTTGAGTTGCTTGTTGTCATCGCCATCATCGGAGTCTTGGTTGGATTGCTCCTTCCCGCCGTGCAAGCTGCTCGTGAAGCGGCCCGGCGTATGAGCTGCAGCAACAACTTCAAGCAAATTGGCTTGGCTGTTCACAACTACCACTCCGCCTACAAACAGCTTCCTACCCTAATGTCAGGTACGGGACACGGGAACAATTCTGGCTCTCACCCAAACCGAACGAACGGAAACGGAGAACGACACAGTATCTTCGTCGGGCTCCTTCCGTTCTTTGAAGGCCAGGCCTTGTGGGAACAGATTTCGAATCCGTTGATTGGTCGTACTGATGGTGGGACATCCGGATGGGGCTCACCAAGTCAACCATGGGTTGCTTTTGGTCCGTCTCCTAACGTCGCTAACTACCCTCCTTACCTGACTCAGGTTCCGACGCTGCGTTGCCCAAGTGATCCAGGCGTTGGTCTTCCAGCTTATGGCCGAACCAACTACGCAGCTTGCACCGGAGACAGCCCTTTCCGAGGTGGCGTCGGTGCGGCTAACCAGCACTTGACTCGTAACAGCACGCTTTCTCAGATGGTTCGTGCAAGTCAACGCGGTGCGTTTGTTCCTCGTCAGCGAATGGCGTTCCGAGACATTCTCGATGGTTTGGCAAACACCGTCATCGCGGGTGAAATTGCAACGGATCTCGGCGACCGAGACACGCGGACTGATCCTTTGGCCAACAACAGTGCAGTGACTCTTCGTGGAGAATCGGGCGGCACTCCGATGGTTCCAGTTGGTTCGCCGAGTCAGTGCTCCAACAACGCGGGTATCGATGCTGAAAGGCCGCAGTTCTGGAGCAGCAGTGCTACAACGCCTCTCTCGACAATTTTCGGCGGAAATGAGCTAGACAAGCTTCGCGGTTACCGATGGGCAAGTGGTTTTCCAGTCTTCAGTCAGATCACCACGATGGCCTCACCCAATTCCGCTGCTTGTTTCCAAGCTGCGAACGAACTTGGAACGAACAACGTCTACAACCGATCCGGTGTGTTTTCGGCTAGCAGCCGTCACCAAGGTGGTTGCCACGTGTTGCTTGGCGACGGTGCGGTGAAGTTCGTTACCGACTCGATTGATGCCGGTGATCAAACTGCTACCCCAGTTGCCCAGAACGGCACCGGCGTCAGTGCTCCTGGTTCGATCAGCCCTTACGGACTTTGGGGTGCCTTGGGAACTCGTGCTTCGAAGGAAACGATCGAAGAAGAACTGTAGCCAACCCGTTCGGCGTATCGCCGAACCATTCCGCTTCTCACAACAATCTCCGTCGCGTCGAAAAGGCGGGACGGAGGTTTGGGCGAAACGAAGTCTTCCAACTTAAAAACACTTTCGGGGTAAACCATTCATGTTGAAACATACTTTTCTCTTTTGTCTTATGTGCGGGCTTGTCGGGTTTACCGGCTGTGGATCACCGGAGGGTGGATTGGTCACTGATCAAGGCACAATGACATTCCAAGAGTTGCAAGAAATGCAAGCCAGAAGCCTAGAGCGGTCTGAATCGGAAGAGTCAGCGGAAGAAGTGGAGGGACTCTAAGCCATAATCGGGAGTGCCCGACTGGTTGTAGAGACTTTCAAGATTTCGCTGGTTGAGCACGCCAGTGACTCGGTCTAAGTGAAACGCAATATCGCCCCGCAAGACTTTTTCTATGGGAAGTCGAGTGGGGCGAAATCGTTTAGTGACGACGCTAATTGTCGCTGAGAGCCGTTCCCAATGCAGGCGTTGGCAAGCGGCAATATGAATTCGTTACGCTACTTATTTCTCACGGGCGAGAAGTTTGCTTGAGAAGCGATCAAGGGCAGTGGTAGCGACTTTCATTGCGTTGTCATCGTCTAGTTGGTTGGACTATGTTAGTAGTCCGATCAGTTTTGCTTCGTGCTCTACCTTCCAGTCGATTGAATATGAAAAAGTCAGCCTCCCAGCGATTCTTGCCGTGCGTCATGGCGTTAGGTGTCTTAGTATCTTGTTCGTTGCTTGCGAGCAATCTCGACGCTGCGGATCGACCACCCAATGTGGTTGTCTTTCTTGTCGATGACTTGGGGTATATGGATATCGGGGCAAACAATCCCGATTGTTTCTATGACACGCCTAATATCGATGGGCTGTCAGCTTCGGGGATGCGGTTTACGGACGGTTACGCAGCGAACCCGGTTTGCTCGCCAACACGCTACAGCTTGATGACCGGTAAGTACCCTACTCGGGTGCAAGCGACCAATTTCTTTTCAGGCAAACGGCCAGGCAAATTCAACCCGGCGCCGCTGCACAGCAACATGCCGTTGGACGAAGTCACCGTCGCGGAAGCGTTAAACGAAAAAGGTTATGCGACTTTCTTTGCGGGCAAGTGGCACCTCGGTGAAAGCGAGGAGTTCTATCCTCAGCATCAAGGTTTCGACGTCAACATCGGCGGACACAAGGGCGGCGGCCCCTACACCGGCAAGCGATATTTCGCGCCATTCAAAAACCCACAGATGGACGAGGAAAGCCCGGAAGGTGATCATTTGCCCGATCGCCTGGCGAGAGAAACGGCGGCGTTCATTGATGCGAACAAAGAACAACCCTTCTTGGCATACCTCGCGTTCTATTCGGTGCATACACCCTTGATGGGCCGACCGGACTTGGTGGCTAAGTACAAAGAAAAGGCGGCTTCCATCGAAGGAGAGATCTTCGCTGAAGAAGAGCAGGTCTTGGGCAACGCCAAGCGGAAGGTCCGCGTGCTGCAACAGCACGCCGTCTACGCCGCAATGGTCGAAGCGATGGACCAAGCGGTCGGAAAAGTTCTACAACAGTTGAAGGACTCCGGCGTCGAGGACGAAACCATCGTGGTCTTCACTTCCGACAACGGCGGGCTGTCGACGTCCGAAGGCACACCGACCAGCAACTTGCCGCTTCGTGGCGGCAAAGGCTGGGTCTACGAAGGTGGCATCCGCGAACCTTGGATCGTTCGTTATCCAGGCGTGACCGAGCCAGGCTCTCTATCCGATGTTCCGGTCTGTTCCATTGACTTGTTCCCGACATTGGTTGGCGCTGCTGGCGGAAAGATCGAACACCCGATTGATGGAATTGATATCCGACCGGCGTTGGAAGGTAAGTCGCTCGATCGCGAGGCGCTGTATTGGCACTACCCGCATTACAGTAACCAAGGCGGGATTCCCGGTGGTGCGGTTCGGATAGGGAAATACAAGTTGTTCGAACGCTACGAAGATGGGCGGGTTCACCTGTACGACCTGGAGGCCGATCTTAGCGAAAGCAATGACCTTGCCGAGTCGATGCCAGAGCGAGTCGACCAGATGCGACAGAAACTGCACGATTGGTATCAATCCGTTGACGCAAAATTCTTGCAGCCTCGAAATGGTGCCGAGCCTTGGAAGCCAGAATACCAGCGATAGGCTGGTCTTTGGTCTGAGTTAAGGCGTTGACTGTGTTGATCGTTTCGAAATTGGGTCATGGTGACGATCGGGTTTGGTTTCAATTTCGCCGGTGCCCAGCGCCCACCCTAGTGTTGGTTCCAGTGCTAAACTAAGTAGCGATTAAGTTGGTTACCTTGTTAGCACTGGACGAGGGCAGGATTTGCCATGCGACCTGACGAGCCCCCTTTAACGCCGATCGAATCGATCAACCGGGCCTTTTTGTTGTCGTGGGCTAAGCAAGCATGGACCTCCCCGGCGTTAGTTAGCGTCGAGGACTATTTTCACCCTGAATGCATCGCGACCGGTATGTCACCGGCAGTGTTAGAAGGCGTCGACCAGGTGCAGGCGGTGTACCAGGCACTGCACTCGCGAGTCGAACATCAACGTGCCGACCTGTCGTTTGTCATGGTGAAAGGCAACGACTTCTCGCTTGTGATGGAACTTCAAGGCGTGCACCGCGAATCGGGATGCGATGTTGTGATCGAAGTCGGTGTCTTCGGCCGACTGAAAGATTGCTTGATCTACCAGTGTCACAACGTGGTCGACTATTCCCAAATGTACGCAAAGCTGGGTTTGCTGGACGTGGAAAAGATCCGCTGTGAATTTGGATGACGACCTAGCTAGATAAGCTTCAATGGCGACTGTTCGTCAGCGAGCGTTGGACGTGGCTAGATACTACCTCTTCAGCGGCAACTAGGGCCGTCGTTAGTTGTCCTCTTTGGAAGCCGCTTTGTTGGCCTCTTCGATTCGGTACATTTCTCGCCAGGGTAACTGGATACCACCGTCGATTGTCAGTGTGGTCCCGGTGATGTATTGGCTAGCCGGATCACATAGGAACGCAACGCCTCGTCCAATTTCGTCGGTGCGGCCTAGTCGCCCCCAAGGGAGTTGAGCCGCTTCGAATGCCAAGGTTTCTTCGCTAAAGAACTTCCGCTCACCAGGCGTGTCAATCCAGCCGGGATGGACGATGTTGACTCGAATGCGATGGCTGGCCAGTTCGGCGGCAGCGGTTCGAGCCATTTGGTCGATGGCCGCTTTGGACATGTTGTACGCCATTGCGCCTGGGATCGGTAAGTGCGCCATGGGACTGCTGATGATAACGACGTTCCCTCCTTGTCCGGCGTCCACCATGGTCTTAGCTCCGCATCGTAACAGGTGAAATGCACCCCACATGGTGACGTCGATCGTCTTGCGGACTTCATCTAAGTCGGACTCGAGCATCAGATGTCGATCGCTATAAGCAGCGTTCGAAACGACAATATCCAGGCCGCCCATGGCATTAGTGGCTTCGGCGACGAGTCGTTCGACTTCGCTTTGCTGGCCCATGTCCGCCGCGATCGCATGTGCCTTTACGCCATGCGAAGCGCATTGGTCGACGACCTGATCGGCCAATTCACGGTCTCGCTTGTTTGTCTCGTTCGAACATCCGCTCGCTGCACCAGGGAAGTTGATGGTCACGTCCGCACCGGCCTTGGCCAGTTCGACGGCGATCCCGCTGCCGATCCCCTGCGAACTTCCTGAGATAAGGGCCCGTTTGCCGACAAGGCTACGGGCGAGATCTGTGGTGCGACCTGGGGAATGATCTGGAACTGACGACATCTGGGAAGGCCTGGCTAAACGCGGGGAGAATCAGAGGAGTGGACATTCGCAAGCCGTAACGCGGCGGCATCGAAGTGTCTCGTTGGGGCGGGGGCCGAGCGAACTCGACGCGAGCCATTCTAGCGAAAGTTGGCCTGGGAGAGCTGTTCGCTGCAGTGACTCACACTGCTTTTGCACGCCCAAGAGGAGCCCGTCAGTAGCATGACGTCAATTCGATTACCTCTTGTCGTCGACCGAGCCCGTTTGCTATCGGCGTTGATCTAGGCGACTAATCTAAGAAAGTCGTCGGATTTGTGTCTACCACCATTGAGCTGTGTGATGAAACCAAACGTAACATCGAATCAAGTCTTCAAGAGCAACGCGACCGTTGTTGTGGCAGATGCGAAGCCGCTTTCTTTGTTGGCCACAGCCGGCGTTTTGCATAAGTCAGGCATGCAGTGTGTCTGTGCCCGGACATCCGAAGCCGTGATGAAGGCGTTCGGGATCGACGACGCGAACGAGCCAGCCGATAGCAACGTTGATATCCAAAAACTGGCCGATGAGTTGATCGAAATGGTCGACGAAGCGGACAGTGCTGCGATTCGCTTGGACGAGCCTTCGCAGGGTGTGCCTTCGAAAGCAACGATGCCGCAAAATGATCAAATTGATTTAATCGTGTGGGACGTCGGCGACGACCCGATGGAAGTTCTGCAGTCGCTCGAGCGGGTGCGGAATTCGTTCCCCGAAGTTCCCGCCATCTTGATCGTGGATGCCAAGTGGGCCGGTTTAGAGAAAAAGGTCGAAGGGGCTTCCGCCTCTACACCCTGTCTATTCAAGCCAATTGACCCGTCGGCGTTGCTGGCCGTTGCTGAGCCACTGCTATGGATGCCGGCCTTGCAAACCAGCCATCGCAAACGAGGTTCGCGCCCCAACCGACCGGGCTGGGTGACCCTTTAGCTTTTTACTGGTGCTTCGCATACTGAACTAAGACAAAGCCTCGCTGCTTCAGCAGGCCAGCCCGGCACTAATAGCCAGGCTCGGCGAGTGAAGCTAGTTCAGCATGTCGTCCGATGGCATAAGCAACTCGGCTGTGTCGCATCTCCGCCGGGCTATTTGCCCCAACCGGCGACGTCGATCAGCATGTCGGTCAACGAGCTAACCGGAGCGGACAGCTCGGTGTGGCTCCACATGTTGCGGATCAAATCCGTCATCAGCATGCCCCCCAGGCTCATGACGACCAGGATCAGCAACAAACCGACGGTTTGTAAGAGCGTGAACGGGATTTCGTAAGCGACCGGTGCGCCACCTACTGCAGCGCCGCCAGCGGCCATGGTGTCGACATCAACGCCACCCTCCTCGTCGATCTCCATCGCCTCGTCGACTTCGACCACGTCGCCCATGCCATCGTCGAATCCGCCATCCGCCTCGGGGACTTCGTCAAAGGCAACTTGTTCGTCGAAGGCTCCATCGCCATCGAAAGACGCGTCGCCGAAGTCCGCATCGACGGCTTCGGAATCCTCAATATCGATGACTTGCGAAGCGGAATCGTCGGACGCTTCTAGCTGAATGCCTGATGGCGATAATTGGAATTCCTCGTCGGCTTGAAAGTCGACAGCCGATCCGCTGTCGTCCGCAATCAAACCGCTTTCCATGCTGCTGCCAGCACCGCTGCCCGTTCCTTCGGTCAGCTCGGCCCCTAGGTCCAACGCCGAGATGCTACTGCCGGCTAGGTCGAGTGGTTCGCTTTCCAGGGACAGCCCGCTATCGGATGGGCTCATCAGGTTAATGCCGCTGTCGCCAGCGATTGAAATGTCGCTACCCATGCTGCTAACGACCAAGTCGTCGTCATCGTCGGCGATAATCAGGTCGTCGTCGTCGGCGAGCGCGTCGTCGACTCCCGAGCCGCCTTCATCGTTGCCCATCAGTGAGCTACCAAGAAGGTTTTCGCTGTCGCCGGAAAGCAATCCACTTCCGAGCGACTCGCCCGCGAGTAAGTCGAGTTCGCTAAGCACGTCGCCGCTGACATTGCCAGGGCCCGATGCGATGGAACTGGCACTCTCGCTCAGGTCCAGGTCGTCTAGCATTTCCAGGCTGCTGGAAGCCTTGTTGCTTTCGCCCAGGTTCATATCATCGGAGCTCTCGCCGGACAGCAGGTCACCTGAACCTGCCGAGCCCGTTGAGGAGATGTCCATGTCCAAGCCGCTCAAGCTAGCTTCGCTGGGGCCCGACGAGGGTGCGGGCTCGCCGAGAGCTAGGTCGCCGGAGCCGCCCATCAAATCAAGTGAACTGCCCAGATTGAATTCATCGCTGTCGTCTGCTGCGTCACCACTCGCGGCCTTGCCAGCCACGTCGCTCCCGTCGGCCAGATTCAATTGACCGCTGTCGTGCAGGACCGCGTTGTCGGACAACTGGATGTTATCCAGGTCCAGTAGCTCGCTGCCGCTGGATGGGGAATCCGGTGTGATCGATCCGATGCCGGAGTCCGATCCGATGCCCGAGCCAATTCCTGACCCGCCGGCGACCAGGTTCACGTCGCTGTCGCCGTCGTTGTGCGAAATCTCCAGTCCTAATTCCAGGCTCGATCCACTGCCGTCGTCCTCGCCCGACATCGGTTCGCCCAGCGACAAGGCGCTGTCGTCGCCACCGATGATGGTGCCAACGCCCGATCCGCCGGAATCTGCCGCCAGGATGCCTGACCCGAGGCCGGACAAATTGGGGAGTTCTTCGGCGAGGCGATCGATCTCGTTTTCAGGAAACTTCCAGCTCGAACCGTCTCGAAAGCCGCGGACCTGGCCCTGACTTCGAAGGTCGATCAGTTTTTGGGTAGGGATGCCGAGCTTTTTGGCGGCGTCTTCGAGAGATAAGTAGGTGGCCATGGCAGCGCGAAATATTGGAAAAGTGACTTGATACTTCTCCCCACGTTCGACGCTGGCCCGTGTGGCGTCAGCGTTTATCGGCGGGGTGGAAGCCCTTGCAGACGTCGGATTTCGTCCGGCATCGGCGAAGTGGCGTTGAATTGCAGTGTAAAGTCCGCGTCGATCGCCCGGCTACTTGCGAGCCGGATTTCGCCGCTATTGCCTACATGATACACGGCCATCCACAACTTTTGCGTATCAACAAGTGTAATTACCAGAGTTCCCGAACCGTCAACGTGAGAGAATCCGATTAAATCGCCTGAACCGGCAACGTCTCGCCCATCCCTCGACTCGATCACGGTGACTTTTCCGTCGGGGGGAGTGGCTGGCACCTCAACGACTGGCCGGTCGTTGGTTTCCCGCTGTAGGGACTGCATCAGGGCGTTCGGTGCTTCCATCGGGGTGGGCGATGGGGCCTGAGCCGCGACAGGCGACGTCGGCGTCACCGGCCACAAATCGCCGGCGACAAAGCCCAATGCCAGGATCAGCATCGAACTAGCTAGCTTGCGAAGTGCTCTGAATCCAAATGGGACGTTGGATGCGAAATGTTGCGTCATGACCGGTTTCCATGGCTGGATAAAATTGCCTGTTCTCGTCTCTGGAGGACGTTTTAGGCCAATTGGCGGGTCTTTGGCGAGGTGGATCTGATTCCCTACCCCGGAAATGATCGAAACTGCGTTCCTCGGCGGCGGCACGAATGCCGTTAATTTGGCGCGATTGAATCATGTTTTTGGGTTGTGTCGGTCGATCTAGTGAAGGCGGTTCTACTGCTGCGCTCGGACTCGGTGCGTGTTGTTTCAAACGCCCGCCGGCTCGTTCGCATTGTGGTTCAACTGCCTGTCAGTTCGGATTTGGGCTGATGGGCGAGCCTGTTGCCCCATGCATGTGACTGACCGCAACGAAGCACTGACCTTGGCTTTGGTGCCGACGACCTCTCCCGTCAACTGATCGTTCAATGGAGTCCCCATGACTCACAAGCTCATCCCAATCGCCGCAGGCTTGATGGCCACGGCCGCGTTTTACGCATTCATTCATGTTGCCAACTGGGCACCACTGAATCGCTACTTCTTGGGACACCCCGTCGCCGTTGCGGCGTCGACGTTGTTTTGTCTGGCTGGGGGCATCCTCGCTTTCAAGGCGATGGCGACCGCCAAACAACAAAGCGGCTTGCGACTCCTGCGTGATGAGGATTTGCTTCCGGCGGCGGCCGATCGTTCCGCTTCGCCGTCCGAAGCATGGCAAGCACAAAACGATGCCGGGCTGATCGCTCGTACCTGGCAAGCGACCTTGGCCGAGTTACCTGAATCGACTCGGGCGAATCAATTGGTTCGCCGTCTCGATGAAATCCTTACCCGTCAATCTCATCGCAGCACGACCGGCGAGCTCCCGGAGGATCTTCGTGAACTTTCCATTCGTGATGCCGATGACCTGCACGACTCGCTCGGGCTGATCCGCATTATCGTTTGGGCGATCCCCATGCTGGGATTCCTCGGTACTGTGATCGGGATCACTCAAACACTGGGCGGCCTCGACTTCACTGACGGAACCGCCGCAGTCGACCGACTCAAGAGCGGCCTGTACGTGGCGTTTGATACGACCGCGTTGGGCTTGGTGTTGTCGGTCGTCGCGATCTTCTTGCAGTTCCCTGTTGAGCGAGGCCAGCAAGCATTGTTGGCCGAGATCGATGCTCGCGTCCGCAAACTGGTTTCCTCTGCTTTGCCATCGGACGATCCCGCTGACAATCAAACCGAACTGATCACGCACCTTTGCCGCGGCATCGAAGTGGCGATCGCTCAATCGCTGGCAACCCAGGCAACCCTCTGGCAGTCAACGATCGAAGAGGCTCAGCAAGCTTGGCGAAGCCAGCACACCGAAGGTGCTGAGCAATTCCGTCAACTCTTGCAAGCCACGATGCAGCCTGCGTTAACGCATCACGCGGACCGGATCGCCCAATCAATCGGCCAGCTTGATTCCGCAGCCAGTTCCGTCGGCGACTCCCTTCGGGAGCAAACCGCGGAGTGGAAAGAGGCGATGCAGGACACCGCGAAAGAAGTACAAACGCATCGTCGCACGTTGATGACCCATGTCGAGGCGATGACCACATTGGCAACTCGCCAGGCAGAACAGGACCAACAGAATCGCGATACCCTGCAATTCGCTCGCGACTCGCAAGAGTTCCGAACTGGTCAAGGCTACGACGAGCCATCGTTGGATCCTGCGGTGACCAATGCGATGACCACACTTGCTCGCGCAGTCGAAGCGTTGTCGACCCGATTACCTGAGGCTAACAGTGCTCCTCAGTCAAATCATAAACTGGGACGTGCAGCATGAGTCGGCGGCGCGCCGGGTTATCTCCATCATTGTTTCCCTTTCTAGCCGTGCTCGTTTGCACGCTGGGAACATTGATTCTGTTGTTGGCCTTGGTCGCCCAAGAAGCCAAGGACGCTGCTGTCGCTAAGACGAAGCAAGACCAACAGGCTAAGCTCGCCAAGATGGATTCTCCTGAGGCAACCTTGTCTGCGCCGGTGGTTGCCGCCGAGAGTGAAACGCCTGGTGACGCACCTAAGCTGACGGCTGATTTGGCGGATCGTTTGATTGAGGAAGAGCAGTTCCGTTTGACCGAGTTGGTTTCCTATCGCGATTCTCAAACCCAAGAAGCGGAAGAGAAACGCAATGAGGTCGCCCATTTGGAAGCCATGATTCGTGATCAAAAAGAAAAGCTGCATGAACTAAAGCAAGAGATCGAAACCGCTGCGGGTACCGACGAGGACGGCGGACAGGATCTCGATGAAGCTCTGCGAATCGATGACACCACGTTAGTGATGATGAAGCAAGAAGCGGCGAAATTGCGTGCCGAAATCGCGGAACTTCAAGAAAGCGAACGTGGCAAGAAGGCTCGCGTCGTGATCGTGCCTCACCGCGGTCCCAACGGAACCCAGCGGCGGCCGATCTACGTGGAATGCTCCGAAGACGGCATCCAGATTCTGCCTGAGGGAGTTCATATCACACAATCCCAAGCTCTGGCCGCTGCGCAAGGCCAAAACCCCAACGGCAATCCACTCGCCTCGGCGTTACGGGTTGCACGTCGGCACGCGATGCAGAACTACGGCGATCAAGTCGCTCCCTATCCGCTGCTCGTTCTGCGTCCCGGCGGAATTCCGGCGTATCGTTTGGCAACCGCATTGATGAAAGATTGGGATGACCAATACGGTTACGAACTGGTTCCCGGAAACGTGGACCTTGAGTTCCCCGGCGGCGACCGTGTCTTGCAAAAGGACATGGAGTTCGCCGTTCATGAAGCCTCATCCAGGAACTTCTCCGTTGCTCGTGCCGCGTTCGGACGCAGCTATCAGTCGGCGGGCGGAAGCGGCGATGGCGATTCAGGTGGCTCCGGTTCAGGTGGCCCTTATGAAAACTCCTATGCTGGCAGCGGCGGGTCCGGTACGACCGGAAGCGGTGGCTCTTCTCAACCGAAACCGCTGCCGGTTTTGTCAGCGAAAAGTCTTGATAGCCAAGCACGCTCGAACGGTTTCTCTGCTGCTAAGGATCAACGGTTCGCCAATGCGTACGATGGCTACCAATCGCCCCCGGGATCGCAGGGCGAATCTTACGGTTCCAACGGCGCGATGAACGAACGGGCGATCGAAGAATTCGTGCGTGGCGGAAACTCCAATAACGCAAGCGAACGCAACGAATTCGCCCAGTCTGGCCAGATGAATGGGCAGGGCCAGTCGTCTCAGTCAGGACATTCCGAAGGATCCGGCGAGTTCGACGAATCATCCGACCTGAGCGACGGGGACCCAAGCGAAGGTGGCTCAGCGGCTTCCGCGGGTGGTGCTCCAGGTGGCACTGTGGCGTCCGCGTCCGGAACGAAACACGGCGCAGAACAGACCGCCCAGTCTCAAACCGCCAGTGGGCAAACCGGCAATGAACAAGGCGGCCCCGAATCGCAAGCCGGTTCCAACACGCCCAGTGCATCGACTCAGAAAACCCAGCAACCATCATCGGATCTCGTTCGCCGAGAAGGTCGCGATTGGGCAATGCCCGAAGCGTTCCGAGGCATGGGCGGTACCGAAGTAGTGCGGCCCATCGCGATGGTGGTTCGCCATGATCGTTACGAATTGATCGAGCAAGGACGTGTTGTTGAAACGTTCACGTTTGCAAACCAAGGCGTGCATCAATCGACACTGCAATTGGCGACCGCAGTTCGCGATCGTGTCGCCCGGTGGGGAGCCACGTTGCCGGGTGGACGTTGGCAACCTCGCCTCGATGTTCAAGTGGGCCCCCATGCCGAACAGCGATTCCATGAACTGGAAACGCTGATGCAGGGCAGCGGCGTTGAAATCTATCGGAGATCGCAATGATGAAGGGCCGTCAACGTTCCACCATGGACATGGGCCACGATGCCTTCTTGGACATCGTCGCCAACTTGGTTGGCATCTTGATCATCTTGGTGGTTGTGTTGGGGACGCAAACCCAACGCGTCACGGAGATGCTGAACGATCCTGTCGATACGGAATCTGTCGTGGAGACGGATGACGTCAAGGTGCCGCCTTTGCCGCGAACGCAATACGCAGCGGAAGAGCAACTCGAACAGCTTGCCAGTATCTCGATCAAAGCCGCGACCGCCCAGCGTGACTCGCTGCGTCTGGAAGACAACCTCAAACGATACGACCAGCAAATCGAGCAACTTCGCCAAGCACGTGGCAAGTTGTTGGACCTGACCACATTGGCGGAAGAAGCGTACGAGAACGCCAAGTCACAACTGGATGAACGGAAGGTTTTGGCGGCGAAGCGCCAACGCGAAATCCGTGAGGTGGAATCACAGATCGCCGAACTCGCCAGTGTCAAAGAACAATTGGGTGACCAGCAAGCACCTTTGGTTGCGGTCGAACACCTGCCGACACCCATGGCCAAGCTGGTCTACGGCGACGAAATCTATTTCCGTCTCAAAGGCGGCCGCCTATCCGTCGTCCCCGTCGAACCGCTGCTAGAGCAGTTAAAGGAACGTGTCGGACAACTTCGCAATCGCCAGGGCGTCAACACACTCACCGCTGGCCCGATCCGCGACTACACATGCAGTCTGTTGCTGGAAAAGTCGCTGGTGCGAGTCAATCAAGGCGGTCAGGTGCGAATGGGCATGGCTGCACAGGCCCACGCCTTCCGCTTCGAGCCCGTCAACGAACGCGTCGGCCAAACGGTCAGTCAGATTTTGGGTAACAGTAGCTTCCTGGACATCGAACTCGCCGGTCGAGACCCCAAGACAACCACGATCACAGTCAGTGTCTACGAAGACAGCTACGGGGAACTACGCCAGCTAAAAGAACACCTATACGCTCGAGGCTTCGCCACCGCCGCCCGCCCGCTGCTAGACCACCAATCAATAGTCTTCAGCCCCACCGGCACCGCCTCCAAAGCCCAATAGAAGTTGGAGTCCAGCCTTCAGGCTGATCCAGGCGTCGGACGAAACGAAGAGTCGTCAGAAGTCCAGAGGAAGCAGGCTGAAGCCTGGACTCCAGCACTTATGTACGTCGCGTAACTCTCCGAGTCGCGTTCTGTGGAATTCAGAATAGGCACGACTCAGAGAGTCATGCTACGGCTAGCAATCAGTTCGTCGTGGCGCTGACCATTAACCGTCCATCACCGCCTCTTTGATGCGATCAACGGTGGACTGTCGTGAAAACGACACCGCTTGGATCTGCTCCACATCCAAGCCCAATTCGGTGCCGATCCGCTTAGCAAGATCGATGTCACGAACGCCGTAGTACTGATTGATCACTCGGCTGCCTGACGTTTCATCGCTGACAAAGATCGTCTGACTGCGAGCCCGAAACCCCGACTCATAAGCATCCGCAAGCTCCTCGATCCAGTGTTCAGGCACACCGCGAGCTCGACAATGCTCAACGCTCCATAAATCGTCGCCGGTGCATTCATCCAACAGAGACAACGCAATGTCAGGTCGCAGGTTCATCGAAACAGCTCATCAATCTTGGCGGCAACGATAAAGTCATTCTCACTCAGACCACCGATCGCGTGCGTGGTCAGCACAATGCGAAGGTGCCGATAACCGGTGATATGCAAATCCGGGTGATGTTGTTCTTCTTCAGCGAGTGCGGCGATTCGATTAACTCGCTCAACTGCCCCGACGAAATTCTTTGTGTTAATGGTCTGAGAAATGGATTTGTCATCGTCACTAAGTTTCCAAAGAGGCATTCGCCTAAGTATTTCAGTCGCCTGCTTGCCATCGATGACCGGAACACCGCCCTCGCAAGGAACACAACGCTTCGACGAAAAGTCACAAGCGTCGCCAGCCGACTCAGAATCAGATCCAAGTGATGAAGAGTTCGGCTTGTTAGACATCTGTTTAACCTGAGCGTGAATGAGCAATCAGAAATTGGTGACTTGACGCGTTAGCCCTCAAGCGATGTTACCAAATCGAACAGCCCCCTGCCGCGATCAAATTAGCGGATGAGGCAACGAATCCCCAAGCGACTATTTAAACCAGGGGGAAATAAATACGCCTCAAACAATCCGCCCAACGCTCCGCTCACAACGAAATAAGTCTCGTGTTGCCAATTCCTCGTCGGCTTGCGAGATTATTAGCATGAACGAGCCTACTCAACGCGATCCGTCTAGCGAAGACTCCTCCTCGAGGAGAACCGGTGCACTTCGAGAGAATGATCCAAATCAGTCGATTGACGACGCCACGGTGTTGGAGCAACAGCGACTGGTTGACTCGATTCGAGCCGGAGAGGAATCCGCGTGGCAGACCGTGATCGATCGCTACGAAGGTCGTTTGCTCGCATTTGTTCAGCGGCGATTGAACGATCGCAGTGTCAGCGAAGACATCGTTCAAGAGACCTTTGTCGGCTTCCTGATTTCGTTGCCCAACTACGACCCCCGTCGCAAGCTAGAAAGCTACCTGTTTTCGATCTGCAGCTACAAACTGACCGACTACCTAAGAGCGGCGGGAAAACGACCGACGATGCCGTTGGTGGGCCGAGGCGGTAGTTTCGAAGGCTCCGTGGGCGCGATCCCAATCCCCGGCCGTGATCGCGTGGCCAGTTCAATCGCTCGAAGCGCCGAGCGACAAGACATCGAGCAACGGGTCGTCGCCCAGGCCATCGGCGAACAGATCGTTCGCTGGCGAGAGACCGATAACCACGTCAAACTGAAAGCCATCGAGCTCATCTTTGTTGCCGGCTCCAGCAATCTCGACGTCGCCGCAAAGCTTAGCTTAACTCAGCAACAGGTGGCGAACCTAAAGAGTGACTTCCTAACAAGACTTAAAGCAATCATCAGCCGCCAAGAGCTCGATACCAGCGTCTTCCCCGAACTCGTTGAATAGATGTCAATCAGAGTAGAACGGATAAAAGCGATGGTTTCATAATCTCGATTTTTGTGGCCGCTGTAGGCCGGATCAAGGACGCCAATCCTTCCGGTTCCACGCAAACGCTGGCGTTATCAAGTTAGCATTGAACTTAAATATGATTCTCAATTGCGTCCGCCGCTCCGGCTTCAACACTTCAAAATGAACGCATCAGGCTACTTAATTTACAGCGCTGCTTATTGGGAACGCTCAATGAAAACGAGGTAAAGCTCTAGGCCGGTGATCTAACACCGAAGTCCCAGAAAGGGCATCCTACCTCCTGCGCCTCGCTACTTCGCGGCGGTCTTCGACAATCGCTTGAAAGCTTCACGGTGCTCGGCGGCCATTTTGGGTTCGTCGATTTCGTCGTAGCACTTCGCCAGAACCTCGTGCACGCCAGCGGCCAGTTTTTCTTCCGGTAACGCCTTCTCTAAATCCGGGATCGCGTCTAGGTACCGTTTCATCCGGAACAGAATCTGGCCCCGAGTTTCGTAGAAATACGGCCCCGCGTTTGGCTGCGATTCAATCGCCTGATTGCTCAACCGCAACGCCTTTTCCAAATCTCCATCTTCGCGCTGACTCAACGCTACGGCCAAATTGTTCAGAATCGCCGAGCTATTAGGAAGATGCTTGGCCGCGAGCGATAAATGCTGTTCCGCTTTTTGAATGTCGTCGGCCATCAAAGCGGACGTTCCTCGAATGAAGTGCGCGATGCCGGGTGAAGTTCCTTCCACCAAAGCACGGCGAAGGGCCTGTACTGATTCGTCGTTGTTCTCCGCGGACTTCAAAACCTGGTCCGACACCAACGTCAATACTCGAGGATTGTTCGGCGCGTGCTGCAAAGCAACCTGTAGCATCTTCAGAACACGTAGTCGTTCGACCGGAGTTTCGTTCTTCTCTTTCTCGATCACGTTAACCCATGCCGCGATTGCGTCCCCCATCGCCTGCTGCAAGGCAGCCCGATGCTCCGGCGTTTTCATGCGGGGAATGGCTTTGCTCAATGTTCGGATGGAGTCCGCATATTGCTCGGAGAAGATTTGGATTTGAGTGATAGCCAGTGCCAGTTTCGGATTGGCTGGCTCTTCTTCGTATAACTTTCCAACACGCTCCAGCGTTACGCTCGCCAATCGCTCCGATTGCGGGTCATCGCCTACCTGTCTCGACAATGCCGCCGCCTGCAGTCCCAGCATCGGATTCAGTTCAGCGAGCCGCTGCAGGTGCGGAATCGCGGCTGAATAACGATGCCCTGCAATCAGGTAATTCGCAAACAACTGGCGAATGCCCGCGTTGTCAGGTTGCTTCTGGACGACCAATTCCAGCAGCTCGCCAAACTCTGTTTGCTGGTCTACCTCCAAGTCGCCCCAAGCCTTGCCCAGATAATTTTCCTGAACCAACCACATCGCCGCCCGCTCGCTATCGCGACGAAACGCCAACTCACGCATTAGGTTGTTGGCTTGGTCGGTCTCTTCTAATTGGTCTTGCGCGATCGCGAGTCGAAAGAGCGTGTCGGTGGAGGTATCACCCTCACTCAATTGACGCTTCAGCAACAGTTCCGCTGATTCGAAGTCTTCGATTTCAATTGCGTTTTGGATTTGCGAATCCAGGACCCCCCGGCGCCACGAGCCTCCATCGGAATAGGCAAAGAAGGCCAGCAGGGTCAATCCGGCCGTCAGTAGCATCGCTGGAACGCCAGCACCCACGCGTTTCCAGGGGATCGAAGCAAACCAGCAGTAGATGAACTGGCCCAACCATTTCATCCAGGCGAGCGGATTCAAGTATGGTGGCATAACTAGTTCACCTCCGCAGCGTCGATACTAGGCTTGCTTTGAAATGTTGGTTGCGAGGAAGCTACACTTTGACGCACCAGTTCGCGAAGTCCAGCAAAGTCCCTTGTCACTTTGTTCGTGACGGACGAATCCAGTCGTTCCCTCGACGGCATCCACAGCTGGAGCATCATGATGTTGCCACTTGCTGAATTCTCGTCACGAAATGATTCATCAAGCCGACCACCAAGTCGACCAGGACTTGGCGGTGGCGGCACGATCGCACCACTTTCGGAAACGGCGGAGAACCAAAGGTATCCGCGTTGTCCAGCCTCGGTTGAGAAGATGGCGTGAGCGAACCCCCCCGTGTTCTCTTCGCCAGGCTCAACGGATGCAAACTCAACTTTGCGGTCCAGCAGATTCCAGTCGCTGTTCTCATAGCACAAGCAGAGTTCATGCCACTCCCGATAAGATTGGCTGATCACAAACTGGCCTTCTACTTCGTTCTTGTCCTCGGGGCTAAGTGAGTAGCTGAAAACGTCAGCGTTTCTGCCTAGCCTAGGATCTTCGCCGTCTCGGAACGATTCGTGCGAGCTAATGTCGAACTTCGACTCTGCGACCGAGATCCAGTCTGCGGACGGTTCCCAGATCAATCCCTCGACGAATGTGCCAGCTCCTACTTCAATTCCCATCGGCGAAACCTGCCGAGCTTTCAAAGTGGAAACACCGGTTAACACTAAGCCCATTGCAAAAATACCCCCAAGGACTGGCTTGCTCTGCCACTTTTGAAGCCATCGTCGAAGTCCCGGTGAATCGCGATCGATGTGCGTTGTAGGTCGAGAAACTTCGTAGTACGAATCGGCGACATCGATGGTGGTCCCATCGTCGACTACCCAGTTCCACAATCGCACCAACGGATTGTGACTCGCACCCGCCATGGACTGACTGATTGGATGAAGGATGGAGAAAATCAGGTTGTCGAACGATACAAGCAACAGTGCGGCGAGGCCCAGCGTGAGGTATCCAAGTGCGTCATGCATCCAACCACTAGCCAAGTCAAACTCGTACCAGGACTCCGCGACTGCGACCGTAGTGACTCGGATCACGTTCCCCGCGATAGCTAAAAGAAATGCTACCACTGAGTAAAATGGCACCAGCCAGATGCGTCGACGATAGATCGCCACGATCAACGTGCTCAAGAAAGCTAAAGTGAAGACCGACTGGATCCCGCTGCAAGCTTCGGCAACAAACAATTCGCGACCAGGAAGCTGGATGACGTTGCCGGCAATAGCGTGGGGAACCCCGATCACATCCAGCATCAAGCTAGACAGTACCGTGGTTAGTTTCTGAAGCCGCAGGACAAGAAGTTGGTCAAACCCCAGAGGCAGACGAACGAGCAACAGCAGGGGCAGACCGACGGTCAGAAGAGAAGCATCTCGCTTGCCACGTAAGGAGTTCAAGCAAGCACAGGCGAATAAGACAAAAGCAATCGCCATCATCCAAGGCGATCGAAGCACCCAGGCACCCAATAAAGCGATGCCTCCCAGACCTAACCCAATCAGGCTACCTACACGAGCCGGCGGATGGAATTGCTTGTCGCTACGCGTCCACGCCAACCAAACCACCGCCCCAACCGCGAACGGAAAGTACTGGTAATGCGGCAATCGCCACATCCGCGAAAAGTAAATCCACAGCATTGGCAAGCACGCCACAAATGCTGCAATCCAAAACCAACTCCAAACCGATTCGTACCACACTACGGCTGGGACATCCGACGTGGATAAGCCTGGAGGAGTATTGGCTTGGCCGCGTTTTTCGGAAATCCTGGCTCCAATGGCCGCTTTGTTGTCCGCTGATTGGATGTTCATGGATTCATTATTGAGATAAATCTTTTGAAGTCAGCCCGAGAGACTCTAAAAGGTTGTGAGGTCGACTGTTCGAATGGAATACCCGCCAGAATTCACTATTATCCTGTCAGAACCAAGCTGCCGGGGGCGGGGAAATTCTGGAGTCGTTGTTCGATCGCCAATTCCAATTATCAACAGGGAGGAGCACCAGGACACTTTACCATCTAATTTGCCGTGTCGTTCTCACCTCAAAAACCGCCAGCATTCGATTGACACACCTCGCAGAACGAACTGACGGCGGGCAAAGCGTCTTAGACGGTAGCCAGCGTGACAGGTTTGTTTGAAGCGAAGCGTATTCTTGTGAACCTGGCTCCCTGAGTTCCCTCTTGTGTGGTGTGCTGGCTAGTGTAGCGGGACACCACAATCAAACCTCTCCCGGCGAAGCGGGGAGAGGTCGAGCGAAGCCGTTCAGGCGAATGCGAGGGTGAGGACGGGACCTCTAGGCTGTTCGCAAACAAAGCAATCTCTGGGAATTTCAATTCCTCCTCGCTCTGCATCTAGCCTAGATGATTAAGGAAACAGAAGGATTCAAACGCAAACAATCGCTCACGAAAACTGAACTGATTGAATGCTAGAATCAATCGGCCGCTGACGCTCAAGCGGTTGTTAGGCTAAAGCCGAAAAGCAAGCCAGCTAGACCACTAAGCGTCGGAATCACTCACGGTGGTTTTCCCGGCTGATAGCTTGACCGGACGTCCGTTGGAAGCGAGTTTTCCCGTACGCAAGCCACCAGCACGTCCCGAAACAATGACGGGCGATCGTGACTGCGAGGGGCCGGTGCCCTGTTTTCGGTAGTATCGATTGGTGTGACGACCGTAGCGGTAGTAACCGTATCCCTTGTAACCGTCGCTGCTAGCTGCTTCGTCAGAGTTATTAACGACAACGCCCAGCAATCTTGCGCCCACGTTCCGCAGGATACCACCTGCTTCCTTCGTGTTGGGTTTGCTCTTACGACGAATCTTGAGTGCCATGACAACTCCGTCGACTGTACTCGCCAGAATACTAGGATCGGTCACGACAAGCAGTGGTGGGGTATCGACGATGATGTAATCAAACTCGTCTCGCAACAAATCCATTAACTCGCTCATCTCCGGAAGAGTCAACGCTTCCGCGGGGTTAGCGGGAATGGGCCCGGATGGCATTAGCTTCAACGTCGCCAGCGGCGTGTCGTGGATCGCCTCGACATGATCGCAATCGCCATTGAGCACATCGATTAGACCAAGCTTATTTGCCGCGTCAAAGTTATCCGTGATCTGAGGTCGACGAAGGTCGCAATCAATGATCAAAGTCTTCTTGCCACTCTGTGCCATGGAACAGGCAAGGTTTCCCGCGATCGTACTTTTACCATCGCCGGGAAGTGGGCTTGTTACCTGGATGATCTTCCCGCCTGAAACGTTCGACATTTCAAAGAAGATAGATGTCCGGCACGATCGGATCGCCTCTGCAGGGATGGAAGCTGGCTGATGAACGACGGCAAGATACGGGTCCAGCTTTTCGAATCGATTCTCGTTGTCTTTCTTACCCTTGCGAACCTTCCCTTTAAAGTAAGGTACGTGCGTCAAAATCGGTGCGTTGATGGCTTCAACAATCTCGTCCGGATCACGGAACGTGTTTGCATTTTTCTCTAGTAGTAACGCCAATCCGCAACCAACAGCCAGTCCTAAGAAACTCCACAACGTCAGCGACTTCGACATATTCGGGCCGACGCGGTAAGCATCGCTGACAGAGGACAACTCGGTGATCCGGATACCGCCGTCATCGTCGCTCAAATTAATTCTCGCCATCTGATCCTCAATTTGATTGAGTAGCTGGCGATTTCGTTCTATTTCACGCAACATGGCATCGTTGTCTTGCTCATACTTGCTGAGTTTGATCGCCTCCACCTTTTCGATTGCTATTTGGGACTCAAGTTCTTCTATCTGTTCCTTCATTACAGCGACTTCAGCATTGGCCGATGCTAAGATTACTTCTAGTGCATTCTTAACGCGGTCATCCATGCTGACCCCTTCGACTTTGTTCTCCTCGCGAAGTTCAAGCCTTCGATCGATTTGCTCTTTGATCAAACGCGCCAGTTCGGTCTTCATCATTGAGAGTTCCGAATCCAGTGCCTTTACTATCGGATGAGAAGCACCGAATTCCGCCGCATTCTTGTTTCGCTCAATCATGAGGGGCACAAGTTGCTGATCAAGCTCAATATTTGCAAGCTCGAGGTCGGCTGCCATTGCATCGGTATCCTGAGTGGTCGTTGTGGCTACGCTTAGCGGCTTACCCAAAAGTTGTCCGATGATGGATAACGCAACGGCTGGATCATCCGCTTCCCGCACGATCGATTCTACAGCTGACAGTTCAACCGACTTTTCCCGCATCTCCTCAAAGACTGCTGAGCGTCGTTCCGTGAGATACAATTGTCGTTCGCGGTGAGGGTTAACAGCAACGCCTTCCTCATTCCAAACCAACGGAGCGTTCGTGCGGAATTCGCGATAGCGATCTTCAAGCTCGCTAATCGTTGGCTGCATTTGATCTATTGCAACATTGATCAAGCGAATTAATTCACCACGAGAAGACTTCCGTTGCTCATTGATCAATAGCTGCAATTGCTCACTGAAAACCGCTACCATTTGGCTGCATAGATCTGCATTGGCATGAGTGAAACTGATTGCCACAACCATCGACTGGCTTCCCCGTTGACCAGCAACTTCTTGATGAAGCTTCAGGCCAGAGTGGACGGTTCCTTTAAATGCATTCACATTTGAAGAAAAACCAGGATGGAATGCAGTCATTCTCGGATCAGCAAATGCTTTTGCAACAATTTGGTCGCCGAATAAATACGAACGAAGGATATCGATGCTCGGAAGGCTACCAACAATGTGGCCAGTTAGCTGATCCATCACGACCGGTCGGTCCGATTGGACCATCAACCGCGATGAAGCACTGAATGTTTCAGGCGTCTTCGCGAAGGTAATGAACCCTCCGATCATTCCAACAATCAGTGGCAGCACGACAGCAAGTCGATATCGCCATAGAGCCGCTAAGAAATTAGGACCAGAGCTGCTTTGCGACTCCCCCGAATCGAAATTCGGTTCCGTTTGAGTTTTTGACAAACGAGAGGCGGAGCTATCTGAACGAATCGAGGCCACAATTGTTTTCCGACATGATGGGTTTGGAGTCACGTTGATGCTTGTCGTCACAGGATCGAGTCCTACCTGCATCGTTAGCAAGAGTCATGCAAGAACGCTTTCACGCGATTTTAGGCTTCGACTGATGGAAAGGACAGCGAGAACACCCGTAATGACCTCAACTACAGGTAGCCAACGCGTCAAAATTCACTACAGCCCGCACCAGCGGGATAACCGGCCCTTGAGGAAACTGCCTAGTCCAAACAGTCTGTCTTAATTAGCAACCAGTCACACAGGTTCACTCAGACGGGGCGGCGAGAAGTTGGTGTTCTTTGGAAACCTCCGGCAAATCCAAATGCTTGTAGATCACAGCTAGCTTCCTATGGACCGCTTTTTTGTCTTTGATTCCAACTAATGCTGCTTCGAGGTCTTCCAGTGCAAGTCCCCAATCCTCCATAAGGAAATAGATCGTGCCTCTGGTGTCTAGGAATCGAGGATCGTCTGGCCGTTGTTCGAGGGCCCGTTTCATCAGCGAAATCGCTCGTTCAAAATCCGGTTCCACATCATGGGCCAGCATCCACGCCATGTTATTCATCACGACGGCTAGGTCTTTACCTGACGAAAGTGCTCGATCAAAATGAAATTTCGCTTGGTCACGTTCCTGTTCGAGCCAGCAAAGGTTCCCCATCGCGAGATGGGCCATTGCTGGAGTTTTGCCTTGGGCAATTACCCGAGCTAAAATCCGTTTAAGCCCAACATCTCCTTGGATCTCTGCTTCCGAGTAAGCCATAATCCGTTGGAGAGCGGCTTGACTGTTTGGGTTATGGGCCAGGGCAAGTTCTAGCTTTGCCAGCATGTCGCCAATTTCGCTACCACGCTGCGACAGCAGGTCGTGGTAGTTGACGTACAAGTTGGAAAGGAGAGCGTCCCACTGGATATCGCTCTCACCATTGGCGTCTTTGCCGAGCAGAAGCACTGCTCGAGCGTCGTCAAACTGACCGAGCTTCATTAGCACTTGGGCGTAGCTTACTTTAGATGCGGAATCGTCTTGCTTCGATTTAACGCGAGTAGCCAAGAAGGTGCGAGCATTCTGGTAGGACTCAACCGCATCCTCTTGGCGACCAAGTCGGGTTTCAAAATCCCCCAAGGCTAAGTAGAGCTCGGGATACTTTTGCGAAGCAATTCGGAAAAAATGAGTTGCCTTATTCAGATCGCCAACCATGGCAAAATGCTTCCCCCAGCAAAGTGACATCTCAGGCGATTTCTCATCACGAGCGGCTTTTAGGTGCCAGTGCACGCGTTCAATATCCTGGATGCTGGATTGCGGAGTCAGTTCCTCGGACAGAATCATTGCCAAGCGTCGGTGTGCATCAGGATTTCCAATTCGATCATCGGGTGCAACGCGGCGAAATAAAGTTTCGGCCCGCTCGATTTGTCCAGAATCTTCCAGCAGGACTGCTAATGCGAATTGGGCCTCCGTCTCATAACCAGCGCCCTCTTGTAAAACCCTCTGTAAGCAGAGTTCCGCCGTTTTCGGATCTTTGCTCGCAATCGCGACACGTGCCTTCTTCCAGTATTGTTCCGCAGCGACCCGGTCACTAGAAAGACGGGTCGCGTAAACGTAACCAGTTAGCGCAATCGCAAGGATCGCTGGAAGCCCAAGCAGTCCATTGCGTATCCGCCCGGACTTGATGCTCTTAAAGAGGGTAGTAAAGCCAGCTAGAACGCCAACGCCTCCCAGTACACGAGGTAACCAGCGCATCGTGAGTAGGTTATCGAACCAATCGATCAAGCGATATCGAAGTCTGCGAAACACTAGCCCGCCTCCCCAAAATTCAACGCGAGTCTCTCGTACAACGCCGCGGATTGTGAAATTTCACTGATCGTTGTGGTCGGCTGAGTTGTTGCTAAGTCTGAAAGCTTGGACGCGCTACAAAGCGTCGCGAACAAGTTTGCTAAAAGCTCTCGCTCATATGCAAGAAGCTCTCGATCAGCGCTGACGAAAAGTTGGAACTGATGCACGGGAGCCATTACCGCTTGAGTGGACGCGACGTCGAACAGGCTACTCGTTTTGATCCGATTGACTAGCTTACGCAACGGGCTTCCGCTAGCCGCTTCCGGCTGCACGAACTGACCGCGGCTGTCATAGCAAGAGAATAGGCAGAAAGCCCGTTCTCCACCTTCTCGATAAAGATCTAGCTCCGTATGCCCGGCTGGCAGAGAAGTTTCCTCACCTTCTAGCTGCGAGGAAGCTCCCACGCGATTGACCGCTTCATGTACGTTCCAGTCCATCGCCGTATAGCAAATGGCTAAATCGTGCCAGCTTGGATAGAAGCCATCTACTGAAAACTGGGCTACAAGACCGCTGCCTTGGTAGGTTGCGATTACGGAGTTGCTACCAAATTGGTCATCGGCTGATCGACTGATCTCCCGGATGTCCGTGAGCTGAAATTTCCCAACCGATTTCGGGAAGAGGTTGGAGATGGAGGCTGAATCAATGGATGCAACGAATTTCGTGTTTCCACCGACCGCATCACTCGGCCCACCGAAATCGAACAGACCAAGCAGCGATGCTAAACTTAGCGGGACAAAAAGGACCGGCATGGCTAGTTTCGAAAGCAAGATGGAAGCTTTCTCGCTGAGCAGCGGAAAATTGAGAAGCTTGGAGAGACCAGTCCAGCGATAGAAGCTGAATCGGGGATTTTTCGTTTCCGAATCTGGTGCCGCAACCAGAAAGCGTAGCCACTGATCAGCGCTAAAGGCGAATACTAAAGCCATCAAGTACGTGAAAACTCCTAAGGCTTCATGACGCCAACCCGTGTCCAGTCCCACACCAAACCGTGCATCCGCCCAAACGACCAAGAACACACGAAGTGAATTGGCGACCACCACCCAAAAGATCGTGTGGATGAACGTCAATATGATCCGAATGAAACCGTAGCGTTGGTACACCGACCAAAACATCATGACAGTCAAGCAACTGAACAGCGAATGAATGCCGCTGCACGCCTCTTCGACCATGAACTCACGACTTGCGGTTTGTAAAGCAACACCTTGCGTTAAGTGCAAAATACCGGACCAGTCTAGTAGTCCGCTTGCTGTAGTCGTCGCGATCTTTTGAAGTTCGATGATTAACCATCGATCCAAGTCCAGCGGAATCGGCACGATTAACAACAGTAAGAAGAAGGGCCCCCGTAATCGATCCGCCACATCGCGTCCGCCAAGCAGCCAAACGAGCATCCAAGTGAACGTTAATGCTGCGACGCTGCCAAGCCAATGACTCGACGCGGAGACGGCTAACCAAGTCAGCACCAGCGAAGCTAAGCCCAACAAAAGTGTTTTGGGGGTATGAACGACAGGCACGTTCCAGGTGGCACCCTGCAAGCGGTAGTAAGAAAAACACCCAACCGCGATAAGAACGATGGGGAAGAATTGATAGTGCTCTCGTTGCCATAGCCAGCCGGCCATGCTGACCAGCCAAACACCAAAAAGCAATGGAACCAGCGAAACGCCGATCCATCCTCTTGTTGGCACTGAATTTGAAACGAGCATTTAGAAGCCTACTCTTTCGAAATGAAAAGAAGCCGCCATGAATTCAATCATGGCGGCTTCTCGGTTGAATCAGCAATTAAAAACGCCCATTCCTAGACTGCCAAGCAAGGCTCGTCCGCGTTTTTCTTACGACGGCGAGCAATTAAGCCCGCACCGGCACCAGTAAGTCCCAACAAGGCCAGCGAAAAGGGTTCTGGAACCGCAGCGACCGATGCATTCGAGATTCCGAAGCCGGAAGTACCGAACGCTGCATTGTTGGTGAAAACCAATGCAATCTGGCTCACCGATGAGGCAACAGCACCGTTCCCGAACAAAGTTCCATCGATCGACAATGGCCCGCTGCCGACAACGAATGAAGCTTGCGCTGAATCACCCAGGGAGTTGCTTGTGTAAGTGACGACTAAGTCAGTGGTGCCGCTAGTCGGTGGGGCGAAAAGGTCTAGAACCAAAGGACTTCCGGCGAAATTACCCGATGAGTGTAAGTCCAAATCCGAACTCAGATCGTAAACCAGTGATAGGGAACCACCTGCCTGCAATGTGGCTGCTAGACCTGAACCATCAAATGTCGCTGAAGACGGGTTAGGCGTGTTTGTTGGTGCTGGGTTGATAGTGTAAGTGTAGTTTCCCAGTCCCGTACCCAAGGCAGCACTAATGAACGCTGGATCGGTGTCCCCGCCAAGGGTCGTATTATCAATATCACCCACTGCTGAAAAATCATCCAAAATCAGTGCAGCTTTCGCTGATATCGGGACGGATGCGAAGGCGAGGCAAGCCACCGCGACACAAAGAATTCTCATGTTCTTGTTCCTGTTGCTAAATTTGCTCGAAAGAGAGGTGAAACGGTGTACCACACCATGCGGGATCATCATTGTTTGCTGTTTGGGGGGTGTCAAGCCAGGAAGAGTAGCGATTTTGAAAGTTTTGAGGATTGGGTGGATAATGCACGAATGTATCCCGGTACGGGTCGTGTACATACCTTAATCTACTTGTCAGCTTTCGCTCGATTTACTTGCCGTTTGGCCCGCCGAAACAACGCGTCCGGATTCGATTGTAGTTCCGCCCAGCAAGATTGCACGACACGCAATCCACGCCCCTCTGCAGACTCTTATTGGACGCATCTGGAGTTCAAACGTGGGTGAGCGGTGGTCGTGGCTGCCGGTACAGAGATAAGCCCCCTGCGAAACGCAAACGTCGCTTTCGAGGGTTACCTCTGCCAAGTTATCAATCCATACATCTTGGCCGATCCAGCAATCGTCGCCTACGACCAGTCTCCAAGGAAACTTAATGCGGACGTGTGGCTTAATCACTACGCCCGTACCAATCTTCGCACCGAACCGCCGTAGCAGCCAGACCTTCAGTCCGCTAAACGGAAACCAGCCGGATTCCACGAAGATCAAGCTCACATACCACCACGCAATTCGCGTGAATCGACCCCGGCCAGGGGCAAAGCTGGAGTTGTCGTAATCACCCAAGCGACGTGGGACAATTGCCGATTTATCCGTGTGATCGTGATGCCGGCGAGAAGTCACAGTTTGCGTCTCCACTCGGCGAGGGCTTCGGCCATGGTAAAGCCCATCGTTGCCGCGCTCAATCGGTAAGACTTGGGCAGTGCGTCCGAAGCAGCAGCTGAGAGAATTCCGGAACGTCCGACTCGAGAGAACCAATTTTGAGCTTCGCTTCGGTCAGACCGATACAGCGCTCGAGCGGCCTCAAGTCGTACAGTTTGCAAAGCCGCTTTCCTTGCCGCCGTCATTTCGCGTTTCGATTTCAGATACGACTCCGCTCGATCGGTCAACTCCATCCGCGTGCTCACGGTCGCAGATAGGTTTTTTCTCGAGACGCTAACTCCATCATGGACCCGGTACAAGGTTTTCTGGTTGCTTGTGTTTCGAAAACGTGCACCGTCAATCAGGAGTCGCAAAATTAATTCGTGCTCTTGGCAGCGTGGCTGATCCAGTTTCCAACCTCCCACATGCTCCACCATCTCACGACGGAACAGCATCGACGTCGTCTGGAAATCGCCCCAGCGGATGTAGCGGGTCCACTGATCGCTATCTGCCTGATTGGACAAAAATGAATCCGCGATCGAGAGTTCATCAACCCACTGGGTTGCGTTTTCGCTGAGCCATTCATGCTCACTCAATGCGTCGATGGCTCGCCAGCGGTCATCGGACACCGGGATCGCGATGGGGGCGGCATAAATGACGTCCGCTTCATCGGCCCACGCCAGTTGGTCAGCAATCTTTCCCGGCAGAATGACATCGTCTGCATCTAAATATTGCAGCCATTGCCCATTCGCCGCTTCGGTTAGACGCTGTCGTGCGACGTTGCCGCCTCGATTGATGCCATCACCGAGCACCCGCACGTGATCGGCAAATTGCTGGGCCACCATGACGCTGTTGTCGGTCGAGCCGTCGTCCCAGAGCAAAATCTCGATCCGGTCTGGAGGCAACTGGCAGATGGCTGACCGAATCGTACTGGCCAGATAGCGTTCCGCGTTGTAGCACGGAATCAGAATGCTGACTTGCGTCATGAAATCATGCTCGACGTGCCTGGGTTTGTCAGGCCAAAATCACACCGGCCAGATAGTTCGATCCGCTCGAGAACGCCGCGGAGTCGCTCGCGATGACAACGCCACGAATATTCTTGTGATCGCTTCGAAGCTTCCATCCCCATTTCTACCACCTGGCTGCGGTTTGAGGCACACCAATCCAGTTTGTCCGCCAGGCCCGCCACGTCATCGGGGGCGAGCACGAATCCGTCGCGGCCTTCGCGAATAACCTCCGGACCGCAGCTATGCGTGCTCGCGATCACCGGCATCCCTGTCGCCATCGCTTCAATGATGACCAGTCCGAAGCCTTCAAAGACACTCGGCAGTACCAAGACATCGTGATTAAGCATCTCCTTTGCCACGCCAGCCTGATCGGTGCGACCTAAGTATTTGAAAAGATGTTTGAACGATTGAAGCGGAGTCTCGTCGGCCGGGAGTGGGCCAAGCAACGAAAGTTGTACGTTTGCCGATTGCAGTTGCGACATCGCGTTGAGAAGGTATTTCATTCCCTTCCGCTGGCCAATGCCCCCGACGAACAGCACCTTGAGCGGACCCTCTTTATCACGAGCACGGGTTTGAAACTGTTCGAGATCGGCGGCGAGTGGAAGAAGATCGATGCGTGATTCGTCGACACCGGCTTCCATCAGTGACTGTTTCGTGAACCCCGATGCGGCAATGCAAAGATCGGCTGCCAGTGGTTCCTCTTCAAGGCGGTTCCGGTACCAATCGGGGAAATGCAGGTTGCTGATCGTGTCTGCCCATTCCGGATGTTTTTCCGCCTCATCGGATAGGATGCGAATTGCCGTGGTCACGTGAGCGGTTGCAAACTCACAAATTGCTAGGCGTCCAGCCGATCGTGCCGCTTTGAGAGAATCCAGGCAACTGCCTTGAAATCCCCAGAACGTTTTCGACCCTGCTGCAAATCGACGTGCGACCCAGGTGTCGAAGTTGGCATCACGCCGGAACATCGCTGCTTCGGCCGCTTTCCCGTCACGACGAACGTTTCGGTGCCAAATTTCGGGCAATTCCAAATCCCAACGCCGTGAGACACGTCCTGAATCAAGACCGTCCAGATAGCGTCGCGACATCCCGCGGTCCGTCCGTGCTGACCAAGTCAACACGCGGTCCGGCCATTGGTCACGTCGGTAGTAGCTCGAGGTTACAAACCGATCCAGTAATCCCAACTTTTGGAGTGATAGCGCGTGTTGATAAGCGTGTTGCTTGCCACTGTGCGAAACCAGCACACTCACGCCAGCACCTCTTCATAGGCGGATACGAGGGCATCGGTTGATCGTTGCCAAGTGAATCGAGATTCTGCCAAACGTATCCCATTCTGACGCAGGGTTTCTTGGCGCGATTCGCTGCCGAGGACTTCTTCCAAGCATCTGGCAATTGAATCGGGATTGCGATCACAGCGAACGCCCGCGTGATCCCGAGTGAGGTCTTCCCACAGGTTGACGCGATCGCTCAGGATCACCGGTGTGCCCGCAAAAAGGCTTTCGACCACTGTAAGTGCGAAGTTCTCTTGGTGCGAAGGTAAAACAAACACATTGCTTCCGGCGAGAACGGTCTCTTTGTCGATTCCGGACAAGGGCCCCGTGAACGTCACGTCTGATTGAATTTTGAGAGCGTGGGCCATTTGCTGAAGGTGACGCCGGTAGGCCTCATCCCCAGGACCTACCAGTAGCAAGTGGGGACGCATGTCTGTCTCCATTCGTCCGAGACCTTGCAGCAATAAATCAGGGCCTTTCTTTTCGTGCAGTCGCCCAAGAAAAATGGCAACGTTCCGGTCGTGCAGTTTCGGGTACAGAGACCGAAAGCGCGCCCGCAACGCATCACGATCCTGTGAAGGCTGCTCGGCACCTAGCGGAACGATTTTGCCTGCAGGAAGTCCACTGACCACCGTGTTCGCGAGACGCTGTTCCTCGGGATGCGTGTAGAACAATGCCGCCGCTCTTCGCAACGTGGGCCATTCAAGCACCGATCCGTAGAGCCGCTTTTTCCATGCTTTGCGGGTCAACGAATTCGGATCCAGCATCCCGTGTGTGCTGACGACAAACGGGATGCCCGATCGCTCGCAGATGGGTGCGAGAATGCGGTTTCCATATGACCAAAGATTGTGAGCGTGAACAAGGTCGACCGAGCCGTTCGATTTCCTGTTTAGCTCTTCTGTGAGACGAGTTTTGAGTTGCCGGCTGTATGCAAAGCCACCAGGGCCAAAACTATTGCAAACGTTGACGGGCGTGTCGGTGCGAAGCGTCCTCAACCATTTGCCGTCATCGTCAGTTGGCACGTAAGCATCCGTCGTCAAAATTTGTGCGTGGTGGCCTAGATGATTCAGTTGTTTGCACCATTGGTGCGCAACGACTGGGGGCCCGCCAGCAGTCGGATGCATGTAGGGAATGAGGTGCATGACACGAAGCGACTTCATGATTGCGACCGCCCTGAATGACGCTCGATTTCACCCAGATAGATCGCTTCGGTTGCCTCTGCCATCGCCTCCAGACTGAAATGCTCCTTCCAACGCCGAAATCCGGCATCGGCCATTTTATTGCGCTGTGTTTTGTCCTTTTGTAGCTGTAGGATTCGGTCACGCCACTGCTGGACATCGTTGTGTCGGCAAAGGAATCCAGTTTCGCCCGCGGTGACCGCTTCTCGGCAGCCGTCCACGTCACTCACCACGCAAGGACGTTGCTCCGCCATCGCTTCCAAAATGGCTAGCGGAAAACCCTCGTAAAGCGAAGGCAGTGTGAAGACGTCGAAGGCGGGCATGAATCGTCTCGCATCCGTCTGCCATCCCAGTAGATGCAACCTGTTGCTGACGCCGGCTTCCGCCGCGGCATCCTCCAGTTGAGTTCGCATCCTGCCGTCACCGACCCAAACCCAGTGGATTGAATCGGGAAGCTGCCCGAGCACCTCGACCGCCATGAGAGGATTTTTTTGTTCTTCGATGCGCGCGATGGTGCCCAGGATGAGTTGGCAATCGCTTTGTGTTTCAAGGGGCTCTCTCAATGAGGCTGCTTCACGGAGCCAACGCAGTCGCTGATCCGGCGAAAGACTGCGATGTTGCACGTCGGGCGTCTCGCTTTTCGGCACCCCATTGTGAACGACAAAGCATTTACTTAACTCCTGATCTCCTACTTCACCTTCCCCCGGGGAGGGGCGAGCGAAGCGAGGGGAGGGCTCGCTCGAGTCAACTGCCTGGCTCCCTTTGCCTCTTCTAGGGGAGAGGTCCTGAGTGCGTGAGGATGGGTTTGCCGAATCGTCGCCCAGGAATGCTCGCAAATCGTCGCAACACTGCCCGGCCACCGCGATGAACGAACCGTGATAGCGAGTAAGCTGTCCGCGAGAATGCCGATCGCGAAGTCCACCCATCACTGCACCAAGAGACTGTGCCGAGCGAGTGACGTGAATGGTCGCTACCGAAGGCACGTCGCAGCTTTTGATTGTTCGAAGCAAATCAAGTCCATCTTCCAGATTCTGTTTATTCAGATGAACGACGTCAGGTTGGAGTTGATCGAGCAAAGGGGGCAGGTTTCGGTCGGCTTGTTTGCTGAAGTGACAACCGATCACTCGAGTGCGAAAGTCGTAGGTGTTTTGAAAACCGATTCGATGGATGTTCACGCCCTCGCAAAACCCGTTCGCCAGATCGTTCATCTTCTCATGAGTGCTCATGGCCACATGAACTTCATGCCCTCGGCCGAGCAAGCCTTCGGCAAGGCCATGGAGATAGAACTCGCCGCCACCATGCGAGCCTGACGAAGAAGAGATTAACAGAATTTTCAAAGAGATGAATCGTGTAGTCGAGCGTCGCCGACGCTAGAGGCTAGAGGCTAGAGGCTAGAGGCTAGAGGCTAGTTGCTAGAGGCTAGAGGCTAGTTGCTAGTTGCTAGTTGCTAGTTGCTAGTTGCTAGTTGCTAGTGAATTTTCGAAGAAGCGAATCCACTGTTCGACAGCACTGCCAAGGCTCACGGTCGCCGCGATTTGTTGACTTCGTTTTCCGAATCGAGCCGCTTGCTCAGGCTGTTCGACGAAGGAAGTGATTGCAGTGCGAATGGCATCTGCCGAGTTCGCAGGGATACGGAAACCGTTTTCGCCTTCGGCGACTAAATCGTTCCCCGCGCCGACAGTTTCGGTAACGATGACTGCTAGCCCCGTGCCAACGGCTTGGTTGACAACGACGCCCCAACCATCGTGGCGCGACGGAAGCACAAAAACATCCGCGTCGGCAAAGAAGCTGGGAAGTTGATCGACCGCTTGAAAACCCGCGAACCTAACTCGGCCCGCGAGCGGTTGGGGGACTCGTTGTTGCAGCTCGTCGCGTAAGGGGCCGTCGCCAACGAATGTCAATGTGCAGTTTGGTGAGTGTTGGGCGACGTCGCAAAACGCCTCCAGCAAAAGGTCCACGCCCTTCCGCTCAACCAATTGTCCGCAGTAGAGGAATCGTACCATGTCGGAAGCAACACGACTCGCGGCCGCGGTGCAGAATGGATCCAAATCGCAAACATAAGGAAGGTTTGCGAACTGTTGCGATCTGCGAGTGGCAAGCTGCGAATTTCCGCATTCATCACCCTCCCCCTGGCAGGGTCGAGCGAAGCGAGGGGAGGGCGTCACCTCCTCTCGTCCAGAAACCTGCTCCCTGTAGCCTGTTAACCTTTCGTACTCCCTCACCGCATGCGATCCAACCCCCGCGATTCCACGGGCCCTTTTAAGCGGTGATTGCAATCGTTTGCGAATCCAGTTTCCGAGTCTACGGCGTTGATGCAGACCGGGAACTTCCCCCCAAAACACCCAAGGCCTGCCGTTGCGATTGAGCCATCGCATCGCGATTTGGTTCGTCAGCCCGATGTAGCCCACGATGACAAATAGATCGGCATCACTGTTCTTCAGTCGCTGCGTGATACCCGGATTCCAGTGCACACGAGTGTTCTCACGCCCGACCCAGCGCCCTGGCAAGACCTCCGCATAGTCGGGCATCTCCTGCTCGCCCCACCGAGTGTTCGGAGCCTCCTGTTCAAGGTACCAAACGCGCAAGTCCACCCGCGGATCTGCCGACATCGCCGCATACAGGTCCTGCACGTAAGGCGACGGCATCACAGAAAGGAATGTGACGCTGACAGAAGGCTTATCGGCGTACCTGCCTGCCATATCAAAGACCTTTGGATGAGCGAGCACGCTCACTTTTTAGTAAAGAATATCAGCAACGCCGACAACGCCAACAGCCCGTAGAGTGTAGACATGTTCACACTTCGTCCTGACAAAAAGATAATGGCGAGTCCGGCCGCATACACCGTAAACGCAACAATCGATTGCTCGGCCAGCAGTTGGACCCGATCCCAAGATCGAGCCAAATGCCCCAAGAAAGCACTGATCCCTAGTACTCCCATCCACCCAAAGTTCCAATGCATTTCCCCGATCAATCCAGGCGAGATCGTGAGGATAGCTGCCCCATTAATCGTCATCCCCTGCATGCTGGCCAATTCCAAACCGGCATCACCAGTTGGCTTGCCAGGCCACAAAAACCGCGGAATCGGGTTGACCAGCTGAACGTAGTACGTGTGGCCGAATTTGTAGTCAGCCCTTTCGGGAATGTTTTCCTGTAGAAACAACAATTCGCGAAACATTTCGAAACCAACGTACTTTGCGTCGCTAGCCTTTTCCCAATCGAACTGTCCCGAATTACGAGTTACCACCGTGGCCGCCGACCAAATCATCATCACGAAGACGAGCGTGGGAATCCCGAACCGGATCGCTTGCCGTTTCATCGGAATCGACATCCGCCAATAAATTGCGGCCGCGATTGGTAGGAAGACCTCCACGACCTGCGACCGCGTTCCCGAATTGAAGGCCCGGGCGAACATGAAGAGCAAGAATGCCGTTGCGACATAGTGCCGACCTTTGGGTTGCTCTTTCTGCACCATCACGGCCGCGGCGAGCGGGACGCCAGCGCGAAGGAACATTTGCAATTCCAAGAAAGCATCCCGCAGTCCACCAAAGCGACCACGCTGAAAAATCCCTCCCCAACGAACCCGAGGAACAAATGCATCTTCTAGGATCAATATAAGGTTCCCCTGGGCAATGACCACTAGCGGTAAGAAGCCGCAAAACAAGGCGATCAGTAAAACCCGCCAAAGAGTATCGGGCCGATCCACATTCCCCAAACGACGAAAAACCGGGTTGAATAAGTTACCCTGAATCGAGTGGTACCCGAGCAGAAACGACATCAAACAGGCGGCTACCCCCAGAATCCCGGTCTCGTAAGCCGCCCGCGAATACTTTTGCACTTCGAGAGGGGCAATGATCGCCTCGGTCAAATACCAAGCCGCAATCGAGAGAAGAAACACATTGCGAGCCGACACCAGACGTCGAACATCACGACCGATGTCGGCGGCGATCGCGGCAATAAGACAACCACCTGAGGCGATCCCTAACGAGACGTCGAATTGGTCGATCACTGCGACTCAGTGTTCATTGCATCAACTTCCTCGAGACTTATCGGGCCATCTCGGCGCAATCGTCGAACGAGCCGATAAGCCTTTAACGAAACCGAATCTCGATGGGGAAAGAATCGAACGATTGCCCCAAATCCGAAACAGCTACCTTGAATCATTCTCAGCGGTCGGCCAACCATAAACCCAAACCGAATCCCATTAATCGTGACACCAATCAAATGGAGCGGCAATCGGCTTAGCGGCACATTTAGCCAAGCTGTCAGGATTTCGTTCCGACGCCCATACAAATCCATTCGCCTCGTATCACGCTTGGGCGATTCAAAATGATGAATCGGATCGGCGTTGCCAAGCTTCACTAAGTAACCCACATCCATCATCCGCATGCAGAAGTCTCCTTCCTCGCCCTGGTGAAAGAAGATCTCTCGGTATCCGCCGAGCTTTAAGAACACATGGCGTCGAACCGCGTGGGCCGTTCCAATGTACCGGTCTGAAATGAAAACAGAGTGTGGTGAAGGTGTTCGCTGCTGCTCTCCAGCAGTCTTGTGGACATCGATGTACGGAATCGCAACCGCGCCAATCCGCTCATCGTCGAATTCAGAGATTGTCTGCGAGACAACCCTTGGCGTTGAGAACTCGGCATCATCGTCGATCGAAAAGATAATATCTCCAGTCGCCTTCCTGGCAGCGAGATTTCTTGCGGCGATGTAACCTGTAGAGATTTCGTTGCGAACTACACTTACCTTTGGAAATTCTTCTTTGACCATCAACGAAGTTCCGTCATTAGAACCATCGTCTATAACCAAGATTTCAAAGTCGCCTTCTTGTCTCATCGCGGAGTCAAGTGCGACTCGCAGGTCGTTTTTTCGATTCTTTGTTGTAATCACAAGTGTTGCGGAGAGCAATTCAGTCATAAATACGTTCGTCCGTGACGCGGCGTTCGACATAATCTAACGGATCAATGATCGAATGAAACCAATGACTGCCAGCAGCGGTGTACCAACTAGAAAGCGGATCCTGAGTTGATGCAAACTCCACGGAAAAATTTGAAAATAGAGAGATGCTGCGGCCTTTACGTTGCCGTTCTTGCAACGTTCGATAACGAAAGGCCTTACGTGTCGCGTAATGATTTCGCGTCGCTGATTCCGGCGAGTATGCCCTCCGGGGAAACGCCCATTTTGCTCGTTTTCTAGCAGCAAAAAAAGCCCCTTTTCTGATTTCGCCACGTCACTGGTCACGTTTCCGTCGTGTAGTAGGTACGTAAAAGTTTTAGGTTCTGCAATGTGAACGAAGCCTTGTGCCGTACCAAGACGCATCGCAAGTTCCGCGTCCTCCCCATTAAGTCGTCCATCCGCGAAGCCGCCTGCGTCATCAAAGCAATCACGACGAATTACGAACGAAGAAACACCACGCCATCGCCATCGATCACTTGCTTGGTAATAGTCGTCAAAAACCTCCAGAGATGGGATGCGAACATCAGGTTCGCAGCAAGTTGAACGATCGTCGACGACGACCGGGTTGGCAGTCATGAAACCGGGATTGTTGGTTGCTTCTATCGCCTCAGCGTAAAGTCCGAGTGACCAGGGGAACCAACAATCGTCGCTATCCAAGAAGGCCAGGTACTTGCCGGTGGAATGTCGAACCCCTGTGTTGCGAGCCGACCCCGGCCCGGCGTTTTCTTGCTCGATGACCGCCAGACCCCGTTCAGCTCGCAGATACGCTGCGCTACCATCGGTTGAGCCATCGTCGACGACGATCAGCTCAAAGTCACGAAAGGTCTGACTTTCGATGCTATCGAGCGTTTTGCAAATAAAGTCGCGTCGGTTATAGATCGGGACAATGACTGAGAACATCGGTGAATGGATAGATTCTGTCATCAAACAAGCGAACGCAGGGGTGATTGCAGCGGGGTGCCAAACAATCTAATCACGGAAAGGCTGCCACTAGTCGATTCGTCATCAATTACGATCACTTCCTAGTCGTAGTGTGTCTGTCCACCGCCAGTTGAATCGCTTCAGCGACTCAGCGTCCAGCGTTGTAACAGGGAATGCGAATGGATATTTGCGGTTCAGTAAATTGGTTTGTATGCAAAGATCTGGTCGAAAACGGTGCGTCAGCGCACTTGCGAAGCTCTACCTGAGCGAACAAGTTCTCGTCGCGTTTGGCAATCGACGAGAAACGGTTGGGGATTAAAATGCCGCTAAAAATTTCGTTGGATTCACCGAACGCAAATATTCAAAATGCCGCCGCTTCCTCGTGTAGGAACCAGCCGTTCATGGTCGCAAGCCCAACTAGTCTGTAGCCCCGTTCAACAAGATAAGAGTAGATCCTACTTTCCGAAATTGTTTCTACGGTGCAACCATGCATCTCGATCAAGATTAACTTCGGGCGATACTTACACAAATCAAACGAGCTGACTACTTCAAAGTCGTGCCCTTCCACATCGATACAAAGCAATTGAAATCCGAACGGTACTTCATATTGTTCAAACAATTCTGCAAGTGTCACGGTTTGTACAGAAATGCTCTGCTCTTCCAAGGGGACTTTACCGGTGTTCAGTTGGCTTTTTGTTGATTCACTATGAATTGAGAACTGCATTGCGCGTGATTCATTGCTGACACACTCGTTCACAACGGTATCCTTTGGTCGAGCACGACGAAACGCATTCACAAGTTCGGCGTTTCCGTCCACACAAAGTCCAGACCATCCTCGTTGATACAAACGCAATGTGTTGCTTAGTGAAAACGGTGCATGACAGCCAATGTCAACGTAGTATCCAGGCTGATGGGCATTGAGGTAATACTCGATGATGCGATCCTCGCCTGTCTGCGAGTAGCAACCCGTCCTGGCGGGTGTCAGTAGGTATGTGACGCAATCAACCACACATAGCCGTATAGCATGTTGAAGCGGGAATCTTTGGAAAATTTGTATGACTTGCTTAATTCTGTTCATTGTCGACTCTGGGCCAGCCCTGTTTTGATGCTTTCCAGGCAGTTGGAATTGCTGCGACTAATGCCCACCATGCAGTAAATTGCCGCCATGGCGGAAGCAGATTAGTTTTGCGAAGTACGGTTTTTCGCAGCACGTGTTTGTAAAGCAAATGCCAGCGATAACCCGATTGTGAATGGCGAAAAAAGAACAGTAGGGGTGATACTGATCGCTCATACTCAGTCGTCGTATTCCCCGAATCGCTCAATCGTAGACCGCCTGCAGGAGACTGAAGGTGAATCAGCCACGGTTGCGGAGAATACAGAATTCTGTCGCCGCTACTCCAAAGTCGAATGGCAAAGTCGTAATCGTCACCATACGAATTGCCAATGAATCCTTTGTCAAATCCACCGGCTTTAAAGAATGTGTCTCTTTTTACCGAACTATTGCACGTGCAGAACGTGCAAACCAACGCTGAAAAGGACGACGATCTCCCAAATTGCAATACTTGTTCAATGCACGGCCGAGCACTCCAGCTCATGTCTATGTTCTGTGTCGCTTCCAGTTCTCGGAATTGATTGATGTCATCCATATTCAAATACAGTTCTGCGCCTGCCACGGCAGACACATCTTTTCTATTGTAGCATCCGACATGCTTACTCAGGAAATAGGGATCTTCGATTCGAACATCGTCATCGACAAAGACAAGAATCTTTCCAGATGATTTACTCGCAGCGTGGTTTCTTGCGCGAACGACACCTGGTTCAAAATCGCCTTCGTAGAACACTCTTGAATCAGAAAACAACTCGTCTCGCATCTCTTTGAATTCGTCAGGCCAACCACGGTTTTGATCGACGATAAGAATTTCAAACTCGCAGTCTCGCTGTTTCAGGAGGTCCTGAACCGTATCTAACAACGGTTGGAACCGGCCCATCGTCGGGATGATGACTGAAGCGTCCATTAGCGATGGTTTGCAACAGCTTGCAGATATGCTGCTTCCATTGGAGCAACACAGGATTGCCACGTGAACTTTTCAGCATGCGATCGGCACTTCAGCGGATCAAACTGAATCTCTTTGCTTAGAAATCGTCTGACACCTTCACGGACATGTTCGACGGTGGGTTGTTCTACAAAGAATCCACTTTCGCCGTCGCAAATGGCATCAATCGCTCCTCCATTTCGTGCCGCCAATACGGGAACTCCGAAGGAATTCGCCTCTAAATACACAATTCCAAACCCTTCAAACGACTTGTCATTGTTTGAGGAAGTCAAAATGAACAAGTCAGCGGATCGATAGAGGTCATCGAGGGCTTGGTCACTGACCGATCCCGCAAAGTGGACGCGTTGTTCCAGTCCCAAGTCGACCGTTTTGTTCTCGAGTTCGGTTTGAAGTTCCCCGCTACCGACAACGGTATACTGAAACTCAAATTCAGGCATTAGCTCCGCAAATGCATCCAGCACAATGTCGACATTCTTTCGTCGCTCGTTCAGCCGGCATACCGTCAGGATTCTTGGAATACCATTACCAGCTGAGCCTTGAGTGTCGTTCGATTGTGAACGTAGGAATCGGTCGCTCACACCCAAGTAATTTATGTCGATCAGTGGTTCGCAGAGAGCATGTTGCTCACGAAAACGACTGGCTGTGTGCTTGCTAATCGCAAAGATTCGATCGAAGGTCGGCAGGACCCTCTTCATCATCCGGCGTGTACGAAGTTTCGTGATCCACAGATTGACCTGGTCCCCTTTGAACAGAGGGATTCGGTCTCGCAGATCAAATCCAAAAACCGGATTCGGATTCAAAAAGTCGTTTCCATAAATTGATGCGAATACTCGGCTCCTTCCTTGTACGATCCACGACCAAGCCACATTCATCACGTGAACCACGTCAAACTCGCTGATCTCGTCGAGCAAGCATTGATCAAAGATGTATTTTCCCGTAAGTGATCGGCGAATAGTGAATGGGTGATCGTCAATCGCTGATTCATTTTGAAGTGTATAGACGGTGACGTCGTGGCCTCTTGCCGAGAGCTCTTTCGCGACTTCAAAGGCGTAGATTTCCATCCCCCCTCGATTCGGCGGAAATTGTGGCGCGACAATCGCAATGGTCAGACTACGCATTTAGAATCGACGCCCCATCTTCACGCCCGGCATCTCGATGAACTTGAAGGTCAATGCCGCAGATGCAATCGTCAGAACGCAGCAGACGAGGGCGTAAGGCCAGCCAAACAGCCAGTTGGCTGTTAGCCCAACGGTCAACAGAGTTGTTGAGAGCCAGATCAGGAAGAGTTCATGCAATAGATAGATGCTGTATGATCGCTTGCCAATCCACAGGACTGGGCCCGATTGAAACCCAATTTTGTACAGGCGTGACAACATTCCCGAGTCTGAGTTCGGTTGAGAGCAGACCGAAAGCAAAACTGCGGTCCAGATCATCCACGGTAGCCATGCGCCCAATTCCAGCAAGTCAGTGCGGTACGCGAGGTGAAACGCGGACGGGCAGAAACCGACAAAGAGGACAAGCGTCACAAAGAACACCAATTCTCGTCTAAGAGGAATCTGAATCCAACGGTAGCAGTAATAGGACGCAACACCGCCAAAGAAGTACTCAAGATGCGATGAGAGAAACGAACCCATACGGTCAAACGGGAAGTAATTGAATCGGGCGACAATGATCAACGGAAAGAGCAGAATTGCGACGGGCAACAGGGCGCGACGGTACACGGCGAGCACGAACGGAGCGACACAATAGAATTGCCATTCCAAAGAAGTGCTCCAAGCAGGGCCGCACAACGCAGTTGATGAATAGGGTAGCCAAGACTCTGGAATCAATCCGTGTAGCAATGATGCGTGCGCGATAACGTGCTGCCCGAGATTCGTGCGGATGGACAATGACTGTTGGGATGGCTCGACGCTTTGCAGTTCTGTCTGAACCAGCAATGTGATAACGCCAAGCAGACAGGCAAAGTAAAACAGTGGCGCGATGCGAAAGAACCGTCGTGCGAAGAACGATTTCAGTGAAAATTGCGGAATGTCGATTACATTCGCAATGACGAACCCGCTAAGCAATACGAACACGTCGACCGCATACCCACCATGTCGAAGAACTTTCAAAAGTCCTGGTGTTGTTGCTGGGAAATTCAGGGCCACCATCAGATGACTGCCGAGGACCCACAGCGCAAGCCATGCTCGTAGCGCTTCGAACTCGGGGATCCAGGTTTTTGGTCTAACCTCTTGCTCGTGTGCTGGGTCGATTGCGGTTAGCGCGTCAGTCAGCTGATTCACCTAGACGACCAGCAGTTTTCGTGCCAGGGGGATTCCCTGCCGGTACATCAGGCTCCGAATCGGACCGGTGTAGTGCTTCACGGGCTGTGAAGCTCGAGGCTCCGCCGCGACATCGTACTCACTAGGAAGAAACTCGTGTCCAAAACGAGAACACGCCAATCCGATCAGCGTTTGTTCAATGCGGTGGGAGTGGCTAAAAATTTCGGGAAGCGATAGGAACTCCTCAAACCAATCAAGGTTGTAGGATTGTCGATGCATTAAACCCAGTCCCGAATTGACGAGTGGCTGAATCGGGAACTCAACTAGCTCCTTGCACTGATTAGAATCAATGCTATATCCATAGGTCCAATCTCGATTCAAGCTGTTGAGTTCATAGGTGGGATCGGCCAAACGCTTCAGAAGCTTTTCGGGTTCTGAAAAAAAGAGAATGTCACAGTCAAGTAAGAACAGCCGTTCGGACTCCAGGTGAGCTGCGAAATCAAAGACTTTCAATGAAAGCACATTGTGAGCACGCAGGTCACGGCACTTCGGGTAATTGGCTAATTGGCGTTCTGCGACTATATCCGCTTCGGTACGGCGAATCACCCTGGCATCTGGAAAGTGATGCCGAAAGGCGTTGATTCCGATTTCGGGAACCGAACCATCTTCATGGATACACAGTCGATAGCGACACTCACTCACTTTAAACAATGTCTTCAATGCCCAAGTGAGATCAAGCCAATCCGAATGGCAGGTCAGCACATGGATCTCGCACGTGTCATCGGTAAGCCCTGTCACCGGCGGCGAGTTCAAGATTCGCGGGCGAACCAAATCACGAAGATAGGCGGTGCGAAAGCCGTCACCAAACTTCCGCCGAAAAAGGTAGAGCAGTCGACCTATCATGGTTCTTTCGGTGCGAGAAATCGGCTGATCACCGATTGAACTAAACGGGATCGAACATCGGGAAGCAGTAGCCAACTAGGCGAATGCAGGAGGGACTGAAGTAGTGACAAGTCTGCATGCGGACTGTTGTCAGACCGAGTGTGGTACATGTCGTACTCTAGCTTGCGGCGAAGACGCCGTCGCAGCGTTGAGTCGATTGGGCAGGTCTGGTCATTCAGTTGGGCCATCACCGAACGCCGAATCTCGGCATTCGCTCGAGCAAAATCGCTTGACCGCTGTTTGTCGTGTCTTCGGAAGCGAATTAGGGTGTCAGGAATCAAAATGACTTTTGGGGCTAGTCGCAATACTCGAACCCAGAAATCGAAATCGAATGCTAAGCTATAAGATTCGTCGAATCCACCAACGCGATCAAATAGGGTTTTCCGGAAGAAAACTTCTGGCTGGACCCATTGTTTGCCGCTCCACCAAAACTTGTAGATGTCTAGAGCGTCTTCCAGTCGACCTATCTGTCCCCGATGGAATCCTGTCTTTTCTCCCTTGGCATCTATCCACTCGACCGCTCCAACTACAATTTCAGCTTCCTGGTTTTCGTTAAATGCTTGCAGGACTCGTTCTGCTGCATGTTTTGCAAGGCAGTCGTCTGAATTGAGATAGCTTACTATATCGCCTCCCATTGCCGCAAAGGCAAGGTTGAGGCCGTTTGCTTGGCTTTCATCCTTTTCCACAGAGATATGGTCTTCAGTTCCTAAGAACGTTCTAGCGATTTTTACGGAATCGTCCGTTGAGCAACTGTCCTGCATACGCCATTTGACGAACGGTCTATTTGTCTCGCAGCATATCGATGCCAACGTCTCTTCAATATATTTACCGCCATTTTTATTTGGGATCGCGAGTGTGATCATGATACGGAAATTCTCTTTGTCAGATATTAGACGCAATCAAGTCGTCTATCGCAGTTAGGATTGACCGGGCATTGTGATGCCATGTGTAATTCTCGATTGTTAGTTGACGCAATCTATTGCCTTGCTGTCTGGAGTCTTCGGTGTTCTTTGCGAACGTCTGAATTAACCTTGCAAGACCAGAGTGGTCGCCCAGTGGTACAATGTTTTGCTCAAAACCTGCCTCGGTTAGGATTTCGCGAACTTGCGGTTGCTCCGTGGAAACGACGGCAAGCCCTGATGCCATGTAGTCAAAAAGTTTCAAGGGAGAACCGTGCATTGCCGCGCCGTCTTTGTAGGCAATTATTCCGACCTGGGCTCCGGAAAGCCAGTTCGGTAGGTTGGAGTACGAAACCTGTCCATGGTAGTGAACATTCTTGGGCAGATTGTCTAAATCGCGAAACCCTGAGCCTATGATGTGAAAGTCCACATTGATGTCCCTGCAATTTACGAAATGCTGGGCTACTTTACGAATGGTTTCGTAGTCATGCCAGCTAATCTCGCCACTACCGATCCATACGACGTTGCACGAATCTGCGTAGTCTGCAATTCGGCGGCATGTCTTTGCATTGCTACCAAAACGATCTGGGTCTGATCCGTTAGGCACTACGATGCAATTCTCGAATCCAAGTTCTTTCAGGTAGTCGGCCATAGTTGCGGATACGCAAATTGATAGGTCGCAAAGCCTTGCCAATTGACGCCATTTCGCACGTTCTTCGGATATTTGAGACTTGGTTTTTCCGTTGAGTAACTCAAATTCGGGAACTGTATTCCATTCCCAGACTTGAGGTGCTGGGGCGATGCGTTGTTTCCACCTGGCTTTCCACCACAAGATTGAGTTAGGGATGGGGCCCTGTATCCTATGGTAGAAGACTTCCGTAGTGTTTAGTTCGATGAGTCTTTTAATACGTTTTCGTGAGTAGATATGGCAGCCAGGTCGCTGAATTCCGCCAAAACTCCAGATTTCGTGACCTAATTCACACGCTAAGTCGACAAACTGTCGAACGTGCGCACTTCCGCCGCCGGTGGACGTAAGGGAGTACGATGCGTTTAAAAATCCGATCTTCATTGTTGGCAAATCATTTCGCGTATGCGTTTTGCGGTGCTTGCGGTATCTATGCTCAAGTGACAGTTAGCTACCTTCGGTCGTAAAGCTTTTGTGTCACAAGCGCACGTGCATGCCCTGATAATCACGCTCGCAATGGGCTATCTATATTTTTGGGCAACCGCCTGTGGATGTCGGGGGCAGACCTTTGCTCTAGGTACCGCGGTAGTTCCACGTGTTTTGTATCTGATTAACGGTCTGTTCTCAGCCAAGGTCGTCGGTTTCTGTCTCTATCATTGGGCGTCTTCAGTTTGACACGCCATGATCAATTTGGCGTACGTCCAGTTTCTGAAGTTCGTTGCATTGAGACTAAACGCGACTTTAGAAAACCGTCGAGGCAATTGGTGGTAAGTGTCGCTCGACAATTGCTGGGTGGTTTCACAACGAACGCTTCAACGAATTATTGGAAGTTCTTGCGCCGCGAATGTTTCAGTCTCTTGTGTTGCTGTAGTCATGCCGTGCAAGTATCTCGGCTTCCTTCTTTCGATACAGACGAAATCTCCCCGGGTTGACTTTGTCCCTGTTTCTAAAATCATGCAATTGCAATCGCCTCGTTATTGTTATACCGCCATCATGCCGCAGCGAGACCGTCCAGGACCAGAGTCTAAAGTTCTCACCGTGGGAAGGCCGTTTCGCTTACTAACGCAATCATTGTCTTCGAAGTGATGGTGCATCAGATATTTCCTCCGTTTTCTTCCTGATTTCACTGGAAGTTGCTCCACTCGTGTGAGCAAAATTTCGCCTCGCAGTTCAAGAATTGCGAGGCGAAAAGATTTTCAGTTGGTTGTAGATGAAATGCGAACGAATGAACGATGGTGCGTAGAGCGATGGGAAATCGCTATGTTTGCACCGAGCTTGATGAAATCTAGCGAAATTCGACTTAGCTCAAGATATGCGGTTTCGCTTTCAACGCAACATCTGACAAAAAAGTCTTACTTTTCGCGGAATAGTGAGATTGGGATGTTGGTTTATGGATTCACCGCGGTCGCAATTGTACGCAGTGTCGTCGTGCTTATCTGCTCGTGGTCGCTAACGGAGGCCGGGGCACGGTTTCCGCTGGGCTTTCTGGAGCTTGATCGGATTTCAGCCGACTTTAGCCAATAGAGTCCTATAAGGTTATTGGTCTCCGCACCAGCGAGAAACGCTTTTCGTTTACGCCCAGTGTTCACGCGAATCTTAGCTTGCCGCTGCATTACTAGATGTGAATCATCCCATAGGTTTAGCCAAGGTTGTGATCGGGGCGAACTGGTGGGCAAATCTTCTAACCTACCGTCGTCAACGGAAGTCAGAGAAGATTGCATTTTCTGAAGATATCTTCGTGCCAGGAGCAATTTCCACTCGACGCCCCTTGAGCAATAGAAATGCTTTTAGTGAAAAAATGCAATTCTTCTGTTGCGTTCTTCTGTCGTTATGTTGCCGCGCCCCGCAGGAGAGCAGAACTGGATGCTTCATGACACTAGAGCGGAAGAGGCTGGGCGTCTCGTGTTTTACGTAGCGCCAGTTTGTCTTTCAACGACTGATTCTCATGATTCTGCCGCTATTATGATGGGCTGAGGCTTCTAACGTGAATGCATGCTTAGAAGTCCTCATGAAATCCGGTTAGTAGTCGAGTTTTCGATTGCAAATTCGCTGTCCTCGTCTCAGGTATCTTTATCGTTGCCTGAATCGACTAGTATTACAGCACCTTTTTCTAGCGAGAGAGTTTCACAACGCAAGGATGGATCGCTTTTCATCCATTTTTCAATCACCTCTTTCTCTGCATCTCGTTGCGTGTCATCCAAAAGAATTGTCGACCGGCTATGTAGTTTCGACTTGAGAAGGGGAAACGCAGGGAAACGAGCCTTGTATCCTAGTCGGTCTGCGCCAGGAGGGCCGTCGACAACCAAAAGGTCAATCTGATGAAGCGGGGTTAGGTCATTCAGCCGGTACCACGAATACGACTTGTCGTCGATGAAATGTTCGACGAGGGGCGCTAGAACTACGGTGCAGTAATCTGTAAGGCCGTGAGCAGCGATCAGAGACTTCGTTTTGTCATGAAATTCAGCGTCGTGTTCGAGGGAGTATACGTGTCCTCCGCCAAGCGTCTTTAAGCATTGGCCTATGATGAGTGTCGAGACGCCGCTTGATGCTTCTACAACTATTCGAGGTCTTCGCGAAAGCACAAGAAGCGACAATTCTTTGAGGAAATCAGGAGATGCTGCCCACCCGCGTGTCTGTGGAATCGGAAGCGACATAAGGGTAGAGAGAGAAATCAGTGCCTCAATTTGGCTAGTTTCGTTCTTCAGTGCCCTAGTGATCGTCCCCTCTAGTAGTGACACTCGCTCAATAGCCTGCAGGATTATATTTGCCTTGCGTCGCGTATATAGGTGTATTGAGACGACGCCAGCTGCAGACATCAACACAGTTATTATTGCAATGAACTCAATGAAGGTCATAAGTTGCCCGCTTTTCTAATTGACACGTTTGTTGATGAATAGGTTGACCCTTATGGGGTTAGGACGCATTGTGTTTCGTAGAAAATTCTGAAAGTGCTAGTTTTTTGTCGCCTTGTGCAAATATTTTGTCCCAAAATATCGCAAAATCACTTTCAATTGTATTGAGGTTGGCCTCTAGTTTGTGCGGCTTGCCTTTAAGGAACGTAATAATGTTTTGTTCTACTGTTTCGACGTAATCGAGGCAAACGGCAATCTGTTGATCCGGCGATGCTTGGCCCTCCATGATAATGTGATTTGCATAGGCTCGTATTATCCCTGAATCCCATCGATTGTTAAAGCTTCTAGCAACTTCCTGGGGGTCGCGACGAAGATGTACGTAATACGCTGAGTCTCCGTAGGTGCGTTCCAAGCGTCCTAGGTACCACGAGAGACGATTGTCTATTTCAATATGATTCGTTGGGTAACTAATACGGTCCGTTCCCCACATGTTAGACCTTGATTCATGTCCAGATGAAAAGTTTTTGATGTGGGAGCACGCTTTAGCAAATGCGACGGACCCGCATCGGCCAGTACAGAGAACAAAGATGTTCATTACAGATCCATTTGTGTTAATCGATACAGTTGCCAGGAGGTTTTGGAACTACCCAGTCAGCATTCACGAGATAGTGTCCTTTGTTTGCCGGGATAGGAGCGAATACTCCCTGTTCTGGTGAAAAAACGTTGAATGAGGTTGCCCTGGTCACGTGGGATACTTGCTGTCCTGATTCTGAGCATCCAATAGTTAGGTAATAAGTTCCAGGTGTTAGCGAGAGTTGCGGTATTGAGCATTGGACAACACCACTGTGTGGCAAAGAGGGAATACGTCCCAATTGGAATCCAGTTTGCAGGAACGCTATTCGTTCGCCGGTGGACGATTCAATGGCTACGCCAAAAGATGGGAGTTGGAGTGGATGCGTCGATGTGTATGCTATGTTTACTACCATCGCCGTTCCGGAACGAACAGACGTAAGTCGTGAATTGTGTTTATCGGTTAGGTATACAGAGCGAATCACTTGATCTTCGCACTCATAGAATCCGAGTTGTGCGTTGTGTGCATGTGACTGGTTAAGGTGTGCTTGGATGATTTCGGCGGTGTCGCCTTCTTGTTCCACTCCACCGTGAGAGAGAAGTATCAACCGATTGCACAACCTATCGATGGTTTCCATTCGATGGCTGACGAAAAGTACTGTTCTACCGGTGTTTACAATTTCCTTCATCTTTCCGATGCAGCGACTTTGAAACTCGGAGTCTCCAACCGCAAGTACTTCATCAACGATCAAGATTTCGCAATTTAGGTGTGCCGCGACCGCAAACCCGAGACGTACTATCATCCCGCTGCTATATCGTTTGGTTGGGGTGTCAAGGTATTTAGCACAGCCGCTGAAATCCACAATGGCGTCGAGTTGCGCGGTGATTTCCCGACGTCGCATGCCCAAAATGGCTCCATTCATATAGATGTTCTCACGACCAGTTAACTCTGGGTGAAACCCCGTCCCGACTTCCAGTAAGCTTGCAATTCGACCTTTCGTCTTAATGCATCCAGTAGTGGGAGCGGTAACGCGCGACAGCAATTTCAATAGGGTGCTTTTTCCCGCTCCGTTACGCCCAATTATGCCTAGAATTTCGCCTTGCGCAACCTCTAGGTTTATGTCCTTTAACGCCCAGACGTAGTCAGAAGAGTTTGCAAGTTTGGGAAGTCCATCAGCCAGTAGCGGCGAGTCAGGATTGTTTAGGTGTTTTTCGCTCGCCGGCACTCTTTTGGTGCGGTCGTTGACCTGTCCAACTTTCGCGTACGGGTCTTCTTTGCCTCTGATTTGATGCCACCAACGGTTGAAGTCATGGGAAATCGTTCCCGTTCCGACCGTTCCGAGGCGGTAGAGTTTAGACACGTTTTCAATGCGGATCGCTGCACTCATAAGGATAGTTTTGACGTAAGATAGCCAGAGAGCAAGTGAGACATCTATCTTTTGAAAGTTGTTGGAGGTGGCGGAAACGATGGTAGTGGTACACGCTGGGATTAGATGTTCACGCCGTGTCGGTAGGTCTCAACACTCGTCGATTAGACCGTATCCATAAACGTTTGTTCTGTCCGATTGAAAATGACGACGCCGGTGAACAAGACGATGATTGTGAACGCGGTGGTGTAGGCAAGGCCCGATAGGCTTGCTTGACCGGCGCCTAAGAATCCGTACTTAAACGCTTCGATGATGTGAGAGATTGGATTCCACCACAGAACCGCCTGGTACTTTTCACTGAGAGTGCTCATCGGATAGATGATGGGCGTTGCGTACATCGCCAGCTGCACTCCGAACGCCAGCAGGAACGTGAGGTCGCGATACTTAGTGGTCAGTGAGCTGAAAATGATGCCAAAACCGAGCCCTAGTCCCGCCATCATCAGCAACAAGAACGGCCCGGCGAGAATCCACGCATTGGGCTGAATGTCGGATCCGCGAACGAGAAAAAACACCCAAACGGCGAGGAACAGCGTCAACTGAATGACGAATTTGATCACGTTGCTGGAAACCACTGATAGCGGCACGATCAGCCTCGGAAAGTAGACTTTTCCGAAGATGTTCGCGTTGGCAACAAACGTGGTCGAGGTCTTGTTGAAACACTCGGCGAAGTAGTTCCACAGTGTAATACCGGAGAGGTAAAATAGCGGTGCCGGGATTCCGTCGGTGCTGATCTTTGCGATGTTCCCGAACACGATCACATAGACTAATGTCGTCATGATAGGCTGCACGAAGAACCAGATTGGTCCCAGGATGGTTTGTTTGTAAACGGTGACAATGTCACGCTTTACAAACATCATCAACAGGTCGCGGTAGTCCCAAAGGTCTTTGAAATTGATGTCGAGTAGGTGCCGCTTGGGTCTGATGACCAAATCCCAATAGGCGTCGTCCATCGGTTCTGCGGTCGAAGTCACGTCGGTGGGGTGCGGATTGGTTTTGATGTTGGACAAGTGTGTGAACGGCTTTGGAGATCAATTGAAATTGGTGGAAGCAATCGTGCGTGGCTAGCAGTCTTCGTGTTCATGGACTCGATCGAATGCTGCGACTGGAGCTAGTTCGTTTGAGCGGTTGAATTCGGTGAACAAGTTGACGTGACCTTGTTTACAAGTTTTTCAAACTTGACCAATGCGACGGGTTGGTCGTATTGGATTTCGGCCAGCTGGCGGGCGGTTGTGCCTTGCGACTCGCTTTGTGATTTCGATGCTTGGGCGACGGACTCGGCGATCTGTGCCGCGTCGCCGGGCGGGCAGACCCAGCCGATGTTGTGCTGGCGGATGGTGCGGGCTAGGTCGGTTTGTTCAGGAGCGATGGCGAGGACCGGGCGGCCTGCCGCGAGGATGCCGTACAGCTTGCTGGGGCAAAGGCAACCGGTGATGTTCTCGTGCATGCTGACGACGTGCAGGTCGGCAGCGGAGAGTGATTCGGCGAGTTGTTCGCGGGGGACATAGGGGAGGAACTGAACGCGGGGCGTCGTTTTGCTTTTGGCTATTAGCTGATAGCTATTAGCTTTTAGCTCTTCGGGTTGTTGGTTTTCGGAAGACGCCCTCCCCTCGCTTTGCTCGACCCTCCCAGAGGGAGGGTGAAGATTGGATGAAGGATCACAACCGTGGCTAGCGCCAAAACGGCTCACTTTGTCCGTCGGGGGGTGGGCGGCTTGTTGTTGGAGTTGCTGTTTGGCGGCTCCGTCGCCGACTAAGAGCAGGATCGCGTTCTCGGGCCAGGCGGGGTGGTTTGTGGCGGCGATGAGGACGTCAAGTCGCTGGGTTAGCCCCATGTTGCCGGAATGCATGACGACAAACTTGCCGTCGAGGTTCCATTGTTGCCGAAGCTTGTTGTCTTTGTGGTCAATGGGCTGGATCGCGGTGCAGTCGGCCCAGTTGGGGATGATCTCAATCCTGGACGCGTCGAGGGACCAGGGTGGATTGGACAGGCGGTCTTTCATGCACGAACCCAACACGATGACTCGGTCAGCTTGTTGGTAGGCATGGCGAAGTTGCCGTCGAATGCGGCTGGTCACCATTCCTGGCTTAGCTTTGCCGATCGCTTCGGCAACGTCGGGATAGATGTCTTGTAAGTAGGCGATGTATCGGGCACCAACCGCTTTGGCGTGATTGGCGACCACGGGGGGCAATAGAAACGGATCGGTTTCATGGATGAAAACATCCGCCTGCATCCCCGTTTGGCGCAGGTACCGTTTCGTTGCTCGCGTGAACGATAAAAGATTCAGTAACCGGCCGGCCGGAAAACGCTTGGGCAGTTGGGCATGGGCGAGGCGGTGGATCGTGACCCCGTTTTGCTCTTCGGTCCCGGTCTTCCGGTAGTCTTCGCCTGCCTTGGGACTGTTGGGTTGGCCGCAGATCACATGGACTTCATGGCCACCCACGGCCAAGTGCTCACAAAGATCGGTCAGCAGTTGGCCGGTGGCCTCAGTGTCGGGCCAATAGCAACGATTTAGGAAGACGAGTTTGGACAGGATATTCGTAAATCGGCGCGGACTTCGTCCACTTGGGTGACACTGCATCCTTGCGAAAAATCGCAGGGGTGACACTTTCGGCGGGGATTTATATCAATGGAAAGCATGCAAACGAGTCGACCCATTGGACCTCTTTGCGTGCGTTCCCCAAGCATCGCTCGCAGAAGTGTAATTAGCAATGCTTACAAAGTGAGAATGCTGCGGTTCGTCTTCGCCAGGGCGTCTGGCTATCGCATTCGCTGCAATCGGACGGGGGGCGGCGAGTTGCCGGTTGCGAGAGACGGAGAGACGGAGAGACGGAGAGACGGGGAGATGGGGAGATGGGGAGATGGGGAGATGGGGAGATGGGGAGATGGGGAGATGGGGAGATGGGGAGATGGGTGAGTGGTTCGTTGGAGTCTGGCGGCCTGTGCCATTGGGCTAGATGGAGCTTGCGACTCTTTTTAAGTATTCGCCGTAGTCGTTGCGGTAGGAGCTTGCTAGCGTCTTTAGTTGTAACTTGGTGATAAAGCCTTGCTCGTAGGCGATTTCTTCGAGGCAGGCGATCTTGAGGCCTTGGCGTTTTTCGACTGCCGCGACAAAGTTGCAGGCATCTAGCAGGCTATCTTTGGTGCCGGTATCGAGCCAAGCGAAACCGCGGCTGAACAATTCGACGTGCAGGTCGCCTCGCTGGAGGTAGGCGTCGTTGACTGCAGTGATCTCGAGTTCGCCTCGTGACGATAGTTTTAGGTTGGCGGCAATCTCGACGACGTCGTTGTCGTAGAAGTACAGGCCGGGGACAGCGTAGTTGGATTTGGGCTGTTTCGGCTTTTCTTCGATGCTGACCGCCTTGCCTTCATTGTCGAATTCAACGACACCATAGGCGGTCGGGTCGGTGACGCGATATCCAAAGACAGTAGCACCTGCGGATTTTTCGTTGGCGTTGGTCAGGATCTTACGAAAACCTTGGCCGTAGAAGATGTTGTCACCCAGGACCAATGCGACTTGTTCGTCGCCAATGAAGTCGGCTCCGATGATGAAGGCCTGAGCGAGTCCTTCGGGCTTGGGTTGTTCCGCGTAGGTGAACTTCAGTCCGAGGTCGCTGCCGTCACCGAAGAGTCGTTCGAATGCTGTTAGGTCATGTGGTGTGGAGATGATCAGGATGTCTTTGATACCCGCCAGCATCAGCGTGCTGAGCGGATAGTAGATCATGGGCTTGTCGTAGACCGGTATCAGCTGCTTGCTGACTGCGCGGGTGATTGGGTGTAGACGAGTGCCGGAACCACCGGCGAGGATGATGCCCTTACGATGCGGAGCATCGGACGGTAGCGGCGAGTTGTTAGTTGCGAGTTGAGAAGTAGGCATGGGAGCGAGAGGTGAAATGCGATCAGCGTTGCCTAGTCTGCATCGCTCGTGCTGAGGTGGTTGCAGTCCAGGCTTTAGCCGATTGGGAGTGTTGGTTTCTGGTCGTTTGCGGCTAGCCGTCCGCGACAGCTTGGGTTTCGGTGAGTGCAGAGTAGAACGATTGTCCCCAATCGTTTGGTGCCGAATTGTTTGGTGGTGCTAATAGAGCTGAACCCAAACAGCTGGGACAGCTGTTCTACTCTTGTTGGTTACGTGTTGGGCAGGCTGAAGCCTGGACTCCAACGGGGGTTACTTACCGGTTTCGGCTTTCCAGTTTTGTAGTGAATACGTGATTGCTTCTTTGACGTTTCGCATTTTGATTCCGGTGGCCAGCAGCTTGCTGTTATCCATCACGCAATTGGAACGCGGGGTCTTAGCGGCGATCCGCATGAACTCCGCTTCGCTTTCGAAGAAGTCATACTTCTTTTCGAGTAGTAGATGTTTCCGAATCAGTTCGGTTACTTGCTTCGTTGTGACGCTGCCGGTGTTGGTGACGTTGTAGGTGCCGAATGGGATTCGTCGCGTCCAGCAAGCGAGGCAGGCGGAGACGAATTCATCGAGGTGTGAGATGGAGTTTTCGGCTTGAAGTAACCGTTTGTACTTCATCACCTTGGCTAGATAATTCCGTTGATTGGCTTCGTGATTGAAAGGGATTCGCAATCGCCATATATAAGTGTTTTCGGCGTCGGCCAAGACTTCTTCGCCTAACGCCTTGCAGCCGGAATACCAGCTGCAGTTGTTGGTCCGGAACGAGAAGTTTGGCGGGTCGGTTTCAGTGAAGCCTGCTCCGTCGTCACGTCGCCCGGTGTAGATGCAACCGGATGACACTTGTCCCCACGGGATCGATGCATTCTCACACGCATTACGAAGTGTGCCGGGGAGGACCGCGTTGCCATCGAGGCATTCGGACTTGTGAAGTTCACATGCATCGACGTTGGGCTTGCCGGTGTAGCCGGCCGCGTTGATGAGGAAGTCCGCTTTTGATTCGGCAATCAGACGTGAGATTTGATCGTAGTCGGTGTAGTCACATTCCGAGCGAGACACGGATCGATATTCCGTGCCGTTGAGGCTGAGTTGTTTTCGGAATGCGGTTCCGACGTAGCCGGTGCCGCCTAGGAGAAGAATCAAATTTTGATAGCGGGAAAGTAGGAGGTGGCTGGGCCAGGCATTTCTTGGGACGAACGTCGTGAGGGCGTATCGCTAGTTTAACGTTGAGGTGGTGTGTATTCAGTGCTGGGCCCTCACCCTCGCATCCGCCTGGACGGCTTTGCTCGACCTCTCCCTGCTTCGCCGGGAGAGGTTGTGGGGTGGTTGTGGGCTGTTCTCTGTTGCTGGCTGCTAGCTAGTTGCTAACGGCTAATTGCTTTTTGTTACGCGTTGGGCAATTGAAGCCTGGGCTCCAACGGGGGTGGGTTTAGGGTTGGAGTGCAGGCTTTAGCCGCTTTGGGGTGCTGGCTGCTGGTGGTTTGCGGCGGCTCGGATTTTGGTGAGTGCAGAGTAGAACGATTGTCCTCAATCGTTTGGAGGCCGCACTGTTTGATGGTGGTGCTATAAGGGCTGTACCCAAACAGCTGGGACAGCTGTTCTACTCTTGTCGGTTACACGCTGGGCGGCTATGGCCTGTACTCCAACGGGTGCTGGGAGGTTGGGGGGGACTTCTAGTGTCTCGCTACTCGACTCCGAGCCGGTTGAGTTGGTAGTCGCCCGATAGGATGTCTTGCCACCAAGTCTGGTTGTCTAAGTACCACTGCACGGTTTTGCGGAAGCCACTTTGGAAATCCTCTTTGGGTTCCCAGCCTAGCTCACGTTGGATCTTGCTGGCGTCGATCGCGTAGCGGAGGTCGTGGCCGGGGCGGTCGGTGACGAACTCAATCCTGGACTCGTGCGGTTGGCCATTGCTATTTGGCCGGGACTCATCAAGCAAACTGCACAACATCTTGACGAGCTCCAGGTTCGTGCGTTCGTTGTTGCCGCCGATGTTGTATGTCTCGCCGGGGGTGCCTTTTTGGACAACCGTCAACAGGGCTCGGCAGTGATCGTCGACATACAACCAGTCACGGATGTTCTCACCTTTGCCGTATACGGGGATCGATTCGCCTCGCAGGCATTTCAGGATCACGACGGGGATCAGCTTTTCCGGGAACTGATACGGGCCGTAGTTGTTGCTGCAGTTGGTAACCAGGACGGGGAGGCCGTAGGTATCGGCCCAGGACCGGGCGAGGTGATCCGACGATGCTTTACTGGCGGAATACGGTGAGTGGGGATCGTAGGGAGTCGTCTCGGTGAACTGGCCGGTTGCGCCGAGACTGCCGTAGACTTCGTCGGTCGACACGTGCAGGAACCGGAATGTTTCAGCTTGTTCGGATGGCAACGAACGGTAGTGTTGCAGGCTGGCTTGCAACAGATTGAATGTGCCAATGACGTTCGTTTGGATGAACTGGCCTGGACCGTCGATGCTGCGGTCAACGTGACTCTCGGCTGCCAGGTGCATCACTGCATCGGGCTGAAATTCGCTGATGGTTTGTTGGACCGCATCCGCGTCGGTGATGTCGACTTGCGCAAATCGATAGTTGGCGTTGTCTTCGACGTCGCTGAGTGATGCGAGGTTGCCAGCGTAGGTGAGCGCGTCGACGTTGAGGACTTGGTGACCTTCGCTGAGGGCCAAGCGAACGAGGTTGCTGCCGATGAAGCCGGCACCGCCGGTGATGAGTAGCTTTCTGGGTAGTGGCATGGGAATTTATTGGGCCTTCGTCCGTTGGAGTCCAGGCTTTAGCCGATTCTTCTTAGGGCGATAGCGGGTTGCTGATTATGGCGCCGGCTTGGCAGGCTGAAGCCTGGACTCCAACTTGGTTAGGCTTTGAGGACTTTGGTTTCCTGGATTTCGATCGGCAGGGACGCGGTGGCGTTGCGGGTGTCGACGATGTACTTCGACCAGCTCGCGAGTTCGTTGATGTCGAGGCATTCATGCCAAGTGGAAATCAATACGAGATCGAAGTCGGCGATGGTTTCTTGGTTCCAGGCGACACTCGGAGTGCCAGCCCAGTGCGAGTGTTCACGCGACGGTCGAATGACAGGCACGTAGGGATCGTGGTAGCTAACGTCCGCGCCTTGCGCGGTCAGCCGTTCCATCAATTCGTACGACGGTGATTCGCGGTCGTCGTCGACGTTGGGTTTGTAGGCGAGGCCTATGAGTAGAATTTTGCTGCCGTTGACGGACTTTTTCTGTTCATTGAGTGCGTCGGCACAACGACGTACCACGTGAGCGGGCATTGCTCGGTTGATCTCGCCGGCGAGTTCAATGAAGCGAGTGTGAACACCGAACTCCCGTGCTTTCCAGGTCAGATAGAACGGATCAATAGGAATGCAGTGACCGCCAAGGCCTGGGCCCGGGTAAAACGCCTTGAAGCCGAACGGCTTCGTGCTGGCCGCTTGAATGACTTCCCAAATGTCGATGCCCATTTCGTCGGCGACGACTTTCAGTTCGTTGACTAGGCCGATGTTGACGCTGCGATAGATGTTTTCCAGTAGTTTGGTGAGTTCAGCAACCTTGGTGCAACTAACCGGGACGACTTGGTCGAAGACGCTGCCGTAGAGTGCTTTGCCGGCTTCGAGGCACGCGGGCGTGTGACCGCCGACCACTTTGGGAATGTTGGTCGCGGCGAACTCCGGGTTGCCTGGGTCTTCGCGTTCGGGTGAGTAGACAACGAAGATGTCTTTCCCTACTTCGAAGCCCGCATTCTCGATTCGGGACACCAGCTCTTCTTCGGTGGTGCCAGGATAGGTTGTGCTTTCCAGGCTAATCGTCTGGCCGGCCCGCATATGCGGCAGGATCGCTTCGATGGTACTGACTACGTACGACAGATCCGGCTCGAAGTGTTGGTCCAGCGGAGTGGGAACGCACAGGATGATGGCGTCGACTTCGCGGAGTTGTTTGAAGTCCGTGGTCGCAGCCAATTTGCCAGATGCAACCTGAGCCGCGATCGTATCAGCGGGGATGTGCTTGATGTAGCTTCTGCCGCTGTTGATCGACGTGGTTTTGGCTTCGTCGATGTCGAAGCCGACTGTGTTGTAGCCGCCATTTGAATAGGCGAGTGCGAGCGGAAGGCCAACGTAGCCTAAGCCGACGACGCTGATCGTTGCGGACTTGTCTTGGATCTTGCTGGCGAAGTCAGAGCTCATTGGAATGCTAGTTGGCAAAGAGGGAGATCAAGGTGCAGATGAGGGCTTCGTCTTGGAGCGGCAGCATCTAGGTATTGCGATATCCGGAAGTGCTGCGGTCAGCGCGGACTTCGTCCCCTTGGGTGACACATTGAGATTCGAAATCTCAGTGCGCTACCGTCTTCGTTGCTGTCGTCAGAAGAGTTGGTGATGAGGTACTTCGCCAAATCAAGTTTCGGGTTTGACCGAAGTGGCGAGGCGTAGCGATGCTTCACGCTATTTTGAATTCAGAGCTAGGTGGAACCGCTGGCTGCTAGCCGTTTGGGGGCCATTCTGAAATGCAATGTTGTTGAAACACTCGCTGCAAAACGCTTGTTTCCGATAGGAAGATGGCCGCTTTGCAGGAACCAAAGCATCATTCAAAGGAGGTGCCTTTGCAATGACCGCGTTCGGCAAATTGCGCTCGTCGCGAAGATGTCGCGGTGCGGTTGAACTAATCGTTTCAACCGTTCGGGAAGACAGAAGGAACCCGGGGGGGAGAAGATTGAATGCGTTTGAGGGCTATAGCAATGGTGTGCAGCGGTTCTGAGCTATCGGCTTTGGTGATTCAGGGGTAGGCCCTCACCCTCGCATTTGCCTGAACGGCTTTGCTCGACCTCTCCCTGCTTCGCCGGGAGAGGTTGATTTAGCTGGTTGTTGCGTTTGCACGCAACCTTAAAGAACCCCTCCCCCTGGGAGGGGTCGAGCGAAGCGAGGGGGAGGGCGTGTCGCTGGATTGCTATTGTGTTGGTGGGGATTTAGTGCTGGGCCCTCACCCTCGCATGGACGGCTTTGCTCGACCTCTCCCCGCTTCGCCGGGAGAGGTTGATTTAGCTGGTTGTTGCGTTTGCACGCAACCTTAAAGAATCCCTCCTCCTGGGGGGGCGAGCAAAGCGAGGGGGAGGGCGTGTCTCTAGTTTGCTGTTGTGTTGGTGGGGATTCAGTGCTGGGCCCTCACCCTCACATTCGCCTGGACGGCTCTGCTCGACCTCTCCCCGCTTCGCCGGGAGAGGTTGGGAATGCAGTTCAACGCAATCTACTGGGGGCCGCTTGTGCCCGTCTGCTAGAGATGAAGGATGTCGTTAGCGAAGACGAAGATCATCAGGGCTAGCAGGGCTAGGACACCGGCGAAGGTGAGACGCATTTCCAAGGCCTCGTCGACTCGTTTGCCTCGGATGGCTTCGGCGATTAGGAACATCATGTGGCCGCCGTCGAGGGCGGGGATTGGTAGGAAGTTCAAGATCGCGAGGTTCATGCTGAGCATGGTAAGGAACAGCAACTGGGCGGAGATGCCTCGTTCGGCTTCGTAGCTGGCCATTTGGGCGATACGGATGGGGCCGCCCAGGAACTTGGGTTGGACCTTGCCGGTCACCAACATGCCCAGGAATCGACCGACGTTGCCGAGACGGCGGACGCCTTCACGCCAGCCTAGTGCAAGTGCTCCGGAGAACGAGTCGGCAGTTTGGATCGCGTCGACGGATGCGAAATTGATCCCGCGGTCGTACCAGAATCGATCTGATTGGCGAATCGACAGCGTTGCTTCGACGATCGCGCCTTCGGGTGGGCGAGTGCCTTTGACGATGACTTCGGTGCCGATTGGCAGGACCTGGATCGTTTCCATTAGGACGCCCAGTGGCATCGATGGTCCAAGTTCCCAGCCCTTGGTCAGCAGCTTGATCGTTTCTTCACCGAGTGACTCAGCCAACGATTCACGCGATTTGGCGTCGGGGAAGCGGATTCGCACTTCCCGAATCACGTCGCCGACCTGAAGTTTGCTTTTCGTGGTACTAGACGCGGTAGCTGTTTTGGAATCGCTGGTCGCGTCTGAATTTCCTTCGCTGGCGGAAGTTCCGCTAGCGGGTTGCAAACTGACGTCTTGATCGGCGTTTGAATCCGTCAGAGCATGGATCATAGCTGTCGGTGCGTAGGCCAAGCCAAGAGCTTGAATCCCCATCGTGTCACCGAGTTCGGATACGGGTGATTTGGTTTGGACGGCTTGGGTGGGGACGACCGAAAGTGTTTTCTCGACGGCGTCGTCGCCGGTGCCTCGGCGAACTTTCAGCTCGACTGCTTCGCCAGGAGTCCAGTTTCGCAGCAGCATCGAATACGCGTCGAGGTCATCGTCGCCGTCGACCGATAGGATCGTGTCGCCGACCTTCATACCGGCTTGGTCAGCAGGGCCGCCTTTGATCAAGGCGTTGATTTCACCGATCGCGAAACGCAGACCGAAGTCTTTTTCGGGTTGCGGGACGAGCGTGATCGTCCGTTGGTCTCCGCTGGCGGTTACCAGCGTCATCTCGATCGGCTTGGTCGGTGAGCTGACAATTTCGCTGAGAACCGGAGTGATCGGCATCAATGCGGTTTCGTCGAGCGACTTGCCGTTGAACGCAATGATTTCCGCTGCCGAATCTTCGTCGGTCAGCACCTTCGCTGCCGAACTGTTGGGCATCGCAAACAACTTCGGAGTCAGCTTCGTGCCGGTGGGGCCGTGGATCCCGATCAGCCGCAGGCTTGGCTCGAGCGGGTGCGATTGCGGGGTGAGTTGGTAGTTGCGCGTCTCGGAACCATAAGAAAGCCGCACATCAATGGGCTCTTCAGGGGTGTCCATGCCCTCGGTCATGATCGCCAGCTTCATCTCGTTAAAGTGAAGTTGGTCGTCATCGGGTAGGTCCGCGACCGAGACGACCTGGCCGCCCGGTTCAATTCCAGCTTCCCAAGCGGGGCCGCCTGGAGTCACGCCGCCGACAATGGCGGGGGTGTACGGAACGCCGTAGAAATAGGCGATCGCGGCGAACAGGACGCCCGTGATCACGTTCATGACCACACCCGCACTGATGATGATCATCCGCTGCCAGACGGTTTTAGCAGGATAGCTGCGTGGATCCAGAGCGGGCTCGGCTGGGTTTTCATCGCCGGATTCCTGCGCCAACCGGATCCGTTTGGCCTCTTCTTCCGCTTTCCGGGGATCATCGTCCTGGCCCAGCATTTTGACGTAGCCGCCCAGTGGGATGATTCCGATTCCGTATTCGGTTTCGCCGTAGGTGAATTTGCCGAGTGTGCGAGGGAACTTGATCGGCCCAATTTGAATCGGCACGTCAAAACCGATGTAGAACTTCTCGCATTTCACGCCAAAGAGCTTGGCGGCCAGAAAGTGACCGAGCTCGTGAACGAAGATCACCAAGCCGATGCCGAGGGCCACTTTGGTCCACAGCCACGTCGAAGTCAGCAACGCGAAAAGTGCACTGGGCTCTTCCGTCGCGGCCAAAAGCATGGAAACGTAAGAGGTATCAAACAACGATGACATGAATCGTGAAGAATTTGGGGGTGAGGAATGGAAGTCGAGCGATCAAGGTTTTCAGGCGAAAAGTCGCTTCAGATGAAATGAATTAGAACGCTCGCAACTGGCAGAGTAGAACAATTGTCTCAATTGTTTGGCACCCTGAGTCAGCTATGCAGGCGAAACAATTAGGACAATTGTTCCACAATGGGCGAAGCCGTGGCCTTAAAAATGCGAAAGTCGAAATACCGCAGCACTGCGGTTTTAGTAAGTGTACGTCTCAAACGTTGATCTTGGCGGCCAACTTGTTCGCATAGTCACGAGACCAGGCGTCCAGTTCAAGTAAACGAGACAAACTTGGCGACGTCTCGTGATTGTGAGAACGCAGCGTCTGCTGGCAAAGTTCAACGATGTCAGTAAAGCGAATTTTGCCATCCAGGAACAGAGGAACCGCAATCTCGTTGGCACCATTGACCACGACGCCAGCGGTTCCGCCCACCTTCGCGACCTCGAATCCCAGCGAAAGGCCCGGGAAACGCTCGTGATCGGCGGGCAGCAGCGACATTTCCCACGGCTTTTGGCGATCCAAAACGGGTGCTGGGCAAGGCAGGCGGTTTGGGTAGGTCAGTGCGTACTGGATCGGAAGTCGCATGTCCGGCGGACTGAGCTGGGCGATCACGCTGCCGTCTTCGAACTCGACAAGCGAATGGATGATCGATTGTGGGTGAATCACGACTTCGATGCGATCGGCAGGTACGTCGAAAAGCCATTTGGCTTCGATGATCTCCAACGCCTTATTCATCATCGTGGCGGAATCGATCGTGATCTTTTGGCCCATATCCCAGGTCGGATGATTGAGCGCCTGGGCGGGCGTGGCGTCACGCATTTGTTGAGCGGTGGCATCGCGAAACGGCCCGCCGCTGGCCGTCAGGATCAACCGCCGCACGCCAGGAAAACGTCGGGAGAAGGAGCCGGCCGCAGGATCGCTGTCATTCGTCGCTGGATGAGTGGTCGCTGGCGAACCGTCCTGGCCTGCTTGTGAATCGTTGTCATTGGTATGGGGTGAGCGAGTCGCCAGGTGTCGCGATTCGGCTAAACACTGGTAAATCGCGGAGTGCTCGCTATCGATCGGCAATAACTCGGAACCGCTCGCCGCCGCGGCCTGAGTGACGACGGGGCCGGCGATGACCAGGGTTTCTTTGTTGGCCAGACCGACTCGTTTGCCAGCACGGACTGCTTCGAGGGTGCTTTCCAATCCGGCACGGCCGACGATGGAGGCGACCACGGTGTCGACCTCCGGGGCCGTCGCGGCTCGAACGAGTGCTTCAGGCCCGCAGTCGAGGCGGCATCGCCCGTGCAGATTCAGCTTCCTTAAACAGGTGTCCGCCTCGTCCCGGCGGCTTTCGTCAGAAACCACCACCGTTTCGGGAAGCGGCGCCGATTGGGCGGCCAAACGTGACAACGAGTCGATGCGGCTGTGTCCTGACAGCGACCACGCTCGCCAATCCGATCCCGGATCCGCCTGGCGAAGCGACCGAATCACGTCCAGCGTGGCCGTGCCAATGCTGCCGGTGGCGCCTAGGATGGCGACGCGGCCGGACGAGCAGGATCGACCCGCGGATTCCGATTCGCTGGACGATTTCGGTTGGCTCGAAGGGCTCAATTGGCCAGGCGAGCCTGTCGCAGTTTGCGGGTTCGTTGCCGATTCTTCCATGGAGGCATCCGGACGGGAGGCAGTGCCGGGCGAGGGCGTTTCGTTAGTGTGCGTTGAATCGGACAAGTGCGAGATAGGACAGTCAGGACAACGAATAGCAAAAACGAACGACCAAACCTTTTTTGTCCCCGGTTCGTCCCTATGATTCGAGCCTCGATTGAGACTTGTCCGCAATGCGGTTTGCATCGCGGTGTAGCACGCTTGCCGAATCGGCTAGCTTGGGCGTCAAATCGGGGGCAGGCTTGGTTCGACGGGCCGGTATGATGGCCCAAGTGGCCCAGCGTCACAATCCGAATACCGGGATCCCAAACGGAATAGGGTTCACAAACCGGATAACTGGCACGCCAGGACGCGGTTCAGCGGATTTCAGCAGGTCCCCCGTGCGGCGGTCGGGCGATCTGGCGACGCGTGACTAACTTCGAACGTGTGCCTGCGACAATCTCTTCACCTCATTCACTTGAAAAAATCAAACGTTTCTAATGAGCGAAAAACCTAAATCGAACCGTCCGTCCACCGAGAATCGCGGAACCGGAAATATCTGGTTGGTGTTGATCGCGATCACCGCTGCGGTGTTGATCAGCGCGTTCCTGGTCTCGGACACAAGAAAAAGGCTTCCTTACCCACAACTGAAACGGTTGTTGACGCTGGCCGCGGAACAGAACGAATCGCAGGCTATCCAGTCACTCGCTGATTCGGCGGGAGCTGGTTCGTCGGGAACGGAGTCGCTGAGAACGGATTCATCGAGTGCTGATTCGCCGAGTTCCGATACATCGAACAATGAAGCGCCGGCCGCTGCCGACAACATCGATGTTGCGGACGCTGGATCGGCAACCGATGCACAGCCTAAATTGGTTCGCAACGGAAATGCTGCAGCCGCTGACGCAAAAATCACCGTCGCTGCCGAAGATCAAAGTTACATCGTCGAGTACAGCCGCCCGCGCAACATCTTGTTGGCCGACGACCGGATCACCGGAACGATCGATTACCGAGTCGTCGCTGAAAAGGATGGTGAAAAGAAGTCGGAAAAGAAGGAAGTTGAGTTCCTGACTATCCGCGGTTATCCCAACGATGCGATCGCGGCGGAACTGGTGTCGTTATTGGATCGTTCGGGCGTCCAGTGGGACAACGATCGGCCGAGTCGTTTCTTAGAAAACCATTGGCCTGAGTTGCTGATGATCGGTGTCCTTGTGGCATTGGGAATCGTCATGCTCCGCCGGATCGGTGGCGTCGGTTCGCCGATGTCGTTCTCCCGAAGCCGCGGCAAACTGTACAGCGAAGATGACCTGCCGATTTCGTTCGAGGATGTCGCGGGGATCGACGAAGCGGTCGACGAAGTCCAAGAGGTGGTGGACTTCCTGCGAGCGAGCGAAAAGTACCAAGCGTTGGGCGGCCGAATTCCCAAGGGCGTCTTGTTGGTGGGGCCTCCCGGTACCGGTAAGACGTTGTTGGCGAAGGCGATCGCTGGAGAAGCCGGTGTGCCGTTCTTCAGTTTGTCGGGTAGCGATTTCGTGGAGATGTTTGTCGGCGTTGGTGCCGCGCGAGTGCGTGACATGTTCCAGCAAGCCGTCCAGCGAGCTCCCTGCATTATCTTCATCGATGAGTTGGACGCGTTGGGGAAAAGCCGCAGCGGCAATGCGGTCGGCGGCCATGATGAACGCGAGCAAACGCTTAATGCATTGCTGGTGGAAATGGATGGTTTCGACGCGAATGCAGGCGTGATCGTGGTCGCGGCAACCAACCGCCCTGAAACGCTCGACCCGGCACTGTTGCGTCCAGGACGTTTCGACCGGCACGTGCTGGTGGATCGGCCGGATGTTGCTGGTCGTGAAAAGATCCTGTCGGTGCACGTCAAAAACGTGAAGTTGGACGAAGGAGTCGAGCTGAAGGGGATCGCATCGATCACCAGTGGCTTCGTGGGTGCCGATTTGGCGAACCTTGTTAACGAAGCGGCGTTGCTGGCTGCCCGGAACGGCAAGAGTGCCGTTGGTATGGATGAGTTCAACGATGCCGTCGAGCGAGTGACGGCGGGGCTGGAAAAGAAAAACCGGGTGATGAACGAGGATGAAAAAATCCGCGTTGCTTATCACGAGTCGGGGCACGCGATTGTTGCCGCGGCATTGCCGAACACCGATCCGGTTCACAAGGTCAGTATCATCCCGCGAGGTCTGGCCGCTCTCGGTTACATGATGCAGCGACCTGAATCGGAACGGTTCCTGATGACCAAGTCGGAACTGGAAAGCCAGATGAAGGTGATGTTGGCGGGGACACTGACCGAAGAGATGGTGTTCCAGGACATTAGCACAGGAGCTCAAAACGACCTGGAGCGTTGCACTGAAACGGCACGCAGCATGGTGATGGATTACGGCATGAGCCGGATTGGCCGGATCAACCTTCGCCGCAACATGCGTTCGCCGTTCCTAGCGGGCTCCGGTGGCGGTGATTACCAGGTCATGCACAGTGAAGAGATGGCCAAGATGATCGACAAGGAAGTGTCGCGAATCGTCGAGGACATGCTGACGCAAACTCGTGAGATTTTGCACCAACGTCGTAACGTGCTCGAAGCGGTCACACAGCGACTGCTTGAGGTCGAAGCAATCGACAGCGACGAACTAATGCGACTGATCAAACAGCACAGTTCTGGCCCCTGGTTGGTACCTGGCACGGTCAACGAAAAACCGAAAGCCAAGATCGTCCCTCGCGAATCGGACGATACCGAACAGTCTCAAGGATAACCGTTGGAGTCCAGGCTTTTGCCGATTGGGACCTGGACGGTTTCCGCATGGTGGCGTTGTCTGTTTACCGCCACTTCGTGGCTACCTGGAGCAGCCTGAAGGCTGGACACCAACATCCGCTGGAGTCCAGGCTTTAGCCGATTGGGACCTGGCCGTTTTCCGCTTGGTGGCGTTGTTTGTTGCCGCCACTTCGTGGCTAACTGGAGCAGCCTGAAGGCCAATACCGCTAAGTTAATCTTCAAAAAAGGCAGCATCCCTGCGAGGATCGTGGTGTTCAAATACATCCCCTCAGCAAGGACGCTGCCATGGCCAATCATGACGCCCAGACTTCGCAGAAGCAAGACAAGTTCAGCGGGCGCGAGCGGATCGCGTGCTTAAAAAAACGGTCAACTGTCGCTTGCTTCGGGCCGAGGTTCGTCATCGGAATTTGGAGAAAAGAGCAAGCCGAAAGTGTCCCGCCGAAGTCATGGTCTTGTTTAATATCTCAATTTGGTTGTTCGGCAACGACAACTACACCCAAGTCTTCCGATGGTTGCATCGATTCTCCAGTAAGATGATGCCCACCTCCAGTGCCCTGACTCAAGCTCGAGCTCGCGTCGGCGTCCCCATCATGGCCTCGGTTTACCGAAGGGTTGTCCGGTGTCTGTGCGATGCCCAAACGTCGGGGGCTTTTTATGCGGGAAGAAGACTCGTCGCCGTTGATGGTTTCGTCTTGAATGTGCCCGACAGTGATGACTGTCGCCGAGCCTTCGGGAGGCCCAAGAACGGAACCTCCTTCGGGGCGTTCCCCCAAGTCCGAATTGTGGCTCTTTGCGAGATCGGCTCGCGTGTCTTTTTCAGCTTTCTTGCCAAGCCGATTCGCTGCGGTGAAGTCACATTGGCAAAGTATGTTTACCGTGATTTGCCAGCCCAAAGCTTGCTTTTATTCGACATCGGTTTCTGCGCGTATGAACTCATGCAGCAGGTCGTCGACGGAGGATCTGACTTTTTGGGTCGGTCAAAAATAAACCGCCGATTCCGCAATATGAAAGCGTTTGCTGACGGTTCTTACCTATCGGAAATTTACGCCACTGACTACGACCGACTGCATGATCGCAATGGCACCAAGGTGCGGGTGATCGAGTACACCTTGGATGACCCGCAGCGTGTCGGTCATAGAGAAGCTCATCGTTTGGTTACCACGCTTCTTGACCCTATCGAAACTCCGGCTCAAACGCTCATCGTTCTGTATCACGATCGCTGGGAAGAAGAGGTTGCGATTGATGAAGCGAAGACTCACTTGCGAAATTCACCGAAGCTCCGCAGCCACACACCTGCGGGAGTGGTGCAGGAGATCTACGGCTTGCTGATCGCTCACTTCACCATCCGCAAGTTAGCATTTGAGGCCGCCGCCTTAGCCGATGTACCGCCAAGGGGGATCTCGTTCACGGGCACCGTGAACGTCTTGCGTGTCAGTCTTGTCGAGTCGCCGCGATCACCCCGCTTGTTCGCAGGCTGGTACGAAACGATGATCCAAGAGATCAGCCTGCAGGTACTTGAGCCACGCCGAAACCGGGTCAATCCTCGGGTGATTAAACGTCCTCAAAGCAAATGGCCCAAGAAACGCCAGGAACACCGGAAAATGCCAGCTCCCAAGCATGAATTCGCCCGAACGATACGCTCGTAACTTAGCGGTATTGGCCTGAAGGCTGGACTCCAACATGCGCTGGAGTCCAGGCTTTAGCCGATTGGGACCTGAACGTTTCCCGCTCGGTGGCGTTGTCTGTTTACCGCCACTTCGTGGCTACCTGGGGCAGCCTGAAGGCTGGACACCAACATGCGCTGGAGTCCAGGCTTTAGCCGCTTGGGACCTGGACGTTTTCCGGGTGGGGCGTTGTTTGTTTGCCGCCACTTTGTGGCTACCTGGAACAGCCTGAAGGCTGGACACCAACGGGGGCTGGTGTTTCATTGTAAATCCTTGACGGTTTCTCTTAAAACCGGTGGCCTTTTTGCGGGCCGTTCTTGGTTTGTGTCAGGATTTCGGGGCCGGTTTCGGTCATCAGGATCGAGTGCTCGAATTGGGCCGAAGGGCGTCCGTCTTTCGTCCGCACCGTCCAGCCGTCCTGTTTGTCGCTCTTGGTGTAGCGGGTTCCCGCATTGATCATGGGCTCGACCGTGAAGCACATGCCAGCGAACAGACGGTCGATCCGGCTTTGGCGATTCGGGAAGTGGGGAATCGACGGATCGAGGTGGAATTGTCGGCCCAAGCCGTGTCCGACGTATTCGCGAACGACCGTGAAGCCGCGGCGATGGGCTTCGGGGGTGACCGTTTCGCCGATCGTGGCGACTCGGCAACCCGGCGTCAGTTGATCGATCGCTAGATGCATGCAATCGAATGCACACTGCGTCACGGCTCGTTTTTCCTCAGTGACCTCACCGATCAGGAAGGTTTCGCTCTGGTCCCCGTGCCAACCGTCGACGATGGTGGTGATGTCAACGTTGACGATGTCCCCATCTTTCAGTTCGGTTTCATCGGGGATGCCGTGACAGATGACTTCGTTGACGCTGATGCAGCAACATTTCGGATACTTTTGGTACCCCAGCGTGGCGGCCTTGTGGCCATGGTCGTACGTCCATTCGTGGACCATCTTGTCAATTTCGATGGTCTTGATTCCGGCTTTCACGTGCGGCCGGAGGACGTCCATCAGTTCAGCGTTCACGCTGCCGGCACGCCGCATCATGTCGCGCTGAGCGTGCGAGAGGATTAGTTTTTTTTGCTTGGTAAGCATGCGTTGCTTTCACGGGGGATGAGTGCCGCGTCAGTCTAGCAGGTTTGTTTGGCCGATTAAATATCCGCCTTCGGCAAGTTTTCTTAGAGTTTTCTGACTCGAAATACCGGCTCCGGTGTCCAGCTTCGCATCCCTATCTGCTGATCACCCTGAGGGTTGGAGCGACACCATTGCGGGTGGCGGAGCTGGCAAACATGTGGGCGAGCCCGCGAACATTCGTCTCGCTGGTCTCGCGAACAAGAATCAACGTGGCGATTCCGTTAGTGTCAGCGGCGAGGAATTTCACAAGCTGAGGACTTTCAATTGTGGCGTAGCCGCTGTCTTGCCCTTGCGGAATAACGAATCGACCAAGCAGAACGCTGTCGGATGGATCGATCGCCGCACCCGCTTTGTTGGCAGGGGCGTTCTCCCAAGTCAAAGAATCCGGTTCCCAGTCGTCCTGGCTCTCGTCGGTCAAGCCGTAGACGGCGAAGGTGGCGTCGGGAACCAGCGATGCATAACCACGAGTCGACGGGATGATACTAAGTTGAAACGAGGCGCGTTCGATCGACTTACCTTGGATCGCGGCGAGGTCCAAGGCGAGGTAAGCCTTCGAGTTGTACTTCGCATTCATGGTGGAGTTCTTGATGACCAAGCGGGTTTTGAAGATGCCCGAGCGTGGTTCGAAGGGCAGGATGTTCTTTTCACGCCCTTGGCCGTCCCGAGTCGTGATCGAAATGGCGTTTTGGAAATCGTCATGAGCACTGTTGTCGCTGATCGCGGCGGGCACCTCATCGGCATCAAAGTCAATTTGGTCGAACCGTTCGTCTTGAACGATCGTGCGTTCGCCCGTTAGCATGCGTTGCTTCTTTTGCGTGGTGCGTTGTTGGACGTCCACGACACCCTCGAACACTTGCACATCAGTCATCCCAGCGATGCGATCGACAGCGACGCCGAATGAGGTTCCGTGATCGACCAGTACGGCAGCGTTGGTGTCCACGCGAAAGCCTTGAGCTTGTGACGGAACGGTCGCAAATAGCCGGCCATCGTGCAGGACGCAGTTCATCGAATCGATTAGCTCAACATCCGCAGGAGCTTCTAAAGACATGTTCACGCCCGATGCGAACTGGAGCGTGGCCAGCCCGGATAACAAGTTGATGCGCCCTCGCGTGAGTTGCGACCCTGGCGATGTCGGCAACGAACTTTCGCCCCAGGAACAACCTTTGCTGCTGACTAGCGTGGCGACGACATCGGGTTGTTGCGTCAGAGGCTGAACGCGTTTGGAATCGACAAACCAATCGACGACCAGGATCGCGATCCCGGCGGCCATGACCGCGAGCAACCAGTTTTGCCACGGAGCTTGGCGGTTCGCGTTTGCTTGTCTTGGCGTGAGTGCATTGGAGTCGTCTGGTGCAAATGCACTTTCAAGCAGATCCCGATTGTCGGCGGCACTGACTGGAATTGCCGTGCGATGCAGTGCCGCATGCGTGCTGATGTATCGCAGATAGCCTTGGCGGAAAGCCTGATCGCCCGCTACCAACTCGTTGAGCTGAGCCGCATCGGCCTCGGTCAGCGTTCCCTCGATACTTTTGTCGAATAGCTCGTAAGCCTGCTCCCAAATTGGATCGGAAGAATCGTCGCCAAAGGAATCGTTTGAATTGGATTGGTTGGTCATGCGGATCGACCTTGGGTTTGGATGGCGTCGGTAATGCAGCGGTGCAGCGACCGTCGGATGCGACTAAGCGATTGGTAGATGGCGTCGGCCTTACGTCCTGTAGTGGTAGCGATGCGGTCGATCGATTGCTCGTCGAAGTAACGCAAAGAGATGATGGTGCGGTGGTCATCGGGCAACTTCGCAATGCAACCCGCCAAAGCCGACTGGCGTTGGTCCAACTCCTTTTCCAAGCCACCGATCTCACTGGCCAGCAACTCCAGTGTCTCCTCAGGAAAGGGTTGCAAGCGTCTGGAGGGGCGACGTCGGAACTTCAAAACTTGATGAAAGACGACCTTGCGTGCCCAAGCCCCGAAATCGGTGCCGGATTCGAAACGACCAAAGCTTCGCCACATCACCAGTTTGGCTTCCTGGAGCACCTCGTCGGAATCTTGTAGGTGCGGGATAAGAAGGGTGGCGTAGTGCGCCAAACGAGGTTCGTGTTCGGTTAACAAACAAATGAACTCTTCGGTGCGGTCTGGCGCGGGACGGGTGGATGACATCGGATGGTGCGCGTTTGCGGGACGGCTAGGCGGTGGAAAAACTTAGCCGCAGTTTAGGCGGAGGACTTTGCAAGGTTGCCGGACGATTCCGGGTTGCTGACGAAGGCAGTCTTGGTCGGACGGTCAAGTCAATGCGTCCTGCGGACAAAGTTTCGGTCGTCGGTTCAGTACTGGGCAGGTTCAGTACCGGGCAATACGAGTGCAAGTCGCTTGAGGAACGAATTTTGACAGGTAAATCCGCACGTGACCCAGGTTTTGTCAGAAATCGTCATTTTCTTGTCAGATTGGCCGCGGTCGGGCGCCTGGTAGTTGATAGCCACGACTCGTACCCGAACGTCGAGTTCCAACCGTATTGGATGAGGCAACGAATCCCTCCGTGAAGTTCGTTTCTGATGGACTCGTATGCCTCGTCCACTGCCATGATTGGAACGGACTCGTAGAATCGTCCACTACCAAGAACTGCCGTTAAATCGCTGTTGCCAAAGCACTAGCCGCATGAAATCAATCGCTCTGCTCCTCATCTTCGTCTGTCTCCTTTGCTCACCGGTTGCGTTGGTGCTCGCTGAGTCATCGGCACGTGAAGCGAAGATGACCGAGCAGCATCTTGCTGTGTTCGAAAAGTACTGCCTGGATTGCCACAGTACCGACGAGAGCGAAGCGGGTGTGGATTTGGAAAGTATTCCATTAACGGTCAGCCAAGACATTGCCACCGCCAACATGTGGCAGAAGGTGCTCAACGCGATCAACTCAGGCGAGATGCCACCAGAGGACGCGGAACAGATGACCGACCAGGACAAAGCTCGGTTCCTGGAAGACCTGACCGACCAGATGGTCTTGGCACGCAAAGTTCTGGGCGATTCAGGCGGCGTGATTCCGCTGCGACGTTTGAATCGGCGGGAATACGAAAACACGATCGAGGATCTGCTGGGAGTGACGCCAGACGTCAGTTCATTGCCCGACGATCAAGCGGGAGCGGGCTTCGATACCCAGGGTGCATCGCTATTCTTTTCCAGCGACCAGCTTGAAAACTATTTGGAAACTGCCAGGGCGACACTGCAATTGTGTCTGATCCCTACAAAAAAAGCGCCGTCCCGAACCCGCCGCGTCGAACCGGAAGAGGCACAAACCAAGGTTTACCAAGAGTACCTCGACAAGATCACGGATGAGTACGAGCGTTCGATGGCGTGGAAGGCCCAGGACGAAAAGCCACCGTCGGAGTTTGGCGTCCTGGATGAATACCAGGCTAGGAAAAATCTGTCGCAGTATCGCGATTGGTCGCCTCAGTTGAAGGAGTATCTGCAACGTCCGGAGACCAAGACGGGCGTGGCGTTAATGTTGACGATCAAGGGTGGCGGCTACACCAAGGTGAAGTTGCCGACGTTATTCGAAGGGGCCTCGGGGAAGTACACGATTCGGTTTCGTGCGGCACATTACCCTGGAACGGATAGCCGGTTTCACTACGTCGAACTCTCGTCGGGATATGCTAGCTCCACCAAGCGACTGGGCTGGCGGAAGGTGACCGCAACGCTGGATGATCCAGAAATTCTGACCTTCGAGTTTGACCATCAACCTGGGCAACGGGAACAACTCTGGCTTCACCAGCGGACGCACCAGGACCGCGCGGACAAGAACCTGTGGACGATCCATCAACAGGAAAATGGGTTAGGAACACCTCCCGGGGTTTGGATCGATTGGGCGGAAGTGTCAGGGCCTGAGCCGGATTTGGCTCCCGCAAACGCGGCGAATCGAATTCTGATCGAGCGTCCTGATGGTTTTAGCGACGACCGCTACGCGATCGAAGTTTTGCGGCGTTTCGCCGTGCGAGCTTTCCGGTCCACACCACCAAACCGAGAATTCCTGAAGCAACTATTCGGGCACTATCATGCCAACCGAAAGATGGGCCAATCTTTGGTCGAGGCGTTGATTGACCCGCTGGCGATCACTCTGGCATCGCCTGAGTTCCTGTATATGGTCGAGGAGGAGCGAGAAAATTCCCGGCGGCTTTCGGATACGGAACTGGCCGTTCGTTTGTCTTACCTGGTGTGGAGTAGCCAGCCGGATGACGATCTCATGCAATTGGCTGTCAATAACGAGTTACATGATCCGGTGATACTTGACCAACAACTCACGCGAATGCTGGCGGATCCGAAACAAGTGAATTTTGTTCGCGACTTCGTGCACCAATGGTTGAGCATGGAACGGCTAGACATGTTTCAGTTTGACGGTGTGCAGTTTCAAACTTTTGACAATGCAACACGCGAGAACGCACGCGAGGAGATCTTTCAAACGTTCATGCATGTCATGAATGAGTCGTTGCCGCTTGGAGATTTGCTGGACTCCGATTACGTAGTGGTGAACGATGTGATGGCGGACTATTACGGTTTGCCCGCTGTATCAGGATATGAGTTCCGTAAGGTTTCCATTCCGTCCGAATCACCTCGCGGTGGATTGTTGGGAACGGCCGCGGTCAGTGCGATGGGGTCGGATGGTTTGCGCTCGTCGCCAGTGGAACGCGGTGCTTGGGTATTGCGTCATTTGCTGAACGATCCGCCAGCACCGGCGCCGCCCAATGTGCCTCAGTTGGGGCGTTTGGCGGGCGAGGTTTTGTCCGCTCGCGAGCTACAGCGGGCGCACCAAGAGGAACCGCAATGTGCCCAGTGTCACCGCAAGATTGATCCAATCGGCTTCGGACTGGAGAACTTCGACGCGGACGGTTTATGGCGGGACAAAGAATTGCTGACCACCGGAAAAGGACGCCGAAAGAAGACGGTTGAGTTCGACATCCTGCCCAATGGCCAATTGCCCGATGGGACCGAGTTCGCCAGCTACTTCGAATTGCGTGACGCAATTGCTTCTCGTGAAGAGCAATTCGCTCGCGGATTTGCCGAAGCGTTGATCGCCTATGGGCTTGGGCGACCCTACGGCTTCACCGATCAAGATTTGGCCGACGAGATGATGTCGGCGGCGAAAGCAAGTAACTACTCCGTTCGTGCGTTCTTGGACGCCTTCGTTCAATCCCGTTCATTTCAATCACGCTAAGGATTTGCCATGAGTTTCCAAGCCAATCGACGTGCGATCTTGCGTGGTGCAGGCGCCTTGATTTCGCTTCCGTGGATGGAGTCGTATGGCTTCCGGCGGTATGCGTCCGCGGCACAGCCGACGACCGTTCCCAAGCGACTTGTGTTTCTAGGGATGGGGTTCGGTGTGACGGCCGATCGCTGGTACCCCGACCGAAAGACGGTCGGCGAAAATTACAAGCTTCCTGAGATCTTAAAACCGCTCGCACGGCACAAAAAGGATATCACGATCATCCAAAACCTGATGCATCGTTACAGTGCTGATGGTCACAGCGGGAGTACGTTTTGGTTGACGGGAGCTAATCGATACGAAATTCCCGGGCAAGGTTTCCACAATACGGTTTCAGTCGACCAGGTCGCCGCAGAGCTGTTAGGCCAACAAACTCGGTTTACTTCGATTCAACTCGCCGCGAAGGGCGCAAGCGGGGACGGGCATGGTCCCGGTTCCTCGTTGGCATGGAATCGGTATGGCAAGCCGGTCGCCGGTTTAGATACTCCGGTCGCGGCCTTTCATCGGTTGTTCTCCGACGACAAGACTCCGCTGGCGGAGCGACAAACGATGTTGAAACGCAAACGAAGCGTGCTCGACACGGTCAGTGAAAACGCAAAGTCGGTCTATCGAAAGATCGGTCGAGAAGATCAAGAGAAGCTAACCGAGTACGTGCAGTCTATTCGAGAAATCGAAGTCCGTTTGGCCAAGGAAGAGTCTTGGCTAGACGTTGAAAAGAAGGTTCCGGCTAACGCGATCAAGGAACCTCGGGAGTCGCTTGAGGGACTGGAGGAAATTCGGATGATGTACGATTTGATGGTTGCGGCAATGCAAGTTGACGCGACTCGGGTGTTCACATACCGCATGCCAGCGAACTCTTTGATCGAAAGTCTCGGTGCGACCATGACGGCGCACAGCATGAGTCACTATTCCGAAGGCGAACGCCGTACGGTTTCACAAAACCGTGACACCGCCCATGCTCGTTTGTTGGCCGAGTTCATGGATAAGTTGAAGGCGTCCAAGGAAGCCGATGGTTCCAGCTTGTTTGATAACGCTGCGTTGACATTCGGAACGAACTTGAGTTCAGTCCACACGCTGACCAACTGTCCAACCTTAATCGCTGGCGGTGGCGCGGGGATGAAGCATGGACGCCACTTAGTGATGGACGACCCGAAGACGCCGCTGTGCAATTTGTGGTTAAGCATCCTGCACGGGATCGGCGTGAACGTGCCGTCCCATGGCGACTCGACCGGCCGGATCGAAGAGCTGTTTGCATAGTCGCAATCGGAGTCTCTGCAGACCTTCCTGCAGACGATGTGAATTCACAAGAATTTGCGGCCAGCGGTGCTAGAGCACGCGCTGCGAGAACTGGACACGCCCGCCTAATTGTCATACAATACTGCGAGTCGTGGTGGCGAGCCGCCCTTTATGGGCTAGCTGTGGGTATCGATACCTTGCAGAGGGCTTTGCTTTCGCACGCAGAACCAAATCTCTAGCAACACGAAACAGAAAATATCAGTTACCCCAGGAACGAATTGATGCCATCTTTGATTTGTCGATCAGTAGGCATTTTGGTTGTCTTGTTGCTTGTTGCTTTGCTCGCGCGGCCAGTGATTTCAGGCTCGCCAGCGATTACCGGCAGCACGGCTTCCGGCCCAAACGAATCAGAGGCATCGAGTTCAGATTCAGCCGTTGATGCTGGTAAGAATCCGGTGGATTTTGAATCGGACATTGCGCCAATCTTGGAGGACAATTGTTGGTATTGCCACGGCGAAGATGAGCAGGAATCAGGGCTGCGTTTGGATCAGCGTTTGAGCATGCTCCGGGGTGGTGATTCGGGGCTGGCGACGCTGGTTCCGGGGAAGCCAGAAAAGAGCTATCTGATGGATGTGGTAAACCATCTCGATGAAGAGATGGCGATGCCTCCGGATGAAGACAAGTTGGCGGCCGAAGATATTGAATTATTGACTCGTTGGATCCGCGAAGGTGCGGTGTGGCCGGGGCAGATGCAGGAACTTACGGTCGAGAAGTCGGACCATTGGTCGTTCCAACCTGTCACGCGGCCTGACGTGCCGGAAATGCCCGCGACCCGTAACATTCTACACACCGGTACGGATGTTGCCGCGGGTGCAGTGAACGGCAACCACGCTGATCTCGCAGCGAACCCAATTGATGCGTTCTTGTTGCATCGGCTTAGCCAGGACGACCTTGCCTATTCTGAGCCAGCGGATCCACGCATGTTGATTCGCCGTGCGTCGATTGTTTTGACCGGCATTCCGCCTACACCCGAACAGACCGATGCGTTTGCAGCGGAATACGCTAGCGAAGGAAATGTGGCCTATGCCCGGTTGGTCGATTACTTAATGGCGTCGCCGCATTTCGGTGAACGATGGGCGCAGCACTGGCTCGACGTGATCCGGTGGGCGGAAACCAATGGCAGCGAAAGCAATATGTATCGCAAGAATGCCTGGGTCTACCGTGACTACGTGATCCGTGCTTACAACGAAGACAAGCCGTACGATCGGTTTCTGTTTGAACAACTGGCCGGTGACACGGTCGGTGTGGGCGACGCGACAGGATATTTGGTCGCCGGACCGCACGTCCCGGCCGCCACAGTTGGACGAGAGCCGGCGGCGCAGCGTACAGCTCGAGCGGACCGTATGGATGAGATTTTGCAAACGGTAGGGGCGTCGGCGATGGGGATGACCATTGGGTGCGCACGGTGTCACAACCACAAGTTTGATCCCATTTCGATCGTTGACTATTACTCCATGTCGGCCGTCTTTCAGGACATCGAGTTTGGCGGGCGATTCTTGGAATTGGCGGAAGACCACCCTCGTCGTTTACGCGGCCAAGAGCTTCATGAGCTGTTGAAGGCTCAACGAATCAAGATGCGGCAAACGGGGCCTTGGGAAGAAGATTGGACGGGCTACAAAGAAATTCACATTCCATTCACGACCGCCAAGGCCGTTCGCTTCACGTTCCCTGTGAAGTTCTTACGGATCGACGAACTGGAGATCTTCGGCACGACGGAGTGGAACCGGAATCTCGCTTTAGCGGACGCGGGGACAACCGTCGAACATTCAGCGGATCTCACCAAGGAATCAATGCCGGTTTCGAAGATCAATGACGGCGAGTATGGAAATTTTGCGTGGTTGGTTCGTGTCCCCAAAGGCAGCGACGAAAAGCCTTGGGTGCAGTTCAACTTTACGGAACCACAAGAAATCTTCCGGGTTCGAATCAGCACCAACCGTGAGGACTATCTGGAAACCGATTACCTGGAAAACCTCAATAAGCTGATGTTCGGTGCTTTTGAAATGGAGGTGCAGGATGAGGCTGGGGTTTGGACGAAGGTTGCGTCGACAAAACAGATCGAGAAGCTGAATAAGCAGCATCCTTCAAGAGTCGCAATCCTTGAGGAAGTGCAGGGGCTCGTTAACCAGATCCGAGAAGAGGGGCCTGCCCCCGGATTTGTGGCCCGTTTCATCGAACCGGTGACCTCGCATGTGTTCAGTCGTGGTAGTCCAGAGAATCCTCGGGACGAAGTTTACCCGGCGGGTTTGCAGGAACTCGATGGCGATTTGGGACTTGATTCCAGTGCGAAGGGCAAAGAACGCCGCGTGGCGTTTGCGGATTGGCTGACCGACCCCACCAATCCGCTGACCGCTCGTGTGGCGGTCAATCGGATGTGGCACCATGTCTTCGGCCGCGGAATCGTTGCCACTACGGCAGACTTTGGCGCTGCGGGCGCTTTGCCAACGCACCCTGAATTGCTGGACTGGTTGGCATCGGAATTGATCGATCCAACAGTGTCGGTGCAATCTGAAATCGCGACCGATGGAAAACCGGCGGCTCACTCAGAGAGCACTGAATCGCGAGCTTGGTCGATGAAACACATGATCCGGTTGATGGTGATGTCGGATGCGTTTCAGCAAACCAGCTTGCCGAACGAACGCGGGCTCGAAATCGATGGCAATGCTGCACTTTTGTGGCGTTTTCCACCAAAGCGAGTCGAGGCGGAAGTCATCCGAGATTCCATCTTGCAGGCGTCTGGCGTTCTAGATGACCGCATTGGTGGTCGTAGCTTCCGCATTCACAACGTGAAGGCTCGTTATGCCCAGTGGGAAGTAACGGACAACTACGGTCCAGAGACTTGGCGTCGGATGATCTACCAAGAACGGATGAGACGCGTGGACGATCAAATGTTTACGGCGTTCGACTTTCCCGATTGCGGGCAAGTGAAACCCAAGCGACCGGTTTCGACGACGCCGCTTCAGGCGTTGAATCTGATGAATAGTCCGTTCGTGATCCAGCAAAGCAAAATGATTGCAGAGCGGGCGATATCGGAAGTTGGCGGGCCGGGCAACGCGGCCGCAGGGCGATGTTTCGAATTGATTCTGGGGCGGTCGCCTACTGCACCGGAGATGTCCTCGGTCGCTGAAATGGTCAGTGATGGCAAGCTGGCTTTGGTTTGTCGAGCGTTGATCAACTCCAACGAGTTCGTGTTCCTTCCTTGATCCATTTTCCATTGAACACTCAGCGACAATCCAATGATGAATCCTGAACGACTATCACTCCACGGGCGTCGCTTGTTGGATCGCCGTGGCTTTTTGAGCACGGCTGGTCTGTCAACGGCGGGGCTTGCACTGACCAGTATGCTGAGCGCCGATGGCTTGCTCGCTAGCGATTCCGCAATGGCGGATTCCCAACACGGCAAAGTGGGACAGGCGGGGCATCAGTCGCCCATTCGTCCTAACATCGATCCCGATTCACCCTATTCGCCGCGACGTCCGCATTTTGAAATGCCAGCGAAGCAGGTGTTGGTGATCTACCTGCCGGGTGCGGTCAGTCACCTAGACACGTTTGACTACAAGCCTGCGCTTTGGGACTTAGACGGCAAGAAGCCGCCAGGACTTCCAGCGGTGACGTTTGAGGGCCCGTCAGGCAACATTGCGAAGCCTTTCTGGGACTTCAAGCCACGCGGCGAAAGCGGGAAAATGGTTTCGGACTTGGTTCCCCACTTGGCCAAACAAGTCGATGACTTTTGCTTCTTTCACGCTCTGAAAACCGATACCAGTGCACACCCGCAGGGCGAAAACTTCATGAACACGGGCTTCACGATGGAAGGGTTTCCATCGTTTGGATCGTGGGTCACGTATGCGTTGGGGACCGAAAACCAGGAACTGCCTTCGTTTGTCGCGATCAATGATCCGCGTGGGATGGCTCGAAGCGGGAAGAACAATTTCGGCAACGGTTTTCTGCCGGCCGCGTTCCAGGGAACCGACTTCACGGCCAAAAATCCGCCGACCAACCTGAATCGTCCGCTTGGGTTAACGGGCCCTGACGATCGGGCAACCGTCGAACTACTTCAGCGACTTAACGCTCGCCACTTGGAACAGTATCCCGGCGATGCCAACCTAGCCGGACGAATCGCGAGTTATGAACTGGCGGGCAAGATGCAAACGTCGGTTCCCGATGTGATGGATCTGGCTGGCGAAACCGCCGCGACGTTGAAGTCGTACGGTGTCGAAGGAGGCAGCGAATTGCGAGGCCACTACGCCCGGAACTGCATCTTGGCTCGACGTCTGATCGAAAAGGGAGTTCGCGTCGTTCAGCTATTCAACGGCAGCGATCCGGCGGGCGGCAACGGGATCACGAACTGGGATTCGCACTCGGACATTAAACGAACCCATGCGATGCAGGCCGAAATCATGGATCAGCCTACGGCAGCCTTGATCGCTGATATGCGTCAACGCGGATTACTAGAACACACGATGGTCGTTTGGGCGACCGAGTTCGGGCGTATGCCGTTTTTGCAGGCCAACGGAACGGGACGTGACCACAACCCGGGAGCGTTCACTTGCTTCTTAACCGGTGCCGGTGTGAAGCGAGGATTCAGCTACGGCGAGAGTGACGAGTTTGGGTTCAAAGCGGCTGTGGATGAAACGTCCGTTTACGATTTCAACGCGACATTGCTGCATTTAATGGGACTGGATCACGAACGGCTGACGTTCTACCACAACGGGATCGAGCGACGGTTAACCAACGTGCACGGGAGCGTGGTGAAAGACGTCGTCGCGTAGCGAGCTGGACTCGTTCGCCGGAGTCATGCTGCCCGCGGCCTTTCCTAGAATCGGTGGCCGGCTATTGTAGCGGATCGGGTCTTAGAGCGTTTAAGAAAGGATGTAGGCGGTGTCACCAGACTCCGGTACTCTGAATTCTGTCGAATCCAGCTACAAAAACCAGTCACATAACGACCCAAAGTAGGCCGGATGAAGGAGGCTTTGCGACGCCCATCCGGCAGACGCATGATTGCCGGAACGTCGCTGCGCTTGGTCCGGCCTACGAACCACAAACTGAATTCTGGCGAACCCAGCTACCGGGATCAGGCATGTCAAATCTCAAAATGCTCTAGGCAGCTCGGTAATTCACTTCCGGTTCTAGCATCGCTTGCGCGTCCCGCCGATCAATCCGACGTAGTCCTTTGGCGTGGCCGAGCATCAATGCTTGATGAACGCGAGTGGCCAGGTCTTGGTATCCCGTTGACTGTTGAGCGAGCCATGCGGCTGCGTCGTGGGTAAAGACGTCTTCCATCGCACCAACGTGACGGATCGACTTGGCGAGACAGGCTTGCAAGTGCTCGGATTTGGGGCTGGGTAGATGGAGCGTTCGGTCGGCGGTTCCAACGATGCGGAGTGTTCGCTCGGTTACCGACGCCTGTCCGGACTTATTCGATCGGGTGGGGCGTATCCGAACGAACACGCATTCGTCAGGGTACAAATCGGTCAGCGAGCAAATAGAAGTGGAAGCCGGTAGCGGATTGATGTGCGATGGCACGTCGATCAATCGAACTGGTTGGCAGCGAGTGCGGTCGTGAAAGGCTGGGCGCGTTGCCGTTGGCCAAACGCGAGGATTCTTTTCTGTTTGCTTCCACTCTCCGGTCGCTACGTCGATCGCATGCGACCCAACCCCGGTGCTGGCCAAAATTTGCCGAAAGAACATCGTGATTCCCGTGCCACTGGGGGCGACGATCACGCTAAGAGGTTCAGCGTGTTCAATGGCGTAGGCAAACCAACTCCAAAGTTCAGCATGATCACCGCCGCGGAAGTAAAACTCTTCCGTCTCGGCGGGCTCATGGACAGGTCGGCTTGCGCTGAATGGAGTGGCGAGCAGACGCCAGTGATTCAGCGTTTCGGAGCAAAGCGGGGGAACAGGGTGCATGGCATTTCAATCGACATAAACGAGTCAACCCGTTCGATCGATCGGATGCTTCCGTCACAAACACCGGTCGCCGCACCGCTTCGCTAACCGGCACAGCTTCCCGCGTTACTCGATGACGTATAAGAAACCTTTGGTTCGCAATAGCAAACAATTGCCGGCGGGGGACGGGCTGGCCACGGTGAACGCTTCGTTGTCTTCGACTTCGTTGACCGAAATCACTTTGGGTTGATCGCCAGTCGTGGCAGAACCGTCGGTCGTGGCGCCTTTTTGTAGTGGTCCGACCACCGCCGTGGTGGCGTCTTCCCCAGTGATATAGAGCTTGTCGCCAACAATCAGTGGCGAGCTGCTGTAGCTCTGACGAGTGCGTGGCAAAGACACTTCCCAGCGAGTTTCGCCGGTCGCGGCCGAGACAGCAGTCACGGTCCCCTTGTTCTTCTTTCCGTCACTGACGAAATACGCGATCCCGTTTCGCATTGCAGGCGTCGGAACATCGCTGCCCAAATCGTCACGATGCCACATGATTGCGTCCGTTCCCGCACCGCTGGCTAGCTTCGATAGATCCACGGCGGTGACGGTGGCGCCACGAGAGTACGGGCACAGGATTACGTTGCCTTCGGCGACCGGAGACGCAATCGATCGGAAGTACTTTTGACCTTCCGGATTGAACCCACCCAGGCGTGCGACTTCTTTGCCGTCGCTGGCTTGGTTCAGCGTCAACGTGTCCGCTCCCATCACGGCAATCATTTTGGTGCCGTTCACGTTGACTTCCAGGGGCGTGCTATAGCTTTGTGCCGCTTCCTCAGGTGCTTCGGTGATTCGGTCTGCTTTCCAAATTTGCTTGCCGGATGCCAGGTCGTATGCGACCAAATAGCTTGGTCCGGTTTGCATGACAGGAACGATTACCATCGAGTCCAACAACAAAGGCGATGAACCTAAGTCCCACCACAAAGTGTCTTCGCCGAATTCTTCCTGAAGGTTGACGGACCAAACTTTGTTGCCACTGGTGTCGACGCATGCCAGGTCACCGCTGCGGAAGTATGCGGCGATGTGTTTGCCATCGGTCACGGGCGAGGGGTTGCTGCCACTGCCTTTGCGGTGCTTGTTGCCCCGGTCTTCGCCCAGGTTCACCTTCCACGTCAGCTTCTTTGGATTTAGGTCGTACGCGAGCAGCGTGTTCTTGCCATCGATGCCACTTGTCAGATAAGCCACATCGCCAATCACGATCGGGGTGCTGCTACCACGCCCTGGAACTTCAATCCGCTCTACAGTTGACTCGGACCATTCCGATCGCAGGTTGGTCTCCGGTGCAATGCCTTGCTGCGAAGGTCCACGCCATTGCGGCCAAGTTGCAGTTTGGGAAGCCGAAGATGTCAAGATTTCAGCCTGCACCAAAACGCCGCACGAAGCGAGTAGGACACCTAGGAAGCAGAGTGCTTTGGCAGTGAAATCGCTGACGGGTTTTGCAATCGCAATACGCATTCGATTAACTTTGGGGAGGGTGGGAGAACTAGATCAAGACCAAAGTAACAGTCTAGCTAGGAAGTGGGGACGCTTTTTCGCGGGGCGAAAAGACTGAATCGTTCATGTAATTGACACAGTGCGGGATGCCAATTGGCAGCGCTGAATCCATGTCAATATCTGGCGCTATTGTGCCCGAACAGGCCGACGATTGCCACTATACAACGAAATTGCCTGAGCAAATTTGAACTGGTTTGCCAGTGAATCAGCCTGGTTGGATTGAACCCCATTCGTAACCAGAAGTCTTAGGCAAGGGCCCTTCAGTTCCGTCTCCGGCGAGTTTTGCCGGAATGTGACGTAATTGATACGCGAGTGGAATCGCGAAGGTGCGGAATCAGCCTGATACAGGTCGCCTTCATAGAGACGTTGAGGCTTGTTGGATTTTTGGCGAAACCGCAGATTTTACACCGTTTGGCTAGCAGGAGCAGCGTGTAGTGCTGCTAGCCGTCGTTGCAAGTCGGGGGCGGAATGTGGGATCGCAAACCCATAGCACCGAACAACTATCGGACGGAAAATCGATAGACGGTGGTTTTCTCGTACGTTTCACCTGGGCGAAGCGTCGCGGACGGGAAGTTCGGCTGGTTGGGTGAATCGGGAAATCGCTGGCATTCCAGGCATATCGCAGTGCGATGCGTGAACGGACGCTTGTTCTTGCCGGTTGTTTTGCCGTCGAAGAAGTTCCCCGTGTACACCTGAACGCCGACATCGGTGGATAGGACATCCATCACGCGTCCGCTATCACCATCGTGCACGCGAGCAACAGGTCGCAGCGTGCCGGGGGTGTCGTTGATCACGAAGTTGTGGTCGTAGCCGCGTCCCCTTTGCAGCTGCAAATTGTCTTCGTCAATTCGTTGGCCGATCGGGCGTTCATCGATAAAGTCGAAAGGCGTTCCTGCGACCTCGCGAAGTTCACCGGTCGGAATGGAATATTCGTCAATCGGCGTGAATTGATCGCAGAAAAGTTGCAAGTCTTGCTCCACGACGCTTCTGCTCTGCGGCCCACCGACGTTCCAATAGCTGTGATGGGTTAGGTTGCAAAGGGTCGTCTGGTCAGTGGTAGCGTGGTACTGAATCTTCAGTTCGTCGTTGTTCGTCAAAGTGTAAGTCGTGGTGACACTGAGGTTACCAGGGAAGCCTTCTTCGCCGTCGGGCGAGACGTATTGCAGCTTCAGTTGAGGCTGTCCGTCTTGCATGGATGCTTCGGCGTACCACATGCGTTTGTTGAATCCGCGGTTGCCACCATGTAAGTGATTGGGACCGTTGTTCGTTGCCAACTGATACGTGTGACCATCAATTGAAAACTTCCCTTTGGCAATCCGGTTGGCGTATCGCCCGGTGATCGCACCAAAGAAGCCTTGGTCGTCCCGATAGTCGTCGAAGGTGTCGTAACCCAGGACAACGTCCTGCATGTTTCCCTGTCGATCGGGGGTCTTCAGACTGACAACGATTCCGCCGTAGTCACTGATTTGTGCTGTCATGCCGTTCGCGTTCGTTAGCGTGAACAAACTAACGGGTTTCTCCTCAAACGTACCAAATGGATCGCTTTTGATACTGGCTTCGTTTGCAGTCGAGGTGGTTGTCATAATGAAAGCCAGAAGCATTGCCAAAAAGTTCGTTTCGAAACGTTGCATCGGTGTATCCGTTTTGGCACGAGTAGGGTTCGTGCGTGGGGAAGAGGTTGTGTCTCGGTAACAAGACAACGTCTCGGTTGATACGTTGCTTGCTATTATGCATGCCGAAATCGGCGTGTCGATGATGATATGCGCATTGCGGTCGACGATTTGCGGCAAACTGGCTCAATAGAATTCTAATACGAATTGGCCTGTATGACCTGCTTGGGGATTAACGATGAGACTAATCCCGAACGAATTCCGACAACTGGCGGTCTTGGTTGCATCGGTGCAGCAACAGCAAAGTGGCTGCTGCGTCATTGACATAGCTACTGGATCTTGGCAGGACGAAAGATGACTGCTGAGCGAGTGGAAGAACGACTCGTGGATGCTGATGAGTCTCGGCTCACACCGGTGCAGGTTGAAGTTGGGTATTCTCTAGCGTTGCAAAACTGATTGGATCAACATGCGATCACGCGGGCTGTTCACTTAGTCGGTTTGCAATCGCCGAACTGCAAAGAATTCCTTGACTTGGGACTGCAGGTCAAATTTGGCCGGGACCTAGAACTTGATTGAAGCGATCAAGTCTGCGGCGTCGTCTCTGGAGCGGTTCCTATTCGCGAGTTCCATGGCGGTTCATGATTCCGTTGCGCACTATCTGTCATGCGTTTCCAAAGGGCACAGCATCTAGTCCCGCATGACTTCGCTCGTCCGCTCAATGGGTCGGATTCGATGAGAAGCTTAGGCTTACACGAGCGTATCGTTACCCGTTGTGTTTGCCTGTCGCCGATACTCGCCGGGTGTCATCCCCGTTTCTCGCTTAAAGACGACACCCAGCCGCTCGGGATGACTGTAGCCTGCCATGCTGGCGATCTGTTCCAGCTTGAGAGATGTTTCTTCCAACAGTTGTTTGACGCGTCCGACTTGGGCGTTCATTAACTCTTGGTGAGGCGTGCGGTCCAGTTCCTGCCGAAAGCGGCGTTCCAGTGCTCGTCGTGACAACTCGGAATATTCGACGACATCATTGACGTCGATCCCGTCGCACGCGTGTTCACGAATGAACCGGCACACTCGAGCGAGCTCACGGTCCTCCAGAGCGGATACCTGTGTCGACATTCGCTGTGTCACCGCGATGGGCATGATCAATTCCATGGAATCGTGGGCTGGTTTGCCTCGCATCAATTCATCCAGTTCGGCGGCGGCTCGATATCCCACTCGTTCGGCATCGGGACGCACGCTCGACAACGGCGGATCGCAAAGCGGACAAATGACGTCGTCGTCATCGACGCCCACCACGCCAATTTCGTCGGGCACCAAGATGCCGGCATTGCGGCAAGCCACCAGGACCTGTTGACCGCGGATGTCGTTGCAAACGAAGAGTCCCGTCGCGGGCTGAAGCGTTTTGAGCCAACGCGAGATCCCATGCACGTCTGTTACGCCAGCACGTTCAATACTGGTGATGGGGTTGGTTTCGCCATCAGTTTCATAAACCGAAAGTGGACTGTTTTCAGCTTGGCAACACTCGCGGAAGAATCGCAATCGGTTGTCGGAATAATGGGCTTCGCGGAAGCCGCAAAACGCAAAACGGCGAAAGCCGCGTTCCCGTAGGTGCTGGTACGCCAGTTCTGCAACGGCTCGGTCGTTCGTTTCGACACGCGGGATGTTGGCGTGCGAATTTCGACATCGGACGTCGACAATCGGTATACTGAGCTTCCGTAACGGTTCCAGAGTGTGCGAATCAACGCGGGCGATTACCCCGCTGACGTGGGCCCCCTCTAACCACTGGGGTAGCGACGCATCGATGGTCATCTCTTCGTGCATGAGCGACCAGTTGCCGTGAGTTCGCGAATATTGGGCAATCCCGCGTAGGAGGTTCCGTCCGTAGGAACGCGATGATTCGACAATTAAGGCGACCCGCCGGCGTTCTTTCACATTCATCGCAATCGGTTTCGGATGGCCAGTGGTGGTTTTCATGGCCACTTGGAAGCTGGGGAAAAGTGTGACGCAATCTGTCCTAGCCTTGACGCAGATGATCCTCGACATGGCAGTGACTTAGTGCATAATAGTAGATCCCGCCCGTCATGGCGTCGGCTAGACCCCTTTAGTCGCAAATCATCCATGACGTTTGTTTATGCTGACCAGCACGACGCTGACTTCGGCAAAGCACCTCCGCAGATCGTTTCCCAATCGACATCGAGGACCAGAGCCTTGCTTCGTTTCCACTCCTGCGTCGATCACTTGCCGCTTCGACTCGCATTGACGCTGGGCTTCATTATTGGGATCGCCAGCTTCGCCAGTCCGTCGGCGCAGGCGGAGTCTTCCGGCTTCACGAGTGAACAGCTTGAGTTCTTCGAGAAGGAGGTGCGGCCGCTATTAAGTGAGCATTGTTACGAGTGCCACAGCGCTGGTACCGAAAAGTTGCAAGCCGGTTTGATGGTCGACAGTCGCGACGCATTGATCGAAGGCGGCGACAGCGGTGAGTCAATCATCCCCGGCGACGCCGACGGCAGTCTGTTCATGGAAGCGGTTCGCTGGGAATCGTATGAGATGCCGCCGAAAGGGATGTTGCCTGAAGAGGAAGTCGATACGTTCGCCAAGTGGATCGATATGGGAGCCCCGTGGCCAACCGAGGCCGCGCCTGTGACCAGGGCCGAGCGACCTGTGTTTGCGTTGGAAGAACGAGCCAAGGAACATTGGGCGTGGCAGCCGATCGCCGATCCGGCACCGCCGAGTGTTTCGGACAACGCGTGGCCGCGAACAGATCTCGATCGATTCATCTTGGCGAAGTTGGAAGAAAACGAATTGACGCCCGCCGCTGATGCAGACCGCTTGGCTGTGATGCGACGGTTGTATCTTGATCTGGTTGGCTTGCCGCCTACGCCTGAACAGACATTGGAATTCATGTCAGACCCCGGGCCGGACGCGATTGAGCGTCTCGTCGACACGCTGCTTGCCTCGCCGCACTTCGGTGAACGCTGGGGGCGTCACTGGCTCGACCTGGTTCGCTACGCAGAATCTCGCGGCCATGAGTTTGATGACGATGCGATCAATGCTTATCAGTACCGCGACTACGTTATCCGAGCGTTCAACGCGGACATTCCTTATGACCAATTGGTACGTGAACACATTGCGGGCGATTTACTCGACCAACCGCGAACCAATCCAGAGGACGGTTTCAACGAATCCATTTTGGGAACTGGGTTCTGGTTCTTAGGCGAATGGGTTCACTCACCGGTCGATATTCTCAAAGACGAATCGGATCGTTTCGACAACATGGTCGATGTGATGTCGAAGGCGTTTCTGGGGGTCACGGTAGCCTGTGCTCGTTGCCACGATCATAAGTTTGATGCGATCTCGACGGCCGACTATTACTCGTTAACCGGCTTCTTGCAAAGTAGCGACTACCGCCAAGTCCGGTTCGATTCCATGCTTCCCAATCAAAGGGTGGCAAAGCAACTTGCGTCTATCGACGACGAGTATCGTCAACAGATTCAAGCTTTACTGGCAGCGCACGATTTGGTCCCGCCGAAGTCCGAGCCTCTGCCCTCGGTGATACATGACCTGTTGGTGACGGACTTCGGAAGTTTGACGCCAGACCAATTCATGCAGGATGGTTACAGCTTCGGTGACGGTCCGCATCCAACCGGTCAACCGATGTTAGTCTCGACCGGCGAGACGGCGAAAATTGATTTCGCGTCGCGCGGTCATGCGGTCAACGATCCGGCTTGGAATGGATTGAAGTCGGTTGCGCAAAAGAATCTTCAAAGTCGTTGTAGTGTTGCGAAGTTGCCTCGCAGTGGCCGAACTTTGCGAACGCCGACATTCGAATTGACCGAAGACCTGGTGGGCTGTTCCGTGGTCGGTCGAGGCCACGTTGTTGCTTGCGTGGATTCACATCGACTTGTCGCTGGACCGCTGCACCGCGAAACAGTGGTGTCCATTCCGAAAGATGCGACTTTTGTTGAGCTACGGTTGGCTCGATACAAGGGACACCGAATTCATCTGGAGTTCACGCCCGCCGAGGATGCTCAGTTGGAGGTCGCGTTTGTAGTCCAAGGGAATTCAGAAGATTTAAAGAAGGCGAAAGCGGCAGCAAAGGCAACTTCGCTGGCGGAGTGGGATGCGTTTCGAGCCGATGTTGATAAACAAATCGGCGATGAGTTGGGTGAAATCGCGGAGCAATGGAGTCAGTCTCGTGCAGAGATCGCGGCCAACATTGTCAAGACATCGCGGACAGCCATGGCCATGCTGGATGGCACTGGCGAGGATGCTCACGTTTACATTCGGGGGAATTCCAACAAGCCGGGCGACATTGAGCCGCGTCATTTCTTGACCGCGATTTCGGGCAAGCAGCCGATGGAAATTCACAGAGGTAGCGGGCGTCTGGAACTGGCGGCGACGATTAACGACCCCGCGAATCCGCTGACCTCGCGCGTGATCGTTAATCGCATCTGGCATTACCTGATGGGACGCGGCATCGTGCCAACGACCGATGATTTTGGAGTGCTCGGTCAGTTACCGACTCATCCAGAGCTTCTGGATCATTTGGCAACCGAATTCATGGCGGACGGCCGCAGCATCAAGAAAATGATTCGCCGCATCGTGCTTTCCCGGAGTTACCAGATGTCAAGCCAGATCGATGCCGAGGCGGCCCAAGCGGATCCTCTGAACTTGCTCTGGCACCATCGTCCGCCGAAACGGTTGGAAGGGGAGTCGATTCGAGATTGTTTGTTGGCCATTTCGGGCAACTTGAATCAAACGCTCTACGGGCCACCCGTTCCCATTCACCTGACGTCGTTTATGAACGGACGAGGCCGGCCAAGGACGAGCGGGCCGTTGGATGGCGAAGGACGGCGATCGATCTACGTATCAATTCGACGAAACTTCCTATCACCGTTCATGTTGACGTTCGATACACCGGTTCCCTTCAGCACGATGGGACGACGAAACGTTTCGAACGTGCCTGCGCAGGCCTTGATCCTGATGAACGATCCGTTCGTGGTCGCGCAGGCTCGCGATTGGGCCGAGCAAGCTTTGCAGCACGACAATTTGGTGGATCGGATCGAGTGGATGTATCTAGCTGCCTTCGCTCGCAAACCAGCGGATGCGGAACTGGATATCGCGATGGAGTTTGTTGGCAACGGTTCGAGTGTTGATCAATGGGCGGCATTCGCTCATGCATTGATCAACACCAAAGAATTCATTTTTCAAAGGTGACTCGTTTGAACAATTCATTTCCCTGCCAGCGTTATCGACCGACGCCTGTGTCACGCCGTGACATGCTGAAACGATCCGCTAGCGGATTTGGTGCGTTGGCGTTGTCGGCACTCGGACTCGATCGAGCGTACTCGTCGGGCACCGATGATTTAGGCAAGGCGTTGCACGGTCCGCATCACCACGTTGCAGCCAAAAATGTCATCTTTCTTTACATGGATGGCGGGCCTTCTCAGGTCGATACCTTCGACCCAAAGCCGTTGTTAGACAAGTTTGATGGGAAGGATCCCGGCGGGTTGTTCGATGTGGAGCCGACGCAGTTCAACAACAACGGAAACGTGTTGGCGAGCCCTTGGAAGTTCCAACAGTACGGCGAGTCGGGGTTGCCGGTCAGTAGTCTGTTTCCGCACGTGGCATCCTGTGCGGATGACTTGGCGGTGATTCGATCGATGACGTCGGAATTCCCCGAGCATACGTTCGCCAATTATTTCTTGCACACCGGTAGCGGTCTGCAAGGACGCCCTAGCATGGGTGCGTGGGTGAACTATGGGTTAGGCAGCGAATGCAATAACTTACCCGGTTTCGTTGTGCTCAATGGCGGCTTGGTTCCTCCCGGAGGCCTGGATTGTTTTGGTAGTGGGTTCCTGCCAGCCAGCTATCAAGGATCGATCTTCCTGCCGAAGGGGACGGGAGTTGCCAATATTGAACGAACCGAAGCGACGGCACAGGAACAATTGCGGAAGTTGGACCTTGTGCGGCAATTGGATGGCTTAGCCGAAAGTAACTTTGGCAAACACGACAGTCTTGAGTCGGCGATCCGCAATTATGAACTCGCTTATTCGATGCAGATGGCGGTTCCGGAGGTCATGTCGCTTTCCGACGAACCGGCCCACATCAAGAAGATGTACGGAATGGAAGCTGAATTCGAGCACACACGCACGTATGGTGCACAGTGCTTGATCGCTCGCCGAATGATTGAGAACGGTGTCCGGTTCATCGAATTGACTTGCCCCAAAGCCGGCGGTGATCGGTGGGACCAGCACTCCAACCTCAAAGCTGGTCATGAAAACAATGCTCTTGCCGTCGATCAACCGATTGCAGGTTTGTTGAAAGACCTGAAGCAACGAGACATGTTGAAAGATACGTTAGTCGTTTGGGCTGGCGAATTTGGACGCACTCCATTTGCACAAGGCAAGAACGGTCGCGATCACAACCAGTTTGGCTTCACCGTGTGGATGGCCGGCGGTGGCGTTAAGCCTGGCACGGTGTACGGCGCCACGGATGAGTGGGGCTACAAGGCGGTGGAAAACCGCGTTGAAATGCACGACCTGCACGCCACGATGTTGCATCTGATGGGCGTCGATCACACGCGAAGCACGTTCCGGTTCGGTGGACGCGACATGCGTTTAACGGATGTGAAGGGGCACGTGATCCACGATGTGATCGCTTAGCCGCATACCTGTGATCCGTGGTCGGCAATCTTTGCCGGTACTAGTTTCTTCGTTCCTAACGTTCCCCACGCATAGTAAGTCCGCATGTCCGTGATCTCTCGATTCTTATCGCTCGTTTTGATATCGCTTGTTGCAATTCAGTGTGCAGCGGCCGAAGTCACCCATAGTTTTTTGGCTTTTGGTAAAGACACCTACATCGTCGACGCCACCGGTGAAAAGACTTGGACGTACCCTGCATCGACGCGTGATGGATACATGCTCGATGACGGAACGATGATTTTGACGCTTAGCAAAGCTAAGAAGAAATACCCAGGCGGCGCGGTGGTGAAGATCGATCGTGCCGGCAACGAAACGTTGATATGGAAAGGGACTCAAAGCGAAGTCAACAGTGCACACCCTACCGCTGACGGGACGTATTTGATTACGGAAGCTGGCGCGAAGCCAAGATTGTTGGAAATCAGCGAATCCGGCGAGGTGCTGGTGCAGTTTCCGCTGGTTTGCCAGAAGAAGAATGTCCACTTGCAAACAAGAATGGCCCGGAAGCTTTCTGACGGTACCTACTTGGTCCCGCATCTGCTCGACTTCGCAGTGTTTCACTATGCAGCTGACGGAAGCGTTCTTGGCAAGCTCGATACCACCGTCGAAGGTGATCCCGATCGCAAGATCCACACTTGGCCATTCACCGCGATTCGCACCGGTAGCGGAAACACGGTTGTGACCTGCACCAATGGCAATCGCGTCGTTGAATTCGATTCGAAAGGTGATGTGGTATGGACGCTCACCAATGACGATCTTCCTGGGCAATGGTTGCAAGATCCTTGTGGCGCCCAAGTGCTTCCCAATGGGAATGTAGTAATCGCTTGTTACGCAGCCGGGCGGAAAGACGTCACGACACCGAAGTTGTTCGAAGTGACGAAGGACAAGAATGTAGTCTGGACTTACACCAATGATGAAAAGGTGGGCATTCATTCGTTCCAAATCTTGGATACCAACGGCGTGAAACTTGTTGGTCCAGCATTGAAGTAGTGACAGCTTAGGTCGACAGCCCTGACACGCTAGGATCGCGAGGCGAAGCTCCGGATCTTTTTCGATCTCTATTCGATCGGCTCGCTTTAACAGTTCGCTATCGGAGTGGTCTACAATGCCAAGCTGCTTTGAAACTGGCAACGCGGTGGACGGTATCAGCGGTGTTCTGCAAAGCAATTCGCATTTGTATCTATCTCGCTGGAAACCGAATCGTGCTTAGAACTCTCTCGTGTTTGTGTGCACTCGTCATCGGCTCGGTCGTTGCCACAGCAGAGAAACCCAACGTCATTCTGATCATGGCCGATGATGTGAGTTGGGAGTGTTTCGGTTGCTATGGCGCCGAAGATTACAGTACGCCACATATCGATGAATTGGCTGCCCGCGGCGTCCGGTTTGATCACTGCTATTCAAGCCCGATCTGCACCCCCTCGAGGGTGAAGATCATGACTGGACAATACAACTTTCGAAATTACACGCACTTCGGATATCTCGATCCGCAGGAAAAGACGTTTGGTCATCTGATGCAATCGGCTGGCTACCGAACTGCGATCGCCGGCAAGTGGCAACTCAACGGGCTGTATCACGGTGCGGAGGGCAGCGAAGACCACACCCGTCCGAAACAGGCGGGGTTCGATGAGTCATGCTTGTGGCAGGTAACCAAGGGGAAGAGCGGGCCGAATGGAGGAGAACGTTTCTGGAGTCCACCGCTTGAGCAGAATGGGAAGCTAATCAGTTCGGATGACAACGCGGATAAATATGGTCCTGATTTAATGTCGGACTTTTTGTGCGACTTCATCAAGCGTTCCAGTGATAAGCCTTTCTTCGTTTACTACCCGACTGTGTTGGTGCATTCGCCGTTCGTTTCCACACCCGATACCGTTGGTGATGGATCAACGACACCTGCTGCGAACCGGGGGTCGAAAGACAGAAAAGACCAGAAGAAGAATTTCGTCGCGATGGTGAATTACCTGGACAAGATCGTCGGCAAAATCGTGAAGACGGTTGAAGACGCGGGCGAGTTAGAAAACACACTGATTTTGTTCACGGCCGACAACGGAACCAACCGGCAGATTACTTCGCGATGGAACGGGCAAGCGATTCGAGGTGGCAAGGGCGATACCAAGGACATGGGCACGCACGTTCCGCTTGTAGCCTACTGGAAAGGCCAAACGCCTAAAGGAATCGAACTGGATGATCTCGTCGACTTTACTGACTTTTACGCAACGATTGCGGAAGCCGCTGGCGTGACGTTGGGCAGCGATGATCCAGTCGATGGCCGTAGTTTCTTGCCACAATTGAAAGGCGAAAAGGGGAGCCCACGCGAGTGGGTTCTTTGCCACTATCAGCCTTATTGGGGCTCGTTCCCTGGTTCGCAATACGCTCGCGACGAAACGTTCAAGCTATACCGCGATGGCCGGTTCTATTCCGTGCCAGGCGATCTTCGCGAGTTGAGTAATCTGGCGAACGGACCAGCTGAATCGCAACGCGAAATTGCCCGGAAGAATCTCAAGGCGGTGCTGGACGCCGCACCGCCCGCTCCAACCAAAAAGAGCGGGAAGAACCTGAAAGACCGCCCGACGTATCCCGATTGGAAAGAGATTATTGCCGAAGAATGAACTCGAGTTCAATTGAACGGTTACGCCTCGATCGCACGCAGTCAAACGATGCAGATGAAGTAAACCGGCCGCACCAGAGTTTACTTATTCTTAGGCATTGGAGTGCGGGCAATGTGTTCGTCTAGTGCCTTGGCGAGTTGGCTCGCGATCTCAGGATGCTCTTTGATCAGGTTTCGACTTTCGCCGATGTCTTCTTTGAGGTTGTACAAGCTGGGATTCGATGGAGAGCGTCCGGCGTGCTTCACTTTAAAGATTTCCTTTTTGTGGTACTTCCAATCGCCCCAACGCACTGCGTTATGCAGAAAGAAGAAATATTCGTGACGTGTGGCGGCGCCTGGTTTTTGGGTCAATAGATCGATGATGTTTTTGCCGTCGATTGGCATTGCCGGTTTCAGATCAGCCCCGGTGATCTCGGCGAGCGTTGGCAGCAGATCCATCGACAAGGTCATTTCAGTACAGGTCGATCCGGCAGCAATTTTCGCAGGCCATTTCATGATCGCGGGCACTCGCTGACCGCCTTCGAAACTGGTTCCCTTTCCTTCGAACAACGGCAATGCACACCCGCCGTTGTCTCCTTTGATCAACCAAGGGCCGTTATCCGACGTGAACACGACAATCGTATTCTCTTCCACGCCGGACTCTTTCAAAGTGTCTAAGACACGGCCGGTGTTGAAGTCAATCTCTTCGATCACATCGCCGTAGATTCCACGTTTGCTTTTGCCTTTGAAGTCTGCCGAAACGTGCAACGGCGTGTGTGGCATCGAGTTGGCAAGGTACAAAAAGAATGGCTTCTCGTCTTGGGCGCACTTCGTAATGAAGTCGATACTTTCGTCGGCACATCGCCGAGTGATTGTCGTTTGATCGCATGGGAACTCAATGCATTGTTCATCTCGCATCAATGGAACCATATCCTTGAGCGATCGGGGTCTGCCATTGGCGACTGCAGCGATCTTTTGGTTGATCGAGTCAATCGCATGGCCGTCATGGAAAACGCAGTCATCGGCGTATTCCATTGCAGCGGATGGATACATGTCGTTGCTATAAGGAATCCCGAAATAGGAATCGAACCCTTGGTTGGTGGGAAGGTATTCGGGAAGGTCGCCTAGATGCCATTTACCGACTGCCTTCGTGGTATAGCCAACTGTCTTTAGCATCTCTGCAATTGTGACATGTTTGGGATCAAGACCTTTGTAGGTTCGATGATTGGGAAAGAACACCGCGGAAATGCCGACTCGAAACGGATAGCAACCGGTCATTAACGCGGCCCGTGATGGCGAGCAAATGTGAGACGCTACATAGAAGTCGGTGAACCGCATCCCCTCGCGAGCAAGCTGATCCACGTTGGGGGTCTTGATGTCGGGTGAACCGAAACAGCCAAGATCTTGGTACCCCTGATCATCGTTGGAAATTATCACGACGTTGGGATTCGACGACGTCGGATCAGCCTGGGCTTTCGCGACAAAGAATAATGGGGAAAAGAACGTTGATATCAGCGCAAGACAGATTGCGTTCAAGGACTTCATGCAGATGCTTCGGTTCATGTGGGGCTGCAACTGGTTGAGGTATGGGGACGGGATCTTGGATAGGAAAAATATAACGCGACCGGGTCAGTGCCGGATGTTGCGAAGCTGATCAAGCTAGGCAAGGGAACCATAATACCACGTCATCCTGGGGAGAATGGCAATCTGGATGGCTGGGCAGTGGCGTACGTGACGAATCGAAGATGTAGTCCGCATTGAGATCGCGAAGAATGACCAATCCTTGGTCTTTGGTTGCAAAAACTCAACGCTCATCGCTGGGAATTTCTTTTCGGCGAGCTACGCGGGACTGAAATTCATGACGTAGGTTTCAATAGCGGTGTACCCGCGCTCCATCCTGACCTGAGGTATTTTGCACCGTCAGGACGCAAATGACTCTGCCCCCGCCGATTTTTGTTCTGCCAGTTCTATGCTTGATCCCACCTTAATTGAGTCGCCTGAAGTCAATTGGTCCGTTCTTTCACTGGCCATGGGCATCCTGACTATTGCGATGGTCGGAATGTTCATCGTGACCGGGTATTCGATGAAGTTTTCGTTGGCGATCACAGGAGTGGGGCGGTTTGGGTTTTGGAAATCGATCGCCATTGTTTTCGCCGGTTCGATAGCCAGTACTGTGGTATCGACGATGTTGGTGATGTCCGCACCCGGCGAGTTGCTGATGTCGTTTCTCGCGTTGATCGGTTCGGTACTCGCCTATTGTGGAGTGATCTCCGTTGTAGGTGGTTGTGGGCTTGGTAAGAGTTTCACAACGTATCTGCTGAGCAGCGTTTTCAACTTCCTAGGTGCTCTACCAGTTTGTGTGTTGGCGTGCATTGCTTACTATTCGATGCAAGGATTGGTTGATCCAGACGGCATGATCCCGAAACGTTGGGGAAAGCAGTTTGCCGAGGCTCATGAGCCAGGTGCCGGATCAGCGATCGGACATGGGGCCGGTGAGTTTGACATTACTAAAATCCTGCACCGTGGAACCGGCCAAGACAGTGACGGTATGAAACTGCCTGAGCAGCTTCCACCAGTTTTAACCGGCGATGAAGATTCAGGTGGATTCTTTGGCTTCGGCAAGGAAGAACGTGCCAGTCCTTATCCTAAGCCTGCGTCGGGATGTCGGAGCAGTTGCAGCGCGGCCAAGCCGAAACCGAAACCGCCTGCCGCACCACCGGTATCACATGGGCCGCAAGCCAATCCGTTTGTGAAATAGACCTAGGGCAAAAGTACGCTTCTTGTGGGCTTTAGCTGTAGCCAGTTGGAGCAAACTCGTTGTCTCGTGCACTTCGCACTTTCGATAAACTTCAGCGCAGGTCGATTGCTACGTTTTCTTTGTGCCTAACTTAGCCCTGCCTTTTTGGCGAGATTGGCGATAGGTCGAGGGAGAAACCCCGGTGCTACGTTTGAATGCGGCGCTTAGGTGGAACGGGGTTCCGAATCCGGTGCGTGAGGCGATCTCGGCCAGTCCTTCGTCGGTATTTTCGAGGAACCGTTTAACGTGTTTCATCCGCACCCGAAAGATTTCCTGTTTTGGCGTGCAGCCCAGTCCGCTGGCGAATCTTCGCTCGAGCGTTGCCCGCGAGACCGCAAGGTGTTTGACAACGTCGCTGACGGCGATTCCATCGCAAGCGAATTGCCGAATGTAGGTTAGCGCGGATGCGAGCTCGTGGTCGTTGATCGCTGTCACGTCAGTCGATTGTCGAGCGACGACGCCGCCCGGTGGCATCAGAATCAATTGCTGGGTCGGTTCCTCGCCCGCCATCATTCGGTCTAGCAACTGAGCGGCTTCATAGCCGACGCGGGACGCATTCAGTTCGATACTCGATAGCGGCGGAGAGCAGAAGCGTTGGAGCGTCGAATCGTTATCCACGCCAAGAATCGCAACTTGATCTGGAACGGAAATCTTGCCGATTCGGCAAGCGTCGCTCAATCGCATTCCGCTGGTATCGTTGGCTCCGAAAATTGCGATCGGTTTAGGAAGTTGAGTGACCCAGCGACTAAGGTCATCCAGCATTTGTTCCCAGTTCGCATTGCGTTTGGTATCAGGCAGGCTCCAGGTATGGCATGACATTCCCTCGGCCGCCAACGCCGCCAAATAGCTGCTGCAGCGTTTCCATACCCACGGTTTACTCTCGACGCTACAAAATCCGAAATTCGTAAACCCTCGCTCTAGAAAGTGGTTCACGGCGGCTTCGGCAACGGCTTGTTCGTCGATGTACACGACCGGGAAGCCATGACCTTTGTTGTCACAATTCGTGTCCACGGCCGGTGCGCCGCAACTGCGAATCGCTTCCATCATGGCAGGGCTATTGCTGCGGAAGATGACGCCATCGCCTTCCCAGTTACTTAACCACCCGGGGGGGCGATCGGCGATACCGCGTTCTTCTACATAGAATCGCCATCCGCCATGCGTTTCGCCGTATTCACCAATGCCGTCGAGTAACGCCCGTCCGTAGGCACCCGATGTCTCGATCAGCAATAGAATTCGCCGGAGTTGATTCATGAGCTCACTAGGGCAGTTCTGAAATAACGGCGTGCATACCTCGATTACCACAGGTCGATGCCGATTCGGTCGAGGGATTTAACAAGGCTGAGTTTCCTGTGGCGTCGGAATTGACATTGAATACTACGTTTGCATGGTGTCGTTTGCAGAGTGTTGGACGCTGCAAATTTGAATGGGCGTCCTGTGTGAGTCTTACCCAAAGTGGTCCAGGATTGGGCTGAAACGAAGCGAGTCATCACAGTTGTCCTGACCAGAGTTTCTCCGCAATGGAGAAGTTTGTCCAGCAAAACCAGATGTTTTTTTGAATGCGACAAGGTTTTCGGCTTTTCAATGTCCCGCTGAGCTTCCTAGGGCCCGTTCATTGCCCTGGGGAACGCCATTATTCATCGTGCAGCAAATTGACATGCACAGTGACGCTTGAACGCATGGACCCAAGGGCGTGGATAGTTAAGGTCATGTCCATATCGTTAAAGAGGTGCGGCGGATCACCTTCTCGTTCAACGTCAACCTATTCTAAAAGTGAGAGATGCCGTGCAGAGAAACTTTCTAGCCCGGACCGGATTTACCCTCGTCGAGCTACTTGTGGTTATTGCCATTATCGGTGTGTTGGTGGGGCTGCTATTGCCAGCGGTCCAGTCAGCTCGCGAAGCCGCGCGACGAATGAGTTGCAGTAATAACTTCAAGCAAATTGGTCTCGCCGTTCACAACTACCATTCAGCCTATCGTCAGATGCCCAAGCACAAGTCGGGCACCGGTAACGAGCCTAGCAACGCTAACTGGACGACAACCAGTCTCTTGCAGAATCATGAAGAGCTGAGCACGTTTGTTGCTTTGGCACCCTTTGTCGAAAACCAAGCGTTGTGGGAACAGATCAGCAATCCCAACGCACCTGACGCCGACGGTACGGCGGGTGTTTGGCTTGCAATGGGTCCGACCCCGGAGAACACTAGTTACGGGCCTTGGATGACGGAGCTTCCTACGTTGCGATGCCCAAGCGACCCTGGTGTTGGTTTGCCTGCGATGGGGCGGACCAACTACGCTGTCTGCACCGGAGACAGCCAAATGTGCATGTCCAACGGACCAACCAACGAATTGTTGGTCGTCAACAGTAATACGGCACAGCGATCACGCGCCGCCCAACGCGGAGCGTTTGTAGCACGCCAAAAGATGGCCTTCCGCGACATTCTTGATGGTCTTTCCAATACGATCATTATGGGTGAGATCACGACCGACCTGGGTGACTCCGATTCTCGTACTGCGCCAGCACGGCAGATCGGTGGTGCGGACGTGACCACGGCAGCGTTGAGTGCGGACCCGTCGATTTGTGGTGGGACTGGGACCGATCCAAGTCGTCCTCAGTTTTGGGCTGCGACAACATCGACTCTGCTGGCGTCAAACACCGCTTGGGGGCGTGGATATCGTTGGGCAGACGGGAACCCTGTCTATAGTTGCATTAACACGATCTTGCCTCCGAACTCTGCGACCTGCGTGGGAACTCAGGGAACTCTCAATGCAACTGGCAATAGCTACACTGCCGGGTCGAATACTTTCGACAAGAACTACGGTGTCTACTCCGCTAGTAGTCGACACCAAGGTGGTTGCCATGTGCTGATGGGCGATGGAGCAGTGAAGTTCATCACGGACTCGATTGAAAGCGGTACATCCAGCTTCCCGATGGTCCAGTTCGGTGAATCAGGTACAGCAGCCCCAGGTTCAAAGAGCCCTTATGGCTTGTGGGGAAGCTTGGGGACCCGTGGTTCACGAGAAGTGATTGACGAAGAGTTCTAAGGCAAAGTCTTAGTCTTAGTCTTATGCCTTTTCGATGTCGTGGACGAGGTACGGAGTCCGTTTGCCAGAATGGGTAAGCGATCCGATACCTCGTCCGCTTCGGTCGCATTGAAAGTTGGTCATGCCGACGCGTTAGCAGCATCGGTGGACGAGTTCATGCCCGTCTGCCAATTGCTCGATACTGCGGCGTGCTCGATCGACGAAGACAAAACTTTAGGACGCCCGTATACGGAAAGTGGCCAGTAAAGCCACCCACGTCCCTTGACGTAGGTATTGATGCGACTGAAAGCATCGATTCGCGAACCAAACGCATCCGGTTGCCGATCCGGTCCGCTAAGAAACTAGCTCCTCTTTCGACTCGTTTGCGACCGAGTCATCCGACATAAAGGCGATGATGCCTGTTTTAACGTCGTACATCGCGCCGACGACACGCACTTCGCCCGCGTTAACCGCGCTGCGAATAGCGGGGCTTCGACTAACGATTTCGCGTACCGTGCGTTCAACGTTCTTCCGGGCAACTCGATCAACGCATGCTTCCAACTCATCGGGATCCATGTTAGCGACGCCACTAAGATCGTCGTCATGCACCGATTCTTGAATCTCCGATACGATCGCATGAAGGTGCGGACGATCGCATGCCACGTCAGTAAACGATCGTTCTTCTAAGAGTTTCACTGACGAAGTCACCGCACCGCAGCGAGTGTGCCCCATGACGAGAATCAGCTTCGCACCGGAAACCGTAACGGCGTACTCGAGACTACCCAGTGACTTTGTGCCGATGACGTTTCCTGCCACGCGTACGCTGAAGATGTCACAAATCCCGAGATCAAAAACTAACTCTGTTGGAATGCGAGAATCAACGCAGCTTAGCACCGCCGCTAGCGGGTTTTGTCCACCGTTGGTAGCGTCGATCGGACGACCAAAGCCTCGGGATATGCGTCGGTCTGTGTGGAACCGTTTGTTGCCCTCGGCAAGGATCTTGAGCACCTGAGATGGGGTCAATCGATCCTGAAGGTCTCGAGTTGAGTAATCAGCGAACTGAACTTCATCACGCAAATCGTATTTGTCGCGAAATCCGCGTAACGCAACACTCACTCCGTGCGCCGGGCCGGTTTTCTCCTTGAATTCCCGAATCAATCCCAATACATCTGGATCGATGTAGTCCGATTCCGAAGCGTCTAGCAATAGTTTCGATTTCGGCTTTGCTTGATTGAAGATCGTGTCCAACGCGGCGCGATTTAAGAAGCTGACTTGATTCGCCAGTTCAACATGTACCACGTCGCCGTCGATGTGTGTTTCGACGATTCGGCGAATCGGACGCCGCAGATTGCTGTTTAGAATGAAAAGGACACTGACGACTAATCCGATCACGATTCCGATTAACAAATCGCTGTACACGATCGCGACCACCGTGACAATGAACGGCGCGAATTGGTACCGGCCCTGTTTCCACATGGTGCGGAACAACTCAGGACTTGCCAGCTTGAGCCCGGTGTGGATCAGAATGGCCGCCAGAGCTGCCAGAGGGATCATGTTCAGATAGACGGGGAACAGTCCCACGCAAACGAGCAACAAGACACCGTGAAGGATGGCCGATCGCTTCGACACCGCACCGGCGTTGATGTTCACGGAACTGCGGACGACCACGGATGTTACCGGAATCCCACCGATCAGTCCGGCAACCACGTTGCCAGCACCTTGAGCCCACAGTTCGCGGCTGCCTGGAGAGTTGCGTCGACGCGGATCGAGTTTGTCAGACGCTTCCAAGTTCAATAGTGACTCCAGCGAAGCGACAATGGCAATTGTGACCGCGGCAACATAGACCGCGGGGTTGGTCCACTGGGAAAAATCCGGGAATGTCAGGAAGCTGCTGAATTCCGACAAACTGCTGGCAACCGGAATCTGAACCAAATGGCCGGCATCGATCGACCATCCACTGCCAAATCGCGAGAATAGGAACTGCATTCCAACCCCCAGCAGAACAACAACCAACGGTCCCGGGATGCCGGAGTTCTTTAGCGGCTTGAACCGCGACCAGAGTACAAGCAGAGCGAGCGAGGCAAGGCCAACCATGGCTGCGCCGAAGTGCATCTCGCCTTGGAAGATCGATGCAATTTCGGAAAACGTGTTTTCCTGATTTGGCTGTGCGAATGACATTTCTCCATCGGGATCGGCATCGTGACCGAGCAAGTGAGGAAGCTGTTTAAGGATCAGGATCACACCAATCGCTGCCAGTAGCCCCTTAATGACACTGGAAGGAAAGAACGCGGACAACGCTCCCGCCTTCGCAATCCCGAGCCCAATTTGGATCACCCCCCCGATGACGACGGCTAGTAATAACGCATCAAATGCACCAAGGTTTGAAATTTGAGCGGCAACTACCGCCGTCAGTCCTGCCGCTGGCCCACTCACACTGGTGTGTGATCCGCTTAACGCACCTACCACGATCCCGCCAACGATACCGGCGACAAGCCCTGAAAACAGGGGCGCACCAGAGGCAAGTGCAATGCCGAGACACAATGGTAACGCGACAAGAAAGACGACGATGGATGCTGTAGAATCGCGAAACAAACCGTTTGCTAGTGATGTGGGTTCGTTTGTTTCATCCATGCGTCGTTCCATTGTCAATCCAAGTTAGCGTTACATCGAGTTCAATTGCCGTGGGAGCGTCCGCGGCGGTGTCGCATATTTGCGCAACGGCCCAACGCAAAGCCTGTGCCATCAGGAGGCTAGCACTGCACGGCATTCGGTTTGCCAGTCCGTGCTCCCGAAAAGCGTGCTTATTCAAATGCGATCCTTGCGATTGCCGATGAAGCCAATGCGGCACGTGACCCTGCCCAGTTCCCTGATGTCGAAATTGAGTCTTCGCGACTGAATTTCTTTCACACACAACCAAGAGAGTTCTCGATGAGATTGCGAAGCAGGCTGAGCTTCATCCATGCGGTAACTGGGCTCGCCTTGCTTTGCCTTGGAGTGTCGGGTGCCTGGCACGTACTCCAGTTGCAGAAACGCAACTCGGAAATCCTCAGCAACAATGTCGCAAGCATCCGCGCGGCGGAGGAACTGGAGTTGATCGTCCGCGAAATGCGGCACGAACTGGATCGATACCTGCTTACCCACGATCGAGAGCATTTGGTGTTGGCGATTCAGAATCAAGATGCTGCGAACGACTGGATCGACAAGGCGGATGGATTGTCCGGAAGCAACGAAGAAAAGGCGTTAATCGCTATCATACGAAGCGGAATCGTTGACTATTTCACTCAATTGCATCAGCTTGTGGATGAACCTGACGAAGCGGTTTCTTCATCTCGAGTCGAAGCATTGGAGGAGCTCACGTTGTCCAAGCAAGTCTTGGTTGCTTCACGACGTTATCTCGATTTGAACGAAAGCGAGCTTGAGGAGAGCAGTCTGCGAAGTGAATCCATGGCGTTGAAATTGTCACTGGCTATGGCGTTGTTGGGTGCCTGCGGCGCGGCCGTCGGATTGGTTGCTGGCTACGGCGTGGCTCGATCCATCAGCCGTTCCATGTATTTGCTTTCGATACCTATTCGCGACGTTGCTGGGAAACTGGATACGGTGGTGGGGCCTGTTGAGGTATCTGCTGATCCCAGCCTGCAAGATCTTCAGCAGGTGCTCGAAACGGTTTCAGCCCGGGTCGGCAGTGTGGTCGAGCAACTTCAGGACGGGCATAAAGAGGTGATTCGTGCCGACCAACTGGCCGCGGTCGGAAAACTCGGCGCTGGCTTAGCACACGAGCTACGTAATCCGCTGATGTGCATGAAAACACTCGTTCAATCAGCTCGACATAATAAGTCCAATCTCGACGCTGATGATCTAGCGGTATTGGATGACGAAATCACTCGGGTCGATAAATTGTTGCAAACATTTCTCGATCTTGCCAAACCGTCTTCGCTTGTTCCCAAGCCGGTCGATCTAAGAGATATCGTTCACCAAACCTTGGCCCTGATCACGAGCCGAGCCGAGGCCCGCGGGATTCAGGTGACCAGTTCATTGCCGGACGAGGTGATGACCGTGCACGGTGATGCAACGCAGTTGCGGCAAGTGCTCTTAAACCTGATACTGAACGCTTTCGACTTCATCCCTAACGGGGGCCAAGTCGCAGTGACCGTCGCCGCTGACCCTGAGTCATCGGCAAACGGAGCCAGCGATCATTGGGTCAGCTTGAGCGTGGCTGACAACGGTTGTTCCTTGCCAGAGGAATCCGATCGAATCTTCGAGCCGTTCTTTAGCACCAAAGAGCTCGGCCTAGGTCTGGGGCTGCCCATCTCGCGAAGGATCATCGGTGATCATGGCGGCACACTGGAAGCAAAAAACCGTGAAGAGGGTGGCGTCGTTGTCACGGCAAGATTGCCTGCGTTACGCAGTCCACTTTTCAGTGAAACCTCACTTTAAGACCATCAAGCAACAATTTACCGTGCCCATGCGTTTGTGAATGGCAAGACGCCAATCTTCGGTAAACCCAAACAACTTCGAATGCGACGATCATTGGATACAACTGTGGCACGATTGCTGATCATTGACGATGAACTGAACCTGCTTTACTCAGTTAAAAAAAGCCTCGAATCGGACTCGCTTGAAGTGGTTACTGCTGCCACGGCTGAGCAAGGCATTGCCGCATTTCGCGAACATGAACCGGATGCCGTCATTCTGGATGTTCGGCTGCCTGACATGTCCGGTCTCGATGCATTTGATGTTATCCACGAGATTGACTCGAGGGTTCCAGTCATCATCATCACAGCGTATTCAACCACTGAAACAGCGATCGAGGCGATGAAACGCGGTGCGTATGAATACCTGCTGAAGCCAGTCGATTTCGATACGCTCTACAAGACCGTTGATCGAGCGATCGAAATTAGCCAAATGAGCCGGGTGCCGGCAGTTTTCGAGGTAGGCGGCGAGCTTGCACCAAACTCGGAACAGATTGTCGGCCGTTCACCGGCGATGCAAGAGGTATTCAAGTCAATTGGTCAGGTAGCTCCGCAAGATGTCAACGCTCTTGTCTTCGGCGAAAGCGGAACAGGCAAGGAAATGGTCGCCCGGGCAATCTTCCAGCACAGTCGACGAAGCAACGGCCCGTTTCTGGCAATCAATTGTGCTGCGTTGGCGGAGTCGTTGCTTGAAAGCGAACTGTTCGGTCACGAACGGGGCGCGTTTACCGGTGCGGACAAACGTCGGATCGGCAAGTTTGAGCAGGTGAACAACGGGACAATTTTCCTTGACGAAATCGGTGACATGACTCCGACTACTCAGGCTAAGGTGTTGCGTCTGCTTCAGGACGGAAGCTTTGAGCGTGTGGGAAGCAACGAGACGATTCAGTCCGATGTTCGCGTGATCGCAGCGACAAACCGAAATTTGATGGAAGATGTTAAAGAGGGCAGGTTCCGCGAAGACCTTTACTACCGACTGAGCGTGTTCGCGATCAAGTTGCCTCCGCTGCGTGAACGGAAGGACGACATTCCGATTTTCGTTGAGCATTTTATCAACTTATTCAACCGAGATTTGAATCGGTGTGTGCGATCGATTACGCCTGAAGCGATGGCGATTCTCGAGAACTACTCGTGGCCCGGGAATGTACGTGAATTGCAAAGTGCGATGAAGCACGCGTTGGTCAAGAATGTCGGCGAGGTATTGTCAGCGGATTCGCTTCCCGCCGATTGCCGTGGATCGCAGCAAATCGAATCGCCTCACCAAACATCCAGTTTGGACACTGAGAACATTCGCGGGTTTGTTAACCGCTTGCTTTCGGCTGAAGAACCCAATGTTTACCAGAGGATGCACAACGACATTGATCGGATTCTGCTACCTGAAATTCTGCGCCACGTTGACGGCAACCAGGCGCAGGCTAGTGAAATCCTGGGCATCGCACGCAGCACCTTGAGGACGAAGATCACCGATCTCGGACTGGCGTTTGAGAAACGCTTGCGATCGGAAAACGACCGACCCAATTAACGCGGCCATTCAAATCCCAATTCGAACAAGCACCGGCGAATTTTTTTCACAACGACGCGTTTCCATGCAATGCACCGTGTTTTCAGCGACGTCCTGGCTTCGCTGATTCGTTTCGAAACGCTGTACCGCGTTCGCACCGACTTATCTCTCCCATGGCGGCACGACGTTTGCATGTCGCGTTTTGATTGCAAATGTACCGAATTGAACGGAGTGCGAGGTCAGAATGCCGCGAATTGTCCAATCTCATCCTCGCCACCGTCCTCGACGGGTCTCTCAATCCGGTGATCCGCTTCGCATTGCTGAGCAGCGGTTTAGGAACGCTGGATACCAATGTCTGCTAAACATCGTTTGCACCTATGAGCGTGGCACGCTGACTCTGGCCGGTGTGTCGCCCACGCACCATCTTAAGCAGGTCGCACAGGAACTTGTTCGCAACATTGATGGGGTCGAACAAGTTCGAAACCGAATCGCTGTGGTTCCTGAAGAGGGAGCTCCCCAATGACCACCACTGAACGGTCACACGTGTTTTTCAACACAGTGTGCATTCATTGTCAAATCCCCGCACTGGTCGAAATTGAAATGCTGGGACAGCCCCTGCAGTGTCGAGGGTGTTCCAACTGGTTTCCTGCTGTCTGTGAAAGCAGTTTGATGTCGGTTCGGGACGATTGCCGTGGACGAACCGATCAAGGCAATGAAGGCAAAGCGAACGAAAATTGCGACGCGAAAAATTCTTCCCCGGTTACGTCGACTGGATCACAGTCAACATTACCGTGAACTAAAGTGGGCTCACGAAAACGCGTTGGCGTCTAACCTTCACCGCCGATGTCGACGTTGTAGGACTCCAGCAGCATTTGCTCTTCAGCCGCTTCGTGATCGGACATTCGTTCGTGAAAGGTTCGCAGCCGAGCGAGGATCGCTTTCGTTTTGGAGACCTTCTTTTGCCACGAGCCACCGTCGGCAACTATCGCGGCAGTACTCTCCGTGATTTTCGAAATTTCGTCATACAAGTCACTGTGCTGACTGCGTAGCGTCGTTGCTCGTTCAGAGAATCGCGGCGAGACATCTGTCGTGCAATCCATATAGCCGTACGCCTCTTCGAGAGTGAAGTGCATCGCGATCTGATCGCGAACTTCTTCAAGAAATTGCGAAAGTAGGTTAGGCGCGACGTCAACTGCCGTTCGTTCCGTGCAGATTTCAAGTAACCTTTCCATCAGCGTTTTCAGATAGACATCATCATCCTTGATCTCTTGCAAGAACGCGGCGTTGACAACGACGGTTTGTGTTTGAAAATGCACTATTTCAGCCCTTCCTTTCGTGGATAACATCGGTTTGCCCAGCAGTGCATCGATGTTATCTAGTTCGCTCGCAATCACCGGCTGGGACTTGTCCGGATGCATGTAAAAGAGTTGAAATTGCTAAGAAAGCAATCGCCACCAAACGAAGGTTCCCAGTGCGAAGCAGCCGGCGACGAAAGTAGCAACGAAAAGACCAAAGATGTTCCATGACAAGTGGCCTTGGACGTGGCCACAACTCACCTCGCTCACCGTCGTCGCGTAATGTTCTCGGTCATCCAAGGAAGGATGATGTTGGTCAGCTTGCAAATTCGATTTCATGTTGGAGCAGTCTGAAAAGTAATTGACTGGCTAGGGCAGTAGTCGAAGCAGGCCTCGACTGTCGATTCATCACGCTCGCCTCGACAGACGCTGCGCCGAAGCTCAGTCGCGTCCTACTCGGCTTTTCAGACACTGCTTTAGGCAAAGATTATGCCAAAGTACTTGGCGGCGTTACGTATTGGGGTTTTGTGTTTGTGATAGCACCCATTGCGTCTATGCATGCACGTTACAGGTCGCACTAGGCATGTGCGAAACGAACCATTTGCTGGATAAAATTGCGTTCTTTCCTATCAGGACGTGGAGGATTCCTGGCGAATATCGGCCTCGGCGATTGAAAATCGGCATCGGGATTTGCTTGCCGAACCAGCGCAGTTCCGCGTGGCTCGAACCTACCGGAGGTTAGCTGGGGGGGGCGACGGGGCTTTCCCGGACTGCCGATCTCCTAATATTCGGAGCAATTGACGCTGAGTTGGAATGGTGTTGGAAATGACCAGCCAATGCGTGGACGATTCTGGATCACGGTTTACTGTGATGGGATAGGAGAAACGGGCACTCGCCAATTCTCTGTCACTCTACTTCTGCTCCTCTCCCAATCCTCTTCTCCTGTTCAGAAAGACATTTGATGCAAAGAAAGTCACTAAGCCGATTTGGCTTTACGCTGGTTGAACTACTTGTGGTTATTGCGATTATCGGCGTACTGGTAGGACTCCTGTTGCCCGCCGTACAAGCAGCACGCGAAGCGGCCCGACGAATGAGCTGCAGCAATAACTTCAAGCAGATTGGTTTGGCTGTTCACAACTACCATTCAGCGTATAACCAGTTACCAAAACACAAGTCGGGAACCGGCAACCTCCACGCAGGTGCTAGCTGGTGGGATGCGAGTGCGGTTGAGAACCACGAAGAGCTAAGCGTCTTTGTCGCCTTGGCACCCTTTGTGGAGAACCAAGCTCTTTGGGAGCAAATCAGCAACCCCAACGCTCCCAACGCGGATGGGACCAACGGCTCATGGCAGGCTATGGGACCAACACCCGAGAACAACCTTTACGGCCCATGGATGACCGAGCTTCCAACTCTGCGTTGTCCTAGCGATCCGGGTGTTGGACTGCCGGCGTTCGGACGCACCAACTATGCATCGTGCATGGGCGACAGCATGATGACCATGTCAAGCGGACCGACCAATCAAGTATTGAAGGTGGTTAGCAATGCCGCTCAACGCTCGCGTGCGAACCAGCGTGGTGCATTCGTCGCTCGTCAAAAGATGGCATTCCGAGATATCCTGGATGGTCTATCCAACACGATCATCATGGGCGAAATCGCGAGTGACTTGGGTGACAACGACACTCGAACATCACCCGCTCGCCGTATCGATTCCGCTGACATTACCTTTGCCGCTTTGGCCGCAACGCCATCGATTTGTGGTAACGGAAACGGGACCGACCCAAGTCGTCCGCAGTTTTGGATTGCCGCAACGAACACAATGTCCGAACAAGACTCGGAGTACGGACGCGGTTATCGCTGGGCTGACGGAAACCCTATCTACAGTTGCGTGACAACGATTCTTCCTCCCAACGCGGCAACGTGTACTTCCAGCGCGGCCGGCCTCAACACGAACGCGGACAGTTATACGACTGGCACGAACACGTTCGACAAGCACATGGGTGTTTATTCACCGAGCAGTCGTCACCAAGGTGGTGTCCATGTGTTGATGGGCGATGGAGCCGTTAAGTTCATTACGGATTCCATCGAAGCCGGAAACTCGGGTGCACGGATGGTCGAGTTTGGTGTGACAACGGTTGGCTCGACCCCTGGTTCGAAAAGCCCCTACGGGCTTTGGGGCAGCCTGGGAACGCGTGCATCACGTGAAGTGATTCAAGAAGAGTTTTAGTTTCGCTTAACCGATCTAAACGCTTTCGCATTTGCGCGTTCGACACCAAGGAGTCGGACGCGTTTTTTGTGCGCAAAGTCGCTCTTCAGGGACGTGCCGAGGCGACGAATCCGTTGTGTCGGAGTTCCGCGGAGGTTGCGTAGCCTTGTCCGCTGCGTTTAAGGGGTAGGTTCGATGGAGAGGGCGGTTGAGTTTGACTTGCGGTGTGGGGTGCGCTGCATTGCCAACGTGGCGTTGGGAATGCGTATACTGTCGCACGCGCTGCTGCGTCCTGCCTTATCCCCCTTCCCATTCGACCGGTTCTGACACGATGCCGACTCCTATTGATTTTGCGAATTTGATTGGTTCGTTGCGTGGGGATCTGTATACCGATGAACTGACACGTCGTCTGTACTCGACCGACGCCTCGGCTTACCAAGAGATGCCGGTGGCGGTAGCGATTCCAAGGACGGAAAACGATATAGCGATTCTGATCGAGTTCGCCAACAAGCATGGCGTTGGATTGATCCCGCGAACGGCAGGAACGTCGCTGGCCGGTCAAGTCGTTGGTTCGGGGATTGTCGTCGACGTATCGAAGCACTTTACGAAGGTGTTGGAAATCAACACCGAGGAAGGTTGGGTGCGAGTCCAACCGGGTGTGATTCGAAATGAATTGAACGCCGTCTTGGCCAAACACGGACTTACGTTCGGCCCGGAAACGTCGACTCAGAATCGTGCCATGATGGGAGGCATGGTGGGAAACAATTCGTGTGGTTCCAATTCAATCCATTACGGCAGTACACGAGACCACTTAATCGAGGTTCGGGGATTCTTATCGGACGGCTCGGCGGTGGTTTTCCATGAAATGTCGACAGAGCTATTTCAGGAAAAGTGCGATGGGCCGGAGTGCCTTGAGACGACATTGTATCGTCATGTCCGTGAACGTCTCGGAGACCAGGAGATTCGACAAGAGATCGCTCGGCAGTTCCCCAAACCCGGCATCCGGCGGCGTAATACCGGATACGCGATCGATTGTTTGATGGACGCTTCGGTGTTGGATGAATCATCGACGAACGATTTCAACTTTTGCAAGTTGATCGCTGGCAGCGAAGGAACGCTGATGTTCGTGACGGAAATGAAGTTGCACGTGGATCCGCTTCCGCCGCCTATCTCGGGTCTGCAGTGCAGTCACTTCGACAGTATTGCCGACGCGTTGCAGGCGACACTGATTGCGGTCAAGCAAAATGTCTTCGCTTGTGAGTTGATCGACCACAACATTTTGGAGTGCACCAAACGCAGTATCGAGCACAGTAAAAATCGCTTCTTCATCGAAGGTATGCCGAAGGCGATCTTGGTGACCGAGGTGCGTGGCCAGACCGAAGCGGAAGTGAAAGCGATCCACGATGCGAGCGCGGCAGCAATGCAATCGGCTGGGTTGGGTTACGCCTACCCGATCTTGTTCGGCAACGATGCATTGCGAGTTTGGGAACTTCGTAAGGCTGGGTTGGGATTACTTGGGAATGTCCCAGGTGACGATAAGGCTGTGCCTGTGGTCGAAGACACCGCGGTGGCGGTTTCGGATCTGCCTGACTACATCGCGGAGTTCAACCAGGTACTGAACGACCAGTTCGGACTTCAGTGTGTGCACTACGCGCATGCAGGGTCTGGTGAAATCCACCTGCGTCCGATTATCAATCTGAAAACCAGCGAAGGCCAACGGCTTTTCTACGAAGTTGCTCAAACGGTCGCTGGTTTGGTCAAGAAGTACGGCGGATCGTTATCTGGTGAACATGGTGACGGTCGATTGCGGGGTGAGTTCTTGCAGCAAATGATCGGCAAGGCGAACTACGATCTGGTCGTTGAGTTCAAGCGAACATGGGACCCCAACGGGATCTTGAACCCAAATAAGATCGTGGATACCCCACGCATGAACGAGCAGTTGCGTTACCGATCCGATGCGCCAGAGCGTTCGATTGAAACCGTGTTCAATTTTTCTGCGCAGCAAGGAATTCTGCGGGCTGCGGAGATGTGCAACGGCAGTGGTGATTGTCGCAAGACTCATCTGGCTGGTGGCGTGATGTGCCCCAGTTACATGGCTACGCGCAACGAAAAGGACACAACCCGGGCACGAGCGAACACGCTGCGGCAAATTCTCACATCATCCACTGCCGCGAATCCGTTCGATCATCCGGATTTACATGATGTGATGGATTTGTGTTTGTCGTGCAAAGGGTGCAAATCCGAATGTCCGTCGACGGTGGACATGGGCAAAATGAAAGCGGAGTTCTTGCAGCACTACCAAGATGCCAACGGCATACCGATGCGTTCTCGAATAGTCGCCGGGTACGCTCGCAGTCAGTCGTTTGCAGCAAAATTGCCGTGGTTATGGAACGGTGCATTTGGCGTCACGCCGGTCCGTCGACTACTCAACCGCGCTATCGGATTTCACCCTGACCGATCCATTCCTCGCGTGGCTTCCTTAACATTGTCGAAGTGGTATCATCGCAACCAACCGAAGCCCAATCCAGATCGCAAGCGGCTTGGTACGGTGTGCTTGTTTGCGGACGAGTTCACCAACTATGGCGATCCTCAAATTGGTATCGCTTTGGTCCAATTGTTGAACCATCTCGGCTACCACGTTTCCATTCCGCCGTTTCGAGAGAGTGGTCGCAGTCATTTATCCAAGGGAATGTTGAGAGAGGCACAAAAGCTAGCACGCTACAACGTTGGTATGCTCGCCAAGCATGTCGATGACGACGTTCCGTTGATCGGGATTGAACCATCGGCCATTTTGACCTTCCGCGATGAGTATCCGGACTTAGTTGGGCCAGAAATGATCGACGACGCAATTCGTTTGGCAGGAAGGTGCTTCACGTTTGAAGAATGGTTCGCGGCGGAAATTGACCAAGGACGTATTTCACCGAATGATTTCACGTCCGAAACGAAGCGGGTTTGGGTGCATGGCCATTGTCACCAAAAGGCTCTTAGTGACGTGGCTCTTACGCAAAAGTGCCTTGCGTTGCCTAGCAATTTCCAGGCAAACGTGATTCCCAGCGGTTGTTGCGGCATGGCAGGTTCGTTTGGTTACGAAGCGGAGCACTACGAGATCTCGATGCAGATTGGCGAGATGGTGTTGTTCCCCGCCGTGCGGTCGGCTGCGTCAGGCGATTTGATTGCCGCAGCGGGAACGTCGTGTCGTCATCAGATTCACGATGGTACACAGCGACACGCGAAGCATCCCATTGAAATTCTCTGGGACGCGGCGGTTGTTTGATGCAACTGGTTCAATAATTCCTGGTCGGCGATATCATCTAGCGGTACCGGAGTCCTTTCCGTCTGATGAAGGACGCTGTTTCCGGTTTCGTTTGAACGACACTCTGCCGAACTATTATGCCGCTGACCTTGTTTGATACTCACGCTCACCTGAACACCGACGCCTTCGATGGTTGTGTTGATGAAGTGGTTGAGCGGTCCAAGCAAGCGGGCGTCACCGGGATCGCGATCATTGGGATCGATGTCGCGACCAGTCGTCGTGCATGCGAGTTAGCGGCCGAGTACCCGGGATACTTGCACGCCGTGGTTGGGATTCAGCCCAATAGCGCCAATGAAGCCAAGGCCGATGACTTTGCGGTAATCGAACAGCTCGTGTCCGAGCCGGGCGTGCGTGGAATTGGCGAGACCGGTTTGGATTGTTATTGGGATGACACTCCGATCGAACTTCAGCACGATTATTTTGACCGCCATTTGGAGTTGGCTCGCCAAACGGATCTGCCCATCGTGATTCACATGCGGGAAAGTTGTGAGCTGGTGATTGAGCAGCTTCGTCGCCAAAAACCGACGGTTCCGCACTGCGTTATGCATTCTTTCACCGGCACCGCCGATCAGGCCAAAGCGTGTTTGGATCTGGGGTTGATGATCAGTTTCGCTGGAATGGTGACCTTCAAAAAGAGCGACGAGCTGCGTGAGGTCGCCAAGATGGTGCCAGATGATCGGATTTTGGTCGAAACCGATTCGCCGTACTTATCGCCGGAACCGTTGCGGGGGAAACGGCCCAACGAGCCCGCTCGGGTCGAACACACGTTGCGTGCGATCGCTACCGTCCGAGGCATCTCGGCAGAAAAATTGGCTGAAATCACAACCGCCAACGCAAAACGATTCTTCCAGTTGGCCTGAGCGTTGGCTCATTTCGCTGGTCCGACCACTATTAGCCACCCCTTTTTTGCATCCTTAGGGAAATTCGATGTCTGTTGAAATAACCGCCGTCTATCAAGGCGATCTGCATTGCCAGGCGACTCATGGACCCAGCGGCAAGACGCTCGATACGGACGCTCCGACGGACAACGGTGGCCGAGGTGAGTCGTTTTCGCCGACCGATTTGGTCGCCACGGCGCTAGGCACATGCGTGTTGACGATCATCGGTCTGGTCGCCAAACGCCATGAAATCGACCTTTCGGGGACTCAGGTTCACGTCACCAAAGAGATGATCACTGCCCCCGTTCGGCGAATTGGCAAGCTAACGACCGTGGTGACTTTGCCAGAAACGCTGGAATTGGAGCCCGCGATGCGGGAGCGTCTGGAAACGGCCGCGAAGCATTGCCCCGTGCATCAAAGCCTGCATCCGGACATTGATGCTCCAATCGAGTTTCGTTAAAAAAATTGCGCAAACTGCGGTTTCCCCCGAAAACCCCACCTCCAGGCTGGCTAGCTTGTGGTCGGGCAATCATACTTTGCTGGCAATAGTAAACCGACTCACCTGATCGCCTGAGAAAATTTGGCCATGAAACCGTCCGACCTCGTCATTTCCGGTGTCGGTATGGTTTCCTCAATCGGGATCGGACGCGAACCCTATTCCAAATCGCTGTTAGACGGTTCGAGCGGCGTCATCAAGCTCGACGACGTGGATCCTCAATCCCCTGAGCAGGCCGGGATGGAGCACCTTTGTCGACAATACGCGTTGATTGACGGCAAGGCGGTGTTGGACGAACGTACCGCGGTCGCGGCGCCGATCTTGGATTTCGACGCCAAGCAGTTCGTCAAGCCGCGAAAAGCTTTGAAGGTGATGTGCCGAGAGATTCAAACGGCGTATGCCGCTTCCAGTCTCGCGATCAGCGACGCCGATCTGGACGGCTACCTGCCCGCCGTCAGTCCTGAACAATCCGATTACGAAGATGGCGGGAAGATCGCTAACGAGCGAATCGGTACCGTTTTCGGAAGCGAAATGCTTTACGGCCCGCCTTCGGAATTGGCCGATGCGTTTGCCGCCTGCATTGATGCCGATGGAAACGTGGACACCAACCGGTTCGGCGAGGCTGCCGTTCGCGGGATCACGCCGCTTTGGTTGCTGAAGTACCTACCCAACATGCCGGCCTGTCACGTCGGAATCGTTGCCGGTGCCCATGGTCCGAACAACACGGTCACCGTCGGCGACACATCTGGGCCGGCCGCGTTCATGGAAGGGTGTGGGTATCTCACTCGGGATATCGCGGACTTCATGATTGTCAGTGCCGCGGGCAGCCGCCTAAACGCCACCCGAGCTTTGTTCACCGAAGATCAACCACTGGCGACGGTCCGCGAGCCGGCATCGGGATCCAGTCGTCCACATGCCAATGACGCGGATGGCTTCGTCCGAGGCGAAGCCGCAGCGGGTTTAATTCTGGAACGAAGCGAGACCGCCAAGTCTCGTGGTTGCAAGCCGATCGCGAAGGTTCTCGGTTACGCGTCACGCTTTATTGCTTCGGAGTCTTTCAAAAGTGGCGAGCGAACCGCAGAGATTCGGCCGGACGCCGGTCGCGGATCTACCGCCGCTATTGTTGCTGCGATGCAAGGTGCACTCGCGATGGCGGGCGTGTCAGCCGACTCCTTAGGTGCGATCGTCGGTCACGGGTTCGGCGATCCGATCATCGATGCTTGTGAACGCGAAGCGATCGGACAAGTTGCCGGTGATGTGCCAGTCGCTTTACCGGCCAGCGTGCTGGGGCATACCAGTGCCGCCAGTGGCATGATGGGCTTGGTCAGTGCTTGCGTGATTCTTCAATCCAATCAAATTCCACCGGTGGAGTACGCGGACTCCTGTCATGCGGGACTGAACGTGTCCGATCAAGCACGCGAACTTGACAAGCCGTTCGTGATGGCGATCGCCCACACGTCGCCTGGCAACGCGACGGCGATTCTTCTGGGCCGATAAAGCTCGTCTGCCGCGATAACGCGACATTACCTGTAGCGTTCAATCAGTCGATGGTGCCGTTGATGTACTTTTGCGCCGATTCCCAGGTTTGCATCGCGATGCCGTTGCCGATTTGGCGTCCATTCAAGTCGCCGTCATCGAAATGAATGCCGCCATAGATCCGTGACACACCTGCTTCGTCCGCAGCGTCTCGAAACGTGTCCCAAGCCAGTGTGACTGGTTCGGCGGGAACATGGCCGGCTTCAAAACGAGACGATCCCGCTTCAAAGGTTACCGAGGCGCCGAAGTCGTCGTCGCCGGTGAACAGTTCGAGGATTGTTGCCCCGGCAGCACTGAAGCCACTGTGGCCGGACGTGTATTCGGCAAAGGGCGGCGAAGGATCGCTGCCGGGTGTTTGGTAAGTCAGGAAGTCCGTCGCAAGAATCGATTCCGTGCCGCCCCCGGGAACCCAAGCGTCGATCACCCAGCCCGCTTGTTCGGCTGAATACGTTCCAATTAGCCCCAATTCGCCTAGCGTACGAATCGCACGGACCGGCCGAGCGTAGTCGTAATAGGTTTTCGCTTCCCAGGTCGCGATCCCGGAATTGAAGATTGCGTTGGCAAGGACAAAGAACATCTGCGCGTCGTCATCAATCGAATGTTCGTCTCGGGCCGAAACATAGTGGCCGAACGACATCCAGGTTCCCGGTGGGAACGAGGTCCCCGACGCGTCCTCCCAGAATTCAGCGATCAGCTTTTGTTCGTCGGTCAGATCCGCACTCGCTTGGACGATTCGTTCCGCCTGTTCGATGTACGCGGGATTGATGATCGTTCCCACCAACGAAGCGTCAATGTCGAGAACGGTTCCGTCAGTCAAAGTGATCTGTTTCGCGGACACGTCCACTGTGCCGTCGACCAACAAGAATGGTTCTGGCGCAACCGGACGATACACCGTCACGTCATCGATTCCAAACGGAGTGACGGTTCCCCAGTGCGGGGTAAGGAAATTCTGGATCCGTAGGTGATCGGCGTCATCGGGTGGAACGCCGATCGGAACATTTTCGGGCGTCCAGAAGTCTAGGTTGTCGACACCGTCAACGGGATTGGATGGTTGATACGATGACGTGTTCGAATAGGGGACGCCAGCAGTCCCGTTAACGCTATCGCCTAATTGATTGGAACCATCGTCGTGCCGCTGTTCCAAAATTTTGTCGCCGAAGGTGTTGCCGATGCCAACCGGTGTGGTGGTGTCTCGTGTCTCGTTAAGCGGATTCAGGCCCAGTTGTGACATCACAAGGTCGAACTGGTTGACCTCGGTGGGGAACAAGTCGGATAGCACGCGGTATGCCGCGTAGCTCATCGCGATGGTCTTGTTATCGGTGGTGTTTTCAACCTGCGGTCGCTGTAGTGTGTCGGCCATCGTGGTTGATGCCGCGTCGAGATCGTAGGCCGACCACGCATCGAACATCGCCGTATGCAGAATTGCGTACGCCCTCGATGCGATCGTAGGTCCAGGTGATGTCATGACGACAGCGTACTGGACTGCGTTGTCCCAAACGACCGATAACGTCGGTTGCTCTGTTTCGACCGATACGTATTGTGTATCCGGATCCACGGTTAGTGTGAACCGTTTGGTTAACGCGACTTGGGTTCCGTCGTCCACAACATTTCCGGCCGGATCGCACACGGCGGTCGGCAAGACAACATCGTAAGTACCGATGGCCAGCGGCGAGCTAAGTTTGAACGTGAGCCGATTGGGCTCGGTGAACTCGATGCCGATGACGCTCGAAGACGGCGTGTCTTGGCCAATCGGAGTGATCCGAATCAACGCAGGATCGAGATTCGAAACATCCGCTGCCAGAGGTTCGTTGAAGACAAGTGAAAGCTGATCGCCGCTGTCATTGAAAGTTGTCTTCGGATCGTCATGCATTGCCGTGGGCGACGTTCGATCCAGGTAGATTTCGAACTGGATGCTGTCCTCGCTTCCGTCCAGTCCCACCTTCACGGTGTGCATTCCATCAGGCAGCGGTTGGCCTAATAGCGAATCAATAACCGCGGCGTCTAAGACAGTGTGATCCCCCGTCGCGTAAGCCTCAGTGCCAGCTAAACGTTGATCGTTGATCTGGATCCAAATGCCCGACTGGGAGCTGACCTTAATCTCCAGACCGATATCTTGCGTTTGAAGGTCGTGGTTGGTGGTTTGAGCGATTGCAGTGTCATTGATCAACCGAGACGCGATGACAGGATGATCGCTGTTGAGTTGATTGATGATCTGAAGCGCGTCTAGCGCGGTTAAGAAGTTGTCACCGCTGACGTCAGGGAAGAGTTCGATCCCGGTTTGTCCATTGGTCGGAATGATCGCGTCTGGGGCTTGGTTCAGCAGGCTCGTAACCTGTTGAACGTCCTCAAGAGAAACTTGCAGATCGAGATCCACGTCCAGGGGTTGGTAGGGCGACTGAAAATCGGCGGCCAGCAAGGTTCGGGAATCGAGTCGTTCGATCGTCGGCGTTCGAAAACGGACTGTTTTTTTGCCAAACATGGACCGGCTCGGCGGAGGGTACGAGGAAATGCCAGAGCGTTGGCATCGCGGGAAGTCTTGAATTTCGGGACTATACAGATCTCAGCGGGTCACCTCCATGCCGAAGATGGAGCGTTTTGGGTGATCTGGGCGATTTGCGGGGCTCGAATCCTTCATTCGCGGCTGCCAGGACGCTCAGATGCGGATTTTGTTGAATTTTTCGATCAGAACCATCCGCATGACCTAGGTTTGGATGTCGACGGTCGCTTGTTCGCCGCATCTTCGACGTTTTGACATAGGCGTTCGAGGGGCAATCATGATTCAACTAACCGATCGTGCATCGGCACCGTCGCGGATGTGCGGTTTAGCAGACCGCATTTGCCACGGCGCGAGCCTGGAAGACACTTTGGATTACGTCTACGACGCATTTCAAGGGCTGATTCCCTACGACCGTATTGGCTACGCCGAAATCGACGAACAATGCGAGTATGCCACTGCGAGATGGTCGCGGTCGGAAGATCCGGTTCGCCTTCGCACCGGCTATTCCGCCAAGCTAGCAACGTCGTCGCTGTCACTGGTGATCACGCACCGCAAACCACGGATGCTAAACGATCTTCGTGCGTACCTAGAAAATCATCCAAAATCACGCTCGACTTTGTTGATTGTTAAAGAAGGCATTCAATCGTCGTTGACTTGCCCGTTGTTTGTTGGCGGCATCCCGATTGGCTTCTTGTTCTTTAGCAGTAAGCAGACCGACGCTTACACCGACGATCATGTTCGTTTGCTAAAAGAAGTCACGGGGCAGTTAGCCGTCGCAATTTTGGCAACCGACGTTCTGGACTTTTGCAATTCAAAAGAAAGTTCGACGGAAGACGCTCAGGACCAATCGGCCAGTCAGTCTGTCTTTGGCGATCTCGGGCCCGGCGTAGTTTTACGGCGGATGCGACGTCGCAGTCGATTGAGGTCACATGCGAGCCAGGTCTCGGATTGCGATTCGCAAAAAGATTTCGCATCATCACCTGCGATTCTCGATACGCTCAAGGGCCGAAACGGTCTCGTGCTGCCGATCTCTGCACTGAAACCAGACATGACGATCGCAAGATCGATCCGGCGTGCTGACGGAATGCTGTTGCTTTCCGAAGGTGCGAAGTTGTCCACCGTTTGGATCGAACGCCTCGCCAAAATGTACGATTCCGGCGAATTGTCCGAGTGGCAAGTTTTGGTCCAGCAACCATAACGATCAAATTATATTTCGTTCTCCGGCGTGGTTCACATCAGTGAACCTCAGCGACGCCCGACAGAGCGGCAATCCGCCACATGACGCTGACGACGTTTTTTGTCCGCGTGCGGGATGCCGCTCTTGAGGGTTCGTCGAAGGAACAACGTGCCAACGCATGTACGTGCTTCGTTTGGCCTAAATAGGTGTGGGACGCGTGAGCCGGTAGTTCGAAGCGGGACAGAACTCACGGCACATTCGGTGCTTCGTCCCCCGGTTGCGTCTCGGTGTGGCAACAAGGAATAATGGAGCGTTTGGCACCTCCTTCCCTTTTCTAAGTCACCCGATGCCCGCGAACACTGAAGCTTTCGGTACCACCACTGATGGACGTCCTGTCGAGAAGATAACTTTGACCAACCGTCAAGGTAATCGAGTCACCGTCATGAACTGGGGCGCGTCGCTATTGGAGGTCGAAGTACCGGATCGTGACGGCAAGCTGGCCAACGTGAACTTGGTGTTTGATTCCATCGAACGCTATCTGAACCCGCACCCTGGTTTTGGAAGTTCGATTGGCCGCTTTTGTAACCGAATCGGTAATGCCCAGTTCACGATCGACGGAACCGAGTATCACGTCACCAAGAATCACGGCAAGCATTGTTTGCATGGTGGCGACAACAACTTTTCGCACAAGCTTTGGACCACCGAGATCCTGGCTGATGATCCCGAGAAGGGGCAAGGCGTCCGCTACTCGCTAGTCAGTCCCGATGGTGACGAGGGTTTCCCAGGCGAGGTCACGGTCACGACGGAGTATCGCTGGAATGATGCGAATGAATTGGTGATTGAGTATGCCGCAACCACGACGGCACCAACCCATGTGAACTTGACCAACCACGCTTATTGGAATTTGGCTGGTGTGGGTTCCGGTTCAGCCGTGAATCACGTCGCACAAATCTACTCAAGCGAAATCCTCGACGTCGACGACGATTTGATCCCGACGGGAAAAATTGGTTCAGTCAAAGACACGCCGTTTGATTTCTTGACCGCTGAAACGTTCGCCAAGCGAATCGATCAATTGCCCGAGACGAAAGGCTATGACCACTGCTATGTGGTCGACGGGTCCGCGGGAACCTTGCGGAAGGCGGCGCGAGTGGTCGATCCATCAAGCGGTCGAGTGCTGGAGATCGAAACCACCCAGCCCGCCATGCAGCTCTACACCGCTAACCATTTATCCGGTGACGAGCATACCGCTGGGCATGCCGGTCATGATGCGTTTTGTTTAGAAACCCAGCATCATCCCGATGCTCCCAACCACCCTGGATTCCCAACGACCTTGTTGCGTCCAGAGGGTTCGATTTGTGAAACAACAGTGCACCGATTTTTGGTCGACTGAACCTGAACGGGATGTTCGAACTTGAGCGAAGAGAATCCATTCTTCGAATCCGATCCCGCCGCCAAGCCGGAGTCTGAGCGACCGGTGCAGCGGGCCGGTGAGGTCGATATCAACCCGTATTCGCCTACCGCCCAGGTCAGCGAACCCGCCGCTGACAACGATGCAGAGAAAACTCGCCGGTTTCATCTGCGGCACGAGGTTTCCGTCAAATCGATCGGTTCGCTTTACATCATCGGAGCCGGCATGTTGGCCCTTGCCGGTTCGCTGTTGGTGCTGAATCCCCGGGAATTCGGTAACGTATCGACGCAAGGTTACTTGTGTCTGGTGCTGGCGGTCATCCAGTTCACGACCGCAATCGGGCTGTACGCATTACGACCTTGGGCCAGGGTTTGTGCGGTGATCCTGAGCTTACTCGGGTTGATCGTCTTTCCCATTGGCACGCTATTTTCTGTCTACTTCTTGTACCTGCTGCTGAGCCGAAAGGGCTCTGTTGTCTTTTCCGAGAGCTACAAGGAAGTGATCGCTGCGACACCTCACGTGCGGTACAAGACCTCAAAGGCGGTTTGGTTCGTACTGATCCTCTTCCTAGGACTGATCACGTTGGCGGTGGCCGGCGTCTTCATTGGTTAGTCCGTAGCCGGATAACTTGAATGTCGATGACCGAGTCAAAAGCCATTGATCCTGTGTGCGGGATGCGTGTTGATACATCGACATCGCTTCACGTTCGTCACGCCGAAGACGATTACTATTTTTGCAGCTCCGGTTGTCAGGCGAAGTTCCAAGCCGACCCGGTTGGCGTTTTAGCAAAACATCAAGAGCGGCACGCCAGTCGAGCCGAAGGTACGGCATCGAGTGGACTGCCGATTCAAATGGAATCCGCTGGGGCGGATGCACCCAAAAGTTGTTGCGGCTGTGGAAGCGATGATCGAAAGTCGGGCACTTCGAGCCATAGCCGATCACCCGCTGCTGGAACAGCCAAGCCGGATGCGATTTATACCTGTCCGATGCACCTTGAGATTGAACAGGTCGGCCCTGGGGACTGCCCAATTTGCGGGATGGATTTGGAGCCCAAGTTCGTTGATCCCGCAAGTAACGATGATGAACAGTATCGCGACATGCAGCGGCGATTTTGGTGGTCGTTCGTCTTTACCGTTCCATTGTTCACGATTGCGATGGCACCCATGGTCGGCATCCGGGTGCATGATTGGATTCCCCCCAAAGTCGACGGCTGGTTGCAGTTCGTCCTCGCCACCGTTGTTGTGTTTGGCTGTGGTTGGCCGCTGCTGATCCGCGGAGCAAAATCGTTTCGTAGCCTTAACCTAAACATGTTCTCACTGATTGCCGTTGGTAGTTTGGCGGCGTACTTCTTCAGTGTGGTTGGCGTCGCGGCGCCAAGCGTTGTGCCGGAGGCGTTCTTCGAAAACGGTTCTCCGCCCCTGTATTTCGAAGCTGCGTCGGTGATCATCACGCTTGTCTTGTTGGGACAGGTGCTGGAACTTCGTGCCCGACAGCAAACCGGCGGCGCCATTCGCGAGCTGATGGAACTGGCTCCCGCGACGGCGCACCGAGTGACCGCTGATGGTGAAAGCGACGTGGCGTTGGCTGACGTCGTCAAAGGAGATCACTTGCGAGTCCGACCGGGCGAGAAGGTGCCCGTCGACGGTCGTCTTGTCAGCGGCCAAAGTAGCGTTGATGAGTCCATGTTGACAGGCGAGCCTTATCCGGTGAACAAGGTTGCCGACGACACGGTGACCGGCGGTACGCTCAACCAAACGGGAGCTTTTGTGATGGAGGCGGTCGGCGTAGGAAATGAAACGGTGTTGAGCCGGATCGTGCAGATGGTCGCCGAGGCGCAGCGCAGTCGTGCACCGATTCAGAAGCTAGTCGACACGGTGGCTCAGTACTTTGTACCTACGGTAATTGTCTGTTCGATCGCTGCGTTCGTTGGTTGGGCGGTGTGGGGACCGGAACCACAACTGGCACACGCATTCGTTGCCGCCGTCGCGGTGTTGATCATCGCGTGCCCGTGCGCACTCGGTCTAGCGACGCCCATGTCGGTTATGGTGGGAGTAGGACGAGGCGCGAAAGAAGGCGTGCTGATTAAGAACGCGGAAGTGCTTGAATTGCTGACCGAAATCGATGTGCTCGTCGTCGACAAAACTGGAACACTAACGCAAGGACGCCCAGAGCTTACTTCCGTATCGACGTTTGGCGATTGGAGTGAAACGGAAGTGTTACAGTATGCAGCGGCCGTGGAGAGCCATAGCGAGCATCCGCTGGCGCATTCCGTGGTGCGCCGTGCAAGAGCGGAAGATGTCGCGATTTCGGATGCAACCGATTTTTCGAGTGATACCGGCAGTGGTGTGCAGGCGAGTGTTGATGGAAAGCAGGTGTTGATCGGTAAGTCTGCCTTTCTAACGGATCACGGCATTGCGGTCTCTGACGAAGTTCCAGCGGACATGACTGGTTCTTCAACTGCAGCGTCGGCGGCGGTTGCGACGCTGGTTTATGTGGCAATCGACGGTGAACATGCAGCAACGCTCGCGATTAGTGATCCAATCAAGACGACGACGCCCGACGCACTGGCGGAACTGAAAGACCTAGGGATTCGTGTTGTCATGCTCACGGGCGATGCAGAACGGACCGCTGAACAAATTGCTGGCCAACTTGGCATCGATGAGTACCAATCAGGGGTCTCGCCGAGTGACAAACACCGCTTCGTCGAAGAACTGAAAGGCAAGGGATTGCGAGTCGCGATGGCGGGCGACGGAATTAACGACGCCCCCGCGTTGGCCGCAGCCGACGTCGGGATTGCGATGGGAACCGGGGCGGGGGTGGCGATTGAATCGGCGGGGGTGACGTTGGTCGGTGGCGATCTTCGGGGCGTCGTCGCTGCGATCAACCTGAGCCGGAAAACGATGCGAAACATTCGCCAGAATTTGTTTTTCGCGTTTGTATACAACGCTTTGGGCATTCCGGTTGCCGCTGGCTTGCTGTATCCCATTTTGGGCGTGCTGCTGAGTCCCATGATCGCGGCGGCGGCGATGAGCTTTTCGAGTGTATCGGTAATCGGAAATGCACTTCGGTTGCGAATGGTGAAGTTGGTCGACGGATGATTCTGGTCCTGTGACGCGGAGTCGTCTTCGTTTGGACGACGGGTGATCCCACGTTGTCACGCGCTATCGTTTCACGTTACAACGGGGGGATATTCAACCGCGGAACCGAACGTGACCTGAGGAAATAGCATGGGCCTTTTTGATTTCATTCAATCAGAATTGATTGATATCGTCGAATGGATCGACGACACCAAACACACACTCGTTTGGCGATTTCCTCGACACGACAACGAAATCAAGAATGGCGCGCAACTGATCGTCCGTCCTGGTCAGATGGCGGTGTTCGTCTACCAAGGCGAAATCGCCGACGTATACCCACCGGGCCACTACGAACTGACCACGGCAAACATGCCGGTGATGACATCTTTGCAAGGATGGAAGTACGGGTTTGACAGTCCGTTCAAGGCGGAAGTGTATTTCGTCAGCACCACTCAGATTACTGACATGAAATGGGGAACACCGAACCCGATCATGTTGCGTGATCCGGAGTTCGGCCCGATCCGTTTGCGTGCGTTCGGAACCTATTCGCTGAAGGCGGTTGAACCGAAAGCGTTGCTGAAGGAAATCGTTGGCACCGACGGTGATTTCAGTTCCGACGATATCAACACGTTCATGCGGTCGATGATTCAAAGCACGTTCGCGGACTTGCTTGGTAGCTCGCAGATCGCGGCTTTGGACTTGGCAAGTAATTATCAGTCGCTTGGCGAAAGTCTTCGCAAACGGGTCGTTGAGCGAATCGATGATGAATATGGTTTGGATTGCCCGGAGCTATTCATCGTCAATATTTCATTGCCCGAATCGGTCGAGAAGGCACTCGACACACGCACCAGTATGGGTGTGATTGGTGATCTGAACCGATACCAACAATACCAAATGGGCCAAGCCATGACGGCGGCCGCCGAGGGTGGTGGCGGAGGCGGCGCGGCCGACGGTTTGGGACTGGGACTGGGTGTCGCGATGGCTGGCCGAATGTTGCCGGGGGCCATGGGTGGCGCGGTGGGCGGTGTTGGTGGCGGGCAAAATCCGTCCGGCGCCGCGGGCAGTACTCCTCCGCCGCCACCACCGGCGGAAGCTTGGTACGTTGCCGTCGCCGGCGAATCCAAGGGACCGTATTCCCTGGCCCAAATTCAAGCCGGGATCGCCAGCAAAGAAATCAATCGCGAGACCCTTGTTTGGAAAGAAGGCATGCCGGTCTGGTACGCTGCAGGAACGATTGCACCGTTGTCATCGGCGTTCACGCAATCGTCTCCACCGCCAATCCCCGGCGCGTGATGCTGCGAATAGCACGACTGCTAGAGCGTTATTGAAAAGGATGTAGCCGATGTCGCCAGACTCCGGTGCTCTGAAGTCTGGCGAACTCAGCTACAAAGACCAATCACGTAACGCCCCAAAAGTAGGCCGGATGAAGAAGGCTTTGCGACGCCCATCCGGCAGGCGGATGATTGCCGGAAGGTCGCTGCGCTTGGTCCGGCCTACGATCCACAAGCTAAATTCTGGCGAACCCAGCTACCGGGATCGGGCACGTTAAATTCAAAATGTTCTAGCGGGTGAGCGTTTCTCGGGTACTCAAACGCACCCAAAAAGGTGTGTGTTTTCGGGCCGGTGGATTATTCTGGGGGGATGACGCGTTCTCCCACCAGTTCCGAAACGGCGACCAATTCGACTGCCCAAGTCGGCGACGTCCCCGGTGTGATTGCCCGCATTGCGGAACAGTCCACCAGTCGGGATGAGTTTCTGCAGCGTCTGGCATCTCAATTAGGTGAGTGGCTTTCCGCGGCCGTCGTTGCCGTCGCAGATCTGCATTGGGACCAGCCTCGCATGCTGGTGAACGATTCCAAAATCGCCGACGGCATCGATCGCCAACAAGTCCGACGATTGCTGGATGCTGCCATGCCATCGGTCACATCGACGATGATATCGAGCGTAGCCGATGGCGACATCGTGATGGCGGGCCAGCCTGTTTGTGAGTGCAACGGATTCACCGCCGAACTCTTGCCGGCGCCGCGGCGATGCAGCATGCTCGTGGTGCAAAACGAACAGTTTGAGGTTCGTGACCGATTGCCTGCGATGCGATTGTTGGCGGCTTGTGTGACGGCGGTTCAACAAACCCGATATATGTCCAAGCCCGAACCGGCGGATACCAATACTCGTTCCCACGAAGGACCGTCAAGCACATCGCTGTCAGATAACTCGCTATCCAATAGCGTCCTATCTAATGATGCTCTATCCGGCGTGGCGGGCAGCGATATCGACCGGCTGGCCAGCGTCCGCGCGACGTTGCGTGGTTTTCACGAGACACTCGATCCAACCGCAACTGCATACCGGATCGCATCGGAATTGCCTCGGTTGCTGGCCTGCGATCGTGCGGTCGTACTGTTAGCAACCTCCCGTGGTCGACGACGCAAGTACCAGGTCAAAGCGATCAGTGGATCCGCGGTTGTGGATCGTCGATCTCCACTAGTGCGTTCCATCAATCAGCTCGCCAACAAAGTTGCGGTCATGAACTCCGCAATGGTGCTTCCACCAGCGATCACCGACCACCAAGCCGCATCAGGATCGCCGGATGAGTCAGCAGGCCAGTTCGCCGTCGAGGATGCTGCAGGTTCCATGAATGATTCCTTGCCACCGCAAATCGTGGGGCCGTTGGAAGAATACCTTGACGAATCAGGCGTGCTATCGGTGGTCGTGGTTCCGGTCTACCAACAACTCGCTAACTCCAACGAACAGTCCCTCGACTCCGACGCTAAACGGGCCCCATCATTACCGCTGGCAATGTTGTTCTTAGAAACGTTCACCGGTGAGCCTTGCACAAGTGTGTCTGCGGCAACTCGTGAAATCGCAGCGGAGGCGTCCTTTGCCTTGTCCAACGCGACCCGCTATGACGATGTTTTCGCATTGCCGCTACGCCGACCGCTCGCCGGGTTGTCGCGGAGTGCGATTCGCAACTGGGGTGCCGCGTTGGCGTTGTGCATGATCGGCCTTTTGGCCGCGGCGTGGTTCATTCGCGTGGACCACACGATCATTGCGACGGGGGTTGCCCGACCTGTGGTTCGGCAGGCGATCTTTGCCTCGATTGATGGCGTCGTGGATTCGATTGAGACGCGAGACGGCGATCGAGTTTCGGCAGGTGACGCGTTGATCGAACTCAGCAATCCAGACATCCAACGTGAATCGCAATCCCTGACCGGTCAACTGGCGACCGCGACTGCAAAGCTAGCATCGTTGCGGGCGTTGCAAATATCGGGCAACGATGACCCTCGCGAGGCCGCACAGAACGCGATCGAACAACGCACGTTGCAGAACGAGATCGAAACGATCAGCCGTCGCTTGGAGATCAACAAACAAATGCAGGCGGATTTGACGATTCGCTCGCCGATCGATGGCATGGTGGTTGGCTGGCGTTTGGACGAAAAGCTGCGTTCGCGTCCAGTCAGCCGAGGTGATCGTCTGTTCGCGGTAATCCAGCCCGACGGAGAGTGGGAGTTGGATTTGAAGTTGCCTGAAGCACGTGGCGGGGAAGTGATGCAGCGTCATCAAAATGGGCAGCCATTGCCAATCCGCTTTGCGATCCAAACGCAACCCACGCAAACGTATCAAGCAACCGTCGAACGTGTTGGCGGAATCGCACGGCGCCGATCCGATGGAACCAACGTCGTCGATGTCATTGGCAAACTGCCGGCCGGATCGCTTCAAGGAATGGAAGATGACGGATTCCGAGGTGACGCCGATGTCACGGCGAAGATCGTGTGTGGGAAACGTCGCCTGATCGACAGCTGGTCAAATGAGCTAGTCGCCTGGGTTCACCGCAATATTGTCTTTCGATGGTGGTAGTAGCACGGCGGGTATGTGACCGAAGTCAGCCTTTGCAGTTGAACGTTGTGGACGAAGTGATGCGTCCCCCAATATGAAGGACTCGTAACCTCGTCCACTACGTTCAGTGCCGAATCGATCAAACTGAGGCCCGAAGCCAACTCCCTCTGATAACGCCCGTTCTCGTTTTTCCTGACCGTCCTTTTGTCTGATTCCGTTCAATCGTCGACCCGCCGACCGCTTGGGGTGAAGCACCAAGTTGGATTGAAAGCGGTGCGTGTCTCCCACCGCCATGCGGGTTGGGTGAACGTTCACGATCCTGTTGCCAGCAAGTTCCATCGGTTGCGTGAAGACGAGTACTTCATGCTTTGCCTACTGGATGGTCAATGTTCATTGGTTGACCTGCAACAGCGATACCAAACCCAGTATCCCAATCGACGTGTCACGCCGGCCCAAATCAACGCGTTGCTATTCCGATTCCACGAGAGCGGCTTGACGACTTCGCATTCGCCCGGGCAAGGCTCGCCACTGTTATTGAAGGCGGACAAAGAACGCCGGAAAAAGTGGTTCGCCTTGGCTTCGCAGTGGCTATTCATTCGGCTGCCTGGCGTGGATCCTCGCCCCATCATGCGTTGGCTTTCACCGTTATTACGGCCGGTGTTGTCATTGCCGGGCATGGTTGCACTTGGTGCTCTCGTCGCCTCGGCTTGCGTCGTGATGTTGGTCAATTACGAACAATATGTGCGGGAATTACCTGCCGCATCGCAATGGCTGACGATGCAAAATGCATTGATATTGGCCAGCGTCATTGGACTGACCAAGATCTCGCACGAACTGGGGCATGCGGCCGTGTCAGAGCGTTTCGGTGCTCGATGCCGCTCGATCGGTCCGATGCTTTTGGTGTTCACGCCGGCGCTGTACTGCGACACGTCTGAGTCATGGATGTTAGCCAGCCGTTGGAAGCGGGCGGCGGTCGCCTTAGCTGGAATCGCCACCGAGATCGTGATTGCCTCATTGGCGGCCTGGGTTTGGGTGATGTCGCCGCCAGGTTTGGTGCACACAACTGCTTCGCATGTGATTCTCGTTTGTGGCGTTAGTACCCTCTTGTTCAACGCGAACCCGCTGTTGCGATACGACGGCTATTACTTGCTTTCGGATCTTACCGATGTGCCCAATTTGGGGCAGCGAGCCAACCGGCGTTTGACGAGTCTAATGTCACGAGTTGGTTTGGGGATTCGCAACGACGAACTGCACACGGAATCCGCCGACCGGTCGGGGTGGTTGCTGCTTTATGCGATCGCGTCGGTGATCTATCGCTGGGTGTTGATGTTCTCGATCATCTTGTTCATCTGGATGGCACTACGTCCCCATGGCCTCGAAATCGTAGGACAGTTTGCTGCGATCCTGGCGTTAACCAGCATGCTTATCGCAGCGGTATCACCGTTGTCACGTTTTCTCAAAAACCCAACCAATCGACGGAAGATCATCGTGCCCCGCCTTCTGATTTCCGTTCTAGCGGTTGCCTTGTTGATCGCACTTGGATTTGTGCCCTACCGCTCCCAAGCCATCACGTCTGGTCGAATCGTTCCCGCTGCTGAGTCTCGCGTCTTTGTCGCGTCAGCCGGAAGGTTGGAAGAACTGCTTGTCACGCCCGGACAACCTGTCCGCGAAGGAGACGTGCTGGCGGTTCTGTCCAACCCGGCTTTTGAGTTGCAACGGATTGAGGCTGAAGGACGATTGGATCAACAAGAAATGAGGATTGAAGCGTTGCGACAATCCCAGTCGCTTGTTCCGGAAGCGTCACAGCATTTAGCCGCTTCCGAAGAGATGCTTGCCGAACTTCAGAAAGAGGTCGCGGCGATCCAGCGTAAGCAAGAGGCACTGTCGATCAAATCACCATCGACTGGAGTCGTGATCGCCGCGATGGGAAACCGCCGGCACGGTAGAAGTGATCGCCTGGACGTCGATGATCGTTCGCTCGATCCGGATGCCGATCGTTTGCCGACTGACGTTCGCGCCGATGTGCGACTGGCGTCCTGGACCGGTCAACCTACCGACCGCGGTAACCTCGGTTGCATGTTGGATACCGGAACCGAACTATTGGCGGTCGCGGACACGGCTTGTTGGGTGGCTGAAATGGCGGTAGATTCCACGGTCGCGTCGCGGCTTGAGTTGGGATCGTCGGCAAAAGTGATCTGGGACGCACAGCCGCGAACCATTTTGAACGGCACTGTTGTCGAAATCGCCGATGAGCGATTCGATCCACGGGTGGATTCCCAGCGTCGCGACCACCCCGACGGTGCGCAAGGACTCTGGACGCCGCAAACCCGCTTCCTAGTACGAGTAGCGATCGACATGCAATCTGATTCGGCGTTTTATGATTCGGCGCAGGGTGATTCGGCACCGGATGACTGGTCGCAGGTTCGTGCGGTTCCGTGGCGAGTAGGCTCTTCCGCACAAATCAAACTCACCACTCCACCGCGTAGCTTCTGGCAGCGGATCGCAGAAGGCTTCGCCGGTTTGATTCGCTTCCGCTAGTGCTTCATCCAGATTCAAGTTGGGTGTAGTGGGCGAGGCGACGAGTCCGTCTGGTTGGTGAGTGGATGGGATTCGTCGCCTCATCCACTACGACTAACCCAAAATGAAAAGTTGCTGAAACTCTAGTGCTTCATTCAGATTCAAGTTGGGGTAGTGGACGAGGCGACGAGTCCGTCCGGTTGGTGAGCGGATAGGATTCGTCGCCTCATCCACTACGACCAACCCAAGATGAAAAGTTGCTGAAGCTCTAGTGCTTCATTCAGATTCAAGTTGGGGGTAGTGGGCGAGGCGACGAGCCCGTCTGGTCGGTGAGTGGATAGGATTCGTCGCTTCATCCACTACGATCAACCCCAAGATGAAAAGTTGCTGAAGCACTAGTCATCGGCGGCATGTCGCAGTGATTGCGATGGGCACCGGCAGTTTCCAGCTTTATTGGCTAGCGGATGGTAACTCGAGACCGTCGGTGGCGTTGTCGTGCAGTTTGATTGGATCGCGATCGATGTGCGCGAAGTTGCGCAAACCAAACATCAACAACCCACCACCGATCGCAATGGCGAGGATGCCGATATGAACTACCCAAATCATTGTCGTTGCGAGCATGCTGGGTGGCCGTACGATCAACGATTCATAAACCTGAACGATCAATGCCGCTCGATGCGAACGCGGTGCGGTCGCTAGCGATGTTGACTCAATGGCGGTCGCGATTTTGCGGATAGCGTCCGCAGGAATCTCGGTAGGGAGTTGGCTCGGAATCGTATCGACAGGCTCGGCGGACTTCAATTTGTCGAGATCGTCGTCATCCTGTGCAAGTTCAGGCTGCGTCAAAGGGAGATCACGTAGTTGACGAACCAGTTTGGAAACACGAAATGTGGTCGGTAGCATCAAAAGCAGTGGCACCGTGAACCAAATCAGCAATTGTTCGCCCGATAGCACTCCCAGCCCGATAAACACCGCGATGCCGATGGCTCGCACAAATAGTTCCAAACCGGGCGAATGACGCAGCACCGTCAGGTGCATCAGCCAGCCACCATCGAGCGGCAGGATTGGAAACAGGTTCAGTGCATTGAGTACCAACCCGATTCCGCCCAGCTCAAACAGCCAATCGTTCGAGTAGGCAAGACCGACACCCATCAGCGGCAACGACACAAGGATGCCAGGGACCGGACCGGCAAAGTAAACGATTGCTTTCTTCCAAGCCGCGATATGAAAGTGGCGACCGCTGACCGCGGCGCCCATCAAGGGGATGAAGAACATCTTCACATTGCGGTAACCAAAGGCCTGCATCGCGATGTAGTGGCCAGCTTCATGAAAAAGCAGTACAGCTACCAGCATGACGATCAGCTTAAGGTCCCACCAAGCCAAACCGGCACCAATAAACAAGGCTAACGATATGCCCAGAACAAGCAACTTAGTCGTGCCGCTCGTCTTCTTCGTCTCGATCGCACGAACGGCCGCAATCAGTTGATCGTCGTCATTCATGGTAACTGGCTGTTAGGACAGAGAACGGTTTTGGCAAACCGGCTGAGTTGCATTTATTGCTGAGATGCACCTATTGCCGGAATTCGTTGATTATTGCCCGGCTGTGCTTCCGTAGGGCCGCGTGCTAATGACGCCTTCGGTCGGGCTACTTGCGGTGCCGTACAACCGGCGTGGGATGCGTCCCGAGTGGGCAGCTTCGTATCCCGCAATCACAGCATGCTTCATCGCCTTCGCCATCCGAATGGGATCGCGAGCGTGTGCGATAGCCGTGTTCATCAGCACTCCATCGGCGCCCAACTCCATCGCGATCGCAACGTCGCTGGCTGTTCCGACGCCGGCGTCGATGATGATGGGATAGTCCGCGTCATCGTCCTTTAAATACTCGAGAATAATTTTCAGGTTCACCGGGTTCAGGATTCCCTGGCCGCTGCCGATGGGGCTGCCCGCGGGCATCACGCTGGCGGCGCCGACTTTTTTCAATCGTAACGCCGTCACGGGGCAATCGCTGGTGTAACACAAAACCGAAAATCCAGCTTCGACGAGCTGCTCGCAAGCCTTGACCGTTTCGACCGGATCCGGCAACAACGTTTTGGAATCGCCGAGAACTTCTAATTTCACCCAGTCAGCACCGGGGTTTCCAAGCGTGCGTAGAATTTCGCGTCCCAGCTTGGCTGCTCGGACCGCGTCCGTCGCCGTGTAACAACCGGCGGTGTTGGGAAGCAGCGTGTAACGCTCGGTATCGATGAAGTCCAGAATGTTCTGGCCATTGCGGTCGTAAAGTCGCTCGCGGCGAACCGCTACCGTGACGCAGTCGCTACCCGATGCGATCAACGAATCTCGCATTTGATCCATCGTGTCGTAACGACCGGTTCCCACGATCAAACGGCTGGACAATTCGTGATTGCCCACGCGAAAGGGGCGATCCGTGGACACGGGTCTGGTGTCCCCCGCAAGGGGCGTGGACGGCGATGGTGGGGATCCGGCTGGTGAGGTCATGATCGTCAGGATGGAATCAGCGGAGCGATTGATTAGCGGGGCGATCGCCTAACCGGGAATGAAATCAGCAGGCGTCGGGTGGGTAGGCGGCCCAAGCCCAATTGTGTCACGAAAACCGTTTCGGCGCAAGGGACTCGCTTTGCCACTTCACCCGGACAATGGCGGGTTCGATGGAGGTTTCGGCCTGCTAAAACCAGTGATTTTACCCTCGAAGTCAACGTTTCAGGCGATCCGTCGCGACCTGAACCGTTTCAAACCGCAGAATCGAACGAGAGCGAAACTCTTGGTTGGCGTCGGGGTTGATTTAAATGGGCAATTTTCGAACCGCAACTAGAATAGCCTCTCCCAATCGACCAGGCCTCTCGCCGCGTCCTTGGGACCCTCCTCGCGGTTCCACTTATCAGCCGGTAACCATCTAGATTTCATGCTTTTCACTGCTTGCAATATGACGCCGATCACTACTTGGACGTCGAATTCCGCCAATCGCCCTCTGATGGTCGATTGTCAGACTGATTTAGGCCAACGGATTGCCCGCGGATCGCGCCGTTCATTGTTGACGGCGATCATCTGTGCGTCAGCGGTTTGCCTATCGACGATGGGGCATGCCCAAGGCGTCGAGCCAGCCGCGGCGGCCCAGTCTGAAACCGAACCAGCATCGGCTGAATCCGCCGTCGCCCCGGCAACGGATGCGACTGCGACCGGTACTGAAGAGAAGCCAGAGCAACTTTCAACCGAGTCAACCTCGACCGTTTCGACGCAAGCCCAACCGACGCAAGCTGAACCCGAAACCGCCCAGTCAGAAGCCGTTCAGGCCGAAACTACCCAGCCAAAATCCGTTCAGCCGGAATCCGCCCAGCCTCAAACCGTTCAGCCCAAAGCCGCTCAGCCGGTAGCTTCGGCGGCCGCACAAACGACTCCGGTCCAAAACCAATCGCAAGAGCCCGCCAAAACGACGAAGCCGGCACCCGTCGCTTCGACTCCCGTAAAGCCAGTCGCTCCAAAAGCTACTCAAGCGGAGACCACTGAAGCGGTCAGCGACAAGTTGCTGCAGTTCAACTTCGCCGGTGCCTCTTGGGGCGACGTCTTACGTTGGTTCTCCGAGCAAGCCGACTTGTCCCTCCAGATGGACGCACCTCCTCTGGGGACTGTCAATTTCGCCGACCCCAGCAAACGTTACACGGTCGCGGAAGGGCTCGACCTGATCAACCGCTTGTTGCTTGATCGTGGTTGGGCCGTCGTTCGTCGCGGACGGATGTTGTTGTTGGTCGACTTGGAAGCCGACAACGCTGAAAAATTGATCAGCGAAATGGCCGAACTGGTCACGCCCGAAGCTTTCGATTCACGTGGCGATAGTGACATCGTGCGTTGCGTGTTCCCCCTAGGCGGAATCTCGCCGGAAGATGCTCGTGAAGAATTGTCCCAAATCATTGGTCCGTGGGGGCGTGTCAACGTTCTCGGTGGTGCGCGCCAAGTGATCGTGACCGAAACGATTGGCAAGCTGAAGGTGATCGAACAGGTCCTGTCGGCGGCAACTCAAGCGCAGTCGAGTGTGATTCAAATCGCGCTGAAGCATCGCGCGGCGGAAGAAGTTCTGGAGATCGCTCGCCCTTTGTTGGCGCTCGAACCCGGTACGAACGCGAACGACCAAATCCGCATTTCAGTTTCAATCTATGGCGATCAGATTTTCGCAACCGGCGATCCATCCAAGTTGGATCTGTTGACAACGGTCGTTGAGCGAGCCGACACGGCACCTCCCGGCGCAGCCGAAGGGGAAACGGAGGAATTGGCGACTCCGGAACTGCGGACTCACGTGGTAAAGGTTGCCGAAGTACTCAGCGTTTTTGACGTGCTGCAAACCTTGCTCAGCGGAATGCCGGACGTTCGCTTGGCGATCGACGAAAAGCGTAAAGCGATCGTCGCATTGGCTCGTCCTGAAACCCATAACCGAATCGCGGCGACCATTAAGGAAATGGAAGGCACCGGCGAAGACTTCGCTATCATCGATCTGAAGCGACTGCAGCCCGCCAAAGCGTTATTGACGATCAATAAGTTCTTCGGGATCGGCGAAGGCGGGCTCGGCAACGGCCCCGTCGTTGATGGTGATCCTGAAACCGGACGACTATGGGTACGCGGAACGGTCGATCAAATCGCGACGGTGAAACGATTGATCGAAGAGCTCGAGAACGACCCGTTGGCTGGCGGACTCGGCGAAAACGTACGAATCCTGCCCATCACTGGCTCGGCGGCAAACGAAACGATTCGTCAGATAGAAAACCTGTGGCCGCTTACTGGCCGTGGCAATCACATCCGCGTGATCGTGCCCGCTCGAGACAACGTGAATGAGGACTCCGGAGCACCCGCTCGTACTCAGGAACCTGTCTCAATCGGCGGCGATGATTTTTCCTCCGTTTCTCCTATTCGAGAAACGCTCGTTTGGCAGAACTCCGATTTGAATTCAGGCGTTCGCTATGACGGTCGCAATGCGGATCCCGAAACGGCCGGCGACGACAACGCCGTCGATTCCAACCGAGGCAGCGAGATCATTGTTCAGGTAACCCCGGCCGGTTTGGTCATCGCGTCTCGCGATCAAGCGGCTTTGAACATGTTCGAACAACTGATCAACTCACTAGGAACGGCAAACGCTTCAACGGAAGAATTGCCTACCCTTTTCTGGCTGCAATACATCAAAGCCGATGTTGCTGCGGAGCTAGTCGCGGGCGTGTTGGGCGGTGCCGACGTCAGTGGTTCAGCCGGTTCGCTTGCCGACGATGTCGTTAGCGGATTGGGCGGAGGAATGCTGGGTGGACTGCTTGGTTTCGGTGGTGGCGGCGGTGAAACGTCGGACACCCGTTCCATCCTGACCAGCCGTGGTAGCGTCAACATTGTTCCCGATAATCGCTTGAACGCTTTGATCGTTCAGGCACCTTCAGTGGACATGGATTTCATTCGCACAGTGCTGAAAGAAATCGATCGGCAAGAAAGCCCCGAAACCATCCAAACGATCGCTCGTCCAGGCCTGATCCCCGTGGTCTATCAAGAGGCTTCGGCGGTTGCCGAAATTGTTAAGTCCGTTTTTGGTGAAAAGACCGCACAAGCCCAGCAAAGTGGGCGCGGTGGTGGCGGTGCGAATCCGCAAGACATTATCGAAGCTCTGCGCGGCGGCGGCCGAGGCGGTCGCGGTGGCGGCGGAGGTGGAGGTGGCAACACTACCACAGCAAAGAGCGAAGCGAGTAAGATCATTGTCGCAGTCGACGAACGCAGCAATTCGCTTGTCGTGACTGCCACGCCGCAAGATTTCGCGGCCGTCGAAACACTGGTACATGAATTGGATCGTCAGGGTATGGAAAGCGAACAAAGCGTTCAGGTCATTCCAATGCAAGGAAACCTGAAACCCGAAGTTCTGCAGGCCGCACTGGATAGCGTGCTCGGTAAACAGTCTTCCACTACGACCTCGTCGAGCTCCACATCTTCGTCGTCGAGCTCAAACAGTTCAGATGCGGCACGGTCATCCGCGGAAGATATCCAACGTCGGATTGATTTTTTCCGGCAACGCGGTGGTGGTGACACCGGTCGCGGCGGCGGTGGCGGTGATACACGCGGTGGCGGAACCCGAGGTGGCGGCGGAACTCGCGGCGGAGGCGGGGGCGGCACTACACGCGGTGGCGGTGGCGGCGGCGGACGTGGAGGACAACGATAATGCATGCCGGTCAAATCCTAGAACGTCGGGGGCTACTTAGCCCCGAACAAGTTCAGCTAAGCAGCGGTGGTGAATCTGGAACGCTCGTCGACAACGCAGTATCGCTGGGATACGTCACTGCAAGAGACGCTTTGCAGGCGGTCGCCGATGAGGTCGGTTTGGAATTCGTCGACCTACGCACCTTCGAAATCGATTTGTCCGCGCTAGAGGGCTTCCCTCAGAAGTTGATCTATCGCCATTCGCTATTCCCGATTGGCTGGGAAGACGGTTGTTTGCGGGTCGCGACGCCGGACCCATTTGATTTGTATCCACTCGACGAAGCCTGTGCTGCCAGCGGCAAGACCGTCACGCCGGTGATCGCCGAGCGTGCCGAAATCAGCCGTTTGGTTAAGAAGCACCTGGGCGTCGGTAGCGAAACTGTTGAAGGACTCGTTGCTGCTGCCGGCGATGACGAAGTCGAACTGCTCGATGGGATTGAAACCGACGGCAGCGAACTGAGTGAACAGGCTCAAGAAGCCTCGGTGGTTCGTCTGGTTAACGAAATCCTGATTGAAGCGGTAGATTCGCGTGCCAGTGACATTCACATTGAATCGCAATCGACCGGTTTGGTGATTCGGTACCGCATCGACGGTATCCTGCACCCGCAACCCGTCCCGCCGGAAATCAATCGGTTCCAGGCTGCGATCATCAGTCGCCTGAAAATCATGGCGCGGCTGAACATCGCCGAAAAGCGACTGCCACAAGACGGTCGAATCAAACTGCGAGTGCACGGTCGAGAGGTCGACATCCGGCTTAGCGTGATCCCGATGATTCACGGCGAAGGCTTGGTCATGCGTGTGCTCGACAAGTCATCAATGAAGTTTGACTTGCAAGGTCTCGGCATGTCGCCGGAAATCTACAACCGATTCAAACAGTTGATCCGTGTGCCACACGGGATCGTGTTGGTCACCGGGCCAACGGGTAGCGGTAAAACGACGACGCTTTACAGTAGCCTGTTGGAAATCCGCAGTCCCGAAAACAAGATCATCACAACCGAAGACCCGGTCGAGTATCAACTCGATGGCATTAACCAAATTCAAGTTCACTCCAAGATCGGGCTGACCTTTGCGGCGTCCTTGCGAAGTATCTTGCGGCATGACCCTGACATCGTCCTGGTTGGGGAAATTCGCGACTTGGAAACCGCTGAAAACGCCACCCAAGCTTCGCTGACCGGTCACTTGGTGTTCAGCACGCTGCACACCAACGACGCCGCCGGCGCGTTCACGCGGATGGTCGACATGGGCGTTGAACCGTTCCTGGTCGCTGGTACGGTGGAAGCTGTCATGGCTCAGCGATTGTTGCGGCGACTGTGCACGCACTGCAAAGAGGCCTACCAGCCTGAACAGGATGAACTACCGAAGGATTTCCCTTGGGAAGCTCTTGATGGCAAGCCGTTGTATCGCTCCGTGGGCTGCCGAGAATGCCGCAAGGTGGGGTATGCCGGACGACTGGGAATTTATGAGTTGCTCGTTAGTAGCGAACCAATTCGTGAACTCGCTCAACAACGTGCCAGTAGCTGGGACATTCGCCGGGCCGCTGTCGCTGAGGGCATGCGAACACTTCGGATGGATGCGTGGGACAAGGCGGTTGCCGGCGTTACCAGTATCGACGAAGTATTGCGTGTTACGAAGGGCGAAGCTCTTTAACTCACCGACTTCACGTAAACCGTTTCTTTGCGACGGTATGATCGACAATCGGCATCTGTCCTCGAAACGCTGCTTAAGCATCGAGCCAGAACACATTTGGTTGATTGTTAGACGCTCCGATGCAAAAACCCGTGATTGGTAAACTACACGGTTCGGATTCAATCGGTACTTTATTTGTCGGGTCGACGTTTCGTCCTATTTCATCATCTGACCACCAGCGACTAACGCCCTGATGCCATCCTTTCAATACACCGCACGCGACACGGCCGGAAAAATCGTATCGGGTTTGATCGAAGCGGCAAACTCCCGTGAAGCGTCATCGTTGCTAGGCAGCCGGGATCTGTTCCCGACCAAGATCGAAGAAAAGACCAGCAACTCGGTTCGGATCTTCGGCGCCAAACGCAAAAAGGTCAGTGGGCAAAACATGGCGGTGTTCTACACCCAACTAGCGTCATTGTTACGCAGTGGTGTTCCCATGATTCGGTCATTGACGTTGCTGGGAAGCCAGTCTACCGCGCCGGTGCTTGGTGAAGTGCTGACCGACATTCGAACTCGCGTTGAAGATGGTGAGCCGCTGGGCGATGCGATGAGTCGTTACCCAGGCGTGTTCAGCGGAATGGGCGTCAATATGGTCAAAGCCGGTATGGAAGGCGGTTTCTTGGAAGACGCGTTGGACCGTGTCGGCGTCTTCACCGAATTGCAAGAAGACCTCAAAGGGCGAACAGTCAGTGCGATGGCGTACCCCGCGTTCTTGTTCGCCGTTGGAACCGTGGTCGTAACGGGCTTGTTGGTTTTCTTTGTTCCCAAGTTCGACATGTTGTTCGATCGCTTGCGGAAGAATGGTGACATGCCCGCGATGACGGAGTGGTTGCTGGCGTTCAGTAATTTCTTGCAGGCGTACGGGCTGTTCATGCTGGCCGCCATGGTGGTCGCATTCTTTGCGATTCGCATGCACTTGCAAACGGATGCGGGCATGGACCGAGCGGATCACTGGAAGTTGAAAATCCCGGTGCTGGGCGAGATCTTGATGAACCTTTCTGTGGCCCGTTTTTGCCGCGTGTTAGGAACGTTGTTAGGCAACGGAGTTCCAATCTTGAAGTCACTCGACATCAGCCGATCGGCGACGGGAAACCGCTTGCTCAGTCGTTCGATTGGCGACGCTACCGAAAACATCCGCAGCGGCGAGAGTCTCGCAAAACCTTTGGGGGACTCCGGCTATTTCCCAATGGCGGTCGTTGAGATGATCCGTGTTGGTGAAGAGAGTAACTCGCTCGACCGAGTCCTTCCCGAAATCGCCGATTCGTTAGAGAAACGCACCTTTCGTCGGCTTGATCTGTTCGTACGTTTGCTAGAACCGATCATGTTGTTAGTGATGGCGATCCTCGTTCTCGCCGTCGTGATGGCGCTGCTCATCCCAGTCCTGAAAAGCAGCACATCGCTATAGTTCAGCGAGCAACCACCCCCACCTGTTCCCGCCGGACGCTGCAAACCCCATCCAACATCCGATCCCGCTTGTAGTGAATGAGACAACAAATCCCAACGCCCCCCTCAAGCCACCTCATCTCCACCACGTAACCGACTGAGGCCCCTCAGTCGCCACCCACCACCCCACGTAAGCGACTGAGGCCTCTCAGTCGCTGCTTGGTCACCCTGACCGAGGGCCTCGGTCAGCAACACTAACCTCACCCCACCACCATTAACTGCGCAGCCACACTCAACTGTCCGCTGCTATCCACTCCACCACGTAACCGACTGAGGCCCTTCAGTCGGCACCCGCCCCACCACGTAACCGACTGAGGCCTCTCAGTCGGCACCCACCGCTCCTGGCCGAGAGCCTCGGTCAGCGACACCAATCCACGAAAAACATCACCCCCACAACCCGCACGCAATCGCCCAAAATTCTCCCCGCACTAGTGCTTCGGCTACATTTCATTTTGGGGTTGATCGTAGTGGATGAGGCGACGAATCCCATCCACTCACCAACCAGACGGGCACGTCGCCTCGCCCACTACACCCCAAGGTTGAATATGGATGAAGCACTTGCGAATCGGAAACCCGCTCAGTCTGCCTGCCACTCCAATTCCAACACGCACGCAAAGATCACTAGAAAAAAGTTGCACCGCGACAGCGGATCGGAGATAATCCACCGCGTTGAAAGCTCAGGGGCACTGATTGGCAACACCGCGTTGCCGGAAGAAAGTCACCCAAGCAGACGAAGTCCGCGCTCTCACTGGGCACTCCTACAGGGCACTCCCACTGGGCACGGTCACGATCAACGGGAAACCAAAGGACACGCAGCAACAGCTTCTCCTAACATCCACCAGGCACTAGCTTGCAGTTACCAGGAAATGCACCGAAAGAACGCGTTCGCGGTTAATGCAAGTTTGCTTTTCCACAAGCAAGCACCGCTCGCCAAACGCACCCAAAATCATTCACCTGAGTCAGGTTCAAGATTCAACGTATCCATCGGGCTTTGGATGCTGCGTCCAAGTTGGTGAGTCACATGCACGTACCTCATGGTCGTCTCGACATCCTTGTGCCCCATCAGCTTTTGAACCGTCGGGATCTCCGTTCCCGCCTCGACCAGATGCGTCGCGAAACTATGCCTTAGGCTATGCGGCACACCATTTTTGTGAATGCCGGCCAGTCGCTGGGCGGTCTTCAGTGCGTTGGCGAACTGCTGCTCAGCGATATGATGACGCCACGTCTGGCCGCTTCGCTTATCAAAACATCTTTGTCGCGATGGAAAGACCCACTTCCACGCAAGTTCCTGGCATGCATTCGGGTATTTTCTCGCTAACGCATACGGCAGATACACCTGCGGGTAACCTTCCAAGACATCAATGCGGTGCAACTGAGCGGCGATCTCAATCTGGCTTTTCAATCCTTCAACCGCGCGTTCGGGCAAGAAAGTGATCCGGTCCTTTTCGCCCTTGCCATCACGTACCACTATGTGCCCGTCATCGAAGCAGACGTCTTTGACTCGCAGCCGCCGACACTCTTTGTGTCGCAAGCCTGCACCGTACATCAACAAGAACATCAGGCGATGGACCCCCACCAAATTCTCCAACAGGGCCTCGATCTCTTGTCGACTGAACCACACCGGCAGCGAATCGCTTTGCTTGGCGCGAACCGCGTTGACGAAACCAAGTTGCTTGCCGAGCACGCATTGATAGAAGAAGAACAGCCCCGATTGGGCTTGGTTTTGGGTGCTCGCCGAAACGCTCCCTTCAACCGCCAGAGAAGTCAGGAACGCGCCGATATCATTCTCGTTGAATTGCTCCAGTTCGGAAGACCCAACGTGGCCAGCAAATCGTTTGACCCACCGCACGTAAGCCTTCTCTGTCGCCATGGAATAGTGCAGCACTCGCATCTCACCACGCATCGTTTGGATGAATGGCGGCTCGCCGCGATCGATGTTGCCGCGTAGTTGGATGAGCTCCTCCGCCGTTGGAGGAGCCTCCAGTGCAATGTTTCGTTCTTGGCGTCCGAGTTTGGCCAGAGTCGCAACAATGTCTGACAGTTCCGGCGCAGACCGCTCGAGCACGAAGTCGCGATAAAATTGGACCGCCCGCACTGCCTGGTACCGCTGCCAGGCTGGAGCTCCGTTTGCTAGCAGATCTCGCGAATACTTGACCACCGCATGACGGGTAACAGGCAAGTCGTCTGCGAACCCCTTTCGGAAATTCATTGCGTACCGCCGCAGCCAACGCGGGAACCACGTTTGGTCGTTTTCGTCGAGCCGATCCCCCAGCACCTCACGCTCAAATCTCGCAATCGACATGGCAGTATCCCCCGGTCCGAGTGAAAAATGGCGAACCGAGCGAATGTAGGTGTACATTCGCTTTGAGTCGAGGGATAACGCTCAAATCGCTTGTTCAGTAACGTGATAAAAGCTAAAACGAGGTTTTACCCCCTGCCGAGCAGGGGATAACTTAGTAGTTCCCCGGATGAATGTTTTCTCGCGTGAAATTCGTTGCTCGCTACTGGCAACCGTTTGCAATTGGATCTCTCGCGGCTGTCGTCCTACTCCTGCTTGCGCGACTACCAATTCGATACGAACAAGCCGAGGTTGACGTCGCGGTTGAGGACGTTGCCCGATGGGCACTCCAAAATCGCCCAATCGACCATTGCGACCTGCCTCCACAAAACTTTATGCAGATTCGGAATGACACCCCGGTAATATCGTTCGTTGATTGCAAAGTCCCGCGCCCGGTTGACTTCGAACGCTCCCTTGGTGACATCAAATATGTTGGGAACTACCGCAGCGTGTTCGAGGAATTTGGGTACGACGGACATTTTTACGTTACGGTCGAGAAGGTGGCGGAGTCTGAGAGTTGCTTCCACATCGAAGTAATCGTTGGTGTCGGACCTATGGGTGGGATCGGATACGAGTTCTGCTTCTGGAATACTGCTTTGGGGCGACGATGTACCGTGCGCCAGAGTTTTACGTCATAATCGCGGGGAACCATGCCGTGCACACGGAGCACGGCTTGCAAGTTTTCTCAAATGGAATGTCGTCTCTCCGTGCCCGGTGACGGCGGTCGTTATTCGACTGAGTCGTAAATTGCCTCTCAATAATTTGCCTGCTCCACAACGTCATCGTCAGCACTGCTTCGATATAGCCATTGCGGCATCGCCCGCAGACAGGAATCCCCACACCCACCCTCGATTCCAGGCCCGACGGAAGATGCGACTGCCTTCGACGCGATTCAATCTCCTGCCATCGGCCTTTTCTGGTCTAGACCCGAACGAATAACCAAGCGGTGCACCGGAGCCGGCAAGCAACCAGAAACGCTGGTCGAAAACCAACCCGGCCGGCCCGGTGACCTTAGACGTTATTGCGATGGATTGCTTGACTGCTCGACGACGTTTGAACCGCTTCGCACATTGATGCCTTGCGTCGCGTCCTTTGGTTGATCGCGAATCGCTTGACGGAACATGCTGGTTGGAACGCGACGCTTTGCACCTGCACCCGAGTTGATTCTCAAGCTTCTTTTGTTGGCTTCACGTTTGATTGGCAATCACCGGTCACCCACTATTGCATTCGCAACGCCGCTCGATCATTCCTTCATTTGTCGTCTTCTCGACGCGGTAGGCTTTTGCATCGTTTCCCACTTTGTTGTTTCGCCATCCGGCCTGTCGTACAATTTTAATTTCTCTGACGGGGCCCGGCCATTCCGCCCCGCACGCAATAACCAATGCATGCTGCGGAGTGGCGGTGAAGACCTTCAACAAGTGGAAATCTCGTTTCCGCCACCACGCAGATGCTTCCCGTTATTCGATTCTGAATCATCTCACTTCCCCAAATAACGCAAGAATGGCCCTCGCGGCAATCTCCAATGGCACACCGACTAGAACCGCGAGATGGGTGCGATTTCCTGACGTGCACCCGGGTGATCGAGCGGCTTCGAGATGAGTTTGACAACGTTGACGCTGACGCCGATCAAGGCAGTGATGATGTTGGTGACATGATTGCAAAACTTATCGAACTCAAAGCACCCCAGAACATTATCGATGACGCAATGGCTGGACGGGAGCAATCGTTCCGCGTTACGATTGCGGATGGTCCCGGCGACGACTCCTACATTTCATTTATGCTTCAACCAAACACGGGGCCGTTGATCGGCTATCACTCGCGACAGCACGAAGACACTGCCAGGGCGATCGTGGATCGCTGTGCAAATGCGCTCGATTATCAAATCGTAGTGGTCTGATCGGCTGGCGAACCCCAGACTTGCGAATAACCATGCCGTGAACCGGAGTCGCGTGTAGCGCGTTTTGGCGATGGCAAACTCTTTCGACGCGACCCGGTTACGGCTAGCGTTCCGCAGTCGACCAAAACCTCACGCTCCGTCATTCGTGGTGATTGGTGCGCTCGATCCAGCCCGGTGATCCCGATGCTCGATCCAGGCTCATGATTCCGATGCTCGATCCATGCTCGGATGGGCGTATTCGACCGCCAAGCCGAACGCGGAGCTCAACGCCGTTGACCGTCATCGATTCCATGCTCGGCACAGGCTCGAACCATGCTGCTACAATGCAAGCTCCGAAACAGACATGTCCCCATGCTGACTGCCGGTTCGGATGCGGAACAATTCGGTGCACCGGAGTAAGGGCGTCAGTCTTTTTCCCCATTCCAACTTCACCGAACGCCCTTACCCGGTGACCTTGGCGTTATCCGGCTGACGATATACTGCCTCACTGATTCAACATGAGCCAAACTTGAAACCGAATCCTTACGATGCGCCTGACGCGATCGTTTCACCGGACGTCCCAGAACGCAGCACGAGATTCCGGTTCCGTGTGATTCCGGCAGGATTCTTTGGTACTATTGGTTTGATTACTTTTCTCGGAAGCGTCCTGCTGCTTACCTATATCGTCTACATGCTCCTGGTTTCGCCAAACCCGCCACCCATGGCTGATCCTCGAGTTTACGGCCCCCTGATTCGCTTTCCCATCGCAGTGGTTGCTTCTTTGATGTGGATTTTTGCGTCGACCTTAATCTGGCGGGGACGATACTGGCGCGGTGCGATCGCGGTCGTGACTGGCGGACTAATGGGCCAACTACCGGATTTCATCCTGGGCTACATCTAGTCCATGGATCTGGATAACCATCGGATGCACACGGAGCGACGGTGGTTCGGTTTTTCGTTTTACAAGAACGCGGTTTCCCGTCGCCCGGTGATCCGCAACGTTCGCCGACCATGGACTGCAAGCTCTAGACTGACACATGCGCAAATCCGCGACCGTCGTTTTCGTCATCGCGCTGCTTGCTTGGCTTGCCTATCATGCCACTGGTTCTCGATACGGTGGTGACGCGACAACTCCGAACGACATCCCGATCGTTGGAGAGAACCTATCCGAACTGGTGTTTATCGAACCCGCCAATTTCCACGGTTACGAACATCCGCATGGTGGCGGAACTTTTGTCATTGCTGGAACTGCAACCCACGGTTCCGTCGTAAGGTTTTGCGATAGCGCAGAGATTTCACTGTCCCAAAACGGTGCGAAACTCGCCGACCGTGATGACATCCTTGCCTACTTGGAGAATCGTGAGATCAAACTGCCGGAATCCTCCCCAGATCAACCGCCAGATGTGATGTTCGGATACGGAACTCGGTTCCCAAAACTCTACGGCGTGTACAATGCAGCCACCAACCATTTCGTGATCTCACTACAATTCCATGGTTCAAAGTGAATCGTGCGGCGAACCATGCGATGCAACGGAGCCGGGCTTGCAAGGTTTCACGAATGGAAAGCCAACTCTCCCGGCCCGCTGATCGCCGACGTTCGCCGACTGAATCAATACTTGCCGTGCATTGGGCGATTGATTGACAAACCCGTACCAATCACCGACATCATCTAGCCTCGCTCGTGATTCCAACCGAGAACACGACGAGGTGCGCACACGACTGTCGCGACCAGCGACGGCGTTGCTCATCATGGCATCGATTCAATCCGTTTTCCCGGCAATTGCTATTGTCTCTGTCATCGTCGTGGCGTTCCGCGGCGAACCGATCGGCGGTGCGATTCCTCCGCTCGTTGGGATGTTAATCCATTTCGTCTTTTTGATTGCCATCGCAATCGGTGCTGCGAAAATGGGGCACCTTGAGTCGTACCACGCTGGTAGAACCGCAGCTATACTGTCCTGTATTCCCGGCCTGACGCCGTTCGCTCTGCTTGGAATCCCGTTTGGCATTTGGTCGATCCGGCTTCTCAATGATCCTGCCGTGCAGGCAGCGTTCCCAGACAGCCCGGCCACTTCCGAGAAAGGCGGCGAACAAAACGATGCAACCGAGCGGCGAAGTCGGGCGTTTTGAAAATGGAAGATCTTCCGTCGCCGCCGGCTGATCGTAGACGTTCGCCGACTGAAATTCGATGCTCGATCCCGACCGCTGATATCCGCCGTCGGTCTGCCGACTGCGATTGGTGCGCGGCCTCCAGGCTGGGATTGGCCATACTCGATCCAATTCCCGAACGAGCCCGACGGCCGGTAACTCACACTCGATCCCAGGCTGTTGATTGTCCAACGCCTGACACTGTGCTGCTATAATTCAACGCCTGGAGTCAATGTTGCCAATACGGTGCGTGGTCTCCAGCCCGAATCGGCGAACAATGCGGTGCACCGGAGTAGGTGTGCTCTCCGCTACGGCGGTTGGCTTCGCCATTTTACCGCCTCCGCTACGATCACCCCTACCCGGTGACCGCTAGCGTTACCCGACCTAAGAATGACGAATCCCTACTCGCCGCCGAATTCTCGACTTGATGAGCATCGAGAGGTGTCGCGCTACGGGATGGTGTCGCTTGGGCTGTGTGTTTTTGGTGCTCTCCTGACACTGCCGGAATTGTGGTCGAATGCGTTTCATCCACTCGACAATCCGATCGGCAACGTAATGGGCATCGCGATCATCGTCACGACGGGACTTGCCGCATACGCCGAATGGTGTTCCCGGAACACGCATCGTTCGACTCGCAGTGTATGCACTGTGGGTTCTTGCCGTTGTGGCTTCGGTTGTCATTGTTCGCTTTGTCACCTCGTTCGTGCCGATCCTGACACAGTCGTGGGCGGTCGAGAATCCAGGCGTTATCATGGGGGTTGTTTTCTCGCTTTCCTCGTTCCTGTACATTGGGCTCTTGTGCCGGCGACGGGTGATTTCTCGGCTTGCGGCAAATCGCGGGTAACTAAGCGATGAACGCGGAGTGGCCGGTAGCGCGTTTACAAATGGAAGATCAACCGCGGCCACCCGGTTATCGCAATCGTTATCCGACTGAAATTTTGACGTGACTGACCGCAATCCATACACGATACCAATTGACGATTCGCCGGCCCGGAAGCCTCACCGTCCATTGCGTCGACTGGTGCGTGGGCGACGACCGGTGCTTTGTTTGCGTTTGCCGTGTCGGCCGGCCTGTCGTTCTTTGTTGCCGTCGAGGCTGTCGGTCTTGCGCGGTCCGACCCGGGGTACATGGCATTGTTCGTGGCGATATGTTTGGCCCCGGCCGCGAACGCTATGGTCGGTGTTTGCTGTGCTGCGATGTGTTCGCTGACAGCAGGACGAAACGGGCTGTTTGCTTTTCCTGTTGTCTTTGGTCCGCCTTTGGCCTCGGCGGTTTATGTGCTGCATTTTGTATTTGTCGTGCTTGACGTACATGGATCATAGCCACGCCCCTGCGAGTTTGCTCTCCGCTCCTGCTGGCGGATAACGATTGCATGCACCGGAGCAGGTGTGTCTCCGCTCCGGTGGTTGGCTTCGCCATTCTACCACCTCCACTACGCCACCCCTGCCCGGTGATGCTGGGCGTTATCCAACTGAAGAAACCTTTGATGAAAGATCCTGATCCGTATCGGCCTGGAACGACCGTGGTAGAACGTACTGCCAAACAAGAGTGCACGCCAAATCGAATCTGGACGGGGCGAGTGTTCGTGACCTTGCTTATTGGATTTGCCGGCCTTTTCACACTCGGGTGCATTTTGTCTGGTTCTCGACAAACCGGCACTCTCGACAGTTTGCTCGGCTTGAAACGTCCCGCTGCCGTAATTGCTGCGAAGGTAATCGAGTGCGGGGTGTATTGGATCGCGGTAATTTCGTACGTGTCGCGATGGCGTGTTCTTTTGCTACTAGCTCTGGCCTTTACCGCGACCTTGCTTTTTTGGGAAGTTGCGAACGATGTCGCGACACCAGGCTTCCAACCGCGTTTTCTAAAAAACCATCTCGATGTGGCGATACCACCCCTGTTGATGCTAGGCCTTACTGTCCTCCTGTCTTTTCCAACAAAGGACGGCAACTATCGCGGATAACCATGGCGATGAACCGGAGGAAGTGTGCTCTCCGCTACGGCGGGTTGCCTTCGGCATTATACCCGCCTCCGCTACGATCACACTTCCCCGGTTATCGCTGGCGTTATCCGAACTAATTTTTTGCAACAATGTTCTGGCGGCTGATTCGTGACGATCTATGGACGCTCGGCGGCTTCGGTGTGCTGTTCAGCGGAGTCATTGGACTTGCCGTGCCCGGATTTCTTGGGCCTGATTCGGAGAAGTTCTCAATCGCTTGCGTGAACGTCGCGATCGCGTTTATCGCTCTCCGTGCTACGAAGCTACTGATTCTACTTCATTTCGGTATTGAGAGAAAACTCTCCTCGCCCACGGTGGAGCTTCTCGGTCACCATATTTGCCGAGTCACTTTCGACTTCGAGACGGATGGGGTTTGCATCTCCGGTTCGAGGCAGTTGATCCACAGGGTTGGTGAAGTCTTCGTGGTCTATCTACCGTACGTCCCATCAGTATATCTCATAGCATGGAACAGCCCGACCCAGAGCCAACGGGGCGAAAGTTGACGTCGGATAACGAGTCGTTGCACCGGAGCAACGCGGCCCGCCGGCTTCGGCGATCGCCTTCGGCATTGTATCGCCTACGCCGACGGTCCGCGTTGCCCGGTGAACGTGGTTGTTCGCCAACTGAAGTCATACATCTCCCATGATTGAAACTTGGTGTTGGCGTTGCGGCATCGAATACCCGATGCTCGAAGACTCCGAATGGTCGGTGCTTCAAACCGCACACTCATTGCTACACGATGACCATCGTGCGCCGATGCGACAACTTGCGGCCGACGCAAAACGCCTCGGGCTGCGACCACCGCGACCCGTTGATACGAGTGCGCCACCCATGGCACAACGCCTATGGCACTTGATTGCGGGTTTTGAAATGTTCACTGGCGTTCTTGAGACGTCACCAAACCCGATCTATCACCATCGGCTTTCGGTTTATGGTCCGCCATGTTCGGGCTGTAGTAAACTACTGCGAACTCCAAACGCAACGTACTGCGTGGCTTGCGGTGCACCCGCATTAGAAAACCCAAACCGTGGCGAACCATGAAATGCACGGGAGAACGGGTGGTCCGTTTTTTCGTGTGCTTGCATGTTGTTCGCCCGTTCCCCGTGATTTCTAACGTTATCCGGCTGAAATCGACGCGAACAGATGATGGATGAATGGCCGCCCGAGCGTGTTTGTTTTCACCTGCTGGTTGACGATCAAATCAAGGCCGAACTGCTGGAGCCTTCATGGGGCGACATGTTCTGGTGCGAATACACCGTGCGGGCCGTTGACGAACGTGCGGAGCGCGTACTTCGCACACCCGAACTATGGAATCACGTCGGTTTTACGATCCGACATGCGGAAACCGGCAAGAAGTACGAGAATTGCTTCTCGGGCGAATTTGATGAATTTTGCGAAGGCAAGACTAACCGACTGTGGTTCCGGTCTTTATGGCCATTCGATCCTGCATCTGTTACGATTTGGTCTCGACTGGGGAACGCGTTGCTACAGATTTTCGCCGTTGTCATTTGGCCGCTGAATCTTCCTTGGCGAAGAGAGGAATCAGACGGATAACCATGGCGTGCACACGGAGCGGGGCTTGCGACCGAATTTGAAATGGACAACTTTACTCTCCCCGCCCGGTGACGCCGGGCGTTACCCGACTGAAGTGATGACTCTATCGCCGAAACAACAGGACTTCGTCGATGCAGTTAGGAAACCAATGAACTCACATCGAGCTTCGATGCTCGACAAACGGTTCGACGCGGTTCCAAGCCATGAGCGACTCGGGGTACTTCTTCATTTGTTTTCGAGTGAAAACGATTTCGCAGCTCAACAGGATTGCTCTCGGTTTCTACCTGAGGTCATAGCTGACTGTGCTTTGCCGATCGAGTACGTACTGCGCCAGATAGTGTCGACGTGGAACCTGAGCGTTGAGGAAATGCCAAATTTCCTCGCGGATGTCTACGGTGCCGAGATCGTAATTGCGACGTGCGATACGTTAGCGTTACAATACGATGATGGTAGCTATGAGCGACGGGCGCTGAACACAATCGCATGGTGGCTAATACCTCGCTCCAACAAGGACGGGTAACCATCGCATGCAACGGAGCGGCGGTGGAGAGGTTTTACAAGTGGTGGCTCAACTCCCGCCGCCCGCTGATGCGTAACGTTATCCGACTGAAAATATGAACCCCTTCGCGAACGCTGACTCTCCTCGTGACCCTGAACTTGGCAGCCTTTCACGCTGGCGGTTTCTAGCTGCGGCAGCATGTCTCGTTGCTTCAATCTTCTACATTGGAAGCGGTTCAGTCGTTGCCTCACTTACACTTAAATCGCTTTCCGACATTGGCAGCCCAAGTAGAACGCCGATTGTGTTCGCCGCTATGGCGGGAGTACTTTTCTGCCTCGGCGCATTCGCCACATCCCTGTATTCCGCCGCGCTTTCACTCCAAGGGCACTGGGTGCGCGGTATCTTGCTTGTCTTCGCGACGATACTGGCGATCTTCCTCGTCGCGTACTTGATCCGATCCTATCTTGAATATGCGATCCCGTAAACCAGCGAGGAACGCGATCAGTCGGCACTTCTGGCTGTTCTATCCAACGCACTACGTAAGACGGCGGATAACGATTGCGATGAACCGGAGGAAGTGTGCTCTCCGCTACGGCGGGTTGCCTTCGGCATTTTACCCGCCTCCGCTACGATCACCCTTCCCCGGTTATCGCTACCGTTATCCCAGAGAGCATTGACACGTGAACGTAGACCTCTGGCAAACCGTTGACACTTACCTGCGTTCTAACGACGTGGACGGTGCTGCCATTGATCTCGAATCGCGATTGCGTGCCACTGGCTCTGATCGCTTTGTGTCGCTCGCAGACTCGCACTTCACGAACTCGCCCCGCGACGTAATTGCCCACATCAATAAATTTGGCGCCACGTGCCAATCCCAATTCGACGTTCGCGCCGTCTGCCTCGAAATGAATGGATTCGACATCAATTACGATCGTTGGTACTTCGACTCGTTCGCGTACACCGAATACTCCGACGACCCAGATGGTCTCGACTGGCTTTGTGACTGGACGTCGCCTGAATGGGATCAATTCAGGCTCGATGGACTCGAACAAACGCAAGACGACTTCCGCTGGTACATGGAAAACAAAATTTATGAAAACAAGACCCACGATGCGGAAAAGGAAATTGCCACATTGCTCGTGATGGTGCGGTTCGTACAACTCATCCGTTCGTCACTCAACGCGGGAACGTTGAATTGTTCTGTGCCATTGCTTGCCACGGCTCACGATTTCGACATTCTTGGTCGGTTCCTACCGTAAATTGTGGGATAACAAAAAAATGCACCCGAGTCGCGAAGTCGGGCGTTTTGACAATGGAGAATCTCTCGTCGCGACCGGGTGATTTTAGACGTTACCCGACTGAAACGATCGACGCTCAATGACACTTCGTCCACCGCACATTGTTGATGTCAAACGCAAACTCGATGGCGAAATACGCGGCTACGTGGCATCACGAAACTCGCAACTGATTGTCGTACGTGAATTCGATGGCTTTACGCCCGCAGGTTTCGTCGCACTACCATCGTCCACGGTCACCGATCTAGCCATCAACGAAGCGTGGACTCGTATGATCGCGTCGGAGGGTCACGCGAAACTCGCGACTTCAGTTCCTTCGTTTGTGACTAATGACATGCGATCGGCACTCACATCCATCCATCGCCTCAACGTCAACGTCAAGATTGAATGCGAGGACTGTCCCGACGCGGAAGAGTTTGGGTTCCACATTGGGCGCATCGTTGATTTCACCGACTCTACGCTAGATTTCGTTTTCTTTGATTCGTCGGGGCGGTGGTTTGATTCGCCATATGTCATCCCTTACACTTCAATAACGCAGATCGTGGTGGATGATCCGTATGTCACGACATTTTCGAAGTACGTTGGAACATGCCCGGTCGATGCCGTAAATCGCGGGTAACCATCGCATGCACACGGAGCGGCGGTGGTCAGTTTTCACAAGTGGTTGCCGTGCTCCCGCCGCCCGGTGATGCGTACCGTTATCCGACTGAAACCACTGATCTCGAGCCCAAGCACACTTGCTTGCAATGCATGACGACCCCTTAATCGAATCGCCCGATCCTGACGCGATCATCGGTGTCGTAAACTCCGTTTGCCCACGGCTTGACCCATCGGTTCGACGCCGTCTGAACGCGATCAAGTTGTCGATCTTAGCCAAGGAGGGTAAGGATGGGGTGTACACCAAACTAAATGGCAGGCCCGTGTCACAAATTCTGGAACTCTACGAGTGCTGCGTTAGCCCACCGCTTGACAATGGGCTTCGGGACGGTGTTCGCTACAACCTGTACGATGTACCGCCTGATGGACTCTGAAATGCGGATCTCCAGGAACTACACCTACTAACCCCACTTTGGGCGGGTGAACGTCAAGGGTTTGCGGGTGCGGAGTGACCATCTTGCCTTGGCCTTAGTGACTCTGGTGCAGGGGTTTGCACTGCTTTTTTAGAGTCGGCGCACAACGGTATCGCAGTTGAGTGCGGTGCTCGCTTTGTCTGCCAAGTTCTAGACCGACAGCGTTGGCTGCAGGTCGTAGCCCAGTTCAATCGCGCAACGGCGCAAGCTCTTGATCAACTTGTCCTGAAAACGACTGTTATAGGCCTCCGACCCGATGTCCTTGTACGGTCGGCCCGTTTTGATCATGGCGTAGACGATGATCGCAAGCTTGCGGGCGATCGCTGTGATCGCACTGGCCGCGCCATCGCGACCTCGCAGGCGCCGGCCGAATGCACCTAACGCACACTTCGACTGAATCAAGGTTTGTGCACATACGCGGAACACCTGTGCCACACGATTGCTGCTGCGATGCGTCGGGCTCTTGCCCTTCTTCTGCTTTTTGCCGCCTGACTTGTTCGCTTCCGGGCAAAGACTCAGCCAACTCACGAAATGTTTGTCCGTTGGAAACGCATCTACATTGGTTCCGATCTCGGAGACGATTTGCAATGCCGAGTGGGCACCGATTCCATCAACGCTCGTCAGATCGACCCCCAGGATCTCGTACATCAATGTGCGAGTGTCAAACTTCGGTTCATTGGTCGTCTTGCTCCGCTGCTTGGCGCGAGGTGGCTTGGCGAGCGGTTCTCCACCTGACTTGTCCTCGAATTGCCGCAGGTACGCCTCAATCTGCCCGTCCACTTCCTTTACCTTTTCGTGATAGTAGCGGTACAAGTCCATCGCTTGTTGCAGCGAGAACAGATGCTCGTCACGCCAGTTGCCTTGAAGTGCTAAGGCAATCGTCGCTTCATCGTTCTTGCACTTGTCGTTGCGTAGCTTTGCAAGTTGATGCGGATTGCGTTCGCCTGCCAGGATCGCATCGATGATTGCCGTGCCGGTCGCCCCTAGAATGTCACTGACCACTTCAGTGAGCTTGAGATTCATTTGCTCCATGGCCTTCTGCATGTGCTGGATATGCTGCGCCGCACACTTGATGAGCATCTCGCGTTGTCGCATGTAGCTGCGCAGGACGATGATCTGATCTTCGGGCCGAAACGATCCGGTGAGCAGCCCGAAGGTATGCAAGGTTTGAATCCATTGGCAGTCCAGGACATCGGTCTTGCGACGAAACTTCTTGATTTGACTCGGTTCGACCAAGATGACTTTGAAACCTCGCCGCTCGAGCACTTCAAAGAGTGGAATCCAGTAGACGCCGGTGGACTCCATGGCGATGGTTTCGATGCGGCATTGGTCAAGCCAATCGGCGATCGCCTCGAGGTCGGCAGTGAAGGCTCCGAAACTGCGGACCGCATTCTCTGGGTCTCGGTCTTTGGGCACCGCCACGAAGTGCACGTTCGCAGCGATGTCGATTCCCGCCGCGTTGGTGTTGACTTGCTTGAGCGATTCGATCGGAGGCGGCGCGTTGTCGACGGGAATGCCGCTACGCTGAGGTGTTCGCCGCTTCGCAGTCGCATTGCGAACTTGGAGCGGCTTTTTGTTACCGCTGACACCTTGCTTGTTTTTTCGTTTTTCGCGTGCCACAATGAAGTCTCCTGTGTGAACGGGAAGAAAAGCACGGATCGGGCGTACTCGACATATTGCTGTTTAGGTTCTCCAACGAGGTCGTGTTGAGCTGCCGAAGCAACTCAACGTGCCATCAATGCCAACGTCAAGAGTCGAACAGGGCCAAGATAACCAGCGGGCTCGTGTTTTTAACGACACAGTGCACCAATCCGCAGACGGCCTCCGCGACCCGATCCGTGCCCTTTCATTTTCGCGTCGCCCAGACGGACTTGCAAGAAAATCCTAGACCCCCGTTCCTCCACAGCCACCCCAAAGCGCAGCGTTGTAAGTTTGATAACCATCGGATGCACACGGAGCGACGGTGGTCCGATTTTTCGTTTTACAAGAACGCGGTCTCCCGTCGCCCGGTGATCCGCAACGTTACCCGACTGAGATGCATGAATCGCCTTTTCGCCCTCATTGCTCTTTCGCTCACGCTAGGTTGCGGGGACTCGGACCAAATGGCCAGGAACAATCCTTCGTCCAAATCGAGCGTCCAACTTTTCAACGAAGCCGTTCTAGGTTCGTCGCCGACCGATGCGATCCCGATGCTTTTGACTTCCGCAAGCGCGGACTGGACACCACGTCAGGTTGTTCTCGACTACAAAGACGGTGCTTGCTACGGGGCGATGGTCCATTACGACCGCTCACAGTCGTTTGAGGAACTTCGCTCCGCAATCAATACGCGATTCGGCAAATACGAACAGCCAACTTTCGCCGATGATCCGACAATGGGCATATGGCGTATGGCCGACGCTGGGTTTACGATCCAACTCAGTGACGACGAAGAAGAGGACTCGTACATGGCGATCTATGTTCAATTTGTCGATCCGGCCACGATGGCCACGAAACTTGAGGAACTGAACGAGACGGAACCAGAGCTGTTCGAGGACTTTCCTCTTGACGATTTCACCGAAGCACTGCGTGAAATCGACACAACGAATCCGACGACCCCAGACGGCGGGTAACCATCCCGTGCACCGGAGCCGGGCTTGCGCGGTTTCACAAATGGACAATCAAACCTCCGTACTCGGTGACGGGTGCCGTTATCCGACTCACATGCGATTCCTCGTGATTCGACATCTTCTCATAGTGCTAGCCGCAACGCTTCTCACGAATCGTGCGCACTCACAAACCGAGGCGACCGTTGTGCCCGTCGAAGACATCGGCCGCACGGTGATCGTCGTAGGCCGAATCGGCAAACCTCTGGGCACGATGGCGACCGTGACTGGACGGTGGTTACCAAGACTTTCCGGTAAATCTGTCCCAAAATACAATCCCATAAGGTTTAAGGTGGAAACGGTTGATGGCCATCCGATTTCAACTCCTTACACTTTCGATGCCGCCGCACTGCACATCCTCGGACCTAATCGACGGGATGTGTTCGCTGGCAACTTGACACCCGAATCCGTGGTTGGCGAGACATGGACGATTCGTGCATTCGAGACGGGCCGCTTTGTCGGCGAGCCGGATGAATACTTCAACTACCGTGGCTCTATCGCTACTGTGCGAAACACCGGATTTAGGACGACACTCGTTGGTTTCCGAATTCCAAATGACGGATAACCATGGCGTGCACACGGAGCGGGGCTTGCGGCCGGATTTGAAATGGACAACTTTACTCTCCCCGCCCGGTGACGCCTGCCGTTATCGCATCAAGACACTACATACTGACGAGCGATCGAATCCATACTGAAGCTAACTCGGAATCGCATGGCTCTAAATCGTCGCGTTTGCCATTCGTACTTGCGCTCGGTTCGCTCGCCGGGCTTCTGACTCTCGTTGCATGCACTTGGTGCTACGCTTGGTCTACCGGTCAAATTCCATCCTCGGACGCAACGCTCTCCACCGACGGACCGTGGAACCACAACTCAGTCATGACCACCTTCGTTGACTACATCTGTCTCGCTGGTACTTTTTCCGGTTTTCTCGGGGTAATCTGCGCGATTGTCACGCGCACCACCATACACCGTGTGTTTGCGATTACTTCGATTGTGGTCTCACTCGTTACCGTTGGGTGTCATGTCATTCTCATCGACTAACTTTACACTTGGTTCCGACAAATGTGCGATAACCATGCGATGATACGGAGCGGCGGTGGTCGCCGTTTTCGCAGTGGAAAGTCTCTCGCCGCCGCCCGCATATCGCTAACGTTATCCGGCTTAGAAAATGCAATTGCCAGTGAATCCATACGACCCAGCAATCTCCTCCTCTGCCGAAGCGGAATGCGATCCCCGGTCGCCGATCTCGTCGTGGCGGACTCTCACTCACCCATCGCTCAACACCGCCTTACATCGAATAGCTGCGGTGGCGATGCTCATACTTCTTCCCGTGTTTGCTTGCTATATCCACAGCACCACGCATTCAGTTCGGGAATCGTGGCTATCCGTATGGGTTTTGACCGCAATGCCAATTGCATGTTTTCTCGCTGCTGTTGGCCGACTGTATATTCTGCCTGCCATCGGCATGGCATTTACGACAATTTGGTTTGGCCTACGATACACAAGCGACATGGGCCCCCATTCACACTCGATACTCGGCGTGCTCGTTGGATTCGTCGGGCTGGTAGGGATTCCAGCCGTCTTGATCTTCTGGGGCGGCGGGATCTACACCAGGCGTCACGCATCCCGAGAAAGCGGATAACTAATGCGATGAACCGGAGGAAGTGTGCTCTCCGCTACGGCGGGTTGCCTTCGGCATTTTACCCGCCTCCGCTACGATCCCACTTCCCCGGTTATCGCTGGTGTTCGCCGACGGCCATCTGAATCGTCTATCTAGATTGACGCAAATGCGATTCACAACACGCAAGCTAATGGCCGGGACCGCGGTGCTGGCAATCTGCTGTGCGTCGGCGATGCTTGCCTGGTCGTGGCTTAACGAAAAAGCGTCGGGCCTCCACCAACGCGCGGTGACGCATGAATTGATTGAATGGGGCAATGAACATGCACAGATCGACGATGACGCATCCGCGATCCAAGCCGCCAATATGCTGTCATACATTGAAACGTACTACGTGCCGCGTGATGGATACCGCGGATCCGTTGATACGGAACGCGACCTCGAGAATGCGCGAGACTCTAGCTTGCGTCAAATCATCGACGCGCTCGAACGATATACTGGACATCAATTCGGTGACGATCACTCGGCGTGGTCGCAATGGGCCGACTCAAAAACACAATCACGCGGCGAACCATGAAATGCACGGGAGGACGGGTGGTCCGTTTTCTCGTCTGCTTGCAAGTCGTTCGCCCGTCCCCCGTGATTTCTAACGTTCCCCGACTGAAGATCAACATGCATCGCGGAACACCGGTCTCGCGAAATCCTTTGGCAGTGTGTGTTTCGAGCACCGCATGAAATCCGAGCGTCCATCAATATCAGAATGCAAATCTATAGTCCGGCAATCGAACTGGGCTGAGAATCAAACGGAACTCTTGATGGCTGCAAATGCGCTGATGGAAAACTGCGAAAGCGACGCAACAATTACTGTCGATGATGGGCTCGCGTGCCTTGACCAGGATGGCGTTGTAGCCGAAATGGGAGCGAGGATTCTCTATCTGCTGACTGGACGGGATGGACTTGGCTGGCATCATGCACGATACAATGATCTACCGTTCCACGTCGACAAGCAGGATTGGCTCGACTACTTGGCGGACCAACGCGAGGGCGGGGAACAATGACATGCACCGAAGGACGCGAGCCGAGCGGTTTGGCAATGGTGAATCTTTCGCGCGTCCTCGGTGATGTCCGCCGTTCCCCGACTGAATCATGAACGCTTCCGCAGTTCGCGACCTTTCATCGATGTTTGCACCTCCGCGGATGAATCTGCGTTCCGCTGCTCGCCTGGATTCGCCGTATGGTGACGATAGGTTTACAGATCGCGACATCATTCATCGTATTGTCGGCGACGTCACCCGCGCCGACCTCGAATTCTACGCGTGGTGCTTTTCCTACATGGATTTCCCCAGCCTACTCTTCTACTTCTACCCGGTCGCATCACATTACGAATCCGACAACTCCCTACAATGCATTGACCCGTTCCTTTATTCGCTCGAACCGCATATTCCAAGTTCTTCATCATCACTAAGCCCAATTGCTCAATCCGCGATATACTCCGGGTTGCGGTGGATTCGAAACTCGTGCCGATCGCAACCTGCTGATTTCGCTGCTTGCCCTAACTTGCTTTCCGCTATTGGGGTTGGCGATACGACGAGCGGGGAACCAGACGATGCACGTGAGTCGCCGAGTTGAGTTTATTGAAGTGGTCAGTCGCTCGCGGCGACCACGTGATCGTAACCGTTCGCCGACTGAAAATATTGTGATACTATGCCGCTATGAACCCATACCGGACAAACCAGTTCCAGGTCGAGTCCCCTGCGGAACCACCTTTGCGAAAAACACTGCACAAAGCCCCCATAGTGCTACTCGCGATGTCCATGATTGCGTTGCTAGGTTCTGCTGTGCTGTACTTCGGCGCTTGGCCACTCGCCCATCTGATGACTGGCGGATACGTACCGGACTCGACGGTCACGACGCTTCATCGCTATTGGTGGGGCATCGCACGTCAGGTCAGGTCCTACTGTCTTCCCCTGTCTTCACTCGGCACTGTTTTGGTAGGATTGGCCTTCGTACTGAGACGCGGCCAACGAACCGGGCATGAATTTGGCCAAGGACGCGGCGAACCATGACATGCACGGGAGCACGGCTTGCGGGGTTTCTTGGAATGGAAGGTCAACGCTCCGTGCCCCGTGATGTCCGACGTTCTGCTATGAAAAAACCCCCGGTGCAACAATGACTCGGCTACTCGCGTTATTCGCCGTGTTGATTGCGACGATGTCGCACGCCGACGAACCGACTGAGACCGCCACCATCGAGCTTAAACTTGGTGTCGCCCAAACACTCGTTTTTCGGCGGGTCTCACCTCGGTCACACAAAATCGACTATCCCGATTTCTACATTCTTGAAACCGAGGTGATAAATGCGCAGTTTAAGGCGTATTTGGATGCAGCGAACAAAACAAAGGATGATACCGAAATACTCCGAATCATCGCGGAGCGAAAGAAGCGGCGTGTATTTTCCACCGGAGACATTCCGTACTCGATCGAAGACGCTTCAACAATCTGGCGAGATGGAAAGTTCCCGGCTGGACTGGACGACCATCCCGTTGCCCTTGTCACGCTGCCAGACGCCACTGCGTTTGCCGATTGGACCGACACGTCGCATCCCAACGCGGGTCTGATCCGACTGCCAACGTGGAACGAATGGATGATCGCCGCATACGGTAAGACGCGACACTATCCCTGGGGCAACGAATGGAAACCGGACCGTGCGCATACGTCGCACGGCATCAAATACGATTTCGCCGCTCGAATGCGAAATGATCCTGACAAGCGTCCAAAACGAACAGAGCCTGTCAAAGCGCGACCGAACGGCCGCTCGCCGGAAGGCATCTTTGGGCTTATCGGCAATGTGTCGGAATACATACTCAACGATGATCCGACCAACAATGCGTACTTTAATCTGGGGTCACGTTCTATGGGAGGCGGGTTCACTGATGGTCGCGTTTTCCTAGATGATGATAATAATCGACTCGCGCCCAGCACGGACTATTGGGGCTACAGCCATCACGCAACGCCACGCGAAGATGATCTTGGATTCAGGCTTGTGATTGACCCGTCGAACAACGATAGACTTCGCACGCGTCCGCGAATCTTCAAGCAGAACAATCGTGCGTGGATGGTTGACAACTCTGATCTAGATTTGACCCCGCCGCCAAAAGCAGAACAATGACATGCACCGAAGGACGCGAGCCGAGCGGTTTGGCAATGGTGAATCTTTCGCGCGTCCTCGGTGATGTCTGCCGTTATCCGACTGAAAGAGCAATGAAGCCCAACGCTAAACGACTGGCGATCCGCGACTTGCTTGCACTTATGACGGCATGTGCTTTCTACTTCGCGCTGCAGAGCGGAGACCCGAAGTTTACCGTCAGCGACCTCGCGTTTGTCTGGCTCTTACTCGTGGTCAACGTCGTCCCCTTCGTTGTTCTTGCGATCCTACTGACGCGACTGACTGACCATCGTCTCATCGCCAACTCTGTTTGCACCATTCTGTTCTTGTTAAACTCGGGCTATCACCTTGTCTATGCTATTGAATACGCCGTTAGTGGAGACACTGGACCAGTAGTGGCGTTTCTCGATCGCAACGGCCTTGATTATCACGGACCGGTGCAGCTTGGACTCAACGTTTGGGTGACCGAATAATCGACTCCAATACGGCGGATCTCCAGGAACTACACCTACTAACCCCACTTTGGGCGGGTGAGTGGCAATAGGTTTTGAGTAATGACGGTCGATTCTTCTGAGGATTTAAGACTCCGGTGCAGGGATTTGCAACGTTTTTTCAGAGTCGGCACGCAACGATAGCGCACTTGAGTGCGGTGCTCACTTCTTTTGTTAGGTTCTAGACCGACAGCGTTGGCTGGAGGTCGTAGCCCAGTTCAATCGCGCGGCGGCGCAAGCTCTTGATTAACTTGTCCTGAAAACGACTGTTATAGGCCTCCGACCCGATGTCCTTGTACGGTCGGCCCGTTTTAATCATGGCGTAGACGATAATCGCAAGCTTGCGGGCGATCGCTGTGATCGCACTGGCCGCTCCATCGCGACCTCGCAGACGCCGGCCGAATGCACCTAACGCACACTTCGACTGAATCAAGGTTTGTGCACACACGCGGAACACCTGTGCCACACGATTGCTGCTGCGATGCGTCGGGCTCTTGCCCTTCTTCTGCTTCTTCCCGCCTGACTTGTTCGCCTCCGGGCAAAGACTCAGCCAACTCACGAAATGTTTGTCCGTCGGAAACGCATCTACGTTCGTTCCGATCTCCGAGACGATTTGCAATGCCGAGTGGGCACCGATTCCATCAATGCTCGTCAAATCGACCCCCAAGATCTCGTACATCAATGTGCGAGTGTCAAACTTCGGTTCATTGGTCGTCTTGCTCCGCTGCTTGGCGCGAGGTGGCTTGGCGAGCGGTTCTCCACCTGACTTGTCCTCGAATTGCCGCAGGTACGCTTCAATCTGCCCGTCCACTTCCTTTACCTTTTCGTGATAGTAGCGGTACAGGTCCATCGCTTGTTGCAGCGAGAACAGGTGCTCGTCGCGCCAGTTGCCTTGCAGAGCCAGGGCAATCGTCGCTTCATCGTTCTTGCACTTGTCGTTGCGTAGCTTTGCAAGTCGATGCGGATTGCGTTCGCCTGCTAGGATCGCATCGATGATTGCCGTGCCGGTCGCCCCTAGAATGTCACTGACCACTTCAGTGAGCTTGAGATTCATTTGCTCCATGGCCTTCTGCATGTGCTGGATATGCTGCGCCGCACACTTGATGAGCATCTCGCGTTGTCGCATGTAGCTGCGCAGGACGATGATCTGATCTTCCGGTCGAAACGATCCAGTGAGCAGCCCGAAGGTATGCAAGGTTTGAATCCATTGGCAGTCCAGGACATCGGTCTTGCGACGAAACTTCTTGATTTGACTCGGTTCGACCAAGATGACTTTGAAACCTCGCCGCTCGAGCACTTCAAAGAGTGGAATCCAGTAGACGCCGGTGGACTCCATGGCGATGGTTTCGATGCGGCATTGGTCAAGCCAATCGGCGATCGCCTCGAGGTCGGCAGTGAAGGCTCCGAAACTGCGGACCGCATTCTCTGGGTCCCGGTCTTTGGGCACCGCCACGAAGTGCACGTTCGCTGCGATGTCGATGCCCGCCGCGTTGGTGTTGACTTGCTTGAGCGATTCGATCGGAGGCGGTGCGTTATCGACAGGGATGCCGCCCCGTCGAGGCGATCGCAGTTTTGCAGTCGCGTTGTGAACTTGAAGCGGTTTCTTATTACCGCTGACACCTTGCTTGTTTTTTCGTTTTTCGCGTGCCACAATGAAGTCTCCTGTGTGAACGGGAAGAAAAGCACGGATCGGGCGTACTCGACATATTGCTGTTTAGGTTCTCCAACGAGGTCGTGTTGAGCTGCCGAAGCAACTCAACGTGCCATCAATGCCAACGTCAAGAGTCGAACAGGGCCAAGATAACCAGCGGGCTCGTGTTTTTAACGACACAGTGCACCAATCCGCAGACGGCCTCCGCGACCCGATCCGTGCCCTTTCATTTTCGCGTAGGCCAAACGCACTTGCAAGAAAATCCTAGACCCCCGTTCCTCCACAGCCACCCCAAAGCGCAGCGTTGTAAGTCTGATAACCATCGCATGCAATGAAGGACGCGAACTGACGTTTTTGAAAAGGTGAGTCGCTCGCGCGACCCCGCTGAATCGCACCGTTATCCGACTGAATTACTCGCACCAGCTACAATCACACTCAACAAGCATGCTCCAGAAACCTGAACGGAAAGTGACAATCGCAGATCGACGAATGGATTTGCGTTACCCTGACTTGGGTGCTGCTTGCACCGACATTATTCGATTGCGTGAAGGCGGCTACGAACTGGTTGGCGCTTGGAGCCTCGCCCAAATACTCGATCACCTGAACATGTCCATGCAAATGACGATCGATGGTGCGGAATTCAAGTTTCCTGCCCTGTTGCGACCAGTGATGAAACTGATGTTCATGCCTACGATGCGGAAGGGAAAACCATCCAAACTTCGTGGCAAAGCCCCGCAACAACTTCAGCCCGCTTTCGACCTCGATGAAGAAGCCTGTGCAAACCGGTTTTATGCGCTCGCGGAAACTTTAATGGATCCATCTACTCCATTCGTCACACACTATCCGATGCTGGGTCGACTCAATCGTGAACAATGGCTCTTGATGCAACAATGGCACGCCGCCCATCACTTAAGCTTTGTCGTACCGGACGCCTGACAGGTATTCATACCCAGCCATTACGACGGATAACCAGAGAATTGCACGCGAGTGGCGGTGGCGTGCTTTCTGAAGTGGATGATCAACTCCCGCCACAGTGTGAATTCCAACGTTACCCGACTGAAATCCATGGCGTCACTCCACTGCATTTCGGCTATGGCGTTGCTCGTTGTCTTCAACGGCTGTGACGCTCGCGCAATTGTGCCTGCGGAACACGCAACCACCGAGCGAACAGACGAAGTCCACTGGTACCCGTTTGCGGTTGGCGTTGTTGACCGGCACTACGAAGGCGGTCTTGGGCACCATGGCGTCGTTGTTGGCGACGGTTCGTACATCACAATTCGTGATGGCGAGAGTTTTCTCGAATCAACCGGCGGTTGGTACTACCAACTCGGTCTGCAACTCCCGATCGACCTCACGCCGGGCGATGTGATTCACCTTTCACCCGCTTCACCTGACCGTCATTTGGAACCGGTTGGCGATTTATACAATGTTGGATTCTTGAAGGCGAACGAATTTGTGGCTTTTCGCTACGGAAACCCCACCGGTGGATTTATGGAATGCGACGACCCAGAGTCTTTTGCTACCATACGCATCCTTCGGATTGACCGAGAGCGACTTGTATTTCACCTGTTACTTCACGCCTCAATACCGTCCGTCGCTGACATCGTCCTAGATCGTGAATTCGACCTTCCACGTAAATCATTGCATGACGGATAACTATGGCATTCACACGAAGCACGGCATAAAATATTTACAGATGGAAACCACATAGGCCGTGCATCGGTGATGCCAACGTTATCCGGCTAACCAGGATGATTCGATGCGAAACTTGACGCTGGGCGTTTGCCTTGTTTCGATGGGCGCGTACTTTGCCTGCCATGGATGCGGCCTACAGATCAACCAAGATGTCGGATTCATTTTTACGGCCAACGAACGGGGCGTGTTGGGGATCCTCTTCGTTTACATTGGCATCCATTTCACGCGAAATCTGCCTTGGTTTCGGTTTGGCGGAAACTACGAATATCCAAACTAGACTGTGATTGATTCACGATCGGGGTTTCCGTGCTCTGTTTTCCCGCGTCGATTTTTCTTTGCCTTGCTCGGCCCTTCGAATCACCGCTAAAAAGTCATTCGCTGACTGCATCGGAGCGGCGGAGGTTGTTCTTTTCGTCCGCTTGCGAGTTGCTCGCTGCCGCCCGCTGAACCGTTCCGTTCATCGACCTAAATCTTCCATTCTCTATCTCAAGCCAGAAACGCCATGGTTCGTCTTTTTGCGATCGTCACCTTAATCACTCTGCTGGCTCCACTCCCGGTGATTGCTGAAAATACGACACCGCATAATCACTCAGCTGTTCACATCGTGTTCATCGCTCCATACGACCACAATCCCATGATGGGTCAAGTCGATAGCGATGGGAATCCGGTCTTGATGGCAAACGTCGGCAACACGATCGTCCCTTTCGATTCGGTCCGCCCCGTCTCAATCAAGATTGATGGCGATTTCGTCGGTCACGCCATGTTCGGACACGGCAAGGTGTCACCCGTTTATATTTTGCCATCCGGCAAGCGAAAATTGACATTCTCTTGCGATGGATTCAAAACGGTTAACCAAGAAATCCGAGTTCTCGGAACTGGCAGCACTCAATACCTGATCGTGAAATTGGTGAACGATACGACGGCGACCAAATCTGACGCTATTTCGCGGACGAAAACCGGCGGATAGCGATGGGCATGCGTCGGAGCATTATGGCCTGCGATACGGCTATATGGCCAGGTGATGTTTGGTGCTACCCGACCGAAGTCGATTGACACGGGAACTCGAACCTAACTGATGAATCCATACGAACCATCTCGAACGAATGGTACTCGCCACGAAGTTCCCGGCGCACAGCCTTGTCGCATTGCGTCTAAGTCGACGCTGAAACTTTTGCTTGTTGGCATGATTGCTGGCGTCGCGTCAATCGTGTTGATTGGTCTAGGCATGATTCTTCTACTGGCTTCCAACCTATTGCTACTGATTCCGATGGGCCCTTCGCGTTCCACCGGACTTGATCTGCGGGCGCATTTGTCTGCAATACTGTTTGGTGCCTATTTTGTTCTGGCGATCGTCCTAGCCGGCAATGTCATTCGCGAACAGCTTTACTCCCCTGGCTACAATCTAGAGCACCTTTTAATGATCGCATTGCCTGCAATGTTCCTTTCGATGTATGCCTCCATAGGCATCCAGCTTTGTCGTTCACACAACCTATCATTGCGGTCCTCAAATGAGGGCTAATTATCGCATGGAACGCAGCTGTAATGGCGAGATTTCACACATGGAGAACGAACTCCTGCCACCTGCTGACCCGTGCCGTTATCCGGCTTGATCATCTCGATTTTGACCCGCTTCATATCGCACAAACTACACCACGATACCGTTGAACCTAAATCCAAACACAAAACCGAACCATGCGATGCACTGGTGCCGGGCTTGCAGGGTTTCACGAACAGAGAGTCAACCGTCCCGGCCCGCTGAACCACAGCTTTATCCGGCTGGAGTATTAAAATGACCCCACAGAGTGATCCGTTTGACGAAAGTCCCCACGCACGCCCGGATTTGCAGGACGAGCCAAAGAAGAAGGCTCATGGTGCCGTTCGTTTGCTTGCGATAGCGGTTGGAGTCGGCATTCTCGTTGTTAATTTGATGCTTCTCGGGGATGACGGTCCTGGGCCCCGATTCCGGGTTGGTGGTTTAGTGCTTGGGTCGGTGTTTCTGTTTGCTGGGATCTCAGGACGCGGATTGACTCGGTAGCGATCTGATTGTGGTCCAGCTGCAGGTGTCGTGAATGGTTGACTGTCCTTCCTGCCGGGAGTCTGTTGTAAACGGTTAGGCCATTGCGGTTTGCGCTCGGTGGAATGCTGTCGCGGATAACGATGGCGATGAACCGGGGGAAGTGTGCTCTCCGCTATGGCGGGTCGTCTTCGGCATTCAACGCCGCCTCCGCTTCATCTACTTTTCCCGGTTATCGCTGTCGACTATGAAGTCCTTGGTTTGATCAGTGGCGACTGGCCGCTTTTTTGAGTTTATTGATTACGTGGTTCGGCGTCGGTGGTTTGGCAGCTTAAGCGACCGAATGTCAATCAATTGACGAGTCCGGTTCGGTACTATGCGACTAGTCGATGAGGCGACACCCAGGCACGTTCGTGCCAGTCCAGGTTCAGGCGTCGTCTCATCGATCCTTGCAGTGTTGCGATCCGGTTGGATTGCGGTGGGCAGGTGACCGGGCACATCCTTCTGGGCGACATTTTCAATCAGGTCAACGGTCACCGACGGAGGCTGTTCAGTCGGTATTGTTGTGGGGCTGACCGAAGGGCCTCGGTCAGCTACGTAGGTGAGCGGCTTGGTTGGAGTGGGGGCCGACGCGGACTTCTTTGGGCGTTGAGGTGACGCCGGGGATACACTTCGATCTTATGCGGGGGTGGCAGTTTGTTTCAGGCTGCTGTTAACAGTCAGGTCACTCTGTAGCCGACTGAGGCTTTTCAGTCGGTATTGTTGTGGGGCTGACCGAAGGGCCTCGGTCAGCTACTGGGGTGGGCGGTTTGGTTGGCGTTGGGGCCGACGCGGACTTCTTTGGGCGTTGAGGTGACGCCGGGGATACGCTTTCGTCTTGGGCGGGCTTGGCAGTTCGCTTCAGGCCGCTGTTATCGGTCACGTCTCTATGTAGCCGACTGAGGCTTTTCAGTCGGTATTGTTTTGGGGCTGACCGAGGGGCCTCGGTCAGCTACGTGGGTGGGCGGCTTGGTTGGAATGGGGGCCGACGCGGACTTCTTTGGGCGCATAGATGACGCCGGGGATACGCTTTCGTCTTGGGCGGGGGTGGCAGTTCGCATCAGGACGCTGTTATTAGTCACGTCACCATGTAAGCGACTGAGGCTTTTCAGTCGGTATTGTTTTGGGGCTGACCGAGGGGCCTCGGTCAGCTACTGGGGTGGGCGGCTTGGTTGGAATGGGGGCTGACACGGACTTCTTTGGGCGCATAGATGACGCCGGGGATACGCTTTCGTCTTGGGCGGGGGTGGCAGTTCGCTTCAGGTTGCTGTTAACAGTCAGGTCACTCTGTAGCCGACTGAGGCTTTTCAGTCGGTTTTGTTTTGGGGCTGACCGAAGGGCCTCGGTCAGCTACGTAGGTGGGCGGCTTGGTTGGAATGGGGGCCGACGCGGACTTCTTTGGGCGTTGAGGTGACGCTTGTTACCGCTTGACGTTTGCTTGCACTACCAATCCCGGTGGGCCAACGTCTGCAGCGCAGATACTTCAGCGCAGATACTTCAGCGCAGATACTTCAGCGGGCTGATTTGATTGCTCACTGGTCTTGTGGCAGTGATGCTTTAATCGCGATTGGAATCCCGGCAACGGGAATGTCGTTGCGTTTGATTGCTCGTCGACGCGAACGCAGTTCGAAGCGTTCGGTTGGGAACGAGGCTTCTGATTGATTCCGCGTCTTGCGTCAGTGTTTGGTATCCTGGTGCGTGTTCGTATGCACGGTTCCCCCAATCCAGAACATCGAGATGCTGCCCATGCTCAAACGCAAACGACTGACGCTGAGTTCGACCACTTACGCCACGCCAAACGCGGTCATCGCCGCATTGTTCGGTTGGTTAGGATTTTTGGGAACGATGTCGTGTTTGCATGCTGATGATTCCGAAAAAAACACACAGCGTCCCAATGTATTGTTCCTGATCTCGGACGATCTGAATTGTCGTTTAGGGTGTTATGGCGATCCGTTGGTCAAGACACCTAACATCGATCGCTTGGCGGCCCGCGGGGTTCGGTTTGAAAACGGTTACTGTCAATTGCCGCTTTGCGGGCCGTCTCGCAATTCGATGTTGTGCGGGTTGTATCCTGACGCGACGGGAATTTTGGGTAACAACCAAATCTTTCGAGAGACGATTCCTAACCACGTTTCGCTGCCGCAAGCGTTTCGTTTGTCTGGCTATTTCGCGGCTCGTATCGGAAAGCTGTATCACTACAATGTTCCTAAGAGCATCGGCACCGACGGCCATGACGACCCTGCGTCTTGGGAGCTCGAACTCAATCCGGCCGGATGTGATCGGCTGATTGAACAGCCCGACATCTTCTCGCTGCGGGAAGGTGAGTTCGGGGGAACGTTATCGTGGTACGCTTCGCCGCGACCGGACGAGCAGCATACGGATGGGTTGATCGCGGACGAGGCCGCGTGGGTTTTGGAGCGTTGTGCGAAACGCAAGGATCGACCTTGCTTTTTGGCGGTCGGTTTCTTCCGTCCACACACGCCCTATGTGGCTCCGGCGAAGTATTTTGAACACTATGATCTGGCGGACATGCCGCTGGTTAATGATGTCGAGGCGGATCGAATTGACGTTCCCGTCGCGGCTCTGCTTAGTCAGAAGGCTGCCCACGACGATATGACCGACGCTTTACGACGTGAGGCCATTCAGGCTTACTATGCCAGTACCACTTTCATGGATGCTCAGGTTGGCAAGGTGCTTGATGCGTTGGATGCCAATGGGCTTGCCGACAACACGATTGTCGTTTTCACGAGCGACCATGGCTATCATTTGGGCGCGAAAGGCTTATGGCAGAAACAAAGCTTGTATGAAGAGTCGGCGCGGGTTCCGTATCTAATCGCGGGACCGAATCTAAAAGGGGCTGGGAAGGTCGCTCGGACTCCGGTTGGTTTGGTGGACTTGTATCCCACGTTGACGGAGATGTGCGACGTCGAGACTCCTTATGAGTTGCATGGCCAATCGCTGACTGGAATATTGCAGGACGTTGGGCAGCCTGGGCGGGGCTTCACGATCAGTCAGGTCTATCGCGGAAAGAACCGTCAAACCGGCGGGCCGTTTTTGGGGTATTCGATTCGTACCAGCCGCTACCGTTTGACGCTTTGGGATGATGGAAAACGCGGCGTTGAACTGTACGACTACGAGTCGGATCCTCTGGAAAAGACGAATTTGGCGTTTCGTGGCGACGGGGCGGAGTTGTCTGTCGAGGTTCAGCATACGATCGAGGAATTGACCGCCACATTACAAGGTGAAATGGATCGTGGAATGCCAGAGGGCGGGCGTCCTGTCATCAAAAAGCAAAATTGGCGGGTAATGCTGAAGAATCCGTGAATCGTCGGAACGAGCGGTCTGTTGTGGAAGAGAATTATTTAGGGCTCAAAAACGAGGCGGGCGTTTGTGCCGAGCGTGGCTATAATGGGCGGAGCTTTGTCATCCTTAAAGGCTGGTGTGGATGAGGCGGTGAGTCCGGTTGGTTTGAGCTTCGCGGAGAGACTCGTTGCGTTGTCCACTACGTTTGGGATGTTGCTGCGGTCGCGGGTTCGGACTCGTTGCCTCGTCCACTACGTTGAGGATGGGACTGCGGATGGGGTGTTGGCCCCATCTTGTCTCGTTTGGATCGCTCGCAACAATACTAGGCGTGGAGCCGTTCCTGGCGGAAACGGTTTCTACGTTTTTTGACTATCGGGCCGGATGATGTCCGTTCGGTCGCTCCTTATCTGTCCTCTTTTCTCAGTCCGCCCTGAAGCGTCGTTCAAGGAACATTGATGCCGATTCCCATTAAGTGCCAGTGCGGCAAGTCTTTAAGCGTTCGAGACGAATTGGCGGGCAAGGCAGTCAAATGTCCTGGTTGTGGAAATCCGATCCGGGTCCCCGCTGCGGGATCTCGCAAGCCATCGACAGGCAAACCTGGCTCGGCGACGAAAGCAGCCGCGCAGGCGCCCCGTCGTCCCGCGCAGGCCGCTCCCGCTCCGCAAACCGCTGCACCGAACTATGCCCAACCATCGGCGGCCAGTTCGTCGATGAGCGATCTTTTTGCTGAAGAGGGATTAGACAAGGACATCGCTTCGATCTGCCCCGCTTGTACGGCACAAATGGCCGCCGGTGCAGTGCTTTGCATGAAGTGCGGGTACAACCAGCAAACGGGTGAGCGAATGATGGCGCACCAGGTCGCTGGCGTTGACATCGATGCTGGCACGATGGCGTTGAATAAAGCCGAAGTCGACATGCAACGCGCCAAGGAACTTCAGCAGCGGATGATCGGCAGTGCGGGGATGCCACCTTGGATGCTGGCGTTAGTGTTGTTCATCCTTGGCAGCGCCACCGGGATCGCTGTCTTGGCGGTGAACGCATCCCGGCGTGCGGAGACGATCGAGTTTAGCCCGATGAAGATGTTCTTGAACCTAGGCGGTTCGGCATTCTTGATGGTCGCGATTGGTGCAATCTTGAGTGTGATCTTGCTGGCGTTCCGCACCGATCGGAAAGAAGGGCTGCTTTCGCTGACCCTCGTCTATCTGGTCGTGTTTGCAAACAAGCGTAAACAAGGCACCTGGAAGATTCTTGCGACGGCAAGTATCTGCGCCACGTTGGCCGGTTTGTTCTTCGCGGGTGCGTCGAAGTATTAGGCGTTCGATTGGGTTGAGCGTTCGGGGTACCGGACGGCTTGGGCCGTTTCGCTAATGGATGCGGTTGGTTGCAACGGGCTGGGGAAGGTTCAGTTGCCCGTTCGATGATTTCTGGTGTGAACGAGGGCGAATGCGGTGGCTGTGAGAATGCCGCTGGATTCGTCGCCTCATCCACTACTGTTATGTGATGGACTCGTCGCCTCATCCACTACGGTTGTGTGATGGATTCGTTGCCTCATCCACTACGGTTGTGTGATGGATTCGTTGCCTCATCCACTACGGTTGTGTGATGGATTCGTTGCCTCATCCACTACGGTTGTGTGATGGATTCGTTGCCTCATCCACTACGGTTGTGTGATGGATTCGTCGCCTCATCCACTACGGTTGTGTGATGGATTCGTCGCCTCATCCACTACGGTTGTGTGATGGACTCGTTACCTCATCCACTGCGGTTATGTGATGGATTCGTTACCTCATCCACTGCGGTTATGTGATGGATTCGTTACCTCATCCACTACGGTTGTGTTGGACCGTTAGCTCGTCCGGTACGGCAGGATGAGATGGTGGTGGAGCACTAAGCTTGTGGCTCGGTCATCTTCCACGGGTCGAGAGCTTCGTTGAGCTGATCGGCGGGCAGCAGATTCTTTTGCTCACAAAGTTCGCGGATGGTTTGGCCGGTCTTGAACGCTTCCTTGGCGAGAGCAGCCGCTTGTTCGTAGCCGATAAGGGGGTTCAGGCTGGTGCACATCGACAAACTTTGCTCCACCGCTGCGTTGCAGGCTTCTTCGTTTGGCTCCATGCCGTCGAGGCAGAAGTCAACAAAAGCGCCAACGCCGCCATCGAGTAGGGCGATTGATTCCAAGATGGTGTGAGCCATCACGGGCATCATGATGTTTAGTTGGAAGTTTCCTCCGCATCCGCCGCTGATTGTCAAGCAACCGTCATTACCGATGACCCGGGCGGAAAGTTGCATCAGGGATTCGCAGAGCACGGGGTTCACTTTGCCAGGCATGATTGAGCTGCCTGGTTGGCGGGTTGGCAATTTGACTTCGTAGTAACCACAACGAGGTCCGCTGCCGAGCCATCGAATGTTGTTGGCCAGACCTAGCAGGGTTTGTGCGATGCACTTGAGTTGCCCGTGGGCTTCGACCAACCCGTCGCGGTTAGCGTTGCCTTCGAAGTGATCGACCGCTTCGATGAATTGGATACCAGTTTGCTCAGCCAGGTGTGCCGCAACTCGGGAGCCAAATTCAGGGTGCGTGTTAATCCCGGATCCGACGGCGGTGCCACCGACGGGCAATTCAAGAACGGCGTCGCGGGCGCGTTCCGCACGCTGGATGGACAGCTCGAGTTGGCGAGCGAAGCCACCAAACTCTTGGCCTAGGCGAAGCGGCGTGGCATCCATCAAGTGTGTGCGACCGATCTTGATGATCTTGTCCCAAGCTTCTGCCTTTTCGGCTAGCGAAGCGTGCATGCGTTTGAGTGTTGGGATCAGCCGTTGATCGATCTCGACGGCAGTGGCGACATGGATCGCGGTTGGGAACGTGTCGTTGGTGCTTTGCCCCATGTTCACATGATCGTTGGGGTGAATCGATTTTGATTCATCCAACCGGTCGCCACCGTCAATCTCGATCGCTCGGTTACTGAGGACCTCGTTGATGTTCATGTTACTGCTGGTGCCGCTTCCCGTTTGAAACACATCGACGGGGAATTGGTCGCCCAATTGGCCGTCAGCGATTTCTTGGCAAGCGGTCAACATCGAGGTGACTTGTTTGTCGGTCAGCGGGTTCTTGCCAGTCCCGGTGAGCTTTCCTAAATCGCGATTGGCGACGCCGCAAGCTAATTTGACGCGTCCCATTGCCGAGATCATCGCCGGCGGCAAACGCCAGCCGCTAACGGGGAAGTTATCGATCGCCCGTTGGGTTTGAGCACCATAATAAGCATCGGCGGGTACGTGAACTTCGCCCATCGAGTCACGTTCGGTTCGAGTCTGGGTCATGTCGGGAGATCGCTAAGGAAAGAATCATGTCGTAAACGCAAACACGCCTGAGTTCGCACAAGCACACCGATGCTAACAAATCCAAACCCCGGCGCGAACGAGCCCAGCAAACGGGATTAGCACCTTAAAAGCCGCACTGGTTTTCGGCTGCAAAGATGCATCAGGGCGGAGCATACGGCTCTGGTCAGGAGGGCGTCGGAATTCCAGCGTTTTGGTAGGCCGCTTGCAGCAGGTCGCTGGTTTGCTTGCCGACTTGGCCGCTGACCGTAGGGGCTCGGCCTGCGATCAATGCTGCACTGAAGTCTTCGATTAACGGAGCGTGAAGATTCTCGGCGGGAGGATGATGTTCGACCGAATCGCCCGCAACCGTCCGCACAATCATTTCGCCCGCGTTGAGGTCTTCAATTGCGATTCGTCCATCCGTTCCAATGATCTCCAAACGATCGGGGACGTCGTGGGTGCCAAAGAAGCATTGCAGAACACCATGTGCCCCGCTGGCGAACTGCAAGATCAAGCTGGCGGCTTGTTCGGCTTCGTAGTCCGGGGAAGCGACCATGCAAGCTTGGACACCGGAGACACCGCCGAGCAGTTGCAGGAACACGTCAACGCGGTGGCTACCGATGTCCATCAACGGTCCACCGCCGCCGCGAGCCCGGATGACGCGCCAATCGTCGGCTGGGAAACGGAGCGGATTGCCAGTCACGCAACTGATTGATAATACGCGGCCTAAAGCTCCCGATTCGATCAGTTGCTTTGTCCTCAACACGGTCGGGTAAAATCGGCGGTAGTAGGCCACACCAAGCTGGACATCAGCCTGCTTGCATGCGGTCAACATTTGGTCGCATTCGGTTGAACTGAGTGCCATTGGTTTTTCGACCAGCACGTGTTTGCCTGCTTGAGCGGCAGCCAGGGTTTGCGGCAGATGACAATCCACGGGCGTGGCAATGTATACCGCATTCAGTTCCGGCAAGGCGAGCAACTGTTCGGCGATGGTGAAGCGGTGGGCCACCTTGAACTGGTCAGCGAAACGATTCAACTCCGGTTCACTGCGGCGACACACCGCGACCAGTTGTGAATCAGGATCGTTTTGAATTGCCGAAGCGACACGCTTGTTCGCGATGTCGCCCACACCGATCAATCCCCACCGAATCGTCATTGTCGTACTCTTGTGTCTGAATGTAGCCGGTCAAGTGGCCAACAATAGACACCGCAGGCGGTCATCGGGCGAGCCGTCGGCGAATGGTTTTCAGATGAGACGCGGACAAGGGTGACGCCTGATTTGCAATCACCGTTAACGCTGAAGCGTCGAACGCGAGCCAGTCGCTTGATCGAATCGAGACGTCATCCATTCCAGGTACTTTTTCCAACCCGGACGATCGAAGCGAGTCATCTCTTCAAAACGGTCGTCCCACTCGTCGCTGATACGAGTCAGGACGACTTCGGCTTGGCTAACGATCAGGTTGGCTTCCTTTTCACGTCCTAGGACCCGGACCATTCGTGCTTGTCCCAACAATGCTTCTAAGGCTGGTGGCTCGTTCATGTAACGCAGTGACATTTCGCGATACGCGTCGGCGGCTTCGGTGTACCGTGCCATTGCCTTGAGCGTATCGGCCTGACCGAGCAACGAGTTTCGTAGGATCGCCTTTTGTTTCTCGCTAAGATCGATCTCACGTTCGCGGACGTCCATGAATCGTACCAGTGAAGAAAACTGGTCCAACGCCGTTTGACGAAACCGGCTGACCTTTTGTCGAAGATCTCGCTTTGCGGGTTCCAACAAAGAGTCCGATTGCACCTCGGCTTCCGGGTAAGTCGCCGCCAATAATTGACCGCGGGCCAACAGGTAGGCTGACGCTTGGGCACGAGGCGCCGGCCAGTATCGTTCAACCGACTCGTTTAACCGACGAAGCGACTCGTTGAGAATCGGTTCGGTCTCTTGCAGTCGGGCGATTCGTTCGGTGATATCCAGCTCCATTGCCTGCAGGATCCGCAGGTCACTTTGGGCGTATAGCAATTCGCCAAGTGTGTAGAGCGAGTCACGCCAGATGGGACTTTGTGGTGTTAATTGGCCATCGTTCAGATTGGCTTCCAGGAATTGTTTTGCAGTGTCGGCATCCTTTGCGTCGGCGGCAGCTTGGGCTGCAAGCAGTCGAGCTTCGTAACGCATCGGGTCACGAGGGAATTCAGCGATACAGGTTTCCAAAGACTTCATCGCATCGAGCGGCTTGCCTTCGGCCAACAGTGCTCGCCCGTGAGCGACCAGACCACGCGGTTGTCGCTTTCGCTCTTCATAACGCAGGTACTTTTCTAGCAGCGTCGCGCTTTTGGAGAAGTGTCGTCCACGTTGATAGGCGTCAATCGCGGACCACAACGTCGGAACATAGTCATCGGTATTGAATTGGTCCTCCGCTGCAAACGCGAAGGCGTCGCCGGCGCCGCGGAACTTGGCCCGTGCGGACTCGAATGACTGCCGGCTAACTTCGCCAACCGGATCGCGGCCGGCCTTCAGAATCGATTCACCCCAATCTCGATACGCGGCACCCTTTTCAATTTCCGATTCCGCTTTGCCAAACAGATCCGACACCGTACCGGCGATTTCAATGGTCGCTTCATACTCTTCGGCGTTGCGGAGTCGTTCGAGGATACTGCGGACTCGCGTGCGAAAGTCGTCGGCACGGTGAGCGGTGAAGTGTAAGTGACGGCTTTGAACGATTTCGCGACTGAGGTAGGTGGCCGTTTGCAAGACTTCGTCGCCAAGTCCCATGTCGGCGAGTAACTCCATCTCGGAGATGCCGCCTTCTAAGCCTTCGTCGCGGAAGGGGCGTTGTTGGCGCACCAAGGTCAGTTCAGCCAGTGCGAGGCCGCGTTCGCCCGCGAGCAGCATGGCGTGCGAGCCGATGATCTGTGCTTGTGCGGCGAGCTTGGGATCCGTTTCCCGTTGCATCTCGCCGAGCTCTTTTAGCAGTTCCAGCAACTTCTTTCGTTGTTCGTCGTCAATCTGCTTCACCGCAAAGGTCGGTACGCCAGCGACCACGATATCGCCCGGTACCGGCTCCAACGCGAGCAGTGTGTCTTTCACCTTCATTCTCGCATTGGCCAGTTTGAGCTCGTCGTTTGCCTTCAACGCCCAGCCCTTTTGTAGACCGACATCGGGCTGAATGCGAAGCTTCGCGTTTTCAATGATCCGTTTGGCTTCGTCAAAGCGTGCCAGGTCGATCAACCATTGCAATTTGAGTAGCTCCGTTTCTGTTCGCTTCTGAACGTCCAGTGATTCCAACGCCAAGACTTGGTTGATCTCGTCGATCGCTTGAGGCAGGTTGGTGTGTTGCTGCTTCGCTCGGGACGTTGCCAGGGCTGGGGTTAGCGTCGTGCGTAGAGTCAGGTCGCGGTCGATCGCTTTTTCGAGGCAGTGCGTGGCATCTTCGTAGCGTCCCATCTCGAAGTACGACATTCCCAGCATGCGGAAGCCGGCCGCTTCGCGACCTTCGGGGAAGCCAGCGTCTCTCGATTTTTCCAGCGGCGGAAGAGCTTTTTCGAGAATATCACGGCGGTCGGCCGGCAACACTTCGTCGATGGATTGTTGATAGAGACCGGCGCCGATCAGGAAATCTTGCAACACGACCCAGGGTGCATTGGGATCCTCAGGCGGCTCTTCGCCCTCGGCCAGCTCTTCCGATGCGTCTTGCTCGGTTTCCGCTGGCGGTTCGTTGGGATCTTTGGCGGCGATCGTAACCGAACTGGCTAACTCCCCAGCGACGACTAGGTTGCCGGAAACGTATTGGGCCGACGCGACGCGTAGTGTGTCTAAGGCCGAAATGTTCGAACTGCTTCCCCAAACCGAGAACAAATAGCCGAAGCTGACGATCGTCGCTAGCGTCGCCGCGCCTGCAGCAACCACCACCAAAGAGGGGCCTGATTTGGCGACAGGTTCAGCCGGTTCGGGGGTACCATCGGTGGCCATGAATTGCGAACGACCGTGACGCCAAACGCGCCAATTGTAGGAAAACGGAGTAGTTAGTTGGTCCATACCAAAACAAACCCCTCACCGGCAACGTGAATTGCCCCGTGAAACTGCAGGTCGCAGCAACCGCCACCGTTCCAAATTTGCTAAAACGTGGGCATTCTGATTATCTCGTCTTTTTGGGGAACCCTTTCCTTGCCCGCACGCCAGACTCATTCCGGTAGTTCCAACTCTCGCAAAATTTTGATTACCGGCGGCGCCGGCAACGTTGGTGGTTCCCTTGCCTGCCGATTGGTCCAGTCGCCCGAAAATGAGGTGGTGGTGGTCGACAGTCTGATCACGGGTAGTGTGTCGAAGTTGCCACCGTGTGATTCACCCAATTTCCGCTTCATCAAAGCGGATGTGAATGATCTGGATGATTTGACGCCAATCATGACGGCACACCACTTCGATTACGTTTTCCACTATGCGGCGTTGGTCGGGGTGCAGCGAACGCTGGCTAACCCCGTCGCTGTGCTACAGGATATCGATGGCATTCGGAATGTCTTGTCGCTGTCCAAGAACACAGGCGTGCGGCGTGTTTTTTATGCCAGTTCCAGCGAGGTGTATGGCGAGCCGGTCGAGCTGCCGCAACACGAAGAGACCACTCCGCTGAATTCGCGTTTGCCCTACGCGATCATCAAGAACCTGGGCGAGTCGTATTTCCGGTCTTATCACCAAGAGTTCGGGTTGCCGTTTAACGTGTTCCGGTTCTTCAACACCTACGGCCCAAAACAAACGACAGACTTCGTCGTCCCCAAGTTCATCGAAGCGGCTCGCAAGAATCAGGACATCACGATTTACGGTGATGGATCACAGACTCGTACTTTTTGTTTTATCGATGACAATTTGGATACGGTGAGCCGGATTCTGGACGACGAGACGCTCGCCAATGAAACGATCAACATTGGCAGCGATTTGGAGTTCACGATATTGCAGTTGGCTGAGCGAATCATTGAGATGACCGGAAGCAAGTCGAAGGTCGCTCACCTTCCACCGCTGCCTGAGGGTGACATGACCCGGCGATGCCCGGACATTACCAAGATGAAAGAGATCCTTGGTCGTCCGCTGACGTCGTTGGAAAGCGGTCTGGAACGGATGCTGGCGGTTTAGCGTTCGCGGAAGTTTCGATAATGATGGTCGTGGACGTTGCGGTGAGTCCGTTTGTTTAAAGACTCGGTGGCTGGTTTGATATGCTAGCTGTTTTGGCTTAGGGACTCGTTGTATCGTCCACTACATTTGTTGTCCCGAGAGTGGGAGGAGTTGAGCGTTGGCGGACGGTTATTCGGCGACGGCGTTTCGAATGACTTCGAAACGCGGGGCCCGGCTACCGCGACGATCACAGCGGAAGTATTCGCTGACGTAGCGGACGGGTTTGCGTTGTTCGGGTGTTTTGAATCGATCCCCTTTTTGAACGATCGGGCGATCTTCCTGCATTTGGCCGAATTGTTCGGTCCCGGCGGCTTGGCAAGGGAACCAATAGCCTTCGCCGTCTTGCTCTAGATAGAACTCGGGATAGCAGTGTCCAGGCACCCATACCATGCGGGCCGGTACGCCGGCGTTACGGCATAACGCAACGAACAGGCTGGTCATGTCTTCACAATCGCCTTCGCCGGAATCTAACGCGTCGGAAGCGTTGCGAATCGGCCCTTCGACGTACCGCACTTTCTCGCGTACGGTGTCATAGATTTCACGCACTAATTCCCATGCTTTCTCCGGTGCATCGATGGCCAACTCGCGTGACAACGCACGGATGCGACCGTTGGTGGCATCGATCATTGGGCTGTTGCCCATGTAAGACCGCAACTCTCGCGGAATGCGTTTGGGGATAGCGAGTGAATCGGTGTTCTGGGGCGGTTGAACTTCGCGTTTGGTGATTCGCATCGTCACGACGGTTTGCATTGACGCATTCGCTGTCATTCGTGGAATCGACATCACGACTTGGCGTACGCCGCCATCCAAGTCCCGTAGTTGCACGTGCGCGATCGAACCATCGAATTCTCGAGTGATGACTTCGACGGTTTGTTCTGGCCAATCCATCGGGATCGGAAAGGTTGCAATTCCGTTGGTGAACGTAACCGGGGTGTCGATGGAAACGCCAAACCGCCAATCGGACTGTTTCTCGTTGACGTAATTCGGTTGCCCCGGTTTGGCGTCTGTCGATGAAACCGCTTCCGCCGTGTCAGCGGTCTCGTCTGCGTGAATGGGATTCAGACCAATATTGGCGGCGAGTAGGGCGACACCGGTACAGCCTAGGAAACGGCGTCGAGCGAACTGGTGGGCAGTCATGCGATGTTCCAGGAGGTGGGTGTTGGGACACGGTGTTGGGTCTATGGTTAGTCTAGTTACGCTGCCTACTTGCCGATGGATCACCGGTGGGACTCGTTCGAGAGTCTGGGCTTCTCGTACCGGATTTGCCGTTTGTGGCTGAATTAGGGGCTTGGGCGGATGCCTATTTGGAGTGGTACCGGTGGAGTCCACGAAAAAAGGCCACGGGTCTCAATTTTCCGGTTTGGAAATCGAGGCCAATGGCCTTTGCATGTTCACTGTACGAAATCTTGCCTGGATGCCAGGTCGATCGCTAAGCGACCGGTTTCTTCATGAACTTAGTTTCGGTCGCGATATCGCTATCGTCCGGAGTCGCGTCGCTGTCGACATCGAACCATTCTTCTTCGAACTTCATGTAGCCGCTCTCGCCGCGGTTGGCTCGCTTCAGAGCGACGTTGGTTCCCAATGCGATGACGGCGTCACCCATGGCGACGGCGGGGTAGCAACGCGGCTTGTTTTCGCCATCGGGGTTGCGGATGCAGTACGCCCAGTGTTCGATTTCTTCTTGGTAACCACGGCTAACCGGACCGGACGCAGCGGCTTGGGCAACCGGAGCGGCGTGGTCGCCGGACGCGGATGTGTCCAACGCGTAACCGCCACCCTTCTTCGCGACGCCGACTTTGCTGCTGGTGTCGCTGTTGCGATACAGGTACACGTCGGTTTCTTTGTCCAGAACCAGTGTTCCCTTGGATCCCATCACGACTTCGCCCCAACCGCCGAACCCGTTACCGTTGATCGACGAGTACGTGACAACGACCTTCTTGTTCGGGTCGGTTTCGTAACCGGCCACCGGATCGATTTGCTCATAGCCACCCTTGACCTTCTTGGACTTCGGATAGTCTTCGACACGGTCGTAATAGCCGACGTCAAACGTGTTGCTGTATTCCGGCCCAGGGAATTCGAACATGCAATACACATGGTCGCCGACTTCGCGGTCAACGGGCATGATGTGACGTCCGCCGACAGCGTGCACGCTAAGCGGATGTACCTTCTTGCCATCGTCCCGTAGCGAGCTCAGGAAGATGCTAACGGCGTCCAGTTGGTGACTGCCCAGTTCCGCCATCAAACCAGCACCGGTTCGTTGGAACAAACGCCAGCGGTGGAGTTCTTCCATCGAGGTGAACATCTTGTCGCCAACGGAGAAGTCGGTGTAACCGTGCTTCTTGGGGTCGACGTTCTTGTCAGCGTCCCAAGCTTGCCACAAGGCGATTTCTTGTTGCAGGCGAACGATTTCGTCGGGATCGCGAGTTTCAGCAAGTGCGCGTTTGCGATATTCGATGTCCTTGGCGATGCGATCGAAGTTTTCGCCGTTGACCATTTCGCCACCGGGAATCGGCATCGACCAACTATCAGCGCCGGGCAGGTTACCTCGGTGCCACTGAGCACGGATGTGGTGCAGTTGACCCAGCAATCCCCAACGGATCAAGTTGACCGCGTTTTCGTACTTTACGTTGTAGTGACGTTGGTGACCGGTCGCCAAGTGCAGCGGGTTGCCTTCCTTGTCTTTCAGTTCGCCGGCCATACGAGCCATGACTTTGCACTGGGCAACGTTGTGGGCCATCAGTTTTTCAGTCAACACGTGCAGGCCGCGTTCCATCGCCAAAGCGGCAACGGGAGCGTGCAACCAAAGCGGCAAGGCGATGATGACCGCCTCGATGTCTTTGTCTTCCAGGCATGCCATGATGCCGCCGTTGCTGCCATCGTAAACCTTGACGTTCTTGCGAGCTTCGGCTTCGTCTTTGTACCCAGCAACGCTGATCAAACCTGGACGTCGTTGCAATGCAGACGAGCTTGACCAGTCACCGTGGAATGCGCGGTGTTGGCTGTAGGGGCGAATGTCGCAGATCGCTTTCACGTCGACGTATTCAGGATTGCAGCCACCGAGCAACACGTTGCCTTCGTCGCCCGTCCCGATGACCGCTACGCGGACAGGGTCGTTGACTTTGCCGTAACCGAAATAGGCCGCACCGAGTCCAGCACCCGCAACGGCACCGGAGGCGACAATGCCACGCAAGAAGTCACGGCGGTTGACGTCGTAGTAACTGCCGACGGCGGAGTAATAATTGGCTTCACCAACGTCGCGTTGTTCTTTGGAAAGTTTATCGACCATGGCATTTCACTCCCATCGAGTGCAAAAAGAGACAGTGTATGGATGTAAGGATTGGTTGAGTGCGGGCCAGCGGCGGCGCCGAACTCGACGAGAGATCTGTTTGCGGACTTAGTGGGCCGCGGCGGAGCGGCCGTGTGTTTTTCGGACTAGCAGGTGCAGGAAGAAATCGATTCCAGCGAAGCGTCCCGCGCCGGTGGCGGCCAGGACCAAACATGCCAGTCCTTCAATCAACTGGTAATTGGACGAACTGGGGCCCGTGGTCGGCGGATACTGGCTCAGGAACACTGACAACAGGAAGCCTCCACAAGCCAAGGCTGCGACCGGGGTGAACAGACCCAGGATCAGCATCCAACCAATCGTCATGTCGAAGTACGGCAAAAGCTTGTCGATCACACTAGTATCCATCATCGCCAAGCGGGGTTTCTCTAATTCGTACGTTGGATGGCGGGTAATCTGTTCGGACGTGGCGACTTTCAGTTGGGCAGCTTCGTAGTTGTCCCAAATCGCGTCGATTTGGTTGAGCGTTGGATTGATTTTCTGGCCCAGTTCTCGGCGAACCGATTCACGCTGGCCGCCCAACGAGCTAACTCCATCGCGGACGGGGTCCTTGTCAAGCTTGTCGATTCTTCCGAGGCCAAGTTGGAATTCTTCGATGTCGTTGCCGTTAAGCTCAACGATGTATTCCCACTGATCAACGGCTGCGGCGTAGTTGCGCTGAGCCTGTTCCTTTTGGGCTTGGTCGAAACCGTAATGACTGGCAATGCGATCGCGGTAGGTTGCCCAAACGATTTTGACGCGTTTTTCGTCTAAGCGAAACTTACCGTCGTGGTCCCAAACCATTTTGCGGAATTCGCCGGCCATGGGGCCCTTGGCGTTTGCGAAGAACGGCTTTGCGGACCAATCTCCCGAGCGATACTTTTCAGTTCCCTCACTCAAGAAGTGATAACCGATCGTGATTCGCAAAATCACCAACATGATGATTGCGATTTGCCCCAGCACCCGAGGCGAAAGTCCGTAACCTACGGCCAGTCGTAGAGGAAACAGCAGGATTTTGGCCACTGAGCGTGGTCTCCGAGCGAGAGTGGGGGGGAAAGCGAAACGGCGGGGACAGGGGCTGGCTGGTTGACAACAACCGACGGTTCACTGGATAGGTTGCCGAAGCGACCTGAACCACCTAGATCAACCGGAGGGACCGAAGTCTTGTTTAGCCGGACGCGGATCGATGTGAATTCACGACGATCGGAACACAGCCCTGCTTCCCTAGTATGGCAGCTTGGGGGGAATTCGCCAACCGTCTTCTGATTATCACATTGGGAAAACGCGTTTTCGATTCACCCGGTTGGCGGCTCGCACGATTTCAATTGACCTGAACGGTCGCGTCGGTTGGTACGCCGAATCGCCGCCGGCCGGATTGCTGATACACTGGCGGCCTGAACCACCCATCCATTCCTCGTTCAAGTTCCCCTTCGGAGTCTCTCAGTCGTGTCGATTTCCATCATGCGTCGTTTCAGCTTTTGTGCCGGTCATCGACTGGTCGGTCACGAGGGCAAGTGCCAAAACCTACACGGGCACAACTACGTTCTGGAGGTTTACGTGACCGGCCAGAAACAAGACGCGGTGGGGCGAATCTTGGACTTCAAGCAACTGAAGAATCGTTGCAAGGGCTGGATCGACGAGAATTGGGACCACGCGTTCGTGCTCTGGCAAGAAGACCAGAACGGGCTCGATGCAATTCGAAGTTCGGAACCGCACCGGATCTACGAGCTGGATTCCAACCCAACGGCGGAAAACATGGCCAAACACTTCCTGGAAGTCGTCTGCCCACTGATCCTGGCCGACACCGGGGCGGCGGCTTACAAGGTGATCTTGTGGGAAAGCGAAGAGACTTATGCCGAAGTCACCTTGGACTGAACCCGTTTCGCTTGCCCGATGACGTTCGATTTTTAACCGTCATTGGGAGGGTGACACGTAATCGGATCCTGGTGTTCATTTACCCGCATCAGTTTTGCTACCATAACGGCATCTCCCCGCATCCATTGCTGTTCTTTCATTGCAGTTCATCCATGCCCGAAAAGTTTAGGATCGTTGTTTCGTGAAGCTTCGCGTCGGCTTGATCGGGTTGGGGGACCAGTGGCAAACAGTGCATCGTCCAGCGCTGCGGATGTTGAGCGAACGGTTCGATGTGCGAGCGATTCACTGCACGGTGTCGAAGTTAGCGGAAAACGCGGTTACTGAATTTCAAGCTGATCCCGTCGATGGGGTCCAGTCGCTGGTCAATCGCGATGACATCGATGCGGTTCTAATTCTGGAAGAAACGTGGCTAAAACACTTGCCTGCGCTGGCCGCTTGCCGCGCGGGAAAAGCGATCTACTGGGCGGCGGGGCTCGACTTCGACCCCGAGGGCGATGCAAGCTTCCGGACCTGTGTTGAGGAGACCGGCGTCGCGTTCATGGCCAGCCTACCACGTCGCTTTGCGCCGGCGACGTTGAGATTGAAAGAGCTGATAGCGACTCAATTGGGACAACCACGGTTGCTGTTTTGCCATACCCGAATCAGTTGCCCGGCCAGTCACAACGAGGCCCAAGCTCGCACTCAGATGCGTTCGGAATTGATCGAGTTGATTGATTGGTGCGGTTATATCGTTGCCGGTGAGTGTCAAAGCGTGATGTCGGCGAACTGCCTGCCCACGGATCCTTGGGACTACCGAGCGTTGAGCCTTCGGTTCAAGCGAACGAGTTCAGGGCCAGCGGTTCCGTTGCCGGCGTCGGCCACCAAGGCGTGGGAAAGTCCAGGGCCAGGAACATCGCGAACGGGCAAGCCTTTATCTCGCTCGAAAAGCAATCGTCTTGCGAACGCTCGACTTGGAAAGCCAGCCGCGAGCGACCCGGCCGAGTCCGCTGAGTCTTGTGAAGCGGCGCAGACGGATGAAGCAAGCTCACACGATTGGGTAACGGCACAAATCAGTTGCGGCAATTACATTCCCGCGAAGTGGCAAGAAGCGATCGGTTTCCGCCCACCGGCCGGTTTGCAGGTCTGTTGCGAACACGGTGTGGCCTTCATCGATCTGCCCGGAACCTTGGTTTGGTTTGATGAGGCCGGTCGGCATCAGGAAGCGTTGGAAATGGAGTCGCCCGTTGGCGAAAAAATGTTGGGCCAGTTCCACCGGGCCGTCACCAGTTTGGTGCGCAATCTCAGCGGCTTGAATGATGCCTTCGGTGCCGCATCGATCTTGCGAGCCAGCGAACAGAGCAGCCAAGAAGGCCGCCAGATCATTTTGTAGCCCACGACGGCTGGATGATCGGGCACAACATGGGCTGCATGGCAATGCTGGTGCTCCAATTCCTGATCCAACCATCTGGATCAGCTTGCTAGGCAAACAGGTCACTGATGCGTGATTGCTGTTCGGGTGAAATCCAACGCAGGTCGATGGCGAGGTCGTTTCCAGACGGCCGTAGCAGCAATCCGGTCGGGCCTTTCAACAAGCGTGTCGCAAGCTCGTGTGCGTCATCGCGGATTGACAGGACAACTTGCCGTGAGGCGATAGTCGACTCATCATCGGGGCTTATCCGAGCGGCTTGGTTATCGACGCGAACGGAAGTCACATACGGCGACCCGCTGAGTTGCGTCGCGAGTCGTTCGGCACGATCCCGCAGGTTGTCTTCGCTGGCGGATAACAAGCTGTGAACCGGAGAATGGCAAGAGGCTTCTTCCGCGACTGCATTCGCAGTCATGGCAATCTGGGAAGTGTCCGCCATCAACCAGCGAGCACGGTCATGGTCGATCATGCGAGCGATTGCACTCGTCTTGCCGACGACCAGTCCAACGCCGGTCGTTCCAGTTAGCGGCCCACCGGCTAAGACGACAACGTCCGCTCCGGCCGCAAGTTCACTTTGAATACTGTGCTGGATCCGTTTCGAACCGCCAGATTCTTGGGCGTCAAAACAGCTACCCGTTGGTACGATGACCACCTCGGTCATGCCTTCGGGACGATCGCCTTCCACGGCTGTTCCGGCAAGTCGAACCAACGTGACGCGACGTTCGCCGAAACGGGAACTCGGATTGCCAGGACGGCCTTGGTGACGAGACCCATTTCGTGATTGAATGTCACTGATGCGAACCGGAGCATCCGAAGCGATTGACCCGAATTCGTTCACCCCACCACGTGCGTAACGAGACAAGAAATCGGCGAGGGTGCCGCCTTGGTTCTTATCACATCCGGCGTTTGAACTTGCATTGGCATCTGCGTTGGATGACCCGTGATTGTCGCATTCGCTGGAACGGCAAGACTGGGTGACAGGCAAAGCCACCGCGCACTTCCGAGGTACGTAAAGCCGTGAACCAGGACCGCTCAGCAGAGCAACCATTGCGATGGCCGCATCGAAGCTGCTGGTGACCGCGACAGAGTATCCTTCTGGGTTGGAATCGGTGTTGCCACACTTTCGAGCAAACGTGGTTGCGATCTTGCCGCATAACGCCGCATCGACGCCAGAGACATGGGCGCCATCACCGCTCAGAAAAGGAACCGACGCGGCGAGCGTTTCTGAGGACAACGACATACCACTGCCCAGAGGATGCAGCAGCGTTCCCGAACCGTTGATCAGCCGTACCGGCACGGTCTTATCGGAAGAGGCGTTCCACAAGGACGCACCCCAGAAATCTCCACGGCTCCACGCGTCCTTGAGCGGACGAGCGGATGATTCAGCTTGTTTCAGCAGCGTGTCGACTTTCTCGCGAGCAACACGTGGTAGCTCGTCGACTAGCTTGCTCGCTTGTTCCTTTAGCGAAGCCGCGGTTTCCGGATCGGTCGCTTGCCGGGCGATGTCTTGAACGCCGCGGCGCAACAATTCGATGGTCCAGGGAGGAAGTGCCATAAAACATTCGTAAACGAGTGAGGGATTCGGCTGGACGCGATTCGAATCGGCGATTTGATCAGGATGGCCAGATCGGTTAACCCAACTTGGGTAGGCCGTTCTAGCCCTGCCCAAGCAATTCGCCTGAACGCGGTCCTAGCTGCGTTTTGCTACTTCAGATTTCATGAACGCCAAACCTTCGCGGCTAAGCGTCATTTCGTCAGAGAACATTTTACGCCAAATCTTGGTCGCTGCTGCAATTTCTGGAAGTGCCAGGCCAAATGCCTCGATGACCAGCCATCCGTCGTAACCGCTGCTGGCGATTGCATCGAAGTTTTCTTTCCAATTGATGCCGCCGGTTCCAGGCGTGCTGCGGTCATTTTCGCTGATATGGATGTGGAAAAGCTTGTCACCACCCGCATGGACCGCCTCGGTGACGCTCTTCTCTTCAATGTTGGAATGGAAGGTGTCGTACATGATTCCGCATGCAGGATGATCGACTTCGCGAACGAAACGCGTGGAATCGGCGTGCGTATTCAGGAAGTAACACTCGAACCGGTTGAGTGCTTCAACGCCCAGTTTGACACCGACGCTTTCGGCGTATTCGGCGGTTTGTCGCATGCTGTCGACGCCCCACTTCCATTCGTCCGAAGTCGGACCACCGCCGCTGAACAAACCGATCGCTGAGTGATACGGACCGACAAGCGTTTCTACACCTGCGGCAGCACAGCAATCCAGGGTCTTCTTGTTCAGTTCGACACCCTTGGCCCGAATCGCTGGATCGCAAGAAATCGGATTGTCTTCTTCATTGCGGATCGTCACGCCGGTACGGCCGAGGCCGAGTTCGTCCAGACGCTTGCCGATCTTGGCGTAATCGAGGTCGAGATTGAACAACGGCATTTCTACGCCGTCGAAGCCGACTTCTTTGAGTTGTTCACACACAGGCAGCAACTCGTCGGTGACTTCGCCGGACCACAACAGAAGGTTCATGCCGTATTTCATCAAGTTCGCTCGTTTGAGTTTGGGGAGGGGGGGGATGGGAATCGCGTTAGCAGACCAGTGTCGACAATTCGGCCAATTTGTCCTACGGTTCGTTCACGTCGGCTTGGATTGTGGCTCGCAAACTTGGTCAGGCAACGTGCATTGCGTCAAGCGCGGCTGTCATTGCGTTTCCAAGTTGGCCGCGGCTGTCCAAGTTCATTCGCCCAGTCTGGGCAGGTCGAATTTTGGCAGGCCAGATATTAGCACGAACCGCCGCGTTATTCTACAAACGCCTTGCCGGTCTTAGCCACAAAGACATCTTCCAAACTGGCACGGCCAATCGTGATGCTGTGTGCGTTATCGCCGATTTGGCGAACGACGTTGCTAAGTAAGTCCGACACGTCGATACCACTAGCGTCGACGTTGATTCGCAGTGTCTTGTTCACACGTTGAACGGGCAGACCGAGTTCGACACGAAGGGTTTGTTCCGCGGCGTCCATGTCGTTGGCCACCACCGTCAACACACGATCGCCCACTTCCCGTTGCAGCTCAGCGGGCGACGCGTCTGCAATCTTGCATCCTTCGTCCATCAAGACGACCCGCGTTGCCTTGGCTGCTTCGTCCATCAGGTGAGTCGTCAACATCACTGCGACACCGTCGGCGGCGAGTTGTTCGAGTGAGTCCCACAACGCGAGTCTCGCGGACGGGTCCAAACCAGTGCTGGGCTCGTCCAGCATCATTACGGACGGGCGATGCAGAAGCCCCTTGGCCAGTTCGACTCGACGCTTTAAGCCGCCCGAAAGAGTTTGGCAAATTTCGTCGCGACGGTCCGTTAACGAAAACTGGTCCATCAGCTCGTCGCACCGGCGATTCAGTTCCGTGCCGCTGAGTCCATAGAGGACTCCCTGACATCGCATGTTTTCCAGCACGGTCAGCTTGATGTCCAAACTGGGAGCTTGGAAGATGATGCCCAAACTTCGGCGGGCCGACATTGGATCGCTGGATATGTTGATTCCATCGATCAACACCGTTCCGCGTTGAACCGGAACCAAAGTGCTTAGGACACGAAAGAGGGTCGTTTTGCCACTGCCGTTTTTTCCTAGTACCGCCACGACCTCGCCGCCGGTTACCGTCAGACTGACCGCGTCGACGGCCAGTTTGTCTCCATAGGAATGGGACAGGTTCTCGACGACGCACGACGAGGCGGAAGGATTGACGGTGGGTGGAGCATTCACGCGATCAAAGACCAATCATTCGAAGTGTCGTCACAAGCAGGACGGCCGGAAGGACAACGAGCGACCAACGCAACATCTTGCGAGCAGTCACGTCTTGCGGATCCTGTTGAAACTTCAACGCCGCTTTCATCAACGGCCAACACGCTACTAAAACCAGCAACGCTGTGATGCCGCTAGCAACCGTCGCGATCACTTCGCCGGCGGGAGCCACGCATAACACGACGCCCGATGCCGCCATCGCGAGTGTACCAAAGATGCTCTGCCACGCGGCGTGTCGTCCGGTTGGCTCGACCGTGGTCGTCATGCAGAAGCCAGCTTCGCCGTACTGGCGACGATACAACCACGCGATCGCCATGAAGTGGGGGTACTGCCACGCGGCCAGAATTCCAAACAACATCCATCCGGCAACTTGTTCCATGGTTCCGCCGGCGGCGGTGTATCCGATGAACACGGGTAAAGCTCCCGCTATCGCGCCCACGGTGGTGTTCCAAGCGGTTCGCGTTTTCATGGGAGTGTAAATCAACACATACAAAACCCAAGTCGCCAAACCAACAATTGCGGGCGTACTGCCAAAGATCCATGCCAGCAAGAACGTGCCAATCAACAAACCGGACGCGGTCAACGTCACGCCTGTCACCAATGACATTCGTTTGGACGCCATCGGCCGGCTCGCGGTGCGGGGCATCAACGTGTCGATCACACGTTCCCAAACCTGGTTCGCTGCTCCGGCGCTACCGGCCACCAAGCCGGTGCCAATCAGAAGCACGATCCACTGGAACGCCGATAGACCTGGCAACGACTGAGACGCCACGGCAATCCATGCGGACGCCACCGTCGTGACCAAAATCATGGTCACGATCCGCGGTTTGGTCATTTCGACCACATCTCGAAAGACGCTCGGTTCCGCCTTGGTTACTGCCGCTGGCTCGGGCACGTCAGTCATTCCGATAATGTCCGTAGCCACCATCGGCCTCGCAATAAGAACTAGTTGAATAGATTGGAAACTCGCACGGCTAGGGGGTCGAGATCGATCGAAGCACCCAGCGACGCCGGGCCAGTCGTACAGCCAACAGCGTCGAAACGGCCAAAATCAGCGATCCCGTCGCGACATGACCCGTCACAACCCAAGCGTCGAGCAAGTTTTTCGCTTGCAGCAAATACGTATCGCTGCCCGGCAGCGATTGCAGGATCGGCGGGTAACCGTAGTTCACGACCCAGGTGCCGACGCCCAAACAAATCTGCACGCCCACAAAGCATATCAATCCAGCCGCAGGACGCGAGAGCGTCAAATCGCCGCACCGCCGCATTCGCCAGTACGTCAACGCCGTCAACGCCCACAACACAAACGCGATGGTCACGTGAGTCGTCACGGTATGACTGAATCCAGCCTCGCTAGCCGTTGGCAAAGCATGACGCAACAACGCCCCCAGCACCAATTGAAGGTACGCCAACGCAGCCAAAACCAGCCCCCAAGAAACTCCTGGCGATGAAGCCTGCAGTTGAGCAGTCTCGCCGGAATATTCCTGCGATGAGGAGGCTGCGTTTGCCTGATCGCTGCTTGCGGCCGCGAGCACGCTCGGTCGCGACCAACGTCGGCCTGTCACGCACGCCGCGATCACACAAAGAGCAAAGAACAGCGGACCGGTGCATCCGTGAACCATGGCCAATGTTCGAGCACTCATTGTAACCCGCAATCCGCCCAGGACTCCCTGGCCGATGACGGCGACCAGCACGCCGGCCGCCAACCACTTCACCCAGGTGCGTGATTCCGATGCCCAAGTCGCGACCAGGAATCCGATGGCGATGAAGCCAACCAGGGCTCCCAGCAACCGGTGCCCGTGTTCGATGAACAGGTCGAACGGCCCGAGTAACCAGGTCGATAGCGGGTAGAGGAACAAGTTGTAGCCATAGGTTCCCGGCCAGTCCGGGACCGACATTCCAGCGTCATAGGTCGTGACCAACCCGCCGACCCAAATCAATGGCCAAACGAGAATCACCAAGGTCCGTGCCAAAAGCGGCGACCAACGCGATGCCCCGCCAGAAGCCTTAACAGTAGGTTCGCTTGGCGTCGCCGCGGTTTCATTTCGATCGGCCTCGCTCATCAACGCTGGCTCCGATCGTAGTAGCGTTCACCACTGATGCCACCGATAACGGTTCCACCAGCACCAAACAAAGCCGCGAAGACCATCCCGCCTAAACCGAACAGGGACATCAATACGAGTCCGGCAACCAATCCAGTGATCGCGCCGATGGTTCGAAACGTTTCTCTTGTCATAGTTTAATCAGTGATTCCACATAGGCGACTAAGTCCCAAGCTTGGTCTGGAGTTAAGCCCGTCCCCACGCCTGCGTTTTCATCAATGTCCAGACTCGGCATCGGCGTTCCAGCAATGCCTTCGTGGATTCGGCGATAGATCGTGTCGGGATCCGAACCGCCGTGGATTGCGCCGCCGGATAAAACTCGCGGATCGATCACGCGAGGCGGCAACGCACCGGCTTTTCGGAACGGCTTGGTGGCGTCCTTGTCTTCCGGAGCCACTCCGATTCGTGTCGTGAACTCCTTGGTCCAGTCGTCGTAGTCCAGCGTTGGCAATCCGCCGGCGCCTTCCGGACCGTGACAGCCGACGCAATTGGCGACCTTTCCGTGAAAGATCTCCTTGCCTCGCTGAATCGATGATTCCAGGTCGCCAATCTCCGGCCGCGGCGGTACCACTGACGGTTCCGCGTTAAGCCATTCGAACACGGTGTCCTGCAAAACCTCGACAACCGTCGCTTGCCCTTCCGTCATTTCCGGTGCCTGATCTGCCGTTTCAATAGCCTGGTTTGCGGAACCGCTATTCGCGTTACCGTCATCACCACCGGCAAGCTGAGAAGAAACCAGCGTCAACCGCAGTTCCTCTTCTGGGGGCCCGGTGTCGTAGTCGAGGTCGTCGACCGCTCGGGCCAACAGTTCTCGTTCGACTTCCCCGCGAACGGAAAGGTAAATGACGTAGTCCACCAAAGCCTCAAGCTCACTAGGTGGAACGATCGCGAAGCTGGGCATCGGTGACCCGGGAATCCCATGGGTCAAAACCCGCTTCAGGTCTTCTCGGGTGGGTTTTGAGCTGCGTTGGGTTGACTTCCATTTGAAGATGCCAGCACGGAAATCGCGAGGATAAGGGACCTGGAACCGCGATGCCGGACCGTTTCCGCTTCCGGAGATCGCATGGCAAATCACGCAGTGTTCCTGATACAGCCCCGTATGCAGGTTCGCTTCGTCGCTGGTGACCCCGCCGGCCGCTTGAGCCAGCCGTTCGGGCGAAACGAGCTCGCGTTGAGCTTGATTTAGCAGCAATTCGGCCGGCCATTTGGGCTCCGCTGGAGTGCCGAAAAGCTGTGACACAATGGCCGAAACGTCGTCAGCGGCAGCCGCGGTCGGCACACTTCGAGACTTTTCCAGCGACATCGCGCGGACGCCATTAGGTTGGAACTGCGGCGGCGCCTCGCGGCAACCGGACAGCCCAATGCCCAAAATGACCACAAAAAGAGCGGCAAAACGCGACATCAAACCTAACATTGGAAAAGGACCTTGGCTGGAAACGGTCTATTGTCTCGATGAACTCAATTGTGGAAACCCGGCTGGATCTCTTTCGGAGGCCGTGTAACCGTCACAACAGTTCCAGAAATATCGCATTCCTGTCGCTCGGATGGACGCAGACCGAGATTTCCTAACGTAGCGTTTCAGTGAGCCTCCCTACCACTTGCGGTCAGTCGCCCTGTTTAGCGGCCAACCACATCGAGTGCGAAGCATTTTGGGGGCAGTAATAAGACCCCCGTTTTTCGAAGCACGGCAAGTCAGTGTTTCGATACGTAAAGTGCCAGTACGCGTATGTGCCCTACACGTAGAGTGCTAAGCATCCTCACGTTGAGTGCTTAGCGAACTGAACTTGGCAAACTGAGCGACCGTTAACCTCGTGCGATAAGGAATCCAGCTTCATGTCTTTGACCCCTTCATTTTCAGATGCATTGACGTCTCACTTCGCCACCGGCAGCAGTACTGCTAGGTCAAGTGCTGCATCGGTGACTCGGACTGGAACATCGTCGGAAGGACGAAACCGAGAATCATCCAACGACGCTTCGGAACCCGGCCGAGATCGCCGACGCGGTCGCGAAGGTTCAAGCTCGGGTCGTGCTGGGGTCGAACGGCGTCAATTTGGTAGCTCGCACAACGACTTGTCCTCCGACGGTCGCGAACTGGCGGCTGCGATTGATGCCTACAAGCTTCAGCATCACCGCCGGTACATCACATGCGACGAAATGCTGCTGGTCATCCGCGAGCTGGGCTACGAAAAAGCCACTGTTTGAAAACCTGAGTTCAACGCCTTCGCAGTCTCGCGAAGGCGTTCTGCATCATACGATCAATAAGTGATGCATCGTACATCGACCGGTCCCATGGCACAGGAATGCTGGAAGAACGGGATCAAGGTCAGGTGGTAGCTCGCGATTATTCTTCCGAGTCTTCCGTCTCTTCACGGAACAGATAATCAGGATTCGAGCGATCAAAATCGAGATCGGTTAACTTCGCATCCAAGTCGATCTTGGTGATCACGTACTGTTCCTGCAATACCGGTGCGTCGTTGTCCTCTTTGGGCCATGCATAAGACGCGAAGTACACCGGCATCTTCAGCTCTTCGTCGATGTACACTTTGGCGATATGGAAATCGGATTCAGGGTGCCGGTTAACCTGTTTGATTTCAACGTGCTGGCAGGGTCGACCGTCAACCTTGGCATCGGCAAAGAATCGGATTTGAAACCGCTCGTCTTCTCGCTGCGATTCCATCCGAGTCAAAATTTGGTTCAGCATCGGCAGGATCCCGGTCTGCTCGATTGAATAGTTCGTATCCTGTCGTGCCAGACGTCCGTCGGGGTTCAGCTTCAAAGTCAGGTTCGGCAACCGGGTACCACCGCGACGCACCAAGATGTCGCCGTCCAGCTCATTTTCCACGTACAAAACTTCACGACCCGCAACATCTTTGGGCTTCAAAAACTTTGCGTAGATCGATAGAGGCTGCTTCAGTTCTTCGCCTTCAACACGACGGTCTCGAATCTTCAGCCGTAGGTACTGTGCCGGTTCCAGCTTCCCGTCGATGGTTTCCTGCTTGACTAGCAAACACGTGTATCCATCAATCTCTTTTTCAAACCGCTCCTTCGCGCGTTTTGCCAGTGCAACAAGTGGTTCTAACGAATCCGGCGGCGCAATCCCCGGACCAGCCGTCTCGACCGGTTCTTCGGACATCGCTTGAGCATCGCGCTGGTCATCCCCATCCAGTTTCGCCGGATCTGGATCTGAAACTGTGACCGCTTCGCCACTGGGTGCCTGCAATTCATCCGCACCCACCCAACCGCCGAAGCCAACAACCATCGTCGTCAAAAACAGCGACCGACCAACCAACCAAGCCAATTCGCAATTCGAAGAACGTGTTTTCATCATTAAGATCAGTCCAAGATGTGCATCACCGCCCGCGCAGGATTATGGGGCAGTGGTTTCCGATACGGCGTCGCCAACAGTGTAAGCAGGCTGGGTAAACCAAGGGAACCGAGATGTTCTATTCGATTGGGGATCCAGGGTAAGAAAATTTGAAGCGAGATGCCCACTTGGGTACGTTGGTTACGCAGTTTTGCGGCCGCACGTTTTAATGCGTGTGAACGCCCCGGGGCCGACGGGACTTTTCACTTTTTTGTCGAAGCGGTCGGTGGAGCGAAACAAATGGGATTGTGGGGTGTTTCAAAAAGCATGAAAAACTACAGCCCAATTCTCCTTGGTTTACTTGTCTGTGCCGCTGGATCTCTGAGGCCGGGGTTCGCGCAGGAAGCGGATCCGGCACCGGCCCAATTGGCACAGCGTCGTGCGGAACTCTCGAAGCGATTGCTCGAACGCTTCCCGGCGGCCGATGCGGACGGTGACGGTGAACTGACGTTGCGCGAAATCCGTGAGTTCCGAGCGAGGAACGGGAACCAGCGAAGTCCAACCCAGCGGCGTGCTGCGATCGCTCCACCCGCTGCTCCGGTTGCCGATTTTCAGTACGGCGAGCATCCGCTACAACGATTTGATCTTTGGCCCGTTCCCGATGCAAAGGAGCCGACACCGCTAGTGATCTTCATTCACGGCGGCGGATTCCGAAGTGGGGACAAAGCAAGATTCCCGCAACATGTGATCGAAAAATATCACAAGGCTGGCGTCGCATTCGCCGCGATGAACTACCGACTTTCTGATTCGGGACCCTATCCCATCATGATGCACGACGCGGCTCGTGGATTGCAAACGATTCGCCATCATGCTGAAAAATGGAACATCGACGTCAACCGGATCGCAAGTTATGGAGGTTCCGCTGGGGCCGGGATTAGTTTGTGGTTGGCCTTTCATGATGACTTGGCCGATCCGGAAAGTGACGATCCGATCGCGAGGCAGTCAACGCGACTTATCGCGGCGGGGACAATGAATGGCCAGTCGACCTACGACATGCACACGTTCCGGGAATGGTTCGATGTGCCCGATCTGGAAATGGATCGTGCTCTTCCTCTGTTCCTGGGAATTCAAACTGATGCGGAGCTTAACGAACCTCGCGTCAAAGCGATGATGAAGGACGCTTCGCCGATCACGCACCTTAGTGACGATGATCAGGTTGCAATCTATATGACCTACAGCCGCCCGAACGAAAAAATTACCAAGTCATCACCGTCGGCGACTTGGGTGCATCACGTCTTGCTTGGTTTGAAACTCCAAGAAGCAATGCATTCTCGCGGTTTGAAGTGCTACGTGACCGCTCCAGATATTGCTGCCAAAGATTGCCCGTACAACTCGCTTGAAGAGTTCTTGATTGGACAAGTTACTCAAAGCGTCGAGTGATCTTTCATGACGAGTAAGCGGAACGCACCTCGACGCACCTGAGCACGTTGGCTGGACCGTGGCAACGAATGCTCTTCCGAGACTCGGTCAGGTGAGACGTTTTGAATACGAAGACATTGTAGCCGCTTGTTTGATCAAGGATACTTTCGCTCTTGAGCTCGCGTCTTGACGCTCATTTGATGCTTTTTCACCTGGAAGTCAGACCACTTTTTGCCTTCGGTCCACTTCGGCGGGGCCAGTTCGGATTCCCAATTGGCTAAACGCTGTCGCATGAGTTGCACCTGTTCCGGGTGTTGCGACGCAAGATCGTTTCGTTCTTCAGGATCGGATGCGAGATCAAATAGCAGGTCAGTATTCCCTTCCACACGAATTAGTTTCCAGTTGCCGATTCGAACCGCCGCTGCTACGCCTCGACGCCAATAAAGGGCATCGTGAGGTTGCCCGTGGTTCCGTCCATCGATGTACGGCAACAAATTGACGCCATCCAGCGGCAGCCCGTGATAGGTAGCACCGGCAGCGGCCAGTGCGGTCGGCAGAATGTCTAGAGTACTGATTGGTTTGTCGAATGTTTCGTTCGCTGGCAAAGATCGCGGCCACGTGAGACTGAAGGGAACGCGGATGCCGCCTTCCCACTTAGATCCCTTCATTCCTCGGTAACGTCCGTTGTCCGAACCGTTGTTGGTCGCGCCGCCGTTGTCGTTGGTGAAAACGATCAGGGTGTCTTGATCAAGTTTTTGATCCACCAAGGTTTGACGTAAAACTCCAACTCCGTCGTCGATCGATTTGATCATTGCCGCGTAGGTGCGACGTTTCGAGTCGGCGATCGTCTTGTAGTGTTCTTCGTCCGCTTCCTTGGCTTGCATCGGAGTGTGCGGGGCGTTGTAAGCCAAGTAGATAAAGAAGGGTGACTCGCGATGGGATTGGATGAACTTGGTCGCGGCATTGGTTAGGTCATCGGTCAGGTAGGTCACCTGCGATTCGGGTAGCAGTTCGTCCGCGTTAACTTGGATTCGTAAACTTGCTTTCGTAGCGTCCTGGGGCGCGTCCTTGTAAGCGTAATAGCTGCGATGCCCCGATTCGAATGCGAACACGTCATCGAATCCACGCTTGATGGGATCGAAACGATCACCGCCGCCCATGTGCCATTTACCGATGCAACAGGTTCGATAACCAGCGTCCTGGAATGCGTTGCCGATTGTACGTTCTTCGGCAGGTAGTCCCATGTCCTCTCGAGTAAAACCGTTCGCGGGGATAGTGAAGTTATTGAACTCGTGACCAAACCGCTGCTGATAACGGCCAGTCAGAATTCCGGCTCGAGACGGACAGCACACCGATGCAGTCACGTAGGCGTTGCTGAACTGGACGCCGTCTCGCATCAACTGGTCGATGTTGGGTGTGCGGATCTGTTCGCACCCGTTGATTCCTAAGTCGGCGTAGCCCATGTCGTCAGTCAGGATGACAATGACGTTAGTGTGTTCTGCGTTGACGGTTTGCCACGTGGCAATCCAAGTCAATGCGACTAGCAAAAACTCGAAGCGTCTCATTAGGCAGCGTCTTTCGTTGGGGTCTTTGGGGCTTTGTTGCGGCGTTTATTAGGAGACTGCTTCTTTGGGCTGTCGCTGGCAGACTCTTTGAAGTTGGGGTTCAGCTTGGTCGGAACGGGGGCTCCGGTGTCGAGACGCCATTGCTTGAGCAGTGCATGAAGCTGGGAGGCCTTTTCGGGCATTGTTGAGGCCAAGTTTTGCTGCTCGCCTAGATCGGCATCGAGATCATAAAGCTCAAGACGTCCATCTTCGAAATACTCATGCAGCTTCCACTTTCCCAAACGCATTGCGGAACCAGGCCGCGTGCGGAATAGCGGGTCATGCGATGATGACTTGCTGCCGCTGTATGACTGCAAGTAGATGGGGAAGTGCCAAAACAAAGCTCGCTCTTGCAGATCGCCAGATTGGGTTAACAGCGGCATCAAGCTAAGACCATCCAAAATCTTATCCTTGGGCGGGGCGATTGCGGCAGCGTCCAAGAAGGTTGGAAAGAAGTCCACTCCGGTCACCGGGACATCGCACGTGGTGCCAGGGGCAACCTGCGCAGGCCAGCGAACGACCATCGGTTCGCGGATGCCACCTTCAAAGTAAGAGCCTTTACCGCATCGGTATGGGGTTTGGTCGGAATAGTCCAGGTGACCGCCGTTATCAGACGAAAACAGGACCAGCGTGTTTTGCGACAATCCTAAAGCTTTTAGCTCGTCGAGAATTTTGCCGATGCCCTGGTCCATTTTTTCGACCATTGACGCGTAGGTCGCATGCACGTCTTTGTTCTGATACTTCTCGACAAGACCGGGGACTGGTTCGAGCTTGGTGTGGACGGAGTAGTACGCCATGTGCATGAAGAAAGGCTTCGATTGATTCGTCCGCATGAACTGGATTGCTTGATCGGCGAAAATATCGACGCGGTGTGTCTTGTCAGGATACTGGTCGTTGAAAGACGTCATTGAACCGCGTTGAAACGGCGTGAAGTATCCGCCAGCAGGGCCGCCGGAGGTGCCGCCCCCAATATTGACGTCAAATCCTTGCTTCGTAGGATCTTTGCCTAGGTGCCACTTTCCCAAGTGGATGGTCTGGTAACCGGCATTCTGGAAAGTATTCGCGATAGTCAGATTGTCGAGCTGCAGTAGTTCAGTGTTCTTGATCGGAATCAGCTTGCGGTCACGGGAAGCTCCTCGCGACGAAGATCCCACGGTGTAAACGCCGTGACGCGGTCCGTATTGTCCTGTCATCACGCACGCTCGGCTGGGAGCACAGTTAGCCGATGCGGCGTAGGCGTTGGTGAACCGCATCCCCTCGGCACCTAATGCATCGATGTTAGGGGTGTGGTAGCGGGGATTGTTGTAGCCAACATCCATCACACCCAAGTCGTCCGCATTGATGTAGATGACGTTGGTCCGCGGCGAATCGGCACCCACTGCGACAGGGCTCGAGGTGGCAAACGAAAGTGCGACTACAGCAGCAATGTACAGTTTCATAGCTATTAATTTCCTGGTGACGCACACCCGAGAAAGAGCTCATTATGAAGCCTTTCAGTGCGTCGTGTTTCGAGATGATGTTCAATAGTCTAACTCAATCCAGTCCGCGCGTTCCGAGTGGGCTTTCGTCTGGGCAAAGCGAAAGTTGCCGTGACTACCGACCTCTGCGAACGGCTCCGCTTTTAGCGTGAATGAATCGTTTCGCACGCTTGTTCTCATTGAATTTCATGGAAGCCTTTGGCGGGCTGGACTCGTTAAAGAAGAGAAACTCGCCCTGCTTGGTCGGCCTCGTCTTTTCTCGGAAAAACGTGCCAATGCGAAGAATGCAGCGCCTTAGCGTCGGGCTTCACTGATTGGTCTTTGGATCGCCAGACGTCGTGACGCATGGCGAGTTGGTGGCGGCGGTGGGGTGTCGTGTTTGGTTACCGAGAGCTGCCCGCGAATAAGTGCGCACATGTGAGCAACCAAATGGCCAATTGCGCAGATTATGGGCATGTGATCATTACAGGAAAACGATTTCTTGGAGCAGTGAGTACGCAAACTACGGGACTTTAGAATGGGTTCATTTTAATTAAATGAATTGGCACGGTGATTGCGAAAGCACGTTAGACAGTCCACCAAGGAAGGGGGGCGTAATTGTTCTTTTGCAGGAACATGCGAAGGCTGGGTCGGTTGTCGTCCTTTGGGATAGCAGCGACACAGGTTACACGGATGTCATAGTTGTTAACAACTAAGTCGTGATCACGAGGGGCAGCCACAAGGGGCAGTCACAAGTGGGCAGCACAGCCAGGTCGCTCAGTGTGACGGTAAGTAGCCGCGGGGCAGCGCTACTTATCGTCGCCTGAGCGGACTGGATTTGTGTTTTGATCGCGCACTTAAACAATCCGATCCGCCAAGCGAAAACGCTGGAACTGAGACAGCGCTGAAATTGAAACACACCGCAGTGCTCTGGCGCACGCGTTTGCATTTATGGGGCGTCGCGAAACGAACACGGCGGTTGCTGAAAGCCCGGTTGTTGAAGGCAAGTTCGCTGAGGGCAAGTGCACTGAAGCGCCGGTCGTTCGAACTTAGTGAAACAAATCAGCCGGTTTCAAGCGAAGTCAGAGCGGATTGAGATGTGTGTTCTTGCGGAACAGTGATTCGTTGGAGCTTACGAATCTTATCTACAAGATGATTTGCAATAGTTTGATCGAACGATGAGCGAGATAGTGGAAGCCGAACATGATGAACCAGCGGCAGCACCGAACACCTTTTGGGGAGATGTTTGGGCGTCCTTTCAGGCGATGCCGACTTGGGTGCAAGTTTGGGTCGCTCTTATCTTGACACCGATGAATCTGGCCAGCTTTCTGTTTCTGGACCAACCAACGGGCAGCTTGATTGCGTTGCTAGTTGCCATCGCAGTGGTGCCCAATATCCCAATCGTGGTTGCCGAACGTGGCTTTTCGAAATTGCTGTCGATCCCGCACTTGCTGCCAATGACCTTGCTGGTCGCTTTGTTGATCTTTGCACGACCGAAGGGCTCGAGTGCTTACAATTTGTACCTTTGGGGGCTTTTGATCGTCGACGGTATCTCATTGGTGTTTGACTACCCGGACGCGTTCAAATGGTTGCTTGGTGACCGAGAGGTCAAGGGCTCTCGCAAGCGTTAACTCACCAGGACAACCTAACCGCGTGTCGCTTATCGCTAAGTCGATTAGCCTCTCGCGGGCGGATGTTGCTAAGGCGACATCACGCCCGAATGCGAGTTCTTAAACAAGCTTGCCAACCAGAAGGAGCTTCACCCGCTGGCGACCACCGGGTAACTGCGAGTGCTCTAAAAGTTCGACCAAGGTTGCTCGCGTTGTTGCGGCATTGCGGCCGAGTCGACTCGATTGGTTTGATCGTTACGGCCCCTGTATCGTGACTGTTGATCAGCTTGCTGGTGTAGCGTTGAAGGCTGAGCTGTCGATGTTTGCATAGGCACAACCGAGGTTTGATCACCTGTCGGCTGAGGCATTCGGTTTCGATCGCCTCGCCGTGGTCGTCGGTGTAGTTTTTCGCGGTCCAGAGTTCGCATTTCAGTCGCCGTTGGATTTTCTTCGGCGACGAAGTCAACGACTTGAGCGAGTTCCTCTGCCGTTGGGAGCTCGGGTTGAAACTGTGCGACCTGTCGACCCTTGCAATTGCGTTTAACCGTGACGTGATTGAGGTTCTCGACCATTGGGACTTCCGCTTCCGACACGGGTTCCCAACGGGGGCCGAAATGGTAAACGGCGTAGTACATGATCTTCGCTTGGTTGATATCCACGCCGCCGCTCAAGCACGCCTGATAGAACATTTGATGGACGTCTTCCCAGGGCTCGGACATCTCGTCGCAATAGACGTCGTGTACGACCGACGCGTTGCGATACTTACCCTCAAAGGGGCCACCAATCAGCGACCAAAATGCGGCGGGAATCGAAGCCCCGTCGACGACAGATCCTGCCGGGGCGTCCCATCGTTTGTTCGTCGAATCGATAAAGCTAATTGGTTGAATGAGCGTCATTTGCCGCCCGTCGGAGCCCCATTGGGCGATCACGTCGCCCTCGAACTGGCCGAGATCTGTAAAGGTAGGCGTTGGTGTCTGGCCGCATCCGACCAGTAACAAGAAGGCAAAACCAAGGGGGGCAATACGTGGCATCCAATTCCTCGTAGTTAATGGTTGTGGTTTCGGTTGTGTCTTGGTTCAGCGACCGACTTCCTTTCGCTAAACGGGACTCTCAACAACAGTGTCATTATGGACGACCAAAACACCGGGAACCGTACGGGCTACCGCAGTCGCCATGGATCGGTCGTTCGCGTTGGGAACGCTGCCACTGAGGCGAATTTCGCGGTTGCTTGCCACGGTTTGCACCGAGGTGAATTCGAATCGCTCGAGGCAGCTTTGTACTCGGCGTTGCAATTCTTGGTCGTCTGGCTTCATCGTATCTCTGTCTATCATGATGGAATTGGTCACTCTTCACCGCTGCGGTCGGCCAATCGTTAACTAACACGTTGTCAGCTAAGGATCGATGTGGCCGGCTGCCTTACCCAGCGATGACAAGCCTGGGAGACCCAGGTGTGTCGATAGCAACGCTATCTGGTGGGATGTTCATCAGGTCTTCGAGACCGTCAGTCATCCCTTTCTACATGCGTATTTCATGCTCAGGCGGGGCCATGAACTTTGACCAATTCCAACAATTTCAGCCTCAATCTCCGTGACGACTGGATATTTACGAAGCGACGCAAGTTCGCTCCATCTGAAATACAGGCGTTGGGCGAATGAGGCAAGATAGAATCGGTCGAGGAAACTCCACCGCTATGCCACTCGAGAAGAAGTCTGCGATCGTGACGCCGAAACGAGACCGATACAGCCGATCTTCATCGCGAGTGGGTGTCGAAGTGGATGACGCTGCGGTCAGCATGGCCGATTAGAAGCAAATTAGACCAGCCCTCGAATTCGAATTTTCATGCATTTTTCAGAGCAATTTCCCGTTTTATTAAAACGCATCGGAAAAGATAACGCCTTGCGCATAAACCAAATTGACACTTTGACGGCATGCTGTTTTACGCCTGAAAAAATGCATTGCATTCGCAAGAGCTAGTCGAAGTTTCACGGCCTAGTTTGCTAGGCGAATGCCGCTGAATTGCCATCGAGTCGACGCTGGGAAGAAGTTTCGGTACGTGGTGCGAATATGGCTGCTGTGTGTCGCCACACTGCCACCTCGCAGGACGTGTTGGTCGCACATGAACTTGCCGTTGTATTCGCCCACCGCGCCGGCCGGCGGTCGGTACCCGGGATAGCCTAAGTAACTGCTTGATGTCCATTGCCAGACGCCGCCGCAGAATCCATCTGGGGATCTTGTGGGATGGATTGCGAACTGATTGTCGACAAGCCAATCCACGAAAGGCTCCTGTACCGCGGGCTCCTTGACCGCGGGCTTCTGTACCGCCGTCTCCCGGGTCACAGGTTTCCGGGGCACAGGCTCCTTGTCGGCGAGTTCATGATCGGCAGGCTTCCTGTCGGCCATCGAAATCTGAATTGCCGCTATCTCCCATTCGAACTCCGTCGGCAGTCGTTTTCCACGCCAACGAGCATAGGCATCGGCCTCGAAGAAGCTGACATGTGTAACAGGCGAATCCAGATCGAGCGGGTGTAAGCCAGCGAGCGTGAACTGCATCATTTCACCATCGACTTCTCGCCAATACATAGGGGCTTGCCAATGATTCTCCTGAACTGCAGACCAACCCATCGACAGCCAATATTCGGGACGGTCGTAGCCACCGGCTTGAATGAACTCGAGGTAGTCACCGCAGGTTACGAGTGCTGAATCAACGGTGCAGTCATGAAGGTAAACCTTGTGTCGCGGTGATTCATTATCAAAGGCGAAGCCAGAACCCTGATGCCCGATTTCGTACAACCCTGCATCGATGGAGATCGCATCGTTATGCGATGAACGATGCGTTGGATCGAAAGGAAGGTCTTGAAACTTCGGCGATGTCGGATTGCACGACAAAGCATGCTTAATGTCAGTCAGGATCAATTCTTGGTGCTGCTGTTCGTGCTGGATACCGACCTGAACAAGCCCAAAGTACTTGTCGACGAATTCGGGGTTTTGTAATCGCTCCACAAGTTGCTGGTTGACGTATTGGCGGTAGCCCAGGATCTGATCCAATCCAGGTCGGGAAATCAAACCGCGTTGGCTACGCGGGTATTGATCGCCGATCGTGTTGTAGTACGAGTTGAACAGATAGTTGAATTGTGGATCGAATGACTGATAGCCAGATTGTTCGCGAAGGATGAATGTTTCGAAGAACCATGTCGTATGGGCCAAGTGCCAACGCGTGGGGCTGGCATCTTCCATCGACTGAACCATGCAATCTTCGGCCGACAATGGCTGAACCAGGTTTTCGGTGAATTGGCGGGCAGCCAGAAATGCTTCGGCAATCGAATCAGTTGTCATGGGCGATCTATTACTTTGTTCGGATCGTTAAGAACGGACCGGCGAACATGGGAGTTTGTGCAGGCAGGTCCGAAATCGATCGCTCAATTGCGACCGATGCTATGGAGCTTGCCGCGCCGGAGGGTTGTATGCAGAAATCAAACCGAACGAGATTGCGAGCCATCAAGAACAAGGTGCAGCACGCCGAAATAGTTGCGATGATCGGTCCAATGCTTGTGCAAATTGAACCCAAATTGGGACGCGAATTCGGCGAATCCATCAATCGTGTATTTATGTGAATACTCCGTTAGGATCGTTTCGCCTCGGTGGAAACTGATTGTCGTATCGCCAATCTGAACCTGCTGATCGCGCCGGCTAACGATCGAGATTTCAACACGGTGCTGTTTTGGGTTGTAGATCGCCCGATGTTCGAAGTCGTCGAGTTGGAAGTCGCCGTCGAGCTCTGAGTTGATTCGCGTTAGCAGATTCAGATTGAACTCCGCCGTGATACCCTCCTCATCGTTATACGCCGCTTCGATGATCGAGGTTGGCTTTTGTAGATCGATGCCGATTAGGAGTCCACCTTGTGATCCCAGCATTGACGACATGAACTCAAGCAACTTGCCCGCCTCCGCTGGAGTGAAGTTGCCGATGGTTGATCCAGGGAAATAGAGTGCGACATGTGAATGCGGATGCTCGGCTTCTGGCAACGAGAAGGTCTTTGTAAAGTCGGCGACAACCGGCAAAATTTCGGTGTCCGGATAAGCGGTTCGCAATCGCTCGGCGGTTTTCAGCAAATGGTCTTCGGAAATATCGATGGGCACATAGGCGGTCGGGGATTCAAGTGCGTCCAACAGAATCCGCGTTTTCGTGCTGCTACCGCTTCCGTATTCGACCAACATCACGTCCGTCCCAATTTGTCCGGCGATCGACTTTGCATTACGACGCATGATGTCGAGCTCGGTCCGTGTCGGGTAATACTCTTCAGTTTCGCAAATCTGGTCGAAAAGGCCCGACCCGTGTTCGTCGTAAAGGTATTTGCAGGGCAACGTTTTTCTCGGACTCGATAGACCGACCAACACGTCGTTCAGGAAAGTGTCGGTGGCTGTATCGTTGGCGGCCAAAGTCATTCGTTTGCCTGCGTGGTGGGAAGCGGTGGTCTAGCGAGGAACAATTCGGTTCTAGCAATTCGCATGCCTTCCAAAACGAATATGCCAGGTTCGTGACAGAAGGCGGAAGTTTCGCCGGAAACTCTATTGTTGCATGTAAGGCAAGTCTGATGGGGTGGTATACCGAGCATCAAGCTTGTCGTCCCCGACAATGATCTAAAACGTTGATTGCTAAACGATCACCCGTTCCGCACTAGGAAAACCCAATGACCGATTTTCAAACACATACCATCGACAGTGCTCCCGAAGACAGCAAGCCAATGCTTGAGAAGAGTAAGCAAGCTTACGGGATGGTTCCTAACCTTCACGCGATCATGGCCGAGTCGCCAGCATTGTTGGAAGCGTATCGCACGGTGGCTTCAATCTTCGACAATAAGACCGATCTGTCGGCAACGGAGCAACAGATTATTGCGATGACCAACAACCGACTGAACGGCTGCGAATATTGCATGGCGGCTCACACATCCATCATGCAAGGAGCGAAAGTTCCTGAAGACGTGATCACGTCCCTTCGCGAAGGCACGCCGATCAAGGATCCGAAGCTGGAAGCTCTGCGGGTATTTGCCGAAAAGGTGAACCAGTCGCGCGGCTGGCTTGACGACGGTGACGTGGAAGCCCTGCTCGAAGCTGGATACACGAAGAAGACTGTTTTAGAAGTGGTTGTAGGAACCGCTTACAAGGTCTTGTCGAACTACACTAATCACATTGGTGGGACGGAGCTTGACAAAGCGTTTGCAAAAAATGAATGGCACGCGGAATCGCAGCCAGCGGGCTGATTTAGCCCGCGTCCAAATTCGTCGCTGGTGATTTTGCTTGGCAAATCGAACGCAACCGCAAAGCTAAATTGACGGTTGCTATTTGCTGAAGTTCATCAGTTCACGCTGCACCGCGTAGTACGAAGGCTTGGCGTTCCCATCGTCATCGAAAAGGGTGCCTCTTAGTTCGCCACGCTTGGTATCGGAGTCACGCATCTGCCAAGCGTTCCAGGTCACGACTCCGTTTTCGCTGTGTTGGAGCAAAGTACGAATGATTGCGGCGAAGGTAGCGGCTTGTGCGTCAAGATCCGCTTGCGTGTTGCCGTCTCGCATCCAGACGGTGTTTTCAGTCACATGAAATTCCAGATCGCGAGAGTGTGCCCATCGAATCAATTGATTCAGTTGTTGCATGTTCTCGGATGACTTTTCGAACCCCGAATCAATGTGACCTTGCCAGCCAATTCCATCAACGCGGACGCCGCTGTCTTGTAGATATTCGACGGTGGCGCAAACCTTCTTCCATGCTGCCGGTTCCATACCGCCGTGCTGGTTGTAGAGAAGCTTTACGTTGGGGGCGTGTTGATTGGCGATCTCAAACGCTTGCTTGATGTAGAGCGGGGGACGCAGTGAATGGCTTTCGTCAAAGCCAATTTGGGTCCACGGGTTTTGCCATTTCCCGACGCCTTCTTTCGGGCCAAACCACTCACCTTGTCGCGTAACAGTCTCGTTGACCACGTCCATCCATTTCACCGGTTTGCGGTTACCGTAGCGGGTGCACACCGCTTGGATATACTCTTGCATCACCTGTTGCAGTTCTTGCGGTGTGCGGTGATCTTCTTCCGCCCATGCGGAGCACTGTGGACTGATGCAGGCATGCAAACGCATTGTCTGGCCGCGTTCTTCACAACGGTCCACCCACGCATCTGCTTTCTTCCAATTCCATTTTCCAGGTTCGGGATGAATGGCGGTTTGCTTGAATGCATTGGCCGGCGTGATGAATCGATACTCGCGATTTGCGATCGTTTCTGCGGACGATCCTAGCATTGGGAACGAGATCGATCCGCCGACTAGCAGCGGTGCGGATCCGTCACTTGTTTTGATGTTGCAAAGTCGTGGGCCCTGCGGTGTGTCCAATGCAGGTAACTGGATGGACGCTCTCTTGTTCCGTTTCTGCTTTCCAGTAGCACGCTTTCCTTCTTTCGCGTTGGCAGTCCCGGTGGACAAGAGAACCAGCCCGGCCAGGAAAAGTATTGCGAGCGGATGACGTTTTGCGTGATTGATCAACACAGTTCAAAGCCTCTGCGGACGGTCGGTAATGGACGGATCAGCCGTTATTGGCTGCATCGTTACTTCCCGCAAACCGCGGATGTTTGCAAATAATCCGAGAGTCTTTGACCAAAGACTTGATGTTCCATTGATCAGATCGCGTGGCGAGCAATCGGTTGCACGATCATCCGATTAGGTTATCGATCTACTTGTCGTTTTTTGCCATCGCCTTGCGGTCCATCCGCCGGTTCAGTTCAGCCAATCCTTTGGCTCGCAGGTTTCCGATGTTTGATTCGGTTTCCAAGAGCGTTTTTAGCATCTCTGCCGTTCGTTCCGGCATTTTGGCGGCGAGGTTATGACGCTCGCTGATATCACTTCCCAGATCGAACAGTTCGGTCAAGTCTTCGTCGATCCATTGGACAATCTTGTAGTTGCCGTCAATCATCGAGATGGCTCGAGTGTCGCCGGTGCTATCGGGACGTGCTTGCCACTTGTACCAGAACATGGGACCTCGCTTGTAGGGTTCGCCACGCAAGGCTTCGATGTAACTGCTGCCGTCGACATGTTGTTTCGGAAGCAGCGGCGCACCAGCAAGTTCAAGCATCGTTGGGTAGTGGTCGGTCCCTGTTACCTGAGCTGACGAAACGGTCCCCTTGGAAACATGCTTTGGCCATTTGACGATCAAGGGAACACGTGTGCCACCTTCGAAGATCGAGCCCTTGCCTTGCCGTAGTGGCGCGTTCGAGGTTGCCAGTGCTCGCTTGTTATCCAAACCGCGTGTGGAGAGTCCACCATGGTCGGACGTTAAGATGATCGCCGTGTTTTCGGCGACGCCAGCATCCTGAAGGGCCTGCATAATGCGTCCTAGCGATTCATCTGTCTTTTCGATCATGGCGGCATACGCCGGATTGTTTTGAATCGTTTTGGTAACGCCTTGTCGGTCCGTCACTAAATCAGTATCCGTCCGCTTTCCGCCCACTTCCACTCCGGACTTGCGAAGTTTGCGTTGATACTTCTTCGTCGTCTCTTCAGGAGCTTGAATGGGTGTGTGCACGGCGTAGTGAGCCATCACTAGTAAGAACGGAGCGTCTTGGTTAGCCTCCACATATTCAACCGCCTTATCGGTCAAGCGATCGGTCAAGTAGTCGCCCTCTTTGCCGTCCACGGGGTTGACAACCGAATGGCCTTTTTCCGTCGGAAACGGGTAGTAGTAGTCCCCGGTCGCTCCTGCGGAACCGGCATGAACAACTGTTTCGAACCCTTGCGCGGATGGATCGCCGCCGTCTTTGCCGAGATGCCATTTTCCGATGTAGCAGGTTCGGTACCCTTGATCTTGAAGGGCCTCGCCAAAGGTTGTTTCGCTAAGCGGGAGATGATGCTTGTGATTTCCCGATTCGATTGACTCGTTTTCAATACGGCTAGGATATTTGCCAGACAACAAGCCCTGCCGCGACGGCACGCAGCGGGGATAGGCGGCGTAGGCGTTGGTGAACCGCATTCCCTCGGAAGCGAGTCGATCCATGTGCGGCGTTTCGTAAAGCGTGCTTCCATAACAAGATAGGTCGCGTTGTCCAAAATCGTCGACAAAGAACAGCACGATGTTGGGGCGTTCGTTCTCGCCGGCCGGTGTGTCCTGGGCGAACCAACAACCTGTCAACACTGTGATGGACAACACAGACAGAACGAGCTTGCTATGGTTGTGGATCATTTTGGTGTATCGGTAAGGAACTGGAAATTATGGACGCTTAGATGGCATGGCCAGAATCGGCAAGCCGATGGCGTCAGCCGGATCGGAGCTGGACCAAGAGACTCTTCCAGGATACCGGCGGATGTTTGCAGGGAATTTTAAAAATTTTCAAGAATGCACGACAACGTGTGGTTTGACTGGTCCGGTCGTCTGACGCCAAATCGTGTTCGATCCACGGCCAGACCGTCTTCAATCCAGGACCAAACTGAGTTCGATCCAGGGTAAGATCAATAGATCGAGAAACTTTCGCGTTTGCGTGTAACCAACCGTGTCCCTTTGGTATTGAAATAGATGACGAGGCAATCTGACAACGAGTTCGATGATCTGCTGACCCGTCATCAACGACAATTGCTAGGGTTCATTATCTCGATGTTAGGTGATCGTGGAGCTGCCCGAGACGTGCTGCAAGAGACCAACCGAGTGTTGCTGGAAAAGCGAGCTGACTTCACAATCGGAACGAGCTTTTCAGCCTGGGCAACGAAGGTTGCGAAGTTTCAAACACTGGCTTGGTTGCGAGACCAGAAACGTAAAAACATGATCCCAACCCCTGAAATTATTGAGCTTTTTGGTGAGGAGGCATGCGTCTTGTCCGAGACCGATGACGAGCTAAGGCAGGCTGCTTTGATTGAATGTTTGAACGCGTTGCCCCAAGAACAACGCGAACTAATCCGGTTGCGGTATCGTGAATCACTATCATTGAGCGAGATTGCTGCGCGGACTGGAAAGACCGACAACGTACTGAAGCAACAGTTGTTTCGCATTCGCAAGACAATCGCCCAGTGCGTTGAGTCTCGGTTGGAACCATGATGGGAGCGAGGCGATGACCGAAAGCCCTGATGACCGAACCGCCGACGAAATTCAGCGGCTGGTTTCCGATGCGTTGGAGGATGCACGCGACGGTCAACTCGACCCGAAGCAACTTTCTGAGCTGCGTCAATGGCTGTGCAGCGATTCGAACGCCCGAAAAGCGTTCTTGGATCACCAACACGTGTGCCACCAAATTGCCAGCATCATGGTGGCGGAGGATGAGGAGACCGATTTGCCTAGTACCGTGTCGACTCTCACATCTTCGGTATCGGACGTGGTGCGGTACATCGCTCTGATGCAACCGAAGTTGCGGGCGTACATTCGTTCGATCGTTTTCAATCCATCCGACGTGGATGATATCTTGCAGGACGCTGCCGTAATCGCGATTGAGAAGTCGGATCGTTACGATCCTTCTCGGTCGCTGGACGCGTGGGTTTTTGGGATCACCAAAAATCGCATCTTGAAGTATTTGGAGAAGCAGAAACGCCAGAAGCTGTGCTTTTCAACTGAGTTTGTGGAGGCGATCACGGATGCGGCCGCGTCGGAACCAGATAGTCGTGATGCACTGGAATCGCTGAAAGGTTGCTTGGATAAACTTGAAGACAAGAATCGCAGCTTGCTCGTTCGGCGTCACCAGCCCGGTGTGACGTCAAGGGATTTGGCCCGCGAAATTGGATACACGGACAGTCGAATGAGTCGCATGCTGAACTCGCTTTATGCCACTGTGATGCGGTGTGTCGAAAACAAACTGGTGGACGCATGAATGAAACGACTGCACCCAGTGAATTACTCGTCTTATGCGGGAAAGTTCGCGACGATGAACTGACGCCAGATGAGATGGCGAGGCTGGAGCAGATCGTCCTTTCGGATCGTGAATCACTTGATTTCTATCGCCGATTCATGGCGGTTTGTTCGGGAATGGAACAGACCGCACGGCTAGAGAATGATGCGGTTCCGGAATCGTTTTCAGACATCGAGATTCCGGGTGTCGGCGAAGCCGCTTCGGCGACGGGATCCTCTTCGGGCGATGATGTCCTTCGGGAATACGTGGCAACACCCCAATCGATTCCACCGGCTCACAAGGAACGCAGTCGTTCCGTTGTCGCGGTGGTTGCTTCCTTCGCCGCGGTTGCGGCCTTGTTTGCCTTCGCAGTCTTCAATATCGGTCTGGGACCAACGGCTGAATCGTATGCCAAGCTTGACGGTTCCATGCAAGCAATTTGGAACGTAACGAATTTGGATGCCGACTTGGTGCCGCGGGTCGGTGAGCCTATGCAAACGCGTTCGTACTCGCTGGTCAGTGGCGGGGCACGCATTCGTTACGACAATGGTGCTGAGCTATTGGTGCAGGCTCCGGCGGAATTTTCGATCGAGGCTCCGGCTCAGTGCACGCTGGCGAAAGGTTCGTTGACATTGTACGTCCCGCCGGACGCTACTGGATTTCGTGTGTTGACCCCCAATGGAGATGTGATTGATCACGGGACCCGAATCGGAATCTTTGTCGATGACGAAAGCGGACTTGAGGTGAGCGTGTTCGAAGGACGCGCTGAGGTGGTGCCGTTGGACAGCGTAGCTACGGATGACGACACGGACCCCGAGTCGAACGATTCTAGAACGCGTCACACTAGCGTGATGCTCGGTGTGGGCGAGGCAGCATTCGTTGCCAAAACCACCGGCAAGGTCACTCGATCGACAGCGAAGAAAACGTATTTCGCCGAATCGATGGACTCGATTCAGGGTTTGCCCTCGGTATCAGGCGATGTGGAGTTGCTGGTTGCGCCACCGCGGTCGGTACGACGCTTCCGTAGTGAATTGGTTGATGTGGGCCGAGCGACTATCTTCGCCGAGCAGTCGGACGTTCAGTTAGAAGACGATGTCGCGGTGACGTTTTCCGAACCAGGAACACATGTCCGTTTGCAATCGCATGACATTGTGGTTTCGGCCGGCGAGCGTGTGGACAGTTACATGGTGCACCTCGCCATGCCTCGTAAACTCCGGCCGGGCGATGAATATCTCACCGCTTCGGGAACCCTCGAATTCACTCGGCCAATAGTCGGCGTATTGACCTTCGAGCCTTCGCGGTTGGGTGATTTGTTGGGCAATCCCGAAACCGATTACCCGCGTGGAAAAGACACCGGTTTAGAGGACACGAATGCTGGCGATACGACGGTGAATGGGGCAATGGCTTCAGATCGGCTAACACTCAGCGACGATCGAAAGACACTGAAATTCAAGCTAAGTGTGCGAGGTCGCATCGCTGCCGAACAATTGGATTTCATCGATCAATTCCGAATCCTGGTCAGCTCGAAAGACTAAGGATTTTCTTCCCAACCCGGCAAACTAAAGCGAACCGGTAAGCAATCCGATTGCCCCCTGTGGCCCTGTGGCCCTGTGGCCCTGTGGCCCTGTGGCCCTTCCACAATTCCTGCAAGATTTGTCGCAAACTTTCCGGACACCACGGGAAGAACTCTCTGAAAACCACCGTTCAAGCCTTTCGTGTTCATCAACGAACGAGAGGCCAGTCACGATGAACGCGTCAGCCGAGCTTTCCATGGGAAACAAATCGAATGCGACAACCAAACCCACTTCCGGCGTCAGCCCCCGACAACAAGTACATCAGGTCTCACGCTCGGCTTCGCGCGATGACGCTGCTGTTGGGAGCCCTCTTTTTGACGTGTGGGTTTCTATCCGCTCCGGCACGCGCCGCGGACTCTGCCAAACCTCAAAACGTTTTGTTTCTCGCCGTTGATGATCTGAAACCGGTCTTGGGGTGTTACGGCGACACGGTCGCGATCACGCCATCGATCGATAAGCTTGCGCGTCGAGGGACCGTCTTTCTGAACGCCCAATGCCAATGGCCTGTTTGCGGTCCTTCTCGCGCAAGTTTGATGACTTCGTTGCGGCCGGAAGCTGTCGGCGTGATGAACTTGCGAACGGACATGCGAGCGAAAAATCCCGATGTTGTTACGTTGCCACAGCATTTCAAGAACAACGGTTACATCACCGCTGGTGCGGGCAAGATTTACGATCCACGGTGCGTCGATAGCAAGCAAACGCTGGACGTGTCCTCTTGGTCGATCCCGTTCGCGAAACTACCTCACGGAAAGATTCAGTTCGGCGACGCCAAACAAGTTGTGCTGGCTCCTGAGGTAGACGACGAGGATCTAACCGACGGGCAAATCCGGCTTAGTGGTATCGAGCTGCTGCACCAGGTCCACGAGACCGGCAACCCGTTCTTCCTTGCGGTGGGATTTAAGAAGCCGCACTTACCATTCATTGCTCCTAAAAAGTACTGGGATCTGTACGATGCCGATCAGTTCTCACTGGCCAGTCACCAAGGTGGCATCCGGAACGCGAGTGGCTATTCGATCCACAATAGCTCCGAATATCGCGGCTACGAGGGAGTACCGAAAGACGGAGAAATCCCCGCGGATCTGCAGCGTCAGAGTCTTCACGGGTACTACGCGTGTGTTTCGTACATCGACAAGCAAATCGGTCTTCTGATCGACGAACTTGAGGCGCTTGGTTTGTCGGATTCGACCACGATCGTTCTTTGGGGCGACCACGGTTTTCATCTAGGCGACCATGCGATGTGGGGTAAGCATTCGACGTTGGAACAGGCCGCACGGGCACCGCTCGTGATTTGCCCGGCTTCGGGAAAGGCAGTCGCAACGACGACCGCACCGGTCGAGTTCACAGACATCTATCCGACACTGTGTCAGCTCGCGGGGCTTCCTTATCCAGAAGATCTCAATGGTCGAAGCTTGCTGCCTCTCGTTCGAGGTGCCAGTGATCGCGTTCGCGACGGTGCGATGACCGTTTTCAAAAGCAAAGGTTCCATTGGGTATTCCTATCGCAGCGAGCGGTACCGATACACGGAATGGATCAACAAGACCGGCAAGACCGTCGCCACCGAGCTGTACGATTATCAGTCGGATCCAAACGAAACGACTAATTTTGCAGACAATCCCGAGTACGCCACGGTGCGATCCCAGCTCGCAAAGCAGCTTCGGTCCGACAGCCAAGGCTGTAGCCGGCTGATGCTGTCAGCCGGTTCCTGAGTAGGCGGAACGCTACCGGTTGTCTCGTAGCGTCAGGTAGTTCAGAAGCGAGTCCCCGGTGCATTCATTAAGTAACCGCCGGAGAAGACCCAATGATCAAAATTCGCGGTTTTTTCAGAAAACACTGCAAACAATTGGGCCGGACGGGAAATACCTCACAGCCACCTGGCATTGATTGTGCGGTGTACTGAGAGTTTGAAAATCATTCCCCACGGAGTTTTGAGATGAATAAGAGTATTCCAAATTGCGGTTTCACCTTGGTGGAGCTCCTGGTTGTGATCGCGATCATCGGCGTTTTGGTTGGACTGCTTTTGCCTGCGGTGCAGGCCGCACGCGAAGCGGCACGTCGGATGAGTTGCAGCAATAATTTCAAGCAGATCGGTCTTGGGATTCACAACTACCATTCGGCTTACAAACAACTGCCCCGACACAAAGCGGGCACCAGCGGATTCGCCAGCAATAGCGGTAGCGGTTTGTCTGGCCTGGATTGGGCGGCAAGTTCGAACGGAAAGAACAACGAAGAACTCAGCCTTCTGGTAGGGCTGACCCCATTCGTCGAAGGCCAAGCACTTTGGGAACAAATCAGCAATCCCATCGGCACGACCTATCAAGCGATGGGACCAACGCCAGATGTGGGTGCTTACGAGCCTTGGAATGTCAACATTCCTACGCTGCGATGCCCCAGTGACCCTGGGGTGGGGCTGCCAGCATTTGGCCGAACGAATTATGCCGCGTGCTTGGGTGACAGCCCGTACCGTGGTTCGGCCGGACCGACGAAATCGAACCTGGCACGCACCAACGATCCGGCTCAATACACTCGTGCCTCGCAGCGAGGTGTGTTCGTGCCACGTCAAAGTACGGCGTTCCGCGATATTCTCGACGGACTGGCCAACACGATCATGGCCGGTGAAATCGCCACGGATTTGGGCGACCGCGACACACGAACGAATCCGAAGGTTGGTTTCGACATTGGCGGTGACACGCCGGCCAATATCAGCGACGGCACTGACGCTTCCCGTCCTCAATTCTGGGCATCTGGAAGCGGGGCTCCGACCTTGCTGGCTGCCGGATCATCGGCCGAGGCCCGTGGTTATCGTTGGGCCGACGGGAATCCGGTTTTCACCGGCATGCATACGATCTTGCCGCCGAACTCGCCAACCGCTTTGGAAGGTGCACAGCCTGGTTCGGGCGACGGCAGCAAGTTCCATGGTGTTGCGGACAGCCACAGCGATCGGCATAGTACCGGTTTCTTGGCACCCAGCAGTCGTCACCAGGGCGGATGCCATGTGCTGATGGGCGACGGGGCGGTAAAGTTCATCACCGATTCGATCGACGCGGGATCAACGACAGTAAAACCGGTTAGAGAAGGGGGCTCCAACAAACTCGCTCCCGGCGCCCAAAGTTCTTACGGCTTATGGGGATCGCTCGGCACACGAGCTAGCCGCGAGGTCATCGAGTCGGAGCTGTAGGCAAGAACAGTCATTCGACAATAAGTTCGGGCCGATCAAAGGATCGGGCCGACGGTGGCGACGATGTTGTTCCAAACACGGTGTGTGTAGGACCATGAGCGAACGTCGGTGATAGTCACTGGATCGGATTGAGCGATGTAGTCCTGCTGCCGCTCGTGGATTGATTGAGTGACCTGTTCGTCCCGCAATAGAATGTCGTTTTCATAGTTCAGGTCGAAGCTGCGTAAATCGAGATTGGTCGAACCGACCAACGACAAAATTCGGTCGACCGTGAACGTTTTCGCGTGCAGCAATCCGTTACGGAACTCGTAAATCTTGACGCCGTGTTCGAGTAGTTGTTTGTAGTAGCTGCGACTGGCTGCGGCGACGATCCAGGAATCGTTGCGTTTGGGCACAACCATGGTCACGTCCACACCGCGAATGGCAGCGGCGCACATGGCATCCAAAACGGTTTGGTTAGGAACGAAGTACGGCGTTGAGATCACGACTTCTTTGCGAGCCAACGTCAACAAGGTTGCGAACATTTGCGGTGTAGCCCCATGTCGCTCGGTAGGGCCATCAGCGAACAGTTGCGCCGGGAATCCACCGCTGATTTCGCTGGCGGCGTTGGGAAATGCGAGCGGGATCTGATCGCCGCTGTTGAGCAGCCAATCGGACGCGAAGAGCAACTGGCACTGCGTCACGACCGGTCCTTCCAATCGCAACATGATGTCCACCCAAGGGCCATATTTGGCTTTCACCAGAAATTCAGGATCCGCACAGTTCTGGCTTCCGCACCAAGTGATCCGCCCGTCGATGACCGTGATCTTTCGGTGGTTACGTAGATCGATGCGACTGAACAAGATCGTGTCGACGACCCATTTGATCGGTAGTGCGACGGTCAGTTTAACGCCAGCCTCACGCATCTCACGCCAATATTTGGAGCGAACGAACCCGCGTGACCCGAGCCCGTCGGCAATCGCGTGACACTTGACGCCGCGGCGGGCCGCTCGGATCAGTGCCGATGCAACATTCCGGCCGGTGTTGTCGTCTAGCCAAATGTAATACAAACATTGAATGCTATCGGTAGCGTTGTCGATATCTTCCACCAAACGAGCTCGGGCAGTCGCAGCGTCTGGCATCAGTTCGCCTCGGTTGCCCGTCGTGGTGCCAAATCCGTCTACTGATGCGGCACGAAAGGCAGTTTGATATTCCCTCTCAACATGCCCATCCAGATTCCGCTCGCAACTTCCCATTGCAGCACCAGCGTTAGCACGCAGTTGGGTGAAGATCTCATCGTGACGTTGGTGCACGGTCCGGCCAAGACTGATCTCACCGAACAACAAGTAGATGACCACGCCAACATACGGCGCAAAAAGCATGACCAGGAACCATGCTAGCCGGGCGGCGGAGGAGAGATCATCTCGCAAGAGGATTCGCAATGAAAACAAGAACACGGTCAACGCGTGTGCAATTGCAAGTCCTTGGATCAACAAGACAGCAGCTTTTCGTCAAAGGGAGATCGGGCAGGTTGGCGGGACGACATCCTAACCTAACTACGCCTTTTTCGACTCCCCGTTGAATTGCGGACGCAAGCGAAGTTGGGCTGCGAATGGGGGGCGCTTCGCTTGTCTCGCGAGACCAGATATCCGGCGGGTGACGAAGGCTAGCAGGGACGGGCCGGTCCAACCGGGATAGAAGGCCGAGTGCGATCCGGAGTGCGTTGACACAAGCAGCTATTCGATCGTTGCTACAATTTGAGAATGCAGTGCGATTTAGATACAACGATCCCAGAGTGGATCATCGAGCATCCGGAAACAACGGTTGTGTTCAATCAATTTGAACTCGACGTCAGTTGCGGTGGCAAGTCACTTGGGTATGTCTGTCGTCACCAAGGGGTGAACCCGATGGACGTGCTGCTTCGCTTGCACGCTTTAATCAAGGCCAAGATCATTAAGGGCGAGGCCACCAACATCGAAGCCATCAACAATGGGAATCGCGTTGATGGCGAGAAAAACTGAATGCACGCGCACGACAACAGCATTCGTGCCGTACTCGATTAAGCTTACGTCAAGGCCAGCGACCGATGTCTAGCGGCCTAGGTTGGCTTTCGGACGCTTCGGCATTGGTCGAGTGCGTGATTTGGGGCGTTTCGCACCCCTCGAGCCGCTTGGCGAGCCGGGATTTTGGGGAACCAGCACAGTGTAGGTGAGACCGTGGTTGGTTTGGATAGTGACTGTGACATGCGACGTGCCAGTGAACACCGTGTTTTCCGTTGGGTAAAAGGATCGGAACGGGCAACAACCCAGTAGCGAGTTAATTGTTCTAAGCTCTAGATGCAAAAGTTGTGCCACCGAGCAAATTGCATCATAATTGGGCATCTGAGATTAAAGAACGTCAAGCCAAGTTGACGAAAGCGTCAACTCGACGCGACGTTATGTTCGTCCGCCAGAAGTTGCACGATTAACAACCAGAGTGCCAAAACGTTTGTCGCCGTGTTGAAATTTGATCTGCCTGTTCGTTTTTCGACATGTTCTCGAAGTGCCCATGATAAGTACCCGGTCGGCACGACCCGCGTTGCGAGTGTGTTGATTTGGCTCAGTCGGGATGCGCGTTTCCGTAGCACCTACGCATGGATGCAGCGACGGAGCTAGCGGTGCACAACGTGGCTTCGATTCAATCTTGAAAATGATCTGGGCTTGGAAAAATCTATATTTACTGGTATTCCAATCGGGGTAGGGTCCTAGCTGGAACGACGTCCACGTCATCGGAGCGATCCGGTTGTCCAGTAAGCTGGTTGTCCTTGGAGTAAGTCAATGAAAACCGAAGAAACGACACCACGGGACACGACGGTCGAGCCTAAAGCCAGCAAAGTGCCGACCGAGACACGGACCAAAGTTCCCAGTGATTCCTTGACGGACGGGTTCGTCGAGGCCGTTGAGAAGATCTACCAGACGGTAGCGGATTGTTTAGCCCGAAATGACCAGTTCGATCGAGCTGTCGGATCGGAGGAATTGGCTGTCTTCATCAAAGGTGGCGACGGTCGGCTGTTGTACACCAATCAAGCGTACGTCGACTTTTTCGCGAAGAATTGCGTGGTTGTTGGTCGGGTCGCCAACAGTTTTCTCGATGAGACGCTGTTTTCGGTGTCACAGGCATCCGACGATTTGATGTTTAAAGGTGCTGATCGAGTGTTCTTCGATCATTACGGAACGGACAACGAAGGTCGTACCTACCAGTTTCGAACTGGAAAACGGTCGCTGGTGAATCAGAAGAACCCGGGTGTCGCGATTTTAGGGGTGACCCAGTTCGTCCAACTGGTCGGGCTGGATGCGCATCCGATTGCCAGGAGCCGCTTTTTGGCACAGAAATGGGATCGTTTCCAGAAGCTCGACGAGCGTGACCGCGCGATCGCAGTCGCTCTTGCTCAAGGAGCTAGCTCAGCGGACATTGCCGCACAGCACAACATCACCAAGCGAACGGTCGAGAATCGTCGAACGCACATTCTGGAGCACGCCGGCTTTTCGACGCAACTCGAGTTGGCCAAGACTCTGGTGCGGTTCCAGGAAAACGGCTACGCCGATTTTCAAGTCTGAAACGAGCAGCGTGTCGAAGCTCGTGGCCGGTATCCGCGATTGGGCTTATCTTCCTAATCCCAACGGACGGGTTTGCAGCCGATGCGACTGCATCAACGATTGTCGCACCGAGGGACGCAAGGAGGCGGTGAAGTCATGGCTGTTCTTGTAGGACGTCCATGGTTCCAGTGAAGCGTAGTCGTTGTCGACGTTGTCCACACCAAGGTAGCCAAACGAGTCGCCTCGCGAATCGAACGTTGACTCGCTGCCGGGCATCTCGACAAACTCGATGTGGGCATGGTCGGTCGATCCCAATTGGTGGAACTGCATCATCCAGTTTCCGCCTACATCGGCCATCGAAAGCTCCTCGCCGACGACGCGACCGGCGCTATCGAAGATGCGGCCAATGATCTGAGTGCCCGGTCGTGCCGAGCCACTGAAGATCGGATCAGGGGCCAGAGACTGGATTTGTTGAGATAGCATTCGGTGGTGCAGATCACGCGAGTTCGATTGGTGGCCGTCAAATGCTTGCGATGCGTCACGTTTGTCACTTTGCAACTGTCCCTTTTGGTTTTGACTGAAGTCGTTGAAAGCGTCGAACGTGAAGAACGTCAGCTCGATTGGTGTTGGATCGTCCCAGGTGCCTAGGTCGCCGGGTTCGCCGGGGTTGAACCCGTTGGGATCAATTCCGCTGTCGGACCAATCGCTAATGCGGCCAACCACCGATCCGCTTTGGTCTCGCAGTGGATTGCCATTCTCGTCGAGCGGGATTGAGGTGCCGCTGGCTTGATTGACCAGTGTGACTTCCGTTTGTCCTGGCACGCTTGCTACTTCGGCGATGAGCTCAATCGTGATTGATTCGCCAGGCCGTAGCACGCCCGTCACTCCGTCGGTCATGCTTTGGGTGGTGTCGTTGACATAACCTTGATTCATGACCGGATCGATGGTCGCATTGGAAGCGATGATTTGAGGGCCGGTGAGAATCGATCCAAAGTTGACGTCGTACTGATCGGCCAAGTCATCGAAGAATTCAAGGTCGGCAAGATCAACTGTCCCCGTATTCTCAATGACAAACTGGATGGTCAGTTCATAGGTAAGCCCAAGTTGTTTGGCTTCGGTAATGGATTTAGCGATGCCAAGGTCAGCGATCTGCAACGGTGTCGCGTCGTCAGCGGTACCTTCGTCACCCGGTTGGCCAGGATTCGTGCTCGATGCACTTACGCCGCTATCGGATATGTCCTGAACAACGGCGTCGGGGTTGGACGGGTCAGATCCAAAAATTGACGCTTGGTTGTCCATGAACGAAGACGTACCGCCAGCGTCTGGATCGATGGTCATGTCAAAGGTGATCGTGAACGTGTCGCCAGGTAGCAATTCACCGACGGTTCCATCGAGCATGTTCTGTGAAACATCGGTAGCCCAGTTCGGGTTCAATGCTGGCGCGGTTCCGGACACACCGGTGGGGTCGATCTGCACGTTGGCAACATCCACGAATGCATCACCGTAGATCTCCGCCAAATTCTCCCAGAGCATCAACGTGTTCAGGTTGGTGGCTCCCAGGTTTTCGACCACGAGCGTTACCGGGACGGTGAAGTGATTGGTTTCAGGGACCTTCGTTGCATCGCCGTGATCCAGGGCGATTCCAATGGCAGGAACGAGCGTTGGGTCGTCGAAACCGCCTGAGTCTCCGGGGTTCCCGGGATTGCTGGTCGAGGGATCCGATCCGGTGTCGGACAGGTCCGTGACGACTCCATCGATACCGGCTACCAGCGGTCGAGCATCGTAGCTGCCGGAGACTTCGACTTGGTTAACCGAGCTTGACGTGAGTTGGTCAATATCCACGCGAACGCTGAACCGAATCGTGAGATCTTCGCCCGGTCGCAATGAACCGGATGTGGTATCAAAGATTTCGATCTGGGTGTCCCCATCCCACACTGAAAGGTTTGGCGGGTCAGCAGTGGTGGCCGCGACGATTTGCGGTGCATCGATCACGCCATGAAACGCGACGCCGAAATGTCCAGCCAGATCTTCGCTGAGCGTGAGGTCTTCCAGGGTGATAGTTCCGACGTTGCGAACGACGATTTCGTAGGTCAGCTCACGTTCGCCGCCAGTGCCGCCTGTGATGGCTTCGGATGCGACCAATCGTTTGGCGGCTGCGATTTCGGGAAGAATGAGCGGGGTCACGTCATCGCTGCCGCCGGTGTCACCCGCCGAACCGCTGTTGGTCGTGTTGGCATTGATGCCACTGTCGCTAAGGTCCGATACCACGACAGGATTGCCGCCAGCCAACACTGGGCTGCCGTATTCATCCAGTCCGCGACCGCCTGCGACGGCTTGGTTGTCACCCACTTGTGACAAACCGTCGATACCGTCGGGGTCAACGACTACAGTGAACGTGATTTCAAAAGAGTCACCCGCATGAAGCGTGGCTGACGAAGCGTCAATCAAGCTGACGCTGGTGTCGCTTTCCCATCCCGCATTGATCGTGGGAGCGGTTCCGCTACCGTTGCTGTTTTGGATCGCCAGCGACCCGGATTCAATTTCAACAAAGGCGTTTCCAAATCGATCAGCCACATCGTCCGTCAACGTCAATTGGTCGAGCGACGTGGTGCCGACGTTTTCGATGAACAGTGTGTAGTCAACTGAATAGTTACGAGTGACCGGATCTTGGGTGTACGCAGTTTGCTGCTTCGCGACGGAGATGTCCGTGACATAGATTCGCGTTGGATCGTTTTCTGTACCCAGGTCGCCTGGCGCGCCGGGGTTCGTTCCGGTCATGCTCGTTCCGCCGTCGCTTTGGTCAGTCACCGAACGAGGTGTTCCAGGTGCGGTGGTGACGTCGGTGCCGCCGGCTTCGGCTTGGTTGAACAACGCCGTTGAAGTACCCGATTGGTCAGGATCAATGGTCGCAGTGAAAGTCACGGTGAAGCTTTCGCCCACAGCGAGGAACTCATCGGTAGCGGTCGGGTCAAATAGATCCAGTGACGTGTCCGATTCCCAGTTGTTATTGATCGTCGGTGCCGTGCTGGTAACCATACCAGTGTTGTCGAGTATTGGACGAGTCGTGGAGACAAACGCGGATCCGAACTGATCGGCGAGGTCATCGGTCAAGGTGAGTTGATCCAAGCGGACACTACCGGTGTTTTCAACCAAGATCTCGAATGTGACATCCCACAAATCGCCATTGGCAACGGCTGAGGTGACGTTCTTGACGGTCTGTAGATCAACAATTTGATCCGTATCGCCATCGGTGTTATTGGCGGTCGTTGGATCGATTCCGTTGATGTTGTTGTCCGTAACGGTTACCGAAGAAACCAGTGGGTTATTGCCAGCCGGTAGGATCTCCACAACGTCGGCGTTGACGGTTAATTCCTGGTTACCGCCGTCATCATCCAATGACGCGAGTGTCCACGTAATCGTGCCTGCTGCAGCGTCCACGACACCGCCGTGGGACGCGACCACGTTCTCGAGCAACGAGTTGTCGTATTGTTGAACAACGGTGATCCCAAGACCGGTGTAGGTCCCATTGTTAGTCAAGTCGACGGAGTAGGTGATCGCTTCGCCCGCGACGACGTTGACGTTGCCATCGTCGACCGTGATCGTATAGTCCGGCGTTGCGTGATAGCCAAAGTCAGTGGCGGTGTTGTCCGTGTCAGCGGCTAGCGTCACCAACGTTGTGTGATCGATCACGCCATCGGAGTTGTAGGTTGGGTTATTACCCATTTGGTCCGGCAAGTCGCTGGAGGTGACGGTGATGGTGTAGTCGCCCGCGATCAAGTTGTCGAATTGATAGTTGCCGTTGGCGTCGGTCGTATCCGTTGCGGTGTAGTCTGCGATCGAATCGCCATTGACGTCAATTTCCAACGACACCTGAACGCCGGACATACCACGGTCATTCTCGCCAGCGTTGAACGAGCCACCATCGCCGACGTAGTCAAAGAAGACGAGGTCGCCGATGCTGCTGTTTCCGCGATAACCAAACGTCACGTCATCTTTGTCTTGCCCTGCGGTCAAGCTAAACGTCGTTGTGTTATCCAGTGTGCTGTCAGCGTCATCGGTAATTGTGGTGCCGGTCGGTGGCGTGACGGTGATCCGGTAGTTGGCTGCTGGCAAGTTTTCAAATGAATAGTTGCCGTTTTCGTCAGTGGTTGTGGTGAAGGACTGGTCGTAACTGCCGTCCGCGTCCAGGTCGACTTCCATGGTTACGGTGACGCCCACCAACCCTGCTTCGGAACCAGCGTCGAAGGCACCGTTGTTGTTGGCGTCCCAGTAGATGAGTTCCCCGACTCGGGAGGTACCGGTGTAACCGAAGTCTTGGTCGTCCGCTGTTTCAGTCGCCCCAAGAACTTTGGTGGATTGATTGGCTGAACCCGTTCCGTCCGCATCAAAGGTTGAGTTGGCGGACATGCCACCAGGGACGGTGCTCGGTGTAACGGACACCACGTAGGTTCCCGCAACCAAGTTTTCAAACAGGTAAGAACCGTCGGATCCAGTTTGGATCGTTCGGGTGAAGTCCGGTGTGGAGTCGCCGTCGAAATCGATTGTGATCGTCACGTCAACGTCTTCGAGACCGCGATCAGTTCCGGCGTCATAGAGGTTGTTTGCGTCGACGTCCCAAAAAACAATGTCGCCGATCGAACCTTGACCATAGTAGGCAAAGTTCTGACCCGTGTTGTTCTCGCTCGCCCCAAGTACCAACGTCGACTCATTGTCGAGCGTGGCGTCAGGATCGTCACTCTGGATTGAATCCGTTGGCGGTGTGACAATCACGGTGTAGGTACCGGCAATCAGATTGTCGAACGTGTAGTTTCCATCCGAATCCGTTGTGGTCGACAGCGTGTGGTCGACGGTGCCATCGCCGTTGAAGTCGATTTCCAATTCAACCGGGACGTTGTACAGACCAACTTCGTCGCCGTCTTGGGTACCGTCTTGATCGAGATCCCAGTAGACGGTGTCACCAATCGATCCGGTGCCTTGGAACCCGAAGTCTTGGTCGTTGTTGTCAGCGCTGCTGACGACGATCGTGGATGAGTTGTCGCCGCCGGCGGTTCCGTCGTGATTCGTCGTTGGAGAACTGCCGGAAGGAGTTACGACCGTGACGGTGTGTGTGCCGTCGGGGATGTTGTCAAATGAATAGTTGCCGTCTTGGTCAGTGACTCGAGTCGTGGTGTAGTCCGGAGTGCCGTCGCCATCCAGGTCAACATCGATTTGAACCGTGACGCCAGCGATTCCCGGTTCGGTTCCGGTTTGATCGCCATCGCCATTGATGTCGTAGAAGACGGTATCGCCGACCGAATTGTCGCCGGTGAATCCGAAATCCATCGCGTTGTTGGTTTCTGATGTGGCTAAGGTGATCGTCTGGGTGCCGGATACGGATTCAGCACCATTAACGCCGACCAGGCCGGTTGGCAGTTGCGGATCAGCAGTGTCAACATTGATCTGGAATTGCCCCGCAGGCATTCGCGTGAACGAGTATTGCCCGTTGGCATCGGTCGTGGTGTCGAAGACAAGATCGTCGGACGTGTTGAAGGTGTTGTCTGCGCCGGCATAGCGAAGCTCCACCGTGATGTCTTCCAGGCCGGGTTCGCCTGAGTCTTGAATCCCGTCGTTATCGCCATCGAAGAATACAAAGTCACCGATCGTTCCTTGGCCGGTGTAGCCATAGTCAACGTCGAAGCGGTCATTGCCGCCGACGACAATATGCGACGTGCCATCAATGCTGGGTGAGGAGTCGTCCGTTTCTTGCGTGCCCGTCAAGCCCGAGGGAACACCACCGGTAACGACAACTTGGTAGTTGCCATTGAATTGTTCGGTGAAGACGTAGTTTCCTGATGAATCGGTCGTCGTGTTGGTGATCACTTCGTTTCCATCGGTGAAGTCACCATCGCCGCCATCGTAAATCAAACGAACATTAACGCCCACGAGAGCTTGTTCGCCGGCATCCCTGGAACCATTGCCATTTTCATCGAAGTAGACGGTGTCACCGATATCAAATAGTGCTTCGCCGAAGTCTTGGTCTTCGATACCAACAAGCGGCAACGTGAAGTTGATGGCGTCCGGGCTGGTGCTGGTGTAGAGCGTTGGGTGAACCTGCTTCAAGACGTAGTCGCCGGCGGCATAGTGGTCGAATTGGTAATCGCCATTTGCATCGGTTGTCGTGAATTCCAATAAATTGGTGCCGGTGGAGTCATACAGCTCGACCCGAACGCCCAGGATTCCAGTCGTCTCGCCGGCTTGTTGAGTTCCGTCACGATCATCGTCAACGAACACGGTTCCGGCGATCGTGGCGCCTCGTTCGCCAAAGTTGTAGTTTTGGCCTGATACATTTTCGACCACATCAATGCTGCTGATCTCGTTGGTCGCGCTGTCGTCACCGTTGTTCAGACTACCGTCGCTGTGAATGCCGTTGTTCCACGCCGCAGGCTGTGTTTGAGTGATCGTGTATCCGGCTGGGCCGCTGGGCCTCAGATCCAGGAATTCGTATTTGCCGCTGCTGTTGGTGACGACATTGGTTGTGACATCGTTACCGCGATCGTCGACGCCACTGATCGTCATGGTCACGCCGGAAATGCCCTCTTCGCCCGCGTCACGCACGCCGTCGTTGTTTCGGTCGTTGAAGACATAGCCTTCGAGCGTATTAGGACGCAGTTCGCCGAAGTTGTTTTCGGTTCCGGAGGTGTCCGACGAAATGACAACGTCGGTGAATTGATCGTTTCCGAGCGTACCGCCCTGAGTACCGACCGTGTCGATGCCGTCAAGGTATCCGGTCGGCTGGGTTGTTTGGGAAATCGTGTATCCGGTCGTATCGGAAGGACGGAGCCCCGAGAATTCGTAGTAGCCGTTCTCATCGGTTGTAGCGGTACGGTTCACATCGTTACCGAGATCGTCCTTTCCGGTCAGCGTGATTGTGATCGACTCGATTGCGATTCCATCGGATCGATCACCGTCGTTGTTCATGTCGTTGAAAACGTATCCCGACAAAACGGAGTCAACCACTTCACCGAAGCGATAGTCGGTTCCAGTCTGTCCAGCCGAAGCGTTAATGCTGGCAATCACATCGTTGTTGGTCGACGCGTCTCCGTTTGCCAAGCTGCCATCGCGGTCGGATCCGTCGGCGTAATCGCGTCCCGAGGGAGCTGAAAAGGTTGGCTGCGTTTCGGTCAGTGTATACTCGCCGGGGCGTAAGGCGTCGAACAAGAAAAATCCGCCGCCACTGGTAACAAACGTCTGCTCGGTGATCGTTCCTTGGTCGTCGGTTCCTGAGAGAGTCACCGTGACACCGTCGATGCCGCTTTCGGTCCCTTGGCGAATTCCGTCGTTGTTAGCATCGTGCCAAACACTACCGCCTAACTCCACTTCCTCAAGTTCACCGAAGTTGTAGTCCGATCCACCGTCTTCGTTGGCCGTTGACAACACGATGGTACTGAAGACATCGTTGGTACTGTCATCGCCACCACCATCACCGAGTGTATCGGTTCCGTCCAGATAGGCTTTGCCATTGGCGGCGGTCGTTGGTTGGGATTGGGTGATCGTGTAGGTGCCCGGACGCAGGTCGTCGAACAAATAGAAGCCGTCTGGATCACCGGTACCCGAACCGGTGGTGTAGGTGCGTGTGCCAATGTCGCGTCCCAGGTGATCGGTTCCGGTGACGGTGACGGTCACGCCGTCGATTCCGGTTTCCCCAGCATCGCGGACGCCGTCATTGTCGGCATCAAAATAGACGTCCCCGTCTAGTGCATGCGAGCGGACGTGGAAATCATCGGTCGCTTCATCGCTGCCATCACCGTCGGCGTCGGTCTCATTTCGCTCACCCGCTTCGGTGCCTGATAGCGTTGATGCGGCGGTGATGTTGGCAGTGTTCGTGACGTCCTGGCCTACGACGACGTCGTCATGAATGCGTACGGTAAAAGTCACCGACACACTGGCTCCGGCGGCAATGGTGCCATCACTGTAGGTGATCGTGCCAGCCGCGTTGTTCGCCGTGAAATCGCTTGGGTACTCGCTTCCTGAACTTCCTAAATCGATCGTTGACAGGTCATAGATCGCCGGGTCCAGAACGTCACGGAAGGCCACTTCGTACGCCGAACTCTCACCGGTATTGGCGATCGACAACGTCACCGAGATTTCGTCTCGCGCATTCACATCGTCGAGGTCAACCGATTTCGTGATCTGCAGGTTGGACTCCACTACATCCACATCGACTTCGTTGCTGTTGACTGGATCGACATCATCACCGCTAACGTCGTAGCTGGCGATGTTGGTGAGGGTGGTTTGACCGGTGCCGTATCCGACATTGGACACGTTGTCAGTGACCGTGGCGGTTACCAGGACGACAAAAGAGTTGTTGGTGTCGTCGTTGTCGGTCGTTACCGTAATTGAACCGAAGTCGATCGTGACATCGTCGCCGTCGTTGGCGCCGCCACTGATAGTCGGTGCCGGAAGTGTGCCATTGAAGTCGGCGTCTAGGAGCGTGGTGCCCTGGTAGTCAGTGGAACCGGCAACCGTGGAAATGACCTGTGCACTTTCGTATTGCAGTCCGCTTGGCAGTTGGTCGACAAGGCTTAGCCCTGGTGTGTTCCCCTCGGGCAATGTCACCAGCAAGGCGTAGGTCACCTGTTCGCCAATGGTGACATCGGTGTTGGAGGTTTCCGTTTGGTTGGTATCAAAGAGTGATTTCGTGAAGGTGGGTGGGGCGATGCTGAACGTGACCGGATCCGTACCGACGTAATCAAATCTGTTGTCTGATGGATCGGTCCCGTCTCGCTCGTCGCTAGCCGCATTGTGGGTGCTGCGATTCTGAACGTCGCCATCCAAACTGGTGTACGAGACGACCGGGTCGTTCGTTAGGACAGCGTTGGGCGTGACTTGGGATGAAATGGTTCCTGAGAGCGTCAGTCGGACAATGCGGTCGGTTTCCGAGTCCAGCATGTCCCATGCTTCAGCGGGGCCGGTATACGCAACCGTGTACCCGGTCGCGTCGCTTCCGCTAAGCGTAAAGTCCAGGTTGGTTAAAGTTAAATCCGTATCGACGACCCCGAGCGTCACGCCGTCAATGGCTGACGCGGATCCAATCTTGGGCAGTTCGTTAAAGAAGTTCAAGTCGAATGCATCAACGTTGCCAGTGTTTTCGATCTCGATCACATAAACAACCGTATCGCCCGCGTCACCTTGAGTACGGCCGACGTCATTGGCGATGACAAGGGATTGGCTCAACGAGATGACCGGTTCGACGACGGCCACATCTTCCGAATCATCAGTGACATCGTTATCGGAGTTGTTGCCCCACGTGTACTGGGCGACGTTGTCAAGGTCCGTACCGGTTTGGTTGTCATTGGTGTTGAGTACAACCGCTTGGTAACGGAAAGTCACGGAACCGCCGTTTCCGTCGGTGGTGTCGCTATCGGACACGTCGCCTAGATCCCAGGTGATGGTCCCGCCGTCGTTGGAGATCACCGGAGTCATCGATCCGGTGTAGTTGATTCCACTGTCACTCGAGCTAACCATGCCGACGAAGGCCAGGCCTGCGTCCAGGGTGTCGGTGATGACCGAATCAGGAACGGTTGCTTCAGGCAGGCTGACCGTGATCTCGTAAGTGACGATTTCGCCAATGACCGCTTGATTGGCACCGTTGCCGCCGGATACGAATTCGGTCCCAATCAGAGTCTTGGTGATGTCCCATGTCGTGGCGACATCGACGTCTTGGCTGGCGGTTTGGTAGTAGTCATTTGGGGCAGCGGTGGTGTCGCTTCCGTCACGCTCGCCGTTTTCGGCGCCGGAGTTCGTGTCCGTGGCTAGTGATGTCCAGGTCAGATTCGCTGTTGTCGTCAACGTATCATCCGGCGTCACGGTTCCGTCAACAGTCCCGTCGTAATTGATCTCAACAGTCTGGCCTTCGTTCAATCGATCGAAGGTGATCGTTAAGTTCGACCCGCTCTGTGACACGGTTGGGTAGTTCGCGTCGCCGGAATTGACCGTGACGCCATCAATCAGGATTGAGTCGAGCGCATTGAACGTGAAGTTGTCTGGCAGGGTGGTCGACATGACCACATCAAAAGCATCGGATTGATTCGTGCCGTTGGTAACGGCGAAGTCGATCGTGTAGTCGATCGAATCACCCGCGTCTCCACTGGAAACGCTGGGTGTGATCGTTGGTTCGCTAATCAGCGGTTCAACGATTTGTACTCGTGGACGAAGCGAGTTGGTGAGATTGAACTGCGCCGATGCTCCGCTTTGAACGATGAAATCGTTGTAGAGATTGTCGCCGGCGTCGTTGCGAGAACTGCCACTCGCGTTGTTGTTGTCGACCAGCGCGTTGAACTCGATGATTGCATACTCTGCATTTGCGTCTTCGTCGGTGTTGGTCAGGTCACCCAACTTGAAATAGACATCCGTGCCGCTGCTATAGGTGTCCTGTGAGCCAGAGGCACTGTTCGCGATTGCCGAATCGGGCAAAACGAATGTGGGGGTGAATGTGGAATCGGTCGACGACAAGCCGGCGCCAGACAGAGTTGATGACGTCAGGCCGCCGTCACTAACCAATCCGACTGTCGCGGTGCCGTCATCGAGAAATGTCAATCCGCCGGGGAGAACGTCCCGGACGATGAAGTCACCCAAGGATCCTTGTGGAATCTCCACCTCGATCCGGTATCGAACCGTTTCACCAATCGTGACTTTTTCAATTCCACCTTCGTTGCCTGTGTGAGCTTCACTGGTGGCGACGATTGTCTTGGTCCCGGCGAAGTTTCGAAGTTCAGCGTCAGCGGTATCGGTCAGTCCTGACGCGTGGTTTTGTCCGCTCTCTTTCGATGCGTAGTGGACGATCTCCGCTTCGTTGGTTTGAGTGGCGTTGACCGCCGCGGTGGTTTCGACTTCGGCATCGTACAAGATCACTAGGATGTTGCGGCCGCTGGTTTCGTCGTAGCCGTCAATGCTTCCGGCGTCGGCTCCAGAGGAGTTGGGGGTTGGTCCAGGATCGTCCAGAATGATACCGTCGCCAAACAGACCCGGATTGGAACCGTTAGCGTCGACAAACGTATGGCTGGCGCCGGTTCCGTCGACGACTTGCAATGTGCCTGCGACGTAGCTCATTCCGGATGGAAGAATGTCTCGGATCTGAACATCATGTGCCCCGCGATAACTGCTTCCATAGTTCTCGATAACGATGGCGTAGCGAATCCGGTCGCCTGCTTCCAAGTTGGACACATTCGCGTCCACGGTCGTCGTATCCAGTCCGCTGCTGTTGAGCGTTCCGGCAAAGGCACTCGACGAACCGACGCCCGCAAAGGTAACTGGGCCAACGGATCCATCAAACACGCTGTCGCCTTGATCTGTCGCGACGACACCCTTGGTGATTCCAAGGATGGGTTGCGTCATTTCGACTTGAACGATTCGGTCGGTCGTTGTTGGGGTCTGCTGGGTGGTCCCTTCAGATGCCCGGACCATGTTGGTTAAGAACAGCCCGTCTGCGGTCGGCAAATCGCTAGCCGTGACGCTGATGTATAGCTCGATGTCCGAGGGCAATGAACTGGGATCGTCGTAGTTGCCAAACTCGATTGCTAACGAATTGGAAGCCGAGTCAACAATAATGTTCGGCGTGATGTTGGAAGCTGGCCCATTGCTGTTGTAGAACGAATCCGCGTTTCCGAATTCGATAACACCCGATCCCGGTGGTGTCGCATCGAACGAGTTACCGATATCGACTGTCCATCCAAAGGTGGCGCCGCCATTGACGATTCCATCGGCATCGTGATCCGTCGCATCAAAAATCGGTAATGGCAAGTAATCCGTTAGTACCAAATTTTCAAAGTCAGCACTCGCGAGCGAGTAGTTGATTCGGTAAGTGACCACATCACCAGCAACTAAAATGACCTTTCCGGTATCCGGATTGGTTGGCAGTGTGGTACTGCCGTTGATGGCGTAGACGGTCTTTTCTAGCGTTCCGCCCTGAATCGAGATGCTTGCCGAACTGGTATCGGACTCCGACCCCAGGACTCGTTCCATGGGTGCGAAACCATCCGATACGTTATCGTCTTCGGCGTTCTCACGCACGCTTCCTGTGATGGTTAGGTCGCTGTTCGTAATCGTGTCGCCCTGGTCAACGCTACGGTCACCCGATGCAAACGAGTCCGTATACTCGTCTTGGATAATCGTTCGGAAAGTGATTGTTCCCGTTGCCGCACCGCCGTTGTTGGGGCCGTTGGTCAAACCACCTTGAAGGATGCCATCGGCCGCTCCGTTGTCGGTTAAAGCTTTTGAAATATCGAAGTTCAGTGTGGTTGATCCGTCTGATCCATCGGGCGTCGTTCCGTCTTCATCGTCGGAGTTTCCAGGAGTTCCATCGGGATCGTTGTCGGCAAGGTCAATTTGAGTCTGATCAATCACCAAGGATTGGCCGCCGTCGGGGTCGTCGACTTCCCGTACGGTGAAGCTGCCGGTGACGTTGCCATTCATGTCCGTGATGTCGAACGTCGCCCCGTAACCGAAATCAAATGATTGCCCGTCCTGGAAAACGTCGGTGATGCTTAGGTCGCCAAACGTGAAGTAGTCGCTGATTTGGAAGGTGAGGGTGTATTCCAGCGTATCACCTGGGGTGGCACCGACGCTTCCGACATCATTCACCACCGACACGCTTTTTTGGATCGCGATGGACTTGTTGTCCAACGTGTGTTCGGGGCCTGCCGGATCAGCGGTTGTGGTGGTCGGATCGTCGTTGGTGTCGATTGGTTGCCACTGACCACTCGCTCGAACATTGTTGATGCTTCGAGAGTCTGGATCCGACGTCGAATCGTCTTCGCCCGTGCTCGAGATCACGCGCTCACCACTGCCATCGAACTCAGCGACATAGAAAGTGAACGAGACCGCGACGTCGCTCGTGGATGTGGTGCCTGTGACATCGTCGGTAAGCGTAACCGTCAACTCTTGGGAAGTTCCGGGAGTTGTCAATGTTGCCAAGTTGTCGGTATAGGCAGCGTTGGATCCGTTGACCTGTACCGACGTGATCCCCGTCACGACGATGTTGTCCGGCAGCGTGTCGATGATGTCGAGATCGCTAATCGTTTGCCCGTCAGCAATGTCGACATTGATCGTGTAGGTCGCTTCGAAGTTTTCCCCGGTGGCGGTTTCACCTTCCGAGCCATTGAAGCTCTTGCGAATGGTCATCAACGTGGTTTCGACTTCGACGTTTTCCGTCCATGTGGACGATGCACCACTCTGGCCTGAAACATCGTAACCCTGATCATCGACGATCATGGGGTCTGAATCCGGATTGTTGACGGGATCCTCGCCAAATCGAAATCCACTGCGTGACTGAATCGTCAGCGGTTGATCCAGGTCGGCTCGGGCATCGCCGGCCGCGGTAATTGACAGGACGGCTTCTGGTTGTCCAGGCGAAAAGGAGCCGAAGGGGAGGTCGAGTGTGACGAGCTGGTCGCCTTCTTTTCCAAAGAGCTTTTGCTTGACGTTGGTGGCGGATCCATCGTTCACAGTGAACTGGTGAAGCGCACCGGCACCCACCAAATTCGTGCCATCGACTACAAAGTCGACTTGATCCGTCAGAGCTTCACCGTTGATGAACTCGATCAAAACGTATCCATCGGACATCGAGCCTGTGACGGAGATGTCGCCATCTGTGATCGTGCTCAAACTGGTTAACGCGGTAGCGATGGTGGCCGCGTCGGCGTCATAGGCCAGGTCCACCGTCGTTTGTCCACCAAAGGACAACGTGAAGGTGCCACCGGTGATGGTGTCATCGAGCGTAATGGCTTGTAATTCGTTGACCGGACCTTCAAGGTAGGAATGTTCCAGTACGCCGAATCCGCCGCCGTTGTCGCCGAAGGTTTGGACCGTTGAGTTGACGGTCGTTCCCAGGTAGGTGGCATTGCCAAATGAGATGCCATCGTAGCCATCGGCACCACTGGCGGGCATGATCAAATCGATGAACGGTCCATAGCCTGCTGCGTCGCCGGTGTTTTGAAAGGTGACATCGAATGAAAAGTCTTCCCCTAGCGGAGCCACGATGGGGCCACTGGGGAGCTGAACATCAGGGCCCGCTGCGAGGACGTGTTGGTAGCTGTTGCGAAACGATTCACTGACGACAATCGTGGATTCGATTTCACCAGACTCATATTCCAGTGACCAGTCGCCGCCCCGATGTTGAGCTCCCGTTTCATCTTCACTCGCCGCGACGTCGGCACCGGTCAGGGCCGCCAAGCCATCGACCAGTTCACGTCCGTCGGCTGATTCCGCGACATCGCAACCGTACAAAAGAATGTCGCCGGTTGAACTCAACGCGTCGCCCCAACTGGCGACCTGTCCCGCGTTCGCTTGCACAGTTTGGCTATTGATCCATTGGTTACCCAAACGAAAGGCACCGTCCTCACCGTGAGAAATCACATGGATCGCGTCCAAGGCGGAGTACTGTGCAAGGGTTTCAGAGAGTTGTTCGATTCCGTCTTCTTCAGCGTCCAGCAGCACCACCTCGATCGTACGATCGCCTTCCTCGCGGCCAATCAGATCGTCTACGAGTGACTGATAGTTTTCAACCGATCGATCAACAATGACCAACTCGGTGCGGCGCCCGTCCGCCGTCGGGTTGGTATTTGAATCGGATTGTTCGTTCGACTCGGTCTCTTGGGAGTGAACCGCACTGTCCGCATTGGGTTCCCCATCCGGTTGTGAATCCATCGTCGGTTCGACGGCAGCATCGAACAGGATTCGTTCTTCGAGGGTTTCAAAAAAGGCTTGGCGAGGTGAACTTGGCATTTTCATCGAGCGTGCTTTCTGTGTATGGAGTTCCAAACAGGACGTCCGGAAGTCAACATTCAAGCCTTACCCCTTCTCTAAATTACGCAGGCGGAATCAGCGAAATGATGTTCGTCAGGGCGAAAGATGAGCACAGGCGAATCCGCTTTCGCCGGTTATACAACCCTATCCAGAGCGGCTAATGTCGCTGGGACAGAGCGTCTGTCGCTTGCTGCTGCCCCGGTGGTCCTCCGGATTGGAGGCTCAAATCGCGAGTGGTGACTGTGATGCCACCTGGGCGTAGAAGGCCGGATCTTTAGGGCACACTCAGCCAGATTCCTGACTAGGCTGAGCCTCCATAGGGTTGCCACCAGCGGATGGTAGGATCTTGCTGTTTCGGAATAGCGAGCTGCTCAATGGAAGCAGCGTCGTGGCAATTGAGCTTGCGAGCAAAATTGAAACCAGCCCGATGCGCCAGCGAGCACATTCCATAGAATTGCTTGCCTATGCCGCGGGCTGGTCGCTCAATAGCTAACCGAGTGTCTTGAGAGACCTCGCGTTAGAAACATTATCGCGTAAGTCGGTCGCCCAAGTTGATTGGGGTGGCTTCACTTTCTTTTAGGCTTTGAAAATAGACATCCTCGATTTCGCTTGCCTGCTCACTAGCTGCATCGGGCTGCCATTCAGAAGAGAGCCCAGTGAGTTGATCGGCATCGACGCCAAACGATTTGGCGAGCACGTTGACTGGAATTCCGCATTCGCAAAGGCGAGTCAGGTTGATGTCTTCAGAACGCAATAGCATGCCGGTGACACGTTTTAGGTTAACGAGCGACAAATTGTACGTCAGTTGAGCGGTGAGATACTCGAACTCTGCTGACGCAACGCTTTGTTGAGTTTCAAGCAAGTTTTCCAATGCGAGCGTGGCACTCGTTTGCTGTTTTGGAAGCTGTTCCCACCTTGCAAGCATGGCCACCAGTTGTTGGTTCTGGGCTTTCAACGCAGTGTGTTTGGTCGCCAGTTCGTTCAATGAAGTTTGGAGTTCTTTCACCGCTACGAACACTTCATACCGGATAGTTTCCAGCGTTGACGAATACTGGTGATTGATTTGGCGAAGCTCCAGCTTCCGGCGACGCAAACGTGCTTCAGCGGCACGGTTTCCAACTGGCCGCTCGTAGACTAGCCCGATTCCGTATGACGGCGCTCCGGTATCGAACTGGCGAGCAAACGCGTTGAGCGAGTTTCCTTGGTCCGCGAGACCCGAGGCGTACGTTTGCGTGACGAGGTTCAAAACCGGCATCAATTCATTTTTGGACATATTCAGTCGCACGCACGCCGCCTTGATCTGCTTCAGTGCCTGCATGACCTCTGGACGATATTGCATCGCAATCGAAATAGACTCACCGATATCGACTGAGGCTGCCGCGAAGGAAGGTAGATCGAGCGGTAGCACTTCCACATCAATCAACTCGGGCGAGTTGACTAGGCTCTGCAGACGGGCCTGAGCGTTCGCGACGGCGGCCTTGGCACGGACCAACTCGGATTCACGGGATGTAACAGCGGCATTGACGGTTGCGACTTGAACGCCGCTCGCGTCCAGTGAAGACCGCAGCGTTAAACGGTTGGAGATTTCCTGCCCTTGCACATACAAGTTTACGCGCTGGTACAACGCGGCCCGTTCGAGATACAGCGTCCAGTAGGCACGGGTCACTTCCAATAGGTGCGTTTCGGTTTGACGCCGGAACTCATCCCCCGCAGCCGCAAGGTCAATCTTGGCTAGCACAATCAAGCTATCGTTGTATCGGCGCCCACGCCCTCGCATCAATGGCTGGGTGAATCCCAACACCAGACGAGCCGTGCCCTGGGGATCGGGAACGAAGAACTGCGAGTTGTTGTCTTGAAAGCCAAATTGCTGCGAGACATCGATCGTTCCGCCAGTGTGTGTGCGGCGACGCAGTCCAGTTCGTCCCGTCCAGTTGTGATCATTAAACCGGCTAACGCCAGCGCCCGCGGTCAAGGTGTTTCCGATCGGTTCACTGACATCGTCCCATCGTGTGTCAAGGTAGTGCAACCAATCAAACGAAGCGCTCGCTTCGATTACCGCCGTTTCGCGAATCAACGGCAGATCGCTAAAAACCTTGATTTGTTTGGAATGGGCCAACGCCTCAACCATTGTCTGCTCAAGCGTCAATGTCTTGGAGGGTTGTGACGTCTCTAAAGGTTGAGCGACATACGGTGTCCACCATCCGGGAGTGAACTGCGAGCCTTCGATCGCGGCATGGCGGCTGTCTACGGACTGCACAACCGATTGCAAACGGGAGTACTCGGCAACGGTCTCTTGAGCGGCAACGTGCTCGGGAACGCTATTGAATAGTGCTGCGACTATGACAGCCGACCACGCCAAGTAGTAGCGAATATGTTCAGAAGAGTGTTGTGGCACTTTAAGTCATCCATCAGGACTATCGAATGATGATGGAAATCCATAGATCCCCAACACCTCTATCGAAATGACTTTCGTCCCAGCGAAACTGTTTTCAATCAAGCGTCACAATGGATGCCACACTATCGGATCCATCGATTCCACAAAGCCTGAACAATTGATTCAGACTTAGGCGATAATTGAACGGTGGCGGGGATGCCAGCACGCAAATCCACCGACGTGTCCCGTGGGGTTTCGCTAATGACCGAAGTGAACCTAACATGTGGCTCAACAAGTGTTTCGGACCCTTCATCCCCAGGTGACTGATAAACCATTAGTTGTCCTCCATTGGCGGATGACAGCTCGGGGAAATCGATCGAAACGACTGCGCGCGACGACTGGCTTACGAACTTTAACTCTAACGGCTGTGAGGATTGGCCGTGAACGTACAGTCGCCCGCTCTTGTTCGCACTACTTTCAAACCGAGTCGATTCATATTGAGGAACAAACGCCGTCACCTCAAATTGCTTGGGGTCACCTAGCTGACACAGCAAACTTCCCCGACGGACGAATTGCCCACGACGCTCATCTATCGCATCAAAGGCCACTGTGCCATCAAATGGCGCGGTAACGACCAACGACGCCAATCTTGATCTCAGCTCTTCGATTCGTTTCGCGAACGCGGTTGCTCGGTCCGCCTCCATCGTTCGTGCGACAATCTCAGATTGGCTACGTAGCGCACGCTGCTTCTGCCTGGATAACTCTAACTCCACTTCAAGCTTGTTGAGCTCGGCCGCGAGTTCGGAGTTTCTCAGGCGGTAGAGTGGCTGGTCTTGCTTGACCTTCTGACCGACTTTGCACAACGTCTCAACCAAGAAGCCGGACTCGGCTGCACGAATATCGATTTGGTTGGACATGCGGATCGCAGCGGGGACCGCAATCGTTCGTGGTACAGGCGTCAGCACCAGAGATGTCACGGCTGCTAGAATCACAATCAACGTGATAGCGACTCTTGTTCGATTCATTTCGCCCACTCGCATAAATCGCGTTGTCCAGCTCATTATCTTGCTTCCTAGTAAGACGACCGTTGCGGCAACGGAAAGGATGATTCCTGCGCCAGCAAACATGCGTGATGCGGCGTAGATCAATGTCACTGCAATCAGAATCCGCCATGCCAACGCTGCGATTGCGTAAACAGCCACCAACACGAATCGCCTCTCGGGCCATTGCGGCTTGGAAACCTGGGTTCCCCACAAGTACTTGCCCGTGAAGTATTGAATTAGCCTTTGGCCATTGGTCGAAAGATTCGGCATCTCCAGCCAGTCCGTCAGGACATAGTATCCATCGAATCGCATCAAAGGGTTTAGGTTGAACGCCAAGGTCGTGATCGTGGCCATGTAGATCACGTTGAGTGCGTGCATGCGAACCCATGGATCGTTGCTTTGCCAATACAGAATCATGGCAACCGAACCGACAACCAATTCAACCCCGACGCCGGCTAACGAAACCACGATGCGTTTCCACTTCGACGACAACATCCATGCACTACTGACATCGACATAGGGCATTGGGATAAACAAGACCAGCACCAAGCCAAATTCACGCACTCGGGCCCCCATCATTCGGCATACCAAAGCGTGTCCCGTTTCGTGCCCTAGCTTCAATCCTATCCAGACAATCGCGAGAGCTAGCCAGTTTGTCGACGCCAGAATCTCTTTGTGGCTTGCCAACAACGAATCAAACAGGTGCAGGAACAGGTAGACTCCAACAACCGATAGGCTGATAGCCATCGCAACTAGTGTCCATCGGACCGGACCGTTGATTCTGGCGGTGATCGCAGCGACCAAACGATCGGGATTGAAGATCGGAAATCGTTGGGTCAGCACACTGAACTGGCTGAGTTTGGACTTGCTGGACGCTTGCTCAGACAATTCCGCTTTTCGTGATGCGTCGCGATCTTGTTTGGTGACGACGAGCTGCGATTCAGCTAACCAACCAACCAGCGAAACGGCCTGCTGTGGGCCGATGGCATCGACTCCAAAGCGGCTAGCAACCAAAGAGACTGCATCACCGACGCTGCGTTGTCCGTTCAGTGCTGACACAAAGACATACTCAACCTCACCGATACGGTGAACTTTCCGCCGCATGGAATCTTCGATCAGGTAACTAACGCTGTCTCCATGAGCTTGACGCACAATCGACAAGTCGCTGCGGAAACGCGGATGCAGTGCCAGAACGTCAACGGTTTGGACGTCTAATTCCATACTGTTTACCACCAACGCATGATACGATCGGCGGCGCGATGGAACGTGATCCAGCCCAGACTGTGGGTAGCGGACTGAATCTTCGCTCGGCCACGCATGCCGGGACGCAGATGCCCCTCGTGATTGTCTAGCAAGCAAACGGCAATGAAACCGTTTTGCCCATCGACCACGGTTGCTTGAGGATGCAATTGTGAAACGATCGCTTCATAGGATGTCCCGCCGAGACCGTCCACCTCGAGCGTAACTGGCATGCCAACGGAAACGTGCTGCACTTCCTCATCGGGAACTAAAACCTCAAAACGCAATCGATCCAGTCGAGCTACTTCATACAGCAGATCCCCTTGGGCGACGGGGAAGTTTTCACGGTGATCCACATTCCCGGTTAACACCATCCCATCGATCGGCGCTAGTACATCCAAGCTTTCTTGGCGACGTTGCAGTAGTTCGGTGCGAGCGTCCAGGCTCTTCAGTTCCAGTTCGGTCTGTACCGCATCGGCGGACTGATGAGCAGCGACATGCGAATCGCGTTTGCGAGACAATCTCGCTCGTTCGGCGATCAGTCCAGCGAGTTCCCATCGGACGTCGGCCCCGTCCATCAACGCAAGCGTCTGGCCACTGACCACTTTGTCGCCAGGCTGAACTAGGGTTCGTTCCAACACTCCGTCATGGGGTGCAACGCAGTAATGGCGCCGGAAGGGTTCAACGCCGAACGAACACTTCACTTGATAAGTCATCGGCACAAACAAAAGGCCGGTGATTGCAACAATGCTGCCACCAACGGCAACCTTCTTAGTCAGTGACGAACTGCGTATTCGCTGAATCGCTCGTTGCAGCCGACTACGCTGAGCACGCTGGCACTGCCGGACCTGACTGGCGATGGGTGAAGCGGACGCGGTACAGAAACTCAGTAGCGAGGAGTCGCTTCGTATCCGGCCAGCGGGGAAAATCAAAATGATGGCTCCCACATCGATTGTGTCTTCCGCTATTAACGGCATCGATAGAACATCGTGACTTGTGGAAGCAATGGCATGATGCCCGTAGCTCGGTTCGTCTTGAAGTTCTTGCGCTGAGCCTGTTTGGGCTCCCGACTCCAGTGCTGATACGCATGCAGTGGTTTTTCTTAGAATCGCTTCGTCCGCCACCAATCGGTAACTGCGTCCTTGTTCCGAATCATGATCCAAATGGGCAACGTCGGTAACCGACGCCACACGGTTGAGGCCCTTGGCGTCGGTCAGGGTCAAGACCGCAGTGGAAGCCTTCAGGTATTGCTTCAGTTGACTGGTAAGCAGGTGACATGCTTCGTCGATTGACTCTGTGTTAGCAGTCTGTTGCAACAAGCCGATCAGCCATGCAGATAATTGCACCTGTCGATTCGAATTCGCTAACCGTTGCCGCAGTTCCATCGCGGTCGAGTCGACAGCAGGCTTCGACCTTGGTGTGCCGATAGCAACACCGCCCCCGTGTGCAGTATGTTGCGGGCTCGATTTTGGCGAACCAGAATGTAGTGAACCGGCGTCTTTCGAACTACCGTGTGGACCGTCCGATCGTGATGGGTGCCCGATGCTCATCGCAGACTCCTTTGTGAACGAATCGCCGCGAGCGATTGGTCGACGTCCAGAGTGACACGAAGTCCGGAGCGAATCTTTTGCTCGGGATTCTCGATTAACACATCCAAACGGACGCGTCCGCTATCAGCCTCGGTAATGTCCGCGACATACTCCACACGAGCGGGCAGTCTGCTACGCGAGTTGGTTGATTTCGCTGTGTTCTCTAGCCAGACATTGATGTGATCATCCCGCTGGAATTGCACGGCCACATCGGTTGGAAGATAGAACGTGACACGAAGCTGGTGAAGCTGGACCAGCGTGACGACGTGCGGCTGGCTAATCGAAACGAATTCGCCGGGTTCGGGCAGGATGTCGACAACCAACGCGTCTGCCGGTGAGCCAATGGTGCGACGGGCGAGACGACGCACCGCTTCCTGGTGTCTTAGCTCCGCAAGTTTTCGTTGGTTCTGCGCCGACTGCAATGCAAGTTCCGCGATGGTTACCTCCATTGCCGATCGACGGACTTCCTCGGGGGAAACCGCTCCGCGATCGGACAACGCATCAACCTGGACCTTGTGTTCACGTTTAACCGACAGTTCGGTTTCAAGCTTACCCACCGAAGTTCGGTCAGATGCTTCTGCCTCAGCAATCTCGGCTGCGATTTCTAGCAACTCGGAATCAAGCTGAAGCAATACAGAGCCCGCCCGCACGTGCTGGCCGCGTTTGGCGTTGACGGTTGTAACGCGACCGGACTCCACTGTCGCAACATGGATTGTCCGCACCGGCTCGGTAAAGCCGTCCAGTTCTTGGGCCGTTGCTGGAAGAAGCATGAGCCCCGTGATGCTAAGAAGGATTGCTGTTCGGATCATGCGACTACCTTTTGAATAGATTCCATCCACCGGTCTTGGGCGACCATGGCGGCGCGACGCTCGAAGCCTTGTCGCTCGAGCTGCTTTTGTAGATTTGCAAACGCAGCATCCAGACGGGCGGATTCAATGCCGTCTGGCGATGCAATTCTTGTTAGTTCTTTTACCAAGCGGGCTGCTTGAGCAAATTGACTTTGGTGTGTGGTTAGGATCGTGTCGTCAGGGCAAGCGGTACACCGCACACTTCCTGGGTCACCTTGCCGAGCGGCACGTCCGGCGAGCTGTCGGTCAACACGGGCGGAATCGTTCAACTGGGTCGCGATGATGTGCAAGCCGCCCGCATCGCGGACGTCTTTGGACAAATGAATGTCCGTGCCGCGTCCTGCGATACTGGTGGTGACTGTAATCTGTCCCGCCGAACCAGCACTTGCGACGATCTCGGCTTCCTCACGATCTTGCACGCCGTTCAAAACAGCGACCTGCCTATCGCAAGAACGAAATTGCTTTGCGATTAGCTTGGATTCTTCGATGGTTCGTGTGCCAACGATGACCGGGCGCGATGCGTCAGCGACCGCGACTGCTTCTCGAACAATGAACGCTTGCTTATCCGACATCTTTGCAAAGTAGCGTGTTGCAAGTCGCTTCCGCTGGCATGGGCGATGGGGCGGAAACGACTCCACCGATAGACCGTACAGCTTTTGGAAGTCAGATTCGTTGCCACGAGCGGTGCCAGTCAAGCCACATACCAATTGATACTTTTGCAGAAATCGCTGGCGAGCGATCCGAGCGTCGACCACGTTATCGGGGCTTGGCGGTAAACCTTCCTTCACTTCCACCGCTTGGTGTAGACCGTTTTGCCAGGTGCGTTCATCGTGGATTCGTCCCGTGTGCGGATCAACGATCGCAATTTGATCGTCTTGGATCACGTAGTCAGCATCCCGCTTGAAGACATAGTTCGCTTGCAGTGCATTGGTAATGTATTGCCGCCATGGTCGCCTTAATTCGCCCAGGTTTGTGGTGCGCAGCGAATCTTGCAATTGGGCTTGGCCAGCATCTAGTAATTCGATTCGACGTCCTTCCAATCGAAAGTCCTCATCGATCGCAAGTGCCTTAGAAAACGCATCCGCTGTTTCGAGTGCCAATGCGTTGACCTCTGCGTTGCGCGACGCTGCGCTCAAAACCAAAGGCGTATTCGCTTCATCAATCAGCACGCTGTCGGCTTCGTCGATGATTGCGAAGACACGCTTTGGCTGAACGGGATGAAACGCTTGAACGCGTCGGCCTTGCAGGGCGTCTATGAAATCGATTCCCAGTGGCTTTTCGGAAACCTGACGTAGGCGGATCTGGTCGCGTAGATAGTTGAAACCAAATTCATATCCAGGTCCGTATGTCACGTCACATTGATACGCGTGGCGTTTTTCTTCGTCCGAGTCGTCCGTGTTCAAGCAACCAACCGAGACACCGAGCATACGAAGGACGGGACGCACTAGCTCATAGTCACGCCGACACAAATAGTCGTTGGTGGTTGAGACGTGAACGCCTTGCCCATGCAGACTGAACAGGAAGGCCGGGATTGCGGTGATGAACGTCTTACCCTCACCGGTCTGGACTTCGGCAATCCGTGCTCGCGTGAGCGCAAGTCCTGCGGCAAGTTGCACGTCGTAGAGCTGGATATTGAGTCCCCGTCGAAACGACTCCAACAGCAGCCCCAAAGCCCGTGATTGATGGTTTCGGTTCAGATGGCCGGGCGTTGCTCCATGCAGTTCGTTTCTCAGGTCGGAAACCGTTTCGCGGAGGCTTGAGTCAGGTGCATCTTTCCAGCGTCGAGCCTCTTCTCGGCATTCCGTCGGCGTTGCGTTTCGGCCGAAAAATGAGTGCAACGCGGTCATGGTCGATAAGATGGTTCTCGTAAGATGGGGTCACTAACCACTGTTATCGTCATAATCAGCTTGACCCTTTGGGCAATCGCAACGGAGCAAAACGGGTTTGGGTGGTTCCAAATCGCATGAGACACAGGATGTGGCGGGGATCCCGGGATGGATGCTAGGAACTGCAGAAAATGCAGAAATGACTGGGATTCGCAAGCTTATTTATCCTTGCCGGGTTAGCTGCGACATCAAGCGAAAAGCTCGATCGCGATCTAGATTCGGCGTCGCACTTGTCCCAATGCTCAATTTGCGCGGCGGCGATAGTCCTGCGAACCGCTGTCTGAGCCTCGCGTCGCTTTGGCAGGCAGGTTTAGCGGTTCCAGGAGAGGGGGTAATCCGCAGGTCGACGGTCAGTAAGTTGTCACGTCACCCATGACACGAAAAACCATCTTGTCGATCCGCTCGTCGATCATGATCTGACAGGCCAACCGACTGTCGCTACTTGTGTTGAGAAGCTTGTTAAGCGTCATCGTTTCGTCGCGAGTCATGGACTCCCTTAACTCGCCGGAAACGAGTTGAACGTGGCACGTCCCACACCACGCATGTCCTTTGCAGTCGCCAATGCATTCATACAGCTCATTGACGATCAATTCCATGAGGTTGTTGTAGGCGTGGCGACGAAATTTCACGACACGCTTTTCACCGTCGAGCAAGATGATCGTGACTGAGAAAGTTCGGTCGATCAGAGATTCAGCGTCTGACCAAGATTCAGGCATGGTGGTTCGTTGTCAGATGAATGAATGGGGTGACGCCGTTGAATAGGATTCTGGATGAATTCGCTGTGGCCAACAAGATTATTGTCCAAATACTAGCTTGCCACATATATCCCATCGGATATTCGTCAGTGGCTCATTCGGTAAACGTCCCGCCTTGAATAATGACCGACCGATCCGTGCCCGCTTCACTATCTTTGTATCAGCCCCCATGAAATTTCATGGGGGCTTTGGTTAACTGCTTTCACGCTCTTTTGCTTTGCTAATGTGTCGAACGCAATAGGCGAAGACTCACGCCCAAACGTGCTGTTCATTGGGATCGATGATATCAACGATTGGGTCGGGCCGCTCGGTGGACATCCGCAAGCCCAGACGCCATCACTGGATCGATTTTGCAAAAGCGGCTCGGTGATTTTCCTTAACGGTGTCTGTGCAGCTCCGATATGTGGGCCGTCCCGTTCGGCGTTGTTGTCTGGTTTTATGCCGCAGCGTACCGGTGTCTACGGCAATGGGGCAAACATGATTTACTCAGACATTGTGAAATCGCATGCAATGCTTCCGGAGTACTTTTCGCAGCATGGATATCACACGCTTTCCAACGGCAAGATCTTCCACAAGCACGCAACCGAACATGGAGTTGATTTGGTCATGCGGCGTTCGACCGACAACGGAGAAACATGGAGTGACCTTGGAGTCATCCGCGATGATGCGAAGAACCAAGCCGGAAATCCCTGTCCGCTGGTCGATCGACGAAGCGGTCGTGTCTTTCTGTTCTTTTGCAGTTCGTCTCACAGCGAAGGTCAAGTCCTCAACGGAACAGGATTTCGGGACGTCTGCATGATGACGTCAGACGACGATGGTCAATCATGGACACAGCCGAGCAACATCTCGGCAATGGCCAAGAAGAGCGATTGGCGTTGGTATGCAACGGGGCCGTGTTCGGCAATCCAAATTCAAACGGGCAAGTACGCAGGGCGTTTGGTTTTGCCCGTCAATCACAGTGTCCATTACAGCGACGGACGCCGGTGGGAATATCGTTGTCACTCACTCGTTTCGGACGATCAAGGAGAAACGTGGCAGATCGGAGAGTCCTCTGCCCCCGGAGGTAGCGAAACACAAATTGCGGAGGTTGGTCCTGATCGTTTGATCCAAGACATTCGCATGCAAACGCACCGAAAAGGGTACCGTGCGGTGCGTTTCAGCAACGACGGTGGGCTCCACTGGAGCGATCTGACGCACGACCGATCGAGGCCGTGCCCGAAATGCCAGGGAACGATCATCGCAATCCCCGGCGAGAGTCCTCAGTTGAACCGACTCGTTAGCGCCAATCCGAAAGGACCGGGAAGGTCTCATCTGACGCTTTACGAATCACGCGATGGTGGCGAGCGGTGGGAAGCACTCAGGTTGATTACCGAAGCACCTGCTGCGTATTCGGACTTGGTAGGCATCTCCAAGAATCAAATTGGATGTCTCTTCGAAACCGGGCAAAAGTCACCTTACGAGCGAATTGATTTTCAGCGATTTAGCACTTTCAACGATTCAGCTTTGAGTACAGGTTCTGAGCAGCGGTTTACCTGAATCGCACAGTCCTGGTTGGCTGCACTGAAAGCCTTGTCGAGTGAATTTGGACAAACAAACTGACCGGATGACGGGCGAGATCGCGGAGCATCTGACCTTGGCTCGCATTGCCTGTCATGGAATCGCCCGTTCGCGACATAAAGATTTCTGTCTTTTGTCGCGAACTAGAAAACGAAGGACACAAGCTACTACTCGTGTTTCTTCATCTCTTGATACATGTTGTACCGCTCCGGAAACGCGACTTCTGTCTTCGTTGCCCAAGCCTCCCAAGCCGCGATCATCCGATCACGCCGATTGGACTTCGCCGTCGCGAGGTCATTCAACTCTGTCCGATCTTCGGCGATGTTGTACAACTCCCAAGGCTTCTCGTACTCGCGAACAAGCTTCCAATCTCCATCTCGCATCGCCGCATTGCCTTCATGCTCGAAGAACATCGGTGAATCATGGATTGGCCGTCCGGCCACTTCTGAGTCGCCGATCAATGCGTTGACGAAAGAACTGCCTTCGCAGGAAGGAACATCACCGGGAATCTCAGCACCGGCAAGTTCGACACAGGTTGCCATGATGTCCGGCAAGTACGCCGGTTGTCTCACGAACGAGTTGCGTCGAGGTTCAGGGATTCCGCCGGGCCAATGAGCGATCATCGGCGTGTTAGCGCCACCCTCATGCAAAAAATGCTTGTACAAACGAAACGGAGTGTTGCTCGCATTTGCCCAAGCCAAACCTTGACGCACGCCGTTGGTTGTTTCCAACGGAGGATTGCGAACCATTTTCTCGTCGCCGAATCCCAATCGCCCGCCTTCCTGACAGGCACCATTGTCGGATAGGAACAGGATCAACGTGTTCTCGTATTGGTCGATTGATTTCAAGTGAGCAACCAACCGTCCAATGTTCTGATCGATATTATCCACGCATCCCGCGTAGGCAGCCATGATCGCATCCAAATCATCTCGCTTCTTCGGCTTCAATGATTCCCAAGCCGGACCAACATGGGGTGCCGGCTGCACGGACTCGTCAAACAGCCCGATCTCGCGTTGCTTCGCTTGCCGAGCTTTCATCAACGCTTCCCAGCCATGTGTGTATCGACCACGGTACCTCTCGAAATCCTTCACCTTCGCATTGAGCGGCCAGTGAGGAGCGTTGTACGCGAGGTACAAAAAGAATGGCTTGTCGTCAGTCCGTGTTGCTTCGCTGATGTAGTCACAAGCGATGTCAGTGAATGCGTCGGTTGCGTAAAAGCCATCTTCCGTTTCGACCTCTTCATTGCCATCGGTCATCCCACGATCACCGCCCGGTTTGAAGTAGTTGAACGCGCCGCTGATTCCGCCGTAGAAGCGATCAAAACCGCGTTGCAGTGGCCAATCGTTTTGATTCGCGTGACCCAAATGCCACTTGCCTGTCATGAAAGTGTGATAGTCCTTCGACTTCAACACTTGCGGAATCGTGACACAGGTTTCGTTCAGATGTCCTTGGTAGGCTGGCGGCGCGACCAGTGTCTTGCCGGGAGGTGCGGTCATGTGGCCAATCCCCACTTGATGTGGGTGCAACCCCGTCATCAAACTCGCGCGAGTCGGACAACACCGGCCCGAGTTGTAAAACTGCGTGAACCGTAACCCGTTCTCTGCCAATGAATCGATGTGCGGCGTTTCGATTTCGCTGCCATAGCATCCCAGGTCCGAAAACCCCATGTCGTCGACCAACACCACCACAATGTTGGGTGGCGAAGTTTCCGCGGCATTCGATTGTGGTGCCGCGAGAAGGACAAAAAGGCAAACGCAGAGGGAGAAGCGAGCTCCCATCACAACACGTTTCATGCTGACTCAATCAATAGGTGGGTAGGGAATGGTGGGGCAGGTAAGCACACTAACTGCCGTGATTGACGTTCGTCAGACCACTGATTTTCGAAAAACTTAGCATAGCGTGTAGATTTTTGTCCAATTGACGCTCCTCGCGGCAATATCAAGTACTTCACAAGTTGAAACAGGATCACGAAACGCATTTCTGCCATTGGAGCAACACGTATGAAGATAGCCTTTGGAGGAACGATGCTGTGGTTGGTCATCGGTTTCGCGACTTCAGTGCATGCTGAATACGTCGAGACAATGGATCCGAACGGGCCGCTGAAAAATGCAGGATCGGATTATGGGCTTGTCGATGACAACGCGAGCACAAATCAGAGCGATGTTTTGCAGAAAGCAATTGATGATATCGCCGCTGCAGGAGGCGGCCGACTGGTCGTTCCGAAGGGGAGCTATCGCTTCGCCGGGATCCTACTTAAATCAAATGTACATTTGCTGATCGAAAAGGATACAGTCATCAAACCCTTCTGGCCCGAAGGAACAAAAGCGGTTGTCTTCAATTTGGACGCCGAGCGTCCGAGCAAGAAGAAACAGATGACTTTGGAGAAAGAGCAAGCGTTTATCGAGAACGTCAGTATTCGCGGTCTTGGCGGGCGTTGGATCATTGATTACTCCGACCGCGAGCGTGCCAAAGGCGAGGGGGTGCGTGGTGTCCTCGCGAAGATGGTGCGAAACTTCCTGATCGCAGATCTCGATGTGAAGGATAACTACAGTGTCTATTGCGGGATCACGCTGACGCCGCTGCAGACGGATAGCGAAACGAAGGATTGGCCGGTGTCGCGGGCAACTGATGGCACGGTTCGCAACTGCCGCATCTTCCACGCCAGTCCCGGTTACGGCCTGACACAACTTCACGGTGCCCAATCGGTTCACTTCGAAGACCTCTACGCCGAAGGCGGAGTCACGCTGCGAATGGAAACAGGAGCGGTGGGAGACAAGACCGCGATCTATGACATCACCGGCAAAAACATCGTCAATGAGAATGGACGCTGCGCCGTGATGTGTGGTCCGCACAGTGCAATGAACGGTGTGGTAAAGATTGATGGAATCAAGTCAATCAGTAGTGCCTTTGCGGTTCAAATCGGAATGGGCGGAGTCAAGGCAAAGGAACTCGAGAAGAATCCAGATGCAGTCGACGGGATCTTTGCCAAAGGTAGCTATGTGAAAAACATCCACGCGATCTTTGGTATGTACGCACAAGTCAAGACGCACGCCTTCCTGGGGATTCCAGTTGAATACCACGATCACCTGAATCTAAGGTGGGAAGACAAATTCTTTGAGGGCCCGTCGATCGGTGCGGTGGTAGACGAATCAGGCGATCACTACGAAATGATTATCGAAAATGTGACAATGGAAGGTTTCAAGTACAACGCTGGTAAGCCGGTTCTGACCAACGAAGATTTCCCGAAAGGAAAATGGGGCAACGCCGTGCGAAAGTGGAAATCAGACCACGGTTTTTCAGATGAGACAGAAAGGCAGAAAAACAAGCAGGATCGGAAGAGCAACAGGTAGCATCCAGATACAGAGCACACAACGACTGCATTTCTCGAAAGAATACCGTGGTGTACCTAAACCAAGCGTCCAGTATGAGATCTAGAGTGAATCAGCGAAAACTTGTCACGATTGCCGTTTTGTTTTTTGCCGTCTGCGGGCTAGCAAATCTCGCAAACGCATCGACTCCACCTAACGTACTGATCATCATGTGTGATGATTTGGGGTATGCGGACGTGGGCTTTAATGGTGCGAACGACATCACGACTCCGACGCTCGATGAACTGGCCGGCGGCGGGACGATTTTCACGTCCGCTTACGTCGCCCATCCCGTCTGCAGTCCCAGTCGCGCGGCAATCACGACGGGACGCTACCCGCACAACTTCGGCGAGCAATTCAATCTGCCCGATTATCATGAAATGGGTACGCCATTAACTGAACTTTTTCTTTCGCAACTCTTGAAGGATGCAGGCTACTACACCGGAGCGATCGGGAAGTGGCATCTCGGACAACAGCCTCAGTACCAACCCAACCAGCGCGGCTTCGACGAGTTCTATGGAGTGCTCCGTGGCGGGCACCAATACTTTCCCGAGAAGTATCAGCCAAAGTATGAAAAGGCCGTTAAGGCGGGGCAGAAAAACATCCCCTTGAACATCTCTCCGTTGCAACGCAATGGAAAGGACGCCAGGGAAACCGAATATGTGACGGACGCCTTTTCTCGCGAGGCCGTTGTGTTCCTCGAGAAAGCCTCGACGAAGGACAAGCCTTGGTTCTTGTACCTGTCCTACGCAACGCCGCATTCGCCGATTGAAGCTAAGGCGGAAGACATGGATCGCTTCGCCCACATTACATACAAAAAGCGACGCTCTTATGCGGGGATGGTTTATGCCGTTGACCGTGGCGTGAAGCGAGTGGTCGACACACTGAAATCGATCGGCGACTTCGACAATACACTGATCATTTTCTTGAGTGACAACGGAGGCAAGGCGAATGGCAGTGCCAATAACGCTCCACTGAAAGGCGGCAAAAGAGGTGTGGAAGAAGGTGGCCATCGTGTCCCGATGTTCTTCCACTGGCCGTCCAAGGTTCCAGCCGGACAGAAGTTTCACCATCCGATTCTGGCCCTGGATTTCTATCCTACTTTGGCGCGTCTTGCGGGCGTTTCGATTCCCGAGGGAAAGATCCTTGATGGGAAAGACGTGTTGGACGACCTTCTGACAGGAGCGAACCCACACCCGGATGAAATGATCTTCGCGATGTCCCATCGTTCTGGCTACACCGATGTCAGCGGTCGCTGTAACCAATGGAAAGTCAGCCGGACTCGCAAACGTTGGCAACTGTACAACGTGGTCGAAGATATCGGCGAAACCAACGACCTCAGCAAGCAATACCCGGAACTATTGCAGCAAATGGTAGCGGAGGTCGAGAAGTGGGGACGTGACCATCAGATGCCACAGTGGCACTACTTCGATTCAGACTACGAGGATTGGGCAGCAAACATACAACCCTATTTTGATGGAACCTTTGACATCGAATGATTACCGATGAGCGATCGATGTCAGAATCAACCAGCGATCAGGACGGGTTATTAGAAGAGACCAGCACACCATGGTTTAATCGCTGGTGAACAAAATCGACAACCAAAACGGGCGAGATTAGCAGGGCATGAAAGAAACGACACTTTTACTAATAGCGATGATGTGGCTAACGTCATCCATGCTATATGGGCAATCCGGTGAAACCACTTATCAGTTACCTGAGGGACTTGTTCATGGCGGAGCATTCATTGACCGCTTTTTGCCGGTGCCAATCCGTGGCGGACTGACGGCGAACGTTTGGGGTGCGAACAATGTGATTCCGCGGGACACTGGCAACGGTATCGAGGGCGCTGAGTATTCGTACTGGGGTGGGAACATCATCATCGGGGATGACGGCAAGAACCATCTGTTTGTCTGCCGTTGGCGCGAAGATGAACCCAAGGGACATCACATTTGGTGGAAATCCGACGTCGTCCATGCCGTCAGCGAAGATCCGCTTGGGCCCTATCGAGTGGTCGATGAAATCGGCCGCGGTCACAACCCGGAGATCTACCGATGCAAGGACGGCACCTACATCATCGGCGTCATGGGGAATTCCGCCTATCGTGCCGACTCGCTGGACGGTCCTTGGGCCAAAATCGAAACGGTACTGGATTCGCCGCAAGAAAATTTCAATAAGTCCAACCGAACCTACGTCGTTCGTGACGATGGCAGCGTTCTGATGATGAATAAGAACGGGTACGTGTCGATCGGCGACACCGGCGTCGAACGGTTCCGTCAAGTGACCAACCAACCCGTCTACCCGAGGATCAAGAACCACTTTGAAGATCCAGTGATTTGGAAAGGTGCAGTGCAGTATCACCTTGTCGTCAACGACTGGTACACACGCAAAGCGTTCTATCTACGTTCACCTGATGGCATCAACTGGAAATGGGATCCGGGATTTGCTTATGACACGACCATCATGAAGCACGAGGGCGGCACCACGGAGGCATGGTATAAGTTCGAACGCCCTAAGGTCCGGCAGGATGAGTTCGGGCGTGCAACGCACATGAACTTTGCGGTCATCGACGTCCCGAAAGATGATGATCGCGGTGGCGACAATCATAGCTCGAAAAACATCGTGATTCCGCTGGTCGTTCCACGACGGATTGAGATCCTAAACCAACAGCTGATCACGGAAGATGCCAAGATCATCGATGTAAAGATATTGGCGGAACCAGGGTTTGATCCGCAAACCGAGATCGATTCCAGTTCGTTAAGGTTTGGTGCATCGGAGGAAGTCAACTTCGGGCGTGGGTGCAGCGTGCTAGAGACGAAAGTGTCGGGAAGCGATCTGATCGTCACGTTTGATACAAAGGGCCATGGCCTAACGACGGACAATTTCGCCGCCAAACTGCTCGGTCGCACCACCAATGACGAACTTTTGTTTGGATACGCGAGTTTGCCTTGAACGGCACTTGACCTGATCCCATAACAACGGGACAGAAATGGGGGCAATCCGGTCAGGCCCAAACAACAGTGTTAGGTCATTTGAAAGAAGTTGTCACATCCGATAGGAAACGCTTGGATTTTTGTCTAACCAAGGCTTCCACCTCGTATCTCCATTGATAGCGAGCGGTGCTTACTTGCATGATCAATCAGGGGAAATCCTCTGTGGACGAGCAGTCGCGTTATTACGACCAAAAATCCGAGCAAGGTATCGCTAGATGAAGTCCTAAAGACATTTAGGATATTGGAAAGAATGTGGCCGAACGCTCCGCGGTCGGTATTGCAGGATCCGACCGCGGAGCGGTCGGCCACAATCTACCGGCAATCTATTTTCAACCGCAGACCACACCAGCCCAAAATTGTGTTAGTTGAGTTCACGAGCAACGAGCAATATGTTCAAAGCGTTTTTCAGTATTGCCCTTCTGTTTGTCGCGGCAACAGTTTGCAGCGGTGCCGGGGTTACCAGCTTCGACACGGGATACACCATCACCAAAGTTCGCACTGGGCAAGCCAATGGGGCAATGTTCATTGCGGCGAGTAGCTATGAGGGGACCGTTTTGGCCCTCCGCTTCAATGGGACGATCGCCTGGGAAAATGCTTTATCTGGATACATGAACCACGATCTTTGGTGCGCGGATCTAGACGGCGACGGCATCGACGAAATCTTGGCGGCAAACGCCGATGGAAGTGTTTACTGCCTCAATGTGCGGGGCGAGACGCAGTGGCAGTTTAAGAAGAACGATGTGCCGATGTATTCGGTCTGCGCAGTCAAAAACGGCGACACGTCGTACGTTGCCTGCGGCGGGTTCGACATGAACATGTACTACCTCGACTCGCAGGGCAAGCTGATCTCGACTGTTCCGTCATCGAGTTATAGCAAACAGAAAACATGGCAGGCGGAGGCCGGCGCACCGTCCAACGTGCACAACGTCAACTTTGTTCGTCCATTTCCGACATCCGATGGACAAGAAAAGCTGGTGATGGCTGGTTTCAATAACCACATGCAGGAAGCGGGTGTGCTCTATGAATTTGATCCGCTGGCGGTGATGCCGAAATCGAACGAGGGAGTTGACATCGCCAGTTTGAAAACGTTGGGTGATATGCACATTTGTGATACCAACGGTGACGGGGCTCACGAAATATTGTTCGGAACCTCGCAGTCGATCGCGACGACCGATATGGGGATTTATGATTCGGGATCTGACACGTACAAGAGTGTGGATCTCTCTTCATTGAGAAGGAAGATCGATCGTATCTTTTACCATGTGCTCCAGCCCCATGTCATTCCAAAGGGAGACAGCTTTGAGTACCTGCTGCTGATGGGGCCGGCGATCGTACTATTGCCGCCCGATCTCGACGTCAAAAAAGCTGAAGTGTTGAACTCGAAGTACAGCTACAACGATCTTTGGCAGGTGTCGGAAACGAAGTTCCTTCTGGCCAGCACCGAAAGTGGCGGTAGTTGTGTCCATCTTCTCGATACGTCGGCGGATGGCTGGAAAACTGAATTTCGAAATCTGGAACCGGTTGGGAACATTGCGGCCATCCACAATCGGCGTGCCGAACTTGAGACTCAGGTGGACCGCTTCGAGCGTCCTGCACACGAAGATGCCGGACGTCCACGACCGCCGGTGTACTTGATGACTGAATCGCTGAAGAGTCCGTCCCTTGCGGACCTCGCCAAGCGGCTTGAGAGCTCTAGTGACCGCGTCCAGTTCCTAGGGAACAAGTTCACGAACAAGGCTCAATACCCGCCCAGTTGGAATCGGAACGCGGTTGTTACGAATGAAGTCTATTCTAAGAAACGCGACAGCCGACACGACTACAAAGATCCTAAGATGGATCAGGAAGGAATCATCGACCTATTCGCGCCTACGATTGACGGTGACCAACAGGGATCTGCGTACTGGGGCGGCCACGGCAACGACCCGTTATTTTTCAGTTTGGAAACCCGCTATGCCCTGGTCGACCGCGCGTGGAACAACGGCGGGAAGAAGACGGTTCAGATCTTTCCTGAAATGGAGGGTCATGGTGCGGACTTCGAGTGGGTGATCGACAATTTGTTCGAACCGTTTGCCAACTATTGCCAGCCTCGCAACAGCAACATCTTCGTTCGGTCCAAGAACATTTTCTGGAACGCAAACGTTTACCAGAAATCGTATAAGTCCAGCAGTGACAAGCTGATGTGGGATATCTTGATGTCGGGAAAGTATGCCGACGTGTTTGTTCCCTCCATGGAAGAGACCACTGACAAGACGATGGAGATGAGCCTGGCCGGACGAATGGGGGTGTGGGCCGCCGGTTCGGTCAACAGTTGGGGGACACGTGCTGTGCGGGATAACCCTAGCTACGATCGCTCGCGCCAACACAGCAACCAGATGCTGCCCAACCACTTCTTGTTGAACTTGGTGTTTCATGTTGCAAACGGAGCCCAGTACCTCAATAACTTCCCCGTTGATCAGGAATACATGAGCATCCTCTGGGAGCTGATCGAATCAGGAGCACTCTACGTACCGCACCGCGATGAAATCGTGAGCTTCAATCCCGTTCACCTGAGCATCGCGAACCCACACGAACGTTACCTGAACGAAGGCACGAACAGCAAATGGAATGTCTTCTATGACGAGGCTGCTGAAGCCGCCAATCCGATGGTTTTCAGCCGCATGAACGCGACCTGGATGGGCGCGGCGACAACGCCGTGGGATTACTCGCGGTTCGCGGCCGATGTCAGGGAACGCCGACTCAGCTTTATCTCTCCCTTTCCCAAAGGCATGGTGTTGATCACGCCGCCGCAGTCAGGAACGTTTGCGGACCCCGACGCGCCGCGTGGTAAGTTGCAGGATCACCTGCATCCGCTCTACCGGAACAACATGCATGAGTTCATTACCAATGGACACAGTTATCTATCGGCCGACGGATCCACTATCCACGCAGCTGACACTTACTATGACACTGTTTCCAGGGCGATTGCAGATAAGGCGTCGTTGCTGCCGCTGACCGTGACTGGCGACGTGGGCTGGGTTACCGCCCAATCAGCTCCCACGCACCTGCGTCTGACCCTCGTCGACACTGGCTACATCAACCCGAAAGCCCGCACAGCCAGTGTGCAGTTCCATACCGTTCGTCCGGTTGCGATCACCGACCTCATGACCGGCGAAACGATTCCGATGCTAGATGCGAACACTGCCGAGATCGACGTGCAACTGGGAAGTTTCCGATTCATCGACATCGAACTTCAGGATGCCTTTGCACCGTAGAGCCGCTTCCGAACTCTCGAACAGGTGAGTCTGTCAGGATGGTAAGATGAGCTCTCTATGAGACAAGCAAGCATGCGAACCAATGATCGAACGCGTGAGGATCAATCATCCTCTACGGCAAGAATGCAGGCCCGCCGCCTGAAGGCTGCTGTGATGATTTGTTTATCGCTCTTCCTTCACAGCGTGGGGAGTGTGGTCTACGCGGGCGATACTCCATTCCTAACGAAGTTAGCGAAAGATCAGATATCCACTGAAGGAGCCGTCGCCACGTTAATCAATCAGGACAATACGTTACTGCGTCTGGACACGTCCAAGTTGAAGGACAAGTTCCCCTCCGTACTCATTCACTCAGGGCGGAATGACTGGGACTTGTCGGAGATTCGTGAGGTAAAAACGAGTTTCAAGAACGTCGGCGAAAGCCCGCTCATCGTCGACTTCTGGGCGGTTGGACAAGTGGGGTGGGATGCCCCGGTTGCGAGTTTAGCTCTCCAGCCAAGTGAACGTGGCGATTGTGCCATTGATCTATCGCAGCGTTGGAAAGGTGGACGCGTCAACAAAGTCGATGCTAGTCGAATTGAGTATCTGCGAGTGTCTTTGAGGAGGCCGGCTGGTGAGTGTCGGTTGGAGATGGGGCCAGTGTTCTTGAGCGGATCATCCGTCCCGCAGACTCGGCCGGAGGGTTATAAGCGACTCGAATTGCCCGCCATGATCGAGGGAACGCCAGCAGCAGGCCTTCGGGTGAAACATCAATTGCCGAACTATCGCGGATCAGAGGTTTACCATTCGCTGTACCTGCCTACCGATTGGAAACGCGGCCAAAAGTACCCGATTATCGTCGAGTACGCCGGAAACCGTTGGTTGTCGGCTCCGTGTCATTCGACAGGACGTCCTGAGGGTTCGCGAATGGGATTCGGAATGTCCGAAGGCAAAGCGTACATATGGGTGAACGCTCCGTTCGTGAATGCGACGAGCAAGGCGTCAAGCAACCCTACAATGGCTCTTAATGGATGGGGTGACCCAGAGGCCACGATCAAATACGCCATCGAGTTAGTGCAGCATCTGTGTGAGCACTTTGGTGGTGATCCGTCTGCCGTCATCCTCACCGGGTTTTCTCGGGGCGCGATCGCTTGTGGATTTATTGGCCGTTACGACGATCGTATTTCGGATGTCTGGCTCGCTTTCCATCCCTGCCAACACTACGACGGCGACGGCATCCACGGAGCGGACTACGCCGGCGCGTTGGCAGAACGCGGACCGCGGATCAAAGGCAGATCTATTTTTCACACCGACAATGGCCACAATGAGAAGCTGCGAAAGATGTTGGAGCAGCTAGGAACATCGGTGACCTATGGCAATTCGAACCTTGGTGCTCACACGGACACCATGTTTTTAGAAAATCGACCGTCGACGTTGGCTTTGCGTGAGTGGCTCGCCAATGTCGTTGCCAACAAACCGGGGACGCAGACGGTGTCTGGACAGGTTGTGAATGCTGCCGGCAAAGGAGTTCCTGATGTGCGGATTCAAAGCGGAGAAACGCACTACACCCATACCGATGAGGACGGTCGGTTCCGCTTGTCAGGCTTGATACCAGGAAAGCTTATCTTGCGGGCGACTCAATCCAGCCTCACTAAATCCCACGCCTTGGTTCTTGGTGGCAGTGACGTGCAGAACGTCAGGATCGTGCTACAGGATTAGATTCACGTTGTCTCACACGACCGTTCGATTCGGGCGTCGATTCAGGTGGCATTGCATTGCGTCTCTCCTGTGTTGTCAAGAAAGCTGATCGAGAATCTAAGTCTGGTTCAATGGATTAGTCCCTTTCGAATCGCCTTTGCGACGGCGGACGCGCTGTTCGAGACTTGCAGCTTCTTATAGATGCTCTCGGTGTATTGCGCGACGGTACGGAAGCTAACGTCCATTTGAGCGGCGACTTCCTTTTTGACGTACCCCATGGCCATCAATTCCAAGACTTGCTGTTCTCGTGGACTGAGCGGGTTTTCGCCAGCTAAGGTTTCCGAAGCGAGTGCATCTAAAACAAGTCGGGAAAGTTGAGGATCGAATACGCTGCTGCCTTCGTGCACCTCGACTATGGCACTGCGAATGTCGGCAATCGAAGAATCCTTTAGCAGATAGCCAGACACACCCAAACGGATCGCTTCGAGTGTGGTTAGGTAATTGTCATCTTGTGTAAGAATAAGGATCCTTGTGCCAGTCATGGCATGACGCAGGATTGGCACAAGAGTCAATCCTGCGTTTCCGGGCAATTGGAGATCCAACAGAATAACGTCAGAGGCAGGAAACCGATGGTCTTCCATCGCGTCCCTGCATTCTTCTACCTAACGAAGTGTTCGACACACGTCATCGCGTCGCTAATCGCGATCATCTTCTTTAACGAACCCGCAAATGCAGCGTTGTCTTCCACGATGGCGACTTTAATTTCGTTCATCGCCATTTCCTTTTGGTAAGCGTCAAGATGACTTGAGTGCCTCTGTTGAAGTTCTATTCAACAGTGAGTTCGCCGCGAAGCTGTTTGGCTCGGCTTTCTAAATGTCTTAGCGGCAATCGATCGGTAGGAATACCGCGGCCGTTGTCTGAAACGATAAGCTGGACTAGTGAGCCGTCTTTTTGCGTGCAAATTTCGACTTCGCTTGCCCGCGAATGCTTTAGAACGTTGTTTAAAGCTTCTTTCAGAAAGAATAGCGAATCCCACTGATGGATTGGGCGCAGTTGCTTGAAAGCACGCGTTTCGTTCAGCTTGAAAGAGTGCTGGATCGGTCCAAGGATTTGGAGAGCAATCTTTCGAAACTGATCCTCCAACTCAACCCCTGGGTCCCGTTGTTCGAGGAAACGGATCAATTGTCGAGTGTCTCGAGCTGTTCCGCGGGCGGTTTGAATGGTGTCATCAAGCAGTTCTTTCCGCATGTCGGTTGGTTCAGGAATCAGCTCGCGGATCAACTCGGTTGAATGAGCGATGCTGCTTAGATTCGCACCTACTTCTTCGTGGAGATCACATGCAATTTGTTCACGTATTCTCGCCCACCTTCTCGCCGCCAGCAGACGCATCACCCAAAGCATGAGCGCCAATATCAAGATCAATGCCACTGCTGCGGCGATCAAGAAGCGTGCACGCTCATTTTCTTGCCTTAGCGTAAAGTTTAAATCTGCGACTAGGTCTACGCGTCGACGTTTGAGTTCTTTGGAACGCCCGAAGTTTTCAATCCACCGGCGCAGCGGGATGATTTTCGCATCACTGGCGATACCATCGGTAAGGACAGACGGTCCGGCCGATGGCGGCTTGTCAGCATCGTCAACCTTTACTTGTGCGATCAAGCCTTGCGAAATCGGTCGCCCCGCATCGAGGAGTTCAATTTCACTCAAGAAAAGATTCGCGCCGCGTTTACGGACGACGTTAGGGTTTCGGTCCGTTTCGGCATCTCGTTTCGTAAGGGTGAATCGGAAGTATCGGCTAGTGATCGGCGTCAGGCGACGCATAAACGGATTGAGTCCCGTGCGAATAAACTTTCGTTCACTCTTACTGGGCACTCTCATCATCACAGGATGTGGGGACGACAAAACAGCCACTGTTCCGGATCAAACTGAGCGAGATCAACTGACCGATTTGATGAATCAGGAAGCGGATGCGATGGCCGCGAAGGCCAAAGAGAGGCCCAACAACGAGTAAGTTGAGAGATGTCGGTCTGTGTCGTTGGTAAACAAAACCGGCCCGATGCGAACGCCGATCGACACGGAAACGGTCCGCCATCGACAATTTCTTTGGCCAGATAATTGGGCCGGCTAGAGTCGCTGGCTACGAAGCCTGTGGTACCAACGAAAAAGACCCCGCGAAAATTACATTTCGCGAGGTCTTTTTGCCAAAGCGGAGGACACGGGACTCGAACCCGCAATCCCGTGAGGGACAACTGATTTCGAATCAGCCTGCTAGCCATTCGCTTATCCTCCTTGGGCTGGCGACACTTTCGGACATCCGGGCCGAGAAGTCAAGACGCCTATTGAACGAATCGCAAAGTGCTATTCGCTGAACAACGCACTCCGGACTTCTTCGGTCATGGATTTTTGTTCGCTCATGACTTCCTTGAACGTGTCGGCGTCCAAACTGTAGGTCACCGCTGCGGTAAGTGCGTCCACGTGAGCGTTTCGCGGTGTGTTATTAATCAGAGCGGTTTCGCCGAAAAAGTCGCCTTCGCTGAGCCGGGCAACATCCGTGAACGAGTTGGCGAATCCACTGGTGGTTTCCGGGAGCGTTTCGCCGGTCGCATCGCTGGGGGGACGTCGGACCACGACCTCGCCTTCGCGGATGATGTAAAATCGATCCCCGACATCACCGTACGTGACGATTCGTTGTCCCGGCGCGTACTCTTCCCGTTTCATTTTCCGGGCGAAGTTGGTCAGCGTGCTAACGCTAAGTTTGGTGAACAAATCGCATCGATGGAGCATCTCGCCCAACAAAGCGGCTTCGCCAAGGTTCGTATCGCGGGCAATTTTGCCAAAATCCATTTTGACGATCCGGTCGGCGACGTCCAGGATTCGGTTGTCGTGCGTGACAATGACGATGGCCGTACCGCGTTCTCTGGCTTCCCGCTGAAATAGATTGACGACGTCACGGCCTGATTTTTCGTCCAACGCGGCGGTCGGCTCGTCGGCCAGCAAGATTTTGGGTTGGTGAACGAGCCCCCGAGCCACGGCGACACGCTGTTTTTGTCCACCGGACAGGCCTTTGGGTTTGTAGTGGATGCGATCACCGAGACCGACGGCGGTCAACATTTCTTCACAGCGGCGGTTCTGTTCGGCACGCGATTGTCGCCCGGGTTGCAATTCCAAAGCCATGCGGACGTTTTGCAACGCAGTCAGCGAACTGAACAGATTGTGAGCTTGGAAGATGAACCCAAGTCGCATGCGAAGGGCATTGATTTGGGAGTTACGTGCCAGGTGAAGTGGCTCGCCCAGGACGTGCAGGTGACCTTCCTGGACCCGTCGCAGGGTGCCGATCAACGTCAGCAGCGTGGTTTTTCCCGAACCGCTCTGTCCGGTCATGATCACGATCTCGCCCGGTTGGACTTGCAAGTGGTTGTCGTGCAGGACTTGCTTCCGAGCGTCACCGCTTCCGTAGTAATGGTTCACACCGCAAACATCGATCGCCGCGGATCCGTCGCGGGCCCGGTCCGCTTCAACGCTTTTGGATTTGAAACGCTTGAGAAGTTTGCCGGTTGTCGAGTCTCGGCCGGATTTTCCGGTTGAGCCGTTGTTCGATGGTGGGTTGCGACGGCTCAAGCTATTTTCTGGGCAAACGAAGACACGGGCGATAAAAACGTCGAATTATTATAGAATGTAGTCACCATCGGGTGACATCGAAAACACCCGTCGAATGTTCTCTTTCTTATTCCTGCAATTAGCGGGACGGTCTAAAGCTTCATGCCGTCATATCACCACCTCGCCCTCGTCGTCTTTCTGGCCGTTCTCGGCGGATGCGACCGCGGCCTATTTTCGTTTACCGGTCGCCAGGACGGTAGTTCCGAAACCGATGCTGGGCAACCCGATTCGATGCCAGCGACCAGCATCGTGGCTCAAGGGACCCTGCGGCCTCGCGACGGAGTCCTGGCTGTGATGGCGCCGCCTGGGGATCGGGTCCTGAAGGTGGCTGTCGCCGAAGGAGACGAGGTGAAGGCGGGTGATTTGCTGGTGGAACTGGAAAGCTATCGCGTCAAGACCATCGAGCTGGATGTCGCCAGGACGAAGCTTTCGGAGGGCAAAGATCGGTTGAAGGCCGAGCAAGCCGCATCCAACGCAAAGTTGCAGGTTGCCCGTACCAAGCTCAACCAAGCGGAAACACAGTTACGCCAATCAGAGAACAGTTTGGCTTTGGCCGAGAGCCCAGGAGGCAGGCTGGACCTACTCCGCCGGGCCGCAGAGATGGGGCAACGGAAGCTGGACCGCTTGCGTGTAGCGTCGAACGATTCATCGACCGAGCGACTGGTGTCGGAAAACAAACTGGAAGAAGAGTCTCTGCGGATTAGCGAGACTCGTGCCCAATACGAAGCTGCCCGCGTGGAAGCAAACGATGCGATCGAAGCTGGACGGCTTGCCGTGATGGCGGCCAAGCAGGAAATCATTGCTGCTGAAAAGTCGATCGAAGCCGCAATCGCCTCGACCGGAATCGACTCGCTTGAAAAGCAAATCGAGTTGCTTGAGTTGAACCTGGAAACGGCTCGGTTGGTCAGCCCGACCAATGGTCGAATTTTGTCGGTCGATACGATGCCAGGACAAGCCACGACGACCATGCCTTTGTTGCACCTCGCCGATACCGAACACATGGTTTGCGTGGCGGAAATAAACGTCGCTGATATTGATCGGATTCGTCCCGGGCAAACAGCGACGATCGAAAGCCCAGGTCTTTCGGAGAATCTGGAAGCAACGGTGGAGCGAGTGCATCAAATGATTGCGCCGCCAGCTTTGCCGAGTCCGTTTCCAATGGCGCCGGTGGATCGGCATACGGCCGAGGTGACGTTAACGATTGCTAGCCACCACGCTGATTACGCCGCACGACGTATTCAGCTACAGGTCGAGGTCACCATCGACACGCCTGGCAATGAGTAGTACGCCCAAAGCATCTGCGTTGTCGCGACGAACCTCGTTGGCGTGGAAGAATCTGACCCACACGCTGATGCGGACTGCGGTTTCGATCGGCGGGATCGGGTTCGCGATCGTGTTGATGTTCATGCAGCTTGGCTTTTTGGGCAGCGTTGGTGAAACCGCTACGGTGGTTTACGAACGGATGCCGTGCCAAATTCTGGTGAAGTCGCCCGACTATCTACACATCTATTCGCCGTCGAGCTTACCCGGCGAACTTCCCAATTTGCTATCCAGTGTACCTGAAGTTGCCAAAGCGACTCCGTTGGATATTGGGGTCACCGAGTGGCGAACGCCTGCCCGCGGCAATGAACCGGCATCGTTCCGAGCCATCGCGATCATGGGCATTGACTTGGCAGACCCTGCTTTCGCCATGCCGGAACTGAACAGCGAGATCCGATCGCAGCTTAACCGAGTTGGCTCCGTGATGATTGATGACGCCAGTTCGAAAGATTATGGACCAAGCGATGGGAAAGCGTTCGGTCCTGAAGACAAGAACAGTACGACGGAAGTGGCGAGGAAGAACGCGAAGATCGTGGGCACGTTCAAAATGGGGACCGGATTGGCTGCTAACGGAGCGTTGCTGTGCACGCGAGAAACTTTCGACAAGTTGACGCCGGTGCCGCAGGCCGGAAGAGTCTCGCTGGTTCTAATCACGTTGAAGTCGCCGCAAGACATCGAAGCTGGCCTACTCGCGGTCGAGCGACGACTGCGTTCGTTAGGCGGGCAAGCTTCCAACGCTTGCGCGATCACGCTTAGCGAAGCGAAGTTAAAGGAGATTAGGCGGTGGTATTGGCAGACGCCGATCGGCTTGATCTTTTGGGTTGGCGTCGGCATGGCGTTAGTCGTCGGTGGCGTGATCAGTTACATGATTCTGGCTTCCGACGTGGCCGCTCACTTACCTGAATATGCAACGTTGCGGGCGATGGGCTACAGCGATGGTTATCTGGTGAAGACGTTGCTATCGCAATCAACGTTGCTCGCGTTAATGGCTTTTCCGCCATCCCTTATTCTGTCGCTGATTGCGTACGAGATCACCTCGTCGCACACGGGGATCCCAATTCATATGACCAATTTGCGGATCGGTTTCGTGCTGCTGATGGCACTTGCGATGTGCAACACCGCCGGCGTCATCGCGTTGCGGAAGCTACTGAAAGCTGAACCGGCAAACCTGTTCTAGAAAACGGCTCGTCTTACAAACCGTTTTCGCAGATGCAGTTCCGAAGCCGCTTGCACGGGACACTGCAAAGCGGGAGTTTTCCCGCTTCGCACATGAAACCATAGCCCAAATTTGCCGCTTAACGATCGGCCGACTTAGCTGAACAGTTGCGGGATCACGTTCCCGTTGCGAACTAGCGTGATCGGACGACCGGTGTCGGATTGGAATTCTTTGGTGGGATCGATGCCCAAGTTTTTGTAGAAACTGGCCGCCACGTCATCCGGCGTGATTGCCTCATGCCGAGGTCCTGCGGCGGTGTCATCGCTTTCGCCAATGACCTGGCCACCTTTTACGTTTCCACCCGCCATTAACATGAACATGCAACGAGGGTAGTGGTCACGACCGCCTTCGGCTGAGCGAGTGTTGATCTTGGGGGTCCGGCCGAACTCGCCGGTCACCATCACTGCGGTTGAGTCGAGCAGTCCGCGTTTTTCCAACCCGTTAAGCAAACCCGATAGGCCGGCGTCGAGCGACGGAAGTAAGTTGTCTTTCAGTTTCGTGAAGTTGTCGGCGTGAGTGTCCCAACCGCCCAATTGCAAAGAAACAAAGTTGACACCGGATTCCACCAGTCGAACGCTGAGCATGCAGCTTTGGCTAAACGGATCTTCGCCAAAGAGCTTTTGGAAGCTCTCCGGTTCTTTTTGCAAATTGAAAGCGTTGCGTGCACGAGGCGACGTGATCATGGCGTACGCTTGTTCGCCAAATCGGCTCATGCCTTGCAGCATTTGATCGTTTGATTCCAAGTCGGCGAAGCGTCGGTCGAGTTGCTTGAGCAGTTGCTGGCGTCGCGACACTTCGTCCACCGTAATGTCGCCTGGTAGTGAGATACCACGGACAGAAAAGTTGCGTCCGTAGTTGGGAGTCGCTTTGGTTTCCAAAGCGGCATTTTCCAATCCCATGAAACCGGGGCCTTGTCCGGCTCGAGGAATCGCAACATGCGGCGGGACGTCGACTTCGCACTCACGTTCCGCCGTGACCACGCTGCCATAGCCGGGGAACTTTAACGCCGGAATCGGACGACTGCCGGAGTTGACGTATTCTCGTCCCAGGTCGTGAGCAGCGAGTGTATGGCTAACACCGCGTAAGATCGCAAACTTATCCGCGACACGTGCTAGCTTGGAAAGGTGTTCGGAAATCTCGATTCCAGGAACATTGGTTTTGATTGGACGGAATGCGCCTCGAACTTCCTCGGCGGCATTCGGCTTCAAGTCGAACGTGTCCATGTGAGACGGGCCACCGACCAGCTCAATGAAGATAGCTCGTTTTGCTCCGCTTGCGGCGATCTGACCCGCGTCCGCTATCGACAGCCAGTGCGGCATCGACAAACCGCCAATTCCGACGGCGCCGGTCCCGAGTGCACCCATCCGTAGGATATCCCGACGGAGCACGCCGTCACAAGTTTGATGCAATCGCATGAGAAAGTTCTCGCTATAGGAAGCTTGGATGGAACGGAAACGTGAAGGTTGGTGTTACCAGTTCGAAGGGTCGCAGTTTTCGAAAAAGTAAAGGGGAACCGGACAGCTTGCGCCGTGCCGGAATTTGTCTTAAACGCAAGACGCGGTGTCTGCGTTAGTGCGTGATAATGAACTCTTTCGTGTTTACGAGGGCCCACATCAGCGAACCCAGACCATTGGCGGTGGACTCGGATTCCTGGACGAACGTCACCGCCGTTTCCTTTTCATCTGGAAGCGGGAATCGCGACAACGTACGCAAGTAGGCGTCGTCTACAATCGTTTCCAGTGACGCGGATTGCGTTTCGCGGCGTTGCTTGATCGCCGTCAACTCCCAGGCATCAGGATCACGAAGAAGTTGTTGCAATGTCGGCGTTTTGAAGCCGTAAGTTGTGAAGCGTTGCCGAACGCCTGAGTAAGCCTGTTTCAGCTTCTTGATACCGTTTTCTCGCTTCGATTCAGGCATGTTCTGGAGCCGCTTAACGCGAGCGATCAACTGTTTGCGAACGCCATCGGCCTTGCGAGTGATCTGGTCTTGGTTCGGGCTGGCCTTGGCTTGCGGTCCGCCTTCACCAAGTTGCTCGCATGCTTGGGTAACCCAACCTTGTTTCGAATCAAGTTGCCTATAAACGTCCAGATCGTTGCGAAGGTAAATCGATTGCAACAAGCTAGGCGAGTCACTGCGATCACAGTCGCAATTGTTTTCTCGTTCCGATTGGCCGAACACTTGCAACGCAAAGTCTCGATTATTGCGGTTTTGCGTAACACTGGCGGCAATCGCCATTTGCTGCATTTCGTTCCGCATGCGCTGTTCTGTTTTAGTGGACTGAGTGGCCAGGACAACGGCGTCGCGAATGACTTCGGCGGGCAGACGGCGAGGTACGTGCCGGCTGAAATTCTTGCGGTCTTGTTGATTCGTTGCGTTCGTATCGGTACTGCGTTGATATGCATCGCTGGTCACGATCGTCCGATGCAACCAATGCAGGTCAAAGTCATGATTGATGAATTCGGCAGACAGATAGTCCAACAAGGCCGCGTTGCTCGGCGGATTGGCCAGGTTCATGTCGTCGGTCGGGTTGATGATGCCAAGACCGAAGTAGTTCGCCCAAACGCGGTTAACGATCGCTTTGGCAAAGTAGGGGTTTTCTGGTGCACGAAGCCAATCCATCAACTGGCTACGTGGATCCGAAGACAGCGAAATCGGTTCGGCATCACCGAGTAAGTGCCCAACGGGGCCGACGTTCTGTTGGCCGTTCTTCCTGTTCTTACGATTGCGGTTTCCGTTACGCGATGCGTACACCAATTCACCGAAAGGAACGACTTTGCCGTCCTTGGCGGCTTTGTAGACCGTCCGGCGAAGATCGCCGCCATTGACCTTTTTCAAGTCCACGTCTTTGCCGACGATGCTGGTCAGTAGCTGATCTCTTGCTTCGCGGTTTTGAGGCGACACCGTGTTGCCGCGAGCTTGGATGTTGGTGAACAACTTCGAGAACTTTTCAAAGTCGTCTTTGGACCATTGATCGAAGGGGTGCTTGTGGCACTGGGCACATTCGATTCGTACGCCCAGGAAAGCGTAAGCAATCCCGATCGCTCGCTCTTCCGGTTTTTGGAAGTTTCGTCTCGCCCAATACAACGGCATGCTGTCGCGAGCGGCGAATAGATCTTCGTTCCCCTTTTGGCACGCCTTCGACATCGCGGCACAGAATTCTTCATAGGATTCGCCTTCTTGGAAGCTGTTGGCATCGACCATTCCTTCGACGATTTCATCGTAAGGAACGTTGTCGTCCAAACGAATTCGCAGCCATTCGTACCACAACTTACTAGCAGCACCTTGAACAGGCAGCGTGTTATTGAGTTGTTGGTCGCTGTTGCCGGTCCAATCAGCCATCCGCGTCGCCCACCAAGCTGCATAGCCGGGAGCTTCCAACAGCTCTTCAACTAAACGCGATCGTTTGTCGGGTGATGTATCCGCCAAAAATATCTTGACGTCCTCTGCCGCTGGAAGCGTTCCGGTCATGTCAAAGGAGACACGCCGAATGAAATCCGCATCAGTGCAAATCGGCGAGGGGACGATACCCAGCTTCTTATGCTTAACTGCAATTAGGCGATCGATCGGGTGATTGGAAGCAGGAACGTTCGCAATCGCTTCTCGAACAGTATCCGCATCCACATCGACCGGACGCGTGATCGCAACAGGGACAACGGCTCGGTCATAGGAAACGACCACGTGAGTATCGCCAGGCAATCCACTTTTCACCAAACCATCTTCGTCGATCGCCGCTACGGCATCGTCGTTGGTAGAGAACCGGCATAGCGCAGTAACGTCTTCGACGGTTCCATCTTCCCAGTAGGCAACTGCTTTAAGCTGAACTTCTTGGTCGGCCTTGCGGAACTGCAATTCACTTGGCGTGATTTTCAGTTGCTTTAGAACCAACGCATCGCCGCTGGACTTCGCGCCGGACTCGATCCATCGTTGGAGAGTGTGGTAGTGCCAACTATTACGTTCGAAGCGTTTGCCACCTTCGTGCATTTCTTCGTCGATGGGCTTCGCCAAAATTAAACTTTCGGCAACGTCATCAACATCGACCCGGCCTGCGTTTTCTGCCAGTAGAGCGTCGTGGTCGGCTTTGAAGTCATAGCCAAACAATGACAACTGAAATCCGCCTCGACCTTGGAAAGATCCGTGGCACGACCGGCCGTTACAACCCAGTCGGCCCAACAGCGGCATCACGTGCTTTTGGAAATCAGGGACTTCGGTGGTTTCGGCGTCAGCGAAGCGCATCACAATTGATTGCGCGGGTTCATCGGAGACAGTGCGATGATTGGAATTTGAATTCGCAACCGGGTTGGCACCATGACCAACAGATGTGACCGCGAGCGAAACCGCTGCATAGCAAGTCAAAGCGGGCAAAACCAAGCGAAACAAAGAACGCAGGGATACAACTTGCATGAGCCACCTCGCCGATACTAAATGGATTAATAGCCTGCATCTAACCATAAAGGTTGGATGTGGGCATATAGTATAACGTTTGTGTTCGGCGTAAGTTTCGCCAAATCTGCTGAAACCACGACGGGTTCAAGAATTTTTCTGTGCCGGTTAGCTCAAGAACGGTAGCCAAGTTGCCTATCCAACGTTCTCTATCTCGGCGAAGCACGTGACAGAGTGGTCACTCGTGATTGATTGAACCGCGATCTATCTGACGTGATAGAAAATATGCAGACATTGCTTTGCTTCAAACCGCTCAATTTGAAGCACTGGCGAGTGCGCATGAAAAAACCGGGCTGCCCCGCGGGGAAGGCAGCCCGGCTTGTGGTCGGCCGTGACTCATCTAGCCTACTGATTATCTTTGCAATTCACTTCGCATCCGGGCGCCCTATGTGCTGAAATCCATTTCAGCGGGAACCGGTCGATGAATCCGAGCGATGCCGCCTTGGACAGACTCCCTTAGAAGGTCGTCTATCTGTAACGCATCCGTGCAATCAAGAACCGATCCTTCAGTTCCGTGCGGCCTGCTCGATCATCCACAGTCATCCGTCAACTGACCGATTCAAGTGGTTGCATCAATGTCAGTAAGTTTTCTCTCCGTAGCGTGATTCAAAAAGTAGCGTGATTTGAAACGTGTCGTTTCAAAAACACTCCGTTCGCCAAACTAGGCGACCAGATGAAATTCGCTGGATTCCGGATCGACTGATTGCCCGGTGTGAGCTTTGACCGCATCAACGAATTCTTCGAAGATGCGAATGTCGAGAGCCGATGCGGCTTCCGACTCAGGGTGGAATTGAGTGCCCATTGCGAACCAATCGATCATTTCACTTTCGATTGCCTCGATGACTCCATCGGGACAGCGAGCGGTCACACGGAAGCCAGGTGCGACTTCGTCGATCGCCATGTGGTGACGGCTGGTGACGCGAATTTCGCCATCGCCATACACTCGCCCGATCAGCGAGTCGCTTTCAACGTCAAGCGTGTGACGATGGTTGGTGTCTTGGGCGTCGTAGTGAGGCACTGCCGATGGCAGGTCTTCTTTGATGTGCAAGAACAGATTTCCGCCCTGTTGGACGTTAATCAATTGCATGCCTGTGCCGATTCCGAAGACCGGCATACGCCGTTCAGCGATTTCGGCCATCAGCATACGGTCACTGGTTTCGCGACCAGCGTCTAAGGGACGCACACTGGGATGCAACATGAAACCATCGTTACGAGGGTCCAAGTCAGCACCACCGATGAACAAGAAACCGTCACAAGCGTCTAGGACGCGATGAGCGGACTCTTCGTCGACTTGCGGGGGAACCAGGATTGGAACTCCACCGGCATTAATGATCGATTGATAGTACCCCTGCGCGATATAAGCGAAGGCGGGGGTAGTGCGAGCGGCGGCTCGGAAATCAGCATTCAAGCCAATAAGGGGCTTGCACGTCATCTGAAGGTCCTCTTCGATTCGGGCAAAAGTTTAAGCCCAAGGCGATATGTACCTGGTTCTAACCAACGCAAAATGAATACGCTGCTTCGAACTTCGGTCCAAGCAGATCGGATTGATGAATCAAGAGAAGATGAACAGGACCGATCCGGATAGGAAATTTGGTCTTGAACCTAACTCACTTCATTTCGATCACCCAAGTGACAAAACTTTCGTCCTGCCCACACGCCTCTTCATAAGGCGTGGTGATCCAATCTGACCCGATTTTTTCTCGCTGTGGGTGTGAGTCTGGTTGCGTGGCGACACTCGTCACGTTCGACGGGCGGAAGATTAGTCGCGGTCAAAAGACGATTCCAGCAAGAACGACATCTTGCGGGTTTCGGCAACAGAATCACCACCCGTAGTGCTAGCAAACGCGTTTTTTGCTAGCAAAGTGGCGTCGGTTGGTGTTAAGAATGGAGCGTTTCCAGGTTCTGATTTCGACAAGTTTCCAGTGCCAGTGCTTTGTCAATGAAACCTGGGTGCCTTAGGGGTTCAAGGTCCGCGAAAATGCCCCCCCGGTCGGTCAGCTCAATAGTTTTCGTACGGCAATTTTCAGTCGGTGGACTGCCTGAATCATCCACGCTGTCGAATCATCGACTCCAGAGCCAACAGCGTCGCTCAGGAGCGAGGCATTCCAAAATTACTGGTGTCGTGAGGCAAGTTAGCCCCGCAACGACTAGGCGGTCTTCTGTCACACTGGTTGCTTGCACGCATTCGCAAAAATGTGAAGTCTTACGCTCTATGAGACTTCGCTTCAGTTGATTCAGGCGTACTTTGGCTTAGAGCAAAAGGCGGGCAAACAGGTTCGCCGTCGAGCCGCTAATTTGTAGAAATGGCTTAGAGCGTTTTAGAGAAGGATGTAGGCGGTGTCGCCAAACTACGGTGCTCTGAATTCTGTCGAATCCAGCTACAAAGACCAATCACGTAACGCCCCAAAAGTAGGCCGGATGAAGGAGGCTTTGCGACGCCCATCCGGCAGGCGCATGATTGCCGGAACGTCGCTGCGCTTGGTCCGGCCTACGAACCACAAGCTGAATTCTGGCGACCCCAGCTACCGGGATCGGGCACGTCAAATCTCAAAATGCTCTGGCCTGTGTGTGGTGCCCCAGCGAGGGCTGTGGCCCAGAGAATGTGCCAACCCAGAGAATCGGCACTGAGCATGCTAAGCCCAAGGTCTTGGTGTTGGAACAAGATCACGGTCTTGGAAGCTGGGCGGTTGCAAGCAATGCCAGTTGCTTGCACGTAGTCGTCAGTGGCGGCCAAGTTAATGCTTGGCTCGGTAGGTCTGCCGATTTGAAACCGGCAGACCTTCATCAGTTGTCTCGATTCAGAATCGTTACTTGGCACTAGCCGCATAGCGATGTTGAAGCGACTCAACGTCCATCGGAGTCTCACGGACCGCCTGCATGGCTCGCACGGCGGCCTCGGCGGCTGCCAGGGTGGTGATGCATGGCACGCCGTGCTGCACACCCGCAGCACGAATCTTGCCTTCGTCCGTACGAGCACCCTTGCCCGATGGTGTGTTGAGGATCAACTGCACATCATCGTTCTTGAGATAGTCGATTAGGTTGGGATGTCCCTCGGCGATCTTCTTGACTCGAGTCACCGCGATACCTTCTTCGGCAAGACGGGCCGCCGTGCCTTCGGTGGCTAATAACTCAAACCCAAGATCGGTGAGCGAGCGGCCTAAGCCGACGACCTGATCCTTGTGCCGTGCCGAAAGCGAAACAAAGATCTTGCCGGTTTCGGGAAGCACGGTGCCGGCAGCAAGCTGGCTCTTCGCAAACGCGATCGAGAAGATCTCGCTGATCCCCATCACCTCGCCGGTACTTCGCATCTCGGGGCCGAGCACAATGTCGACGCCGGCGAACTTGCGGAACGGGAACACGCTTTCTTTGATCGAAACGTGGCGAGGAATTGGTTCCGACGTGATGCCGAGTTCTTTCAACGTCATTCCGGCCATCACCTTGGTTGCGAGTCCGGCAACGGGAACGCCGGTTGCTTTAGCAACAAACGGAACCGTACGACTGGCTCGCGGATTGACTTCCAAGATGTAGACCAGCGGTCCACCGGGCTCGACCTTGACGGCGAACTGGATGTTCATCAAACCGACCACGTTCAAGCGTGCGGCCAGCTTCTGGGTCGCGTCGCGAATTTCCGCCAGTACCGGTTGCGGCAGGCTGAACGATGGGATGCAACAAGCCGAGTCACCGGAGTGCACGCCGGCTTCTTCGATGTGTTCCATGACTCCCATGACGACACAATCCGTGCCGTCAGAAATCGCGTCGACGTCCACTTCGGTAGCGTCTTCAAGGAACCGGTCGATCAAGACGGGTTGGCCATCGGCAACGATGAAAGCTTCGGCTACGTAACGATCGAACTGAGTCCGGTCGTAACAAATCTCCATCGCTCGACCGCCCAGAACGAAGCTGGGGCGAACCAACGCTGGGTAGCCGATACGTTTGGCTTCGGCGCGGGCTTCTTCCATGTTGCGAGCGATTCCCGAAGGTGGTTGTCGCAAGCCGAGTTCGTTGATCAAGTTCTGGAACAACTCACGATCTTCGGCGGCGTCGATCGTGTCGACACTGGTACCGATGATCGGAACGCCAGCTTGTTCTAAGCCGCGTGCCAAGTTGAGCGGAGTCTGACCACCGAACTGGACGATGATCCCGTCCGGCTGGATCGCATCGCAAATATTCAGCACGTCTTCGATCGTCAGTGGCTCGAAGAAGAGCAAGTCCGAGGTGTCGTAATCGGTCGACACAGTTTCGGGGTTCGAGTTAACCATCACGCTTTCGATGCCCATTTCCTGCAACGCGAATGACGCGTGACAGCAACAGTAATCGAACTCGATGCCTTGGCCGATTCGGTTGGGACCGCCGCCCAAGATCATGATGCGTTTCTTGTCGCTCTTGGCGGGGACTTCCGATTCCGATTCATAGGTGCTGTAGAAGTACGGCGTGAACGCTTCGAACTCGGCCGCACACGTGTCAACACTCTTGAAGACCGGGGCAATGCCAAGCGACTTGCGATGAGCACGCACCTTCAGTTCGGTGGTCGACGTCATCGTGGCAAGTTGGCGATCGGAGAAACCACGACGCTTGATGTCCAGCATCATCTCGGCGGGAATGTCGGCGAGCTTCCCAATTTCCCGGATCTCGTTTTCGATTTCGATCAGGTGCATCAGGTGTTCCAAGAACCAGACGTCGATGTGCGTCAGGTCGTGGATTTCCTTGACTGTCATGCCGCCTTTCATCGCGTAACGAATGTAGAACACTCGCTCGCTGCCTGGGATGCTTAGCTTGGCACGGATCTCGTCGCGGTCAGGTTGTTCTTCGGTGCCCCATTTGTCCTTCGGGTCGCTGCCGAAACCGAACGCTCCCACTTCCAAACCACGCATGGCCTTTTGGAAAGACTCTTGGAACGTACGACCGATCGCCATCGTTTCACCCACACTCTTCATCTGGGTGGTCAACGTCGCGTCGGCTTCAGGAAATTTCTCGAACGCGAATCGAGGCATCTTGGTGACGACGTAATCGATCGTCGGCTCGAAGCAGGCCTTGGTCTTTTGAGTGATGTCGTTGGGGAGTTCCCACAAGCGATAGCCGACGGCGAGTTTCGCGGCGATCTTGGCGATTGGGAAACCAGTCGCCTTACTTGCCAATGCACTTGAGCGACTAACCCGCGGATTCATTTCGATCACGATCATTCGGCCCGTGCCGGGTTCAATCGCGAATTGAATGTTACTGCCGCCGGTCTCGACGCCAATTTCACGGATGACGGCCATCGAGGCGTCACGCATCCGCTGGTATTCTTTGTCTGTCAACGTTTGAGCGGGAGCAACCGTGATCGAGTCGCCGGTGTGCACACCCATGGGGTCGAAGTTTTCGATGCTGCAGATGATCACGACGTTGTCGTCGCGATCTCGCATCACTTCCATCTCGTATTCTTTCCAGCCGATGATCGATTCCTCGATCAGGACTTCGTTGACCGGCGATTGGTCCAGCCCGTTTTGCACCAGGGCGTCAAAGTCGTCTTTGTTGTACGCGATCGCACTGCCGGATCCGCCCATCGTGAACGAAGGACGCACGACGGCGGGCAGGCCCACTTTGCCGAGCGCTTTGCGAGCCTCTTCCAGGGTCGAGATCGTGTAGCCTTCGCAAACGTCCAGCCCGATCTTTTCCATCGCCTCTTTGAACTGGTCACGTTCTTCCGCTTTGGCGATCACGGCAGCGTTGGCGGCAATCATCTCGACGCCGTACTTCTCTAGAACGCCGTACTTATCCAAATCCATGGCCACGTTCAGCCCGGTTTGGCCGCCCAAGGTAGGCAACAGGGCGTCAGGGCGTTCCTTGGCGATCACCTTTTCGACCATTTGCCACGTCAGGGGCTCGATATAGGTCGAGTCCGCGGTGGCCGGGTCAGTCATGATGGTCGCAGGATTGCTGTTGACCAAAACGACTTCGTAGCCTTCTTCACGCAGGGCTTTACAGGCTTGGGTTCCGGAATAGTCGAATTCGCAAGCTTGCCCGATCACGATTGGACCACTGCCAATCAAGAGAATCTTTTTGATGTCGTCGCGGCGCGGCACGAGTGTTTTCCAAGAGCGAGAGAGGGAGTCACGTTAAAATTTTGCGAAGGATAACAGGTTTCTGGCTCGGCGCAGAGGACGGCAACAGTGGCAATTCCCAACAACCTTTTTCGAGGGGCGGTTACAACACTCCATCCCGTTTTGAGGACTACTTCGACACGTGGTAGTCAAAGGAGAGGTTGGTCTCGCAGGGGGGATTGATTTGAGCGTTGGTGGTTTGCTTGCAAATGTAAAAGGACAAGTTGCGTTGCATGCGGAAGCGTTACTGTATTTACGAATGCAGTGACGCAGTCTGCATCGCGATTGCAAAGCGTTTCTAACAACGTGTCTTGCGAAGCGAAGGCCTTGTTCGAGCGTGTTACCAAGTGACCAGTTCAACATTCTCCCCATCCTGGGGACCGCGCACCCGGCTAAGACGCCGTTGTTACCGAGTCAAAGTGAGATCACCGACCGCAACTTTTGAGTCTCTTGCGTGCGGGGGTCGCCGCAGCCCATGTGGGTGGGTAGACTTAACCAAGACCTCATGTAGTCTTGTCGCCAAGTTAAGACTCTGTGAATTCGTTAACCTGCGTAGAGACGCGTGTTTAGCGAGATTAGGCGGTTCAGCAGATCTATTGGCGGGGCAAGAATTTGACAGCAGTGGTACCGATGGAGGGGTTATCAGCCCGATCGACATGATGCGTAAATTTGGATTTCAAGTCGTCCTATCCGGGTTGACTCAAGCGAGTGAAGGCTTGGCTCACACTTTGTACGACGCCGGCTGTACAGACACATCGGTCAGCTCTTGTCGCGGCGTGGTCGCCGTTCGCTTTTCGAGAGAGGCGGACGCATTGGACCTGGCCATTTTGGACGCGTGCGAACAAGTACGGTCCGCAGGCTATCAGGTTTTGCGGGTTGAGCTGGATTGGCCGCAAGTGGAAGCCATTTCGGAAGACTGCACTTTGACCAGCAGCGATTCGCACTGGCGATAACTTCATCAAAGCTTCATGGGTTTCTGGGCCCCTGTGGCGCTGCGAAGACGGCAGTGATCGACCAAGATAGAGGCGCGTTCGGGACGCGACCCAGGTCGCTCCTTTCCTGCCTCCCAAAAGATTCGCATGTCGAAAACGAAAGTTCTGGTTGTCGAAGATTACCTTCCTTTGGTGGAAACGCTGGAGTATCAACTCAAGCGAGCTGGCTATGAGGTTTACCGTGCCACCGATGGCCGGGAAGCACTCAAACAAGCCAAGCTGATTCTTCCCGATCTGATTGTCTTGGACGTGGACCTGCCCATTCTTAGCGGTGTCGAAGTCTGCAAACAGCTCCGAGCCAACACCGCGACACGTGATTGTTTGATCATGATGTTGTCAGCTCTAGGCGAGGAATCAGACCAAGTCGTCGGCTTCGCGATGGGGGCGGATGACTATGTCGTCAAGCCGGTCGAGAGCTACAAGGTTCTACTTCAAAAAGTCAAAGCGTTATTGCGACGACGCGAACCGACCGTTGACGATAGCGATTCAGTTAGCCACTTAGGCGTGAAGGTGGATCGTCGCCGGTTTGTTGTCACGATCGAGGATGAGCCGCTGAAGTTGACCAAAAGCGAGTTCCGATTGCTGGAAACGCTGATTCGGCAACCGGGCCGAGCGTTTGACCGAAACGAACTGGTCGAGGCGGCACTGGGCGAAGACACATTGGTGCTGGAACGAACGATCGACGTTCACGTTCGGGCATTGCGTAAGAAGATGAATCGCGCTGCCGATTTGATCGAAACCGTGCGTGGCGTGGGCTATCGATTCCGAGAGTCCGTCGGCGAAGTTTCTTCAGACGTCGAAACCGATGACGCAAACTCGGACGTCACAGCCGATCGGCAAGAGTCCAATAGCCAGGAAGCCGACGCCGTCTAAGTAACGACCCGAGCTATCACGTGCGTTTGATTTGGCGAGTTTAGCTAAGCTCGCGAAGATGCCGCATCGCACGGATTCTTGCGGACTGAACCGGTCACCTCGGACGATCCGCAGTAAGATCCGCGGCAAGGTAGCGTCTTTAAAAAGACGCCCATAGGCCTAGAAAAACCGGTTTAGAATTCGCCTTCGTCGCTGGGGTCGCCGCACCACTGGTTCAGGGCATCGATCACGCGATCCCGATCGGGCAGACTGGTCCACAGCGAATCATCGCAATCCAGGCGGACTTCGTAGTAGCCTTCCCGCAAGCAATCGTCCTCGCCACAAAAGTGCGGCAGGTCCGAAACCCAGACGATCCGGTATAGCGGGACGTGTTTGTCGTCGATCTTGATCAGTGGTTCGTGCATGCGTGGTTTTGACGATTAATCAGCAGATTATTGGAGTTCGCGGCTTCGGCTTGCCGACGCGGATACCGCGGACATCATGGCCGCCCTGACTGCATTCTGTTCGAGTGTCTTCACCGCGGCAATGGTTGTTCCGCCAGGGCTGCAAACATTGTCCTTCAGTTGACCGGGATGCAAGCCGGTTTCTCGAACCATTTTGGCGGCACCGAGGACCGTTTGAGCCGCTAAGTCCAATGCCGTCTTTCGCGGCAGACCTTCAGCGACTCCGCCATCGGCAAGCGCCTCGATTAGGACGAAAACGTAGGCCGGCCCCGAGCCGCTCAAACCGGTGACCGCGTCCATTTGAGGTTCGGTGACTTCGGCGACGTAACCGACGCTTTCCAGCATCAGCTTGACATTTGCAATGTCTTCGGGCTGCACATCGGTGCCTACGCAGAACCCAGACGCTCCCTCGCCTACCAAGCTTGGCGTGTTAGGCATGACGCGAACGACGCGTTGATGACCGACACCGGCACACAGTTTTTCCAGCGGAACGCCGGCGGCGATGGAAATCACGAGTTTGTTGTCAAAGTCGCAATCCGGATTGGACGTGACCGAACTGATGATGTGCGGCTTGACCGCCAAGACAACAATCTCGGCGTCCGCGATCGCTTTGCCTGTGTTTTCAACCGGCTCGGTAGAGCAATCGGGGTACTTTTCGGACCACCACGATCGACCTTCCGCCGAAGGTTGCACGATCGTCAGATCGGCTGGCATCATCGCCTGGCTTTGAATCATGCCCCCAATCAGGGCGCGAGCCATTTGGCCGCCACCGATCGAGGTCAATTTGGGCAATGGCATCAAAAGAGTCCAGCGGAACGGGGTTCGGTATCGGCGAGTAGCTTAATGAGCGCCATTCGCAACTGTTTGATGCTCAAGGGTAGCGGCAAGAGGACTCGATTGGAACCGCGTTTGGCGCGGCTGATGATGTGCTTTTGTTGAGGGTCGGCCAGCAAGATGGCAGGGATATTGGCGGTGGTTTCGTTTTCAGCAAACGCGTTGTAAGCCAATAATGCTTCGTTACCCAACTCGGCGGCGCCAAACATCACGCAGTCAGCCGGTTTGTCGACTGCATCGGTGAACCGAGCCATGGCGCGTTCGGGGTTTGCGATGATCAGAACCCGATAGCCCTGTGCCTTCAGTTTTTCGCGAATGATGTTCTGCATGTCGGCCTTCGATTCAACGAACATGACCACATACCCGCGGCCCTCGTTCGTGATGATCTCCTCGCCGGCCTTATTCACGTTGGACTTCGGCTGCTCCGGAGCGTTAGCCCGACCGTCGGCCATGCGTTTGAGTTCGACGATGACGCCTTTGACTGCTTGAGCAAGCAAATCAGCGGACTGGATTCGCAGTTGAGGATTGAACTCCAACGCGTTCATCAGAACTTGGTTGACGATACCCGGCAAGTCCGGCACGAACTCGAAAATAGGCGGGATGTCTTGAAACCGAGTGACGTTCATCCGTTGCAAACGGTCTTTCGTTTCCGAAAGGGCAGGCCGTCCGGCGAGCATGTGATAGAGCATGTTGCCGGCGAAGAAAACGTCGCTGCGAGGGTCGTCTTTTCGCACGCCGGTGCCGCGTTCCAAAGTCGCATAGTCAACTGCCCGAGCATTGGGGCAATCGGCGATTTGTTCAGGGTTGGAGCGGTCGGCGAGCGATGCCAATCCGAAGTCCACCAATTTCGCGACGCCGTCCGACGTGATCAAGGTGTTGGACAGTTTCAAGTCACGGTGAGCGATGCCCAAGTTGGCCGCGAAGGCGAGCCCGGATGCAATTTCACCGATCAGTTTCAATGCCAGCGGATAGGGCAGCTTCCCACGGATCCGCACCAGATCACGCAGCGTTTGTCCTTCGATGAACTCCATCGCCAAGAATGGATTGTGCCGGTCCGCGACCAGTTCGTGAATCCGCACGATGTTGGGATGTTTCAGCTTCAATCCCATCTTGCCTTCGCGAAGGAACTGCTCGAGTTCCTTGGGATCGTCGCGAAATCGTTTTCGCAGGACCTTGAGAGCAAAAACTTCGCCGTCTTTCTCAGCTCGATAAACCCGAGCGAACGTTCCCGCACCGATCAGGTACAGAACCTTGTATTCGCCATAGAAGTAACCGTGACGGTCGCCCCGAATGATCTTTTCCGTTTGCAGAGTGGTAACCAGGCCACGACGCTGCAGTTCGGTAACCATGTCCTGCAGTTCAACTTCGCCCACGCCGACCTCGCTAATGGCGCGTTCGACTTCCCATCGGTCGGCACAGCCTGTCGAAACGGCTCGCGAGGCAAATTCTTCCGCAGAGATGGACATATTGGTGGTTCGCGGTCGATCGAGATCGCAAATGAATTGAAAAGAAAAAGGTGAACGCTCACGAAGGAAGCCACATATCGTGACAGGATAACAGAGCGATTCGAACCAGTTTAGTCGCTTTCGGGCCGCTTTCTTATGGTGTACACGTTGGTGGTTGGGATCAGCACGAAAATGCGGAGCATCCGCGTTGCCAGAACGCGATTGGAATTCAGTTGGTCACATTGGCCGCCGACGGACAGCCTAGGTCGGCCCAAGACAATTCGGCTCAATGAACCACCTCGGACCACCTCCCAATTCTCGGCGAGACCGCTGTTTTGGCCCGATTCGCGGGTCGGCAGACGGCATCCGCGATAATTACCGGCCAGTGCTTCTCTTGCGTTCAGGTAAGTTGGGTCGGTAGGCTGGAGATTCAACGCGGGGCCAGAATTCATTGGGGCCAGAATTCGTTTCGATGGCAATCCGCAATATGACTCTTGGACCTTTGCTCGTGAACGCCGCCGATTCGACTTCAAACGACGCCGAATCTGCACCAGATTCCAGCGCGCCGCTGGAACGGAAATCCGAGCCGGAAGCGACGCACGGAGGCAACCAATCCTGGTCGCAATTGATTTCGCAGCGGTTTTCACTGACTTTCAGCCCCGACCTGGTTGCGTGGTGGGACGATGAGGTTTGGCGGCACCAGGGCCCCGGCGAGTATCGTCACCCTGCGACGCCGAAAGTCCTGCTAGGCGATGCACCTGATCCCGTTTGGCCGCCGCTGATGCCGCCGAACTTTTTGCCGCTGGTCGGCAACGGGGCTGGCGATTGGTTGTGTTTACGACTGCTGGATCCTGAAATTGCTCGTTCGACGGGGCAAACCACCGACATTTGCCACTGGTATCACGGCGGCGGTGACTGGGTGCCTTGGGGCAACACGCTGGCTGAGGCATTGCTGTTCGATTGGGCTTTGCCACGATTGCCTCAATCCAGCCGCCGTCACGCTGATCCCGCCGAGACTTCTTCGTTGCAGAACGAGGCCGGTGTCGATGCGATCCAGCAGCACGACCACCCGTGGGTGCAGTGGGCAACAAAACATCTCTCTCCGAATAATCGTCAAAACGAATCTAACGAGTCGTCCGACGTTGCGAAGGCGAATTCAAATCCCAACGGCGACGGCGGTTCGCTACTAGAAAAGCTCGGTCAGCTTTCCGGTCGCGAGCTAGGAGAGCGATTGATCGAGCGGCGGGTTTGCGAAATCCCAGCCCGTTGCCAGCTATTGCTGGAGGGGCTGCACCATGAGTTGGTTGAATTGCTGACTCCGGCGATCGCCAACAAGTTAGGACTGACGTGGAACGAATTGATGCGATGGTGCTTCGATCTCGGAACCATGCCGCGCGACATCGCCAGCCAAATTGAATCAGAACTCGGCCTTTCGGAATCCTCGACCCAGCCAAGCCAACAGGATTGGGCAAGCGTAGAGAAGCACGCGGCGGCGATCTCGGCTCAGGCTCGCGATTTGTCGTGGGGCCATGACATCTTGGGCTACTGCCAGCAGCGAAGCGGTCGAAACGCAGAAGCCGCCGAAGCGTTTGCCAAGGCGATTCGCTGCAGTGTCTTCACCGATCAAAGTGTTCGACTGCGTACGCATTGGGCCACGTCTTCCGACGGCGTTGCCAAGGTTTCGGCTCGGTTCATCAGTGATAACAACGTCGGCGAACTACCGTGCGAAGGTGGTTCGGATGGCTTAAATTCATCGGCCAGTTCGTCCAATTCGGATTCCGCCGATCAACTTGGCTGTGTTCCATCGGCCGTCGAACTGTCTTTGCTGGTCGAGTCGCTCAGTAGCAGTCCGGCGGCGGGCCCCGATTCGGTTCGCCAGTCCTATGCCAAGATGCTGGTCGAGCGTTCCAAGCAATTCCACGAAACCGCACCTGCGACCGCGGCCCGCTTGCTCTATTCGGCCGGATGGGACTTGGGCGCTGAACCGCTACGCTGCTTCGGTGATCTTTTGGATCGATACATTGCCGCTTGTCATGATGCCGGCTGGGAATCGCACCAGAAACTCGCTGCGGTTCACCGACAAGGGCTGCAAACCCGCTATCGGCTTTGATGTTTCAGCCAGACGGATAGGCACCCCAAGCTGGCTCCATGTGGATACCCTATTTAGTGCTGGTAAACTCTCAAGTACTCGTTAGTACTCAGACGCCTCAACAAGACATGCGTATCCATCAAGACAACTGTCCCACACCACGACAACTGATTTCCGAATGAGCACCAAGTCTTCTGCCCCCAAGTCCACTGGCAACGACGCTTCTCCTGATTCGAACGCCATCCAAAGTGATGCGTCCAAAGATAGTGATGCGTCCAAGGATGACGTGTCCCAGAATATTGTCTGGCACGAAGACACCGTCAGTCGTGAGCGTCGGGAATCTAATTTGAAACAACGAGGCTGCGTGGTCTGGTTCACCGGTCTGAGCGGTTGTGGCAAGAGCACGATCGCCAACGAACTCGATCGCATGCTGATCGAACTTGGTGCCGCTTCGACTTTGCTCGACGGTGACAACGTCCGCCACGGATTGTGTGCACCACCGAGCGTTTTAGCGGCCGAACACAGTGAAGAATTTTCCGAACGGTTTGGACTGGGGTTCTCGGCCGTTGACCGGGAAGAAAATATCCGCCGAATCGGCGCGGTCACCGGCCTAATGGCCGCGGCTGGCTTGGTCACTTTGGCCGCGTTCGTCAGCCCGTACCGTCGCGACCGGGATCGCGTTCGCAAGGTGGTAGAGGAATCGGGGAAACCGGGAGATTTCTTGGAGGTATTCGTCGACACGCCGCTGGAAGTTTGCCAACAACGCGATCCCAAAGGACTGTACAAAAAAGCAATCGCTGGCGAAATCAAGAACTTCACTGGGATTAGCGATCCTTATGAAGCCCCGACCGATGCCGAGATTCATCTGCGGTACCAAGCCGGGATGACACCGGCGGAACAAGCTGGCGAGATCTTAAAGCAGTTGCAAGAACGGAAAATCCTGCAAAGTCGCTAGGCTCGATGTCCGATGAATTGCGGTACCGCAAGCTGCGTAGACGAGAAATCGCGTGGGCAACAAGTCGCGTAAGGCAGGTATTCGGTAGCTCGCGAAGTTTGTCCAAAAGGCAGACTCTCAATCGCGACTTGGAAAGGATGGCTGATCCCCCCATCGCTAGACGGGATGGCTTGATCGCTTCATTCGATTCGATTTTCTTCTCTCAACGTGCCGTTTCGGTGCATTGGCGGGTTGCTTCGGAGCGATAAAGCGGTACTCTGACACGAAATAGCAGCCGACAAAACGCCTATTTGACGTTGCGTTGACCGGAGGTGACTGTACACTTCCTGGCTTAAAACTCATCAAAATCATGCTCTGAAGGACAAACTTTTCGGATGACGATCTCGAAAGAACGCAAGAACGAAGTGGTCGCCGAGTACGGCTCGACCCAAACCGACACCGGATCACCCGAAGTTCAGATCGCGATTCTGACCGAGCGGATCAACGGATTGACCGAACACATGCGAACCCACCGCAAAGATTACGCTTCACGCCGTGGTCTTTTGGGTCTCGTTTCACGTCGTCGTCGATTGCTTGATTACGTCCGCGGTCAAGACCCGCAACGATACCTGGATATCATCGGTAAGCTTGGTATCCGTAAGTAGTTACATGGTGGGCGGTCGGCGTGGCCGCGGTCACCTAGCCGATCATCCATTTGGATATTTTCTCTCGGGACGACAATCTTGTCGTCCCCATGGATGGAAAAACGGCGAGTGCAATCACTCAACCTTCTAAACGTCGCGGTGTTTCTCGAACCGCGACAACCCGATACGAATGGGACGCTCACGCGTTCAGCTTGGTCCGTATGGAATGCTGAAGCTAGCTCCTCTTTGTGTCGTTCTCCCTTGACCACGGCCAGAATCAATCTTGCAGGATTTCTGTGCAGCACCGTTGGACGAATTGATCCATTGCTCGCATTGATGCAGGTCTGTCGTGTTCGAGTTCGGGATTGTTGGCGGAATCGTCCGCCTTTTGTTGTTTGTAGGAATAGTAAAGAAAAATTGAGGTAATTGTGAGCGTTCACAAAATTCGCGTCGAGCGAAAAATCGGCGATCAAGTCATGTCCATCGAGACTGGCCACATCGCAAAGCAAGCTGCCGGCAGTGTGTTGGTGCAGTATGGCGAAACAGTGGTATTGGTCGCTGCGGCTTCGGGAACTCCCCGTCCGGGTATCGACTTCTTCCCTTTGATGTGCGACTACCGCGAGCGATTGGCCGCTGCGGGTAAGTTCCCAGGCGGCTTCTTGAAGCGAGAAGGCCGTCCAAGCACGAAAGAAATTCTGACCGCACGTTTGATGGACCGTCCCATCCGACCACTTTGGCCTAAGGGCTACAAAGACGAAGTGCAAGTGCAAGCGTTCGTCATGGCCAGCGACATGCAAAATGACGGCGACGTCCTTGCCATGATCGGTGCCGGTGCCGCTCTTCACATCAGCCCACTTCCATTCATTGGCCCAATCGCCAGTGTGCGTGTGGGTAAGGTTGACGGCAAGCTTGTTGCCTTCCCAACTTACGATCAACTCGAAGAGTCCGAACTGGACATGATCGTCAGCGGTGACCATGACACCGTCGCCATGATCGAGGGCTTCGCGAATGAAATGCCCGAAGACGAAATGATGGAAGCGATTCAGTTCGCTCACAAGATCATCAAGGAAGTCATCGAGCTTCAAAAGGAACTCTTCGACAAGGTTCAACCTTCCAAGGTTGCCTACGAAGCACCTGCAGACGACGGCCTGTTCGATCGTCTGAACGATGCTTATTACAACGACTTCCGTGCCGCACAACAAACGTCCGGCAAGCAAGATCGCAACGAAGCCGTTTCGGCTCTTCGTGACCGTGCGATGGGCGAAGTCATTCCTGACCCGAAGGCGGAAGGCGCGATCTGCGTTAACCGTTTCAAGACTGTCTGGCACGACTTGGAAGAAAAGGTTGTTCGCGACCTGATCAGCGCCGGTACTCGTCCCGATGGACGTGATCGCAATTCGCTGCGAGCGATCCACTGCGAAACCGACGTTCTTCCTCGCGTTCACGGCTCGGCCGTTTTCCAACGTGGCGAAACCCAAGCTCTGATCACGATCGCTTTGGGAACCAGCCGCGACGAACAACGCGTTGATGGTTTGCAAGACGAGTTCAGCAAGAAGTTCATGCTGGATTACAACTTCCCATCGTTCTCCGTTGGCGAATGCCGTCCAATCCGTGGCCCAGGCCGTCGTGAAATCGGTCACGGTGCTTTGGCTGAACGCAGCGTCGCTCCTGTTCTTCCACCCGCCGACGCGTTCCCGTACACGATCCGCGTGATCAGTGACATCACTGAATCGAACGGCTCGTCATCGATGGCTTCGGTTTGCGGTGCAACCCTCGCTCTGATGGCTTCCGGTGTACCGATTAGCAACCCAGTTGCTGGTATCTCGGTCGGTCTGGTTCAGAACTCCGAAGACGATTGGCACCTGCTGACTGACATCCTCGGAACCGAAGATCACTTCGGCGACATGGACTTCAAGATCGCTGGTACCCAAAACGGGATCACCGGTATTCAACTTGACTTGAAGATCACCGGTGTCAGCAACGAAATCATTCGTGCGACTTTGAAGCAGTCACGCGAAGCTCGTATCGAAATCTTGAAGAAGATGTTGACTGCGATTCCACGCCCACGTCGTGAAATCTCGCCAACCGCTCCTCGCTTGCTTCGTACCAAGATCGCTCCCGACAAGATCGGTGCTCTGATCGGTCCTGGCGGTAAGAACATCCGTGGTATCCAAGAATCCACTGGTGCTGTCATCGAAGTTGATGATGACGGAACCGTCTTGGTTGCAAGTAGCAACAAGGAATCCGCTCAAGAAGCGATGAAGCAAGTCGAAGCTTGCACAGCGACTGTCCAGATCGGCAAGATCTACGACGGTATCGTTAGCAGCATCAAAGAATTTGGTGCCTTCGTCGAAATCCTTCCTGGCCGTGACGGACTTGTTCACATCAGTGAAATGAGTGGCGGTTACATCGCTAGCTTGGACCGCGTGGTCGCCGTCGGCGACGAGATGAAAGTTCTCGTGATCGATGTCGACGAGCACGATCGCGTCAAGTTGAGCCGTCGTCGTGCTCTGGAAGAACTCGGCGTTGAGGACCCCTTGGCTGCCGAACTGGAAGCTGAAGGTGGCGGCGAACGCAGTAGCAGCGATGGTGATGGTGACGGCGAAGATCGCCCACGTCGTCGTCGTGGCGGTCGCGGACGCGGCGGCCCTCGCAGTGGCGGTGGCGGCGGAGACCGTGGTGGTCGCTCACGCGACTGATCCCGTTTTCGTTTAACGAAAGAATGCACCGCCGGTTCGGATCCGTTTTTCCGAACCGGCGGTTTTCATATCATCACGCAAGCCTAGAATCGATAGTTGCTTCTCTTCCCAATCCAGCCAGCCCACTAGAGATATACGATGGGTCTTTATGACCGCGACTACGGTCGCCCGGAACGGACAGCGTGGGATCGAATCGAGAACCCACGCAGCATGTTAATAACGTTAATCGTTATCAACGTTGCCGTCTTCGTTGCGCAACTGCTGTTCACCTATACGGTGACGCAACCACTTTCGCCCGAAGTGGAATCGATGCAGATGACGGATATGGAACGCAACGAAAGGTTGGGGGCCAATTCCGAACAACGTAGTTATCTGAACGACTACTTAGCCGTTCGTGGGACGTCGCTGATCCGTCCCTGGTTCTGGTACCAAACGCTGACCTACGGCTTCCTGCATAACATCGACAACATTCTGCACCTGGGCTTTAACATGTTCATGTTGTACGTGTTCGGTCGACCGGTAGAGCAACGGTTTGGTGGCCAAGAGTTCCTGAAGGCCTATTTGGCGGCGATCATTTTCGGCGGCATTGTCGCAATGGTTTTCCCCTGGCTCTATTACTTGGTTGCCGGCGATGCGAGCATGCTTGGCGGGATCACATTGGGTGCCAGTGGAGCGGTCACGGCGGTAATAATCATGTTCGCGTGTTTGTACCCCAACCAAGAAATCCTGCTGATGTTCGTCCTGCCCGTCAAAGCGTGGGTGGTCGCCGTCGGGATCGTGATCATGAACTTGCTTGGTGCCGCTGGCATATCCGGTAGCACGACAGCCTACGAAGTTCACCTGGCCGGGGCCGCATTTGGGTACCTCTATATCAAACAGGGCTGGAACTTCGAACGTATCAATCTGGCTGCAATTGGAGACATTCCCGGAACGATTCGCACACGATCGAGGCGTGCGAAGCTAAAATTGCACGATCCAGAGAAGAAAATTCGCGAAGAAGCACAGGAAGCAGACCGGATTCTGGCTAAAATTCACGAGTCGGGGGAATCAAGCCTGACTTCGAAAGAACGAAAAACACTCGAACGCTACAGCCGTCGACAACGAGAAAACCGCGACAACTAGTTGCTCAATATGACAACCAACCCTATCAATCGCCGTCGTGCCATTCAGTCTGCGGCTTCCGCGACGCTCGGCACCGCCGCACTCGCAACTTGGCTCAATCAGCCGCTTCTGGCGCTGGCCGCTACCGACGCTCCAGCGACCGACAAAGATCAGCCGACTGGGCAGCCGACCGGGCAGCCGGCAACGCTTCCCTATCTGGATCGGATCGGGCTGCAACTCTACACGTTGCGGGACCAGATGAAAGCCAATCCACAGGAAACCTTGGCGGCGGTTGCGAAGGCTGGCTATTTCCAAGTCGAGCTGATGAACATCGACGAGGACGCCATACAGCTCGCCGCGCAAGCTCGCGATCTTGGCCTTTCCGTCCACAGTGGTTTCTTGGACTTCAACGCGATCACGCAACCGGATAAGAAGGACCTCGTTCCGTTACCACGCATTCTTGAGATCGCTGAGCGGATCGGCTTGCGTCACGTCGTGTTCGGTTACATCGCCAAAGACCAACGTGACACCGCTGACAAATGCAAAGCGATCGCCGATCGTGCTAACGCCGCAGCTGACAAGACTCGCGCCGCCGGCATGCGGATGTGTTACCACAATCACTCTTTCGAATTCCAACCGTTCGCCGAGTCCGCTGGCGACAAAGCGAAACCGGAGGGTGAGAAGCCGGAAGCCAAGGCGAAGCCAAAGACCGGTTTCGACATTTTCGTCGAACGTTTCGATCCCCAAAACATGGAGTTCGAACTGGATGTCTTCTGGGCCAAGATTGGTGGTCATGATCCAGTTGCGATGATGCGTCGCCTTGCGGGACGAATCAGCCAACTGCACCTGAAAGATTTAAAAGCTGGCGTCCCGGTGATCACCGATGAAGGCCAAGTTCCCAAGGATGCGTTCCAGGAACTGGGTGACGGTGTTTTGGATATGCCGGCAATCATGCGACTGGCAAAAGAAATCGGTGTGGACCAGTGCCACGTCGAACAAGACCAATCGCCCGCACCGCTGGAAAGTATCGTGCAGAGCTATCAGTTCTTGCAGGCCAAAGCATGAGTGACGGGCAACGCAGCCACTCGAAAATCCAAATCGTCGGCATGGGCGACGATGGCTATGGTGGATTAACGGGGCTGGCCCGTGATCGCATCAAACAAGCCGGACGCCTACTGGGCAGCCAAACGCTTTTGAAACAGATTCCCGCCGGTGACTCCGAACGCATCGTCGTTTCACCCAGCCTGGATGATTTGCGGGAGGCGATTGAGTCGTTACCCGATGACGGTCGAGACAGCGTTCTGTTGGCCAGCGGTGATCCGCTGTTCTACGGGATCACTCGGTATTTGATCGAGTCGCTAGGCAAGGAACGTTTCGAGGTCGTGCCGCATGTCTCGACCATGCAGCTTGCGTTCGCTCGAGTTAAAGAGAGTTGGGATGACGCCTACCTAACGTCGTTGGCAACTGAGTCGCTCGACCGCGTCGTTGACAATGTTCGCACCGCCGAACGTGTGGGCTTATTCACAACCGATCAAGCATCGCCATCCGTGGTGGCATCGTCGCTGTTGGATCGACGGATCGACTATTTCACGGCCTACGTTTGCGAAAATTTAGGCACGCCCGCCGAAACAGTGACTCAGGCATCGCTGAAGGATATTGTGGGGAAGACATTCTCGCCGCTCAACGTAATGGTACTGGTCCGACGACACGGTGCCGCCGACCAACCCGCAGCGATCCGTCAGCGGCGTGTCTTCGGAAATCCCGACGAAGTGTATTTGCAATCGCGTCCCAAACGTGGGCTGATGACGCCCCAAGAAGTTCGTTGCATCGCGTTGGCGGAACTCGCCATTCAACCCAACTCAATCGTGTGGGATGTCGGTGCAGGCAGTGGTTCTCTTGCGATCGAGGCCGCAAACCTTGCCAGTGCGGGACAGGTGCATGCCATTGAAATGGATGCTGAAGACTACGCCCTGATGCTGCAGAATGCACAGCGAATGGGCGCAAAGTCGCTGATTCCAGTGCATGGCCAGGCACCCGCCGCTTTCGCTGATTTGCCTGATCCCGACGCTATTTTCGTGGGCGGTAGTGGCCGCTTCGTTCCCGACCTAACCGCAGCAGCGGCCAAGCGTTTGAAACCGCTCGGCCGCATCGTTGTTAACGTCAATAGCCTTGATAACCTGACCGCCGTGCAACAAGTCCTCGATGACCAGGGACTCGTGTGTGACGTGCGGATGATCAACATCGCTCGCGGGTGCTATCAATTGCAGCGGGTGCGGTTCGAATCTCTTAATCCGACCTTCTTAGTTTTTGCCCACCGAGACGGATGATTTTTCAAAACTCCCCTTCGATCAATCAGTGTCAAACCACTTCGCTAGCATTCGTCCGCCGACAGTGCCTGATCTGGATCGCTGCGGCAGTGGTCGCAATCGTTTCTCCAGTTGCGATTGGCCAAGACCGCAATGCTGGTCAGCCGAGCTTTGAGTTGACTGATGACGTTCGAGACGTCTTGGTGCCACTGTTTTCCAGCATCGCGAAAGCAGATATCTCACGAGCCAAAATCGAGTTGTCGGTCGAAACGGTTCTTCACGGTGAGATTGTCAGTACGGAACAATCGTCGTTTCAAGTCGCCTCGCGGTATCCAGACAGCTACACGGTCTACCACAAATCTGCCGATGAACGGCTGCGTCTCTTTGCCGATGGAAAACAATCCGTAGTGGCGATTTCACCGGAGGCTTACTATGAATTGCCTGAGGTGCTTGATTGCCAATCGATCGTCAACTCTTCCCCCGTCACGCTCGGGCCTTACCCCGAACCGATGCTGGCACTTTCCCTTGCCGGTGTCGACCCAGCGATGACATTCCTCAGCGGGATGGCCTCGCTCGAGGTGGTCGGGGACGTCAAGTTTCGCGGTCGCACCGATGCGATCCAGTTGCGTGGCCGACAAGATGACGGAGTCGTTTGGGATTTCTGGGTGACGGATGATGACCAGCGACGTCCATTACGATTGCTGATCAATCTGACGCCGATGTTGGTTGCGACCCAGAAGGTGCGTGTGCCTCGAGGCTACGAACTTTCTCTGCGTTACGATTTCGTGTCCTGGCGCGTCACCGGCGAAGTGGACGACAAACTGTTCAGGTTCCGCCCTGCCAAGGACGCGAAAAAGTACGCGTCGATGCAGGACTATATCGAGGATGCTGAAGCGAGATTGGGGCAACATCCTTTGCTAGGAAAGCCAGCTCCGGATTACGAACTGCAATTGCTAGACGGATCGAAGATCACCTCGGCCGATTTGAAAGGCAAGATCGTCGTTCTCGATTTCTGGGCAACTTGGTGCACACCTTGTCTTGAAGCCATGCCAGTTATTGCGAAGACGGTACAAGGCTATGCAGACAAAGACGTAGTGTTCCTTGCCGTTAACGTGGGCGAGCACGCCAAGCTTGTCGAAGGCTTTTCGAAAGAACAGGACTGGGGAGTCGACGTGACGGTGGATCCCGCCGGTGAACTGATCGAACAATTCAGTGCCAAGAAGATTCCTTTAACGTTGCTGATTGCGTCCACCGGAATCGTTGAGTCCGTGCATGTGGGTTACCCCGGCCCCGATGAGCTTGCAAAGCAATTCAAAGACGAACTGGATGTGCTTGTGCAGGGCGGACGTATCGCCAGCTCGGAAACAGAGTAATCCCACGTTTGTCGGCACGCACGAGTCACTCTTATGGAACCCGCAAGCATGCCTAGCCTGCCTCCCAACGATAACGATGCGGCACTGACCATCGCCGAAGCGCAGGCCACGGTGGATCAATGGATTCAAACCATCGGAGTTCGCTATTTCGACGAGATGACGAACCTTGCCCAACTCGTTGAGGAAGTGGGTGAAGTCGCTCGTATTCTCTCGCGAACTCGCGGTGAGCAGTCTTGCAAGAAGGGTGTCACCGAAGCTGCGTTGTCTGCCCAATTGCCTGACGAGCTTGCTGACGTCTTGTTCGTGGTGATCTGCTTAGCGAATCAGAGCGGCATTGATCTTACCGACGCGTTGCGACGCAACTTGGATAAGAAGACGAAGCGTGACGCAACGCGGCATCAGTCCAACGCGAAGCTAAAGCCATCGTAGATCGCGGCCACCCGAGTTGAGCGGAACGCAACGACTCTAAACGAGCTTGGCAACGGCCATGACGAAACTGGCCAACACGACGGTCCAGCCGCAAACGCTGCGGGACCAAACGCGGAACGGTTGGCGAGCACGCACCCAAGACGACCGGAAACACATCGCTGCGGTCTCTGTACCCGGCATGCTGGACGAGTCCATCGCTGCCCCTTGCTGTTCTGAATTGCTCATCTTCAGCGTGGCTGGGGGAAACACAAGACGCCAAAGTGTTCCGATGGCGATCACGGCCAAACTCATAGTCAGGGCAAACGTAAGCCAGGATCGCTGCATCACATAGGTTGCCTCTCTCAGCACCGAGATCGACTTGCCCAATTCGGCGTGGCGAGCCAACTGCAGTGCTTCCACTTTGGTGATCGCTTGCGAAAGTTGCTCTTCGCGTTGCTGCCAAAAGGCTTGCCAGCGAGTCGCGTTGGTCTTCTCCAGGCTAGTGCGATGGCTGACCGTTTGGATGATTGATGTAGGCGTTTCGGAGAGTTCCACTTCGCCAGTAACATTGGTGGCAAGAACTCGCGCGTTCGCCTTTGCGTAGAAACTCGCTGATTCAGCACGCCATCGCTGCAACCCCATTTCTCCGGAGTGATTCGGGCGAAGCCGTTCCATCACATGGGTGCGGACAACGCGTGGATCTTCCGTATCCAAGTCGACTCGAAACGAGGCAACACTTCCGTCTTGCTTTGTCAGCTTAGCCGTCCAGTTTTGTTGCACCGGCATCAGACACCAAACGATCGTGAAACACCCGATGCCCACCAAGCCGATATCGATCAGAAATGAACGGTCTGGTATCTTCACGGTTACCCAATCAGCAGAAGAGAATAATTTGAGCGATGGGAAGTCCGGCCGAATGTCCGCTCCCCCACCTGGCTTACTCGCATCAGGCCGCTGATGTGATTTCGAGCGGCGGTTGCCGTGCCAAGCCAGCACGATGCACAACCCATGTTTTGTATCGGCTATCTGGGTCGCAACGCTGAGTAAACCTGTGCGGATCGCACCAACTGAAACACCACACCAGCTCCATGCCCCATTCGCACGCCAACGTCGCTCCCTTTCACATCAAAATCTGCGGTATTCGCACGCTCGACGACGTTCAAGCGTGCGTGGACGCCGGAGTCGATTGCATCGGATTGAACTTCTACCCGCCTAGCGTCCGGTATCTGAACCCCTGCGATGACGATACCCAAGCAATCAATACCAACGCACGCAAAGGCGGTTTGTATCGAGTTGGTTTGTTTGTCAACGAAGACTTAGCGAAGGTGATCCAACTCGCCGAGAAGTTGGAATTGGACGCGGTGCAGTTTCACGGTGATGAAACCGTCGCCGACGTCCGGCAGGTTTTGCAGACGGGCATTCCAGTCATACGAGCAATCCGACTACCGCCGGTGGCAATGACCGCCGACCAGGTCCACGGTCACGTCGAACCTTGGATCGACCCTGCCATCACGCTATTGCTCGATGCAGACGCCGGAAGCCAATACGGAGGTGGCGGGAAACAACTGCACTGGCCCTCGATCGCTGAGTGGGCTGGGAAGCACGCTGAGCCCAAGGATCTATCCTGGATCCTTGCTGGCGGCTTAACCCCTTCGTGCGTCAGTGAGGCCCAGCGAATCAGCACGGCCGATCGTGTCGATGTTGCCAGTGGCGTCGAAAATCCGCGTGGTACCAAGTCCGCAGAACTGATTCGCGAATTTGTCCAAGCATGCCGGCATGGGGGCGTTGACGAAACCGCCTGACTTTCCGACACTCTCCACTTCTGCAGCCCCAGACGTGCAAAAGCGGCCGTGGCGGAACTGGCAGACGCGCTAGGTTGAGGGCCTAGTGGGAGTTAATCCCGTGGAGGTTCGAGTCCTCTCGGCCGCATTCGATAAACCCCGTGATTCACGGGGTTTTTTCGTGCGCGGACCCAAACCAGGCTCTCGCTCCAAATCCTCTAAATTGCCAGCAAATGACTCAAATAGACTCAAATGAACTGAAGTTGGTGCATCCGTTCGCGTGACACTGTCGTCACCCAGATCCCAGCCGCTGCCACCGTGTCTACTAATTGCGGGTCTGCGTGGGGCGTCATCGTCAACGAGATATTGCTGTGTCGCGTAGCCGCTTGGCCCCTTCAGCCCTCTATTCTGATTCTCGCCATACTTTCTTGGCCGATGTTAAATCGATTGGTGTTCTCGCTCGCTCGAGAAGTTCACGCTTTTGTATGTCGATGCCGTCAACCCTACATTTTACTGGTGCGGCACAAAATGGGGAGATGTTAAGCCTGCGAATAATATCGAGCAGACGGTACGAAACAATAAGGCCGCCACAGTGCACTCGGTTGATTTCAAAAAAATCTTGTCCATTCCACAGGCTAGCTTCCACTGTGGGGGCGCCGTATTTAGCTGGAACCTCTTCAGGTTTCCAAGGTAGTTTTTCTAAAATGCTACCCGTGCGTACAGGCGAAATGCGACCGTGCCCGCAGATTTTGCATTTTGTGTGGATACGACCGCAGCTTTCACAAGTCATGGATTCATTGCATACCGGACACTTGATCGGAGATTCGGACTTGCCGAAGACCAGTGGTACTCCGAGCGGGCGTCTTGGACTCGGGAGGTTCACGATGCCGCCGGGTTCCGATTCGAGTCCCTCGAGTGCGACCACACGAGTAACGAAGTTATTGAGATCGCAATGCTTAAATAGGTCAATGACTCTTTTGGTGAAAATCCAGTCGAGCCCATCCCACAATATTGGGGCAGCTTCGGTTACTGTCAAAGTTCCTTTGGTTTCTAACCAGTAGTGGCCGCAGTCCATATATTTGCATTGGACTTCTCTGTCCGTGACAACCACTTCACCGCGAGGAGGCGTCTCGTAAAACAACCAGCCCTCGTCGTCGTCGGTCGAAAACGCCCAGTCGCTTTCGGCGAGAGTCTCGAATTCAATTCTGTAAAAAAAGCCGGTTTCAAATCGACCGCTAGTGCTGTAATGAACAACATCCATCATCTATTCTCCGAACCAGTGAAAAAGCTCCCTAACTGAATTACCAAAGTCTCTCGGCCCGCCCAGTATAGCACCATAGAACTCTCGGTATAACGTTGTCCTCATCCTCTCATCAGCACCTAGCTGCCTAGGGACGTAACTCGGTTGTTGCGTGTTTGAGTTCAGTGTGATGGGAAATGCAGACGGTGGCATCATTCGCCAAGCTGCCGAGCGTCCGAATCACGTTTGGTCGATCGACTTCATCTTTGACCGAACCAAAAACGGTCGATCACTGAAAATTCTTTCGGTGATTGATGAGTTCACTCGCGAGTGCATTGCCCTTGAGGTCGGTCGGAAGTTTACCGGTGATGACCTGGTGAAATTACTGAGCGAGTTGTTTGTGATCCGCGGCGTCCCGTCATTTATTCGTTGCGACAACGGGCCGGAGTTCATCAGCAAGTCGGTTCGCACGTTCTTGGACTTCATCGAGGTGGGCACGTCATACATCGAACCGGGAAGCTCCTGGCAGAACGGCTACGCCGAAAGCTTCCACAGTCGGTTTCGCGACGAATGCTTGGCCTGCGAGTTGTTCGGCAGCTTGGCTGAGGCTCAGGCCGTGATTGAATCCTGGCGTCAAACTTGCAACCACCGTCGTCCACACAGCGGGCTTGGTGGTCTCACCCCGGCGGAGTTTGCCTCGCAGTGGGCTGCTTCCGCTACGGTCGCTGCGTTCCCTCCGCGGAAGCAGCCCACTGCGAATTCTGTTACCCAATCCCTACTCTCATAACACTGGACCAGGAATTGGGGGCATTCCAAGTTGTCATCGTCAACGAGATATTGCTGTGTCGCGTAGCCGCTTGGCCCCTTCAGCCCTCTATTCTGATTCTCGCCATACTTTCTTGGCCGATGTTAAATCAATTGGTGTTCTCGCTCGCTCGAGAAGTTCACGCTTGTGTATGTCGATGCCGTCAACCCTGCATTTTACTGGTGCGGCACAAAATGGGGAGATGTCAAGCCTCCGAATAATATCGAGCACACGGTACGAAACAATAAGGCCGCCACAGCGCACTCGGTTGATTTCAAAAAAATCTTGTCCATTCCACAGGCTAGTTTCCACTGTGGGGTCACCGTATTTAGCTGGAACCTCTTCAGGTTTCCAAGGTAGTTTTTCTAAAATGCTACCCGTGCGTACAGGCGTAATGCGACCGTGCCCGCAGACCTTGCATTTTATGTGGATACGACCGCAGCTTTCACATGTCATGGATTCATTGCACACCGGACACTTGATCGGAGATTCGGACTTGCCGAAGACCAGTGGTACTCCGAGCGGGCGTCTTGGACTCGGGAAGCTCACGATGCCGCCGGGGTCCGTTTCGAGTCCCTCGAGAGCGACCTCACGAGTGACGAAGTTATTGAGATCGCAATGCTTAAATAGGTCAATGACTCTTTTGGTGAAAATCCAGTCAAGCCCATCGAACAATATTGGGGCACGTTCGGTTACTGTAAAAGTTCCTTTGGTTTGTAACCAGTAGTGGCCGCAGTCCATATAATTGGATTGGATTTCTTCGTCCGTGACAACAACTTCACCGCGAGGAGGCGTCTCGTAGAACAACCAGCCCTTGTCGTCGTCGGTCCACATCGCCCACTCGCATTCGTCGAGAGTCTGGAATGCTACACTGTAAAAAAAGCCGGTCTCAAATCGACCGCTAGTGCTGAAATGAACAACATCCATCATCTATTCTCCGAACCAGTGAAAAAGCTCCCTAACTGAATTGTCAAAGTCTCTCGGCCCGCCCAGTATAGCAGCATAGAACTCTCTGTATAACGTTGTCCTCATCCTTTCATCAGCACCTAACTGGCTAGCGACGTAGCTCGGTTGTTGCGTGTTTGAGTCCAGTGTGATGGGAGTTGCGTGAACGCAAAATTTGCGGTCCACGCAACAAGGATGTAATCACGTGAGACACAAGGCACTGAAGTGAGTTTGGCCAAGAACTCGTGCTAACGGTTGAACACGATATTTCCGGTCGCCTTCATCCCCTCAAACACCCATGCTCTGCTGGAGCTGTCCTGCTAACTCAGATGCGTTAGAGGCGGGCGTCCACTACCCGAAGCTTCAAGCTGCACTGTTGGCTACTCGCCTATTCGAATGGCGACATCTGAGTGTCGCCTCCAGTGAGCCCCGTATGTCGCCACGGTCAAAATCGCTCGCATTGCTGCACTCGTGAAGGAATTAGACTAGATAAAGAACTGGCGGAGCGAGTTCGTCATTTCTTCTAGATGAGCAAGTAGACGCTCAAACTGCGAAGCGTCAAAAACAGTGGCAATCGCGTTAATTAGAGCTGTACTTGGGTCACAGCTGTTCGATATGGCAAGCTGGTGCATCCATTGGTGCATCCGAACAACCACATCATGATTTACACTGCGTTTCACGACCTTCTTGAGGCAAGCTGCATTGGTTGAGAGTCTATCCAGTAGTAGGGTGCGTGCTAGCACGCACCCTACCGCTGGCTGTCTCGCCCATGACCTTGTCGCCTAGATGCAAAACGTTTTCTGGACGTTTTGTCGGAGACTACTGTGAATGCTCAAGCCACCTCAGCGTTCGCGAGACCGCATTGGTCGCAAACACATTGGATCGGTGCGTTTGTCGCTTTTCCGCTGAAGTGTTCTGTAAGCTGACTCCACCGACAGCGTGACGATTCAGCGTACTCCACCATTTCCTGCACCGCTACCTGCCGCGACTCGCTACGTGCAACGGTTTCATCGGCCAAAATATCAGCTTGTTCATGTTGCAAATCAGGCTGTAGTAAAGTCCACTTTCCTCGTCCGATTGGCGCGACAATCCCACGCGACGCCAGAAGTTGAAAACACGTCTTCAGCATGCTCGGTCCTAACGGACTGAGTTCTTTGAGTTGCTTCAACGACACGGACTCCGTTTTGTGACGTTCCTGTCCCAAAGCAAGAGTTCGGTGAGCGGTGGCGATCTTGGTAGAGTCGATGCTGCCGCCAGCAAACATCTTGCGAAGGTCACTATTGGATCTCTCATACAATAACGTGCATCTTGCAAGATTGCCGTCTCGACCCGCTCGCCCAACCTCTTGGTAATAGGCATCTAACGATCCAGGCAGATCGACATGGATCACCTGTCGAATGTCCTGTTTGTCGATGCCTAGCCCAAAGGCATTCGTGGCGAACATCACCGTTGGTTGATCATTCATGAAACGGTTTTGCGATTCCAGACGATCGGCCTTACGCATGCGACCGTGATAGCTAAGACCACCGAGACTCTTTGCAAGCTGGTCAGCGGTCTTTGTGGTGCTGCAATAGACAATCGCGGGTTCGGTTCGATCGAGTTCTCCTTCGATGTTCAGCAATTGCCGAAGCTTAGAAAGTTTCTCGTCCGCCGAGTGAACCGTTGCGACGTCGAGAGCGAGGTTTGGACGGTAGACTCCTGTTCGGATTGTTTGCACGTTCGTCATCCGTAGAGATGCAACGATTTCGTCAGCCGTTCTTCTAGATGCCGTTGCAGTCAACGCCACGATCGGTGGATTTCCGAGGCGTTGGCGAACGTACCGCAGGCAAAGATAGTCTGGGCGAAAGTCGTGGCCCCATTGGCTGACACAGTGAGCTTCATCAACGACCATCAGGGCGGTACCAACGGATGCAATCAGTTCGCAAAGGTCAGTGCTCTGCAGACGCTCCGGCGTCGTCAGAACGAATTTCACGTCGCCCGCTTCAATACGCTCCCTGGCCCGATCAACCTGCTTTTTCGATCGAAAGCTATTGAGCACAACCGGCTCGTGACCGATCGCCTTGATATGCTCTGCTTGATCTTGAGCCAGAGAGATCAACGGGCTCACGATAACGGTGATTCCATCCAACAGTGATCCAGCAAGTTGGTAGCAAAGACTCTTTCCGCTACCCGTGGGCATAATCGCCATCGTGTCGCGACCGTCGAGGATCGACTGACAAGCTTCTCGCTGCCCCGATCGAAACTCAGAAAACCCAAAAAGTTGCTGAAGCGAGGCTTCCAGTGTTTGACGCGTCATCCGTTGGGTATGTCCTGTGAATTGACCAGGGCGGAGTCGGACGGCGTTGCGATACGCCGCTTGTAAGATTGATCGTTATGTCCCTCGGCGACCATGCCGACGTATTCGCTTGCATCAACATCTCAGCTAGCAACGAAGCCAGGTTGATCAAAAAAGCTGAGTTCTGTCGGATTGGGCCTTGCGCGGCTGCACGTGCGATGCCTTAACGGCACTTTGCCGTGCTGTGCATGAAGGCGAATCAGCGAGCCCAGTAAGGACCGCATGCGGTGTCGTGAATACGTTGCACGAGTTTGCAAACGACGTGCCAACGGGTTTCCGAAGTAAATCAATTTGCGAGGCGCTGGCAATGGAACAGCGACGACTTGCGGAACCTGCGATCGAATCAGCCGACCCGATTGAATCGCGTTGCCCGGTCGTATGGCGACGGTATCGACCTTGGCGGGCTAACCGTCGTTGATCTTTTGCCTGGCAGCGAAACACTCGGCGCGAATGAGGCGACCGTCTTTCATCGATCCGAGGTGGTGGTGACGAAATTGCCGCCAGCGATTACTTCGTCGACAAGTTCGTTTCGCTAGGCTTAACCTTGCCAAGGGCTCGAAGGTCGAACAGACGAATAATAGGACGCAAGATGTCGGCATTTTGGCTGATGCCGAAAGTTTGCCATGGTTTCTTCAGGTGTCTGACATTAGGCTGATTTTCTGACAGTCGAACTTGACTGTCAGGCGTTCTAGCTCTTGATTTGACTCTATCGATGTTTGTCCTACGCTCATCGCTTCTCTTCACTGTGCTCGTCGGGCTAGCTAGTCTGAACACTCAGGTTCAGGCCGAAAACCCGGTCGACTTTGGTCGTGAAATACGCCCGTTGCTCGCGGACCGTTGTTACCTTTGCCACGGTCCAGATGAATCGAGCCGTCAAGCGGACCTTCGGCTGGACGACCGCGAGGACATGCTCCGAGTACTGGATCTTGATGATGTCAATGATTCCGAACTCATCTCGCGAGTCATTTCAGATGATCCTGATGAGGTCATGCCGCCGCCCGCTGGCCATAAGCCCAAGCTGACAACCGCTGAAGTTGACCTGCTGCGGCGGTGGATCAAGCAAGGAGCGAAGTTTGACCAGCATTGGGCTTTTCAGCCACCGGAACGTGCCGTGTTTGAGTCTAGCGGTCTTCGACTTGCCGACCAAATTGATCAGCTCGTCAACCAACGTCACGTCGCTGAAAAGCTGTCGCCCGCCCGACCAGTCGAGCCCGCAAAGTGGCTTCGCCGCGCGAGTTTGGCACTGACCGGATTGCCACCGAAGCGTGTCGAGATGGTCGAATTTGAACAACAGGTTCAACGCGACGGCGATTCCGCCTATGAGCGTGCTGTCGATCACCTGCTTTCTCGTGACACATTCGGCGAGCGGATGGCTCTGGAGTGGATGGATGTCGCTCGCTACAGCGACACCAACGGCTACCAGCAAGACGCTTACCGCATGAATTGGCCATGGCGAGATTGGGTGACGGGCGCTTTCAATAGGAACATGCCGTTTGACAAATTCACGGTGCTCCAGATCGCGGGGGATTTGCTACCAGATGCAACCGACGAAGATCGGCTTGCAACGGCGTTCAATCGCAACCACATGATCAACGGTGAAGGCGGTGTGATCCCGGAAGAGTCGTTGGCGAAAACCGTCTTTGATCGCGTTGAAACGACAGCGACCGCTTGGCTCGGCCTGACCATGAATTGCTGTCAGTGCCACGACCACAAGTTTGATCCGCTGCGACAACGTGACTACTACGCCATGACCGCGTTGTTTAACCGAACGGGCGAGTCAGCAACTGCGGATCGACGCTTCACCGCCCTTCGTGGCGATTCCAATAGCGGAGCCGATTCCGGTAAACAACGAACGTATTGGCTGGACTCGCCAGTGCTTGCGTTTGGAAGCGATAAAGATAAAGGCGAGATCCAGCGGTTGCAGGGTTTGGTGACTCAAGCCGAGACGGCCTTAGAATCGCAACGTTCCACCTTTGAACCGGAAGTTCATGCTTGGGTCAGAAGGCTAAGAGGGAATCCAGAACTGCAACAAAAAGAGATCCCTGACCCCGCTAAGCGTAAGCACATCGAATCGGCGAAATTAGCCGAACCGACTGACAACGGCACGATTCAGTTGACCAAGTTCTATCTGGCCAATCATGAACCGTGGGCAGGCTTGGTTCGCGAAGTTGACCAAGCGAAAAGTTTGCTTGGCGCGGCCCAGGAGCGTGTTCCGCTTGTGATGGTCATGTCCGACGACGAACCACGCGAGACCCATGTTTTGAATCGCGGAAGCTATGATTCGCCCGGCGAATTGGTCACCTCGAATCTTCCTGAATTCTTGCGATCTGGTGAGTCTTCCGAGCCGATCGACAGGTTGGAGTTTGCTAGGTGGATGGTTAGCGATCAGAACCCGCTGACCGCTCGCGTCATCGTCAACCGATACTGGCAGCTGATGTTCGGTCAGGGGTTGGTGGCGACGCCAGATGACCTTGGAATTCAAGGTTCGTACCCAAGTCACCCAAAGCTGCTGGATCACTTAGCGGCCAGTTTTCGAGATGGTGGATGGAACCTGAAACGACTTCTTCGGGAAATCGCTTTGTCGAAGACGTTTCGGCAAAGTTCGGACGTGACGCGATCGCAATTCGAACTCGACCCTGACAATATTCTGCTAACGCGAGGTCCCGGTTACCGACTCGATTCCAGGTTGATCCGAGATCAAGCTTTGGCTCTATCAGGACTCTTGCGACACCAGGTTGGTGGTCCTTTCGTTTTCCCGTATCAGCCAGATGGCGTGTGGGAGTCCGTATCGCTTGGAAAGAACGAATATGAACCGGACAGTGAAGTTGGACTTTATCGCCGTAGCCTATATACGGTCTGGCGACGAGCGGTCGCGCCCACGATGTTCTTCGACACACCGACACGCCGGAATTGCAGCGTCCAGAGGCAGGAAACCAACACGCCGATGCATGCCTTGGTAACACTCAATGATGTCACGTTTACTGAAGCGGCAAGGGTCTGGGCTGAAGCGTCGGTCGGCCGAACTCCCAAAGACTTCCTGACGGACGCGTTCTTCAGTGCAACGGGAAGACGTTGCACTGAAACGGAACTGTCAGTCTTAGTTGCTGCTCACGAAGACCATGTCGCATTTTACCGGGACCGTCCTGAAGACGCTGAACGCCTGCTGAAGATCGGCGCTACGTCGCCAACGGGCGAAATTCCAAAGACAGACCACGCGGCCTGGACGAATACGCTGACCATGCTATTGAATCTTGACGAAACTTTGAAACTCTAGGCAGAACATCATGGGTAGCTTTCGTTCTGAATCGATATCGGATCCCGCGTCTTCCATCATGCACTGGAACCGACGATCGTTTCTTGAATCGTCGGGAATCGGTTTGGGTGCCCTGGCTATCAACCATTTGCTAGGCAAGGAGTCAGCAGCGTCCGAGGCGGCGTTGAAAGCCATCGCGCCGCGGGCAAAGCATGTGATTTACCTGATGCAGTCTGGTGGACCATCGCATGTGGATCTGTTCGAGGACAAACCTGAACTCAGTCGCCGCCAAGGCCAGGAAGTTCCCGCCAGCGTGTTGGAAGGCGTTCGTCAAACGACAATGACGTCTGGCCAAGGCTCGAAACCCTGCATGCCAGCCGAGTGGAAGGGTTCCCGGCGGGGTGAATGCGGCATGTGGGTCAGCGATCTGTTGCCGGAGACTGCTGCCATCGCTGACGAATTATGTTTTATCCAAAGCGTCCATGGGGACCAAATCAACCATGCCCCCGCGATGGCTGAAGTGCTGACGGGAAACATGTTTCCGGGGCGACCTAGCATGGGTGCTTGGTTGAACTACGGGCTGGGAAGTTTGACGGATGACCTTCCTTCGTTTGTCGTGATGACGTCACAGGACCGAGAGGCAACTTGCGGGCAGTTGTTCTATGACTATTACTGGGGAGCTGGCTTCTTGCCTGGTAAGTACCAGGGTGTGACCTTCAGGCCGGAAGGCGATCCAGTGCTTTATCTGAGTAACCCCGATGGCGTTCCTCGATCGCTTCGCCGCGGTTCACTCGACCGTTTGTCGCAGTTGAATCGTTTGTCACTCGAACGTGGATACGACGTGCAGACGGAAACGCGAATTGCGCAATATGAGATGGCGTTCCGAATGCAAACGAGCGTTCCGGACTTGGTGGATCTTTCGGGCGAAGATAGCAACACGCTGTCGCTTTACGGGGACGACGTTCAGCGACGTGGTAGTTTCGCATCAAACTGCCTGATGGCACGGCGTCTTGTTGAACGCGGTTGCCGTTTTGTGCAGCTAATGCACGCCGGTTGGGACCAGCACAACAATCTGCCGACGCAATTACCGATCCAGTGCAATGACACCGATAAGCCATCGGCTGGACTCGTGCGTGATCTAAAACGATTAGGTTTGTTGGACGAAACGCTGGTGATTTGGGGTGGTGAGTTCGGACGCACGCCGTTTACCCAGGGCGACATTCACAACCAAACGGCACATGGTCGCGATCATCATGCGAAAGCGTTTACGATTTGGATGGCCGGCGGTGGCGTCGAGCCAGGAAAGATCTACGGCGGAACCGATGAGTTCGCATTTCATGCGGTGGAAAACCCGGTCCATGTTCGAGACCTTCAAGCCACGATCCTTCACCTATGCGGTCTCGACCACAACCGACTGACCGTAAGGCACCAAGGTTTGGACATGAAGTTGACCGGCGTTGAACCAGCTCGCGTCGTCCAAGAAATCATTCGCTGACTCGTCAACGCTGCATCAAATCCGGACGATCACGAGTAAGTCTCTAGTTGGACGCCGCATCTTCCAGTTGCACACTTGCCGTGATCGGAGCGACGACGCTTCCGGCGCCGGGGCGTACCGAAAGCACGCGCGAAGCAATGAACTTCAAGTGACCTTTCGGCATCACGACGCCAACCAGAATTCCAAGGCAAATCAAACGCCCTGCCGACGAGAGCCCAAACAGGGTGTAGTACGTTTCATGACAACAGCCATACGAACTTAAAAGCGTCGCCCCGGCGATGGCGCCGGCGCAGATCGCGATTGATGCCGCGAAGTTGTAATAGGTCAGCATGCGTGTTCGCTGGTGGGCAGGCAGACTATCGAACAGTGTCAGGAACATGCCTAACTCATAGGCCGCCCATGCAAAACCGCTCATCAATTGAATGGAAGCGAGCCACCACAGACTCCCCGAGAAAATCCATAAACCGGCCAACGGAACTAAACCCAAGCCACCAAACCAAAGCACGCGATCGGCACCTCGCTTCTCCGCTACCCGAGCCCAGAAACCTGTAGCGGCCACTTTGGAAACGAAAGCAAGCGAGATGAGGCAAACGTAAGTGGAATAGCTCAGCTTCAATTCATTGAGCATGTAGGGAACGAAGAATGGTCCACTTAGCTGAATAAACACCTGCATGCTGACGAGGTAGATCAAGAGACGCTTGGCGGTTGCCGGAACGGAATTGACTTCGGCTTCGGCTTCGGCGGTTACTGTTGACTCCGCTGGCTTGTCTGCCATTGCCGCTGCCACTGCTGCTGGCTCCACGGTTTCTGTCCGATGCAAAAGCAACGCTGAAGCCAACCGCGAGACACCTGCGATGGCGAAAAGAACAGCAAAGGCTTCCAGTGTTCGGTCGTAACGAGCAGCTACGGACAGGATTCCACCGGCTATCATTAAGGCTAGGAACGTCGTGATCTGCTGCAGTCGAGTTCGTTGTGAAAAAAAGCGTACTCGACCGTCTCGGGGAACGATGTCTTCCACCCACGCATTCCACGCTGGACCTACCGATAAGCCGGCTGTCCAATACAACGAAGCGATCGTGATGATGGCGGTGAAGGAGAGATCGCCCCAAAACCCAGCGTAGACAAGAGGGACGAACGAGGCCGCTTGAATCGTCGCACCAAATACGATCCACCGTTTCAAACCTCCAAAACGGTTTACCAGGTGTGGCGTCATCAATTGCATAACGCCACCGATCATTACGGGAACGCTCGCAATGATGCCCGCGAGTGCCTCGCCGATACCAATGGCGAGCGCGAACGCCGCGAAATAGGTTTCTCCAAACCCAACCATGCCGCCAAAACAGGCTGCATCGCCTAAACTGCAATTCAGATTGCGTTGTTGGCTGGGCGAATATGCGGAGCGTGCAAGGAACATCAAGTGCAGTATCGAGAAGGGCTTCGTCAAACAGTTTTACTAAAATCAGACGTCACAGAGGTTCAATCGGTCGTCTAATTCCAAAACATTCGTAGATCAGAATCCATCACGCGTTGGTGCCACCGATCATCATCGGAGGCCTAAACTTGCTTTGACACCCCTTGATCTACACCGGTCGTGGACGATCGCCCCTTTGCTTGGTCGGTGTTCGCCGATGGTCCGCCGAGTACCGACGAGAGTGGCGTCATCGAATCCAGCTTTTCGCTAATCATCGTGATTGAAATCAAGATGGGAACCGCCAGAAAAACCCCCATCATGCCCCACATCCATCCCCAGACGACGATGCTTAGGAATACCAGCACAGAGCTGAGATGCATCGATTTCCCGAGAACGGACGGCGTGATGAATTGGCCTTCCAGGGTTGTCAGTGCCGCATACGTTCCGGCGACGATGAAAGCGTAGTAGGCGTGATCGAAATTGACCAGAGCGACGAAGAAAACGATCGCCACACCGCCGAGAGCCCCGACGATCGGAATGAAATTGAGCAACATTGCCGCTACGCCCCACAGTACCGGCGAAGGCATACCCAGTAGCCACATCGCTATCGCAATTGCCACCCCCAAACAAAAGTTGATTGCGGTCACCCAAGCTAGATAACTGCTAAGCGCGTCTTGCACATTTTCGAGAATCTCGACGAACCGTCGTTTCGATGAGAACGTCGGCAACGCTCCCATCGCGTTACTGATTAATTCATCTCCGGCCGCCATCAAGAAATACAAAAGAACGACCGCAATGGTTAAGAAGGACATGAAGTTGCCGGTTCCCGTGATCAGCGGCGTCGTTGCCGTCCAAGTCGGCTGTTTGATTTCGACCGGGACCGGTTTGTCCACTTCAGCGATTGCGTCGTCGTCAGCGGATGCCGCGATCTCTTCAGTTGCGTCATTGACCGATTCGATACGATCGAAGACGAAGGCCAACTTGTCCTTCGCCTCGGCAAGCGAACCAGGAATGTCTTCCATCATCGCCTGAGCAGGGCTCGCCAGCAGATAGGCTCCGCCGCCGATGACTGCGACGATCAGCATCAAGATCGCGGCTGCTGATATTGACGTCGGCACTCGCATCCGCGACAGCGTCCGAATGACTGGACGCACGGTCAAGTACGCGAAAACCGCGACTGCGATCGGGACGAAAAGATTCCTCCCGATATAGAGTGTGTAGATCGTCAAGAGTGCGAAACAACCACAAAGGGCGGCCGTTGCAACGCCCAAACGTGCGAACAGGCGTTCGATCGCCTGATCAGGAGATTCGGACGCCGTATCGTCGTCGGACTTGGACATTTCGATCATCGGTATACCGCAGTTGCATTTGATCGATGGAAGAGTGTGTCCAGAGTCGCGACACTTTCGTTCGTGCCAACCATTTTGCTCGAGGCCGCATCGGTCCCGAAATCAACCGCCGGTGCTTCACGGGCCTGCTCGTCCGTTAGCTGGAAATACTCAGCCTTATCGACGCCGGCAAATCCCGCCCAGATTCTGCCAGGGAACGCCCGCGTGTAGGCGTTGAATTCTTGGGCCACTTCGTTGTACCGACCTCGCTCGACGGCGATTCGGTTCTCTGTTCCTTCGAGTTGATCCTGAAGCTTTAAGAACGATTCATTGCTTTTCAGTTCTGGATATGACTCGCGAACAGCAATCAGCCTTCCTAGGGCACGCTCAAGCATGTTCGCCGCCGACGCTTTCTCACTCACTCCGTTGGCGTTGTTGTAGTTGGAACGTGCCTGGGCGACGCCGACGAAGACATCTTTTTCCTGAGCCGCCACTCCCTTGACGGTTTCGACCAAGTTTGGAATCAAGTCGTATCGCCGTTGCAGTTGGTTTTCAACCTGAGCCCAGGCGCCGGCAACCTCTTCGTCCATCACGACTACGCGGTTGTATCCCGAGATCCCGCAACCTCCAATCAGTAAAGCAAGGAAGCCGAGTACGATTAAAATAGGTAAATAACGCTTCATCTATCACTCTCCAAGTTAAGTTGTTCGTTTGATTTGTTAATGCACGTGTTCGGTGTGTAGTCAACTACCAACTGGCTCCACCGCCGCCTCCGCCGAAACCGCCTCCACCTCCGAAGCTTCCGCCGCCGAACCCACCTCCACCATAAGATCGACCACCACCGCTCCAGGTTGTAGTCGGTACGAGCCACCAACCACCGGAACTGCGACTGCGACGACCGCCACGGCCAGGCGGTCCGCGGCCGCGACTCGCTAGGTAGATCACCAACAAAACGATTAGAAGAAACAGGATCTGGGGAGCCCTTGAAACCTCTTGTTCTTCGGCGAAGCCTCGCGGTTGCGGAACACCCGTCAGTTCGACGCCTTTTGCCTGAGCGATCCGACTGGCAGCCCGCAAAGCAAGCTCTCGAAGTCCAGCCCCGTACGCTTGGTTGCGAAAATACTTTTGTGCGACGTCTCGCGATTGGGTCCCACACCAACTGTCGGGAAGAATGGGTTCGATCCCGTAACCAGTTTGTATCCGCACTTTGCGATCGGTAACCGCAAGCACGATCAGTGCTCCATCGTCCTCCGCTTCGTCACCCAGTTTCCAGCTATCAGCCGTTCGCTGTGCGAAGTCAAAGATATCTTCGCCGTCCGTCGACAAAAGAGTCAGAACTTTTAGCTGACTGCCGGTCTTAGTTTCTAATTCTTTCAGCCAAACTTCTAATTCATCTTCTTCGATATCGGAATATACATTCGCCAAGTCGACGACGAACGTCCCGTCATCACGGACAACAACGTCTGCACGGGCATCAAGAGTTAGAGAGCAGGCGATGCAGAACATCACCGCAAGCACAAAGCGACTCAGTGAATCCATTAGACTTCCACCGAGTCGACCCAATCAGAAAGTCCTGTCACTTCACTGACCATCGCCTTCACTACATCTAGGTCGTGACGACCATCGACCTTGATTGCTTCTCGACAGCCAGAAAGCTCACGCTGGGTAATTTCCTCGCAGCGATCGATCAGCGGCAACGGCAACAGCGGTGTGCGATCGCCCGACATCCAACTCAAGCCACGAAGCACTCGAACGAGCATGTCGGCTGCGTCTTCCTCTAGGAAAGCGATTCGATCGATACGTCCACCACTGGCGAGCACGCCTTGTTGCAAATGGGTGTCCAGCGATCGAAGATCGCGTTCGCACTGCAAACGAACAAGTTTCGGCTTTAGCTCTAGCTCTGAAAGCATTGGCTCTCCGAATACTGTCCGATGAAACTGATGAATGTCCAACCATTCCAAAGGGAAAACGTCACGTGACTGAACGATCGATTCAGGGGTGGTGATCAGCGGTGGGGAGATCCCGCGTTTGGCCGCTGCCTTGGAATGCTTAGCGAGCGTCAACAACTGATCAACACTTCGTTCAGCTAGCACGATCAAAAAGTGAATTCGATGCTCCTTGGGATTGTAGAACGTGGTGACGATCGGGCCGTAGACGGTCAGATTAACGAGGTTTTCTCCAAAGCATTGAGTCGCCTGGTCGGTAAACCATGACAAGGTCGCTTGAACCTCAGGGCTCAGTTCACACTGCGTCGACGGTATGCTTGTATTCATGTTCATATTTCCTAGACGGTAGCGTCGCCGAATCAAGAATTGCCCGCAAGACTCGAATCCTGTCGGACTGCATCCGACACGGCCAGCTCGGATGTGCAATTTGGACACCGACTCGCACGATAAGCGATCGTCGTCCGGCAAAAGTCGCACTTCTTTTCCGTCGGTTCGTTTTCGGGTGGCTTCGCGCCGAATGCTTCGTCCAGTTGGTCATCAAGACGATTCACCAAACGGATGATCATGAACATGGCAACCGCAACAATGAGCAACGCCAAACAACTGTTGAAAAATTGACCATAGTTGATCGTTACTGCACCAGCACTCTGCGCGTCGGCGAGCGTTTGGAAGCCTCCAGGTGGTTTCTGCACGTCATCGGGAAGGTCGAGCACCAAGAACAAATCGCTGAAATCGGCATTGCCTGTAACTAGACCAATTGGCGGCATAAGCACGTCGTTGACCAGCGACTTTACGACCGTAGTGAACGCCGCACCAACGGTAAAACCGATCGCAAGGTCGATCATGTTTCCGCGAAGGGCGAACTTTTTGAAATCTGCTATAAGACCCATGTGACTTTGTGAACGTTTTTGCGTTGAGAAGGCGGCGGTATCAAGTGGAAACGACGGCGTCTGGTGTGATAGCACTCGGAAGTTTAGCTCAGCTCGTTCAGGTTAGGAATTGAAGTCGAACAAGACAACTAGAGACGACTTTGCTAGCAGGAATTCAGGTGGTCGTAAACGATCATGCTTCCACCAACTCAGCCGCCTTTTCTAACAGACTTCTCGCTTAAATCTTTCGGTGCAAGGCAACACTCGCAAACATCGGTAGTAAACAAGGCGATTCCGCGAGGCTTAACGCTGCTGAAAAAATGGTCAGATGTGACCTTCGTAGAAGTGAGATGGCGCATGACTTGCTTAGGTCGATGCGCTAATTGGAAAAACTTTTCTTCCCACTTCTAAATCGAAAGGTCATAGATGTTCTATCACGATGGTGGCAAGCTTCAGTATCCGGTCCGCGTCGAAAAACCAAGCCCACTCTTTGCTAAAGCTCTCCAACAAGCCATTGGCGGTGTCCAGGGCGAGGTTCGTGTTTGCTTGCAATATCTTTTTCAAGCTTGGGGTGCACGTGGTCCGGCAAAGTATCGGGACATGTTGCTCGAAACGGGTACAGAAGAAATGGCGCACATTGAAATGTTGGCAACCGCTGTTGCATTGAACCTGGAAGGTGCACCGCTGGAACAAGAAGAAGCGGCCAAAGACCCGGTGGTGATGGCGGCAATGGGCGGCATGAACATCCAACATGCGATCGGTACCTGCATGGCCGCGATGCCGGTCGACAGCGAAGGTGTGCCGTTCAATTGCAGTCACGTGTATGCCAGCGGAAACGTTGCCGCGGACATGCTGGCCAACGCGACCGCTGAATCCACGGGACGCATGCTCGCGGTCCAGTTATGGAAAATGACTGACGATCCCGGCATGAAAGACATGTTGAGCTACATGATCGCTCGCGACACCATGCACCAAAATCAATGGCTCGCGGCTTGGGAAGAGTTGGGCGGCAAGGCAAATCACCCAATCCCGAACTCGTTCCCGCAAGAGAACGAGAACAGTGATTACGCATACGCGTTCATGTCCTTTGGCATTGGTGACGACTTCGAAACGCCGCGTGGTGCGTGGACGAAAGGAAAATCGTTTGACGGAAAAGGTTCCAACTCCGTGGTCAGAATGCGACCACTGGGTGACAAGCCGCAGTTGGGCGCTGCATCGCCGAAGACAGCGGCCCAAAAAGGTCAAATGAAGAAATGAGAAAGTGCTTCCACCCTTGGTCGAATAATTCGAAGGAGAGACGATGAGTAGTAGTATGAAACGACGTGAAGTGGTTGGCACGTTGCTCACCGGAGGCGTTGGCGGTCTTGCCGGCATTCTTGCAAACCGTCCGGCGCACGCTTCTGACGGAAGTGCTTCGGTGACCGATGTGTTTTGCTCGGAGTTGACGCTTTCACCGCAGAAAATGCCTGACACGAAGGCGGTGAATCAGTTGCGAGAGTTCGTGCCGACACGCATTCGTTCGGGACATGTGTTCTGCACGCTGACCTCCCAAGATGCGAAGAACCCCGCAATCACATCGGTGTATGCCGCACCGGTGGTGCGCAATGGCCAACCTGGCGCAGAGATCACGATTCACTTTTTGGGGCAACCTCAAAGTGACGTGAACCTAAGCCTATTGCATGTGGGCGTGTCTGCCTAAGCAAGGCAATTCACATCTGTATCAATGCAAGAATCCGCCACGATCGGCAGCGGTCGTGGCGGATTCTGTTGTTCAGTCGCTGTTGAGGCTGGACAAAAAGCGGAGCGTTAGCTCGGCGCATTGATTGGCAATCGAACAGTTCTTAGCGTCGTTCGCCATATTGGCAATCAGGCCAGTTAGGGATCCGTCGTAGCAGACAGATTAACCCTAGAATAGGCAAACGCTAGGATAGAACGCCCTTGATCACGTGGGCTTCTTCGACACCGGTCAGTTTGAAGTCCAGGCCCTGAAACTTGTAGGTCAGTCGATTGTGGTCGAGGCCCAACAGATGCAGCATCGTTGCATGGAAGTCGCGGACGTGGACTTTGTCTTGGACCGCGTTGTAGCCGAATTCGTCAGTTTCGCCGAATGAGGTTCCTGCTTTAATGCCGCCACCCGCCATCCACATTGAGAACCCTTTGATGTGGTGATCGCGACCGCTACCCTGTGCCATCGGAGTGCGTCCAAACTCGCCGCCCCAAACGATCAAGGTGTCGTCCAACATTCCACGTTGCTTTAAATCATTGACCAACGCAGCGGTTCCTTGATCAACCAACTTGGCGGTTCTTTGGATACCGTCCTTAATCCCTCCATGGTGGTCCCATCCACGGTGATAGAGTTGGATAAATCGCACACCGCGTTCGGCGAGTCGCCGAGCAAGTAAACAGTTGCTTCCGAAGGTTCCGTCGCCGGGCGTGCAACCGTACATGTCGAACGTCGCTTGTGTTTCCGACGACATATCGGTTAATACCGGCACTGACGACTGCATTCGGAACGCCATCTCGTAGCCGGCTAATCGCGTCGCGATCTCAGGATCTTGCAAATCTTGATTGCGGAGCGAATTGATCCGTGAGATTGAATCCACGACGTCTCGCTGTTGGGCTGATGAGACACCCGTTGGGTTACCAACATAGTGAACCGGATTTCCGGTCGAGTACATTTGCACGCCCTGGTAGCGACTGGGTAAGAACCCAGAATGCCATTGCCGCGAACTGATCGGTTGGCTCTGCCCGCCGCCTTCGCTAGTCAAGACAATAAATCCAGGTAGCTCTTGAGTTTCACTTCCTAAGCCATACAGCGCCCACGAGCCCATCGAAGGACGACCGCTAATAGCCGATCCTGTGTTGAAGAACGTGTGTGCTGGATCGTGGTTGATTTGCTCGGTGTGCATCGACTTCACGATGCACATGTCATCGGCAAGCGTGCGAATATGGGGCAAGATCGATGAGATGGACTGGCCGCTATTGCCGCACTTCTCGAACGGAAACAAGGGTCCCATCACTCGCAAGGCTTTTCCCTGCAGCTGAGCGATGGGTTGACCATCGGTCACCGAAGCCGGCATGGCTTTTCCGTCGAGACGCTTCAATGTCGGCTTGTCGTCGAACGTTTCTAAATGGCTGGGCCCGCCTGCCATGCACAAGTGAATCACCCGTTTGATGCGAGGTTTGTGATGCGGCTGATCCAGAACACCTTCGTAGCTAGTTGCCGATGGTGCAGCTGAGGCCGAAGAGTCCCCACGTAACAGCGACGCTAGGGCAATCGAACCGATGCCGGTGTCACGCAAGAACGTCCGGCGAGCAAGTTGGTTTTGATGTGATTGCATGGCTCAATATCGTGTAATGGTTTCGTGCAAATTCAGAATGACTCGTGCGACACTCGTCCAGGCCGCGAGTTCGGCCGCGTCATCTGGTGGCGAATCGACGCGAGGGTTCAGCGTGATTGCCTGACTTGCCGCGTGCGGGTCCGCCCGATATTCGCTTAGGTGCTTTTCGTACAAGGACCGAAGTTCGGCTGCAACTGGCGGCGATGGTTTCCGAGAAACGGCAGCCTGATACGCCCACTGAATACGCTCGTCGATAGACAGATCGTCTAGGTCGATAACTCGTTGAGCGAACACGCTAGCCGCTTCTAGGAACGTTGGATCGTTCAGCAGAACCAGGGCTTGCAGCGGCGTGTTCGAGCGTGCGCGTTTGGCAGTGCATTCCTCGCGACTCGGAGCATCGAAGGCCTTCAACATCGGGTGCAAGAACGTGCGTTGCCAATGAGTGTAAAGGCCGCGGCGGTATTGCGATTCACCTTCGTCGGCAACGTAGGTTCGTCGAGGGAAATTCAGTTGGGCGTAATAGCCGGCCGGTTGGTAAGGTCGCACACTGGGACCACCCGTCTTTTCAACCAACAGACCACTGACGGCCAACGCGGTGTCACGCACCATTTCAGCGTCGACGGTGAACCTTCCTTGGCGAGCAAACCAATCGTTGTATGCATCTTTGGACGCCAGTTGGTCTGTGGGGCGGCTAGAACGTCGGTAGGCTTCGGTGTTCGCGATCGATCGCATGATATGCTTGATATCCCACCCCGCTTCGACGAACTCCACGGCCAACGTATCCAGTAACTCCGGGTAAGACGGGTACGTTCCCTGCCCACCAAAATCATCCAAGCTGGTACAGATTCCCCGGCCAAACATCAGACTCCACAGACGATTCACCATCGTACGTGCCGTCATTGGATTGTCGGGCTGGCAAAGCCACTCAGCTAAATCCAGTCGCGTTAAACGGTCCGCGTCAGAATCGATCTTGCCTAGGAATTCAGGAATTGCGGGCTCCACAATTTCCCCCGTCTCGTCCATCCAGTCGCCTCGGTTCAACACTCGAATCGTTCGCGGTTCGACCGAGCGGCTGACAACAGTGATCGGGATTTGCTTTTCGACTTCGCGTCGATGACGCTTCCTATCGTCGATTTCCTTTTGCAGATCCTTCATCGCTTGGCTATTGGATAAGAAATAGTCCAGCAACTCAGCGGTCTGTGTTTCGCTGCGGTCCTCTTCGTTGATGCTCAGCGTTTCAGCAATTTTTACCGGGAACTCGCCTTGTTCAATTTTTCCCGATTTGTCCCAATGGACCAATCCACCGGCCTGGGTGAACGCCATGCCAACGACCTTCGAACCGGGCTGTAAGCCGACCTCGGTTGCATCCACTTCCAAACGCACCCAACGTCCTAACGGTGGTAGATCTCCGCTACGGAAATATCCTGGATGGCTGTTCGCCTTGCGGCCGTAATTGATCTCGTCGGAGCCCCAAACCTTTCGATGTTCCCAATTGCCGTCATTGAATTGCAACATGATCGCTCGGGGCGGATTGTCAGCATCCAAATGAACCCATGCGAAAAAGCGTGAATCCTCGGTCACCACCTGAGGCTCCGCTGCACTGCGAAAAAGGTGCTGTACGATGGCTTTTGACTCTTGGCGACGAGCTAGCTTTCCACTGTAGACCTTATTGCTGCCCCGCTTGTCGTCCGCCGACACGAACGGCCAATTCGCGTCCGGCTTTCCGCCGATCAACTGCGTATCGTCTACCCAAGCGATTTCCTTTTCGGTTTGCTGATTAAGTCGCGTTCGTGCTTCAGCTTCCCAGCTTGAAAAGCCGGCCAATAGTTCGGTACGCAGATCAGGAATCTTGGCTGTCAAGTTCCCTATTTCACCATCGATGTCGTCAAGACGCTGTTGCCAATCGGGCGTGATCACACGGATCGAAGGAGGCCGAAAATCCAGGTCACCGGTTCCGTTTCTGTAAACACCGACTTCGTCAATATCAGCAAAGAACGCGCCTAACGAATAGAAGTCTTTTGCGGTGTAAGGATCGTACTTGTGGTCGTGACACTGAGCGCATCCGACGGTTGCGCCCATGAACACCTGGGAAACATTTCGAACACGGTCGGCGAAATAGATCGACAGGTATTCTTTGGCTTGGGCGCCACCTTCCTGCGTCGTTTGATTCAGTCGGTTGTAGCCCGACGCGACCAATTGGGTCTGCGTGGGATCGGGTAATAGGTCGCCAGCAATCTGTTCGGTGACAAAGCGATCATAAGGCATGTTCTGGTTGAAAGCGTTGATCACGTAGTCACGATAGGGAGATTGCGAGACGTTTTGATCACCGTGGTACCCGACCGTATCCGCATAGCGAACCAGGTCTAGCCAGTAAGCGGTCATTCGTTCGCCATAGCGAGCCGAACTCAACAGTCGATCAACTAAATTTGCATAGGCGTCAGCGGAAGCATCCTGCACGAACGCGTTGACTTCTTCACTTGTAGGCGGGATTCCGGTCAGGTCCATTGCTAAGCGGCGAATCAGTGTCACACGATCAGCGGAATCTGCTGGAGCGACACCTTCTTCGGAAAGTCGTTCGCCGATCCGATCGTCGATGATCTTGCTCAATGCCGGACTCCCCGGCAACTGCGACTTCAATGACCGCATCGGTGTGTACGCCCAATGCGGTTCGTATTCCGCTCCCTCGGCAATCCAGCGAACTAGCAGTTTTTTCTCTACGTCACTCAGGGGCTTGTGAACTTCCGCCGGAGGCATGACCGAATGTTCATCGTCTGACAACACCCGCAGCACCAGTTCACTGTCCTCTAAATCGCCTGGAATGATGGCTCCGGCGTTGATCGCTTCTTCGCGTAGATCCAGACGTAGGTCTGCCGCAGCGTTTTCCGCGTCGGGTCCGTGGCACGCGAAACACTTGTCCGACAGGATAGGTCGAATATCGCGATTGAAAGAGATGTTCTTGGCCCCAGTCGCTCCATTTGCAGTCGCTTCATTTGCAGCGGCTTCATTCCCAGCGGCATCGATCGCAGAGGCCCCGATCGCGGAGGCACCGACCAACAGCAAGGCGACGCAAAGCTGGGTTATAGATAGTGTGTAATTTCGCATACGAAGATACTACCTGACAAAACAGGTTCCACAATTTACGAATGTTCGTAAGCGATTCACAAAACCAGGAATACGGGAGGCGGAATCGACCGTTAATCGCGGCTTTGGTCGGCATCACGACTCGTGAAAACCGCTCGGTAAACCACGAAATGGCGGTGGAAATCGCCGCCGGGATGTTCCAAAAGTTGCTTAGTTAACCGATCGCGGCGTCCAGTTGTGTATCAACGGTAGACAAACGATCGCACCGAACCAGGCGATTGCCAGATCTTTTTGAGCGTCCCATATATCGCCTTGCTGGCCGTTGTAGGACTCGGCCATTTCCGGTGATAACACCACTGCGATCTGCCATTCGAGAACTTCATAGATCGCACCAATCGCGAGTACGCATGACATCGCGAGAAACGCCGCTGGCAAAGGTTTCAAGCGACAGAACGCTTGCAGGGATTCCGAGAGGACAGGTAAGCCGAGCAAGCCAGATGCAATATGGACCAACCGATCGTAATGATTTCGTTCCCAGCCAAACATATCGGAAACACGATACCCGGTTAGATACATTGACCAATTGTCGTATGGAACGAATGAGTAGATCCAACGTGCACCGATAATGTGTAGCCAAAGAAAACCCAGGGAACACCCAAACGAGATGACCGAGGGAGCAAAACGCGTAGTCGCGATGGTAAGCATCGCCAGACCGACCAACGTCGGAATGTGCTGAAGGATTAACTCCGTAGGATAAGGCGCATTGATGAACGATGCCGGAACCGCAAGACAGGTAAGCCCTACCATCACCAATTGAAAACGCTTCGGTGGCTTGTCCATTTGATAACCCCTTCTCACGAAACGTAACTAACCGAAGCCTTCGATCAGAGTATGCCCACTGCTGACTGAGGGCCTCAGTCAGTTGCAAAATACTGCCGACGCTTTTGTCAGGACCACCCGGGCGTTAACCCAAGACTGGACACAGGACAAAGACGTAGCTGACCGAGGCCCTCGGTCAGAATGTTCAAACCGCCGACTGAGGGCCTCAGTCAGTTACGGGGTTGGTCGATGACTTAGGGCGTTTGGGTGCTCGTTGTTTGTTCTTACGTTTGGCTTTTTTGGATTCCAAGTCAGGGTGCCGCTTCACCCGCTTCTCTTGGATCGCGGTTCGTGTATCCGAGTCAACATCGTTCCACGCCAAAGCTTCGTTGCTGACGATAGGAGCGTCGGCAATAACGGATCCGGTCGGTCGCTGACCTGAACCACGCGTTCCATATTCGCCCAGTTCCTGTCTAGCTTCTTTTGCCATACCCAAGATCTGCTGAACGATCTCGGGATGCTGCTCGGCCACGTCGTGCGACTCCGAGATATCATTGGTCAAGTTATAGAGGACCGGAGACGTAAGCTTCACAAACGCCTTGTTCTTATCCCACCAAGGAATCTGGTTCATCGAACGGGTTAAGTGCAACTTCCAATCACCGTAACGCACCGCCTGCAAGTTTTCACAGTTGTAATAGAAGAACGGCTGATTGACCGACCGAGCCAACTTTTTGCCGCTCAGCAACGGTAATAGGCTCACCCCATCGTAGACTCGATCGCTCGGGAGCGGCGCGTCGACAATATCCGCCAGGGTTGGAAACAGGTCCATGGCAACGATGGGGGTATCCGACTGAACACCCTGTTTAATCATCGCTGGCCAGTGAAAGAGGAACGGAACCCGATGCCCGCCTTCCATGCTGACGTACTTGGTCCCACGAAATGGCTTAGCGTATTTCGCTTGCGTCGGGCCATTGTCAGAAGTGAAAACGAAAATAGTGTTGTCGGCGATTCCAGCCTCCTCGAGCGCCTTCAGCATCTTTCCAATTCCCCAGTCCATCTCCTGGATGACGTCGCCACGGACGCCATCGTTCGATGAACCCGCAAACCGCTTGCTAGCCTTGTAGGGCGTGTGCGGGTAGTTGTGCGAGAAGAACATGAAGAACGGCTTCGAGTCCTTGGACTCAAGTGTCGCCGACGGGTCTTGCCGTTGGATAATCTCAACGGCCCGCTGGGTATAGAGCGAGGTCAGTTGGTCGAGTGGCGTGTTCTTAAACACCCATTTATCGCCGTCGAAAAACGCCGGGTTGTGGGCAAAGTTGCTAGGCGCACCGTAGTAGTGGTCGAATCCGTGCTTCAGCGGATGGAATTCTGGTTCCGCCCCTAAGTGCCACTTCCCAATCATGAATGTTTCGTAATCTTTGCTTTGGAACAGTTCTGCCAAAGTCAATTCATTGGGGTGGAGCCCGAGGAACCAGTGGGCCTTTCGGTTTTCATTGATTCCCATATAGAGCCCGCTTCGCTGCGGATAGGCGCCCGTTAGAAACGCTGCTCGCGATGGAGAACAGATCGATGCACCGGTGTGGAAATCGGTGAAACGCGCACCTTCCGCTGCAAGGCGATCAATGTTCGGCGTTTTGACCTTGGTCGCGCCATAGCATCCGACATCGGCATACCCCATATCATCAGCCAAGAAGAAGATGACGTTGGGTTGAGGCCTTTCGTCACCAGCATGTACCTGGACATGCATGAAACTGAGGGCAGCGAACGCAATCACAAGCCAATTAGAACGATATGTCATTTGTCTCATTCAGCAGTGTTCGCTTGAGATTTATGCGTGGACTGGCGGTCGACGACCAAGCTCAATTTCGAAGGATGAGTTGTTCGTTATTCAACGCGAAACTCGAATCGCCGCTCTGGCTGCGCAGCCGATGACCAACGGTGTTTCAAATTTCGCAGACGATCGGCGTCTGACAACAAAGGTGTGATTACTCGTTCGTCTTTTGCTTTGAATCATCAAGACATGCTGAGATTTCCAGTGCTACTTTTTCCGCGAGATGGCTGTAGCCACGCTTGTTAAAATGAACGTCGCCCTTCTTTGCCTGAATTTCGGGCAACTCTAATAATGCGTGCGCATGGAGGTCGTTGATTGCAATCTCGTTCTTTTTCATGATGGCTTCGGCGATCTGGTTGTACTTGATTTCATCACCTAGCTTGCGTCCCACTTCAAATTCGGGGACTGGCGTGGTCGCGCACCAAACTAACTTCGCATCTGTTTCCGTTAATCGGTCGACAATCTTTTCCAATGTTTCCTTGTAGTCTTCTGGGGTAGCGGTCAGCGTTCCATTGACCTTGTCGCGATGACCCTGTGCTTTGGATTCGGGATGCCGGTAACAGACGTCCCACAAACCCCAATTGAAATGGATGACATCCCACTCGCGTTTCCCTAGCCACTGATCCAGCTTTTCCAGACCGAACGCCGCGTACTTACCGTTGGTTGGAATTCGGAACACATCGGCTTTGCCCGCGAGGCGTTTGCGGACGTCAACGGTGTACCCAATCGAAATCGAGTCGCCGATCAGCAGCACATTGGGCAGGTCCGGATCGTCCGCGGGGTTTGAAAAAGCACTGGAGTATTCCTTCCCGGTGTAAAGTTCATTCTTGTCGGCCAAGTCTTCCGCCGATCCTGGTGTCGTCAGCGCGAGCAATGAAATAAGTGAAGACCAAACGGCGAGTCGAGAAATTGACATTAGGCTTCTTTTACCTTGGTGATGCTGTGCGTGTGAAAAAGCGTGCGTTGAAGTGAAATTTTGAGGCGGCTGGCAGGACTAACTGCCTGATGAGGCTTGGAATCAAAAATGCTGGAACCGGAAGGCATGCGTCCTGCCCCTAGAAGATGGAACTAAACGGCTCAAACCGTCCAGTATCATTCTCGGTTGGGTCTGAAGGTCCTCGGGCGAGCGTTCTTTTCCGCTTCAATGCTTCGCTAGCACGACTTCCCTCAACATCATCAACCCTTGATTGTACTCAATGGCGGTGGCATCGATTTCGGTTGCCTTGATTACCAGTCGAAAGCGTCCTGGTTGCGTAAACTTGACGGTGCCCAGCGTGATTGTCTTGAACGCCGCTGCAAAGGGCGAAGGGCGGCCCTTCCGTTTGCCCGTCAACGTCGGCGTTACCGCGTGTTCAAACGTCTGGCCGGCGATTTCGATTCTAAACTTTCCGCTCGCCATCCAACTGGAGTGATTGACTTGCATGTCATATTGACCGGGGTGCTCGACGACAAGTTCCCACTCGGCCCAGTCCTCTGGGTTGATCCAGCCTTTTAGATTCTCGCGTTGACCGCCGGCTCCGGCACCAAGCGAAAAATGCAATTGCTCGCCGTGTATTCTGGCAAAAGCCGCGGACAGAAAGTAGTCTCCCACGTCGACGTTTGCATTTCCCGTTTGGGGACGAAGCGGAACCGCCAAGGGACGGATCGCATTGTCAACGACCGGCGCGGATTTGAGTTCTACCTTCAGGACGCTGACAAGTGGATCGACGGCCTCAAGGGGTAAGTGAACTTCAACATCACCAGCACGCTGTTCGAACGTGACAGGTTTCTTGGAAGCATTACCAAGAAACGACATATGTTGAATGCCTGCATTCGGGATCCCCTCGTTAAACCCAGGGATTGTTAAACGTCCGTTCGTCGGCCAGTCTGTGATGAAATAGTACAGTGTGTTTCCACGCCGCGAGCAGTTCCCCCAGTCCAACATATAGTGCGGCCCACGTTGAGCCCCGTAGATTGCTTCGCCGTGTTGTCGCAGCCAATCGCCAAGCGGCTTGAGTTTGGTCACACTTTGGGGTGGCAGTAAACCCTCGGGCGTCGGGCCCATGTTCAGCAAGAGGTTTCCACCACGTGAGACCGTATCAATCAAGTTGTGCAAAGCCCACTGCATCGATTGCGAAGAGTCCTTACCGGTGTAGAACCACCTTCCGTCGAAACGCTGGCAACTTTCCCAAAGTCGACCGTTAAGATTGTCGCCGATATACGGCGTGAAGTTTTCGCACGAAGCGTAATCGCCGTCCCCGATCCGACGTTGGCCGATACGATCCACCAGCATGATATTCGGCTGAAGCTTGCGGACCACATCGCGGTACTGTGAAGCTCGTTCGACCGTCCAGGAGTTAACCCACTCGCCGTCCATCCACAAGGTTGCGATCGGGCCGTAGTTGGTTAGCAATTCGGTCGTCTGGTCGATCATGTATTGTTGGTACTGGGCGTAGTCGGGGCTACCGATATCCTTGGTGTAAGTTTCCTGTTTGATATCCCAAACGGAGTAATAAAATCCCAATAGCATGCCGTGTTCAGCGCAGGCGTCGGCGAGCTCTTTCATGGGGTCACGTCCGAAAGGCGTCGCATCGATAATGTCATGATCCGTGTACCCAGAATTGAACATGCAGAATCCGGCGTGGTGCTTTGCCGTGATCACGATGTACTGGAAGCCCAACTCATTCGCTGTTCGCACCCATTGGTCAGCATCGAATTGGGTGGGGTTGAACTGACTCAACGCTTCGGTCGATAAGACGAATTCGCCGCCGGATTTCTGTGGCCCCCAGTGCAGAAACAATCCAAATTTGGCATCGCTCCAGGGCTTCACGCGTTGAATGCAATCCGCTTCGGATTCGCCTGGGTATCCCGCCACGACAGGCTCGCCTGACATGAACTGGGCGAACCAAGGTCGATCCGCTTTCGCACGAGCGGAGGCTTCCATCGGATCGTCTTGAGCCGACAACGCTCCCTGGGAACCGAACAATACGCCAACAAGGAAGATGGCAAACGGTTTCATCACGGTGCCTGGTTGTCGATTAGGTGGTGCTCGTGGTTTGACCTGCGGACGTTCCTCGGACGATGGAACCCGGAAACGTCACTGAAAGTCTTGAGTAATAAGGCGTCTACATTTGACGCGCACGCGGTGCTTCACCACGCCGATGCCTCATCGCAGGCATCGAATAATCACATGGAAAGATTGCCAGATTCCTGGGAATATACTTACTCGACCTCGAATAGATCGAAGCGCTGAATGAATGGCAGCGAGCCCTTTTGGTGTCCAATATGAACTCCCCATTCAATCCGTTCGCCCTTGCCGCTATCGGTGAAGGCTTCGGGGCGGTAAGCGCCAGCAGCAGTTGGCACTGATTTGACGGTGTGCGTTTTCGAGAAGTTAACGCCGTCATCGGAGTACATGATTGATCGGGTGATCGACTTGGGCCCAACGGTACCGATCAGGGCGGCGACGCCTTTGCCCTGCGGCCATACCAATACTTCGTGGTTCCCCGGGACGACGGGATTGGATGGATGCTTGACATAAGGTCCTTGCGGCTGATCGGCGATGGCCACTCCTAGTTGGGTGAACGCTGGGCTTTTACCGAGTTGGCGTCCCTTGTAATAGAACCAGTATTTCCCATCGCGAACGACTAAGCACGCGTCATCAATCAAATGGCTGTCAAAGTCCTCCGGTGAATCGCTTCCCTTCAGAATTGGATTGTTGTCGAGCCTTGTCCAAGGTCCATCGGGCGAATCGGAAACGGCCAGTCCAATTTTAGTGTCCGGTTTGACTTTCATGTTCGCCGAGATGCCGCTGAAGAAAAGCCAGTACTTTCCTTCGGCGACCAGGATGTTAGGAGTGAAGACGCTTGCCTCGTCCCAACTTCCCGATCCAGCTTCACCCTTTGGAAGAGCCATGCCTTGCTCAGTCCATTCGTGACCATCCGCTGAAGTTGCGTACCAGACGGTGGCATCGTAGCCACTGGATTTGGGGCCTTTGGAATACCAAACGTAAAACAGGTCATCGACTTTGATGATGTCGCTTGGGTCCCGCCGCATGACTCCTTTCTCAAGCCCAATGCCATTGGCCGGCGAGTAAACCGCCTTCATCGGAATGGGCTCAGCTTGAGAACTCGATGTGTCTTCAGCCGATACCAGTAGTGGTAGCGTCATGGAAGCGAAAGTGCAGATACCAAGTATCGTGAGCGTGCGAATCATGAGTGCGGTTTTCATGGCGTGGGAATGGGGGCTGCTTGATTGAGAACACAGAGCGTCGGCGCGGCTAAGTCCGCCCAAGGTTCTGTTTCACACTTTGACGCAACGGACCATCGGGAGGATCATCGGGAAGATAACCCGCCTATTTGCGTCGCAGGCTCATGGCGTGCGATTAGACCAAGATGCGAGGCTAATGTGTTCTCAATACAGCCAGCATAGTGTTGGCACACCATTTTTCGAGGACGAAATGCGTCACGAGGCTGATGAAATGCGGCGGAATCTCAATCGCACAACCGACTTTGACAGTATCTATCGGCTCGACGATGCGTGAATGGCAGAAGAATGGATGCGTGGATCGCTGAAGAAAGAGTGTCTTGCCGAGGGGAGCCGATTAGAAGGCTCCGAACCACTCGGATTCGCATCTATCGTTGGGATATAGATCCGGCCGAAACAAAGCCACGAGTGAATCGTGGCTTAAACGGCCTCGTCAACTCAGAATGTCTTTGACGACGTGACCGTGGACGTCAGTCAAACGGAAGTGGCGTCCTTGGTACTTGAACGTCAGACGTTCGTGGTCGATTCCCATTTGATTCATGATTGTTGCGTGCAAATCATGAACGTGGACACCGTCGGAAACCAGGTTGTAGCTGTATTCATCCGTCTCGCCGTGGGAGTGACCAGGCCGAATTCCACCGCCGGCCATCCACATTGAAAAACAACGGGGGTGGTGATCGCGACCAAACGACTCAGGGGTCAGTTTGCCTTGGCAATAGCTTGTTCGTCCGAACTCGCCGCCCCAAATCACTAAGGTGTCGTCGAGCATCCCGCGGCTTTTGAGGTCCTTGATTAGAGCGGCGGATGCTTGGTCCACCTTGCGGCATGAGTTCTTGATTTGACCCGCTAGACCAGCATGATGATCCCAACCGGGCTGGAACAACTGGATAAACCGTACGCCCTTCTCGGCCAACCGACGGGCCCGCAAGCAGTTCGCGGCGAAAGTGCCAGGTTTGCGAGCGTCTTCACCGTATAGCTCAAACGTGGATTCCGGCTCGTCGCTGATGTCGGTCACCTCGGGGATGGACATCTGCATGCGAAATGCCATTTCGTACTGTGCGATACGAGTTTCCAATTCAGGATCGCTGGTTCGCTGCAATTCCATGTGTTGCAACTTTTGCAGATGATCCAAAGCGTTTCGGCGACTCGATCGACTAACCCCATCGGGACTGTTTAAGTACAAGACCGCATCTTTGGAAGCGCGTAGTTCCACACCGTCATGCTTGCCTGGCAAGAATCCGCTGCCCCAAAGACTCGACGCCAAAGGCTGGCCGCCGCGGTCCGACGAGACCATCACTACATACGCTGGTAGGTCTTCGTTTTCGCTGCCAAGTCCGTAGTGCATCCACGCACCCATGCTGGGACGGCCTGGGAATTGCGATCCACTTTGCATCATCCGTACGCCGGGACCGTGATTGATGGCCTCGGTATAAGCTGACTTCACAATACATAAGTCATCGGCAACGCCAGCCATGTGCGGGATCAGATCGCTCATCCAAGCGCCGCTTTCACCGTGCTGGCTGAACTTGAACGGCGAACCCACCAATGGCAAACTTGCTTGGAAGCCACTCATCCCCGTCAATCGTTGTCCCATCCGAACGGATGCAGGAAGCTCTTTTCCGTGGTCTTTGTTCAACCGAGGTTTGTAGTCAAAAAGGTCCATCTGCGACGGCGCACCGGACTGAAACAAATAGATGACCCGCTTGGCTTTGGGGGCGTGGTGCAATTGTTTCAGCACTCCGCCCGTGGACTGGCCAGCGGCTACAGCTGGGTCGGCCGTAGCCGCGTCGGCTTCCGGATTCAGCATGCTAGCCAAGGCGATTCCGCCAAGACCTTGGCCGAACTGGCTCAGGAAACTACGCCGGCTTTGAAACGGCTGAAGTTCTTCACCAAAACAGGGTTTGGCGTTAGCGACGGGGGTCGGTGAACTGATTTTTGAGTGATTCATTATTGATTCCTCACGGATTGATCCAGGTTCATCAACGTGTTGACCAACACGGTTGTGGCGGCAAGAAAGTCGGCGGGTATCGAGTCGGTTGTTTCCAGGTCGCCGACCGAAAGCAGCTCTTTCGCGTCTTCGTTGTTCTCAGAGAAATGTGCCAATTGATCGTTGTGCAACTCCACAAGCACGGCGAGTTCCTGTTCGTTTGGACGACGACTGGTAAGCAGTCGATAGCCGTCAATTGCGATCGCTTCCGGGTTCTGCCCATGCTTCTCAGTCAGTCGCACCGCGGTAGCGCGAGCGGTTTCAATGAACTGGGTTCCATTGAGCAACACCAATGCTTGTAGCGGCGAGGCAACGATCTCGCGTCGCAGGCGACACACTTCTCGCTTGTTCGCATTCATTGCGATCATCACTGGTGCTGGTGAGGTCCGTTTCCAGAACGTGTAAAGGCTGCGGCGATAGAGAGCTTCATCCTTGTCGACGGTCATTGGGGTATAGGCCAATGCGATGTCATAAGGTTTCACCGGTGGCCCGCCGACTTTAGAAACAAGCAAACCGCTGACAGCCAGTGCACTGTCTCGGACCATCTCAGCGGACAACCGCTGACTAGGGCCGCGTGCAAACAAGCGATTGTCAGGATCTCGCTCTCGGGTTTCAGCAGAGACGACCGATGTTTGTCGATAGGTATCTGACATCGCAATCTGACGAATCAGACGACGAATGTTCCAGCCGTGATTGATCAGATCACGGGACAGCCAGTCCAACAATGCGGGGTGGGTCGGTGGTTCGCCTTGCAGACCAAAGTCTTCCGGTGTGCGAACTAATCCTTTGCCGAACATGATCTGCCAATATCGGTTGACGACCACGCGTGAAGTTAATGGATGATCGTCCGTTAGCAACCAGCGAGCCAGTCCAAGTCGGTTGCGAGGTTGATCTTCGGGGAACGGAGGAAGGAAATCGGGCGTGTCTGGCGAGACCTCTTCGCCATGACTGTCATAAACACCTCGTGTCAGGATGTAAGACTTGCGCGGCGTTGGTTCTTCCCGCATGATCGTGATTGCATTCGTTTGGTCCATAACCGCGTTCCATGACGACCGCGACTGACGAGTTGCTTGACGCAGCGCTGCGGCATGTTCGTCGACGGACAACAACCAATATTCGTGTAACAAGCTGGTTTCGCTTGGTGACAGTTCTTCGCTTGGCTTGGAAAGCAGGTTTTGCAAAGTATTGCCACCGGCGAGCTGCTTCACCTCAAGTAGCGATAGCTCGCGATCAAATCCCCGGAACTCATCGACGGTGCCATCCTTGAAACCTCGGTCGCGGTATCGAGAGCCAATAGCAAAGTCCTTGTAGCCAGCATTCCATTTGACGATCGATCGAGTCAGTGAGTCTTGAACTATGCGTGCACCGGATGGCTCACCATCAATGAAAATCTTCAAGCCGGACGCTTTGCTGGATCCGTCGTACGTCACCGCGATGTGTTGCCACCGGTCTTGCCGTAGCACATCATCGGTTTCGATGGCGATCGCATTGCCAGGCCAAAAGTGGACAAGTCGAGCGGTCAACTTGCCGCCGAGTTTGGTCAATTCGTAGCCAACGCTGCCAGCGTCATCCCAACCGCGTGATCGGCGGAAAATCACGCCTCGTTCGGTCAGTTCTTCCGGGCGGATCCAGATCGAATAAGAGAAAGCATCGTGACGATGAAAATGACCAATGCCAGGAACCACGATCGGGTCGTCGCCCGTTAAACGCAGACCGTTGCCACGAACGCCCTCGACGACTTGGTTGTCGTCGACGGTTAAGGCAAGCTCGGCGTCAGGAATCTCGTTGGCGAGCGTTCGATACTTATCTAACTCTGATTTTCGCGGCTTCTTTCCCTCTTCGTCTTTCAGCTCCATCCCTTCGGCGGGCAATGAAAGCTGTTCGAACGACAGGCTTGCGACCATCCCAGGAATCGTTGGAGCCGAACCTGAGATGCTGCCTAGTTTGGCGGGTTTCGACTCGCTCGATTCGTCCCCCTCGCCAGACCGGTCTTGCGGTTCAGGGATCGAACGGCGAGCACCGCGAAGCCAGTTAGTGAATTCCGCTGTGCTGTCTTGGGAGTAGGCGGTGTATTGCTTTTGCGAGTTTTGGATTTCCTTAGCAAACTGATTGAGCTTCGCTTCTTGCTCCGGTGTCGGCAGCGGCATTGCGGGCGTCGGGGTCGCCGAGGTGAAATAGGAAATCAGGCCGCGTTCAGCAATGTTGCCAAAGAACGAACTGATCTCGTAGTACTCCTTCGTCTTGATCGGATCGTACTTGTGGTCGTGGCAACGTGCACATTCCATGGTCAATCCCATGAACGCCGCGGAGAACGTGTGTGCACGGTCCGAAACATTTTCCACACGGAACTCTTCGATCGCGACGCCGCCTTCCTTCTTGTGAGAGTGAAGTCGATTAAAGGTTGTCGCAAGAATTTGGTCGCGAGTCGGCGCGTCAAGCAGATCACCGGCCAATTGTTCGGTTACAAATTGGTCATACGGCATGTTGTCTTTGAATGACTGCACCACCCAGTCGCGATACGGCCAAACGTAGCGTTCGTCGTCACGCTGATAACCGAACGAGTCCGAGTATCGGGCCACGTCCAACCATTCGCTGGTCAGTCGCTCGGCACAGGCATCACTTGCGAGAAGTCGATCGATGACCTTCGTGTAAGCTTCGTCAGATGGGTCGGCGGAAACATCAGCCATGAACGCATCGAGTTCTTCGAGCGTGGGCGGCAATCCCGTCAGGTCAAAGGTAACGCGGCGTAGCCAGATTTCTGGTGACGCCGGCGGGCTTGGCTTCACACCGGCGTCGGTTGCCACCTTTGCAATGAATCGATCAATCGGATTGCTACCCCAGTCGGTGGTGGCTTCCGGTACCGGGATTTCATCTGGCACCGATTCGAAAGCCCAATGCCCCTCAAAGTTTGCACCTTGCTTGATCCACAAACGCAAGATTTCCTTTTCGTCATCGGTGAGCTGCCGAACCGCGTCGGCAGGTGGCATGACCGAATCGTCATCCGAGTCCGCATGGATACGCACCATCAATTCACTGGCATCGGGTTCGCCAGGCACGATACCCGCGTAGCCGCCCAAGTCAGCCAACGCATTTTCAGCAGAGTCGAGGCGAAAGTCAGACTCTTGATTATCCGCATCGGGACCGTGGCAGTGAAAACACTTGTCGGTCAGGATCGGTCGCACCGTTTCGCTGAAGGAAACCATTCTTTCGGCCGCGACCTCGGAATGGTTCGAATCGGCGGGTTCAGCAGCAGCAGCGCTCATGGTTGGAACGATCGCCCCGGTAACGCAAGACAGCAACGCGATGATCGTGAGGTTCTTCATTGAGACTGTTTCCATAGCCGGCTGACCGCTTTCCAAACTGGCTTTCTCGGTGCAAAAGACGAACTGGGCGGATCGTTGGTCTGTGATCGAACGCATCCGGAAAGGGACGGCGATATCCGTTCAACATGCGGCTAGGGCGACCGCATCGACCAAGGACATAGGTGGGTACCTACTAGACTGCCACAACCGCCCAAATCAGCCGGAAATTCCGAATAAGCAAACTGTTAACAATCAGCAGGTTGTTTCTAGTGTAGGTGCGGCCACAGACCAAGTCAATGCTTGATCACCTTCCATTGGAGAGACGCGAAGGGATTCCCTGGACCGCACTGGGCGGCCCGAACCTCCTTGCGAAGACATCAAAACTGGAGCAAAAGCAGTCGCGATGCCAGTTTGAATTACGTTTGCAGCTCGTCTTCTAGAACGGGCACAGCCGAAATTGCTGCGGCGAATCGGACCATGGCGGCGTTGAAAATCGACCAGCCGAAACAGCAAGGCATGGCCGAAATTCGGGCATGACCTGGCAAAGACAGTTGTGACTTCTGGTTCGCTTTAGTTACTTGCCGGAGTTCTTTTGGCGTTTCTTAGCGCCGGGCTTTGTCGCTGGCCTTGAAGCGGGCGAGCCGTAGGTCTTCATCCAGCTATGAGTTTCCATCAGCTCACCGGACTCGAGGCGAGCCCACAATTCAGGCGAGTGTTTTTTCACACCTTCCACGGCGAGTTCCGCGGCCAGCCCCAGTTCCGGCTTTCGATGGCCAAGATCGGCCAAACCTTGGTCATCGTGTTCGGATTGCCAAGCCGCCTCCATCGCTCGCATCTTCTGCAACACGGCGGTGTATTCAGGATTGGAAGCAAGGTTGTTGAGCTGATCAGGATCTTTCGCCAGATCGTAGAGCTCTTCGACTGGCTTGCGATCCACCATGAAGGTGAGCTCGTTCTTGGACAACTTGCCCTCCGCCTGCAAACGCCGCATCACGTGTTGTGCCGGGCGATTGATCTCCAAATAAGCTTGACTGGTCAGCCATGGAACTTCCGGCATGTGGTTCTTGATATAGGTGAACTGTTTCGTCGTCACGCTACGAGAACACTCATCAATCTCGTCCCAAATGTCACGCGCCGAACGGACGTACTGGCGGTACTCCGGTTTGTCGACGCCCAGGATCGGTTTCCCGGTCAAGTAGCCAGGCATTTCAGCGCCCGCCAATTTCAGCACGGACGCCGAGATATCAGTTGTCATCACCAGTTCATCAACGACCGTACCGGGCTGAATCATCCCTGGAGCCCAGACGATCATCGGAACATGAATGCCGGACTCGTGCAGGTAGCCTTTGCCTCGCAAATTGCAGCGTCCGTTGTCAGCGATGAAGATCACAACGGTGTTCTCCTGAAGCCCTTCGTCTTTGACCTTCTGCAGAATCGAGCCCACTTCGTTGTCCATGTACTCGACCGTATCGAGATAAGCCGCCCAGTCGTAGCGGATCTCTGGCGTGTCGGCGAACCAAGGTGGTAATTCAATCGAGTCAATCGCCACAGGATGTTTCGATTCCTTCCGAACTCGATTCCACCAGTCCCCGCGGTGCGTGACAACGCACTGGATCTGGTTGAAGAAAGGTTGATCGGCGGCGGAGAAATCGTCGAGCTTATCGAACAATCCGAAATGCTTGACGCCATCGTACGGACCTATCGCCGAATGCTTGAAGTTGCAATCAATTTTACGTCCTTTGTTCATGACAAGATCGCTGCCCAAAATGCATGTGTATCCAGCGTCTCGCAAATAGCTTGTGATTGGCTTGTACGGAGCGGCGAGCGGCAAATCGCGGTTACTGCGATGATGGTGGGCGTTGATCAGTGTCTGGTGGACTCCCGTCATCATCGATGACCGGTTCGGCGAACAGATCGGGTTAGCACAATAGGCTCGGTGATAGATCGCCCCTTCCTTAGCCATCTTGTTCAGGTTTGGCGTCTTAACGCCGGCACGTCCGAAACATTCCAGATCGAGTCCCATGTCCTCGGCCATGATCCAGATGATGTTAGGCGTTTTCGACTTCGAAACCTGACTCGACGCCGGCTCGTCTGCGTTACTCGGAATTGCACCGGAAAAAGCCAAGCCGAATACGACGGATGTGAATGCAGCCAAAAGGCACAACCGCAGTCGTGTTGCAGCGTTGGAGAAATAGAGCGAGTGACTTCGCGGCATAAAGCACCTAGTGAGAACGTCGTGGGGAAAATGAAAATTGCGATTTGCCGTAGGAAACACGCGGCAAATGGCACAGAACAAACGCTATTACGATGTGTCAGTCGCTCGAACGTAGGCGAAGTAGCACTCGTTTGCAACAATTGTCGACACTGGCGATCGATTCAGGAACGCTTCGATCTAAGAACACTCAACCCGTCTTAGGGTAGCGTCATCGTTAAACGTGTGCCGTCGCCAGGCTCAGACTCGATGGTGAGCCTGCCACCTAGTTTCGAAAGCCGATTGCTCATGCTTTCTAATCCCATGCCGCGGGCTTTCATTCGGTTTTCCCAAGCCGCCGTATCGAACCCGACACCGTTGTCTTGGACCTGGATCCATGTATGTCGCTGATCGGTCTTCGCCAGAATTGTGACTTTGGTGGCTTGAGCGCTGCGAGCGATGTTGGCAAGCATCGCTTTAAAAACCAAAACGATTTCGCGTTGTGCGGATTCGGTCGGCTGGCGTTCTTGAAAGGCGGGATCGATGTCGTACGTCACTTCGATCCCCGGCAACATTCGAGTCGCAATCGATTTCAACTGCGCCATCAGCGTCTGGTCGCTGCGTCGAGGACCGCCCAGTAACCACAACGTTTCTTGCATCGCTTGGGTACACTCGCCGGCGAGTTCACGCACCGACCGCCAGTCGTCCTTCGATTCTTGATCCAACTGAACGGTTTCGCCGATTTCCCCAATCCGTGAAATTGCGGCGAGGTTGCTGCCAATTTCATCATGCAAATCTTGGGCTAACCGCATCCGAAATTCCGCACGCTGTCGTTGGCGGTTTCGGTTCACCTTCCATGCAAGCAACCCAAGTAGAATGCAAGCGAACACTCCGAACGCCGACGTTAGCGTGATCAAGCGCTGACGCGCCAACAAACTCAGCTTGGCGATACGTTTCTTGGCGAGGGCAGCATCGCGGCGCAGGTTTCTGGCGGCCTGCCATCGCTCGCTCCATTGATGAAGCGGTAGGATTTCCCCGTAACTGGCCTCACCATCAACGAGCAAGCTGAGTGGTCGCCCCAACTCAAGATCCACGGCGATCACCGGCTTCTTAAACGCCTGATTCTTGCTGCCGTCGAGAAGCTGAAGTTCAGCAAACCCCACTCGGTTAGATCCGTTCAGCGCACCCTTTTCGCTGATAAATCGGATGTATCGAAACTGTGTGGACTGTAAATCGGACTGCGTCCGTAGCTTCAACAAGACAGCGTTATTTCCCGGGTTGGGATAGTCGGACTTGGTTCGATAGAGGACCTCCGATTGTTCGAATGATTCAACATTGGACGCTTCAACGCGGAACGCCAGCGGAAAGCTATAGCCGGGATAGTCGGCGCCTTGCCGGGCGTGTACGGGGAACAATCGCAGAGAATCGAAACTTTTAGGTGATCCCAAATCAACCTGGAACCAAATCTCCTCTTTCGGATTGGACGACGACCGAAACACGCCATCAAATTTTGGCAGATCCGCATCGACCCGAGCAGGCTGAATCGGAGGTCCCAGTGGAGTCCGGCCGTCGACCAGATAGGACGGATGCCAGACCGGCTTTAGCGTACTGGTGCCCGGCATCGAGACGGACGCGTTCAGGGCGACGTTACGATCACCTTGAATCAGCATGATTTCGGACAATGCGTACGTCCAACGATCGGCCACCTTGTTCAGTTCGGTAACTGTTAAGCGAAGGTAACGTGACCGCGTTCCTGGCACGTTGATGACAACCGGGTAAGGACTGGTTGTGTCCAGAGAACTCGCTTTTTCGCTGGGTAAGTTGCTAGCTGAATCGTAGAGCAATTGAAAATCATCAAAGTCTTTGCTGGCCGAGACGTCGACTCGAAAACGCTTGGGGAACGCGTACGGTTCCTGTTCTTCTTCGGCGACTCCGATAACAACCGGAACGATCATGATTTGATCGAATTCGCGAGCCTCACCTAAATCAATTTGCACCCAAGGGGCCTGCGGAGGCGGGGCGACGGACATCTGCAACTGAGCCCCAACTTCTGGAGCCGTTTGCCGTAATCGCAGTGACCCTAGGCCGGCGAACTCCTGTTGTGACCGTTCGAGCAGAGATTGAGCGTCACGCAGTTCAGGTGACAGCCAGGCAAGCCCGTCCGCCACCGCGATCGTTCCCGAACTCAACAGTCCCACCAGCAAGAACACGACCGAACCGATGGTAAGGCGAGTGCGATTTACGGTTGGGAGTGAAAAGCCGATCATGAAGACTCGCTAACGAGAAACGAATTAGGTAAGCGGCAATGGCGGCGTAGCAACAGTCGCTTGCCCGATTGAGAACTATTGCTTCTCGCCAGCTTTGATTTCGGCCAAGCTAACACCGAATAGACGCTTAGCGATCGGATCGAGATCGGACTCTTCCCCTTGCAAGTGCAACGTTCGCTGAATGTGACGCATGGTTTCCCCCGGCTTCAGTGCTGCCGCTGGCGATGATGTTTCCAGTTCGTAGAATGGTCCGAGTGGGGCCTCGCCCGGTGCTGGCGAACCATCGTTGTAAGCGTTGATGACGTCCCCAACGAAAGGCTGCTCTTGGTGCTCCCACATGGAATTGACGTATCCGCTGGGCGCGTCTTGTACGTTATACGTCACAATGGTCAGCACCTTACCATCCGCGTCGTAACTGCCAGCGATTCCTTTGGACCGTTGCGGCGAGACTCCGATCTTTCCACGCCGCGTACCATCACCTTTGAAAAACAAAACGTCATCTTCGACGGTGATGTATTCAGGCGGCACTTTGCCAAAATACGTGTCGTTGACTCGCGGGCCCAATTCCGATTCGTCACCCGCTTTGAAAGGAATCACGACGGTCGTTTGGGGAGAGGGGTTGTACATGCCCAACATCCAAATCGACGGCATACCCGTTTCCTGCGTCCAAGCTTGATCGCCACGGTTGGTCAGTCGGTTGTCCGTTTCATAAGCGACAACCTTGATACTGTCCGGCAAAGAATCCGATTGAAGCGTGTCTTCAAGACTGGATTGATCTAACAATCGAACCGTCCGCTCAATCCCCATCTTCAGTTCGGTACCGCTGTAGTTGGTGATCTCGCAATCTCTTTTGAACTCCGCTGAGTCGGAGGTTTGGTTGACCAACTCGAACGGTTCGGTATCGATCGGTGCGGGTGTACGCCAATCAGAGAATTCAAACTTGGTTCCGGGCTTGAAGTACAACGCGAACTGACCACCCTCAGGTCCGAGCCAGAATCGCTCTTCGCCGCCAAAGATGTAGATATGCTCTTCTAGCTTTCCCTTGCGTTCCGCCTCCGACAACAAGCCAGCCGCGATAACCTTTCGGTTAATCCATCCAAAGCCTGGGCCAGATTCGCGATCGAACGTGCTGGTCATGACTCGCCCTTGGTATTCCGGAGCAACCGCGACCGCTGCACCGTCACTTTCCAACATGACGATCGAAGTGTGCTTCTTTAGGAAAGTGACGTCGTCCTCGAAACGGGTCATGCCGGATACCTTGTCATCTTGAGAAAAGAGGTGAGTGCTAGGAAAAGCGAGTGTGCAGAAGACTGCGAGAAGAGCGAAACTGAAGAGCCTCATTCGGGATTCCGTGTTGCGAGTGTGGGGAGCACGTGCGAGTGACTGTTGACCGCGGCATCAAACCGGACAGTCTAATAGTGTAATACGGAATGTAACCGCAATCGACGACACACACTGGGAAGCAGTCCCTGTGTCAGGAATTGTGGGATTGGTTATAGCACTCAGGCACGAATTGGAAGGTGCCGTGAAATTTGAATCTGAGGCACACTTACGGCTAATTCTGGTAGTCCGACGCCGCCGGATGACTGATTGCATTGGCGACAACAGGAGATTCGACCGCACGAGTTGAACCAACACGCTGTTGCGGCGCAGGATGCCGTAGCAGTAACTCCGCTGATCGAGGCATGCGGACGCAGTCATGGAGAGTCATCGACATCGCGTCCTTTTGCAATGGATCAAGAGCGCCAATTAGACAATTGAAAAGCGTTGTTTGAATAGACCGAAATGCGAAACGAAACATAGTGGGCATCTTTCAAAAGAGGGGCTACTTGTCGGGAACATTGCGACAACAGACGTTCCTGTGTTTGAAAGAAGTATCGAGCGGGCCCATAAGAACAACGTGAAGCCTAGATGAATTCGAGTTCATCCAGACGATGCTGATAGTCGGCGACTAATCAGCCAGCGGCACGCGAAGCGTGAAGCGACTACCGAGTCCGAGTTCGCTCTCGCATTGCAGACTGCCACCGAGCGTTTTGGCAATCCGGTCGGCAATTGCTAGCCCAAGTCCGTTGCCGGCGATCCCTCGACGTCGAGCATCGCTGGATCGAAAGAATGGGGCGAACACCTGAGGCAGATCCTCGGACGAAATTCCTGGACCTGAATCCTTGACTTGCACGACCGCGTCCTGATCATCGGTAAATGCTCGAACAATTACAGGCGTTCCGAGATCGCTGTACTTCAAGGCGTTGAAAACAAGATTGTCGATGACACGAGCCAGTAACGCCGGCGTAGCATGGATCTTAGCGTCTTCGGATAAATCACAATTCAGAATGATGTCCGAATATCGAGGATGGTCGTTCCAAGTCTGAGCCTGACTGGTTAACCAAGATCTAAGTGGGACATCGCGAAAGTTTGGGAGCGACGACTCAGAGTCATTGCGAGCGAGGAACAGCAATGTTTCGACAATTTCTTGCAGCCCATGCGTTTGACTTCGCAATTGACGCAAGTTGGATTCGTACTCTGTTTCACTGCGTGGACGCCGCAGAGTTACATCAATCTGCCCAAGTAGGACCGTGATTGGCGTGCGCAACTCATGTGCGGCGTCACCAGCGAAGCGTCGTTGTTGTTCGAACGCGACTTGCTGTCGATCGAGCAAGCGATTGAACGCATCGCCTAATTCGGACAATTCATCACGGGTGTCGCTGAATTGCAATCGCGATTCGAAATCGGCACCGTCGATCGATTGCGATTGCTTGGCCATCTCCGCCACCGGGTGTAATGCCTTACGAACGATCCAACGACCTAGCAATGCGGCCAGTGACCAAGATAGTAACGGCAACAGCGTCACCAGCAATCGAAGACGAAAGACGATTGCGTCGCGTTGTATTGTTGAACGTCCCACCACGACCGTTAGAGAATCGAACTCGTCAAGCTCACGTTCGGTTCGCACCGGATGCGGTGCGGAAACATGCTGGCTCATGGTTTCCCACTCACCGGTGGATACCAAACGCGGCGTGCCACGGGTCTCTTCGTGACCAAGTCGAGCATTATTCTTGATCCACGACAACCAACCGGAATCAACGGATCGGGACTGCTCGACCATCAGGCCGTTGTCGCCTACTACGACCCAGTGCACTGGGCCGAATTCGTCTTGGACACCGACCTCGATGGAGTGCTCCAGTGGTTGCCACTTCACCTCGGTTTCTTCGACCTCCGCCGCCGCAATTAACGAATGGAGCACGCCCCGCATCTCGCCGGTGAACTGATCGTCAATGTGATCGCGAGTAACGGAATAGAATACCAGCGAGTAAGCAAGCAGAATGATTCCCAGGGCGACAAGGAAGAACGTTGATACTCGGTTCGTCAGGCTCATCTTAATGGGACGACTCCAAGATATACCCTTGTCCACGCCGCGTTTGAATCACTCGTGGTCCGTACTTCTCCAGTTTGCGTCTGAGTTCTTTAACATGCACCTCCAGCGTGTTAGACAGCCCGTCGAATTGTTCGTCCCACACGGTTTCATAAATTCGTGTCCGCGTCAGCACGCGGCCTGGATGCCGTAGAAACATCGTTAGAAGTGACACTTCTTTGGCCGTTAAGTCCAGCGGCATGTCGTCCCGTGTCGCTCGCTGTTGTGCCAGATCAATGCAGATGTCCTGGAACTCCAAATGAATCGAATCCGGCTGTCCCTGGCGTCTCAATAGTGAGCGGACTCTTGCTAAAAGTTCTTCGAACGCGAAGGGTTTGGTTAGATAGTCGTCTGCTCCCGCATCCAGTCCGGTAACGCGTTCGCGGATTCCATCGCGTGCGGTCAAGAACAACACCGGTGTGTTGCGATCCTTTTGACGGAACCGTTTCAAAATCTGAAGCCCGTCTTCGCCAGGGAGCCACCAGTCTAGAACGACTAGGTCCCAAGTCTCGGATTGCAATCGAAGCCAAGCGTGAGGGCCATCCTCCACATGCGTTACCGCATAACCTTCCTCGGTCATACCACGGACCAAGAAGTCAGCGATTCCCGGTTCGTCCTCGACGACCAATATGCGAACACTCATCTGGTGGCTCATAGAAGGAAAAAGCGAAGCGGGAGACCATAGTATTGTGAACCAAAATGTGCCGATCATGAACCCAAGATAAAGTTCTCTTCATCTGGCGAGGATACGCGTCCCGGGGCCGCAAGTTGAGTGACGACACGATGGCATTCCGTTTCACATGAAGACGGTTTTATCTTGCCTTCAGCCAGCGTTCACATGGGCGTGCGATAGTTCCAACGTGTCGAAACGGCACCAACATCCAACTGATCCCCAGCATCTGGAGAATTTCATGGGACATCTAGTGATTACGGTTCAATTCATCGCTGCCGCTACCGCTGGCGTGTTAATGCTGACATGCTGGGGCGGCTGTCTCCGCTATCAATCCGAACGGCGGTTCCCCAATGCGGAAAAGCATTGATGGATAGCGACACGCTCGTAATCTACTGGGAAGTCAACACCGAGAATCGGCTAGGAAGCACGCAACCAACAACGCTTTGAATGGGAACGATGGATGAGCACACTGAAAGAACAGACAAACGCACAAATTGAGAAGACGCGGCAAGCGAAGCCCGAATTCATGAAAGGCGTCGAAGATTTGATCGAACAAGCGAGAGAATTCAAAACGGGTGGCGATGCAATCCAGGTGGCCGCGAAGGCTCCGCATTTCGAACTGCTCGATGCAACGGGCGAACTTGTCCGTTTGTCTGACCTGCTGGCACGCGGGCCTGTGGTTGTGACGTTTTATCGCGGAAGTTGGTGTCCCTATTGCAATCTTCAGCTACGTGCTTTGCAGGCCCGCATGTCTGACATTCGCGAACTCGAGGCCGAGTTGATTGCGATCAGTCCTCAGTTCCCTGATGAATCGATGTCGGATACCGAGCGTGCTGACTTGGACTTCACGGTGGTTTCGGACCAAGATGCACGCGTTGCTGCGGAATATGGCGTCGCTTGGGAAGTTCCGGAGGCGATCCTGGAACACATGCGGAAAGACAGGAACCTTGACCTAGCTGACATCAATAACGGTAACGGCAGCGTGCTACCGATCCCCGCTACCTTCGTCCTTTCAAAAGAAGGAAACGTGGTGTGGCGTTTTGTGGACGTGGACTACCGCAGTCGTGCTGAGCCCGATGACATTGTCAACGCGTTGAAGCAACTGTGATCGCGGGCTGACAAATCGGTTGCACAGTTCGTTAGCGAACGAAAGCGACGTCACCAGTTGCTCTGCGGACACGCGAAGAATTGGAATGCGATCAATCTTCCGCTAATAGCTGTCTCACTCGCTCAGTCACCTTGGTGGCGAGTTCATCGAGCGTGCCGTTGTTTTCAAGAATCCAGTCGGCACGACGTTGTTTCTCTTCCCATGGGATCTGTCGCTTCTGACGCCGATGAAGTTCCGCAAGATCCCAGCCCCTCGCGTTCAGCAATATCTGTTGTCGCTCCGGTGAAATCTTCAGACACCAGACTTCATCGCAAACGGTATCCCACCCACCCTCGAGAAGTAACGGCACATCCAAGATCACAATTCGTGCACCGGAAGCTCGTTCGATTTGGTTGTTGATGACCGCTCGCGTGCGAGGGTGAATGATCGCTTCGAGTTGCTTCAAGCGCTCTTGGGAAGCATCGTCTTCGCCGAAGACTAATGAAGCGATCGCTGGTCGCGACAGTGCACCGGATTCGTCCAAGATTCCTGCACCGAATTTCTCAACGAGAGATTCGATCACCTCAGGTACCAACAACTGTTCCTTCGCGATGACGTCAGCGTTAATCCACACGCCGCCTAAAGTCACCAACTGCTTCGCGACGGTGGACTTCCCGCTGCATGGCGGACCGATGATGCCAATCTTTCGTGGCGTTTGTCGCTCGCTCATTCAACCCAGCCGTCTGTTGAGACCTGGCGTCCACTCTCTTCGGCGTTAATCAGACCTGGCGGTCTTCGGGCAGATAAAGAATCGAATTGCAATTCGGGCAATACGTCAACTTGGAAAGCATCAGCATGCTAACGACCTGAGTCGTCAGCGTTTGCGAACAACCACCACACGATTCGCCTTCTAAGTTCGCGAACGCTTCTTCGCCGCGAGCTTCAATCAGTCTTCGCCACTCCGACTTCAGCGCCGTCGGGATCTCGGTTTCCGCTTCTTCCAACTGGATTTCAACGCGGGCGAGGTCGGCAGACACTCGTTGTTGACGTTGCTCAATTTCGCCAACTCGCTTGTTCTTTTCCGCTTCGACTTCGGCGAGCGATGCTTCCTTTTCGCGAAGTTGCTGGGTTAACGAGTCAATGCGTTCAAGGATCTCGAAGATCTCGTCGCTCTGCACGCTGTTGGCTTGCTCGTCGGCGGCGATCTGCTCCTTCAGCAACGTGAACTCTTTGTTCGATGACGCTTCGTTGAGCTTGCGATTCAAATCCGCAACATGAGCTTCTCGCGTTTGAAGCTGAAGCTGTTTTTCGTCGGATAACAAACGAGCCTTCTTCAAGAGTTCGGCCGCTTGCTTCACTTCGGCTTCGGCGGCCACGACGGTTGCGCCAACGGCCTTCAACTGCAGCGGACCGCGTCGAGCTTGACCCTGCAGGTCCGCTCTTTGTTGCAAAATTCGGTGCAGTCGCCGCAGAAGTGGGGTACTGACGTCGATGGGGGCACTAGCGGCCATAAGTATCCAGGTTTAGTAACGATCTAGAAATGTGTTGGCTGTTGGTGTGGGCACAGCCGGTGTGTAAGGATGTTCGCTGGCGAAATTGGGTGCTGGTGGACTGGTCGGCACCGAAACATCTAGACGAGTGTGTTCATGCCCAGTGTGTTCATGAAAATCAGTCCGCCTTTTCAGGAACCTTCTCCAGAATGTCGAGCAAAACTTGATCGGTGTCGATGCCCTCAGCTTGGGCTTCAAAGTTCAAAAGCACGCGGTGCCGCATCGCAGGCAGGAACACCCGGCGAATGTCCTCGAACGAGACGTTAAAACGCCCGTCTAGCAACGCCCGCACTTTCGCGGTCAATGCAAGCGTCTGAGCTCCCCGCGGGCTGCTTCCCCAGCGGACGTATTGATTGGTGATCGGCACGCTGTGAGCGCCGTCGGGATGTGTCGCCATCGTCAAACGCACCAAGTAATCCTGAACGTGCGGGGCGAGGATCACTTCGCGAACCAGTTTTTGCCAGCGGATGATTTCGGCGCCGTCCATAATTTTGTCAACATCGATCTTTTCACCACGGGTGGTGCGATCGACGATCGTGCCAAGCTCTTCGCGAGATGAGTAGCCAACAACCAGCTTGAATAGGAAGCGGTCCATCTGGGCTTCCGGCAGCGGATAGGTGCCTTCTTGCTCGATCGGGTTTTGCGTCGCCAGTACGAAGAACGGCTGAGACAATTCAAATCGCTGGCCACCCGCAGTAACGGTGCCTTCCTGCATCGTTTCCAACATCGCCGACTGCGTCTTGGGCGTGGCCCGGTTGATTTCGTCGGCAAGCAAGATTTGCGTGAAAACGGGACCGCGTTGAAATTCAAATTTCCGCCGGCCCGTTTCTTCCTCGACGATCATGTTCGTCCCGAGAATATCCGCTGGCATCAGGTCCGGCGTGAACTGAATGCGGTTGAATTGCAGGTCCAGCACTTCCGATAGTGTTCGGACCAGCATGGTTTTCCCCAGCCCTGGCACGCCTTCCAGCAAAACGTGGCCGCGGCACAACATCGCAGTTAGCACGCCGTCGACAATTTCGGAGTGACCGACGATCACCCGACCGATCATTTCTTTGACCTCAGCATACCGACCGCGGAAGGCTTCCGCGTCCGCTTGCATGTTTTCGACGGTGGACATCAATGACTGCCAAACAGGGGGCGGTGGGTAGAAGAGGCTCGACGCGGCCTATCCTAACACGCCAGCAAACGCCTGTGCAGCCAGTGCAGATGCATCCGAAACCGACATGTCGTCAGTGGCCAGATTCCCATTTCAATCGCCACGGATCTGCTTCGCCAACACGTTACTGCCTAGAGCATTTTGGGGAATACCGTAGGCTGTAGCGGAAGTCGTCAAGACTTTCGATCTCCACGTCTGGGCACGAAACTCTTGACGAGTTCGGCTACGACAAAAATCAAAATGCTCTAGTCGAATAGGACACAATACGAACGCCGGTTTCAGCCGATCAATCGGCATCGCACCCGCTGCAGATCTGCGATTCGCTTCTGAAGTCGGGCGATTTCTTGATCAATCGAGTCGACGCTTCGCTGCTCGGCGACGTCCAACAACTCTTCGCCCGCCGCACGAGCCTCCATTTTGCTGATCCGGTGCAGGATCGGAATCACCAAGCTCAGTGCCGCGACCACGATGGATCCGGCCATGGCCAATCGGAAAGTACCAGACGAATCGATTTGAGCCACAATCATCGTGCACAGAAGCAATGCGTATCCGAAGATGATCTGATTCGTGACGAACGGAAGGTAGGAAAACCGTCGAGACAGTTTGGCGATCGAAAGCAAGCCAACGTGGATCAGGGCAACGGCAATAATCGTGGTGCAAAGTGTCGTTTTCCAGTAGAGTTCGGAATCGCCGTCAGCCCAAATACCAAACAACAGCAGGCATGATGCCAGCCCGGTCATCACCATGCCCGCTTTCGGAATCACGTTCGCACCGAACGGCCGGCGTGATAGGTCGCACGCCAGTCCGCACAGGCTCCCGCCAGCGACGATGGTCGTCGTCAAGATCACCCGCAGCTCCAACCAGCCCCACGAGTTGCGGATCACAAAGACGATTCCCAAGATCGCGCCCAGGACCACGGACCCGACCAGCCCATACAGCATGACCTTCTTGAGAGAGGATTGCCGAATGGGAGGATTAGAACGGGTATCAGGAGAGGAGTCGCTCACCGGAATTCTCACGGACGATTGGTTTTGACCAGAAAGTTTCTGTGATCTTAGAGACTCCCTCGGCACCCACGATGCGCGGTGAATTAAAAGACCGCGGAAATGCTTGGCAATCACGAACCTACGGGGGGTAAGGCCGTCCCAAAACAGTTTTTGAAATGACCGTCTCACGGGCCTTGACTCCACACCCCAGCTCTCTATAAACTCCCGCTTCTTCGGGGGATTAGCTCAGTTGGGAGAGCGCCTGCATGGCATGCAGGAGGTCATCGGTTCAAGTCCGTTATCCTCCATCCGAATAAGCCGCTTGTGATTTCACAGGCGGCTTTTTTCGTGCGCCGTCATCCCGCCGTCTTTGCGAATCGCGGCATTTCATGATTGGGCCCTATTGGTAGGCAGAACAGCTCGGGCGGATCTCAACTCAAATCTGCCCCACCGAGAAGAATGCCGTTGCGTAAAACCATCTCTTTCGGCTCACAAAGCAACATCATCGCAAGTTGCCCCGGGCAAGCTCATCCAACAGCGATTGAAGCTTTGAAAGAAGCCCAAGAATTGCCATCTTCGACGTTGCAAACCAGGGCCCCGATTTTCGGTTGGCGACCGAAGTGCCGGACAGACGACGAGCGTCGTAAAGATCCGCAATTGCGCATTGACATTTTCTGCAACCGATTCGGCAGGACTTCCCGCAGATTGTTCGAAAGATGTTTTGGGAAGGTCGGAACGATGCGTAGAGTTGCAGTGATGTCCCAGACAACAAAATGGTTTCTCCGCTTGGAACCACTCCCCACCAATTCGTATTCGCTGTTCCGCATTGCGTCGTTGGTTACGCTCTATCGGATTTACCTTGTCTTCGAAACCGATGAGCGTGCCAATGTATGTAAGTAACCCTTCGTTGCCCTGTTTCAACTGTTTGTAGCCATCGTCTAAAAGAACAAATTGCCAAATTCAAAGGCCTTCAGATGTTCTATCGGCACCTACCTCCCGAACTCCGGCGTATCGGTCGTCGGATTATTGCGTTCTGGGTGCAACGGGAACCTTACCGTCAATCTTCCCTAGCGGAACCGCCATATTCAGACTGATTGCAAAAACCGAAAAGCCTTGCTGAGTTCTTTAAAAAGTGGCTTTCCACCTGTTGTTTTGATAAGTTCATTGCCCTGGATTTCCCATCCTTTCAAAAACAGAATTCGATGAAACGACCGCTCACTCTGTGCTTTCTTATGCTTGTGGCACTCCCTGCCTTCGCCCAGGAGTCGGATCCGTTCGCACCGGCACAAGGTTTGGCTGAGGGCTGGGAAGAGATCGATCAGAGATTGATCTTCCTGATGGTTCGATTGGTAGACGTCGAAGCCAACCTCGAAGCAATTGACAAGGCATCAGGCAAGTACAGAACTCGTGCAGCAATTGCGACCGGACGAGCCGGTCGAGCGGAAGCTGGTAATGACCGGATGGACCAAAGAGCAGGCGGTCCAGTCAGGTGGGACAAATTCTATGGAACAACAGCGGAAAAATTCTTTTACCACCCTACCGAGAACCATACCTACCACACACGAGCCATACTTAGCCACCAGTCACCGGAAAGCGATAATCAATCGAAAGCTGGGGTTCCTTCGAGACAAGGACTTCCGGTCCACCAGCGCCCTCCGCAATTTGACTACATGTATCGTGCGAACGAGAGTGCCCAGCAAAGAGCAACTGCGAATGCAGCGAAGTTTCGAGGCAACGCTGCAGCTTTAGCGGCAAGGCGGCATGAACTTCAACTGGAACAAAGTAAGCTCTGGTGCGAAGTTGCATTCCGTGCTGTAGCGAGGAAAGATCTAGACCAAAAGCCACTCTATCGATTCGGCTCATCTGGCTCGGGGAAAGAGGACTTACTTGCGGCGACCAGTTTTGTTTCAACTGCCCTTTCGATCATTGACGGTGCAGAGAAGGATCAGCAAGCTACTTTTCAGCAGATTGCGCACCGCATATCGAAAGGCCGCGAAACTCTTGGCAACAAGTGGCTCAAACTCGGAGTCAACTATCGGGATGAATCGACCGATGAATGGCGGTTTGGAGCGCTCGCTAGGCGTCTCGAAGACGTATCGGCGAATCTTGGGGATAGCTTTACGGTGTCGGCCGAACGTGAAGACGCTGGTGATTCAGATCGTCGTGACCTTTACCGAGGCTTGCTTCAAAAGGCATTGATCCAGTACGCAGAAACCGTCCTAGCACTGGATGAAATGGCAACACAAATGGCGAGTGCCAGGGAGTTTCGAGCTGATCCCAACAAGCCAATTACGGTTTCCAATTTCGGCGATCCCTGCATGGTTGATGAGTTAGTAATTTCTGAGCCAGTCCCTAGTCCTGCGAAAACGAAACAGATGCTAGTTGATGAATCTCCATCGATGGGGCCGAGTCATTTTCCGGGGACTAAGTCGACCGAAACTCCAAGCAGCATCGACGGCAAATGGGCTGTGTCGTGGCTTGAAAAAGGCTCCGCAAAGTCAGGTACAGCTAAGTACGAATTCCGATCAGATCATAAAGTGCTGAAAAATCGTAAGCTGGTTGGTAACTGGGCAAAGGTCGGAAACAATTCGTACAGAATTATGTTTGATGACTCTGAACGCGGATTTGTATCACTCAAGTTTTCTGCCTCAGAGACACTTTCTGGGACCCACAGATGGAGAAACGGGCATGAATCGTCGTGGGTAGCCAACCCTGAATGAGGAAGCACCCTCCCTACGCGTCAGACGCTAACAACTCTTACGCCGATTGGATTTTTAATCGCGAATTCAAATCCAGTTTAGCGACCTGATTTATGTAGTCCCGGTTTTATGGCGGTCGGATTTAGGCTCGTCATCCTCAGACTGCGACGCGATCACGAACCAGATCATGTCGCAGGCGTCTAGCATCGCAACAGTGGTTTCGAACACACCTATAAATACAAACGCTAAACCGAGCAAACGCAACAAAGCATGATCAATCATTCATGAATGACCGTCTTTGCTGAGCGTGGGTTGAGTAGGTTCTCTTTCGTTTTTGGCGTGAGCTTGGTGATCGCTGATTCAGGCTGGTGTGCAAACGCAATTCCTGCTCGAAGGCGGTTCGAGGAAGTCGCTTTAACGTCGTGGAAAACACGCCGATTCTCCGTAGATAATTGGACGAACAATGGCGGTGGAATCGACCCTCAAGTCATGCCAAGGATACAACTCAAAGGACGGTCGTGAGTCGAAGGTTACAACGAAGGGGATCGCCAAAGACCGGACGAAACGTCACGTGCTGATGAGCCAGTCAGTTTGGGGTTAGTTGTCGCAATGCTGAATTGAATGCAATCGCTCGACAGCTTTGGTTTCTGAAGTCGGTTTCGGTCGAGGCACTCTCATTCTTGTCTGATTCATTGCGGCGAGTCTTGGGTGCGGCACACTAAGCACGGATTTCGTCGCCGCCTTGTTACATAGCAAAGCTGCTTGGTGAGGGGGGGGGCAGATGAAGCGATGGCACCTTCCTGGATCCCTGCGGGAGCAGCTTGACCAGTGCTTCATCCCCATGAAATCGTCAGAATCGCGACAATCGGAACGACGCGATGGGCGATTCCGTTCAGAATTCGCATGCACTTCAGTTTGCGTGCAGCAAAAACGTGCTGAAACACCCACCCGCAAGAGTGGGGAGAGATAAGAATTCGCATTTTTGCGGATATTTCGCACTTTGCAGTGGCGGATTCCTGCACATAATAACGCATTAGTGTAGTGGAGGGATGAATTCGCTCTTTCCGTTTAGACGCAAGTTTGTCCTTAAATCAACATTTTGACTTCTTAATACCTCAACTTTCGGGGAACTCGATGAAACGCAACTTCCGCAACCATGGTTTCACACTAGTGGAACTGCTCGTGGTCATCGCCATCATTGGCGTATTGGTTGGGCTACTTCTGCCCGCCGTCCAAGCCGCTCGTGAGGCAGCGCGCCGAATGAGTTGCAGTAACAATTTCAAGCAGATCGGGCTTGGAATTCACAACTACCACAGTGCTTACAAACAGTTGCCGACACACGGTGCTGGTACCCGTGACGCTGGTCTTGTTGAATACTGGGATAAGACTGATCTGTCTAACGGCCGCAGCCTGAGCATGCTTGTCGGCGTCGTGCCTTTCGTAGAGGGACAAGCTCTTTGGGAGCAAATCGCAAATCCAAACGGAGCTGACGCTGACGGTGACTTGCGAAGTCCACCGTGGGTCGCAATGGGGCCGTATCCTGATCGTGTGGACTACGGACCATGGGTTACCAACATCCCAACATATCGCTGTCCCAGCGATCCAGGCCAAGGACTACCTGGCTTAGGACGCACGAACTATGCCGCTTGCACTGGAGATTCAGCTTGGTTGTCGCACCAAGGTTTTGCGAACAAGGATCGTACGAACATCACCGATACAGGTGCCGCTGAAGAATGCATCGCTGCACTTCGTGGCTTCTTCCAACCTCGCAAAGCAAGTCGCTTCCGTGATTGCTTGGATGGATTGTCCAACACCATCGCCGCTGGTGAAATTGCGACTGATCTAGGCGACAATGACAAGCGAACGATCGCCCGAAAGGACGGGTGGCAAGACCTTCGGCCTAATCCTTCGGTGTGTGCAAGCAAGGCTGACGCTACTCGCCCCCAGTTTTGGGCGACATCGTCCAATGCGGGTGCAAACGAAGGCCGCGGCTACCGCTGGGCTGACTTCAATCCGAATTACTCACAAACAATGACGATCCTTCCACCCAACCGTGAAATTTGCGACCAGGATGGAGCATGGGGAGCGATTGTCGCGACCATGTCTAGCCGTCACCAAGGTGGTGTTCACGTTCTGATGGGTGACGGGGCTGTCAAGTTTGTCACTGATTCAATCGAAGCAGGCGATTCAACCGCCCCATTGATTCACCGCTGGAACAAGAAGGGCCAAAAGAGTCCTTACGGTCTATGGGGTTCTTTGGGCACTCGTGCAGCTAAAGAAGTTATCGAAGAAGAACTATAGAAACCGGGTTTCTAACTTACGGGCCCCGGGGAGCATCTGCGTCCCGGGGCTTTTCTATTTGCATTTACAAGAATCTTTCTAATGACCAAACTCCATCGATTCTCCCTGATGTTTCTGTTCTGTATTGCTTGCGCCGGTTGCGGTGGTTCCAGCGGTACTTCGTCCGCAATTGACAGCGCTGATGAGAAAGAGATTGCTGACTTCAAAGCGTTGCAAGATCAATCCGACGCCAAAATGCTCGAAGAGCGTGCCGCGGCTGCAGCAGCTCAGAAAGCAGCGAACGCTCAGTATGGGCCAGGTCGTTAAATCGTTTGCTTTGAACACGGAACTCGCCGGTCGGGCAGTGCGCGTCCGGCCGTTGTGTGGAAGCTTTATGTAGGAGCTTAAGCGGCGGTTTGCGAGAGGGTCTTGCAAGCTGGTAGTGCTGAAGCAATAAGCTTCAAAACACGTTAGCGTAAACAACAGTAATGAAAGCAAGATCGGCTTTCGATCACGACTTCGTTCCCGGCTCGTAAGGCACTGGTACTTCGAAGCGTTCGATTGAAATGGCTTGGGCCTGATCGTCGCTTTCGATGATGGCACCACACAGACGCACGTCGCGGGTGGCCACATGAAAATGGCATGGCTCGAACGTCGTCGTAGTCTTCATCACTCGCGAGACATCTCGCCCGATGATGCTTTGGTAAGGACCGCACATGCCAACATCGCACTGCATCGCGGTGCCGCCTGGCATGATGTGCGCGTCGGCCGTGGGCACATGAGTATGGGTGCCCAAGACGGCGGTAACACGCCCGTCGAGATACCGGCCAAGAGCTTGTTTGTCGCTGGTCGCTTCAGCGTGAACGTCAACCAGAATTGCATCCGCTTCGCCGGCGATCTCATCCAGCACGCGATCGATGGCCGTGAACGGACAGTCAACTGGCCGCATGAAAACGCGGCCCATCAGCGAAACGATGCCCAGCTTTCCAGATGGAGTCGGGACGACAACCCAATTTTTGCCAGATGCGTTGGCTGGATAGTTTGCTGGCTTGACGATTCGATCGCTCTTCTCGAGCACCGGGATAATCTCGGCGCGGCGATAGATATGATCGCCCATGGTTATCCCGTCTACGCCGGCTTCGATCAAGCGTCGGTATTGACGTGGCATCAAGCCCGCGCCGTCGGCCGCGTTTTCCGCATTGATCACGACCGCGTCTAGCGCGTGCTGTTCCTTGAGGTTGGCTACGTGAGCCAACACTGCGGAGTAGCCGGGCTTGCCGACGACATCACCAAGAAACAAAAATCGCACGCGTTAGTGGTAGTGATCAGTGGAGCGAGAACGGGAAACTACCAACGAAGACCGAAACGCTCACCGCCGGAAGGACGATCGTTGCCGCCTCGCAAAGGTCCGGTGTGCTGTGGTCCGATCTCCGGTTCACGTGGTGGCTCGTCAGGTTCCTCTTCGGCGACTGCTGACGCATCGACAGGTTTTGCCAAAGCCGCTTTGATCGACAAACCGACCTTCTGTGAATCGCGATCAAACGACAGTACTTTGACTTGGACTTCGTCGCCTTCGCTAACGAAAGCACTGACCTTCGACACGCGATGGGTAGCCAGTTCGCTGATATGGACAAGCCCTTCGACGCCCGCGGTCAATCGCACGAAGCAACCAAAATCGGCCGTTCGGGTGACCGTTCCTGTGTGGACGGATCCAACTGTGAATTCGCTTTCAGCGGAATCCCATGGGTTTTCCAGTAGGTCTCGATAGGTCAGGCCGATCTTTCCGGTTTGCTTGTCAACCTTATCGACTCGCACCTTGACCATTTGGCCTTCTTCGATCACTTCGCTTGGGTGTTTCACACGTTCCCAGCTCAGCTTGCTGACGTGGATCAGGCCATCGAGTCCGCCGAGGTCGACGAATGCACCGAAGTCACGAACACTTCGAACGACGCCTTCGAGAATATCACCTGGCTCAATCTTTTCGAGTTGTTCTTTTCGCTTGACCTCGCGCTCACGTTCCAGAATCGCACGGCGGCTTAGAACGAGGTTACCACGACGAGCATTCGCTTCGGTGACCAAGCAAACAAACTTCTTGTCGACAAACTCGCTGAGGTCCTCGACTCGGTATTCCGTTACTTGGCTGATCGGCATGAAGCCTTTGATCGATCCGACGGTGCATTCCAATCCACCGGTGTTATGGCCGGTAACGGTTGCTTCGACGACGGAACCTTCGTCGATATCATCCCAGTCGCTGACTTCGATGGCCGATCCGGGACGCGAGCATGAGTAGAGCCCGTCTTCGCTGTTGAGCCCACGCACGATGACCTCAACGGCTTCGCCTGGCACGGGTTCTTCTTCGGTGAACTGTTCGAAAGGCACGGTGCCTTCGTCTGGCCCGCCGAGCGAGACGAACACGGTGTCTTCGTGGATTTTGAGAACCTTCGCTTGAACCCGAGCACCTTCAGCGAGCGGCTCACGGCGATCGGGCAAACCAGCACCGCCGCCTAGGAAGGAGTCGACGTCCGCACCGGCAAGCGAGGCGGCGAGTTCGGCTTCGAGGTCATCGGAAAGGCTATCGCGAACGTTGGGGACCGCGATCTTGCCAGGTTTCTGGGGCTGGGCCTTTGGGGCCTGGGTCACGTCCTGGTCGGATTCACCAGCGAGTCGCGGGCGAGGAGCTCCCTTTTTGCCGCTTTGTTTGTTGCCGCCCTTGCCAGCAGGTTTTGCTTGGCTTTGACGCTCCAGGTCTTCGGTCGAAACCGCAGCCGGCGAAATGGGTTTGGCAACTCCCAATCCGCGAGCGGATAGGGGACCGCCGCCTATGCGAGGCAACGGGGCGCCCTTCTTGGCTGGTTTGGCCGCCGGTGAGGTTGCGGCTGGCGATGTCGGAGCCACATTGGTCGCAGTTTGGTCACTAGAAGCAGCTTCGCTGGGCGTCGCTGCTTCGTTCGCGGGTGCGACGTTGGCAACGGCGGCTTCGCTTGAAGGGCTCTCAGCGGCACCTTCAACAGCGGTCGCGGGCGGGTTAGTTTCCGAGTTCTCGGTCACGGACATAATTCGGCGGAGATCAAAGGGCAGGAAACGCGAGCAATCGCGTTCAAAAGAACGAAGCCGGTAGTCTAGCAATGACAGAGGCCACCCGGTAGCCTCATTTCACTATGCCAAAACTAGACAACTTTTTCGAAACACACGCAGCGACTTTTCCCGAACCGATTCGCCAGGCCGTGGTGAACGCGTCGATCCCCGGATTGATTGACGAACCGCGGGTTGCGGAGCTGGCCGATGCGCTGAATGGCCCCAATCTAGACCTGCCGCCCCTGGTGATTTCCGGATTGTGGTTGCTGGCGGGTGACCTGGACCGAAGTCACACGATTAGCCAGGACGATTCCTCCGCCGAGGGCAGTTTCTGGCACGGGATCATGCACCGGCGTGAAGGCGACTATACGAATGCGAAATACTGGTTCCGCCGCGTTGGCAAACACCCCGTTTTGACTCGATTGGCGGAGTTGCACGAATCCGTCTATCGCGATCCGTACGACTTTATCGATCAGGTCGAACATTGCTGTGGGGGACGAAACCAGGATCCAGCGGTGACGCAGTGGCTGCTGAAAGCACAATGGACGGAATGGCAATTGTTGATGATCGAGTGTCTGGCTAAATGACCGACTCGCCGTGGTCGCATTTCGGCCTGATTGTCAGCAGTGTTCTGGGTGTTTTCTTCGTCATCGGTGTGGGAGCGTTCTGTCGAAACCGTGGTTGGTTAACCAGCGAGGCGGATTTTTCGCTGGCCAAAATCACCGCGAACGTGTTGATCCCAGCACTGTTTTTTGACCGGATCCTCAACGACCCGACTTTGGGGCCGTTCGCGACCACGTGGATAGCACCAGTGCTAGGGTTCAGCGTGACCGTCTTTAGCTTTTTGCTGGCCGGATTGATCGCCCGGACCATTGGTCCCTGGTTCGGTTTGAAGACCGATTTGCAGCAGCGAGCGTTCACGTTGTGTGCGGGGATCTGCAACTACGGATACATCCCGTTGCCGTTGGCCCAGATCTTCTATCCCGAGGCGGAGGTGGAGTTGATCCTGCATAACGTGGGCGTTGACTTGGCGTTATGGAGTGTCGGGATCGCAATCATTTCGGGAGGACGGACGACGGAACCGGCGGGGTCCAATCCGAACTTGCGTGGCTCCGGGATCCGCCGTTGGTTGGCAAAAATCCTACCCGCAATCAGTAGTGTCCCGCTGGCCGCCGCGGTGATCGCCTTGATTATTCGCGAGTTCGGTCTGGAAGTCTGGATTCCCGGCCAGATGATGAAGCCCGTTGGAATGCTCGCAAATTCAGCGATTCCCGTCGGATTGTTGCTGATCGGAGCGATCATTGTTGATTTCGTTGACGCGGCGGATTGGTCCGGTGCGTCTCGAGTGATCGCTCTGGGGGTCGCTTTTCGACTGCTGTTGATGCCCGTGCTGATGCTATCGCTGGCGGCGTATTTGCTGACCCAAGTGGACCTGCGAAACGTAATGCTGTTGCAGGCTGCGATGCCTACCGCCGTATTCCCTATCATTCTGGTGCGGTTGTACGGCGGCGACACGGCGACGGCCTTGCGAGTCGTTCTGTCCACCTCGGTGATTGGGATTTTGTCGATTCCGATATGGATGTCCGTGGGGGCATGGTGGCTAGCGGGATAATCCGGATCGGCCGATAGCGGTCGGTTTGTAGCCGGACAAGGATTGCGAACGGGGGACAGATGGCCCCGGCAACGTCGCTTTAACGCTAAAAACCGGGGCGAGAACCCGCTGTAAAAGAGACTTGCCTTGCCAGCAGGGCTTGACCGAGCGTACAATACAAGCACAAATCAATCATTGAGAACGGTTCGCAAAAGACCGCTTTCGAAATACACCACTCCATCCCTCCGAAGGTTGAACCCCAAGATGGCGATCAAACTCACCGAACGTGCCGCCGAAGAAGTTATTCGTTTCCGCACCGAACACAATTTCGACGATTCGATGCTGCTTCGCATTGGTGTCGCCGGTGGTGGATGCAGCGGATTCAACTACACGCTGAACTTCGACGACAACTACGACGAAAAGGCTGACTCGAAGTACGAGCACCACGGCGTCAGCGTTATCGTCGACAAGAAGAGCGCCTTGTACCTCGATGGAACCGAAGTCGATTGGTACGACAGCCTCGAAAAGCAAGGCTTCACATTCAACAACCCCAACGCAGTGAAGAGTTGTGGTTGTGGAAGTTCTTTCCAAGCTTAGTGCTTGACAATCGCTAATTTTCGAACGAGCCGCTTGGGTAACAAGCGGCTTTGTTTTTTGGCGAGCCGCGTCTCAACACGCAAAGCCGAAATTCCATCACACCGCTGGAGTCCAGGCTTCAGCCTGTTCCGCTGGATTTTTATCTTAACCAGCTTCTATCCCAACCAGCTTTCACCCCAACCTGCTTCGCGGGCAACGGTTAGGTCGTCTAGATCAAGTCCCTCAGGCTGTTCATCGCCAAGGGCTCTTTCGTCGCAAACGGCTCACCGTAGTTGCGGTTGATCAATCGCCCCCAGCTCGCACCTTCATCGCGGATCCGGTCCAAAACCGTCGGTGGTTCGGTGGGCCGCCCGGTTACCATCTGGCTTTCGTAAGCTCGGACCGCTTCCATCTTGCGATCCCACTGTTCCGAGATGTCGACGATCCAGCTTGGCTGAATTGCTAGCCGAAGGTGAATGCAATAGTAGTAGTAAAGGCGTTCGGGATGGTGGCGTGGACCGGGCATATCGGTCTTGGATAACTTGGCATGGAATCGCGCCGCTTCGGTCAGCGAAGTTGCGGCGATATGATCGGGATGAGCGTCGTGGAAGTAGGGTGTGAATAGCCAGCGAGGGCGCAGGCAACGGACGTAGGACGCGATTCGCTCACGAGCTTCCAGCGTGTTTTCGAGTGCTCGATTGACCAGCCCCGCGTTGCCTCGCCAGGTCAATTTCATCACGGCAGTTGCGGCGGCGGTTTCTCGCACCCGAGTCTCCATGCTCCCGTACGGTGTCGGTTCGCCGCTGGTCAAATCCAACACGCCCACTCGCATTCCCTGATCGATCATCCGCATGATCGTTCCTCCCATGCCCAGCTCGGCATCATCCGGATGAGGAGCGATTACGAGAAAATCCAACGGTTCGATTTCATCGGGGTTGGGATACGCGGTAGCGGGCAGTACGTTCATTAAGTCATTCCAGACGTGAGCTTTTCTTGCACACTGTAACCTTGATCCGCCAACCGTTGAACCATTGCCGAACGATTGCGAACTCTATCGATCATCATTCCGACCTACAACGAAGCCGCGAACATTGAATCTGCGATCGAGGCGGCATTGCGTCAAGATCCAGTGGAAGTGATCGTTTCAGACGGCGGAAGCGAAGATGAAACCCCAACAATCGTAAGGCGTTTGCAAACCAGCGAGGCGAGAATCATCTTTATCGCCAAAGCCAAAGGACGCGGACGGCAACTGGCGGTTGGTGCCCAGCATGCAACCGGCGATGTGTTGTGGTTTTTACATGCCGATAACCGCTGCGAGGCGAACGCGATCGAGCAGATGGCATCGCGAAACTGGCCAGACTGGGGCGGCTTCGAACAACGAATCGATGCCCCGGGCGTCCAATTTCGATGGCTAGAGTGGGGCAATGCCCTGCGAGTGAAATGGACGTCTCGTGTCTTCGGTGACCAAGGCATGTTTGTCGACCGCATGCTCTACGACCAAGTCGGTGGTTTCGACGACGTAGACCTGATGGAGGACGTCATGCTATCTAGCAAGCTTAGACGCATCTGTCCTGCCACGTTGCTTCCAGGCAAGTTGGTCGTTGATGCTCGCCGCTGGAGGGCCCGTGGAGTGATTCGCCAGACAGTTCGCAACTGGGTGATCCAGATTGCTTTTAAGCTGGGTGTTTCGACGAGCACACTTCACCGTTGGTATCGTTAGCGATGCTCTCCACCTCGATTCTTCAATTGACCGTACATGGCAAAATTGCGACTAAACCGAAACCTTGAATCAAGAACCGCCATCTTCATCAAGGCAGGTCTGTTCTTGCTGCTCGGATTGATTTCCGGTTTTCTGTTGATTAGCTCCGTACTCTCAATTCGCAACATCGTGTTGCTTGGGCTAACGATCTGGAGTTTCTGTCGGTGTTACTACTTCGCTTTCTATGTGATCGAGCACTACGTTGATTCAAAATACCGTTTCACCGGCTTATGGGACTTTGCCAAGTATTTATTCAATCGTAAACGCGGAACATAACAACGATCTTCTCCAGACGCCGGCGGTCGCTCAATAAGTAATCCGTTTCATCGCAGCTTCCGCCTGCATGCGGTTGGGGAACTTCCGCACCTGTGTTCGGCCTACGCCCACCGAACGTTGGATCTCTTCCACTCGCTCAGGAGAGGTCGTCATGATGACTCGTCCAGCAGCGACAACGAGATAGTGAGTCTGCGATTTGACCGGATCCACATAGTCGAGGCTCGTCAGATGTCGTCGTAGCTCTTGTTCAAGTTCAGCGTAGTCATCACCAAAGTGTTTGCTGAAGACTTCCGATGACGAGGGAATTGGATTCGCATTCGGATCGATGCCTTCCAGTGGACGCAGCTCACTGCATTGCCGGATGCACGCGAACAATTCTTTTTGGTGTCGTTTGGAAAGCATGTGAATCAGCGACCAAGAGTAGGCGTAGTCCAATGAATCCAACTGATCGGCATCGACCACACGCTTAAGAACTCGTCCGTGCCCCAGTGCCTTTCCGCCGTTCCAATCACGATCGATCTCCATCATTCGCAATTGGTTCGTGCTGCCCATTCCGCTCCACCGCACGCCTTTCTGGACAGTCGTTGGTGCATAGAACTCGGCGAGTCCTTCACTTAGCCACATCGGCCACCGAGAGAGTCTCTGCTGCACGCCGATGTTGTGCAGGATCTGGTGCGCCCCTTCATGAGCGATCGTTGATATCGCATTCTTCACCGCAATTTCCGGTGCATGCAAAGACAGATCAGATTTCTCGTACAGCAAGACAGAATTGCTGATGCCGTCGTAGTAGGCCACGACGCCCTGCGGCATCCGCCGGTACTCTTGGAACTGATCATCGTTGGCAAAGGCGATGATCACGAGGGGGAACTCCGGTTCGTTTGTGTCGATACCCGAACGACGAAAGTACTTGCGTACCGCAGGATACATCGACTCGAGAATGGTTCGCGTCGAATCGATGAATAGCTCGCTCGTGTTGTATACATAGAGAAAGCGACGGCTTCGCTTTGTCTTAAAGCCTTTCAGTTTGGGATCTTTCAAGAGTTCTGCTTCAACTTCGTCGATCGAAGCGGCTACAAACGACTGCGTGGTCGGTTGCGTTTCGGCACTGGAGATCGCGTTGAGTGTTCCGTCCGGCATGATCACCAATTCCGTCCCGCCAACCGTTAGATGTTGTCGCGCCGTGACACTTTTCCCCTCGTGATCTCGGACAAGAAGATTGGTGCCCTCGGGATATTTGATCTCGCCCGGCGGAGCATAGAGATCGTCCGCTGGGGCTAAGCCAAATGATTTGTCATTCGAAACACCAGAGCCTGGGTTGGCGGGAAAACCAGGCATTGCCCCCTGACCACGTAAAGCACCTTCCATTTGCTCCATTTTCCGCCGCATTTCATCGGCGCGTTCCTGGCTCTCACGGATAAATCGATCCAGGCCGCCAAGCGGATTGAATCGCTGAGCGCTCGCAGTCGAGGATACAGCTAACGACACGATGCAGACGATCAACAGGGAATAACGAGACATCAACGACGAACTCCTTGGGTTAGCAAAGTCGGCCGTAATGCCGCGGCAGACATCAACATGATACCGGATGGGAATCCGTCGTGCCGTCATTAGCGGGGGATCGTTTTCGAAGTCTTCGCTGAACTTAGACCACCAATGAAACCGGCTCAAAGGACACGTGCCGAACCGCCGCGCCTGCGTTATAGAATCGGACTCCCGAAACAACAGTTCCTACCAAACGACGATGGGTATGCCCAAACACAACCCGTCGAACGTCGTTGCTGAACCAGTCCGGTTCTTGGTCCAGCCAACGCATCAATCGTCGGCACACATTTTGATGACGATGGGCAACTCCGGCGGCGACTATATGCAACCTGGCCGAAACAGCAGCGTCGTATAGATGGTTGCGAGCCATCGGCGGCCGGGAGGCGCCGATGCGTTCGTGTTGCCAACGTTCTCGATAAGTCGCCAGCGTCCTCGGCCGCCGAAGTCGTCCGCTGACCGACTCGATCACGTCCCCGTGGGTCAGAATGCAGTCGCCAACTCGAATGGCATCCAACCCGACGTAGATCGCGCCGGGGGAGATTGCTAGCGAAGTGGGAACGACCGGCGAAGACGCGTTTTCTTCCGGAATGGGGCCCGGTGAGATAGCGGACGATGCAATTGTGGAAAACGAATCGGCCCAGCCTTCCAATGCAGTCTGAAAGGAAGGCTGAGCATCGTGGTTCCCGGTCAGATAGACAAACGTTTTGTTAGGGAATTCAGCACGCCAAGTGTCAAGCCACGCGATTGCTAACTTTTGTGACTTCGCGGCATCGCCAACATTCGACCAATGGAAGTCAAACAGGTCGCCACCCCACACGCATAAATCGGCGTGGCGAATAGCTTGGCGGATCGCATCTTCGTGACGGCTGTAGTCACAGCGGGTGTTAAAGAGGTGCAGATCGGAGACAAACGCGAGCTTGGTAGAACCCTTCGGGGCGCCACTGGTGATTTCCGCAATCCGGGCTGCGCCATGGCTTAGCACGTCGTGCACCACTTTCGCTTCGGTGAGACGGCAAGCAAGGCAGCTCGCCGGTGGCGGTCATGTTTGTCGTAGGTCACCAACGCCGGGGCGTTGGGTAGAGAAGCATGTTCGGTTTGCTGCAGACGAACCGTTGACGTTATGTCAGACCTAGCGGGATGCTCGCAGTTGCCCACGTGCACGAAGCACAGCGGCATCTTTGATTTGAGCTTGCTCAGGCGTATCGCTTGGCATTTCAAGTGCTTCCGCAAGCGCTTTGGTCGCATCGTCCGTATCGAGCATGTCGACGGGAATCGTACGTGCGGTCAAAACGCTGACAACGTCCTGTTCGACTTGCGCGAATCCGCCATCGACGAAGTAACGCTCGGGGCCAGCGGTGGTTTGCAAACGCAAAACACCATAACCCAAACGTCCGATCATCGGGGCGCACCCGTGCTGCACGCCAAGCTCACCATCGAACATAGGCAGCGCGATGAATTCAGCTTCGCGATCCAGTTCGGTTCGCTCGGGAGTAACGACGACACATCGAATCGACATTAGGATTTCGACTCCATCTTCTTGGCTTGAGCTTCGGCTTGCTCGATCGCACCGACGTACATGAAGGCTTGCTCAGGCAGGTGATCGTACTTGCCATCACAGATACCTTCGAAGCTACGAATGGTATCTTCCAGCGAAGTGATTTCACCGGGCTTGCCGATGAAGACTTCTGCCACGAGGAAGGGTTGCGACAGGAATCGTTCGATGCGACGTGCGCGGTGAACGATGGTCTTGTCTTCTTCGTTCAATTCATCAACACCGAGAATGGCGATGATGTCTTGCAGCTCGCGGTATCGTTGCAAGATCGTTTGCACACGACGAGCGATGGTGTAGTGACGATCGCCAACGTATTGCGGATCAAGAATCCGGGAGTTCGATGCAAGTGGGTCAATCGCGGGGTAAATTCCCTTTTCGGAAATCGACCGTTCGAGATAGATAAACGCGTCAAGCTGACCGAAAGCGGTCGCGGGAGCGGGGTCGGTCGGATCGTCAGCAGGCACGTAAACGGCTTGCACCGAGGTAATCGCCCCTTGCTTGGTCGACGTAATTCGTTCTTGCAACGCACCCATTTCGGTTGCCAGCGTTGGCTGGTAACCCACAGCCGAAGGCATCCGTCCGAGCAGAGCGGAAACTTCCGAACCGGCTTGCGAGAAGCGGAAAATGTTGTCGACGAACAACAGAGTGTCAGCACCGGTCGTATCGCGGAAGTATTCCGCCATGGTCAGAGCCGACAGAGCAACACGAAGACGGGACCCTGGTGGCTCGTTCATTTGGCCGAACACCATACAGGTCTGCTCGATCACCTTACGACCAGTTGAACCGATCTCGGTGTCTTGCATTTCCAACCAAAGATCAGTGCCTTCACGAGTTCGTTCGCCCACACCGGCGAACACGGAATAACCACCGTGGCTCGATGCGATACGAGCGATCAACTCGGTCAAAATAACGGTCTTACCCAGACCAGCACCGCCGAACAGACCGGCTTTACCACCACGAACGAACGGGGTCAGAAGGTCAACAACCTTGATACCCGTTTCGAAAAGTTCGGTGTTGGTCGAAAGTTCGTTGAGCGGTGGAGCTTGGCGGTGAATGGGCCAGTGGTCGTCGGCTTGAACGTCGCCACGCTTGTCGATTGGCTCGCCGAGCACGTTGAACACGCGGCCGAGAGTTTGTTGACCGACAGGCACCGTCACTGGGCTGCCCGTGTCGACAACTTCCATGCCTCGCATCATGCCTTCAGTACTGCCTAGAGCAATCGCACGGATGCGACCGCCGCCAAGGTGCTGCTGAACTTCACCGACCAAGTTGATCGACACACCCTTGTGTTCGCTGGTGATGCGAAGAGCGTTGTAGATCTTTGGCAGTTGGCCTTCGGGAAATTCGGCGTCGAACGTCGAACCGATGACTTGCGAAACGCGGCCGGTGGCATGGTGAGTTGCAATGGACATTGTGAAAGCTCTTAGCAGTTAGCTGTTAGCGGTTAGCTTTTGTAATGAAATGGAGTCGCTAAGCGACTGAATGATGGGGTGTTGAGTTTGGGCTGCTTGCAAGCCACGGGAACTTGCAATCAGCAACGAGGAAGGCGTTAACTTTCCAAAGCTTCGACGCCGCCAATGATCTCCATGATCTCGCCAGTAATCTGGCTTTGACGGGCTCGGTTGTAGGTCATCGAAAGTTGCTTGATCATGTCGCCAGCACTTTCGGTCGCTCCCTTCATCGCAATCATTCGAGCAACTTGCTCGCTGACCGCTGCGTCAAGGAAACACTTGAACAATTTGACTTTGAAGCTGGTCGGCACGACCTCTTCCAAAATCGATTCAGCCGAAGGCAGAAACTCGTACTCAGAGCCTGAATCACCGTCAGCCGATCCGGCACCCGTTTGATCAGAATCTTCAGCGAGCGAACCGAGCGGCAGCAACGTTTCGATCGTTGCAACTTGGTTCGAGGTGCTGATAAAACGAGTGTAGATCACATCCAAACGATCAATCTCGCCAGTGATGTACTGTGCCAGATAGCCTTCAGCAATCTTTTCGACTTCGTCGTAGGCTGGTTGATCTTCGAACTGTTGAAAGCCAGCTTCGATCGGAACACCACGGAACTTCATTCCGTTGATACCGCGTTTTCCACTGACATCGACGGCAACGTTAGGAATCTCTTCCTTGAGTTGCTTGATTTGAGGCAACGCCGTTCGCAGGATCGAGGCGTTGTAGCCTCCACACAAACCCCGGTTGCTCGAAAGTACGAGAACCCGAGCTGAGTTCGTTTTCTCGCGTTGCTCAAGCAGTGGGTGTTGGACATCCGTGCCAGCAGCGGCAAGACGTCCTACGATTTTGGTGATTTGGTCCGTATAGGCGGTGGCTGCCGCGGCGCGGTCCATCGCCTTTTTGTAGCGAGCGGTCGCAATCAATTCCATCGTTCGCGTGATCTTGCGAATGTTGCGAATCGACTTGCGTCGTTTATCAAGGGCGCGTGCGTTGGCCATAAGTTAGTTCCGCCTTTCTTAATTAAACCGTTGCGGCGGGCTTGTAGCTCGACTTGAATTCCTTGATCGCCGAGACGATACGCTCGACGTTCTCGTCCGACAATTCTGGCTTCGCCGTCATGTCGTTCACCAACGAGGAATGCTTGTCGTTGAAGAACTGAAGCATGTCCTTTTCGAAGGCTTGAACTTGCTTGACCGGTACATCATCGAGGTAGCCGTTCGTACCGGCATAGATCGAGATGACCTGTTCGGCAACCGAAAGCGGTTGGTATTGAGGCTGTTTGAGCAATTCAACCATGCGGTAACCGCGATCCAGTTCCGCTTGTGTCGCTGGATCCAAGTCGGTACCAAGCTGAGCAAACGCTTCCAAAGCACGGAAGGCTGCGAGTTGCAAACGCAAACCGCCTGAAACCTTCTTCATGGCTTTGGTTTGAGCGGCACCACCCACGCGGGAAACACTGATCCCCGGGTTCATCGCCGGGCGAACACCCGAGAAGAACAGGTCAGGTTGCACGTAAATCTGGCCGTCGGTGATCGAAATCACGTTGGTTGGAATGTAAGCGGAGACTTCACCTTCCAGCGTTTCGATGATCGGCAGGCTGGTGATACTACCACCGCCCAGTTCATCGGAAAGCTTCGACGAACGCTCAAGCAAACGACTGTGACAGTAGAACACGTCACCAGGGTACGCTTCACGTCCAGGTGGACGACGCATCAACAAAGACATCTGACGGTAGGCGACGGCTTGCTTGGACAAATCGTCATAAGCGATCAAGGCGTGACCGCCATTGAACATGAAGTGCTCAGCCATGGCCGTACCGGCATAGGGAGCGATGTATTGCAATGGGGCCGGAGCCGATGCACCCGCCGCAATCACGGTGGTGTATTCCATCGCACCGTGGCGTTCGAGAACGTCGACCACACTCGCAACAGCGGAGTCCTTTTGGCCGATCGCAATGTAGAAGCACTTCACGCCTTGACCCTTTTGGTTCAGGATCGCGTCGATGGCGATAGCGGTCTTACCGGTCTTTCGGTCACCAATAATCAGTTCGCGTTGACCGCGTCCGATTGGCGTCATCGCATCGATAGCTTTGATGCCGGTTTGCAGCGGTTCGGTAACCGGCTTACGTTCGGCAACACCCGTCGCGATGATTTCAACCGGACGAGTGATGTCCGTTTGAACCGGGCCTTTACCATCGAGCGGGTTGCCCAGTGGATCGAGAACTCGTCCGATGACAGCGTCACCAGCGGGAACTGAAAGCAGTGTGCCAAGAGCCTTGACTTCGTCGCCTTCCTGGATCGTCAGGTAGTCACCAAGAATGATGACACCGACGCTGTTTTCTTCCAGGTTGAAGGCCAGCCCGATAGCGCCGTTAGGGAACTCGACCATTTCACCGGCCATCACACCCGAAAGTCCATAGACCCGAGCGATCCCGTCACCGACTTCCAAGACCGTACCGACTTCGCGGACGTCAATCTTGTTATCGAACTGTTCGATTTCGGCTTGAAGGACCGATGCGATCTCGTCGCTGTTGAATTTCACTGGACCGTACCGTTATTTCAAAAAGAACGCTTGAATGAGGTTAGTAGGTCAGTCGGATTCGCTTCAGACTGACCGGAGTTGTTTTAGGTTATGAGTTGCTGAATTGCTCGGATTTCTGAAGCAACTGCCGAGCAAATCCGGCTGCAGAGGCTTTCCCGAGCTTATCCAGACGGCTGGCGACGGACGAGTCATAGACGGTATCGCCCACTCGTACGACCATGCCACCGATCACTGATTCATCAACAACCTCATTCAGTCGGACGTACTTGCCGAATTGCTGAGCCAGTTGATTGATCACTTGGTTGCGGACGTCGTCGGTCATCGGCACTGCCGTTTTGACTTCTGCCAACATGCGGCCGCTCATTTCGTCGTGCAGCAAAATGGCACTGTCCCGAACGACAGCAACATGGCCAAGCCGATCTCGGTTCGCCATCATCTTGAGGAAGCGGACCAATGTCGGATGAGCGTCGCCCATCAGTTGATCGATCACGCGTGCTTTTTCGTTAGCGTCCACTCGAGGACTCGCAAACGCCAGACGCAACGGCTCACTGTTGGCCAAACCTTGGTCGCACAACTGATTCAGTTGGTCCAATACTTGGTCGGTGGAGCCTTCCGCTTCGGTCGCACCCAGTAATGCTCGGGCGTATATCTTACCGAGTTGTTCGGCACCGACATCGAGCACGGAGGATTGGGGAGCGGGTTCTGACACTTCAGGATTCTCAGGGGATGAGCGACGAAACAGATTGAAAATTGATCGAGCTTTGGAAAGCCTGCTAGGCATTGCAACGGAAAACTAGTTTTGACTAGGTAGCCGTTCCATCGCCTGCTTGATTAGCTCAGCGTGATCGTTCGGAGAAAGTTCACGACCGACGATACTGCGAGCAACTTGCATCGCCATATCGGAGGTTCGGCTGGCAATTTCAGCCATGGCGACCTTCTTCGCATTCTCGATATCCGCCACCGCTCGCTCACGCTGTGCGGCAGCTTCCGCTTTCGCTTGGTCGACGATCTTTTGGCCACTTGCTTCGGCATCAGTACGAGCTTCGGCAAGCATCTTTTGCACTTGGGTTGCAGCTTCGTCCAGCTTGCCCTGATACCCAGCCAAAATGGCCTGGGCCTCAGTGTTCGCTTTCTCAGCGGATTCCAAGTCTTCGCGAATACGTTCTTCGCGAGCTTGCAAACCACCCAACACATTGGGCCATACGAAGATCGACAAGACCAGCAAAACGCTGACGAAGATCAACAGGTTCCAAAATGCTGCACCGAAATCAAAGGAAAGAAGAGGAGTCTTCTCGTGATTGCTGTGCGTGTCATGACCGTCAGCTTCGTGATGGACGTCGTCCAATCCACTGTCGGTGAGCACGACTTCTTCCGTCGCTTCCGAATCACCATGGATCACTTCGGCCTGGGCCAAAACAACGGTCGGTGACACAGCCATCGAGACGGCCACACCCGCAGTTGCCACGAAAGGCAAACACAGGCAGGAGGACAAACACAGAGCGAGCAAACGTTTCATCAATCCACTTCGGTGAAAGACGGAGTGCGGGGGATCTTTACAAAATTGACGGACCGCCAAAACCTGGCGGAGTCAATAACGAACTCGAACCTAGCCTCGGCAGAGCAAGATAAATACGAGAGCGATAACCGTAGCACCTTCGATCAGAGCCGCAGCGATAATCATCGCGGTTTGAATGCGTCCACCGGCTTCTGGCTGGCGAGACATCGCTTCAACCGCGCTTCCGCCGATGCGACCGATACCGAGAGCGGCACCGACGATGATCAAACCAATACCGATACCAAGACCCATGCGGCCGAAGTCGTTTGAGACTGCCTGGGCCAACATCATTGCCATTTCCAACATCTAAATAGGCTCCGTAAATTTTTGAGCGTTGAACGTTTTGAGCGTTAACAAGGGAGAGGAACAGAGTGATTTGTCAAGGCGGAAAGCTTAGTCAAGTGACCTGCCTTCCGTCGACAGGGGCAAGCCAAACAAAATGGCTTGCGAAGTTGTTTTTTCAAGTCCAAAATCGGTTTGCGACAATAAGTCGCGTTGGGCAACTTAGGCACCCGCGGGATGGCTTGCACCAACCGCTGGGCTGATGCGGCCCGGATCAAAAATCTTGTCAGGATCCATCTGTCCGGCGTCTTCCAAAGCATGCGGATCATCATCAAGATGCTCGTCATGTTCGTGGACAGCCATCGAAGCGATGAACAGGACTGTCAAGAAGGTGAAGATGAACGCTTGCAGACAGCAAACGAACAACTCCAAGAGTGTCAGGCCGGTACTAACCAACACCACTGGGATACTGACCGCATATGCGGTGGAATCTCCAGCGGATCGGGCTGCGAAGATCAGTCCAACGAACGCGGCAAGCACCAAGTGCCCCGCCATCATCGTTCCGAAAAGTCGCATGGCCAACACGAAGCACTTAATCAAAAGAGAAAGCACCTCGAGAACGTAAAGCAGCAGGGCGATCGGAAGCATTGCAATGCCGCCGTCCCAGCCGATTGGATTGAAGTGATTCAGGAAGTCTTTCAAGCTGGTTTCGCGAATCCCGATGAACACGATTGCGAAAAGCGAGGTGAACGCCAACACGCCGGTCAGCGAAAGGTTCCCGGTCGCACTACCACCCCAGTGAGAATATTGGGTGTCACCGGTGATCATCTGCAGGATGTATCCAAACGGGATCACACCCATGATGTTGGCGAACAGGATGAAGAAGAAAACGGTCCAGACATAGTAGATGTACTTGTCGGTCAGTCCCTTCAGGTTGGGGTAAGCAACCTCATCGCGAATGAACGCACAAATGGTTTCGAACAGTTGCGACAGACGACCGCGGGTTTGATACCGGCCCAAGCCCTCGCCGTGATAGATGCTGATCTTTCGTGAGCACAGCAGCCCGACCACGATTAGACAGAACGCGACGAACGCGGACATCATCAAGTGGTTGGTGATGAAGAACTCGTAGTAACCTTCGCGGATGCCCAACGCAGACGAACTGGATTCCGCGCCACCACCGGTCGGAATTCGCAAGAGCGGCGAATCGTGCAAGGCGTGCGGGATCGCGTGATCGGTTGGATCGTGACCGGCGGCCAGCAAGCCAGGCAATGCGAGAAGGTTCATCATTTTAAGAGAACGTGTCTACGTTTTAATATTGAATGTCAATGCGATCACCTCGACCAATAATAGGTACAAATGCCAGCACAAAATCCATGCAGCGATTTGCAGAGCAATGGTCGTTTCCGGTGAAGCATCCAAGTAATAACTGCTTGCCAAAAACAAAGCAACTGTCCCAACGAGCCGAATCGACATTCCGACCAAAAATGCGTTCCCTAGCCGCTCAAACGCGTACTTCCGCGACAAATCGCCGCTATCGTCAGCGTCCTCCAGATCTACCGAATCTTCCGTTTGTTCAGCCGCCGCCGATTCGGCAGGATCTTGCGGCACGATTGGTGATGGAGAATCCGTTGAATCGGGATCCGGCGTATCGAGGTCAGTCGACTCGGTCGCCTCAGGCACGCCGATCGCAAACCCAGGCATGATCGCCATCGTCGATACCGCCCCGCTGGCCAGCGAAATGGCCATCACATCGAGCATCTCCAACCCCAGCAACGGCTCCGGCTGAATCGCCCAGGCAACGGCGACCACGACAATCATCGCCGCCCACCAGAACGCGATCACGATCCAGTAGGTTCTGCGGTAGGGATAAGAATGGGGCGACGACATACTCGCATCCTAACATTCCCACACGCAATTCCGAAGTTGGGCAAAAGACGCGAAGCCGGAATCGAGCCAGCACTAATTAACAGCGAAACGGCGAAAGCCACCCGCTAAAGCGAAGCCGGATGACTTTTGTTCAACTTCGACTCAGGAAAAATGTCCGTGCAGGAACCATTGTTGGTTGGGGGTGGTGGAAGCCAAATCGTGATAGATCCATACGCGGCCTCCGTCTTGCAATTCGACTCGGTAGTAGTCGCGGCGGATTAGTGGGCCGTTCCACCACCGGGTTTCGATTCTCTCGGGGCCCCATTGGCGATGGACGCGTCGGTTTCGACCGCGGATTCGAAAGGCGCCGGGAAAAGACGCCTCTGGTGAGCAAGTCGACTCATCTTCTTCGGGCTCCGCCGAAAAGCTCGCGATGGCGAGCGGTTGTTTGAGCAACTCCAATGGGCGGCGTCCTAAATCGGTCGTCCGCGGCCCGCTCGAGATTCCAAACTGACGGTGAGTGGGCTTGGCTTTGGCGGTTGATCTTGCCCGGTGCGATGACATGGGGAAATCGACAATCGCACTTTCGGGCAAAGGGTCGTCGCCGACCCGGACGCCACGCACTCGGTCTTCGCCCAGTCGTCCCGATAAAGCGTCGATCAACCGGGCCGCGTCGGTTTGACGAGTCCAATCATCGTGGTGTGCTGTCTCAAAGTCGGGGCCGAAGATCGAAGGCTGGCGACTGCTGAGCGGTGCGTGCTGGACCACGTGAATCGTGATCGAGACGATTTTGGACGCCAATCGCTGTGTTTCAAACGCCCCCAACATCAATTGTTGCAAATGCGATTGATCCAGAGTCGGCGCAAACAACGCCGATTCCAGAACCACCGGTGGTGACTCGGTAAACTGCAACTGGCACTGCAGCCGCAGCACGCCTCGGTGCAACGCGTGGAGCGCCGTGGTAGCTTGATCGATTAGCTTGGTTAGCCGATCGGCGATGATGTCCATCGCATCGGTGGGATATTCCATTTGAAGGCATGCGGTGTGATCCGATGGGGCGTCCATGGCCAAGATCGATTCGTCGCGTTCGCCAATTGCTTGAGCGATGCGGTCGCATAGGCCCATCCCTAAACGTGTCGCGAGCCCTTCGCGAGGAAGCCGCAACAGCATGTCAACTGTTTCAACACCAAGTCGGCTGAGCGTGGCGATTGTATCCGGTGAAAGCCGCAAGGCCTCCGGCGGCAATGTCTTCAATGCATCGACCGTTCGTCCGGGCGGTGCGATAAAGAAACTGTTCCCTGATCGCTGGGACTCTGATCGATGCGACCCTCGCCGAGACTTTGGTTGCCGCGGGCTGTGTCTTGCTCGAGCTGTGTTGGCCAGTGCCCATGCCGCGCCGAGCGTGTCGGCGATCGCCAAACGGGCGTGATAGCCGTAGTCCCTTAACCGCAACGCCGTTGCCGCAAGCAGGTGCGTTTCGTCTTCGAATAGGTGAGTCACACCCTGAATTTCCGAAACGATGGCCTCGGGATCATGACGATGGCGACCATGCCACTTGAACCGCTGCAGAGTTTCGATCGCAGTTTGCGGACTGATGTGAGCTTGTAGATCCAGTGCGAGCCGATACAAGGCTTGCCGGTCCGCGTCGCGGTCGTGCTCTTCAAAAACGGCACTGGTCATTGCCGCCAAGTCAGCAGCTTGGGCGACCGGCATGCCTAACCGGACGCCTGCGTTTCGAGCATGCTCGCACACGGCCGCGACGACTCGTCCTCGCCTTGGATCGGCGTGCCACAGAACAACGGGAATTGGATTCGCGGGAACTGGAGCGGTTGCTGGTTCAAGCGTTGAATTCAGTTCCGCTGTACAAGCTTTGAGGCAACCTTCTGGGCCATCTTCGGCACAAGCTTCCGTCCGATGCGATTGAGAATCCGTGTTTTCAGATGCCGATTCCGGGTCAAACGCATCAGCCGGTGCGTCGCTGCGGAGTTGACTGGCCGTTGGCTGTTGAGCGAGCCGACGTTGGATGGGCCAGTCGGGCAGCCAAAGACACAGCAATCGCTTCGGCACGCGAGGCTTCAGCAAGGGCTGCTGCTGGTCGTTGATGGCCAGGTTGCTGTGGCGATGTTGCGGGACGCTGGGCGGCATGGCGAGCGTCCTGTGTCTGTCGAGGAGGCTGGGTGGCTTGGTTCGAATGGGTTGATGCTGACGAAGCGACGTCGCTGGTCAGTGTTTGCAAACGTGCATCATGCGTGATCGCAAAAGCGGCGTGCTGGTTTCCGTTCAGCCTAACCCGAACAGTCCGGGCGTCCATGGTGGGGCGAGTGAACATTGATGAACGCGCAAACGTTGTCGGGACAGATGCCGAACGGCCGTCCGCAGGATCTGCGGTCCGTTGTGGCACGACTTCAAAACGATTGGGGGCAAAAGACGGCCGGTTCGCCGAGGACGAAGGCAGTGTCAGCAAGCCTGGCGTGCGTCCTTGTTCGGCGGCCAATTGCAATCGACGTGCGTCGCGGTCGTTCAAGTGCCAAGGCAACATCGACCAAACCGCAGCAACGGCGTGACAGCGTAGAGCTTGATCGAGCGTCCACACGCAATCGCGTTGGTTGTCGCACCGACACCACACAATCCGCTCCGCAGGAATACCGCACGCAATGGCACCGGCGGCATAAAAGTTTTCGTTGGGGTCGACCACAATGACCGGTCCGCTCTGATCCGTGATCGCCTGGGCGGTCGCCAACATCGCCAGCGTTCCGGCCGCTCCCGCGTCGCCGGTTCGTCCGGCATTGCCCACGCAAACCCATTCACATATTTGGCCGCGTTTCAAACCGCCACCGGGCAACCAGCTATCAAGCGTGGCCGAACCCGTGGAAAAAATTTCAGCGGTGTCCATCGTCGGACTGGACGAGATCGCGGCGGCTCGGTTTCGCAGATCGGCCATCAGCGATTCTCGCTGCGTCGTGCCGGTTATTGTGCCGGCTGACGTGCCGGTTGTCGTTGCGGGCGAGGTGTCGGCAACAAGATATGCCGATGGTGACGAAGGCGATGGCACAAAAGGCGGCGAAGCAGCCCGGCGGAGGGTTGCCACCGTGACATCAGCCCATCGCTGTGTACGCTTAGACTTACGTTTGGTACCAGAAACCTTGGACGTGGAGTGCTGGGTTTCGGCTTTCGCCGGAAGATTGGCTTCGGACAATTCGGCGGATTGCCAGAACTCGAACGTCTGCTGTTGCGATGGGACGGTCGAGGTCGTTTTGGGCATAATCCTTGCCTGAAGCTGCGTTTCGAGAAGTCGGGTGCTGCTCGGAGTGCCAGTGGTTCTGGTTGTCAGTCGTACTGGGGCCCAACCCTTTCCGCCGCTGCGGAATAAGATGAAGGCTTATTATGCCGGCAACGCCATTTGCTAGCAAATCAATTTTTGTTGGAGTTCGTCAGTTCAATGTTGCAGAAAATCCGCTATTTCTTGTTCTTGGTGGCCGTTTTGGTCATCATCGTGGTCGCGTTCCAAAACCATCATGCGGTGGACATTGAGGTTCTGACGTTCAGCGGTCAGTACCCTTTGACTCTGTTGATTTTGGCCACCGCGGTGATCAGTTTCGTGTTGGGATCGATCATGACGGCTTGGCGAATTCGCAAAAAAGAACGAGCCAAGGCCCGCCAACAGCAAGCCGACGCCAAACAGACCGCCGGTAAAGCGGCACCGTCGAAAAAGCCCACGCCGGCCCAATCCGAGGAACCGTCACCACTGGAGAGGTAACGGAAAACGTCAAGATTCGCGTTCCGAAGCCTCCGTCTTTCTGGATCGGACGGAATCACGAGGCGACGTGAACTTGCGAGCCCTTGTCCGCAAACCCAACCATGGCGGACTTCTTTTCTTGATGGGCGGCCCGTCGACGAGCGACTAGATCGTGTCGCTCCAAAACCAGTTGTGCCAGCTCGCCGATTGACTGGACCGGACGACTGCGACGACGTTTTTGAGCCTCCAGTTGGTCACGGCCTTGGCGGATCAAACCAGCCAATTTCATCAAGGTGTCCTGCTCGTTTGCTGGCAAATCGGTGCGAGGGGTTGCTTCCGCTGTTTGAGTCGTCAGTGTTTTTTCCAAGCCGCGAGCCTGTTGGGAAGCACGGTTCGCACGGGAGGATCTGGTTTTCTGAGCGGAACGGGGCTTCTGGGGGGCAACCGGGGCGGTGACGCAAACGGGAATGTCGGTGAAGAGCGATAATTGAGTCATCGGAAAGTCCTCGCGAAAAGAGTGCACCCAGGGGTGACGTTTCAACTGAGACCATTCTTCGCGAGCACAGTGACACGTTTGGTCACGCGTCCAAACGTTTTCTTTCCGCGAACCGAAGTTGCGGTTATTCGGGATATGCGGAATGTAGATAGCGGCTGTCCACTAAACTGGTTGGGGGGTATACTCTTTTGTGGAACAAACCAGTCGTCGAACTAGTCTGACAACGAGGGGGTCTTGGCTTCCTCAGGGCCTTGCAAGATTTCTCGCCCCAGCTATTCGACGGAAAATTGATCCAGTGTCTTTACATCCAATCACCAGCGGTCATTCGACTAATCTTGATGGAACGGGACATGGCACGGACTTAACTCACTCGATTCTGCACCCCGCACGTTCAACCTCCAGCCGAAACACGCTTTTGCCAAGCGAAGCAACCAAACCTGAAGATCCCGCAAACAGCGACTCCTCGATCGTTGCTTCTGTAGCGGGTGACGCGCGCAATGATCATGCGTGCTCAAGTGAAGTAGACACCGACTGCACTGTGGATCATTCGAGTTGTCCAAAAGCTTCGTCGCCGGTCCCGTCGCGAAGATTCAAACGCCTAACACCCTACGGCAGCCACTATCTGTTCACGGCATTGGTCGTGACGTTCCAAACGGTGGCAATCGCTGGTGCCGTTGCGATTCCATTCACATTGCTCTTGAACGTGGTCGCAAAGAGCTTGGGGTATGAGGTTCGCCCTAATCTCCAGGTCACCTTGGTCATTTTTGGTGGACTAGCCGGTTCACTCGTCGTGCTCCATCGTGGCCATGCCATGCGAACGCTCGGAATCCGGCGTCTGGACATGCGTCCCCGATTGTGGAAACGATGTTTATGGATGCCCAGCATTGCTCATCAATTGAAACAACTGCGAATCTTCTCCGCAGTCTGTATCGCGCTGCCGCTCATCTCGCTGGTAACCCACAACTATCTGTTGTACGGAACAAGCGAGGTCGTTGATGCACGAACTTCGCTGCCGTTCTTGTTTGGTTGGCTGGCGTTCATGTTGGGTGGCGTGACCATCTATGCAAGTGCGGTCTCTTGTTTGCGTGACTTCCGGTCCCGAGCAATCCGCAACAGCTTACGTTTCCATCACCGCGGTGTCGCGTTACGCAGCTTTATTGCGGAGTTTGACAGTTCGCTGCGTTCGATCTACGAATCATGTTCCTTGAGTCGTCGTATTTCACTTGCCCACCGGACCGTGTTCACAACCAGTGTGGCGGCTTTCTCGCTGGCCGGTTGCTTGGCCGCGTACATCCAGTCCGATGCCTATCTCGGCGAGATGCTATCAGCTGTTTCCGTAATCGGAATCCTGGTCATCCTGCCTACCAAAAGTCGGCTAGTGAAGTGGTGCTCTGAACTACTCGACCCGTTCTGCAAACCGTCCGAAGAAGAATACGAAATCTATTCTTAGGTCGTCTGCGGCGAGTGAACAACGCGGACGAATTGGTTTGCGTTACGGTGAGATTCGGCGGAACCTGAGTGCATGGCAGGTAAGGTTCAACGCAAAGTCGCAAGGGCGCTAAGACGCTAAGCAGAGTGATGCGAAGCAGTGAGAGTTCCACTCATATGCCTTGCGTCTTAGCGACGTGCCGTCCTTACGTAGCGTCAAGCACATCAATTTTGGCAGGCTGTCCAACTCAGATTCATTTCAACTTTTGCCATTGTCCAGTGAATCCCAATGGCGAATTGATTGAAAACGCTTAACAAGAGTGAGATGCACGATTAAGTCAATGCCGAGCGGCTTTGAACGATGCGTTTTGGACTGAGCATCATTGAAAGCCCCACACCTGGTTTTAGTCTTCCGTAGGAGGAGTTCCAGTAGGGATTGGTTTGCCGTGGGGGTCGGTTGAAGGCGAATCGGTTTGGGCGTCGAGCTGTTGTTGCAGATCGCGGTCGGTGAAGTGTTCTAGCTTGTCAGCGGTTTGATGAAGTCGCTCGGCGCCGACATCAACTTTGGTGACTAGATACTGTTCCCACAAACGGTGTGACCGCACGATCGTTTCCGCTTCCTCACGACCGGTATGTGTCAATCGAGGCAAGTACGCATCATCGGTCAGCGATGAAGAATGCCCTGGATTGGGTGAAAGTGGTTCCACTCGGCCCCGCCACTGATGGAATCGGATCGCCCATCGCGCGGCGAACGGTCGGGTGAGCAAAGTGTCGGCGACCCAATCGATTGCCGGGGTCCCAGCAACATCGACCGGCGCGACAACCGCCGAGACACTCTCGCCGACTTCGGTCTCCTCTAGCCGATAAAGCAGCGTCAAAACGTCATCGGCGAGGATAGACCAACGCAGCCATTGTTGGCGAACCCAGCGTGGAAGCATCCCTTGTTGGGGAGCAAACAAGAACGCCAAAAGAAACGCGCAGCCGGCGGTAACGCTCATCATCCCGGCGGTGGTGGTACTGCGGAAGCCAAACCATGTCGGCACTTCCACCGCGGCGATGTGCCCCACAACCGCGGATCCGGCGCCAATCAAGCAGGCCAAACACAGCATCCAGCCCAGCCGATTGGTCAACAGGTAGGCTGTCGCCGGTGGCACGATTAACATCGCGACGACCAAGATGTTTCCGACGCTTTCAAAGCACGCTACTGCGGTGACCGCGACCAATGTCATCAGGACGTAGTGGATCGCGGTGGCTGAAAATCCGCTCGCCGTTGCCAATGCTGGATCAAACGTTGCGATCTTCAATTCTTTAAAGAACAGCACCACACAGACCGCATTGATAAACGTCACAATCGAAAGGACGAAAACAACACGAGGCATTTGGAACGAATAACCCATTGGCAGCGTGATGGTCCACTGATCCCAAGGGGTTTGTTCGATCGCCCCATACAGAACGCAACCAGGATCCAGGTCCACGCGATCTGCAGCAATCACGATCATCAGCAGGCCACCGGCAAACAACGTTGTGAATACGACGCCCATGGACGCCCCTTCATCGACCTGCCCCCGCCGGTGAATCCAATCCGTCAGCACGGCGGTCAGGATGCCAACCAGGACGGCACCGACAAACATCCAAACACTGCTGCGTGAACCGGAGATCAGAAACGCAGCAGCAAGACCAGGCAAAACCGCATGAGAAATCGCATCGCCTAGCAAACTCATCTTCCGGAGCAACAGAAAGCACCCCAGCAACGATGACGCGACGGCACAAAGCACCCCAGCCAGGATGATCCATCCATCGAGTTGCCAATTCCAAGAGAACGCGAGCAGGCATGCAGAACTCAAACGAGTCAGCGGCTCCAATTGCGGATCACTGATCATGCGGGCGACTCCGCTTCCGACAGAGTCTCGCCAGCGTGCGGGTCCTCGGGCATTCGAGAACGGCCTAATTCAGCGTCCAGCAAGGTTTCCAGTTCCGCAACGATTTCGGGTTCCAAGACGTGCTCGATCGCATCGGCGTCACGGTCAACTCGCTGCGGCGCGATATCCGCATGATGGATTAGATACAACTCCCACAACCGGTGACGACGCGTCAAACGCTTCGCTTCCGCGGTGCCATTGGGCGTGAGCGCGAACTCCATGCGTGAAATGTTTTCGGTGATCCAACCTTCCCCGGCAGCTTGAAATAACATCCGTCGCAATCGCTTGGGCGTCCAACTACGCCGCTGCAATAGCTCATCAAACGGCACCGACACACGTGAGCTATCGCCTTCGAACATCTCGAACAGCTCACGCAGCAAGTGCTGATGATCGATGCTTTCGTTCAGCTTTCGCCGTCGCCACCAGCGGATCAGCCAACCGCGTCGTGTACCAACGAACAAGCTGATCAGGAATCCGCCGCCGGCCGCGAGCACGATCATTGCGCCGCTGGGTAACCGAGGCAGCATGGCACTGACCGATGCGCCTACCAAACATCCGACCATTCCAAAGACCGACGCAATCATCATCATGACGACCAAACGGTCCGTCCAAAAACGTGCCGATGCAGCGGGGATGACTAGCAAAGCGATCACCAAAACCAATCCGACCGCCTGCAGCCCCACGATCGTCACGACAACCACGACGCCCATGAGGACCGCGTCGAGCAAAAGAACTGGGTAGCCGCGAGCACCGGCGAACGCTTCATCAAAACACAGCAGCTTGAACTCTTTCAGCAACGCCAAACAGACAACAACGCAGCCTGCCGAGGCCGCCGCGATCAGCCATGCATCACCCGCCGTCATGGTGGCGGTCTTGCCGTAGATAAAGGCTTCCAGTCCAGCAGCATGCCCGCTACTCATTTGCTGGATAATGCCCAGCAACGCGACGCCGGCCCCGAAAAACACGCTGAGAACGATGCCAAGGGCGGCGTCTTCTTTGATACGTGTGTTCCGGCGAATTGCCAAAATGGTCACGATTCCAAGCAATCCCGACACGGTCGCACCCGCCAGCAGAATCGGAAGAGATTTCCCGTCCAACCCGAGTGCGGTGGCGATCAAAAACGCGATCGCGATGCCTGGCAAAGCCGCGTGTGCCAATGCATCACCGACCAGGGCACGGCGTCTTAGAAGCGTCAAACATCCGACCAGTCCCGATGCAAAACCTAGCATCGCAGTTCCGAAAATCACCACTCGCGTGTTGTGGTCCTGCAGACTGATCACACGCCACAAATGATCGCTCAAATGCCACGCTCCCGACGACGCATGGCCTCGGTCGCCTCTTCCAGAAGCGTCAAACGGCCGCCGTACGTCTTTTGTAGATTCTCGTTCGTAAACACTTCTTCCGTCGGCCCCGCCGCGACGACTCGCATGTTCAGAAGCACGACATGATCAAAATAGTCCGGCACGCTTTGCAAATCGTGATGGATCACAACCGCCGTCTTCCCATCGGCTTGCATTTTCTTTAGCAGTTCGACGATCGCCGCTTCCGTCGCCGCATCGACGGCTGCCAGCGGTTCATCCATCAAATACAAATCCGCGTCCTGCACCAGGGCTCGTGCGAGGAACGTGCGTTGCTGTTGACCACCGGATAGTTGACTGATTTGCCGGTGCGCCAAATCCGCGATTCCAACGCGGGCGAGTGCTTCCCGGGCCGCGTCACGGTGCTTCTTTCGAAGCGGCATGCACCATCCCACCCGGCGGTACAACCCCATCGCCACGACATCTAAAGCATCGACCGGAAAGTCCCAATCGACGCTTTCACGCTGGGGAACGTAACCCACGCGATGCATGGAATCGGCGTAGGGATGGCCGAACACCTCGACCCGTCCCGAGGCACGCGGAATCAAGTCCATGATCGCCTTCAGCAACGTGCTCTTTCCAGCACCGTTCGGGCCTACCACACCAACCAACTTGCCTTCCGGAATATCGAACTCGACATCCCAGATCACAGGTTTGCGATGATAGGCGACGGTTAGGTCGTCGACGGAGAGAGCAGGCTTATTCAAGGAAATGAGTTTCTAGGTGCGGTGCTTTGATCGTACAGGACGAGGCGACGAGTCCCCGGCGAGACGTGGCCCCGATCGGACTCGTTGCCTCGTCCACTACGCGGATAGGAATCTAAAAAAGGTACCCGGCATGGGGCGGGCCTCAAGTTTGCCGCGGTCATCGCCTAAAAGTATGCTCGCCGTTCTACAGTTTACCTGAAAGACCGCCTGCGGGTGCCTTTCCGCCGAGAGCTTGGGTAACCGTCGTGATGTTATGGTCAATCATGCCGGGATAAGTCCCCTCGTATGTGCCGGCTGGCCCCGCCGCGTCGGAGAACAACTCGCCACCGATCCGCACTTCGTGACCTCGAGCCGCTGATCCCTCGATCAGGGCCTGGATACTCTTGGGTGAAACACTGCTTTCGATGAATACGGCTGGCACCTTCTGGTCCACCAGCAAGTCAACGAGCTCGTTCACGCGGCGCAGTCCGGCTTCGGAATCTGTCGAGATGCCTTGCACGCCCATCACCTTGATTCCGTACGCCCGACCGAGATAGCCGAATGCGTCGTGGGAAGTAATCAATATTCGTTGCGATTCGGGAATGGTTGCCAGCGTTGCTTTCGCGTACTCGTCTAAGGACTGGAGGCTGGTCTGGTAGTTGGTCGCGGCGGTTTGAAACTCCTCGGCATGTTCAGGCAACTGTTCGGCCAAGACATCGGCAACCACGTTGGCAGTTTTCGCCCAGAGTTGAACGTCGAACCAAACATGGGGATCCGGATGATGTTCGTCGCCCAACAGCTCCGCTGGGTCAAGCTGTTTCGTGACCGCGTGGACGGGTTTGGATTGGCCGACTTGGTCAAGCGTGTAGGTCATCTTCCCTTCCAATAACAAGCCAGAATAGAAAACCACGTCCGCATCCATGATCATCGCCACATCGTCACGGGAGGTCTTGTACAAGTGCGGATCAATCCCTGGACCGAGCATGACGGTCACGTTGATATGATCTCCTCCGACCGCTTGGACGACATCGCCAACCATCGCTGTGGTGGCGATGACGTTCAGCTTACCGGACTGGGACGCCGAGCCGGATGCTTGCCCCGATGCCTGACTCGATGGCGGTGGTGCACTGGACGGGCACCCTGTGATTACTAGTGCAACAAACAGGAAAGCGACGCGGCGAGATAGATGATTCAACAAAGCGTTTATCTGTCTTAGAGGTAAGTGGACGGATCAGACAACACGATTGATGTCGTATTTTCTCTTGGTTGGTTAGCCGGCTAGTTTTCGTTCGTTTCTTTCGAGGTCGATAGCCAGAATTCGATCGCTTGCCGATTGGATTCAAACGCCATCTCGTCCAGGATTTCTGGCCCAGGTACGCACCACTGAAAATGGTTCAGCTCCGAGGCCTGTAACACGACATTCGAATCATCTTCAACGCCACAGGTGTAAAACACATCAATCACGTCTGCGGTGATACCAGCGTACGCATACCGATTCGGTCCGGTCATCAGGTAAACCGGGTCTCGCACAACAAGCCGCGTCTCTTCCATCACCTCTCGAGCCAGTGCGGCTTCAACCATTTCGCCGCGATCGACGAAACCGCCCGGCAGCCCCCATTTCCCCTTACCTGGGGCTTTGGCTCGGCGAACCAGCAACAATTCATTGCGGGCGTTGGTGACGAGCCCGCCAACGGCCGCAACCGGGCCGAAGAAAAATGCAAAATGACAGGCGGTGCAGTGAAATGGCACCTCGCCAACTTTATCGCTGGCTGTCCCGCAACGGGGACAAAAGCGAAACGACTGCTCGATCGGCAAGTCGACCGACGAGAAGACGGTTGGCTCATCGCTCATGTCCATTCATCCTGGGAAGGTTCTAAACGTGCGACTGAGGAATCATGGAACTGGGCCGCCCGGATTACTCCGGCACTGTGAAAAGTCTCGCCCAATTTTTTAAGCTCGGCCACAGAGCTGATTACGCCCAATCCTAACTGCTCCACATCCGCGTCTTGCAATTCGCTGTATAGCAGGATTCGGTAATCGCTAAGCAGCGTGGCAAGCTTGCGAGCTAAGACCCGATCGACTTGCCAATCATCGAAATCATCCTCGGCCGTCAACACGACCGCGTCGGATCGTCGCTGCGGCAGCTCGCTGGTCCAAACCGGTGGCGCAGATTCATTCAGTCGTGACCAAATGACAATCGTACCGGCACCCTCGAGATGTCGGGCTGACGCGATTGCTGCACGAGCCACGTTCGGCCACGTTTGGGCTGACGCTTCCCCATCCAAAGCTGCGATGACCAGCGGAGCGGTCGGGCGGGTTTCGTTTTCGACAACCGCATGAAGCGTTTCTAGTTCATGACGTAGCGAATCAGGGGTCCCGGCCAGAATTCGGCCGACACTGCCCGCCGCATCGGACGAAACAACCATCACCAATTGAACGCCCAACAAGAAACCGACTTCGTTGATCGCGACCATCGAAGCGTCCACCGATGAAGGCTTCGCGGACGGCGATTCATCCGGATCCGCATCGATGTCTTGGAGCGAATTATCGTCGGTATCGGTATCCTCTTCGGCGTTCTCGTCCTTCGGAACTTCGGGACGTTCACCGCGTTGGTAACGGCGGATCGTGGATGCGTCGGCGAACATCGGGAACACGCCCGTTTTGTCCGCCCGCTCAATCGCGTCGGCGGCACGTGCTGAAAAGATTGGCAGTGTCAAATCAGCGTCGACCAAATCACGAGCCAAATACATGGGCTCTGCATCAGCATCCGCGGCCACGTATCGCAATTCGGAACGTTTCCGAGGTTCGTGCCGAGTCACTCGGATCGCTGGCGATGTGGACTTCGGTGGTGCCTCGTCGGTATCGGGATCGAAATTCTGAAACCGCTGCTGAAGTTGCGACAGCAAATCGTCCGAGGTTTCGGGCCACAGGACGACACTGATCCGTCCCACTTCGGCTTGCGTCAGTTTGTCGACCACGCCAGCGATGATCGCTTCGACGCTGGGGACGTACGGGTCAATCGCAAGGGCAACATGATCGCCGGGCACGATTGCGTCGGCGACGGCCGGAAAATCAACCGGCGCTTCCAGCGTTGCCGCTGCCAATGCCGCGATCGATTCCGGCGACGCGTCACGGGGTTGGCTGCGATATGAAATTGGCCCGGTAATCGACACCGGACTCATTTCCCACATCTCGCCAGCGACGGCGTGTCGGTAATCGGCCGCCCCGACGACAGGCAATGAAATGGATTTGGAATTCATGAGTTCACCTACTTCTTCGCTGCGATCTTGGCCCAACTATCACGCAACCCAACGATTCGGTTGAACACGACGGCGTCTTCCGTGCTGTCGGGATCGACAACGTAGTAACCGAGTCGTTCGAACTGAACACGATCGCCCGATTTGGCCTTTGCCAATTCAGGCTCGACGAACGCTGTAGTGGTCGTCAGCGAATCGGGGTTCAGGTGATCCAGGAACGACTTTCCTTCGGCCGATGAGTCCGGATTCTCGACGCGGAACAGGCGATCGTAATTTCGGACCGTGACTTCAGCAGCGTGATCACGGCTAACCCAGTGGATCGTGCCCTTCACCTTGCGACCGGAATTGTCTTCGCCACTTTTCGTTTGCGGGTCATACGTGCACAGGATTTCGATCACGTTACCGTCGTCATCTTTAACAACGTCTTCGCAATCAACGATGTATCCCGATCGCAAACGAACAGCCCCACCCTTTTTCAGGCGGAAGAACTTACGCGGAGCCTCTTCCTTAAAATCGTCTTGTTCGATCCACAAGTTGCCCGTGAACGGAACCTGACGACTGCCGGCATCGGCATCGCCGGGATTGTTGGTCGCTTCCATCATCTCCACGACGGGCTTGCCGTTTTCCTCAGGCCAGTTGGTGATGGTGAGTTTGACTGGATCCAGCACTGCCATCCGCCGCGGCGCGACTTCGTTGAGGTGTTCTCGGACGGCGTTTTCAAGCCGCACGAAATCGATCGTGCTGTTGAATTTCGCCACGCCGATGTCGGCGCAGAATGCTCGGATCGACTCGGGCGTGTAGCCGCGACGTCGCAAACCGACGATCGTAGGCATCCGCGGATCGTCCCAACCGGTGACGTGCTTTTCTTGCACCAATTGCAAGAGTTTCCGTTTGCTCATGACGGTGTAGGTCATGTTCAAGCGAGCGAATTCAATTTGTCGTGGATGATGAATCTCCAACGCGTCGCAGTACCAATCGTAAAGCGGCCGGTGATGCTCAAACTCGAGCGTGCAGATACTGAACGAAATCTTCTCGATCGAATCGCTTTGACCGTGCGCCCAGTCGTACATCGGATAGATGCACCACTTGTCGCCGGTGCGGTGATGTTCGACATGTGCGATCCGGTACATCACCGGGTCACGCATGTTGAAATTGGGTGAAGCCATATCGATCTTGGCACGCAAGGTTCTTTCGCCATCGGCAAATTCGCCTGCCTTCATCCGGCGGAACAAATCCAAGTTTTCGGCAACGGTTCGGTCGCGGTTGGGACTGTTGCGACCGGGCTCGGTCAGGGTGCCTCGGTATTCGCGAGTTTGCTCGGCGCTTAGGTCGCAAACGTATGCCTTGCCGTCTTCGATGAGTTTTTCAGCCCACGTGTAGAGCTGATCAAAGTAGTCGCTGGCAAAGTGCAGGTTGTCCCACTGAAAGCCCAACCAACGCACATCGTCCTGGATCGATTCGACGTATTCGGTTTCTTCTTTGGCCGGGTTGGTGTCGTCGAAACGCAGGTTACACGCGCCGCCCATATCTTTGGCGAGGCCAAAGTTCAGGCAGATACTTTTGGCGTGGCCAATATGTAGGTACCCGTTGGGTTCAGGTGGAAACCGAGTCTGAACGCCATCGAAACGGCCCGCCTTCAAATCCGCTTCCACGGCCTGCAAGATGAAATGCTTCGACGGAGCTTTCGCAGTCGCGTCCGCATTGGGTTCAGCGGCGCCATTGTTTCCGGTGGCGTTGGGCTTTCCGGCGGCAGCGCCTTGTTTGTTGGCTGCGTCAGGCTTGCCAGCCGGGTGGGAACTCGGGTCTGGTTGGGAAGATGCGTTCACGGCTAAGATCGGGCTCGGATCGGAATGGTCATAAAGCGAACAAGCCGAGATTGTGACCGCTGGGGGGCGTTCTTGGCTAGGGCTGTGCTACGATGTCGCCCTGCGAATTCGCTCACATACACCTTTCTCTTCTTTCAGTTATCCGCTTCGCATTGATGAAACCGTTCTTAAAGCAAGCACTCTCGGTATCGGGTCCGCTTTTGGCACTGTTGATCGTGGTCGCGTTTTTCGCGATCGCGGAACGGATCATGGGAACCGAAGGAAATTTCGCATCGGTCTCGTCCGCCAGACTGGTGGGAATCCAGTCCATCAAAGTTGGAATCGCGGCCCTCGGAATGACGCTGATCATCGTCAGCGGCGGCATCGACCTTTCGGCGGGGACCGCTACCGCGATGTGCGGCTGTGTCGCGGCACTGTGTTTAGATTCAGGAACCTCCATCTACGTCGCGGTCATCGCGGCCATATTGGCGGGAGCGGCTTGCGGAGCTTTCAATGGTATTTTGATCGCCGGACTGAGGCTGGTTCCCTTCATCATCACCCTCGGCTCGATGACCATCTTTCTAGGAATCGGAAAGTTCTTGTGCGACCAGGGCGGCACGATCACGCCACCTCGCGAAACCATTCCGGATTGGTTACGAACGATGGTTACCCAGTACCCCGATCCGATGTGGGTTGCCTATCCCGCCATCCCTAACTTCGGCTGGGGCGTTTGGCTGACCATGGCTTTGGCAATTTTGGTCGCAATCGGGCTGCACAAAACCGTGTTGGGACGGCACATCTTCGCGGTCGGATCCAGCGAGGCAACCGCTCGACTATGCGGTGTACGGGTGCAATCGACCAAAGTCCTGGTTTACGCGATGGCGGGTGCCTTGTTCGGGCTAGCCGGATGTGTGGATATTGCCCGGCTCGAAAAAGGAGACGCTACGGCAGGAATGGGATTGGAACTGGAGATCATTGCCGCAGTGGTGATCGGCGGCGGTTCGTTGCTGGGCGGTCGCGGCAGCGTGGTCGGTACGCTGTGCGGTGTCCTGATCATGGGCGTGATCAATCATGGCTGCACGGCGTTGGAACTCGAAAACCAGGTCGAGAATATTCTGCTTGGTGTGATCATCATCGCGGCGGTTTATGTTGACCGAATACGCAGTCTAAAGTCAGGCAACATGGCCTCACCAACCTCCGCTTAGTTTTCTCTTTCCGCATTCGTAAGCCCCCTGCGCCCCGAAGTGCCGCAAAACCCGCCTGTCCATCAACCACCCATTCGCAATCCATTCAACCAAGGAGACCCGCCGTGAAGCGATGGAGAAGCGAACACTGGATCGGGATCGGATTTTGGAGCCTTGCGTGCTTGGCAATAGGCGGTTGGCTCCTGATGTCCTCGCCGGAACCGTCGCCAAAATCCTCTGTGGCTAGCTCAACCAACAAGACTGCCAACACGCAGCCATCGCCAGCTTCGTTGTTGGTTCACACATTGACCGCGCGTACTCAAACCAAGATGCTCGCCGATCCAACCGGTTGGATTCGTCAGGGTGATGTGCTGTTCTATCCCGACGAAGATCAATGGCGGGAGATCGGTTATGTCACCAACGTTCAGCGGTCCACTGACGACGATCATTCTGGCAAACGGCTGAATGAATTGACGATCGCAATCTTTGAACCAGAAGCCTGGGCATCCGCGGAAGAGTTTTCGGCACATCGCAGCACCGGTCGGCTGGACGAGATCATGGCAACGCTGTTACCGGACCAGCGGCGCGAAGCGATTCAGCAGAAACTGAAAGTGGCGTTCGAGCAGCATGCCGAAGAGGTCACCGCCGCTTTGTTGCCACTGGTCATGGAATCACTCCGAGAAAGCGTGCCGCTGATCGAACAGGCGATCACAGAATCGATCGAAAAGCATGCCGAGCAGATTCAATCGCTTTCGGACCGCTACCGCGACGAAATCGTTCAGCAACGTTTGATTCCGTTGGTACGCGAAGAAGTTCTGCCCATTGTCCGTGAACATGGCGAACAACCGGCCGAGGCAATCGGTCGAGAAATTTGGGACAAGGCGTCGCTGTGGCGTTTCGGATGGCGAGCGATCTACGACAAGTCACCGCTGCCCGAACGTGATTTGCTGCAGGAAGAATGGCGTCGATTTGTCGACCAAGAAGTGGTGCCTACGGTGGAGGCCCATCTCGATGAGCTGGCCGTTGCGGTGGAAGAGATTTTGCGTGATCTCGCCGCGAACGATCGCCTGCGTGCGGAACTTGGCGAGGTGATTGGGACGATTGCGGCAGATCCCGAAGCTCATCGTCTGGTGCGGGAGATCATGAACGAAGCAATCGTCGACAACGAAAAACTGGCCCAGGCATGGACGCGGGTTTGGACGTCTCCCGAAGCCAAACAACGACTGCGAGTTGCGGGCCAGCGGATCGAGCCGATTCTGCGAGAGATTGGCGATGAGATGATGGGCACACGAACGCAGGGCATTCAGCCCGGATTCGCTCGTGTGCTTCGCAACCAAATCTTGGGAAAAGACCGTTCATGGATTACGATTGAACCGGTCGATCGTCTATCGTCGCCAACTCAGACACCATTGGCCGATCGAGTCGGGATTCCTGAGCTAAGCCGCGCGACGGAATTCATGCCGTACCCCGTGGTCTATTTGGCCAACGACCTTGTCCAAGATGTCTCCAATAATTGATACTCTCAGAAAGGGGTGTCGCAGAAGACTGTTTTCGCACCCAGGCGTGTGACTCACCCAAAACATCGTTCCCTTTCATACAAACGCTAGTCGCCCTGACTGGCTCTTCGATCCTTATCAGCTCTGTTCATGGCACTCAGTAAACTCGGTCCGCTTGCACTCGAATCGCCATTAGGGGCGAACCCGACGAGCAAGGATGCGCGGGTTTGGCGAGCGGTCCATGTGAAGCTACGCAAGTCCGTCGCCGTCCGCGTCTTTCATGTGGCGTTCGCTGGAACCATCGAATCGCGAACTGCGTTTGCGGCTGAATGGGATCGACTCAAACAACTTGATCATCCCGCGATCGTCAAATGCTACGGCGGCGGGTTCGAGAACGCGGAAGCGTACCTGGCGCATGAGTTGATCGAGGGGCCCACCATCGCTCAAGAAATCGAGCGACGTGGCCGTTTGCCATGGGAGACCGTTTTAGACTGGGCCGAACCGATCATTGACGCGATTGCATATTTGCACGCTAACAACATGGTGCACGGTCGAATCTCGCCAGACAAAGTCATCATCGCGGGACTGAGCCCGGTCTTGATCGATGTGCGTGGCGAAGACGGAACCGCTCCGTTCCGATCCGGCCCCTACCACATCCAGCGACCGCCCACACCGATCGAACTTCAGCGGCGACCACCCGAAGCCCCAGGGCTTAATGATGCCGTGACTCGTCGCAGCGATCTCTATCAATTCGGGGCCTTGCTTTACGAAGCCTTGACCGGATCGCCACCAATTAGCGGCAAGACGGTTCAAGAGGTCACCGCGAACCTGCAATTCCAAACGCCCATGAAAGTCGCTTCGACCGCGATGGAAACACCGGTCTGGGTAGACACAATGGTCATGCAGCTACTGGCACGCGATCCGAACCAGCGACCGGTCTCAGCCGAAGCGGTCAAGTTGCAATTGATCGAGGTTCGTCGCCGTTCGATGTCGCGCGGCGGCGTTGCGGAACACGCCTCGGCTGGATTCACACCGTTGGTCAAGAGCGATCAATCGACTCGCGATGAAGCTCGCACATTGTTGGGACGCGACAAGCCCGAACCGACGACACGACGCAGTTCGATGGACGCCACGCCTTGGCACGATAAAGCGACAATTCTGTTGCCTGTCCTGGGATTGATCCTGGCGATGCTGGTTTGGGTGGCTTGGCCAGCAAACGAAGACAAGATGCGTGAGCGAGCCCAAGCGTTGCTCGACGAGGGGACACGATCGTCCATGTCACAAGCTCGGATCAGTTACCTGCAACCGCTCTTGGGGCAATTCCCCGATGGTAAGCACGCGACGTGGGCCGCTGAACAAATCGACCGCGTACGCATGCTCGAAGCAGAGCACGCTCTTACGGTCAAGCTGAACCGCAATCTTCCGCTTAAGAACGAGGCCGAGCGTCTTTGCGCTGAAGCGATGCGGTTCGAGAAATTCGGCGACGATTCCACCGCTGTCGATAAGTATCAAAGCTTGGTGACGTTGCTTGGCGAAGGTGGCGAGCAAGGCTTAAGCGAAAAGGAAGTCGAGGAGTACAGACCGCTGGTGAATCTGGCCCGCAGCAAGATTGCGGAGATCTCAGCTTCACCGCAACAGAGCGAAGCAGCCCGGATTTTGACCACAAAACTAGATGAGGCCGATCGATTGTTCGCTCAAGGCAGCACGATTGGGGCGAAGAAAATTTGGTACTCGATTGTGGAACTTTATGACGGCAACGCTGCCGTGGAACCGTTCGTGGCGGTCGCCCAGGATCGCCTTGCTGAAACCTCCGCCGGCAAATCGGTGGAGCGTCTACCGTGAACGAGCCAGCACCTATTCCGCACGGCAACGGACCTTCGTCAATGACATCGCAAGGGGAATCGCCCAACACCGACGCGTCGCTTGAGTCATTAGTAATTGCACCGGGAAACGTCATGCCCGCGTATCTGCGACAGGCCAATTCGGAAGACATCGCGCCCGGCGATCTAGGGAAACTGGCCACGTTGTCAGTGCTGTTCTTTGTCACAACGGCTTTTGGCCTTCCGGTCCTATATCGCAATCCTCGGTTTGCAAGATGGGAACGTTGGCTTTGGTCCGTCGTGTTGGTCGTCTACACGATTGCGATCGCCGCTGCGTTGCTCTGGTGGGTACGTTCGACGATCGAGCAGACACCGGGTTTTTGAATTAGCTCAACCAGCGAGATATAGAAAAGCGGCTGGATCGCCGGTGGGTGATTGGCCGTCGGTCGACTGGTCGCTAGTTTCTCGCCCGCTCATCACAGGCCACGCTCAACACAGGCACTGGACCATGGAAATGCTGATCAAGGCCTCAACCCACCGGACACTGCTAGGCTTATTGATCGCCGTATGCTGCGTGTTGTTCTTCATTGTGGACGTGGCAACCCCCAGTTGTTTTGATTCGGCAATCCCTGGATTGCTGACAATGGGAATCCTGACCGCGCAATTGACCGTCATTTGTGTTTGGGGCACGCTGGTTCGGGGCACCTTTTGGGTCCGACTTCCCTGGTCATTGTTACTGTTGGTCGTTTCCTGGTGTGGTATCGCTTGGGGCATCACCATCGAAAAAGGGGAAACCGATGCGGATGCCATGTTAGGTGCTGGCTTAGTTTGGATCCTTGGTTTCCTAACAAGCTTCGTGCCTTTGAAAATTGCCGCGGTGTGTTTCCGGTGGCAAATCTATCAAGAGTCGCAGCACGAACTGGAATCAAGCCGAAACTCTCGATACGCCATCCGTGATGTCATGATAGGAACGTTGCTGCTGGCGATTTCGATGGGGATTGGCCGAGCGATGTTCCTGGGCGAAGACGTTAGCTTCTTTCGCGCCGTGCGATCGAGTGATCTCGACGAGCCTGAGTTGCTGTTCGCACTCTCGTTGTATGGTGTCGCCAGTTTGCTCGTGAAGCTGCCTTGTATCTGGATTGGACTTGGTGAACAAAGCGAGAAGATCCTATCCAAGATCGCAATCTGGGCTGTCTACTGTTTCGTACTTGCCACAATCGAAATCGGATTGCTGTCTCTAATACTCGGCCCCCTCGGAAGCGAATTTGTCGAGATCTACATAGCCATGATTCTAAGCCACGAAGCGATGGGCGCGATCATGTTGGCAGTCTGTTTATCCCTTCGCGGACTAGGTTATCGACTTGAAAGATCCTTCACCCAACCCGAGAAGGCCACCGCTATTGAGTGACCTCTCGGTTGTTACCTTCAATCGAACTCAGGCGAGATAACTCGTGATGCGTGCGAACGCACTCTCAACGCTTTCGAGGTGCTAGCACGATCGCTTGGCCACCGTTGGACGCCATGTCGGCCGTCAAAACGGATTCTGAAGTCACCTCTTTTCGCACAACCTCCACTTTCGTTTTCGCACTGCCGTCAGGAGCTTGATCGGAACAGATCAATGCATCATAGGTGACTCCCGGATCCAGGAAGTTGAGTGGGATTTCCAATTGCCGACGTTCTCCCGCGTTCATGCTGCCGACGAGCCATCGATCATTCGGTGTTCCAGCGTCAGCTCGGCGAGCGATGGTAACGTAGCTGCCCATCTCGCCATTGATGACTTTGGTGTCATCCCACGTCGTCGCCAGTTCTTTGAAGACCTCGAGTTCGGGTTCGCCTCGATACATTTCGGGCTTGTCGTACCAAAACAGATGCTGCAGCGGGCTGAAGTAAACGATCGAAGCGGCCAATTGATGAGCACGCGTCGTTTGAATTCGACCGTTGTAGTAGCAAACCGTGTAGTCACCGGGGCCGCAGAGAAAACGGATGAACGGAAGGGTCACGTTGTGCTTCGCGGTCGGCATTTGCTCATTGCCGCCAATTCCTTCTTGCGTCAACAGGTTGGGGTACGTGCGGCTCCATCCGGTCGGCAGATAGTGGTCATGGATGTTGACCATGATTTCGTGGTCCGCACACTTCTTCACGGATTCATGAACCCACTGGGTCCATTTTTGATCGCCAACGCGTACAAAACCAAACTTGATTCCGGCAATTCCCCATTCCTTGAACAAGGGCAGCAGCGTATCGAGTTGTGTTTCGAGATGGCGACGGTTGACGTACAGAATCACTCCCACGTTTCGCTCGCGACCGTAGGCAACGACCTCCTTCAAGTCCAAGGGACCGTCGTATCGCTTCGGGTCAACTGTCACGGTCGTCGCGTCGGACTCTCCTGAGAATTCGGATCCATACCAACCCGCATCCAGCAAAATGTGTTGCATGTTCAATTTGACAGCGACATCGATCGCGGCTTTGGAACCGCGTGTTGAAAGTGTCGAACGAAACACTTTTCCCGGACGGATCCAAGAAGGATCTTCAATCTCGCAAGGGTCGTTTAAGTTCAGTACGAGATCATTTTTCTCGATCAGCGAACCCGCGGAATCCGCCATCATCAGATAACGCCACGGTGTCTTGAATGGTGCCTTCGCAACGACCGAGCTCCCTAAGACCGGACGAATCGTGAGCTCATGTTCTGGATCTCTAGCAAGCTCCATTCGAGCAAAGTCGACCATTCGAGCTTCGCCGATCGCCAGTTGTGGTCCGTCTTCGACTTCCACCACCATCGGCCGTCCGCGAGTGCCTTCAAGCTCGGAAAGCTTGATGTGATCGTACTTGTGTTCCACCTTTTGCGAACTCCAGCACATGTGGTCAGCGGTGAAGCGAAACCGCGTGCTCTCGTCAGCGATTTCGAACGAATCCACGCCCTCTTGTTCAGGAATGATGTAGCAAAACGCGATCCCAGAATCATAGGCACGAAACTCAATATCAAGATGATGTGGCGCTGAGATGTCTTGCTTTGATGTCGACGAAGACCTTTTCAAGTGAACGGTCAAGGAATTGTATTCGTCCTTGATCGTGCTGCGTTCGCCTACCAAAGGTTTCCAGCTACTTCGTCGCGAGTCGCTCGATGAGCCGGAAAGTTGAAGTCCTCGGTCAAGCTGAACGCCGTCTTGGAACGTCAGTCCTAAAGCAGACGGGGCGGTGACCCGTTTGCCTCGGTAGGAAACGGAATACTGCGGTTCACCTTGTTCGGTGATTGAAAATTCCACGCTTGCCACACCGCCGGGTGAAACCGCGGTCAGTGGCGGCGCACTCGCGTCGGACGCGTTTGCCCAACCGTGCTGAATCAGTAATCCACACGCCAAGGAAAGAAGAGTAAGCCCGATTTGTCTTTGCTGTCGCAACATGTAGATCGTTGTTCTTGGTAATTGAAATTGAATGCGTTGTCAGGCGACATCGCGTGTGAGTTGGTGTTCGCGAAATCACTTCGCGTTAACGCGAAGCGTATCCATGGTGCCGGTCCCGTTTGTGTCCACAAATTCAAAGGACCAGACGTCCGTGTCTACATTGGGTGCGAACTGGAGTCCCTCGTCGTTGAGGTTTCCCTCCCACGACATCACGTCCCATGATCCGGTCAGTGATTCATCTAGGAATGCGACGTTCAACAGTGAACCGGAACAGAACGTGACGTTGGCGTCTCCACCACCATCACCGTCGGCTTTGTTGATTTGAATCGGCGTGACTCCAAGTTGGTCGATTCGAATATCCAGTGTCGAACCCGAGTTTTGATACCATTCACCGTCATTGCTTTCAAACGATCCAATCGCGATCGCGTCCGCTTTGGAACCAATGACTTGAAACACCCCGCGTCCTTCGCTTCGTCCAAGAACGACGCCCTGGCGAGTTGTCAATGTTCCTGCGGAGATAGCGAAGACACCTTCACCGAGATTCTCGCCGACGCTAAGGCTGAATCGCTTTTCCAGGGGTGCCCGGGTGAGCAAAAGGCTTCCGCCTTGCAGCAGGTAATGACCATCCGATCCGTAATCCAACCCGACCTGCAAGGTATTGATTCTTACTTCACCATCACGCTGAACTAGTTTGCCTCGCCCCCCCGATGCCCCGACCCGGGACATGAAAGTGGGGTTACGATCGACATTCAGAACGCCTCCCTCAACGGTCAGGTCACCAATTTGACCGGAAAAGTTGCCGACGTGGATGGCACCGTAGTTGGCGTTGGCATAAGCCTTGTATCGTGCTCGCTCATCTTCAGAACGATTGATGTACAGATCATTGCCCGGGTTAGGTGTGATTCCGCCCGACCAATTGTTTGGATCTTCCCAATCACCTTCACGTCCATTGTTGGTCCAATATGAGCGACCGAGGTTGTGAAACGCCTGGACTTCGTGAGGGGCCAATTCGCGATCGAAAATTAAGAATTCGTCGATTCGACCGCACAAATTGCTTGCACGCGTGTCGGCTTCCATGACGGTCGGGCTGCCATTACCGATTTGCAAATCGCTCAAGTCCAACTCGCCGGTCGATGATTCGATAGCGGTCCTATCCAACTGCGTATCAACGATCTTCCCGTCAACAAACTGTTGCAACTGCCCCTTGCTGGAGTTCCAAATAAACGCCAGCTGCATCCAAGTTCCCATTTGCTCGCCACGCAGGATCGGTGGCGTGGAAAACTCAAGTGGCAACAACGCACTCGAATCGCCGTTTCGACGCCAAACAAGCCTAGCCAAGCTTGAATTTCCGGGGTCGGTTTCGATCGACCATTGCAATCCACACGGCAACATACTGCGAGACATCAGAATCGGTGTCGTACCGCCTTTGAGTGCATCGACTCGAATTTTGACGATGCAGGTCAGTTTTTCGTGCCGTCCTTCCACAGATAACAGAATTCGGTCGAACAAACTTTTGAAATCTAAAGCTTGTTTACCCTTCCATCGGCCGTTGGTCCAATCACAACCGATGATGGTTCCGTGAGAGTTCTCGGCAGCCGTTTTCGCTCGGTTAGGCAGAATCAGTTCGTTCGCTTGCGGTTCTGACTCATGAACGAAGTCGTAGTAGACCAAACAACTCGGGTCCTTCGAGATTCCTGTCCGCCGATGATTCCACAATCGACGATTGACTTCATCGAAGCTGCTTGCGATCGATTGCGTTCGCAATTTTGAATTAGTAAGCCGGTCTGAGATCTCAATGTCGCGGTAGTTGCCTGGGCTTTCCACCTCGACGGAGTCCCCTTTCACAAGGCGCCGTTTGGCATTGTCGGACACATTCCCCGATGGTCCGTCTTCCGACGGCGACACCAAATCGACTTCGCCTTCAATCACATGGATTCTCGCGTCGTCATTGACGTCAACCTGCATCGAAAATGCAGTCCCCAGATCGACCACATCGACCGACTCCGTTCGAACGAGAAAGCCCTGTGCAGGGGGAGGAACGTTGACGGTTAGTTGGCCCTGACGACAACGGATTTCCATGTCGTCAATCAAATCCAAATCAGCAGGTCCCTCCACAACAACGACCGCGCCTCGGTTGGTTTGAAACTCAATCAAACCACTCTTCAGTGACAGACGCCCCGCGGCAAGCGAGTCACCGACACGACGCGTTTCAGTGCTGTTTTCCCATTGGGCATCGATTGAATTTCGCAGGAACGCAACCCAGGGACCACGAGGCAAGTCATCAGAGCCGTCATGAATCGCGATGTCCGAATGGGTTTGTAGTGTGTCCGGACCTGAATAGGATTTTGACCCACTCGACGCAGTCTTAACGTTTTTGCCGGTTGCTGTTTCAACGCGATTCAGCACGGCTTGGATGCCAAAGAACAACATCAAGCAAGCCGCGATTGCCGCACCGATAGACAGCCAGCGAGTTGTCTGGATCGACGGCGGCTGATTCGAGATTTCTAGGTTTTTGATCGTGTCGTCACGAAGGTGCAGTGGGTGGCTACCCAGACGCTCCTGTTCTTCGGTGCGTAACAACCCATGCAATCGAGCTCTCTTCCAGAATTCCACCCTCGCTTCTTCCGAGGACTGGATCATCTGATCGAGCTCCAGGTTGGTAGACTCCGTTAGACCTTGATCAAAGTACAAATCAAGCAATTTCTCTAGGCGTTGATAGTCCATCAGAGTGCAACTCCGTTTGACTGCAACTCTTCGTCAATGCATTTCGCCAACAGCGAACGGGCTCGCGATAGAGCGACGTACACCGAGTCGACCGTCCAACCCAAAACCGTTGCGATCTCCGCGGCCGGATGTTCGCGGGCGTAACGCAGTTCAATCGCCTGTCGTGCTCTTGGGGATAGTTTCGTTAGGCATCCCTTCAATGCGTGAATTCGCTCCTCTTCGTGATCATCCAAGATGCTGGACTCTGCAGCGAGCAAGGATTCGATTGAGGCAACGGAAAGTTGCACAGTGGTTTTGCCAGATCGTCTACGATCCTCCAGCACTTTATAGCGAGCGATTTGATAGACCCAAGAAAGGAAGTCAGTACCGAATTCAAACTGTTCAGATTTGGCGGAAACGGTCAGGAAGGTTTCTTGCAGCACATCTTCCGCCCTGGCGAAATCCGGCTGCATGCTGAGAATGATTCCGCGAATTCGCGAAGAGTGCTTCAGGAACAGCGCGGCTACCTCCTCGTTGTGGGTTGGCGCTCGCTTAGTTGTCGGGTCCGTCATGAAGGTGCCTGGTTCGATCCGCCGGGATTTCGAGAAACATCTGCACAGTGTTATGCAATTACCTGCCAAAACCTTAGCAGGACAAAGAATTTTATCTTCACTTCGTCGAGACCGGGGGGTTGCTAGCGATCTGACGGCTGAAGCGGCCAAATAATGAGTGGTTTCCACCAGTCGCGCCGAACATCTGGAAAAAGTTGTTTTTACCGCATTAATTCTTGCTAAGAACGCGGCCGAGTAATGCATTTCCTTACGTGCCCACTGCTCTAGCACCACTTTTCGCAGTCATTGCACCGAAATTTTTCGGCGAAGTGGTTCGATCCCCCAAACCGGCTGATCAACGGTCTGGAGAGCATTTTGGCGTGCACTGGGATGTCAACGAACCGACATCAAAACTCCATCATCCACACTGTTTTTGGCGAAGATGCTATGAATCGAAATTTTAGAACACGGGGTTTCACCCTGGTTGAGCTGCTTGTCGTAATTGCGATTATCGGGGTGCTCGTTGGGCTATTGCTGCCCGCTGTTCAGGCTGCACGCGAAGCGGCTCGCCGAATGAGTTGCAGCAACAACTTCAAGCAAATTGGCTTGGCGATGCACAACTATCACTCTGCCTACAACCAACTGCCGATGACGCTCGGTGGTACCCAGTCGGTTCTTCTGCCGACGAATACTCGAAACAGCCCCGAATACTATCGAGGCGCGACAGCCAACAACCGGCTTCTGCTGAATTGGCTCGTCCCGTTGACACCATTCTTTGAGCAACAAGCTATTTGGGAACAGGTTTCCAATCCCTACCAAACGGCCAACGGAATCGTCCCCAGCATGGGACCGTCTCCCATCATGGACCTGACCAACCACGGCACCGATGAATATCCACCGTGGTTAACCGACCTTCCATCGCTTCGTTGCCCAAGCGATCCCGGAGTCGGGCTTCCTTCGCAAGGACGTACCAACTACGCATGGTGTGGCGGCGACAGTGCTCACCACGGAGATCTTGGTGCAATCGATGACTATGGGAACGATGTCAGCACCGGAGAACGCCAAAACGCTCGAGCGTCGCAGCGAGGTATGTTCATTCCGCGTCAGCAAACCCGGTTTCGTGATGTTCTTGATGGACTTTCCAACACAATCGCTGCTGGTGAATTGATCACCGATCTGGGCGATGGCGATAAACGCACCTCGTTCAACACAAAGATTGGCAACAATCGTGACGGACGGTACTTCTCGCCAGCAGACCGAGCCAACCTATGTGAACGGCTGTACGTCGACGCGGAACGTCCACTGTTCTGGCAAACCGGCACGTTCGACACGAACGCCGAACGAAAGCGTGGTTACCGCTGGGCAGTTGGCTGCATCGCATACAGCGGAATGAACACCATCCTGCCTCCTAACCGAGGACAGTGTATGGCCAGTGACAACTTCGGTACCGGAATCTGCCCTCCCGGAAGTCGACACCAAGGCGGATGCCACGTCCTAATGGGCGATGGTGCAATCAAATTCGTGACCGATTCGATCGAAGCGGGTAACTCCGGTAGCAAGTTGGTTACCAATCGTGGTGACGGACTCGCCCCTGGATCGCAAAGCCCATTTGGACTTTGGGGCAGCCTCGGAACGCGAGCTTCCAAAGAAGTCATCGACTCGGAGTTCTAAACCCAAGTCGCCCCTCCCCTATTCGGTTTGCGTCGCAAACCGTGGTGTCGGGCGGATCGACATCACGATTGAGGGATAAGTGGAACCGGACGGCTAACGCCGTTCCGCTTGGATTCAAAACCAACCAAATAGCGGTAGGGCGTAAGCCCTACCGGTTCCCGCCCCAATCTCCAATATTTCTACTAGCCGCTTGACTATTACACCAAGCGGCCTCCCCTTTGCCAATAGAAAGCTAAACCCCAATGCTCAATCGCTATCAAACCATTCCTCTCGTTCTCGTCTTACTTTGTGCTGTTTCGATCGCTGGATGCGAAAAGAAGCCACAAACGATCGAGGGTAGCGAAGTCAAAAATTATCTTGAAGAACACCCGGAACTCGTCGAAGCCTCCGGCAACCGAGACTACTAAGCCCACCACGCTGGGCGAAGCTCAACGGAGCGATAACGAAAGTCACGCGGACAAGTATGTGTCGCGTCTTGCCCCCGGGGAACGCCCAATTCTGACTGTGTGTCTTCCGGGTTCAAGCTTTCTGCGAATGCTTAGCCGGCTAGCTGAAACAACCATCGTTCCAGGTGCATCATCCAAACGAGCACCAGCAAGACGAGCGTGACCAGCGAAACGGTCATGCGTGTGGCCCATTTACTGCCGGCTTCGACCCGCAGACCGCGAGCGTACAGGACAAACGATGTGCCGATCATGATGGTCAGCACGTTGACGCTAACCAAGAGCAGTGGCCCAAACACGGGCCATCCCTTTTCGGTGGTCTGCCAAACGCCGAACGCGGCCTCTAAACCCGCCGTTGCAATCGGGGGCACCAATGCCGCGGCGATCGCAGCGCCAGCCAATGCGGAGGAAAGGTGTGCTCGAGTACGAGCGTACGACGCAGCCATCCCGCCTACCAATCCGACGCAAAAATCGATGGGCGACGGATTGCAACGTCCCCACATTTCAGGCGTTACCCACATCTCGCTGGATTCCGGTGTGGACTGAACCAGGCGTACCAGACATCCAAACAAAAAGCTTGAAACGAACGCGCCGAGAAACCCCAGTGCAATGGTCAAAATGGACGTCTTGAAGAGCGGCCGATTTCCGTGTGCTAAGGACAACCCTGCACCCATGATTGGCGTCATCAATGGCGCAATGAGCATGGCACCGATGATCACCGCCGCCGAGTTTTGTAGTAAGCCGAACGCAGCCAACATGGCCGATGCGGAGATCAACCCCAAGAACTCAAGATTGGGTTGCGAGCCTTCCGTCAACGTTCTGGCAAGCTCAAGCCTCGTTTCGCGATCCATCGGTTCGGCGACATGACTGGCCCAGTACCGGACCCGCGTGGAAAGCGATCGATCCCATGATTCTTTGCGACTGACCAGCGCAACCGACGCATTAGTCGAATCACTCAAAAGAGCACGTGCCACTTCGTAGTGAGCGTCCTTTGACGGGATAGGGCCGAACGGAATCCAAATGAGGTCGCCTTCGTCACACCGCTGCCGTTCGCGAGCGAGTGCTTGATCGCGGGGCGAAGGACTCTCCGATTCATTCCCGTTCGCCGGCGACTTGGGATCGCGGCGATTATCAACACCAAAGTCCCATTGATGATCGAGCTGCAGGGTAGGCAAGATGCCCAGCAACCGCTTGGATATTTTGGTCGCGGTGGGATGCGATTGATCATCCAACGAAAAGAGATGCTCACCGGATCGCGGCGGTGGATGCTTAGCGTTAAGCCAGACCGACTTCACTCCGCACAATTCGAAGATCTCCGCCTCCAGACGATCGTCTGCAGCATCGTCCACCATTACCAGCAAGCGGCAATTGGACTTGTCGATTTTGGTGACCACTTCTTCCGCTTCCGCCGCAACCAATTCGACACGAGTGAGCGGCCAAACCTCTTCGAGCGTTTTTTGCGTATGACGAAGGAGCGTTTTGTGGTCCAGGCCAAGAACGAGGGCATCGACCCGAAAACCTGTCGACTTCGAAAACCTCTTCAACCACGGCAGTCCATCAGAAAGCTGATTCTGGGAACCGACAAGAAGTGTAATGCTCAAGGAAACGCCTACGATGGAACGATAGGAACCGGCGACTCGAAAGGCCGAAGGGTCGTGCCCTCGGGACATTGCTAGGGAATTCTATCATCCCGTGGTCGAGCAGAGGAGTTATCTGTCGGTTCGCAGACGTGATCGGCGATTTCAAGGATAGCGAGCTGATTGAATTAGCGGGATTAAACCAAATCGGCTCCATAATGACGCCGTAATGCTTAGATACTGCCGATTCGCGCAAGTGGTTTCATAAATCAGATGGACATAAATCGCCCCTCCTGCGAGGATATCGGCCATGAAATTCGTTTGCTATGGGTGGATTCACTGCATTTGCGAACCTTTGAACAGCACGGCGGTACCGGGTGAGCGACGGGTTAACGACCAATCTTTCTGACGATCCTGACGGCGATAGCCAAGATGGTGATGGCGATAGCCAAGTGGATTGGGATCAGGAGTGGGATACGCGGTTCGAACTAGCAGACGATCTAGCGTCGGCAGCGGAAGATTCCCGCTACGAGCGGCTGGCGACTCTTTTCGACGACGTTTCTTGCGAGCGCAGTACGACATCCTTCGGCAGCGACAATTCGTTGGCGTTGAACGACGTACTGCCGCCTCACGTGGGACGTTTTTCAGTCCACGAGGAACTGGGACGCGGCGGATACGGCGTCGTCTATCGAGCTTACGATCCGGTGCTCGACCGCGATGTTGCGTTGAAAGTAATCAGCCCACGCCGCAAACCAGGCGACGATGGCGCGGCTCGGTTAAGAGAAGCTCGCGCGTCAGCCAAGATGAGCCACCCGTACTTGGTGCCGCTGCATGAAGTCCTCGATGAGGGCGATCGGATCTATCTGGTCTCGGAGTTCTGTCCCGGTTCGACGCTGACACAGCTTTTGGAAGCCAACCCCAAAGGGCTGGAAATCGAGTGGGCGGCAGAGCTCGCCAGTTGTCTCGCTCAAGCGGTAGCCCACGCGCACCGCCGTGGTTTCGTCCACCGTGATATTAAGCCCAGCAACATCCTTTTAGTCCCCGACGCATCGGCCGTGGACTCGGTGCCCTATATACCCAGGTTGACTGATTTCGGGCTGGTCCATGATCTGCTGGATCAAGTCCGGTCTCGCGAAGGAAACCGACTCGTCGGTACGCTCTGCTACATCGCTCCGGAACAACTGATCGGTGGCAACGAGATCGTCGGTGAAGAGGGTGTCAAAATGGAACTGGGCGACATCTATTCGATCGGTGTCGTGATGCACCAAATGCTGGTCGGTGCGATTCCTTTTCGGGCTTCGAAGACTTCCAAGCTGCTCGAGATCATGGCAACGACCGAGCCGGTGGCGTTGCGAGATAAGCGACCGGAGATCGATCGTGATCTGGAAGCGATCTGTTTGAAGTGTCTGAAACGACTTCCTAACGATCGCTACGCAACGGCACAGGAACTGGTCGACGATCTAAAGCGGTACTCGCTCAACCAACCGGTTACAGCCCGGCCACGCACACGTAGCGAGCGTGCTTGGAATTTGATTCGTCGTTCTCCGTTGGAATCGACCCTGATCCTCGGATTGATTGTCATGTCCATGTTGGCAGCGGCCATTTTCGCTACCAGCAACCGAAGTCTTCGACAACAGAGCGAGTCATTAGCCATCGCAACGTCGACGGCTCAACAGAACGAGAAACTGGCCAAGGAAGCCGAAGCTCTCGCCCAACACGCGTTGTTGGACGTTCAGCGACAACGCAGCAAGGCGGAAAAAAGCGGCGAAGAGGCACTGCAAATTGCGATGCAGTCGGATATGCGCCAGGCGTTTTCGACTGCTCTAGCGGGCGACTCAGCGAATGCACTTTTGATCGCTGACCAGATCTTGGATTACGCCGGTCCGGAACGGGTAAAAGATCGATTGGATTGGCGGTTGTTGAAGACCACAGCCCACCGAGGTTGGCGGTTGTTGCCACTTGGACGCGAGGCAAACACGACATCGCCGATATACGAAGTTGCCATCATTCCCGGTCGACGTCGCATTGCGTCGGCCACCCTCGACGGGTTCGTGCGAATCCATGATTCCCAAACCGGTGCGCTACTGCACTCAATTCCGCATACTTCCCCTGCCGCGTTTTCCGAGCGTGGCCTGATTCTTTCGACGAAGCTGTTCGGGTTCAATGAAGAGGTTGAGTGTCACGCTTTGGCGGCATCACCGGACGGTCGTTGGCTCGCCGTCGGAAAAAGTATTGCAGCGAGTTTCCTCAGTTGGCAGTCCACTAACTTTGTCGAGCTGATCGATCTATCGAAAATCGATTCCAACGATCTGAAGGTGACTCATACCATTGGCGGATTCGATGCCACGGTGGAATCGCTCGCGTTTTCCGAGGACAGCCAAAGCCTTGTGGTCGGCCCGCGTTACGAACCGCTTCAAATTATCGACCTCGACGATCATGATCAGCGGTGGTCTGTTTATTCGTACCAGCGAAATCGAGACTTGCAGTTCGTCGAAGGTGGAGACCTTCTAGTTAATCCGCTGAATAACAGCATCGTTCGAGTTGATTTGCAGTCCAAAAAGGAACGCCAAGTTGGCTGGAAGAATGGCGGGTGGAACATCCAAAGTCTCGTTGCATTACGGACCGGAAACCTGATGCTTGCGAGTTTCCCCAATTTGGATCGCGTGTACGTGATCAAGGAGGGAGAAGAGCATGCCGAGACACCCTATTTTGAATGCGAAAGAGGGGCAATCATTCGCATGGCACTAAGCCCCGACGAAAAACATCTGGTTCTGGGCACCAGCGGCGGAGGCGTCGGTATTTGGGATCTCAAAGCATGCATCGACGCAGCGTTACCGGAATCGGTTGTCGATAGCGTTATTGCTGGCCAGCGACGAGTACCGCCATTGCAATATCATGTACGTCATCAAGGTGTGGTTCAGTGCCTTGCCATTGACGAGGAAGGCAAAGTCTTTAGCGGAGGCGACGGCGGCATGTTAGCGGTGGCGGATCTAGCTAAGGGACGGCAAGCCGCAAACGCCTTTTCTCACACCGAGGATTCACCAACCAGACTAAGCGAAGAATCCAAAAGGCGGTCCATGGAGGAAGTGCGTACTACACACAGCGTATTTTCTCCCGATTCAAAATACCTTTACCGAATGCACAGATTCGGGAGGGTTGACCGACAACGGCTTAGCGACCTGTCGATCGAAGAAATCATTCCATCCATGGATGAGATGGGTACGCTCCTACAACTTTTACCGAATCAGCCCTGGCTAATCGCAGGCTATCATGATGGACGGGTTGTCTTGCAGCATGTAACAGACCCAAAACGGAAGCTAGTTATTCCCGGCGTCCCGCACTTGACGGGGCCAGCAAAGAGGGTGAGTCATGTGCACTTCAATTCAACGTTAAGCCGCATGGCGATATGTTATGAGCGATATCACGTCCATCAGTTTGCCATTGATTTGAACGGCAACGATGGCATCCCTACGATAAAAGCTGATTCACAACTCGCACTACACCGCAGTGCCAACATCGTTGTGTATACCGAAGATGACACGTTGTTGTTATGTGGCGACTCAATCGCCAGTTACCGCGTTGGCGACATCATGGAACGTGAAATAGGTCGCGGCGTAGACTGCGTGTTAGCGTCATGTCTTGACCCATCGCGAAACCGAATTCTTCTGGGGTGCCTGGGTGGCAGGATCCACTCGTTGAACGACCTGGGTGAAGTGTTGAACTCTAGCCGTCAGTGGCGAAGTGAAGCTCATGCGGACGGCCGCCATCACGATATCATGTCGATGGCCTTAACCGCTGATGGGAAAACCCTCCTTACCGGAAGCAACACCGGCGAGATTGGAATCTGGAATGCGGACACCCTACGCTATGTGGGAACCATGATCCCATCGACCGATCGCCGAAGAATCGACCGGATTTCCGTGATGCCCAATGGCGGCATGATCGTGTTTCATTGCAGCAGCCACGAAACCGAATGCGATATGCATGTAATGCATGTTCACCAAGACGATGCACTTACCCAATCGACTAACGAGGTAGTCGCCGAAGTTCGGTGAATCGTGCACGTGTGCTAGTGGTGCAATGAGTTGCGAGAGCGATAGGTCACATTCCGAGGCTGCTCTGCTTCACGCCCAATCAACAATGCTATTGTTCGCAACTTCCGCGGAAAATTTCATCCGTATGTGGAGGGATGTAGCCTAGGATAGAGGCGAAAACGCTCTCTACTCCACGAGCCCCATCCATGGCAATCATCAATGTGGGCTGTCGGCTGAACTATCAGGTTCGGTCACCAGCCGTCTTTCTCCTGAACCTTTCGGTTTGCCGCAATTCGCACCAAAGCGTGACGGATGAAAAATTGGAGGTTCGCCCCTTCCAACCAGCCGAGGAATGCGAAGTCGGTCCGCTTGGAAATCGAATCGTACGCATCAATGCTCCGGTGGGTGAGTTGATGATCAGTTATCAAGCGACGGTGGAACTGCACGGGGATGTTGTCGATTCGACAAACGTGTGCGAAACCAACTACGAGCAATTGCCTGCCGACGTGCTCTCGTATCTTAACCCCAGTCGCTATTGCGAGTCGGACAAGCTCTACCGCTTTGCGTTTGAAGAATTCGGTCAGTTGTTGCGAGGGTACTCGCGTGTGACCGCGATTTGCAATTGGACCTACGAACAACTGTCCTACACACCCGGCAGCACAACCGCCACAACCACCGCGTGTGATGTGCTGTTGCAACGGACTGGAGTGTGCCGGGATTATGCTCACGTCGCGATCAGCCTATGTCGTGCGATGGGGATCCCCGCTCGGTATGTTTCCGGATATGCCGTTAATCTACAACCGCCTGACTTTCATGGCTTCTTTGAAGCCTATCTAGATAAACGCTGGTTTCTGTTCGACGCCACACGATTGGCACCCGTCGGTGGTTTCGTTCGGATTGGTACCGGACGCGACGCCGCTGATGTTGCATTCGCCACGATTCGCGGCGAGGCGGAAAGCACGGGCGTCGGCGTTTGGGCTACTCGTGCAAACTTGAACGAAGAAGGTTCGGATGCTGACGATGTCCAAACGGGCGTGAGTTCAGCGTAGGTTCGATGGATCCTCGCCGCGGAAACCGGGCTAGTCAGAAACTTTCGATGCTGGAGTTCGACGATGCAATTCCGGATGAACCGAACAACCATTTGAGATTGCGTCGCTGTACAAGCGTGTTAGGCTGCGCTGTTGGCCTGCGTGAAATCGCCTCTCTGGTAACAAGACGACTTCTCATCGAACTCGGTGAGCGGTCCTCGAGGTTCACAAATCGCTGTTTGTTTTGGTCAAAGACTCTCTTTGACAGACAAACCGCACCAGGCCTCGTCCTCGCCCAAGGAGGCGATCATGGTAGCTGCACTTGCCAAGACACCGAAATACATTCTGAAGGATGGCTCTCAACCGGCCAGTCCAAATTTGTTGGACGCCACGTCGAAGGGTGAAATCAAGGTGATCTTCGGGTTTTCCGACAAACCCGAATACGATCAATTCCAAGCGGCCAGCCAGTCTGCACTGACACCGTATCCGTTGGTGAAGGGCTATCTCGTCAATCAAATCGACGCGGTAAACGACACATTGAAGCTCATCGTGCTCGATGCCTCGTCGCCAGAACAGCAAACACTGCGTGCGGCCAGTTTCGAAGCAGTCCTGGAAGCTTTCCAAAGCAAGGCCGACAGCGTCATCGTGTCACATGAACTGGTCCGAGATGATTCAGCGACCACTTATTGTGTTCAAGTATTGACGAACGAGACGACCGAAACGCTGCCAACTTGAGTTGGAATTAGCAGTACGATCTCCTTAAGAACAGTGGCACTTGCCGCGGTGCAACACTGGTGGGTCACTCCAACCTAAATGGCGTGAACATTGATGACACGTTCAAGAGTGGATGCATGCCTCAACCTGATGACCTCATAGCCTCACTCGACGAGCGTCTAGCCGAGCGTACTCGATTGATTCATCGCGGTGATGTTCCTGCTGAAGGCGAGTTCGTTTTGTACTGGATGCGGACAGCCCTGCGAGCGCACGACAATCCTGCGTTGAACGTGGCGACGGAGACCGCGAACCGCCTGGGGTTACCGCTGCTGGTCTATCAAGGTCTTTCGGAACGGGGACCGTTCGCATCGGATCGACATCACACCTTTATTCTACAAGGTGCACGTGATGTGCAGGAAGAGTTGGTCGCGCTGAATACTCGCTATTGTCTGCATGTGGAGCGTCGATCGCATCGTGGGCCGCATCTAAAAACGCTTGCCAATCGAGCGGCAGCGGTCGTCACCGAAGACATGCCTGTCGATCCGCTGCGTCGCTGGACCGAGGCTCTTTGCCGAGGATTGAAGTGCAGCGTGTTGGCGGTGGACACGGCGTGCGTTGTTCCCATGCAGTTAGTCGGCGAAAGCTACGACCGGGCATTCGCGTTTCGAGATGCGACGAAACAACTCTTCGCGGACCGAGTCAATGCCGAGCCACTCAAACACATTCCAGTGGAAATCGACTTTCCATCAGGATTCAATCTCCCGTTTGAACCAATAAATTTGCAACAAGTCGAAGTTGCAGACCTGATTCGCCAATGGGAAATCGACCATTCAGTTGGCCCGGTCCAGGACACGACCGGCGGATCTAAAGCGGGATACCAACGATGGAATGCGTTCAAAGAGAACCGGCTTTCAGAATACGATCAGCTTCGCAATGATCCTTTGGAAGACGGTGCAAGCCGGATGTCATCCTATTTGCACTACGGCATGGTTTCACCGATGCGTCTTGCTCGCGAGGCCGCAGCGATCGATTCAAAGGGAGCAGCGAAGTATCTGGATGAATTACTAATTTGGAGAGAACTTGCTTACTCGTTTTGCCAGTATCGCAGTGATCACAACCGGACTTCAGCGTTGCCAGATTGGGCGATCGCTACCTTGTCGGAACACGAGTCCGATCCGCGTCCTGTGTTGTTATCTTGGGAGCGGATGGCACGAGGGAAAACTGGCGACTCGCTTTGGGATTCGGCCCAGCGTTCTTTGCTAATCCATGGGGAACTCCACAACAACGTGCGTATGACGTGGGGCAAAGCGATCTTGAACTGGACGCCCAACGCGAAGGACGCTCTCCAGCGATTGATCGATTTGAACCATCGGTACGCATTGGATGGACGAGACCCCGCTTCCTTTGGTGGCATTCTGTGGTGTTTGGGCCAATTCGATCGTCCGTTCAAACCTGAGCAACCAGTCTTCGGATCGGTGCGGACTCGCCCCACGGAACAACACCTTAAACGCCTCGATCCCGACGCCTATCGTCAAATGGTCACTCGCCCACTGACTGATCCAATGCCGTCAATCGCAGTGATCGGTGCCGGACTTTCCGGTCTAGCATGCGCAAGAACACTGCAAGACCACGGTTTCAAGGTTACCGTTTTCGAAAAAAGTCGCGGCGTGGGCGGTCGAATGTCGACACGGCGTGTGGGCGATACGCTGCGTTTTGATCACGGTGCTCAATACTTCACAGCCCGCGATCGTCATTTCAGACGCTACGTTCAATCTTGGACACACGACGGTTTCGTTGAGCCATGGAAAGGTCGCATCGTTGCACTTGAGAACGGTTCGATCGTCGACGAAAAAGGCGGAACGGATCGATTCGTCGCCCTCCCCGGCATGAACGCGATCGCGAAACACTTCGCCACGGACTTGAACATTCAACTGAAAATTCGGGTGAGCCCTCCGAAACGCAACGGCGACATATGGTGTCTTGAGGCTGACGACGGATCAAAACTGGGACAATTTGATGTTGTCTTAGTATCTGCCCCTGCTCCCCAGGCGACTGAGTTGTTAGCGGATTCGCCGCATCTAGCTCAGCAAGCGGCAAACGCCGAGATGACCGGGTGTTGGGCTGTGATGCTCGCACTTGAGGAACGCCTACCGGTCGACTTCGATGCTGCATTCGTGGATCAATCCGCATTGTCTTGGATATCTCTGAATGGCAGTAAACCGGGGCGTGGTCGTGACCTTCAGGCATGGACTCTGCACGGAAGCCCAGAGTGGTCTCAACAACACCTAGAAGATTCCCCGGAAAAGATCGAACAGCAGTTGGTGTCGGAATTCTGGAAAGCGATTGGCGTGCAACCGCGTCCGCACGACTATGTCAAAGGTCACCTCTGGCGATACGCATTGCCGTCGAAGCCACTTTCCGCCCGCTGTCTATTTGATCCCGATACACGCATGGGAGCGTGTGGTGATTGGTGTGGCGGTCCTCGCGTCGAGGGAGCATTTCTAAGCGGGATGGCTCTGGCTGGTGAAGTGATGGGACTGAAACTTCCACTGCAGTGAATCTACCGCTGGGGCGTCAAGGCGAGTGTCGGACTTCGAGATCCCCTCTACTCCGAGTGTCGTAACTACTTTGACTTAACCGCAGGCCGTAATAGTCAGCAAGGCGGCTTACTGCAATTGTTCCAGGAACGCTTCCGCTGCATCGAGGTGGCCATCGCGTTTTCCAGGATCCATCTTCTTTGCCATGCTGCACATCATCGCCCAACGCGGATTCTTCTCAAGCTGGTCGGTGTGGTTCCAGATCCAACGCCAATAAAGTCCATCCCAAACATCGCACCACGGCCCCCGTTTGTAATGGCTCATCTTGCGAACGTACGACGAACCCGAAAAGTAGGGCTTCGTCGTAATGGATCCACCGTCTGCGTTCTGACTCATTGCATATACATTAGGCACCATCACCCAATCGTAGCTATCGACAAACATCTCCATAAACCAAAGATAGATGTCATCCGGATCAATCTCACATAAGAACATGAACCCACCAAGCACCATCAGTCGCTCGATGTGATGACAGTAGCCGGTTTCTAGAATGCGGCGAATTGTGTCGTCAATCGGGACGATCCCAGTCGTAGCGTCATAAAAGCAACTGGGCATCGGTCGATGGTGTCGCCAATGATTGGTCGTCCGCATCGCAACGCCAAGGTCTTGATAGGTCGCCCGCATGAACTCACGCCAGCCGATGATCTGACGAATGAATCCTTCCAACGAGTTCAGCGGGATATCGTTGTCTTTTGCATAACGAAGAGATTTCTCAACAACCTCTTCAGGGGTGAGCAACCCGATGTTCAATGAAGGCGTAAGGACGCTGTGCCACAGCCAAGATTCACCTTCGACGATCGCGTCTTCGTAATCGCCAAAGCGGTCAAACCGTGTCTTCAAAAAACGCTGCAGCCATTCGCGTGCGGCATCGTGAGACGTTGGGTAGTAAAGGTTTTCTAACGATCCTGGATTGTCGGCGAAACGGTCTTGGACGTACGACTTCGCGGCAAAATCGATCGTATCGTGCTCAGGTTTATCGAGAGTGGGGATAGACGACAAGTTTTTCTTGGGCACCTTTTTCCGATTGTCCTCGTCGAAGCTCCATTGATCGCCCTGTGGTTCGTCGCCATCCATCAAGATGTCCAGTCGGCGACGTTGCCACTTGTAGAAATCCGCCATGAACCAGCGACTCTTCCCATCACGATACTCTTCGTTTTCAGCTCTCGAATTGATGAAGCCTGGATTAGGAAGCATCTGCAATTCGCATCCAAATTCCGCAGCCACTCGCTTGAGCCGCTTTTCAAATATGAAATCCGTTGGATCGATCACACACATTGTTTCCGAAGTAGCCCCGCTAAGATCGATCGTTTTGGCCAATTGGTCTTTCAAGCGAGGTTTGTCGGCGTCGTATTCTAGATAAGCGACATTGAATCCTTGATCCAGCAGCTTCCGTTCGTAGCGTTTCATCGTGGCCCGATGAAGCCAAAGCTTTTGCTGATGCGGCCGCATCGGATATTGAGGGTCGCCGAAGAACAGCGAGTCTTCCAATATGATCACCTTGCTCGGATTTTCGTTTAGCCCCGGATGCTCATCGAATAGCTGGTTCGGCAGGATAAGCAATATCAAGTTTCAAACTCGCAAAGTGACTGACAAGACTTCAATTATCATCCAAACCGCCAGTACGCCTCGCGCGGTCCACGCTATCGTGCGAATCCAATTCGAACGCACTAATCGACAGTGAATCCCTGCTTCAAAGCCGTTGAGCAGCTTGGTGTGGCATGGAACCTGTAGAGCCGCCGTGGAGAGCCAAATCAATCCAACCAAAACAATTCCAACGACGATGAGCGTGCTGCTGACACCGGGCGGCGGGTACCAAACCAAAAGCAACGCACTTACTGCTTCAGCCAACATAGGCGGCCCAACCACAAAGGTGACCAGGAATTGATGACGGCGTTGGTAGGCTATGAATTTTTCAGTTCCGACACCATTGAACATCGGATAATGAACGATCTGGATCGTCCAAATCAACCCAATCATGAATAGCGTGGCGACCATGTTCAAAATCAACAACAGAATCGACAGTGGCATTCTTTGCCTCGTTGCTGATTGAGAAAAAGGAAGTTTAAAACGTGAACGAGCAGCGAATGGGGCTGTGCTGTAGGTAAGATTTTAGTGCATCGTCAAGGGATCGTGTGCGGCCCGGCATTAGGCAAAAGCGTGCCTTGCACTTTTCATCTCGCTAAGGTTTCACGACAGCTTCACCACCAATCCCTGCATGCACTTTGTGTGAGCCAATGCGATTCACTATCGAAGAAATTGAACTCGCCAAATCACTTCGCGAACACGGATTGGCATGGGAACCTTCGGCGGGCGATTTCGTCTTCGACGAAACGGGGTTTTGCACGCAAGAATCGCCCTTTCAACCGGGCGTCTATTTCATCCTGAACTATTCGTACTTCATGCGTATCGTCGGTGGCGTTGAACGCTTCAAGGAAATCATGGTTTGGATTCCCACATGGGAACAACTCCGCGAAGTGCTCCGCAAAGCTGGCGTCTCAGACAGCGAGGTTGCCCAACATCTCGCCGAACAACAGGCGATTGAGAGGGGAGCCGAACGCCTCGTTCTCTATCGACTGGTGAAATCCATTTACTCTGAAACGGCTCTTGCCAACCGCGCCACTCGTTAAAGATCGGTCATTCCATGAGTCAGAAACAATACGTCATCGTCGGTGGGAGCCACGGCATCGGACTGGCAATCGTTCAGCGACTGCTTGCCAACGGATCGTTGATCACGGTAATCTCCCGATCCAACGATGAGCTCGCCGGATTAGCTGGCGTGACTCATGTACAGGCAGACGTTTTGACCGACGATATTGATCCGTCAACACTGCCGAAGTCAATTGACGGTCTCGCGTACTGTCCCGGTTCGATTAATCTGCTGCCGATTCGCGGGTTGAAAGCTGACACGATGATTGCCGATTTCGAGCTGAACGTGGTCGGCGCGGTCAAGTGCCTGCAGGCCGCTCTTCCAGCGATGAAAGCGGCTGATGCATCATCGATGGTGATGTTCAGCACGGTAGCGGTATCACAGGGTCTGCCGATGCACGCTTCCGTCGCATCCGCGAAGGGCGCGGTCGAGGGACTCACTCGATCGCTTGCTGCGGAACTGGCTCCGAAGATCCGCGTGAACGGTATCGCACCTTCGTTGACCGACACGCCGTTGGCGGAACGATTGCTGTCGAGCGATCAGAAACGCACTGCCATGGCGGAGCGTCATCCACTGAAAAGAATCGGTCTGGCTGACGATGTTGCAGCCATGTCTGAATTCTTGTTGACCGACGTGTCCGGCTGGATCACCGGCCAAGTGATCGGTGTCGACGGCGGCATGTCGACGGTTCGCAACTGAAACAGCCTCACGCCGCGAATGCTCCCGTTCAGCCAAGCTCGGCGTATTCCCAGACGGATTTACTTCTTACGAGCTTGATACCAAATATTTTCGGGAACAGGGCCCTTTTTTGTAGGTTCATGTTCGTCGGGATCCGACTCCCGTTGTCGGTGTCGTTCATCGTAGCTGATCGAATTCGCGTACAACCGCTCGACTTTGGTTCGAGCCCAATCCGTTTTGCGTAGAAACTTCAAACTGCTCTTAACGCTTGGTTCGTGATTGAAACAATGGATCCGGATGCGATCGCCCAGTTCCTCCCAACCGTATTCCGCGACCAAATAGTTCAGCATGGACTCAAGGGTGACGCCGTGCAGCGGATTGTTCGGTTGGGTTGGTTTCATAGGAGCAGTCTAGACTGAAATCCTTCAGCAATCGGGCAAGAGAGAGGGCGTGGCAAATTCACGCGAACGGAGCGATCGTTAGAACGACGACGTTTTGCGTTACGCCTTCACTTCGAAAATGGCTTCAATTTCAACAGCCATACCACCTGGCAAAGACGTAGCCCCAACGGCACTTCGTGCGGCGATACCCGCATCTTCGCCGAACACGTCTCGGAACAGTTCACTGCAACCGTTGATAACGGCTGGTTGTGCATCGAATGCATCGGTGCACTGAACTAAACCGAACAGTTTGACCAATCGAACGACTTGGTCGATCGATCCCAAGTGTTGTTGCAGCGTGGCCAAGATCGCCAATCCGGTCTGACGTGCAGCCGCATAACCAGCTTCGCTATCCATGTCTTTGCCGATCCGGCCGGTGATGATCGTTTTGTCACTCTTCAGCGGGCCATGCCCCGACAAATAGACCAAGTTACCAACCTGTACGATCGGCTTGTACACGCCTACCGGTTTCGGGGCAGGCGGAAGTTCGAGTCCAAGCTCAGTGATTTTTGCGTCAAACACGGTCACGTATCCTTTGAGGTGGCCATGAACTCAGCTAGGAATTCACTAGGCCAGAAATTGATTTGCGTTGGGAATACGGAAGTCCACCAATGAGATCGTCTGATCGCCTCGGCTTATCCAAATGTCACGATAGGTTGTGCTGCCCGGATCGTACTGCGTCGGCAGATGCATTTGCACCCGGTAGGCGCCAACTTCACCGATGTTGTCGAACTTGTAGTTGCCGTTCGAATCGGTTCGGCTAGTCCCCAGGTAGTCACCTTGGGCATTGTAAAGATTGATCGCAATGTCGACCATCGGGAACCCAAGTTGCCCGGCATCGGGCGAACCGGCGAAGACTTGCCCCTGAACGCCCGATTGCATGAAGAACACGTCGTTCTGGATATTCTTGATCGAGCTATTCCGTCGAATAATATCCGAAAGCCGCGTTTGGTTGACCTGATCGACCAACTGTGATGGCAACGCGTTTTCGTACCACAAAGAGTCGCCTTGGCGTGTCCGCTGAAATTGTTCGGCGATGATCGTGCCTACCAACTCGCCTACGGAGCTACCCGGTGCGTGATCTTCCGCCAGTCCCCCCACCCACAAATCAATGTTGTCGACTGATCCATACAACGACCCTAGTTTCTGTTGCAGCTCAACGTCGGATGTGATCTGGTCAAAACTTGAAACACGGGCCAAACCGTATGCTTCTCGAGTCGTGTTGTAATCAGCCAATCCATGATCACGTCCGCGTGTGATGTTCAGCGAAGCCAAGTCCAGTCCGCCTGACCCTGGTGCGCCGAACAGGAAGTTTCGCAGGCTACTGATGATTCGTGTGTCGACTTCTTGAGCCTGAATCGAGGTGATGAACTTGAGCGAAGTGTCGATCCCCTCGGCATCGATAATCGATGGATTGAAGAACGCTTCGGCTAACGTGATCGCTGGACTGACTTCCTCCCCACCGTTGCCAATGAACTTGATTTCGTTATTGATCAGCGTGTGGCCCATCCGGTAGGCAGCACTGGAAAACTCAGTCGCGATGCCTGGATTCACTGTCGCGTCGTATCCGGCGTACTGCGAAATCGCGTTATCACCCAGCAACGCTGGCAGGAATTCATTGAAGGTGATCGCCTGGATCTCTGCGATCACTATTTGACGTGCTTCTTGATAGATCTGCTCGTCATTCCATTGCGGATTCAGTTGGGCAAGTAAGCCCGCTTGATAGTTGTGCTCTCTCATAAAGAGCGTGTGCATCGATGTAAGATTCGTGTTCTCGTCCGCGCGGATGTCTCCGGCGTCAGAGCTTCCGTCGACGTTCTTAGGCAACAGGTCACCGATGCTGGACTTCAATCTTCCGCCGCTAAACTCGCGAAGCTGCGCGTTCACTTCCACGCTGGAACCGTACACCATCGACCCGTCAATGAATGCAGTGATCGCATTGGCGTGCTGCCTTGGGTTGCTCGAATCGGTTCCCGTCCCGGAGATGAATTCCGACCGCATCATGGTCATCGTCGCGGTACCGGTTCCCGCCGGATCAAAGTAGGGATCGCCCGTTGGAACTGGAATGGCAATCGCTTCACCTCCGCTTGGCGGTGGTTCGGTAAGGTCCATGTCATGGTCGATGAACTGTCCCCAAACGTGAACGACCGCAGACATCCCCCGAGAATTGCCGAACTCATACTCACCAGCCTCCGCCAAGACGTTGCTGATCTCGCGAGCACTCGGACGGTTTTCCCCAGCGGGAGACGAAACGCCGTCGCTATATTGCGAGGGAGCGACTCGAATTAACTCCGCCCAAGCGGCACCCCAACCAGGCTGCGCGGCGTTGTTGCCAAAGCCATCGAGGTTCCGGTAGTCCGGTCCCTGGGCATCGCGGGAATAGCGGAAGTATCCGTTGGCATGTAGAGTTTCACTTTGCCGGAAACCTGGTGAAACGCCGTCTTCGGCTTTCCAGGTCCCGGTCGAAAAAGTACTTGCCGATTCAGATTGATAGGCGACTCCATCAATCGAAATCTGCTCAATGGTGAGATTGCGGTCCGTCTGACCAGCGACGTACAGGTCGTTGGTGAATTCCACACGCACCTGTTCGGCGGTCACCAACCGTTCGGTTTGAAACGTATAGGTCTGGAAGCTGCCCGCGTTCGGATCACCGCCAACGTTTTCCCAGTCCGCGACAGCATCGCCATCGATCCACAAACGCATTGACTCCGTTCCGGTTGCACCAGCAGCATCAATTTGAATCGTGCTTTGACTCCCAACCGGATTTTGGAATTCGAAGTAGCCGTTTGCGTGAAGCGTTTCGCTTTGCACGTTCCCCGGCTCGACGCCAATCCCTTCACGCCAAGTGCCAGTTGAAAAGACCGAAGCATCTTCGGTTTCAAGGGTGGTAGAGCCGATCGTCATCCGATCGATGAACAAGTTCCGGTCGGTCACGCCAGCGACAAACAAGTCGTTGGTGAAGACGACTTGGATCCTTTGCACGTGGTCATTGATCGGCCCGTCGTAGGTGAACGCTTGGAACTCACGGTTTTCCAAACTGCCACCAATATTGGACCATGACGCAACCGTGTTCCCGTCGATCCGGAGCTCCATGTTCTCTTCGCCAGTTTGACCGGCTGCGTGAATCGTGATCGGCAACACACCAGCGTATTGTTCGAGAGTGTCGCGTCGAGCGACCAGCGAAGATTCAATTGCACCGATCCGGGTTTCCAAAACCCAGTCACCACCGCGGCTCGCAGCCCCGGTGCGGTCATCTGAAGCCGCCACATCAGCGCCGGTTAACTGGGCCAAGGTTGATACGAATTGAAGCCCGACGGACGAGGCTGTGACGTTGCATCCGTAGAGCATAATATCAGCGTTCGGTGCGAGCGATTTTCCCCACTGGGATATTGCGACTGCGTTTTCGGACAGGGTACCCGCGTGGATGGTTTGGTTGCCAAGTTGTATTTGGCCGTCGGCACCATGTGAAAGAATGTGTACCGTTTTTACACCGCGATGGTTCGCCAAAGTTTGCGTTACCTGCGACAGACCATCTTCGTCAGAAGAAAGCAGAACGAGTTTGCTGGATTGGGGAATGCCAGCCAAAAGCGTCTCGGAGTCGGGCACACTAGGATCAATGAACACGATGTTCTCGACGACACTTTGCATGTCGTCTGAAAGTCGGGAAGCAGCCGCGCTTACTTCGTCCAGCGAAGAACTGTCGCTCGAAATCTCGGTTCCGCTAATGGCGACATCCATGGCCGGGGCGACGTCGCCCGCCAACATTAAACGCGGTTCGAGTGGCGAGGGAGCCGAAAAGCCAGCTCGTGCCGCGGCAACTCCGCGACCAGGTTTTGAGGAGAAAAGACGCCTACGACTGGGTTCACACGAAGGCATGATTCGGCCTGTACTGATGGGGGGTGGGTTTCTTCGCCCGACGTTAATCCGCCCCCATCCTCAATCAATTCCAAATCCGTGTAAACTCCCGAATTTTCTGGCCAATTGGCACTCGCCAGATCACCAGCGAGGCGTTTGCCCCGTCTTGCAAATCTGGCCAGCCGTCACGGCAGGATTTTGTCCTCTGCCGAGCTAGCGATCGCACCCTCCGGTTCGGAAAAAACTCCGTCTCGACGTGAGGTCTAGTAAACGTCTCGGTGATAGCGACCGTCGGCAGCCAATTGTTTGATGAACGCTTTGGCTTGTTCGTCGCTCATGTTCCCGTGCTCCGCAGCGATATCGTGGAGGGCGCGGTCGACGTCTTTGGCCATCCGAGATGCATCCCCACATACATAGAAACTACCGCCCTCGGACAACCACTTCCAAAGTTCGGCACCGTTTTGACGCATCCGATCTTGAACGTAAACCTTGGTGTCCCCGTCTCGACTGAATGCGGTGTCTAAACGCGTGAGTACGCCATCGGCTTGATACTGGCGTAGGTCTTCTTCATACAAGAAATCATACGCTTCGTGCTGGTCGCCGAAGAACAACCAATTCTTTCCGGTCGCTTTGGATACGGCGCGTTCTTGCAAGAACGAAACGAATGGCGCGATTCCTGTTCCCGGACCGACCATGATGACTGGCTTGCTGGTGTCATTGGGCACCGTGAAACCGGCGTGATTGGGTTGCACAAAGACTCGCACGGTCTCTCCCGTAGCGATGCGATCGGACAACATCGTGCTGGCAACACCCTTCCGCACGCGGCCTTCGCGTTCGTAGACGACCTTACCAACCGTCAAGTGAACCTGATCCCCAACGTGATTCATGCTACTTGCGATCGAATAAAGTCGCGGGTTGAGTGGTTCGAGTGTTTCAATCACTTCGGTCGCCGTCACCGTCGCTCCCTTGGCGACCTCGAAGACGTCCAACACATCAAACCCATCCGGCACGCCGTCTTCTAACATCGTCTTCAGTGTTTCTTTCGCCGAATCGTCCGCGATCCGCTGCAACAACAATTCGATCAGCTCGTCGCTAGGATCTTTTAAACAGAAGTCCTGGCACAGTGCTTCAAGCAACGTTTTGCTTTCTCCCATCGGACTTTCAATCGTCACGTTAGCATCCGCGGCCATCGCGGCGATCAGCTTCTTCGCTAGATCACTGCAGTTCGTTGGATAAACACCCAAAGCATCACCAACGTTGTACTTTAAACCCGATCCGGTCAGGTCAATGACCACGTGACGAGTGTCTTTCGCGGATCCTTCCTTGTTCAGACCACGTGACTCCAGCAAAGTCGCCGTGTACGGATTTTGTCGCGACCATTGAGCCGCCTTCCCATTAGTCGATGCGCCATTGGCGTGTCCGTTGACAGCCGAGCCGTTGGTGTCGCCGTTTGCAGCGGGAGCGTCAGCAAGAATCTTTTTGATCATCTGCTTCGTCTCTTTGCCACCGGGGCTGCAGAGCGTCAGATTTTTCTCATCGCCATTGGCAATCGCTTCGCTGTACGATTGACAAAGGTAGCCGCACGATCCGCAATCCAGTTGAGCCATTGCCGCCATCAGCTTTCGCTCAACGGGCTTGCCTTCGGCTAGTTCCATACGATCGACGATGGGTAGCGCCGCGTCGTGCCACGGAAAATCTTCCTCTTCTTCCGGTTCAGCAATCGCGACACCGCCAGCGGCATCCGCGGCTGCTAAACCGAGCGTCATGGCGGCGGAAGCGTTGGCGTCCGATTGCACGCCTGTAAGACCGGCGAAGAAGCCATTGAGCCAGGCTCGTTGCTCTTCGTTAAACGGAGCTGTTTGAGGGATAAAGCTAGTCATGGTTGCTTACTGATTGCGGGGAAGAATGTGTCGTTTTAAAAGCTGGCCGAAGTAGGTTAGCCAGACGTACTTAAAGGTTCGGTTTGTCCTGAAGTCCGCGGCGGTCCACGTTGAATCAACGAAGCACCGCGGCCGGCCCGCTGTTCGACCTCGTAAGAACGAGTTCCTTTGGTTCGGCCACGACGACGTACAGTACAGCGAGTCATCAGACAGCCTCCTTGGCGAGAGTCAGGTCGCGTAGTTCGTCATCCGACATGCGACGAGCAAAAGCGACGAAGGTTTCATCACCTTGCCGCAGATCGAGATATCCCCCGATCAAGTTCACCATCAAAGCCGGAATGTCATCGAACACGACGGACTCCAAAAGTGGTCGTCCGATCCCTTGCCGGTCTCCCCAACCGCCTCCGACCATGATGTGATAGCCATCCACCATGTCGTCGCCTTGTTCGACTTGGCAAGCAATCAAACCAAGATCGCCGATGTAGTGTTGGGCACAACTGTGGTGGCAACCCGTCAAATGAATGTTGATCGGAACGTCCAATTCCAAACGCTCCTCCAAGACCGCGGCAAGCGTCATCGCGTTCGCTTTGGTATCGGCTCCGGCGTATTTGCATCCGGCACTGCCGGTACAGGCAACCAAGCCAGCTCGGAAGGAAGTTGCTCGGTAATCCAAGCCACAATCCAAAATTGCTTTTTGTACCGCTTCGATGTCCGCTTCTCGGATGCCAGGAAGGATCAGATTTTGCCAGACGGTCCAACGGACTTCGCCATTTCCGAACTCATCTGCGATCGCCGCTAAGGAGCGAGCCTGATCGCTGGTGATTCGGCCGACCGGCAAGACGACGCCCACGTAGAAACGGCCGGCCTGCTTTTGTGGATGAAAGCCGACATGGGCTTGGCGATCTTCGTGGGAAACACTCGATACACGGGAAGCATCCACCCGCCGTAAAGTTTTGCCCATTTGGGTTTCAACCGCTTCGATGAACTTGTCGAAGCCCCAGTCATCCAGAACATATTTTAAACGTGCCTTTTTGCGATCGGTGCGATCACCGCTCTTCACGAACACGCGGACGATGGCGCCAGCAACCGCGACGCATTCATCCGGTTTGAGCAGCACCCCGGTATCGCGAGCGAAATCTTTATGTCCAGTGATTCCGCCGAGTGTTAGTTGGAAGTAGACGCCGCTAGGTAGATCTTCGCTGGCGTTGTCTTCTGTAACTTGGACAGCTTTGAATCCGATGTCATTGGTGTCTTCCAACGAGGCAATTCGGCCACCGCCGTCGAAGGCGATGTTGAACTTTCGTGGCAATCCATACATCTCTCGGCTATTGAGAATGTAGTTATGCATTCGCTTAGCCAGCGGAATGGTTTCGATCAGCTCGTCGGGATCGATGCCGGATAAGCAACTTGCGGTGCAATTACGAATATTGTCGCCGCCCGATCCAAGACTGATCACGTCCAGTTCGCGAATCCCGTAAAGCATGTTTGCCGCTTGATCAGCGGGGATCTCGCGGAACTGCAAATTGGCTCGCGTGGTGACATCGAGGTAACCGCCAGCACTGCGATCAGCCAAGTCCGCCATGCCGCTCAATTGCCAAGCGTGCGAAAGACCGCCAGGGATCCGCAATCGCATCATGTAGGAATTTTGTGCAGGTGCAACATGGAACAAACCGTGAAACTTTTGCAGAAAGACGTCGGTTCCTTTTGGGAAGACCCCCGCGTCGCTCCAGCCGATGATTTCGTCCCACATGTCCAGCGGATTCTTCGCTTGTTTTGCTGCTTCTTCTTTGCAAAGCTTCTTACCCGCAGCGATCGTGTCGGCTTGAGCCTGTAAGGCGATCTTTTCCGGACCGACTGGCAAGGCTTTACCATCGACCTTCGTAGCCCCTGCACCCAAGCTCAACTGGGTTGTCTTCCCGCCCGCCACGTTGGACAAAACCGGCAATCCCGATACCGCTCGAGCCACGTCGGCGCCAAAGGTAAAGCCGCTCAGGTATTGCTTTTGCTCGTCAGAGAATGCTTCTGAATCGCTCATAGGGACTACTTGCTAGGTGGGGATTTTGGAGTGATTCGAACAGCGCAGTCCTTGTAACTGGGCTGACCACTGTGTGGATCGAAATGGGACAACGTCAATTGATTCGTATCGGCGTAGTGCATCGGGATGAAGGCTTGACCTCGACGGACCGTTGCCGTCACGCAAGCATTCGCCTCGATCTGTCCGCGTCGCGATTGAATGACGACCTTATCGCCGTGAACGATCTCCCATTCGTCTGCGTCGACCGGATTGATTTCCACATAAGCTTCCTGCGGGTACAACATTCCCAACACAGGACTTTGCTTGGTTCGTGTTTGGGTGTGCCACTGGCTCACCGTTCCCCTTCCAGTCAAAAGGATGACCGGGAAGTTGGGGGTGGGTGGTTCAGGGGCAGGTGTGATGTTGTCAAAGATCAGCTTGGCTTTGCCGTCTTCGTAATAGAAGCGACCGTCTTCAAAAAGTCGGCGTTGCTGAGGCGGATCAGCGGTACCGGTTTCTTCCGCGTCCGCTGCGGTCCATGGCCACTGGATTCCGCCACAACGGTCGATGTGGGCATAGCCATCGATACCGGTGATGTCGCAAGGTTGGCCTTGACTGGCCCTCTGCATAATTCGGAAGACTGCCTCCGGATCGGTCCATTCAGCGAACTGATCGCCAACGCCCCAATAGTGAGCGATTCCTCGTAGGATTTGGAAGTCGGAGAGCGCTTGGCCGGGAGCTCGGCGCACCTTTTTGAGCAAACCGTAACGCCGCTCGCTGTTAATGAACGTGCCTTCTTTTTCACCCCATCCAGCGGACGGCAATAACATGTCAGCATGCTGGGCGGTTTCGGTTGTGTGATACATGTCCTGCACGACCAGGAAGTCCAGCTTTCCGAACAACTCCTTCACATCGGTTTGGTCGATCCAACTGTGTGCCGGATTCGTTGCGATCACCCACAACGCTTTGATCTCTCCGTTGCGGACGCCTTCGATGATCCGATCGTATCGCCAACTGTTCGTTGAAGGGATGCATTCGGGATCGAATCCGAGAGCATCGGCAACCTTAACGCGGTCTTCCGCGAGATCAAAACGGTGATGACCAAGCAAGTTTGTCGTGCCGCTCCAAAGCCGCGAACCCATCGCGTTGCACTGTCCCGTGATGCTATTGGCACCTGTGCCTAGTCGACCAATATTGCCGGTAATAAGAGCGATGTTGATCATCGCTTGTGCGGTTCGCGTACCCTCGTAGCTCTGGTTCACGCCCATGGTCCACCACAGTGAAACCGACTTACGCGTGCCGATCGTATGGGCAACCTGTTCAACCGCACTGACCGAAACGCCGGCGGCGTGAGCGACGGTGTCGACATCGAACTTGCTAACGTGCTCGCACAATTCGTCAAATCCGGTCGTGTGCCCTTGGACGAACTGCGTATCGACGTACCCGTTATCGATCAGCAGTTTCGTGATCGCGTATAGCAAAGCCAGATCATTCTTGGGTCGGACCTGAAGATGCTGAGTCGCGGCCATCGCCGTTTCGGTGCGGCGTGGATCGATGACAATGATTTCGGGCGTATTCGGATTTCGCAGCACCCGTTCCCACATGATCGGATGACCGATGCATGGATTCGCACCGATGAACACTAAGCAATCGCTTTGCTCAAAGTCATCGTATGTGAAGGGCGGTGCGTCGAATCCAAATGATTCCTTGTACGCAGTCACGGCTGTCGCCATGCACTGACGTGTGTTCCCGTCGCCGTGGCGAATGCCCATCCCAAACCGAGTCAGAGCACCTAAGAACGCCATTTCCTCACAAGGAATTTGTCCTGTCGACAGAAATGCTACCGAGTCGGGACCATGCTGAGCTTGAACGTCGCGGATCTTGTTCACAAAGGTCGTGAACGCCTCTTCCCACTGAATCGGTTGCATGTTGCCACCTGCATCACGCAGCAACGGAGTCGTAGCACGATCTTCGGAATCTAAAACTCGTAGTGCTTCCCAACCTTTGGGACAAGCCATTCCCAGGTTGACCGGATATTGCGTTTCCGGCGTCAAGCCAATCGCCTCGCCATCTCGCAAGTGCAACCGCAAACCGCATCCGGTGGAGCAGTATCCACAGGTTGCCGTCGTGGTGGTATCGGCAGTCATCGACTCATGCGTCATGCCCAAGCCATGCTGGCCCGGTCGCAGCAAAAGCTCGCGTGTCATGGAACCGTTACGTCGCTGCAGCATCTCGGGCAGCTTGATCTTGGGCAACCCAAGACGTCCGGTGATGGAAGGATCTTCGGCAAGACTCATCGCAGTGTCCCCGGCATGCGGTCGTAAACAACACTCATGAAATACAACAGGCGTTCGAGCACTTCACCGCCGAGAAGGCAAACGCAAGAAAAGAAAATTGAGCTGGCGATCAGCCAACTCGATTGCGAAGCAAGACCGCCCATCGCAACCACGCAACTCGCAACACCGATCCATCCGCTGACCAATCGCAGCTTTCGCAAGGCGTCTAGCTCCCTCGTCATCAAACGATGGCTGCGACGATCGAGCTCATCACAAGATTCGGAAGTTAGTGTTTCATACATATGGAAGCGTCCTTCCCAAGACAGCTTCCAAGCGGCACTTAGCGCCGCGACTAGCAGAGTAGCTGTGACCAAGGTTGCTTCACTTCCGCCGAACCAGAGTGCACAAGCGGTCGACGCCGCACCGACCACGATCCCTGTGCCAAAGAACCGTGGAAGTGTTCGCGAGTAACGCCACAACTTCCGTTTGGTAGCGATGTAGATCATCGCACTGCTGTACAGTCCCGCGATTCCGAAAACGATCGATGCCGCAAGCAGAGCCGTAATGGCCCAATCCGGAACCATCACCCAATCCGGGATCCGGTTGGTAATCGCCTCGGGTGTGTAAGGAGCGACAACTGGCAACCACATCAACGCGACCGCTGCAGTCAAGGCGCCGGCATACTTCCCTAGGATCACAGCTTCCCGGCTTAGCCAAGATGTACGTAGTCCTAAGAAGATCCTCCAAGCTCGCAGCGGTTGGCCCAGATGCAGCGGAGCCAGATTCAAACCGACCATTGCAATTAGTAGTGCTGCAGTGGAATTAAGCCGTGTAGCTTCCCAAGCGACGGGTTCACCGCTCAGCCATCCGATAGCGGCCCAAACGCGTTCGATCAAGATCATCGAAACCGAAATCTGCGTAGCAACCAGCATGACCGCAAGCGGCCAATGACTTTCAGCAACCGGATCGATCGCGGCGTCTTGAGGGATCGCGTTGGCAAGGACGTCTCCGTGGCGACTGACGTATTGTGTTGTTGGTTTTGTGATTGAAGAAACCGGTGCTCCCGCAATAAGTCGATCGCTGATCGCGAATTCCTGGCCCGTCGACACCGTGCGAATCGCAATCGCCTCGTTGGGGCACGACTGCACACAAGCGGGAGCCTCTCCAACGCTAAGACGTTGGTGGCACATGTCACATTTGCGAACGATGCCCAACCGCTTGCTGTATTTTGGAACTTCGTACGGGCACATCATCGTGCAGTACTTGCAACCGATGCATTGATCGTCGAGATGCCGCACGATTCCTGTTGCCGGATCTTTGTCATAAGCCTTCACAGGACAACCGTTGAGGCAACCTGGATCTTCGCAATGGTGGCACGCGGCTGTAACGTGTTGCACGCCCGCAACCGACTCAGCTTTCATGGGAGCGATTGCGATTGGCAGCGCAGTATCGGTTTGAGAGCCTGTTGAATCGAGCGTGGCGTCATCTGCGGGAATCGGCTTGGCATCCAACTCGCCGATGGTTAGCGTGCCAACCTTACGCCAACTTTCGGTTTCTTCCAAACCGTTGAGAGTATGACACGCTACTACGCATGCCTTGCATCCGCTGCATGCGTCCAAATCGACTTCAAATGCATATTGTTGATCCGCTGAGGGAGGCGTCGCGGGCATCAAGCGACGATAGTAGACCGCTTGATCGGGGTCGTTGTCCGCTTCCTGATCTTCGACAAGCAGATCATCGTGCGAACGTGAGAATTGTTCGACTGCCGATAGAGTCTGCTGTTCTTCAAGCAACATGCCAACCAGATCAAACGTCCCATCGCTCGACGGCGTCATCGACAACGGAGAAACCGCTGTTTTCGCTACCGGTTGGTCGATGGTTGATAAACTGGACATATTTGCTGGTGATAAGATCGTTAAAGGTTCGTGCGAGCTGAAACGTGCACTCGGGTTCAGGCGTTGATTGACCTTCTAAAAGTGAAGGATTGCGATGCTGGACAAAGTAGCGTTCTCGAAGAAAGGAATTGCTAAGCCAGATGTTGGGCCGGGCAGGGCCACGTCCTGATTGCGTGTGGCCAACAGTTCTTGTGGATCGTCGGTGACCAGAGCCCGCTTTTCATCTCGCAACCGGGCGAAAGGAGCCGCATCACCTGAACAAAGTGTGCCAACTGGAAGAGCGTAGTCCGTCCCTAGGTCGTGGTACGCACACGACGTGAGTTCGAACTCATTGGAGTCCGGGCGAGCTGCCCAAACTTCCATTCCGCGGGCGATCGGAGTGCTCGCTGAACTGATCAGAACAGCTGTCGCTTGATAGCTCTCGCCACCCACCGGGATTCCAATCGCAGTTCTCAATAAGTCCGCTGACGCACCGGCCGCTCGTAGAAAGCCGGGGTGGTCGGCCAATTCATCGTGAATGATGGCACAACGCTGATCCCAAACGCTGCCTGGAAGTCCGCTTCCTTTTTCGAAACGAACGAACGAGCTAACATTTTGAAAACGCTCCATGGCCCCGTAATATCCCGCTTTCAAAGCCACTTCGGGATAGGGTCCAACAGGCTCCCAGACTTCAAAGACTCCGATTGGATCAATAACCGTTTCGTCCGGATTGCGCCAAGCAACAAGACGACCGAAACAACTTGACCGTCGTAATGGATCGGGAATGCGATTGCCGCTGATGCGTCCACTGGCAATTGGGTCGTGGTGACTTGTGCCGTGCCCGTAGACATTGCGAGTTCAACGACCGGCAGCTGACACATCATCCCGTCCGATGTCAAAAGGCCGTCTGAGCTAACGTCGTAAACAACGATGTCGCTGAGATAACAGTTCGATGGTATCGAAGAAGTTGTCAAGGAATTGGACCAGGATTGAAAACGGTGAAGAGGAAAAATCATTGGGTTTAACGTTCATTCCCGTGCAAATGCACGGATGGATTTGTTCGATCAAGCTTTAGCCGACGCCAGCAACTTCTTCCTGTTGCTGGCTTTCCGCCTCTTGCTTAGCCTTTTCGCGTGCCGCAGCGTCCGCGTTCAGCTTCTTGTGATCTTGCTCTTCCAGGAAATGAATCATCTTGCCGCGATAGTGGTAGTACTCGGGATGGTCGAGCACATCAGCACGGTTTCGCGGCCGCGCAAAAGGTAGACTGAAGATCGCACCAACGCGGGCGCGAGGTCCGTTGGTCATCATCACAACTCGATCGCTCATGAAGAGAGCCTCATCGACGTCGTGCGTCACCATGACGGTGGTCACTTTGTCACGCACCAAAATTTCAAGAAGGATTTCTTGAAGTTCCATGCGTGTCAGCGAGTCCAACATGCCGAACGGTTCGTCCAACAAAAGCATTTTAGGACGCAACGCGAAAGCTCGTGCGATGCCGACTCGTTGCTGCATTCCTTGGCTTAGATCCTTGGCCCGTTTGTTCAGACTGCCGCCAAGTCCAACCAGGTTGAGGTAGTAGCTGGCCAGGTCGACACGGTCCGCTTTGGACGACTTGCTGTAGACTTGGTTAACACCCAACATCACGTTGTCCAACGCCGTCATCCAAGGCATCAAACAGGGTGATTGGAAGACCACGCCACGATCAGGACCAGGGCCATCGATTTCCCGTCCGTCGATGACGACACCTCCGGTGGTAATCGGATTCAGCCCTGCCACCATGGTTAGTACGGTGCTTTTGCCGCAACCGGAATGCCCAAGCAATGAGACGTACTCGCCCTTTTCGAGATTCAGGTCAAACTCCTCGACGATGACCACGGGCCCCTTGTGGGTGTCGTAGGTTTTGCCGAGTCGAAAGAGTTCGATGTAGCCACGCATGGTGGGAACTTCCGTATAAAGTTGAAGCGAGCGGATGGGCTCGACGGTCGTTGGATTCGGAACAGACGCTAGGTCTGTTGCACTCTTATGCGATAGGTGCTGGCTTAACGCCGCGTGACGTCTTCGGGTTCGATGTCGGGCAATCGGAATGTCAAGTGTTTCGTAGCCGCTTGCTCAACCTGTCTTGCTCGTTGGCGTACCGCTACCAAGTAGTTGGTCACCGCGTTTCGCAAACCCTTGAAATGTTCGTCGTCGTTGAGTTCCGTCTTGTTACGAGGACGATCGAGTCCGACGGTGAAGGCGGGGCCCAAAGAAGCACACGGGCCTGGGTTTAACGGTACGATCCGGTCCGCCACCATGATGGCTTCGTCAACGTCGTTGGTGATCATCACACAAGTCTGGCGTTCTTCGCCCCAGATCTTCAGGATCTCATCCCCCAGTTGTGATCGCGTTAGTGCGTCCAAAGCCGACAAGGGTTCATCCAGCAGCAACACCTTTGGCTTCATCGCCAAGGTCCGTGCTAGCGAGGTTCGTTGTCGCATTCCGCCGGACAATTCGTGAGGTCGGCGATGGGCCGCGTGACTAAGCCCCACCATGTCGATGAAGCGATCCACATGAGCCAGACGATCCGCTTTGCTCCAATCTTTAAACACGGTGTTCACCGACAATGCGATGTTCCCGCGAACGGTCAACCAAGGCAGCAGCGAATAGTTTTGAAAGACGAGCCCGCGGTCAGGCGATGGCCCTGTGATCGGTTTGCCTTCCATCGTGATGGTGCCGGAATCGGGCTGTAGCAAACCCGCCAACAATTGAGTGAAAGTGGTCTTTCCGCTACCGCTAAATCCGACGATCGCGAGGAATTCTCCTTCGCGAATATTCAAATTGATGTTGCTAAGCACTTCGGTGCGGGTCACCCCGCTGCCATAGCCCTTGCAGGCACCTTTCATTTGAATGATGGGTTTGGGAGCTTCGCTGACCAGTTCCAGCGAGTCCGTCCGACCAATCGTAAAGGCTTCTGGTTGTAGAACCGCGTTCATATCGTGAGCATCGCTTTGGACGAATGAAATGAAAAATATTAAGATCGAGAGCCCAAGGTCGAGCACTCTGCGGCCGGCTAGTGTCCCCACACACAGCCGACCGCAGGGCGACTCGGGATCGTTGGGTCAGACCGGCGAAGGATTGCCGAAGCTGACCAAATTTCGAAGGAAGATCATGATGCGATCGAGTAGCAGACCGATGACGCCAATCACAATCACGCTAAAGGTGATCCGTGCGTAAGTCATCTCGCTACCGTTTTGAAATTCATCCCAAACGAACTTACCTAGCCCAGGGTTCTGGGCGAGCATGTCGGCGGCGATCAACACCATCCATCCGACACCCAAGCTGATTCGCATTCCTGCGAACATTAGCGGCAAGCTGGCGGGCAAAATAATTTTGAATAGTCGTTGCGACCAAGACAGACGCAGTACGTCGGCGACGTTGATAAAATCTTTGTCGACGCTCGCCACACCAAGCGTGGTATTCACGAGTGTTGGCCAAAGCGAGCACAGGCAAACGGTTGCCGCGGAGATCAGGAAAGCCTTGTCAAAGAACGTCTCGCCGGATGCGTAACCGGCGTAGTACCACATGATGACGATGAACGCCAACGGTAGCCACGCCAGCGGACTGACCGGTTTGAAGATCTGGATGAACGGTGTCAGAGCGGCGTTAAACCACGAGCTCATGCCGCACAATACTCCCAAGGGAACCGCAACAAGGGTTGCCAGCAAGAAGCCGAAGAAAACCGTCTTGATGCTGGTCCAAATTTGATCGATGAATGTCGGTGCACTCGAAGCTTCGAAGTTGGCGGCGGCCAAAGATCGCTTCATCAGCGAAGTTGACTTTGCGGCCAAGGCGGCTTGTTGAGTTCCGGTGCTTTCTTCCGAAGCAGCTTGGTATGCCTTCGCCTCGGCGAAAAGCTGAACAGCTTCGGTAAGTTTTTCTCGTTTGGCTTCCCGATCCAGTTCTTTTTGTGCGTAGTGCATTTCGAAGAGTTGCTTGCCAGCTTCGTACGTTGCCATCGGCCCCGGAAGTTTAGCACTATCGGTAACGACCGTTTTCGCCGCTGCACTCCACATTCCCAAAAAGATCGCAACCGCCACGATTGGCAACAACAAGAACTTCGCGATGCCGACAAACTGTTCTCGCTTGTCCTCACCAGCAGCGAGCCGCACAAACGGCTCCAAAATGGGCAAGCCTGCGAGCTCGCAAAATCTCAGTAAACTTCCTCGCCAATTCATCGTGGTCCGTCGCTTATGTTAATTTAGGAATGATTGAAATTTCGATACAGAACCGGTGATGGCTCTACTTTTTGGCTAGCGACTCGTCGTCCTTGTAGCCAATCTCAAATGAATTGATGTAGCCGATCGGATCTTTGGCGTCATACGTCTTGCCATCAATGAATTCCGAAGTGGCTTCGCGGTAGCCGTCATAGTCCGGCCCCGGCATTTCGGATGGATCCAGCTTGCCTTCGCTAATCAACAGCTCGGCCGCTTGGCGATAGATGGCTGGCTTGTAGATCTCCTTGGCGGTTTCCGCATACCAACTCGCAGGCTTCGATTCAGTGATCTGGCCCCAACGACGCATCTGAGTTAAGAACCAGATGCAGTCGCTGTAGTGCGGGTAACTCGCGTTGTGCTTAAAGAACACGTTGAAGTCCGGCATCTCTCGCACATCCGTCTTCTGGAAGACAAATGTTCCCGTCATGGATTTGCGAATCACTTCGACTTCTGCACCGACGTAATCCTTATTGCTAAGAATCTCAGCAGCTTCATCGCGGTTGACGAGCTTGCCAGATTCATCCGTTGCGTCGAGCCACTTGCCAGCCCGAATCAACGCCTTCACGACGGCTAGGTGAGTGTTTGGATTCTTGGTCGCCCAACTTTCGGCAACTCCGAAGACCTTTTCAGGGTTGTTCTTCCAGATGTCATAGTTCGTGGTCACGGGGACACCGATGCCGGTGACAACGGCCTTTTGATTCCAAGGCTCGCCCACGCAATACCCGTGAATGATGCCCGCTTCGAGTGTTTGTGGCATTTGTGGCGGTGGCGTCACGCTAAGCTGCACGTCAGCGTCCTTTACACCCGTCACGTCTTGTGCGGTATACAGACCTGGATGAATCCCAGCGGCGGCCAACCAGTAACGGATCTCGTAATTGTGAGTGCTGACCGGGAACACCATCCCCATCGGGAACGGCTTGTTTTGCTCCGTCTTGTAATCAGCGACGATCGGCTTGAGGCTATCGGCGGTGATCGGATGCGGCGGCGTTTCGGATTTCAGCTTCGGATCATTCTCCTGCATCTGAGCCCAAACATCGTTACTGACCGTGATGCCGTTTCCGTTGTAGTCCAGGCTATAAGCCGTCACGATGGGCGATTTGGTTCCGAAACCAATCGTGGCGCCGATCGGTTGTCCCGCCAGCATGTGAGCACCGTCGAGCTGCCCGTCGATCACTCGATCTAAAAGCACTTTCCAGTTCGATTGAGCTTCGACTTCCACGCTAAGGCCCTCGTCATCGAAGAATCCTTTCTCCTTGGCGATGACGATAGGGGCACAGTCGGTCAGCTTGATGAAGCCGAACTTCAACTTGGTCTTTTCAAGATTGAGCAAAGCCGATGGAACTTCCATGTCCGCATCGATCTTGAGCGATGAAACATCGACTTTCGCCGCTGCAGCTTCTAAATCCGCAAGAGTGATGTCATTCGAACCACAACCAACGAAGGTCGTTGCACCGGCCAAAACAAGGCAAGCGGTTATGAGAAATGCCACTCCCCGTGGAAGGGACTTCTGAAAACAAACTATGTTTGCGAAACGGTTAAAACTTATCAGCACGCGAGAATTCCTAGCCAATCAAGAAAAGTAAAATAAATGTCTTGATGGCATCGAAAAGCAAGCGGCGGGCCGCTATCAGGAAACTCCCCGTCTGGGCAACGCTAGGGGGCCGCATCACACGCTATCTTCCGATAAGAGTGCCGCAGGGTCGGTTAACGCGTGCCAAATGCGAAAGTTTCACACTGACGGGCTTGGAGAGGCCGCATCGATCCGGGAAAGAAGCTGCCCAGTAACCGGGCAAGGGCAAAGCAGCGTCAGGCAGCGACTGCCTAAAGGGAAGGCACAAAAAAACGGTCGACCAGCATAACTGGGCGACCGTTGATATGACGTTCGTTAGAACCTGAAAAGGCGTTCAGATCCGCCTAACCCAAGCGGCTTAATAGCGAGTCGTGAACTGAGCGTAGAAGAAGTCCGCGTCGTTGTTTTCGTCGACTGGACCGATCGCTGCGTCGTCGTAGTAATCGCCACCAGCGAAGTGCGAGTAACCAAGCACGATGTTATGCCGTGCAGTCAGGTTCACGTTCAACAAGAAGTCGATCTCGTGACCGAGGTCCTTCGACGTGGCTGCGGTGGTATCGTTGTAAGGTTGCATGGCGACGTTGTAAGGCGTCGTGTTTTCGACCATACGGAAGTAGTGGTACCAAACCAAAAACGAAACCTTGTCGTTGATCGGAGCGGTCGTCAGGATGTTGAAGTCGTGCAGGTTGCGGCGACCAAACAAGTCCATGAAACCGTTGTACTTGTGAGCCAACGGGAACAGGTGATCGTAACCGTTGTCACCGCGAGCAACGTCAGCGAAGTCGTCTTCGCCCGATGCGTAGTCGTAGTAGAACCATACCGTCGGACTTAGCGACTTGGTGTTGATCTTGCGTCCAAGACCCGCCGTGAAGAAGCCAGCGGAGTGGTCTGAACCGTCGGAGTTCTCGCCGAACTGGTACGCACCTTCGAAGTCATAAAGAATATCGCCGTTGGTCGAGCCACTGACTCGGCTGCCGATGTTGTGGACGTTAAAGTCCAGCGTATCGTTGTCGTAACCGAGATAGTACGCTTCAACTTGGCCAAGCGAGGTGTTCTTTTCGGTCAAGTACGTACCAAAGAACTGCTGATTCGAATCAGCCTTGTCGGTACCGTCAGCGTCAACGGGAACAAACTCAGTCCAGAAGCCATCGATCGAAGTGTCGCCGTATTTGTAAAGGCCACGAACACCTTCGAAGGTGCGGCGGGTGTTAGCCCAGTCCAATGGCGATACGGTCCGCTGGGCACCAAACAGCAATTCTTGACGACCGACGCGAGCGGTCAGCTTGCCGTAGTCGTTGTCGAACAACAACGCGTCAACGAAAAGGTTTTGAATGTCGAAGTCGTTTTCTTCGATCCCACGTGGGGTGAATGTTTCGCCCATCGATTGCGCGTCAAGAACTTCGCCGTAAACACGCAGGCAATCCAGTGGACGCCAGTCGGCGTAGAGCCGTTGGCGTGACAGCCAGAAGTCATCGTGGTTGCCGGTGATACCGCCACCATTGGCTGCGGTAGCTAGCTTGCCACGGAAGTTGCTTTCATCGTGGAAGCGATAGCGGGTTTCACCACCAAGGCTAAGCGTTCCAAACGGAGTCTTCATGTTTTTGAAGTGATCCGAGAAGAAGCGTGGCCCGTCGTAGTAGGGATCATCGAGGTACGAAAAGTCGTTGTCGTAGTAAACGCCTTTGTACGCACCCTTGAAACCCGCCATTGCGGCTTTCTTTTTCTTCGCAATGTCTGAGCGTGAAGGCCCTGAATAGCTATGCGAATAGGTGCTTTCCTGAACCGGCATCGTTATCGGGAAAGATTGGCTCGATTCGTCATAGCTTGCGGACGTATCGAAATTAGCAGCTTGGTCGCTGGCGGATGCCGTAGCCGATGTTTCCACTTCGTAGGGTGCGGCTTCCGTCATGGAAGTTTGCACGATTACGGTTTCAAGTCCGCTGTCGTCAATGTCTTGGGCTTGAGCGTCGCCGGCATGGAAGCCCGCAATAGCCATCGATAGCGCCGCGAGCACGAGTCGTCGACGCTGGGTATTTCTACGCGACATGATATGGGATTTCCCTTCCTAGGATGGACAGTTATGAGAGATTCAAATCTCGCCGCATAATGAAGGAACGGATTCAGTCGGCTTGTTCCGCCAGGACTTGCGTTCAATTTCATTCGAGACCAGTTGGGCACAGAGACGATTGAGAGTTCCTTCTCAACGCACCTAAAAGCCCGCACTGTTGTGAATCGGATAACTTTTCGGCCCAATTCCAAGAATTAGGCCAAAGTCCACAGCGTTGTGCATGCGGCAGGTGGTTGACCGTCCCAGCGGTAACACGCTCGCTAACCCGCACTGTTTACCCCGACCTCCGAACCGTCGCCTTTCGTTCGACCTTGTGGCGTACTGAAGCCCTTTGCGTCTAGAAAGGATCAATGCATGCGATTATCACGCACGCCTCAATCGACACAGCTTTCTCAATCCATCCGAGCAGCAAGGTCGATCGCACGATCCGCTCAACTGGTTTACTGAGCGATGATGTTTAGGTATTCAAGCCAAACTGTCACTCGCTTTTTGCTTTGCCAGATGCATTGAGCAAACCAAAAAGCTTGTGAGTCAGTCTAGCGACCGATTCGTTCGAGCGACCGATCTCGTATCTGGTTCAGTTCGGGGGGATCACTCGGTGCGCTGCCGGTGATGAAAATGCTGGCCTCGCGATACAACGCGAGATGTTCGACCATGTCAAACCAGGGAATGCGAGATCCTTCCCCATCGTCCTGAAAGAACCGTTTCAGTTCTCTCTGGCTCTCCGCTTCGGATTGTTGCAGCAACCGCAACGCTCGTTTGGGACGCTCGCTTTGGTGATAGGCCATGGCTAAAGGTGCATCGACTAACCCGACTCCCGGCCAATCGAGATCCATCCCCGAACTGGTTAGCAACTCGATAGCTTGGTCGATGTTACCCGCACGAAGATGCGTCAAACCAGCGATGTACTCGCAAACGGATCGCGGAGTGCTGCTCACTGAACTACGCCGTCGTCCGTGTTTGGGAAGAAAACGCGAACCGGGGTTCAGTTCAGCAGAAACGTCTTCACCATTGGTCGCTAGAAGATCGCTATCCCCATCGGAGTCCACAATAGGATCAGTGACACTCTGGAAACTGAAACCGCGGTCCATTCCTCGCGGCGCACTTCCAGGACGACGATCGCGGAACGGTGGCGGTCGCCGGTCCGATCGAGGGTCACCACCGAGTGATTCATTCTCCCATTCCTGTTTAGCAAGCTCCATCCACTGATCGGCCAAAACCGCAAGCTGGCGGTACGATTGAGACGAAAGCTGATTCGGCCCCACGACTGCATTCCGCATCCATTCCCAATGTTCAGCGGGGTTTCCGTCGGCTAATCGCCGTTCGATCTGCTGCGTCATTTCGGAGTAACCTTCGTGATGCTTCGTCATCACAAACAACGCTCCCACGCCCCACCACTGTGGCCGATCGATGGGGGCCCCCAGCTTCAAAGATTCAGCGAAATCGTCCGCCGCTTCCTTCCATAACGGCATCTCGATAAAGAAGTGGGCACGACTCAACCACGGCAAATAGTAGCTGGGTTGCTGGACAACGGCCTCATCAAACTCCGCGATCGCCTGCGCCCATTGCCCGTTGTCCGCGTGGGCTTGGGCATTCGCAACCAAGCTATGTGCCGTGGTGATCCGAGTGGCGAACTGTTCGATTTCTTGGAGTGCCTGTTCCTTTTGGTCTCGCTCGTGCATCGCCAATCGCATTTGCCACAAGCTAACGCCTGTCCCGATCAACATAGTCAGTCCCAGCAACATGCCGGTTCCCAACGCGATCCGATTGCGCCGTGCGAACTTGGCGAGTTGATATGCAACCGTAGGAGGCCGAGCTTCGATCGGTTGTTCACAAAGATAACGATTGATGTCGGCGGCCATGGCCGCGGCCGAATCGTAACGTCGCGTTCGATCTTTATCCAACGCCTTCATCACGATCCAATCCAGGTCGCCTCGCAACGAGGACGTCAACCGATTGGGTTCCAATTGTCGAGCCGCGGAAACTGTGGTTGCGGCGATCCCCAGCGTCGACAATCGCTTACTAGGCAGCGGGGGCTCTTCTTCCCGGATGATACGACGCATCTCATCAAGACCAGCCGAATCCAATCGAGCACGATCGAACGGCGTAGCGCCAGCCAGCAGTTCATACATCATCACACCCAGCGAATAGATATCGCTGCGAGTGTCCACGTCCAGCCCGCTCATCTCCGCTTGCTCAGGGCTCATGTACAGCGGGGTGCCGATCATTGAAAAGAACCGCGTATAGATCGTCTTGTCAGTCAACACTTGCCCAACCGCCTTGGCCACACCGAAGTCAATGACCTTCGCAACGGGCTTGGCGTCATGCAGCGTGACCATCACATTGGACGGTTTGATGTCGCGATGGATTACACCTTTTTGGTGGGCGTGGTGAACCGCCGAGCACACATCAGACAACAAACGCAATCGCTGGCGGATGTCCAAACGATGGGCATCGGCAAATCGAGTGATCGAAACACCGCGAACCAGTTCCATTGCGAAATACGGACGTCCGTCCTCCGTGACGCCGGCATCAAACACTCGAGCGATGTTGGGGTGATCCATCAACGCGACCGCCTGGCGTTCCGCTTCGAAACGTGCAATCACTTCCTTGGATCCTGTCCCAGGTTTAATGATTTTCAGAGCGACGCTGCGACGTACCGGACGTTCTTGTTGAGCGACGAAGACCAAACCAAAGCCGCCCTCGCCGATCTGTTCCATCAATCGGTAGTCACCGACCATCTCGCCAATGTGTGTAGTGGATTGGGCGTCTGGCAAACTGACCGGTGGACGATCTAACGCGTGATCCGGATCGGCGTGCGCGCCTAGCAAAGCGTTCACTCTGCCGCGTAGTTCGAGATCGTTCCCACAGACCTGATCCAGGTACGCTTCCCGCGCAGCGAGATCCTCTTGCTCTATCGCGTTCAGAAAGATCGTCTTTTCGGATACTGTCGTCATGAGTCGAACTGTACGGCGATAATATGAACGTATGAAACAAATCGTTTCGAAACAAAAGACGTCGACGAAACGGCGTACGATGTCAGTGATGTTTCGGCCCAACTCGGCTTTGGTGTAGGGCGAAACCAGGGATCGCGCTCCCAATCGCAATAGATAGTTGCGGAACGTTGTGCGCCATTCGGCAACACCACATTGGTTGGTTCGATTGAACCAATCGTATTTCGGCAACCCTCTATCGCGCCGTTGATCGTGGTGGATGAGGCAACGGGTCCCACATACGTGCCAACGCACTCAAACTCGCTGCCTCGTGCACAACCGTCGATTGACCTGGGCAATGCACTAACCATGGATCTCGCGGTGCAACCATGCACGAGCATACGCCCAGTTTCGTTTGACGGTGCGGGGTGAGCTTCCCAGCATTTCGGCGGTTTGGTCAATCGTCAGCCCAGTGAAGTATCTCAGCTCCACAAGCTTTGCCAGATTTTCATCTTCCGCGGCGAGTTTGGTGAGAGCTTCGTCCAACGCCAAAAGAGCCTCGGAGTCATCGGGATCGATCACGGCGTCGTCGGACGACAATTCCACTCGTTGCCGATCACCGCCTCGCTTTTCAGCGTTTCGCCGACGTGCCGACTCAATCAATATCCGCCGCATCGACTCCGCCGCCGCAGCGAAGAAATGCCCACGGCCATCCCAACACGGCGAGTCCTCTCCGCCGACCAGTCGCAGGAACGCCTCGTGAACCAGCGCGGTTGGCTGGAGCGTGTGCGAGGACTTCTCTTGGGTCATCTTCCGCGAAGCCAATCGGCGTAGCTCTTCGTAGACAAGCGGTAAAAGCTGATTGGCTGCCTGCCGGTCACCGCCTTCAAGCTGATGGAGTATTTGGGTGACTTCGCTATTCATGAACTCATTTCATTGTCGCCTGGAGGTATCCACCGCTTACGAAATGACAGCATCAAAGCCGATTATTCGCAATCGCATCGTCATTGTAAGAACTTCGTTGGCCCGGCGGTGCGTCATGCTTCGTTGAACTTCTGACTCCAGAACCTGAAGTAACGCGGCGGTGGAGCGACATGCGTATTGCCCCCCTGAGTCGGGCCACGTGGTATCCCCATTATTCGCAAAAAAAGCCTGCACCTGCTTGGATCGGCGGAAGGGTCTCGCTATCGATCTTCACCGTGGGCGCATAAAAAAACCTCCGACGGACTCGTGGGAGGTTTCTGGGTCTGCTCTGTTGAACTTCTGGCGAACTATTCGCGTGGGCGAATGGCACCGGTCAAACCGCTGTAGTCAATGCGGTCAGTCGTGTGCCAAAGGGGTTGGCCGAGTTCAACGCGACGGCGAAGGACTTCGATTTTCTCCGGGCTGCCCGCAGGGGCATCCGTTGCGGAAAAGAGTTCATCTTCTTGTGGGATGAAATCTTCGTCGTGACCGTAGCGAAGGATAGCTTCGAAGACGTTCTTGCAATGACTCATACGTTACTTATTTTTCCTGATCCGACCTCGACCCGTCCTGGTACTTCGTGGTCATAAGAGTTATTGAGATAGCCCTACACCGAACTCGTTTCGGCTCTCGGGATCACACACGGAAGGATTATTCGCTGAATTCGTTGCCAGTCAAGAAAATTCTGGACTCGACGAACACATCAACCTGTCCAAAACCGATGCCGAGAACAGTTAGAGAAACCAGTGCGGTCAGGCAGACTGTGCGCAGAAGGGTTCACAGTAAATTACCTATTTCCTAACCGAATTCGCCAAGGGTGCGGAAACACACGCAGGCACTCTGTGATGGGTGCCAGACTGATTTTGCCGACCTGCGTTTTGTCAAGCCGTAATTGGGTCTTCAAACCACCCGAAGTCCTCAAACGCTCAACTGTTGCAGTCATTACCAACGAAATAGCCACAAAAATACTTTTGAAAAACTTTTCAACTTCTTCACTTGGGGGACACTTTTAAGTGCACTGGTCACAAACCGAACTAAGACTTGCCGCTCGATCACGTGGCTTTCACCTGATCACTCGCGAAATTGTCGATGCCGTCGAAGCTCTTTCTGAAGTGCGAGTGGGGCTACTGCATTGCTTTATCCAGCACACAAGCGCCTCGCTTACGATCAACGAAAACGCCGATCCGGACGTTCGAGTTGATTTTGAGACAGCGATGAATCACGCCGTGCCAGAGAACCTGCCCTACATCCACACGATCGAAGGTCCCGACGACATGCCTGCACACGTGAAGGCATCCATGATGGGGGCTAGCGTGACGGTGCCAGTACGCGACGGCCGGCTGGCGATGGGAACTTGGCAGGGCATCTATTTGTGCGAGCACCGCGATCGAGCGACGGCTCGTAACCTGATCCTGACCTTGCAGGGCGTCTGAGTCTGCAGAACACCTGACTTGCTGGGCAATTGTACAGGCGAGATGTCCTCTGCTACGCCCTCTGCTAGACACTGGGTTCGCGGACCAACAACACGCTGCAGTGGACGTGATGCAGGACATACTGCGACGTACTGCCCAGGAAAAAGCGAGAAACGAGGCCGCGACCGCTGTCACCCAACACGACCAGGTCGCTGACGTGTTCCTCGGCATAATCGACCAGCCCAGCACCGACGTGTTCGACTTCGATCGAATCACTGGTCACCTCGCGGTCGCATGGTTTGCCATCGCATTGCTGCAAACGTTCCGCCGCCGAAGCGGCGCAGCGACGTGCGTTGGTTCGACGGCGTGCGGATTCTTCCATCGTGGTCGCCAGAATGTCTTCTCGAAACACTTCCAGCTTGACCGACGCGGTAACGACATGGAACTTGTAATCCTTCCCAAAGGGGTAAAGACACAAGTGCTTCAACATCGTCTCGGATACCTCACGTTGATCCGCCGCGATGGTGACATTCGTCATGCCACTACCGGACTGCGATTGACCAGCTTCGGCACTGGACGAAGAAGCTTCTGCACTCAAATCCTGTCTGACAACCAAAACACTGCAGGGTGCGTGCGAGGCAACGTAGTCACTCACGCTGCCCAACAGCACTCGCTCGATCGCCGAATGCCCCTTGGCTGCGACGACGACCAGGTCGAACTTTCCCTCCGCAGCCCGATCGACAATGCAGTGACCGATGTGTCCCATCTCTCGCCGGGTTCGGGTCGTTAGCCCGACCGACTCATTATCGGCCGCAATTTGTTCGTCGGAACTTGGCGAAGCACCGCCGGACTCAACCGCAGGCAAGTTTTTGAGAAGGCATCTCTGAGCTGATTCCAGGGTTTGGTTCGCGATCTGTTCTTGATGCCCAATAAATTGCGGATACCACATCTCGCTCTGCGCACTGACTACCAGGTCCGGTGGATTGACCACCGTGAAGATCTCAATCTCGGATGGACGCGGCAGCGGAAAGCGGGCCAGAAACTTGGTAGCGGCCATCGCTTGTTCGGAACCGTCGATTGCAAGCAAGACTTTCATGGGGTGTTCCAATCACGTGGGGGAGCTCAGGACGAAATCAACAGTCAATGACTGCCCTTCATTCTAACAAAACCCGTCGCGACTGATACAACCGGCACGGTCATCAAGGGCTCAGCCCGATAGGGGTACGAAAGTACAAGTTTCGTTCGAGGTCATTGTGTCGATGGACCTAGCCTTCAAGGCAACGGTTGAAAACGACCGCTTGCGTTCACATCCCCTTTCCGAATTAACTCACACTCGCTAGCGATCACTATGTCGAATTTCAACACCGATCCTGTTGAGCCAACCAGCCAACCGGCCACCAAGTTCAAACGCAATCAAACCGTCGTCGATAAGGACGTGCAATACGGTGTCGTCGCCAAAATTGCGGTGCACTGGGTGGTATTCATGGTTTGCAATTCCGTCGCATTAATGATCTGGATGTGTCTATTTGAACAACCCGAAACGAACTGGCGTGACACAGCTGTTAGCTGTCTGCAGCGGTTCTTGCCGTTCATCGTTGTCTCGCTTGCACTGATTCCTGCCTTTGTGCTGGACACGCTTAAGTTAACCAATCGTTTTGCTGGTCCGATCTCTCGTTTGCGCACCGAGATTGCCAACGCGACCGAAGGCCGGCCTGTGCGAAAACTGAAGTTTCGATCGGATGATTACTGGCGAGAAATCGCGACTGGATTCAACACGCTGATCGATCAAGCCGGGCTGCCCGTTCAGTCGGGCAAACCGACCAAGTAGTTGGCGTTCTTGAATCACTTCCGCACGACGAGACTCCCATGTTGATACGACGCCCCCGACAATCCAAGAAGCACGAACAACGCCGCGGTGCCGCGGCCGTTGAGTTCGCTGTCTGTCTACCGATTTTGGTGCTGATCCTGTTCGGATCCATCGAAGCATCCACCATGATTTTCCTAAAGCAAACGTTGAACGTCGCTGCCTACGAAGCAAGTCGCGAGGCGTCTCAGAATGGACGTGGTAATGCGGAAGCCAACTTGCGAGCTCAAAACGTTTTGAACGCAAGAAATATTTCCGGTTTTAACGTGCGGTTCCCCAATGGTGAATCCTTCGATGCCGATCGTGGCACCGAGGTCGTCGTCGAGGTGAGCGCACCGAGTGCGGCGAACAGCCCGCTGCTGGGCCAGTTCATCTCCAATCGCGTCCTGACCTCTCGGGTCGTGATGGTGAAGCAGTAACCAGCCTGATCCCACCACCGCACCGATCATTACTTTCAGTTTGCTTAGATCGATATCATGACAAAGCCTACCCTCCATCCATTCCGCGGTTTCGCATCTCGATCGTCACGCCACGGCGCGATGTTGATCATGATCGCGGTCATGTTGTTCATGTTCTTGATGACGATGGCGTTTTCGATCGACATCGCTCAAATGCACTTGGCTCGTACTGAACTGCGTACCGCATCGGACGCCGCCGCCAACGCCGCCGCGACGGAACTGGCCGACACTCTTGACCGAGCCAGTGCGATCGCTCGCGGCCAAGAAATCGCCGCTGCTAACCGCGTCAATGGTCAGCCCTTGCTGTTGGCTGCTGGTGACTTCGATTTTGGCAGCAGCCAGCGACAAGCGAACGGAAAATTTCAATTCACCGCCGGAGGTGTTCCGCTGAACGGCGTTCGTGTCGACGGCCGACGGACAGCCGGCTCCCGTTCAGGCTCGGTGCCGTTGTTCTTCGGCAACGTGACCGGCACCCATGTGTTTGAACCCCAGGTTTCTGCCACGGCGACTTTCATTGAGCGTGACATCACCTTGGTGATCGACCGCAGTGGATCGATGGCGGGTCGAAAATACGCCGACCTGTCCGTGGCAATTAACATCTTTACTGGGCTACTAGCAGGGACTCCGGTTCAGGAATTGGTAGGCCTAGCATCGTACAACGAGAATGCAACCGAAGACGCACAGTTGACCAGCAATCTCAACGAGATCAACGCTGCGATGGCAGGGCTATCTACCGGCGGGTTCACCAGTATCTCACGAGGCATGGAAGCAGGCCGGAACATCGCATCGCGAGGGCGTCCAGCCGACTTTGTCGAGCGGACCATGATCGTGATGACCGACGGTCAACACAACCGCGGACCGGAACCCCGAGTCGTGGCCCGTCAACTGGCAGCCGACAAGGTCACCATTCACACAATCACCTTCGGAGCCGGAGCGGATATCACGCGAATGGCCGAGGTCGCTGACATCGGTGGCGGACGTCACTTCCACGCACTTACCGGTGCGGAACTGCAAGCGGTGTATCGCGAAATCGCTTTGACGCTTGGCACTCGACTGACGGATTAACCGTCGGTTTTTGCTTACGTAATTGCCGATTCGTTTCGACGATCCACCTATTCCTTTCAAGCTTCACATCCCATCATGTCACTGCTACGCAAACCAAGCTCGCGTCCATCCGGTTTAACCAGTCCATCGAACAGCGATGGATCTTTGAATCGCAAGGTCCGACGCACACGCCGACACCGCGATGCTTCGCGTCGAACGGGTGCGGTGATGGTCGAATTCGCTGTGGTGGCACCGCTGTTGTTCCTATTCTTCTTCGCCGGGTTTGAGTTTTGCCGCGTTGCCATGATTCGGCACACGGTGGACAACGCGGTCTATGAAAGTGCTCGACGCGGGATCATTCCCGGTGCCACCTCGGCTGAAGTGCGGACCGAAGCCATTCGTGTTCTGTCGACGATCGGCATTTCCGCCTTCAACGTGCAGGTGACCCCCGCCGCGATCGACGATGACACCGAAGAAGTCACAGTGCGGATCATCGTGCCGCTGGACGAAAACACGTTCGTCCCCGCCACTCACTTTGTGGGCAAAGAGATCGACCGCGAATTGACGATGCGTCGCGAGGGCAGTTGAGCGAATAAGCAGAAGCGACTTTGCGACCACTGCAGCCGTGCCGCCGGCATGAGGGCAGCTTCATCCTGACCACAACACTCGTTCTGAGCGGGGTTGTCGATCGCTAGCTATCGGCAACAGGATGTGGGACAATACGAACCGTCCTCGCCCGTCTTCTCCAGTACTGCGAATCTTGTCGATGAGTCACGCTTCGGTAAACCGCCACAGCGTTTTACTGATTGACCTCGACAATTGCCCGCATGAGATGCTCGATCTAGCCGAATCGGCGAACGTCTACGACGTCATCATCGCGTCGCATGGCAATCGAGAACCACGCGTGCCACTCGGCATGGCATCGATCCTGGGGCAACTCATCGTTTCGGGACAGATCGAAATCTGGCAGATGCCAGGCGGCAAGAATTCAGCCGACTTCGGTCTCACCTTCGTCGCCGGCCGACTCGCTGCCGAGCAACCGCCGGGCACGTTGTTCGAGATCGCTTCTCGCGACAAAGATTTGGACCATGCCGTTTCGCTACTAAAGCGATGCGGACACAAGGCAAGGCGGATCGATTCGTCCAAGCCGAAGGTCGCGGCTAAGTCGAAGGACCACACCAGCCTATCGCTCGATGCGGCAAAACTAGCCAGTTCCCTCAGCGGGAAGGGCGCCAACTCGCGTCCGGCAAAACGCAAGACTTTGATCTCGACCTCCCAGGCGAGATGCTCCAGCGCGGCGGCCGGCTTGTCGGCTCTGGAGGAATTGATCGCGTTCCAGGCAATTCGCTACGACGGGAAAGGCCTACCGGTGTATGACGGTGAAAAGCTGAAATCACTGGCCGCGCAAGCGGCCTCCCTTGCGAAACGCAAAACGGAGCCGTTGCCGGTTCAGAAGATCACCTCGGCAAAACCAGAGGAAGAAGATTTCCAACTGCGACTGTTCTAAGCACACTCGCACTTCTGATTGGGTAATCTGCTGCAGCTACCGAATTTCGGCGGAATTTGCGGCCATCGAGAGGCATCAATTCACAAAATGTGAAGCTTCCGTGAACTTATGTGCATTCACTTCGCGGCGGGCTTGCCTAGATGATGACTGCAAAGAATAACAGTCGCATCGACATCCCCAATCTCCACATGCGGAAATCGTCTCACATGAGCAACCTACAGACCACGGCGATTGACGCTTCGTTAGCGGATGAATCAGCTGATTCGATCCCACGAGCGGCCGGACAGGGGAACTTCATCCAGTGGATCGCGGTCTCTTTCCTGATCTATTTGCTGGTTTGTGCCGTGGGGATGATCGGCAGCGGGTTCAAGACCGCCACCGGCGACCAAGCCAAGGAGATGTTCGAGTTTGCGACCAATCCATTCGCCGGACTCGTTGTCGGTACCGTCGCCACAGCACTCATTCAGTCTTCATCGACGGTGACATCCATCATCGTAGGACTGGTCGCCGGCGGCCTTCCGGTTTCGGTGGCCGTACCGATGGTCATGGGTGCCAACATCGGAACCTCGATCACCAACACGATTGTTTCCCTCGGTCACGTTCGGGAGAAAAAGGAGTTCGCCCGGGCGTTCTCGGCCGCAACGGTGCACGACTTCTTCAACCTGCTATCCGTTGTCATCTTTCTGCCGCTCGAAATGGCGTTTGGGCTGCTGGAGCGGATGGGCAGTTTTCTGGCCAGCTTCTTTGTGGTCAGCGACGCGTCCATGGGCAACATGAACTTTGTCAAAGCGGCTACGTCTCCAGTGGTGAAAACGGCAAAGAACCTTGTCGGCGACATGGGCAGCGCAGTCGGCGGCTCGATTTTGATCGCAGCGGGAATCTTGTTGATCTTCCTGACAATTCACTACGTCGGCAAGTTGCTGAAACAACTGATGGTCGGTCGTGCGAAAGAGATCATGCATTCCGCGATCGGAAAAGGACCGATCTCCGGAATTCTCTCCGGGACTTTTGTGACCGTACTGGTTCAGTCTTCATCAACGACGACATCTTTGATGGTCCCGCTGGCCGGATCCGGAGCGTTTGGGCTGAAGCAAATTTATCCGTTCACCTTGGGTGCCAACATTGGTACCTGCATCACGGCATTGCTGGCCGCAACCGCAGCAGAAGGGAACGCCGCCGCGGCATTGCAGATCGCGTTTATCCATCTCACCTACAACGTGTTGGGTGTCGTAGTGATTTATGGAATCCCGTTTCTGAGGTTCTTACCAGTGCGTCTTGCCGAGTGGCTGGGAACGACAGCGTCCGAAAACAAACTGGTGGCGTTGACGTACATCCTCGGCGTGTTTTTCATTATCCCAGGTGCATGCCTGGGTATCACCAGCCTACTGTAAGGAATACGAAACATGTCAAATCTAGATAAGGTCTCGACCGGGACAATCCAGACCCTGATTCACGACACGGAATTGTCGCTGCAGGACCTGAAGGCAGAGTTGGCCCGGCGTGAGGAAGAAGCACAAGACATTCAAATCGCTGACCTGGAAAACCACATGCGGCATGCGGAACTATCCCTGGCAACGATCCGTGACTTCGTGCACTTCCTGGTGAAGGAATACCGGTCTCACCCGTAGTGCCGTGGTGAGGAAAGCAACGACCTGGAAGTGTGAGGCGTCCGCTCTGATTTAAGTTCACGCACCAGCGAGCTCCCCATGAAAAACATCGGGTGAGCTCCAATCAATCAATTGACCGTGATGACATTGATTCCATGACGCGACGAATCCGTTAAGTTGGTGCCGGCTAAAGTGCCTTTCACTGACCACTTCGTTGCACTCCGATTGGAACCAACATGATCGAATGGATTCAGACGGCCGCCGCCGACTGGGATTGGGCCACGTTTTGGCCGGAGTTGCTGGGCAAGGCGGCGGGAGTTCTGACCGGGATCCTGCTGAGCTGGTTTCTATTGATCCGGCGACGTTTGCACTCGATGAATCGTTTGCGAAAAGGCGACTCCGATGACGTGCTATTTCAGGCTCACTACCTTCACCCACTGACGGGCGAAGGGACGCCTGAAAACTACGGCGGTGACAACACTCCTGACGCGGTTCGCTATCAACTGCTGTTTCGCAACGTCGCGCAAAAGCAAACCGTGCCGCAAATCTACGACAATCCCGCGGCGGCGGAGTTAGTCAAGTCGCTCGGTGACGAAACCAGCTTGAACCAGCCCATCCTGCCAACATTGGAAACGATCGGTTTCGAGGTGCTTAACGACGCGGCCAGTTGGATGAGCGGCGTGGCGGCGACGTCCGCGAACGCACGCGAGGTTTGGCTGTTTTGCATGACGGCGGAAGATCGTCAGGTGGTTCGCAAACGCTGTGTGCGATGTTTCTTGATCCGGCCGGATGATCTGAAACGATTCCACGACTGGGATTGGTGCCGACAAAATGTCGCAGTTGAACGCCCTTGGCACTGGTTCCGGGTCGTCGCCTTGCACCGCGTCGCTCGATTGTACGCTGACCAATGCCGCATGTTCGCCGTCCCAGACCAAGCATCCGCGATGCCCTTGGTCGATGGCCAAGCCGGGCACCGACGCATTATGGCATTGTCGTTGGGGCTGATTCCAAGCGAGCAACCGGTCAGCCAGCCGGTCTGGATTGACTGGGATTCGCGGACAAAATCGGCACTCGGATCCCAGCTAACGCTGGTGCCAGGAAACTGGCCCGACGGGCTGGTCGAATCCGCGTAATCGCGAGATTCTTCGAAACGATACGATTTCCTAGCTGGTCAAGTGTGTCGCATCCTCTTGACGCCCACGCCGGCGCTGCCAACATACTGGGCTAGCCTATTCAATGGCCAATTCCCGAACTTTCACATCCCCATTTGACTAAGACCATCATGCGTCGTGCAAAAATTTCGATCATCGGTGCCGGAAACGTTGGTGCCACCTGTGCTCACTGGTGTGCTGCCGCTGAGCTTGGTGACGTTGTTCTGTTGGACATTCCTCAAACCGAAGACATGCCGCGTGGCAAAGCTCTCGATTTGATGCAAGCTTCGCCTATCATGGGCTATGACTCCAACATCATCGGCACGAACGATTACGCCGACACAGCCGACAGCGACGTGATCGTTGTTACCGCCGGTATCCCACGGAAACCCGGGATGAGCCGCGACGACTTGTTGGCGACCAATGCCAAGATCGTCACCAGCGTCGCTGAAAATATCAAAGCGACTTCGCCCAACGCAGTCGTGATCGTTGTCAGCAACCCGCTCGACGCGATGGTCCAACAAATGTTCAAGGTCACCGGTTTCGATCCCGCTAAGGTTTGCGGCCAAGCCGGCGTTTTGGACACCGCTCGTTACCGCGCGTTCTTGGCAATGGAATTGGGCGTCAGCGTCGAAGACATCAGCGCATTGTTAATGGGTGGACACGGTGACACAATGGTTCCCGTTCCTAGTTGCACCAGCGTCGGCGGAATTCCGGTCACCCAGTTGATCGATTCGGCTCGCTTGGACGAAATCGTCGACCGGACTCGCAAGGGCGGTGCGGAAATCGTTTCATTGCTGAAGACCGGCAGCGCCTACTACGCTCCTGCAGCGGCTTGTGCCCAAATGGTCGAAGCCGTCGTCAAGGACAAGAAACGCGTCATCCCTGTCGCTGCGTATTGCCAATCGGAATACAACGTTGGCGGCTTCTACGTTGGCGTCCCTGTTGTGATGGGAAGCGGCGGCGTCGAGAAGATCATCGAGCTGAACTTGACCAGCGAAGAAACCGCGGCCTTCCAAAACAGCGTTGATGCCGTCAAGTCACTGGTTTCGACCATGGACGGATTGCTGTCGGCTTAACGCCAAGTTGACACGCTGATAATCGCTATATGTTCGGCGGGCGTTCAATCGTCCCGCCGATTCAACTGATCGGCAAACCGCCTGAACCCCAGGCGGTTACCTCGATCTTGTCTTACTCGAGTGAGGCACCGTATCGCTGCCAAGCTTTGGCGAAGGCTTCGTCAGCAAGCCAATTGGCTGTTTCTCGATCGCCATGGAAATCGGCGTAAGACGCGATGTCCAATTTCTGCATGCCGCCGACGCTGCGGTCGTACGCATCGCCCAACCAGCCGGATTGAATCACCGGGGATTGCAGCGGGCTGTCGATCCAAGAATCTCCATCGGTGATGTTATTGCCATCAGCGAAACGCACCCGCAGACACGATTTACAAAACTCGATCACCAGTGAAAAGGTCGCGTCACGGTCTCGCGGCCAGTGCCCGGATTCGCCATCGACCAACAAAGCAATCGGAGCTTTCCGTTCCCGTCGCAGTTCTTTGACCGCGTCGGCTTGTCCGTTATCGAAGTAGCTATCTTTGTTGCCGTGCATCACCAAACCCGGCACGTTTTCGACGCCTGGGAACACCAGGTGCCAACTTCCGCCGGAGTGGAATGAAATCCAACCCAGCACTCGGTCGGGACGCATTGCCGCGTAGGCCGCAGAGAAGCCGGTGCCATTGGAATGCCCGAAGATGAATGCCGGCACGGTCGCAATTTCCGGATGGTTCACCTTCGCAGCGATATCCGTCAAAATTCCATCAAACGTACTAGCAGGATAAATTCCACGCTGCACCGCGTTACCTAGGACACCAATCAAAGCTAGGTGGTACCGATCGGCAAACTCTCGGACCAACTTGTGTTCCATCATTGGTCCCCCTACGCCATGCTCAGAGATCAAGAACAAACCGTTGATCTTTGGAACGCCAGGCGGAAGGTAGATGCGAAACGAGGCATCCTCCGCTTCTTTCTCGCCGTACCGAGTCACGATCTCGTCGTACAATTCGTCGGTCATCGGTCGGTCCGCATACTTGGGGACGTCGCGACGGATCTCATTCAAACTATGCGACATCGAGATCGCTTGCGAATACCGGATCAGCCCTGTGTCGTCGGTAATCGCAACCAGCTTGGCTTCGACGGGCTTCGTCGTATCCGAAACCGAGACCTTCGCATCCAGATAGCCTTCCTTGCTTAGATCCAATTGGGCAGGTTTGGAGACGTCTAGGTCGAGCGTAAAACGCCCATCTTCGTCAGTGACCGTGTCGCCCTCGCCGGCTACAGAAATGGTCACGCCTGGCAGAATGTTATCGCTCGTATCACGAACGATTCCCCGTACTTGTGTGTCTTGACCAGCGGCCAACAGCGGCGACATCGCCATAGACAGGGCAAGCAAAACTAGCCCTGACCGGATGGAGGAAGTGATTCTCACGGTTTGATCTCTCAAGTTGTTATTAGATTGATGCGCAACACTAAGCTGAACGCGACAATATAGCCACTTGAGAAACACGATGGGGTTTCACTCACGCCCGAAACGCACAGCGATTACCGTTCAGGCAATCACCGCGATCGCAAACACCACGATTACAAACACCGTGCATTCGCCCCATGATGAACGGACGACTACTTGGTAGCCGCTTCTTGTTTGGCAAGCACCAAATCGTGCTGGACCATCAGCTCGGCGAGTTCCTTGCAACTCGTTGTTGGGCTCCAGCCCAGCTTATCTTTCGCCTTGGAGTAATCACCAAGCAACAAATCGACTTCGGCAGGTCGGAAGTAACGCGGGTCGATTTCGACGTACTTGTTCCAGTCCAAGTCCAATGCTTCGAACGTGTAGTCCAAGAACGTGCGAATGGTTTGGGTTTCACCGGTCGCTAGCACAAAGTCATCTGCTTCATCATGCTGCAGGATCCGCCACATGCCTTCGACGTAATCCTTGGCATACCCCCAGTCACGCTTCGCATCGAGGTTGCCCAAGAACAGCTTCTCTTGCAGTCCCAACTTAATTCGAGTCGCCGCTCGCGTGATTTTGCGAGTTACAAAGGTCTCACCACGGCGGGGCGATTCGTGATTGAACAAGATCCCGTTACTGGCGAACAAATCGTATGATTTGCGATAGTTGACCGTTTGATGAAACGCGTAAACCTTGGCACATGCGTACGGGCTTTGCGGACTGAACGGCGTGGTTTCGGTTTGAGGAGTCTCTTGGACCTCGCCAAACATCTCACTGCTACTGGCCTGGTAAACGCGAGTCGGCTTGGTTTTGTTTAACTGACGTGCCGCTTCGAGCACATTGAGAGCTCCGATACCAACGGTTTGCACGGTGTACGCAGGTGAATCGAAAGACACTCGGACGTGCGACTGCGCGCCAAGGTTATAAATCTCATCAGGCTGAACGTCCAAAACCAAGTTGGTCAGGTTCTGGCCGTCGGTTAGGTCCCCGTAATGCAAGAACAACTTGGTGTCCGCCTCGTGCGGATCGCGATAGATGTGGTCGATCCGGTCGGTATTGAACGTGCTAGAACGACGTACGATCCCATGGACGTTGTAGCCCTTCTCAAGCAACAACTCGGTTAGGTAAGAGCCGTCTTGTCCGGTGATGCCAGTTACGAGTGCAGTTTTCATATCGAAAGGAATAGTGGTGAGAGGGAGACGTATTGAACGTGTTGAAATGGATCGAAGTCGAAGCAACGAAAGGAGAAAAGACAGGGAGGCGTTCTAACGAAGGCTTCCCTGTCGAGATGACTCTAAGAAATCTTGATAGGTGGCAACGAGACCTTCATCCAGATTTACCCGGGGTTGCCAGCCGGTCTGATTAATCAATGTCGTGTCGGTTCGCTTCAGTGGCGTGCCGTCGGGCTTGGACGAGTCCTGCGTGATTTTGCCAGTGTAACCGACGACGTGAGCAATTTTTGCCGCTAAGGACGCGATCGTAAGATCGGATCCGGTCCCAACATTCACCCAGTTCGGCGGATTGTTCAATCCAATCAAGTGCAATGTTGCTTCCGCCAGATCGTCCACATACAAAAACTCCCGCCGGGGCGTCCCGGTTCCCCAGACAACGACTTCCGATGCGTCGGTCCGCTTCGCTTCGTCAAACCGTCGGATCAGACCCGGGATCACGTGCGAGTTATCAGGATGATAATTGTCGCCAGGCCCATACAGATTCGTTGGCATCGCCGAATGAAACAGGCATCCGTATTGGTCTCGGTAGTACTGGCAAAGCTTCAATCCCATGATCTTGGCTAGAGCATAGGCCTCGTTGGTCTGTTCCAGAGGCCCACTTAACAAGCTGGCTTCCTCGATAGGCTGAGCACAATCTCGCGGGTAGATGCACGTGCTACCCAAAAACAGAAATCGCTCAACACCGTGACGATAGGCGGAATGGATCGCGTTCATCGCCATTGCGGTGTTCTCGTAACCAAACTCAGCCGGGTAGGTCGAGTTCGCATGAATCCCGCCCACTTTGGCTGCGGCAAACAGAACACAGTCAGGTTTCTCGTTTTCGAAAAACGTATCGACGGCAGCCTGATTACATAGATCCAGTTCAGCTCGCGTACGCGTCAGAATCTGGGTATCGGAAGCCCGATCAGTTAGCAACCGCACCAGCGAACTGCCGACCATACCGCGGTGCCCCGCGATGAAGACTCGTTGATAAGGGAAATTATGTGACATAGATCTTAAGAGTGAGATAGATAGATAGTTACTTAGACGCCTTCGCCCGCATCGCTGCCAAATCATGATCAACCATTCGCTGTGCAAGCTGTCGGCAGTTACCCGAAGGTTGCCAATCGAGAACGTCATTTGCCTTCGCTGGATCACCGCAAAGATCGGCGACGTCGCTAGGCCGCATGAATTTCTGATCAGTGACGACATAATCTTGCCACTGCAGCCCAACATGCTCGAACGCGAAACTTAGGAACTCTTCGATCGAGTGTGTCTTACCTGACGCCAGTACGTAGTCACCGGCAACGGGTTGCTGGAGCATTCGCCACATCGCTTCGACATAATCCTGGGCGTCCCCCCAGTCACGCCGGGCATCTAAGGCACCCAGCCGCAGATTCGATTGCAGGCCCAACGAGATCGCCGCAGCAGCACGCGTAATCTTCCGAGTCACAAACGATTCACCGCGGCGTGGCGATTCGTGGTTGTAACAAATGGCATTACAGGCAAAGCAATCAAACGCATCTCGGTAAACCTGTACCATCTGGGTCGCGAACGTCTTAGCGACTCCGTAAGGGGTGACCGGGCGCATGGGAGTCAACTCGTTTTGGGGCGACACATCTGGCCGGCCGAACACTTCGCTACTACTGATATGCAGAAGTCGCGGGCGTTTTTCCATGTCGCGAATCATCTCCAGCAACCGCAACGTCCCCATCGCTGTGAACTGGCACGTAGACTCGGGAATCTCAAAACTCAGTCCGACGTGACTTTGCCCTGCAAGATGATAGAGCTCATCCGGATTGGCCTTCAGTAGCACACGCCGGATCGTCGTTGCATCGTCCAGATCGCCATAATGCAAGAACAGCTTTTTGTCATAGACTTCTTTGTCATTGAAAAGCTGATCCAATCGTGAACGCACTGTACTACTGGTACGCCGCACCAATCCATGAACCGTATAGCCCTTGGACAACAACAATTCGCACAAGTACGAACCGTCTTGCCCTGTAATTCCGGTGATGAGCGCAACTGGCATAAGGACGTATGACGAACCGAGAAGGAGTGATGAGTAAAAGACTCGCGTAAAGGCTTTAACGAGCTTCACGCCGTATCGTAGTGGACGAGACGACGAGTCCGTACAACCGTAACGTATTGAACGCGGCGACGAGTCCGTACAACCGACGCCAAACGGCCTCTTTACCTAGCCCACTACCGAAAATGGATGTTGCCAAAACACTAATAGCATTGCTGGAAATTGAAAGCTTTACGTGGATTCACGCAACATCTGGCTGCGATTTCTAGTGCGTGGGCTTCCGGTTGAAGCGAGTGTGACGCCTCAACAGTCAGCACACATGCGGTTCCAGCCCCTTGTTTTGGCAGCAGCAGCCTAGGATAGTACCGGCTGTGGTACAATCCCGCTTCAACGGTGCGGAATCCACCCTACGGCAACAGCTAGGCGCCGCATCGCCACCTGAAGACCCTGCTTTTATCGAAGGTATTATGAACGCATTCGCTGATATCCCAGTCATCCAGTACGAAGGCCCCCAAAGCGACAACCCGCTCGCGTTCCGCTGGTACAACCCTGATGAGGTGGTCGAAGGCAAAACGATGCGAGATCATCTTCGATTCAGCATAGTGTACTGGCACACCTTTCGTGGTACCGGCTCGGACCCATTCGGTCCCGGTACCGCCATCCGCCCCTGGGACGATGGTTCCGACAGTGTCGAGAATGCTCAAAAGCGGGCGGAAGTGGCATTCGAGTTATTCACCAAGCTGCAGGCACCCTACTACGCGTTCCATGATCGCGATGTGGCACCTGAAGGCGACACGCTTGCCGAAAGTCATGCGAACTTGGATGCCGTCACCGATGTGCTTGAATCGAAGCAAAAAGAAACCGGTGTGAAGCTACTCTGGGGCACGGCCAACATGTTTAGCAATCCGCGATTCATGCATGGCGCGGCAACAACCTGCAACGCTGATGTGTTCGCCTACAGTGCCGCGCAGGTCAAGAAAGCGATGGAAGTGACTCATCGTCTCGGCGGCGAGAACTACGTGTTCTGGGGCGGTCGGGAAGGCTACCAGAACCTCTACAACACCGACATGAAACGAGAACTGGACCATCTGGCAAAGTTCTTCCACATGGCAGTCGACTACGCCAAGGAGATTGGCTTCACCGGTCAATTTCTGATCGAGCCCAAACCGAAAGAGCCTACAAAGCATCAGTATGATAGCGACACGGCCGCTTGCATGAACTTCCTTCGCACCTATGGCCTGGAAGATCACTTCAAGATGAACCTCGAAACCAATCACGCGACCTTGGCGGGTCACACGATGATGCACGAATTGGACTACGCCGGAATGCAAGGAGCGTTGGGAAGCATCGATGCCAATACCGGCGACCTGCTACTCGGCTGGGACACCGATCAGTTCGGCACCGACTACTACCTGACCGCGCAAACGATGCTGATGATCCTCAAGCATGGTGGTCTAGGCAGCGGTGGAGTGAACTTCGACGCCAAGGTACGACGCGAATCCCACGAGCCGATTGACCTCTTTTACGCTCACATCGGCTCAATGGATGCGTACGCAAAGGGACTCAAGATTGCGGCAGCGATCCGTGAAAACGGCGAGATGGCGGACTTCGTCAAAAATCGCTACTCCAGCTTTGACGAAGGAATCGGAGCCAAGATCGAAAGCGGATCAGTAGGTTTTGCGGAGCTGGAAAAGTACATGCTCGAAAAAGGCGAGGTGACTCCCAACGCAAGTGGACGACAAGAGATGCTTGAAAACGTGTTCAACAAATACATCGACCGCGTTTAAGACATTCCTAAGCTCCCGTTGCTCTTAGAACCGCAATCTCGATTGCTCATTTCTTCGAGCAACCCTGTTAAGCCATACCCGAGTTCCGAAAAGACCGGGCGTCTCAACACGTGACGCCCGGTCCGCCATTTGGACTGACTTACTTCGATCGATCGCGAATCGTATCGAGCAGGCGACCAACGTACTCGCCACCCCGCATCGGTGAACCGACTGGCTTCGCGGAAATCGCTTCGGTCGTTTCGCCCGAAAGCAACGAGACCTGTTCGTAGTTTTGATCGACCACGTTTAGCGCTGCCATCGCAATGTAGTAACCATCTTCGGGCAGTTGTGACAACGCCATCAGTTCTTTTGCCGCCGCGGTCTGCTGGTCAACGGCCCCAAAACGCAACAACGCCTCTGCACAGATCAAGCGAACACTCGGTGAAGTAGCGGAAGAATGCTTCTGCAACGTCCCAACCGCGGACTCAGACACAGAATCGCTCAAAACGCCCACGTGCGACTGCAGACCAAGATGGATGCCGCGACATCCCCAAAACTGCAATCCACTATCATCTTGTTCCGCGAGCGACGCCATCTTTTGTAGCGTAGGCTCATCAAACGCTCGCCAGCAATCACTGGCATCCCACGCCGCGTCGACCAGATCTTCGATTGGGAAAGAGTCCGCGCCGGCCATCTCGACTGGAGCCTGTTTTCCCGACCGACGATGCATCTCGGCTTCCGTTAGCACACCGATGTCGCGCGTGTCGATCATCCATTGCTTCAACGCTTGGCTAAGCTCTTTTAGCTTGTCGCTATGCTTGGGGTCAGTGGCAAGATTCACCACCTCGTCCGGATCACTTTGCAAGTCGAACAGTTCCTCTTCCGGCTTCTGTTGCCACACCTTCGATTGAACGGCATTTAGCAAACCTTCATCGTACATTTCCTTCCAAATCCGGGTCGTCGGCGTTTCGAACATGTAGCTGATATGTTTCAGATACGGGCGATCGGGATAGAAATGCCGTAGATAAACGAACCGGCCATCGGTGCAAGAACGCACCATGTCGAGGCGTTCGTCCATGCGTCCGCGAAAACCAAAAAGATACCGCTTAGCATCGCCATCGAGAGGTCCACAAAACGGAGTTCCCTGCATACTTTCAGGCAACTTGGCACCCGCCAGACTGATCGCTGACGGTCCCATGTCGACAAAGCTGACAAGTCGGTCGCTGACTCCCCCGGGCAAATAGTCTTCCGGCGCTAACGATTTGTACGCATCAGGGATGTGCAGTATGAATGGAACCTGCAATCCCGAGTTGAAAGGCCACCGTTTGCTGCGAGGCATTCCGCTGCCGTGATCGCCGTAATAGAACACGATGGTTGAATCAGCCAGCCCGTCTGCTTCCAGTTGTTGCAGTGTTTTCCCTGCCAACGCGTCCATTTCGGTAAGACGATCGTAGTACTGCGCCCAATCACGTCGCACCTCGGGTACATCGGGTTGATAACTTGGGACAGGTGCCTTGGCTGGATCGTGAACCAGAGTGTGCGGCTTGTTTCGGATTTTACTTTCGTGGCTGATCGTGTAATTGAAGACCGAGAAAAAAGGTTGGTTCTTGTCACTGCGATTTCGCCAGTGTGCCTTCTTCCCTGACTCGTCCCACACATCCGTGTTATTGATCCCCGCGAAGTTGTAATCCGTCTTATTATTGTTTGTGCAGTAATAGCCTGCGTCGCGTAGAACATGCGGATAGAGCTTCATCGCGTCCGGCAACTTCACCGCACTTCGCATGTTCTCGCCACCGAGGCTGGTGGCATACATTCCAGAAATCAACGTAGTTCGAGCGGTGCGCAGACCGGCGCGTTGGACCAGCACATCTGATATCGCAACGATCGTTCGGCCAACGCGTCCAAGTTTGGCGTGTCAGCGTACGGGTCACCGTAGCACCCCAATTGCGGACCGTTGTCTTCGCTAGTTAGCCACAAGATGTTAGGTCGAACGGGAGCATCGTCAGCGATCACTCGGGTTGTTGTGAAGACGACTCCACTGACCAGCATGGCCGCTAGAACTAGTAATGTTGCTGAAGATCGTAGTCTGGCAACAAGCGGAAAACGTGCGTTCCAAGTTTCGACCGCCGCAACGGATGTCGCTGCTTCCAGACGCCGCGAGAACTTACTTCGGGAACGAGAGACAACTTCATTCATGTGGTTTTCTTCGTGGTGGGGATCAAGGCAACCAAACGGCTAACCTCAATATCATAACACGATGAAACCACCAGCGAACAAGCCGTCAGGCTCCATGAACTGTCGGCGTCTTGCTCTTAAACGTCGGACGCCTATTCGTGGCGTAGGGCGTCGATTGGATTCATTCGGGCAGCCCGAATTGCGGGATACAACCCACTTACCAATCCCACGGCAACCGCAATGATCACTGCCAGCGGAATGGTTTCAAACACAATAGTGGGCTGCGAATCGCGAATCGCACTAGGCAATGCTGCGAACTGATCAGGGAAGCTGCTCGATATGAGATAGATGACTCCTCGGTACATCGGCGGGCCTAAGAATCCAAGCACGATCCCCAAGGCCGCGCCTGCAAACGACAGCAACGCGGTCTCGACCAAAAACTGCCGAACGATGTCGCGACGTTTCGCCCCTAATGCACGGCGAATTCCGATCTCGCGAGTTCGTTCAGTCACGCTGGCAAGCATAATGTTCATGATCCCAATCCCACCTACTAACAGCGAGATGCAAGCGATCAGGACGCCGATTCCCAAGAACATCAAACGCAAGTTCCGAGCCTGTTCCAACAACTCAAGTGGCACCACAACCGCAATGTCACCCATCGCTGAATGCTTGGGCTCAAGCATCGTCTCGATCAATTGAGCGGTCGACCGAACCTGGCTGACGCGTTCTACACGCATCGTAATTTGATTCAGTTCCATCAATTCGACCTGAAACTGACCGCTGCCTCGGGTAACAATCGTATCGCCAATCCGCGCCTGCATCGTTTCGATCGGAATGTACACGTCCTTCGAATAGTCCTGCGAACTCAGCGAGCCGCCGATAGCCGCTGACGCCACACGAGATTCCAGAACACCGACAATGTGGTAATAATCGGTGTGCTCAGGGATATACAGTTTCTTTCCGATTGGATCCTCATACGGGAACAATCCATCAGCGATCCCCGACGAGATCACACAGACATTCTTCAACTGCAACGCATCAGCGTCAGTCAAGAAGCGTCCACCGCGACGACGAATCCGAAGCTTATTGACCTCGGCGTATCCCGGCGTTGAGCCAACCAACCGGCCCGAGATCAGTTGATCTTTGTGAGTGAATTGCCGCTTGATTTCGCGGATCGGGACCGCTTCGGCAATGGTCGGCAATGTTGCAATGATCTGTTCAAGCTCATCTCGCAAAACGCCGTACTTCATCGCCGACGAACCAGCCAACTTTTCTTCCGGCGGCTTAATACTGCGAACGATGATCGTCGTCGCACCCAACGATTCAATTTGCTTTTGAACTTGGTCGCTTGCACCTTGGCTGATCGCGGTCAACACGATGACCGACCACACACCAATCAGGATCCCAAGCATTGTTAGCCCGGTACGCAACGGGTGCAGCGTCAGGCTTTTGATTCCAAGCGTCAGAGGTCGTAACCAGATCATTCGGCTAACCCCTGTTTTTCCTTGACCGCATTGGCAGCTTCACGCTGAGCCAACCGAGCGGCAGCGCGTCGTTGTTCATCAACGGATTCATCACTGTAGAGCGATCCGTCTTTCAGACGCACGATCCGGCGGGCTCTTTCGGCCACGTCGTCCTCGTGCGTGACCAAGATGATGGTTCGGCCTTCTCCATTGAGACGATCGAAAAGTTCCAAAATCTCATCAGTCGTCACACTATCCAAGTTCCCCGTCGGTTCGTCGGCGAGAATAAAGTATGGGTCGTTTACCAAGCTACGTGCGATTGCAACACGTTGCTGTTGTCCACCGGAAAGCTGGTTAGGGCGGTGACCAAGACGATCGCCAAGGCCAACTTGCTCAGCAAGTGCAACAGCCCGGGCGTGCTCCTTCGCGCCCAACCGTCCTTGGTAGTAAAGCGGAACTTGAATGTTTTCGACGACTGTTAATTGCTGAATCAGGTTGTAGGACTGAAACACAAACCCGACCCGACGACTTCGAATCTCAGCAAGTTGGTCATCCGTCATTAACGAGATATTGTCATCACCTAAGTACAGATTCCCTGACGTGGGTTGATCCAAACACCCCAGCATATTCAGCAGCGTACTCTTCCCGCTACCTGACGGGCCCATGATGGCCACGTAATCGCCTTCAGGAACGTCGAACGATACGCCGCGAAGTGCGTGCACCGTTTCACTTTTCAAAACATAACTTTTGACCAGCGAATCGATTCGCGTTGCTAAAGGCACGGACTTCGATGCGGAGACGTCAGCCGACTGATTACTCGCATCCTTCACGCTGGACTGAGCATCGTCAGATTTCGGTAGCGGACTATCAGTTTTCAAAACGAATGGGGAGTAACTGGTAAGCCGGAAAAACGATCCGACGTGGATTGATCTGATACGAATGAAGCGATGCTCAGCTATCAAGCGTCTGCTTCAAGGCGGGCTTGAACCTTCGAAGTCGACGAGCGTTAACCATCAAAGGCTAACAACCGACGTCCCTTTTGGCTTCGATTTGCCATCGGCCGGCACAGAAGCACGCGACCAAACTTGGATCCATCCAACGTCAACGTCGGGCTCACTGTCCCAATGTGCGGCCCGGTTTCTGGCCACCTTCGCCGCCGCGTCGAGGACCACCGGGGCCACCCGGACCTCCCGGCCCACCGCGTCCTTTTTCCTCTGGCTGACCAGCGGACGGGGTTGCGTCCGCGACCTCGGATAGTTGTCTCACCTTGTCCGACATCGTCAGCATGTCGCTATTGTCCTGGGCAACCACCTCCGGCAAATCCATCAGCGACAAGTGCTGTCGCAAATTCAGCACTGCACGCTCACCTACATTCAGCCCCTCGGAAACCGCAGCCATCGTCTCGTTGGTGGCTGTCAGCTTTACCTCGCGAGTTTCGAATTCTTGCTCACCGGTTTGGACCAGCGAGTACATTCGTTCGCCGTGCTCATACAGCGCTTGGATTGGAACCTGCTTGGCCTTCGGAAGTTGCTGAACGAAGACTTCCGCTCCCGCCGTCATCCCTGTCCGAATGACATCCGGTGGGTCCAAGATTTCAATCGTTACCGCATATTCTTTGATCGACGAACTGAACCAAGAACTGGGCTCAGCATATCGGTTCACCTTCGCGACACGACCGGTCAAAACCATGTTGGGCAACGCGTCGATACGGATCTTTGCGGGCATCCCTTGTTTCATCAGCGTGATGCGAGACTCATTCACCTTGCATCGAACTTGCATCCGGGTCGGGTCGGGCAATCGGATCAAAGCCTGGCGTTCTCGAACCGTCGCACCGGCTTCGACGACAAACTCTGCGTTACCACCACGTGAACTGTATTTATTAGCGTGGACAACGACCCCGGCGGTAGGCGCGTGAATCACACACATTTCGATCTGCTCTTCAATCTCGCGAACCTCTTGCTGCTCTTCATAGAGTTTCGCTTCAGCCGCACTCAAGTTGGCCTTTTGGGCATCGATGTCACTGTCGAACTGAACCAGCATCTTTCGCTTGGTCAAAGTTTGCAGAACCTTCAAACGCCCCTGGGCCGCTTCGAGTTGGTTTCGAGCATTGGCTAGTGCAAACCCATCAGCTTCCAATTGCAGCGATTTCACAAGTCCTTTGGCAACCAGACGCTCGCTACTTCCCAACGCAAGTTGAGTCTTGCGAAGTTCTTGTTCCGCAATCGCAATCTCCGAAAGGATCGCACGTTCTTCTGTCTTGAAAACGCCTTCGAGGTACTCTTCACGAGCGATTTTAGCTTGTTCGACCAATGCCTTCGCCGTCGCGTAGGTCGCCTCGGCGGTGATGACCTCGATACGGTCTTCCTTCAGCTCAATCTCAAGATTCGACGAATCCAGCTCGATCAATTTGTCGCCCGCTTCGACTCGGGTTCCTTCATCGATCACCCACAAGATCGCGGTTCCGGAGCCACCACGCGACTTAATCTGGCAGAAAATTTCGGTATTGCTGCTGCTCTCGATCTCACCCTGTTCCAAAACGGTGTGATCGAATGCACCCTCCACGACATCGCTGATGATCAAATCATCGGGGGCGAGCTTGGTTCGACCATCCAAATAACTCTGGTAGCCAAACCATCCGCCGACACAGATGAGTCCGGCGAAGAACAGCAAAATGATGAGGGCACCACCCCGGCGATTGCGGGCTGGGCGTTGATTGGTAACAAACATGAGGGCAGGGCGGGATACGCGAGGGCGGGCAGGGGGCTGCTAATTGAACCCCATGGGCGGCGGGAGAGACCGGTGCGAAGACCGATTTCTACACGAAATAATAGCATGAACCGCCCACAACGTATCTTAACTACGCGTCAAAGTAGCGGTCTTCCTCAATTGCCGTGTTTTCAGGCAATTTGCCCACCATCTCGCCCTCATCGAGAGCGTATTTAGCGTTAATTTCGACTGTAACGTCGGCCGCAACCGTGTATCCGGCCGCTTCGAGCCAACTGCGATGCAGATCGCTGATGGCTTTTTTGGCCAATTTCGGTGTGTCCGTTTCAGCGCCATCGGCGTTTTTGATCGGTGCAAACGCCTGGGCAGGCTCCACTTCCACAACGATCGCTCGCTGGGCCGAGGGCACTAGATCGAAGATGAACTTCTCGAATTTGGTCGCATTCGGGCTGTCTGGGCTAACCAGCGATCCGGTCGCATCCAAGTGAGGCACCTTCTTACTGGCGCGGTGGAACGGCAGCGATAAATCACTGTTCTTTTCCCGAATCAGGAAGGCGAGCTCAAACAAATGCACCGCGATGCTGCCTGCCCACAATTTCAATCCGCCGTCCGGATTGGTCATTTCCGCAGCGGAGTCCGGCAAATCGCTGTACTCGATAACCAACGTCTTGCCATCGACCTGAACCAGGTTGCCAACCTTTTCCATCGGATAGCGTTTGCGAATCACCTGGCTGGTCAGCTCACTTTTGGCTAACAAGTGGTGGCCGATGAAGGTCGGATCGCAAAGGGTGGCTAGTGGGTTGTCGACTTGCCAATAGAACAAATGTTCGTTGCCGTCCGACTTCATTTTTTCCAAACAACCGTTGCGATCCAAAGCACGCAACGTCCCACCATGCCCGTCGGGTGACAACGCGAGCGATCCCTTATCAGCAAGCAAAAGCTTTCCGGTTTCCGCATCCACGGCCGGCATAGTGCCTTGTTTGAAAATAATGACCTGATCTGGATTTAAACCCAGGTAGTCGTTCGATTCAAAGTATTCTCGCGTCGCCGCGTCAGTCGCTTCGCTGGTCATCAGGTACATCGGGACCTGAACGCCATAACGTTTGCCCGTGGCGATCAACCGATCAGCGAAGATCTGAAACAACGTTCGCTCGGTCAAGGGACCAGCCGGAAACATTCCCTTGGGCTTATCGAATCCCAAACGCGTGCCCTGCCCACCGGCCACCACCAAACTCGCGACCTTCCCCGCTCGAAGAGCCGCTTCACCCGCTTCGCGAGCCTCTTCCAATGACCAACTCACACCGCTGCCGTCGACCGAAACCGCAGGTGGCAACTCAGCACGAGCGGCGAGATCAGCAAAATCGATCTCGTCGTCTTTCCCTTCGATCAAACCCGCAAGCTCGGCCAGGTCGACGTTCTCGATCTGTTCGGCGAACTGTTCTTGAGCCGCCGCATCCAATTCATCCCAATACTTCAGTACGTGTTCTTGTCCGTATTGGCGAAGCGATTCTAGAAGCTGATCGTACGAAGCGGTCATGATTTCTTAAGATGATAAAAAGGAGGTTAGCAAGCGTTTTGGCTGACCGATCCCGGACGAGCCCTCGGAATTTCAACCCGCCCAACTCGAACGATTGGGCGCATGGGAATGATAACTTCGGCGGCAAGCCTAAGACGTCGCAGCGGACCTGAGAGCCTTATCGCTAATGTCCTTACGACACCAAGCTCCCTGCCATCGAATCTTGGCAACGGCCTTGTAAGCCTGCAATTTGGCGGCGCTAATCGTGTCGCCCATCGCGGTCACGCCGAGCACACGGCCACCTGCGTTAACGACGTCTCCATCGCTAAGCTTTGTTCCAGCGTGGAAGACTTTGACGTTCTCCATCGCGTCGGCGTCCGCGATGCCAGTAATCTTGTGGCCCTTTTCGTAGCTCGCCGGGTAACCCTCGCTGGCCATCACGACACAAATACCGGGGCGATCATCGAACTCCAAACCGTCAAGATCGCCAAGTTTTCCGTCGATCGTTGCCTGCATGACTTCAGCGAGGTCGGTCTTCAATCGCATCAGCAACGGCTGACATTCTGGATCGCCTAAGCGAACGTTGAACTCCAGAACTTTCGGGCCGGCCGGCGTCAACATCAAGCCGGCGTACAGAACACCTTTGAAAGGTCGGCGACAGCGTTTCATCGCGTGAACGACCGGCACCAAAATCCCCGACTCAACCTTGGCGAGAGTCTCTTCATCCAAAACTGGGGCCGGGCAATACGCCCCCATGCCGCCGGTGTTGGGACCTTTGTCACCATCCAAAGCGGGCTTGTGATCCTGAGCCGCTGGAAGCGTCAAAATGGTCTCGCCATCGGTAATCGCCAGCACACTGACCTCTGGACCGGTCAATCGTTCTTCGATGATGATCTCTTTGCCAGCCGCTCCAAATTCTTTGCGAGCACCGATGCGGTCAATCGCTTCTAACGCTTCGCTCCGTTTTTCGCAAACGATGACACCTTTACCAGCCGCCAAGCCGTCCGCTTTGACGACCACGTTGACCGGGTCGGTCGGTTCGGCGAAACGGTCTTTGATGTACCGCATCGCGTCATCGGCCGAACGGAAAGTTTGGTAGTCGGCGGTTGGGATATCCGCTGACCGCAACAGGTTCTTACAAAAAACCTTGCTGCCCTCTAACTCCGCCGCCGCCTTCGAAGGCCCGAAAACGCGTAGTCCAGCGTCCTGCATGTCGTCGACTAAACCTGCAACCAACGGAGCTTCAGGACCGACAACCACCAACCCAACGTCGTTGGACTTCGCGAACGCGATCAAGCCAGCATGGTCGTCTTGGGCAATGTCCACGTTGGTGGCATCCGTAGCCGTGCCAGCGTTTCCGGGGGCGACGAATACTTCGCGGACTTGCTCGCTTTGTGACAACTTCCAAGCAATCGCGTGTTCGCGACCGCCGCTACCAACAATCAGGGCGTTGTAGGACATGTGGGTTCAGACGTTTCTTGTGGGGGATGAATGCATTTGAGATTCAAGGCCACGCATGATAACTGACAAAGTCCGCCACCGGCGACCACCGTTTGATCCGGCGGGCCGCCCGAAAAACGGACTCATGTCAGTGATTTACCAGCAAGCTGGAAAACTTCTCACGCGAAATCTTGTCACACGCTGGCCAGTCGATCGGCAAGCACAGGGTCGCTGGCGGCAGGCGACATCGGATCAACGCCAAGTCCGCCAATCAGGCTGCTGGGATAGCTGGATGATTGCGAAAGCTGAAGTTGTTCTCGGACGTATTCCAAACGATCCTTTAAACCAAGTCGCTCAACCGCTTCCTCGTTCGCTGGCACCGCGATGAACTCTTTCAAGCGAGCTTCGAAGTCTTCCCAGTGCCGAATATCACGAGCTTGTTTGGCCTGCAATCGTCGGGCGTACCAATCGCTCGAAAGCAATGTTTCGCGATTGAACAGGTTCCGCACTTCCGGCGAATCGATCGTGTGACCGTTGTGCTCACCGTGCACCATGATGTCCAAAACCGCACGCAGCGGGGGACAAGCGAGTTCGTAACCAAAATCGTCGAAGTAGTTTTTCGCGACTCGAGCCTGAGCCTCGGTGATCTGCAAGATTCCATCCGCGAACGAATCGAGATCTTGTTTTTCCGGACGCAGGATCATTTCAGGGAAGACCTTAGCCGGGTTATCAAATACACGAGCCAGGTAGGTACGGACGAACTTCTCAGTCATCCGGTAGCCAAGTCGGCTGCCAGGGATCTTGGTTCCGTTGTGTTCGAAATCCTTGATCGGCTCAAGCATCCCGTCGGCGATCAACCGATTTGGGTCACGTTCTTGAGCACTCATCCGGCACCAAACTTCTGGAATCAGCAACGAGATATCGTGGCCGACCTCCAAGTCGGGCCCCACATGTCCCGCTGGCGTACTGAAGCCGCCTAATTGAGTCAGGATCATCGACACGATCGCATTGTTCATGTCGATCGCCGGATGCAGAGCGTTGAACGGGCCCTTTGTCAGTGCCCCTTCGCTACCCGCACCGGTCGTGCTTGGACTCTTGCCGGTCAGTGAGCAAACCCAATCCATGATCAGCTCAGGAAGCTCTTGGTAGTGCAGTGGTGAGTACACGGCCAATGAACGAATGCCGGCTTCACGATCCGGTGGATTGTTGCGGCGTCCCGCGAGCACAGCACCGACGGGTGTCAGCACGGGTGCATCGGCTGGCAACTTGCGATGCAATTGCATCCCGCGAATCGCGATGTAGGTTTCCATGTCTCGGACCATGTCCGGACGATCTTGCAGGTAACGCGGGTTCTTGGTCGGCTTGCCGTCGACGATCCGCGGATGCGAGGTACTGACAACATAACCGTCTTCCGAATCGCCAGCCTCTTCAAGCAACGATTCCATCGGACCACTGTATTTATCGAACTCGATCGCATCGAGCATGATCTGACGAGCTTGTTCGCTGGTCAGCGGCTCGAAGTTGGAGATGAAGTTACCCGCTCCCGACAGATCAAGTTCCGTTTGCTTATCCAAGCCACGATGAACCGCGTCATCGGGCCGCTGGAACAAACGGTATTCGCAATTCTCGACGAATTTATAGCTGTCCGCATCCGCCACCATTGCCCCGACGGCCGCAGCCGAACCGGAGCTGGCCAGAGCGGAAGCTGGCACAACGACGCTTGCCGAAATGTCATCTTCACGCTGAACCTTGGCCGATGCGATGAAGTCCTGGCGAAGCTTGAACGTACGCCAGCGAGAATCTTCCAAACCAACTCGCAGGTAAGTTCCCACCAATGGACGGTCACCGATCTTCAGCTCGTGGCCTGGCGAACCGTTGACGATGTCGACACGGAATTGTTCACGCCAATTGATCGTACCGGGCGAAGCATTCTCATCGGCTTCCGCACCGATGAATCGTTTGACGATCAAAGCGATCGCGTAAACATGTTCTGGAATCGCTTCCAGCCAAGCGTTGTAGTCGTCGTTGTATTCCGGCGACGGGGTCAACAGTTTGATCACGCTGCCCAGTGAACGGCTTGGATCCAAGACGCTACGGGTTTGACGTTTTTCATAAACCTTGGCACCATCGGACGTCGGTGCCCAACGATCGCTGTAGTCCTTCGCGAAGATCTCATCGACCTGGGCAAAGTCCTTTTCATGATCTTTGACAAAGATCGGACCGTACAGCATGTAGTCACGCAAACTCTTGCTGATCTCGCTCTTACCGCCGCCGCTGACGGTACAAGGCTTGTGACAGAAGATGCCCTCGCCGACCGTCCCGATCAAACGCCACGACGGAGCGTTCGGGTGCTTGGCGAGTTGCAAACGGTAACCGCTTGGCGCGATGTAAACTTCATCCGGTGAAAGCGGAATCGACTGAGTCTCGCCGGCAGCGTCAACCCAGCGAATGTGTCGCGACTTTAGGGATGCGAACGCGCTCTCCGGAATATAGATCACGTTCGGATAGATCTTGTCGATGCCGTACCCGGTTGGCTGAACGTCGATGAACTCGGCGTAGCGTTCAGTGACTTCAGCGAAGGTCGCACCGTTATATAGGCGACTTTTGACCTGGAAATGGTCGCCTAGGGAATACGAAGCGAACGCCAACGCACCACCGGCGTGTTCCTCTTCGGCATTGCCCATCAAGTTGGCAGCGTAACTTAGTTGAGTTTTGACTTCTTTCTTGCAGTAACCGTAGTAGTTGTCGGCAATCAAAGTCACGATCACGCCCGAGTCATCGCGGCATGTCAGTTTGAACGCACTTCCGTCATTGTAAAGTTCGTCTTCTGACTTCCAGCACATGCGATCGTGCCGTTGGCGAGCGGTAGCGTCGTCATAATGCGGCAACCCGACTTCTTTCTTGGTCAACTTCACCAAATGCGTAGCCAGAATGACGCATCCGGTGTGGCCGCTCCAGTGTTTGGCATCCAAACCAGCATCGCCACCGGCAACCAGAGGATCGCCCGCGTTTCCGAAGATTGACTCAACGAAGTCCAGGTTGCTGCAGAAGTTGCCAGGCACGAAGAAACGAGTTTCCATCGTCTTCGATTCGCAAACCCCTTGGACGCCAGGGGCAACCAACGGACGCAACATCAGCGACACCCACGTGCGAGCGGGGTCGGGTGAATCGGCCGTGTAAGGAAGTTCCAAATCGGCATCCGGCGGGCACATCGCCGCTTGGAAAAGCTTCATGAAAACTTCTTTGGGAACCGCTCGTTTGTCACCGGGAATCGGCAACCCGCCTTCGACAACGTGGAAAGTCCCCGCCGTGGTTCGGCGATCGGACCTTGGATTATTCAGCACGCCATTGAAACAGCGATAGGATTGAACTTGGTCGTTTTCGAACTTGTTCTTACCCAACGGGATACTTAGTTCCCGCGCCAAACCGTGACGATCCAGCGTCAACGAACGCGACGGTAACTTCAGTTGCTTGTTGCCTTCGCAATCGGCAAAGTAGCGTTCCAAGAACGCTTCGATCCGTCCATCGATCGCGGGTTGATGTTGACGAATGATCGCATTGCGTTCGCGAAAGCTTTCAAGCAAGCCACGCGGCAACGCCGATTCCGGTTGTTCTTGGCCGGATTCATGTGGCGGGGTTAAACCCGCCATTGCCATTTGAAAAGTAAGGTAGCTTTGTCGTCGCTGACGCTCGCTCGGCGACGAAGCAAGTTCACTGTCCCAGCTAAGAGCTTGTTGCAGTGTTGCGGAATCTCGAAGTAAAGACATCGCGGACCCTCTTTCCTGTTCGAATAGCCTATGTGAAACCGGTCATAACCGCCTTTTCGCCCGTGAGTCTATCAAATCGACGCCAAAACCAAAGGCGTGAGAAATACGCAAGAACGCTTAAGGACGAAGCTGTTCGGCAAAGAAGTCGAGCACCACGCGACGTGACTCCGGATGCCGGAAGGTCAACATATGCCCCTGACCTGCGATCACGGTAAGATCTGCCGCCACACCGGCGTCCTTTAGCGCCGTGGCAAAGCGACGTGTGCCCCGCAGCGGAACCAGCAAATCGGTTTCTCCTTGAAAAAGATGGGTCGGCGGATCATTCGGAGAAATGTGCGCAATCGGTGATGCAGACTCGTACACCTCCGGCGTCTCTCGCCGCGTTCCGCCCAAGAAGTACGTCAACGCAGTGTTATCGATCGGCATTTGACGGAAGTCACACGGCGGCCCGCCCACACAAACGGCCGCGACCTTGGGCAGTCGAGACCATCTCGCGTCGGTCGCTTCCCATTCGCTTGCCGCAGCTTGCTTGGCAATCGGCTCGTCGGCCAACACGCTTACCAAAGCGGAAAGATGGCCTCCCGCGGAATAGCCAAACGCGCCAATGCGATCGACATCAATTGACAACGCATCGGCGTGCGTCCGCAAATAGATCAGCCCTTCACGCACGTCATCTACCTGCGCAGGAAACTTGGCCTGCGGCGCCAAGCGATAGTTGATGTTTAAAACCACGCATCCCAACTGCGATAGCTCGTCGGCGTAAGATCCCAGCATCCACTTGTCACCCGTCACCCACGCGCCACCATGCACCAGCAAGATCGCGGGCCGGCGAGGCTGAGCAATTTCGATCGGCACCGCTGACGCAGCATCATGCTCACGGACGATGCTCGCGGGACTGACCAACGGCACATACAAATCGGCCTTCGGTCGCGTAGCGATCTCACTAAGCCGGTCGTCACTGGGCAGCGTAGTCTCCCCTCCTTTGATCTCCGATGGCTCGGTCTCTGGCCCCTCGGTCTGATCATTCTCATGCCCATTCACTCCGGGAAGTGACGGATCTAGATCGAACGATTCATCCGGCGAAACAAACGTGCTGTACTGAATATCAACAAAACGCCGTACCTCCATTGGAGTAACCGGTTTCAGATCCGACGTTGTCACTGACTTAGCGGCGGGCTCGACCGCAACGGCCTGACCCACCCCTACCAGCCCCATCGAACATGCCATAACACAGGCAATTAGACATAGTTTTGATCGCGTTGGCCGACTTGATCGCGCATTCCGACACAGCGAAGCCGCTCCCGTATTAGCTGAGGCGACTATATCCGGCGAAGCATCTGTATTGGATGAAACTTCCGGGATGTGCATCCAGGTACCAAGGCGGATCAGATTCAAAGGAAACTCCACATAAACGGATCGCATCCAAGCGAGGGGCTATTCCAGCAACGAATTGTACGCAAGCTCGTCAAGCGCTAGCGATAGCTGATTGCCAAGAATAGACTGCTAATCCTATGTCGAAAAAACTCTGCATCTTGAACGTCGTCGGGCTAACGCCCCGTCTTTTGCCCCACGCACCACGCCTGGCTTCGGTTGGTTCGGCTCGTCCTTGGACCAGTCCAGTTCCCGCCGTTACGTGCACCAGCCAAGCCACGATGCTGACCGGCAAGCCCCCCAGTGCACACGGCATCGTCGGCAATGGCTGGTTGTATCCAGACACTCAAGAGGTCCGATTTTGGCAGCAAGCTCGTTCTCTGATCCAAGGTGATATTTTCTACGATCGCTATGAAACCGCCAAGATGTTTTGGTGGTTCAATCAAGCGACCACGGCGAAATATGGTGCCACGCCAAAGCCGCACTACGGATGTGACGGATCCAAAGTTTTCGATGTGATGGACTGGACCGACTGCGAACTCACTCGCCAACTCGGGCCGTTTCCGTTCTTCGCATTCTGGGGGCCCGCCGCTGGAATCGCTGCAACGAACTGGATCGCTGACGCAACCGCCTTAGTCATGCGAACCAAGCAGCCGCAATTGACGCTCTGCTATTTGCCGCATCTGGATTACGACTTCCAACGGTTACCAGACCACGATCCCGCTCGTGTTGCCGAAGTCGACGCGGCGGCAGGTCGAGTCATTGATGCCGCCGAAGCCATCGGTGCCGAAGTCGTCGTGGTCAGCGAGTATGGACTGACTCCGGTGAATCAACCGGTTCACATCAACCGTGTACTTCGCAACAGCGGCCACTTAAAAATACGAAGCGGTCCGTTTGGCGAAATCTTGATGCCAACGGATTGCGATGCGTTCGCAGTTTCGGACCATCAGCTCGCCCATGTGTACGTTCGTGATACCAGCCAGATCGATTCAGTGGCACGGTTGCTACAGCAAACCGCCGGCATCGCTCGCGTCGTCCGCCCCAGCGAAATTGGCCTAGATCATCCTCGCAGTGGTCAACTGATCGCGTTGTCCGAAACCGACGCTTGGTTCACCTATTACTACTGGCTCGACGACCAAAACGCACCCGACTTCGCACGAACCGTCGACATCCATCGCAAGCCAGGCTACGACCCATGCGAACTGTTCATGACCAGCAAGCTACGCGCCGGTGCCCGATTGCTGCAGAAAAAGGCTGGTATGCGTTACAAGATGGACGTCATCCCACTGGATGCATCACTAGTGCGTGGCAGCCACGGTTTACTCGCAGCGAATCCAGACGACGGCCCGTTGGTGATCGGCCCCAATGAGCCGCCGACCGACATGACCGATTTTCCAGACTACGTTCACTCGCTTCTTTGATCCACAACCCTGAGTCTCAACCATGCTTAGAACAATCACACTCCTAGCGACGGTACTTGTCGGATGGAATTCATCTTTCGTCACGGCAGCCGAAACGAAGTCTGGCGATGCTACTTCTAAGCCGGTCGTTGATCCAACGCAGTTGACGCTCGAACGCATTTTCGTCAGCGACGACTTCAAACTCGACTCGCTTTCAGTGGATTGGCTGCGTGGTGAATCGTCACCCGCGATCGGCTCAAGCCAGCCCGATACGCTGCAGTGGATGAAGACGCTTGATGACGAGACCATCCAATTTCACCAACGCGTTCTTCCCGACGGCGAAGACACCGTGGTGCATCACTTCCAAGACGCTGGCGAACTCGACCTCGATAACCTCGACGCGATCGAAGAACTTAGCACATCGGTCGACAAGCGTTTCATTCTCGCCAAGGTCAACGCCCAAAAAGTTTGGCGACACAAAACCCTCGCGGAATTCAAACTTCTGAACCGGAATGCGAACCAGTGGCGTGACCTCGGCGACGGCGCACCGATCATGCATGCGACGTTCAGTCCATCGGCGAACAAAATCGCTTACATCCGAGACCGTGGGCTGTACTGCGAAGACACGCTTACAGGCGAAAGAACCACGATCGCCGCCAGCGAAAACCCGCACCTGATTCACGGCACCTTCGACTGGGTCTATGAGGAAGAACTCGGACTTACGAAAGGCTTTCAGTTCAATGGCGATGGATCGAAGATCGCCTTTTGGCAACTGGACGATTCCGAAGTTCCCATCCAAACCCTGATCGACAACACGAGCAACCGCTATCCGGAAACGAAAGAGTACGCGTACCCCAAGGTCGGACAAACCAACTCGTCGGGAAGACTCGGCGTCTACGATTTCGCCAGTCAACAAACGACCTGGATGCAGCTCCAGGGAGACGCACGCAACCACTACATCGCTGCGATCCAGTGGGTTGACTATTCCGTCAAATCAAACGGCACCGAACTCCCGGCTTCCCGCTTGCTTATTCAGCAGCTCAATCGCCCCCAAAATATGAATCGGTTGTGGCTCGCCGATGCGGACACCGGTTCCGCCGTGGTTGTACAAACTGAAACGAGCGAAGGGTGGGTAACGCCCCAAGATTCCATTCACCGGCTTCGCTCGGCCAGCGAAAGCACGCTCGACTTCGCCTGGGAAAGTGAGCGGACCGGCTGGCGCCATCTTTATCGCCTCAGCTTGCCAGCGAACTTGATGACGCAGACGTTGCCGATGCAGGATACGGACCACGCCTTGGCCGCCGTTTCATTGACGCCAATTACCAGTGGTGAATGGGACGTCATTGAAGTCGACGCGGTCAATAGTTCCACGAACCAAATCTACTTCACCGCGTCCCCGCACAATGCCGCGACTCGAGGTTTGTACGTCGTCGATGCGGGGACACCCGATGCTGCGACAAAAGCAGCCGCTTCTTCACCGAGTCGTGTTTCGCCCGACATCCGCGGCACCTTCTCGTATTCCGTCAGCCCATCCTGCCGATTCGCCGTGCAAACCTGGTCGGACTTCAAAACACCTCCGGTTAAACAACTGGTATCCCTTGATCCTTACGAAATCCTAGAAACACTCGTCGACAATCAAACAGCGAACGAAGCGATCAGCAACCTGCAACCGCTCAAAGAAAAGTTCGTCAAAATCGTGATCAGCGACTCGATCACGCTCGACGCTTGGATCATGACTCCGGATGACGACAATCCGTCACCAACCGGAACCTCTGACCAACCCTCGTGGCCGTTGTTGGTTTACGCTTACGGCGAACCCGCCGGCCAAACCGTGCAAGACAGCTACAGCACGAGCAACTATTTGTGGCACCGTTTCCTGGTTCAAAACGGCGTTGCCGTCACCAGCATTGACAATCGCGGTGTCGCATCGCCACGCGGTTCGGCGTTCCGGCAAGCCGTTCACGGCAAAATCGGCGTGCTGGCTCCTCAAGAACAATCCGCCGCCGTTAAACAGCTACTCGTTCAGAACCCACAACTTGATCCTCAACGCGTTGGTGCTTGGGGATGGAGCGGCGGTGGATCGACGTCGCTGCACCTACTGTTTCGCTACCCCAAGCTATTTCGCTCCGCGATCGCCATCGCAGCCGTGCCCGATCAACTCGATTACGACACCATCTATCAAGAACGCTACCAAGGCTTGGTCACGGACGATCCATCCCCGTTTCGCGATGGTTCCCCCATCACATACGCCCAAAATCTGGAAGGGAAATTGCTACTGATTCATGGCACCGGTGACGACAACGTGCATTTCGCATCCGCACAACGCCTCATCAACAAACTGATTGCTCTCGGCAAACCATTCCAAATGATGGCATACCCCAACCGCTCTCACAGCATCAGCGAAGGAGAAGGAACCGCGATTCACCTACGCTCGCTCATGTTCAACTTCCTGCAACAGAACCTAATCCAACCAGCAGACCTAGGCCAAATCCACTGACCCTCCCAAGGGCCAAATCACTCTGCATTCGCCGTTGACAAGATAGGTCGTAGACGAGGCAACGAGTCCTATCACCCAACGAATCCATTCCATCGAGATCGCGGATCGCAAAACTGCTCACGAGCCCAGCAAGCTCGACAGTACCGCTTAATCCGCCCTGCGCGAATGAAAGCGCACTCATCCCAATCCGACGCCGTACCTAGCATGACACGAACACCCCGATTGCCACGGAGCAAATAGCCTAGCCAGCGAAAGATCGAGCTCACTTCCAGTTCAACGTCGCCGAACTAAGCGTGATAAGCGGCAACGCGGCTCGACGTGGAACCCGAATTCGCTTGAGTATGGCTGGCCTGCTTGCGAGTCTGCACAGGGGCGGGACTATCGATCAGCTCGGCACGCTTGATCGCCACTTCGCGTGGAGCGTCGATTGCGATTGCGACACGGTTGCCGGCAATCTTGGAAATCGTGATTGTCACGTCGTCGCCGATGACCAAACGTTCGCCCATTTTTCGACTTAGAACCAACATGTTTCATCCTTGTTTGTGTAGGTTTTGAATTCGTAATCAGCGTTACGCAACATCCGCGCCGCTGTTTCACATTTTGTCGGATTTCCGCTAAAGCCGCGTGGTTTACGCTGCAAATAACGTCTTTTCAGGGTGCACTGTAAATTTCACCCTCTGGCCAACCGGCCCAAAGGTGATCGATCAACTACCACCCCTGTATGATTTACCGTCAAAATGTTCGTAATCACTCAACCTTTCAGGACGAAGGAAATTCACGAGCGCAACAGTACAAACCGCCCGATATTCAGTTCATTCAATAAGACCATTCCGGTTGATCGGGGATTCGCCCCTAAATCTCCCAAACTCCCAGGCCGGCTAAAGTCTGCAGCTCCTGCAAAAACCGGCAGGCTTCCGGCCGCACCTTCTTCACGTGCGACGGTCGCTAATCAATGGCCCCCATTCAGGAAAGCTGCCGATTCCCTAGCCAAGGGCTCGGACGATCAATTTCGGGCGTTACGCTCGGGGCAACCGGTCAGGTAAGTGCCAAAACAAACGACGCACTGCGTGCTAACCTCGACCGCAATCCGATTCCACCGCGAGTTCGATCAACTGATCCCCAAACATCAGCGTCCCGCTTTCCAAACGCTGACTGGTACATGCGAAATGTCGTCAAAACCGTGCTAAAACGCAGTAAACGCTCTGTTTGAAATAATTCCGGGCACCACGCCATTTTTCGGGGCTAGTCCGGCTTGCAGTCGAACGCGTTGTATTGGATACTCTGCCCTTCGATTGAGCGACCCAGCCGGTAGCTAGCAATCAGAAGCCGAAGTGGCGGAATTGGCAGACGCGCCGGATTCAAAATCCGGTGAGGGCAACCTCATGTGGGTTCGAGTCCCACCTTCGGTATCAGTTGGCTTCAACGTCAGCGACAAAATAGCCCGCGAGACAAATGTCTTGCGGGCTTTTTTTGTGCTCCGACCTAACCCCGGCCAAAACGCCAAACCACAACACAAAGCCAAAATCCCACCCGGCCCCCAACAACTTTGCGTCCCTGCGTCTCACCGCGTCTGCGTCAAGTTCTCACAAACTATTCACAAGGTGATATGACTCAGTCGTGCACCTGGTGGCCTGAATCATTGCGATGCTCGGCTGCACTCGCATAAATCCTGTGACGCAGAGACGCGAGAGACGGTGAGACGCAGAGGAACTGGACTCGATCATTCATGCTCGCAACTTCTCTGCGTCAGATTCCTACAAACCGTTCACGACGCGATGGAATCCATCTTTCACTTTGGGTTCTCCAAAGTTGACAACGATCCCGAGTTTCAGATTCATTAACCGGAGATAGGTGAGACACTGAACCGCGAAAATATCGTTGTACTTCGAAGTCGCTTTGCACTCGACGATGACCAAGTCATTAACGACAAGGTCAAGTCGAAGAGGAGTCGATAGCACGCTGCCCTTATATTTAATCGGAACTGCTTGCTGCCGCCTAACCGACAAACCAGCTTGGTTAAGCTCCCAGGCCAGTGCCTCCTCGTAAACTCTCTCCAGCAACCCAGGCCCGCCGAGCGTGCGATGCACTTCGATCGAAGCGTTCAAGATCACCTTGCTGACGTCGTTCTCTTTCATAATTCACCACACAAGTTGAATCGAAACACTGAGGCGATGTAGCAAAATGTTACCCACACCGGTTCTCCTCTGCGTCCTCGCGTCTCACCGCCTCTCCGTCAAGTTCTCACAAACTGTTTACAAGGTAATCAAACCAGTCGTTCCCTTGGCGCTCTGAACGGTTGCTTGGCTCAGATAGCTCGATGCGATGTGGTTGAAGCAAAGACGCGAGAGACAACGAGACGCAGAGAGAGTTGCTTGCGGGCGTCCGCTGATGAGCCAACTCGGGCTGATTGAGCCGTTATGATTCGTGCATGGCGGATCGGATTGCTTTTAGTCGCTGTAGCAACCGCAAGATGTGCCCATTCTCGAACATCGCTGCGAGATGTCCTTCGCAGAATCGGTTGGCACGCACATGGGTGGTGAATAGCCTTCGGATGGTCTGCGCATCCGCCGTATCAATCTTTGACGGCGTCTCGATGAACGTCTTGGCCGTCTCCTGCCACTCCGTCCACCTGCATTGGGGCGACACCCAGTCTTGAAGATCCAGAGCCAGAAGAAATTCCCTCACCTCATCCGTAAACTGGAACCAGGGAAACTGCCCGGGTCTGCCTTTCCATTGGCCAGCAACAAATCCGTCGACTTGAAGTCGCTCGAGAAACGGAAGGATGGCATCAATTTGCTCAGACGTTACGGGAGTCATCTGAAGATTGAAGTCGGTCATCGTTCGTTTCGTTCCTCCATCGATTCGCAAATAGGATTCTGATTGCAGGAAATGACGAACAATCTTGGGAAAAGGGCCTCTTTAAAACAACTGACCTTCTAATTCGTCCAACGGCGACTGAATGCCTGGCCCAATACCCTGACGAGCAAGATGTTCATCAGCGTCTACTTTTTGCTTTTCCAAAGTTCAACGTGCTGAACGTCGTTCGCTGCGTCAGTTCCCTCGGTACTGCGTCCTCTCGCGACGTCCTTTTCGAGCAACCCTAGCAATCGGGCTGCAACGTCGGGTTCGCTCAAGTAGAGATTCTTCGTCTCGCCGATATCCGATGCCAAGTTATACAGTTGGGCCTCTGGGGCGTCAGCAGCGACATTTTTTTCGCGAGGTGCCGTTAACCCACCCGACCCGCGAGCCAGCAAAAGTTTCCAATTACCCTGCCGATAAGCGAAATGGCCGTCGATCGCGTGGTGAACGATTCCCGATCGAGTGGACTGGATCGGCTGACCGTGCAGTGCTGGCAGAAAGCTGACGCTGTCTTCGGCGCAGTCTGTTGGTAACTCAGACTGTAAGATGTCCGCGCACGTGGCCATCAAGTCCCATTGGCCGATCGTTTGTTCCGATCGCGTTGCGGGTGAAACTTGGGCGGGCCATCGGACGACAAAGGGTACGCGGTGGCCGCCTTCCCAAAGATCACCTTTGGAACCACGCAGCGGCCCACTGACATAGTGGCCTTTCTCTTTCAGTTGCTCGATCTTGGCCATTTTGGAACATCCATTGTCCGTGGTGAAAATGACAATCGTGTTCTCCGCCATTGGCGACTGATCGACCGCATCGACAATAGCCCCGACGACTGCGTCCGTTTGCATAACAAAATCACCGTAGCGGCCAACGGCGCTTTTTCCAATCCATTCGGGTGACGGCAAGATTGGAGTATGAGGCGAGTTCAGTGCGATGTAAGCAAAAAAGGGCCGTTGTGTTGTCTGTCGTTTGATGTACTGGACCGCTTTCTGCTTAAACATTGGAAGGACGTCGACCGCTTCAAAGTCAGGCTCCGCCGGTCCTTCACGCACATATTTCTTGATTGCTGTCGCTTGGCCTACGAAGCGGTCGTTTTCGATGTAAATGAACGGTGTCATGTCGAGCGAGGCCGAAATGCCGTAGAAATAGTCGAATCCCCGCGCCGTGGGACCGTTCTTGATCGTGCCTTCCCAATCGATGTTCTTAGGGCTGTGACCTTTCCCTGGGGCTTTGCCATCGGTCGTTGGAATATCCATTCCGATATGCCACTTACCGATCGCCGCAGTGCCATAGCCCTGGTCTTTTAGATACCCCGCGACCGTCAATCGATTGGAATCGATCAGTGGTGGACTGTAGCCGTACAACACGAAACGCTGCAGTTCGGTCCGCCAATTGTAACGCCCGGTCAGGATGCTGTACCGAGTTGGCGTGCAAACCGAAGACGATGTATGTGCGTCGGTAAACAGCATGCCTTGCGAAGCTAAGCGATCGATTGCCGGAGTGGGAACCTTGCACCGATCAGGATTCATCGCCGACACCTCGCCGTATCCCATATCGTCCGCGAGGATGAACACGATATTCGGCCGGCTAGCGGGAGTTGCTTCCGCGTTGGCGGTAATCGCGTCTGAACTCAGTGCGACTAGAAGAAGGCCCAACAGGGCCGTGAACGCATATTTCATCTTGCAACCTGACTTATGTAAAGCCGATCAATGGGTTCCTGGCAAATAGTGCTCCGGCTGGCCAACACCACCTACAGAGCCAATCAAGCCCGTATCAACATCACGAACACCACTTGTGTTTCAATCGACCGGTGGGCAGATGGTAGTTGGGCCAGAACTCAAGATAGCGGATTAGCAACGAAAGAGGAGCTTCGTTCCGCTGACACTTTTAGCGGTAGAGCGTGGCACCACTGGTATCTTTGAGGTGATACCGAACGGTGAACGCCGAACCGCTAATTCAAGTGTCGACAAAGGTAAGACAGGCTAGGCGAAATATAACGCTGTTTTGCTGAACCTACCGATGCAGGAAAACTTCGCGTTCTTGTACTAAGAACCTGGCTTTTCTTCATCGGGTGTCACGTATCCGTCTTCCCATGTCTTCTCCATTTCCTTCGCGCTCTCAACTAGCTCGGGATGTTCTTCCAAGTACGCATCAAGCTCATCCTTGGAGGCGTTCACGCCCGCACTGTCGTCTGAACAACCGGTCATTGTCGTCACGAAAGCCAAGGACATGCATGCCGCAAACGCAAAAGATTGAAAGATGTTCCGTTTCACAATATCGATCCTAAAAGCAAAATAGAAAGGTTTCCCGGTACGAAATGTCAGAAACAACCCGCACCGACGCAAAAACGGTGTCAGCTCGATTGCTGACACCGTATCATGATCTGTCGACCCACTCCAAGCGTTCAAAGATGCCTGTCGCCGATCCAAAATGACGGACTGACAACAGGCTTACGCGGAGAGCAAGAATCGGTTTAGAACTCCGAGTCGATGACTTCTTTGGAGGCTCGAGTGCCTAGAGCACCCCACAACCCATAGGGGCTCTTGGACCCAGGTGGCTGTGCCGTCGCTACTAGCGACTGAAGCGCCACTCTGGTCGTTGACTGGTTACCAGCTTCGATTGAATCAGTAATGAACTTGATCGCCCCGTCGCCCATTGGTACATGGACACCGCCTTGATGGCGACTGCTGGGAGGTGCGATGGCAGCCGCATCGTGATTGTTGAATGGTAATTGTTCATCGCCAAGCCAAGCTGCTTGAAGTTGTTGCTGCAGCTCATTCGCCTAGCAGCTTCGCGGGCGGACTGTACCGCAGGTAGTAGCAGTCCAACTAAGACACCAATAATCGCGATGACCACCAGCAACTCGACGAGAGTAAAGCCACTGCGTTGTCGGGTAGGGAAGTTCTTAACGAACTTTATGAAAGCCTCAAAACGGATTAGAGAACAAAAGCGGAGCAGTCAGCCAACTCTTCGCACGCTGTGATCAATGAGCAAAGCAAGCCGAATCTAATGCTAAAGTCCAATAATCTTCGGGCTATTTTGGAAGCCTCTCTAAACACGCGGGCATCGCAATTGGAGTTTCGATCCGCCTTATCGAAACGTTGTTCCGGTGATCTACCGAAGCCTTTTCTAAAAGGCGAACATGCACACCGATTCCTAGCGTCGCTACGTTTACCGCTACGTTTACCGCTACGTTTACCGCTACGGTCGCTGACCAGGTTGCCAGGTTGAAAAGTCGGCGGTGGGCGCGATGTCAATCATGAATGCGTCGGGATTCACAAGGATATAAAGGAGCGCCAATACCGCTGGTAGAACGAGCAGTACCAACATCCCGACGACTAGGTTGAATACGAACGCTTTTTCTTCACGGAACGACTCATCGAGACGCCTCGAAGCCATTTGCAGTTCGAGGTTTCGTCGCGATAATCCGCCCATGCCTTGCTTGGGTGGAGGGCGTTTGATTTCTGATTCGACTGCGTTCGGGTTGGCAATGAGAGCGGTGAACATGGCGTCGGCCTCCGATTGGTTCTGAGGGCAGCGCGGGCTACTTCCTTTCCGTCCATCCGTTGACCGGCAGAATGCGTTTGTCGCTGCCCGCTAAGTCAATTAAGTACTCATGCAATAGACAGGCCAAACAGCAAAAAGTGGCTAATTTGCGAGAAAATGGCAGTAAAACCGCGTGCACTGCCTTGAAAACGTCTCAGAAAGTTTCCAGGCGGCGACAACCGAGGTTGACGCCGCCAACTAGAACTCCCATGCCAAAAATGCCTGCGGCAACTCAAAACCACCTTGAAAAATAGTCGCGATTTCCAGGTCAACGGAGTGGTTACTGTTTTGGTATAGACCAGAAACTGGCCAACGAATGGACCTAGGGTGTGACGGCCGTCAAATGCCGATCAGCCAACCGGATGTCCCCATCGGTCTGCGTAGATCAAGTGCTCTCGTTCGGTGACGCCGTTCAGCGAGGCTTTTGGCGACAGCCCTTCGATCGTGTTGATTCGATCTTCTTCGCTGCTGAACTCCATCGGACGTCGAGACTGCAGTTCGTTCAGAGAGCTTATCCGGTGGCTCTCCATGAATTGAGTGAGCCCGTCGAGCATCGTGCGGATGATATCCGGACCTTGACGGTAGATGGCCGAAACAACCATCGTCGCGTCCGCTCCCGCAAGCAACGTCTTGATCACGTCTTCGGGACGTCCGATGCCTCCGTTGCCAACCAGGGGCATTGCCGGACAATGACCGTAAACACTCATCAACGCTCGCAAGGTCGGCGAAAGCACCCCGGGCGGCGATACGCCCCATTTGCACTGCAGCTTCAGACTGTCGAGGGCGATATCGATTTCTGGATCGCGTGCATAAAGAATCAGCCCCTGCACACCGGAAGACAACCGTCGTGCCAGGTGACTGACGGCGGTGTATTCCCGGTGTAATTTCAAAAACAGCGGGACCGAGATCGATGAGCGAATCGTTTTGACCAGTTCCACGACCTGGTCTTCCAGTTGTCTCGGTTCGTCATAATCGTTGTCGGGTCGATGATGCACGTTCAATTCAATCGCATCGGCTCCCGTTTCTTGAAGTTCCCCGGCGAAATCCAACCACTCGCCATCGGTTCCACCGTGCAGGCTGGCGATAACAGGAATGTTGGATCGCACACTGGCACAGTTCAGAATCGACAGATACGTCTCAACGTTGGGAACGAGTGCCTCGCGTGTCATTTTCGTCATGCGATCCAGCATCTTTTGCTCTCGCCGGCTCACGGTCCCGCCATGACGAATCCGCCACGCGATCACATGTTCTTCGAACAACGAAGGCAAAACGACTGCGCCCGCCCCTACTCTTTCCAAAGCAATTCGGTTCTGCGGGTTGGCCGACAATGGACAGGAGCCAACGATGATCGGTGATCGAAGCTGCAGACCGCCAAAGTTGGTCGATAGATCCAAAGTCATGAGAACCTTTCCATTTTGGAGAAAGAAGCGAGTCAAACGTAATGGACGAGGTTACGAGTCCCGTGTACCTGAGTGGTCTCGGACGGCTGGACTCGTTGCCTCGTCGACTACGGCTTTTTTGAGGGATTGCCGACGCTCGCACCGCCAATGCAATGCAGGCACACGGTCGATTTACGCGATCACGTCATACTCCGAAGTAGCGGTCCAGCTTGAAGCGGAATCATGCATCTCGCTTCTAACGGGAGAGACGAAACTTTCGGGTTTGATTGCCAACACAGAGCACTTCACCTCGGACAACACCGATTCAGCTGTGTTACCGATTAGAAACCCCGACACGCCCGTCCGGCACTGCGTTCCCATGACCAGCAAATCGGCTTTCAAATGGTCGACAACCTCACGAATTATGTTGACGGCGTTTCCCTGATAAACGTGGCGACGAAGCTTCGGATGCTGCGACTTAATCCCGTTCAAGACGTTGTCCAAACGCTGGCAGACGGCTGCTTTGTGTTCCCCGAGCATCCCGTCGATGATGTCGTCACCCAATTTCATACGGAGCGGACTTTCCATCCATACGTCCCAGGCACTGACGACGTGCAAGGCTGCCGCTTCTCGGCTCGCAATCAGGTTGGCGTAGTGGAGGATACGTCGATTGAGTTCGCCAGTGATCTTGTCGTCCGTCGACGCGTCCACCGCAGCGACGATGCATCTAAACGAACTATCGACGTTGGGTTTTAGTAGCCACACCGGGCACGGACACAGCCTAACCAAGGACTGCGACACGCTCCCAAAGAGACGATCGACCAAGCCGAAGCCTTCAGCGGTTTTGATCAGCAGATCGTGTTCCCCCAGCACGACTTGCCGGACGGTTTCATAAGCGGGATCACCGACGACAACGACGGCGTCGAGCTTGACACCAGAGTCGCTATATTCGCTGGCGATATCAAGCAGTTGGCGGCGGCGATCATTTGCAATCGCTCGTTGCAGTTCTTCGATCTCCATGACCGCATTGGCCAACCCCAACATCGACGGCAACGGCTTGACGACGTTCATCAACGTCAAACTCGCTTGGTTCTCCAATGCGAGTTCAACGGCCCGGCAGCGAGTGGATTCATCCGCGGCTGGATCGGTGTACAGCAAGATGTGCTTAAAAGACGGCATGACAGACGCTCCTGGTAGGATTACGAATGCGAGGTGTCGCTTGCGAATCGATTGGTGCAAACATTGGTCCGTTGGGGATCTATTTCCCTAGCCGAAATCGTATTAAGACCAAGATTCGCGAGACGCATCGATAAGAAGGCGATTGGTTAACGGAGCAGTTGATGATCTCGGTGAAGCTTTCTACATCCGAAAATGCGTCAACCTGGGTTGTCGGTGGCAACGCCGTCTGTCGTCGTCAAATGGCGAAAATCGTCCAATTGTCGTAAATCCAGTCTGCCCCAGCCAAAGCCCATGCTTTGGCCCAATGGTTGCATTATCAGCACCACGGTAGTGGATGAGGCCACGAATCCTTAGCTTTTACCGCGGAGGGGATCTTCACGGAGGGACTCGTTGCAGGAAAGGACTCGTTACCTCGTCCACTACCTAAGTTGCCGTGAGCTTCGTTGGCGGATCCCCGGTTATCGTTGGTGAAGCGTGTGGCATGCGGTTTCCCTATTCCCTTTGGAGAGTATCTCAATGAAAGTTTCAGTCACCTCGTCGATCGAAAAACTGAGCTCATCTTCGCGTGCTGCGATCGAGTCGCTGATGTCCAGCTCTCTGGCGAGGTTCAATCCCCGAATTGGACAAGTGTCGGTTATGGTTGTCGACGAGAACGGTCCCAAAGGCGGCATCGACAAACTATGCCGTATCAACGTTCTGATGCCGGGCCTGGGCACGATCACGACGACGGCTCGTCACGAAAAGTTGATGGCCGCCGTCAGTGACGCGGCACGTCGCGCTCGCCGGATTGTCGTGACGAAACTGAAACGCCCGAATTCGCTACGACTACGGCAGCGAACCAAGGGCAGAACACTGATCGAAGACTTGCCGATTGCTTAAAGGCTAAGGGTCAGAGAGTTTCTGGCTCAGGGGCTATCCCTGAGCCAAAAATCCTTCGCACCACAGCGTTGTTGCGTATGCCTAGACGCCCCAAAGCCATCCCAGGGGAAAGATGGCTAAATGTCACGGCCTAAGATCTGCTTAACCTAAAATCGATGCCTCGAGCCTGCGTCTTCCGAAGCCAATCGGGCAGCATCGGTATCGTCGCCAGTGGTGTCCATTGCGAAAACAGCATCGAAGAGTGGCTGTGTTCGCTGACCGCCAGCAATCGTCAGATGGTGCCGGTCCCGATACATGACCTCCCCGTCAATGATCCACTGCCATTGATTTCGGCGCACAAAAAATGGAGACGGATCGACGATGCACGTTTGGTCAGACTGGACTTCGTCAAAGAGAAGATTCGTCGGTAAGTTCACTCGAAGATGCGATAGATGATCCAGTTCTTGAAGCTTGGGACGTCCGTTAAACAAGGTCGAATAGGCCAATTCGCGTGGTACGTCGACATCGTTGATGGCCACATCTCGAACCAGAACGCACCGCGCGCCAGTCGCTTCGATTTGATCAATCGTTTTCCGTAAGCACGCGCCGAACGTGGGCCTGTTTTGATGGCCAGACCACTTCGCAGCCATGATCACGTAGTCGAACGATTGACTGCGAATGTGCTCGATCACCATGCGGCTCTGTGCCGGGGAACGTTCATCCAGCCCCCAAACGGAATATCCAGCGAAGTCCAGCAACGGTGGCGTCGATGAATAGGTGATTTGAGAGCAGGTAATCCCTCGGGATTTGCATGCCGCCGACACACCTGGAGCAATCGCCATCGCGTGTGAGTCGCCCCATAGCAAACAACGAACTTCCCCATCGGAAGCTCCAATCGACGGAATCGATTCGACTCCGTTTTTGACCAAGTCGACTTGAAACTCATACGCATTGCTATCGGTTGCCGCTGCAAAACGTACAACATCGGAAGGCAGTCGTTGAGGCAAACCATTGGAGAAGGTCACCACCGAACTGAATGCAATCAAGCAAACCCAGGCGCAACTTGCCGATAAAATGGGTTGCTGGAAAACAGGAAACGAAGTCCGTTTGCGAAACGGTTGCTCGATCCAAAGGTAGCTGAGTTGGCCTAAGCCTAGGGAAAGCCCCAGCAAAGTAAAACGAGTCATTAGCGACAGAGAATCGCCCCAACGAACATGTGCGAACACGATCAACGGCCAATGCCACAAGTAGACCGAATACGAAATCTTGCCCAGATGCACGAGACTGGCACGGCTTAGTACGCGAGACATCACGGTCTCGCCAGACCGCCCGGACACAATCAATGCCACCGCACCGGTGCATGGCAGTAATGCAAAGAATCCGGGAAAGGGCGTGTCCGAATGAAACCCAAAGGCTGCGACGAGGATGCAAACGGCACCGAAGCCACCGACGATGTTTGCAATCGAAGTGGCTGCAAAGTCTCGGCGGCAATGCAGTGCCAACAAGCATCCCGCAAGCAATTCCCAGGCCCGGGAAGGAAGCAGGTAGAACGCGGCAGTTGGGTGGCTGGCTACGTTATAAAAGCTCAATCCAAACGAGCCAACAAACGCGGCCCAAAGAAGAACGCTCATCCAGCGTTTGGCCCATCGGAACACGAATAGCAACGCGACGGGGTAGATCAAATAGAACTGTTCTTCAACGGCAAGCGACCAAGTATGCAGCATGGGCTGCCCATCCGCCTTAGGGCCGAAGTAATCGAGTGCACCGTAGAAGTGACCGTTGGCGTTCATGCATAAGTGAGCCGTCACCGATCTGGATAGATCGTAGTAATCAGACGGGATCAACCAGTAGTAACCGATCGCTAGAACAGCGGCGGTCATCACCGCCGCGGCAGGCACAATCCGGTGGATTCGTCGAACCCAAAACTCTTTCAAGGAGAAGGTGCCGTCTTGCAATTGCGGTCGGATGATCTGAGTGATCAGGTATCCTGAGATCACAAAGAAGACATCCACTCCTATGAACCCGCCTGACACCCCAATCTGCAGGTGAAATAGAACAACCATCAGAACCGCGACGGCACGCAAGCCATCGATGTCAGCTCGATAGGTGGTGGATTGAGTCATGTCGAGGGGAATCAAGGCGCAAAACCAGTATCAGATCTCTCGACAAGCGAGCGATCCCCCGCCTGCTGGAGGGGCAATGCCAGGACTGTCTAAAACAACACCGCCTGGCAACAACCCCAGTTCCTTTCAAAGCAGTGGATCAGGCTACGAATCCTTTGCGTGGGCGCAGTATGGACGCGTTGCCTCGTCTACTACCAGCTATTCCGGTTTTCGGTTGTGCAGTTCCCAGTCTTGCAGCAACGCTTCGGCTTGCTGGTCTTCGAAGTCGTGAAGGTCCAAGGAGGTTGGGAGCTTGCTTGGGGGCAACGCCGAAACCGTCATGGCTTGTTCCAGCGGATCCAAACCCAACGCGACCTGCATTTGCGCCAGTGCTGCAAACCAGTTTTGCTGCGCCTCGATCAACTTGATCTCGGTCTCGTTGGCTTTTGTTTCCAACAAGTTCAAATAGATCAGGTCAATCTTTCCCCGTTCGAAAGCGAAACGATATCGATCGAGCGTATCGTTCACGGCCCGCAGCGACACCTCGGATTGCTCGACGATTTGACCGGCCAGGGTCAGTGCGTTGTAGGCTGTGCGAAGTTCCACACCGATCTTGTCGCGCACCAATCGCAGCTTTTCATTCGTTTGGGCGATCTTTGCCGTCGTTGACTGAACCTTGCCGCGAGCCTTCCGTCGCTGGATCGGCACCTCGCTGGTGAACCCAATCACCAGTTCGAATTCACCCTTGTCATCCGACTTGGTTGCCGGTTCGCCCATGTCCTGGGACGCCTCGGCGATGAAGTCGAAACGCGGCAGCATTTCGTTGCACGCCAATTGCCGATCGAGTTGGATCCCACGGATTTGGAATTCCAACAACTGCGGCTCCGGACGACGCGACAACGCGGCGGCTAGATCCGCTTCAAAATCGCTAGGCGGCGGTGGCTGGATAGTTGGGAAGCGTCGCGGGCCCCATTCGTCATCGGGGACAATCGGCCGGCCCAGTTCGTCGCGCAGATAGAGCCCCAACTTGAAGGTCGTTTCACGGTACTTACGTTCCGTTTCGAGAACCTTCGTCGAACGCTCAGCGATCAATTGCTCGTTCAAGATCAAATCGATCTCCGCAAACTTGCCGGCCTTCACGCCAACCTCGTATTGCTCGCCACGCTTTTCCGCCAGAACCAGCAACTCCCGCTGCGCCGCCAGTGCCGAGCCGGCAGCCACCCATTGCCAATAGTTGGTCGTCGCGTCGAGCGAGACTTCCAACAGAGCTTGCTGGACTTGCGGACCAACGGCTTGTCGAGCGAGTCGAGCTTGAAAGACGGCTACCCGTTGCGGATCAATCGCTCGTCCTTGCAACAATGGTTGGATGATCGACGTTTTGAATTCACCCGCGTCGTCGGTTTGGCGTTCCTTGTACCACGGTTGGTAGTAGCCGCGACCGATGCGATATCCGGCTTCGACGTACCCGCCCCACCATGTTTGGCGGGCCAGCTTCAATCCGTTGCGATAGTTCTCGTAGTAGCCGGTGGGTTCGGACAATGAGTAGGCACTGAACTTCGTATCGTAGGCTCCGCTGGCCGACAACAATTCGCCGCTGGCCAAGCCGGATTCTTGCCGAGCCTGCAAAATTTCGGGGTACGATCGATAAACACTCGCGATCACGTCGGCAAGAAGCAGAGCATCGTCCGGGTAAGCTTCATTGACGGAGCCATCGTCGTTGGTCGGCGTCGCTGACGACGTTGATCCATCGCGTGAAGCGGAACCGGCAGCAATCGTTTCGGGCCGCGAAGTTTCGCCGTTGGAAGTGCTAAGCCCAGATTGCAAGCCAGGATTAGCTTCGTCGCCTAGCTCGCTAAATCCATCTGACGTTGCCGGAGCGGTCTCCGGCGGCAAATCGTCTTGAGTGATCATCAAGAATTGCGAAAACGACATTGACGCTGCATCTTGATCACCTGTTAGCGGTGAATCTTCCGCTATCGACAAACTGGGCGATGCCAATGCGATTGCGATAAGCGACGTAAGCAACCGTCTCTTATTTCCACGTGTCATACGATCCTTGTTTGACGCGAAGCTTATGCTTTGGGCAATTTCACCTTCGTAGCCTTGTCCTTGGACTGGCCAGGTTCTTGTTCGGCCACCACCGGCGGGAATCCATTCAATTGACGCCATATCTCTTGGCCTAGCGGAACTTGTTTCAATAGCACCCAACCATTCGCACGGACGCCTTGCCTTAGGTATCGGTCATCTGGCCAACCATTCTCCCGATTAAAATGATTCTCCGGGGTCACCAGGACGCGAAAATTGCCTCTTCCATCATCAGTTGGGAAAACTCGGTTGACTTTACCGCCAAAAGTGCCGACGGCGACCGATGGCCAGCCAACGAACTGAACGGCTGGCCAGCCTTCAAACTGCAAGCGGACGCGAGCCCCCTCTTGGATCAGCGGCATGTCGTTCCCGCTCACCTTCATCTCCACCGCCAAGTCATCGGTGTCGGGCACGATCACGAACAGCTGGTCGCCTTCCTTGATGATGTCACTGCCTTCGACACCGAACCATTCCTGAATGCGACCGGATCGAGGTGCACGGATTTCCAAGCGGTCTAACTCGCCACGCTTATTCCGCAGGTCCAAGATTTCTTTTTCAATTGTGTTGATCTTCTGCATCGCCTCGAGCACTTTTTGCTCGGCGGTGCGGTTCTTGATCGCGATGTCCTGAAGCTTCGCCTCAATCTCCTCCTCTTTCGAAATTAGCGACGCGGATAATTCATGCACCGCGTTTTGAGCCTTCTGGACCTTCGCGACTTGAGACTCCACCGCCTGGCGTTTACTGAACAATTCTTCGCGAGAAACCAACCCTCGTTCGGCAACGTCCTCAGCAACCCTCAACTGGTTTTGCTTGTCTTGCAATTCAGCGGTCAACGAGGTTACCTCGTTGCGTGCCTGCTCCCATTTTTGCTTAGCGGCCTCAAGATCCTGTTTCAATGATTCCGTCAGGCTCTTACCACCGCTTTCTTGCAAAAGAACAGCTTGTTTGGCGACTTCCAATCCCGACCAGGCTGCCGCCTCTTTCGACTCCATCGCAATGATTTGAGTGTCAATTTGCGAGACACCGTCAACGGAGAACGGAGACAACCGCAACAACAGCTCGCCTTGTTCGACATAGCTGCCTTCGCGAAGCCCAGCCTTGACGTACTCGACGACCCCCTTCGATGGGCTGCGAACCGGTTGAGGACGTTCTTGCGGATCGATCGCAACGACCGTTCCGATTCCGCTGGCCGTTTGTTGCCAAGGCACGAACAACATCGCGATGGTCGACAAGATCAACCCCAGCAGGGTCAGCTTGCCGACGAATCGAATCCAGTTCCCTGTGCGGACGAGTTGCATGGAAGCAAAGTCGTCCGATGATGCAAAGGTTTGGATCATAGGTGAGCTTTCGTTTGAAACGATGATTGATCGAGAGAGAAAGATTCGAGAGGAATGTAGAGTTCGGCGTTAGGACAAGCGAGCAACTCGTCGTCACTATTGACGCAAGTAAAGAGTCTGGTCGCATCGCTCCGCTACATCGGAACGGTTGGTAAAAACCAGCAGCGTCCAGTCCGCGTCGCTACCCGCCAGATGCGTCCACAACGTATCGCGAGTGGACTCGTCCAGACCGTCAAATAGGCCATTGATGACCAACAACTTCGGACGAATCGCCAACGCTCGGGCGATCACCAGACGCACGACCTGTTCGTCTGACAGCGGATAGCCGCCGGTTTGCATGGGCGTTTGCAAGCCGTTGGGAAGTTGCTCGATCGCTGCGGTAAGCCCCACTTGGGAAACCACTTCTCGCACGCGATGCTGACCAATTCCACGACGCCCCAGGTCAATGTTCTCGCGAACGGTTCCGTGGAAGACGTCGCAGGCTCCCGCATAGGCCACCAACTTGCCCTGTCCCGACGTCGAAGCCTGTGCGGCCTCGATTCCCGACACCTGAATCAAGCCCTCTTGAGGTTCGGTTAAGCCGGCGATCGACCGAGCCAATTGCGACCGACCGCTGATGTCGTCGCCCGTAATCGCAATCCGCTGCCCCGGTTTGATATCGGCGGCGGGGACTTTCGATGTCCAACCGGTACCGCGGAAACTCAAGTTCGACCAAGTCACGCTCGCAGGCCCATCTTCCACGACCCCAATTTCGATCTTCTGATCCGCAGGGATGTCGATCAGGTAGCCGACCTTGTCGACCCCCGCCATCAAGTCATAGAACTTTTCGAGCGACTTGCCGGCCTTCGCAAACGCACCGACGACAACGGTGACGATCAACTCGCTGGCGACCAATTGGCCCAGCGTTAACGCACCTCCGATAACCAGCCAGCCTCCCAAAGCTAAAACAGCAGTCGATGCGAGCACTTGAACGGCCATGGCGAAGACGACCTGTCGAATAACAACACGAAATTGTCTTTGGCGGGCGGCGATATAGTCGGCGGTTAACCGGTCGGTGCGCTGGATCGCCAGCACCTCGCCTCCACTGGTCTTGAACACGGAGGGCTGCGCGATGACGTCTTGCAACCAGTGAGCGACCCGGTATTTGGCAATCGACTCATCGACCGCTGACCCGATACCGTTGCGACCGAGCACCCAAATGATCGAGACCATTGCCAAGACCAGAACGATGTCAAAGCCCAACAGAAACGGGTGATAAAACGCCAGTACGATCATCCCCAAAACCGTGGTTAACACGATCGACACGCCATCGAGCAACAGGACCGCGGTCGCCTTTTGGATCGTCATGATGTCGAAAAAGCGGTTTGCCAACTCGCGGGGAAATTGGCCTTCCAGGTGAGCTTGGTTGGCTCGCGGGAATCGGTGAGCGAGGTCGCTGGCAATGCGGACAAATTGCCGACGCTGGATCATTTCGACCACCACGGTCTGCAACACTCGCAAGATGCCCGCAATACTAAGACAGGTCAGCAGCATCAGCCCCAGGATGATCAACGGCTGGAATTGGGTCCCCCAGCTCACCACGTTAACCAACGACTCCACCGCCAACGGCGTTGCCAGGGTTAAGACGCCGGCGACCAACGCAAACAAAACCACCATTCCCACGTCACCACGATCTAGCGACAACAGCCCCATGAATCGACGAAGCGGGGTGGGGTGCGCGTGGTCGCCCCCATGACCATGCGAGCTGGCCGAAATCGATTCGCATTCAAATTGCTTGCGGGCGATCAACATTCGGGGTTGAGGCGACGAGGTAAACAGCTTGCCCAACTGCCGACGGCTGATCACTTTAGAATTCACGCGCTCGCTGGTCGTGAACATCTCAACAGATCGCCAATTGGCCTTCTCTAGAACCCGCAAGGTTCCATCGGGATACGCCAACACGATCGGGTGCGCTTCGCTTAAGAAACCGAAAGCTTCCTTTCCGGATTCCAAGCGAGTTTCGTCGAGCACGATGCCGGCCTGAGTCGCACTGTTTTGCAGCACCCACAGCGTATCCTCGCCCGCTGGCATGGATTCGTTGGACAGCACGTCGGCGAGATCGATCGGAACGTCGAGGCTTTGTCCGACGCGAGTCAGTGCCCTCAGTACCGATTGATCGTCCGGTGCAACCACGTCTGAATGTTGAGATAAGGCCATGCGAGACAAGCAACAGGTTTCGAATAGGAACAAAGATGGGCGGGTTATCTTCCGTTGGGCGTCGCAACGAGGATGACTGTTATATTTGCAGCGCCAAGTGGATCGATGCCAATTCGGACAAGGTGGTACTAAATCACGTTCCCTGCCAGCAACGGGGCTCATCGCCCCACGGGTTTTGCAAGCGAATCAGCCCCGGCCGTTCGGCGAGTGGCACAAGGTTCCCGTTTGCACGAGAACAGAGGGCTTACCTCCGTCCCCAAAAGTTCTATTTGCGGAACGTCGATAGCCCTCAATTGCTAACTTCGGCTCCTGGTGCTTTTGGATTTAGCCGTATTGGGCGACGGTTTGAGTCCACTCGCTCAGCTTATGACCAACGCGAATATGTCCTGGTCCGCCGCCCGGTGACTTACCTGAGCAACACGCCTGTGAACTTTCCGCCGCTGTCAAATTAGGTAGCGCAACATTCCGCTTCTCTCGCTGGCATAACCAATGAAGTTGACGGACTGGACTGCAACCGGATCCACGATCCGTCTTCTTGGTAGCGGTAAGATTGATCACCCTCGATCGCGATCAAGTGCATCCATCCGTTTTGCAATCGGTCACGTACCGCCGCATGTTTTTGGATCACGAGGTCAATCGCTTTTCGTGGTGCGACGATCACCGTTTGCAAACGCAGGGGAAAGTGTTGCAACTGGTCGCCAAAGCGAAGCGATTGGTCCGGCAAACCCGACCGCAGATCGCCACCGTTGCCCGACAGAACGCCGAACCGTCCGACGACATTATGCACGGTCTTATTCCCGCTGCCGAAATGCCCCGGATCTACCGCCGAAGCGTAGTACTGCATGTTGATCCAGTGAGCGACCACCATCGGCGCCGTCATGATTGATTCCAATACAGCCCCGTCGGGATCTTTGGAACAATGGTAGTTGTGCAGGAAAGCTCGGCCGTCCAAATTTGCCGGTTTCGTCAACGAACGAGGCCCGATGATCATGGCCGCGTTTCCCGCCAATCCCCATTCTGGTCGCGTTTGTGACCAATCGGTCGCTCGGGACATCACCGATGCGGTCGAGGACGCCGCGACAGTCGGCATGCGTTCTAAACGAGTCGACTCGCTGGCGACCATGATGATGCTTTGTAGCTGAACGACCTGAGCTTGATGCGACGGCGGCACGGACTGCAAATCGAACCAACTGATCTCGTCCGTGGTCGTATTGTGCCAGCCCGCCATGAAGTGGGTTTTAGCGGGGATGGAAATCCCATGGTCAACTAGCTGCGTTCGCACACCACAGTCGTTTAAAAGTGTTGCTGCCAAGCGGGCATTCGGTGCACCCGAATGACCACCGCAGGCACCGCAATCCAGACCGGCTGACAACGGATTGTTTTCCGTCTGACTACCGTGGCCGCAAAACGCGACCAAAGACGCAAAGTTGTCGGTAAGCCCCATTCCCTTCAACAGGCCTGCCGCAAATTCAGCTTGTTGTTGCAACGTCACATGCTGGTTTTGCAACTCAGTCAAACTCAACTCCACGGCTTTTTCGCCACCTGATTTGAGTCCGTCTAAATTGGGCTGTGCCGCTTTGATACTTTTCCCACGCAGGCGTGAGGCAAGTTCCACACCATCGAACAACCCAAGTGTTTCGACGAAAGAAAAACAACCAACAGCGGATGACTGAAACCCTTTCCAAAGCTTTCGCCAAGTTCGCAGCGTTCGGCGTTTTTCAATAGCCTGTGTTTGTGCGTGCCCACACTCATCAATGCATCCGGCTAGCTTTTCTATTAGCTGAAACTTTGACTTCAACAGCACCGGTGCGTGCACATCCCCGGACTCCTGCCCTAGCGGCACGTATTCGAAAGGCAGCCCGAAGAAGCCAGCGAATCCAAGCGTCTCGACTTGGTCAGAACTGGCCTCGATATGACGTCGCATTCGTTCCGATCGCACATCGATGCAAAACGCAATCTGGGCGAGCTTTGCTGGCTTCGATTCGTGCTCGACCGCTTCCACACCATCAATCGAATCTTCATCGGTAGTGTTAACCACAAGATCAGCGGCGGTGCACTTCATCGACAACTGCTCGAGTAAGTGTTCTCGAAATGCAATCTCGGTCGCTCGCAATAAAATTTGTCGAATTGCTTTGTGATCGCTGACAGCGGGCGTCACAGAAACGCTGTGATGATGAAGCAATGAACTCCAATCGATATGAAAGTCGAACGCTTCAGAGATCGCAGCGTCGTAGGCGAGTGAAATCGCCAGCAGACCTCGGAAGTCACGAGTGCCTAATTCTTCGTTCTGCATATCCTGATACTTAGTCCAACCACTCCATCCAGGAATCGCGAATGCGTGAGCGAGCAAGTAGGTTTCCCACAACGCTTCCGGAACCCCCAATCGCTGCAGCACATGCAGAATCGTTGCATCGACCGTATGAGGTAGCTTACTAACAAACTTCCGGAATCCGGGCAGACCTAGAGTTTCGACGCTAAGGTCAATTTGAGCCACACTTCGCCAAGCTTGATAGAGCGGTTGATCTTTCCATGGGTTTGCCCAAGCGGAATCGTCTTGCTGGTAGTACGACGCACAGTGCTTACCGATCTCATTTCGAACCACCTCGGACCAGTCCATATCGCTGTGAGCGGACAGGTTGGCTGCAACAGTAGAAATTTTTGGCAAGTCAGAAGGCAAACGAGCATGCCCACCGGATTCAGATTCCGAGCTGGAAACCAATGCAAGGTTTTCCACGATATGGTCGACATCGGGTGCCCCGTCACCAGAGAAGCCAAGTTCCTTCAGGGCCGCCGCGATATGGCGTCGATGCAAATTCCCTTGACCAAATTCGTTAGCAAAGTGTGACATCGAAGGCAGCAATTCGCAGTTCGAAAAGCTTCGCAAGTAGTCGCGGGATTCAAAGAAGGGACGTTCAGTCAAGCCGGCGTATGGATTCACCGCAATCAAGTCCTTCAGTGGCCAAACCGGCGAGACAACTTCGGTTACTTGGTCGAGCAGTTCTTCGAATTGTCGGTGAACGTGAGGTTCATCATAGGGCCCTGGCATGAACACACTCAGCGGGTTGCCAGTGACGCGAGTATCAGCGGCAGCGATATCAGCCGGGGATGAATCGATCGTCTTCATTGTTTTACTCGGGCAAATTCAGGGTGAATGGATAGGATGGTTTTCTTCGAGCCGACGGAGATCAGGTGGAGGCAATCGAGCGGGTTAGCCGGCGAGCTAGGTGGTCCAGATAGAAACCGCTCGAGGCGTGGACGTAGAAACGGCAGAGCCATTGCGGTTGGCTCGTCGAGCCCGCTGCACGTTGCAGGGCAAACACTCCCAGGAACGGGATAGCAACTAGAGTCATGGCGATTCCGTTGGCCAAGTTCACAGCCACGACTGGGACCGAACCGGCAAGCAGAAAGCCGGTTCCAGCGAACAGGGCGGCGTACGCTAAACACATCAGACCAGCCATTAAAATCGCGTGCAGCGTGAGGTTAGCGTTGCCACTTCGCATCGCGTTGGTGATCCACTGCGTTAGGGCCAGACAAAGGATCCCGCCCAGCAGCAAGCCACCGGGTTTTTCGGTTCCGGAGATTCCAAACACCGCCCAAGCGACCGCCAACATGCTGCAACAAATTACCGCCGCAAATGCAGTTTGAGTCCAGCGAACGGTCTGGCTTAGCGGCAATGCACCCAGCGTCGCTTGCTGGTCTCGGACCACGCTACCCGACCGCAAAAACGCGTTCGCTTTGTAGAGTGAGTGTGCAGCCAAATGAAGGGTCGCGGCGATATAGGCGCCTAATCCACACTGCAGCATCATGAATCCCATCTGGGCAATCGTTGAGTACGCGAGTGACTTTTTAACACTGGTTTGTGTCATCATCACAACGACGCCGAAGCAGGCCGTCAGGGTTCCGATCAAGACCAGCGAATACAACACGGCCGGTGCAAGTGAGAAGACCTGGCTGAATCGGATGACTAGAAAACCGCCCGCGTTGACGATGCCGGCATGCATCAAAGCCGAAACCGGCGTGGGTGCTTCCATCGTTTCAGGCAACCACGTGTGAAACGGAAACTGAACCGATTGAGTTATTGCGGCGATTACCAGTAATCCACACGCAGCATGAATCCCCGGCGGGATCGTTTGAGCGTCGGTGACCAATCGTTGAGCGGACTCAAAGATGTCGACCATTATCAGAGAGCCAAATTGCTGATAAAGCAGAACGCTCGCGGCGATCAATGCGACATCGCCGATCCGGTTGCACCCAAACTTGGTCCACGCGGCACGGTGGGCTCCGGTTCGGTCACGATTCAGTAGCAACAGTTGTTGAAGTCCGAAGTTGGTTGCAAACCAGCCCAGCACTAGGGACACGAGATGTCCTGAACTCACCATCAAACTAACGGCGCCGATCGTGAAGGCGGCCCAACGGAAGTAGCGAGCTTGATTCGATTCACCATCGAGGTACACCAACGAAAATTGACAGGTGACCCAACCCACGAAAGCGACCAAGGCCAACATCATTGTCGAGAGCCCATCGATCAGGATTGGCGATGTGTGGTGCTGCAATTCGTTGATCGCCCCAACGGATCCACGTTGCACTGCATGATCAAGCAGGAACCAAACCAGCAGAAGCGTTGAGATCGCAAATTGTCCGGCAACGCCACAGGTGACCAACCGCCGAAAACGCTTCACGTCACGATGAGCCACCGCGTCGGGAATTAGGACCGCGGTCATTAGCAAGACCGGGATTGTCATGGGTATCAGATCCAACCAAACGGACATCATCGAAACCTCCAAAGAGAAGAAGCAGGAGACGCGAAACCTAAAGCACGACTTTCCTGTCGTCAATCATATTTCGTCATTCAGCGGGCGTAGGATGAGCAGAATCAGCCGTAGCGAATGCCACTGGGTCGCTATTGATGCGGTAAAACGCTGCTATTTTCTCAGAATTCGAAAGCACGAAAAACTTTTCGTGTTTTTAAGTGCTACAATCAAACCGGTCAGTGGTCGAAACCGGAATCGACCTGATTGCATGTGAAGTTCACGGAGTCCGGGGTATCGGCGGGAGATCATCGATGGCAGCCAAAAAGGCCGCAAAAAACCACAGTTCCACGCGTGCAAGGACGTCCACCGCAACGGAAACCTCGACTCAGCGATCCTCGCCCCAATTGCCAACCCCTGCGGAAAGCCGGCCTGGCAGCCGCTGGACTTTTCTTACAAATCACGCGCACGTGTTAATCGTGCTGCATGCCCAGCCGGATTTGGTTCTCCGCGAAGTTGCCGTGCAAGTTGGTATCACGGAACGAGCGGTCCAGCGAATCGTCCAGGATTTGGAAGACGATGGTTTCATCAAACGAGAGAAAATCGGCCGGAAGAACCACTACGAGGTCCTGACCGATCAACCGCTCCGCCACCCCATCGAAGCTCATCGCGACATCGGCGATTTATTGAAATTGATCACTGGTTAACTTGGCGGTTGCCGACCAGAAATCCCTTTTGTCACCGTGGGCGACTGCTTTCAAACCACGCTATTTCCGGTGGTTTCCGGACTTCTGAAAAAAGATTCCAGTTTCTTGCATCCGTTTGCGGCAAGTTCGCGAATACGTCACTGACATGGCCAGTCTCTTCGTTCGTTGGAACGGAGGTTCGTATTTCAGAACTAGACAAACAAAGCACAGGAAACATGAACACTCTCAAACGTTACTGCCTCACTGCAGCAATCGCCGCCGTCAGCGTCGTCAACACCCAAGCCGCCGACATCGTCGACACAGCCGTTGGTGCTGGATCCTTCAACACGTTGGTTGCGGCAGCGAAAGCCGCGGGACTGGTCGACACACTCAAGGGCGACGGTCCGTTGACTGTTTTCGCTCCGACCGATGATGCATTCGCCAAGCTGCCCGAAGGCACCGTCGAATCGCTGCTGAAGCCCGAAAACAAGTCGAAGCTTGCCGCTATCCTGACCTACCACGTTGTTCCAGGCAAAGTGATGGCGTCCGATGTGGTAGCCTTGTCCGGAGCTAAAACCGTTCAAGGCCAACAAGTCGACGTCAAAGTAGACGGGTCGACCGTCATGATTGACGGGGCGAAGGTCGTCAAGACTGACATCGCATGCGACAACGGCGTCATCCACGTGATCGACTCTGTCATCCTGCCTGCGGATAAGAACCTGGTCGAAACCGCCATCGGTGCTGGCTCATTCAACACGCTCGTCGCCGCAGTGAAAGCCGCTGGTCTTGCAGAAACGCTTTCCGGTGAAGGTCCCTTTACCGTATTTGCACCGACCGACGAGGCATTCGCAAAATTGCCAGCCGGTACCGTGGAATCGCTGCTGAAACCAGAGAACAAGCAGAAACTGGTCGACATTCTGACTTACCATGTCGTCGAAGGTCGCGTGTATTCCAGCGACGCTGTTGCTGCAAAGACTGCCAAAACGCTCAACGGATCATCGATCGCGGTGAAGGTTGGCGATTCCGGTGCGATGATCAACGATGCTGGATTGGTGACGACCGATATCGATAGCACCAACGGCGTCATTCATGTGATCGACACTGTTTTGATGCCACCAGCCAAGGGTGCCAACTTGCAAGGCGTCATCCATGGTGCGATCGCTCAAGGGTCAGAATTGTTCAACTCCGGAAATCACGCTGCTTGTGCTGATCTTTACAGTCAAACCATGCAAGGCATGATGGATGCGGAAATGGACCCTTCGCTGCGTCATCATATGACAAGCGTCATTGCAACGGCCAGTTCGCAACATTGTCCAACCACACGGGCCTGGACGTTGCGTCGCGGTATGGATCAAATGTACGCACGGTTGGCAACCAAGTAGAGTTACGCGACGACTTTCGTTTAGATCTCGCTACGGAAAAGACCTTGTGACTGAATCGGTTCTAACGCGTATCGCCTCCGGCGATCGCTCCGCTGTCGATGATTGTTTGGATCGCTACGGTGGTTTGATCTGGTCATTGGCAAAGCGTTGGCTCGGTAATGCCGACGACGCGGAAGACGCCGTACAAGAGATTTTCGTAGAACTTTGGCAGCAAGCCGGGCGATTCGACCCGGCCGTTGCCGCCGAACCGACTTTTGTGGCGATGATCGCTCGTCGCCGTTTGATCGATCGACGTCGGAAAGATTCCCGAATCCCGTCGATGGAATCCTTCGCCACGGATCCTGTCGATTCCACTGCGGAATGCGGGAACGAAGAGGAGTTAGTTCGTGGAGAAGAGGCTGCTCAAGCCAAACTTTGTTTGGAAAAGCTGACTTCAACACAACAACAAGTGCTCACACTTTCGGTGCACCAGGGTGCATCGCACACCTTGATCGCGGGTAAACTTTCGCTTCCACTTGGAACCGTGAAGTCCTACGCTCGTCGCGGCCTGATCCAGCTTCGAGATTGCATGCAGCGTAGTCTGGAAACGGCAACGGCACCTGGCCTTGCCACTGGAACGAACCAAGCGAAAGCTACACCTACCGGGAGTCGATCATGAACTCATCATCATCGAAAACTCCTTCGCCGTGGGACGAACTGCTGGCCGGTGAGGCCTTGGGCGACCTTGACGCGGCCGAGTTACAAGAACTCAATAGCGAGTTTGGTGACTCCCGTCCTAAAACCAGCGATGAATTGATGCGTGCCGCTGCTGCGTTGGATTTGGCATTGTCGTCATCCAACGCCCAATCCATGCCGGAAAGCTTACGCCAGAAGATTGCTCGCGACGCGGTAAATCATCTACCCGAGCGTCCGAGCAATCCCGCGGTCGTGCCATCATCAAATGCAAACCGGTCAAACGCCGGCAGCAAGATTGCATTGCGTGAGAAGCTAGCCTGGCTAGCCGCAGCGGCTTGTTTGTTGATTGCGATCGGCGTCTGGAACAGCAAAGGACCTGCAAACCTCAAACCCGAAGACGGAACCATCGTCGCGATGGACCTCGCCAAAGCTCGTGAGAATTTGAAAACAGTGGCAGATCGAGTCGAGGTTCAATGGGCATCCGGAACGACTCCGTTTGACAATCCCGTTTCCGGCGACGTGGTGTGGAGCACAGCGGAACAGCGTGGATACATGCGTTTTGTTGACATGCCGATTAACGATCCTGACGTTGAACAGTATCAGCTATGGATCATTGACCCGGCTCGCGATGACGAGCCAATTGACGGCGGCGTCTTCGATGTAACTGCAGCCGGTGAGGTCATCGTTCCGATTAACGCGAAACTACAGGTCATCGAACCAGCAGCGTTCGCGATCACGATTGAGAAACCCGGCGGCGTCGTGGTCTCGACTCAGGAACGATTGCCACTGCTGGCATCGGTTGCTGGATAGGGCAAGCGGAGAAACTGCGACAGATCAATTTGACGGTGCACTAGATCTCCGCCTCAATCCAATCGCGGGCTTGTTCCAATTCGCTGATATCAAAGTACTTGATCTCGGCTGTCGTGAATGGACGGCAAAAGATTGCCATGCCCTTTTCCCATTTTGAATCGCCGACAATGGCGAGACGTTCGATGTCATTGAAGTGCTTGAAGTCAAACTTGATGTCTTCCCACGCGGCACCCAAGTCCCATCCGTGAAAGTCGTGCATCATGACAAGAATGCGGACCTTCCCATGTTCCTTGATCCTGTCCTCCGTCAAAGGCAAAAATTCGGCATAGGCCTCTTTGGTCAACTTGCCGGTCACTTCGACTTGGATCACTTTACCGGCGGCTACTTCAGTAACAGCAAATGACATTTTGATATTCCTTCAAATAGGGAACTGGAAACGGGTAAGGCATGCTTTCAACGAACAGCAAATAGTTTGAGAGTGCAAGTGAGCTAGTGCTTCATCCAGATTCGAGTTGGGGGTAGTGGGCGAGGCGACGAGCCCGTCTGGTCGGTGAGTGGATAGGATTCGTCGCCTCATCCACTACGATCAACCCCAGAATGAAATGTAGATGAAGCACTAGTTCGTACAGCGACTTCAGAAGTCCGGAAAAGCAAACGTCGTGCCGGAAGATCTAGCGTGGTGATACCGCAAGTCAGATGGCCGTTCGTGCACGCCTGTGACAATATCGCTCATTCGCCGACGTTCAAATTTCAGCGATTCAGTCCCAACGACAGATCGTCGACGAACCAGCTTGCATTGCGAACACGCTAAGCCATTCGATGAGTTGCCTGTCTGCGCGACTTTCAGTCTTCCACCGTTGCAGTCTGCTAGACTGGCTGCACTCGACCGGTTGGTGATTGACTCTCAATTGGCGACTACCTCGGTATCTGTCACGCGTCCCCACGCTGGAAAGCTGAATTCAACATGGCCACACTCAAATTTTGCGGCGCCGCTGGCACCGTCACAGGTTCTTGTTCCCACGTGCAAACGGAAACCGGTTCGTTCTTAGTCGATTGCGGGATGTTCCAAGGCAACCGAACAACACAAGAACTGAACTACGGCGAGCTACCTTTTGACGCCACTGCAGCAGAGTTTCTGATCCTAACGCATGCCCATATCGATCACAGTGGTTTGCTTCCGAAGCTGACCAGGGCAGGATTCAAGGGGCCAATTTTTGCGACGCCCGCGACCGTGGATTTGTTGCAATTCATGTTGCTCGATTCGGCGCATATTCAAGAATACAACGCTGAGCGTCAGAACCGAAAACGCGAGCGACGCGGTCAAGAACTGATCGAACCGATCTACACCAAACGGGATGCGGTAGCGACGTTGGCTCAGCTTCGCGAGGTCGAATACGAAACTTGGTTCGAGCCTGCCGACGGGATTCGTGTTCGGTTTTGGAATGCAGGACACCTGCTCGGCTCTGCTTCTGCGGAAGTCCATGTGGCTGAGTCCGGCAAATCGATTCGGATGCTGTTCTCTGGTGATTTGGGGCCTGAAGAGAAGGCGTTTCATCCCGAACCGGACGCTCCCAGTGGACACGACTACATCATTTGCGAGAGCACTTACGGGGATCGTGACCGAGACGACTACACATTAGAAAAACGCCGCGAAGCGATGCGGGTCGAATTACAGCGTGCATTGGGGCGAGGTGGCAACGTCGTCATCCCGGCTTTCGCCGTCGAGCGCAGCCAAGAACTGTTGCATGACATCGCGGTGCTTCTGAACGAAGGTCAAATTCCGGATGCCACCGTCTATCTGGATTCACCGCTGGCGAGCAAAGCCACCGAAGTGTTCATCAAGTACGCCGGTAGCATGGAAGACATTGAAGTCCATGAGTCCGAGTTGTTCCGTCACAAGAACTTTCGGATTACCGAGAGCGTGGAAGAAAGTAAAGCGATCGCCAGCGTGTCCAAGGGCGCGATCATCATCTCGGCGAGTGGAATGTGCAACGCGGGTCGAATCAAGCACCACCTGAAGAACAACATTTTCCGCAAGGAGTCCACGATCCTTTTCGTCGGCTATCAATCGCCTGGGACGCTCGGTCACATCATCACCAGTGGCGCGAAACAGGTTCGCATCTTCGGCAAGGAATACCAAGTCAAGGCCGAGATTCGACGACTCGGAAACTATTCAGCGCACGCGGATCAAATGGAGCTGATCGACTGGATTCTCCAACGAGGCCCAGTCCATAGCGGACTGTTTCTAAACCACGGCGACGACGAAGCTCGTGCGGTTCTTAAAAAGATGCTGGTCGAACGGGGCATCAACGCGGAGCGAATCTTCTTGCCAGTGTTTGACGAGAGTTTTGAATTGGTCGCTGGCGAGACCGCCCATTCGGTTGAGCGTCCAGAACCAAGAGTCGATGTCACCCAACTTCAACGCGATTGGCACAACGAGTATTCCGCTTTCATGTTGGAACTGAGTAACCGATTGCAAAGCATCGACAGCCCACATGAACGACAAGAATTGATTGAGCAATTGGCGAAAACGCTTTCTCGCAAGTAGTCACGAAAAGTACTTTAGATCGGCGGAGCGTGCCGTGACGTTCGGCAATCTGGTGGGCAGGACAAATCCCTGCCCACTGAACTAGCTTGCTTTCGTTTTCTCGAAATCGATGAGCGACTTCGGGGGGATTGCGACACGCAATGCGTTCAGAACTGCAACGACGTCAATCGCCTCTTGCAGGATTGCTCCCGCTACCGGCGTTAAGTATCCAGCGGATGCGAACCCCATCGCTACGATGCTAACCGCCATACCGCCAATTGCACTTTGCAGTGCAATCCTTCGCATGCGTCGACTGATGTGCAGGAATTCATCGATCTTCTGCAAAGAACTGTCCAGCACCACCACGTCGGCGGCTTCGGTTGTCACGTCACTGTTTTGCCCAAACGCGACGCCGACGGTGGCCGCCATCAACGCGGGCGCGTCGTTGATACCGTCCCCAACGAAGATCGTGTTCGCTTTAGCGGTCTCCGCATTAACGATATCCAGCTTTTGCTCTGGACTTTGACTGGCATAGACGTCGTGGATGCCGACCTGTCCGGCCAGGTACTTCACCTCGGATTCGCGATCACCCGAAACCAACAGGGTCCTAGCAATCTTGTGCCTCGGTCCCAGGTGCTGAATGAATGAAGCACCATCGGGTCTCGGCGTATCTCGAAAACGATAGGTAGCCACATATTGATCGTCGATCAAAATCACGCACTCCAGCCCACCGGCTTGCGGCGGCAACAATTCGGCAACATCGGGTTGCGCAGCGAGGAGCTTCTTTCGGCTCGTGACTTCGATTCTGTGCTTTGAAACACGACCGGTCAGGCCTTGACCGGGTGGTTCACTGACTTCGGAGACACCGTACAGTACGGCCTTGGACTGAGTGGCTGCTTTGGCAATCGCGTTGGCGAGCGGGTGTTTGGAAAAACGTTCTAAGCTGCTGACGTACGAAAGGATCTCTTGAGACCGTCTTTCGTCAACACACAATTGCTCGACAAGATTGGGTTCGCCGTAGGTGAGTGTTCCAGTCTTGTCGAAAATAAGCGTGCGGCACGTGTCAGCGGTCTCCAACGCAGTCGGATCGCGGACGATGATTGCCCGTCGTGCCGCCAATGAAATCGATCCGATAATGGCAACCGGAATCGCAATCAACAAAGGACAGGGGGTCGCGACCACCATAACGGCTAGAAAGCGAACAGGATCGCCAGTGGCAACCCACGCTGCAACGCCGATTGCGATGGCTAGCGGCGTGTACCAAGCCCCAAGCCGATCAGCCATTCGTCGCATCTGCGGTTTCTGTTGCTCAGACGCCTCCATGACCTCCATGATTTTGGCGTACCGAGAATCGATCGCCAATTTACCGGCCTGAATCATCAGAGCGGACTCACCATTGATGGCGCCGGACAAGACCGCAACACCCGGTGCCTTGGACATCATGTAGGGTTCGCCGGTTAAGTAAGACTCGTCCATCACACCGTGCCCCTCCACGACGATGCCGTCGACTGGACAAGTTTCATGAGGGAAAACGGCGACAGTGTCGCCAATCGCAATCTCATGCAGTGGAACGTCTTCGACCGTGGAATCGTTCTTGCGATGGGCCACCGCGGGCATCCGTTTACTGAGCGCTCGCAAGACCGATGACGCACTGCTCACCGCATAGGCTTCGAGTGCTTCACCGCCGGACAGCATCAAAACCACCAACGCCCCGGCCAGATACTCACCCAGCAACACAGAAACAACAATCGAGATCCCAGCCAATAGATCCGAACCGAAATCCCGCCGCATCATCTTTCGAAGCAGCTCCCACACTAACGGGATCCCGCCGAAGAACAACGCTAGCCACAACGGCAAATTCCGCTGAGTTTCAGGAACCTCCAACGCAAACCGCATCACCAAATGAATCGCGATCATCGCGATGGTAAACAACGCGATCAACATCTCACGCGATTTCCACGCTTGAACCGGCTTGGATACTGATTCAGGCGTAGTCACGAAATTTCAAGATGGAGTTTGAAGATGGATTGGCTGGAAGTCCCGATAAACCCAACTTACCAATAAGCTTTCCAGGTCCGTCAAGTCGATGCCTTCCGGGCAATTCACGCGAGCCGACTGGAAAATCTAATCGCGAATAAGCAAGGGACGCTCCTATCAGTCTAGCAAACACCGCGGCAGAGATTCTCGCAAGACATTGATTACATCACACTGAAGGATCAACTTGCCGTAGACGCACAAAAAAACCGGACGGCGATTGCCATCCGGTTCATAGACGATTGTCAGATCAGGACTGACTCGGGTTCCTACGGCGATTGCCGAGGGAGAACGAAGCGATCTCGGCCACTAATGCGATGCTGACGCGATTGGTTCGATAGTGACTCCCATCACGATGGGTGCGGAGTCATCGCTGCCCTTGACCAACTCAATCGTCTCAACGATCTCTTCTGACTTCGGAGCCACCGACAGGTATCGTACTTGTTGGTTTCCGAGAGCGAACGCAAACTCACTTTCAGGAACGTCAACGCGTCGAATGTAGTCGGCGATTTGCACGCCGTTTTTCAGCTCATGATCTTCCACTTTGCCATCGGCATAGCGGAAGCGAACGATCATCGAAACGGTCGGCGAATTGCTATATGGATAGTTCCACCCTCCAACACCACCCAGCAAGTGAACTGCCTTTAACCCGGTATGGCAGGGCAATGAGACACTTTTTGGCATCTTCCGAGGCAACTCGGCACGCGGTCCGTTCAGCAAAATGATGTTCGCTTTCTTGCCGCCCATGGGATCAACGACCTGGAACGGAACCTCGCCATACATCTTCGTTGTCCAATCGGAAAACACCAAACGATCGTCGCCATTGGCCGGGCCGCCGAACAAGGGTTTGGTGCTCACCGCGGTGGCGACCGATCCAAGCGGAAGCGGCACGTATTTGCCCTTCGCGGTCAAGAATTCGAGCAGATCAGCCATGTTGTTCATGGTGATCGACTTTTCGAAGCCTTCCGGCATGATGGACTGCCGTGACATCACAAGTTCCTCGATGTCCTCCCGCAGAACGCTCTGACGTTTACCGGCCGTGTCGAACAACTCGATGGCGGTTTTGGATTCCGATGCAAGCATCCCGTTGAGCACCAACCCGTCGACCGTCAATACGGTGTAGGCTCGGAAATTACCCTCAACGCTGCGACTTGGATCCAGAATATGTGTCAGCAATTCCCGTTTGGGATGCACAGCCATCCCAGTCAAATTGGGCCCCACTTCCACACCGATGGTGCCGTGGATGTGACACTTCGAGCAATGCTCGGTGAAGATCGCTTTGCCTCGAACGGCGTCGCCCGTTCGCGTCGTAGTGGGCATGTAATCGTCCAGCACCCGTTGGCGATCAGCGTTGGGTAACGAACCACCTTGAGCGAGTAGCTTCGCCGCCATCTCCTTCACTTTGGGATCGGGGTGGTTGGCGAGTGCCTGTTGTTGATCAAGAGCCAGTTCGTCCAACGATACCGATCCTTCTTCGACGCCGTCCAACAGCGACAAAGTCGATGCTGGCCGTTTGAGAAGCTGGGTCAAAGCGGCCTGCTTCAGCGACGGGGTTAGCGTACCAAGACGCGATACGATTTCGTCACCGATCCCGCTCCACTTGCTAGCCTGCAACGCTTCCAAGATACCGCTCCCCAGCTCCGGTGAAGTTCGTGGATTGACCTCGTCAAGTAGATCGATTGCTGAATCTTCATCACTAGGACGGAACGTGATCAATTGCTTGGCCGCTTGCACGCGGTCCTTGTCTGAAGCGTCTTCGTCTTGGACCGTATCTAGCAAGCCTGCACAAATCTCACCCGCGTGCTCGCCAAATGTTTCACTGCCCCAAGCGATTGCCAACTTGACCAACGTCGATTGGGTTCCGGTGTCGGAATTGCGGAGAAGCTTCGCCAATCGTTCTTCGATCTCCGGCGACAGATCAACCTGGAAGTCTCGCTTCCAGCCCTTCTCAAAACCCTGAAGGACAGCGGTCACGATTTGGGAGTCTGCTTTTGCTAAACCCGCAGCGATTTCCGCCAAGTCTGAATTTTCTCGTCCCCGAGCATGGTGTTCAGCAACTCTAGCTATGATCGGAACGGCCGCACTGGGTAGATCTTGGATTGACGCGAGTGCCTTCAAGAATGCACTGCTATTGTGTGCCGCCGCACTCGTAATCCCATCGGGGATCCAGCGATCGTTAAGGTTCGTACTCGACGCCAACATCTCAAGTAAAGCTTCGCCGCTTTCTGAACAGACGGGCAAGTCAGCTAGCGCGAGAGCGGCAGCAAGTCGCACCTGCGCGTCTGCATCACGATGCAAGCCTGTATCGACGAGTGACTTCACCGAAGCTTCTTTCACGGGCAATACCTGAACCGCGTTTCGACGGACACCAGCGGAAGGATGACTCAGGCCCACAACGGCAGCCTTTGTCGCCACATCGTTCGAACCGTCAAGCAGACCCAGGCCGTGCAGCGTCCACAAAGCGTGAATCGCACCGACGTTCAGTCCAATTGCATCAACTGAATCGTCCTCGACCAGCTTGACAAGTGATTGCAGCACATCGTCATTGCCCCGCTCGACCAACAATCGCTGGGCATGCTTTCGAACAAGCATCGTTGGATCGGTTAACGCGTTGACCAATTCTTGTGGCGTTGCCGCGCCCAGGTCTGGACAGGTCGCATTGGAGTTGTCGTCGGCGACGACTCGATAGATGCGTCCGTGCCTCTTGTCTCGCAATTTGGACTCGTAAGCCCGGCCCTTACCCGTCTGGAAACCTTCTGGTGTCGGGTTGTGCTGGACGATGTAGTTGTACCAATCGATCACCCAAACTTGGCCATCGGGTCCAACTTCGGCCATGATCGGCGCAGTCCACTCATCATCGCTCGCCAATAGATTGAACGGACTGCTGGAGTGATAATCACTGCCGGTGGATTCTAAAACAAACGAGCCTACCAGGTGGCCGGTCGGGCCGTTAACGAATGCAACCCGATTCCAGTACTGTTGTGGATAAGCACGTCCTGTATACAACGCATGTCCAGCGGCAGCGGTGTAGCCGCCGTGATGGTCCACCTGGCGTACCTTATCCGTAATCGGCTCGAACCGATTGCTGTCGGCGATCGACGATAAGGTCAAGGATGTCGCCCAACCGCGAACGCCTTCGTAGTACCGGTTCGCGATCGGCATGTAGATGCTGGGGTTACGGTTAGCGGTTGATCCAAAAATCAAACCTTCTTCGCTGATACCAAGTCCCCAGGTGTTGTTATTGGTCGAACGAATGAACTCCAGTTCGCTTCCGTCCGGACGCATCCGGAAGAATCCCATGCGGAATCGTTGCTGCGGTTTGCCATTGGCTTCCGGTTGTGAGTCGTTGTAACCCTGCATCGCCCAAATCCAGTTGTCCAAACCGTACTGGAAGTTGCTGACACCACCGTGAGTGTCACCGAGTTGCCAATTGGTAAACAACACCTTCTTTTCGTCCGCTTGATCATCACCATCGGTGTCTTTCAGATAAAGCGTTTCGACGGCGTTCTGGACGATCACGCCGCCTTTGTAGAACGCGATGCTGGTGGGGATGCTGAGTTCTTCCGCAAAGACGGTAAACTTGTCGGCCTTCCCGTCCTTATCCGTGTCTTCACAAATCCGAATGCGGTCGCGTCCTTTGCCAGCGGGTTGCAGTTCGTTGGGGTAGTCAATCGTCTCGGCGACCCACAAGCGTCCTCGTTCATCCCACGTCATGCAAATCGGCTTTCCGCCCAGTTCCGGTTCTGAAGCGAACAACTCGACGTGGAACCCTTTCGGGACGACCAAATGCTTCATGGACTCTTTCGGCTCAAGAGGCTTCTGCATCATGTTCAGTGGCTGGCCCTGCACGCCCCACTTGTCTGACTTTTGGTAGTTGGGGATTTCCCGTCCAACGTCGACGTACTCAAACGGTTTTACATTTTTAGGCAGCTCCGTCATTTCGGGCGGGCTGAATTCGGGACGTTCGAAGTAGGTGCCGGCTTCTTGTGGATCCGCACCTGCGGCCCAGCGAATGCCTCGTTCGACCAAATTGTGGAAACCTGGATTGGTCCACGTCCGTGAATCGTGCCCCCACGCGGTATAGAAGACGCGGCCTTTGCCCTCATCGCGAATCCAGGTGTAAGGCTCTCGGCCTTCTTGATCGACTCGGTATTCCAGTACCGTACGATTGGCGTCGTTGTGTTTGGTGTGAACGTAGGTTTCGTCCCAACTTGCAAAGCCACTGAAACCTCGCATCAACTCATGGTCGGGCTTCGCGATCTTGCCGCGAAAAACTCCGGTTCCATGCCGTTGGAACTGGCCGCCCATCAACGCGACCAACTCAGGTGAATTGCGAAAGCAATAGCTTGCACAGTGCAGCGGCACGAAACCACCGCCATTGGACACGTACTGCAGAAGCGTTGCTGCTTTGTCTGCATCGATCTCGTCGATATTGGCGTACAACACCAAGGCGTCATATTCGCCAAGCTGTTCTTGGGTTAGATCTGACAATTGGTCTGTGTAGGTCAGTTCGATCCCACGGTCCGCTAAGACGGGCTGCAGTTCATCGAACCGTGCCCGAGGTTGGTGCGGACCACGATCACCTAGAAAAAGAGCTGGAATCTCGGCTGCGGGTGCTACCGTGATGGAAGCGCCGAGCAAGCTTAGGAACGCGACACAAACGAGTCGACAACGGAAGCGATTCATGATGAGTACAAAAAGGGCTGACGAAAGAATGAATAATCTTGCTACGGATTTTAACTGGGCTGACAAAGCCAGCCCAAACCGAAAAGGCTGCGGTCGCAACAAACCGCAGCACAAAGCTTACCTCGGTTGACCTAGGCCAACGCAGGCTGCAGAGCAAAGTCGGGAAGCTCGATGAGCTGGCCGCCCTTCAGCGCCGACTCGTGTGCACAGATTCCAACGCACGTCCAGTTGGCACTGGTAACCGCACCTGGTGAAGGCTCGCGGTCTTCCGCAACGGCGGAGATGAATTCGTGCACCAAGTGCGGATGCGAGCCACCGTGGCCGCCGCCCTGCAAGAAGGACAGGTGCTCGGCGTCGTGGATTTCCGCGGGCAGCGTAAACCGTTGGATGGGTTCAGGAAGAAGATGAGCGAAATCCGGAATCTCAATCTTTTCCGGAATCTCGTTTTCTGGCTTCTTCGCCGTGTGAATCACATGCGGCTCGTTTTCGACCAACGACCACTCGAAGCTCTTCTTAGTGCCGTAGACGTCAAAACTTTCACGGTACTGACGAGCCACGTCGTGCAAGAATCGCCAAATGTGAGCGGTCACGTCACTGTCTTTCAGCTTGATGTGGCAACTTTCCACCGCAAACGTGCAGCCGGACTTCTTAGCGATGTCGTCGCTAACGGTACCGGACCCAAAGCAGTTCACCGACTCGGCCAACGCTCCGGTAAGCCCCAAACATGGACTGACCACGTGGGTCGCATAATGCATTGGGATCATCGATTCCCAATAGCTAGGCCAACCATCCATGTCCTGCGGGTGCGACGCGGCAAGGTACTGGATCTTTCCAAGTTCGCCTTTCTCGTACAGGTCCTTGATGTAAAGGAATTCGCGGCTGTAGACGACGGTCTCCGCCATCATGTATTTCAGGCCCGTGTCGTGAACCTTTTCGACGATCTGGCGGCACTCATCGACGGTGGTCGCCATCGGGACGGTACACATCACGTGCTTGCCTGCGTCCAATGCTCGCAGCGACATCCATGCATGATCGCCGATCGGGCTGTTGATATGCACGCAATCCACATTCGGATCCGCAAGCACCTCTTCGAAATCGGTATAGCGACCCTCGATGCCAAATTGGTCAGCGGTCTTGTTCAACTCCACTTCATTGCGACGACACACCGCCACGACTTCGGCATTCGGATGAGCTTGGTAGATCGGAATGAATTCGGAACCGAACCCGAGACCCACCATCGCCATTTTTACTTTCTGTCCGTTCATATCCTATCCACCTTATGGGTATCTATTTGGTTTGACCTGTTTTGGAAGGTTGCTCGTTGCCGTACTGCTGACGCGTACGGATTGACCATTGGAAACAACGATCACGAAAGCCCCGCTCTTGCGAGCGGGGCGAGATTGGTCTTCAAAATTGACCAATACTGGAATCGATTACTCGGACTTGGGGATGGATCTCGATCCACGACCTCGACTCTTGTAATCTTCTTGAGAGGACTCGCCATAGTTCTCCCACCGTTCGATGCGTTCAGGCGAAGCCAAAATCACCGAGTTCTTCTTTTCGCTGCACCCGGTTAAGGGTACGGCAAGTCCGCACACGAGTAGCAAAAGTGCCCAATGATGGGTCATGAGAGTCTCCTAAGAATTGATCGTTTAAAAACATCAAGCAGTCCGAAAACAGATTGCCGACTAGAAATCAGCCTCGATGACCTCTTTGCTGGCTCGAGTTCCAAGAGCTCCCCATACGCCGAACGGGCTTGGTGAACCGGGAACAGTGGGGCGAGCACCGGTGTGGTCCCAAAAGACCATCCCGTTATGCGACCCGGTATCGATGGAATCGGTGATGAACTTCACTGCACCGTCACCCATCAAGACGTGAGCACCACCTTGGTGTCGACTACTGGTGCTGCCTGACATTTCGGCACCGGAACCACCAAGTGAACACAACTCCGTGTTGGGTGCTTTGATGGTCGTGAAGCTTGTCCACAAAGGTTCGCCGTTGGCCCACATGTAACCTCGAGCACGTTCGGAATAGTCCAGTTGGTTTTGGCCTGGATCACCGCTAGCTACCTGCACGATGTCCTTGTCCCAGAAGCGAGGACGTTCTTTGCTGATCGCCCCAGCACATTCGTTGCGGTTGTCGACAAAGTTCCACCAGTTACGAGGTGCTCGCAGTGCGATGGTGGTGATGTCTCGATCGCCAAGGTCGGTGTTGATTTCGCCAGCGGCAATCGTGTTGGCCAGTCCATCCAAGATGTCTCGGAATCGCGAATCCATCATGGGCTTGAAGAAGCCGCGGTAGTGAGCACGTGCATCGTTTTCGAGAACCGTGCTCCAACGCAGGTTATTCGTCCAAGGATCATAAGGACCAAAGCTGGTCATCGCGTCGTCACCGATGCAAGCGGCGTAGTTGGTTCGCCCCATCGCCGGCAAACCGAATCCAGGATCGCTGGGGCAACGGAAGGTGGGGATGTCGGTTGCCCAGGGACCGTAGGAAGGAATCCAAGGTGCCGGGCCCATTGCCGACCAAGAAGGGGTGCGGGTCGTTCCGTCAGCGTTCTTGTTGTTGGGGTTGGAGATTTGCTCCCACAAGGCTTGCTGTTCCACGAACGGCAAGACGCCAACCAGATAACTGAGCAAGCGGTTGTTAGTCTCGAGGTGAGTGCCACCACCGGACGAGAACGTTCCGCCCATGTGGGTCGGCAAACGCTTGTAGGCGGAGTGATAGTTGTGAAGCCCTAATCCAATCTGCTTGAAATTGTTGCTGCAGCTCATTCGGCGAGCCGCTTCACGTGCCGCCTGGACTGCCGGCAGCAGCAAGCCCACAAGCACACCAATGATTGCTATAACGACGAGCAACTCGACAAGCGTGAACGCATGTCGTCTTCCTTTGTGAAACATATTCTTGACCGTTTAAGTGAGGTAGTTCGGAATAACAAAGCTGGTTTCATCTACGGCGGGGTCAACCCGTTGGGGTGTCTCCTTCGCCCACAACCAAATTATAGGGTCGGGGATCTGCTACACTATGCGTTATTACGCATATGTCATGTGCATTTTCACCGAGTGATTTCACGTCCTGTTACGCTTTTTCGTCGAGCCTTCTCGTGAGAAAACAAAAATCGGTCGCTTTACTGATCGAGACCTCAAACGCTTACGCACGGCATTTGTTGGGCGGAATTTTGTCGTACATCAACGTGCACGAATCGTGGTCGATCGATGTGCCCGAGCAACAACGCGGTGCAGCGCCGCCGGAGTGGCTGAGTAATTGGAAGGGGGACGGTTTGATTGTTCGAATCGAAACCGAACGCATCGCAAGCTTTGTCGAAAAGTTGAACGTACCCGTGGTCGACGTGAGTGCCGCCCGCTTTGTACCGAACATTCCATTCGTCGAAACGGATGACAAAGCGATTGCCAAATTAGCGTTCGATCATTTCCGAGAACGCGGCTTTGAGCACTTTGCGTTTTGCGGCGAGTCGGCGTTCAAGTGGTCAGCGTTACGCGAGGCTAGCTTTGCCAAAGAAGCAGCAAAGGTCGGTCGCGATTGCCACATCTTTCACTCCAAGCCACGAACGTCGCCAGGTTTCTCGCTGTCTCGCGAGCGGGCGAGAATGTCTCGCTGGTTAACCTCGCTACCACGACCGGTTGCCGTGTTCGCCTGCTATGACATCAAGGCCCAACAGATCCTGGACATCTGTCGCCAACAGCAAATCCGCGTCCCCGAAGACATTGCCGTGCTCGGGGTTGATAACGACGAGTTGCTTTGCGGCTTGTGCACGCCACCCCTATCAAGCGTCATCCCAGCCGCACACCGTGCTGGTGAAGAGGCGGCCAGATTACTGGACTCGATGATGTCGGGGATCGAAATTGATTGTCTCGAACATCTGATGGAGCCACTGGGAATTGCAACACGCCAATCAACCGACGTGTTGGCGATCGAAGACCCTGACATTGCGGACGCGGTCCGATTCATTCGCGATTCCGCTTGCGATGGGATCGACGTCAACGATGTGCTCAAGAAGGTTGCATTGTCACGGCGAGTGCTGGAAAACCGATTCAAAAAGTTCGTTGGCCGAACGCCTCACCAAGAAATCGTACGGCGACGGGTCGAACGCATCCGACGCTACTTGATCGAAACCGATTTAACGCTTTGCCAAATTGCCCATCGAACCGGCTTCCAAAACGAAGAATACATGAGCGTCACGTTTCGTCGAGCATTGGGGCTGCCGCCTGGGAAATACCGGCGTGAACACGCGAAGTCGTTCGGCGGCAGCCAAACCGGTCCGTAGTTTAGCAAATCGGTGTAAGTGGCAATCGAAAATCGGCAAGCGGTCGGTGCTTGCCTTCGGAAGAGTTCACGCATCGAATTCTTTTGTGCCGAGGTGAAACTGAATCGCTTACCGCATACAATGAGCTTCCCCTCCCGGTGCCTGCGCACCAACCACCCCCACCTCCGCATCCCCTGCTATCCGTTTATGTGCATTCGTGTGCGCTGTTTAACGTCGTTTGCACTTTGCAGTTGGTTGAGCTTCATCGGCTCATCTTTCCAACTTCAGGCTAACGAAATCGCGTCCAATTCGATCGACGCTTCTTCGGCAACGGTTGACTTCGTGCAATCTTTTTGCCTGGACTGCCATGACAGCCCTGATGCCGAGGCGGGGTTGGACCTAAGCGATTTCACTTCATTGCATGACATACCCAGCGAGATTGAAAAGTGGAACGGCATTGCCGATCGAATCGCTGAACATCAAATGCCGCCTAGCGATAGCGAGATGCCCACGCCCGAATCTCGCGATGCGATCGTGTCGGCGATTCGAAAAACGATTCACGTAGCCGTTTGTGACGATGGTGTGTCACCGGGTCGCCCCATGCTTCGGCGGCTTAACCGAATCGAGTATGCCAATACGGTTCGGGATTTGTTGGGCGTTCAAATCGATGCAGGTCACGCCTTGCCAGAAGATGGAGCTGGCGGCGAGGGTTTTGACAACGCGGCCGAAACCCTGTTCATCTCACCAATCCATGCCGAGAAATATTTGGAGGCTGCTCAATCTGCCATGGGACACGCCCTGCGCGACCCTCGCGATCGAGCGGCGATCCTGATCGCAAGCCCCGGCGACAAACTTTCGCCTACCGAAGCGGCTCGGAGGGTTCTCGGCAACTTTTTGCCCAAAGCGTTTCGCCGACCGGTGACGGACGTCGAGATTGCTGTATACGTGGAACTCTTTGACAAGGTCTTCCAAGAAGACGAAATGTATGTGCCAGCGATCACGTTCGCGTTGGAGGCCGCGATGGTGTCGCCTAAGTTCCTTTTTTTGTGGGAACAGCCTCACTCGCAAGACAAACCGATTGAGATTACTCAGTACGAGATGGCATCCCGGTTGTCCTATTTCCTTTGGGCGTCCATGCCCGACAAGGAGCTGATGGAATTAGCGTCGCAAGGTAAGTTGCACGACAACGATGTGCTGTCGAAACAGGTGCAACGGATGGTTGCCAGCCGAATCGATAAACTTGGTAATCGCAGGGATGCGAAAGTACGCTCATTCGCGACTAGCTTTGTTGAACAGTGGCTGGGCACCCGAGCACTCGGACGTGAATTCAAGCCCGACGAAGCGATCGTTGGCCGGTTCAACTCGGAACTGGAAGGCGGCATGAAGTACGAGCCAGTGTTCTTTATGGAAGACCTGCTGGCGGAGAACGGTTCGTTATTGAACTGGATCGATTCCGATTTCACCTACGCCAACCGCACTTTGGCAGCACACTACGGAATCAAAGGAACGTTTCGCGAGCAACCGCGCCGCGTCTCGTTGCCCGAGGGTAGCCACCGTGGAGGTGTACTAGGGATGAGTGGCGTGCTGGCGGTTTCGTCCTTTTCGCACCGCACCAGTCCTGTACTGAGAGGCAAATGGGTGATGGAGACGTTATTGGGAACACCACCACCGTCTCCGCCGCCGGACGTTCCCAGCTTAGACAGCGTCGCGACCGACACTGGGGAACATCGAACTTTGCGGCAGCGATTGGAGATCCACCGAAGCGATCCGGGCTGTGCATCGTGTCATTCGGTCATGGACCCACTCGGCTTCGGCCTCGAAAACTTTGACGTGCTCGGTCGTTGGCGGACCGAAGTGGATGGCGAGGCGATCGATAGCAGCGGCACGCTCCCTAACGGGACCACGTTCGATGGACCTGATCAATTGAAAACATTGCTGATGGGTCGTAAAGACGCAATCATGCGACACTTGACCAGCAAGATGCTCGGTTATGCACTCGCTCGACAATTGACCAACGAAGACCAATGCGTTGTCGAAGAGATCACCCGTCAACTTGCGGCGGACGATTACAGAGCACAAACGCTGGTGATGGGGATTATCACCAGTGTTCCGTTTCGATTCAAAAGCGGTCAATCACTCACCACGGAACCGGAGACCAAGGATGTCAACTAAAGTGCGTATGCGATATCTACAAAACCAGAACCTTCGTCGCGAATCGCTATCGCGTCGAACGATACTGCGCGGCGCCGGCGCAGCGTTGGCGTTGCCGTGGCTGGAGGCCATGATGCCCCGGCGTGCCGTTGCGAACGAAACTGAATCGCCGCAAAGCAAAGAGTCGCCCGTGCGAATGGCGGCGTTGTTTGTGCCCAACGGAGTCCGTCAAGACAAATGGACTCCATCGGAAACCGGCGCAGGCTACCAGCTTTCCGAAACGTTGCAGCCACTCGCGGACGTGAAAGATCAACTTCTGGTTCTAACCAATCTTTGGAACCAAGCCAGCAATGTCGGTGACGGCCACTATGTTAAAACGTCTGGTTTTCTAACCTGCACCACAATCAATAAGTCCTTAGGCATCGACCTGAATTGCAACGGCAAGTCGATGGACCAAGAAGCCGCCTCGTTCGCCAAGAAGTTCACGCCGCTCCCCTCGCTCGAACTCGGCATTGATCCGGTCACAACCGGAGTCGACACCAACGTCGGTTACACACGTGTGTACGGATCACATATTGCATGGAGCGGTCCTACCAGTCCGTTGGCTCGAGAATTAAATCCACGTTCGGTCTATGAGCGGTTACTGCGTTCGACCAAGCCAAATGCATCCGCCGCCAGTCGTGACATGCTGTTACTAGATCGTGTGATTAGCGACGCGAAAGAACTCGCACATCAATTGGGTGCAGAAGACCGCCGCCGAATGGATGAGTACCTGCAATCGGTGCGAAGTATCGAACAACGCCTGTCGCGTCAAAGCCAGGTGGGCGCGGCGGCATGGAGCCCACGGGTCGAACTGGACCCAACCCAGGCACCTCCCAAAAAATTGCCCGACCAGTTTCCTGAACATGTTCGGCTGATGTTGGACATGATCGCGTTAGCGTTTCAAACGGACACCACACGAATTTGCACGTTCATGTTCGGCAACGCCGTTAGCGGACGCAACTTCTCTTTCCTGGATGGCGTTTCCGGCGGGCACCACGATATCTCGCATCACCAAAACTCCGCCGAAAAACTTGCCGAATACGAGCGAATCAATCGCTGGCATGTGCAGCAGTATGCTTACTTGCTCAACCGATTACGAAACATGAAAGAGGGCGAGCAAACGGTTCTCGACAACTCAATGATCTTATACGGATCCGGGTTGCGGGACGGGAACAGTCACAGCCCCCACAACTTGCCGCTGCTGTTGGGCGGAGGCGGTGGCGGCAGGATCGCAACCGGCCAACATGTCTCATTCGAAAAAGACACGCCGCTTGCCAACTTGTACCTCACCATGCTCGATGCGTTTGGAATGGACACCAACCGCTTCGCTGACAGCACCGGAATTTTACCAGAAGTCCTGGCGTCATAGCTTTGACTTGCCGCCGTATTCGCTCCTTACCCCAACGATGGTCCCCATGGCGACAAGAACGATTCGAATCCCTGCGGTACCTGGATTGATCCTATTGCTGCTGCAATCGTTTGCGACTTTTGCGATCGCCGATGACAAGCAATCCGTGTTGAAGGCGGGGATCATCGGTTTGGACGCGCACGCGCTAACATGGACACGGATCATCAACGATCCTCACGCAAACGGTGAGTTGGTGAACATGACCGTGGTTGCGGGTTACGCCAAGGAAAGTTCTGACATTCCACAAAGCGTGCAACAGACCGCAATTCAAGTTGACGCGATTGCCAAATTGGGCGTCGAGATTGTGGACTCGATTTACGAACTGTTGACGAAAGTCGATGTCGTCTTGTTGCTCAGCGGCGACGGTCGCAAACATCTCGACCAAGTGCGGCCGGTTTTTAAGGCCGGCAAACCAGTCTTCGTCGACAAACCGATCGCTGATTCGCTGGCAGACGCGATCGAGATCTTTCGCCTAGCCGACGAATATCAAGTTCCGTGTTTTTCGAGCTCTGCTTTACGCTTTTCCGAAAAGACGGCCAACATTCGCCAAGATTCAAGGCTCGGTGAGCTGGTGGGTTGTGACGTCTACGCGCCTTGTCCTTTGGAAGAGCATCATCCCGATTTCTTCTGGTACGGCGTGCATGGTGTTGAGCCCTTATTGACGATCATGGGCAGAGGTTGCCAATCCGTTTCTCGCACCCAAACCGAGGGCACCGATGTGGCCGTCGGCGTGTGGCAGGATGGACGGATCGGCACGTTTCGCGGTATCCGCCAGGGCCAGCGAGGATACGGGGCCACGGTCTTCGGTACCAAAGGAATCGTGCCCGGCGGTGGGTTCGATGGATATGAACCCTTGCTCGAGGAAATCGTCCGCTTCTTCCAAACCAGCACCCCGCCCGTCACCGCTGAACAAACCTTGGAAGTTTTTGCGTTCATGGAAGCGGCCGACGAAAGCAAACGACGTGGCGGTGTTCCAGTGACTCTGGCCAGTGTGATGGAAAAGGCTCAGACCGCGAACGCGAATCGCGATCAATGGGAAACCGTATCCGTTCCAGGAAAACAAGACTTCACTGGAACCGCTTGGTTTCGAACGTGGGTTAAACCGCACGCGACGTTCTTCAGCAAACACGAGCGGGATCTTTTTGGCGAGTCAGCAATCCTCAACATACGTGATCTCGCGGGCGCTCACGAAGTCTATATCAACGGCAAAAAGATCGGCAGTGGCGGTGAGTTCCCGCCTCATTTCGAAGACGGACGCGAAGGAAATCATCGACACAAGATTCCATCGGGAACGCTCGTCCGGGACCAATGGAATGAAATCGTCGTGCGAGTGTTCAACCACGACGGAGAAGCCGGTTTTCTCACCGAAGCTCCCTTTGTTATGAACTACTTCTGGGAATGTGTTTTGCAAGGTGACTGGGAATTTCGGCTTGGAAACGAACGCCCCCAACTCGGTGGTGCTTTGGCTAAGATGCCGGGCGAAACGAAAGCAACCGCGTTCGATGAATTCCACGAATCGAATCGTGTACTGGGCGAGGCCGAGCAACTCGTGCACGGTGAAAAGCTTTCTCCCGAAGATTCACTAGCCAAGATGGAGACAAGCGATGGCTTGCTTGTCGAATTGATGTTGGCGGAACCGTTGGTTGCCCAACCGACCCATTTCAGTTTCGATTCCCGTGGTCGATTGTGGGTTTCGCAGTACCGACAGTATCCGTATCCGGCGGGTCTAAAGATGATCAGCCGCGATCATTACTATCGTTCACACTACGACCGAGTTCCGGCGGCGCCACCGAATCATGATCGTGGCCGCGATGTTGTCTCGATTCACGAAGATACCGATGGCGATGGCGAGTACGACAAGCACAAGGTCTTCCAAGACGGGCTGAACATGGCGAACGCGGCGTTGCGTGGACGTGGCGGCGTGTGGGTCATGCACACGCCCTATTTGCTGTTCTATCCGGACGCTGATTTCGACGATGCCCCCGACGGACCGCCGGTCGTCCACCTGCAGGGTTTCGGAATGGAAGATTCTCATTCGGTTGCCAACGGATTGGTCTGGGGAATGGATGGGTGGTTGTATGGAGCCCAAGGCAGTACGACGAGTTGCCATGTGACTCGTCCCGGCATCGATGCGGACGATCATCCAGGTGTCTATTTCCAGGGATGCATGGTCTGGCGTTATCACCCCGAGAGCCATCGTTTTGAAATCTTCTCGGAAGGCGGCGGAAACAACTTTGGTTTGGAAGTCGATTCAGCCGGACGTCTGTTTACCGGTAACAACGGCGGCCAAACTCGCGGATGGCACTACTTGCAGGGTGGCTTGCACTTGATGCAAGGCACGACGCCCAACAAGTTCGGTCCGGTTCGCAATGAGTTTGCCTTTGGCCATTTGCCGCACATGGCAAGTGAACAGCCGATCCCGCGTTTCACTCACTTCGCAACCTATGTCGAATCGACTGCAATGCCAGCGAAGTATCGCGATACGTTCCTTAGCGTTGAACCGCTGCACAACTTTGTGATCGCGAGTCAACGACTGCCGCACGGATCGACATTCACGACCAGTGACACCGACAAGGTACTGACCTCCGATGACTTCGCCTTCCGTCCTGTGTACATCGGAAATGCGCCCGACGGATCGGTAATGCTAGCGGATTTCTATGAGCATTACATCGCTCACGGCCAGCACTACCAAAGCCAGATTGATCCGACGACAGGACGGATCTTTCGGCTCCGGTCGGCGGAGCTACCTCTCGAAAACGACCTGAACCTTCACGACAAGTCGTCCGATGAGTTGATAGCGTTGTTCGATCATCCCAACCGATGGCATCGGCAAACGGCAGTTCGATTGTTGGGTGAACGAAAGGATCCGGACTCCGCCGCGAAGCTACGAAACCTGATCGCTGCGGAGGATAAACAGGGGCAACATGCACTGCACGCACTGTGGGCATTGTATCAAGCGTTTGGGTTGGACGATGAAACCGCTCTCGCAGCCGTAGCACATGCCGATCCGCTGGTTCGTTATTGGGCCGTTCGTTTGATCTGCGACGATGTCGGGTTCGCCAACAAACGCAAAACGATCGGACTGACCGACAGTCTTGGATCGCTTGCCGGAGAGCCGGCGCGAGTTGCGGACAGTTTGTTTCATGCAATCCTTGATCAAACGCGGCGTGAAAACAACGCGGAGGTTCGTTCCCAGATCGCGGCATCCGCAAGACGATTGCCTGTCGAACAAGCACTGAAACTGGTCCACACGGTGCTCCAGCACGACGAAGACATCAATGATGACTACATCCCTCTGTTGTGTTGGTGGGTACTGGAAATGAACCTCGATCGTGACCGCGATGCGGTGGTGGCGTTGTTCGAGGACGCTGACTTTCGCCGAAAACCGATGGTGACCCAACATCTGCTGGGGCGGATGATGCGTGGGTTGGCGTTGAAAGGGAAGAATCGAGATTTGGAACAATGTGCTCGGTTGCTTGAACTTACGGACGAACAGCAGCAGGTCGACGAGTTGCTGGCTGGCTTCGAACTCGCATACGCCGGGCGACGCATGACCGGACTCCCCGAACGCCTCGCCCGATCGCTCATCCAAAGCGGTCGATCGTCCTTGGAACTGCGGGTACGTTTGAATGACGAAAACGCAATTGGCGAAGCCATTGATGTGCTGAAAAACAACGACGCACCGATACAGGACCGAATTTCAATCGCTCGCGTGCTCGGCGAGGTCAAGGCAGCCGATAGTGCTTCACCCTTGATCGATGTCGCGGTATCAACGGACGACGACGAGCTCCAACGAGCCTCGCTTATAGCGGTCTCCGCCTTTGACGATCCGAACATCGGCGAGCGGTTATTGGGTGAGTTTGCCAAGTTCTCTGTGGAAGCTCAGCCTGCATTCTTCGATGTCATGCTCAGTCGCAATGACTGGACGCGTCAACTGACCGACAGTGTGTCGCGCGGCGTGATTGCCGCAGTTGAAGTTCCCAGCGATATCGTTGATCGTTTACGGCAACATTCGGATTCGAGCATTTCCGAAACCGCAAAAGAAACATTTGGTGAGGGCCAAACAAGCTCGAAGAATGATGCGAATCAACAAATCGAGCAACTACGAAAGCTAATTATTGAAGGCACCGGAAATCCGTATGCAGGCGAAGCGATCTTCTTGCAGCGGTGTGCCGCATGTCATCAGCTCTTTCAGAAAGGCGGTAACGTTGGCCCAGACCTGACGCCCTATCAACGAGGAAATCTGGACACGCTTCTACCCAGCGTCGTCCAACCGAGTGCGGAAATCCGCGAGGGGTTTGAGCAGGTCAGTTTGTTGACATTCGACGGCCGGATACTGACCGGGTTCTTAACCGACCAGGATACGCAGGTCGTAACGATACGTGGAAAAGCGGGCGAAGATATCCGAGTCGAACGCGAAGATATTGAATCGATCGAACCGGTTGGACGTAGCCTCATGCCCGATGGATTACTCGACAATTTGACGGACCAACAACTACGCGACTTCTTTGCCTACCTGAGAATCTCACAACCGATCAGCAAGTGAGTAATTCCGAGTGCTGTAACCACAATCAACTTTGGGGTTTGTGTCGCGCATTACCCGACGATCGCAAATGGCTTTAGCACACAACGAACGCCCCAAAAAGATTGACTGGATAGACAACAAAATGAAAGCCAAAATCATCGCACTGTCGGTCGTCCTGTTTGCCGGTTGTTCGCATTGCTTTGCAAACGACTCGACTGCGGCACTGGAAGAACCCAACCGCAGTAGCGTCAATACTCAACCCGACACGCCACCGTTGTCACCCAGCGAATCGCTCGCGGCGATCGTGCTTCGCGATGGCTACGAGGTGGAACTGGTGGCAGCTGAACCGCTGGTGAAAGACCCCGTGGCAATAGCCTGGGGATCCGATGGCAGGTTATGGGTGGCCGAAATGGCCGACTATCCGTTGGGAATGGATGGGCAAGGCAAACCAGGCGGTCGAATTCGTGTGCTTGCAGACTCCACTGGTGATGGCGTTTACGATCGCTCCACAGTCTTCCTGGACGGCATCGGTTTCCCCAACGGTATGATGCCATGGCGAGACGGTGTGCTGATCACGGCTGCACCGGAGATTCTATACGCGGAAGACACCAACGGAGACGGCAAGGCCGATCGCAGCGAGGTTTTGTTTTCAGGATTCCAAGCAGGGAATCAACAATTACGAGTGAACGGTTTGCGTTGGGGACTCGACAACTGGATCTACTGTGCAAGCGGTGCCCATCACGGCGGATACGGATCGGACCGGAAGCTTCTTTCCGTGAAGACTCAGCAGCAGATCGCGATCGGCAGTCGGGACCTGCGATTTCATCCTGACACCGGTGATATGGATCCACAAAGCGGTCCGTCTCAGTTTGGCCGAAATCGTGATGATTGGGGCAACTGGTTTGGGCAACAGAACAGTCACCCGCTATGGCACTTCGTACTGGCCGACCATTACCTCCGTCGAAACCCGCATTTCGCGCCGCCAGAGCCTCGTCGACAACTGGTCGGTGATAACAACCCCAAACTCTATCCGGCCAAGGTAACTCAGAAACGCTATCACTCATTCGAACACTCCGATCGATTCACCTCGGCCTGTTCCGCAATGGTTTATCGTGATGAGTTGCTGTTGCCGCGTGAGGCTTCCATCCAGCACGCATTCACTTGCGAGCCTTTTCATAGTCTCGTTCAACATAACGTGTTGGTTGAAGACGGAGTCAGTTTCACCTCTCGCCGCGATCCCGCTGAAACGAGCACCGACTTTTTCGCATCGAAAGATCGATGGACACGACCGGTGATGGCCCGCACGGGTCCCGACGGTGCGCTATATATCGTCGACATGCAGCGGTACATGATCGAGCATCCCGATTGGCTGACCCCCGAAGGGAAAGAGGAACTCAAACCCTTTTATCGTGCTGGCGACGATCGCGGCCGCATCTACCGCGTCTATCCAACCGGCAAGCGCCCACGTCTCATCCGCGATCTTTCGACGCTAAGCACGCCGGACCTGGTCGCGACGCTGACTAGTCCCAATGGACCGACGCGTGATCTGGCCACACAAGCATTATTGCAGCGTGCGGACCGTTCGGCGATCCCATTGCTTGCGCAGATGGTTCGAAACGGTCAAACCCCGCTTGCACGCCTCCACGCGTTGACGGCATTAGATGGACTAGCGGCGATTTCGTCGGCGATCCTGCTGGACGCTTTGCAAGATGATCATCCCGGCGTGCGCCGTCATGCGATTCGATTGGCTGAACTCGTGGCGAGCCAAGACGAAGAACTGCTGTCGGCGGCACAGACGCTGGTGGATGATCCCGATGCGAAGGTCCGACTGCAACTCGCATATTCATTGGGCGAGTGGCCGGATCTGTCATCCGCGAAAGCACTGGCGAGATTAGCGATTCGAGATGCCAACGATCCTTTCCTTATCGCAGCCGTTTTCAGTTCGATCAATGACCAAAACTTACCTGCGATCATTACGTCACTGTTAGAGATGCGAGACGCCCCCGAAGCAGGACGGTTGGTTGGTCAACTACTGGAAATGTCAGTTGCCTTTGATAACCCGTCCTCGACTCAGGACGCGTTAACGGCGGTTCTCAGCTCTAAACGTTCCAGAGATTTGGCTTGGCAGATGGAAGCGGTCGCGGGATTAATCGGTTCAATAAATCGCCGTGGAAAATCGTTGGATGAAATCATTGATCAGGACGGTCTAAAAACACAGACTCTGCTAAAGCAAGTTGAGACTTTAACCAGCAACGCTCGATCGCTTGTCGTCGATACTGAAGCTGACCAGTCCGCGCGTGTTGCAGCGGTTCGCTTATTGGGGTTGGACTCCAAGCAAGGCGGCGATGACATTCATACGCTTGCCAGTTTGCTGACTCCACAAACACATCCCGCAATGAAGCTCGCGATCGTCCAACACCTGGGTAGTCTGTCATCACCGTCAATTGGAAAACAACTACTTCACAACTGGCCAAGTCTGTCGCCCAACCTGCGTTCGGAAGTTCTTGGTGTGCTAACAACGCGTCCAGTTTGGACCACGCACCTGCTAGACGAAATCGAAGCTGGAGACATCGCACGCGCTGATATCGATGCAACCACGCGACAATCACTCTTGAACTATCGGGCCACTGCTCTTCGGGATCGCGCCACGGACTTGTTCACCGACGCGGGCAACGACGATCGCCGGTCCGTATTGCAATCGCACCAGAGCCTGCTCGACCTGCATGGTTCACCGCAAAATGGGAAAACGGTCTTCGCGAAACATTGCTCTAGCTGCCACCGGCTCGACGAGGTCGGTCACGATATCGGACCGAACCTTCGATCGTTAACGGACATGAAACCAGCCAGTCTCCTGAGGTCGATTCTTGATCCCAGTGCCGCGGTGGACGGGAAGTTCATGAACTATGTCGTCTTAACGGACGATGGACGCACGTTCGCCGGCATGATCGCTTCGGAGACCGGAAACAGTATCGTGCTGGTCGAGCAGCAAGTGAAACGACACGTGATTTTGCGTTCGGAGATCGAAGAAATTCGCAGTACGGGTCGGTCGCTGATGCCCGACGGGCTCGAACAGACCATGACGCACCAAGAACTCGCCGACCTGTTGTCGTACATCACCCACCCGCAAACCCAGGAAGCACGATGAAACCAACACTTTTAGTTGTGGCAATTGTTTTAGCGTTCGCTCAAGCTTGGACGTTACCTAGCAAAACGACTGCAGCGGAAACACTGGCACTTGTGTTGCAAGCTGGTGCTTCATCGATCGATATCACACCGACAGATTTCCCAGTCAGTTCGGCCGGTATGATGACGCCGCGCGATGCAACGATCGCTCACGACCCACTGCATTCACGCTGTCTTGTGCTCGATAACGGCGAGACCAAGCTCGCCCTCGTCACATGCGATAGCTGCATGATCCCGCGAGAAATATTTGATGCGGCTAAACAGGAAGCGGCCAGCAAGACAGGCATTCCAGTCGATCAGATTCTCTGCTCGGCAACCCATACTCACTCAGCCGTTACGGTTACCCCGGCTTTTCAAAGCTCGGTGCAGGAGGACTATGTCGATTTCCTGTTCATGCGAATCGCTCAAGGGATCATTGACGCCGACTCGCAATTGGCTCCAGCCAAAATCGGGTGGGCAGTCGGAAACAACCCACGACAGGTATTCAACCGTCGTTGGTTTTTACGTCCGGGCAACTTAAACAGTGACCCGTTCAATCGGGTAACCGATGCGGTCCGAATGAATCCCAAGCCAAACAGCAAGAGTCTCTTGCAGCCAGCCGGACCGATCGATCCCGATGTCGTCGTGCTCGCGGCGCAGACGCTGGACGGTCACCCGATTGCCGTGTGGGCAAACTACTCTCTGCACTATGTCGGCGGCGTGCCCAGCGATGTTCTTTCGGCTGACTACTTCGGTGAGTTCGCACGCCAGCTTTCTCGGCTGGTCGCGTCCTCGGACCCAAACCATCATGTTGTCGCCGCGATGACGAACGGGACGAGCGGCGACATCAACAACATCAACTTCTTTGAAGGCAGCGAAGCTCAGCAGCCGTTTGAGCAAATTCGATTGGTCGCCTCCGATGTCGCCGCTTCAGCGTTTGCAGCGTACGAGCGAATCGACTACCAACATTGGGTGCCACTGAGAATGCAGGAACAGGAGATCGAACTCGGTGTCCGGCGTCCCGACGAATCAGAACTGGCACAGGCGAAGAAACTTATCGCGGACGCAGGCCCTGGACCGTGGAAAGATCGCCGGCTGATCTATGCCAACGAGACCATCGACATGGCTGACTATCCGCCCACCGTCAAAGTGAAACTACAAGCAATCCGGATCGGTGATTTGGGAATCGTCAGCAGTCCGTGCGAAACGTTCGTCGAAACGGGATTGGCCATCAAGAAACATAGCCCGTTCAAACCGACTTTCACAATCGAACTAGCCAATGGCTACAACGGATATCTCCCCACGCCTCAACAACATCAATGGGGAGGTTATGAAACCTGGCGTGCCAAATCCAGCTACCTCGCCAAGGATGCGGAGCCCCAGATTCGACAAACACTCCTGAAGCTTCTCAACCACTTAGCTGAATAAAGCGCCCGCTTAATAGAACGACCAAGCTGATCGTGACACCTGCCTTCTTCACCTGATTTGATTCCCTATGCCCATCCATCGCACTCCCACCTCACGCCGTGACTTCCTGAAGGTAACTGCCGCTCTCGGCGGCGCGGCAACTATCCTGGCCGCTCATCCAACAGAAGCGGCTGCAGCGAACGAGCCCACTCGCATCGCGTTACTCTCGGACACCCATATTCCGAGCTCGCCTGACACCATGGCACGTGGTGTGAACATGACTGAAAATCTACAACGTGCGATCGGCGACATTTGCAATTTGAAAAGCCGTCCCTCTGAGCTGATCATCAATGGCGATTGTGCCTACTTGAAGGGATTGCCAGACGACTACGCCAATTTCGCAGCCTGCTTGGCCCCGCTGGATGACACCCAGATTTCGCTGCACGTGACAATGGGAAATCACGACGACCGCGAGCCGCTATATAACGCGTTGTCGAACCAGCGTCCCACCAATAACCCAGCGGTGATGTCCAAACACATCAGCGTGATTGAAACACCCCACGCCAACCTGTTCCTGCTCGATTCGCTTCACCGCGTCGGATTGGTCACAGGCGAACTCGGCGCAAATCAAATTGAATGGCTTGCGACGGAACTTGACTCCCGACGCGACAAGCCTGCGATCGTCATGACCCATCACAATCCCCAGTTCACCGCACCGCCGAATGACAAACCTTGGACCGGCTTGTCCGACACAAAGCAGTTGTTCCAGGTACTCGATACCCGTCAACACGTCAAAGCTTTTCTATACGGCCACACACACACGTGGACACACAGCCAACGCGGTCATTTCCACATGATCAATCTTCCCCCAATGGCGTATGTGTTCAGTCCCGGACGACCAAACGGCTGGGTTTGGGCGGAGATTGGGGAAGACGTAATGTCACTCGAGCTGAACACGTTCGACCCAAAACACCCACAATCCGGCGAACGGTTCGAGGTAGCACTGACGAGTTGATAACGCGAGCAAAGCCATCGCTTGCCTGTCAACTTGGCCTCTGCAATTAGCGTCGATTCACTTATGCTGCAGCATTGTTGCTGAAGCAGCCCATTGTCTCGCAGTTCGATGTCGGATGAAAACTTGAACCTTCAAAATTCCCCAACCATCACTGACTATGCGGCCGATCAAGTTGTTCCCCATGAGGGGCGTCAGGGCACCTGGGTAGGCCGTGTGTGGGTGCCCGCCAAATTTGCGGCGAACAAGATTGCGGGACCTCGAGTCGTCGTGTTGCGTGATGGCGAGATTCTTGAAACCACCTACCCAACCATGTCGGCGTTGCTCAACGCCCCCGACTATTTAAGCAAGCTTACACAACCTGGCCCGTCCGTTGGAACGCTCGTCGACGTTGTTCAAGCGAGCCTGTTCACTCGCCGTGGTCCTCGACTGGCGGAAGAGACCAATGTGGCGCTACTCGCCCCGAACGACCTGCTGGCGACCAGGGCGTGCGGCGTCACATTTGTTCGCAGCTTGCTGGAACGGGTCGTCGAGGAAAAGGCAAAGGGTGATCCCAAGGTGGCCGAACAAATTCGCGGCTTGATCATGGAAACACTGGGTGATGATTTATCAAAAGTCGTGCCTGGCTCGCCGCAGACAGATGTTCTGAAACAGAAATTCATCGACGCTGGTGTCTGGTCGCAATATCTGGAAGTCGGCATTGGCAAGGACGCGGAAATCTTTACCAAAGCTCAACCGATGGCATCGGTTGGCTACGGTGCGCAAATTGGCGTACTGCCCGACTCGACCTGGAACAACCCGGAACCCGAAGTCGTCCTGGCTGTCTCCCGCGACGGAAAAATCTGCGGTGCAACACTCGGTAACGACGTGAATCTAAGAGACTACGAAGGCCGCAGTGCGTTGCTACTCGGCGAAGCCAAGGACCAAAACGGCTCATGTTCGATCGGCCCCTTCATTCGGCTGTTCGACGACACGTTCCAGCTCGAAGATATCACCAGCCTTGAGATTGAACTTTCGATCATCGGTGCGGATGGGTTCGAAACTTCCGGCCGCAATCGCATGTCCGAAATCAGTCGTCCGCCCGCGGACCTCGTGGCCCAAGCGATCGGCAAACATCACCAATATCCCGATGGCTTGATGCTGTTCCTAGGCACCATGTTCGCCCCCACCGAAAACCGAGACGCGAGCGGTGGCGGGTTCACTCACCATCTGGGCGACCGTGTCGAAATCTCGACCGAAAAGCTCGGCCGTCTCGTCAACTGGGTCAACCACACCGATCAAATCCCACCTTGGGATTACGGCATCTCGAACTTGCTTGAATACCTTTCCGCGGCCCAACAATAAACCTTTCACCTCGCTGACAGGCATTCGCCTTTGCTTGGTCCAACACAACCTAAACCATACTGAAAACCAACCGATGAATAACGAACTATTGGGACTGTCCTTCCTTGGCGAAATGCGTGGCAACGCTTCCGGAGAAACCTTCCAAGCGATAAACCCATCAACGGGCGAAGCGATCGAGCCCGCGTTCCACCAGTCCGATGCGTCCGATGTGAACAAGGCGTGTGAGTTAGCTTGGAATGCGTTTCTGGATTACCGCAACCGCCCGGACGGCGAACGAGCGACGTTCCTACGCACAATTGCTGACGAAATCGAAGCGATCGGCGACGCATTAACTCAGCGTGGAACAGCGGAAACCGGACTCCCGGCCGGACGCCTTCAAGGCGAACGCGGCCGTACGTGCGGTCAACTTCGATTGTTTGCGGACCTGATCGAGGACGGCAATTGGGTCCAACCTCGCATCGATAATCCAAATGCGGATCGCAAGCCGATCCCGAAGGTGGATCTGCGTTGCCAACTTCGAGCGTTGGGGCCAGTCGCGGTGTTTGGCGCTAGCAATTTCCCGCTTGCGTTTTCCGTTGCTGGCGGTGACACCGCTTCCGCACTTGCTGCGGGATGCCCCGTGATCGTCAAGGCTCACGAAGCACACCCTGGCGTTTCCGAGCTGGTTGCCGGCGCCATCACTCGAGCAGTTAAGAAGTGCGATCTTCCCGCTGGCGTGTTCTCGATGCTGTTCGACAGTGGTCACCAGGTCGGCAAAGCATTGGTCGCGCATCCGAAAGTGCAAGCGGTTGGATTTACCGGCAGTCGCACCGGAGGCTGTGCGTTAATGGAGATCGCAGCCAAGCGACCGGCGCCAATTCCGGTTTACGCTGAAATGAGCAGCATCAACCCAGTCGTCTTGTTACCAGCTGCCTTGGCTGAACAGACCGATTCGTTGGCCGAGGGTTTGCATGGTTCCGTAACGCTCGGCGCTGGCCAATTCTGCACCAACCCCGGACTTGTGTTCTTGCCTGCTGGGGACGCAGCAGACCGGTTCGCTGCATCGCTGGCCGAACGAATGAGCTCGGCGCCCAGTGCGACGATGCTGACGAAGGGCATTCGAGATGCGTTTGCGGAGGGCGTTGATCAACAAATCCGAAACGACAAGATCGAAAAGCTGGCGGGTGCGAAACTTCCTGGCGACGCCGATGCCTGCCAAGCACTCCCCCAATTGTTTCGTACAACGACGGCTGCGTTCCTTGCCGATCCACAAATGATGGACGAAGTTTTTGGTCCCTCAACGCTATTGGTCACCTACGAAAGTCGAGACGAGCTTCTGAAGGCGATCAACAGTCTGGAAGGTCAACTGACCGCGACCTTGCACGGAACCGATGCTGATTGGATCGAGGCCGCGGATCTGGTCGCGGCACTGGAATTGAAAGCAGGCAGGCTGGTCTTCAACGGATTCCCCACCGGCGTCGAGGTGTGTCACAGTATGGTACATGGTGGCCCGTTCCCCGCGACCTCGGACGGACGCAGCACAAGCGTCGGGTCGCTTGCGATCTATCGATTTACACGACCGGTTGCTTGGCAAAACTGTCCGGATGCTCTATTACCAGCCGCACTCGACCGGGTGAACTCACTGGGTCTAACGCGTTCGGAAGTCTAACGGGATGTGATCCAGGTCCACGCCAATCACGCTCCAACGAAGAGCGTTCGCGATCTGTTATCATGAGTCCGCGTGCAAAGTGGCGGCATGGATGATTCGCCCGTTGCGTCCACGAAATCCCTAGCTCCCCTGTCTCTAGCTCCCCTGCTCCCCCTTCTCGCCAACTCCTTCCGAACTTCATCAAGATTCCCCACTCATGCAACTGAACTTTGGCTTCATCGCAAAATCGCTGACTCTTTGCGTCCTCGCTATTCAGACGATCCAGCCGGTTATCGCAGCCGATGAAAACAACGCAGAGCCTGTTTACCCATTGGCGGTGGCTACAGACAAGAAAGATGTCTTCTGTGTTGACCTCAATCTACCGGGTGTCTGGAAGGCAGGCGAAACAACGGAATTGTTCGTGCAAGGCAGCCGACTGCTTCGCAAGCCGATGAATCGCCCACGCTGCATCGTCATGCATCCTGATGGCGGCATCCTAGTGGGCGATTCAGCAACTCGAGAAGTGTACCGAATCGAATCGGCGAATGCAGAGCCGGTCGGATTGAACGACGGCTATATCGGAATCCCGATGGCACTGGCGATTGATGCCAAGCAAGAGTGGCTGTATGTCGGCGACGCTGAAAAGCGAGCCACCTTTCGTTTGCCGATCGGCGGTGGGAAGCCCGAGCTGATTGCTCGCGTGAACGCTCGAGGTCTCGCGTTCGACGACGAAGGAAAACTATGGGCCGTTACGCCCGATGATACTGCCATTGTGCAAATTGACGTGGAAACCAAAGAAGTCAAACCCATCGTGACCGGTCGCCCGTTCCAGTACCCCAATGGTCTCGCATGGTCAGGCGATCATGGGTACGTCACGGACGGTTATGGGAAAGCGATTTGGAAAGTCAACGCTGATGGCTCGACCGAAAAATGGCATGAAGGGGAACCACTGATAGGCCCCGTCGGCATTGCGATCGGAGAAAACTCGCTGCTGGTCGCTGACCCCAAGCAAAAACAGGTTTACGAGTTTGACCTAAGCACGAAGGCCTTCAAGACTCGTCTTTAACTCACAATCCGTTCTTCGCTAACGAAGACTCGCTGGATCGAAACAAACTTCGATCGATGCGATCTCGCCACGACGACCAAATAGCGAAGCTGATTCAATCGGCGTCATTGCCAACTCGTCACGTCGGACTGATTCGCGATCGACTAAGTGAAGAGTCAATCGCTGCTGAGCACTACGCCGATAAACGATCGGCACCTGGCAAAGCGTCAACGCAAAACTATCGGCCGGAATCGGCATCACCACGCGGGTACCCTGCAAGTCGAAAAACTCGAGCTCCGATTCCTGATCTAAGAACTCGGACTCTTCGAAAAAGATCGGATCGAACGATACTTGGCCGTCTTCAATCCGAATCCCCAACTCGTCCCAACGTGACAGCACATCTTCTTTCACTTGGCCAGTCATCCCAGGTTGCTGAACGCCAGCACCCTGCGGAGTATGAGAGTACGGATCGGTAGGAAACGCTCCGTATTGCAGAGGCGTTTTCGTCAATCCGATCCCATCGCGGATTTCGCGGTAGTGTTCGTGCAAACGGTTAAGCACCACTTGACCACAAGCGTCTTTCCGCTGCCGCTCTTGGATACATTGTTCCATCACCGCCAAAGCCAGCTTCGAAACCATGTGCCAGTAAATAGAGCCCAGTCCTTCGTACCCAAAGAACGTTCCCGAGCGACCGGTGAAGTGTCGATGCTCGAACGTGGCCTCAAAAATTTCCAGTAGCAGATGCCGTTCCTGTTGCACCAACTCTCGATACTCATCGTCTGATTGCAATCGATCCAACGATTCTTCCAAGTCCGCTGCGTTTCTGAAATCACCGTCGAAGTGAACACCACCGTTAACATCCATGTGCACGACAGAACTATCCCCGCTATCAAGTAAGACTTGAATTAGCTCAGAACGGCGCACCTGCCCTGGATCAAGAAGATTCTTTTCCAAAAACCGTGGCAATTCACGGTCAGGGTACAACATGTAACTCTGTTGATCTTCACGGTAAATGTTGCTTTGCCGTAGTTCGTCGAGCAATTCGACGGCATCGGATCCTGACAACAATCCACTACTCAATGCAGCGACCTGCCCCTCCAGCATTTCATACAAGTGGCCGATAGAAGCTTGGTTCCCCTCCGGATGCATCAAATTGTACGAGTGATACAGACCATCGGGACGACGATTCAAACGGATCGTGTGGTCCACCATTTCACGAGCTTGACTGAACAGTTCGACAAGGTCGGCAAGCGCTACGTTTGATTTTTCGCCGGAGAAGCCATCGCGATACAATTGCAGGCGGTAGTCAGATCCTGCTGTCGCTAGCCCGTCCAGAATCTGCTTTCGTTGCTGGTCGTTGATCTCGCCGTCGAAGGCATCTCGATGCTCAACCAAAACCTTCTGGATTTGTTGAGCAAGCCCCCAAACGGCTTCCGATATCGATGCCGATCGTGGAATTGATTCGGTTTGATTTGAAAACCATTCGATCATGAAAGTGAGGTATCGCCGCAAGTAGCAAGCGGTCACGACCGATAGCCCGCGGCCTACCAACGCGTTATTAGCATCGTTCCATTCCGGACGCTGTGTGTTCATCCATACGCCGCCACCCGGTACAAAATTGGTCAGTTTGACCAGCGCCGGAACAAGAAGCTTTTCAACCAAGCCGACCCGATACGCCTGTCCGTCTGGTTCACCCAGAAGCTTTCCATCACCGCCGATCTGTTCAACACGCTCGGCAATCTTGGCTTCGAGTTCAGAATCGAAATCGATCGTCGATTGTGGGTCAGCCCAGATCTCTTGATAGGGCCGGATACGATAGGGAATATTCGCGTACACGCAGCTTTCGAGCGAAAGACTTCGGTCCATTGCTTCGGGAGTTAAAGCACGTCCGCGCTCTAGTAACTTCAACAAATAGATAATTTGATGATCGCCCCAGTAACCAATATTTGCCCAGGGGTTACCGGGTTCGGGCGACTCCCAATCGAACCCATCTTTCGTGATCCGATAGGGGTTGTAACCGTCTGCGGTAGACGCATTGACGAATCGGAAGACCATGCTGATCGCGTACTTCGGATAGGCAACCGCCAGCGCCTCCCAATTCTGAAAGATATCACGCCAATTGCCCTGGTAGCTCAAGTTGTCTGTTCCATCCTTGGATCGCAGGTCGATTGAAAACTTATTCCACGGGCGGGTCGGGTCCCCGTGGCGACGACTGAAGCAAAGCGGCAAATATTCAGAGACAATGCGGATCAGGTCCGCGTCGTTCGTATCTCCGATGATCGCTCGCAGTCCATCCAATCCGATTTTGTCCGGAAGGCGTCCGAGAAAAGCACTGTGTTTCTTCCAAACTTGACGATTGGCAAGTTCAATGTGTGTACACAGATCACTCGTCAGCACTTCATATCCGCTGGCCGGGATTCCGCCTCGCATCACATTGAACAGCACGTTGGATTGATGACGTTGGTTGCGTAATCGATCCGCTCCCGATTGACGACCGTCCGCAGAAGAAATGATCTTAAGCAATTGCTCCTCGGTATCCCGAATGTCCTTGTCGATTTCCGAGGCTACGTCAGTTTGGGACAACAACATTTGGTGCAGACCGACTACGTCGCTATGGTCGCAATTGACATTAGCAACTAGTTGCCAATCGATCTGGTTCTGCGGAGCAATTTCCAACAAGGATGAAACAAAATAGGCTCCGCGTCTGCCACGAGCATCAGTTTCGTTAACCAGCCGATCGCCATTTCGAACGCCTTCTATTTGTTGGCTGCTGATGGCGGTGGCCGGGTTCTCAAGCCCCTGTTGCCAAACGACGTTGGCATGCAACCCTTCGCTCGGCTCGGCGCGATCGGTGGGAATCGAGCTTAGATAGAAGAGGCCTAAAGATGACTCCTCCAGTCGCTCGCTCTTTTTGTACGCATCGCCTAAGTTGCTATACCGCAACTGAAAGTCCTGTCCCAATCGACTGGGTAAAACATTTTCCAATCCGTCGGTCACCTCAACGGTCTGGACGGAGTCGCTTAGGTTCACCAACTCGCAACTGCGGATAAATCCGAAACGCTCACCGAAACACCACCAATAGCGAAAAGCCAATTGCAAAGAATGGTTTACTTCCTCGAACAAAATCCGGCTACCAAACCAGTTTTTGTATAGATTCTGCGATCGCGAAGCCTCACGAATGGGATCGGCTGCGAACGGTTCCCAGAGCACGGATTCTCCGTTTGCTTGACAAACACGCAATAGAGTCTTGGGACCGCTAACGTCCGCGGTGTCCAGAATTTTGTCAGCCGAATAGTAAGGGAACAATGACGAATCCGGATTCTGCCGGCCCGCTGTCAAAGCACCGCGACTGGACACGAACATCCAATGATCACCTGAGCTAACCGCACTTATAAAGAACTCCGGCATCCGGTGGTTATTGGCGATCTTGTACCAAGTCGCACCTTCCATGGTCACGTATTGGCCCGTGACTGAAGCTGAGAAAGTGGGCTGAGTTTGAAGTTGGTGCATGATAAGGTTTTCGATAGAGAAATCGATTTTGCTGATCGTGGAATCGCTTTCAGTTTCAACGGATACTGAATGCGACTTCGTTTGTTGACTTACCGGATTGCGGCGATGATGAGATTGTCGTAACTGGTCGAAAAAGACGTCCGCACGTGATGCAATTGGGATCGCCTTCAGAACTACGCTTGGAATTTCCCAACTTGGAGATCGCGTTCAATTTGCTCCGAGAGCGGTTTGCTGATTCCGTAGAACATCAAACAAACCGCCGAGGCGAGCAGAAAGCCTGCCGGGATGAGGCTCATCATCATTCGCATGCCTTGCAGCGTGGTGTCGGATTGCATTTGCTCGACACCATCGATGGGCTGGGCGTATTGATAGAAACTCAACGCGAAGCCGGTCATCGCGGCTCCCACGGCGCAGCCCATCTTTTGTGAGAACGTCGCTGCGGCAAATACCAAGCCGGTTGCCCGCCGTCCGCTTCGCCATTCGGAATAGTCAGCCGTGTCCGCGTACATCGCCCACAACAACACCGGTACTGGACCGCCGATAAATGAGGCGACGACCTGCAAAACCAGCATCTCGGTGACCTGATCCGGTTCGAGAAAGAAGAACGCCGCTGTGATGATCGCAACACCAGCGTTCATGCCGATCATCAGTAGCTTCTTGCCAAAGATTCGGGTTAGCGTCTTGGTAAGCAGCATGCCCGCGATCGCGGCAAAGCTTCCAAGCACCCAAAACGTCGGTGCAATGCTGGCATCGCCACAGTAGTACTTGAAGTAGTACAAAATTGCACCGCCGCGGATGAACAAGCCAGATAGCTGCAACAGCCCAAATCCGAACAGGACCATCCAAGGGCGATTGGCCAAAAGATCGTTAAAGTCCAGCTCAAACGTGGACGCCTCCGACACGCCGGCGTATTTCCTTCTCGCGTACGCTCGGACGCACAACGAAAGCAAACTCAAGACGATGTACCCGGCCAAGATCGGCAGCAGCGTCTTTCTTTCAAACGCGGTCGCCAGACATGCCAACAACACCAACCCAAGCAGCATGACTTGGTGCAAGCGGATGCTGGATAAGACAAATTTGATGTCAGCTCGAAAGGTCGACTTTTCATCCGCGACGGGCTGAACGCGTTCTTTCGTCGTCGCAAACGTAATCAGAAACAGGACAACCGCAGCGATCGAGAACACCGCCATCGTCAGAAAGAAACCACGTTGTTCATTCAACACCACTTCTTTGGTAACACCATCGACGACCGTTGTTTCGGTTCCTCCGAAAAATGCCACCATCCCCAGAGTGCAGTACTGGACCACAATCCCGCCGCAAAATGCAGCGATGAACCGATAGGTTGAAACGCTGGTTCGCTCAATCGAATTCGCCGAGATCACTCCCATCAAGGCACCGTAGGGAATATTGATCGCGGTGTAGGCCATCATCACCAACGTGTAGGTGATGTAGGCGTAGACTAGCTTTCCGGTTTCCCCCAGATCCGGCGTGTAGAAGGTCATCATTCCGGTGATCGCAAAGGGAACTGACATCCACACCAAATAGGGCCGAAACCTTCCCCAAGTGGTTCGAGTTCGATCCGCCAAATAGCCGACTAAAGGATCATTGATCGCATCCCAAATACGGGTGACCAGCATCAGTGTCCCGGCCGACTTAGCCGTCAGGCCAAAAACGTCGGTATAGAAATAGATCAGAAAGAACTCGAACGTCTTCCAATAGAGATTGGACGCCGTATCACCGAGCCCGTATCCGACCTTTTCGCCAACACTCAATTGCTGGTCGTCCGGCGGGGGAGCGGTGGAATCGGCCCCGAGCGGCCCGAGATCTGGCTGTGAAGAAGGCTCTGAAGATGGAGGCACAGGAGACGAAGGCACTGCAGGGACCTTTGCGCGGCAAAGTAGGACTTCATGTGCGTCACGCTCTGCAACTGGTTGCAACCACGGGCCAGCTAACCGCCCCTGCACGCCCCTAAAGTACAAGCACCGCAACTCGACTGCAACCGGTTTCAAACTGAAGACGCTCAAAACGATCGTTTTCAGGTATTTTCCAGAATCTGTACTGCAACCGGTTGCAATCATCTTGCCTCGTGCGTACATTTACATGCAACCGGTTTCAAAGCTCTCTCAGCGTGCCAAGTCAATGAAGTCCACACCTACCACGATCAGCGACATCGCCGAACGAGCCAAAGTCTCCAAGAGCACCGTCTCACGAGTCCTCAACGACAAAGCTGTCGTCAACAAGCAAACTCGCCGGACCGTGCTCGAAGCGATGGAGTCGCTCGGCTACCAAGCAAACGTCTTCGCTCGCGGACTGGCCAGCGGACGTTCGATGACCGTCGGTGTTGTTACCCAAAAGATCGGCAGCCCCTTTTTCGACATGATGATGCAGGGCGTCATCCAAGGCTTTTCGGGAACCGGCTATTCGCCAATCTTCGTTGACGGCCAAATGGAAGATGTCACCGAATTTAACGTCATCCAAACCTTGCTCGGACGCAAAGTCGATGGCCTGGTACTGCTCGGCGGCGACCTATCGCAAGTCGACCTGAATGAACTGCGAAACCGAATCCCCACCATCGTGGTCGGCAAGGAAATCCCGGGTTGGAGCGACCAATGTGTCTACATCGACAATGTTCAAGGTGCTTACGACGCTACCAAACACCTGATCGACTTCGGTCATCGTGATATCGCAATCATCCGGGGCATCATGAACCACCAAGATGCCATCCGTCGCTTCGAAGGCTACTCCAAAGCATTGGCTGACGCGGGCATCCAGTTGGATCCGGAGTTGGTCCTCGAAGGCAATTTCACTGCTCAATCCGGAATCCTCGGCATCAACTCGCTGATCATGCGGGGCAAAACATTTTCCGCGGTGTTCTGTGCTAACGACATGGTCGCATACGGAGCTCGGCTGACACTTCAACGCAAAGGAATCCGTGTTCCCGAAGACGTCTCGCTTGTCGGTTTCGACGATCAAGCGGAGTCTGCATTTGTCACCCCTCCGTTGACGACCGTTCGCCAACCGGGCGCTGAAATGGGAGCCGTCGCCGCGAAGGCACTGGTAAGCATGATGGAAGGCAAACCTTATGACCTGCCAGTACTGCGTCCCGAACTTCAACACCGCGAGTCGGTCGCCAAGATCAACATGATCTAACGCAACGCTCATTTTTATTCCACTTCATTTAATTCGTTACTTTCTAAAGGGAGCATGCCCTATGAGCTCAACTTGATCGTTTACACGGCTTCGTCCCATCGACGAAAGTGAACTGACTCGCCGCAAGGCTACAGTCAGTCATTCTAAATCCCATCTCAATCGGAAACTTCTCTCCACACAATTTGTCTTCAAAAAGAGCACCCCATCATGCAACGTACAAATCAATCTAGAACAGGCTTCACGCTTGTCGAACTGCTGGTCGTGATCGCCATCATTGGCGTCCTAGTCGGTTTGCTTCTGCCCGCCGTCCAAGCCGCTCGTGAAGCCGCTCGACGTATGAGCTGCAGCAACAATTTCAAGCAAATCGGACTCGGCATTCATAACTATCATTCCGCATACAAACAACTTCCTCGTCAAAAGGGCGGCACCCAGGACCACTCGACGACATGGTGGGATCCATCGGACACCGCCAACCAACAACAAAACAGTTGGCTCGTCGGCCTGACACCTTTCATCGAGCAACAAGCTCTTTGGGAATCCATTTCGAACCCCAACGGCTACCAACTCAACGGCAGCCAGCTTGTAACACGAGCATCGCAAGGCGTGCCGAATTGGAACGCGATGGGCCCTAAACCCAGCAACGCAGCCTATCCGCCAGCAATGACGAACGTTCCGTCGTTCCGCTGCCCGTCGGATCCCGGTGTTGGACTTCCTTCCCATGGACGCACCAACTACGGCTGTAACTTGGGTGACTCGATGTTCAAATGCGAAACGGGTCCTGCTGAAGTGGCTCAGAACCTGAAGATTGAGTCGGACGATTCGGAAGCTGCTCGTGCAGGTTGCCGTGGGATGTTCGCCGCTCACACCACACTTCGTTTCCGCGATGTTCTTGATGGACTTGCCAACACGATCATGGCGGGTGAGATGAACACCGACCTGGGCGACCACGATGTCACCACCGACGGTGCCCGCAACCTGAACGGTGCCGGTACGCCGCCGATGACCAACCCAATGGCATGTGTCGACGCAAATCTATTGGATCCAACACGCCCTCAGTTCTGGGTTTCTGGAACCAACTCGATGACCAACACCGACTCGGCCTTCGGTCGTGGTTACCAGTGGATGAACGGCGAACAACTGTTCTCTGGCGTGATGACGATTCGTCCACCAAACTCGGAAGTCTGCTACGCCGGCGAATGGCCCGGACAAGAAGGCATCATCCCACCAAGCAGTCGCCACCAAGGTGGTGCTCACATTCTGATGGGTGACGGTGCGGTCAAGTTCATCACGGACTCGATTGAAGCTGGCGATCAACGCAACGGCCAAGTCGGCCTTGGCTTCAGCGGCAACCGTGCTCCTGGTTCGAAGAGCCCATACGGATTGTGGGGCTCATTAGGCACCCGTGCCTCCAAGGAAGTCATTCAGGAAGAACTCTAGGTCTTCCCTGAAAATGTCTTTGTCGCCCCGAGCAACGTCTGGTTCCTCGGGGCTGTCTTGCACCTCCTCACTAAAGCAAACTCGAAGATCCAGAATGACTCACGTAAGAACACAAATCTGCGGCCTCGCTCTTATCCTTGGTTCGATCTTGACGATCGGATGCGGTGATTCCGAAAGCATCCAAGCTGGCACAGCAGAAGAACAAGCCGCGCTCATTGCCCAGCAAGAAAAGACGCAAGCCGACTACGCTCAATCGATGTCGGAATCCTACAAGAAGGGTCGCTAGGAATTCGACACTCCGCTTAACCAAACTTCGGCGATACGATGCCGAATGGCCGTCAAGCGAAAGCGAATGAAGCTCACTACAGAGTGTCTAGGCACTGCGAGGAAAGTGAACTCCTTTCCAAAATTGCTTTGACTACCTGAAGTAGCTTGCGGCGGGCACAGCAAAACAATGCTATCAACTCTTCATGAGTTAAAGGATGGCCAGAATGCGACTCCGATTCGGGCAACGAACTCAACTCGCAACTTATCGCCATACTTTAGCATTGGCGGCCGCAACCTTGGCGATAATGTGCATTGTCGGATGCGACCACCACAACGAAGTGATCGTTTCGCCATCCACGGGCAGCTCGTCGACGCCGCTTCAGAGTTTTCGCTCTGCGGTTGGTCGAGGGGAATGGAGCCAGGCTTGGCAATTCTCCAAAGCGGTCCTGACTCAGCATTCCCAGGACGCAGAGACTCTGGCATCGGTTAGCCGAGTTGCCTACGAAGTCGGCGAGAAACAGACCGCGGCCGACCTAATGGTCGATGCCTGCCGAATTGATTCGTTCACGAACCAGTCGCGTTTAAGCCAAGCGACTGCAACCTTGCTTGCGGTTGGACGAGTCCATGATTGCATGGCGTTGTTCGAAGACATACTTCGCGAACAACCGCTGCGGCACGACATTCGTCGTAAGCTCTTCGACATGTGCTTGGGGATGGAAGATCGTCCACGGGCGATCCCCCATGGACAATTCTTGATTCGGCAACGACAGTTCGATCTCGCTTTGTTGTTGTCGATTAGTTCATCCGATTCTCGGACGGAAAGTCCCGACGCATTTGTGGAACTGGCCAAGCGAAATCCGAATGATGATCGCCCGCTAGTAGCTGCCGGTCGAGTGCAATTCGACCTTGGAAACTTTGATCAGGCAGCGTCTCTACTCATGCAATCGCTGCTCAACCATCCATCGCATCTCCCCTCGCTAGCGCTGCTAAGCCGCGTGCTAATTGAAGCAGGCAAAGACGCCGAATTCGCTTCACTCGCCGCAACAACGCCTCGTGGCATCGAAGAGCACCCCAGCTTTTGGATGGCGGCCGGAGACTGGTGTCATGAGCAAGGCGATTACCAGTCGGCGGCACGAGCTTATTGGGAAGCGGCGCAGCACGAACCAGATCACCGGTTGGCTTGGACAAAACTGAGTCGGACGCTAAGCCAAAGCATGCTCGACGACGACCAACAACCTACCGAACTGAGTGCGGCGGTTAGCGAACGAGCACAACTGCTGTCCCGGTTCAGCCAGTTGAAAGCCGAGTTTGTGAAGTCAGGAAGGTCCTCACGCTCCATCGCAATTGACCTCGCTCAAACGCTGCAATCGCTTGGCCAGTTATGGGAAGCCGAGGCATGGGCATCGATCGCTACAACACTGCCATCCAATCAATCTGATTCGGCAGATCGCGTCCGTGAATCCATCGTCGGATCGATGCAATCGGACACGCCGTGGTACCAAGTGCCGCATTTCAACAAGCTTCAAACGACTCTTGCGCAATTTCCGAAACCAACGATTAAAGTGAGGCAAGAAACCTCCGAGAGCAAGTCGAGCCGTTCTTTCGCAAGAATCGACAATTCCGCAAGCGTCGAACTTGTGAACGAAGCGAAATCACGAGGGCTCGCCTTTTTCGGACGAACCGGAAACAACCTGCAGCGTCCCGGAGTGATGCACTATCAAACCCTGGGGTGTGGTGGCGGGACGATTGACTTTGACCTGGATGGTTGGGGGGATCTGTATCTTGCCGCTGCCGGAGGAACACCGCTTCAACAAAACTCAGCATCTAACACGCTATGGCGAAATGTTGCTGGAAAGTTTGTCGATGTAACAACCGAGTCGCTCACCAACGACATAGGATTCGGCCAAGGCATCGCTGTCGGTGACGTCAACGAGGACGGTTTCCCCGACCTGCTTGCCATGAACTACGGACCCAACACGCTGCTGATCAACAATGGTGATGGAACCTTCACCGACGCAAGCAGCAACCTTGCTGAAGACCGCGGGCTATCGGAGTGGTCGACCAGCGGCGCGATAGCGGACTTGGATAGCGACGGCTTGGCTGACATTACAATCTTGACCTACGGTGCCGGACTCGATCCCGTCAATCGAGAGTGTCGACATGGCGCAAGTGATATCGCCCGAGCATGTTCGCCGTTGATCTTTGCTGCCGCAGCGGACCACTTTCTGCGTGGCACCGACGACGGTGTGTTCGTCGACTTAACGTCTCGGTGTGGTTCCCCATCCGTGGTCGGGCGCGGATTGGGTGTGACGATTGGCTCGTTTGATAGTTCCGTGGGACTCGACGTCTTTGTCGCGAACGACCTGACCAGCAATCACTACTGGAGTCAAAAGAATCCAGACGAATTTCGACTGAATGAATCTGCGATTCCTCGCGGCCTTGGTTCTGATGATCGCACATCGGCTCAAGGGTCGATGGGCATCGCCACAGGAGACTTTGACAATGACGGCGATGCTGACATTTATGTCACCAACTTCGATGGTGAAGCAAACACGTATCACGCACAAATCGGCCGCAATCTTTGGCAGGACGAAACGATCGGCCAGAACCTTTACTCTTCGACCTTACCCATGGTTGGATTCGGTACCCAGGGCATTGACCTGGATAACAACGGTTTCGCAGAATTGGTCGTGACGAACGGTAACATTGATGGCTACCCCGGTGAACAATACGCTCCCTACGCGCAACCAATGCAGGTCTTTCAGCGTCAGCGAAGCGGCAAGTTTGAATCAATCACCAACTCGATTGCTAGGCACTCTAAATCCACCGCCGACTATCTAAGCCAAGATCACATCGGTCGGGCTCTTTGGACATTGGACGTCAACCACGATGGTCTGACCGATTTCGCTGTGACCCATCAATCCGAACCGGTCGCCATTCTGGTGAACCAGACGCAAACGCCAGCAAGTTGGATTCAGTTCCGACTGGTCGGCCGAAAAGGCTCCCGGGACGCTATTGGTGCGACCGTTCAGATAACAACGGCTCAGCACTCATGGACTGCCTTCCAAACTGCGGGCGATGGCTATCTATGCAGCAATGAACGCACCCTTCACGTCGGACTCGGTGATCAGAAAGACGATTGCCGTGTCATCGTGACTTGGCCTGATGGACGCCAGCAAGCCCACGATCAACTCGCGTCGGGCAAAACTTGGTTGCTAACCGAGGACGATCCAGAAGCTTTTGAACTGGCTTACTAGAGCGTTTCAGAAAAGGATGTAGGCGGTGTCACCAGACTCCGGTGCTCTGAATTCTGTCGAATCCAGCTACAAAGACCAATCACGTAACGCCCCGAAAGTAGGCCGGATGAAGGAGGCTTTGCGACGCCCATCCGGCAATCGCGTGAATGCCGGAACGTCGCTGCGCTTGGTCCGGCCTACGAACCACAAACTGAATTCTGGCGAACCCAGCTACCGGGATCGGGCACGTCAAATCTCAAAATGCTCTAGGTTTTGTTAGTAGGCTGGGGTTGCTCGTGGCGGGGTGGAGAGTTCTTCTACGCGATTGAATGCGAATGGACTGGTTGCCTTCAGTTTCCTCGTCCACCGATGCTGAACTTTCGAGGCGGGTGAAACTTCTGCGATGCTTCACCGCCAAGCAACGAACCGGCGGCCAAGTGATGGCGGTCGGCTCGGGAAGGATACTGAGGTTCTCTGAACCTAATACATCGTCGAGGTATGGGCGGGAATCACTCCGCGTCGAGCAGTTCAAACTCCAGCATCTTGGCTTGTTTTGCAGCAGCATCGGCGGGCTTCCAGAACCAACCGTTCGTATCCCAACATTGTGCGAAGGATACCTTGTCGAGAATCGCTTGATAGGCCGCCATCGCCTCAGCATTCTTGCCATCCGCTTCCAAAGCTTGCCCCTTGATGAAGTAGCTCGTTCCAACATCATTTAATGCCCACATGGCCGATACGGCTTCTTTGTCCGACGTCGGAACCGGCTCGCTTAGACCTTCCTGCATCTTCACCGCCTCTTCGAGATACCGGTCGATGCATTCATCTGCGTAGGCGACCGTTTGTGAGTAATTCTTTTGCGCGAGCGCTTCCCACGCTTTCGTCGTTAGATGACTCGACGAGTAATCGCCGAAGTCGAGCTTACTTGCATCGGCGGGTTCAGCCGACACCGTGGTGGTGGCGGAAGCACCGGAGTCACCTACGGCAGCAGCTTGGGTAGTTGCTTCACCGTCGGCGACTCCAGTCGTGGCGTCTCCAGGTTGGCAGCCGGCACAAAGCAAAATGAACGAAAGTCCTAACGCGGTTTTCATCAGTTTTCTCGGGGATCAGAACAATGAAGTGTATGCGAGCTTCCGTTCTAAGCGACGGCTGCTTCGCCGACAATCTAAAAATGCAATTTTATGCACACAAAGTTATAATTCGCACAGTCAACGCTCAGTTTGATGTGTCGATTGTCTATTGAGCGAACGTGCTAATTTGACGGCGACGCGACTGTCGATCCTTCGCGAATTGCGCAATCCAGCATGACATGTTGGGCCGATCCGAAACGTTTAGAGACTAGCTCTTCGAGGCGTTTGCAACCAATCTGCCCGATTTCGTAATACGGGATCGAAACGGTCGTCAGCGGACTCGCCCATTCCGGCGGCTCGATCCCGTCGAAACCGGTTACCGAGACATCGTCGGGAGTCTTGATCCCGCGTTCGTTTAGGAACGCGATCAGCCCATACGCTTGGTGATCCGCCGCACATACCCAAGCGGTGACACCGAATCGAGTCCGTTCGAGCGCTCTTGCATAAGTCTGTTCCGCATCCAATCGCTCGCTCGGACGTACGTTCAACACGTCCGCCGGATCGATAAAGTTTCCCAACCGAGTCATCTCTTCCACGTAAGCCGAGTGCCGGCGCAGTGCCCAGTTCGCGTCGACGCCGTAATTGTGACTTAAAAAGCCAATCCGATGATGCCCGAGATCTGCTAAACGCCGTACCACAGCGGATATTCCGCGGTGATGGTCAACGTCGACGCAATTGATCGGCGTGCCGCTGTATTGTTCCACAAGCGAAACAACCGGCATCAATCGGTTCAGCTCGTCAACGATCTCCGGCGCGAATGGGTACACCATCATCACGCCGTCCCACTGCCTTTGTCGCAATGCGGCAATCTTCGCATAGCTCGGATCACTGAGTGCATTTTCTTGTGGCTTGACGAAGTGAACATCCAACTTCACACCACTCAACAATGCCTGATCGCTAACACCCGCGATCAACTTTTCACCGGGGCTCTCGTAGTCCGTACTCAGGTAGTCGTCGACCTCGGTGCAAACCAAAACGCCAAAATGGGTGAGCTTCGTCTTTTCTCGCCCCGATCCAGTCCGCGTCTCAAGATGGTTGTAGCCGAGTGCCGCGGCAAGCTTGAAAACCTTACCGCGAGTTTGCGGATTGATTCCCGGGTGGTTAGTGAAACAACGCGATACGGTCGCCCGCGAGATCTTTAGTTTGTCGGCGATCAGTTGCTGGTTAACGGGCTTGGGCATTTTCTGATTTGCAGCGAATACGAAAAAACAACAGTTGCACCAATGCAACTTTATGCACACAATGAGACGAAAGGAACACCTATCATGAAAAAACTTACTAAATCGTCGCTCGGATTTGTGGCCGGGCTACTGTGCATGAGCTTCACGATGACCGGAATGAACCAAGCCGCCGAGGTCACGATCGATAAAAACGAAGCGGGGCACCTGATCCTGAAACGTGCCGGCGAACCGTTCTTCATCCGCGGCGCCGGTGGCACCGACCATTTGACCGAATTGGTCGAAAACGGAGGAAACTCCATCCGAACCTGGGGCATCGAGTCACTCGACAAGAAAGTCGATGGCAAGCCGTTACTAGACCGCTGCGAAGAACTTGGCATCGCTGTCGCCGTGGGGCTTTGGATTGGACACGAGCGACATGGCTTTGATTACTCCGATCAAGCAGCCATCCAGAAACAGCGAGACATGGTCCGGCAAGCGGTCCGCAAACACAAGGATCACCCCGCAGTCTTGCTATGGGGTCTCGGCAATGAAATGGAGGGACCAAGCTCCGACGATGACGTTCCTCACATTTGGAAAGAACTCAACGAGTTAGCCGCAATCATCAAGGAAGAAGACGGCAAGCATCCCGTGATGACGGTGATCGCCGGAGCGTCAGGGAACAAGGTCCGTGGGATTCTAAAACACTATCCCAACATCGACATCCTGGGCGTAAACTCATACGCAGCGGCCTCATCGGCGGCGAGCGACATCAAAGCGGCTGGTTGGAAGAAGCCGTTTGTGCTTACCGAGTTCGGTCCTTCGGGCCACTGGGAAGTACCGCAAACATCGTGGGGTGCGGCCATTGAACCCACCAGTCGTAAGAAAGCAGCGAGCTATTACGTGACCCAGTCCATGCTGGTCGAGGATGCAACCGACATTTGCGTTGGCAGCTATTGTTTCCTGTGGGGTTTCAAGCAAGAAAAGACATCCACTTGGTATGGCATGTTTTTGGAATCCGGCGAGAAGCTTCCGCAAGTCGACGCGATGTGTCGTGCATGGACAGGAAAGTGGCCGGCAAATCGGTGCCCTCGGCTGACCAACTTTGAATCCGATTTGATTCAATCCACCGTGGGCCCCGGCGAAACGATTCGAGTTCACGTCGATGCCGCAGATCCAGAAGGTGATTCGCTGGAATGGACGTGGACGGTACAAGCTGAAACGACGGAACAGAGCGTAGGCGGGGACCGTGAATCCGTGCCGCCAACCTTCCCTGAGTGCATTGTCAAGTCCGATGGTGGTGACGCGGTCATTCGAACGCCAGCCAAACCCGGCAACTATCGTCTCTTCGTCGTTGTCAAAGACGGCAACGGTGGCGCCAGTGCAGAGAATCGCTGCTTCCGCGTAGAAGCGAACTAAGCGACTCGATTCACTCTCTGTTTCGGACTCGCGTCACTCGATCGCATCTTCAAGGTCGCTGGATACAGACCAATACTTTGAAGTGCGTTCGGCGTTGGCCTTGAACCTACGATTGCTCGGCGTCGTTTACGATGCCTTGTCCCTGGGTCAACGTGATCACGCGATCGATGCCTTCGATCGGGAACACTTCTTCGCTTCCGTCGGGCCAACGTACCGCCAAGGTTTCGGCCGAGGTGAACTCCCCCAGCCCGAACGTTAACTCCGGCTCACACTGACTTAAATAACTGCGGGTCGGCATCACGGTGCGAGCGATCGCGCGATCGCCGATCGTCAACGTCGCGACTGCACCGATCGCATCGCGATTGCATTCCGTCCCCACCAAACGCACTCGCAAGTAGTGATGCCCAGTCACTTGATCATTGCGAAAGACCACGGGTTCGCCGTGACTGGTTGAGATCACGACGTCAAGATCGCCGTCTTCATCAAAGTCACCATACGCTGCGCCCCGGCCCACGATCGGCGAATAGAAATCTTCTCCCACATTGGACTGGGGTACCAACACCAACTCGCTCTGTGCATCACGTCCAGCGTTCCAGAACAATTGCGGTGGTTGCTTGTATTGCTGACTCGCTTGTGTCTCGGAAATGTGTTCTTCAAGGTGCCCGTTGGCCCCCAAGACATCTAGTCGGCTATCCAAGTCCACGTCCAAGAAGAACAGTCCAAACGTCAATCCCTTGCGAGTAGGCGGCCCCAATCCGGTATACATCGCCGCATCAATGAATTGGACACGATCCGGCCGAGCCATGTAGAGCGCCGACGGCTCGTTAGCGAAATTGCCGATCCCAATCGCTAGCGTTCCATCATCTCGAAAACTAGCCGTATCGATCCCCATCGCACCGCGAGCGTTCCCCGTGCTGCGATCGAATGCAATTCCAGACAGCCGCCCGACTTCGGTGAATGTCCCATCCTTATTGTTCTGAAACAAGAAGTTTCGGACGGTGTCATTGGCCACAACCAAATCCATCCAACCGTCTGCATTAACGTCGACCGGAGCCACGCCCATCGCCTTGCCGAGTGGCACATCGGTGTCATCGTTCCGAATTTGAATCCCCGACTTCGCTGAAACATCCGCGAAGACGCCTTCACCTTCGTTATGATACAGATATGAAAACGAACCGCTGAACGCACGCGGCGGCCCATAAGCGCGGTTAACGCCGTCGAGCGTGAACTTTTGGCTGAGGTCCTCGTCTTTTGACCATGTCACGTAGTTGCAAACAAACAGATCCAGCAAACCGTCGTTGTCATAATCGAAGAAACCACAACTGGTGCTCCAAGCGTCCTCGGTTCCGCCGACGCCGGCATCACTCGTTACGTCAACGAATTGTCCCTCGTCATTCCGCAGCAATCGATTTTTGCCAACCGCTGACAGAAACACGTCGCTGTCACCGTCGTTGTCGTAATCCCCAACGGCGACACCCATTCCATACAGTTCCAAATCCAAACCTGCCTTTTTGGAAACGTCTGTGAACTGAAACTTTCCGTTTCCGGCAAACAATTTGCATGTCGATGGCGGAACCTCAGCCGAGCCCTGATCGTCCTCAGCCGTTTTCCATGGCCATCGCTGCGAGTTAACAAACAAGAGGTCGTCGTGCCCGTCGGCGTTAAAGTCCAGCACCGCGACGCCGCTTCCCATCGTCTCGGGCAGCAACCGCTCACCGTAGCGTCCTGATTCGTGCACAAAGTCGATACCGCTTTGGCTCGTGACATTCACCAGTGGCATCATCGGAATGACGGAGCCGTTTGTCTGGCGAATTTCCGGAAGCGTCACCGCGACTTCTGTCGATTGCTCGATCGGCTGATTGATACTTAGATACGCCAACACACCAGCGATCGGCAAACAAACCGCAGCCAAAACCACCAACGACCCACGTAATGCAGAACCGATGACGGCATCATTTTCAATGTCTTCGTCGATGACGTCGACGCTATCTGACGAATCGATTTGGGAAGGGCGGTTGGGCATGCATTTGCAAGGGGTTAGCGATGTCGACGCGTCGACGTGATCGTAAGGAAAAAGACCAAGCGAGATGGACGAGGCGAAATAGACGTAGCAAAGTTGGTGTGAAGATTCTGGCGTAGCCGTGCAAACGATCTAAACCAGGAATCACTTTATTACCGTATTAAATCATAGATAACCAACGCTTCGGCTGCGTGGTTGGCCGCCGGATATCGCCGCCGAGCGGCTGGAATAGCTACTTCCGCAGCATTGTTGTCCGGCTTGTACTTACGATGCAACGAGCGATGGTGGGTAGCGAGCTTCTCGTCGCCAATCCATGTGTACAGTTCCGCGAGGTTAGCGTGCGCGGTTACGTTTTCGGAATCGGTTTCTAAAACGCGTTCAAATTCGCTGGTCGCTTCACGGCGATAAAGTTCCAGCTCACTTCTGTCGCCCCGGACCTCGGCTCGCTGAGCAAGATCGACTAGCGTTAACCCGAGCTGGTTGCGAACCTCATAATCCAAGGAAAAATCGAACCCTCGTTCGACCACACGTGTTTCCAGAACGCCACGTAACGATTCCGCAGCGGCATCCAGATTTCCCTGTTGGCGGTTGACGATTCCACTGAGCCAACTGTGCGTCCACGATGGTGGTGGTGGGTCCATCGTCGAAGCTCGTCGCAGTGATTCGGTCGCACCGTCGAGGTCTCCTTCGGCGAACTGCACACGAGCCATGTTCATCGGACCATCGAACCGTCCCAACTCCTCGACGCGGCGGAACGCATCGCCGGCTTGCTTCAGCTCCGCCTTGCCCTTCAGGAACATTCCAATCCCATAGTCATTCCAGCGTTGCCATAGGGGAATTGAATGGCTTTGTTCGCTATCCTCAATCGCTTCGCTTTCCTGCCCCATTTCCAAAACCAGCTTATCGCTGCAGATCTCGATAATCGGCAAGTCATTGGGATCGCCCGGCTGCCCCAAGTCCAACGGATCCCGTTCTGGATCGCGGTCACGCCGGATGTAATCGAGGTACTCGGTGTCGAACTTACGATAAAGCAATCGAGCGACAATCTCGATCGGCTCAGTCGACTCACTCGGCATCGTGACCCGATAATGAATTGTCTGCCCAGCACCCGGTGGAATTTGATGGCTGTATAGCGGAGTGAAAATATCTTGAGCGTTGCGGCGATTGATCCGATTGCCCTCACGATCCAGCATGAACGTGTTGACGAAGTGCGAATCAGGATCCACTGCCTCTCGATCGTCACGGTGCCCACTTCGGCCGATCACCTCACCGTTTTGCGTCGCAGTCAACTCGACCCAAATCTGGTTCGAATCCGTCGTGCCTTGGCTGAAGTGGTGCCCCAGCTTCATCGTTCGCAAAACCGTTTCAAGCAAATAAGTCTGGCCTGGCTCGACAACAGCCCGATCACCCAGCGGAGCAATCAGGTCGTCGCTAACCAATTCCCCCTTGCGCAGCCCGAAAAGATCGACGCGCAACGTTCCCTTCAAGTAGTCACGATGCCGCTCAATCCCGTTGTCATCACCCAACCAATAGGCAAGCGCTGAATTGGCACTCGGGAACGAATGGTCATGCACTCCCAACGCATTCAACTCATCCATCAAGCGAGCTCCGAAATCGTCACTTGCCATCGCGGGCATGTGGCAACCGTTGCAGTTCGATTGGGCTTGCGGCGGGTAATAGAAACTTCTCGCTCCGTGTCCCGAAACGCCGGACAATAGATAGCTGTCGTAGTGGTTCTGGCCACGCAAGAAGTCTTTGTAATTAGTGACGCTACCGGGCAACGAAACCTTGTGGCACGTGCTGCAGAACTCAGCTTCTTTATGGAACGGTTTCAACATTTCGTGTTTGTGAAACGCAGGTTTCGCCTTCACCATCAACGAATTCAGTTCCTGCAACAGCGGATTTTCGCTGTACGTGAACGGATAGTGAACCGGCTCGTCGATGGTGTAGTCGGCGTTGCCCACGTTGCTATCGACGGACTGGATCGCGTGACAAACCGCACATGTGATGCCAGCTTGCGATGTCGGATTGTCGACGTCGTCGTAATTCGGATCGTCAAACTCGCCGGAAAAGAATGGGACCGGATCGTGACATCCGGCACACCAACGCGAGGCCTGCATTGAGCCCATTCGCTCCATCGATACCTTGCGGGTTTCCCGCACGGACGCTCGGTAAGCCGGGTTATTGAAGCTGCTTAATCGGTGAGCGCTGTGAATCGCCGAATCGTAGATATCTTTATGACAACGAAGGCAATAATCGTCGTTCATTAACGTTTTTGCGGCAACGAACTTGCCCGAAGTAGTTCGAGCCAACGAGGGCTCGAAGTACTTGTCACCATCGATGGGTGCTTTGTCGGTACTGACACGCGGGTTGGATCCCTGGAAGGCGATCATCACACCGACCAATACCGCGATCGCCAAACCAACGCGTCGCCCGATGTGCCATTTGATTCGCGATCCCACCAGCCGGTGCAACCAATAGAGCCAAACGACGACAAGTGGAGACAGCAGGTGAAGCCAATAAACGACGTTGCGACTGGTCGGATTAACGATCGCCAGCGAACCGATTCGCATTAGCAGCAAACCGGTCACCAAGATCACAATCGAAATCGCAAGTAAGGCGTACCCGATCTTGACCGCTCGTCGATTTCGGCGGTGTCTGCTACGGACCATGTGCAAGAAGCCGAAGCCAAGGGTCGGCAAAATGATCAACAGCCCCAAACCGAGATGAAGCAAGAACATCAACTGATAGAAGTGCGTCTCGTAAACGTCACCACTGAAGTACTGCAACCAAGTGATGGAAGTCAGATACAAGCCGTTGGCGAACAACACCCCAAAGAGCGTTAACACGACGAACAACACTCGCTGAAGTCGCGGTGTAACTGGACGGATCGCTGGTTTGGGTTTCGGCGAATTCACGATAGACTGCACAGACAACAAAAACAGGGAAACAAAATACTTCTACTTAACAAACCGCATCGTGGGCGCGCTGGGTTGTCGATACCAAAACGATCGAAAAGTCTGCGATCGGCTTAGATGTTCTTGGTTCAGAACATCCACCTTTTGCAGTGCGCTGAACTCGCTGGTATTCGGCGGATACTCGGTCATAGCTCGAAACGGAAGCGGCCCGGTCTGTTGTCCGGTCAACGTATTCAAATCCGCATCTTTGTCCCAACCAACGTTGTGCAAAATGAAGTCGCGGACCCAACCGTCCGGTGGACCCTGCTCCGGAGTCGCGAATTGCAACTGCACCTCGTCACCCGAACTGATCACAACCATGCGATCATCCCATTGCTGGACCAGGTCCAAACAATCTCCCTCGCGAGTTAACTGCCCACGCAACGGTGGCCAGCGTGATGCGGTTGAGGGATCCTGGTAGTCGTACGTGTCAGGACGACGCGATCCATTATCTACCGCTCGTGAAAACCCATGAAAGTCAACTCGAGCCGACAACAACTCCACATCATACGAAACCGTCTCGGCAGCTTCCTTCTGGACGACCACCTCGGCGCTATCCCAATAGATCTGTGCCGATGTGCGAATTCGGAAACGAGGGTCATCACGGTTCACGACGTCCGTTACATCGACCACTATCGTCTTAGTTTTGCCGCCGGGGAACCCCATGTAAGGAATCGCATTTCGCCAACCGGTTTTGGCGTTCGTATCGGGAACCCAAACGGACGGAAATTCGATAGGATCGAGCTCAGGGTTCTGGTCGATCTGAATGTTCAGCGACGCATCGGTCGGCATGATCCAACCGGTCAACACCAGATAGATCGATGATGAATCAACCGCGGCTTTGCCTGCCGAAGTCGGTTCCACGAACTCGCCAAAGTCCAAATCGATCCAGTGCGGTGGACACAACCCCTGACGCAATCGTCGGTCAAAGCCTTGCACGAACTCTTGGTCCTGGCTGGCGATCAACGCGGTAACATCCTGGCCGGTAGTATCCAGAGCCGAAACAACTTTCTTGCGGTCGTTACTTGCGAAGGCAAACAGGGTCGGTGTTGAGATGCTCGGCGGCCCCACCTTTTCATTTGTCCAAATTTCCACGTCGGCAGGGTGATCAACCACGGTCAGTTGAACGTGATCCAAGTAGGCAACCTCCCATAATTCTTCGGTGATCCGAAATTCGTATCGATCGTTCTTGGGAACGATGTTGGCACCGTCGATCTTCAGATATTCCCAGGGACGATCTTTCGCGACCACATCCCAAGCGACCTGAAGTCCTAACGGAGCCGCCCACAAGCAATCGGTTACGAAGGCATATTTGTCGCCGTCCCACGCATAGAGATAGGGACACGATCCCTTCAACGTTTGCTCTTCTTCCACAACCGTATCGATTTTGGGATCCGCAATAGTCTTCGTCAGCCCGTTGGGAAGGATTGCCCGAACGCTGCTGGCATTGGCAACGTTGCTGATACCGAAGTGAGTCGCTGGTGACGTAACGATTCGAGATCGATAATGCGGACCGAATCGGACCTCCAAAACGCTGCCAATCGCAAAGTGATTCACACGACCACTGGCGTTGTCGTCAATCCCCTTGAATCGAAGATCAATAAAGTGACCAAGGTCTTCGGACTCATTTGTGGCGACGTTGACGGAACTCTGTGACACGATTGCTAAATCTACTCCGCCATCGGAATTGAAGTCAGCGGCGGCGATCGATCGTGCTTCATCGGCGGCAATACCGTCGACGGTCTCCCACTGCGTCCATCCCCAAGGTCCAATTCGAGCAAACTGGCCGCCGACAACGACTTCCATCCAGGAATCATTATCGAGGTCGGCTACAGCATGTCTTGAGCGACCGATTCTTTCAGATAGTGGCGAGCTCACATCAACCCGATCAATCACCCAAGATCCGGCATCGGCGGTGTGCGAAAATACAATCGCGGCGGAGTCCGAACCGCTGACAATCAAGTCCCACGAAACGTTTCCATCGACGTCTTCCACCGTGATCGCGTTAGCGCCATCAATCGCCGGGACATCGCTCAACGTTCGACCACGGAACTGAAGGTGCAACAAGTTTTCGAGCATTCCAACCCGCCCACTTGTCGCGTGCGTGGTCACAATATCCAAATCTAAATCGCGGTCCAAATCAGCGATGGCCAGTGAACTGACCGGATCCTCGACACCAAAATCATTGCCCAAGTCCGGCAATTCAAAGAACGTTCGATTTCCGCGATTGATGAAGATTCGCACGCCGTCGTCTTGGGTTGCGAAGACCAAGTCCAAATCGCCATCCGCCTCTAGATCGCCGGTCACCGCCGACACGACGCCCGTTAAATCGCCTAGCCCGGTCTTTGCCGTTACCAACTGCAATCGGGAATCAGCCGACACCTGGCTTCCCCCGTCGACACTGACGACGCGAACACCTTCGTCGCCATAGACGACCAGATGCTGAAACGTGTCATGCCGAGAGCCCGAGTTGGGCACTCCGGAAGCCGAAACGGTTCGGTCGGATCGCCGACGTCCAGGTTCACTGCTATCGACTACATATAAGTCCGCGACAATCAAACCCGCTGGCTGAATATCCAACTTCAACTTGGCTGCTGTCGCCCAACCATCGTCGCCGTTGCTTAGCAAACGCAGGTTGCCTTTCTGATCGACAACGACCAAATCCGGATCCAGATCTAAATCGAAGTCAATTGAAACGACGTGTTCAAACCCCTCCGTGTCGGCCACCTCTTTCGGCTGAAAGGTGAGTTTGCGATCGGCTTTGGCAATAGGAGCCTCCTTCGCTGCATCGGCTGACAACTTCCTTAGAAAGTCAAAGCTCAATCGATCCAGCGGGTGTGGTGAGGCTCGGCGGCGGTCGGTTTTAACCAATTCGCTGCTGTTGAGTACGTTGAACATCAGCATGTTGCGACTCTCGGCAGTGGCCCATTCTTCACCTTCGATTGCCGACACAATTTCGTCGACCAAGCCGTCTGGCGTCAGCCCGATTTTTTCGGTTTGGATGGCGATGGTTGGCTTGATCGCCACAGTCAATTCACCAACCCGACGAGCATACTCAGTCGCATTCTGATTCTTAGCTTCGATATTTAGCCGTGCCGCTCGCATTGCAAAGAACAGATTGTCGGGGTGCCGATCCGAAAGCACTCCCAATGTCTTCGCCGCCTCCGACAATACGTTTCGGGGAAGTCCATCGAGGGGATCTTCCATCAACTCCAACACCTGAATCAGCGTGCCGCCCAGGATCATGGATTGCGGCTCGTCCCCTAGATCGCCTTGGACCGCTTTAGCCAAACGCTGATAGACTTCGCGTCGCATCGATCGAGTCATCGATCCGGGCAACAGCGACGCTTCGTGCAAATCAACGCGTGCATTCAACCAAACCTTCGTGACCTGGTCTCCCCCTCCGCTCGCGTACGCCTCGATCGCTTGACGAGCCCCTGAGATCGTGTCAGGCAACTTTGATCTCGCGTCTTGCTTTTGCGCCGCATCCAACGTTGCGTTGGTCGCCTTGGACGACAAATCATCCAGTCGCAGCACTCGGTTCAGAGCGAGATTCAATGCAATCGATGCATTACCTGGATTCAAAGCGTGAAGCTGGGTCCACTTCTCGTCCGCGGTGGCCATCTCCAGATTCTCAGTCTGGGCCAGTGCTGAACGCGTCAACACCAATTGGTCCGCACTGGCTAAACCCGAACCGCCCGTTTTTTCTTCACCGGTCGGTCCAGCAGGCCCATTGTTCAGTCCAATACCTCGCCCGATCGCGAAATACAAGATCGCGCCCACCGAAATGAGTGCGCCAGCAGTGAGGGCAATCGGAAGGAACCCGGACCGCTTTGTTTGCGGCTGATCCGCTGATAACGCTTCCGGCTTCGCGCCAGCGTCCTGGCTCTGACGAGAGTGTCGCTTCGGCTTTCTTTTACTCATTGATATCCAAAATCGTTATTCCAATAAGAAGCCACGATCACTCAGTTAAAGCCAAACACCCGGCGAAACCATTCACCGTACTTCCAAAGGCCGGTGCAGCACACCAAGACCACCCATTTTGCCTGAGGTGCTGTCTGCTTTGCGAAGGCCGTCTGCCCTGCGAAGATAGTGAACACTCGGTCAGACTATTCTGCCAGAGTGTACCTCTATCAAAGTGCATTCCTCTATCACCAAGCATAATGGCGCAAGCCGCCCGGTTTGTCACTTTACCGACCGCCTGCTTCGTCCAGGCTGGTCGCAACGCAGCAAAAAATCAATCAAGTGGCGCCATCTCGGTAGCCTACACGAGGTCGCTCCGCCTAGCGATATATCGTGATTCGAGATCGCAAAGAGGATCCACGTTTTCATGTGGAATACGAACCGTTTCGCAAGTCCACCGGCTGTGACGTTACCAGAATCGGTTAAGCCATAATTTCGTGAATCGGCTCTGTTTCCTCCACTCCCACCAACCGTTGATCCAGACCGCCATAAAAGTAGGACAAACGATTAGGATCCAGGCCAAGCTGATGCAGGATGGTCGCATGAACGCGGCGAACGTGCAGCCGATCTTCCACCGCAATGGAGCCGAGTTCGTCGGTTTTACCGAAACTAACGCCGCCTTTGATACCGCCACCCGCCATCCACATGGTGAAGCCATAGGCATTGTGATCACGCCCCGTGCCCTTAGCGTATTCCGCCGTCGGCTGGCGACCGAACTCGCCACCCCAAACGACTAAGGTTTCATCCAAAAGCCCACGTTGCTTCAAATCCTTTAGCAATGCGGCCACGGGTTGATCAGTCTCGCCAGCATGCTTGGTATGGTTCTCGACGAGGTCACCGTGCGCGTCCCAGTTCGCATCGTTATGCGCACCACCTGAATAGATCTGAATGAAACGAACACCGCGTTCGACCAAACGCCGAGCCATCAAACATTGCTTCCCGAAGTAGCGAGTCTTTGGTTGGTCAACCCCGTACAGCTTTTTCGTCTCGGCCGACTCCTGCGCCAACTCGACCGCTTCGGGAGCCGTGCTTTGCATCTTATACGCCAACTCGTAACTGGCAATCCGAGCCGCCAACTGAGAATTCCCCGGATGCGCGGCCGCATGTTCCTCGTTGTATCCACGCAACGTGTCCAACATCCGGCGCTGGGCGGAATCCGAAAGCTCTCCTGGCCGATTCAGATCCAAGATCGCAGTACCCTCACTCCGAATCACGACGCCTTGGTAGGTCGCGGGCATGTAACCGCTGGCCCAATTCTTCGCCCCACTGATTGGCCCGCCTGACTTATCCAACATGACGACGAAGCCCGGCATGTTTTCGTTTTCGCTGCCCAATCCGTAGTTAATCCAAGAACCAAGACACGGACTGCCGCTTTGGATCTTACCGGAATTCATTTGCAACATCGCTGAACCGTGGATAGGTGAATCCGCCGTCATACTGTGCAAAAACGTGATGTCGTCAACACAGGTCGCGACGTTAGGAAACAATTCCGAAACCCACTTGCCACATTCGCCGTGCTGTTTGAACTTCCATCGCGGCTCAACAATACGTCCTTCGTTTTTATGGCCGCCTCTACCGAACGTTTTGACCTCGATCGTTTTGTTGTCCATCCCGATCATGCCAGGCTTGTAGTCGAACGTGTCAACGTGACTCGGACCTCCGTACATAAACAGGAAGATCACCGACTTTGCCTTGGGAGCAAAGTGAGCCGGTTTGGCCGCCAACGGATTCGGCCACGCGGCAGTACCGTCAGCCGTCGTCTCTTGCCCAGCCAAAAAAGACTTGTCCAGCATTCCCGCCATCGCCAAGCCAGTGAATCCTCCACCAGCCTGCCATAGGAACTCGCGACGTGTTCGATTGCAAAAGTTTTGATTCATGACTTTCCACTATTCGATGTAAACGAATTCGTTCAAATTCAACGCCAGCAAACAAAACGTGCGAAACGCCTGGACCGAGGTCATCGAGTCCTGTGTCTGCAATTTCTCGACAAACTCCATTCCACGCTCGACCTCCGAATCCGTAGGATATCGCTGGGTCACCCGTCGAAGCACTTCGGCAACCTGCTCAGCCTGTTCGGTGTTCGATTCGATCACTGAATCCGCTAGCAAACGAGCCTGCTCATTTGTGAAATCACTGTTCATCATCCCCAAAGCCTGAGTGGGTTGGGTCGTGATGAACCGTACCGGACACGTATTATCCGTATCAGCGGAATCGTTCGTAGCGAGAATCGGAACCGGAAGCGATCGTTTTACGTGTATGTAGATACTTCGCCGACGACGTTCCTCTTCCGATGAATCGCCCCAACCCTTGCCTGGCTGCGATTGCCCCGCCAGCACTTCTTTGGGCTGAATGGGAAAGAAGCTAGGACCGAACATCCTGCTGAGGTTCAACTGCTGGTTCACCGCCAAAATCGAATCACGGATCTCCTCCGCAGTTAGCCGCTTCAAATCGAACCGCCACAAGCGATCATTCGCCGGATCGATCGCGTAGGCTTCTTCGTTGTACTTCCCAGACATCCGGTAAGCGTTCGAACGCATGATCAACCGGTGCATCGCTTTGACGCTCCAGTCGTGGGAAACGAATTCAGCCGCCAGCCAATCCAACAATTCAGGATGGGTGGGCGGATCGCCTTGAAAACCAAAGTCGCTGGACGTTCGCACGATTCCTCGGCCAAAGTGATATTGCCATAAACGATTGGCCATCACGCGAGCAGTGAGCGGATTATCCGGACTGGCTAACCATTTCGCTAACGCCAACCGCCGACCAGTCGATTCTCCATGGTCGGGCTCCACAATGTCAGGTTCTGGCGGCGATAACACCGACACGAAGCTGGGCTGCACTGCCTTCCCCGTGATGTTTGCGTTTCCTCGCACACGGATGTAGCTGGTTGGTGCTTTTGAGCCGTTTTCCTTCACAGACAAGATCTGCACCTGTCCAGGCGGACTGGCTTCGAGCCGCGATCGTTCTTTGATCGCCGCCGTATAGGCATCAAATTGTTTCTGAGTGATTGCGGTACCGATCCGTTGTTTGACCAAACGTTTCCGGTTTGCCGAGTGGGCAAACTCGTCGTGCTCGACCGGCTGAAAATCCGCCTTCACGACTGCCTCGATTACTTCGATACGATGACGCACGTGGTTAAGCTTCGCTTGATGCAAACGAACCTCATCTTCGGTGACCGAACCACCGAGAACTTTCCGGATCGAAGCCTTTTCGACCGAGCTATCGCTACTGACACCATAGTGCCGCACGTTTTCGAAAAACGACAACATGCTGTAGTAGTCGGACTGCGGAATCGGATCAATCTTGTGATCATGGCAGCGTGCGCAATCCACCGTCAGCCCAAGAACTGTCTTGCAAGTCACGCCCAATAGATCATCCAGTCCATCGAACCTTGCTTGCAACTTGTCGGCTGGTTCATCGTCCCAAGCACCAAGTCGGTAATACCCCGTTGCGATCAATTCTTCATGCGAGGGATCGGGTAGCTCATCTCCTGCTAATTGCTCGACGAGAAACTGATCATAAGGCTTATCCTGGTTGAACGATCGAATCACATAATCTCGGTAACGCCACACGAACGGCTTAGCATCGTCGCGTTCAAAGCTGTTCGTTTCGGCATAACGAACAAGATCCAACCAATGCCGCCCCCATTTTTCACCGTAGTGCGGCGACTGCAGAAGCTCATCAATCAGTTCTTCGTACGCGTTGGGATCTTCATTTCGTTCGAATGCCTCGACCTGAGCGGGCGTTGGCGGTAAACCAATTAAGTCATAATAAGCCCGCCGGATCAGTTGAGTCTTCGAAGCTGGCGGCGTTGGTTGAAGCCCGACCTCCTCTAATTTGGCGAGCACGAAAGCGTCAATCGGATTGCGCGTCCACTCATCCTGAACAACGCGCGGAATCTCGGGTCGCTGAACAGGCTGAAACGACCACCACTTTTTGGTTTCCTCGTTGACCTGGGGAACCGACGAGTGATTTTCCGCCGCGATTTCGACTTCCTCGGCTGCGGGAATCGGCACGCCCAATTCAACCCATCTAGCGAGAACCGAAATCTTATCCGCCGACAATTTTCCTTCCGGCGGCATCTCATAAGTGTCATAGTTGATTGCGCGGACCAGCACACTTTGCGAGACATGATCCGGATCGATCGCCGATCCGGAATCACCGCCCCGCCGAATCGCCTCCATCGAAGTCAACGCAAACCCGCCACTCAGGTCGCTGGGATCGTCGCCGTGACACTCAAAACAGTGCTCCATCAAGATTGGTTTCACCTGCGAAAGATAGAAATCGGCATGGTCATCGCCGGAATCTTTACCTTTAGCGTTCGCCTCAAAGGCGACTAATCGTGACGTTGCCAATATCGCAAACAGAGACGTTCGCACGACTAAACGGACGAGCCGATTCACGGAACCTAAGGATAGGACCATACCGCAATGACACTGGAAGGAAACTGGTGGGGAAGGCGGGCGTCATCAAAAGTAAGAAAGACGTTTTCAGTCACGACAGGACTGTTAATCTCAAGCGATCGGACTAGTGATGCCGTGTGTCGTCAAACAACGAATGTATGCTTTCCCAACCGTAACGTTCACACCGAAATCAAACCGTTGCGATTACCTTGCAACAGGGTTCAGTAGGGTTCGTCAGCGTGCATGGAAAGTACAACACATCGTGGACTCGATGACACGTGTCGATTCTACAATATTTCCACGCGCACAACGGGCATTCACATGTAGCCGCTGTAAATTTCTTGTCCCGGTGGCATTTGTTACTCATTGGCAAAATTGGCTTTTCCACGCGGCGAAGGAACGATTGCAGCAAGATCTTACCGCGATAGAGTCATCGCTACTTCTCTTCACGATCGGGCTTGGCTGCCAACGTTTCCTTGCGGTAATCACCACGGCTGAAATAACGTTCCAGCCAAACGTAGGCGACGATGAAGAAGTAGCGACTACCCATTTCGGTGATCTTCAACTTCGCTAACCCAGTCCGACGATTTCGCCATGTAATTGGCATTGTCGTCCATGTATACCCGCGGACGATTGCTTTCAATGGAAGCTCTACGGTTAGATTGAAGTGCGGTGACAAGAACGGCCGGCATCCTTCAATCGTGGTTCGTCGGTAAGCCTTGAAAGCGTTGGTCGTGTCGTTCAGCTTGATGCGAAACAAAACTTTGATGAACCAGTTCGCGAACCGATTCAGGCGCAACTTCAACCATGGGTAATCGATCACACCGCCTCCCTTGACGAATCGGCTACCGAAGACGCAATCCCATCCTTCGTTTAGTAACTTCCAATATCGAACAACGTCGCGGCAATCATCGGACTCGTCCGCCATCATGATGACCACCGCGTCACCGTCACTGACTTCGATCCCGTACAAGATGGCACGCCCAAATCCATTCAACCCGGAATTTTGCACAGGCTTCAAAACGTCCAGTCGGTCCCGCAATTGCTGCAGACTTTCCCAGGTTCCGTCCGTACTGCCATCATCGACGACCACAATCTGGTGTGGAACTTCTTGTAGCCGAAGTTCCAGATGCAAGTGTTCAACGGTCGAGGCAATGCATCCTTCTTCATCCCGAGCGGGAATCACGACTGATAACAGCGTTAACGGCTTGCTGTTGGGATTGGAAGGAGATGCGGACTTCATCAATTCAATAGTGAGTGGAAACCATCGTGGGCAGAACAAGAAGCGACTGGCTGTGCAATCAAGCGAATGACCGAATCGCTAAATCGACCCCGATGATATCATCATCGCCGCCCATTACATGCGTCCGAGTCGCCCGGATCATGCGTGTGAAAGCAATTTATTTGGTGAGAGACAGAATAATCGGTTCGGTCGCCGACCGTATCGAATCGATTAGTTCTTGATCCATGAACCGATAATCGTCAGGAATATCGAGCACCAAAATGGTCAAGTACCTGGTCTCGCCAGGAAAATCCGCCAAGAGGCGTTTGTGGTGCTTGCTTTCCATTGTCAATACAACGTCCGCCCATGCCAGGTCATTCGGCTCGATTGTTCGCGCGGCGGAACGGCTTGTTCCACGGGATCTCACATTCACCCGAACGTCGTCCTGGTAGATCTTCTCCACTGTGGGACTACGCCACTGATTCTTGCTACAAACAAACAGAACGTTGATTCGGTTCATAATTTCGCGCCAGGATGCCAGACAAACGATCGATGAATGATACGGGCAACCTGACTGGCTAGATTAGCGAAGACAGCCTTTGCGGTTTTTATGAAATCGGGCGTGTTGATTAGAACAACCTCTTGAAAGAGGCACTCGAGAGGGAAATCGGATCCAATGGAAGAGCATCGCAAATTCTTCGAACGCACGGCTATCAACAATGAATTGGTTTGAAAGACTAACTGGCATCGACAAAGAATCGCTCGAACAGGTTCGTCGTCGATTGTCCATCAGCGGCGATCGCATCGTATGCCCAAACGGAAACCGATTAGCTTTTGGTCGGCTGGAACTTCCCAAGCTATCTGATCTGCGAAGGCGAGTCGCTGATATACCAAGTGGCGAAGGTGGGCTGACAATTCGAGAACATGTTGGCGATGTTCGCCAGTTACACGCGTCCGCTGAAAATGCAAATGCATTGTTTCAAGTCGCCTCGCAATTCAACCTGTTGGAAATGGCCAGCCCGACTGTGACCCCTGAACGCGGTGTAGGCATCTACGAACACGATCCCACCCAGGGACCTGCTTGCGCCATCGCATGCGGCGCCGGCACAATCTATCGAAACTATTTCGCTCGTGTGCCTTTAGTCGCACATGAACATGATGGCCCACATACGACTGGGCAGACGGCTGAACACCAACTCGATTGCGCGGCCGAACTGGGTATCGCGCTAGGCCAATCAGGTAAGTCACTATGGAATATGCAGAACGGCTATCTGTTCCCGACCGATATTGGCCTGCAGCAGATTACCAACCAATTGCAAAACGCGACTACCGACGAAATTTGTCAGCTACAAGGCGAACTTCGAATTGGTATGCAGTGGAACACAACGGTGACGTTACCCGGCATCGATCACACGGTTTCACAGGCGTACTGTTCCGCGTTGCCCGTCGCCTATGGACGGCAGCCTGTCGAAGACTGGACTGCGTTCGCGAAATTGGTTCTCGATGCCGCTTACGAAGCCACACTTTGCGCCGCAATTGTTCAAGCATCGAGCACCGGTGTAGATAAGGTCTTCCTAACCTTGTTGGGCGGCGGTGTATTCGGAAACCGAGACGAATGGATCATCTCGGCGATCGAACGGGCGGTCCAAAAGTACCGCCATTTTAATCTCAACGTAGCGATTGTCTCGTATGGTCGGTCAAAACCAATGGTCGCTGACTTGGTCTCGCGATTGAACAAATAGAGAAGCTCGTCGCAATAGAATGCTTTTCCAAACCTCTCGCCCGTCGCAAAGACGAGGGCGAGAATCGCAATAGACATTACGCAGCGGCATCGCCGCTACATGCTTGGAACGAGTTCGGCATTCACGCCGAGTGTGCCCTTCAGCGCCGAAGAGCTATGATCCAAAACGAAAGGACCAACGTTTCGGTCGAAGTGCAACAACATGACGGTTTCCTTGCTCGGAACGGAGACTCGCGTCGGCGTAAAGTTCGCCTGATACACCTCGCCTTGAGTCACCTTCACCTCATCGATTTTGCCGATAAACGGACGAGTTACCTCGCCGCCCTTACCAGGATCGGCACCCACATAAAGAGGCAATCGGTTCACCGTACGCTTGCCCTTGCCCGGCGTTGAACTGACCATCTTCCCGTTGACATAAAAGCGAACCTCGTTCCCGTCGTAGACGCCAGCCAAGTGGGACCATTGGTTTTCAGTCAGGACGTCTTTGGCACGAGCGGTCGCGTACTTCTTACCCAGATGCAAACTGAATTGCGGAACGCCTTCTTTCATGAAGAGTGCAAATTCACTGTTGTGCATTTTTGCAACGATCCCTTGCTCGCCAGTAAGTTCGGATGGGTTCACCCAAGCTTCCAAGGTGAACGGGCCATTGGGAAGCGGTAGATCGCCGGACTCGATTCGCAAAACCGACTTGCCGTCACGAACGTGAAGGCAACGATTTTCGGCGGTCTTGAAATAGTCCGCTGGAACCGCGGCAAGGTTCAACGACACTGGCGTGGACGTGGGCGGCAAGCTGATCCGGGCCGAGGCCCCCAAATACTCTTTCTCGAAAATCAACCTTGGCACGCTTAGTTCGGATTCGGAATCAGCAACACGGCGAAGTGCAATTTCGAGCTTCTTCGTTTCGCCTGCCTGAATCGTGAAGTGATCGTGGTCCAGCGACGTCAACCAATCACGCGTTCCGGGATCAAACGAAACCGTCACATCGATACTTCGCGGCGCTGAATTTTTCAGTTCGTAAACCACCACGCCAGATCCATTACCGTCGAAGTCCAATTGCACAGTGTTACTAAGTTGCTTTGGACGGATCTTGCGAACCGCGTCGACTTCGGCCAAGAATTCAGGCGTGAAGTCGGTCGGATCGATCACGGCACCCACCGGCAATGCCGCCACGGTTACGGATTCTGGACGAACAGTGACAATGTTGAGGTGATGCAAGTAACCCGCACCTGGGATGTCTGCCGACAAGTGTCCTCCGGTTGTGGCCAACGCGTAATAGGCGATGCCATCTTTCGGACCGTCGTAACGCATGTGGTGAATATGCCCAGCGAACACAGCGCTAACGTTGCCTGCGTCACGGAGCATCCCATGCACAACGTCCCAATTTCCGCCTTCGTAACCACCACCAATCCAACGGGGGTGATGAAGGAAGACGAACACATGATCAAGATCTTTGTGTTGCTCAAGAGCTTGCTTCAAGAAGCTCAACTGCTCGTCACTCATCGTTTGTAAACGACCTTCGCTAAAGCTCTTTTCATTTGTTTCCGAATCGCCCTCATCGCTATACAGTACAACGAATCCAGAATTCTTGTGTTCGAACGAGTACCACAATGGGCCAAAGTGTTTCTCGTAGTTGGATTCGTGGTGTCCTTGGGGCGCGTCGCCCTTGCCACGCCAGTACACGTCGTGGTTACCTGCGACGGGGAACCAACGCATTTTCAGTTTTTCCATGATGTCCCGATACTCGGTCATCTCCGACATCCACTGCGGCGCTTCGTTGTAACCTTGAACGAGGTCGCCGACCGTCATCACGAGGTCTGGATCAAGCAAGTTCGTGTCAGCAACGGCCTGTTCAAGAACCTTCAAACCTGCTGGTACACCGCTGGTTCGATCTCCATAGATCACAAAGTGAAAAGCGTCCTCTTCGGTCGCTAGAGGCAAAACCTTTGATTCGCCTCGGGTCGTGAAAGGTTTAACCGATGTTTCATGCGAGTGGTCGTGGGCATGACCGTGTGCGCCTTCGTGCGCACTAACCGGCGAGTGGATGCAAAGCGTGACAAGCATGGATGCTGCAATTGTCAGGCGAAACGGGAGGCAATTCATAGAGTCCATTTCAAGGGGTGGAACGGGAGTTGATATGTCAATAGTTGCGTCACGCTTATGTCAAGTTCGGCATTCGAACGGGTCGGTGGCGCGGGGCAAGAACCTATCTTGCGCATGCGTAGATTCGGTTAAGAACAAGCGCGGGAATGATGAAAGAAAAACGCTTCGCCGCGACGCTTCTGAGGTCGGCACTTTTGTGCTACCGACAGCCCCCTCTATAGACCACGACACGCCCTTCCCATCGGGGTACACGCTGCCACAGCTATAGAAAAAAATGGATTTGCGAAATCGGCGAAGGGGACGCAATGCATCCTTGGCGGCTGCTAAAGAAGCAGCGTTCGATGTTGTGAACTGGCACGCCGACGTTCATCGAATCTTAGCATTCTCATAGCCGGAACTACGCATTCGGTTTGTATTGTCTGCCGCGTTGAAGCCCGCCAACGGAATGTGTGTTGGATTATGTCGGGCATTCGAAAACTAACCTTTCAAGGAGGACATGCGTGTCCATCGTCAACCGAGTCCCACAAGAAGCAGCCTTAGAAGAAACACAGACAACTGCACTCAGCCAACGGTCCGCTCATCGTTGTGGATTCACTTTGGTCGAATTACTAGTCGTCATCGCCATCATTGGCGTTCTTGTCGGCTTACTACTGCCCGCCGTACAAGCGGCACGCGAAGCAGCTCGCCGAATGAGTTGCCAGAACAACATGAAACAGTTCGGCTTGGCCATGCATAACCACATGGCGGCCTTCCAGGCGTTCCCACCAGGAAGCGTCAACTACGACGAGTCCGCCAACCGCTACAAAACTGGCGGATGGCAACACGGACAAAACGAAATGGGTTGGCACTGGTTGCCCATGCTATTCCCTTACATGGAACAAACCGCCATGTGGGAAATGGTTCAAACCTGCGAAGATGATCGCAGCGACATCAAGACCCACAACCCATGTGATCACTGCGAATCCATGGACGACAACGACAACTTGGGTCGCGAGCAATTGGCTGGGTTCGACAAGTGCCCAACCGCTCCCAGTGATTACACCCAATTTTCCGACAGCTCGTACGGCCTCGAAGCGTTGGCCAAAGGAAACAGCTACGCAGCAAGTTGGGGATCCAGCGACATGCTGTCGTGGGAAAACACTGAAACACGCGGAGCTTTCGGAACCTATTACGTTGATGAATCAAAGATCATCACAACGAACGGAAGCGACGTTAGCGTTGGTGACCGTTTCCAAAATCGCAACGGAATGCGAAGCCGCGACTTCCTGGACGGACTTAGCAACACTATGGCCATGAGCGAAATTCTGTCCGCAGGAAATTCCAAGGACATCCGCGGCACCTGGATGTCTCCTGCCATGGGAGCCACGATCTTCTCCGCGTTCTACAACCCAAACGCAACGGAGAAAGATGTTTTGGCGGCGTGCGATGAAACCATTCCGGACGACGTCCCAGGTCAATTGCCTTGCTTGGAAGAGCGAGATACCGCAGCGATCTACGCAGCCGCTCGCAGCTACCACGTTGGCGGCGTCAATGTGCTGATGGCTGACGGCTCGATTCGATTCGTAACCGATTCGGTCGACAACCTGAATATCTGGCGGCCGATGAGCACCGCCCAAAATCACGAAGTGATCGACGAAGAATAAGCTTCTCTCAAACAACCAATTAAAGGAACTAAAATCGATGAAATCGCAAACCTGTTTTGCAATCACACTGACTCTGTTCGTGCTGACCTGTGTCGGCTGTGGATCTTCCGATGCCGTTAAGCCATCCGAAGAGCAAAATGCATTCGCCAGCGTTGAGGGACTCGGCGACCTTGCTGGCGACGACAGCACTTTCGCGAAAGCGTTCGTTGCCGGAGCCGTGCCGGCGAACCGCAAAGACTACAGCGAACGCGGCTATGAAGTCGCTGGTGAAGCCAATTTCGATGGCGACACCGCAACCGTGCCCGTCAAAATTTTCGGCGGCGTTCATGCGACTGGTACACCGGATGGACGAGGTGCCAAAGCCAGCAAGACAACCGAAACGGAGAAGGTTTGGACGCTCATCCGTGTCGAGGACAAGTGGAAGCTGAAAGACGCTCCACTCAGCTAATCCTTCCCCCTGCAAGCGTTTTTCGGTGTTCGTGAATTCGACGCCGAAAGACGCTCTCGTCGGCCGTCGTCTCGATGAAGCGGCTAGCAAACAAAAACGCAACGCCCCATCGATTTCCTCAGACATCGAACGCGTTGAAACTCAATAACGCAAAGTGGACGTCTTCTGTTGCGAAGACGCCCACCTTTTGCATTCCATACGAACCCTGCACCTACTTTCAGTCACGCGTGTCCAAGAATTTGGCGATCATTTCGACTCACGCCTTCAAGCTTGGCGCCTTCACGATTGGCATCGTCGCGACCACGCTCGCCATCGCACTTTACGCTGCACCGAATACTGACTCGACCGCATTGGTGCCAAGCACCGAGACGGCTGCTATCACCAATCCCCCGATAACTGCTGCCTCCCCGTCGCCAAACCTTGCGCAAGCAGATCCAGTAACAACGCAAAATAAGCCCCACAGCGTTGGCATCGAGCAGCACCTGCCGCCCCAAGTTCAGCATGCAGTGCATGCATGGCGAGACTTTGTGTCAGCCAAATTCGCCGGTGACGAAGCTTGTGCAGAATGCCATCAAGCCGAATACGCTGCCCATCAGCGATCCGGTCATTCCCACACGTTGACCTTGATGGCCAATACACGGTTGGCTCAAAAGCTATGGAAGCAAGCAAGCTATCAAGATCCTCGCCGGGCTCAGGAGTTTCGCTTCACTAAAAGCAATGACACTTTCGTGGTCACCGATCCCGAGAACGCCGCCGGTATCAACGTTCCCGTGACGTGGTTGCTTGGATCCGGCATTCACGCTCAAACACCGATCGCCGTGGATGAGTTCACTCAAAGCGGAGTCGAACTACGCTGGTCCGCTTTCGCAGGCCACGATCAACTCAGCACGACACCGGATCACGAACGATTCGACGAGTTCACGCCGGGGACGATCGATTGCTTCGGGCGACCACTCGACGCGTCCGATATCCGAGCGTGCTTGGGCTGTCACAGCACGCTTTCTTCGCCGCCATCGATCCCAATCATGCAATCGCTGGTGATCGAAAACGTTGGTTGCGAACGTTGCCACGGGCCTCGCAAAGATCACGTATTGCTGGCGAACCAAGGCCTAGCCGAACAAGCCAAGCCGATGCTTAAATTCGAAACCGCCGAAGCCTACATGGATACGTGTGCGGCTTGCCATCGAGATGAATCGTCGGTCAACCCCGATGCCACACCGGCCGAGCTCGCTCGATTCCAGCCGTATGGGCTTCAACGAAGTCGCTGTTATCTGGAAACTTCAGGACACATGACGTGTTCAACCTGCCACGATCCGCACGACACCGTTTCTCATGATCGTGCCAAATCAATCGCCCAGTGCCAACAATGCCACAGTGAAAGTGACACGACGACACATTCTGCAAGCTCCGGTTCTATAGCCGGGAATTCCCCAACCGTTTGTTCCCACCGACCGTCCGGTGATTGCATCGAATGCCACATGCCGGCCGTTCCGTGGGTCGACGGGATCTCGTTCCATGACCACTGGATCCGAGTGCAATGACGCAAACCTTATCCCACCACCACTCAGGCCTAGCCCACTCAGGCCTAGCCCACTCAGGCCAATCTACCTTGAGCCAATCGAACTCAGGCCAATCTGACATTGGCCAACCTGACGCTGGCCATATGAACTCGGGCCATACGAACTCGGGCCAGTCAAAGTTAGGCCCGGCCAGGTCGGCAAAATCTGGCTTCCTGTTTTCGCCAGCCATCGATTTGTTCTTTGTCATCAACATCGCCTGGCCGCTGATCCTGTTGGTTGACCGCGTCGGTGGTGTCACCACACATCAAAGCCTTCTGTTCTGGCAAATCTATTTTGTCACCGCTCCTCACCGTTGGATCACGTTAGCGTTGGTGGCCGTGGATCACCACAAGGGTCACGACCGACGACGGCAGTTCCTTGCCTTCGGTTGTGCGATCTTGGGGGGATGCTTGTGCGTTAAGCTGGGCACCGGGTCGTTGCTATGCCTGGGTGCAATCGACTACATCTGGAACGCTTGGCACTTCGCATCCCAACATCACGGCATCTTCCAAATCTACCAGCGTCAAAAGCGATCCAACGAGTCCCAACCAATAGCCCCCGCGAGTCCATCCGCGGTTCGGTTCGATCGGTTTCTGTTCCGCGGTTTCATGCTCTATGTGATCGCTCGCATCGCAGGGTGGGGTTGGAGCGAAGGACCGTTTGATGGCTACCAGTGGGCTGGTACCGCGGATTGGCTGGTCTTGCTAATCCCCGTGGGGCTCGTTGTGCGCCAAGTCGTTCGCTTCGCCCAAAAGAAGCGGGCGACGGTGGCCAGTTTGGCGTACTTGATCAGCGTGATGTCGTTGTTTTCCGCCTTGTTGTTGGCGTCTCATTTTGAAAACAGTCAGTGGGTGGTGCAGCTTGCACTCGCCTCGGCCATCTTCCATTCGCTGGAATACATGGCGATTGTGACTTGGTCAATGAACCTGTCCGGCCAAAAGTCTCAGTCCAGCGTGTTAACCCGTTTGGCCGCCGTTTGGATGACCTTCCTGGCAATCTTCATCATCGTCATCGGTCTGGGAAACTATTTGCTATCGCGTGGCTATTTTGAATTTTGGGTATTCGTCAACATCATCGTCGCGTTTTGGCACTACTGCTTTGACGGCATGATTTGGAAATCCAAGAAACGCAAGTCTGGCTCGACAAGTCAGCCGAATTCCGGCAACACCATTTCCGCCAGTCCAGCTACCGCATGACCGATCAGGAACCATCCCGGCTTACCAATTGGCTATCGCTAGCCATTGGTCTACTTATCGCTTTCATGGTCGCCCGTTTTCAATTGGCGACGCCCGGCGGAGCAATCGGCGTGTATGGACGATGGGACGTTCTGCTGGTAGCGTTGCTTTCCGCGTTACCACTGGCGATCTTGATCCAATACAAGCTTGGCTTTCGTAGCGGTAAAACAACGCTGGTGACTTCGCTGTTGTTGCTTGCCTTCACCTTGGTCGCTTGTGAATGGTCCGTCTCCCAAAACTGGCTCGAAGAAACCGGAATAGTGGGACCAACCTTGACGCGCACTGCCATCGCATTCGCATGGATGCTAATAGTTGTGTTGCTAACCCAAGTTATCGCTACCCTACCTCGGCTATCGATCATCGTTCAATCAACATGGGCCGTGCGTTTGACCGTGCTGGCAATCGCAATTTTGGTCCCAGCTACCTATGTGGATTCGGTCGCTGAAGGAATCCGTCTCGATCTTGAAAAATCGCTGCAAGCCAATCGGTACTTCGTCGCTCAGCAACATGCGGTCAGACTAGCGTGGCTGCACCCACACACCAAGGTTCATGCTCAACCCATCCAAAGTTTGAACGAGCAACTGATCAACCAGGTTCAACAACTTCACCAACATCTTGAGTCGCCATTGTCACAACGACCGACCATGGCGGAGCTTGGCCGTCGTGTCACCACGCTGATGCAACTGGATCGCAACGCCGAAGCGGTGCGTTTGTTGATTCCGATCAGCCACGGGCCGCGGTTCCAACCGATCAGCTTGGATTATTTGGGTCTCTGTTTCCAGCGAATGGAACGCTACCAAGAAAGCTTGTCTGCCTATCAAGCAGCCGTAGACCACTGGACGGCGGCCGAGGTAGGGGACCGACAACAAGCCAGTTTGGCAAGTGCTTGGAAAGGTGTCGGATTTGCCGCCCGCCGGCTAAACCAGCGCAGCCTGGAAGAGCACGCGTATCGCCAGCTCGTTGAGATTGAACCAACTGCAGCGAACCACATGTTGCTTGCCCAGTGCTACCGCGAACACCAAAAGACAGAACTCGCCGCCAAGCACACCACGCTTGCAGCACAGCTCGATCCGAATCTGCAGGCGAAGTCCGAATCGATGCTCTCATCGATATCCTCGGACCATTTCGGTTGCTGGCTAGTACCGCGAAGTTGACGGTCAGCATGTAAGCAAGCGGCTCAGACTTTTAACGGTACCGCGTCCGGTCTGCCCAAGAACAGCGAAAGCCTTCACCGCGAACGCCGAAAGCTGCACGATCGTCCAACAGCAAGGTCCCTATTCGCTAGCGTTGACGCCAGCTTGAACCAAAGGAGAATGCCGGAGCGGAGTACGCTGGGGCTGAGTACCGAGGTGTTGTGTAGGCAGGCCGTGATTGTCGGCGGCGAACCGTGTTTCCATAAAAATGGAATGGTCGGTTTGGCCGTTGCTCGATCGGAAGCGATTTGATCTCGGTGCGATAGTCTCCGCGAGCGATCACGACCGGTGACCAGCCTGTTGTCTGAGCCGCCGCGTCACTCGGAAGCATTAGACTGGCAAGCAACAGTGCAGCGGCGGCGCGAAAGAGATTCTTCATGGTGGGGACTCGTGTGTTGATCATGGACCGTCGCTCCCTGGAAGCTTCTTTCTGCTTCACCCAAGTAGTTCGCGACATAGATTCGTCTGCCACGCCGCAAAAGAGGCCGACATCATTTCATTCTAGCTCGCGGATTGACCACGTGAAGTCGAGAAGGTCGCAAACCGACACCGACAATCGGTTTCATTTGCGGTTGGACGGTTAGTCGCTCCCCTAAGGGGATGGCCCCAAAATGAACTTCAGTCCGCCAGATCTCGACGGCGGCCATTAGGCCATCAAGATTCGATACACACAGCCTTTTTGGCAATATGCGAGTTCTTGGGGCGTCGAGATCCTTGATCGAGCAAAAAGTATCTTTCGTGAAGACATACGCAGCCGCTCTATCAATCGAATAGGATTGACGTGTGCTCACAAAACGATCCGTTCTGGTCTCAGCGGACCTGCGACAGAATTCCGACCAGCCAACAACGAATCCAAATGCCGGGTGCTTAATACTGCCGGGCTTCTCAACTACCCGCATTTTCGACTACCGGGCTCTTCAGTGGGCTCAAGGGAATCAGTATGAATCCTGACTCAACGCACATTCCGGCTGCACCGGAGAACGCACACTCGTCCCCCAATCCAATTCAGCTGATTGCCTCCAATTGGTGGGTATTGCTGCTCCGAGGGCTCTCGCTGGTGATCGTCGGCCTGTATGCCTTGTTAAACCCCGGACTCAGCCTGCTTGCCTGGGCGTTGATTGTGGGTTGCTACCTGATTGCCGACGGCGTCCTGGCGGTGATCGCAGGCATCGCCGGTTGGGTCGATTCACGAACTTGGATGATTGTCCGTGGCGTCATCGCTGTCCTGATTGGCGGATTTGCCGCAGCACACCCCATGCTGTTCGGTGCGATTGCCGGAATCACGGTGATCTCGTTCGTGGGGGTGGGAGCCATTGTCAGTGGTGTCCTGGAAATTTTGGTCGCGATCCGTCAGCGAGATGCCATCGAAGGCGAAGGCTGGATGATTGTCAGCGGAGTGTTTTCAATCTTGTTCGGAATCGTCTTGTTAGTGGCTCCGCTGATGTCGCTCGCCTTCTTCATCCGTATCAGCGGAGCGGGCGCCATCCTGTTTGGCTGCGCCGCAATCTTTGCCTCATTCAAACTAAAGCAATTACGCGCCCGCTGAAGCAAGTTCGCAAGTCTGGCTGAGCCCTGCCAGGTTCGTTAGCGGTACAATTCGTTTTCCTTCAGAACCGACCAAGCGTCGCCTGCAAACAAGCCTTGCCCGCAAACAAGCATCGCCTGCAAACCCCTTAACAATCAACTCACTGGAAAAACCGATGCTTCGGAGCCTTATTCTGACAATCGCGATCTTGCTAGCCGGTTCCGGCTTCGCCGAAGACGTTGCGTCGGACGGATCGGTGTTGCCATTCCCGGCTCCTGAGATGGCGAGCGTGACTAAGGCTCGGCTACAAGATTCGACGATGACGTGGCCCGACCAGCCTCAACGATTTCCCGAAGATGCGCCGAATATTCTGGTTGTCTTGATTGACGATGTGGGCTTCGGCGTAGCGGAAACCTTCGGCGGCGAGGTTCATACCCCGACACTAACCAAGCTTGCCAACGAAGGGCTGCGTTACAACGCTTTTCACACGACCTCCATTTGCTCGCCCACCCGCGCGGCTTTACTGACCGGTCGCAACCACACTCGGGTCAGTTCGGGAACCATCGCCGAACGTGCTGTCGCGTTTGATGGATACACCGGCGTCATTCCTAAGACTGCCGCCACCTTTGCTGAGGTGTTGAAAGAATACGGGTACCACACGTCGGCGTTCGGAAAATGGCACAACACCCCGGCGACTGAGACCACCGCGATCGGCCCCAAGGATCGCTGGCCCAACGGCTACGGATTTGAACACTTCTACGGATTCCTGGCCGGTGAAACTTCGCAGTGGGAACCGAGGTTGGTGGAAAACTATAACATCGTCGAGCCACCCAATGATGAAAAGTACCATCTTACCGAGGACCTGGTCGACAAGGCTCTCACTTGGGTGGACGAACGCGAAGCATTCGCACCCGATAAACCGTTCTTGATGTACTGGGCCCCCGGAGCGGTCCACGGTCCTCATCACATCTTCCCGGAGTGGGCCGACAAGTATAAGGGCAAGTTTGACGACGGCTGGGATGCTTACCGCGAACGAACTCACAAGCGGCAATTGGAGATGGGCATTATCCCCAAGGGTACTGAACTGACTCCACGCGACGAAACGCTTCAGGCATGGAACGACATTCCGGAAGCCCAGAAAGCCTTTCAACGGCGAGGAATGGAAATCTTCGCTGGCTTCGCCGAACACACCGACGCTCAGGTGGGACGTCTTGTTACCGGACTTGAAGAACGCGGGCTGCGAGAAAACACGCTGATCTTCTATATCTGGGGCGACAACGGTTCGAGTGCGGAAGGCCAGCAAGGATCGATCAGCGAACTTCTTGCGCAGAACAACATCCCGAACACCGTCGAACAGCAAATCGAAGCCCTCGACAAAATCGGCGGCCTCGATGCACTGGGTTCCCCCAAGACCGACAACATGTATCACGCCGGTTGGGCCTGGGCCGGCAGCACGCCATTTAAAGCGACCAAACTAGTCGCGTCCCATTTCGGTGGAACACGCAATCCGATGGTCGTTTCTTGGCCCAAGGGAATTCAGCCGGACAAACAGATCCGATCGCAGTTCACGCACGTGGTCGATATCGCCCCCACGCTCTACGAGATTCTCGGCATCACACCTCCGCAAGAAGTCAACGGCCAAAAACAGATCAAGATTGACGGTGACAGCCTCGCCTACACGTTCACCAACGGGACAGCCGAAACAAAGAAGGACGTTCAGTTCTTTGACAACAACGGTAGCCGAGCGATCTATAAGGATGGCTGGATCGCCTGTGCCTTCGGCCCGTTCATTCCGTGGAACACACCAGCCTCTGTGCCCCGCGTGGCCCAATGGGATTCAGCAACCGACGACTGGGAACTTTACAACATCACCGAGGACTTCTCCGAGGCGAATGACCTTGCAAAGGAGAATCCAACCAAGCTCGCCGAATTGAAGAAGGAGTTTCTGGCCTTGGCGGAAGACAACAAGGACTTCCCCATCGGTGCTGGCCTCTGGCTGCGACTACGCCCCCAGGACCGAATCAGCACGTCTTACACGACCTGGAACTTCAACGCCCACACGCGCCGCATGCCGGAGTTTGCAGCACCGGGTGTCGGCCGGCAGAGTAACACGGTTGAGATCGAAGCCGAATTCCCTGAAAAGGCCAGCGGCATGCTGTACGCACTCGGCGGTGCTGGCGGTGGTGTTAGTCTTTACCTGGAAGACGGTCACCTGAACTATCTCTACAACATGTTCATCATCGAGCAATACGAGGCTCGCAGTAAGGAACCCATTGCCAAGGGTAAACACACCATCCGGATCGTTACGGAAGTCGCAGGCCCCGGGAAGAGCGGCACAGCGACTCTGTTTGTCGACGACAACCAAGTCGGAAAAGCTGAACTGAAACGCACAGTCCCCACTGCGTTTTCGGCAAGCGAAACGTTCGACGTCGGCGTCGATCTCGGTTCGACAGTGTCACTCGATTACTACGATCGCCGTCCTTTTCCATTCAGCGGCAACATCAAAAAAGTACGTGTCAAACTTACGAAGTAAAACTAGAAGCGGTTAAGGGGAGCGATTGTTAATCGGTTACGCTTTCTGTCGACTGGGACAGTTTCCATGAATCGAACTCGTTTCCAGCAATGCACCGCAGGGCGTGCCGCGATCATCAACGCAGAAATTCGGTTTCATACCTGACGAAGCAAAGTGGGAACTCCCAACCGCCGGTTTGTTGCTCACTTCATCGAAAAACCTTGCACGCCGTTCACGTTCAGTTCACACCTCCTCGCCTCTTCTCATTCGCACCATGAAATTGTTTTTCCTGTCGTTGGCCATGGTCGGACTCAACGCATCTCTTCTTTTTGCCCAAGACGATTCGCCCAAAGCCCAGGACGACCGGCCCAAATTTGATCGTACCGTCAAGACCGCCGACAATTTCGAAGCCGCGATCCCGCGTCCGGATCAAGACAAGTCGGTCGCTGATAAGCTCGCCGATCTAGAAGCAAAGACGGGTAAGAAGCCCAATATTCTGTGGTTGGTCGTCGACGACATGGGTTACGGTGATCCAGGTTGTTACGGCGGTGGAGGTGCAATTGGCGCGGCCACGCCGAATATCGATCTGCTGGCCCGTGAGGGGCTTAAGCTGACCTCGTGTTATTCCCAGCAAACCTGCACACCCACTCGGTCAGCGATCCTGACCGGACGGCTTCCGATACGTACCGGACTGACGCGCCCGATCTTGGCCGGCGACAAGTTGACCCAAAATCCGTGGGCGGACGAAAAGAGCTTACCGGACTTGTTGTCCGATGCAGGCTATCACACCTTGTTGACCGGTAAGTGGCATGTCGGCGAGCCCGTGGGCATGCGACCGCATGACATCGGCTTCGATGAATTCTACGGTTTCTATCCTGCTCAGAAAGAGATCACACAAGGAATCGACTCACGCCGTTTCCCTGACTTGGTGAACAACCCCGCTCGGATGCGAGCGTTCGAAGCGATCGCCCCCGACGATCACTTGCAGCACGGTTTCAAAGGCGGCAAAACGAATCGCCTTGAGCAAATCAAAACGACTGAAGACATGGGGCGCGCCGAGAAGAAGCTTGCCGACTTCACCATTTCCCGGATCAAAGAACTGGCCAAGGGCGACAAGCCCTTCTTCATCGAACACTGCTTCATGAAGGTCCATTGTGACAATTTCCCCAACCCTGACCTTGGACCACTCAGTGCGGCACGCTACTACTACAAAGAAGCCGTTGCCGAAGTCGATTTGCACACCGGCGAAATCATCAAAGCGCTTGATCAGGCTGGCGTATTAGAAAACACCTTTGTCTTCTTCACTTCTGATAATGGTCCGCAAATGGACGGTTGGCCCGACGCGGGTTACACGCCGTTTCGCGGTGCGAAAGGCACGACCTTCGAAGGCGGCGTTCGAGTGCCGGGGATCGCTTATTGGAAGGGCGTTATTCAACCTGGTCGTGAAAGCGATGAACTCTTCGACTTAATGGACCTGTTCGGAACCGCACTCAATCTCGCTGGCGTTTCCAATGACCGATTGCCCAGCGTAAACTTCTATGATTTCGTTGACCAAACCTCGTTCCTGCTGCACGATGACGGCCAGTCCAAGCGTGAGGCGGTGTATTTCTGGTGGGGCAAAGAGTTGATGGCGTGCCGAATGAAAGAATACAAGGCTCACATCAAGGTTGCGCTTCCCGAATCGACGAACATGCACATTGACTACGCAACGCTACAGGATGTCGGTTTGGCACCGTGGCTGTTCAATCTCTATATCGATCCCAAAGAGCAGATGCCGGTAGGCCATCGCCGCAACGCCTGGTTGGCCAGTGTTCTTGGGAAATTGAAGGCACACGGTGCGACCATGAAAAAGTACCCGCCGAAGAACATCGGACTCTAGAAGATGCGGCATGTTAGCATGCAGCCCCTACTCGCTTTTCGCGTAGGGCCGTAGTGGATCTTGTGAAAGATCTTTTGTGAACCAACCAACTGAATCCGCTTTGATAACCAGTACAGGTGTCTGATGAAACGTAACCTCGCCGTCCTCTCCGCGATCGCATTCACGGCAGCGATCTCGACCGCGTTCGCGGAAGATCCCACCCCCGGATACAACCACAAGATTCCCGCGAAGATCATGACGCCGGATCGGTTGGACACACGTATCGGGACGCTGGAATTTTCTGACGGGCGTCCTAATGACGCGACCGTCGAGAAGCTTTATGACAATCTGTTGCTGATCCGCGGCGTGGAGACGTTTCTGAACGGAATCCCTGCGACGTCGATCGAAGGTTTGCGTTTGGGCAACATTGAACTCGGTGCCAAGGATTGCAACGACGTTGTTCTGTTGGAAGACCTCCTTGATTCCACGCCACTGTTTCTGACCGGAAACACCGATACCGTTTATTGCTCGGGTTTCCTGGATTTGAAAAAAGACGGACCAACGGTCGTCGAGATCCCCGCCAAGTGCGGCCCCGGCACGGTCAACGACGCCTACTTCCGATTCGTGACTGACATGGGGATTCCCGGTCCCGACGCCGGCAAGGGCGGCAAGTATCTGATTCTGCCTCCCGACTACCAGGGCAAATTAGAAGGCCCCATCGGAAGCAAGGAGACAATAGTCGACGGCGAAACCTACTACGTCTCAAAGTCACCGAGTTATGTCAATTGGCTGATCTTGCGAGGCTTCCTGGTCGATGGAAAGCCGAACGCCGCCAACGAGATGTTCAAGGACGGACTGAAGATCTATCCGTTGTCCAAGGCGAAGAATCCGCCGGCGATGAAATTCATCAACGGGTCAAAGCGAGAGTTCAATACCATCCATGCGAACAACTTTGAGTTCTATCACGAGTTGAATGACGTGATTCAGCGTGAGCCGATCTCGATGCTCCCACCGGAATTGCGAGGACTGATCTCGGCGATCGGGATCCAGAAGGGCAGTAAATTCGAACCAACCGAAAAGCAGCAACAGATCCTGACCGAGGCGGTGGCGATCGGTAACGCCACCGCACGAGCAATCGCGTTCAAACCTCGTCTTGAAGGAGTCAAGTATTACGAGAACAGCGGTTGGATGACCGCATTTGTTGGTGGCGACTATCGCTGGTTGAAGGATGGAGGACTGGGCGGTCGCAACCTGGATGCTCGCACGCTGTTTTTCTATCAGGCGACGGTAAACACGCCTGCCATGGTGCTGAAGATGGTGGGCAAAGGGTCGCAGTACGCGTACACGACTACCGATAACGAGGGCAACTATCTCGACGGCAGCAAGGACTACACACTCACGATTCCCGCCGATGTTCCGGTGAGCGATTTCTGGTCGGTGGTGATCTACGATCCGCAGACCCGCTCGGAATTGCAGACCGGCCAGCCTTTTCCTAGCCGAAACAGCAAACGCGACGCCTTGGTTGAGAATCCCGATGGCTCTGTCACGCTTCGCTTTGGCCCAGAGGAACCTGCCAAGAACAAGAACAACTGGATCCAAACCGTTCCCAGCAAAGGTTGGTATCCGCTGCTGCGTCTGTATGGACCGCTGGACCCTTGGTTCAACAAAACGTGGCGACCGGGCGAGATTATGCTAGTGAAGTGAGTTCCTCGATGGTCCAAGGCAACGTCTATCGATTACCGGATGCGGGCTCGGCGACTCGATGGTCATTTGGCAGTCATCGCATTACACTGCCACGTGTCATTTCACTCTCATCAGGTCCCGGCCATGTCTAGTTGTCGAATCATCGGCTTACTCACCGTCGTACTTCTCACCGCTGCTAACTCAGCAAGTACCGCCTTGGCCAGCAACGGTCAGCCTGTGGCGGTACAGGTATGGCCGGGTGGCGTGGTTTCGGTTCAGACACAGTGGGGACTGAAGATCGCAATCAACGCGTTCGAGGCTGGATTACCTGAATCGCTCACCTCGTTCGAGCAAGTCTCACTTTCGGCATCGAGCGAACGTGTTTTGGCACGTCCCTACAACGCTCCCGAGCCGACCTGGACGGACACCGACTGGACGAGCGGTGCAGGACTGGCTGCCAATCAATTGGGCGTGCAAATCCTGGCTAACCATCTTGCACGTGTGCAAGTCGATGGCGTCACCATCGTGGTCGCTGGCCCCGAGATGAAACCAACCGATTGTGTCTCGCTCGGTCCCATCGATGTGTTGTTAAGCAGAAATGCTGGCGTTTTAGATACCGAAGTCGTTAAGCAAGTGCGAACGTTCGTGCCGTTGATGATCACGTCGGAGCAACAATCCGAATTGAAATCTGGCGGTGACGATAAGGCGCAGTTCCATCACCAGGACCACAACACGATTGCTGTTGCTCAAAGCAATATCGATCCATCGAACGCGACAAAAATCGTTTTCCTAACCGACCAGCCTTGGCAGATGCCGGCGGAACTGAATGAGTTGTTCGTGGCGATGGAAGAGTCGTGTTCGAAGTCACAAGCCATCTTTGCGAAGTTGTCGATCGAGCAATTGAACTTCAAACCGTCCAATGGTTCTCACACGCCTCGCTGGAATGTGGAACACATGATGGGCCGACAGTTGCAGTTCTTTTCGCAGATCTATCATGCGATTGATCCAACGATTCCGGTGATGGACTTGAATCCCAAACAGATGCCGCCTGACTACGAATTCGCTCACCCGAAATGGGACGGCAAAGAAGAAGCTCGCCAGATGCAGCGGGTCAGCGATTTTTGTCGACGTTTCGCGTACCTGCTAGACGGCCTCGACGTGAACGAGAAAGCTCCCGGCAGTCGCTGGCCTAGTCTGAAAGCATTGTTGGTGAAGATGGACCAGCACTATGACGAGCACACCGCCAACACGGTCAAGAAGTTCGAACTCCCCGAATGGCCAAACCTGTAGAACCGGGCGTTTAAGCGCAGCGACCAATCGCATCAAACTAGCAACTAGCTAATCCGAAAGCCGACGAGATCGATATTCCGTCGGCGTGCACCCCATGCTGCGTTTAAACGCGACCGCCATGTATTCGCCGTATTCAAACCCAGTGCGCTCAGCAATCTCCCCGATCGTCAGTTCGGTCTCGACCAACAATTCCTTAATCCGGTTCACTCGGACTCTTTGAATCTCCTCGGCCGGTGTGTGGCCCAGTAGCTTCTTGAAGCGGTGCTCAAGCGATCGACGAGAAAGCGTTCCCTGACGCAAGACATCCACGACTCGGATATTCGCTGTCGCATGACGGCGGATGTATCCCAACGCCTTGACGATCTCCTCATCTTCAATCGCTAACGTGTCCGTCGAAGCACGCACATGAACCCCCAAGGGTTGTGTGATCAACGGCTGGTCCGCGTTAACGATTTCGCCTGACATCATTCGGTCTAGCAGTGCCGCCGCGTCATAGCCGGTACGTTTCGTGTCCGGAATAATACTCGACAACGTCGGTTCGCTCAGTTCGCAAATCATCCGATCATCATCAACGCCAAGAACCGCAACTTGTTCGGGAACCGCCAGCTTCATCGCCCGGCACGCATCCAGGACTTGTTGAGCCTTGAAGTCATAACACGCCATTACCGCCAGTGGACGCGGCAGCCCTTGTAGCCATGCACCGATCCGGCGAGTTTCCGCTGTGGGATTGAATCCGTCGTCATACCGTGCGGCGGAATGATGTTCGAAGAACCGACACTGAGCCTGATCAGCCAATTGCCGGAAGTGCTCACCTCGACGCGTCGACCATACGAAACCCACATCGCCACAATACGCGAGGTTGCGGAACCCTCGCTCGACAAAATGATCGACTGCGAGCCGGGCGATCGCTCGATCTTCCGTGTCTGCCCATGGCACACCACTGACATGTCGCGCGGCACTGAGGTCGACGATCGGAAGCCGGTGCTTGAGCAATTGCCGCCCAATCGCGTCGGTCTCAATTCGCGCAATGATGCCGTCGCCATCCCAAGAATCGAGCCAAGCCGGTGGAGTCGCTCCCCGTTGTTGTTCGGTCAACTGAACTGACCATCGACCACATGCCTTGGTGTACGCAATCACGCCGTCCAACAGCCCACGGCTGTATCCGTTGGAGGTTTCGATTAAGAGGGCAACGGATCGGTGCTTCATTCCCGGACCCAACAAGCATGTAAATTATCAACGATGGCATGCGCAATATCTACTTGGGACCACCGTAGGGGCCGCTAAAATAGGTGAAATAGCTCCCAAGCACCACTCCCACCTTCAACCCAAGGGCCCCCATGTCCGCTTTTCCTGAAGTTTCCAAGATCCAGTACGAAGGTCCTAAGTCCGCCAATCCGTTGGCTTTTCGTTGGTACAACCCCGACGAAGTGGTCGCTGGCAAGACGATGAAGGAGCACCTGCGTTTCACCGTAACCTATTGGCACACCTTCCGCGGAACTGGCAGCGATCCGTTTGGTGGCCCGACGATGCACCGCCCTTGGGATGATGGCAGCGAATCTGTCGAAAACGCTTGCAACCGAGCCCGAGCGGCCTTCGAATTCTTCGAAAAGCTCGACGCCCCCTTCTACGCATGGCACGATCGCGACGTTGCTCCCGAAGGAGCCACGCTGTCGGAATCACACGCCAACTTCGATGCCGTCGCGAAGGTTCTTAAAGAAGAGCAAGAGCGTACTGGCGTGAAGCTACTGTGGGGCACCGCCAACATGTTCAGCAATCCACGCTTCATGCATGGTGCCGCCACAACCTGCAATGTGGAAGTTTACGCTTTCGCCGCCGCACAGGTGAAAAAGGCGATGGAAGTCACCAAGGAACTTGGCGGTGAAAACTACGTGTTCTGGGGCGGCCGCGAAGGTTACCAGAACCTATACAACACCGACATGAAGCGCGAGCTGGATCACCTCGGTCGATTCTTCCACATGGCGGTCGACTACGCCAAGGAAATCGGCTTTACCGGACAGTTCTTGATTGAGCCTAAACCCAAAGAGCCCACCAAGCACCAGTACGACTCCGACGCGGCCGCATGCTTGAACTTCTTGCGTACCTACGGCTTGGAAGATCACTTCAAGCTCAATATCGAAACCAATCACGCGACCCTTGCCGGTCACGAGATGATGCACGAACTCGAATACGCCGGCATGCAGGGTGCACTGGGTAGCATCGACGCCAATACCGGTGACCTGCTATTGGGCTGGGACACCGACCAGTTCGCGACGAACTATTACCTCACCACGCAAACGATGCTCGTGCTGCTCAAGTACGGCCTGAACCCTGGCGGCGTGAACTTCGACGCAAAGGTACGACGGGAAAGCTTTGAGCCGATCGATTTGTTCTACGCCCACATCGGCAGCATGGATGCATTCGCTCGCGGACTGAAGGTCGCCGCCAAGATCATCGAAGACGGTGCGATCGATAAACTTGTCGCGGAACGTTACAGCAGCTGGGATAGCGATCTCGGAAAGAAAATCGAAGCCGGTCAAACCTCGTTTACCGAACTCGAAGAACTGATGCTGGGTAAGGGCGAAGCAGCCCCCAACGCCAGCGGACGGCAAGAGCTGTTAGAAAACATCGTTAACCGCTACATGGACATGGATCTCTGCTAGATCCTCAGCGGAAAGCGTTTCGCCTTATTTAGCTGAATTCGCATCCAAAAACGAAAAAATGGCCCTCGGAGTTACCGGGGGCCATTTTTATTTGAATCGTCTCAATAGGTGACCAGAACTGCGTCATTAGGCGTAGTTGTCGCTTTTCAGCACGACCTTACCTCGATCAACGCCCTCTTCCACACGGCGATGAGCCTGATCGAGCTCGCTGATTGGAAAGGTACTATCGATGGTCACTTTCAGCTTGCCCTCTTCGTACAAGCGGATCAGTTCACGAAGGTCTTCCGCATTCGGCTTGGCCAACATGACGGTGCCAGACTTGGATAATGGCCAAGTCAAAACAGTCATCATCATCCCCTTCACGTCGGGCTCAGTCGAAACGTAACGACTATGTTCCGTCATTACATCGCGAGCGTCGCAGTAACTGGCTTTACCAGCAGCGTCGAAGATCACCTCCCACCGTTCTTTCGACTTCGTAAAGTCAGTCTCGGCGTAATCGTAGAAATGATCAGCCCCCAGTGATAGGCAAAAATCTCGATTGTCACTGCTGGCAACAGCATCAACATGACAACCGTATGCCTTCGCGATTTGAACGGCGAACATACCCACGCCGCCACTAGCACCGTTGATCAGTACGCGATCACCCGGTTTCATTCGACCGTGATCACGCAATGACTGCAGTGCTGTGGTACCGGCCAAGGGCATTGCAGCAGCGATATCCGTTGGAACGGATTCGGGCAGCAACGTGACTGAGTTGATTCCGCAAACAGCATACTGTGCACTTGCCCCGCCACGTGCCGAGTCCAGGAAAGCAACGACTCGGTCGCCAACTTGGAAAGCCGAGTCTTCATCCGCTTCGGCGATGATCCCAGCCACATCATAGCCAGGAATCCGTGGGAAGCCTCCAGGAAGCAGCCCCTTCATCTCACCTTGTCGCATGCGGTAGTCAATCGGGTTGACGCTTGAAGCCAACACCTCGATCAACACCTGACCGGATTGCCGCTTGGGTACATCGACAGTCGCCGAGTGCAATACACCTGCATCGCCGTAATCATCGTAAACCATCGCAATCATTGATGATGACCGCGGTTTAGCCGCGACGGTCGCGTACTCTTGGCTCTTCATCTCCGAACTCCCTTGGAATGGATGCACTGCATTGCACTGCATTGCACGAGATCGCACGAGATCGCACGAGGAATTATTCCGCGACCATTCGCTGACGCGGTGATTAAGCGAATACGTGCGAGTTAGTCGTAGCCAACAGTAGACTGCGGACACCTAGAACGGCACCGCCATTAAATTGCATCGAGAGCAATGCACTTAGAACTACGTCTCTCGGAATCACCGCTGGCCCGCGTCGAGATCCAACGGAAGGCCAGCTAAACGAGATACCGGTGCAACTAGGCAACCGGTCCGCGACGGCCCATGATCAACCCGATCACGAACAACACCAAGAACACAACGAAGAGGATCTTGGCGATCGATGCAGCAGTACCGGCTAGGCCTGCAAAGCCGAGCACGCCTGCGATCAACGCGATAATCAAAAAAGTCATAGCCCAGCCTAACATAGCAGTCTCCAGTAGTGGTTGTGGTGTTGCATGGAGCGTGAAGTTGGCTCCTTTGCTTTGCTATCAAGCAACAGCGATTGCTGTGCCAAATTCCCACAACGAACTAAGGTTTCGCGTCATTTACTGCTAAGCATGCTGGATTGCTACGTAAGACGGCTTTGGATGCAAGCATGCCGGACGATAACCGTACAGCCTGGATGCTGCGCCTCCAACACGAAAAGTTATCCGACGACTGGCACTTGGCCGCAATCACAAATCATCTTGCTGATCGATCACGGTACGGGCGAGCTTGAGCGTTGTAGAAAAGGATGTAGGCGGTGTCGCCAGACTACGGTGCTCTGATTTTTGTCGACTCCAGCTACAGAAACCAATCGCGCAGCGACCCAAAGTAGGCCGGATGAAGGAGGCTCTGCGACGTCCATCCGGCAGTCACGTGAATGCCGGAACGTCGCTGCGCTTGGCCCGGCCTACGAACCGCAAACTGAATTCTGGCGAACCCAGCTACCGGAATCGGGCATGTCAAATCTCAAAATGCTCTAAGCGACGAAACTGAGCTAAGCAGGACCACATTTCGCAACGACTACGTAGGGCTAGTGCTTCATCTACATTTCATTTTGGGGTTGATCGTAGTGGATGAGGCGACGAATCCCATCCACTCACCAACCTGACGGGCTCGTCGCCTCGCCCACTACACCCCAAGGTTTAATATGGATGAAGCGCTAGTTGCTATTCGGCATATTCGGCCGGTGGAGGAGCACTCAACTCCGGATGATCGATCAACAATTGCTCGACATCGGAAACGTCATAGGTTTTGCCGACTTCCTCTTTCGAACAACCAATCGAGGCGACAGACAACATTACGGCTGCAACAAGCCAATTTATACGAACACTCATAACGGAATCACATTTAGAAGGACATAAGAAGACGGTGCGATAAGAGCGTCAACACTTAGCGGTGATTGCTAAGTTTGACGCCCTGGAGATCGATCAAGCAACTGATCGCATGCTTACAAACGCGTGCCCAGCGCCTGGGCACGTTGCATTCGCGAAAGACCAGAATAGGACTGGTCCAACGTGTCTAGAACTCGTCGCTAATGACTTCCGAAGAAGCACGAGTACCAAGCGCACCCCATAGGCCAAACGGGCTAGCCGACCCGGGGGACGACAGCGAATCGTCGTTCTGACTGTCGACCGAGACCATCGCTCGTGAGGATAGATTTCCTGCGTCAATCGAGTCCGTGATGAACTTGATCGCTCCATCGCCCATCAAGACGTGGGCACCGCCTTGGTGTCGGCTGCTTGGCGGGCAAACCGCTTCAGCTTGGTGCCAGTTCGCACTAAAGCACAACTCGCGGTTAGGAGGCAAAACGGTGTAAACACCGGAGTGCAGGTGCAAGCCCCACGCCCAACGATAACCACGTCGATTGTCGACGGCGCTGCTGGTGAACGGCGCCGATGCGTCCCAAAACAACGGACGATCCGAATCGACGAAAGACTCGCAAGCCACAGCGCCGCCTATTGATTTCAACGGTCCCGTTGGCCCGGATGTTCCATTGACCGGTCGAGTACGTCGATCGTCATCACCAATGTCCGTGACCATTTCCGCCATCGCGATGGTATTGGATAGACCGTCCAAAACATCTCGGAACGAGCTCTTCAGATGGCTCTTAAAGAAGCCGCGATTGCTGGCGTTCGCTTCTGAGAAGATGGTCGTCGACTTCGGTGTTCCGTTGGTGTTATAGATTTGTCCCAAGTTCGTCACATCGATCGAATCGCCCATGCTTACGCCGTAGTTGGTACGTCCCATTGCTGGCAGTCCAATACCAGGATCGCTGGGGCAACGGAACGTTGGGATGTCAGATTCGTACGGATCGTAAGGACCAGCGTCAGATGCAACGAGGCGACTGAACACGCGGCCTGGATAGGGCCCCATGGGTGCATAGATGTTTCCAGCACCGGGCTGACCAGCCGGCACTTGGTAGGGATTCGAGATTTGCTCCCAAAGAGCCTGCTGTTCGATGAACGGGGTGAACCCGACCAACGCTGACAATTCAAGACTATTGCTGCCTGGAATTTTCTCTCGACCCGAAACCAAAGTAGAAGTTCCACCGCCTTGAATCGGTAGCTGCCGGAACGTCGCTTGGTAGTTGTGCATTGCCAAGCCGATTTGCTTGAAATTATTGCTGCAGCTCATTCGTCTTGCTGCTTCACGTGCTGATTGAACTGCCGGCAACAATAAGCCGACTAGCACACCGATGATCGCAATCACCACGAGCAGCTCTACTAAAGTAAAACCACGATTGACTTTTTGTCTGGTCACAATTCACTCTCTACAAATTTAGAAGTTGATCGAAACGGGCAAACGCTCGTCTTCGTGACGCAGAATTTCGACTTGCTGCTCTAGGATCAGTACGACTCGTGGGGCGAAGCACTGAAAAGAAAAGAACACAGAGGTTTCCGCTCGACGTCGCGAAGCAGTTTAGACAAACACCTTCATCGCTGATTGGATGATTCAATTGGCCATCCACCTAAATGCGCACAACCAAATATCGCCCCCTAACGGCGATTCAATCAAACACGGAAGCGATAGTCGCTCATCGCGCCAACAGACCGTTATTAGCCGACTTTTGGTCATAGCGTCAGACCTTAACCCAGTGCGACCCGAAAGGAGTCATGTCGCCCCTTAAGCGATCTGACAACACGCCAGTTTGCTTCACAACCATGTTGATTGTGGCAGGGGGGTGATGGCGGACCTCTTGCAGTAACCGGTTCTTCAGCCGACTTGGGCATCAATATTTTTTTAAAAGCGCAAACTCCGCAGCAAACCTAGCACCGAGCTACCTCGTTCTCTCGATCGACAACCAGTTCTACTGCAACATCGCTCGATCCAATCCCTTGTCGGCATGCCTGTCACAGCGGCCGAGGAAGTCGCTTCCAAACAGTTGTATGGAATCGAACTCAACCGAGGGAAGCATCAATCTCGCCAGCCGCAATTGGATGCAAGTGTGCCCTCACTTATCCGTTTGGACGCCTAGGGGGCATACTTGTGGACATCTCAGATCCAACGGAAGCCTCAAGCGATGATGCAGGATCAACAGAACGCTGATCGCGCAGGCTGGATGAAGACCGACCAGAACCGAACTAGCGGCATCGGTACTGCCAAGCGAGAGAAGGTGCAATGACCTCAGTTCGAACTGATCTCAACCGCCGAACATTGGCAAACCGTTTGAGTCGCGACGGCACATTGATTGCTAACGATATTGCAAACGGTCCTGAACAGATCCAACAGTTCACAACACACCCATTTGGAGACTAGTCATGCGTTTTTGCGTTGCCGCCCTTGCCGTACTCACACTCACCCTTTCGTCCAGTACGCTTCGTGCGGATGAATCGACGAAGGAATCAAAACCAGAAACATCGAAGGAATCAGCACAGGAAAGGCTTCAAGGGCGATGGGAGATCATCGCTGGTGTCAATCAGGGACGCGAACTCGCGTTGGCTGATGTCACCGGAACCTACGTCACTATCACCAATAACACCATCGTTACATACGATCGCGATGACCAAGCTCGCTACGAAGCAGTATTCACCATGGATGAAACCAAATCACCAATGGAGATTACGATGCGTGCGGTTGCGAAGGGCGCGTCTACTCACCCGTCCGTCGATGGCAAAGCTCGTGTGTCTGGCGACAATTCCGCATCCGGCATCTTCAAGATCAACAGCGAAAAACGGTGGATTCTCTGCTACGCCTTGCCAGGAGCCGACCGGCCCGAGAAGTTTGAATCGCCTGCCGGAAGCAAGATCATGCTGTTCACGCTCGGTAAGAAGCAAGGCGATCCCGTCCCTGTTCTCCACACCGTCGAATAGATCAGCGGTTAGATAGCACTCGGTTGCCTATCGCCAAAGTCTTAGCCTCACGCATCCAGCTGCTGAGGCCAAAGCGGCTACTAAATGAGCACTAATTAAACGCTGTATCACCAGCAATATCGCTCTGCCGTGCTCAGCCAGACTGCCTTCCGGAGCTTTGGCCCGCTGTTTGCTTCTACCAATTGTTCGTCGACCGATCAGGCGTGACGTCGATTCTCTCATTCAGTGCCAATTGTAGTTGGCGTACACAAATTCCACGGGAACCATGATGGCTACAGCAACCAAAACACAATTCAAGCGTGACATTTTAGACAGCGAACCGAACGCAGAAATCACCTCGGTCCTGCAATCCAATCTCACCAATCTTATTGACCTTGCTTTGTTGATGAAACAGGCACATTGGAACGTAGTGGGCCCCAATTTCCGAAGCATCCATCTACAGCTCGACGAAATTATCGTCACGGTGCGCGATGCATCCGATGAAGTCGCTGAGAGGATCTCTGCACTTGGCGTTTCGCCTGACGGCCGTTCGTCCACCGTCGCCACTGAAAGCGACTTGAGCAACTATCCCGATCAATTCGTGAAGGTTCAAGAGACGATCACACTTGTCGCTGACGCGATGAAGACCGCGATCGAAAGCTTGCGTAGCGGAATCGAAAAAGCGGGCGATATCGATCCCATTACCGAAGATCTATTGATCGCGATTTCAGGACCGTTAGAAAAACATCTTTGGATGTTGCAGGCTCAAGAAGCTTAGTACGGGAGCTCTTTCTAGTCTCCGCTCAAGCCAGATAGTTTGAATCGAGAGAGACCAGGAACTTGAAGGCATCAAGGCTTACCGATGTACATTCAAGTTCATCATCGACATAGACAATGATTCCAAATACGCGGCACTCGTAGCCACCTTCGATTAAGAAGACGGCCAATGAGTAGTCGCGTTTTTTGTTGTCTATGTGAGTACATATGGAAGCGTATTCCACAAGCGGATGGCCGATCTCATTCGGCGCAAAGTCTGGCAATCAACAGACCACTGGCACAGGGATTGCGTTAGCGGATTCGACCATCCACCCTAGCGCGAGCGACCACCATGACTCAGTATCTTTCTCAGATCGCCGATAACGTACTTGATGCGATTGGAAACACACCGCTCATCAAATTGAACCGTTTCCTTGCTAACGACGACATCGAGTTGTTCGTCAAATTGGAATCGGCCAACCCCGGAGGTAGCGCGAAAGATCGTCCCGCAAGACAGATGCTTGAATCCGCACTTAAAAGTGGAAAGATTCATGGTGGCTCAACGATCATCGAATCGTCATCGGGCAACATGGGTATCGGGCTGGCACAAGCGTGTCGCTACCACGGGCTGAACTTTGTTTGCGTGGTGGATCCCCGAGCACAGCGTCAAAACCTCGCCATCATAGAAGCTTTGGGTGGGAAAATTGAAATGGTGAGTGCACCACTTCGTGGCGACTTTCTGTCAGCACGGATTGCTCGCGTCCAACAATTGCTCGACGAAACACCACATAGCTTCTGGCCAAATCAATACGCCAACCCCGCAAACCCTTTAGCCCACTATCAAGGTACAATTCGTGAAATCGATGAGGCTCTCAATCACGAATTCGATGTGCTGTTTGTCGCCACCAGTAGCACGGGTACCGCCCAAGGCTGCCGAGATTTTCTGAGGGAATCCGGACGCGACGTTGAAGTCGTTGCGGTTGATTCAACTGGAAGCGTTCTGTTCGGTGGCGAAGCCGGTCCGCGACTCATCCCTGGATTGGGCGCGGGCAAAGAGCCGCCGCTAGCGGTGGGACAAGCATTCAGTCACGTCGCCAAAGTGACCGACTTGGATTGTGTGGTCGGATGCCGAAGAATGGCACAACGGGAAGCCTTGCTGGTCGGCGGATCCGCCGGTGGTGTCCTGATGACAGTCGACCGCATGCAAGAACGTTTCGCCGGAAAACGCTGCGTTGCGATCCTGCACGATTCGGGAACACGCTATCTAGAAACTGTGTTTAACGATGATTGGGTGACAACCGAACTCGGTTGCAACGCGACACAGTTGAACGATCTGGTTCAAGGCAAGACAGTCGAACAGGAACTCGAGGTGGCCGCGTGAAGACCTTGCAAGACAATCCAGCCTCCACGCAAATCTTTGACTCGAATAATTCCGATACGCTGTTGCGAGTCGCAATCATTGGTTGCGGGCCACGCGGGTTGCAGTGTCTCGAAGCGATCAGCCGACGACTGTCCACCGATCAGCGCCGGCGTCTATGCATCACCGTATTCGAACCTGCGGAGGTTCTTGGTGCGGGAGCGGTTTACAACCCGTCCCAGTCCCATTCGCTTCGTATGAACTTTGCAACGCAACACATCGACTTCTGGAAAACGACCGCAGGTCAAAAAACCATCCGCAAGCATTCGCTGCTTGGTTGGCTGTCTACTCGGTACCCCGAGTACGCCAAATCCGATAATTACATTCCTCGCGCCATCGTCGGCGAGTACCTGCATGACTGCTTTGCCGAGGTGAGGACACGATTGGCTGACGTCGCAAGCTTTGAAATCGTACCGGCAAAGGTAAGTGACATCCGCTACCAGGCATCGAAATTTGTGATCCAAGCTGATCACCAGACCTATCAATTCGATCAGGTCGCCATCACCACGGGCCACGAAGGTCTACGCGGTTCACGGACTAGCCTGACCGAGACGTCACCTCGTTCAACCCCAATCCCGGCACTTCCAGCCGACCGTTACCTGACAACCGAATCGGTTCCCAGGAATAGTCGCGTCCTTGTGCAAGGCTTTGGGCTGACCGCCATTGATGCTGTATTGGCGTTAACGGAAGGCCGTGGCGGTGCTTTCGTTGGTAACGGCGTCCTGCCTCGCTATGTTTCGTCGGGTCATGAGCCTTTGAGAATCGACCTGCGTTCGCGATCAGGTCGCCCGATGTTGTCCAAGCCTGCAGCAAAGATGGAACCGATCTCAGATACCTTTTGGATTCCGTTCCGAGATCGTCTGAAGTCGCTCTTACCTAATCACGGCAGTTTAACCTTCCACCGCGATATTTGGCCTGTCGTCACTGACGCTGCGGCGAAGTTATTGAATCAGAGTGGGTGTGACGCTTCCGCTCGAAACGTGATCGATTGGTTCGATGGTTGGTCCCGTTACAAGATGGATCCAAGCACCGCTCGCAAGGCGATGATCCAATCGTATGGCGTCGCAAAGGGAAAACGCCCTATCGATATCCCCTTCGCACTGGGCGATGCATGGCGTCGTCTCTATCCCGAGCTTGTTCAATTGATCAGCCACGGTGGTCTGGACGCCAATAGTTGGCACGGATACGTCAGGACGGCTCGTGAGATGGAGCGAATCGCGTTTGGACCACCAGCGGAGAACGTTGGCCGATTGATTAGTCTGATTCACGCCGGCGTCGTCACGATTGGACTGCAACAAGATATCGCCGCAGATTACGACGTCACCATCAATGCCGTCATTGCCGGACCTCACGAGCAGGCTATCAACGGTCCGCTTCGGCAGTTGACGGAAGCTGGTTTAGTACAGGTCGATGTAGCGAGCGGCGGAGTGATGGTAGACTACCGCGGATACTCTACCGGTCCAATTTCCGGATTAGCTGTGTTCGGGCGTGCCACCGAAGGCTGGGTCGTCGGCAATGACACCTTAACGCGTACTCTCCACACCCACATCCAAAATTGGGCTGGCGAAATCGCGGTGTTAGCTGAATCGCGTTGCACCTAGCATGCTGACACAGGTTGCCTATCAAATTTCGATAGAGCACGAAGCGAGCACCATTCCCTCATCATCACCTAAGACGACTTTCCATGTTGGCAACCGAAACCAACCCTTCATCTTCTAACCTGACCGGCGTTTGGCGAGATCATTGCCACGGCGTCATGCCGCTAAACGCTCGCATTGAACCATGGATGGCGGATCTTTTCGGCAATGGCCTGTTGAGCGACCTGGTAGGCGAGCACGGTTCTCCACTGAACTTGATCAACGTCATTCCGATGAAGTCAAATATCAAGGAAGTGACTCAGGTCGCATTGGAACGCGGGCTCGACTTCCAAGTCTTCTTTGCGCGGAAATCGAACAAGTGCTTGTCATTCATCGATCAGGCTCGTGAGTGCGGTGCGGGACTGGATACTGCCAGCGAAAACGAAATCCAGCAATGTCTGGATCGTGAAGTGGATCCGAGCCAGATCATTTGCACGGCAGCAATTAAGAATGAATCGCTAATACGTTTATGTCTCCAACATTCGATTTGTATCGCGATCGATAACCGAGACGAGTTGGAAGTTGTCGCGACAGTAGCTCAACAATCTGGCAGTCACGCGAAGGTGGCGCTGCGGATCGGCGGGTTCATTCACCAAGGTCAAAAGCTACCGACACGATTCGGGTTCGATGTCGACCGTGACTGGAATGTTATGGATCAGTTGGGCGAACTTCCCGTGGAAGTAGTTGGCGTCCATTTCCATTTAGATGGCTACGATTCCGAGCAGCGAGTCACTGGACTTCAAGATGCACTTAAGTGGATCAACCAACTGCGATCATTGGGACACGCCCCGACTTTCATCGACATGGGCGGTGGTTTTCCCGTCAACTATCTGGAGTCCGAGCAGCAATGGAAGGACTTTTGGCAGGAACACGAAAGTTCGCTGCTCGACCAACGCGAACCGATCACCTACCGAAATCATCCGCTGGGTCGACAAGTAATCGGCGAATCAGTGATTGGCCAGCCGAAGAGCTACCCGTACTACCAAACGCCAACGCGACAAGCGTGGCTAGCCTCGATCCTCGATAGCCTGATCGACGATGTCACCGTTGCCGAACTGCTAAGCAACGCTGACATCCAACTGCGTTGCGAACCCGGGCGTAGTCTGATGGATGGTTGCGGCATGACGGTTGCGCGGGTGGAGTACCGAAAACAGAACGCGAGCGGCGATTGGCTAATTGGCCTTTCAATGAACCGCACCCAGTGCAGAACATCCAGCGATGACTTTCTGGTAGATCCCATCGTGTTGCCAACAGGAGCAGGCCATTCAGATCCAATGACCGGCTATTTGGTGGGTGCGTATTGCACCGAGTCGGAACTGTTGTCGCTCCGCCGGATGAATTTCCCACGAGGTATTCGCCGCGGCGATCTTGTGGTCTTCCCGAATACCGCAGGATACTTGATGCACTTCTTGGAAAGCCGTTCCCACCAATTTCCGCTTGCAAAAAACGTTGTAGTTCCGAACGTCACTTGCGACACGTTCAAACTGGATTCGCTCGATGCACCCGAGTCCGCTAGTTAAGTCATTTCGACGAAAATGAACTATGACACTGGTGTCGAATACTCGACCAATTCGTCGTCCGCAATGATCCAGGCCCGGTCCTGGTCTTTCATTTCGACAACATGAGTGCCGGTGAAGTCACCGATAGCTGGAAAGACGAAGCATCCCTTGGAGAGCCAAAAACAAGGAAGTTTTCCAAACGAGTCACGACGACCGCCCACGCGAACGGCCGGATGTAGGTGCCCGCAGAGCAACAAACTCGCTCCCGTTGGAACCGCACCCGGATGGTGTCCTAGTGCGATCGAGCCCAATCGACTGCCTTCTTCCACAACCCGTATCGGCCAATGTCGGGGCAGGGATCCGACGTGAGCATCATGGTTTCCGCGAATTAGGATCGACTGCACCGCGGGATGTTTTGAGAAGAAGGTTTCGACGGCCGAGACCGTTTCGGGCGTTAGCGAAGATCGTGCGTGGAACATGTCACCTAGGATCACGAATCGCTTCGCTTGCGTCACAGCCAATAGATTTTCGATGACACGCAATGTTTCCACACTGCCGCCGGCCGGCACCGGAACGCCGTGCCGTCGAAAGGTTGCGTCTTTGCCCAAATGCGTATCGGCGACGAACAGAGTCTCGTGCTCTTCACTATAAGCTGCCCGCTGCGGAAACAATCGCAAACGCACCCCACCAACGGAAACTGAAACCGATTTCGACCTCATTGCTTCGCCGCCACTCGTTCAAGGTCTTCCTGCATACGCCGAACCCGATCCGCCAGTGTTTCGCTGCTGACACGTTCCCGAAGCTTGTCGACGAACAGTCCAAACGACAAGGGCGTGACTCGCGGTGGCTCATTGATGACGATCTTGCTGGCTTCTATTCGTCGTAGCGTCAAGTGCATCCTTGAGGACTCCAACTGTTGCTCAAGCACCTCACGTCGGCTCTGTTCTAACAACATGTTGTCAGGATCGTATTGACAAAACACGTCGAAAAACAAGTTGCTGCTGGCCTGCAAATGACTCGCACTCTTACGTCGACCGGGTAGCCCAGGTTGGATAAGACCAGCGACCCGAGCGATTTGGCGAAATTGTCGCTTCGCCATCTCGGTGGAATTCATGCTTTCCAAAATTTCAGTAATCAAATGGTCCGTCGCGAACACACCCGAGGTAACCGCTTGTTCCACGTCAATCTTGGTGGGTGATTGCAACACGATCCCGTGATCGTTGCAAGCCATTGAAAAGGATTGTTTCCGCAATCGCGACAAGCGATAGGCAAACAACGCGGCAAGCCCTTCGTGCACCAACCGCCCTTCGAAGGGGAATAGGAACACGTGGTAGCCGTTGCGAGTCTTCACCTTTTCGATCAACAACTCATCGCTGCGCGGTAGCACACTCCATTGAGATTGCAATTCGAACAAGGGACGTAACGATTTCATTTCGCGACCAATCAAGGTTCCTTCGGAAGCTTGCTCGATCCGTTGCCGCAGCGCACTGCTCAATTCGCTTGATAACGGCATCCGTCCACCCATCCAACGTGGCACCGTATCTGGTTTCCCAGTGGCTCGACGAACGTAGGCAGCATTATCTTTGACTCGCACCATCTCAACCACACGGCCCGCGAACAGAAACTTATCGCCAGCATCCAATTTCGATAGGAAACTTTCCTCGGCGGTTCCCAGCGTCTTTCCCTTCATGTACTTCACTTGCATCGACGTATCCGAGACGATCGTACCGATGTTGATCCGGTGGTTGGTAATCGTCCGTCGAAGCGTAACTTGATACCGCCCATCAACAATTTCCACACGGTGAAAATCCGGATAGGCTTCCAACGATTCCCCACCGCGAACGACGAAGTTCAGTACCCACTTCCATTCCTGGTCGGTCAATTTCCTATACGCGAACGCGGTGCGAACCTCGTTCAGTAGCTGCTCACTATCGAAGCCGCCTCCGATCGCAATCGTGACAACATGTTGTGCGAGAACATCGAGCGGTTTTTCCAGCATCGGCCTAGCTTCCAACCGCCCGGCCCGAATCGCGTCTTGAGCCGCAGCAAGTTCGATCAACTCCATCGCATTGGTCGGCACGAAAGCGAGTCGACTCACCGCATCGGGCTGGTGACCGCTTCGTCCAGCTCGCTGCAAAAGCCTTGCGGCCCCCTTGGGACTGCCGATCTGAATGACCAAGTCGACGGCGGTGAAGTCCACGCCCAAATCGAGACTGCTGGTGCAAACCACCGCTCGCAATTTCCCTTCACGCAACCCATCTTCCACCCACCGGCGGACCGACATGTCGAGCGAGCCATGGTGGATCGCAATCTGTCCGGCCCATTCGGGCTTTTGCTTCAGCAGATGCTGGTACCAAATTTCGGTCTGAGATCGGGTGTTAGCGAACACGAGTGTGCTATTGACCGTTTCCAACAACTCCACCACCTGCGGGACCATTTTGGTACCGATGTGTCCCGACCAAGGAAACCTTTCCATCTGCTTCGGTATGATCGACTCAAGCTTGACCTTCTTGTCCTTAAAGCCCTCGACCACCTTCAAGTGTTGATTGGGCGATTCGCCCATCAACGCCGAACACGCTTCATCCAAGTTCCCTAGCGTTGCCGATACACCCCAAACTCTCAATTTCGGGTTGAGAGCCCGCAAGCGAGTCAGAGCTAATTCAGTTTGAATGCCGCGTTTGGTTCCCAGCAACTCATGCCACTCGTCAACGATGACCGCTTCCAGTTCGGATAGCTGGGTCAGCAATTTTTCATGGGTCAGCATCAACGACAAACTTTCCGGCGTAGTCACCAATGCCGTTGGCAACTTTTTGAGTTGCCGAGTCTTCGCACTCTGTTTGCTGTCCCCGGTGCGAGATTCGAGTGACCATGGCAGACCAAGAGCATCGATGGGAGCTCGCAGTGAACTTTCAGTGTCACCGGCGAGCGCTCGAAGCGGGGTTATCCAGAGGACACGAACGCCAGGGCTGCGTTTCGGATTCCAACGCGACGAATCTGGGTTCTCCTGCAACCACTTCAGCAACGGTCCCATCCATACGCCTAACGTCTTTCCCGTACCGGTGGCCGAGTGCAGCAGACCGCTGTAACCATCACGGTAGGCTCGCCAAACCGTCCGCTGGAACGCGAACGGCTTCCAACCGATGGACGCAAAGTAGCGGTCAACAATCCGCGAAGGCGTCTCTCGTTTCGGTGAGACTGGCTTGTTCAAACGACTTCGTCTTGAGGTAGTAGTTCCAACAGTTCGCTCAGCCGGTTGGCGTCCGCAGCCTTCTTGTCCAAACGCCACCTCAGGATACGAGGAAAGCGAGTGGCAATGCCGCTCTTGTGGCGTGAACTGCGTTGCAAGCCTTCGAACGCCAACTCCATCACCAGTTCTGGTTCGACACTACGAACGGGACCAAATGACTCTTGGGTATGAGTACGAACAAATCGGTCCACCTTGCGGATCTCCGCATCCGTCAGCCCGCTGTAGGCTTTAGCAAATGGCACCAGCTTGTCATCGTCCCACAACGCAAAGGTGTAGTCCGTATACAAACTCGCACGTCGGCCGTGACCCTTTTGAGCGTAGATCAGAACGGCATCGATCGTGTATGGCTGCACCTTCCATTTCCACCACGTGCCCCGTACACGTCCAATATCGTACGCAGCCGCTTTGCTTTTCAGCATCAAACCTTCGGCGTTTTCATCGCGACTGGTTTCGCGAACTGAACGCCAATCGTCCCATGACGCACCATCGATCAGCTGTGTTACGGCAAGATGCGCATGCTCAACGGACGACAGTAAACTTTCCAGACGTTGTCGCCGCTGAATGAAAGACAAAGACCGGATGTCAACTCCGTTCTCTTCCAGAAGGTCAAACGCATGGAAGACAACCGGGACTTCCGAAAGCAGTTTCTTGCCGATCGTCTTTCGTCCAATTCGTCTTTGCAAAGCGGAAAAAGGCAGCACTTCACCCGCACTCGTTGCCGCTAGAATCTCGCCGTCCAACACGGTGCCGTCGGGCAACGTGGCCGCTGCGGCTTCGATTTCAGGCCAACGCTTTTCCATCAGCTCTTCACCGCGAGACCAAACGAAAGTCTGCTCCCGTCGCCGAATCACTTGGCCTCGAATACCGTCCCACTTCCATTCGGCAACGTAGTCCGATACATCCCCAAGCGGTTCCGGGCCAACGTCGTTGTCTAGTGCATGAGCCAAACAAAACGGGTACGGTTGGCTGACAATCGTGTCTTGCGTGTTCGGGTCGATAAGACGATCGAAAAGCGTTTCGGACGGTTTCCAATCGCCCATCAATCGGTGCGCGACCACATCCGCGGGAACATCAAAGCGATCCGCAACGGCACGTGTCACCAACCGTTTGCTAACCCCCACGCGGAACGATCCGGTGATCAGCTTCATCACCACGAATCGAAGCTGCGTGGGCGTTTGTCGCCAAATGTTGACGACGGCGTCACGTTGTTCGTCCTCATCCATCTTACCCAATGGCATCAAACGCTCTGTGATCCAGTACGCCAATGAGCGATCATCCGCGGACTCGCCCGGCGGAACCGTCAGGGTCAGTGTTTCGGCCAAGTCACCCACCGCGTGATACGACTCGTCAAACAACCAATCAGGAATCCCCGCCTCGATCGCCGCCCAGCTTCTTAGCAGCTTGTTGGGAACCAAACGCCGTAGTTTGCTCCCCGACAAGAAGTGAATCGCCCACGCCGCGTCTAAACCGTCCACCTCGCCGAAATATTCGGACATCGCAGCGATCTTTTCATTCGTCTTGGTCGTCGAATCAAGCGTGTTGTATAGCCGAGCGAATCGCTTCATGAGGTAGCTCCGGTTTTCGCGTTTGCTGCATCTTCGGCGCCATCGCTCGCTTCCTCATTATCAATGTCGGGCATACTGGTCGCGGCTTCCTCTTCGTCCTCACCACGAGCAGTCGTCTCGAGCACCTCCGCATCACGGCCCTGTTCGTTTAGATAGCGGGCGACAACCGCTGAATAGCCATGGGTGACCCAAACTGTTTCGGGATCGCAAGCTTCCACCGCCTGCAACAAAGATGGCCAATCAACATGATCGCTTACCACGAACCCTCGGTCCACGCTACGACGACGTCGCGAGCCTCGAACCGCCATCCAACCGCTCGCCATCGCAGTGCTGACTCTTCCGAACTTACGCATCCAAGGCGTGGCGTGGGCACTCGGTACCGCCACCACCATCGCACCACGCCAATCGTGCTTACCCTCGATCGATCCAACGTAGGTTGTATCGGGCATCGAGACGCCGGATCGTCGGTACGCATCAGTCCCTTTCTCCACTGCACCGTGCGTGTAGATCGGACCGATACCAGGGTCCAAACCGGCCAGAAGCCGCTGACTCTTTCCGACCGCATATCCGTACAACACACAACACTTGCCGTCGTCGCGGCTTTGTCGCCACCAATCGTTGATCGCATCGGTCGTCACCTGCTCGGGCTGCCAGCGATATACCGGCAAACCGAAAGTCGACTCAGTCACCAATAAATGACAACGGATCGGCTGCCAACTTTCACATGTGGGATCCGTGCCTAGTTTGTAATCGCCCGTGACCACCTCCACTCGACCGCGATACTCCAAACGCACCTGCGCCGAACCCAGCATGTGACCGGCGGGATGAAAGCTGACGTTCACACCGCCGATCGTTTTCGATTCTCCGTAGTTCAGAAATTCAAACTCGGCATCATCGCTCATTCGCATCCGCAACAAATGCTCGCTAGGGGTAGCGGCCAAATAGTGGCGAGATCCCCATCTAGCATGATCGGTGTGTGCGTGACTGACGACGGCGCGTTTGACCGGTCGACTTGGATCCACATAGAACCCGCCTTGAGCGCAGTACAGACCTGACGGAGTCGATTCCAAAATCATAAACGTTCCACCGCTTGTCGGAGGTCACTGACTAGCTGTTCGCGCATCTGATCGCGTCGCGCCTGATCGGGCATTCGCAGGATTGCTGCGGGGTGCCAGGTCGCCAGCGTTAGTTCGCACCAATCGGTTTGCAGAAACTGGCCACGCGATTTAGTGATACGGAAGTCTCGTCCTAGCAAAGCCTGCGCCGGCGTTGCCCCCAAACAGACCACCACCTTGGGTTGGACCACCGCAAGTTCCGCTTCCAACCAAGGCCGACACGCGAAAATCTCCCGCGAGTTTGGCTTCTTGTGCAATCGTCGCTTACCTCTTTCGGTGAACTTGAAATGCTTGACGGTGTTGGTGATGTAGACATCGCCGCGATCGAGCCCTACCGATGCAAAACAATCGTCAAGCAATTGCCCCGCCGGGCCAACGAAAGGTCGGCCGGCAAGGTCTTCTTGATCACCAGGCTGCTCACCGATCAAAACCAATCTTGCATCGGACGAGCCTTCGCCAAAGACAACCTGCGTCGCAGCATGGCATAGATCGCACGCCGAACACTGATGCGCAGCAGCCTCAAGTGTCGGCAACGTCATTTCCTCAGGCATGAAGTGCATCGCCGTTTGGTCAAAACCTTCGTGCGTATCAATCATTTGTTGCACTCGAGTGGGCGCCTGCTGAAGCAATTCAGGAATCAATTGAGCTTCGGGCAACGTTGGCCAGTGACGAACCGGCATTTCGCGCTTCATCATTGCCACCTTCACCCGCGCAGGGTTGAAGATAGACGCGTAATACGCCTTCCACAATTCTTCCAAAGCGTCGTCGCTTGCCACCTCGCTCGCAGGGACACCAGGGCCGTATTGCAACTCGGATTGATCCCAAATCACGGATTCATCCGGCGTCCAGATGGACCAATTCATGCCCTTGAACCGTCTGGCGAAAAACGGAGCCGCCAATCGGACGATTCGATGATCGGGTCGATGCCAAGCGACCAAAACTTCCGGGTCATCACCCACCTTACGAAAGCGTACAAAAGCCTTCATCTTGTGAACGTCTCGCGACACCGCTTTCTTCATCTGCGTTAGTCGATAGACATCATCGTCCGTAGTGATGCTCAGCAACTCGCGTTGTTCGTGACGCATCCGCCATAGCGTTCGGTATAATAGCGACCAGCGATCCGCGTCACGGTGGCAGGCAACTTGCTCGGCCAAGCTCAGGAAAGGACGCGGCACCGAAAAGCTGGGCGTCTCAGGCCTAGCTTCCACTGTTCCTGAGCCCGACGTGTTGCCGCTGAAGGCAGGACCGTCAGCATGACTTTCATCGTCGTTCCCGAATAAGCAGGGCTGTTCGAACCCCGATTGCCAATGGACGTCCATCGGTGGAATGCCGGCCTGGATAAGACGCCTGGCCTGCGTTCGCCACTGTTCATAGTTCTCGACACAACATGTCTGCATCCCGCCGCCCACTACACCTCACCCGTGACCGCTGAAGTCGCCGCATCAAACAGAAGCAGTTGCTTGTTCTTGGGTTTCGCCTTTTTACCCAAGTCGAGCTTATCGAGGCTGGCCAACCCAGGATTGTGGTCGCTGGTTTGCACGAACCACTTTGTGCGATTCCAAGCCACACGCAGTTTTCGCATATCAGCACAGCGTAAACTTCGGTATTTCCGAATCTTCAGGATGCGATCCACGTTCCGCACTCCGACGCCCGGGATACGCAAAAGTTCTTCCCGGCTAGCCAGGTTCACATCGACCGGAAAGAAGTGACGATTGGCCAACGCCCACGCTAACTTTGGGTCCATCTCTAGCGACAAATTGGAATCGCTATCGGCCACAATTTCACTGGCATCGAAGCCATAGAATCGCATCAGCCAATCGGCCTGATACAAACGATGCTCTCTAACCAAGGGCGGCGATTGGCCGGGCAGTCTCGCGTCGGCATGCGGGATCGGACTGTAGGCCGAATAGTACACGCGACGCAGGTGCTGGCCAGTGTATAATTCCGATGCCGTCTTCAAGATCTCCAAGTCGGGTGTCGGAGTCGCCCCCACAATCATCTGAGTGCTTTGTCCCGCGGGAGCGAACCGAGGCGGTTTTAAGCCGGACTTCTTGTCCTCTTTGTTTTCGTCAATCTTCTGGCGAATGCCGCTCATCGCATTTACGATCTGCGGCTTCTTCTTTTCAGGCGCGAGCTGGACGAGATCGCCTTCAGTCGGCAATTCGATGTTCACACTAAGTCGGTCCGCCCATTGCCCCGCTTGATCAATCAACCCCTGTGCGGCGTTGGGAATCGTCTTCAGATGGATGTAACCACCGAAATGCTGGTCGGTACGTAAACGACGTGCGACCTCGATCAATTGCTCCATCGTGTAGTCAGAATTCTGGATGATCCCTGAGCTCAAAAAGAGCCCTTCCACGTAGTTACGTTTGTAGAACTCCATCGTCAACGTGACCACCTCGTCGACCGTGAAGCGGGCCCGCGGCGTGTCACTGGAAATACGGTTCACGCAGTACTGACAATCGTAGATGCAGTAGTTCGTCAGCAGGATCTTCAACAGCGACACGCAGCGTCCGTCAGGCGTGTAACTATGACAGATCCCCATCCCTTCCGTGCTTCCAATTTGGCTGCCGGCCCGAGTGCCCTTCGAACCACTGCTCGCACACGAAGCGTCGTACTTCGCAGCATCGGCCAAGATCTTGAGTTTGCCTTGCACATCCATCATTAAGTCAGTCGCCTTTTCAAGAACGAATACAAGCGACTGCTTCGCCAGTGCCCGAATACTGTACGCGTTTGCCAAGATGCGTTTATTACAGCCATCCCGCTTAGGGCAGACGCTCACAACTGAGTGCGTGCAGTTTGCAAAGGTCGTACCGCCAACACTTGGCCCATCACCCGGCTAAGTCTTGGCACACCTTTTGCTTCCAGTTGGTTCATCAGAGCGGTTGCTAGGCCGCCAACCAACAATCCACTTCGGAGAATGACATGTATATCGGCGGCGGACTCTTAGGAACTGTTTTGGTCATCTTGCTAATCGTTTATCTAGCCCGCCGGGTTTGATCGACGTCGCAGGTTGAACCAACGAAACGATACGGAACCATACGCAACCAAGGAGCATAAAGATCATGTCAGAACACAATACGAAACAAGCGGTAACGGAAGACGCCGACGAGGAAACTCAGTTCAAATGGGCGCAAGTCTACGAGGCAATCGCTCAGCGATGGCCGCAGATCGACCAAGATGAACTGCGACAGTGCGAACGGAAAGTCAACAATGTGGTTGACTTCGTGAATGAGCGAGTGGAAGCGGAACGGGACGAGGTCGAGGCGGCGGTCAAGGAGTTCGCTCCAGCGGACCCTAGTTTCCTAGAACCAGTCACTGAAAAGCTCAAGCAAGTTTCCGGTGGAGTCAGCGGTTCGATGAACTCAGCCGTTGAGCGAGTTCAGTATGAAATCGACGAAGCACCGGTAAAGACGTCCCTGGGTGCCCTTGTCGCCGGGTTCGCCCTCGGTGTCGTCGCGACCACGATCTACGTTCGGGCACATCGCGAGGCCACAACATGGCAACAATTGCGTAGCCGCTTCGGTGCGTAGCGATTAGCTCACTCACCCGCGTAAAAGTGGGTGACGAGCAAAGCGGCCGAGCGATCGCTCAGGCCGCTCAACTTTACTTGCGGTCTACGCGTCTGCGTTGCACCGCCCAGCGGCCTTGGCGTCCATCACCCGGGGCCGCATTCAGATTGAAAGATAGTTTGCATTTCTCAACTGTCCATTTCGGCTCCCTCTACGAACGTTGCCGCATGCGACTCAAAATTTTTACGAAACGGAATCCGTCAATGTCGCCATCCGCCCTGCTCGGTGAATCTCCATCTTCGAAGGAACAAACCCATATTGCTGGCATGGGCCCCATCATTCTTGATACTGGCGTCGCGTTTCGTGTTTGGGCACCTAACGCCGATAGCGTGTCGGTAGTTGGCGATTTCAACGATTGGAAGTCAGACGCCAATCCGATGCAAGACGAAGAGAACGGTAACTGGTTTGTCGTGATCGAAAACGCAAAGCCAGGAAACCAATACAAATACGAACTCACCAACGGCGACCGCACCTTCCAGAAAATCGATCCGCGTGTGCGGGAGGTCACCAACAGTATCGGTAACGGTATCGTCCACCAGCCCGACTTTGATTGGCAAGGTGACCAATTCGGAATGCCGGCCTGGAATGAACTCGTGATCTACGAAACCCATGTCGGGACGTTCCATCGCAGTAAGGATGATTCGGTTGGTACGTTCGAAGACTACCAACAAAAATTCGATCACCTACGAAAGCTGGGCGTCAATGCGCTGCAAGTGATGCCCATTGCTGAATTCGCAGGCGATTTGTCATGGGGATATAACCCGTCCCATCCCTATGCGATTGAATCCGCTTACGGCGGTCCCGACGGGTTCAGGACGTTTGTTCGGGAAGCACACAAGGCTGGTTTCGCGGTCATCTTGGACGTGGTCTACAACCACTTCGGCCCGAGTGACCTCGACTTGTGGCAGTTCGATGGCTGGCAGGAGAATGATAAGGGCGGCATCTACTTCTACAACGACTTCCGCAGTGACACACCTTGGGGCGACACCCGCCCCGATTACGGTCGCGGTGAAGTTCGATCATACATTCGCGACAACGCGATGATGTGGTTGGAAGACTACCACGTCGACGGATTGCGTTACGACATGACTCTGTACATCCGCTCGGTCGACGCGAGTGGTCAACAGGAGATCCCTGAAGGTTGGGGTTTGACGCAGTGGGTGAATCGAGAAATCCACCAATTCAAACCTTCCGCTATCACGATTGCCGAAGACCTACAGAACAACGAATATCTAACCAAGTCGGACATTGAGGGCGGTGCAGGCTTTTCGACCCAGTGGGACGCAAACTTCGTCCACCCCATCCGTGACGTGCTAACTCAGCCCGATGACGTGGGCCGCGACATGTCAAAGGTTCGGGATGCTCTGTACCACGGATACAACGGCGACGCATTCCAGCGGGTCGTCTACACCGAATCCCACGACGAAGTCGCCAACGGTAAATCTCGCATCCCCAGCGAGGTCAACGAGTCCGATCCAGAAAACTGGTACGCTCAAAAACGATCCGTGCTCGGAATTGCGTTAGTCATGACCGCTCCCGGCATTCCAATGCTGTTCCAAGGTCAAGAACTGCTGCAAGACGGTTGGTTTGAAGACACCGAGGAACTTGACTGGGAAAAGAGCGAGAGCTTTGGTGGCATCGTCCGCCTAACGCGAGACCTGATTCGTTTGCGTTTGAACAGTAACGGTAAGACGAAGGGGCTGACCGGGCAAAAAGTCGACGTCTTCCATATCAACAATCACGGAAAAGTGGTCGCCTTCCGACGCTCCTATGACGGTGGCCCCGGCGACGACGTTGTTGTGATCGCGAACTTTGCGAACCAGCACTACCACGACTACGAATTTGGTCTGCCGGCGGAAGGCCGTTGGAAACGACGGTTTAGTAGTGATCGAAATGTGTACAGCGAAGACTTTGGTGCCGCCGCCAGCGGTGACATCGATGCTATCACGGAAGGCTACGACAACCAACCTTGCCGGGGAAGTATCGAACTGCCGCCCTACACATTGCTGATCTACTCACAAGATTCCTAAGCAGACACGCGAAGCCGCTGAGGTGCTGGACGAGCGTTGTTCGCGACGCACCTGAGCCAGAAGTGAAAGACCCGGACGTGACTTTCCTACAACCCTCTTTTAGAGCGAAGCCAGACAATGTTTGAAAAATGGATTTCAGTCAACACGAATCAGCTTGCAATGATCTTGCTGACATCGGTGGTGGTCTACGCCGCGATCCTCATCTACACGCGGATTACTGGACTGCGAAGTTTTTCAAAAATGTCCGCCGCCGACTTTGCGATGACTATTGCGGTCGGTTCGCTCTTCGGGGCAACGATCTCAGCACCCAGCCCCACGCTTTTCGCAGGACTGTTTGCTTTGCTATGCCTCTTTGCGGCCCAGTGGACGCTAGCGTTCGCTCGGCGAAAGTCGAACGCGTTCAGTGAAATAGTCGATAACCAACCGCTGCTGCTGATGACCGGTGACGAAATCCTGCATGACAACCTGAAGCTTGCCAACATGACCGAAAGTGATCTGTTTGGCAAACTTCGCGAAGCCAATGCTCTCAACTTCGGTCAAGTTAAAGCGGTCGTGTTTGAAACGACCGGTGATGTTTCAGTCCTTCACAGCGACGATGACATTCAACTGGAAGAGAAGATCTTCCGTGGGGTTATAGGTTCAGAACGTCTGTTTCAATAGCCCGAGACATCGGTTTCACGCCGACCACCCCTATGGAGCGATCACGCCCATTCGATATTCCGATAACCTCAGCCATTCACGTTATGATCGATTTCATTAAGCAGACATTCGCCGAATTTTCCAAGAACAAGTGCAGCACGCTTGCCGCGGCGTTGGCATACTACACCGCATTCGCGTTGCCGCCGCTGCTGTACCTATTGCTGACGATCCTGACCTTTGGCATGTCGCTAATGTATGACAGTGAAGAGGCTGAACAGAAGGCTCAAACGATCCTTACCAGCCAAACAGCCCAAATGATGGGTAACGAAGCGATCTCCGACCAGGTCTCCACCATCATCGACAACCATGAGAAAACGAGCGGTAAATGGTGGAAGACCGCACTAAGTTTTGCCGGTATCATCCTTGGGGCAACTGGGGTCGTTGCCGCATTACAGGCCGCCCTGAATCAAGTGTGGGAAGTTCAACCCGACCCAGAGCAGTCGGGAGTGAAGAACGTCATCGGCAAGCGGCTTCTTTCGTTTACGATGATCCTCGGCCTCGGCTTTCTGCTGCTTGTTTCGCTGGTCGTGTCGTCCGTTCTTGCCGGTTTAGGCGACCGCGTCGGCTCCATCATCGGGGCTCCGTCCATAGTTGCCGAAATCGTCAACTTTTCAGTCCAAGCCCTGGTGGTATTGGTGATCTTCGCTGCGATCTTTATGTACATGCCAGACGCAAAGGTCCGCTGGCGAGACGTTCTGATCGGTGCGTCGATCACGACAGCACTCTTCTTGCTCGGTCGCTTCGCAATGCAGGTCTACTTCTCCTACAGCGAACCGGGAGCCCAACTCGGATCGGCGGCCGCATCGCTCGCCGTTCTACTAGTTTGGGTCTACTACACCGCGATGATCGTGCTACTAGGTGCAGAGGCTACCCAGGTTTACGCTGTCCGCTACGGCGAAGGCATTCAGCCTGAAGATCATGCCGTTCGCGTTGTCCAAGAGGTCAAACGAGCAGCCTCATAAAATGAAGCGGCAGAGGAGATGACGACCGCGCGACAAAGCAAGTTGCATAACTCACCGCCAGCCCCGCAGCCAGTACGGGGCTTAGTCAGTACGGAGCTGAGTCAGTACGGGGCTGAGTCAGTATGGGGCTGGCGAATTTCTCGAACCTAAACGAATCAGTCCATGGACACGGTGGCATTGATTGCTTCGTCAGTCTCAGGCTGCTCGCCCTGGACATACGCTTTACCGGCTTTGATCAGGTATTTGATACCGGTGAATCCTGAGTTATCCCAGTACTCGCCCCGTACCGGCTGAACTTTCAGCAGGGTGATCGATGGATCGTCTTTGCCTTTGGGAAACCAGACCTTCCACGCCTCGCTCCAGAGCGAATCGATTTTGGCTCGATCGTCGATCACGCGAGCCACGCCGGAGACTGACACAAACTTTCCTGATCCCTGCATCGTGACGGCGACGTCTTGATCCAGCATCAGGTCAGCGATCTTCCCTGAGTTCCGATCCGTGACGAACCACAATTCGCCTGAGTCGGTTAGCTCGGCCACTGCCATCGGGCGGGCGTCCAGCTTTCCATCGTCAGTTCGAGTCACCAACATCGCGGTGTCGAAATCATTCATTACGTCGATCAGCTTCTCGTAAGTATCCATTTCAAAGTCCTTCGCATAGTGGCAAATAGAGATGTGTATCTACACACCACATCCAAAGCGAACTGCGTGCCTACTTTGCGAACAAGATGCACTCAAATGGCATTTCGCGGCCACAAGTACAGCCTGATAGAGCAGGCGACTCTATCGGCCGTGAATCATTGCGAAGTCGGAACACAACGCCTAACGATTTACGCCACAAACGCGGGATGCCAGAATCACGTCTGCTCGCTAACCGCCCAAGATGACCGCTCAGGATTCAACAGTGGATTGCGATGAGTGGATCGAAGCGATTCAGGACCTCCGAGCAAACTGAATCTCGATGCTTCGAAAGATTGCAATTTGGGATACTCCTACGCCAAACCTTTCATCGCTTCATCAAATCGGCGATCGAACTCCGCGAAAAGGGCGAGTGTCTCCGACCGACGTAAGACCTCTTCCACCTGCTCCGCCCCCGCCTTCACGTCGGCGTTCGCTTCTAGCTGCGGCGTTTCATCTTCACCCTGGTCAACGGTTTGCTTTGCACTGGAAACAGCAGCATCTTTCCATTGGTCAACCTTACCCAAAGCGTCTTTGACGGCCGCCCGAACAGTACGCCAATCCATTTGGGCGAATGCGGTCTCGAACGCAGTCCGCATCCGTAGAGCGTGCACGCCCATCTCGCGTTTGCTGGCCTCCGTTGCTTCCAACTCACCCATTTTCAGATACCGATCGAGGGTACGCCCCAACAAAACCGTTCGCATGATCTCGAGCGGCACACCACGCACGGATGTAAACACGGTGACGATTTTTCGAATCGGGAACAGCAACAGTTTCAACGGAGCGCCAACGATTGCCCCTAAGCAGCCTGACAAACAACCGCCACTGGCTGAGTAGAACGGCGAAAGGTCAGACTCGGTAAGTTCCGAACCGTGGGCCGCTAAGGTTTGACGAATGACGAATCGGCGACACCGACTCTGGACTAAATCATCCACAAACGGGACCGGAATGAACCGCGACCCCGCCGCGACGATCCCAGCCATCGTCCACTGATGAACGAGCATTGACGAAGGTGAGTCAGGTGCTTCATTCATCTTTGGGCTCGTCAATCAAGGCTGATTCAGTTAACGAGACCCGACTATGCAAGTGTCGTACCGACAAGACAAAGAGCAGCCATTGATCGTCGTCGCGAACGAAGGTCGTGTCGGCACTACTTCAGCAATCGCTTCGCCGCGGTCAGCAATCGATCAACGTCGAGGGGTTTACTCAGATACTCGTCGAATCCTTCACCAATGAGACGGCGCCGAGTGCCTTTCATAGCATCCGCTGTGAGTGCAATAACGGGTAATTCGATGCCGCGGGACCGGATTTCACGGATCGCTCCCACCCCATCGAGCTCCGGCATTTGCATATCCATCAAACACAGCTCGTACGGTTCACCCGCCTCGATCGCCGCAAGAATCATGTCAACGGCTTGCTGACCATTCTCGGCCGCGTCGACGTGACAATCCGCCTTTTTCAAAAAGTGCTGCGCGACAAATCGAACATCTCGCATATCGTCGGCGATCAACACCTTCGCATTGAGCGTCACTCGCCGAGTATTGTCCTTGGATGCACTGGTGTCCTCACCGTTTTCACCCGAGTTTTGAATCAAGACCGTATCGACGACACCGATTGGATCGACGGGAACGCGGAAGGTGAAGTCGCTGCCTTTCCCTTGCTCGCTCTGAACCGAGATCTCACCGCCCAATGCGTCAACCAATCGTTTCGTGATACTGAGCCCAAGTCCGGTTCCACCAAAACGATTGGAAATCGAATGGTCGGCCTGGACAAACGGCTGGAACAACGTGCTGATCTTTTGAGCCGAGATTCCGATTCCAGTATCACGAACCGACACGATCAAGAACGTCTTTCCATCGACGACCTCCGAATCGACCACCACGTCGACTCGCCCCTTTGGCGAAAACTTCAGCGCGTTGGCAATCAGGTTGATCATGATTTGACGCAAACGCGCCGCGTCAATCGTCACGGTGGCGGGCAACGGATTCTTCAGTTCGAAATACAACTCGTTCTCGTATTCCACTGTCCGCATTTGCATCGTCGCGTGCACGTCACCGAGCACATGCCCCAATGACACAGTCGATTTGGAAGTTTGAAACTTATCCGATTCGATCCGCGATAAATCGAGCACGTCACCTAGCAAACGCAGCAAATAGTCCCCGTTTCGCTGGATCGTCGCCAAGTTTTCTTGCAGCGATTCATCGTTTGGTTCTTCTTGAATGATGCGGGTAAAGCCAAGAATCGCCGATAGCGGAGTGCGAAGCTCGTGACTCATGTTGGCCAAGAACCGACTCTTTGCTTGGTTCGCCGCATCGGCAGCCTCCTTTGCCTCTCGCAACTCGCTTTCAACTTTCAGACGTTCAGCGATGTCAACAAAGGTCACGACGGCGCCGATGACGACATCATCTTGCTTCACCGGATGGCACCAGTATTCAACCGGAAAGGTAGAGCCATCCCGTCGACAGAACACCTCGTCCCGAGCGTTGTCCGATCGTCCCGCGCGAAGTGCAGCACGAATCCTCGATTTGGCAACTGGGTACTCGGAACCGTCACAAGTAATCGCTTGAGTCACCGCGTGCATGTCTTGTTCGACAAGCTCGTCACCGCTTTCGTAGCCCAACATGCGTGCGGCCGATTCGTTGCAGAAGATACAAGCGCCATACGCATCGAGACCAAAGATGCCTTCAGCGGTTGAATCGAGCAACAATCGAATCGTTTGCTCGTTCGACTGCGCCAACTGCGCTGACGCTATTCGCTCCGTCACATCGTTCTGCACGCCCACGAAATGGGTAATCGTCCCAGCTTCATCTCGCACCGGCGTGATGTACAAATCATTCCAGAAGACGGTTCCGTCCTTGCGATAGTTCTGAATCAGCGTGCGTAAGGATTCGCCAGCTTGGATCGCTTCGCGGATTTCGTCGATGGTCGATTGATCCGTTGCCGATCCCTGTAAGAACCGACAATTTCGGCCGATGACTTCATCTTCGGTATACCCGGTCATCTTCGTGAAGCCGTCGTTGACGAACGTAATGCCGTGGTCTTCATGTTGATGGTCAGTGATGATGATCCCACCAGCGGCAGCGGCAACCGCCTTGCTCAACAACCGCAGTTCCGCTTCGGTTTCCTTTCGCCAAGCGGTTTCGCGAATCGATGCAAAGACATGACGCTCGTTACGCAACGACACTGGCGTCAAAGCGACCTCGACGGGATATTCGGACTGATCATGTCGTCGGTGAGTGCCCTCAAACAACTCACCGGCACTGGCGTGGGCGGCATCAAAATGCTTCCGGAAGGACGCCTCGGAAAACTCAAAACCGAAGTCGAGCACGGACCGCCCCTGCAGTTCATCCACGCTTAGCCCGACCTGTTCGCTCATCTTTCGGTTGGCGTAAACGATTTGAGCCTTTTCGTTAACCAGAATTTGAGCATCAATGTTCTCATCCGCCATGAACTTGAACTGCACAACATCCGTTTGTGCCTTTCGCAATGCCTTGACGTTAATGAACGAAACGACGAAACCACCGGTTTGTTTCTTGGAATTATATGGCAATGCTCGAATCAAGTACGGCTCGCCACTGCAAACCTCTTCCCATTCCACTTCGGACTTCGTTTCCAAAACCTGTCGCAGTCGATCCATGAACGACTGCCCACCGATCGCTCGTGTAAACGATTCGATGCTGCGGCCCTGGTCTTGCGATTCCAACGACAATAAGCGAGCAACTTCCGGCGTGAACCGGCGGATATAGAGCTCATCATCCAAAAACAACACGCCAACACGCGTTGTCGCCAACAGGTTGTTCATGTCCGAATTGGCTTCGTCCAACTCTGCAACCCGTGCCTGGTGCTCTGCGTTGACGGTGTAAAGTTCTTCGTTAACGCTATGCAACTCTTCGTTGGTACTTTGCAGCTCCTCGTTGGATGCCACCATTTCTTCGTTGGTGGCCTGCAGTTCTTCGTTCGAAGTCTCCAGTTCTTCGATGGTCGCCTGCAGATTTTGGCGACTGAAGTTCAGTTCTTGCTCCAGTCCTTCGATACGAGCAGCGCTGACTCGGTTGAAATCCAGGTTACTGACTGAAGTTTCTGTTTCGACTTGCTGAGCCCCCTCAGCCACTTCGAACTGAACCAGCACGCAGGTTGCTCTCGATCGCGGTAGCGTCAAAGGTCGGACGATCAGCTGCAATGACTCTCCGTCGGACAAACTGGTATGCGGCAACTCGCTATAGCGGACGACCTTATCATCGTGCAAAGAATGTTGGATCGCTGCGGATACCGACGTCCGCATCTCACCGGGCAACATTTCCAAGAAACTCGTCGACACTCGCCCGGTTGGCACTTCTAAGAATTCTTGGGCGCCGGGAAATACGTGCAGCACTTGCAGGTTGGAATCGACCAAGACGCTCGGCGGCATCATTTGGCCGAGCAGCACGTCATAGGCTTCCGGAAGAATCTCCCTCGCCAGCGACTTAACCGGATCATCGATCAACGGAGCTCGTGGTGGGGTAACCACCGTCGAAGTTTGCCCCACCAGCGGCATCCTCATTTCAATTGGTAATCGAACATCACGACGTTTACGGAAGATCTTCCAATGGGCGTCGAGCGTGTCAAACTCGTCACTGATGTCGCCAACCGCCTCGCTGGGCCCCAGAAACAAAACACCATTCGCCTTCAACGCAAAGTGAAATAGCGACAAAGTTTTGCGTTGTGCAGGAGGCTGCAGATAAATCAGCATGTTCCGGCAAGTCACCAAATTCATTTGGGTGAACGGTGGATCGTTGATCACATTTTGAGGTGCGAACACGACGTTTCGGCGAAGCTCGTTACTGACGCAGTACCCATCGCGGCGTTTATTGAAGAACCGCTTTAAACGTTCTGCCGAGATCCCTTCGACGCGAGTTTCGTCATAGATGCCGGCCGAAGCGAACTGCAACGATTCCCGATGGGCATCGGTTGCAAACATTTTGAAGCTGACGTCTTTATCCGACTGCTCGATCGCCTCTGTCATCAGCATCGCAATCGAATACGCCTCTTCCCCCGTCGCACATCCGCAAACCCAGATTCGAATCGTGTCCTCGGCCCGCGAAATCAGCTCCGGGATCACCTGGCGTTCCAAGATCCCAAACGCTTCCGGATCGCGAAAGAACTGCGTTACACCGATCAATAGGTCTTTGTACAGATCGCTGACCTCTGCACTGGACTCGTTAATGCGATCTACGTATTCGTCGACACTGCGAAGCTTTTGTAATTCGATACGGCGTTGAATTCGCCGCCCCACCGTTCCGATCTTGTAGTGACTGAAGTCAATTCCGTGCTTGCGGCGTAGTAACTGAAAGACTCGGTCCAATCCAGTCTCTTCGATCGCTTCTAGGTTTCGTTGCTGAAGTGCGTCAGTCGTCTCGCCATCGACCACAAAACGCCGCAGCGCCTCGCCGATTGCCTCTGGCGGCAACACGAGGTCCACCTTTCCGGTTGCCTGCGCATTGAGCGGCATCGCTTCAAACTTGCACGTCGCCGGTTCCTGAGCGATCACCAGTCCCTCGTTTTCGGCGATGTCGGTGATCCCACGAGATCCATCGCTACCGGTTCCGGACAGAATAATCCCGACGCTATATCGCCCGGCGTCCTGGGCCAGCGAACGCAGGAATTGGTCGATGGGATGCGAGAGCACCTTTTCGGGGCTACGTTCGGTCAAAAGCAACTTGCCGTTGCTGATCACCATCTCTTTTTTAGGAGGAATCAAATAGATCGTGTCGGGCTGAACTTCGACACCGTCATCGACCACCTCGACATTGATCTTTGTTACCCGCCGAAGCAGTTGGTCCATGTGACTTTTGAAGTCAGGCGACAGGTGCTGCACAACGACGAACGACATGCCGCAACGTTCCGGCATCGATCGAAAAAGCGTCTCGAGGGCTTCCAACCCTCCAGCCGACGCCCCAACCCCAACAATGTAATGTTGGCAATTTTCAGTGCTCAGCGAAGCGGCTTGCGTATCAATAGAAGCAGAAAGATCACATGAATCGGTAGAGTTAACTTCGGCGGCAGTCGAATTGGGGCGGACAGTTTCGAAATCAGACATGGCGGCTTAAAAAAGTTTGAAATAGCCCGCAGAACGTTCATTCCATCAATGGCGAACGGAAAGGGTCGATGATGACGACGTTGCTTCAAAACACACCAAGGTGCAACGAAAAAGGCAACGATTCCAGCAGGGGCGACCGCGGTTCCAGTTTCCAACGAGAAATGAAACGTGTAGCCAAAATGTATCTGGGTAATTTGCAATGGTCAATCAATCCAGCGTCCCATCAATCTTCCAATCCAACCAAGCACGACGCCAAATTAAGAGCGACTTATTCAACCGTTTCAAACCGGTGCATCGAACCTTGGCACGACAAATGCGGAAGGACTGTTCCGGGTCCAACGATCGAGACCCAGCCGACCTCATCGAAGGCGGAATCGAATGATCCGGCAATCTGATCCATACAAATCAACCATACCATCCTCCCGGAAGGGCAATCCATGAATCAAATTCAAGTCGGCAGCCGCATCGTCTACCAAGTGAGTACTCCGACCACGTTCCTGTTCAATATCTCGGTGATTCAAAACGAACATCAACAAACGCTCTCTGAGTCGCTGGAAGTCGAGCCTTATCAAAAGGTGGAAGAATGCGCCGTCGGTCCGCTTGGAAATCGCCTAGTCCGTCTATCGGTTCCACCAGGACAAATCACGATCAACTATCGCGCGACCGTGAAGCTGAATCCGGACCAGGTCGACGTGACCAACGTCAGCGAAACACCGTACGAGCAATTGCCGGCCGATGTTCTGACGTATCTGAATCCAAGCCGTTACTGCGAATCCGACAAACTGCTCGATTTCTCGATGGAGCAATTCGGAACGCTGCTACCGGGGTACTCTCGGGTCACGGCAATCTGCAATTGGACTTACGAGCAATTGGCGTACACTCCCGGCAGCACTGGTCCGACTACCACCGCATGTGACGTGCTGGAACAAAAGCAGGGCGTTTGCCGCGATTTCGCACACGTCGCGATCAGCCTTTGCCGTGCGATGGGGATTCCGGCTCGATACGTTGCGGGCTATGCCGTGAACTTGAATCCGCCAGATTTCCACGGTTTTTTCGAAGCCTATCTGGATGGTCGCTGGTTCCTGTTTGACGCGACGCGACTAGCTCCCGTGGGCGGTTTCGTCCGCATCGGTGCCGGGCGAGACGCAGCCGATGTGGCGTTCAGTACCATTCGAGGCTCGGCGCTGAATACCGAGATGGAAGTCTGGGCGAACGAGCAAAAAGCCGACGACGAGTTGTTGGATCCCAACAACGTCGAAACCGCGGTCAGTTCGGCTTAGGTGAATTCCCGTGGCAACCGCATCCGACACTCTTGTCGTCTGGAACTCGAAGTCCGGTAAAGCTGATCAAATTGCGACGCTTCGCGATCTGCTCGCCGATCGGAAGCCGGTCTGGATTGATCTATCCGAAACGGACGATCTGACGAAGAGCCTTCGTGTTCAAATGGAACAAAACGCATCTCCATCCGAAACTCCTGCAGTCGACGGACAAGTCACTGACCCTAAAACGGTCATCGTCGCTGGCGGTGACGGAACGGTGAACGCAGCGGTCAATTCGATCATGGCGTTGGACTCGGAAAACCGTCCTCGTGTCGCGATTGTCCCATTGGGAACAGCTAACGACTTCGCACGATCATTGGAGATCCCCAATGATCCTGCAGACGCACTGGCTTTACTTGATCAACCGCCTGTCGGTGTCGATTTGGTCAAGATCAGCGGCAACGGTGATGACCGCTTCTATGCCAACATCGCCGCCGGTGGTAATTGTGTTCGCGTCAGTGAAGCGATGACGGATGACGTCAAATCGCGATGGGGGGCGTTGAGCTACATGCGCGGCGCTGTCGAAGTGCTGCCGGATATGCAAACCTACCGAACTCAACTTCAGTGCGATGACGAACTGCTGGCTGGCCTAGACGTTTGGGCGGTTTTGGTCGCCAATGGCAGAACCAATGCCGGCGGGATTGAGGTCGCACCGAAGGCGTCGCCGAACGACGGTATGTTCGACTTGGTTGTGATCCACGGCGAGGGTGTCGGCGACATGGCGGAGATCGTCGCGAAGAATCTGTTAGGCAACTTTCTGGAATGCGAGCAGGTCATTTTCAGACAGGCTCGAACGCTAAACATCCAATCCGATCCACCGATGCGATTCACCATCGACGGTGAAGTGGTCGACCGCGAACCAGTTTGCTTCGAAATCGTCCCGTCCGCAATCTTGATGCACGCTTTTCCTGGCGACAGATCCGCCTGATCAATCGCTTGTCGGTTATTTGCTGAGCGAGTCTGTGTCGACGCCAAGCGTCCGAGCACATAGTTCCGGAACGGTGTCAAAGAAGAATGTTCCTGGCACGGTACTTGCTTGGTGGCAACCGAAAACCAGATTCCAACGTGCGGGGAACTCTGGCCAAACTTATATAGCCAACATCCAAGGAATCTCGAATGGCAAAAAAAGCAGACGCTAAAACCGGTTACAAATCAACGACTGGCAACGGCGGCGAGCCACACCAAATTGCGACCGATGGCGATCGGCTGACGACCAATCAAGGGCTCGTAATTGCGGACGACCAAAACACACTAACGGTTGGCCCACGTGGCCCGCAATTGTTGGAAGACCACATCTTGCGTGAAAAGATCACGCACTTCGATCACGAGCGAATTCCGGAGCGAGTCGTCCATGCCCGCGGCTATGGAGCTCATGGATATTTCCAATGTTACAAGGGCGCGAGCAAACTTTGCAAAGCTGGCTTCTTGCAAGATCCCAAGGTCAAGACACCTGTCTTTTGCCGCTTCTCAACCGTCGCTGGCAGTGCGGGATCGCGTGATACAGCCCGAGACGTGCGAGGTTTCGCGGTTAAATTCTATACAGATGAAGGCAACTACGATCTCGTCGGTAACAACATTCCTGTGTTCTTCATCCAAGATGCAATCAAGTTCCCCGACCTGATTCACGCGGTGAAGCCAGCTCCCGACCGTGCATTCCCTCAAGCCCAATCGGCGCACGATACGTTTTGGGATTTTGTGTCCCTGAACCCCGAATCGGTGCACATGTTGATGTGGGTGATGTCGGACCGTGCCATCCCAACGTCTCTTCGGATGATGGAAGGATTCGGCGTTCACACCTTCCGCATGATCAACAAAAGCGGCGACTCGGTGTTCGTGAAGTTCCACTGGCGACCAAAGTACGGCACCTTCTCTCAGATCTGGGACGAAGCCGTCAAGGTGGCGGGCGCCGATCCAGACTTCCATCGCCGAGACATGTGGAACTCGATCAACGCTGGCGACTATCCGGAATGGGAATTGTCCGTGCAAGCGTTCACGGAAGAGGAAGCCGAAAAGTTCGACTTCGATCACCTCGACGCAACCAAGTTGATTCCTGAAGAGATCGTACCGCTGACGCCGATTGGCAAGATGGTTCTCGATCGGAACGTGGACAACTTCTTCGCCGAAACGGAACAGGTCGCGTTTTGCCCCTCGCACTTGGTGCCCGGAATCGATTTTTCGAACGATCCGCTACTACAAGGACGTTTGTTTTCGTATCTCGACACTCAGTTGTCACGTTTGGGAAGCCCCAACTTTCATCAGATCCCCGTCAACAAACCGAAGTGCCCCTTCGCGAACTTTCAACGCGATGGCCACATGCAAACCGAAGTCCCGACGGGCCGGGTCGCCAATCAGCCCAACTCACTCGATCAAGGCGGGCCGCGCGAAGATCCGAAGTCCGGCTTCCATTCCTTCCCGGCGGCTGAAAGCGGAGAGAAAGTTCGTTTGCGTCCAGAAAGCTTCGCCGACTACTACACCCAGGCAAGACTGTTTTGGAAGTCGATGACAGAACCCGAACAACGACACATCGTTGGCGGTTTCTCGTTCGAACTGGGCAAGTGTGAAGAGACCTCTGTCCGCACGCGAATGCTCGGCCATCTCAATTTGGTCGACGCTAAGTTAGGCGAGCAGGTTGCCGAGTGCCTGGGCATGAAGGGAATGGCAGACAAAATCAAGCCCGTCGTCCCCGTGGGCGACCCAGAACCTTCTAAGCCGCTTTCCCAATACGCGGTCGCACCGCAATCCATCGCGGGTAAGAAAATCGGTGTCCTGACAACCAATGGTGTCGATGCGGATCTGCTCAATGCGGTTCGTAAGGCAGCGAAGGACGAAGGAGCGATGGTTGAAATCATCGCACCAAAAATTGGCTCGATGAAGGCAAGCGACGGCGAAGAACTGAAGCCAGATCACTTTTTGGCCGGTGCTCCATCGCCACTGTTCGATTGCGTCATCATCGCCCCAGCTGAATCGGAAGTGGAATCGCTGGCGTCCGAAGCCGCTGCGATCGACTGGATACGAACCGCGTTCGCTCACTTGAAGGTGATCGGCTTCAATCAAGCCTCATCACCGCTATTCGAGAAAGCTTCCGTCAAAATGGATGCGGACGAAGGGATGATCGATCTGAGTGACGCTTCGCTCGACTCGTTTGTAGAACAAGCCAAGCAGCACCGTATCTGGAAGCGTGAGCCAGAAGTTCGTTCTTGCTAAAGCGAACTTCGACCAATACCCCAAACGCAAAACGCCAGTCGCTCGTTAACGGAGCGACTGGCGTTGTCTGTTGTATCTGCACTGGCTTATCTGCTCCGCGTATCTGCTGCGTGGATCTGTTCGATGTACCGTCACGCACTACCTTGGGGCGGCTTGGGCGACGCACACCGCCGATTACCGGATCCCTGTTCGGCCCAAGGTTTGCTACCTATTGAATCGATGTCCTTAGCTACCATTTTTCGCAACAAAACGAACGAAACCGTGACCACTTCAACTAGCTTCCGTATTCAAACCGTCCACGGCGTCTCCTATCCGATCGTTGGTGCAGCGATGATGCAGCCGAGTGAAAAAATTGAGTCGCCGACGTCCGACTCGGATTCTGAATTGAGTTCCCAAGCCGATTCTGGTACGTCGTTTCCGTCCAGTACAAAATGATACTTTGTGGCTCTTCTCATCGGGGGGCCACGCTCACGCCCCTGCCCCGGTGCAGCCCGGCTCTCCGATTTTCCCCAATAGCGCGTTCCATCGACTCATAGCGCTGAGAGGTTGACGATGACGCTTCGAAGTCTGGTGGCTGACGATGTTCGCCACAATCGATCACTCGCGATTCACTGGCTCCAGGAATTGGGGCATGAAACGCTAGAAGCGATCGATGGCGAAGACGCATGGCGCATCGCCCAAGACACTCAGCTTGATCTGATCATCACGGATATCGAGATGCCTCGTCAAAGTGGGTTGGAACTGATCCAACACCTGCGAGAGCATCAAGAGAAGGAATATTCTTGCGTTCCGGTCGTCGTGATGAGCAGCTTGCAAGATGCGTTACTTGAAAAAACAGCGATCCAATTCGGTGCCACCGTGGTCGTTCATAAGCCGTTAGACAAAACGGAGTTCAATGATGCGGTGAAGAAAGCGCTTGAGACCGATGCAAGTGAGATGTGGGCGAGGCGAGACGCCATGGCCGCTCATCCCGATGACGCACTTGCCGGTCCGATCTCGCCCACGCTTCGGCGGATTATCGATCGCTCGCGTGGACGCTCATAAGTTGTCGTGACAATCAGCGACATCGTAATGCGAAGCCGCCGGTAGACGTTGGCATGGAAGATGCAACCTCGACGCTCTTGCTTCAACTCTACACTTCTTCCAGTTCACGGTTGCGAAGTTGAGGCCAACCTAGCCTCACGGTTTAACACTGAGTGTTTGGTTTGCCCCAGTCGTGAACGACATCAACAAGGTCAATCATGAATGCTCCCTTGAACCACGTCGAATGTCCAAGCTGCGGCAAAGAGGTCGACGACCGAGCTCCCGCGTGTCCCAAGTGCGGCGAAAAGATCTATCTGAACACGCCCGGCGACATTACCCCAACCAGGCATCCGCCGATGGACTCCCAACCCGACAATCCCCGCGAAAAGGCTCAACGAAACGATGGCTAAGTATGACGAAGGCTCCAAAGTCAAATGGAAATGGGGCAACGGTTATGGGCACGGCGAAGTGCAATCATCTTTCACTAAAAAGGTAACTCGCAAGATAGATGGTTCAGAAGTATCGCGAGATGGTTCCGAAGATAACCCGGCTTACTACGTCAACGTCGAAGACGGCAACAACGTATTGAAGCTGGAAAGCGAACTCGAGAGCGACTCATGAGATCGAACTTGATGCTGAGATTCGATCTGCAAGCGTTCAGCCAATCGCTCGACGTCACCCAACGTCAAGTGAAATTGAATCGATGACCTGTCCTGCGTCTTTATCCGCGGACGAGGTCGATGGAGTATTCGAGATCCTATCGCGAGAGATGCCAGGTCGTGGTCCGGGAGCGATGGGACCGAAAGCCCAACCGAATCCATTCCGATCGTGTATCTCTTGCATGCTTTCGGCGCAGTCCCGCGATGCTAATACAGCTGCCGCGACAAAGGCATTGTTCAAGCTCGCTCGCACCCCACGAACGATGTTAAAATTGACCGACGAGCAGATCGCATTAGCAATCAAACCGTGCGGTCTTTACAACATGAAGACAAAAAACATTCGCCGCTTTTGTCGTTCTTTGTTAGATGATTTTGCCGGCGTGGTCCCTGACAATCGCGAGCAATTGATGCAGCTACCCGGTATTGGTCGCAAGTGCGCCGACATCGTGCTGCAGTTCGCATTTGGGATTAACACGATCGCTGTCGACACGCATGTATTCCGCGTTTGTAACCGCACGGGTATCGCCCGAGGTTCCAATGCAGAAAAAACCGCTGAAGCCTTGGAAGCGATCGCTCCAGCATGGGCTTTCGCCGAAGGGCACTTTTGGTTGATTCGGTTCGGAAAACGCATTTGTCTATCTCGATCGCCCAAGTGCGAAATTTGCCCAATACAGAAGTACTGTTTGAAGTGGGCGGCAGACACGGCGTTACAAAACAACTAGTCTCAACCTTGTCCGGTCCCAACCTAATCTTTTCGTGTTACCGACCGAGCCTGCGTCACGACGATTTCATAGGATGCAATCTTCGCTTTGCGAAAAAGCAGTTGGCTGATGTGCTTCTTGCAGAGAAACGGAAGATGACGCAACACTTCAAAGTCATTACGCGGAGCGGATCATGTCGGTAGAGGATGTTAAGCGAGTCTTGGTTTGCGGTGCGACCGGATATGTCGGTGGCCGATTGGTTCCCAAACTGCTTGCCGAAGGACTGCAAGTACGGTGCCTTGTTCGATCGCCTGAAAAGCTGCATGCCCATCCTTGGGTAGACGACGACAAATTGGAAGTGATCGAGGGCAACCTGGACGATACAGACATTGTTCACCGTGCGGCCTCGGACGTGGATGCAGCGTACTACTTGGTGCACTCGATGATCAGTGCCGGTGAGGACTATGCTAAGCGAGACCGCGAGCTTGCGGAATCCTTTTTGACTGGTCTCAGCGGTACCAGTTGCCGGCGGATCATCTACTTGGGCGGTCTTGGCGAACTGGGACCGGACTTGAGTCATCATCTACACAGCCGCCGCGAGGTCGCTGAGATCCTGTCCAATAGTGAGTTTGAGACTACGGTCTTCCGCGCCGCGATGATCATCGGTTCGGGCTCGGCTTCGTTCGAAATCCTGCGTTATCTGGTCGAACGGTTACCGATCATGATCACACCGAAGTGGGTCAAAACCGAAACTCAACCGATCGCCATTCGCGATGTACTTCGCTATCTCGTCGAATGCTTGCAAGTACCTGAAACAGCCGACCGGGTGATTGATATTGGTGGCACCGATATCTTCACCTATCAAGACCTGATGCAGGTGATGGCGAACTCGCTGGAGATACCACGGCGGATCATCTTTCCCATCCCAGTGCTAACGCCCAAACTGAGTTCGGCATGGATCTCACTGGTTACCCCGGTAAATGCCAGTATCGCGAGACCGTTGGCCGAGGGTTTGCGCAACCGGACGGTTTGTCGAGACGATGCTGCAAAGCAATTGATGCCAGGTCCGTTGTTTGGAGTGGAAGAAGCCATCGACGCGGCACTCGGAAAGCTTCGGACTGGCGATATTGAAACTCGATGGTCGACGGCCGGAGCGATGCCAGGCGACCCCGAATGGTCTGGCGGAAAGGTTTTCATCGAAGAAAGATCGCGGGAAGTGAACGCTTCGGCTGACAAAACGTTTTCAGCACTGAGCAAGATCGGTGGCCGATACGGCTATTGGGGCGCCGACTGGTTGTGGTGGCTACGTGGGCTGATGGACAAAGCCATTGGCGGTCCTGGATTGCGACGCGGGCGCCGACATCCTCAAGAACTCAGCTACGGTGAAGCGGTTGACTTTTGGCGTGTGAATGGATTCAAAGAGGGATCCTGGTTGCGACTGATAGCGGAAATGAAACTTCCCGGCGATGCGGAACTCGAATTCAGAGTCGAACCCATCGATAACGCACATTGTCGAGTAACGCAAACAGCTCGCTTCCGACCATCGGGATTACTGGGACTCGCCTACTGGTACTCCGTTTACCCGCTGCATTTCTTCGTCTTTCCAAGAATGATTAACGGAATTGTGCGTGACGCCGAAACCGCACCGAAGTGATCGTTGTGGCTCACTTGCGAGATTGACGCGGAAATTAGCGAAAGCTAACACGCGATGCCAGCCTACATTTCCTCGTCCACAACTCGGGTGATCACGCCTAGACATTTCCGGAACCAAGTATCGGCCTTAGGCCCTTCGATGCAGACCTTTTCAAGCTCGGTGAACCAATCGGCCAGCTCGGCGATCTTCGATTTGCTAAAAATCCCGACGACCAATTCGTAGTTCAAAAAGAAGCTGCGCATGTCAAAATTGGCCGATCCGCTATACGCCACTTCCTCGTCGACCAACAACAATTTTGCATGCACCATTTTGTCTGGAAAACGCAGCAACGTTGCACCAAGCTCATTCAAATCAGTCACATAGTCATGCCTCGCTAAATCCGCAGGCGTCATGTCGGAGTCGTCGGGATAGATAATCCGTACATCAACACCTCGCCGAACTGCCATGGCCAACGAACGGACGGCCATAGGCGGCGGGATGAAGTAAGGCGTGATGATCCAAACTCGCTTTCGAGCACGGTTAATCGCGGTCAACCAAAGGTCGTCAAGAACTTCTTCCGGACCGTCCGGGCCAACCGGAATGATCTGTAACGTCGTTTGATCTTCGTCCCCATCATCGATCTTCAATACTGTTTTCGAGGAACGCGAAATGTTGTCGCCAGTGGTGAAGTTCCAATCGGACACAAACACCGCTTCAGCTTGGCGGGCTGCGATCCCGTCCAATCGCATTCCAAAGTCCACCCAAGTCTGATCGTCGGGCTGCAGCGTCATCTCATACTCAACAAAATTGGCGCCGCCCAGAAACGCCCGATCACCATCCGCAATCGCAATTTTGCGATGGTTTCGAAAATTCAAATACGCAAACCGCGAAAACTGGCTCAGCGGTTTAAATCGCGTCGTGTGACCACCGGCTTCGTCCACGCGGTTCAGCAATTCATTCGTAAAAAGAAACGAACCGAACCCGTCCACCATCAACCGAATCTCAACTCCCTCTTTCGCCTTATCACACAGCGTATCAATCATCCGGCGTCCAACATGGTCGTCGATCAAGATGAACGAATGAATGAATAATCGCTCTTGAGCTGACTCGATCACGTCGAACAACGATTCATACATTGTTTCGGGCGTCACCAACATCTGCATCCGATTGTTCTTACTCGCACGAGGCAGCCCCCGAATTGATGCGATGCGCGAAAGCGAACTCTTCGACGCGTCTTCCGACTCGTCAGGCTCCGGCAACACAACGGTCTCGCGATTGGCGTGTTCAGCGGAAACCTTCTTTCCGCCAAAGATCAAGAACAGCAGCAAACCGATCGGCGGCGTTACCAGGAGTAAGACCAGCCAGCCAAGTTTTCCGATGTTGTGCTTTGACCGCCGTTCCATCGCCGTCAACGCAATCATCGTACAGATCGCGCCGACCAGCATCGAAGCATAAATAAAGAAATACGTCATCGTTCCTCGCGTGTTGGCAAACCGGAATCGGTCCATCATTGCCTAAAAAAGTACTCCCGCGAATACCGGGACCGCCAGACTCCCACCCTCAAACGAAACCTCCTCGATTCAACTGACGCCAGACCGTGCATGGCTTATGAATCGACTCGCCTAGATACGAACATACCGGTCTATTCCTCGTCACCGAAAGTTCGGTTTCCACTGGTCTCTCGCCAAACATCTTGGTCGGTCGACCAACAATGCAAGCCTTGCATTTGACGCGGAACGAACCGAACTAACTGTTAAGTCGAGCCAGGTCCCATCCTAGTCGAGTTCGGCGCACCGTTTGCGAAACTTTTAGCTACCTCTCGCCCGTGCGACGTTCGCACCGAGAGCGATTTCTCAAACGAAAGGCAAAACGATGAACACGAAACTCAAACGACTTGCTATCGCTGTAGCTCCCACACTTGCTCTGGTTTTGACACCAGTCGTACGCGCTGATCAAGGCGTCACCGGATCGCGATACGAAGACGATGCTTGGTATGACGTATCCGAGTGGTTCGACGGCAATGACTATAACCCTACCGATGAAGCTTTGGGTCGATGGGACGACGAGCGATTCGACTACCGCGACAAACAAACCAGCAGCGACAATGACAACGACATTGAAACGGTCGATGCAGAAGAGTTCTACGGTGAAGATTGGGACGACGGATATGGCGTCTTCACCGATGATGACCGCGACGGACGCTACGAGACCTACTCTCGTTATCACGACACCGATGGCGACTATCTAAACGATAGCTACGCGACATACCAGGACGACGACGGTGACGGGATGTACGAAAGCTACAAGTTCAGCGAACTGGGTGGCAAATCCGAACACGCCGTTCACAGCAGCAATGTTGCTCAATCGACCAGCCAAGGACTCAGCGGCAAGGCACAAACCATTTCGGGTGAGATTACCGAAGCGAAGCACGTCCGGCGTCTTGGCGGTTTAGCTCTGATGTTCAACGTGGATGCCGACAACGGCAAGTCCATGTGGGTTGATATGGGCACGAACGCGTCACCACAGCTTTTTAAGGGAGACACGCTTAAGGCAACCGGTCCTGTCACAAAGGCGGGTAACAAGCAAGTTTTGGTTGCCACCACTCTCGAGCGTGACGGTAAGGAAGTCCCTGTCACCCGAAACGGTAGAAGCTACAGTGGAACGATTAAGTCGACCACGACCGCGAAAGTACGCGGTGAAGAACGAACTGTCGCCAAGGTCGAAACCGAGGACGGCAAGACAATGACCGTCGACATGGGAACAGGTGATACAGCTTCTAAGTTCAAGGAAGGTGAAAAGGTCGACGTCACCGGTGTGCCCGTGAAGATTGGCAATCGCGTGATCTTGATCGCCGACACATCGAAGATGTAGGAACCAACATCTGAATCTGATTCGAAGTCGAACGCCCAGGATCTTCCCCAGGATCCTGGGCTTTTTCATGCCATCACTGCTTCCTGCCTGATTTTGCAGTTAGAGCATTTTGAGCTTTGACGCGCCGGATCCTGGTAGCTGGGTTCGCTAGAATTCAGTTTGTGGTTCGTAGGCCGGACCAAACGCAGCGACGTTCCGGCATTCACGCGATTGCCGGACGGGCGTCGCATAGCCTCCTTCATCCGGCCTACTTTGGGTCGTTACGTGATTGGTTTTTGTAGCTGGGTTCGACAGAATTCAGAGGACCGGAGTCTGGCGAAACCGCCTACATCCTTTTCTAAAACGCTCGAGCTACACCCAAATCTTTCGAACGGGCGGAAGCCCAGCGACTCCCGCACCAATTGCAGCGATCGGTCAACCTGTCGTTCTTGTTCCTATTCAGGACTCAAGAGATTAAGTTGGGCTCGTCGTCCAATTCAGTCTCATCGGCATGATCCTGGACCTTGTCATCCTTGTTGACCAGATTGCCTTCAGCGTTGCTTGAATCCGCCGCATCGGACTGGCTTACTGCATCGCGTTCAGGCTCCGGCTTCATTGCAGCATTTTTCTCGTCGACCGAAGTCGTCTCGTTCTTATCGATCATCGCAACAGGAACCCCATTCGGGAACACGACCTCACGAGCCTCATCCGGCATACTGATCTTAGCCTCGGTCAGCGCAGACTTTGCTTGACGCATCAGAGCACTTGATACCGAAGCCGCATCGAATCGTTCTGCATCCAGCCAAAAGCGAGTCACCAGATTTACCGTGGAAGCCCCAAGCGATTCCACCAATACCAACGGAGCCGGATCGTCTAGGACCGCTTCGTGACGAACCAACACTTCGTGAACAACTTCCTGAGCCTGAGTCACCGAATCGTCGTAGCCGATCCCCATCACGAATTCTTTGCGAACACGGGGCGAAGCGGAGTAGTTCGTAAGGATCGCTTTGTAGACCGTACTGTTCGGGATTTGGATATGGTTGCCGTCAACCGTCAAAAGCAATGTCCCTCGCGTTGTCACACGCCGCACAAACCCTTTCTGGCCTTCCAACTCGATCAGATCGCCAACGCTGAATGGTCGATTCAAACTGATCAGCACACTGGCAAGATAGTTTTCGGCGATGTCGCGAAACGCGAAACCTAACGCTAACCCAACCAGCCCGGTACCACCCAAAACCGTGACAGCGAGACGACTGAGTCCGGATACTTTCAGAGCGATGTAGATTCCGATTAACATCACCAACACTGCCGCGATGCTGCCAATCACCTGCTGCAGCAATTGGCTATCCATCCGTCTTGCGGTGACGCGTCGCGCCAGAGAGCCGGCCAACTTCGCCAAAAGATAGGACAAGAAAATCACGAACGCGCCTACGGCCATCAATGGCATCAACTGCACGAAGTCGCGTCCTAGTTGCTTCATTTGAACCAACGCCGGCTGGATGTCCCACACCGGTCTGGCTGCGACTTCGATTTGATTGACAACAGCGACCACATCCGATGTTCGCTGGGCAACGCGTTCAGCCCATTCGCGATGTTGCTTGGTATCCGTTGTTCCAGAAAGAAACACCACCCCTTCGTCGGTCCGGACGGTCGCATCCTCAAACCAGCCTGTGGCGTGGAAGATATTTTCCAGCCGTGTCGAGATATCCTCATCCACCGCCACCGGTTCAACCTCAACCTTGTCGGGTGTCTCGATCGCCTTGTCTTCTTCGACTTCTAATAGATTCGAATCGCCATTGGTGTCTTGTGCGTAAGACAGCGGCATATGGAAAGACGCGGCCAAAACGATCGCGACAAGGAACACAAGAGGGCGGTGAAAGAACATGTCGCGATTCAATAGCGGGCGAGTCAGGGTGGATGCCAGAAGACTCGACGAAACACGGCAAAGTCCGTTGAGTCCGAAAAGGGTCACACGCCGGTGTGATGGTCAATCCGATTGCGGCGTTGGCTAATCGCGACCAAAGCAACCGCGCCCAAGAAAGAACCGATCCATCCGGCGGACTGCAAGATCGAGCCGCCCACGACGAGATAACCAAAAAAACCGCCAACGAACGAACCAGCGATCCCCAGAAGCATGGTTTTGAACAGCCCCATGGGCTGTGGACCTGGATAAACCGCTCGAGCGATCGCACCAACCAGCAAACCAAAAAGCATCCAGCCTATAATCCAAAACATGATCTTCTCCCAGTGAGTTTCTGTGATTGTGATTTTGCCCGCTCGTTATTTGCATCGTATGATCAACGATGCGACGCTAACTGGTAGTCCCCCAATCCGTATCGAAGATTTGGATTGCGACTTGCCACACGGGAACGCAAACCAAGCAACGCAAACCCCGTTCCAATGACCTGAAACCGACTTGGCTGGGCGAACCGCCACCTAAAAGCTCGCCAATCGTTCACCGTGAGCGATCTTCTTTCAATCCTGCTCCTGGCCAACTGGGCCGTGATCAACCAATCGCCACGTAACGGCGTCAACCAACGGTTCAACTTCGCGACCTCGTTTCCACCGCCAGCCGTTTAGCGAGCTAGAGTCCCTACACAAGGTTCCTTGAAAACACCTTGTTCGGCCCACGTCGGGCGGTAGGCGACCGCAATGGCACGTTAGTTGCTTCCTCGCATGAGCTGAAACAGCCGCTATCGGACTATTCGCTTCCGTCAACGCAAACGCCCCAAACGCGGCAGCGGCTAAATCGACACGCCGAATCGACCCCACCCATTTGGAGACAACACATGTCGACGAAAAGATTGCAAGCGATCGAGTTTCTGGGAGGCCCCATTGATGGCCATGTCGCCGTGATTGGGGGCGAGACTAAGCCGTTCATGTTCGTCAAACCTGAATGCTCCCTGCTTCATAATTCGCACATCGCCCAGCTTGTTCGACTACTGTTGTTTCATGGGCATCCGCAACTTGATAGGATTGCGATCTACGAACTTGACCGCCGCAACGGGCGTGCGGTTTATGTCTATGTGCGTTCGACGCGCGGTGTCGAACCCGTCTGCGACGAAATTGCGGAAAGACTGCAAGTCGTCGTCGACTAGATCCAGTGATTGATGACACGAGGCGGCGGAGTTCCCATCTACCCGGCTACCTCAAACATCTCACTATCCAAGCATGTTTTCAGAAACCGATGGCAGCCGAAAGACAATCGGCGATGTGGACGTGCTTTATCATGATGGGCTGTACCATCTATTCCACTTGGTACTACCCAACCACGACTTCATCGCCCACGCCGTCAGTACCGATGCGTTGAATTGGCGTCGGGTGAACAACGCCCTCTTCATCGGCGACCCCGGCAACTGGGACGATCTGATGTTGTGGACGATGCATGTGAGCCCGGATCCGAATCAGGCTGGTCGCTGGCGGATGTTCTACACAGGCCTATCGCGTCGTGACCAAGGTAAATACCAACGCCTAGGGCTGGCTACCAGCGACGACCTTTACCGCTGGACGAAAGAACCCTCGCACTGGGAAGACCATCGCGGCCCGCATGATCCGGAACCAGTCAAACGAGCACTTGAGCGAAGCCGGCCCAAATCAGCAGACAGCCGCCACGCCCTTTTTGATCCGGATAGTTGTTTCCCTCTGGAACCAGATCCCAAACACTACGAGTCGTCGTTGGATGAAGGTCGCCACTGGGTCAGCTTTCGGGATCCATTCTTCTACCATGACGGCAACGACGGATGGTTGCTAGCGGCCGGACGAGTCAAAAACGGTCCCATCGTTCGGCGCGGTTGTGTGGCGTTGATGAAGGAGACATCGCCCGGACAATTCGAGGCCCTGCCCGCCCTGCATCACCCGCGATTGTACGACGACGTTGAGGTCCCCAATCTTATTCGCATCGACGACGATCATTACCTGATCGGCAGTATTCGAGAAGACGCGAAGATTCGCTACTGGCACACTCGCCAAATCGGCGATCGGTGGGAAAGCTACCACGACAACGTGCTGCTGGCCCAAGGCAACTACGCCGGGCGTGTCTGCCGCGACGACAAAGGATGGTTGCTGTGGAATTTCTTCTCGATGAACCTAGATGATCGAACCGTTGAAAATTTGATGCCGCCCCCCAAACGGCTTCTACGTACCGAATCCGGGCTATTGCGCGCCGTCACGTTTGAAGGAATCGACGCGTACCTTCGCGAGACGATTGACACCCGTTGCATTCATCGGCTAATCGAAGATGCCGAACCGCCGCGTGAAATTTGCCGAGTCGATCATGGCGATTTGGAACTCGCTTGCGAACGGGGATTCCAAGTGTTTGCGTTTGAAGATCGACTCGATCACTTCCGATTCCAAGCCACTTTGAACATGCAAGGGATCGGCAAGTGCGGGATCGTGTTCCGTTTGGATCCAGAAACTCGAGACGGCTATTATCTGTCGCTCGATCTTTTAAAGGGAGTGGCTCAGCTACGGGCGTGGGGAACTGGCCCCGACGGAAGCGGCGAACACATGATGCAGTTTGATTCATTGCAATCCGGATTCTGGTTCTCGGAAACACACGGTTGCGCCGAAGTACAGCTTATCGTGTTCGGCAGTTACATCGAATTGTCCATAGCGGGACGTGTCATCCTATCGCTCGCCGACAAGTGGTTCGATGCCGGCCAACTCGGCGTTTACCTTGAATCTGCGGAAATTCGAATCTCGGACATCAACCTGCAACGCCTCGGCTGCCCAAGCCAGACCGACAAGCATCTGGTTAGCGGCTGATCAAGTGGCGACGAGTTCTTCGGCGGGAAATCGTTTCACACTAACGGCGGAACGGCAGTTCCAAACGAGCACCTGATCACCGCGTGCATACGCCGAAGCGTGGCACGCGGGTTGCTCGCAATAGTGTTTGCTGAATCATCCTCACGCAAAGCTATTGTGTTGGTCCGCTCATGAACCCCGTCGACCTTCAAAGTTTGATCACCGTCGCAACCGCCGCCGGACTCGGTGCCGTGCTGGGACTCGAACGCGAACTCCGAGGGAAGCCTGCTGGCATTCGCACGCATATGTTCGTTTGCGCGGGTTCCGCCTTGATGATGATTTTAGGTCAGGAGATCATCGATCAATTTCAGAAACAAGAAGAATCCGGCGTCCTTAGTTCCGACCCCATTCGTGTATTGCAAGCAATCGTGGTTGGGATCAGTTTCCTGGGTGCTGGAACGATCGTTCACGATAACCGCAAGGGCGTGGAAGGTTTGACGACAGCCGCCACCATCTATCTGACCGCAGGAATCGGAGTGGCGACTAGCGTGGATCGTGTGTTCTTAGCGACCATCGTGACCGTATTTGCAGCGAGCGTTCTGGTCGTGATCGGGTTTATGGAAAGGCGGATTCAACGCTGGCATGAGCAACACGATCCGAAAACGCCCGAATAGGTTCCTTTGAAGTTGGATTCGTTTGAATCGGCACAGACGTTGCGGGGCTAGCCTTCGTGGCTTTCGATAGCCACGGATTCCTTCACGCGAATAGCTACGCTCGCGGAGAAGCCCACGTTCAATCAATCTATCTGCAAAGGAGAAACGATGAGTGCTCATCAATCTTGTATCGAAGCCTGCCAACGTTGTGCTATCGCGTGCGAAGAGTGTCTGAACGCGATGATGGACATGAAAAGCGACAACGACTGCCCACACTGTTGCCGCGAATGCATCGACATCTGTTTGCTATGTGCCCAAGCGTCGGCTCGCGACAGCAAATTCGCATCGCAAATCTGTGGGCTGTGCGCCGAAATCTGCGAGTGGTGTGCTGAACAGTGTGGTCAGCACGACCATGATCACTGTCAAGCATGCGCGAAGGCCTGCCGCGAGTGCATCGCTGAATGCTCCGCAATGGCTGCGTAATTCTTCAGAGCGTGGGAAACCAAACACGACCAATATTCAAGCGACGGGCGGAATCAATCCAGACGCCGTCCATCGCTTGGCCGTGCCGAGATTCAACTAGCGATTTAGAATCCCACCACGCCGTTCTTGCTGCATGGCATTATGCTCCGCAACGAACCTAAGTAAGCAATCGTTACTTATTTCCCACTATACGCGAATCACGCCAATCACTCGCAATCTTCGAGCTCTTCCGCTAGCAGCCGCGATCGCTTTTCGAAATACAGTAGCACCAGCCAAGAGGCTGCCGCCCATGCGGTTCCAAAGATCCAGCCCGCAACGACGTCCGTTGGCCAATGGACTCCTAGGTAAACGCGACTAACTCCAACGGCGATCGTCAGTATGATCGCGACGACCAGGAAATAAGCACGGGTTGTCCGTGTTGCCTGTACCCTGGCGACCAAGGCCCCTAGCGTCAAAAACACTATCGCCGACATCGATGAGTGACCGCTGGGAAAGCTTTGCGTGTAGATTCGCGTCTCATGTGGCACCAAGTCTGGACGCGGGCGATCGAATCCTGACTTCATCGCCGTACTGAGCAAGACACCGCTGACAATCGCAGCTACGACGAACAGAGCAAGCCAATTCTGCTGTGTCAGCTTCAGATAACCGACCGTCACCGCCGTGAAAATCATCAGCACGACGACGCTTCCCATCGCTGTAACGTCGCGGGCCATCTCTTCAATCCAGCTAGGTCCGATTGGGTCCGACGAATCGGCTGGATTGCGAAGCGATAGCAATAGCTGCTTATCGAGCCCCATGCTATCGCCTTCGATTACTTCACTGGCAAGCTCGACAAACCCCCACAAACTAGCAAAAACAATCCCGACCAAAACGAGTGTGATTACCTCGTGTTGTATGATCCAGCGATAAACTTTTGCGAGCGGTCTGATTTCGATCATCGATTGTTTGTCTTTCGTGCTAGTTCACTGCCGCGGTTCGACAGTCTATCTGTGTTTATGAACATGGACTCTGTAGCCAAGCACTGCTGTCGTCGACGCAGTTCGGAAGGTTTTAAACCAACTTGATAGACGACCGTGCAACGCGAAATCGTTTTGCCCTATCCTCTGTCCGCGGACGCCCTCGGCACATGTTGTGCTATTGACCTTGCTAATCCCAGACCGTTCGTCGCTGGTATCATTACCGAAGGCAATTTCCGCCACATTCTTTGGCTCCAGCGCATTCCCCGCTCGCTCGTCTCTACAATCAGGTTCTTATGACTGACATCTATATCGCGATCGCCATTATGACATTGGTGAGTTTGGGGGCTGGAATCATCGCGGCCGCCTTCGCCTATTCACCCAAAGGGCAACGCGTGATGCTCCTGCTCGCGTGCAGCGTGTTGGCAGCCGTGTATTTTCAGTTTTATGGATCCGGTCAACTTTTGTGGGCCAAGTTCATTCCAAGCTCCGCCTGCATCATCTACACGAACTTTGCCGCCATCTTTGCGGCCCTGGCGGCGGGATGGTCGTGGCGGATTCCCAACACGCCAGTGTGGCGACGTGTCATCATGGTGGTGCTGTTATCGCTGATGTCTATCGCCGCGATCACGTGGCCACTTCTTTCGATCGCAGTCCGCCCCGCTCCTACGGGCGGCGATACCTGGGCCGACGGTGTGGCGATGCAAACCTCATGGGCGACTTGCAGTCCCGCAGCGGCCGCAACTCTTTTGAACGCTGAAGGGATCCAAACGGACGAGTCCGAACTGGTTCCGCTCTGCCTGACCGATTCGAGCGGAACACCGACGTTGGGCTTGTACCGCGGTGTCAAGCTGATCGCTCAGCAAAATGGAATGACAGTCAATGTTCTGGATGAATCGCTTGACCAGTTACTGGACGCCGACGATTGGCCAGTCCTGTTAGCCGTCGAACTCCCATACGGCGTTGACGACCAACGGTACGCCCAGCAATGGGGATGGATTCCGGGTATGGGGCACTCCGTTGTTGCGCTCGGCCGTACCGGTAACGGAGGGATTATCATTGGCGATCCTTCAGTGGGTCTGGAAAGCTGGACCGAGGCGGACATGAAAATCCTATGGCACGGCAACGGCATTCGGCTGACTAGGTAAAGAAGGTGCTCGGCTTGCCGGTCGGAGCGTATCCCGCAAACACGGGATGGCTTTGACCAGCCAAAAGGACGACAATGATCCCGTTAAAGCCGCTCTGCGGAAAACTCCCTACCTGAAGAGTCCGCCTCCCCGCAGTGCAAACCCGGCGAACCGGCCCCGAAAATGGATTGCGTCCGCCCTCGACGTGCGAATTAGCGAGTCCCTGGCTGGTGGAACGACCGTATTTCTCCGACACACCGAATGCCTTTCGCAGGACGCTTTTTCGCCGCCAGGTCTACGGGCTCTAAGGGCGGACACGAGTTTTCATACCCTTGCGACAATGGAACACCACGATGATGCAACGAACAATTCATTGGTCGCTGACCAGCGTCCTTCTCGCAATCTTCGGTATTGTCCTAGCTACACACTCGGCTACCGCCAGTGCTGAGATCGTGATGGACAGCGAAGGCTACGCTAGCCTCGTCGCCGCGGCCAAGATGAAACAACTCGACAAGGATCGGGACGGAAGCATCAAGGAAGCTGAAGCCGGCCGCGAGTGGGCCCGGCTCAAAAGGCTGGACTCGGATCGCGACAACTCGATCTCATCAACAGAACTTGCCAAACAAAAGATTTCTTATCTTGACGAAGGTGGAGAACGAAAACTCAACATTCGTTACAAACAAACGCCACAGCGTGATCTGTTCGTCGACTTGTACTATCCGACGGGCGACAAAGTCGAAAACTGTCCTGTGATTTTCTATACCCACGGCGGCGGCTGGGCTGCGGGGAGCAAACAGGGCGCAGCCAATGCATCATTCGCACAAGTCTTCAAAAAGCTTCTATCCCAAGGCTTTGCAGTCGCCTCAGTCAACTATCGTCTTTGGAAGAAAGATGGACAGACTGCGATGCGGGATTGCGTCATCGATTGCAAGGACGCGATGCGTTTCCTGTCCAAACACAGTGATGAACTGAACGTCAATCCCGATCGATTCTATGTGATGGGCGATTCAGCGGGTGGCCAAATCGCTCAAATGTTGCTGCTATCGTCCCCGGTAAGCCTGCCCGGCGATCCGCTTCTAGCCGACAGCCATTACAAGATGGTCGCCGGTGTTTCTTGGTACGGTCCATGTGACTTTGAACAGACCGATCTATTCAACCACGATGACCGCGAGAACTTTCGCGATCGCTTTGGGCCTCGAATTTTGATGCCCAACACCCCAGCGAGTGAGAAGCTGAAACTCTATCGTGAAATGAGCCCGGTGAACTACCTGCGTCCCGAAAGCCCACCCTTGCTGATGATTCAAGGGGACCAAGACACAACGATCCCAGTCAAACATGCGTATCGCATGCAAAAGCAAGCCGAAGAGCTTAATGCACCGGTTGAAATCTTGATCGTCAAGAACGCGGGTCACAATTGGCGACGCGTCGATGCCGACATCTCTCCGTCCCGCGGAGAGATTGTTCAACGTACGGTGCAGTTCTTCTTGGACCACAAATAGGCTCCAGCCTCACCTTCCCCGCGATCAACATCTCCAACTGCTAAATACTTATGACACGGTTCGTCAATCTTTCTATGTCGACGATAATGCTTGTCTGGCTTGTCTTGAGTCAGTGGCAATCGCTGGTCGCGACCGAATTGAAGGATACCCAAGGCCGCCTCATCCAGGCTGAACTTATCGAGCTGAATGCGGGTGATTTAACGGTCCAGCGGGAAGATGGTAAACGCTACACATTCCCGGTGGCTCAGCTTTCGGATGCGTCACGGGAGTTGGTAGAGCAACACTTTTCCAATAGAAACGCCAATACCGAGGTGGCGTTTGCTACCGACCGTATGCCGGAGTTCAGTTGGGACACACTCCCGTTGTACATGCATATTCGAAAGGTCGACGCTTTCACCGATCAGGAACTGCAATTCCTGGCTGGTTTTCCTTTGATCACCCTCGAAAAAACAACCGGCTCTCGCGAGTACGGTTCCACTGACTCTGGAACCATCCGTGCGGCTCAAGCGATCAAGCAAATCAACCCCAACGCCAAAGTACTTTTTTATCGCAATGTGATTGTGCACTACGGCACGTACAGCTTCGATAAAGAACTCGCCGAAATCCCCGGTAGTTTTCTGCAAGATAAACGCGGCAACGAAAACTTGATCCGTGGCAAAAGCAAAGCATACGACACCTCCGATGCCGAGTTACGCCGATGGTGGATTGATAACGCAGCCAAGGTTTGCGAAAGCCCATACGTGGACGGGCTTTTCCTGGACGGCAATATCAAGTCACTGACGTCGTTTCTAGAGCGACAACTACCGCCTGGCAAAAAACAACGAACGATCGATGGTTATCACGAGATGATGATCGCGACTCGCGAAGCACTAGGGCCGGACAAGCTGATGCTTGCGAACATCATTCGCGCGAGATTCAATGAGAGCGGATTGGAGTTCATGAAGTACTTCGATGGCTCGTACCTGGAATGCTTCACGACACCCGCGGGAACCCGTCTAAGCAAGGCAGACTATTTGGTGAAAGGCATTGCCGCCACTCAACAGGCGGCACGCAGCGGGAAGATCATTGCGATGACCATGGGCATTGGTGAAACCGGTGTATCCGGCGGTGTCGACGAGTTGCACGCGAGAATCGACGATCCCTCCGCGATATCTCAAGACGAGCTGCAATTCAAGCTGGCCCTGTTTCTAATCTGTGCAGAAAAGTACAGCTACTTGTTCCTGAACGACGGTTACTGTGTCGACACCCGTGGAACCAACAATGTATGCCAAAGCGGGCTCTGGTTGAAATCGCTTCCTGAATACGAAAAGCCATTGGGTGCACCGAAGGGGCCGGCCACGAAGCAAGGTTATCGCTATACCCGCGAATTCGAACACGCATCCGTTCGGCTTGAAGTCGAAGACAGCACGGGCGAAGTCATCTGGCACTGAGTGCCACAAGGTGACATGTGTTCTCTAGAACGCGCCTCTGAATGACGCAAACCATCATTGGCGTGCCGCAAACCGTCCTTGTTTCGTGTATCTCGCTAAAGCAGACTGGTACTGGTAGCGTCCGGTATTCTCGCTGGCCAATCCCACATTGAGCAGCGGATCCATTGCCGGCAGGACTCCCCATCCCCTGCAACTCCAGAATCGAATCGCGCGTTGCGTATCGAGCGTCTGACCGTACGTTGGTAATTCGTACATCGGCAGTTGGTATCCGTACAACGGTAGCAGCGAAGAAGCAAATTGCGTTGTTATTGGATCCTCCCCACCCCTGGTTTGAAAACAACAAGATGAAGCAATTCTTCGTTGACATTCTGATAGCGACGGTCTTCATCGGGATCGTCTCGCGGGTTCAGGCCCAAACGCCAGATGCAAAGCAAGCGGAAGTCACACCAACACAAGTGTCTAAAAGTCCAAAAGCCAAACAGGCAAAGAGCCCGCGGCCGGATTCACCCAATGCCAAGTCTCGACAGGGCAGTTCGAAGAACGATCTAGAGTCCACGCTTTTCAACTTCAATCTGTTCGAAAAGCGACCGGAATCCGCCAATCAGATGTTCCGGGCGGCTTGGGATGTTCTATCGGGCGATCCTAATGCCACGATGGTCGATTTGACTAATCGCATTGAATTTCAAGACAAGTGCAATGCCAACGGAATGTCGGTCCTCGGCGGTCCGATGTTGGGATGCATCCGTTCTGATGGAGCAAGCGTCTGGGTACGCACGCTCAAGCCTGCCGCAGTCGAGGTGCGTGTTACGGTTGATGAACAGACACAAACATTCGGCCCCGTTCATAGCACGCCTGCGTCTGATCTGACGGCGATCGTACCGGTCACCGGTCTACAGCCCGAAACTCGCTATCCGTATCAGGTGCTAGTCGATGGCAAGCCTATCCCTCTTCCCGATGATGCAGCGATCAGGACACCCGTGAAGGACACGTCTCGAGGCAAAGTCAGAATTGCCTTCGGAAGCTGTCTTCACCGCTGGGGCTTCGGCAATCAAGCTCAGTCAGAGATGATTCGTCAACGTCAACCTGCGGCCATGTTGTTGCTTGGCGACATCGCGACTCAAGACCGTGACAACCACTTGGGATTGCACCGAGCTGATTACTTGTTGCGAGACCAGTATCCGCCTTGGAAAGAACTGGTGGCATCCATTCCCGTCTACGCCACGTGGGATGATCATGATTACTTTCACAACGACGCCGCCGGGATCCCCAAAGGATTCACCGATCGCGATAAGCAAGCGGTATGCGATGTATTTCAGCAATCATGGAACAACCCGTCTTATGGTTTCAACGACGAACGCCGTGGCGTTTTTCTGAAAACTCGAATTGGACCATGCGATGTGATCATGGTCGACAATCGCTACTTTCGAGAGAACAAAAAGGGATCCTTCCTCGGCGATGAACAAATGCAGTGGCTTGAAACGCAACTGCTCGCTTGCAAAGGTCCCTTCATTGTTCTGTCATGCGGATCGATGTGGGCAGATTACGTTTCCGCCGGAAAAGACTCTTGGGGTAAATGGGACCCGAAAGGTCGCGAGCGAATCTTTCGACTGATCGAAGAGAACCACATCGGTGGAGTCATCCTGATATCGGGCGACCGCCACGGAGCGCGTGGGTTCACGATCCCTAGGCCGTCAGGCTACGCGCTCTACGAATTCGAAGCCGCCAGTTTGGGAGGGCGATTGGGACCACCGGCAACCCATGACGGTTGGCGCACCCAGCTTTATGGTGTCTCCGATCGATATGCCTTTGGAGAGCTATCGATTAACGCCGATCTCGATGACCCCGAAGTCACCTACCGTCTGATTGGGGACGACGGCACAAGGATCTATCAAAAGACTCTTAAACGCAGTGAGTTGACTCCATAGGTAATCGGAATAATCGTCCGTTTGCAAGTATGCACTGCCTCAAATGAACACCGCTAAGAGTCTCACCACTCTGATCGTTACACCTTTCAAAAGAACGAGATGAAACTACCAATGTGGATCCCAAAGACCGTCCTATTTTTAGCCGCATGTTTGATAGCGTTAGCGAATCCCGCTGCTTCTCTGGCTGACACGATTTCAACAAACAGCACGAGTAATCAAGGGCTAAAGATCTTCTATATCCGCCATGCCGAAGGAGGGCACAATGTTGCCAAGGATTGGGCCGAAATCCCAAAGGAGAAATGGCCCGCCTATGTGGGCGATCCCAACGTGTTCACTCCCGAAGGGATCGCTCAACAGGCCACGGTGGCGGAAAAGTTGAAGAAGCACAATCTGGATTTCGTTGCCTCCAGTCCCATGTGGCGGTGCCGCCATACAATCTTGCCCTATCTGCAGGAAACCAGCACCAAAGCAGAAATCTGGCCAGAGCTCCACGAACTCCGAGCCAGCTCCTTGATCCTATCCGACAAACTCCCCGTACCCGATGGCAAGATTCTCGATGCTGGTAAAGCGGTCGAATTGCCAACCGAGGATACGTCGTGGTTCTCGCTGCGTGATGATCGACCAAACAACTTCAAGGTACCGCCTACCGGTGAGGGCAAGGAGGCCGACGAGCGATCATCCGCCGCAGCTCGTGTGGTCATCCAACGCGTATTGGACCTGATCCAGACACGATTCGGTGGCACGGACAAATCGATCTTGCTTTCAGGCCATGGCAGTAGCGGAAAAGCAATTCTCCGTATGCTGACCAACGATCCTCTAAAGGGATTCCCAGGCATCTCCAACACTGGAATTTGGATGGTTCAACAGCAGCCTAACGGCGAGTTCCAATTGATGATGTACAACGACCTGCCCGTCCACGAGGGCAAACTCTCCGAAATGTCGCCGAGTCAATCCGACCAGCCAGATGCAACCGCTGAAGAAATTCAGACCATGATTGAAGGTGTTCCTGCTAACTGAAAACGTCGAGCTACGCCCTCTCCGCCGCCTACCAACTTACCGCGTTCGTTACTTGAAGACGTCAGCAAGGCAATTCGTTCGGCTATTGCTTCTGCTTTGCGACGTTGATCACTACCAGCGGATCATCAAGACATTCTCGATCCTATAGGAACGACACTGATGTTGCTTAAGAACTTTCGCTTGATGCTGACCACGTGCTTGGCCACGCAGGGCCTAGCGATGTTGCTGGCATCGCCGGCGACCGCAGCAGAATCGACTGAACCCGCCGAGGGCTCCCGGCCGAACATCGTTTTCATTTACGCCGACGACATGGGCTACGGTGATGTCCAATGCTTGAATCCAGAACGAGGCAAGACTCCCACTCCACACATGGATAACCTTGCCAGCGAAGGCATGATCTTCACTGACGCACACACCAGTTCATCCGTGTGCACTCCCAGTCGATATGGTTTACTCACCGGACGTTATTGTTGGCGCAGTAATCGACAAGCCGGCGTGACCGGCGGATTTGGCCAGCCGCTAATCCCAACCGAACGCATGACGGTCGCCAGCTTTCTCCAATCAAAAAACTACGCCACCGCGATGATCGGTAAGTGGCACTTGGGAATGAGCTTCCCCAAAAACGGCAATGGTCAAACAAATGTCGATTGGAAGGGCGAAATCAAGGGCGGTCCCGCCGACCTAGGCTTTGATTACTACTACGGGATCGCCGCATCGCTCGACATGCCGCCTTACATCTACATCGAAAACGATCGATTTGTCGGTGAGTGCACGACGATTAAGAAGTTCAAACGTAGTGGGCCTGCCCATGAAGATTTTGAAGCGGTCAACGTTCTCGATGATCTGACCGAAAAGACGGTCGAGTACATCCAACGGCAAACCGCTTCGCAACCATTCTTCACCTACGTTGCCTTGAACTCACCGCACACGCCGATCGTGCCAACGAAACAGTGGCAGGGCAAAAGCGGACTGGGTGATTACGGTGACTTCCAAATGCAAACCGATGACACCATCGGAAAGATTGTCGCTGCCGTTGACGCTGCCGGACTGCGTGAGAACACGCTGATCATCGTCTCCAGTGACAATGGTTGTTCCAAAGCCGCTGGCATCGAAGGCCTGCAAGCCCAGGGCCATTATCCCAGTGCCCAGTTCCGTGGCTCCAAGGCCGATTTGTGGGACGGTGGTCACCGTGTGCCATTCATCGTTCGTTGGCCCGCCAAGGTCACCGCCGGTAGCCAGTGCGATCAAACCATTTGCCTTACCGATTTTCTAGCGACTTGTGCCGAACTTACTGACGCGAAACTGCCCGCCAATGCCGCCGAAGATAGCGTCAGTTTTCTACCCACTTTGATTGGACAACCCATCGTTTCATCGCGTACAGGGATCATTCACCATTCGATCTCCGGTCACTTCGCCTATCGCCAAGGCAAGTGGAAACTTTTGCTTGCTAAAGGTTCGGGCGGATGGACCAGTCCGACGGAGAAACAAACGCCGGCAGGAAGCCCAACATCGCAGCTATACGACATGGAAGCGGATCCCGGCGAAACGACCAATCTCTACGAGTCTCAACCGGAAGTCGCCTCACGGTTGCTGGCTCAACTGGAATCCGACGTCCGGCGTGGGCGCAGCAATGCCGGACCGGATCAAGCCAACGATACCAATCGAATCAACATTCGCAAGCGTTAGACGAATTCTCGCAGGACGCCCTGACTTGCGCACCACGCTGGACGCTACACTTACCACCCGACTTTCACTGCCAAAGGCACCTCAATTGATGAGAAGCGATTTGTACTTCCGCTACAGTAAACTCAGTCTTCACTTCTGTTTGTTAATCTGCTGTCTGACTCCTTCCGTAGAACTTGGTGCCGCTGAGCAACCACCTAACTTCGTAATCATCTTTACTGATGATCTAGGATACGGCGACATTGGCTGCTTCGGATCGAAGACCATCAAAACGCCAAACATCGACAAGATGGCTGCTGAAGGATTGCGACTGACCAGTTTCTACGCTCAAACGGTTTGCGGTCCCTCGCGAGCGGCACTATTGACCGGATGCTATCCGTTGCGAGTAGCGATCAACCGGAACAAGGTCGCGGTCCATCCGGAACTTCATAGCGACGAAGTCACCATCGCGGAAGTACTGAAACCAGTGGGCTACCGCTGCGCAGCGTTTGGAAAGTGGGATTTGGCGGGTCACAATCCAACCAGATACATTCCGTCTCTGTTACCACTGCACCAGGGATTTGATGAGTTTTTTGGTACGTCCACCAGCAACGATAGTTCGGTCAACCTATTCCGTGGAAATGAGGTAATTGAAAAGCAGACCGACATGAGTCAGTTAACACGTCGTTACACGGACGAGACAATCGATTTCATTCATCGCAGTAAAGATCAGCCGTTCTTTGTCTATCTAGCCCACACAATGCCGCATGTAAAACTGGCGGTCTCGGACCAATTCAAAGGCAAATCAGACGGTGGGCTCTACGGTGATGTCGTCGAAGAGATCGACGCGAACGTTGGAAGATTGCTAGATGCGTTGAAGCAAAACGACCTCGACGATAACACCTACGTGATCTTCACAAGCGACAACGGCCCCTGGTACCTCGGTCGCAGTCCCGGGCACTTGAGAGGATTGGGCGAAGACGCTGAGTCACACGGCGGATCCGCTGCTCCACTTCGCGGTGCCAAAACTTCGACTTGGGAAGGCGGCTTTCGAGTTCCGTTCGTGATCCGTGCGCCAGGAAAAGTTCCTTCAGGCATAGTGTCTGACCGAGTAACGTCCACACTCGACCTAATGCCAACTCTTGCCAAGCTCGCCGGAACGAATTCTCCTGCGGACCGAGTAATCGATGGTCGCGACGTTCGTCAATTGTTTCACACGGGGACAGGTTCAACTCAAGCTGAACACCCGTTTTTCTTCTACCGTCGCACGCGACTCGAGGCTGTCCGCTTAGGAAAATGGAAACTGCACGTTCCCCGACCGCCAGCCAGACAGTGGGCAGTCTATAGCAAGCAACAAGACTCGACCGCGATCGAACAGCCCGCCCTGTACAACCTCGACACCGATATTGGGGAAACCACAAATTTGGCGCAGCAAAACCCAGAGGTTGTCACTGCCCTGATGAATCATATCGAGTGGGCACGCAACGACATCGGCGACGTTAATCGCATTGGAAAGAACGCTCGTTTCTTCGATCCGCAACCACATCGACCGGACATCAAAGGCAATAAACGAAATACTAACTGAAGGTTTGATAACGCTGCAAACTGCAGGAAACCAATCACACATACGTGATCCGGCGTTACGTCAGGCCTCCTGAAATTCCATCCCGGATCGAAATCGATCAACGACAGGTATTGATGAATGAAAAACAAACTAGCCGTAATATGCCTGCTATGCGTCGGTATCTTTCCTTCACCTTTGGTTGCCGAGCGTCTGCCCAACGTCGTCCTAATTTTTGCCGACGACCTTGGATACGGTGACCTCAGTTGCTATGGCGCCACCAAGGTCCAGACTCCGAACATTGACAAGCTCGCAACGCAAGGCAAGCGGTTCACCGACGCGCATTCCGCGTCTGCCGTTTGTACACCTTCGCGATACGCGTTAATGACTGGCGAGTATCCCATGCGGGCCAACGGCGGCAAAGGTGTTTGGGGACCACTTCCCAGTTCGTCAGAACTGATCATCGACACCGATACCTTGACGATAGGAAAAGCGTTCAAAAACAAAGGCTACTCCACCGCAGCTCTAGGAAAATGGCATCTTGGTTTCGGCAAGGGGAAAAACAACTGGGCAGTTCCACTGCGTCCCGGCCCTCAGGACGTCGGTTTTGATTACTACTGGGGTGTCCCGTTGGTGAATAGCGGAAGTCCCTACGTCTATGTCGAGAACGACTCCATCGTTGGGTACGACCCTGCCGATCCATTGATCCCCGGTGGCGAACCACGATCACCTACACCCGCGTTTCCTGAAGAAGCTTCCCGGAAAAGTCCAAACCGATTCGGCGGGGCCCTGAAAGCTCATCAAATCTACGATGATGAAAAGACCGGGACACTGCTGACAGAGCGGGCGGTCGAGTGGATTGGCAAGAACAAAGACAACCCGTTCTTTTTGTACTTCTCGACAACCAACATCCATCACCCATTCACCCCTGCGCCGCGTTTCCACGGCACGAGCCAATGCGGGTTGTATGGCGACTTCATTCACGAGCTGGATTGGATGGTCGGCGAAGTAGTCGACTCGCTGGAGAAACATGGACTAACAGAAAACACACTCGTCATCTTCACCAGCGACAACGGTGGCATGCTCAATCTGGCGGGTCGCAATGCGGTTCAAGCTGGACATCAAATCAATGGCGATCTTCTCGGCTTCAAGTTTGGCGTTTGGGAAGGCGGGCACCGAGTTCCGTTCATTGCCAAATGGCCCGGCAAGATTGAGGCTGGCACCGAGTCAAAACAAACCATTTGCAATGTCGACATGCTCGCTACGTTCATGGCACTCACCGGCCAAGAATCAGATCTGCTCAAAAACAAAGACAGCGTGAACGTACTGGCTGCATTGCTTGAAGATCCGAAAGACAATATCCGTGAAGACCTAGTCTTGGCTCCCCGACAGCAACGAAACCTAGCCGTACGAAAAGGAAAATGGATGTATATCGGCTCCAAAGGCAGCGGTGGCTTTAACGGTTCTAAGCCGAAGGACCACGCCTGGGGTGGGCCACCAGCAGTTGCGTTTGTGGGTGGCGAAAACAGCGACATCGTTAACGGAAAGCTAAAACCGCAATCGCCTCCGGCCCAGCTCTACGATCTCGAAGCCGATCTGCAACAAACTACAAATTTGTACAACGAGTATCCTGAAGTTGCTCAAGAAATGGCTGCTTTGCTGAAGTCCTACGCACCGGAATCAAACAGACAAGCACGTCCCGCTGGCAAAGCAAACAAACCTGGCAAGGCAAACCCATAACGCGTAGCAGCTATGCTTTTGAAACCGAAAGAATCGGAAGCAATTGCAAAACGCAAAGTGACCGACCAAACCGTCCGGTCAACGCTTTCGCCAATTCGTTGTCAAAAGTTGAATCCCGCCGGCAGCCTCCCTCCACGAGAATCCCATGATCGACATGTTTCGACATCCCTTTCTACACGCCGTCGTAGCGAGCGGGATCTTCTTTACCGGAGAAGTTTCTCTAGTGGCGGAAGACGCCGCGGTTACACCCACCAACTGGCATCAAGCGGCGGGGCCACATAACAACTGGCAAACCGAAGGTAGCCCGCCGGTCAAATGGAGTGCAACGCGAAACGAGAAAATTCTTTGGCGTACCCCCATGCCCGAGGCTGGCATGAGCAACGTCACGGTTTGGGGCGACCATGCGTTCGTGACGACACACGTTCCCATCAAGACAATCCAAGAACGACTCGGCGTTAAGGACATCATTGGGTTCTGTCTTGACGCCAACACTGGCCAGATTATCTGGCAGGTCACCTTACCCGGCAACTCGCCAATCTCGCTCGCCGGCGGTTTCACTGACGGTACAGTTTTCGCGCCCATCACCGATGGTGAACATGTCTGGTTTTTCAATCGCTGTGGATCGATGGGTTGCTATGATCTGACCGGCAAGCAAATTTGGTTTCGGCAATGGACGCCGCGTTTCAAACACAACAACCGGCAAGCCGAACCCTTCCTGGTCGGTGACACAATTCTGAACGTGGAAGTTGCCAACAAAGAAGCTGGCTCCCAAATCCAAAAGTGGGCTGCACCGGGGAAAAAGTCACAGGGAACCAACGTACCACAAGGCGTCGATCCAAGAGAAGTGTGGACCTATATCCATGGCATCGACAAACGAACCGGACGCGTCCTATGGCGAGAACGCGTCGGAACTTCCGTCCACAACACGCCCGTCGTCGGAAAGCTTACGGACGGTACGTGGGCAGTCGCACACGCTCGCGGTGGACCGCATGGTCCTTTGGAAAAGCCAACAGGCCAAAGCCTAACCAGTCTGTCAGCGGGCAAGGAAGGAGAAACGCTTTGGACGACTGATCTTCCGCGACTCGATCCGTCTTACGCCTGCCATTGGAACAGTCAGTACGTTTTTGGCTTTCAATCGGGTAGTCACATCGTTTTAGACGCCAGCAACGGAAAACAGCTTCGCAAACAACCGCTCTACGACGATGCCACGCTATGGAAATTCCAGCCGCCACAGAACGACTGGACGGCGCAACACCATGTGGCGGTTCGAGCTGGCAAAGGGCATCCCAACACCAATCAAGCTAATATCGTAATCGGCGATTGGCATTGGTTCTTAGCTCACAATTTCCACTACGTCGGTCGTGTGAATGTCGAAAGCGGAGTCGTTGAGTATCTCGAGCTACCGGCGCAACTAATGCCAAGTGCGAACAACCGAGAAGAAGACATCCGCTTGTGGGGAAAAGGCAATCCCGATAACAAACCATTGAACGCCACTGGCCTTGCCGTCGGCGACAAAGGACATACCGGAACCGGCTGGGGCCACATCTCTGCGGCCAGTCCCACGCGGGTGGGCCGCTATCTGTTTCTGCCCGTTGTCACAGGAACGGTCTACGTGATCGATACGCAGACGAAACAACTGACACCGGATGCACTGGTCGCGATCAATGATCTCGGCCCCGGCGGGGAAACATGGACGTTGTCGTCGTTGACCTTTGCCCAAGACAAACTATTCGCTCACACGATGACAGAGATCATTTGTATCAAGAAGCCAACTGAGTGATGACCAATGCGATATGTGTGCAAGCAAGGAAGCTCCCGAGATTCACTTATCCCGAGAGCTTCCTAGTTGAATTTAGAACTGTCGCTGCGAAGCGTCTTCCGCCTAAGCAAGGACACCAGTTGACGTCGCTAGGCTACTCACCTTCTGACATCGCCGCTTCCGTTTCAGCCTGGGCTTTCGCATTGGCATCCCGAATCGCCTGACGCTCATCCTCGGAAGTCCCTTCTGAAACAACAGCAGGCTGGTCGCTTGACCCACATCCAGAAACGGCTGGAAGTGCACAACAAACAAGGAACATTAAAACGAATAACTTTTTCATATCGACTCAATTCTCAGTGTAAAAAAAGGCGTCGCAGATCAACAGAGTTCTCCACGACGCCTTGTACTTTCGTGACAAACCAAACTCTTAGAGTTCCTCGTCGATGACTTCCTTCGCTGCGGAAGTCCCCAAGCTGCCCCAAAGTCCGTAAGGACTCTTCGAACCGGCAGCTTGTGTTCCAGAGCCACTGTCATAGACGCTGCCAGCATGAGAATCGCCAGCTTCAATGGAGTCCGTGATGAATTTAACTGCACCATCTCCCATCAGCACGTGAGCCCCACCCTGGTGATGACTACCAACGCTCGTTAACGCTCCGACGTCGTTGAAGTTGCTCCGGCCACACATCTCACTGTTAGGCGGCAAGATTGTGAAGCAGCCAGAGAAGACCGCTGAAACGCCAGCCCAACGGTAGCCACGTGCTCGGTCTTCACGCTGGGCATTGCCAGCTAAGAACTGTGGACGCTCGGGATCGAAATGGTTCGCGTCCGCACACTGCTTCGGGTTATCCCGAAGCCGCGAAAGCGAACTGGTGTTACTACCGGGTGAACCTTGGGTACTTGCTCGCTTGTCGCGATCACCCAAATAGGTGACCTGTTCGCCCATCGCGATCGTATTGGCAAGCCCGTCGAGACAGTCACGGAACGCAAGGTTGTTATTGAACATCTTGAAGAAGCCACGGTGTGCTCCGCGGTTTCGCCTTGAACAACCGGATGGATCCGTGTCGTGTGTCAACAAGGCACTTTGCCAAACCGAATCGCCCAGACACGCTCCATAGTTTGTGCGTCCGTATGCAGGCAATCCACGGCCTGGATCGCTCGGGCAGCGATACGAAGGAATGTCGGTCGCCCATGGTGTGTAATCGAATTCGTCTGGCGTTGGCCCCATCGCTGGATAAATGATATCGATGTTGCCATCGTTGTCCGTATCAACGCCAAGAGGATTAACCACTTGCTCCCATGTTGCTTGCTGCTCAAGGAACGGCAAGAGACCAACAAGCATGCTCAATCGACTGTTGTTGGATTGAGTATCTGAATGGTAACGGTGCGCCGCGTTGACGGGCACAGTAGGATCAGAACCTGATCCCCCTGTGGAGATGGTCCCGGCGCCATGAGTAGGCAAAAGCTTGAAGGCCGAGTGGTAATTGTGAATCGCCAAGCCGATCTGCTTAAAGTTGTTGCTGCAACTCATTCGCCGTGCTGCTTCACGAGCAGCTTGTACGGCGGGAAGAAGAAGTCCGACAAGAACGCCAATGATGGCAATAACAACAAGAAGCTCCACAAGTGTGAAGCCGGTACGTTTTTTGGATTTCATGGAATCTTGGCCATTAAGAGAACGAAGAAAAGAACCAACTTCGACTGCTTTATATCGCTCAAATTGAGCCGAATGAACTCAATCGTCGAACAGCAACGTTTCGCGTTTAACGAGAGTGAAAAGCAGCCTTGTTCTAAAAGGTGATGTCCCGCGTTCCTTGATCAGGTAACCGACAGACCATCTCCCGTTGGTAGTAGGAATGCGTAATAGAGACGTTTTCTTAACCAAAGAAATGAGGATTTTCCGAATCTTTTTTGAAAGCAGTCAAACGCTCAATAACCTCATTACTTATCTGGATGGTTGCTTGCGCGAACGCGACTTCTGTCGTCGAGATAACAACCGCAACACGTCGCGATTTCATTCTTCGCTTGGCTATCAACCACGCCGCTTACCTGAATCAAACTTTGCATGCAAAACGGAGACAACGCGTGTTCTTGAAATCTTGCCCATCTAAGCCCACTTAACGCTGATACCTGGACAACTCCTTTCAAACTACTTCAGCAGCTTATCTCGCGGGCGACACACTGTCTGGCACAAGCCAAACATCCAACAGCCTGACAGCCGATTCGTAGAGAGCCCTTCTCGGTTCAAAGTACGTTAGGATCTAACTACTCGGGGTAGTTCAATTTTAACCCCCACCGGCTTTTAGAAGGTTCAGGAAATGCCAGGCAAGCTAATTCGCTCAACACCTGTTTTCTATTGCTGCGTCTTCACCTTGGTCATCGGATTCGGTTGTTTAGGCCATGCCCAGGACTTCAAGGCGCAAAGGGCGGAAGTGCTCGCCCTGGGAAACCTTACCGCCGCGCCGCACTTCACAGATGCAAAAGGGTTCGAGGACGCGAACGGAATCCGCGCGATCTATTTCGATGCGTTGGACTACGAGGCTAAGCCCACCAAAGTATTCGCTTGGCTGGGGCTTCCCGATACAAGCCACGCCAAGGTGCCGGGCGTTGTGCTAGTTCACGGTGGCGGCGGAACCGCTTTTCGCGAATGGGTCCGTCGATGGAATGAGAAAGGATTTGCGGCAATCGCGATCGCTCATGAAGGGCAGATCGAACGACGAAGTGCAAAACGTAAGTGGGAAAAGCATGACTGGCCCGGCCCCTGGCGACGCGGGCATTACAAGGACGTCGATAAACCACTGAAAGATCAATGGATGTATCATGCCGTCGCCGACACAATCTTAGCCAATTCCTTACTGCGTTCCTTACCGCAGGTAGACACCGAGAACGTCGGCGTGATGGGCGTTTCTTGGGGCGGCGTAATTACCAGCACCGCGATGGGCATCGATTCCCGTTTCGCATTCGCGATTCCAACCTACGGTTGCGGTCGCATGTTCGACGCCGACAACCAGTGGGGCGAAGCACTAGGCACCAATACGTTTTACCGAGAAGTTTGGGATCCACTGCATTATCTGCCTCACGCGAAAATGCCCGCGTTGTGGTTTTCCTGGCCCGAAGACCACCATTTCCCGCTCGACAGCCAAGCCGCCAGCTATCGTGCGATGAGCGGAGACTACATGGTTGCTCTGCTTCCAGGAATGAAACACAGCACTCCAGCCAGTTGGACTCCGCCGGACAGTTATGCATTTGCAGAAAGCATCGTGCGTGATGGAAAGCCCTGGTGTCGCCAGCTCGCAATGCATCGTAAATCGAACGCTGTCGAGGTGTCCTTCGCGAGTTCCAGAACGCTGGATCAAGCAACGCTCATTTCAACAACCGACACCGGCTTCACAGGAGGTCGGAAATGGACAGAAACGTCCGCTGAACTCAAGCATCGTAACGGTTCGTGGACAGCCGCCGCCGAACTTCCTGCAGCAACAACCGCCTTCTTCGTGAACGTGATGTCAGGTGAACTAACCGCAAGCTCGGAATATTTCGAGACCAACTCAGGTACTGCGTCAGTGTTACCATGAACTAGCTGCTGTCGCTTTTCACGCGAGAAAGAGAAGCAACGCGATGCTCGCCGGCACACAACTATCCCCCAACATTTGCCCTGACTCCGTTCACCTGGAAAGCAATTCTGATGTCAACGATGAATCACCTGAAGAATAGCTTCTTGTTTTTGTTCGCCGCGATCGCATGTTGCAGCCCTGGACCGGCCATGGCGACCGGCAAGCCTAACATCGTCTTCATCTTTGCGGATGATTGGGGCTATGGTGACTTAAGCTGTCACGGCAGCACGTTTTGTCAAACGCCACATCTAGACAAGATGGCTGCCGAGGGAATCGACTTTACAAACTTCACCGTCAACAGCCCGGTATGTTCCCCCAGTCGCGTTGCCGTCATGACGGGGCAATTCCCAGCTCGACAATGCATCCATCAACACTTTGCCGGCATTCAATCGAATCGAAAACGCGGCATGCCGGATTGGCTCGATCCCCAAGGACCATCACTAGCGAGGATTATACAACTAGCCGGCTATCGAACTGGGCATTTCGGCAAGTGGCATCTCGGCGGCGGGGCGGGTGTCCCGACGGAAGATCAATACGGCTATGACACCTACGCTACCTTCAACGGCTCCAAGACCCACGAGATCAGCAAAGACGGACTGGCTTCGGTCGATCACGCGACTATGTTCATCAGAGAGAACAAGGACCGCCCGTTCTTTGTCAATCTATGGCTGCATGAAGTGCATTTGGCACACTACCCGCTAGACAAATATCTGCAGCAGTTCAAAGACTTGGATGAGCAAAAGAAAGTTTACGCATCGGTGATCGCCGAAGGCGATGAAGGCGTCGGTCGCGTCTTGGCATTGTTGCAAGAACTCGACATTGACGAAAACACGCTGGTCGTCTTCACCACAGACAATGGCCCAGAAGCAACTCGCGGTCAGGAAGCCAAAATTCACCGCGAAGGTGACCCCGGTTTGGGCGCCTACTACTCCGTCGGCGAGACCGGCGGACTAAAAGGCCGTAAACGCTCTCTGTTCGCCGGCGGCATCCGAGTTCCCTTCATTGTCCGTTGGCCTGGTGTTGCACCCAAGGGTCGGGTCGACACGACTTCCGTCATCACTGCGGTGGATCTACTGCCAACCTTTGTCGATATCGCGAATGGAAACCTGCCGGCCGACTTCAAGCCCGATGGAGAGAATGTATTGGCGGCATTCAAGGGCAGACCGATCCAAAGATCTAAGCCAATCTTTTGGGAGTGGAAGGGCGGTGCGTCCCAGGAATACAACTGGCCATCTCTGGGCGTTCGTGATGGTCGTTGGAAGTTTGTCGTCAACAAAGAACTCGACAAAGCGGAGCTATACGATCTCGAGAACGACTGGGCCGAGACAATCGATGTTTCCAGTCGGAATCCCGAGATCGTCCAACGACTCAATCTGAAACTGGACACGTGGAAAGAGTCACTCCCCCAAACGCCCAACCCGCGATGCTGCGCCGCACCTAAACAGCCGAAAACCGCTAGAGCAAAAACACAGAAGTCAAAGAAGCCAATAGCGAATTAGCGGTTCGTTCCCAATGGATACGCTGCTCGCTGTTTCATAGCCAACATATTCAACCATACTACAACGTCGCTACCGAACGTAATCGCGAGGCTCGAACGCTCGCAACTTGGAAAAACATTTCTGGCAACCTCAGAGTCGTAAAAATCATGCAACGTATTTTGATGTTCACGTTCGTCTTACTGCTCATCGGCTTTGGTGACGCCATCGCAGAGCAGACGCAGCCAAAGGCCGACTTCTACGTGTCACCCAGCGGTTCGGACGATTGGTCAGGAACCCTGCCGGATGCGAATCGCCTATCGAGCGATGGCCCCTTCGCGACGCTTGGACGCGTTCGCGATGCTGTCCGTGAACTGAAAGAGAAAAAGTCAAACGACATCGTGGTTCTGCTGCGTGGGGGAACCTACACGCTCAACGAAACGGTCGTCTTCGATCTGCAGGATTCCGGCGAAGGCGAATCGACGATTACCTACGCGGCCTATCCTGGCGAGACACCCGTACTCAGTTCATCGGTACCGATCACGGGCTGGCAAAAGGCTGACGCAAATATCCCTGGATTGCCGCCGGCAGCACGCGGCAATGTGCTCGTCGCGGATGTGGAGGGAACTTTTAAATGTTTGTTCGATCAAGAAGGCCTATTACCACGATCAAGATCCGCTGGTTTCATTCCGCTCAAGGGAAGTAGCCGCAACAGTTTGCGGTTTCCAGAAGGTAAACTAAAAAACTGGTCCAACGTATCGGATGTGGAGATCGTTGTGCGTCCGCATCATGCGTGGATCGTGAACGTGCTTCCTTTGAAGTCGGTCGATGAGGAGCAACAAATCGCGCACACGTCAGTCGACGCGACGTACGCGATGAATCAACTGCACTTCTTAAAAGACACTCAATCGTGCTGGGTTGAAAACGTTCTCGAGGAACTTGATGAGCCAGGTGAGTGGGTACTCAATACGCAAGAAAACAAGCTCTATCTATGGCCGCGTAACACAGGAAGCGTTTATGCACCCAAGTTGATTGAACTGGTCCGTGTGGAAGGCGACATCGACAAACTCGGCTCTGAAGAAGTTCCGGTTCGAAATCTGTCTTTCAAAGGGCTGACGTTCCAGCATGGCGACCGGTTCACGCTATCGAATGACGATGCAGGTTTGCAACACGATTGGGAGATGCACGACAAGGCGACAGCCTTGCTGCGTTTACGTGGAACCGAAAACTGCGTCGTCGAGGGTTGCCATTTTGCACACAGCGGCAGTGGAGCCATCCGCATGGATCTGCATGCAATCCATAACACGATCGCAAACAATCACATCGAACAGATCGGAGGATCCGGCGTTTTGTTGTGCGGCTACGGTCCTGGCACCAAAGATGTCAACAAACAAAACCTTGTCGACAACAACCACATTCACCACACCGGTCGAATCTATTCCCATTCGTCCGGCATTATGCTGTGGCAGAGTGGCGAAAACCAAGTGACCCACAACCTGATCCATCACACTCCCTACACGTCGCTGATTCTCTCGGGGTGCATGGTCGACTTCTTTTCAAAGTCGGGTCGAGAGTTGACTCGGACCATTCGCTGGCACGAAATTGGCGAAAGACCGACGAAGAAAGCGAAGTTCACGCTTGATGACGTCCGACCATTCCTGCACACGCACGACAACACCGTCGAGTTCAACGAGATTCATCATGCGATGGAAGCGTTAGGTGATGGCAATGCCATCTACATCCGCGGTGCGGGCGCGGGAAATCTAATTCGTCGCAATTATGTTCACCACTTGGTTGCGCCCATGATCATGCAGTGTGCGATCCGGACCGATGGCGGGCAGATGGATACCACCATTGCAGAGAACGTAATCTACAAGTGCACTTCCCAAGGGATCATGTTGAAGCTGAACACTCGCGTCGAAAACAATTTGGTGGTGGATGTGATCGCGCCGCCCCGTGGCTACTATTTGTCTGTTCGCGAGGGACCTTTGAAGGGGGCGACGATTCAGAGGAATGTATTTTACTCATCGAACAAAGACTGCCAGTTCATCAACGAGCTGGGCCCGGGTAACGGACGAACCAACGAAGATCGCCGAGGCCGAGCACTGGCTCGATCAGCGGACGCCGACACCGATTACAACATCTACTACTGCTCGGCGGATCCAAGCTTGGGCGAGGAAATGCTGAAGAAGCAGCGGCTCGATGGAGTCGACTCTCATAGCCGGGCATCTGATCCGATGTTTGTCGATCCAGAGAATGGAGATTTTCGTTTTCATCCAACCTCGCCCGCCCTGAAGATGGGAATCAAGCCTATCGACGTTTCGAGGATGGGGCTGCGGAACTGATCCAGTCGAAACGCGGGCGAGCATTATCACGGACCGGTTGTTCACGGGTTTTCCGGTCGAAATGAAGGCATATCCAGAGGGTCCGGAAATCCAAGCGAACAGAAAGGATCTGGAATTTCTGCAAAATCCGGCGTGGATTCGTTGGGTTCATCGTTAAACAACGTGTTCCCATGCTGAAGATTGCCGCCAGCCAAATGCGATCGGTCTATCTTGCTCAGGGTCCCACTCCCGAAATCATTCCAACCCTCGCCGATAAACGATCGATGTCCGAACTCCCTGAAACTGACGAACTCTCTCGCAAAGAGTTCGAAGAGCTTTTTCGTCAGTGCGAACGAGAGTTGTTCATGTACATCTATGGACTGTTGCCGTCACACTCCGATGCCGCGGATGTTCTGCAGGAAACGGCGGTTCGCTTGTGGCAAAACTTCGATCAATTCGACCGCTCACGACCTTTCGGTGCTTGGGCCAGAAAGTTTGCTCACACGCAAGTGCTAAAGGCTCGCGAGAGAGGCAAGTATCGCCGCTGGATGGGCAACGCGTTTGACGAATCCACGATCGCCAAGTTGTCGTGGGAGTACGAGCTGCACGGGTGCGTACTGGAGTCGCGAGCTTCGGCATTGGAAGAATGCCTCAAGAAGCTGGATGAGCCCTCCATCGACTTGTTACGGCAACGGTACTGGTCACAAGAAAACCTTCGCAAGATATCCAAGTCGCTGCACGTATCTGAAAACACGCTTTACCGCCGCTTGGCAAATCTTCGTCGGATGCTCCAAGAATGCATCGATTCACGTCTGGGGGCTCAGGCGTGAATTTCCCAGAAACTCAAAACGATCTACAAGATCTTTTCTCCCGCGTTTGCGATCAAACGGCAAGCGAAGAGGAAATGCGTTGGTTGAACGAGCAACTCGGATGCGATCCGCGAGTTCGGTACTTGTACTGGGAATACCTTGCCGCTGAAATTCAAATTGAATCGTGGGTAAAGCAATCAGCCGGACCGACCAGCGAACCGAAATCGATATTGGTTGACTTAGAAAAGGTGTTCTTAGCTCCTGTTCCGAAGCGATCCGAACGAGTCACCTCGACTGCCCATGCCAATCCCGCTGATTCCCTCAGACTGCGTCGACATCCCGTGCGGTTTGCGCTCGTTTTGCTCGCGATGGCTGCAGCAATTTGGGGAATCGGACTGGGCATATTCAGTCCCTCCCACGAAGACCTCGCTTCCACTCCGCCAATTCGACAGCCGGATCAATCCAGATCGTCCGTTGCGAAAGTCGTCCAAAGCATCGACGCTCAATGGAGTGAAACAACGGAACTGTTGAACGAAGGCTCATCAATCAAGCGGGGCCAGGTGTTGCAGCTTGCTAGCGGACTGAGCGTGATCGAGCTTGTCAGCGGTGCGAGAGTGGTACTCCGAAGTCCATCTACGTTGGTAGTTTCGGGTTCGAACCAAATAAGGTTGGACGTCGGAGAATTGACAGCCCGAATTAACGAAAACAGTCAAGGGTTTCAGGTACATACCCCGACCGCGTCTATTGTCGATCTGGGAACTCAGTTCGGTGTCCATGTCGACCACGAAGGAGCGGGGATTGTTCGTGTTTTCGAGGGTGCGGTGGATCTGCATTCCAAAGAGGCCGACACGCCGCTGCATTTGGAATCCGGATTTGCAAGCTCACTGAGCGGCGATACTGACGCAACACTGCCGGGGGATCACGAGTTTGTGCGAGAACAACATTTGCCCAGTCTGCACGATTTGTCTTCGCTTCAATTCGCAAACACTGAAGGTGTGTTTTTGCTAAAAGCGGAAGCGGCCAAGATTACTGGCGAAACCTTGGTTTTCAAAAAGCAAGTCGCTGGCCTCGCCGGCTGGAAGGACAAAAATGAATTTCCATCGTGGACGATCCAGGTCGAGAAAGACCAGACCTTCCTCGTTGAACTGGATATCGCATGTGTGCCTGTTGAAGCGGGCGGGAACTACGTCATAAAAATTGATGGCGTTGCAGTCGGCGATAACAGGACAGTCCCGTCTACAGCAGATTGGGACCAATACCAGCGAATCCAGTATGGCACCGTAAACCTTCGCAAAGGGCGGCACACCGTTTCCGTCATCAGCCGTAAGGAACGCACTGTTATCATTCGAGACAATGGCAATAAAGACACCGAGGGGCTGATGAACCTGCAGTCGCTGATATTGTCACCAAGTCAGCCGCAGTAGATGCAGCGAAGTCTTCCTCGGAGCCAGCATCTTAGCGACCAGGCCGGCACCGGTCCGTTTGGGGGAGGCACGAAGCGTTTGCTGTAATAGGCGAATTCATGGCAATGCACGAGAATCAAAGTGCTTATCTCAACGCCGCGGTGGAGTCAGGCAGAACTCCCCAGGAATTCCCAGAAAAATTCCCGACATTTTCCTGCAGAACTGGTGGGTTCATCGTTAAGTGATGACGAGGGCGTATGCAATTAGCTTCACGTGAGGTGCATGCGTCTGGTTTACCCCCGTATTTCTTGTAGAGCACATTCATGACGACACTTTCTCAACCCAAACGTGGCTTCACCCTAGTGGAACTACTGGTAGTCATCGCAATTATTGGAGTCCTGGTTGGACTTCTGCTTCCAGCGGTACAGGCGGCCCGCGAAGCCGCTCGCCGAATGAGTTGCAGCAACAATTTCAAGCAAATTGGACTCGCGGTTCATAATTACCACTCCGCGTATCAGCAGCTACCGATGCACGGTGGCGGAACGCTGCGGCCGAGCGGAACAGATGACGACTGGAATAGCACCTCCGTTCTTAGTAACGGAATGACCCTCAGTGCTTTTGTCGGCCTTTTGCCATTCTTCGAGGGACAGGCTCTTTGGGAGCAAATCAGTAACCCATCGATCGGTGATATTGATGATCCGAATGACACTTCGGTCACTTGGAGTGCGATGGGCCCCGTTGCTGACAATGGCGACTACATCCCATGGTCGACCGAGATTCCAACACTGCGATGCCCCAGCGACCCCGGCGTCGGGCTTCCCGCTCTAGGACGCACCAATTACGCGGTCTGTCTTGGGGATGGCGTCTACCATGACCATGCTTCGTTCATTGGCTGGGGAAAGACAGGCAACCTAGCCGCAGTGGAAACCGATCACAACGAGGCTCAACGTGTTGAGGCACGTGGTGCTTTCGTATTGCGCAGGAAGATGAAGTTCCGAGACATCTTGGATGGTCTTGCGAACACCGTTGTGATGGGAGAGATCGCTACCGACATTGGCGACAGAGACAAGCGAACAATCGGGATCAATGTTGGCAAGGACGCGAGGTTCATCGGAAACAACCCCTTGTATTGCCGTGGCAATGTTGATCCCACTCGCCCCAGTTTTTGGAAAGCAACCCCCGACGCCCCTGCTGGAACCTTCCACGCGGTAACGGCGGGACGTGGTTACCAATGGGCAATGGGACGGCCTCTCCAGTGCACGATGTACACGATGCTGCCGCCTAACAGTGAGTTCTGCACATCGAATAGTGAAATGCAGGCCGCTGTTGGCAGTGCAACCAGTCGTCACCAGGGTGGTGCGCACGTGTTGATGGGTGACGGTGCTGTGAAGTTCATCACCGATTCGATCGAAGCAGGCAACTCGAGTGCTCGGGCCGTTCGAAATGGTGGCACGGCCGCAGGCCAGCAACCAGGAGCCCAAAGTCCCTACGGGCTTTGGGGAGCATTGGGCACACGGGCCAGCAAGGAAGTAATCGGGGAAGAGCTCTAAGCCGACTCGGACTGTATTCTCTGCCGCTCAATCGGTGCCTGAGCTCTGGCTTGGGCACCATGTTTTTCACCTCCATTCGCAGGCAACTCGTTGGTTCCCTGGCGAATGGAGAACTTCCGTCCCACTCTTAAACAATCGAATAGTATGAATTCAAAGATGGCAGTGTTTCTGCTTTTAACGGGCTTATCAAGCAGCGTGTTGCCAGGTTGTGGCTCGGCAACTTCCGGAGTACCAGAGTCGTCTCAAAGCGAGCGTGAAAAGTACAAAGAGATACGAGCAAAGATAGCCGCTGAGTCACAACAGCAGGACATGGAAGCTAAAGTGAAACTGGATGACGCGGACTGAACGTCCCACACCTAGCCGCAAGAGTATCAGTGACTATCGGAATCCCAGCACAACAAAGGTAGTTGAAGCGGGTAATCTCCGCTTCCGGAGTTGGGAATTCGGTGGTGGCGACCGTAGGGATTTCTTCGAGGAACCTCGCTCGACCAGTTCACCGTTTCGCTTTTGCTCTACGCTAACCGCTGGTTTACTCCGCGGATGCATTTCTTGCCAACTTGAGAAGGCGTCAGTGCTATTAAACGAAAAGCTTCTAAGGCGAAATGCTGAACAAGCTTCGGCTCGCCAACCTGCCGGCCGGCCGTGGCACTGGCGTTTAAAATCCTGCCTATTGTCGCCCATCGTTGCGTGGGTGAGCACTGGCTTGAGGTGGACAGCGCAGAAGGCCGTGCTTGCTACATTTGGAATGCTAATCGGCATTCTCTGCCGGAAGCTGCTGAAGAGCGAGGCAGGATCACACCACCAACTCGGCTGGTGATCTTTAGCGGCCCATCGAATTTCCTCGGTTACACTAACGACCTCTCGCACTCTCTATCGTCAACCTAAGACTTACATCTTGATCATGCGATTCACATCACTACTTTTGCTCGTTCTAGCAACTGGCACATTGTCCGCCGCCGATATCTACGTTGCCACGACCGGGCGGGACACAAACTCAGGAACGCAGCGTGAGCCGGTAGCGACAATCGAACGAGCCCAATCCCTTGCTCGCGAGTTTGCTGGGGGAGAGACCGTTGCGGTGCACGTTGCCGATGGGGTTTATTACCTTTCCAGTACAATCGTCTTCACCGCAGCCGATTCGGGCACCGCTCAGCATCCCGTAGTTTACCAGGCCACCAACGAAGGCGGCGCGGTGATCAGTGGTGGCTCGGAATTGACGCTTGATTGGAAACCATTTCGCGACGGGATCTTCATGGCTTCGACCGCCCAAGGCCTTCAGATCGACCAGTTGTTTGTTGATGGAACCAACCAGCGGATGGCTCGCTACCCGAATTACGATGCAAGCAAGAAAGCCGAGCCCTACCAGGGATTCGCCGCCGACGCATTTTCAAAAAAGCGAGCTGAAAGGTGGGCCGATCCGGCGGGTGCGTACGTCCACGCGATGCACCGCTCCCGGTGGGGCGGGTACCACTATCGAATTACGGGCAAGGACGACGACGGCGAGGTCACGTACGAAGGTGGTTGGCAGAACAATCGCAAGATGGGCATGCACAAAGAGTATCGCATGGTCGAAAACATCTTTGAAGAACTCGATGCGCCCGGCGAATGGTATCACGATGCCGCAAAGCACACCTTGTACTACATGCCACCTCGCGGTGTGGATCTTGACGACGCCAAAATTGAAGTCGTCCGTCTGCGACATCTTGTGGAGTTTCAAGGCAGTGAACAAGAGCCCGTAAAGCACATGACACTTCAAGGGTTCACCGTTCGCCACGCAGCTCGAACGTTCATGGAAACCAAAGAACAAATGCTCCGCAGCGATTGGGCGATCTATCGCGGCGGTGCGTTTATGCTGACCGGGACCGAAGACGTCGGCATTCTTGATTGCGAGTTTGACCAAGTCGGCGGCAATGCAATTTTCGTGAACAACTACAATCGTCGTCCTCTGGTGAAGGGCTGCCACATTCATGATACCGGCGCTAGTGGCGTTTGTTTTATCGGCGACCCAGACGCTGTCCGCGATCCACTGTTCGAATACGGCGAGAAGAACGACTTGGCAGAGATTGACCGCACGCCCGGTCCAAAGACAAACAACTATCCGGCGTTAGGGGTGGTCGAAGACTGCCTAATCCATGGCATCGGACGTACCGAACGTCAACCCGCTGGCGTGACAATGGATATGGCGGCCGAGATCACCGTGCGTGACTGCTCGATCTACGACACCGCCCGCGCGGGAATCAACATCGGTGACGGTGCCTGGGGCGGCCACTTGATCGAGGGCTGTGATGTCTTTGATACGGTACTGGAAACTCATGACCACGGTTCATTTAATTCCTGGGGTCGCGATCGCTTCTGGCATAGCGACCGATCGGTGACCCAAGTGGCCGTAGACAAAGAACCGAGCCTGCCGTTCCTTGACGCGATCAAGACAACCACGATTCGAAACAGTCGATGGCGTTGCGATCACGGTTGGGATATCGACCTCGACGATGGATCGACCAACTACGACATTTACAACAACCTGTTACTCGCACGCGGACTGAAACTACGGGAAGGGTTCCGACGACGAGCGTGGAACAACATCACCGTCAACAATGGATTGCACCCTCACGTTTGGTACGATCACAGCGAAGACGAGGTGTTCTCGAATATCTTTATGGCTCCCGCTCGAGGTGCCCGAATGCCGAGCCAGGTAGCCAAGGGTAAGCGAGTTGATGGAAACCTGTATTTCAATGTGACCGAAGAACAGATGAAACGTCACGCAAAGTATGGCTGGGAAGTGAACTCGATTGTCGGCGATCCGCTTTTCGTAGATCCGGCGAACGGTGACTTCCGAGTGAAAGAGGGGTCACCTGCGTTTAAGATCGGGTTCAAGAATTTTCCGATGGACCAATTCGGAGTGAAAAAAGCGTCACTAAAAGCGATCGCCAAAACACCCGTCATTCCCGAACTTATCAATACAACGCAAAGCAAAGGCAGCAATTCGTCGGCTGAAGTCGAGCCCGCCGAGTCGTATTGGCTGGGCGCCAAACTTCACGAATTAACGGGTGAGGAATTCTCTGCGTACGGCGTGAGCAAACAGGATGGCGGTGTCGCCTTAGCCGAAGTGCCCAAAGGCAGTGAGGCTCGTCAACTTGGTTTCCAGTCGAATGATCTGATCCAAGGCCTGAACGAGCACAAGGTCACGAACCTGCCTCAATTGTTCGCAGCGATCATCGAGGTTGGCGCGGCGCCATTGAATGTTTCGCTCGTTCGCAATCAGGCCAATCAAGCTCTGACGATTTCGCCAAGCTGCTATATCAAACTGGAGTCTTCCAACACAACCGATGGGTTTGCTCGCCTTTCCCCCAAGGCATCAAAGAACCTGAACATCTTGGCCAATCAGAAAACATCGAACGAATCGCTTGTCACTTTGACCGATGGAAAGTTGGCAGAAACTTTCGGTCCTGTATTCGGCAATGGCGTTCGCAACGGAGCCTACAAAATCGATTTAGGAGCGACCAAGCCAATCACAGCGATCACGAGCTGGTCGTATCAAAAGGGTGATCGTGGTACTCAAAAGCTGACGCTCTATGGCAGCAACTCGGCGACCGACCCGGGATGGAATTTGTCAGACCGCTCACGATTTGAACCTCTCGGAAGTATCGACACCTCGGCGTTAGCAACTATCGCGTTTTCCGCTGCTTCGCTCCGAGCGGTCGAAGACCAAGCTCTTGGCTCGTTTCGCTGGATTGTCTGGAGCGTTTCGCCGGTAAACTCGACGGGGGGTGGCGAAAACACTGCAATGCAGGAACTCGCCGTCGAAGTGGCTAAATAAGGCCAAAGTATCGGCATCTTTTATAGATACATGCACGGCGGTCGACGCACGCGTGTATCTTGATACGTCGAAAGCTAGCGGTCCACAAAGATCGTGTATCCACGAACGAACGTTTTGAAGTTTCCAACATGAGAACGAACAAGGTCATATTCCTCGCAACGCTCTTGTTATGTGTGCGTTCCATGACGTTCGCATCGCTTGCGGAAGAACGCCCGAACGTCATCTTGGTGCTGACCGATGACCAAGGCTATGGCGATTTAGGCTGCCATGGGAATCCGATTCTGAAGACGCCCAATTTGGATCGTCTTTACCGCGAATCAATCCGTTTCTCTGACTTCCATGTCAGTTCGTTCTGTACGCCAACACGAGGATCGCTGATGACCGGGCGCGATCCCGGACGCAACGGTGCGTATCGAACCAGCAGCGGACGAACGATGCTGCACACCGATGAGACGACCATTGCCGACTTGTTTGCCGCCAGCGGCTATGCGACCGGCATGGCTGGAAAATGGCATTTGGGCGATAACGCCCCCCACCGTCCACAAGATCACGGATTTCAAGATGCAGTCTGGCATCGTTGCGGCGGAATTGGTCAGGCGTCCGACCACTGGGGCAACGACTATTTCGACGATACCTATGAACGCGTGAAGCCAGGTAGCCGTGTCGGCACGTTCGAAGCGTTTGACGGTTATTGCACCGACGTGTTCTTCCGCGAAGGGATCCGCTTCGTTGAGGACAACAAAGATAAACCGTTCTTCCTATATCTCCCGCTCAACGCACCGCACGGACCGTACTTGGTCGACCAGAAGTGGGCATCGCCGTATCGAAACATTCCCGGCGTTGCCAATCCAAACTTCTACGGCATGATTGCGAACATCGACCACAACATGGGCATCCTTCGGGCGAAACTTCAGGATCTCGGGTTGGCCGAAAATACAATCCTGATCTTCATGACGGACAACGGAACTGCTGCCGGAGCGAAATTCAAAGGACTCAACTCAGAGGCGTTGACGGGATTCAACGCCGGCATGCGAGGAAAGAAATCGTCGATCTATGAAGGAGGGCACCGTGTTCCGTTCTTCATCCACTGGCCGCAAGGCGGACTGAAAGGTGGCCGCGATATTGACACGCTGGCGGCGCATTACGACGTGCTGCCAACGCTGGCCGAGATGTGCAGCGTGACGGTTCCTGCAACATCCCATTTGGACGGTCGGTCATTGGTTCCGTTGCTCAGTAGCGACGACGCGGTCTGGGATCGAGAGCGTCTTGTGATGCAGTTCCATGGTGGTGCTGGATTTAGCTATCCGCCACAAGCCGAGAAAGACTCCTATGTCATGACGGAACGTTGGCGTTTGCTGGACGGAAAAGAACTTTATGACGTACAGGCTGATCCTGCGCAACGACAAGACGTTGCCACTGAGCATCCTGAAGTGGTCGAGCAACTTCGCGGCCACTACGCGACCTATTGGGAATCCGTATCGCCTCGGATGACGCCTGTTCGAATTGACCTTGGCAATCCGACCGACAACCCAACCGTGCTCTGCTCGCAGGACTGGTACATGCCAAAGGGAAATCCACCGTGGAATTTCAATTCGATCAAGAGACTTCCCAAAGTCACGGGTCCATGGATGGTGGATGTTCAACAAGCCGGACGTTATCGTCTGACGTTGCGACAGTTGCCCGAAGAGGCTGACAAACCAGTAGTGGCGGTGCGTGCAAAGATTCAGATCGCCGGAATCGAGCAAGAGCTTCCCGTTCGCCGCGGTACGAAGGGAGTCGTCTTCGAGCTCGATCTGCCTGCCGGTCCAACCGAACTGCTGACTTTTCTGTACGACAAGTCCGGCAAAGCTGGCGGAGCTTACTTCACCGAAGTGGAAGCTCTCTGAATTCCAGGGCCCAATTTTCCATTGCCCAATGTGGCCGCACGCTCCGCGGGCGGAACCGAATAACTCGCCCGCAGAACCTGCTTTTCTGTTCGCGATCCACCTGCCTTGAACAGGAATCCAGCAAGCAATCGGTTCGGCAGGAATGTTGTTTGCCATGACTTTTGAACAAAGATTTGATTTCGATGTGTCAAATTTGGCCGCTCGCGACGGTAGATCAGTAGCATGATCAATCCTCAATCAAAACCTGAAATTCCGAACGACGGCCTTGAGTCCTTTGGGCTGCTGGTCGACGAGCACCAAGCCGCGATTCGAGCCTTTGTGACATCGCGGATCAATGATCCTTTCGAAGCTCACGATTTGGCGCAAGAGGTCTTTTTGGTCGCGTTCAAGAAGCTAGGGCAGATCGATGCCGAGCGACCGATTCGACCGTGGCTTCTGGGAATCGCTTCGCACCAAATTCGCAATCACTACCGCAAACGCAAAGCGATCCCGATAGGAAGCCATGAGGAGATCAATCAGCTTCTTAGTACTGAGATCCAATCAAGTGGAACGGTATGGCAGGACGGAACGGTTTTTGAAGCACTCGATTGTTGCCTAGCCAAGTTAGACAGTCACGGCCGTGAGTTGCTGCGGTTACGTCACGACGAAGGTATGAACCTGGCGGAGATTCGAGCGTCCCATGGTGGTAAGCACTCGGCACTGACGATGAAACTGCATCGGCTTCGCGAGCAACTTCGAAACTGCATCGAAGGTCAACTGAATCAGGGGGCAAGTCATGGATAGATCGCAACGCGATCAGTATCTCGCTGATTGGCTAGAGGGTGAACTGGCTGACAATCAATCGCAAGAGTTGCTAAACGAGCTGGAAAGCGATTCGGAATTCCGGGCTGCCGCATCCCGCGCACTTCTCGTGCGCCGCATGATGGATCAGAAGCAGATTCCTGCTGGTGAATTCACAACCGAAGTCCTTGAATCCCTACGCAGCCAGTCTTCGGATTCTCTCACACGCGGTGTGATCACGAATTTGCAGCACACGCAAAACAAACAACGATGGCTGCTTCGTAGTAGCGTTGGTTTGGCAGTGGCGGCGTTGTTGGCTTTCTTTGTGTTCTCGGTTTTCCTTGCGGACAATCCCACCGCAGGAATTCGCGTGATTGCGGCCGAGGGTGTGGGCACCCTTGATACGGAATCGCTACAGCAGGGCAACGCCATAACGCTGCGCCACGGTATTCTTGAACTTGACTTGAATGGAAAAGCACGCATTGTGATCGAAGCACCGGCGTCATTCACGGTCGTTTCGGATCTTCATGTCCGTTTAATTCAAGGACGCTGTTTCGCGGAAATGAAGAAGGGGACATCCGGCCTACGGATCGAAACGCCTTCGGGTGATGCGTTCGATTTAGGGACGAGGTTCGGTGTCGAAGTTTCATCGTCCAAGCCAATGGAGGTTCATGTTTTTGATGGCATGGTCGAAGTGACCGATGACACTCACAAACGGCGACTCAAACAGGGGCAAGGGCTGGCCTTCGAGGAATCCGGAGCTCTCTCTCGGTTGCAGGCCGACTCGTCGCGATTCGTTCCGCGTGTCCCCAGATCGGATCTTAGTAAGCAGCCTCTACTTTATTGGTCGTTCGACGAAGGCGACGGAAACACGGTTAGCGCCACCGGACGCGACCTCGCTCTTGATCTCGCAACAGGCACATTGATGTCTGCTTCAGCTGACTCAGGTGGGCCGACTTGGGTTCCTGGTGTTGCGGGCCATGCCCTCGAATTTGATGGAAAAACCGCTTGGGTCAACACGCGGCATCCTGGCATTTCCGGCGATCAAGACCGAACCATTGCCTGCTGGGTGAAACTGTCAGACCAGGTCCCTGAGAGAGTTTGCACAATCATCGGTTGGGGAATGGGAGCTAAGAAGAATGGTTTAGAAAAAGCCTTCTTCCTGGAGTCAGCACAAACCAATCGCATGCATCCTGATTTCTATGGGCGGCTACGATTGGTTGCCGGTAACCGTACGACGGGAACGACAAATTTGCGAGACGGAAGATGGCATCACGTTGCTGCGGTCGCGATGGCAGGGGCGGACGGACCGACAATCTTGCTTTACGTCGACGGCCAACTGGAACATGCGAGCCGCGACAGCGAACCGACGCCGCTTAACACGACCACCGATCACAGGCTTTCGGAGCCCATTCAATTCGGGCGGCACTTGTTCGTCGATGGCATGCTACTTCGCGGTGCGATTGACGAAGTCTACATCTTTGGAGAAGCCCTATCGGGCGATGACATCCGCCAGTTGCTTCAAGCTCAAAGCCCAAGAGGGCGTGAAGAGACCCGTTCCGGAGTGGCAAAACAAGAAACCGTCGAATGAACGAAACATGCAGAACGTGGATGTGACAGCATCAGAAGAACGGCAGCATCAAATTGAAGTTGCGCAATGATCGGCCATACAAGAACAAGAATGAGAAAGAGTCAATGATCCATACAAGAACAAGCAGTCTGGCAGTCGCGGCCCTGATTCTGCTTTCGGCAAATGCATTTGCCGAAACCGAACTCAGGCAAAAGCCGAACGTTGTCTTCGTAATGACAGACGACCAGCGTTGGGACACGCTAGGTTGTTACGGCAGAACCGATGTAATGACTCCCAACATCGACAAGCTGGCGGCGGCCGGCGTGGTGTTCGACAATGCCTACTATGCTGTGGCCATCTGCATGCCGAGCCGAACGACCATGTTCACCGGTCGTTACTTTGCAGATCACCGAACCGGGTTCACGTATCCTTACAACCGAACGCTACCCAAAGAAGAGTTTGCAGACAGCTATCCGGCAAGGCTGAAAGCAGCGGGCTATCGCACGGGCTTTGTGGGGAAGTTTGGCGTACGGCTTGAAAACCTACCGAACACCGTCGCGAAGCACTTCGACTTTTATGCGGGGATTTCTACGACCAGCAAGAACGGGCCACATTTCCCGACGGACGATGAAAAACTGAATCAAATCTTTCGCAAAGACCGCGATCCCAAGGAACGCACTTTGATCAAGGGAGACGCGATGATTCACTTTCTAGATACGCAACCAAGAGAGCAACCATTTTGTCTTTCGGTCAGTTTTGATGCCGTCAAGAACGACCGCGACAGCGATATGTATGGGCCGCATGTTGAGTTGTTTGCGAACAAACAAATGTGGGTGCCAGATAACTGGGTCGAAGGCAAGAACACAAAACTTCCCAAGGTGCTCGACTATTGCCGCGGCACCTCCCTTCACATGCAACGCACTTCGACACCTGAGTTGTATCAAAAGCTGGCACGTCGTTTTGCAGTGCAAGGCTATACGGTCGATGTGCAAGTTGGCCGGTTGATTGCCAAGCTGGAAGAGATGGATGTTTTAGATAACACCATCATCATTTACACCAGTGACAACGGCCGCTTTCACGGATCACATGGGATCTATGACAAGTGCATTCTTTACGAAGAATCGATGAAGGAACCGCTGATCGTTTTCGATGGAAGAGCCCCCAAGTCACAAAGAGGACGCAGGGAGAATGCCATGGTTTCCTCCGTCGACGTCGCCCCCACGATTCTTGCGTTGGCAGGTATCGAGGTGCCGCAATCCATGAAAGGATTGAGTCTGAGTGACGTCCTGGCTGGCACCCAGGACATGTCTCAATGGCGTGATGCGGTGTTAATGGAGAACTTGTTTATTCAGTCGCTCTTCAGGGGCGACGCAAAGAGAAGACCTGAAGTGAATGCAGAGATAATCGCGACCAACCGATCCTATCGCACCCGCGGCGTGCGAACGGATCGTTACAAGTATTTCAAATACTACGAGCACGATCCAGTGATCGAAGAACTCTACGATGTGAAGGCGGATCCTTGCGAGATGAACAACCTGATTTCCAATCCTGAATACGCTGAAGTTTTAGCCGATCTGCGGAAGCAGACTGAGGACCTCTATTCAAAGGCGACGGCAAAACATTGATCGCAGGTAAGACAACAATTACAGACATGACACTGAACACAGGCATCACAATGAAAAGCATCTTACTTTTGCCACTATTTCTTTTACCAATCGCAGTTGGTTATGCGGATCAATCTTGGACGATTGATAGCGAAGCGGAGTGGAAACAAAACATCGCGTTGCAAGACCAGCTTGAACTGAAAGACGGAATGGCTTCGCCAGTCGCCAAGCAATCGTCATTTCAAAGTGTCATAAAACGGTTCAGCGAAAAACGCTCAGCAGCCTCAATTACTTTTGAGCAATCGACTGTCTGGGAAAACTGGAATCCGACAAAGAACATTGGCACAACCAGCATGGGCGACGCCCCCGTGCTATTGAGCCTGGGGCCAGGCGACTATTGGATGTTTGCAGCACGTCGTCAGAAGAAGAGCGAAGACACTAAGTCCGCGATGCTGGACGGGTTTGATATTCCGTTGCGCACCACGGCGGTTGCCAATGAATTTAACGCGCCTGGTGGACTCAAAAAAACAAAGGGCGGTTACCACGCCTGGCAAAGTCACGATATGGTCAATTGGGTATGCCATGGACAAGTTACCAAGCGTGGTTGCGTCACCTCGGCTGAGTTTGTCGACGGAAAAGTCTACATCTATTATGACTTTCCAAACGATCAAGATCCTCACCTGGTGATCGACAGCGATCTGACCGACGGCATCCCCGGTAAAGAGATGGGGATGGCTTTTAAAGACCCATCCGATGGATCGGACTCTGCGATTTTTCGCGATTTGGATGGGAAGTTTCACCTGATCCTGGAAGACTGGAGCCCCATCGATGCTTCGACGCACGCATGGGATTCTCCCCTGGCAATGCATGCGGTCAGCGAAGATGGAATCAAGGATTTCAAGATCCTGCCGCCGCCGGTTGATGAGCGGACCAAGCCCACGGGCAAGTTCGCCGAATACCCACACCCACACTGGCACCGGGATGATCCCAATAACTACCCGGCGATACCGGCTCCAGTTGGTGTTCCTCGGCACAGGATAAAAGCCGGACAGATGATTGCATTTGGCAAATACGAAATACACGAACCTGAGCAAAATGCGTATGGGGACTGGGCCGCAATCTCGATTGGAGGGCAACATTACCTTTTCTGCGATTTTGATCCGGCCGGTGGCGAAGGCAAAACATCGATGAGTGTCGGTCGGTTCACCGCGCCGAGCATTGATGGCCCGTTCAAGTGGTGTGGCGATGTGGGTGAGGGGCATCCAGATCCAGACATCATGTTTGCCGAAGGGCAGTTCTACCTGGCAACTCAAACACCGAAAGATTTCACCAGCCCCGGTCCATGGGTGGAAACGGTCGAGGTGCGTGTGGGTGTGGATACCGATAACGATGCCGAAATCGACAACTGGTCCGACTGGCAAGAAGTCAAAGAGAGCTACGACTACACGCCGGGATTCGCGAAGCACATCCAGAAAAAGTCCGCAGCAATGGACCTGTCTCAATTGCCGCAAGGCTACGGCTTTCAGTTTGAAGTTCGTATTACCGACACAACCGAGAATCAGTCAAAACCGATTCTGGACAAAATTGAATTGTCGTTTACGAACTAGAAAACTCCCCAGGGAACACGCTTGGGATTGGAAACAGAAGATGGCGTCCATTTCAGAAGCCATCTCCGGCGCAGATATCGGCTGGTTGACCCGGCCCCTAATTACTCAGGAAGGAAATCAAATTGAAGATTGCTAAATCCAAACGCCTTACGAAGCTTCTTACCGGCGTCATCGTTGGTTGTGCCTTGACCGCATCGTTGGCTCGGGGTGAAACACCAACGGCCCCCTACGACGGCAGTTGGGAATCGCTGCAGGAGATGCCGGTTCCGGCATGGTTCGACGATGGCAAGATTGGGATCTTCATTCATTGGGGACCGTACAGCGCGATCGGCTATAAAAAAGGACGTGGCTATGCCGAACATGTGCCGAAGCTGCTTTACGACGATTCGAAACACTACTACCCCTACATGCAAAACCGGTGGGGATCTCATCCACCTGAGTTCGGCTACAAGGACATTATCCCTGAGTTCAAGGCGGAAAAGTGGGATCCAGACGCATGGGCGAAACTGTTCGCCGATGTCGGCGCGAAGTATGTCGTCCTGACTGCGGAGCACCACGATGGCTGGGCCAACTGGGATTCTGATCTCACACCCTGGAATGCGGTGGACATGGGACCGAAACGAGATCTCGTCGGCGATCTTGGCGAGGCCGTTCGGAAACAGGGGCTTAAGTACGCACCGTCGTACCACCGTGAACGCCACACCGGCTTTTTTGCAAAGGGGAAATACGTCGTCCACAGTGAGCCTCATCCGGACATCGCTGAAGAGATTCGCCGCGTTCCCGAAGCGGCTTCGCTGTACGGGCCCTTCAGCTATGACAAAGCGTTCGTCGATGACTACGTCGCCCGCTGGAAAGAGATTCAAGAAAAGTACCATCCGGATTTTCTGTGGATGGATGACTTTCCGATCTATACCCGCGACGGCAACAAAGTGCGGTCAGGAACGATGGCACCCGAGATCAAATATATGGACGATTCACTTCGTGGCATGATCACGGGTTTCATGAATGACGGCGCTGCCCGCGGCCAAGCGGTTTACGTTAACAACAAGGGAAAAAATCGAAACTGGCCTGATGGTGTCGGTTGTTTAGAGAAAGACAATTTGAAGCTTAAAGTCATCGGTCCGAAGTGGCAAAGCTGCACGACGTTTGGAACTTCGTTCGGCTACCTCGAAGGCGACAAATATAGGTCCATCGAAAGCGTGATTCACGAGATGGTCGAGGTCATCGCCCGCAACGGAAACTTCCTAGTCAATATCGGTCCATTGTCTGATGGAACGATCGCTCCTGAACAAGTCGAACGCTTGACCGCAATGGGTCAATGGCTGCGAATCAACGGCGACGCAATCTATGGTTCTCGATATTGGAAAGAGAGCGACCAACCTGACGAACATCTTGCTTTCACGACAAATGGTCAAGCTCTTTACGCGATCAAGCTGACTAAGCCAACGAAGCCGTTCACCATTACGGGCACAGCAGGCTGGCGAGACGCACAAGTCAAGTCAGTTCGGCTACTCGGAAGCGAATCTGATGTCAGTTGGAAAATGACAGAACAGGGTTTGCAAGTCACTCCACCGAAAGAACTGGGTGAAAGTCTCTATGCCTGGTCGTTCGAAATCGACACGACGGACGAGCAACATCATCCGAACGTTATCGTCCGAAACGCTAGCGAGGCTCTGAAAGGCACCAAGAAAGTGGACCTGGAAGGCAGTGCAAAGTAATTCGGTCGACTTTCGGTCTCACTTTTCGCCGATGTGCGGAACCACGCTTGATGCCGAAAGTCCAGAAGCGTTCACCCCAGTTCGCTAGCGATTACAATCTGAACTGGACTACGCTCGGTACACTTTGCCAAGCACTCGTGTGCTTGTTTGTCCTTGATTGCAAAGCATCCAATGTGAGCGTCTCCAACTTGCTAACCAAATTGGTTATGCAATCGACTTCAAACTTGCGCACGAATCACTACTACCGAGCCCCCACAAGAGACACAGTGAGATGAAACCAACACTTTTTGCCGCGATCATCTTTGCGGCTTTATTGTCTAGCACAGCAAATGCTCAACTTAAAATCGTCTATATCCGTCATGCTGAAGGCGGACATAACGTTAAGAAAGCGTGGCAAGCGAAGGGAATTCCGGAATCGGAGTGGCCGGCCTATGTAGGCGACCATGACGCGTTCACACCCAGAGGTTTAAAGGAAGTCGTAGCGGCCACCGAAGACCTCAAAAAGTACAGCTTCGATTTCATCGCAACGAGCCCTGCGTGGCGTGCCCGCAACACGATCATGCCCTACCTGCGAGCCACCAATCAAACGGCCGAAATTTGGCCTGAGTTGAGGGAGGCGGCTGGGATGCAGACAATCTTGTCCGACGACTTGCCTGATGTCGAAGTTGAAATTCTTAACAAAGGCGAAGCCCTTGTCGTGCCGAAAGACGAGGCTGACGTTTTTACGATCCGACAGGGTACTGAAAACGACTACAAAAAGTACCCCAGAGGATGCAGCGAAGAAGTGAAGGTGGCCTACACGAAGCATGTGTCGCAGCACGCGATCAAATTGATCGAGGAACGATTCGGTGGCTCCGACAAGACCATCTTGCTAGCGGGGCACAATAGCTCCGGTGTATCGCTATTGAAGTTGCTTATCCAACACGAACCAACCGGAGACGCCAGACGAGGCTTGAACAGCACTGGGGGCTGGATGGTTGAGCAGCAGGCTGACGGCACGTACGAGCTAAAGATATACAACGGAAAACCTTATCAGCCCGACGAACAAAAAGCTGATTCGTCTGGCGAGAAGCGAAGACGTGACCGGCAACGCAGCAGTGAGTAGAAACGCTTCGTAGAGAACTCGTCCAACCGTGGGTATCTTGCGTTTCGCCAACGGTGGTTTCGCAAAGTCAGGAAAGCGTTAGAGCGATTAACAAGTCACTCTTTCGCTATTTCCCTTTTCGTTACGCGCAGCTCGCTAGGCCCACGCTTATGCAAGCCAAACAGGAACGACGTTTAACGGCCGAAGGACGACGTGCCACAGAGCGAAACCATTTGCTCTACAATTGGCCTCACGTTCGGTTCGACTCAGGTTCATTGCACCTAACACGACAAGCCGGAACGCTCGCCCGCCAACGATTCCCTCCCCAAAGGCAATTCCAATGCCCCGACTCCTCACTTTTGCAGTCCTTCTACTGGCAACGACGACGCTTAATCACGTCAGCGCCGAAGTCCGTCCAGCTCAGCTGTTCACCGACAACATGGTCATCCAGCGAGATTCCCAGGTTGCAATTTGGGGCTGGGCCGATTCAGGTGAGAAGGTAACTATCTCCGGCAGTTGGGGTGAAGAGTCGACGTGTACCACCGATGCACAGGGAAAATGGACAGCCGAAATTTCAAGTCCTGCGGCGGGTGGACCATACAAGCTAACGATCAGCGGCACGAACGTTGTCAATATCAGCAATGTACTATCCGGTGACGTATGGCTTTGTTCCGGTCAGTCCAATATGGCGTTCACGGTCAGTTCGGCAAACAACGCGAAAGCTGAAATCGCCTCAGCCGACTACCCGAACATTCGACATTTCGCCGTCGCGAGAAACGCATCCACAACTCCCGCTTCCGATGTGAAGGGTTCATGGCAAGTATGCTCGCCCAGCACCGTCGGTCGCTTCTCCGCGACCGCATACTTCACCGGACGCGAACTACACAAACAACTGAACGTTCCAATCGGGTTGATTAATTCATCCTGGGGCGGAACGGCCATTGAATCCTGGACGGACACCGAATCGCTAAAAGCGGACACCCGAGCTCAAAGCACGATCGCCAACATGGACAAGCAAGCTTCGGCGTTTAACGTCGAAGATGCGAAAGTCGCCCATCAAAAAGCATTGAAAAGTTGGGAAAGAAGAGCGGCCAAGGCGAAAGCCGAGAATCAACGCGTCCCCCGCAAGCCAGCCATCAAACAAGACCCTCACGCCAACCAAAACTACCCCGGCAATCTTTATCGAGGCATGATCAATCCGCTCGTTCCCTACACCTTGAAGGGTGCCCTTTGGTATCAAGGGGAACGCAACGGAAGAACCATCGAGTCGGCCGCGTACTACCGCACTCAACTCGATCGCATGACGCGAAGCTGGCGAGAGAAATGGAATCAGGACCTGCCGTTCTATTCCGTTCAGTTGCCCAACTACATGAAAGCTCAAACGAAGCCAGTCGAAAGCACCGATGTCTGGCCAGTCATCCGAGAAAGCTTCTTGCACGTTGCCCAAAATACTCCGAACTCTGGCATGGCAGTCGCCATCGACGCTGGTGAGGCAAAAGACATCCACCCCAAGAATAAGCAGACGGTCGGCCAACGACTGGCGTCGACAATCCTGAATCAAACCTTCGACAAGCAAACTCCTACCAGCCCGCTGTATCGTTCGCATACCGTTGAAGGAAACAACGTCGTCCTTTCTTTCGAATACACCGGCACCGGGTTGGTTGCGAAGGGCGGTGAATTAAAGACCTTTGCTATCTGCGGCGAAGACAAACAATTTATCTGGGCAGATGCAAAGATCGAAAACCGAGATGGCCACGATGTGGTCGTAGTCAGCAGCGACAAGGTTTCAAAGCCGGTGGCCGTCCGTTACTCGTGGGCGAACAATCCAGTGGATTGCAACTTGTACAGCAAGGAAGACTTCCCCGCATCACCCTTCCGAACCGACGACTGGCCGCTGGAAGACTAACGGCGACAAATGTCGTATTCGCATAACGAGCCTAACCACCCCATCAACGATTCATAGCTCTGCGGGAAGACAAATCCCAGCGAGCTTCCCCTCGAAACCGTAAGAGTGAGAAATGATGTTTGAAGATTCCGTATTGAATCAATTGAAAAGAACCATCGGCCCCGCTTTTGGGCTTCTGCTCGCTGCTGGAGTCACAACCGCGTCAGCATCTGACAGCTGGACGATTGATACGCAAGCTGAATGGGAAAAGGCTACCGCTGGCAAAACAAACATCGAACTGACGGAAGGCATGGCATCACCGACGGCCGAATCTGCCACGCTTCAAAGCACACTTAAAACGTTTAACGAAAAACGTTCTGCCGATTCGCTCACGTTAGAACAATCTCCCATTTGGCTGAACTGGGAACGAACCGAAAATCTTGGTACGGCGAGCATGGCGGACGCTCCCGTTTTCTTGAGCCGCGGTCCAGACGACTACTGGATGTTCGCTCGATATCGCCAGCCTTCTGCTGCCAAAAAAGTAGGAAAGAAAGCAAAAGCAACCCGATCGAAAGAGACCAAGCCAGCAAAACCGGCCACGTCCAAAAATCAATTCCAACCTGAATCGGCTACGCTCGATGGCTTTGACATTCCGCTGCTAACGACCACGATGGCGAACGAGTTCACGGCGCCAGGTGGTTTGAAGGCAAGCTTGGGTGGGTACCACGCTTGGCAGAGCCGCGACATGGTTAACTGGGTGCACCACGGCCCCATCACCGAAAGCTTCGGGAAGTGGATGACCACAGCCGAATACGCTGACGGAAAGGCCTACTTCTACTACGATTTCCCAAACGACCAGGATCCACACGTCTATGTTGACGAAGACCTGACCGACGGCGTGCCGGGCAAGAATATGGGAATTGCTTTCAAGGATCCTTCCCACGGCTCGGACTGTGCCATCATCCGCGATCTCGACGGCAAGTTTCATGTCATTGCCGAAGACTGGGGGCCGATCAATGCAAGAAAGCACGCTTGGGATTCGCCGCTAGCAACTCATGCGGTTAGCGAAGATGGATTGAGCGACTTCAAGATTCTCGCACCGCCCGTTGACGAGCGTACTAAACCAACTGGAAAGATTGGAACCTACAATCATCCCCACTGGCACAAAGAGGATCCCAAGAATTTTCCGACCAATGTAGCCGAATACGAAATCCATGAACCTGAACAAAACGCATTCGGTGATTGGGCGGCGATCTCGATTGGCGGCCAGTACTACCTGTTCTGCGACTACGATCCAGCGGGGCACCTCGGCAAGTTGCCGATGAGCGTCGCGTGGTTCACGTCATCCAGCCTGGATCAGAAGTTCGAGTTCTGCGGCAACGTCGGCGAAGGACATCCCGATCCAGACGTCTGTTTTGCCAAAGGCCGCTTCTACTTGGCGACTCAACAAAAGTCCGACTTCACCAGTCCAGGACCTTGGGTCGAGACGGTGGAAGCACGTGTCGGCGTCGATACCGACAACGATTCCAAAATCGATCAGTGGACCGACTGGCAGGCGATTAAGGAAACCTATGATTACACGCCTGGTTTCGCGAAGCAGATTCAAAAGACCTCCGCAGCACTTGATCTATCTGAACTACCCGAAGGTTTTGGATTTCAGTTCGAAGTGAAGCTCACCGACTCTACCGCAAACGCGTCGAAGCCAATCTTGGACAAAGTACACATGTCCTTCTCACATTAGATCGCTATCGTCGCGCATCGCTCGATTCCACGCGGAGTCCATACGGCTTCGCGTGTTGCGACCTAACACTGGCGAACGCCGAGTCATCTTTACGACAAACAAACTCAGCCCAAGATCAATTTGATGCACTTCACTTTTCGTAAATCGACGGTCGCTCTCGCTGCAATTTGTACCGCGGTTGGACCTTTTGCGGTGCTGTTGGCTCAAAGCCCCAGCGGACCGCTGACGGCTCGTGCGAACGAAATCGCGAATGGAAACTTCGTCGTTGGAACTGAAAGCAAGGTTAGGCCTCAAGCGTCCTACGGCGTTCAAGCTTTCACAACGAGCAACAATAGTGGTTCACTAATTGAGTTAATTGAATCGCGTCCGAAGCATTCCGAACAAGACCGCAACACCGACTCACGCAAGGATTTTTGCGTTCCAGAGGAAGCCAGCAGGCAACTAATATCTGAAACGTTAGCTGCCGGCGAAACGAGCCCCACATCGTCGCCGGATGACTACCATCCCAAACAAGACAACCTGCCTACGCCACCACCCACAGACGCGATCGTTCTATTTGACGGGGACGATACGACGATGTTCACCAGCATGAGCGGTGACGCCGTCGATTGGGAAGTCTTCGATGGAGCCTTGGTTAGCAAACGCGGAAAACAGCGGAGCAATCATATTGTTTCAAAGTGGCATTTCCAAGACGCGGACATCCATGCCGAATTCCTGATCCCTGAAGGCGGAACTGGAAACAGCGGACTGTACATCCATGGTCTCTATGAAATGCAGATCATCGACTCATATGGCAAGGACGAAGTAGGGGAGTCTGACATCGGCGCACTTTATGGTTTCTCCAATCCGCTTACCAACGCCGCTCGTCCCCGTGGCCAGTGGCAAGTCTATGACATCCGGTACCGTGCACCTGTCCGCGACAGGAACGGCAAAATTACCGACAAAGGCTCCGTCACCGCCTGGTTAAACGGCCAAAAGGTGCAAGACGACGTTCGTTTTGGTGAGGCGAAGTCCAAATACCATCCGTATCGATACGGAACGACGGAGCACTTGAAAACCATTTGGGAGCGGCAAAAGCGGACGATGACAGGCCCGTTGTTCCTTCAGGATCACGACAATCCGGTCCACTTTCGCAATGTGTGGATTCGCCCGCTCGATGACAAGGCAACTCGCTACGACGTAAAGAACCCGCGGTAGTGTTTTCGTTGACCGTTTAATGGAAGATACTTCAATAAGAAGATTAAAGTAGTGCAGAACTGGCTCCGGTGCTCTCAATGGAGCGCCACGCACGAGCGACAGATCGCTAAAGTGATCGCATGGGTTTTGTGCCGAAATCATCTGGGCTACACTTCGCACCCCACCCACGTTTTGCTCCAAAACGTTGCTCTGCCCCGCCTCCTCCGTCGCCTCCCTACGTGTAACAATGCATCGCATCTGCCTTTCCGTTCTTCCGTTGGCCCTCGTTGCGGCACTGATTTCTTCGACGCTGGTAGCGCAAGACCGCACGCGGATTTCAACCGAGTACGCTACCGAGTCCGATGTCCTGTATCGCACCGGCGACGACCTGTCCGACGCTATTCAGCAACGGTGCCGATTGGACGTGTATTATCCCACCAACAAAGAGGACTTCGCCACGGTCGTCTGGTTCCACGGCGGTGGGTTGACCGGCGGGAACAAGGCGATCCCGTCAGGTCTGAAGAACCAAGGCATCGCGGTCGTCGCTGTAAACTACCGGCTCTCACCATCTGTAAAATCACCGACCTATGTCGAAGACGCTGCCGCTGCGGTTGCATGGACGATTAAAAACATTGCGGCTCACGGTGGTTCACCCGACCGCGTTTTTGTCGCCGGACACTCTGCCGGCGGGTACCTGACCAGCATGGTTGGCTTAGATCGCACTTACCTAGCAGCACATGACTTGAACGCCGACGATATTGCCGGACTGATTCCTTACAGCGGCCATACCATCACCCACTTCACGGTCCGCAAGGAAATGGGAATCGGAGGCAAACAGCCGATCATCGACAAGATGGCACCGCTGTTCCACGTTCGCCCAGACGCTCCGCCAATCTTGCTAATCACAGGTGATCGCGAACTGGAAATGCTCGGACGCTATGAAGAGAACGCTTACTTTTGGCGAATGCTGAAGGTGGCCGGTGATGAAGATGTCGAACTTTTGGAGTTGGACGGTTTTGACCATGGACAAATGGCAAATCCTGCTCATGCGTTAACCATCAAGTTCATCCGGAAAATCGTAAGCACCAGCATCGAGCGTTAGAGTGACGCTCGTTCAAACAGGCAACTGCCGGTCGTACTCGCAGACTGACTAAAGTGGTCTGCTCCATCTTGCTCGCAAAAGTCTCGCGATCGACCTATGACGATCGCTTAAGTCGTACGAACGGCCAGGTAAACCACTAACAAGAGCAACACACTGTATGGCAGCATAGCATGCCAAGCTTTTCGCAATTGCAGTGGTACCAAGGTGACAAGCAGGCTCGGAACTAAGCCAATAGAAACGTAGCCCGCAAGTAGATTAGACAAGTCAAAATACATCGGGAACACGGCAATCGGCCACTCAGCCCAAATGAGCAAAGCGACGGTCACGATGCCCATCACCAGCAGAAGAGTCACGCGGAGATGCGGTCTCGAATAAAGGAACGATAGATATTGGCTAAAGCCGGCGACTATCGCGAGCCCCAGCGAGATTCCCGCGTTGAGCACGTGCGACTGACTTCCAAGGTCCTCGATTGCGATTGCTCCATCCCAAGCAGCGGATGCCAATATTGAAAGCGTTGCTAGCGAACCGCCGAACACGGCAGCAACGACCCAAAGCAACTCTGGCATACGATTCGAACGGTGCCCCGTCGCAAGGTCGCTATCAGTCGGTTCGTATGGGTTTAGATGCATCTGAGTACGAAGACACTTCGTTAGCGATCACGTAATAATTAGCAGCTTTCGAAAACGAAAAACCTTCGTTGGATGTCCCAATGAGAAGCCAAAAAGCTTCCACTGAACGATTGAGATGAAACCATCGAAACGGGAAGTCCCACTCGTGCTGGCCGATAGTGGAATCGCCAGCGAGCCCATGAAATCACACCCCGCACGCGTATATCTCCCAATCGCTGCTATACGACGGAAAAATCGCAAAGCTATAGCGATTTCGACTGAGCACGCAACACAAAGCAAGCGGATCGCGAATTAGGACCAACGTTTGCTAACCTCACGTGTCCAAGTGCGGGCGATCAATTCATGTCCCTGCGGCAAAGGATGCACGCCGTCCCAGATCCAATGTTCCGCTGGCGCCCTCTTCACCGCATCATCGAACATCTGCTGAGTCTTGACATGAACAGCATCGAAGTCTTCCGCCAACTTGGCTACCAATGGAATCAAACGATCAACCTGATCACGCCATTTCCGATACGGTCCCACTTCAGACAGCTTGCCTGACGGCAACACAAAGGGATCGAGCAGAACCAACCTCAGTTCGGAATTCTCGCGTCGGCTCGCTTCAAGGATTGATCGATAGTCCGCTTCCCAATTTGATAGATCCACTCCGCCCAGATTGCGGCCAACGTCGTTGACGCCGACGAGCACGCTTAACAAATCCGGCTTAATCTCGATCGCGTCTTTCTGCCAACGGTCTCGAAGGTCACCAACCTTATTTCCACTTACGCCTCGATTGAAGAACTCCAATCGGGAGTTGGGCATGTCCACGCCTAAACGAGCAGCGATTAGGAACACGTAACTGTGACCAAGAAAGTGGTTTCGATCTTTCTGGTTTCGCCCCCATTTCATGTCGGTGATCGAATCGCCTTGAAAGAGCAGCCGCGCCCCGTTTTTGAAGTCGGGCAAGTGATCGTGATCCTCATCAACGGTCACTGGGCTAGCGAGCAACCGTTGCGATAAACCTTCGGTGGCCGCGAAAGCCGCAGTCCCCGTCGTCAACCTCAAAAAATCGCGTCGATGGTTCATTACTTATCTCAATCGAAAAAAGCCAATTCAAGATGCTACGTGTTCTTACTGCGACAGGGTAACTCAACACGTTCGTGACTGTGTGTCTGTCTCTCTTTTTAAACATCGTATTGGCTACGGTGGCAACTTGCTTGCTGACGACCGAAATAGACCTGGAACGGGCTCGCATTCACACGAACTACCAACTCAGCTTGAGGGGCTATTCATGCTAATTCCTGCCCCGATGAAGTCTCGGAATTTTGCTGGGCTGCCGCTCTCATCGCCTACCAGCAGGTAAAAGAGCATTCCACAATCGGATATGTCGGCAACGTTTCCACTGTGTGCTTCTAACCTTGAATACATCCATCGTACATCCGGTTGGGAATGATCACGCATCCAATGCCAAACGGCAAAGTTGTTGCCAGAATTCCACAGATGGTTTGGCTTCTCTTTCGAGTTCTGATCCTGAATCTTTTTGTATTGGATCCGATTTCCACTAAGTTCTTGGATGTCCTTCCAAGTGTGATGGTGGTTCCGCCGGCGTTCGTTCTCGTTAAAGCCACTATGTGACACCAGTTTAACGTGTGATAACGATTCCGCTTTACCACGCTGCAAAACCTCTTGGACGGCTCGATAGACAAATTCCGACAGCCCAGCGTGAATGAAATACAACGGATCGCTCGCTGTCGACCTTCCCATCTCACTCGCCAAATTCTCAATTGCTTCTCGCTGCTGCTTCGTGACATCGAAGAACACGTCCGGATCGAAGCCCCAGTACCTAACAACTCCATCCGCACCAATCTTCAATTGATTCTTAGCGTCGGGCCCCGATGGTGCATCAATGAAGTTGTTGTAAGAGCAGTGAACCAACTTCTTTTGCAGACCAACCTTGGCGATGATGGCACAGGATGCAGGAAGTGCACCCCAGTCGTCAGGGTCTCCCGTTGGCCATTTGTACTCGTGATCGGGCGCGCTGTTACCATCAAAACTGATAGCGATGCGATTCTCGCGATATCCCCACGACTGCGCCGAACAAGTGGCGATCGGAATAAACATGACTAGCAATGTCGCGAAACAACAGAAACCACGGGCAATCCAATTCGCTGATCTCATACTTGTGTCTTCCTTTTGAATATGGCGGACCAAACTCGTTTTTAATATGGCTGGCATGACCACCCATGAGTTCGTTCCGATCGCGGTGATCGAGTTAACCAATACATGAGCGGAATATGCCATCCGAGCTACTAGCAAAATCTAACAAGATGACACGCCAGACGTTCAACCATTAGGATCTTTTGTTGGATCATTAGTGCGTGACGAAGAGATTGGCGACCACGGGCTTTGACTGCCCTCTCAACTTGGGATCGCATGTCACGAAGAACGCGTTCCACCACCACGGATCTCACGAGCGAGACGACCAAGCACCGAAAGTTCGGCAAGCTTCCACTGGATCGCGAACAGTATCTGATTTACCTGACTGCCCTAACGGACGTCGACACTTTGTTCAACGATTAAATCGTCGGGATAGACGCTTCGCGATCACGGGGCGGCAGCTTGCTTTCTTATGACACGGAATTGAATGCTTCTGTTACGATCGCGAACTATGTCTTAAGTCGCACTTTCACAGAAGCCTGGCCAGCAAGTTTGCTCTTTTTGACATCGAACAAATCGATCGCTTCAAACATGTCGCTGAGTTTCGGGAACCCGTAAGTGCGATGTGTGAACGGGCTTTGATTGGAGATATGGGCACCGACGGGTCCGAGTGCAGCCCAGCCATCCTCGTCGGCCGCTTCCTTGACCGCGGTACGCAGTGTGTTCATGAGCTTGCGGTTTTGCTTCAACGATAAAACTGACTTTTCGATTTTCTTTTGTGGTGTCTTGCTGCCGTTATCGTCTTCGTCCAAATAGATGAAATGGCTGCATGCCAAGACAAAAGGCTCCGGCGATGTCTGCCGCCCAAATCCAATAACCTGTTTCCCGTCTTCTCGCAAGCGCATCACCAGTGGCGTGAAGTCGCAGTCCGAGGAGACCAAACCGAACGTGTTGATCTCCTTGGTGTAAAGGATATCCATCGCGTCGATAAGCAACGACATGTCCGCCGCATTCTTCCCTTTAATCAAATCGAAACACTGCTTCGGGGTGATGGCGTACTCGTGCAGCACCTTGATCCAGCTATCCAGCGGACGCTTCCTCCAATTCCCATACGCCTTCCGAATATTGACGATTCCATACGTTGCAAGTTCGGAGATGATAAAGTCGATCTTTGCGGCCGGTGCATTGTCCGCATCGATCAGTAACGCAATGCTGCCCTCGGGCGTTTCGCTTTTCATTTAGTTTGAGCACTCAAGAGAAAGTTGAGTCAGATATCTGGTGCGGCGATCAAGGAAACTCGGCTGATGATAGCGAGTGACGAAGCAACGCCGTTCTCGCAGTAATCGAAAGAAAACTCGTTCTCGTATCAGCAGACGAAACGATGAATAGGATCGCCCGAAAGGAAATGTAAAACTGCAGTCGGCGGTGGGTCGGCGGGTTTGCGACCACCCGCTAGTCAATTGTAGCGTTGTTCACCGTGGCCCGTTGTAATGGACGGATTAGTTTTCACGTCATCAACAGTATGCTGGCGAGATCCCACATTTCCGGGTCAAGCCGTTGCGACCGCTACAATAGGACACATCTGCCTTAGAAGCCCGCGGTTGAATTGACCACAGACTCAGTTCCTAGCGTTTCCGACCGTCGATGCTTGTTGCCATTAAGCCCACTTTGATCGCACCTTTGGCGATCATGGTGAAAAGAAACATACCCAATAACAAGAACCAAGTTGCCCTAATGCGACTCCCTAGGGTGCAGACCGCCCGGGTTAAACAGTTGGTCTCGCGGTGGGGCTGAATCAACTCGTTCAGTGACTATGATGGTCGCGTCCGTGTTTCTCCGCGTTGAGGTGTTTTGTGTTTCGATTTGTCCGATTGATCGTACTGACATGCATTTGTGCAGGTTCGGTTTCAGCCCAACCGCTACCCAACTACAAACACAGCGACGCCCGGGATCCTTTCCACCCGATTCAACATTGGCTACCAACCCCCGGGGTATACCGAACCGCCTCCGGTGCTCCTGGCCCCATGTATTGGCAACAACGTGCGGACTACGAGATCGATATCGCACTCGACGACACGCAAAGAAGCTTGTCGGGCGATTGCCGAATCACCTACCACAACGATTCGCCACACACACTGACGTACGTTTGGCTGCAACTGGATCAAAACCGGTTCCGCAACGACTCCGCCGCCGTGCAGAGCATCACGGCACCATCGTTAGCCGGCAAGTCGCCGTTCTCGTCCGTACAAACCTTGTTGGCTCAACAAGCGTTCGACGGTGGTTATAAAATCGACTCGGTAACGCTACTGGATTCCGGCAAACGCTCCAAGTCGAACGATGCCAAGGAGCTTACCTATCTTGTCGTCGACACGATGATGCGAGTCGACTTACCGAAGCCGTTGGCCCCTGGCGAATCGACAAAGATCGGTATCGCTTATCGCTACAACATCATCGACGCCAAGGTGATTCGGGCTCGTAGCGGTTATGAACACTTCGAAGATGACGACAACACGATCTATGAAATCGCGCAATGGTTCCCTCGGGTTGCCGCGTACACCGACTACACCGGTTGGCAGCACGATCAATTTTTGGGTCGTGGTGAATTCACATTGGAACTAGGTGACTACCAAGTCAATATCACCGTTCCGGACGACATGGTGGTAACCGCGACAGGAACTCTTTCCAACCCGAAAGACGTTTTGAAGTCGGAATGGATCGAGCGACTCGACTCGATTCACGACAGCAAGAAGCCCACCTTCATCATCACGCCGGAAGAAGCCAAAGCGAACGAAACCGCTCGAACGAAAAAGGCTTCCAAATCGAAGAAAGGCAAATCCAACGGTTCCAACAAACAACAAGGAACCAAGACCTGGACATTCGACGCAAAGAATGTTCGTGACTTTGCATGGGCAGCCAGCCGCAAGTTCATTTGGGATGCGATGCCTGTCAAAGTAGGCGATCGCACCGTGACGGCAATGTCGTTCTACCCCAACGAAGCCGAACCGCTTTGGAGTCAGTATTCGACCGAATCGATCGCACATACGTTGGAGGTTTACGGTCGATACACGTTTGATTATCCGTACGACGTCGCGATCAGCGTCAATGGCCCGGTACACGGAATGGAGTACCCGACGCTTTGCTTCAACGGTCCGAGGCCCGAGGAAGACGGATCGTATAGCAAGGCGACCAAGTACGGCCTGATCAGCGTGATCATCCACGAAGTTGGCCACAATTTCTTCCCCATGATCGTCAACAGCGACGAACGACAATGGACGTGGATGGACGAAGGGCTCAACACGTTCTTACAGTATTTAGCCGAACAAGAATGGGAGGAAGACTACCCATCCAGCCGCGGCCCGGCGGAAAAGATCGTGCCTTACATGCGTGGCGGTCGTCAGCGGCCGATCATGACCGGCAGCGACGAGATCCTGCAGTTCGGAAGCAACGCTTACGCCAAACCGGCCACCGCTCTGAACATTCTGCGGGATACCGTACTAGGCCGCGAACGATTCGATTTCGCCTTCCGCGAATACTGCCGCCGTTGGAAATTCAAGCGACCAACACCGGCCGACTTTTTTCGTACGATGGAAGATGCCTCAGGAACCAACCTGGATTGGTTTTGGCGAGGTTGGTTCTACAGTACCGAACACGTCGATATCGCAATCGATTCAGTGGAACTGTTCGTAATCGCCAGCGGTGATCCGGATGAGGAACGCGAAGAGAAGCGTCGCAAGGAAGACATCAAAGAGGACACGCCGTCGGACGAGCTCAACCGCGGACTGCGTCGTCGAATTGATTGGCAGCCAGGTCTGAAAGACTTCTACAACTCACCCGAATACGATAAGGACAAAGTCGAGGAGTCTGACCGCAAGGCGTACCAAAAGTTCCTGGACCGCCTCGATGATGACGAGAAAGCCCTGCTAAAACGCACGACACAATTCTACGTCGTCAAGTTTGTTAACCGAGGTGGCTTGGTGATGCCGATCCCGTTGCGAGTCCACTACGCGGATAACACGCAAGAGAACATCATGCTGCCGCCAGAAATTTGGCGGTACAATTCCAAAGAGGTCAAAAAGCTCTTACTGACCGAAAAGGAAATCGTGCGTCTGGAGATCGACCCGAAACGAGAGATTGCGGACACCGATACTGGCAATAATCACTGGCCGCCAAAACTGGAGCCGACTCGATTCGAACTTTTCAAAAGCGAAAAGAAGAAGAACGAGATCCAAAAAGCTCGCGGTGAGAGTGACTCCGAAAATGACTCCGAAGACGACAACAGCGATTCGGACGAAGAGCCAGCCGCTAAGAAAGAGCCAAAGAAGGCCAAAGATGCTGCAGACGACAGGTCGGACAAGGAGGCCGAGACTGACGAGAAATCAGTGAAAAAAGGCTCGTCAAAGAAGAAGCGAAAAGCCGACGGCGGTAAGTCCGTTAAAGCCGACGCTTCATCGAAGCAATCCACGGACGACACGGCGCCAAATCAAAAGTTAAAAGCGAAGCCAAAGCGTAAAAGCAGAGGCAATGCCAAGACGACGAAGCCGAGCGATGCTTCTGAGGATGGACAAGAATGATTACCAGTCTATTGGTACTTCTATCGAGCATGATGCTGCATCCTGCAGCGGAATCGTTGGCGGAAATTCAGTGGAACGAGAAGACACAAAAGGTCGAGGTCGCGCTGCGTCTTCGGCTTACTGACGAGCAGCAATTTCTCCGTTCCGTTTCGCCAAACAACATTCAGTCGCTACTGGATGACGAAGATTCATTCGAAGAGGCAGCTCTTTCGATCATTCATCGCCGAATCGGCTTCGGAACTCCATCGGCGTTAACCCGAAAAGCCTCAACAACCTCCCACGCCAGCCGATACCAATGGATTGGACGGCGAAGCGAGGGAGGGCATGTGTGGTGGTTCTTCGAAATCGGATCCCCGGATGGACGCCCAACTCACGTCCGCTGCACTCTTTTTGAAAAGCCATCGCCGGAAGTGAATCAACGTGGCCCCGGGTCGCACGACCATCTCCATGCGTCTCCCGTCAGCACGTTTCTAGTGCTGCCCGATTCCCAGTCAAAATCTGTTGCGAATGACAATGAGATACGCGATTCGCAGCCCAACTCATTCGCCATCACTCCGGAACGCCCCGTAGCTGCAATCCAGTGGTCCAACGGAGAAACCACTGAATCGGGTAACTAGACTATCCCGGGGCACGTGATGTTTGATTCGCCTTTTTCCAGCCTGAAGGCCCCGCTTCAAGTTGCGGAGCTCTACAGGGGCACTTCGCAACACCAAACGTCGCCGGTCCACCGCACGCTCACCCGACTGTTCGCAAGCCTCGCCACTGCGACCTTGACGCAGACACAATAGCGATCGCGACGCACAGACTTCTGTTGTCGGCGGGGCGATAGCGCGGGCCAACTTCTGCTACTTGCTTGGATCTAAGTTATATTAGGTTCATCTTCAGTCGAGCATTCGTATTTCTTCGGCCATGGCGTAAAGGTCGCGTTTCTAGTCTAAGCATGTAGTGCCACGGCTATCGCTTGGATTTTCATGGACTTTATTGTTCCAGAGTTGATTTTGAACGCGTGACATCGCTTTACAGCCAACGCCAATAATTCACCCCACCGTATCTCCGCTCGCTCCGGTCTTCCCCAGAGACTAAAACATGAGAACGCTCACATCACTATTCGCCTTACTGTTCGCTGCATTTGCTGCGGCCGCGGACAAACCTGCTCGCCCTAACATCATTTTGGTTATGCCCGATGATGTCGGGTATGGAGACTACCGCTGCCTGGGTAACCCGATCATGCAAACGCCGGCGGTCGATGCGTTCAAAAAGCAAAGTCTGTTATTCACCAAATTTCACGTTAGTCCCACTTGCGCACCGACACGGGCCGCCTTGTTAAGTGGTCGTCATGAGTTCAAGAACGGTGTCACTCATACGATTTACGAGCGAGAGCGGATGAGCCTGGATACCGTCACGCTTCCGCAGATGCTCAAGAGCGTCGGATACACAACCGGCATTTTTGGCAAGTGGCACCTTGGTGACGAACAAGAATACCGTCCGGAAAACCGGGGCTTTGATGAAGTTTACACCCATGGCGGTGGCGGCATCGGACAAACCTATCCAGGTTCTTGCGGTGACGCCCCCGGTAACACGAACATCGATCCCGCCCTTTGGCACAACGGAAAATGGGTAAAGACGAAGGGGTATTGTACGGATCTTTTCTTCAATCAAGCCAGCCAATGGATGGACAACCAACGCAACGAAGAACAGCCGTTCTTTGCTTACATCTCGCTCAACGCGGCTCACAGTCCGTATGTGCTGCCGAAGGATTACTACGAGCACTACCTCGGGAAGCCCGGCGTGAACGAGGTCATCGCGAAGTTCTTTGGAATGATTGAAAACATCGATACCAACTTTGGCGTTCTGCTGGAGAAACTGGACCAATGGGGGATTGCGGACAATACGCTAGTCATCTTCTTGGCATCCGACAACGGTGGCACGAAAGGAATTCACATTCACAATGCCGGCATGCGCGGCAGCAAGGGCCGACCCTACCAAGGCGGCACCCGCGTTCCATGTTTTGTCCGCTGGCCGAATGGCAACGTTCCTGCGGGTGCGGAATGCAATGCTCTTTGCTCTGGCACCGATATCTACCCCACGCTTGCCGCGATCGCAGCCGCACCAATTTCAGAGAAAATGAAAGAACAGGTTGAAGGACGAAACCTACAACCTCTGCTGGATAATCCCCAAGCGGAGTGGCCCTATCGCACGCTCGTCCATCACGTTGGACGATGGGACAAAGGAAAAGTCGAAGACTGGAAATTCACCGCCTGCTCGATTGAAGACTCGCGATATCGATTGGTCAACAACAAAGAACTGTACGACCTGCAAAACGATCCTGGCGAGCGAGAGAACCTCATCAAGTCGAAACCGGAGATCGTTGAAAAATTCCGTGCGGAATACGACCGCTGGTGGAATGACATCCAGCCACTGCTCGTCAACGAAGACGTCATGGGGCCAAAGGTTAACCCAATGAAAGCACTCTATTGGGAACAATTTGGCGGCGGACCAGATCGGCAAATGATGCAACGAATGAGCCCGACACGTTTAATCAACGGTGGCAAAAAGTCGCCGCCCAAAAAATAGTGGCCCTAAGACAGCTTGGGCCATCAGGCCTGTCACCTCATTCCTCCCGATTGGCTGGCAACTGAAAGCCGCACAATGAAGCGAATAGTACATTCGCGGCTTCAGATCACATTATTAGCCAATCGCGAGTTGACTGACCTACCGAGTTCGCCAACGTCACAGACCGAACTCCGCTTCCCTGCGAAGTTTTTCGAAGCCTGTCTCGGTTGAAATCAGACCGCAACCGGCGCCGATTGCAGAAACTCGATTGTCGCCTTTGCGAATTCTTCAGGGCAGTCCTGCGGAACCCAATGCGAGCAATTTTTTAGTGCATGCATCTTTGCGTTCGGAAGGTCCTGAACCAACCGCTCCGCCGTCGAGATCGGCTGCCAACGATCGTCTTCGCCCCACAACAGCAAAGTCGGCTGCTGCATCTTTCCCAAACGAGCAGTAATCGGCGTCGTGTGGTTGGTATTTAAGCTCGCGGCGTTGCGTACCAAACTGACGATCCCTTCTCGATCCTGGTAAGGAGCCACGATGCCCTCCTTGAACTCATCAGTCAATCGCTCCGATCGCGACAGACCGTACTCAAAGCTCTCTTCAAGCTTGCTGGTCATTTCGTCGGGCTGAAGCTTGGCATTCCGTGGGTGCCCTAGAGCGAGCATTTCATCAACCGGCCAACTGTCGTATGCCACGCTATTGGAAAGAACCATGGTACGTACCAAGTCCGGCTCTCGGTCGGCCAGAATCAATGCCACGCCACCCCCGATGTCATGTGCAACAAAATGCGCGCTATCAATTTCGAGCTCTGCCATGAATCGCTCAACGAAATCAGCCTGAAATTCAATCGAACGGTCGAACTGGTCTCGGCGATCCGAAAATCCGTATCCGATCATATCCGGGGCAATGACTCGAAAATTCTTGGCCAGCTCATCGATCACATCGTGAAATAGAAACGACCAGGTTGGAATTCCGTGCAACAAAAGTAGCGGCTCGCCTTTTCCGACATCCGTGTACGCAACGGTTAGAGGCTCATCAATGACGCCGTCCAGCATCAATGTTTGTTGACGCTTACGAAAATCTTGAATGTTCATCGTTTTCTCCGTGCAGGTATTGGTAAATAAGTTTTCTCAACGTCGGCAGCCCAACGACGCAACCGTTCAGTTAGCCGACGACTTGGTCGTGAATCAACCAGCCAACCGAACTCACCGTCGTCGATCGTCTGACGATCTGAATTACGGTCGTTCAGCAATAACCACGGGAGCGGATGGCAACACAAAGGGAATCGCCGCGCTCAAAGGCAAGCTCACAAGCAAAACTCGGTTGCCTGAAAGTACGTTCCCGCGATTTCAAGCATCACGTTCTGCGTCGCCGTTGATATCACGTTAGAAGCAGGCTGCATTTATTAGGCCAACCGGACCAGGGGCGATCGCGAGCAGTGACACGAACACGGCTCGACTTCACCCCATGCCGTTCGTATCCACCCGGATCTGCACCGGTCAGCGGAACGGAGAGAAACGCTCGAATCCCCGGTATAACTTCCTGGAATGCATTCCAGGATCGCGTTTCAGCACACGCGATTCCCAGCACATGCTGCTCGTGGAGCATGCGGATCGCGGCGCATGCTAATCACGGCACATGCCGATCCCAGCGCGGCGAAAGGGAAATGAAGCAAGTTGCCGGATTATGCGTGCGCACGAAAAAACCTCGCTTGGCAGGCGACGCGCCAAGCGAGGTCTTCGTAGACCAAAAGGTGATAGAGTCTCATCCGAAGATGATGTTTTCTGTTGAGTGTATACGAGTGTCGTTTCCACGGATT